>OY759746.1:0-3931449 GCA_963662795.1 Spirochaetia bacterium | reverse complement strand
GACAGGCTGAGGATTGCTGTCAATTTTAATTTAAAGGATTACCGTTAGCATCTCTTCCTTTGTTCCCGGTATGATGCTGCGGATTTACGGTCGATAAGGGGGATTGTCTGTTTCCCCGTTGCCGGGTGAACCATCTCCTCCGCCGTTTAAAACAGAAAAAGAGACTGAATCATAGCCCGCGCTGTTTATTATATCCATAAGACGGACAATTGTCCCGAAGCTGCTTTCCCTGTCGCTTCTGACAAGAACGTCTTTCATGCCGGCAGCTGTAAGCTCATTTTCAAGAATTTTCCTTATCCCCGTGAAATCTGTTTTCTCTTCATTGAAATAAATCATATTGCTGCTGTCAATTTCAATAACAAGACTTTCCATATTCTGCACATTACCTGATTCAGAGGAGGGAAGTGTAACATCAATTGATCTCTCCCTCATTGAGGGGGTAAGGAGAAAAAATACTATTAAAATAAAGATTACATCGATGAGAGGCGTGAGATCAGGGAGATGATAATCTGTCCCTTCGTCAAAATAGTTGTTCACAGGTTTTTATTTCCCGTATCTGTAAAGACTTCATCACAGCAGATTTTAAGCCTTTCAATATGCTTCCTGAAGCTGTTTCTAAGGATGTGCGCCGCGATTATCGCGGGGATTGCTATAAGAAGTCCTGCGATTGTTGTTATCATGGCTTCCCATATCCCTCCGGCAAGCAGGGCAGCGTCTCCTGTTTTTCCTGATTCCGAGACGCTTTGAAAAGCCCTGGCAAGCCCTATAACTGTTCCTGTAAGGCCTGTCATGGGAGATATTTTTCCCACAAGATCAAGCAGATGGATTTTTTCAGAGCTTTGAAGTGACAAGGCGGAAATTGCCGAGCTGTAATCCTTTTCAGTTCTGAAATTACCGGCAGCGGTTTTATTTATAAGCTCAAGGGAAGCATTTCCCTTTCCGTATCTCCTTCTGTCGGTTTTTAATTTCTCAATATAGGCAATGATCCCTTTTAAATCATTTTTCTCACCCATTTCCGTAATTGTTTTGAAAACAGTGCCTTTTATCATAACCCGGCAAAGGTCTGCTGTTTTTTCGAGAATAACTGCAGCTGAGACCAGTGAAAAAAGAAGCAGGGGATACATCAGGATGCCCCCCTTGAGAAAAAGAAGTCTAATCATTCAGGAGCCCCAGAACAAGAGCGGCTGATTTCTGAAAACTCATTGAAGCTGTCCTGTACGGAAACCCTATTATAATACTTAAACCGCTGTTAAGTGAATCATGGAGGTAGTTTCCAAGAAGCTTTGCATAGATGGCGGTATTTATCTTTGTTTTTCCGTTTTTATTTTCCATGAATAATATTTTTTTAAGCTTCAAATCAGATGAGACCTTTTCAATTTCGCCGATAAGTGGAAGTTGAAGGTATTTCACAAGATTGACATATTTCTTCTGGTATTCCATGTTTTTTTCAACAAGCTGTTTTATCTGTGTGTTTCTGTCCCTTTCTTTTTTTCCGCCTGTTTTTGCTTTTACGGGGAGGAAATCAATCATCGCGTTATGATACTCTTCTTTTTTGACAAGATTAAATACGGCAAGGTAAAAAAGGACTGTTCCCGCTATGTTAATTGCGTCCCCTTCCGGGTTACCCTCTTCAGCATCTTTTATAACAGCTGAAATTTCCCTTGCTACCGTGTTGTATTTATCAGGGACAAGGTCGGCATAAAACTGCCGGGATGAATTTTCAAGCGACTGAAGTGCGTCTTTTGTTACTGTTATAGCTTTCCGGAGGTCTATAAGTTTTTTATCCTTTCTTACAGTATCAAGGCATTCAGTTATGCGAGCTCTTTCCTCATCAGACAAAAGCATTGATAGATTTATTTTTGTATCGGTAGTCCTTCCGAGTCTTGAAATAAATGCGCCTATGTATCTGAAAAGGTCCTCTATAACCTCATCCGGATCATCAATCTTTTTGCTGGAGCCAAGATAGCTGTTTATAAGACCTCCGATTCTGCCGCCGGGAGCTGCCTTGTTTACTATAGGCATCGTCAGTTCGCTGTAAAGCAGCTCAAGCAGTATTACGATATTTCTGAGCGCTACCGCGCCGAAAGTTGTATCGGTGCCTAAAAGATCAAGCGAACTGTCCCGCGGGATCTTGGCGACATTTAAAAATCTTCCTGCCATGGAGGGTTTAAGTTTTTCATCATCAGGAACATTTCTGTTGTAGTTGCCAGCGACATCATCCGGATTGAAATCCGATTCAAGGTTTTTTTCATACCTGTTATGCCAGATAAAAACAGGAAGATCAGGCCTTTTATCTGCGGTCTTTTTTATATAACCTCCGGATGCGACATGGGATGCAGGCTCAGGGTTTGTCACAACGAGGAGAATATCTGCAAAATCAAGAAACGCCAGATTCTCGGTCTCATCAGAGCCTGCGGGAAGATCGAATATTATTATGTCAAATTGATTTTTTGTAATCTTATAACTGTCAGATGCCAGATTCTCATGAACTTTTACAGGTGAAACCTTTCCGGCATTCTGAAAGGGAGTGAGAAGATAGAGGTTTTCAAAAATCTGTACCGGCTCTTTTCCCCCCTCTTTTAAATCTTCCCTGTCTATAATTGTTTTGATGTCTGAGAGTGGATCAAGGTCCGCCAGCAATGTTTTTTTCCCTTTTTTGGCGTAATAGACTGCGAGGTTTACAGAAGTTGTCGACTTACCGACGCCCCCTTTGCCCGAACCTACGGCAATCCTGTTTTTTATGCTTTCCTGTTTCCTTTTTTTTGCAGACATTTAAACTTCCTGTGAAAAATAAGTATTTGATTAGATTATCGGCTTTTTTCCTGCGCGGTTTACCCGGATTACCTGAAGTGCATTTTAGGTGTAATCAAAAACAACAACAGTGACTATAATGTTATATTTGACGGAAAGCCGGCTGCAGATATTAGTCATTTTCTCCAGAACGCCGGCAGCAGCATTACAAGGACTGTATAAATTTCAAGTCTCCCTGCCATCATCGCGAAGCTTAAAAACCACTTTATGTAGTCCTGATAGAAGCTGTAGTTCTCAGTCGGGCCGATAAGACCGAAGCCCGGGCCGATATTCCCGAGTGTTACAAGTGCGGTGGAAAGAGATGTTACAATATCGTATTCACCTGATGCGACAACTGTAGTTGTAAGCAGCAGCAGGAAGATATAGAGAAGAACAAAGCCGGATACGGCATAGACAAGCTGTTTCCTTACAACCTTTCCGTCAATTCTTATGCTGAATATTCCCCTGGGCCTGATAAGAAGTTTCATTTCGTTTATTCCCTGCTTGAAGAGGGTTATTATCCTTATTACCTTGATGCCGCCTCCGGTTGAGCCTGAGCAGCCACCGATGAACATGACTACAAACAGGATTATCTGAGAGAGCATGGGCCATTTCTCATAATCGGCTGTCGCAAATCCTGTAGTTGTAAGGATTGATGAAACCTGGAAACCCGCATACCGCAGGCTGTCCGCAAACGTCGCGTAGGTTTTTCCGTGCAGGTTAAGTGTAACAATCAGCGTGGCAACCGCGAATATTCCGAGATATGCCTTGAATTCGCTGTTCCGCATTATACTTTTCAGCTGTCCTGTTACCAGCTTGAAATAGAGGATAAAGTTGATACCTGCCATCAGCATGAATATAGTAATTACCCAGTCGACAAAAGGAGAATTGTAAAATCCGACCGAGGTGTTTTTGGGGGAGAAACCGCCTGTAGCAAGTGTCCCGAATGTGTGAGTAAGTGAATCGAACAGGTTAAGCCCTCCTGCCATCAGCAGCCCGGTTTCGATAATTGTGAGAGTTATATAAATCATCCAGAGAATTTTGGCAGTCTCTGTTATTTTTGGTGTTATTTTGTCAACTGTCGGCCCCGGCGCTTCTGCCTTTATGAGCTGAAGCCCTCCTATCCCGAGCAGGGGAAAGATGGCGACAGTAAGGACTACTATACCCATGCCGCCGAGCCAGTGGGTAAGCGATCTCCAGAATAAAAGAGATTTCGGAAGTGATTCAATTTCTGTGAGAATTGAGGCCCCGGTAGTCGTAAAGCCGGACATTGTCTCAAAAAAGGCATCGGTAAGGGAAGGCACTGCACCTGACAGAAAAAACGGCAGACAGCCGAGAAACGAGGCGCTTATCCAGCTTGAAGAGACAAGAAGAAACCCGTCTTTTGTTGATAAATTTTTACGCTGACGGTCGCTTATGAATACCCTGATAATGATGTAAAAGAGAAGCGAGGCCGTTATCGGAATCAGGAAAAACCTGATCATATTAAATTCACCGTAATAAAGGGCAAAAAAAACAGGAAAAATCATAAACCCGGCTATTATAAGCAGCAGTATTGATATTACCTTGATGACAAGTTTAGTGTTCATTTATGGCCATCAGCTTGTAAACATATTTTCAATTTTTTCAAGCGACTCTTTTCTCACAATCATTATTACATTGTCATTTCCCTGTATCATATATTCTCCGTCAGGCAGGATGTCGTTTTCTCCGTTTTTAACTGATATTATGAGAGAGTGAAGCGGAAATTTGATTTCTTTTATTCTTTTGCCGAGCAGTCTGCTTGATGATGTTACTTTGAGCTGAATTACCTCTATATTGCTGCTTGAAATACTGTGAAATGACTGTATCTTGTCTTTCTTGATAAAACGCAGTATTCCCTGAATCATGCTGTTGTTAAGGCTTATGGGAACATCGATGCCAAGGTTAAGCGCAACACCAAGATAGCTTGTTTTACCTACAAGCGCTATGGAACGTTTTATCCCGAGCGCTTTTCCATAAACAGCTGTAACTATGTTAAGCTCCTGGTTATAGGTGCATGTAATTATCAGATCGCTGTCGATAAGCCCCTCTTCCTCAAAAAGCCCTTCATCAGCGATATCGACATTGATAACGTTTATTCCCGGGAATTTTGCGGAAAGCTGCTTGCATTTCTCATAATCCCGGTCTATCACTGTTATCCCGCGATTTTTGGTTTTAATTTTTGTGAATATGGAAGTGAATTTCCCGAGGAGTGTTTCGTTTACATGTGTCCTGTCCTCTCCCCGCAGGTGTTCTATTACAAACTGGCCTATGTCGCTGCCGCCGATAATAACAATTTTCCTGAAATCAATCCTGACTTTTCCCATTTTGGAAAATATTTCGTCAAGCGCTTCCTGGGATCCGACAATATAGAGATTATCCATTTCCCTTATCATCGTATCGCCTTTGGGAATTATATACTGATTGCCCCGCATGATTACAGCAATAAGAAATTTTTCTTTTACTATTTCATGGAGTTCTATAAGCATTTTATTTTCAAAAATAGAACCCTGGGTTACAGGGAGATTTCTCATCTGAAGATGGGTGTTTTCAAACAGCATTATATCGCTGATAGCACCGTGATCAATCCCTGAGATTATATTTTTGGCGGCTTCCATTGAGGGGTTAACAATATAATCAATACCGAGAAATGCGTTTTCCAGAAAGTTTGCGTTGGAAAAATATATATTCTGGACCCTGGCAATTTTGTATGGGATGTTAAACTCCCTGCTTACAAGTCCGCAGGCAATCATGTTTCTCTCGTCAGAGCCTGTTACACTGATAAAATAGTCTGCTTTGCTTATTCCTGCCCTTTTAAGGTCGTCAAGGTTTGTCCCGTCGGCATTGAGGACAAGACAGTCAAGGCTGTTCGCTGCATTATTTGCTTTTTCAATGTCTTTTTCGATGATTATTACATCATAATTCTGTTCAATAAGCTTTCTTGCAAGCCTTGAACCAACCCTGTCTGCGCCCACGATGACAATTAGCATAACAGCTGTATTGTATGTGAGGCAGATTTTTTTGTCAATTTAATATTTAATATAAAGTATTTTGTGTTAAAATATGTAGTACAGGATATCAGAATGAAAGAAAGAGCCAAACAGAGTTTTTTCCCTGCCGGCCTGGTGCAGCAGAGCGAAACAGGGATTTTCCCAGGGAACACCTTGAGTGAAATCAGGATGAGACAAACAGGAACACGATATAACAATGCCAGGTCCCTGAGTGCTGCAGAAATTACAGTACTGGAAAAAAACGGATGCAGCTCTGCTGACTGGAAACTGCTGCAGGTAAAAGACCCGTTTGATCCCGGGATTTTAAAAAATACTGTTTTTGAAGGGGTAGTCCGTATAGGATGCCTTGAAAAAGGGTTTTTATCAGATAAGGAGCAAAGCTATCCCTGCGGAATTACAAATTGCCGTGTAGTTTCATCTGACATAGGTGATTACTGCGCTATACACAATAACAGCCTGATATCCGCGGTTATAACAGGAAATTTTGTAGTATTTACAGACAATAATGAAATATTTACCACCGAAAACGCCAAATTCGGCAACTGCATAATTAAAGAAGGAGAAAATGTTTCTTCTCTGCGTAAAGTTAACCTTGTTAACGAACGGGGAGGAAGAAGTGTTGCGCTTTTCAGCGGAATTACTGCTTTTGATATAGTGCTCTGGTTAAAATACAGGGGAGAGGGTGCCTTTTCTGAAAGACTGCTGGATTTCACACTTAAGAGTTTTGACAGCAGTAACGGTTATTACAGTTTTTTCGACGACTATACGATTATCAAGGGAACTTCTCTTGTAAGAAATACAATGACAGGCAGGAAATGTACCATAGAGAGGGCTTCCTGCGTTGATGATGTTACTGCCGGATCATCTGTATTGAATCCGACTTTTATTCTTGACAATGCTGTTGTGAGGAGGGGAATTCTCACTGAAGGGTGCAGGATTGAAAGTTCTTCTGTTGCAGAGGACTTTATGATGGCAGGCGGAAGCACCCTGAAACTGGGGGCAAGATTTATCCACTCATATCTCGGCTGCAGCTCAAATATCTCCTGCTGCGAGGTGCAGAGCAGTTTTATTTTATCATGCCATGAACAGCACCATAATAATTCTTTTCTTATTGCATCCGCCGTAATGGGTCAGAGCAATATCGCGGCAGGGGCGACACTTGGGTCAAACCATAACGGGAGGATGAATGACTGCGAAATGTGGGCGGGCCGGGGTTTCTGGCCCGGACTTTCATCATCTGTGAGGTTTAATTCAAGATTTGCCTCATTCTGTCTGCTGGCTAAATCTGACTTTCCATATGAAATGGATATAAAATTCCCGTTTTCGCTTGTAAGCAACAACACTGCGGAAAACTGTCTTGATATAATTCCGGCTTACTGGTGGCTCTATAATATGTATGCCCTTTTCAGGAATTTTTTCAAATATAAAGACCGCAGCGCAGGGATAAAGGAAATGGAAGGGGTTGAACTTGATTTTATGGCCCCTGATACCGCAGAAGAGGTAATAAATGCTGTTTCCCTGATTGAAGAAAGGAGAAAAAAGGCTGTTGGAATTGAGACAGAATCCAAATCCATAAACCTTGAGCTCCCTCCGGATGAAATTGAAGGGTCAGGGAGGGGCGTAAAGCTTATGCGCGTAGATAAAGCGGAAAGGGCATACAGGGAAATGCTTATTTTCTACAGCGGTTATGTAATTTCCCGGTTTATAAAAAGCGCGTCAGGAAACCTTGACTTGCTTTTAAAAGCGGTTTTTACTCCGCAGCGGGAGAAAAACTGGGTAAATGTCGGCGGACACCTCCTGCCTGAAAAGGTTGTAAAAGAGATTGTAAAATCAGTTAATGACAAATCCCTTAATTCCTGGGAGGAAGTTCATGACAGGTTTGAAAAAGAATTCGATTTATATGAATCAAGAAAACTTTCCCATGCGGTCTCTGTAGCAATGCACCTTTATGATGAATCCGGTTTTGATATATCACTGCTTGAAAAACTTAAATGTGACTATCTTGATGTTCTTGTGATGATAGAAAAAGAAATAAAGAGGACAAGAGAAAAGGACTTTAAAGACGGAATAAGAAAAAATCTTTTTTCGGGACAAAAAGAAATGGACAGCGTACTCGGGACAATTGAAACAGATCCTCTGCCTGAGAGGTTTAAAAAGTATTTTACAGTTGACCTGCCAAGGTTGACTTGATTTGCCCCTGGGCTTTATTATTACCGCGCTATGATACATAAAGACACTTTTACAGTTAACTCATTTCAGGTAGACGGGAAAAACAAGGTTACCCCTGCCGTCCTTTTCGGGATGATGCAGGAATGCGCTTCCCTTTACTGCCTGGAAAACAATATCGGTATTGACGATCTCGCGAAGAACAGCCTTACCTGGATGCTTGCAAGGCAGTATGTAAAATTCTCTGCTTTTCCTTCATGGAGAAGCCTTGTAACTGTTGAAACATGGCCGCGCAGCAAGACCGGGCTCCGCGCACTCCGTGACTATCTGGTAACAGATGAGGCCGGGAATGAGGTTGCCCGCTCTGTAACAAACTGGATGCTGATAGACACCAGAAGCAGAAGGCTTTGCAGAGTCGATGAAACCATCAGCCATATAACGGTAGTGGAAAAATCCGTCATGGCGGATGACTTTAAAATCAAGGTGGAAAAACCGGGAGATGATGAAGGCGGGGAAAGAATAAGCACTTTATTCCGTGTAAGGGCAAGTGATTTTGATATTAATTCCCATGTCAACAATCTCTGCTATATCAGGTGGGCGCTTGATACCATGCCTTATGATTTTTATAAAAACAATACGTTGAGCGAAATATATGCTGAATTTATAGAAGAGATATCTTCAGAAACAAATATTGAATCGACTGTTATTCCGCTTCCGGATACAGAGGAGAGCATCTTTTATCATGAGCTTAAGAACACCGAGAGCGGGCATATTGTCTTCCGCGGCCGGACTACCTGGAATACAGGTATCTAAAAAATATTGATGACCTTAAAATAATATGAAAGTTGATTTTACAAGCATAAAAAATGTCGGTAAAAATCCCGGCAGACTTTATATCACATGGATAACCAACTGACTGATAAAGCCGTTTTCCATGTATATAATTGCCTATTTTTTTCTTTTTCATCGTTTTCCGCCCATTTATTTCAGAAAATTTTGCAAGAGATTATCTGGCAGGTGCAATTCTTCTGGGAGCAGTTCCCTGTACTGTCATGGTATTTGTCTGGAGTTTTCTTACAAGAGGTAATCCTGCGTATACTGTTGTGCAGGTTGCAACAAATGATTTGATAATATTAGTTGCTTTTACTCCAATAGTTGCATTTTTGCTGGGTATCGGCGGAATCAGTATCCCCTGGGCAGCATTGCTGCTTTCTGTTGTCCTTTTTGTGGTTATTCCTCTTGCCGGAGGAATCCCGACACGGATCAGCGTTATAAAAAATAAGGGAGAAGTATATTTTAATAAAGTATTTCTGGCAAAATTCAATGATATTACAATCGTCGGGCTGTTGCTGACTTTGATAATTATCTTCTCATTTCAGGGAGATGTAATAATTAATAATCCTCTGCATATTATTTTAATCGCAGTTCCGCTGACGATACAGACATTCTTAATATTTTTTATTGCTTATCTTTTAAGTAAAAAATGCAGGATGAGCCACGATATTGCAGCACCTGCAGGGATGATCGGTGCTTCCAATTTTTTTGAATTGGCAGTAGCTGTGGCAATATCGCTGTTTGCGCATCTTCTCCGGTTGTTCTTGCAACAATTGTCGGGGTGCTTGTTGAGGTTCCTGTTATGCTTATACTGGTAAAGATAGCAAACAGCACAGTTCACTGGTTTCCCAAAAAAAGGTTACATCATTCTGACAGAAATTATTTTAAAATCCGAGATAAAAAAGGTATAAACCGGCGAGTAGAATACCGCCGCCGAGAAGTATATTTACAATCCTGGCAAAAAAACCGTAACCGGAACTTTTTGTCAGTTTTCCCGTCAGTCCCATAAATGTACCTGTTATAATTACAAGAACACTGTGCCCGATCGAATATAACAGCAGGAGAATAATACCCCAGAGAGGATTTGCACCGCGTGCAACCAGTGCAAGAAGAGCAATTAAAACCGGAGTAGAGCAGGGAGAAGAGAATAGTCCTCCGAGTATTCCTGTTATGAAAGCGCCAAAATATCCGCGTCTGCTGTTTTTATTCTGCGCATAGCTTGCTGGAATAAATGTGATGATCCCCCACATCTGCAGCGCCATCGCAATCATGAGTGCCCCAAGCAGAAGATACCACCAGGAAGAAGTGCCGAAATTGAACAGCCTTCCAAGAAGAGCCGCAAATGTGCCGAGCGCTGTAAAGGTTATTGACATGCCGAGTGCAAAAACAAGTGAAAAACGGAAAGCTGCAGCCGGATTTGCCCGTCCTGTTCCGCCTACATACGCAATTATCAGAGGTATGCTTGAAAGGGAACAGGGTGAGACACTTGTAAGCATTCCGGCTGAAAGCGCAAATAAGGGAGCCATCCACAGGTTAGTTTCAATCAAAAGAGAAAGATTCTGAAGAGATGAATTGATAAATGCATTCATTACTTCATTCCCATCGCAGTCAAAATAGCTAGCATCTGGCCCTTGTCAAGCCCCCCTTCATGTGTTGTAAAAACATGTTCGTTTGTATCTTTTATATTGAACAGATTAAATGGAATCTCAAGTGATTCAGGGGGAGAGAAAGGCCTGCCGCTTGAATCGAAAAAAATCTGGGTAGGAATTACCTGTAGTGGGATACCATCTGCAAGATCACGGTATTTCCACACATCGACAAATTTTATAATTGCTTTACCTTCAAGAGACTTGTTAAGTTCTAAAAGGACCGGAGCCATCTCCCTGCATGGGATACAGGAATCAGCACCGAAATCTACTATGACAGGAAGCCCGGATGAGCGTATTGCCTCAAAATCTATAGGGGATATAACATGTAAACTGGCGGATTCCACATTCCCTTGCACAATTGCCTGTGTATCTGTTTCATCTGATTCCGCAGCGGTTAAAGTTTTTTCCGGAATTCGGTTTTTCATTTTTTTCAGAGAAAAAACCCCGGCTATAAGAATCAACACCAGAAAAGGGACTGAAATTTTAATAACAAGCGATCTGTTTAATTTTATTTTCTGCATTATTTCTCCTGCGCATAATTTATTTTCTTGTCTGCACAAAGCGTCTATTGTATTTCCATGATTTTTGCAGCGGCGATAATGTCTTTTTCATCGACTCCGTACTGCTGTTCTCCGTTAATCATGGCATAAAGGTTTTTACGGTTTGGCAGTCCGCTGGTCATGGCCAGGGTCCCGTTTAAGTAAAGAAGGGGATAAGCCTTATCCTTTAAATATTTTTCAGCAAGTAATGCCGCCTCATCAGGTTCCCATTTATCTGTTTTTTTATCAATAACAATCAGTTCTGCTTTTTCAGGAATCCAGGTTTTAAGTGTCTCCCTATGGTTTCTGTGGATGTTACAGAGCAGCAAGTTTTAAAACCGCCGTCAAGAATCAGTTTTATCGTCATATGAATTCCCCCTTATCTGAAAAAAATTATATTATACTTGTGAATAAATCCAATCAAATGCTGCAGCAGAAGATGAAATTACAGTAGCGGATTTCGAAAATTTCGCTACACCAATTGTTTCCATTATTTCTGCCTTTGTAGCTCCTGCTTTTACGTTATTCATAATGCATGACTGCGAATCAAGTGCTGCATCTGCTGAAAGGGCCAGTTATTCTTTGTATTTGACAGGAATTACTCCTTCTGAAAAAGATGCAGCTTTTTACTGGAACAGAAGTCCGAATCCCATTCCTGCAAAGGTAGACATAATTATTACAAGACTTACATAGACAAAGGTTTTCCTGAAACCCAGTTCTCCGCCTATTACAAGCATTGAAGGCAGGGATAGAGACGGGCCTGCAAGAAGCAGCGCAAGAGCAGGTCCTTTCCCCATTCCTGCGCCTATTAGACCCTGCATTATCGGAACTTCAGTAAGAGTTGCAAAATACATGAATGCACCTGAAACAGAAGCAATTAAATTTGAGGCGATTGAGTTTCCGCCGACAAGAGACGCAACCCATTCAGTAGGGATGAGCGCCCTGTGACCCGGCCTTCCCAATAGAAATCCTGCAACAAGTACACCTGAAAAAAGCAGTGGCAAAATCTGTATTGCAAAATCCCTTGTTGAGACTGTCCAGTTTTTAAGTTCTTCTTTTGTAAACCATTTTATCAACATAATAATAAGCGCTGCAAAAAGCAGACCTGATATCATGAATTTATATTTATATATAAAATCCCATACAGATAGTGTTCCGCCGGAAGGAGCCCAGTTTAAAAATACAAGAATTGCCACCATGGAAAAAAGATATAAAGAGTTCATGGAAAGTGTTCTCCCTGTACTGTCCTCATCCATGTTCCGGAACATCCGCTCATCCGCAAGTCTTTTTGCATCTTCTTTTTTAAAGATCAGATGCATTAAAAGGCCGATAATAAATGCAAAAGCAATAGCGCCAACAGCACGCGCTAGTCCGATCTGCCAGCCAAGCACTTTTGCTGTAAGAATTATCGCAAGTATATTGATTGCTGGACCTGAATAAAGAAAAGAAATAGCAGGACCTATGCCTGCGCCTTTTTTATATATACCCTTGAACAGCGGCAGGACCGTGCATGAGCAAACTGCAAGAATTGCTCCTGATACAGATGCGACTGAGTATGCTGTAACTTTTTTTGCGTTAGGTCCCAGGTATTTAATTACTGCCTGCTGGTTTAAGAAAACCATTATCGCCCCTGCGATAAAAAAAGCGGGGATGAGGCACAAAATCACATGCTGCTGTGCATATTCCTGAAGCATGTAAAATGCTTCACTCAGTCCTGCCTGAACTGTTTTATCCGAAAAAGGAATAAAATATGCAGCAATAAAAACTGAAAAAAGAATTAAAAGATTTACATTGGGAGAAATTTCTTTTTTAGTCATTTTTTTACCTTTGATTTACCAAATAAATAATTTTATCAGAAGTATTTTCCACAATCTCTTCAGTAATTTCTGTTTTACCCTTTTCAACACCAAAATCTGTAGTAACAAAATGTGTATAGTTAAGACCCATCTTTTTAAATATTTTTTCCCCGCATCCCACAGGACAACCGTCAATAACTATGTTCTCCTGCGCACATTTTGCAGATTCAATAAATCCTGAAAGATCAGCTCCAATCGCCGCAAGGCATGTCATCTTCCCTTTTCCGTTTTTCATCATTTTTCTTGCGGTCTGATCAGCCAGATATCCTGTATTGGCAGCTCCCGAACATGAATAAATAAGCTTCACTCCATTATTTCCGCAGCAGCATTCAGCCATATTATTTATCCTCCTTTTGAAGTATTTCGATTATCTGCTTCTTTGACAAAACCTTGCCGACGCTTTTTACATCACCGTCAATTGCAAGCGCAGGTGTCATCATTACACCGAAATCCATGATTTCATTGATATCTGTTACTTTCAGAATTACAGCATCAAGATTAATTTCACCGATAGCTGCCTGTGCATTTGCTTCAAGCATTTTGCATTTTGGACACCCTGTCCCTAAAATCTGTATTTTCATTTTATTCTCCTGTAATAAATATGATATTTATTAATCCGGCAGATTGGCCAGAATAGTTTCCTTAACACCGGGGGAATGATTAAAAGCATCTCTTTTGTACTGTAAAAAGATAATTTGACTGCCCTTATTCCGAATTCACGGTTAATTAAAGTAATAACAGCAATTAAAAAAGAGGTCAGAATAAACGCTCTATAGCGAATTAAAAAATATTTCATACAAAAAATACTCCATAAATTACACCTGCAACGATAAATGAAAATATAAACGCAAATAAATTCCTTAAAATCGTTATCTTTAAGCCGAAATATTTTCGTTCAATTGGTATGGTAACAACACCCACCATCATAAGTGATGATATAAATGCTCCTGTCTGCATATATCCGGCACCATTCTGAAGCAGCAATGAAGCTGCAGGGAAAGCTACAAATCCAGGGATAAGTGTTATTGCGCCGATAATTGAAGCAATCACTGTTCCGTACCAGCCTGATTTATTTCCTATAAGCTTTGATATGGTTTCCGCATCCAGAGCGGTTAGCAGTATTCCAACCAGCAGTATAACTACCAGAAACTGCGGTAAAATATTCTCAAAAGCTTTCCATGCCTTTTTTACTGCTTTTTTTGTATTATCCCTGTTTTTAAAAAAGGAAAAAATTAACAGAAATACTGTAAGAATATATGCTGCTAAAGTCATATCGCTCCTTTTCTTATCATTCTTATATGGTAAAATAGCCATAAAACCATTAAAATGTCAATAACCTTATTGATAATAGTAATTTTTATATGTATCATTATTAAAGGATTTAAAATGACAGAAGAAGAAAAATTTAAAAGTGAAAGCAGGGCAATAATACTTAAAGCAATTGCCCACCCTTCGAGGATTTTTATTGTAGACAAACTCAATGAAAAGCCATACTGCGTTTGCGAACTTGCGGCGCTAATTGGAATTGATCAGTCAACTACATCAAAGCATCTATCAATTCTTAAAAACGCAGGAATAATTGATGATACAAAAAAGGGGACTACTGTTTACTACTCCCTGCGCTGCAAGTGTCTACTGGATTTCATTGGATGTATTGAGAATGTAATCAGAATGAATTTTGAAAGAAGTTCAAGATATTTGTTTTCTGAAAATAAGACAGTGCTGAGGAATTAATAATGAATAAAACTGTAATTATAGGCGGAAGCGATGTCGGAATTATTGCAGGACTCAGGATCCGTGAGCTTGATAGGGATTCAGATGTTTCAATTGTTTCAAATAATCACTTTCCTAATTTCAGCATCTGCGGTATTCCTTTTTTTCTTGGCGGCGAGATAGATAATTATAAAAATCTGGCTCACAGAACTGCTGATGATATCCGGGCAACAGGATTAAAACTTTTTCTTGATTCAAAAGTAACATCAATTGATCCTGAAAAAAAAGAGATCTCATATATTGCATCAGAAGGTAAAAATGAAATACTTGTTTATGACAAGCTTGTATTTGGGACCGGCGGTAAATCAATCAGGCCTGATTTTGAAGGTATGGATCTTGAAGGTGTGTTTGTACTGAGGTGGATTGATGAAGCACTCTCTATAGATAATTTCATAAAAGAAAGGAAACCTAAAGATGCTGTCATAATAGGCGGAGGGTATATTGGCCTTGAGATGACAGAGGCTCTTCTCCGTCGTGGAATAAAGGTAAGAGTTGTAGAATTCTTTGACAGGATTTTAACAACTGTTGATAAAGAGTTCAGTGAACTGGTTAAAAATGAGCTGGAAAAAAAAGGCGCACAAATCTTTACCGGAAGAAAAATAGAGAAAATTACAAAAAAAGACGGAAGGCTTCATATAACTGCTTCACCTGATCTTGCATTGACAGCTGATATGGCCCTGGTTGCAGTCGGGGCGCTTCCTGAAACCTCACTTGCCAAAACTGCAGGTATAGAAACAGGTATTAAAGACGCTATAAAAGTAAACAGAAAAATGGAAACAAATATCAGGGATATATATGCAGGAGGAGACTGTGCAGAGTCTGTACATGTAATTACAAAAAAACCCGTATATATTGCACTCGGCACTTCTGCACATAGACAGGGAAGGATTATTGGTGAGAATATCTGCGGACATGTAAGTGTATATCCTGGTACACTCGGGACTCAGTCGATCAAGCTTTTTGATACAGTAATTGCAAGAACAGGTTTTAATTACAGGGAAGCCTCTGCTGCCGGTTACAGCCCTTTAACAATAGATTTTACAACATGGGATCACAAGGTTTATTACCAGCCTGCCTACAGCACAAGAATAAGATTTACTGCCTGCAGAAAAACTAAAAAAATTCTTGGATGTCAGATTATAGGTTCAATAAAAGCCGAAATTTCAAAGAGAATTGACATTATTGCTGTTGCAATTCATAAAGGAGTTACAGTTTCTGAATTTGTTCAGATGGATTTAAGTTATACGCCGCCTCTTGGCAGCCCCTGGGACCCCCTTCAGATGGCAGCCTCGGAGTGGTTAATCAGGGATGTTAACACCAAATGAGTGATCACAATCATACAGAATCCGGGCATGTCCACGATGTTTCAAATTTATCCGGCAGAAAAATATTCTGGGTTACTGTCTTAAATGCGCTAATAACCATTACAGAAATTATCGGAGGAGTACTTTCGGGCAGTCTTGCCCTGCTCTCAGACGCATTTCATAACATGGGAGATTGTGTAGCAATTGCCCTATCATATTTTGCCAATAAAATTGCGCAAAAGCCCAAAGATATTAAAAAAACGTATGGTTATAAAAGAGCAGAAATTATTTCTGCATTTATAAACTCTACAGCCCTGTTTTCTATTTCTATCTGGCTTGTTGTTGAAGCATTTAAAAGATTTAAATTTCCTGAAACAATTAACGGAACACTTATGATCATAGTTGCCTCAATCGGACTTGCCGCCAATTTTATTTCTGTTTTTCTTCTTGAAAAAGATTCAAATGAAAACCTGAATATAAAATCAAGTTATCTTCATCTTTTAAGCGATACAGTATCTTCTATTGGTGTTTTGGCAGGTGGAGTTGCAATAAAAATATGGTCAGTTGTATGGATAGATCCGGTTATAACAATATTAATATCTTTTTATATTCTAAGGGAAACATGGCATGTAATTAAAAAAACAATAAATATCCTGATGCAGGCATCTGCTGATATTGACTATGATGAAATTAAAAAACAGAGTGAAGAAATCGATAAGGTCAAAAATATCCATCACATTCATTCGTGGCTTGGAAATGAAAAGACAATTTATTTCGAAGCACACATCGATCTTGAGGATATGAAAGTCTCGGAAGCAGAAAAGCTTTATGAGGAAATAGAACATTTTCTTGTTGAACATCACGGAGTAAGCCATGTCACATTGCAGGCAGAAGTGAATAAATGCTGTGACAAGAGCGCGATCAGGCTAGGATAAGTCCTACAGACTTATCCTACGGACAGCCTTTAGCTCAGATGGCTGCACCTACGGACAGCCTTTAACTCAGATGGCTGCACCTACGGACAGCCTTTAACTCAGATGGCTGCACCTACGGACAGCCTTTAACTCAGATGGCTGCACCTACGGACAGCATGACAGGCGCAAAGATGCCCCGAAGGACCGCCGTTATCTGAAACTTTGACGAGAGGCGGCAGAACTTTATCGCAGATGTCGTCAATCCTTTTTATGCACCTGTTGTAAAACGGGCACCCCGGGGGGAGATTTACAAGCGAGGGAACTTCACCCTGGGCTTTTTTATCATAAATCTTTTTGCCTTTACCTATTTCGGGGACTACGCTTCTTAAAAGCTGTGTATAGGGATGCAGAGGATTGTCGTACAGCTCTCTTGAAGATGAATATTCGACAATTCTTCCCGCATACATAACTGCCACAAAATCGCTCATGTAAAAAACTACCGCAAGGTTATGGGCTATAAAAAGATAGGATATGCCTGATTCCCTCTGGAGCTCTATCAGAAGATTCAATATCTGGGACTGTATAGAAACATCAAGCGACGAGACAGGCTCATCGCATATTATAAGCTTCGGATTTACCGATATTGATCTTGCAATCGATATCCTCTGTCTTTGGCCTCCTGAAAATTCGTGGGGAAACTTTGAAAAAGATGCAGATGTAATCCCCACTATATCAAGCAGGTGTTTCGCCAGTTTATCCCTCTCTTCCCGGGTCATCTTTTTCGCAGAGGAAGCCGGTTCTGTAATAATATCTCCTATCTCCATCTTGGGATTAAGGGCAAGATAAGGGTCCTGAAAGATATACTGCATCCCGGTACGCTCTTTTTTAAGTTTGATCCGGTCGTATTTGAAAAAATCATGCTCATCAGAAGCCTCTGTATCCGGTTCTCCCTGCATCAGCTTATCAGGTAGATTGAAAAACAGCCTGCCGCTGTCCGGCTCGTGCACCCTGAGTATTGTTCTTGCAGTTGTTGTTTTACCGCTTCCCGACTCACCTACAAGGCCGAGTGTGCTGTTTTCGTAGATATCAAACGATACAGAGTTCAGGGCGTGAACATACATTGCCGAGCTTGAGAATCCTCCGGCCTTAACCGGGAACCTCTTTACAATATTTTGCGCGGAAAGGATTTTTCTGTATCTGCTTTGTAATGAATCCGGCATGGTTTTATTTGACTGCAAGATGGCACCTCGTATACTGGTTTCCTGACCTGTACAGTTCAGGCTCTTTTTTCAAACACAAATCAAAACACTTTCCGCATCTTGGAGAGTATCTGCATCCGGGGATTATCTCTTCAGGAGCAGGGGTTTTTCCCTTGATTGTATAAAGGAGATGGCTGTCTTTAAATATTCCCATCCTGGGTACAGCTTTAAGAAGATCTTCGGTATAGGGGTTTTTGGGAGAAGAAAAAACATCCGATGCTTTACCTTTTTCCATAATCCTTCCGTTATAAAGGATTATTACCCTGTCTGCAAAGTTTTCAACAAGCGCTAGATCGTGCGTTACAAATATAATCGACATCCCTTTTTCCCCTGATTTTTCCTTTAAAAGGGCGAGGATCTGCGCCTGAGTTGTAACATCAAGGGCTGTTGTAGGCTCATCTGCAAGGAGAATATCAGGAGAGCAGGCAAGGGCCTGTGCAACCATTGCCCTCTGCAGCATTCCCCCCGACATCTGAAACGGAAAGTCAAGAACCCGCCCTTTTGCGCCCGGAATGTGAACGCTTTCAAGCAGTTCTCCTGCCCTGTCCACTGCTTCTTCGCGGGTTTTTTTCATGTGAAGGCGCAGCCCTTCCCCGATCTGCGGCCCTATCCTGAATAGCGGGTTAAAAGAAGATGAGGGCTCCTGGAAAATCATCGCGATCTTGTTCCCCCTAATGTCCGCCATTTTTTTCTCATCAAAACTTAGAAGATTCTCTCTTCTGTAAAAAATACCGGATTCCTTTTCAATGATGCCCGGAGGGTCGATCAGGTTCATTATTGAGTAATTGGTTACGCTTTTGCCGCTTCCGGATTCCCCTACAATCGCGAGGATTTCATTTTTGTAAAGCTCAAAGCTGATTCCGTCAACCGCTGTAATTGTTTTATCAAGCACATCGAATCTTGTGGTGAGGTTTTTAACTTCAAGAATAATTTCATCATTCATCATCAAACCTCTCCTTTCGGGTCAAATGCGCTCTTCAGGCTGTATCCGAGCGAGAAAAAGCAGAATACAGTTATTATTATGACAAAAGCGGGATAAAGCACCCATGGGTACTGAATAAGTATGTTTATATCCATTGCCGCGCTCATCAGCATTCCCCAGCTGACAGAGGGCTCTGTTATGCCGAGATTAAGAAAGCTCAAGCCCGCCTCTCCGAGAATAACGCCCGGAATGCTTAATGTGATGCTCAGGATAAGGATGTTCCTTATCTGGGGTATTATGTGGCGCAGTATTATGATAATCGGGCTTACTCCGCTGATTCTTGCCGATGTCACGTAATCGGCGTGTTTAAGTGAGAGTGTCCAGTTCCTGATCCCCCGGGCACTGCCTGCCCAGCTCGGGACAGCAAGAATCAATGTTATATAGAAAAACTTCTGGGCAGGGGATATGTCTGAAGGGAGAACTGACCTTAGAAAGAGGAAAAAATAGAAGGTCGGCAGAAGTATAATAACCTCGCAGACCCTCATTATTATCCAGTCGGCAAATCCGCCAGCGTATCCCGAGATTCCGCCGACAATTATCCCTCCGAAGAGAGCCATGAAGATACTTACAAATCCTATGCTGAGTGATACCTTTGCCCCGTATATGATCCTTGAAAACATGTCCCTTCCAAGCCGGTCTGTCCCGAGCGGGAAATACTGTGAGCCGTCATCTGTCCCGAAAAGGTGAATATCAGACGGTATAAAAAAGAAGAGTTTATAGCTGTCACCTTTTACAAACAGTTTTATCCTGTGAATCCTGCTCCTGTCTGTCTGGTAAGTCTTGAAATATGGATTAACCATTTCATACTCATAGACAAAGGGGCCTAAAAAGCGGTTTTCATGGAAAAGATGGATAACATGGGGCGGATGGTACGATTTTGTCTTGAACTTGGTATTGGGGGCGAAGGGAGAAAAAAAGCCCTCAAAAGGAATGGCGGCGTACATGATAAGAAGGATGAAAAGGCTTAACACTGCCCATTTCTGTTTTTTGAATTTAAGGTACGGAATACTGTGTCTGATCCGGTTGATGACTTCCCTCATTTTATCCTCACCCTTGGGTCAGCCGCTGCAAGAAGAATATCCGATATCATAATCCCTGCAAGGACAAGCAGGTCGCTTAATATCATGTTTGTGAGGACAAGATAGTAATCCTGCCGCAGTGTGGCATCATACATGAGTCTCCCGATCCCGGGATAGGCAAAAATTATCTCGACAAAGAGAGAGCCTCCGATCAGCCCCGCAAACATTCCCGATATTCCTGTGATGAACGGGATAAGGGCGTTTCTGAAAGCGTGCTTTATAATAACAGGTTTTGTCCCTCCCTTTGCCCTCACCGCAGTTATGTAGGGTTTATTAAACTCTTCGCTTAAGAGCACTTTCATGCTCCGGATTGAACCTGCTATCCCTCCTATAAACCCGATCAGAACAGGGAGCGCTATATGGTGGAGCCTGTCATAGAACTTGCCCGCTAAGGATAGTGTCCCGTATGTTTCGCTTGTAGCCCCTCCTATAGGGAAAAGACCTGTTTTGGCTGCTATTATCAGACCCAAAAGCGCAAGGAAAAAGGCCGGGACAGAGTAGAGAAGCAGTGTGACAAAATTGACCCCCTTCTCAAGCGCCCTGTTGGGTTTATAGGAGAAATAGAACGCGACAGGATATGAGAAGATTATTGAAAAAATAAGGGAGAAAAAATTGAGAAAGACAGTGTTCCATATCCTTGTGTTTACAAGGTCGAGTATCGGCTGTCTGTATGAAAAAGACATCCCGAGATCATGGTCAAAGATGACTTTCTTGAGCCAGAGGGCAAACTGGGTAAAAAACGGCTTGTCAAGGCCAAACTCATCCCTGTAATAATTTATTACATCCGGGTTTATTTCCGGGTTCTGGTAATATGCGGTAAAAAAATCTCCCGGAGCGAGACTCATGAAAAAAAAGAAAAAGAAAACAGTTATAAGCAGAACCGGAATCATAGCGGCAAACCGCCTCAAAATAAATGAGAGCAGAGGGTGTCCTGATGAAAAACTGTAAAGCACTCTCATGAAAAGCGATTCATTGACACCCTTTAGAATATTTGATGCTGTTTTCATTCTTCTTCCTTGAGATAAATCCTTCTGTACCCGTCACCGGCAGAATATCCGAAGCCCCAGTTAATGTTGCCCCATTTGTTTCTGAACGCGCTGAAGGTGTATTTCCGGAATATCGGTATTATTACCATTTCATCTATAAGTGTTTTCTGGAAATCATCATAGTATTCCCTGATTTTATCATCCCTGAATGTATAAATCAGCGCGTTGTAGAGTTTGTCTATCTTTTTTTCCCATTCAAGGGCGGGTGTTTCCTGCGACGGGTTCCAGTAATGCAGGTTACCGCTTGAAAGCCATAAGTTATTCCACTGTTCAGGGAAGGTCGGGAAACTGAAGCTTGCGAGGTAACAGTCCCACTCTCCTGTGTAAAGCAGTTTCTGCACAATTACGTTAAAATCAGCGACTGTCAAATTTGCCTTGATTCCGGCTTTTTTCATGTCTGTAATGATGATATTGAGGTAATCATGCAGTATCGGGTCGCTGCTGCTTGTGAGAATATCGAAAGCTACTGTGTTTCCTTCAGAGTCAAGAAAATAACCTTCCCTGTTTTTTTCTCTCAAGCCTGCTTCTTCGAAAAGTCTTGCGGCTTCGGCAGGGTTGTAGGAGTACCTTGATGCGAATTCAGGGTTATAGTATTTATTGGTCTCAGAAATAATATGGTAAAGAGGCTCTGCAAGGCCGTTTATTGTCTGGTTGATTATTGTCTCCCTGTCTATGAGGCAGCTTATCCCTTTTTTGAATGAAGGATTTGTGAAAAGGGCGTATCTGCCGGGAGAAAGGGCTTCTTTTTTATGATTAAAGATAAGGGCAGGGTAGCCTGATGAAGGACCTCCGTTCCATATCGTGAAATCCCCTTTTTCAGATTCAGGGAGAAGGGTTGCCATATCCTGCCCCCTCATCGGATAGGCCTCAGTCTCTCCCTTCTGGAATTTCAGGAGCTCTGCATTGCTGTCGGGAATCTGGGAAAGAATCATCCTGTCAATATAGGGAAGCTTGTTCCCTCTCGCGTCAGTCATCCAGTAATTCGGATTGCGCTTGAAAACAAGCCTTTCTCCCGGTTTGTTTTCCTCAAGAAGAAAAGGTCCGTTGCCTACGAGGTCTTCAGGTTTTGTAGTAATGCCCCAGAATGCCTTTACAGCATCCTTTCCTTTGGCAAGCACAGGCTCCCATATATGCTTAGGGATTACAGAACCGGTATTTACGACAAGCAGCGGATTTCCTATGATCCGGGGAAATATATACTTAAAGGAAAGTTTTCCTGTTTTTTCCATACGGTATTTTTCCCTTGACCCGTCAGGCATTGTAATAAACTGTCCGCTTGCTCCTATGGGGTCAATTTCCGCATCCCCGTCTATGTTTTCAAACCACCA
Source organism: Spirochaetia bacterium (assembly GCA_963662795.1). Classification (GTDB taxonomy): domain Bacteria; phylum Spirochaetota; class Spirochaetia; order CADAEX01; family CADAEX01; genus JACKPD01. Next base: position 3,908,898 of record OY759746.1, on the reverse strand, counting down.
GAGGACATCATCTGAAGTCATCTGAATTCCGTCGCTCCAGAAAATATTGCTCCTGAGTGTGCAAAGAAGCTCCATGGTATCTTTTGTCTCATCAAATTCCACGCTGTAGTCCTCAATGATATTACCTTTCCACTCTCTCGAATAAGGGTCGTAATCAAAAAGGTAATCAAGAATAAGCCCTGTTACTATCGAGTGGGTTCCGTCAAGGTTTGAAAAAGGGTTATAGCTCTTTGGATCTTCGCTGTAGGTGTCTCTCCAGATTCCACCGTATTTTCCTATCTCCCATCTTACGGGAAGAATGGAAGATGCTGTTCCTGGAATGGTTTTTACGCTATGGAGGGGGTTTCCGGTTATAGCCTCGGGGTCTGAACAGGATGATATAATAAGTGCGGGTATGATCAGGGCCATGAATTTTAAAGGCAAGAGCTTACTGATTCCCGGCTTAAAAGGTTTTGAATGTTGTAAATGCAAATCTCCCCCCTGAAAAACAATGCTGATATTGAGTATATCAATAATTATTAAATTTTGGCTAACAATTTCAAGACTTTGCTGTAAACTTTTCTTTGAATATAATAGAATGGACATATAGCGTCGGCTTTGCCTTATGTTTAAAGCCGGTTTCTGGAAATAAAACAAATTTTAAATAACAACGCGGAAACGCTTAAAGAGGAACCACATTGGAAAAGATAATTATAACATGTTTTGTCGCTGCAGCCGGAGGACTTGCCGGCTATAAACTCGGGCTTCCTGCCGGCACATTTATGGGTGCAATGACTGCTGTTGCCGCTTATAATATTCTTACCGGGAATGCTGTAATACCTTCCCAGTTAAAGATACTTGCCCAGATAATACTGGGAGGAATAATAGGTACAGGTCTCTCCATGACTGTGTTGCGGGGATTCAGGGAACTTGTTATACCTGTTGCCATATTTGTGGGGCTTTTGTTTGTTTTCTCTCTTTTTTCAGCAATCGTGCTTACAAAATTTACTGACCTTGACCTTGTTACGGCACTCTTCAGCTGCAGTCCCGGCGGCCTTAACGAGATGACTATAATAGCAGATTCATACAAGGCGCATGTGCCGACAGTCGCGATAATCCATCTTTCAAGAATATTAAGTGTGGTTATCTTCTATCCGGTAATTGCGCGTTTTTTTATAAAATAACTGAAGGCTGATAATTATTCTGCTTATTGATTTAACTATTACGCCTCCGCCGTAATTAAAAGAGAGACTGCAGGCAGGCAATTATTGAGTTTTCCTGCCTGACAATATAAGGTATATTCATAAAATATTAACTGTGCGGCATCAAAAAGCTGAGCGCCGGCCGCCTGAATGGAGTAGAAAATTGAAGATTGAAGATTACGCAAACAGCGGGATACTCAGTATTAAGGAATATGTTCCCGGCAAATCAAAAAAACAGGTTGAAAGGGAAATAAGCGTCCCTGAAATACATAAAATGGCGTCAAATGAAAACCCGCGCGGCGCATCAACCAAAGCAAGGAAACTATACAGGGAACTTGAAAAATCACTTCATATCTATCCTGAAATATACAACCCTGATCTGATGGGTAAATTCGCTGAAAAACTTGCCCTTTCGCCTGAAAATATCACGACAGGAAACGGCGGTGACGGTATTATCTACAACTCGGGGATGGCCTTCATAGAGCAGGGCGATGAGACGCTGATTCCTGAAATAACCTTTTCCGTGTATGAAACCATTACAAGGATAATGAGGGGAGTGCCTGTCTTTACCAAAATGAAGGGAACAGGGATTGACCTTGATGATATCCGGAGCAAAATTACTGATAAAACAAAGATGATCTATATCTGCAATCCCAATAATCCGACAGGAGAAGTTCTGCCTGTTGATCAGCTTGAAGATTTTATTAGAAAAGTGCCTGAAAGGATTATAATCTTTCTTGATGAGGCATATATCGAGTTTACAGAGGAAAAATACAGGCCGTCTTCAGTTAAAATGATCCGGGAAGGGATGAAAAACCTGTTTATTTTAAGAACCTTTTCGAAAATATACGGCCTTGCAGGAGTCAGGATGGGATACGGAATCAGCAGCCCTGAGCTTATCGGTCTTGTGCAGAGGGTAAAGCCGCCGTTTGATGTTTCGATTATCGCGGAAAACCTTGCCCTCGAAGCGCTTGATGATGATGAATTTTTCAGCACTACAATCATGGAAACGGCAGAGGAAAAAAAATATTATTACAGCAGCCTTGATGATATGGACCTTAAGTACTACAAGAGCCAGACTAACTATATACTTATCGATACAGGGAAGGACGGCAGGGAGATAGCGGATAAACTTACAAAAAAAGGGATTATTGTGCGCCCTGCCGGAAGCTACAATTTCCCCTCCTGTATAAGGGTTACCATAGGAAGGAGAAGGGAAAATGAGCTTTTCTTTAAGTTTTTCAGGGAGATCCTCGGCAGATAATAGGCTCAGGATCCCCCGCATCTTCTTTTATATCATTATAATACTCACAGCCCTTCCCGCCTGGACACTTCCCAAAGAGATGATTTCCTCAGAGAGGGACAGTTTTTACATTGACAGCCACTTGAGGTTCTGGGGAATGGATTTTGATTTCTGCAGGATACTTGAGAACGGTATTTCTGATAAAACTGATACAATACTCTTTCTTTCTGCCGGAGGCGCGGTAAGGGAGCTGGGATACTACAGGGATGAGGCTGATCTTTACGCAGACAGCAGCAGCGCGGATTACCTTTACACACGATTGAATACCAACTGGGGTGCCGGGATAGAGCAGGGGCTGTTGTGGAACAGCAGCAGCGAAAAAAATCTTCTGTCACTACGTCTTAAATACCGCGGTCTCCGTGAGTGGAACTTTAATCTGGCGCAGCAGGATTCCGTTATTTTTGACTCACTCCGCCCGGACAGGGACGGGATTCTTCTAAATACAATTATCGCAGCCCTGGTTTATGATGATGTTTTTTTTAACAGGGAAAGCGGCCTTAAGGAAGGATATTACGCAGAATTTGCGCTTGAATCAGGTCCGAAGTGGTTTTTAAACGATGTAACAGGGGAGTCGGACTTTATCAAGTATTTCGCCGGCGCCAAAGCGTTTATCCCTTTTTATGAGGCTGGCGCGAAACAGGATTTTCTGCAGGCAGTATATCTTTCCGACTATGCGGGCATTGACTTCGTAAAAGGTGATTTGATACCGCTTACCGCGAGGCAGACTTACGGTATCCTGCGGCCCAAAAACGGCGCCGGCGGCATGGTCCGGGGCTTTGAATCAAGACGGTTTGACGGAGAAATCAAGGCGATAAACAATATTGAACTCCGTTTTATCATGAGACAGATAAAAGACAATGCCGGAAGAAAACTGCTCCGTCCAGGATTTCTTGCTTTCCTTGATTATGCAGTATTCGGCCGGCTTGACGGATATGATGAATCCTCCTCAGACGGGGACGGAGGATGGCTTGAAGACGGAGGGGAGATTTCATCAGCCGGATTGGGCTTGTTCTCGGAAATCCTGTCGGTAGGGACTGCCACTATGTATGTCTGCTTTCCACTTGCCGGTAGCAGGATTGACGGCAGGGCTATGTCTGTTACACTTACCTATGGACTCCAATTTTAGCCGATTTAAAAAGGGAGAGCGGCTTTGAGGCTTTTTATAGCTGCGGAAATAGACAGTAAAAACAAAAAAATCATTCATCAGATACAGGAAAAATTTAAAGGCTCCTCCTTAGGGGGTAATTTTACCCGCAGGGAAAATTATCACATTACATTGAGATTCCTGGGTGAAGTAAAGGATGACCTTCTCCCTGAAATAAGGTTTGCGATGGAAAGGGCGGCAGGCGAATCCTCCCCTTTTACATTCAGTGCAGGGATGCCGGGTTATTTTTCAGGAAGGGAGGGTTTAATCCTCTGGCTCGGGATAGATAAAGGCTCTGAGGAGCTGTGGAAACTTTCAAGCTATCTTAATGATGAACTGGTAAAAGCAGGATTTGATAAAGAAAAAAAGAGCTTTACCCCCCATATTACCCTGGGCAGAAAGGTGCGTCTGCGCAAGGATTTCAGGGAAGCGGCCGGGAATATAGCAATACCTGAAATCAATGTTAATGCAGAAGAGATTACCCTCATGGAAAGTGTCAGGGAAAAGGGCCTTTTATGCTACAGGCCTCAATTTTCAGTAAAGCTTCAGTTGTGATATTTGAATGTTCAATATATAATTTAAAAAAAGGAGAATATTGATGAAAAGAATTACAATCCTTGTTGTTTTAGTTCTGCTGATTTCTTCAGCATTATTTGCAGGCGGTAAAAAAGAAATGCCGTTAGGTTCAGAGTCTAACCCGATAATATGGTCTTTTGTTCCTTCCGGTGAGATGGAAAGGGTCGCTTCCGGCGCACAGGCGGTTGCGGATCTTCTGCATGACAAGACAGGTCTTTATTTCAAGACAAATGTAGCGACAGAATACGCCGGCGTTATTGAGGCGATGTCGGCAAAACCTCCTGCCGCTCATATGGCATCCCTTGCGACTTTTGCCTATGTACTTGCTGCAGAAAGAGGGGTTGCGGAAGCCGCCCTTGTTTCTGTAAGATTCGGTACTCCTACCTACAACGGACAGATTATCGTAAAAAAAGACAGCGGAATTTCCAAAATTGCAGACCTTAAAGGCAAATCTTTCGGAAGGCCGGATCCCCTTTCAACAAGCGGCTGGATAATCCCCATGCTTACCCTGAGGGCAGCCGGTGTTAATCCTGATAAGGACTTAAAGGAAGTAATTGACGCCGGAAGTCATGACGCAGTCGTTGCCGCGGTTTATAACGGCGATGTCGATGCAGGCGCTACATATGTTGATGCCAGAACCAGGGTTGAAAAAAACTTTCCGGATGTTATGGAAAAAATTGTAGTTATTGAAGTAACACCAGATATTCCCAATGACGGTGTCCAGTTCGTAAAATCAATGCCGAAGGAAATGAGATCCACAATTGTTAAAGCCCTTCTTGAGATTGTCAAGACGGATGAAGGGAAAGAAGCTCTTAAGACAGCCTATCAGTGGAACGATCTGACAGAGAAGGATGACACATTCTACGATCCGTTCCGTCAGGTACTCCAGGCTGCGGGTCTTAAGATCAGCGATCTGACAAAATAATTAAGAACTATGAAAACCGAAGGGAGAGACGCATTATGCTTTTCTCCCTTTATATTTTAAATAAAATAACGGATAACAGGAAAAATGCTTGAAATAAAAAATCTGTCAAAAACCTACGGAGACGGGACACAGGCCCTGAAAAATGTGAGCTTTAATCTCGAACATGGGGAATTCCTTGTAATAATCGGACTCAGCGGCTCTGGAAAGTCGACACTTCTCAGGTGCATAAACAGGCTTGTGGAACCTACTTCGGGAAGTATAATCTGGAACGGAGCAGATGTATGCACTGCAAAGGGAGCAGAGCTCCGCAAAATCAGATCGCAGATAGGCATGGTTTTTCAGCATTTTAATCTTGTTAAAAGACTGAGTGTTCTCAATAATGTCCTTTCCGGTCGCTTGGGCCGTGTTAACACGTGGAAAAGCCTTTATTATAAATTCTCCAAAAAAGATTATCAGGATGCGTTTTCAGCACTTAAAAGAGTAGGAATCACTGAGCAGGCATATAAAAGGGCGGATGAGCTTTCAGGAGGGCAGCAGCAGAGGGTAGGTATTGCAAGGGCAATCATGCAGGAGCCTCTGATGGTGCTGGCTGACGAGCCGGTAGCGAGTCTTGATCCGGTACTTGCCCATACAATTCTGGGCTATATTGAAAAAATGAATCAGGAACAGAATATTACAGTTATCTGCAGCCTCCATTACCTTGATCTTGTTCAGAGGTACGCAACAAGGGTAATAGGGCTTAAGGATGGAGAGATTGTCTACAGGGGAACAGGCGAGGATATCAGACAAATGACAGACCGCGAATTCAAGGAAATATACGGGGAAGAAGCCGAAAGGGTTAATGCAGGCAAACCTGTAAAAGGAACCAGGCTATGAAAAATATTGCTCCGATCGTTTTATCCCTTATCTTTCCCGGGGCCGGTCATCTTTACAGAAAGCATATTCAGAGAGGCCTCCTCATAATTCTTTCATTTACAAGCATTATAGGCCTTTCAATCTCAAGAGTCTCACTTCTTGCCCATAGATATGAAGGATTTTTTCCTGTACTTAAAAAAGCGTTTTCGAACAATCCAGGCTTTATTATATTTTTAATAGTATTGACCTTACTTCTCTGGGTATGGGTAGCAATTGATTCGGTTAAATACAACGCCAAAAAGAAACGGCCCGGAGTCTTTGTCTTAATTCTTGTTATCTTTTTCGGCCTCGGCTGGCAGATAAGCGAGATTGATGTTGTTAAAGCAGCAGTCCAGATGCCGGATGCCTGGAAACCACTATCTAAAGTACTCTGGCCGTGGAAAGCTGCAATAACCTATAAAACCGAAGAACTAACTGGCGGTGCGGATCTGGTAATTGATGATCCCGATTATGTTCTTCCTGCGCAGATCAGGACAGAAGGGAAACCTTATGTTGAAACCGATCCCGGATGGGGTTCTCTCTCGACACTTGATAAAAACAATGAAATTGTAAAAGGGACAGAAATTACGGTAAGGGGAAGCGGATTTACACCGGGAGAAATTGGTGAAGTATGGTGGCTTGATTCTATCAAGAATGAGTTCAGACCAAGGGAAGGGGGGCAGTATCTTTCAGTAACCCCTGACGCTGAAGGAAAATTTGAGTTTACAATGACATTGCCTTACCGGCTGATCCCTCCAAGCGCGGAAGGGGTGCAGCTTAACAGGGTGGAAGTAAGACAGATCCGCAGGGTAGGCGGTCCCATTCCGGCTGACCCCCTTAAGCTTACTATCGCGAGAATGGTGGAAACAATATTCATGGGAATGATGGCGACAATCTTCGGCATCATACTTTCAATCCCGGTCAGTTTTCTTGCTGCAAGGAATATTATGTCTGGTTCATGGATTACAGTTGCTGTTTACTATTTTGTAAGGACTGTACTTAATATTATCCGCTCTATCGAGCCTTTAATCTGGGCACTGATTGCTGTAGTCTGGGTAGGCCTTGGTCCGTTTGCCGGTATTCTCGCTTTGACAATTCATTCAGTCGCAGCGCTGGGCAAGCTTTATTCCGAGGGAATCGAAAGCATTGATCCGGGTCCTATCGAGGCAATTAAGGCAACAGGAGCCAACAGCATCCAGACAATAATGTTTGCAATCATCCCCCAGATGATCCCCCCGTTTGTTTCCTTTTCGATTTACAGGTGGGACATAAACGTAAGGATGTCGACTGTAATCGGTCTTGTCGGCGGCGGAGGTATAGGGTTTCTCCTTGTTCAGTATATCAGGCTGCTTGATTATCATGCTGCCGGTATTGCAGTATGGTTCATCGCTGTAACAGTCGCGATACTTGATTATGTAAGCGCGGAGATCAGGAGAAAATTTATCTAATGGTTTACCATCCCAGGATGGCTGAATTTGATGATAAGCTTAAAAAGGTATTCGATGATATAGATGATTATCTCGAAGAGAACTACGGCATGCTCTACGGCCTGCATCCTTCCAGACTTGAAAGAGGAAAAGCTTCCAATAAATCACATGACGGTCTTTTCAATGTCGGGGCCAGCTATACGGCAGGCTTCGGCTCTGTTTACGGAAAGGGTTATGCGATTGAGATCAGGATGGTGACTCTTGAAACAATTGATCCTGAGCATATCCGGGAAATCGAGGATGATGTGAAAAAGCTGCTTCAGAAAAAACTTGAAGAAGTATTTCCTGAAAGAAAGCTGTACGTAGACTTTGACAATCATGTTCTTAAAATTCACGGGGACTTAAGCCTGGGGGCTGTCTGATATAATCTTTTTCCCTGTCATTACAGTTAAAAAGAGCGCTTCTGCGCATACAGCAGTTGTATAGCTTAATGCGGCAGCCATGATTCCGGAAATTGAAAAGAAAAGATTTATTACTGCCAAAGTCAGCGAGACAAAAGTCAGGTTAACCGCGACAGCCCAGGCGATGTTCGCAGTTGTCCCTTTTCTTATATTGACAGCCCTTAGCCATGCTATCGCAGGGGCGGCAAAGGAGACCAGCGTCATGAGCAAAAGAGGCAGCAGAGAAATATCAATCAGATAATCAGGAAGGCCTGAAATCAGTGAAAGAAATATTTTTCTTCCAAATGGGGTAATTACTGCGGCAAGAAATACTGCAGCGCTTGCCGCTCCAATTACTGTAATACTTCTTTTAAGCGTCTTTCTGTTATTATCGGAAATAAGAGCTATTGCGGCTTCCTGAAAAGAAAGCGGGATACTCTGGAAAAGAAACACAAATGATAGTACTACAGGCCATGCAGCCAGTGATTCAACCGGAAAAAGACCCCTTGTAATACCGGCAGAGATGATAGGCCTGTTTGCCATAGTTACAAAAGAGGTAAGGGCAAGAGGGGCGTAAAAAATAAAAAGGTAACTCCAGGTAACGCATGAATTATTAGAGCCGGCATTTTCCTCAGCTTTTCTTTTCCTGATTGTAGAAGAAGCAAGTAATCCTGCGGCTAAAGCTCCTGCAGTTACTCCTGCGCTTAACGAAAGGGCGGCTATATATGAGCCCCTCATTTCAGTGAGAAAAAAACCTGCAAAAAGAACTGATATTGTCACTAAGATCCTGAATATCATTATTGCGGTCACTGCGTATGTTCGGCCGTCCCGGATAAGAACGCCCTGCCACATTCTTCTGTAGCCGATAGCTGATGTCCAGGGAAACATTATAAGAAATGAAATCCGCGCAGGATGAATAAAATCATCCTGCAAATTCAAAAGATTTTTTGCTATAAAATTAAATACATGCGGAGCTGCGCATAAAAGATGGATGGAAGTTAAAAAGAAAACGGAAAAAAACAGAAAGCGGGACAGTTTTTTATAGCTGCTGTAATTCGATGAAAGCGCTGTAGCAGCAGAGAGCATCTGTATAATCGGCCCTTCAATTATCAGGCTGATTGAAAACACTACGCCGAAAATAGCAAGATTTTCTTTCGGGAAACTCATTCTGGCAACGACTGCGTTGATAACAGGCATTTCAAGTGACATGACCACCCACATCATTGCAAGCGGCGCCCAGAATTTTAATATATCTGTGTAATCAAGTTTTTTTTCTGATATCATTTATTTTAATTCCAGACTATTAAACATTATATCCCGTATTGATTCAAGGCAGGTCAAAGTATAATTATTTTGCGATAAGTGTGACAATGTGACACATATAATAGAGACTATTTGACCCATGAGAAATAATGACACAGCAAGTAGTGATTACACATTTTAATTATAGAGGCCATTGCGGGGAAAATATTTATAAATCTTTGTATTATAAGTAATTATCAATAATTATAAAAGGTTGGCACAGTATTTGCAATATAATAAATGAAATATTAAATAAATAATTTTTAGGAGGAAATATATGAACAGCATAGTTACTTACAGACCTTTGAGGTCAGGGTTGAGGCCGGTATGGGGCAATCTGTTTGATGATTTTTTTGACTTTAATCTTAATGATGAGTTCAAAAAACCACTTACAGATATTGTAGAGAAAGAAGGATCTTTTGATTTTGCAATTGAACTTCCCGGTTTCAGTGAAGATGAAATAGATGTAAGGCTTGAAAAGGATGTTCTGACAATAAAAGCCGAAAAAGCAGCCAGAGAGGAAAAGAATGAGGGCAGCAGGAATATTATATCAGAAAGACTTGAAAAGTATTACAGATCTTTTATTCTTCCGGAAAATGCAGATGGAGAAAAAATATCTGCTAAATTTGAAAACGGGGTTCTTTCACTCGAAGTAAGCAAAAAAGAAAAAGAACTGCCAAAAAGAATTGAAATTAAGAAATAAAAACCAGTTTTAAAAACTGACTGAGCAGAAGGGCTGTCCCGCGAGGCGGACAGCCCCTTTTATTTTTCCCCATTAAACTTCAAAATGATATAAATGATTCTGAATTAAATTAAAAAAACATTGCGAAATGCATAAAATAATTTTAAGCTTAGATTATTACAGTATTTTGGAGTTGATCTATGAATAAAAAAGTTGGCTTTATTTCTTTCCGCTTTGCAGGGACTGACGGTGTATCGCTTGAGACTGAAAAATGGGTAAATATTCTTGAGAATGAAGGATATGAATGTTATTATCTGGCTGGAGAAATTGAAACACCGCCGGAAAAATCGATGTTCTATGATCTTATTCATTTCAAACATCCGGATATACGTAAACTGAACAATAAAATTTTCGATCACAGTATCAGAACAAAAGAGACAACAGAAAAAATACATGAATACAGAAAACTGATTAAAGACAAGATTTATGAATTTGTAAATAAATATGATATTGATATTATAGTTCCTGAAAATATTATAACAATTCCGCTCAATATACCGCTTTCCCTGGCTGTAACTGATTTCATAGCGGAAACCGGAATACCGGTAATTGCGCACCACCATGATTTTTTCTGGGAAAGGAAACGTTTCCTGCGAAACTGTATCTGGGATTATCTTAACTCCAGCTGTCCGCCGCACCTTCCTTCAATGTATCATGTGGTCATTAACTCATCAGGACAGAACCAGCTTGGACTCAGAACCGGAATTGCCGGAGTACTCATTCCCAATGTTATGGATTTTTCAACTCCGCCGTCTCCAAGGGATGGCTACATAGATGATCTCAAAAAAGATTTCGGGATAGATGAAGATGAGCTGCTGTTCCTTCAGCCGACAAGGGTTGTGCAGAGGAAGGGTATCGAACATGCAATTGAGCTTGTAGCAAGAATGAAAAGAAAGGCAGCGCTGGTTATTTCACATGCTTCAGGCGATGAAGGCTATGAATACCAGAACAGGGTCAAGGATTACATAAACCTGATGGGTATAAAAGCTGTTTTTGCTGACGATTTGATTACGGATAAAAAACGCTATACCAGGGAGAACGGCCGGAAGGTTTATACACTTGGGGATGTCTATAATTCCTGCGATATCGTAACCTATCCTTCTGTATTTGAAGGTTTCGGAAATGCTTTTCTCGAAGCTATTTATTACAAAAAGCCTGTTTTCGTCAATAACTATTCAATCTATTATCACGATATAAGACCCAAGGGTTTCCGTGCCATAGAGATGGATGATTATGTTTCAGATGAAACTGTTAGTGCCGTAGACAGGATAATCGACAGCACAGAAGCAAGAACACGCATGGTTGAGAAAAACTATCTTCTGGGCCTTAAATATTATTCATTCGCTGTTGCCAGAACCAGGCTTAAGAACATAATGGCCGCTATCTGGGGTACAACATCCTGATAATAATTACATTTTTTTATTGCTCTCTGCTGTCTTTTTGCCAAGGGCAATATATTCAGATGCATTGGCCCTGATATTTTTAATGTCATCATCGCTGATGTCTTTAACTTTTCTTGCAGGCGACCCGATTATAAGGGAACGGGGCGGGAACTTCTTTCTCTCTGTAACAAGAGAGCCTGCACCAACAACACTGTCTTCGCCTATTTCACATTCGTTAAGCAGAATGGCCCCCATTCCGATCAGACAGCCGTCTTTGACTGTTGCGGCGTGTATAATTGCCCCGTGACCGACCGTTACATTATCCCCTACAACGCAGGGCATATTGTGGTTTACATGCAGTATTGCCCCGTCCTGTATGTTTGATCCTTTCCCTACTTTTATAGGGGCAATATCTCCCCTCAGTGTAGTGTTAAACCATATATTGGAATCTTCTCCAAGTGTCACATCACCGATAATATCAGCGCTTTCAGCAATAAAAGCCGCCTTATCTGTATCAGGTGTAATTTCCCCGTATTTGTAAATCATAAAATCCTCCGTTAATCGTAACCAACTATAATCTACTATAATCATACAAAAATGTAAAAAAGATATTAACACTATTAATCAAATATTCCAATTATGATATTATTCGGCATGCTCAAAAACAAACTGGCGACAGCTTTTTTAGGTATAATAGTACTCATAGCTCTTGGTTTTGTGCTGAGTGTCGCGAAATCAGTCTTTATTCCCATGGTAATTGCCATTCTTTTTTCATTTATGCTTTATCCGCTCATTATTGCGCTGCAAAGCATAAAAATGCCACGAATTATCGCCATTTCTTTTGTCATTATCATTCTTTTCGGATTCTGCTATCTGATAGTAATGATTCTCTACAGCAGCATAAATGCTTTCAGTGATCAGTATCCATGGTATCTTGAGCAGTTCAAGGATATTTACAAGGATTTTTCCTACCAGCTTATGACCCGATTCAATGTGTCAACCTCAGATTTTCTTCTTGACTATAACTGGGCCAAGGTTTCCCGTGGATATCTTTTGTCCCTTTCCAACTCGCTGACCAAACTTGTCGGATATATATTGATGGTCTTTATTTTCCTTATTTTCCTTTTCCTTGAATTTCCCCTTTTCAGGATCAAGCTTAAAAAAGCCTTTCCTGTAAGAACAAGTAAAAAGTTCTTTATAGTAATCGGGCATATAACAAGGGAAGTCGGGAAATATCTTTCAATAAAACTGCTTATAAGCACAATTACCGGTTTTCTTGTCTGGATGGTGTTACTTATAATCGGCCTTGATTTCCCGCTTGTCTGGGGGGTACTTGCTTTTTTTCTGAACTTTATCCCGAATATCGGTTCGATACTTGTAGTTTTCTTTATCTCAATACAATCCGTCGTCCAGTTTTATCCTTCTGTGGGCATGGTTGTCCTTGTAGCACTTACTATGACTTCAATTCAGATGGTACTCGGCAATATTGTTGAACCTGAAATGCAGGGGAACAAGCTTAACCTGAGTCCGGTAATAATACTGTTTTCACTTGTCTTCTGGGGCTGGCTCTGGGGGGCAGTTGGAGCTCTTCTTTCTGTCCCCATTACAGTAACAATAAAAATTGTATGTCAGAATATATCGTTTTTAAGGCCGGTTGCAGTAATGATGGGAACCGGCAGTCTGCGGAAAAAGCCTAAACCGGGACCTAAACGCAGAAAAACGAAAAAATAATAATTTTAAGGAAAATAAATGAGCAAAAAAAGAATTTTAACCGGCGACAGGCCGACAGGTAAATTGCATCTTGGACATTATGTCGGTTCATTAAAAAACAGGGTGGCTCTTCAGGATAAATATGAGTGTTTTTTCATTATTGCTGATCTCCACATGCTTACAACAAAGCCTTCACGGGAAGCTATTGAAGCCATAGGCCAGAACGCGCACGAGCTTGTCCTTGACTACCTTGCCTGCGGGATAGATCCTGCAAAAAGCGTTATTTACCTTCAATCTGCTGTTCATGAAGTGTGTGAAATGAACCTAATTTTCGAAAACCTGGTTACTGTTCCACGCCTTCAGAGGGTGCCCAGCATCAAGGATATGGCAAAGTCGGCAAACCTCACTGAAATCCCGTTTGGACTTCTGGGTTATCCGGTGCTTCAGGCAGCAGATATTCTTATGCCAAGGGCCCATCTTGTGCCTGTTGGAAAGGATAACGAGTCCCATGTGGAGCTTACCCGGGAGATTGCGAGAAGATTCAATACCCTCTACGGAGAAGTTTTCCCTGTTCCTGATGCAATGATCGGCGATGTTCCAACCCTTGTGGGGACTGACGGAAACGCGAAAATGTCCAAATCCCTGAACAACTCTATAATGCTTTCAGACAGCGCCAAAGAGGTTGAGAAAAAAGTTGCGGGAATGTATACAGACCCTGCCAGAATACGGGCGGATATCCCGGGGAAGGTCAAAGGCAACCCTGTTTTTATCTACCACGATATTTTTAATTCTGATACAGCGGAAGTTGATGATCTGAAAGAAAGATATAAAAAAGGCAAGGTAGGCGATGTAGAGGTAAAACAGAAGCTTTCTGTTGCAATAAATAACTTTCTTGGACCTATCAGGGAGAGAAGATCGCAGTATGAAGGACAGAAAGGCCTTGTTGAGGAAATACTTTTTGAAGGCACCATGAAAATGAGGCAGGAAGCAGCCTTTACATTGAAAGAGATGAAAAAGGCAATGGGGCTTTCAGGCGTATGGAATAAAATCAGCAGAAAAGCTGAAGAAGCCAGAAAAAAAAGAGAGCGGGCTTAAACCCCTTGATATAAAGATATGAACCTTGATCAGTTAATAAACTGGATTGAGTCTAATGAAATACTGCTGCTTGCCGCTGGAGTTGTTTCCGCGGCAGCATTTATCGGGACAGCGCTTGCTGTTCCTTTTTTGATTAATCTGCTTCCTGAAGATTATTTTCTTAAAGAAAAAAGGAGAGAATCCTTTACAAGGCCGGCATCTGCCCCCCTGGCATTTTATATTTTGCTTGCAATAAAAAACCTCACCGGGCTGGTCCTTTTTTTTATCGGTATAGCGCTTCTATTCATCCCTGGTCAGGGATTGCTGACAATCTTTCTTTCTCTTATCCTTATAGATTTTCCCGGCAAATGGAATTTGCAGAAAAGAATAATCCGGAAGAAAAAGATAGCTGATGCTATCAACTGGGTACGGAGGAGGGGAGGGAAGAGGGAACTGATAATTCCCGAATGACAGCTGCACAGACATCAGGAAATGAAAAAAAAGCGGGGACAAAGCCCCGCTCTGATTGAATTAAAAAACAAGCTAAAAATCTACAAGAAGTATATCGACCGATGTAGCTTTACCTGCTTCCACGGTAAACGGCTGCTCTGATGCAGTTGTCCAGATTTCAGTGTCGGTACCAAGCCGAGGATTTCCGTTGTTATATTCAAAATCCCAATCCTTGAAACAATACCATCCGGCAGGAGTACTGTCAGGTATTCTGTTAAAGGGATCAGCAATATCAGCAGGGTCATAATACCTTATATCCATAACAAGACCAGGGTCTTCATCAAACTCATCAAGAGATGTAACTTCATTATCAAAGACTGCTACATAGAGAAAATATTTTTTATTTGCAGGGATTCCTGAAATTGTAAAATTCCCTGTATCAGAATCGGGTATAGTCATTTTGAACTGGAAATAAAAACGTCCTCCGTCAAAGCGGACAGCCCCTTTCTGAATTGCATCCTGCCACAGATCATCCAGATCGTCATCAAGATAATCCTCAATTCCGTCATCTGCATCCTGGATATCGCCTATCCTGTTGATTTCTTTAAGCTGTTCTTCAAACGCGGCATCAAGGACAATACCTACGACCCATATATCTCCCGACAGGTTTTCTGCTGCGCGGGCTGGAATTGAAGCATTAAGAACAAGGTCTCCTTCAGATGATTCAATCATCTGATAGCACCCGCCGAATGCCAGTATGACAAAAAACAGCAAAACTGTTTTTAAAATAAAATTTTTATTAAACATATAAACCTCCCTGCCTATTATTCAACAATGTAGACGGTCCAGTTGACGCCAATGCTGCCGTACTGGACACCGGAAGAGCTTCCGCCCCCTGACGTTGTGGGATCGGTATCTTCTCCTCCGCCTAAAACATCGGATGTGTCTGCGCTCACAACTATATCACTTTCCCGTCCTTCAGAGCCTCCCTTCGGAGGAGTTATACCGGTGGAAGAGCCGGATTCACCGGCTTTATACGATGCTGAATGCCTGAACCTGTTGCTCATTTTTACAACGCCGTTTCTTACCTTTAGGTTTACGCCGTCAAAATCAAATCCTGTTCCCCTAACGGACGCAGTGGTAACCGGGCTTTTTAAGGTAAAACTGTGCTGCAGCCCTTCAACTGCCTTTACTTCCGCTTTTACCCTGCCGACTCTGAGGAAGAGGTCTGTAGATATAACTCCGTCCTGTTCCGCAAGTTTATCAAGCCTCATCCTTGTAAGGGGCTTAACTTCAAGGGTGGATGAGCCCATCTCAATAACTGCTTTTGAATTAAAACCGGTAGAAATTGTTGAGCCGGGCGGAATCTCTGTTCCCTCTTTTACAGCGGTCCATGCGGCCCCTTCCGCCTTGTACTCGACCTTTCCTGAAGCTGAAACAACAACTGCGTTTTGTGCTGCCCCGTAGAGCGCAGAAGCAGATACTATCAACAATAACAAATAAAAAATAAACATTTTACGTATCATACCTGATACCTCCTAAACTAAAAACTTACAGATAAATTAAAATTGAGCGCCCATATTGTATCCATGTCTTCAGAGATTGTGCTTGAAGGAATAAAATAAGCGCCATTTATGTCAATTCCGAGATCGGAAAAAATTCTCCAGACCAGCGAGGCATTAATTTCAGTGCCGAGATAAAGAGAGTCTGAATCAGGATCTGTGTCTATCCAGTCAACTTTAACCGAGTATGTCCTAAAATATCCTTTTGCCCCTAAACCAGGCTGAATTCCTGCCGCAGTTTCTGATTTGCTGTTGTAAAACGGCCTGAAGGAATAATTGAGGTCAAAAAGCCCGAGACCTGAAAGTGACGGTGAAACCGCTTCCCCGAGATCAGGCTGATTCATGGGGACAAATCCGAGAACTCCGAATGGAATCTTGTCTGAAAGATCGTCTGTAGAAATATCGGGAGGGGCACCAAGGGCCCTGAATTCAAACCTTGAACCGAAAAAATTCTCTTTAAGGTATCTGAGGCGGAGCCCTAAAAGCAGTCCGTAGCCGACCCTGTCTTCGAGGTCAGGTGTTTTCAGCTGTCCGGCCTGAAGGATTAAAAAAAGGTCCTGATAAAGGTTCCTGCCGTAGCTTCTTTCAGTCTGTACTCCAAGGTACTGTGTATTCATAACAGTTCCTTCATCCTCATCCCGCAGGTCAAACTGTGCAAGGGTAAAAAGAGATAGGGAGTTGAGCCACCAGAGTTCAGGAAATGTTAAGCCGAACTGGCCGAAAGCTCTTTTCGGCCCGTAAAAATTATCTTCCATTTCAAGATCTGTTTCGCTTAAGTCTATACGGGTCATCCTTATATCGCTCGAAGGATTGATAATCAATCCGGTATATCCTCCTGCTGCCATAAGCCTTACCTTCGGATACATCAGCTCAAAGGAAGCTCCGTCTGCGGTATGGGTGAGTATCATCCCTGCCGGGTCGCTGAAGAAAAATCTTCCGGCAGATGCCTCAATTATTGATGTTTCTCCCATTGCGCCGGGGAATGCCCCTTTAAGACGTAATATTTCGGCGTCAAGGAGGAATGATCTTTCATCAGTATATTCATACCTTCCCTGAGCTGTGAATGTGCCGTTGGCCCCTGTTTCCGATTCCGTGTACGCATCAAAACGCAAGGTAAGTGTATTAAGCTGCTCAAGGTCTGTATCTTCAATACCGTCTGAGACAAAACCCGTGCTGTTATAAAAAGTGCCGCCTGCTTCCATACTAATCGCAAAGATACATGACGGAGCGAGAAGCATCATCACTATTACTGTTGTAAAAATAATTCTATTTTTCCGCATTTTTCGACTCCTCCCTGTCAAGTACCCTGCCCATAATCCTCAAGGCCCTTTCAGATGAAAGGTTCATACCGCTGTATGCGTTTCCCTGTACTATTTTTTTGTATCTCAGTTCGCGGATTGCGTAGCGTGGGCCTGGAAAAAAGCGGTACATTATTCCTCCGCTTATCCCGTATGTTTTCATAGCCATATAGGAAAATTCACCCATAGTTACAGGTTTATCCGCCGATGCGTCTGCCTGCGGAATCATTTCAGCCATTTTAGCGGCCGCCTCTTCGATGGTTGCGTCTTCACTCAGTGCTCCTGAACCTGTCAGAAGAATATATGACGCGCTGCCGAAGGATATCTTATCCTCTGTAAGGATAGAATCAAGTATCGTATTAAAATCCGCGGAAACCGTGAACACAGCACAGCAGAAGATAACTGCAATTAAAGCTGCTCTCAGAATCCTTTTGCCAGTAAAAAAAGGCATTAAACTACCTCCTAAGTTAAAATCTCTATCAATTCCGTATTTAAACGCAATAATGCTTCCTATAATTATAAAATGCTTTTCCAGTAAAAACCAGAAAAGAGTGAAAAAAATGCTGTTTATCATGAACATACTGATTATTCGATGGATGCCGTATCAGGTTCGAATGTGATAGTGGTAATACCATCACCGTAATACATCTCTATATCAAGCTGAATACCTTCACCCTTATAATAACTATAAGGATTTAGAAACCCCCAATTCAGATTTAAGTATGGCGCGGTGTCTCCTATACTATAACTAGTCACAACAGTGCGTATATATCCGTTCTCTGTCCCGGATGCATCCCATGTGCCAAGTTTGTATTGAGAACCCCACACATAACTATAAGGATTTTCACCAGTCACTTCAAATGCTAAATATACACTTTCCCCGTCAAACCATCCAAACGGCGGATCGGAGAGAAAGTCCGGTTTTCCAAATGTTATCTTATCCATTACAATAACTTCTTCATAGAAATCTGTTACTGCAAGAGTGCTGCTGCCGGGAGTAAAAAGGAAAACATATTCATCGGATTCTTCATTCCACACAGGATCGTTCTCTCCTTCCCAATCCCATTCCTCATTCCATGTATGGGTCACTGAAACAACAATTTCATCATCACTAATTGAATATGTTCCCTTAAACCCGCCTACCTGTTCGGTATTCATATAAAAAACAGCTTCGAGTGCGGTGTCCCCGACATCAAAGATCAGGGTATCTGCGAAGGGCCCTTCACCTTCCGAAGGAATCTGGTAAGGGTCACCTTCCCAGACCTTGATCCATGTCCCGATAACATCTCCCGCCGTCGGATGTGGTATCTGAATTGCATCCTGAGAAAAATACGCCTGTAAGTATTAGAATTGAAAAGATAAGCATTAAAGGCGAGGAAATAATCTTTTTCATAATGTGCACAGAAATTCCTAGCGCAAATTGGCAATAGCTTCTTTAGGTGTTATGAAGTCAAGAGTTTTTCTTGGCCTCTCATTCAATAGCCTTGCTACTCGTGATACATCATACTGCGAAAGCTTTCTGAAATCATCTACTTCATCAAGCATATCACGAATCAAGCCATTTGTGTTTTCACATGTTCCCTTTTCCCAGGGAGATGCCGGATGGCAAAAGTATACATCAATATTAAGATTTTCTTTGAGTTTTTTGAACTCACTGTTCTCTTTACCCTGATCAAGAGTCAGAGATTTTCTTAGAAGAGGAGATATCTTCTTAAACCTTTTCTCTATTGTTTTTCTTACTGTATTTGCATCATATGTTTTTAACAGATCAAGCTGGATAAACCTAGTTTTACGTTCAACTATTACGCAGATTGCTGATTTATGGTCCTTTCCAATGAGAAGATCTCCTTCCCAGTGTCCTGGAACTTTCCGTGAGTTAATTTCAGCAGGCCTTTCGTCTATAAGGGTAATATCTTTTAATTTACCCCGTTTTTCGTCCTTATTTGCACTCTTTCTTTTCTTTCCTTTGAGTCTTAAATCTTTAAGCGCTAGTTTTTTAAGCTCTCCCCTCATGTGGAAATGGACATAGTTATAAATTGTTTTATCACTCACTTTATCTGAAGGATAATTTATTTCCAGCCATTTGGCAATTTGCTGTGGGGACCACCGGAGTTGGAGTTTGGGTTTTATAAGCTGCCATGACTTGTTGTCTATTTTTAATTTGGGGCTCTGATTTTTTCTTTGCCTTAAATGCTCATACTCTGCAATTAAAGGATTGTAATATCCTTCATCAGTACCGCGTTTTATTTCTCTTGTAATACTTGAAGCTCTTCGGCCAAGATTACTTGCTATTTGTGATAGCTTTAATCTTTTGGTGTAAATCATCTGAAAAATGGCCATTCTTTCATTGAGATTCATTCTTTTGTAACTCACTTAAAACTCCTGTCACAATATTAGTTTATTGCGCTAGGAATTTCTGGCCGTCTAAGATAATCCTCCCGAATTAATTTATTATAAAATTATTATAAACCCATAATGCTCAAAAATATACCCCGTGCCGGAAAAACAAAATTATTGGTTGTAAATAAATAAGAAAATCACATATACTTTTTAATTAAGGGGATAGGTACTTATGAAAAAAATAATCCTGGATAAATGGAAACTCTTTATAATTCCGGCAGTCGTCTCCGGTTTTTTCGCGCTTCTGCTCCTACTGCCTGTATACAGGGTAGCGGAAAAAAGGATTTATGATGTGCTGCTTAATATAAAACCAACAATTGAAGAAAGACAGGAAATACTCTTGCTTAACATAGATGATCTTGCCATAGCCCAGGTAGGAGTCTGGCCGTGGAGCCGCGACATTGTCGCTGACGGTCTTATACTGATGAAGGAGTTTGAAACTGCCTATGTTGTTTTTGATATTGAGTATGTGGACAGAAGCCCCCAGGGGATAGATTCCCGCTACCTTGAGGAAATTATCCCTGATCTGTTCAGCAGCCAGTTCGCAGGGCTTAAGGACAATATCACCGGCCTTTTTACCGCAATTGCAAACGGATCAATTCATGTGAGGGATGCCGAAGACTATGTCAACGACCTTGCGGGACTTACAGATTCCCTGAAAGAACAGCTGCTGGATGCAGTACAGCATATTGCCAGGGATAATGATATCTATCTTGGAAAAACTGCAAGACTTTTTGATACGGCTTTCTTTACGGTCAATATGCTCCCTGATGATATTCAGCTCATCAATGTCAGGGAAGATCTTACCGATTATGTTAAATCAAACATACCTGTTAAAGTATCAGGCTTTGATCCTGAAAAAAATAAAATTTTTGAAAAGGCAAAATCTCTTCAGCCCGCAATTCTTCCCATCATTTCAAAAGGGAAGGGGGCTGGGTTCCCCAACGTTGTCGTTGATGATGACGGCGTAAGGCGGCGGATTGATGTCTTTAAAGAATACGAAGGCAAACTCTATCCCCAGCTTGTAGCTGCCCCTCTTTTTGATTACCTTGGGAATCCGGATATATCTGTAACAGGCAGCCGCGTTACTTTAAAAGGAGCGAAATATCCTGACGGTTCTTTACGTGATATCACAATCCCTCTTACGGAAGAGGGCAAAATGCTCATCCACTGGCCGAAAAAACTTTTCGCTGACAGCTTCAGACAGCTTTCCTTCAACAACCTTGTAGTTCATGACAAGCTTCTGGATAACATCATGATGAACCTTGAAATAATGGATAAGGCTGGATATTTATCATTTTACGGAGGCGATACCCCGCTGCTTGATCTTTACAGGTACAGCGACGGCATCAGGGACGATATACTGGAAGAGTTAAGGGCCCCGGAAGAGATGGAAGAATACCGCAGTGTGAGGAAAATGTTTTTTGAGGGATTGGGAGAGCTGCTTGACGGGAACGCCGAAAAAGCGATTATCGGCCGTATAGATGAAATTATTGCCCATCCTGATTTTGATATCTCGAAAAAGGATGAATATCTTGCAATCCGCAGTGAAGTGGAAACTGTATTCGACGCTGTAGACGGTGATTACAGAAAGCTTATGGAAATAAGGGGAATACTTGAAAAAGAACTTGCCGGTTCATTTGCGATTATGGGCTATACTGGTATATCAACAACAGATATCGGCGTAAACCCGTTTGAAAAAAACTACATGAATGTCGGCACACACGCGGCAGTCGCAAACACAATCCTTTCCGGTGATTTTATTACAGAGCTGCCTGTTTCAATTTCCGGAATTATAGCTTCAATATTTGCTTTTCTTGTAACATTCACAACCAGAAAAACAGACCCTAAAAAGGTTGTATTTATTGGTTTGATTTTCCTTTTTATTGTAATACTCGCGGGAGCAGGAATCTTTATTTTTCTTAAAATATATCTTCCGATTCTGACTCCTGTCCTTGTAATCTTTTTTACATTTCTTGCGCTTTCAATAATGAAATTCATAAAGAGCGAAAGCGAGAAAAGTTTCTTGCGAAACGCCTTTTCAAGATACCTGTCGGCTGACGTTATCAGCCAGCTTATCCTTAACCCGGACAGGCTGAACCTCGGAGGGGAAAAGAAAAACCTTACAGCTGTATTTACCGATGTTAAGGGGTTCTCGACAATATCTGAAAACCTTGATCCGCAGGACCTTGTAAAGCTTCTTAACTATTATCTTTCCGCGATGAGCGACATTATCCTTGAATACAAGGGGACAATTGATAAATATGAAGGGGACGCGATTATCTCCTTCTTCGGTGCCCCGATTGATCTTGAAGACCACGCATACAAGGCATGTATGTCCGCGATAAGAATGAAGAGGGAGGAAAAGGAACTTAATGAAAGATTCATGCGTGATTCTCTTACTCCTTCACCTCTTCTTACCAGGGTAGGAGTCAATACAGGCGAGATGGTTGTCGGCAACATGGGAACTCCCAGGAAGATGGACTATACAATAATGGGAAACGCTGTAAACCTCGCGGCCCGGCTTGAAGGAGTCAACAAGCAGTACGGAACATGGCTGCTTACAAGCGAATCAACAGCAGACCAGGCAGGGGATGCTTTTCTATTCAGAAAGCTCGACAGGGTAAGGGTTGTCGGAATAAATACTCCGGTAAGGCTTTATGAAATACTGGAGGAAAAGTCGGCCGCAGACCGTAAAACTGTTGAAGGTGTTGAACTGTTTCACGGCGCGCTTGATGCTTTTGAGGAAAAAGAATGGGAGAAGGCGGAAAAACTTTTCAGCGAGATATTAAAACTCCTGCCGGAAGACGGGCCGGCCTCAACATTTATGGACAGGTGTCAGAAATACAGGAAAACCCCGCCGGCAGCCAACTGGGACGGAGTATTCAACCTGGGAGTTAAGTAAATCCTTAAATAGAATATTAATGGGCCGGTTTGAATTGAACCGGCCCAGCCTGATTTTTCCGGGAAAGGACGCCGTTAAAATATTCAATCGTTTTCTTTAACCCTTCCTGCATTTTTGTTTCAGGCTGCCATCCCAGCTCATTCACAGCAAGGTCAATTATCGGTTTCCTTCTCTGAGGATCATCGGCCGGCAGAGGGTTGTAAACAAGGCTGCTATAGGAACCGGTCAGCGAGATTACTTTTTCAGCCAGTTCAAGTATTGAAATTTCATCAGGATTGCCGATATTGACAGGGCCTGTAAAATTATCCCGGCTGTTCATTAGCTTAACCAAACCATCTACGATATCATCAACATAACAGAAACTTCTGGTCTGTTTCCCTGTACCAAAAATCGTAAGATTTTCATTTTTTAGTGCCTGTACAATAAAATTGCTTACAACTCTTCCATCATTCGACTGCATACCTGGTCCATAGGTATTGAAAATTCTTGCAATTTTTATTTGAACGCCGTACTGGCGGTGATAATCGAAAAAAAGGGTTTCCGCGCACCTTTTCCCTCCGTCATAGCAGCTTCTGATACCAATAGGATTGACCCTGCCCCAGTAATCTTCTTTCTGGGGATGAACTTCCGGATCTCCGTAAACCTCTGATGTTGAAGCCTGAAGAATTCGCGCTCCGGTTATTTTAGCGAGTTCAAGCATATTAATTGCGCCCTGAACAGACGTTTTTATTGTCTGTACCGGATCGGACTGATAATGAACAGGACTTGCCGGGCATGCAAGATTATATATCTGATCTGTTTCAATATTGACCGGAACAGTTACATCATGAATCAGGAGTTTAAAATATTTATTACCGGTTAAGTGCTCAACATTATATCTGCTGCCGGTGTAAAAATTATCAAGGCAGATAACAGAATTACCGTCATTTAAAAGTTTTTCACACAGGTGCGAGCCGATAAAACCGCCGCCGCCTGTAACAAGTATTTTTTTCAATTTTATTTTCCTTATTTTTCTGCCGGGGGTTTTTTAAAAAATCACCGGGAACACTTAATCAATATCTATTGGACCTCTTCCTTCCTGGTTTATCACTCTGGCAGCTTCCCATATTTCCGGCCACCATTGCAGCATCTCACCGCATTTGAAAATGTAATTCTGAAAAGCTGCAAGGCTTTCCTCTTTTGTGCCTGAACTGCGAAGTTCACTCGGCACTACACTCTCAGATGACAATGCTTCCTTTTTAAGCAGCTCGTAATATTTTTCCATATCCTCCGCCCACCAGATGGGCTCTCTTTCATAAAGATCAAGAAGATAACTTATGTGATTCATTATCTTTGTTAAAAATCCCAGCTGCATGAGTTTAAGCTGCTCTTCAAAATCAGGTGTTTTAAGCTTCCCGAATTCCTGAAAACGAAAGCCAAGTTCTTGTAAGCGTTCTTTTCTCCCCGGATTTAGAAACGATGAAGTAAGTTTTTCAAGAAGTAGATTAGAGTATATTCCTGTTTCCAGAGATACATCCATAAAATTCTTCTTTGAAAACGGAGGTTTTTCATCAGGATTGTGATACAAAGCAAAAGGGAGATGAAGTGTAAGTCCAGGCTCAAGGCACTTGTTAAGGATAATTGCAAAGTTCGTATCATCCCTTCTTCCTCTGGGAAGGCACGGTGAAATGATATTCTTATTATTTATACAAAAGGTCCCACCCATTAGAAAATTGTCGTTGTGAAGGGTATAGTTGTCTGCTGATTTTATATTCAATCCATTATTCCTGATAAATTTATAATTTTCATAGTCGTAAAAAAAAAGTTCTCTCTCTCTATCCTGCTGGAACAGCGGTATAAATGGATTCTGATACCATCTGCCGCCGCAATAACCTGCACCAATTGCCCTGATCTGGAGTATATTTTGTTCAGCAAACATGGCAGATTCTGCTGTTATATTATCAAGAAAAACAGAAGCATTGTTTTTAAAAAGAGATGATATATCTGAATCTATAAATGATTCAAAACATTTTAATAGATTGATTTTCTCTAAAGAGGTAATACCTGAATTCAGGGAGTTCATATCTGGATAAAAAGTTGTTGGCGAATTGAAATTATCAACAAAATGATATTCATCTGATTGCTGGTTTTGACGTGAGAAAAAACTGTATTCAATATCATCATCACTTGAATACAGAGTGAATCCGGCAGATGCAAGTGTCATTGTATTTCTATTTCCGCCTCTTGTGTTTTTGACATGTAAATTTTCATCTAAAGACAAACCAAAATCAACAAGGCCTTCTGGCAAATCATGAGATATTGATTGTGTTATCAATTCTGATAGTATTTTCTTTTTTCTGTTATCAACGTATGCAATTTTTCCGGCATAATCTTTTTTATGATTGTTTATAATATTTTTATTTCTTTCAGATATTTTGGAATTTATAGTATCATCGCATATCAGAATTTGGGTTTTTTTCTCTTTATAATCTGGTGTTCTTACCCTCGATTTCAGCCATCTGTCCAGCATGTCAGGGCGATTACAGGTTATGCATCCAGAAATAATTTGCTGCTTCTCATTGTCTGAATATTTGTTTATTCCTGGGTTTGAAATAAGTATTTCATTTCGGAGAAATCCTCTATCAATCCAATTGTTGAAGCTTTTTAGTAAAACAGCATCTGCTATTCCATATTTATCAGTTTCCCTGATATTCTCCAGATGTTCTTCCCATGTTTTACAACCTGAAAGACTCCTCAAAAGTTCTCCTTCAAAACTACTAATGATATGTGTTGTTTGATCATTTCTGTTTAAAACGAAATATTTGTTTTCACCTGCTTTTTTAAATTCAAGAAAAGCAGGATAATATTTATCAGTCAAATTCAGTTTTCCTTTTCAATATTCAAATTAAAAGCTTCTTCCCATATAATGGGCCAGCTTTTTAAGAGATTTCCATAATCTTTAAAAAATAATTTGTATATCCTTATTGTCTTCTCTATTGGGTAATTGTCTCTTAGTTCTCTCGGAAGTGCGTTTCCAGGGTCTAATGATTGTTTTTCCAGCAAATCGATAAATTTATCCATATCTTCAGCCCAGTGTTTTGGTTTTCTTTTATTATCAGTAAGTTTCTTTTCAATGTTGCATATTGTATTTCCTGTATAATCAAGCCAGAGCTCGTGACATAATGAAATAAAATGTTTATCTGTTATCTGAGATATATTGAAAAGCTGATTTCCCAGTGTTTCATAAGTTGCTTTACTGTATAATGATATAAGTTTTTTCCTGCAGTGTTCTATCAATAACACGGTAATAATGCCGAAACCTACTGAAGCATCTTTATAGTCATCATTTGTAAAAATATTTTTATTGCTCATCTCGTGATAGATTGCAATAGGGATATGTGATATAAATGCATTTTGGTTTAATGCAAGCATTACAGCTGCCCAAATTCCATCCTGATTTCTCCCATATGGCGGGAATGGCGGGAGGATATTCCCTGCATCCATTCCCATGGCTGTTGCAACAAAGAATGGTGCTCTGCTCAACGTGAGGCGATGTGGAAGCATTAAAGATACAGGTTTTTCCTTTATGCTGGTATATTCAGATTTTTTTTTGAAAACTATTTTATCAGGATTGTTTTTGAAATAGATTCCAAAAGGGCTGCTGTACCATCTTCCCCCATATATACCAAAGATTGCAGCTTTTATTGAGCTTTCTTGGTTTGCAAGTGAAAAAACAGGCTCTGGTCTGAAATTATCTGTAAATAAAGTCCCGTTATTTATTTCTGTTTTTTTTATGAGTGTTTTAATGCTTTTTCCCAGAATTTCTTTAATATAACCAATGGGATCAATTTCAGAATTAATAATTTTATCACCTGCCCTGAATATATTTAAAAACAGATCACCTTCCGGATCTTTCAAATATGCTATTTCCATATCATGATTAATTTCAGGGTGAGTGACAAAACGATATTGTATATCATCATCAAAACTGATTACTTTTTTTCCGGCAAGTTTTAAGAGAGCTGTATTTCTGTTTCCACCCGGCCCTTTAAGGGGTGAATTCTGCTGAAACCCCAGAATTGCAAATTTTAATATATCTTTATTGATTATTTTCCCTTCTGTTTTTGAGTTAAGTAAATCAATAAATTGTAGTTTTTCCTTTATCCCAAAGTAGAATGTTTTTATTCCGAATTTATTTTTAATCTCATTACTTAAACTTTTGTTTATTTCCGTTATTTCTGGTTCAGATGAGTCATCAAATACCATGATAGGCAGATCTTTATGATTGATATATATTTTTTCTGCAAGACTATTTAACGCATTTGTAAGTAATTCCGGTCTGTTTGATGTAATAAATGTTATTGTATAATTAGTATCTAAATTCTTATTAGAATCTTTAAAAAAAGACAGAGGACAGAGAAGTTTATTTTTAATAAAAGTTGAAAATAAATAATCATAATCATTGATTGTTGAAATGGATTCAGATTGATTAACCTGATTTTTTTTGTGCTGATCAATGGTTTTAATACCTGATAATTGTGAATATTTGTAAGCCTTGGTTTTAGTTATTTTAGATATTTTTTTTGTTAAAAAATTATAAACAATAAAATTCCCGGGATCTACAGCGAAAAATGCTGCAGGACCCGGGATATATTTTTCTTTAATCACTTGAGTCAGCTTTAGCTGTAGTTCCAGGAACTGCTTGAAGTGTACTGATAATATGTTACAGTTACATAATCTGATAATCCAGGTCTCAGTTCAAATTCATTAGATATTCCTATGAAATTATTTTGAGAGATGGTTTGATTTTCACTGACAAGTACACGTGTCTTTCTTCCTGGAAGAATAGCATCCGCAACATCAAATGTGACAATAGCATTATTTCCAGATACAGTTCCTGTTGTTCCGTACCTATCCTCCATATTAAATGTTTCATAAAAACTGGGATCTATTAATTCAATTTCATTACCGTTGAAATGTAAAATTGTACTCAGATGTGTAGGATCATATAATCTGAAATGAGAAGCAGTATAGGAAGTATATTTATTTACACTCATCCCGGCAGCATATGTTGTTGGGGTAAGAGTAATTGCTACTTCAGCGGTTCCGCCCCCCTTAACTTCAAATGTATCAGATACTCCGGAATATGAATGATAATATGTTCCCTCTACTCCGTATAATCCGCCATAATGTTCGACAAGAAGCGAAAGAGATCTGTCAGAAGGTACATTCAGTAATGAGATTACTCCTGATCTACCGGTAAAAGGTACTGAATTGTTTGCCAGCAACGGAGTCGGGAAATCACCGAGGTAAGAAATTTCTGTTGAAGCTATACTGCCTCCTGAATAACCTATCAAAGAATCAAGATCTCCAGCCTTGAAAACTGCAAGTACCAGTTCCCCGTCATAACCAGCAGGAGCATCCCTCATTATATCTGACTGAAGTCTGATAGATACTGATCCTGAATCTGCTGATTCAGGCTGCTGGTAACAGGATATTAAAATAATAAATATTAGTAAAATAAATAAAAATATATTTATTTTCATAAATTACTCCTTATCTTCTTCACATCGGGAGACCGGATTCATCCAGATCCCATGTGACTGTTACTGTACCTGTTGTGGGAAGGGCCGGAGGCGGTCTTACAATAATGCTTGTGCCGGTTTCTGTAACTGTTGTTGTTAAAGTGCTGAATGTCTGGACAACTGCTTCAGCCGCTGACTCAGGTGCTGTATAGCCGCCGCCTGAAACAGAAGAGGATGATCCGCCTGAAACACTTCTCTTCTGTCCTATTTTATTTGAATAGGAAATCCTGCCGGTTTTTACTTCAAGCATTGCAACCCCTGCTGTGAATCTGGTTCCCCGGACCGCGGCAGTCGAGACAGGTGTTCTCAGAGTGAAGTTATGCTTAAGCCCTTCAGTTGTTTTAACATCTGCGTCAATTCTGCCGAGCCTCAGGTTAAGGTTTGTTTTTATTGTATTGCCGCTTGTTGAAAGATCTTCGAGCGCTATTCTTGTAAGAGGTTTTAAAAAAATTTCCGAGCTTCCGAGGTCTACAACAGCATTTGAATTGAATCCGGTAGAAATAACTGTCCCTTTGGCTATTGTCTGTCCCTGTTTTGCCGGGATCCATGAAGTGCCTCCTGTGTTAAGTTCCACTTTGCCGGAAAGAGTTTTCAGAATTGCCTGATCTGCTGCAAATCCCGCAGTTGATGACAGTAAAAAAAGAAGCAGGACTATAAAGGGAAATTTAACTTTAATCATTTATCCCTCCTGAATAAAAAAAATGACAGAAGTAGAATAGTTTGGGTAAAACCGGTTCAAGTTGAAAAAAAAGGTAAAACAGTTTTATTCACTTATAAATAAATTAAACCAAACATTAGTCAATGATTTAATTATAATTTAGAAAAAATGAAAATAAAAGGAATTTCTGAAAATAAATTGAATGAATATCTCTTGCACGGAAGGTTGACACTTATATTATGTTATTGCAGATTGGTTTTATGAAAGAAATTGAATTCAGCACAGACAAATCAAGGCTTGATATAGAAATGATTAAAGATTTTCTGCATAAAGAGTCTTACTGGGCAAAGGACAGGCCTGATGAGGTTATTGTTAAGTCTATTGAAAACTCTTTCTGCATCGGAGTGTATCTTGACAGAAAGCAGGTCGGCTTTGCACGGATTGTAACTGATTTTTCAACCATGTATTACCTTGCAGAATTCTTTGTTTTACCTGAATATCAGGGACAGGGTATAGGAGAGCAACTGATGTGCTATATAGATAATATTGATGAGCTTAAAACAATTCGAGGTTATTTAACGACACGTTTCGCGCATGGTTTTTACGAAAGACACGGCTATACACGGGACAGTGTTGTTGTGAAGGAACGTATAATGGTGAAGGAAGCTGAAAAGAAGGATCGGAATTGAGAACAGTTATCAGGTGTATAAAAAAAGCCGGTGTTACAGCCGGCTTTTTAGTGATAACTATACTTCCGGAATATAGCTAATATAAAACATATCCAGTTAGTTCTATATAAGTGATCTCACCCTTTTTTATTGAAAATGGGGTTTCAGAATAAAAGAATCCAAAAGGATTGTCAGATGCTAAACTCCCAAGATACATTAGATAGATGTACATTTTATCGCCCTCTGGAACCTTTTCAAGACGGATTTCAATTGGTAAATTGTCCATGAAGGTATCTTCTGATGAAGAACTGATTGTGACTTCTTCAATATATAATGCATTTTCGGGATTATTAAAAAAACTTGCATCTACCTCTTCAGTCTCAAAATTAACATTTGTAATTATTGCCATAAACCCGGCTTCATCTACCCCAATCTCTCTTTGTGGAATGCTGTCTGCAGGTAACCGCAGAGATAATACACTGTCTTCCTGATCACTTTCAGGGGTTATATAACAGGAAATAAAAAAAATTGATAATAGTAAAAATAAAAAAAATAATTTTTTCATTTCTGACCTCCTTTAATACGGCTTACTTATAACTGTAACGACAACTGTACCTTCGCCTGTGGTCCTGATTTTTACATAATCGCTTATAATTTCGGCACCGGTTTCAACAGCTGTTGTTGTGTCTATGCTGAAACTTGCGGCTATTGCCTCAAGCGCTGATTCAGGCGAGCTGAACCCTGTTCCAGGCATGGAAGAGGAAGAGCCGCCTCCAACACTGCGTTTCTGTCCTATTTTATTTGAATATGCAATCATTCCCTGAATTACATCAAGGGATGAGACTCCGGCTTCAAATACTGTTCCGCGTACAGCGGCAGTGGATACAGGGGTGCGCAGGGTGAAGTTGTGCTTGAGTCCTTCTGTCGTTTTTACATCCGCCCTTATTTTGCCGAGCTTCAGGTTGAGGTCTGTCTTGATTGTACTGCCGCTTGTCTCAAGATCGTCGACAGAAACCCTTGTAAGCGGTTTCAGGAAAATCTCGGAGCTGCCAAGGTCAAGTACTGCGTTTGAATTAAAACCTGTTGATATCAGTGTTCCGGTTTTTATGCTCTGTCCCTGCGAGACGGCGCTCCATGCAGAAGAGCCTGCATTTTGAATCTCAACCCTTCCTGTGAAATTCTTTATTACTGCATCTGCTGCGAAAACAGCTGATGATGTAAGCAACAGCAGAATTATCATTGGAATGTGTATTTTATGTAATCTCAATTTGTCCTCCAAAAACTTGGATGCAATTCATCCATAATCATATCTGTATAAAAGCTAGAAACTGAGAGAGACGTTGATCATTACGCCTGCCTCAGTATCCCTGTAATCCTCACCCATTGGGCCGTCTTTGCTGTCGTTCGGGAAGAAAGCTCCTCCTGCGAGCGTGAGACCGAAATCCGATACCGGCCTGAAGTTGAGCGTCAGCAGCGCTTCAGTTCCAAGGTATTTTTCATCAGAGACTGCCGAAGCCTTGGACTCCGAAACAGCTCCTTCAGATGCCTTGTAGAAAATTCCGGCGCTGACTGCAGCCTGGAAGTTTTTCATCATATTTTTGCTTTCCGCAAAAGGCTTCATTGAGTATTCAAGCCCTGCCTTAAGTAAATTAGACGGAGTTGGGGAGAATATAAGCCCGGTTGAAGATGAGGACACCGGCATGAACTGTGTGCCGCTTCCCTTTGTGTTGCCTTCATAAACCGAGGTATTATCGTCATCGCCGCTTGCGTAAAGCAGAGACCCGGTCACCTTTGACCTGTAGAACTCCCTGTTAAGGTAGCTCAGGCTTCCGCCCAGGAGAATTGCGCTTATGGGTTTATCGGTAAATTCGTCATCAATCAGGGTAAGGGTTTTCCCAAGCTGATAATAAAGGTATGTGTCATATATAAATGAACCTGTAATTGCCCCGGAAAGCCCTGCTCCTATATAGTATGTGTTGAGTTTTCCGCCGTTGCCGTCTTCTGTTGCAGCATCGCCGTCTTCAAGCAGGTCGTCGCTTCTCATGTCAAACTGGGTTACAAACGAAACATCAAGCTGCTGCGCAGGCATAATATCAATAAAGCTTGCGC
Organism: Spirochaetia bacterium; assembly: GCA_963662795.1. Lineage (GTDB taxonomy): Bacteria > Spirochaetota > Spirochaetia > CADAEX01 > CADAEX01 > JACKPD01. The sequence continues at coordinate 3,877,184 of OY759746.1, read as the reverse complement.
CAAGTCTTACTATCATCTTTTTGGGTGCAAGTTTTACATCATCATCAGAATCATCAACCATATCTGCCGCTGTATTGTTTACGCCGGAAACCGGCTTGAGTAAAAGACCTGTATAGCCTGCTCCGAGTGAAAAGTTTGCTATCGGAAGCGCAAGAGTAAAAAGAGCCCCGTCAAGCCTGTGGGCAAATACTTTACCTGTGAATTCCGACTGGAAAAACCTTCCCGCCTTGTAGGTGAAAGCTGATTGCTCATTTATTGCTCCCGGGAAATCCTGTGTGATATAGAGGTAGTCAATATCGGCAAGAAAGTCGTAATCATCGAGTGAGTAGGCAACGCTTCCCTGTCCCTTGATATATATTGTTTCAGACGGGGATACGCCAAACCAGAGGGCTGCCTTGTCTGTCTGTTTCTGTGAATCATCATCGCTGGTTATAAGTGAATAATTTTCAAGGTTTCCCCCGAAATCGACAGCTGATGCTAACGATACTGCGGCAAATGCCGCAAGTAAAATAAAAAGTGCTTTTTTCATCAGTTTGTCTCCTTCCATGACAGGAATTCAGAAAGAAGTATCATGAACTCTTCCCCGGTCATTATCTTTGCGGGGTCTGTTTTCTGATCAATGAGTTTGAGGTACTTGATCTCCTTAAGCGCATAGCGCGGTCCCGGTGCGATTGTATACATAAGGCCGCCTTTCTGCGCGAATGCCTTCATGATAAGGTATGATGCGTCACTTGCTTTAAGCAGCTCATCCCCTTTAAGCTCTTCCTTAAACCACTTGTTCTCATTAAGGTATCCGGGAGCTGCCTCTGCTGTGGATGCGGCGTTCTGCATTCCGGCTGCTGAAAGGGTGAAGTAAGCTGCTGTTGCTACATCCGCCTGTTTTTTAGCCATAAATGCGTCTATTTCCTCGTTGGATTGACTGTAAATGAGCATCGCGGTCAGAAAAAGAGCTGCAGATAAAAATGCTCTTTTCATCATTAAACTCCTTTGTTTTTTTAAAATATCTTTTTGTAATTTCATTTCTAATAATTACATTATACAATTATAATATAAATTACTGTAGAATGAAATTAAAAATTGAATAATATAAAAAATCCCGGGGGAGGGGACATGAAAAAAAATCTGCTTTATTTTATGCCATTTGCTGTTGCGGCTGTATTTACCATATTAAGTTTTACCCAGATCATGGAGGACAATGAACACAGGGCTTATGACCTTTTTTTAAGAATAAAGCCGGAAGTTCCGGAAGAGAAGAAGATTGTATTGATTGACGTTGATGATCTTGCTATCTCAAAAGTAGGAGTGTGGCCCTGGAGCAGGAGCATAATGGCGGACGGGCTGCTTCTCCTGAAAGAATTCAGGGCTGAATATGCTGTATTTGATATTGAATATACGGAAAAAAGCCCAAGAGGGATTAATGCAGAATTTCTTGAAAATAAAATACCTGATACCTTAAACCAGCAGTTTGATACAATTAACAGCAATATTTCAGACCTTTTCGGGGCGATTTCCTCAGGGCAGCTGCGTGTGCGGGATGCATCTGATTTTGCTTCCCAGCTTAAGGAGATCAACAACAGCATAAAGCTTAATCTGCTCGATACCATGGGCAGTGTGGCTCGGGATAATGATGAGTACCTGGGAAAGGCTGCAAGGTATTTCGGCAAGGCTTTTTTTACTGTTAATATGTTTAAAGGGACTGACGACAGCGTTCCTGCGGAACTGAAAGAGTGGGCATCTGAAAATATCCCGATTTCCTCCATAAAAATTGATTCAGGGGGAGATATTTTTTTCCGGGCTGATGACCTGCGTCCCGCGATAGCACCTGTACTTAAAAACGGCAGGGGAGCTGGGTTTCCCAATGTGTTTATCGATAACGACGGGGTAAGGAGAAGGATAGACCTGTTAAGGGTTTATAAGGGCAGGTACTTTCCCCAGCTTGCTTTTTCGCCGCTTTATGACTGGCTGGGAAAGCCTGAGATTAAGGCAGGAAAAGGAAGTCTTCTGTTAAAAGGGGCGGTCCTTCCTGACGGTAAAACCGAGGATATCTCAATACCACTTGTTGACGGTCAGCTTCTTATCAACTGGCCTGTAAAAAGCTATGAAAAAAGTTTCAGGCACATGACTTACTGGTATCTTGAGATGCACAACAGGCTTTATAAGTCGCTTGCCGAGAATCTTAAGCTTATGAAACATGCAGGATATCTTGAATATTATAACGGCGATACTCCTCTTTATGATCTCTATCAATATGCTGATGATCTTCTCAGCCGGATGGTTGAGTCAGGCGATACATCAAATTTCGATGAATATGCGCAGGTAAGGGAATATTTCCTTCTTGAAACAGCCTCTTTTTTGTCAGGGGATGCGGAAAAAAGGATTCTTAACGATATTGATGCGGTAATTAATTCTGATTCAATTCCTGCTGACGTTAAAAATGAGTATACAGAGCTTAAAAAGGATGTACCTGATATATTCGCAAAGACAATTTCAATATCCACGGAACTTGCGGAGGCAAGACGGATTATAAGGGAAAATGTCGAAGGGTCTTTCTGCATTATCGGGCATACCGGAACATCAACTACCGATATTGGCGTAAACCCTTTTGAGAAAGAGTATATGAATGTAGGAACTCATGCTTCAGTTGCAAACACAATATTAAGCAGGCAGTTTATTTCAATTGCTCCTTTCTGGATTCCAATACTTGCCTCATTTCTGTTTTCACTTCTTGTTTTTGCTGTTATTAAAAGAAGAAGCGCCGGCACTTCCATAATTATCGGGCTCTCTTTTATCGCTTTAATACTTGCATCTGCCGCAGCTGTTTTCAGATATACCGGTATGTATGTAAATGTTATTACACCTGCAGCATCAGTATTTGTTACATTTATTATCTATACAATGGTAAACCTGATAACCACATCAAAGGAAAAAATATTTATCAGAAACGCATTCGGCCATTATCTTTCACAGGATGTAATCTCACAGCTGATGAACGATCCTGAAAAACTTAAACTCGGGGGAGATAAAAAAGAGCTTACTGCGATTTTTACTGATGTAAGGGGCTTTTCCACAATTTCAGAGTCTCTTGACCCGTCAGACCTTGTAAAACTTCTTAACGAGTATCTCACTGCCATGAGTGATATCATACTCGACAGCAGGGGTACTATCGATAAATATGAGGGCGACGCGATTATCTCCTTTTTCGGAGCGCCGGTAGAGTTTCCGGACCACGCGCAGCAGGCATGCTCGGCGGCAGTAAAGATGAAGAAGATGGAGATGGAAATAAACAAGGTGTTTCTTGATAAACAGATTGCGCCGAGCCCCCTGATGACAAGAATAGGGATTAATACCGGCGAGATGGTTGTCGGCAACATGGGTACGGCACGGAAGATGGACTATACAATTATGGGCAACGCTGTAAACCTTGCCGCCCGCCTTGAAGGGGTAAACAAACAGTACGGCACCTGGATCCTTGCAAGCGAGTATACAATCAGCCAGACAAAAAACCGGTTTGCCTGCAGGAAGCTTGATCCTGTAAGGGTAGTGGGCATAAACAGGCCGGTACAGCTTTTTGAGCTTATTGATGAGAAAAAGGAAGCATCGGATAAGACACTTGAAATTATTGAGCTTTCGCACAGCGCGCTTGAGAAATTCCAGGGGCAGGACTGGGACGGGTGTGCCGATCTGTTCAATAAGGTATTAGGTATTTCACCCGATGACGGGCCGGCGGTTACCTATATTAAAAGATGCGTTGATTTCAAGAAGACTCCGCCTCCCAAAAACTGGGACGGTGTTTTCAACTTAAGCGTAAAATAGTAAAGTGCATACAGCGGCGGGGGATGCAGACCGGGCAATGTGCTTAAAAGATCCGGAGGTTTTTTAAGTCATTTTGCAAATGAGTCCGCTTTCTCTATCATCTCCCGCTGCCATTTAACAAGAAAACGTTCAAGCGGGCTGTTTTCCCCTTCGATGTCAGCCATTACGCGGAAAACGGGCTCTGTGCCGGACCCTCTCATCCAGATAAACCCTTTATCATTATTACCTGAGTCTTTGAAGAGAATTTTCAGGCCCCCGGAAACCCTGCTGCCGCGTGACTCTTTTCCCATGCCTTTTACAGCATCGGTCTGCATATAGTTTACTTCCTCCCAGGATGCTATGCCGGCCTCTTTTTCAAGATAGGATTTTTTTTCCTCCCATTCACTTAGAAAAATATTTTCATACCTTTCTTTCAGCAAGGCCTGATCGGCTGTTTTAATATGCATTTTTGCGAGAGGGTCGTCTGTCTCTGTCGTTGTAAACGGGGGGAGGCTTTTTATAATTTCCTTAAGTGTCTCTCCTTTTTTTCCTCTGCTGCGCAGCAGTCTTACTATGGCACCGATTGTGTTAAGCGGGTCCCGTACTGTAGCCGGAAATGTTATGCTGCCTCCGTTTGAACCTTCACCCAGGTAGCGGATAACCCAGCCTTCATTAATAAGCTTCTGCGCAAGGCTTACGGCGTTTGCTTCTCCCACTTCCGCGCGGAAGACCTTGACTCCGAAAGAGGAGGCGATTCTCTCAATCCGGCAGGAAGTAGGGCCGTTAACGACTACAGCTCCTTTTTTCCCTTCAAGCATGCCTGATTCTGTCATGAATGAAAGCTCTGCAAGACAGGTGAGGGCAAAGACATCCTGTGCTTTCAGTATACGGACTGAAAGCGAATCCTCATCGAACCAGACAAGGTTCCCCCTGTCTCCGTCGTTATCCGGCATATATCCGATGGTGAATGAACTGTCTTTTGCATGGGCATCCTCCAGTGTATTCCTGCACCAGGAGAGGTTTTCCCCTTCAGGAAGGATAGGATGCTTTATATTCCCCGCTTCTGTGTTTACGAATAAAGATTTTACCCCGATTGATGAGAAAAATTCTTTATCAATGGAAGTGCATCTGGCGCTGCCGTTAAGGTCTCCCGCGATTCCTATAACGCTTTTCCGCTTCCCGGCGCTGCCTGCGGAGAGGCTTGATCTTTCGGGATTGAATATTTGAAGTGAAAAATCAAGATAGGTTTTATATGAAGCTCTTTTCCATTTGACAGCATCCGCTGCCGCTTTTTCAAGTTTATCAGGATCTGCATTGTTCAGAAGATGTGATAGCAGGATGGGTGACCCCTTGTCATTGATAAGCGCTTTAAAGTTATTTATAATTTCCGCGGAGCCGCTTCCGCCGAGAACTGCCCCGGTCTCAGGCCCGAATTTGATCCCGTTATATCCTATAGGATTGTGGCTTGCTGAGATATAGATAAACCCGTCAATTTCCTCACTCTGCTTTACCCATGCCATCACCTCAGGCGCCGCACAGATATAAAGATATCTTACCTCGGCCCCGAGAGATAAAAGCGTTCTTACAGCCGCTTCCCCGAGGAGCGCTCCGGTTGGCCTTGAATCAAGCGCCGCGGCAATACACACCCTTTCTTTTCCGTACCGTTTTTTTATCCATGCATGAAACACATTTGCCGCACCGGCTATGAGCAATTTATCCTCGTCAGTTACATTCCGGCCGCTGTTTTCCGTACCGCCTGCAAATATTTTTCTCCATCCCGAGGCGGAAAGTATCATCTTCTCTGCCGCTGCCGCAAGACCGGATGAAGAAACCGAAGATGTCCCTTCATTTGAACCTGCAGCGTTTACAAAGGTTTTTTTGTTTGTGAAAATATCTTTGAATATTGAGTTTATTTCCATTTATAGTCTCCGTAACTGATGTGAAGCAGCAAAAATTATTTCAGATATCTGTACTTGTTTACAGGCCTTCCGACTTTCAGGTGCTGAGGTTCAATAACCGCTTTCCCGTAGTATAAAAGATACTCAAGATACCGTCTTGCAGTCACTCTTGAAATTCCGCATATTACTGCGACTTCATCTGCTGAAAGGGGATGTTCAAGTTCAATCATCTTCTCAATAATTTTTTCAAGTGTCGAGTTCTGCAATCCTTTCGGAAGTTCACTGCTGCTGTTTAAATCCCTTGCTGTAAGCAGAAGATTATCGATATCGCTTTGGGCATATTTATCCGAATATTCAAATCTTTTCTGATACATCTTTTTGTAATTTTCAAGTGAAGCGCAGAGCCTTTCAAATTTGAAAGGTTTCAATATATAGTCAAGTGCGCCGAACCTGAGGCACCGTTTTACAGTATCTCCTTCCATAGCGGCAGTGATCAGGATAATATCAACATCCTTTCCCGATTCCCTTATCTTTATCATTGTCTCAATTCCGTCCATTGTCGGCATGAATATATCAAGAATGATTAAATTAATATCCTTTGTATCAAGAATCTCAAGAGCTTCCTTACCTGTTGACGCTATCCCTGTTACAGTAAAACCATCAATTGAAGTGATGAATTTTCTGTGGATGTCGGAAACCATCGGGTCGTCTTCCACTATCAGAACCTGAATATCCATTTCCTATACCTCTTTTATCGGAAGGATTATAAAAAACTCTGTCATTCCGTCCTTGTTCCTGTCAAAATTGATTTCTCCGTCATAGGAGTCAACTATTGATTTTGTAAGATAAAGTCCGTAGCCGCTGTTATAGTTCTTTTTGGTAGTGAACCCCTTGTTGTAAATGTTTTTTGCAACTTCAGAGGTAACCCCGATTCCGTTATCAGCTACAGTTATATATACTTTATCAAGTTCATGGAATATGGAGAAAATAACTTTACGCTTATCTTTCTCATTATCTGATACAGCTGTTATGGCGTTTTCAAGCAGGTTGCCTATTATGACTACCAGAGAACTGCTGTCAGTTGAGCCTATTCTTCCAAGGTTGCTGTCCTGGTCAATCGTAAAGTCAACGCCCAGCTCAAGGCATTTGCCTCTTTTCCCCAGCAGAAGTCCGGCTACTGCCGCGCTGTGGATTTTTCTTGAGACAAAAGAAAGGATGTTTGTGTGAATATCTGTCTGGGATGATATGTATTCAAGCGCCTTGCCGTATTCTTCGAGCTGGATAAGCCCCGAAAGAGTGTGCATCTTGTTTGAGAATTCGTGATTCTGGATCCGAAGCGCCTCAACATATTCCTTTACTCCGGTGAGCTCTTCGGCAAGAGAGAGCATCTCAGTTATGTCCCTGTAGCTTGCAATGGCGCCTGTAATTTTTCCTTTGATAACAATCGGGATCTTGTTTCCTATTACCCTGAAGTTACCGATTGTCTGTTCCTGGTCAAACTCGGGTTCTCCTGACTCGATAACTTCAGGAAGCCTGGAATTGGGCATAAGCAGTTTAAGGTCTTCTCCCCTGTTTATTTTTTCAACATTGAGCATCCTTCTGGCTTCCCCGTTTGCCATTGTAATCATGCAGTTCTCATCAACAGCTATAATCGCATCCCTGACTGATTCAAGTACTGCTTCGAATTCCATGAAAAATGTGGCAATTTCATAGGGTTCGAGGTTAAACATTGTGTTTTTGATATTGTCTGCAAGGATGGATGAGCCGATCATCCCGATAAAAAGCCCGATAATTGTTACAGCTGTTATGCTGAACCTGATTTCAACAGACAGGTCGTTTATATTTTTGAGCATCATTCCAACAAGAACTGCTCCTGTCTGTCTGTTTTCATTGTTGACTACAGGCACATAGGCTTTAAGGATGGGACCTGCAGGTGTTGATGCCTTAAGAATGTATTCTCTCCCCAGAAGCACATCCATCCAGTCCCATCCCGATATCTCCTTTCCTATCTCTGAAACAACCGGATCTGAATATTTTTTTCTCTGATAGTCAAATACAATTATGTATTCTGTTCCTGTCTTTTTCCTGATGTTCTCTGTTATAGGCTGGATTATCTCATCCCCGTTTTCCGTTCCGATATTCTTTTTTATATCAGGGATAAGCGAAACTGTTCTCGCTATATTCATGACATGGTTATCAAGCAGGGTTTCCACCTTTACAAAGGAAAACTGGCCGAGAAGAAGCGCAACCATGATGAGCGATATGAAAACGACTCCTGTTGAAAGCAGGGTGATTTTTGTTTTGATATTGCTGGGCGGATTTATGATATCGATTTTGTTCATATTTGTATCTGCTTAAGTATACAACAGCTTTTCGTAATGTTCTACTTTTTTAAAATCATACAGAGACCTGTATATTTCATTACAGGTTCAGTTTTTGCAGCCCTCCGGAATATTGCGGCACTTTTCCTTTCTCCTGACAATAATGATTGATTAGAAAAGAAATTTGAATTAAATTCTAGACATTATGGAAGAAAGCATGTCAAAAGCCCTGCATGAAGAGCGGGCAGTAGAAATAAGCGGAAAAATTGCAGCACTTATAGATAATATTAAAAGTGTTATCTATGTGAACAGGCTGCGGCTCGAATATATAATCGCCTCAAAGATAGCGGGCGGTCATGTCATCCTTGCAGATACACACGGTGTCGGTAAAACATCACTCGCAAGAGCCCTTGCAGGCTCAATCGATAATTCCCACTATAAAACTGTTGATACGGGAGACAGCACGATACAGATCGACCCGTTCAGCAGGATACAGTGTACCGTCGATCTGCTGCCTCAGGATATAATCGGTTATACACGTCTTGACGGCAAAGATGGTAATTTCATGTTCAGCAAGGGGCCGATTTTCGCAAATTTTGTCCTCTGTGATGAGATAAACCTCCTTACACCCAAAACACAGGGTTCTTTTTTCCAGGCTATGGAAGAACAGAAGGTAACTGTTGAAGGAAAGACATATAATCTTCCTTCCCCGTTTTTTATTATTGCCACAATGAACCTCGAAGGGGCGCACCTCTTTCCTCTTCCCGCACCGCAGCTTGACAGGTTTATGATACAGATATCAATGGGCATTCCCGGTTTTGATGATGAAAAAAGCATTGTAATTCAGCACAGCAGGAGCGACGGGTGGGCATCCTTCAAACAGGTTGTAAAGGCGGAAGAACTTATCGGATGGCAGGAGATGGTAGACAAGGTTACTATTCATAATGAGCTTGTTGATTATATTGTGAAAGCCATAAGGGCAACCCGGGAGAATCCCTATCTGCTTCAGGGCGCAAGCCCGCGGGCAGGCGTCAAGCTTTCACGTCTTGCAAGAGCGCTTGCACTGGTGAGAGGGCTTAACTATGTTACACCTGATATAATCAAGGAGCTGTTTGTTCCTGCAATCAGCCACAGGGTTACAGTAAGGGAAAGCGCGGGAGTTCCTGCCGGCATACTTGCTGATATAATCGAATCAATTAAAGTCGCGAGATGAAGAAGCTTTTTAAAGCTTTTATCAACAGTTATCCTTTTACTCTTCCCGGAACTGTAATGTTTTTCTTTTCACTTTATTCGCTTGGAAGGGGACTCACTGTATCCAACTATACAGCTGTATCAGTTTCCTCATTTTTTATAGTATTTATCCTTTCAGTGTGGGGGCTGATTTTTTTTTACACAAGAGTTTCGCCTGTTGAAAGGATTGTATGGAAATCTGAGGGTATAATTGATTCCGCCCCTTTAAATGATAATGATGACACTCCTTTAAACAGGCAGACAGTAACAGCTGAGGGGAAGAAACCGCCGCTGTTTTCCCGTTACGCTCTTGTCATCAAGGCACAGGGGAGAACTTCCGGTTCTGTTTCTCCCTTATCTACAGGCAGGCACAGATCAGACAGCAAAGGGACTTTCAGATTCAGTTTTTCATTCCGCTATCCCGGAACTGTTTCCGGCATGATAAATATTTTTGCGGAGGACATATTCGCACTGGTGAGGATAAAAATATTCAGTGAAAAATTAAAGGATTTTCCCGTACTGCCGGGCTACAGCCATGATGCCCGGGCCGATCTTTCCTTTTTAAGGACAGATCTTATTACGAAGCACAGAAAGTATGACAATGATATGGAAAAATATCTGATGAGGGAATATGTGCAGGGAGATCTTTACAGGGATATCAACTGGAAGTCAAGTGGAAAGATCGGAAAACTTGTTACAAGGATATCGCCGGGGGGAAGGGAGGAATCTGAGCTGATGACTTTCATCTACCTGAGCGGAGACGACAGAAGTAATGCCTCAGACGCGGCAGGTTCCCGGAATGGCATCAAGGGAGATTCATACAGAAGTTTTATAAGGGGTAAATATTTCAGGGAGTTTTTTTATACCTTTCTCAGAAGGGCAAAAGAGGAAGCGGGAAAATGTGAATTCCAGATACTCATCGACGGCAGCAGATGTATAGTCAGGGAAAACTCTGATTTTTACAGGGCTTCCCAGCTTCTCTCTTCTTCCGCAGCATCGGATAGTGACAGGACTACAGACCTTTCCTTTCTCTCTGAAATACTTCCCGGAAGTAAAGTCTGCATTTTTGCAGAAACATCGGATATACTTATGCCTGCCCTTAAAAAAATGGACGGCGATGCTGTTTCTGCGTGCTATCTTCCTGAATTTGATACAGGGAAATACAAAAATGACGAAAAATACGGGGATGGAGGCAATTATATCCCCTGCAGGATAAGGGATTTTGCATTTTGCGCGCTTTACAGGCCGTTATCGTTTTACTGGGGGATGGCACGGCTGTCGCCGGTAATTACTGCCGGAAGGGGAAACAGGACTTCCCGGCAGAAGATATCCTTTCCGGGGGATAAGATTAAAATGGTTAAGATCAGAATGAATATGGGAGATAAAACCATATCCGTTAAAAAGGATAAAGAGGCTTAAAGAAAGATGCTTTACAACGGCAGTAAAAACAGCAACAAAATATATTTACTCCCCCTTGTTTTAAGGCTCACAGTATACTTTGCGGCAGTTTGCGCCCCTTTACTCTCATCCTCTGTTGTTGTCGGTTATGACAGCGCCGGCTTTGCTTTCTGGTTTCTCCTTGTTCCCTTTGAAGCTGTTCTTTCTTATCTCTTTTCGCAGATTTCCATGCATAAAAAAATACAGTCAGGGAAACGGCGCTTAATCCTGTTCATCGCTGTTCTCTTTCCATTTCTCCTGGCAGTAGTCCCGGGTTTTCATGAGTTTATTCCCAAAACCATTATCATTATCCCGGCCCTTTTTATCTACAGTTTCCTTGTATTCAGATCAGGTGCTGTTTCACTCGTCTTTATTGAACCTGCGTTTATCTATTACATTTTTTACCGTCTTCTTGAGTTTTCAAGAGCTTCGGAGTCTTCATGGCAGAGTTCCTCCTCTATGATTCCCCTGTTCTATATTTTTTTGATTATCTCGTACCTCTTTCTCTCTCTGCTCCTTTATAACTCAAGTTCGCGCGCCGGGAGCGGCAGACTGTCTGATTTTAAAAGAGAAATTCTTATCTTTTTCGGCGTGATGGTGCCTCTTCTTGCAGCAGCAGTCCTTTTTATTCCAGTGGATTTTGCCGCCAACGATTTCATACTCAATTTCAGGAATGAAAAGGCAATATCATCCTCCGGCGCGGAAGGGGAGGAGGATAACAAGGATGGAAAGTTGTCAGGCGTTCCTTCAGAGAAGTGGGGCAGACGGAGCAGGGCCTCCTCAACAAGTAACAGCAAACAGTATGCTGTAATGATAGTTGCTTCTGACAGGAGCGATCTTTATTCCGCCTGGGATTACCTTGGAGGCTTTAATCCGGTCAAGGGGTTTGTCTATTCGGAAAACGGGTCATCTGCCGCCGGCGGGCTTAGCGAGGAAACCCTCAATACCTTAAAGACACAGAGGCTGCTTGAGACATGGGTAAATCCATATGCATATCAGAGTTCGGGCGATTCAGGCGGGTTCAGGGAAGAAATCCCGGCTTTTTTCCTTTCAGCAATACCTGAGCGGGTTCTCCCGTATCTTCCAAAGCTTGTCGAGCCGACAGTCTATTCGCAGGAAACTTATCCTTTTTCCTATTCTTATAATTCCATATCCATGATATCTCCTCTTGATACTGAAATACTCCAGAGGCTTGATACCGGCCCCCTGTCAGATGATGAAAGTAAGGACCTTGCTTCATATCTTGAAGTGCCTCTTGATGAAAGGCATAAAAAAATATTCGGCGAATATATTGCCTCCCTCGGTATTGAAAATGTTTCATACAATAAAAAAATAAGCGCTATCCTTAAAGGGTTTTCAAAATATCAGTATGAACTAGGCTATGAGGAGGATTCAACTGTCGAGCGGTTAAGCCGTTTTATTGCCGGAGATTTTTCAGGCGACTGTACTGAATTTTCAAATGCTGCCGCTCTTATTGGCAGGATGTCCGGGATTCCGTCACGCGTTGTGCGGGGGTATCTTGCTTCTGACGGGCTCCAGTCTCCTTCACACATTGAGGCCTTATCTGTCTTAAAGCAGAGCCTCGATAAAATTGCCGATATCCCTCTTGAAAAGCTTAAGCTGGTTACCACTGCCCACAGGCACTCATGGGTACAATTTTATGTACCGGGATTCGGCTGGGTGGATTTTGAAACTACTGAATTCGCTATTCCGCCTGAAAACGGAGATCCCAACAGCGCCCAGGTTGTAATTCCGATTATACGTGACGTCAAAGACAGGAGTCAGGCGTTTATCTTTCCATGGAAGATGCTTTTGTCCCTTACCGCACTAATTTTTGCATCTGTCGCGGCGCTCCTTTATCTTTACAAGGCTTTTATCCTCTTTTCTCTTGCCTTTAAATCATTAAAGCCGGTTCCCCTTTCGTTTGAAGAGAGGTACAAATATATTCTTCACAGACTGTTCCTTTCAGGATATCCGCTCAAGTTAAAGACAATGACTCCTGAAGAGTACGGTGAGATAAACCGTGAATTCAGGAAATTTGCAATACTTTTTACAGAACTCCTTTACAGGAGTGTCTATACCGGGAATGAGTATGATGAGGTTGTGAACCGGTTCGGGGCCGAATATTCAAGACTCATCTCCCTGACATCTCCAAAAGGTGTTACAGAACACTTTAAATACCTCTTAAGCCTCAGAGGAGTATTTTACTGATGAAAAAAAATCTCTTTATCAGCCGCCGGCTAGTTGCGGTTCTGCCTGTTTTTTTCATTCTCCTTGCTTTTTCCGGGTGCGGATACAGATCCAGCAGGGACTGGGTCATGTTCCGCGGAGAAGGGGGCAGGGGATATTCAAGTGATAAAATATATCCTCCGGTAGGGATAAAATGGAAACTGCAGCTTCAGGAAGGGAGCGCCCGGGAAAGGCACTTTAATCCGCCGGTAGTTTATAAGAACACTCTTTACTTCGGCTCATCAGACAGCAATTTTTACGCGCTTGATATCAACACAGGATTTATGAGATGGGTTTTCAAGACAAGAGCTCCTGTAAACTCTGTTCCCTATGTTGATGATGAAAAAGTTTACTTCGGATCGACTGATGGGTACATCTACGCGGTTTACCATAAAAGCGGGGATCCTGCCTGGGAGCACTTTACGGGTTTCCCTGTAAACTCGACAATTATCGGTTATAACGATTCAATAGTTTTTACAACAGATACGGGGGCTACCCATTTTTTCTCAAAAGAGGGTGTTGAGTTGTCTGCCGTTACCAATTATGTCTGGGAATATAACAGCTTCCAGATCAATAACGGAGTAGTCTATTTTCTCCCGGGGCCGGAAGACGATCCGTTCAGCCTGGGTGCATACAGTATTGATGAAAACAGGTTTCTCTGGCTGTTCCGCACTGATGAAGACGGTCTTTCCTGGTATTCGTTTCCCGCAGTATCGGGAGATGCTGTCCATTTTGCCGCCTGCGGCGTAATTGGCAACCAGTTCCTGTTTGAGTACTATGCACTCGATGCCCTTACAGGGGAAATAATATGGAAAAATACGGAAGTAACAGATCCTGTAGATTACGAAAACTACATAGCGGAAGACCTGTTCTGGGAGAATATCTACCTTCTTGATTACATGGCTCCGGCGGTATGGAAGGACAATGTAATATACAGCCCGGGCAATGATTCCCTGAAAGCTTTCAAATCCACAACAGGAGAACTTTTGTGGGAAAGGAAATTTGATGCGCCTGTCTCATCAGCCCCCTCAGTTGCTGGCAACAGGATATACCTTGGAACAAGGGGGGATAAATATCTGGAAATAAACCCTTCCCTTAAATGTATTGATGCAGGAAGCGGTAAAGTCTTATGGGAAATCGATACAGACGGAGAGATACTCAGCTCACCTGTAATAGCAGGCAGATGGATAATCTTCGGCACCGGGGAAAACTATCTGTATGTGCTTGAAGAGCTGTTTTAGATTTGCTGTAAAGCAATACACGCAGAGAAAAAACTGCTTGAAATTACCCCTTTTATGTTTTAGGCTGAATCCCAATGAAATATAAAATAGTGCTTCTTGAAGATCGATATGATAACCACAATCCCGAAAAAACAGTTTTAGGCTCAAACGGCTGCGAAGTGATAGAAGCCGGCGGAATTACTGATCCGGCCGAACTAAAGCAGCTTTGCAGAGACGCTGATGCCCTCCTGGTAAACCTGTATAAAATCAACAAAAACTTTATTTCAGGGCTTGAAAAATGCACAGTCATCGGGCGCTACGGCATAGGATATGATAATGTTGATGTAAAGTACGCATCTGAAAAGGGAATAAAAGTTGTAAATGTCCCCGATTACTGCAGTGATGAAGTTTCTGAGCATATTATTGCCCTCCTTTTCAGCTGTGTGAGGAATATAACTGTAAAAGACACCCTTATCCGCAAGGGAAAGTGGAACATAAGGGGAGAAGTGCCGGTGCACAGAATATCCGGAAAAAATTTCGGAATAATCGGCTACGGCAAGACAGGCCAGGCTCTCCACAAAAAAATAATATCACTGGGGTTTTCCTCTGTCATGGTATTCGATCATCATCCTGATGAAAAGAGGGCACTGCTGTCGGAAATATCCGCATACGGCGGGCCGGCATTCCTGTGCGGCCTTGATGAGCTGCTTGCGGAATGTGATTTTATAAGCCTTAATATCCCATTGACAGATGAGACAAGAGGGATGATAGGAAGCAGGGAATTCAAGCTGATGAAAAATACCGCAATTATAATAAATACTTCACGGGGAGCTGTAATTGACACGGAATCGATGATTAAGGCTCTTGACGAAAAACAGATTGCCGGCGCTGCTGTTGATGTTCATGAAATAGAGCCGCTTCCCTCAGATTCCCCTCTTTTTTCTGTTAACAATATAATTCTTACTGATCACGCTGCCTGGTATTCGGTTGAATCCCAGGCTGATTTACAGAGGAAATGCGCAGCAGCCGTGCTTGATGTACTTACCGGCAGGCCATGCGCCTCAATTGTAAACCAGGATTCAACTGCCGGTGTTGCGGCCAACAGAAGCAACAACAAGAATCTTTTCCCCGTTTTCTGAATCCTGAATCATACCCGTAACAGTAATAAAACCGGGAATAACATTATCAAGGTTTACAAGGGTGCTTTTTACAGGAAAAATTATCCTGCCGCTGCTGTCTGTAAGGACATGTCGGCACCCTGAAACAGGGGGATTTGTTTTTTTGATAAAGCCTTCCTCAATCCTCATTTTGTGCATGGATGAGAGGGGGAAAAGTGAATAACTCCTTATCCCTTTCACAGCTTTACGGGCAAGAAGGAGGTCAGAGCTGCTGCCTTCCTGCCTGACTGTAAAAAAAGTAAACACTGCATCCCTGTCAGAGGGGAGATATCCTGCCTCAACTCCTCTTTCCTCATAGTCGGCAAGTAAAATTAACCCGGAATCAAAAAGGAGATAGAGGTAGCTGCTTTTAATGTCGATTGCCCTGATTTCCTTCTTCGCGGAAGCAGCAGTATATTTTAGTTTAATGACAGCCTCGGCTTTTCCTGAATGTGTGTATCTGTAGATACCTGAGTCCTCTCTGTTGGTGCAGAGGTAAACATTTTTATCATCAGCTGCCATTGCCGTGATTTTATCCGCGCCTGATTGCAGATCAGCTGTAAATATCTTTTTCTCTTCCCAGATCCCTGCTGCGGTTTTCCTGTTTCTGTAAACATTTCCGTCAGCACTGCAGTAGATAACCTCATTTTTGGCGGTGCAGCTGAATCCTGAAAGTTCCCCTTCCCCTGGTGATACCGGTACAGTCTCAAATGAGGAATTCCCGCCTCCGGCCGCAGCTGCTTTAGCATTACCGGGGACATAATAACTGCCGGTCTCTCCATCGTAAGTGATGAATCTGCCTGTATCGGGCGGCAGTGAAATTATATCGCTGTAATAAAGCGGCAGGATGAATTCTGTGTTCTCTTCAATTTCAAGCACATACTGCCTGAGTGCGGCATCCGGTACTACAGAGGAAACAGTTTTTGCCGCGCTTGTGCAGGATGAGAGAAAAAAAGCAGACAGGCCTGTTGCGGCAAGTATAAAAAATAAAAAACCTTTATTGGGGAACAACGGTTTTGTGTTGTTTTTTGATATTATGTTATTCATTGTATGCAAATTATAAAAGGATTATAAGGATCTGTCTAATTATTTTTAATATACGGAAGAAGCGGACCGGGAGACATTTGATTAGGAAGGTTAAGGTGCTGTTTTAAAACCCGTATAACTGATAATATTTTTACATGGTTATTATTTACGCTCTGATGTCTGCTTTCGCATTTGGAACTGCCGATTTTCTGGGAGGGTTTTCCTCCAGAAAAAACTCAACCACGGCTACAGTAGCCTGGTCTCAGGGCGCCGGGCTGATAACGGTACTCATTGCCGCCCCTTTGCTGGGCTCCTTAAGTGTTGCCGGAGCAGACATTATCTGGGGAATGGCAGCCGGTATTTCGGGAGCTGTCGGGGTTATGATACTGTTCCACGGCCTTTCAAAAGGTATCGCATCGGTAATTTCTCCGTTGGCGGCTCTTTCCGGCGCTGCCTTGCCGGTACTCTTCGGCTTTATTACAGGCGAAAGGCCTCCTCTTCTGACCTGGACAGGTGTTGCGCTTTCCCTGCCTGCGATTTTATTACTTTCCTGGGAAAAAGGGGATAAAAATGACCATGTAATGCGGTCAGTCCGTCTTGGCCTTTTTTCAGGCGCCTTTTTCGGCGGTTTTTTTATATTGATTTCAAGAACATCAGAGGGCTCGGGACTATGGCCGCTTGTGGCCGCAAGATTCGCGACAGTTCCCCTTTTCATCATTCTTACCATTTTCAGAAAATCCAGGATCAGACTGGAAAAAGGAACAAGGCGTGTCACCATTCTAAGCGGATTTCTTGATATGGCTGCAAATGTATTCTATCTTCTGGCGGCCCGCACCGGCTATCTGATTATTGCAGTTATTCTCTCGGCTCTTTATCCTGCCCCGACAGTCCTGCTGCAGAAGATAGTTCTTCATGAAAAACTTACAGTTTTGCGTATTATAGGACTTGTCCTCTCCATTGCGGGAGCGGCGCTGATCGGAGTGGGAGGATAGAAAAAAATGATACTATATAATTAAATAATAACAGTCACGGTCAGGGAGGTTTAAAGATGTTTCTGCTGCTTTGTGCAATGAAAGAAGAAGTTTCAGATATTATCAGAAAGGTTGAGGTTTCCGAAAAATATAATATTTTAAATATGGATTACTACAGGGGCAATATAGGCACAGCAGAGGTACTTGTCGGATTGACAGGTGTAGGGAAGGTTATGTCTGCCATGACTACCCAGAAACTGTCTGATTTATTCAAACCTGAAGCGATAATTTTCTCAGGTATTGCGGGAGCCATTAATCCTTCGCTTGATATTGGTGATATCGTAGTATCTGTTGACTGTCTTCAGCACGATTTCGATGCATCATCGCTCGGCTTTAAAATCGGTGAAATTCCGTATACCGGAGTGAGGGTTCTTGAGTCAGACAGAGCACTTTTTGAAAAAGCCATGACTTTCAGGGCTGAAGGGATAAAAGTTGTGAAAGGGCGGATTCTTACAGGAGATCAGTTTATAAGCAATACCTCAGAGGAAAAGAAAAAAATACTTAAGGATGATCTTGAAGGAGATGCGGTTGAAATGGAAGGGGCATCTGTTGCCTTTACAGCTTATATGAATAATATCCCGTTCCTTCTTGTAAGGGTGATTTCTGACAGGGCAGACGGAAATGCCCCTCATGACTTTAAAAAATTCCTTAAAAGAAGCTCTTTGCTCCTCTCGGAGATGGTATTTCATATTCTTCAAAAACAGCGCAATTGACTTTTTAAAAAGCACTCTATATATTTGTACCGAGAAAAACGAAGGAGAAATTATGTCTAAAGCTCACAGAGGCAAAGGAATAAGAGACCAGGTTGCAAGCGGCAGAAGTGTATGCCCTGTTTGTAAGAGAGGCGGTATTAAAGCTGTTTACGAATATGAATCAAACGGTAAAAAATACAAAATTTGCAAAAACTGCAAAGCATCTATCGCAAACGGCAAAAAGCAGGAAGCGGTTGCTGCATTATAAAGCTCCCAGCCCCCGCTCAGGGGGGTGAGGTTTATGAATATTCTGTTCTTTTATCTGATAATATTTTCAGCAGTGCTGATTTTCGAGTCCTTTCTTGAGGTTTTAAACCTGAGAAGGGCCTCATCCATAAAAACAGTACCTGTATTTTTTAAAAACCACATAAGCGAAGATAATTTTATAAAATCCGCGGAATATACCCTTTTTAAAGGCAAATTCAAACTTATCTCGAATCTTTATGAGGCAGCAGTGCTTCTCTATTTTATATTTTCAGGGCTCTTCGGAAAAATAGAGGTATTTCTTCAAGGGGCATCATTGCATCCCTATATCTCAGGGATATTTTTTATTTATATTGTAATGTTTATTTTATCAGTGTTTATGATGCCGTTCGGTATATATTCCGAATTTGTCATTGAAAAAAAGTTCGGCTTCAGCAATATGACTGTCCGTCTTTATATAGTTGATATGCTGAAAGGCATTCTTCTGGGCGTTCTGCTTTCGTTCTCGCTTCTCTGCGCCCTGTTCTGGTTTATGGATAAAACAGGAAACTTCTGGTGGATATATGCGTTTCTGTTTACAGCAGTATTTGAAATTGCGATAAATATTCTTTATCCGGTCCTGATAGCGCCTCTTTTTAACAAATTTGAAAAGCTTGATGACAAGGAACTTGAAAACAGGCTTTTTGTTCTTGCCCACAGATTGAAATTCGCCGTAAACGGCATCTTTAAAATGGACGGCAGTAAAAGGTCCCGTCATTCGAACGCGTATTTTACAGGTTTTGGCAAAATGAGGCGGATAGTACTCTTTGATACACTGCTGACCTCACTTAACGGCGATGAGCTGGAAGCTGTCCTCGCGCACGAAATAGGCCACAATAAAAAACATCACCTGATAAAGGGGATAATTCTTTCCCTGTTTATACTGCTTGCAGGTTTTTATATTATCAGCCTCCTTGCCGGGTTTTCTTCGCTTTTTACGGCGTTCGGTTTTGCAGGTTCCGGTTACTATGGTGTCCTGGTTCTTGTTATGTTATATTCCCATCCGTTTACATTCCTGCTTACTCCGTTCTTCAATTCGCTTTCAAGAAAACACGAGTATGAGGCAGACAGTTTTGCGGTACATGCAGTTGAAAGCAGGGAAAACATGAAGAATGCTCTGTTAAAGCTCGGGCGGGAGAATCTTTCAAATCTTGTACCGCATAAGCTTTACAGTTTCTACCATTATTCGCACCCTGCCCTAAATGAGAGACTAAGCGCTATTGATAATATTGTCCTTTGATGCAATAAACTGAACCGGCGGTTATTTCCCGTTCCACGCCCTGTTCATTTTTAAAAACCGTTCAGCTATCTTTCCGCTTTTATCAAGATTAATTTCAGCCCCTGATATTTTAACAGGGTGAATATTGATATATTTGATTTCACTTCCATACCAGCCTGTTTCAAGAATAACAGTTTCTTCCCCGAATTTTGTTTCTTCCATTCCCGGAAATACAAAATTACCGGTAGAGTAAGCTATAAGGGAGCGGCCTGAAACCTCAAGAGGCTGAAGGATATGCGGATGAGAGCCCACTACAATATCTGCACCGTTTTCAGTGAGTTTTCTGAAAAGGTCTTTCTGTGAAGCCGCAGGGGATGATGACCACTCAAATCCGCCGTGGACGCATACTATATCAATGCTTTTTTTGCCTGAATTATTTTTCAGGGATGACAGAAATTCATCAGAGAACCATGCCGTGCCGGGTCGGTCCTCTTTTGCCTCGGTTTCTATCCGCCCTGAAAAAAGTTTTTCAGGAGGATAATCTGAAAGTGAGAATATGTTGATTTTTTTTCCGTCTATTTCTGTACTGAAGGGAGCGATTGCTTCATTTTTATCAAGTCCTGCCCCCGATGTTGCAATCCCTGCCTTTTTAAGATTTAAAAGGGTATCCCTGAATCCTTCAATACCGTAATCGAAACTGTGATTGTTTGTGATCATCAGATAATCATAGCCTGCCTCTTTAAGGCGCGGCAGAACCTGATATGGAATTTTAAAGTTATATGATTTGTCAAGTTTGCTGCCGCTTCCGAGGTCTGTTACGGCAGTTTCAAGATTTCCTATAGCGAGGCTGCTGTTCTGCAGTATTTCAAGGGTGCCTCCGAAAACTTTTTCAAGGCCGCGTTTCTCTCCCGTCATAAGCTGACGGTCGACTCCGCGTAGAGGCATTATATCGCCGGTAAAGCTTATCCAGGTAACAGCGCATACAGGATCTTCAGGCGGAGCAGCTGTTCTCTGCCCGCCAGCCGCAATTGCGTCTTTGTCAGTAACTGCTTCCCCGACCGCCGGATCTGCATATGCATCAAAATCCCCCTGAAAGCCGTAATAAGAAACAATAGCGGCTTTAAGGGATTCAATTTTTTGATCGATTTTTTTATTTTCCCCGTATTGAGGGAATAAAGCAGTTACATTGACGACAAGAGGGTAATTTTTACTGTCCGGGTAACGGCCGTCAACAGCAAGGGCTTTTTCAGGGAGGGTGATTTCATCAAGCTGTTTTATTTTGTATTTTCCTTTCAGGATTTCTTCTGTTGATGCGCTTATTTCGGGATCATAGAATACGGTATATGGAGCATAAATTCTGTTCCCTGTAACAGTTTTAAGGGCAGTATTTTTTCGCGAATCCGGTGCGGCAGATGCAAAAAAATCACCATAGGCATCTTTACCCTCAAGCTGAAGTAAAATCTGTATGGAACTTCCCTCATTATCCTGTTTTCCGGTTTTACTTCTGCCGGTACTGATTTTCAGCCTGTTTTTTGCTGATGCAAGTACCTTTGCAAAGGTTTCAGCGGTCTCTGTTTCAATATCAGGTGATATAATTACCTCAACAATGTCATCCGCAGCGCAGGATGACAAAGGCATAAGCAGAAGGGCAGCAAAAAGCAAAAGAATTTTCCGGGTAATTTTCATCACCCGTAGGATACAGGGAAACAGTGAGTTTGTCACTGTAATCTCACTAAAGAAGCCTTGTTTCTATTGCAAAAAGAGCTGTGTTTTTCTATTATTCCACTATGAACAGTTTCCAGCTTCCTCAGCCTTTAACAGGAAAAAAGATATATTTTGTGGGAATAAAGGGAACTGGGATGGCCGCCCTTGCAGAGCTTTTTCACAAGGCCGGAGCAATTGTAAGCGGCAGTGATACTGATGAAATATTTTATACTGATGCAATTTTAAAACAGTTCGGGATTAAATACAGGGAGGGTTTTTCCGCCTCCAATCTTGATGATAATTACGATCTTGTAATCCACTCTTCCGCCTACGGCAGGGATTCAAATCCGGATCTTTCGGAAGCTTTAAAAAGAGAAATCCCTGTCCTTGAATATACACAGGCGCTTGGCGCATACTCAAGAACAGCCCCCTCCTGCGGCATTGCCGGTGTTCACGGGAAAACAACTACTACAGGCATTACAGGTACTGTACTCAAGGAACTTGATCTTCCTGTTTCTGTCCTTGCCGGGTCTGCAATATCCAATTTTGACGGTAAATCCACCTTTACGGCAGGGGATAAGTATTTTGTCGCAGAAACCTGCGAATACAAAAGGCATTTTCTCTCTTTTTCACCTGATATACTCGTTGTAACCAGCATAGAACCTGATCACCTCGATTATTTTAAGGACTACGATGATATATTTTCAGCCTTTCTCTCCTATGCGGAAAAACTCCCGGAAGGGGGCACCCTTATCTACTGTGCCGATGAGAAGGGGGCCGCATCACTCGGGGATGCTGTAAGGAAAAAAAACAGCAGTATAAGGCTTATCCCGTACGGCATCAGTGCGGAAGGTGATTTTAAGATAAAAAACATAAAACAGCTTGACGGCAGGACAATGTTCAATCTGCACGGGATTGAGTGCGATTTCGAATTAAGGGTGCCGGGGCTGCATAATGTGCTTAACAGCGCAGCTGCGGCGGCAGTATCCGCATGTATTGCTTCGCACATAAAAGGGAAAAATATCCCCGAAGTTTTAATTTCTGACGGAGAAAAAATAGCATCCGGAGTGAGGAATTTTAAGGGGAGCAAGAGAAGAAGCGAACTGCTTGGAAATGCCTGCGGTATCGTTTTTATGGATGATTACGGCCATCATCCGACAGCTATAGCCGCAACCCTTGCAGGTATCAGGT
Source organism: Spirochaetia bacterium (assembly GCA_963662795.1). Taxonomy (GTDB): domain Bacteria; phylum Spirochaetota; class Spirochaetia; order CADAEX01; family CADAEX01; genus JACKPD01. Next base: position 3,854,734 of record OY759746.1, on the reverse strand, counting down.
CCTTTTATCCCGGTAAAAGAATTATCGTGGATTTTATGTCCCACACTTATTCGCGGACTAAAGCACTGCTTGAGGATTTTTCCTCATCATTTTCTGATGCCGATGTTGTAATACTCAATAAAATATATGCGTCGGCCAGGGAAAAGGGAGAAGGGGGAAATACCCTGGACAATGATTTTTTCGTTAAGACCAAAGAGAAGCATGGCAATGTCCTTTTCTATAAAGAGCCTTCCGATGCATCAGGTTTCCTTGAAAAGGAATTAAGGGAAGGAGATCTTTTCCTTACAATGGGTGCCGGGGATAACTGGAAACTTGGAGAAGCTCTTTACAGCTATTTCAAAAACAGGGACAGGTGAAACTGTAAAGGTTAATTTTAAGTTGAGTATGATCCTTACGGACCGGTTGGCGCCCATAAAAATATTGGAGTAAATAATGAAAAGTATGACAGGATACGGCTATAGCGAATATCAGGATGAAAAAATAGATATTGTTACAGAATTAAAATCATATAACAACCGCTACCTTGATTTATACATTAATCTGCCCCCATTCTTCTCTTCACTTGAGCCTGTTCTCAGAAATTTTCTCTCTTCGAGAATTGAGAGAGGAAAGGTTGAACTATATGTAAGGGTAAAAGAGATTGAAGAGGATTCAACTGTTTCAATTGATAAAGGAGTCGCCCTTGCCGGGATTGACGCATTAAAACAGCTTGTTTCAATTGCGGGAATAAATGAAACAATTAATTTATCGCATCTTCTGAGAATGGAAGGTATAATCAAAAAAACGAGAAACAGGGACGCGGATTATTTCTGGAAGATCCTTGAGCCGCTCCTTGAAAAAACATATCTGCAGTTTGATGAAAGCAGAACAATTGAGGCCGCAAGGACCAGGGAAGATATTGAAAGGCAGATTGAAATTATTTCAGGAGCTGTAGGCACTGCGGAAAAATTTGCTGCATCCATGGAGGATGATATTAAAAAAAATCTTAAAGAGCGGTTTGAACAGCTTCTCGGCGACAAGGCTGATGAGAACAGAATTTACGCTGAAACTGCCGTAATGCTGGTCAGGTTCAGCATAAACGAGGAGATTGTAAGACTTAAGTCTCACATTGAAGGGTTTAAAGCTGAAATATCTTCAGACTCTCCTCAAATTGGAAAAAAGCTTGATTTTATCTGTCAGGAAATAAACAGGGAAATAAATACAATCGGATCAAAAAGTTTTAAGGTGGAAGTTAACCAGGCAGTAATTGATGCAAGGGACGCACTGGAAAAAATCCGGGAACAGGTGAGGAATATAGCGTAACATGAAAATAGCAATATCAGGAAAAAGCGGCTGCGGTAATACAACAGTCAGCAAAATGACGGCAGCAAAACTCGGCTTGAAATTTGTCAATTATACATTCAGAATCATGGCACAGGAGAAAGGTATTCCCTTCGAAGAGCTGTGCCGTCTTGCGGAAGCTGATAAACGTTTTGATATCATGCTGGATGAAAAACAGAAGGAACTCGCGTCAGAGGGGAATTGTGTTCTCGGTTCCCGTCTTGCTATCTGGATTATTGATGATGCGGATCTCAAGGTTTTTCTTGATGCACCGACTGATGTCAGGGCAGAGCGTATACACCGGCGTGAAGGCGGAAGTTATGAAGAAGTATTTAATAAAACTATAGCAAGGGATAAAAGAGATTCAGAGCGGTATAAGAATCTATATAATATCGATAATAATGATTTTTCCTTTGCAAATCTTGTTATAGATACAGGCGCATTGTCGGCGGAAGAAGTTGCAGAGCTGATTGTGCAAAAGGCTGAACAGCTTTTAGACTATAAGGGTAAAAAATAATTCCAGGGAAACTTTGAAGCACGGCATGAGTTTATATTTTTCGGAGCTATTTACTTTTTTATAAAAAATCTGTAATATTAATCAGTTAATTCCGGACCATCCGATACAGGAGCAATAATAAATGATAATACCTCTTGATAAACTTGTTCAGAGAAACAGAAATATATACGAACTTACTTTCGCGATAATAAAAAGGGCTGCGCAGATTACTGTTACAGGCGCTGAAGAAGTGGAAAAAGAGGGCAGCAAGGTAGTCTCTGCAGCGCTGAAACAGGTTCTTTCCGGTAAAGTTGATTACAGACGGGAGGAATAAAACTATCCGTGCCGGAAGGTAGAATACCTGTAGTTGTTGTATTTGGCCCCACTGCTGTCGGAAAGACAGCATTTCTTTTAAATTTAAGCAAAATAGCGGAAATTATTAACCTCGACTCAATGCAGGTCTATAAATATATGAATATAGGGACTGCTAAACCTGATTCAGATATAACAGACAGGATAAAACATCATCTTGTAGATTTTCTTGAACCTGATATGGAATTCGGAGCGGGCGATTTTACAGCTCACGCTGACAGGCTTTGCCGTGATATCTGGTTACGGGGTAAAGTGCCGGTTATCTCAGGAGGAAATGCTTTTTTCCTGAAGAATTTTATTTACGGAATGCCGAAAGCTCCCAGGAGCGATGAGAATATACGCAGCATGATTGCTGCAAGACTTGAAAAAGAGGGCATTGCTGCCCTTTCAGAAGAACTTGAAAAAATTGATCCTGAATATTTGAACAAAATCGGAAAAAAAGATCCCTACAGGATTGCAAGGGCGCTTGAAGTCTGGTACGCATCAGGAAAGCCCCTTTCCTCATTTGCATTACCGGATTCAGAAAGAGAGGAATATGATTTTCTTCTCATAGGGCTATTCAGGGAAAGGAAAGAACTTTACGCAAGGATAAATGCAAGGGTTGACGCAATGTTTGACGCAGGGATTTATGATGAGTTTCTAAGGCTCAGAAATATGGGGTATGAGTCTGATGCCCCCGGTATGGGCGGGATAGGCTACAGGGAGTTTTTCGCACTTGATTATGACCCTTTCCTTGCTGCAGATGAGATAAGGGAGAAGATCAAACTCAATACGCGGCACTATGCAAAACGGCAGATAACATTTTTCAGAAAAATTAACAATGTTTACTGGGAAAATCCGGAAAACGCATCTTTAATCCTGGAAAAGGTATCTATTTTCCTTGATAGTTACGGTAAAAACCTTTGAAATATCGCTTAAAATAATCTAAATTAGAAGTTATGAAAAAGATTTATATATTAGTATTTATATTTCTTGTTTTTTCTGTTTCCCATCTATTCAGCCAGACATCACAGTCCTGCGTTATAATATATGCTGACGGCGAAGGTTTTACACATGTCAGGGACGGGAATGATGTCTACTATGATTTATTTGAAACAGATGTTCTTGGGCTGGTTTTTCGGCAGGGAGACGTTCTTATAACTGAACCGGGCACAATTCTTGAACTTCAGGTGTCGGGTTCAGACAGTATTATAAAAATATCTGAAAATTCAAGTTTCAGGATAGACACTTTCCCGGAAAAAGGGGGAGGGCTTTTTTCCCTCACATACGGCAGAATCCGCGCCAAAGTTGAAAAATTAACCGGCAGCCAGTCTTTTAAAATTGACGGAAAGAGTGCTGTCTGCGGTGTCAGAGGGACAGATTTCGGATATGATATAATTTCTGATCCGGCGGGGCTCCGGGAAGATCTCCTTTCAAGGGTTTACTGTTTCAGCGGATCTGTTGAAGTTGTAAAGAAAACAGTGGAGCCGGTTCAGACAGATACCGCAGCGGCATTGCCCGGTCAGACAATAACTTCTCTCAAAGAGAATTCAATAATTATTACCGCAAATGAAATGGTTGCAATAAAAGCAAGTGAGCCTGAAAAATTGCTTGCTGCTGAAACAGTCCCGGATGATGTTATAACATACTGGGACATTAATGATTTTATAAGCAAACCGCTTTCCACAATAACCATGCAGGAAATCAGGGATTCCTTAAACGAAAAAGAATCCAGAAAAGAATACAGACTTTTCTGGGGCAGTATGGGGATGATTCTTGCGGGTACAGGTCTTGAGATTATTACACTGATATCGGGTAATATTGCCAATACAAACTATTTTACAGCGTCTTCTCCGTATTATCCGCTTGCTGTTACCGGTGGTATATTGATCGGAGCCGGGGCAGGAGGTCTTGCGGCAGGAATAATCAGATATTAGTCGGCGATCCTGAATTGCACATTACAGACCCGGCCGGGTTAGAGGATCAGACTCAAAGAACCGGGTTGAGCTGTGCTAGATTGCTTCGTTAAGCTCTTCTTTTTCACCAAAAACAATAGCCGTGTAGATGAAAATCTCTGTTTCAGCTTCTTTCCATGCATTTTTATCCAGTCCTGCCTTGATGCAGGCATAACTTACAAATTCTTCCGTGTCCCATCCCTGTTCAGCGGCAACCTGGGGAAGAAGTGTGCCTGTTCTGAGGTCTTTTCTTATATATACACCGTGAAGACCTGTCTTGATTTCATCTATAGATTTAATCTTTAACATTGGAGAGAGAACCGATATTTCTATTTCAATTGAATCAAGCTCGCTTTTTTCAACAGGGGGGAAGCGCGGATCGTCAAAAGCGCTTGCCAGGGCCATTTCCCTTATCGTAACATAAAGAGGCCTTATCCCTACGAGATGTCCTATGCAGCCGCGCAGTCCGCCGTTTTTGTGGAGAGTAACAAACGCTCCACATTTTTTTTCAAGTGTCTCCGAGTGGGGTTTATAGACAGGTTTCCTTCCGGCCAGCTTAGCCCTGATTGTTTCTCTTGCTGTTTCTGCCAATAACTTTTTATCTGGTTGTGTGAGAGTGAATTCCATTATTTCCTCTGATTGTTATTGTACAGGTTTTAGCCGGCTTTATCTACTGTAATAGCGGCATAGCAGACAATATTCCCGCTTTCACATCCGTATTTTGATGAGTCTTTTTTTCTTAGAACCTTTACCCGCGCTCCTGCTCCTGCAATTGCAAGAAGGACAGCAACACAGCCGATGCCTTTTGATTTATTGTAATTGCTTTTCAGCATACTGTTCAATTCTTCAGTATCGCCTGTTTCAAGCGCATGAAGCAGTTGTCTGAAATGTCTGTATGCCTCTTCAACAGGAAGGTATGCTGTCATATTGGCCGATACTACAAAAAGTGTCTTGTCAAGTTTATCATTGAACACATTCCTGAGGGAATCAGAGATTATTTCAAGAATTTCCATTTTGTTTGAGCCGACAAGTATCGGAACTATATCAGCCTCCGGAAAAAGATAGTGAATAAACGGAAGCTGCATCTCTATGCAGTGTTCTTCAAGATGAGGCACATCATTGATCTGGAAACAGGGGTTTGTATGTTCAAGTTTTTTTACAATCTCTGTATTAACCTTTATTTTTCCTGTCGGTATTGAAAATAAAACAGATTCTGTCAGAAAAACTGCATCCTGTTCTTCCCTGTGAACCGGTGCAATAATTACAACAGTAGAAATATTTCTTTCTGCAATTGAATTATAGGCTGCTGCTGCAAGAGAGCCTGAAAAGGGGAGAGCCGCATGAGGGACAATTATACCGAATGAACTGCCATGAATTTCTGTCACATCCTGAAGGAGATATCTTATCTCTTCTGTAAGTAATTTTTCATCATCGGGATAGAAAATACCGTCTACAATAGGCCCCCTGATTTTCCCTTCAGGCTGTGACATATCTGTGATTTCTGTTGCCATATATATAGTATTGGTTATTGAAAATTAATTAGCAACAATATGTTTATAATTATTAATATATTAAAGGGATTTCTTTTCCCCTGTTAAGCAATTTCCCGAGAATATTTTTATCAAGGACAATGGAAAGGTTTTTTTCCTGTGTCGGCAGTACTGTCCCTTTTTTTGCACCCTTTGCTCTTCTTAGATATTTTACCTGGGTATAATATACTTCTCCTTTTCCCGAGTTACGTCCCTTGCTGAAATAAACTGCAAGGGTTCCCGCTTCAACAAGTATTTCAAGCGGAACAGATTTTCCATTCAGGTATTTGATAAAAACATAGCCTCCGGGATAATCCCTTGCATGCAGCCAGTAATCGTTTCCCCTTACATGTTTTCTCAAAAGAGCATCGTTTTCTGCCGCTGTCCGGCCGACAAGGAATCTGTAACCGCCGGAAAAAAATTGAAGGCCCGGTACATCTTCCTTTTCAATTTTATCCTTATTTAAATCATCACCTGAGATTATTTTTTTAAGCTTCCCTATATCATCAATTGCATCAAGCGAAGCAATAGTCTGATTCAGTTTTTCAATACGGGATTCAATATTGTTTTTTTCTTCATTAAGATTTGACTGGGCGGATTTTGCTTTTTTGTATTTTTTAAAATAGTTCTCCGCGTTTTCCTCAGGAGAGAGAGTGCTGTCAAGTTCGATTGAAATTAAATTTCCGTTATCCAGATAATTCTCTGTTTTAAACCATCTGTCACCTGTTTTTATTGAATGGCTGCCGCTTAATATGAGCTGCCCGTACTGTTTGAACCTGTCAAAGCTCCCGGGACTCCCAAGTTCATCCGAAATCCGCTCAAATGAAGATTTCAGAAGTGAAAGCTTTTTGTTAATCTTTCCCTTAATTATTTCCCTGATTTTATCTTTCTCACCCGATTCAATTTCTTCAGAGTAAAATCTGTCAATAAAAGTGTTGAACGGATTTTCATTCCCGTGGGGATATTCCCTCACTGTATAGGCTTTTTCCCTGCTTAAAACCGCATTTGTTTCCGAAGAGGCTGGTAGGACGATATTATCCTTTCCGGCAGTATTTTCCATTCCTTCAGCAGATTTCAGTACATTTTCAGGGAGTTCAAGTTTTTTCCCGCTTGTCTCGTTTTTACCAGGCCTTCTGTAGAAAAGGTCAAGAATATTTAATTTTTCATCTGTCGCTATAATGTTTGCGCTGCCGCCCCAGAGCCTTATCCAGAGGAGGGTTATCCACTCTTCATTGTCTATCCTGATTCTTACTATTCGTTCTTTTCCGGGCTGCGTAACATCAGTAATTATTCCTCCAGGTATCCTCGCTTTCAGAAACTGCACAAATCTCTGCTGTTTTGCCGGTTTCGGGAATCTTCTGTTTGTAAGGTTTAATCGTGTTTTACTCTGGGCAAGAGAAATAAAGAGATCTTTTTTAGCGCCTCTGTCATAGAGCGATAAAAATAATGAAGAGAAATCAGGCTGAATTATATTCTGTATCTGGCTTCCTGAAATATCAAGCTCAGATATAATAAGATCAATTTCTGCATTATTAAGCGACAATTTTATTCCTCAGTCTTCATCAATCGAATCAGCAAAAAAAACTGTTTCAATTGTTTTAATAAATAAATCAGCATCCTGATTGTTTATAAATACAAAATAAACCATTTCCGGGTATCTGCTGCTTTCGATAAAATTCTTTACAGTCCTGTAAGCGGTAACTGCCGCCTTTTTCTTTGGGTAACCGAAAACACCTGTTGAAATTGCCGGAAATGCAATAGAGGAAAATTTAAAAGTCAAGGCAGTCTCAAGACATGAGAGATATGCCTTTTCCAGTATCGCTTCTTCTCCCATATTGCCGCCCCCCCAGACAGGGCCTGCCGTATGGATAATTTTTTTTGCGGGAAGATAGCCTCCTGTAGTTACAACAGCGTTTCCCGGCGGCATACCTTCAGGTCCCGGATACTGATTTTTTCTTATTGCCTTGCATTCTTCAAGTATTTCAGGCCCTCCTGCCCTGTGAATGGCCCCGTCAACACCGCCGCCTCCAAGAAGCTGTGAATTGGCTGCGTTAACAATTGCGTCAACTTCAAGTTTTGTAATATCTCCCCTTAAAACAGCAATTCTGTCACTGCTCAGAAATTCCACAATATCCTCCTTTCAGGATTTTCCTGATTTCACCTGCCATATAAAAAGAACCTGTAACAACGATAAGACCTTTGCCCCCGGCGCTTTCCAGTGCTTTTTCAAGGGCAGATGCCGGTACAATTTCAAGAGACACCTTGTTATTGCTCATGAGCTGTCTGGCATAATTATAGGACATTTCAGGGCTGCTTTTTTTAAAAATTCCCGGGGTAGAGATGATTATTTCATTAAAAAGAGGGCCGAGTATTTCGAGCATTTTTTTATAATCCTTGCCCTCAATCGAACCGAAAAGCAGAACCTTCTTTTCATAATCCCCTATTGTTTCAATGACACTTAGCAGCTTTTCCGCAGAACCAGGTGTATGGGAAGAGTCCAGTATTATTCCCGGCTGAAATCCGGATGGCATCAGATACTCAATTCTTCCTGCAGCTTTTGCCTCACTAATCCCTTTTTTTACTGCTTCCTGAAAGAAATTCCTGAAAGAAATTTCTTCGGAAAAAAGTTTTCCGTTATAAGGTTCTCCTGAGGGAAAATCCCTGTATTTTCCCAGCGCTTTCATAACAGCAAGTATCGCAAGAGCGCTGTTTTCTGCCTGGAATGAACCTAAAAGCCGGGTTTGAAGATTATATTCAAAAGTTTCACCTGAATCTGAAGAAAGGGTAAAAGATGTTCCGCTGACCGACACAGCTGCATTGCTTATCCTCATGGCATCGGTTACTACCGTCAGACTGCTGTCTTTGTCTGAAGCTGCGGTCTTTAAAACCTCAAGTGCTTTTTCGGGCTGCCCGGCCGTGACAGCAGGAATTAATCTCTTGATGATTCCGGCTTTTTCAAATGCAATCTCTTCAAGAGAATTGCCGAGAATGTCCTGATGCTCAAGCTCAAGCGGGGTTATAACTGAACACAGGGGGGTAATGATGTTTGTGGCATCAAGCCTTCCCCCTATCCCGGTTTCAATAACTGCCCAGCTGCATTTCTGTTCCCTGAAGATCAAAAACGCAAGAAGGGTCAGAAGCTCAAAGGTAGTGGGGGGAGTCTCAAACGGTATCTTCGCGTTTTCCAGAAAAGCTTTAATACAACTGATATTTCTGATATAGACCTCGTCACTGAAGAAATCACCTGCGAGAGTTATCCTTTCCCTGTATGTCAGAAGATGGGGAGAAGCGTAAAGACCTGTTTTAAAACCGCAGTTTTTAAGTATTGATGCCGCATACGATGAGGTCGAGCCCTTCCCCTTGGATCCTGCGATGTGGATAAGGTTTATCCCATCATGCGGGCTTCCGAAAGAGGCAAAAAGGTACTTTACCCTGTCGAGTCTGTATTCCCTTTCATAAAGAGTTGTTTTTCTTTCAAGATTTGTAAATGATTCAAGATAGTAAAACCCTTCATCTACAGAGGCAATATCAGTGTTCATATAGTTATTGCGGTTCTTTCCTCATCCTGAGCGCACCGGCGTGGGTATTAAACCCCTCATAATCGGCAAGCGCAATTACGTGGGCAGTGACATCCTTAAGCCCTTTACGGTCTGCATAAATTAAAGAAGTGGATTTTGTAAAGTCTCTTACAGATACCGGGGAAAAACTCTTTGCCATTCCGCCGGTCGGAAGTACCGCGTTCGGTCCTGTCGAGTAATTTGCTATTGAAAAGGGAGTGTCCTGCCCGAGGAGGATTTCTCCCGCGTTTCTGATCATTTTTGATGCTTCAAGCGGATCGGCCGTTGCAATTTGAAGGTGCTCGGGAGCATAGAGGTTTACAATTTCCGCAGTTTCATCCATGCCGGAGGTCAGAATAATCCCGCCGTATCCCCTGAAAACATCGGATAAAAATGTCTTTCTCGGCTCAGGCACATTTTCAATAATTGAGGATAAATATCCGGTTACTTTTTTAGCAAGCACTTCTGAATCAGTAATTAAAACAGCGGAAGAATCTGATCCGTGTTCGGCTTCAATAAGAAGATCAAGAGCTGCCCTGTACGGGTCCGCCGAAGAGTCCGCAATAATAACAGATTCCGAAGGGCCGGCAGGAAGGCCGACATCTATCTTTCCGTAAAGCAGTCTTTTTGCGGCTGTTACATAAACGCTGCCCGGGCCTGTAATCTTTACAACCGGTTTTATCGATTCTGTCCCGTATGCAAGGGCTGCAATTGCCTGCGCGCCGCCGACCCTGTAAATTTCAGAGACACCGCAGAGCCTTGCAGCGTAAAGACAGGCCGGGTCAACTGTGCCGTCGCTGTTCGGCGGCGTAACAACGCATACCCGCTTAACTCCTGCTTCAACCGCAGGGACACTGAGCATGTAGAGCATCGAAGGGAAGCTTCCCCTGCCGCGGGGAACATAAAGTCCTGCCGAATCTACAGGAGTAACCCTCTCTCCTGTAAATATGCCTGGTCTTATTTCAAAGCTGTCAAAGCCTTCCGGGATCTGTTTCCTGTGATATTTGCGCACATTGGCTATGGACCAGGAGAGAGCGTCCTTTACGTCAGAGGTGAGCCCTTTTTCAGCTTCATCATATTCTTTTTCTGTTACCATTAAAGGTATTTCAGAAAGGTCAGCTTTATCAAACTGTTTTGTATATCTTATCAATGCGCTGTCTTTATCTGCTTTTACATCCTCAATTATTCTGCCAACAGATTCCATTACCCCTTTAATATCTGTATCAGATCTTGAGAGGATTTTTTCCCTGTCCGCGCTGTTTAAATTATCCCATTTCCAGAAATTTATGTGTATCATTCAGCTGCTCCGGTCCTGATTTTTATTATCCTGTCTGATCTTAATATACAGTCTTTCAAGGTTATACCGCAATAGAATCATTTTTTTATCTTTTTCTTTTTGAAGATTATAGATTGAATAGTATTTTTTTCTGATGGGGGCAGTGTTCTTTGCGATTATCCTGTTGATCTCGCTGCTGTCAAGGAGGGTATAATCTTTCATTGGCCTTAAGATTTTGACAAGCTGAGTGAAAAAAAATGCCCAGCATGAAAATATTACCGTGATTGAAAGTACAATTATAAGCATTGCTTTATCGTTAAGTATTATAAAAAGCGTCGAAACCGCAGCGGCTGATAATACAGAAAATGAAAAAATCATGATAAAAAGACGGAATATTTCTTTCCTGATTATATCTGTCCTGTTAGTATTACCCATTTATAAAGGGATTATATTTTAAAATAAGTGTTTTTTAAAGATATTGACTTGACCAGTATATAATCTTTCAATATTATTTGCGTTTATTTTTTAAATATGATCAAATATTGCGAGGTAAAACAATATGAATAAAGGAAAACAGCTTTTCGACAGATTAAATAAAAAGGGGCGGGATTTTCTCGGCGTTGATTCACCTGTATTAGGCGGTGCCATGTCGTGGATTTCAAACCATCAGCTTGTTTCTGCCATATCCAATGCCGGCGGATTCGGTGTAATCGCAGGCGGGAATATGCCTGTTGACCTTTTTGCAGAGGAAATAAAAAAGACCCAGACACTAACCACAAAGCCTTTCGGTGTAAATATGATAACAATTGCGCCCAATTTTACACCTCAGCTTGATTATGTGTGCAGGATTAAGGCAGACTTTGTGATATTCGCAGGAGGCCTTCCTCCCCGCGACGCATACGGAAAAGTGAAAGACGCAGGCGGTAAACTTATCTGCTTCGCCCCCTCTCTCAAGGCGGTTGAAATGCATTTAAGGCTTGGCGCCGATGCCGTAATTATTGAAGGGCACGAAGCAGGAGGCCATATAGGGCCTGTATCCACAAGCGTGCTCGCCGAGCAGATCCTGCCCCAGGTGACTGATATTCCGGTTTTTGTCGCAGGCGGTATCGGAAGCGGTTTTCTTATGGCCCACTACATGTTGATGGGCGCCTCCGGTATCCAGCTCGGCACAAGGTTTGCCGCTTCTGTAGAGTCCCCTGCCCATAAGGCATTCAAGGAAGCCTTTGTCAGGGCGACGGCCAAGGATGTACAGCCGTGCGCCAAATTCGACCCCAGGGTTCCGGTCATACCGGTAAGGGCGATAATGAATGAAGGATTCAGGGAATTTACAGCACTTCAGCTTGACCTGATCAAAAAAATTGAGGCAGGGGAGATAAGCACACGGGACGCGGGATTGAAGCTCGAGGAGTTCTGGATCGGAGCATTAAGACGGGCTGTTGTTGACGGAGATGTCGCAACCGGTTCTCTTATGGCGGGGCAGAGCATAGACTTTGTAAAAGACATTATTTCTGTAAAAGCAATAATTGAGGAAGTCAACCGCGATGCTGTAAAAGAACTTGAAAAGGTTATATCTTATATAGAATAATTAACCGGATAACATGTGCAGACCCATTTGTCTGCACATGAATAATAATTTCGCAGATTAAAGCGGTCGTTTCCTGCAACCCGCATAAACAAAACAAGGAGTTTTCATGACAAATGAAATATTATGGTTTGCCTCACTTTTTATCAATTTTGCCTTTATTCTTTTCTTCTATCGGTTTTTAGGGAAAACCGGGCTTTTTATATGGATACCGATATCTGTAATACTTGCAAACATCGAAGTAATTAAAACTGTTGAAATATTCGGGTTTACAAATACACTCGGCAATATTATCTATGCGACATCCTTTCTTGTCACTGATATACTCTCTGAAAACCATTCAAAAAAAGAAGCTTCAAAAGCCGTTTTTGCCGGGTTTCTTTCTCTTGCGGCAATGACTATACTTATGAATATCGCAATCCGTTTCACCCCTGCGGAATCAGACTTTGCAAGTGAGCACCTAAGCGCAATATTTTCAGTGATGCCAAGGATAGCACTTGCAAGTCTTGCGGCGTTTCTTTTATCCGAATATCACGATATCTGGGCTTACAGCTTCTGGAAAAACAAATATTCAGACAAAAAATATATCTGGATAAGAAATAACGCAAGCACGATGGTAAGCCAGCTGATAGACAGCGTTGTATTTACGCTGATTGCGTTCGCCGGAGTCTTTGACAGTAAAACAATAGTTGAAATATTTCTTACAACATACATAATGAAATGGATAGTCGCAGTTTTTGACACGCCATGCGTTTATATCGCGGAAAACTGGTACCGGAAAGGAAAAATACCGTCCTGACAGGGAAGCATCGGGGGCAGGTTTATAATAATACGGAGGAGAAATAAAATGAAATTCTGCTGGGTAACATTAAGGGTTGAAAATATGAAAAAATCCCTTGAATTCTATCAGGGAGTACTTGGACTTTCAGTCAGCAGCCGTCATGACGGGGGAGAAACTGAAATTGTTATGCTTGGTGAAGAAAACATGCCCAAGGTGGAACTTGTCTGCACAGGTGAGAAAATGGCTGAAGGCCTGGGAAAGGGCATATCAATCGGCTTTGAAACCCCATCCCTTGATAAATCCCTTGTAGAGATGAAAAAGAGAAACATCAGTATTAAAGGGCCGTTCTTTCCAAATCCTCATGTGGGGTTTTTCTTTATCAGCGACCCTGACGGGTATGAGGTTCAGTTTGTGGAGAATTTCCGGAACTGACAGAAAAGCTTTGATATTATGTGTTGTATATCCCTGTTGAAAGATACCTCTCCCCGCTGTCGCAGAGAATAGTCACAATTATTTTCCCCTTGTTTTTTTCATACTCGGAGATCATTTTTGCTGCATATACATTGGCTCCGGCAGAAATACCGGCAAAAATCCCATCGGTTTTGATAAGAGTTCTGCTCATTTCTATGGCATCTTCGCTTCTTACCCTGATTATTCTGTCAATAAGCGACCTGTCGAGGTTTTCCGGGATAAAGCCTGCGCCTATACCCTGTATGCGGTGTTTTGCGGCCTGCTCCCCTGATATTACTGAAGATTCCCATGGTTCAACTGCCGCGATTTTTACAGAACTTTTTTTCCTTCTGAAATACCTGCCGCAGCCTGAAACAGTTCCGCCTGTTCCGACTCCTGCTACAAACCAGTCAATCTCACCGCCTGTATCTTCCCAGATTTCCACCCCCGTTGTTCTGTAGTGTGCTTCCGGGTTTGCCTTGTTTGAAAACTGCATTGGAATAAAGCTATCCTTGTTCGATTCCGCTATTTCCCGGGCTTTGTTGATTGCTCCGGACATTCCCTCGTCGGCCGGGGTCAAAACCAGTTCCGCACCCATGGCAGAGAGAAGATTTCTTCTTTCCATACTCATGGATTCAGGCATGGTAAGAATAAGCCTGTATTTTTTGACTGCACAGACCAGTGCAAGCCCGATACCTGTGTTGCCGCTTGTCGGCTCAACAATGACGCTTTCAGGTTTTAATATACCTTCTTTCTCCGCGCTGTTTATCATAAAAAGGGCGGCCCTGTCTTTAACGCTTGAAGCAGGATTCATGAATTCTGCTTTTGCGAGAACAAGGTTGCCGGTCTCTTCAGAGATGCTTCTCAATTTAATTAAAGGTGTTTTACCAATTGTATCTAATATAGTTTCAGAAAATATCATAATAACTCCAATATCGCCAGGATAAAAAAACTCATTTAAATGATAATTAAATCAGGAAGTTTCTTCAATAAAAAATAAAAAAAATTGCAGATTTGTTGAGTTTATGACACAATATGCGTATGGATAACAGAATTAAGGAAATTAAAAAAATTGAAGTCATGATAAAGGATGCCGTACTTGATGCGGATTCGCATTATAAAACCCTTGGGGAATTAATATTTCAGAATGAAACTGGAGAGTATAATTCTATCATCAGGAAGAAAAAACACGGTTCCTCAATAACTGAGTTAAAAAAAGCTGAATCTCTTTTGGAAGAAGCTGAATCTAAAAAGAAAAGCTTACCCAGTTCAGGAAAAAAGTATCTGAAATTAATGGGGAAATACAGCAGACAGCAGGAAAAAACAATGATATAGAAAAGGACAACAGCAAACATTTTCTGGGTATTGCTGATACTTTATTCAATTTATACAAAAAAAATCCTGCTTCAATGCCGGAGCTTGAGAATTATTTCACCGGGATAATTGATCTGGATAAAAAAAAGAGGGAACTTGATAGAAAAATTGAAGATATAAACGCTAAAAAAAACCAGTCTGTTCTATCCAGAATGGCAGGAGCGGGAGAAAAAGCCATTCTGGCTTCACGGAAAAAAATGAATGAAGCGCAGCTTAATGCTGCCAAAAAAAAAGCAGGGAAAGAGATGTGCCTGAACAGGGTCTATGAAAACAATCCCAGTCAGGAAATAGCAGGTATGTTTGCAGCATACAGAAGCAACAGGAAAATTCAGGAGGACCTTGAAATCAAGCTCGAAACGCTTGAGGCTGAAAAAAATAATTTTGAACATGAAATTGATGAATTATTGATTTATTTTGAGAACGATCCCGAACAGTTTCTTAAATACAGGCTTAAGGAAAGAGAGGAACTCCTTAAGGAATTTGGAAAAAAGATTTACCGGATAATTTTTGATTATGAAAAATCCCCGGGAACCCCGGATAAAACGGAATATCTTATAAATCCGGAGAGTGAAGCTGCCGGCATTTTTGAAGGAATAAAAAATCGAAACAGTGAAATTGAAAAGCTTGAAATGAAAAAAGGGCAGCTTGAAATTGAACTCGAGATAGAAAAAATTGAAATTGATACGGCTGAAAGACAGAAGAGTATCTCAAAAAAAGTTCAAAAAATCAGTGCCATGCAAAAAGAGATATCTGACCTTGAAACCCTGATTAAAGAAGACAGATCAAGGATTGATGAACTGAAAAAAATGCAGAGAACTCCTTGACTATATATATAAATATATATATATTAAAATAAAAATAAAGGGGTTATTAATATGGCAGTACAGATAACGAAACAGGATTTTGTGGATAAGATTTTTGATTATGAAAACGAAAAAGAATGGAAATTCAAAGGAGAACTTCCTGCAATAGTGGATTTTTACGCAGACTGGTGCGGACCCTGTAAGATGGTAGCGCCGGTTCTTGAGAAACTATCAGAGGAATTTGAAGGTAAACTGAATATATACAAGGTAAATACTGAACAGGAGCAGGATATTTCCGCGGCATTTGGTATTTCCAGTATTCCGTCAATTCTTTTTATTCCGAAAGATGAAAAACCGCAGATGGCAGCGGGTGCTCTTCCAAAAGAAACTTTCAAGCAGCTTATAAAAGATGTCCTGAAAGTTGAATAGCCAATAGGTTTTTTAAAGTGCAAACGGGGGAAGAATGAAATTTGTAGGCGCGCATGTAAGCGCAGCAGGGGGCGTTTATAACGCCCCTTTGTCAGCTCAGAAGATAAAGGCAAAGGCTTTTGCCCTTTTTACCAAAAATCAGAAACAGTGGAACGCAAAACCGCTTACAGATGAGGATATAGAACTCTTTAAAACAAATCTCAAAGATTCGGGTATCGACCCAGCTTATGTCCTTCCCCATGACAGCTATCTTATTAATCTCGGAAATGCTGATCCTGAAAAAAGGGCAAAATCGGCAGCCGCATTTACAGACGAAATTACACGTGCAGGACAGCTTGGTCTTAAATATGTAAACTTCCATCCAGGCAGCCATCTTAAGGAAATATCAGAAGAGGAATGTCTTGACCTGATATCGGATTCAATGAACACGGCATATTCCAAAACAGCTGATTACGGTGTAACTCAGGTAATAGAAATAACAGCGGGCCAGGGAACCAATGTCGGCTACAAATTTGAGCACATTAAAAGACTGATAGATAACTTCAGTAATAAAGACCGGGTAGGCGTCTGCATCGACACATGTCATGCCTACAGTGCAGGATATGATCTCTCGACACCGGATAAATTTGACGAGGTTATGAATGAGTTTGACCGGATAATTGGGCTTAAATTCTTAAGCGCTTTTCACCTGAATGATTCAAAGAAGGATTTCGGGTCAAACGTTGACAGGCACGCGCCGCTTGGACAGGGGACACTCGGAATTGAACCTTTCAGATATATTATGAACCAGAGTATGTTCGACAATATCCCTCTGATACTTGAAACACCGGATCCTGATCTATGGGAAGAGGAAATAAGGCTTCTTTACTCTCTCCGGAATTAGTTATAACATTGTAGTCTTGATACCAGCTTGATTTCAGGAGATGTTATGGGCAGATGGGATTGTATTATTGTGGGCAGCGGGCCGGCCGGCCTTGGCGCAGCGTTTACTCTTACAGATTTAAAACCGGACAGTAAAATACTCATAATAGACAGGGAAAATTTTTCTACAGGCGGGCTGCGTAACGACTGTAAGATGAATTTTACTTTTCCAATCGGCTTCCCTCTTGAATACTGGGAACAGGAAAACGCGGAATACTATCTTCAAAAAGTTATGAAAATTTTAAAGCCCCCTGTCATGGATAAATACAACCTTGACATATACGAGAAAAGGGCTCTAAAGCTCCATGCAAGGCTTCTTACGGTAAGCCAGGCCCATCTTGGTACTGACGGCGGACTGATACTGATAAAACAGCTCATCGCGGAACTTGAAAAGAGGGGAGTTGAGTTTTCTCTCGGCGAGGAAGTGACAGATATTGATTATGACAGGAAAGTTCTTGTATCAAAAAAACGGGAAATGGAGTACGGCGACCTTATAGTTGCTCCCGGCAGAAAAGGATTTAAATTCCTTCAGGATATAATGAACCGGCTTGGAATTTTATATAATGATAATATTGTGGATATAGGGATAAGGGTTGAAACCAGGGAGGAACTGTATCCGATAGTAAAAGACTATTATGACCCCAAATTCATGTTTCCGGAGAAGGTAAGGACTTTCTGCACCAACAGCAACGCCGCTTATGTTGTGCAGGAGAAATATTCTTCACAGGACGGAGTAGAATACTTTTCTGTAAACGGTCATGCCTGGTCAAATCCTGAAAAAATAAATAACCTTGTCAATTTCGCCCTGCTTAAAACAATTAAGCTTACCAAACCTGTCGCGAGCGGACAGAAATTCGCTGAAATCCTCGGGCTTCAGGCAAACCTCTGCGGAGGAGGTAAACCCATCATGCAGCGGGTAGGGGATTTCCGTATGGGAAAAAGGTCGGTTAAGGATACATTTAACAGCGATTTATACAATTTTGCCCCTACATTAAGCGGCTGCACGCCGGGGGACATTTCACTAATCATGCCGTATAAAATCATGAAGTCAATCTGGACCTCCATGAAACTCCTGGATACGATAACACCTGGAATACTCCATCCGAGCACGATCATGTATTATCCTGAAATAAAAATGTACGCCAACAAACCTGAATTCCTTGATAACCATTTTCAGGCTAAAAAGAATATTTACCTGATAGGCGACGGTGCCGGTACAAGCCGCGGTATAACAGGCGCATGGGCAAGCGGTATCCGTGCCGCGGAAGGGATTGTCAATAATCGTTAAGCCCCTGCTTTTGTTATTACCCGTAACAATAGTTAAAGGCAATAAGCGCTATAGTAATTGCCAGCAAAGTAAAAAAATTGGAGGGAAAATGAAACATTTGGGTTCTTGTCTTTGCGGAAATATTAAATATGAAATTACTGGAAATTTTGAAAACTTCTTTTTCTGTCATTGCAAATCCTGTCGTAAAGATACTGGTTCTGCTCATGCTTCAAATCTTTTTTCATCAACTGCAAAATTAAAATGGCTAAAAGGAGAAAAGGAAGTAAAAACCTATAACTATAATAATTCGGGTCATATAAAAAGTTTTTGTCCTAACTGCAGTTCTGCATTGCCAAATATTCAAATGAATGGAAAACTACTGGTAGTTCCTGCTGGAAGTCTGGATACTGACATAGAGACTATTCCAACTGGCCATATTTATTTAAACGAAAAAGCAAATTGGGATAATAATCTTGAAGAAGTACCCCATTATGAGAATCTGCCGGCTGAATAAAATTTGCCGAGAAAACTCGATCTTTTGCAAAATCGATCACCTTCAGCCGTCACGGCTCACTACTTTGTACTCCTTAGCGCTTACTTCCTGTAACAGCGAATATGCGGTTCCATTTAGTTACACCTAAATTGGCCTGCGGCCGGCTTCCCATATTCACAGGACGTTATGTGTAAGACACGTAGAAATAAGTTTTTAAAATTAAAAATTAATATGATATAATTATCCCGCCCCAGGAAGCCCGCCATCCATGGAGGGCTAATAAGAAAGAGGAATAAATGGCAACAAAAGAAACACTGAACAATTTTGCAAATGAAATCTGGAAATCAGCAGAACGACTCCGGGGGAAATTTAAAGCCTATGAATACCAAAGTGTTATTCTTCCTATAATTGTTATAAGGCGTATTGAATGTGTCCTTATTGAAATGCGTGAAGCGACGAAAAATGAAATACAGTCCAAGAGGCCGGATATTGCAGCTAATAATCTGGAAGAAATGGTCAAAAAAATGGAATTGTCCACATATCATTTTTCCAATTCAACAAACTGGACTCTCGATTCAATATACCAGGAAGACCACACAATCATGGAGAAAAACTTCCGGGATTACATTAATGGATTCTCGGAAAACATTCAGGAGATCATCGATCATTTTAACTATCGGGCCGTTATCGGGCAAATGAAAAAGAATGGGCGGCTTGCCCCTCTCATTAATCAATACAGAAATGAGGATTTAAGCCCTGACAGAATCAGTAATATTGAAATGGGATATATCTACGAAGAATTGCTCCGTCGTTTTTCTGAACAAAGCGGCGAAGAAGCAGGAGAACATTTTACTCCCAGGGAAGTTATACGGTTAATGGTTGAACTCCTTGATATTACTGTAAAAGATAAACATGTTTCCATTTATGATCCAGCCTGCGGAACAGGCGGGATGCTTTCCGTTGCCAAGGCTCATGTTCTGGAAAGGATTAAGGATGAAAACCTTAAATCAAGAACAGAAACTTTGATCACCCTTCACGGGCATGAAATTCAGCCTCAGAATTATGCGATCTGCAAAGCAGATATGCTTATAAAAAATGATACCAACGCCTATATCTATTACGGAAACTCGCTGATTCCTCATGATCCTGAAAGTGATGACCCCGGAGATCAGCTTGCAGGTGTTTCTGACAGGTTTGACTATATGCTGTCAAATCCCCCTTTCGGCGTAACCTGGGGAGGAGAAGACGGCTATGAGAAAGAAGCGAAGAAACTGGAAAAGACTCGATATAAAGCCGGAATGCCACGGACAAATGACGGAGCCCTGTTATTCTTACAGACTATTATTTCCAAAATGAAACCGGCAACCGGGGGCGGGAGTAAAGTAGCTATCATTTTTAACGGTTCCCCCTTAAGCAATGGGGATTGCGGATCCGGAGAAAGCGAAATACGACGCTGGATTCTGGAAAATGACTGGCTGGACGCCATCGTTATGCTTCCTGATCAGATGTTTTACAATACAGGAATATTTACTTATATCTGGCTGCTTTCCAACAATAAGCCCAAAGAGCATAAAGAAAAAGTCATGATTATTGACGCGCGAAATCAATTCGAGAAAGAACCGAAATCTTTTGGATATAAGCGGAACCGTATTACAGATGATCACAGGGCATGGATTGAAAAACAGTACAATCATGGATGGGATGACGGATATGATAATGAAAATGTCAAAATATTCAAAACCACTGATTTTGCCTATCATAAGGTTGCCGTAACATTCTGGCAGACCGATGAAAATGACCGGCCCATGATGATAACAGAAGATTTTGACGTTCAGCTATCCAACTCTAATGTAAAAAAGAAATTTGAACTCTACGGAGATCTGGATTTTGTGGTTAATCTTATTTCTCCCGAAGGAGAAAAGAAGGAATATCCTTTACAAATTAATGCTGATTCAAAATCATTTGAAGCCCAGTTATCAGATTTGGCAAAGGTTGATTTTCCGGTACTGGAAGAGCAAAAAACAGCGGCAAAAATCATGACAGTGATAAAAAACTGGGATCTTTCGGCAAAATACACTCACAGGCATTATATTCAGGATGATGAGTACATCCCCTATGGCGAAGACATAGAAGCTTTTCTGGAAAGGGAGATTGCCAAACCCATTATAAAATGGGAAGACCGCCCGCAGGTGGGGTATGAAATACTGCCCAACAAGTATTTCTATAAATACAAGCCGCCCAAACCGGCGGATGAAATACTTAACGAATTCTGGAGACTGGAAAAAGAAGCAGAAGAGATTCTGAAGGGACTGAAGTGATGCAGACAGTAAATGTACCAGAATTACTTAGAAAAGATTCACTGATCTGGATTGGTGATACTCCAGGTAACTGGAAATATTGGCGACTAAAAGATGTCGCGTACTTAGGTCCTTCATTTAGCTCTAATAAGCCCTCAGATTTTGATGAATGCACCCTATTGCCTATGGAAAAAGTAAATGATGATGGAACATACGATACGGAACTATTACAACCATTTATAGACATTTCTTCCGGTCTTAATCTGATTGAAAACGGGGATGTCATAATAGCTAAAATTACACCGTGTATGGAAAATGGGAAAGGCGCATTTATAGAATCTTTGCCAACAAAATACGCTTTTGGCAGTACAGAGTTTCACGTATATAGACCGACAAGTAAAATAATAGCTACTTTTCTTTATTATTATACCTGGAATCCGATTTTTAGAAAATATGCAGAAGTCAACATGACTGGTGCAGCTGGTCAAAAAAGGATTTCATCCAGATTTATCAAGCATACAAAAATATTTCTACCTCCCCTCCCTGAACAAAAAATGATTTCCGCTTACTTGGATAAAACCACCGCTATAATTAACAAAGCGATTTCTGTAAAAAAGGAACAGCTGAAAAAACTGGAAGAGCTTAAGAAATCCATCATCTACAAAGCTGTGACAAAAGGGCTGGATGATTCGGTAGAGATGAAAGATTCTGGAATTGGGTGGATAGGAGAATTTCCTAATACATGGGAAGTTAAACGATTAAAGCGAACAGCTTATAGAGTCCAGACTGGGACAACCCCACCAACGGAACGAACGGATTTTTATATTGATGGCACAATCCCATGGTATGCACCCGCATGTTATGATAAAAATATGATTTTAGAAATCCCCCAAAAATTAATAAACGAATCTGCTTATTATGAAAACAAATTAAGAATCTTCAAAAAGGAGTCCATATTCTGGGTTGGAATAGGTGCAACAATAGGGAAAGTGGGTATTATTGATGTAGACAGTTCATGTAATCAACAAATTATAGGATTGGAACTAATGAATTCTGTTTGCACTGAATATATTTATTATTTTTTATTGCACATGAAAGAGGAAATACCAAGAATTGCTCAATATACAACATTACCAATTATGGATCAAGAAAAATTTGGTTATCTACATATTGCGCTCCCTCCACTAAAAATTCAAAAAGAGATTTCCTCATTTCTAAGTTTGAAAATAAAAACAATATTTAGTAGTGAAGAAAAAATCACCCTCCAGATAGAAAAACTGGAAGGTTACAAAAAATCCCTGATCCATGAATGCGTTACCGGAAAAAGGCGGATAACCGAAACTGATATACCGGAGGCTGTATAATGGCAAAAGACCTCACTGTATCAGGAGTAGAACGGCAGAATATCCTCAACAATCCCTATGCTCTGGAAGAAATTCAGAAAAATGTCGGGATCCATACCATAAGCTATAAAGGGAAAGCTGTTCTGACAAAAGAACAGGCTGCTGATTTCTTTGAGGTAAGTCTTCGTACTATTGAGCTTTATCTATCAAAAAATGAAAAGGAACTAAAGCAAAACGGTTACGAGGTACTGCGGGGTAAAGCCTTGCAGGAACTGAAATTAGCCATATCGGAGGCAGATGTCCCCGAAATGTATTTCGGGGACATCAAGAAGGCTCCCAGCCTTGCTGTTTTTGACTTCCGCTCCTTTTTAAACCTGGGAATGCTCATTACAGAAAGCGGGAAAGCTAAAATCCTCCGACAGATGATTCTGGATATTGTAATTGACACCATAAACAGGAAAACCGGCGGCTCAACCAAATATATAAACCAGCGCGACGAAGACTTCATCATCTCCTATTTTCAGGAAGAGAACTATAGAAAAGAATTTACCGATGCCCTGCAAAACTGTCTCGATATGGGAAAATTCAAATATCCGCTTTATACAGATAAGATATATGTAAGCATTTTCAGGGAGAATTCCCGGGAATACCGAAAGATATTAAAGCTGCATGAGAAAGATAAGGTTCGGGATACGTTTTATTCGGAAATACTGGATCTGGTAGCCTCCTATGAATACGGTTTTGCCAAAACCCTGGAAGAAGCATATAGGAAGAAAGGTTCCATGCTTACAGGCTTTGAAGTTGATGCCTTATTCTCCGAATTTGAAAAACAGCCTCATTGGAAACCCCTTGTGGAACGTGCCCGCACCAAAATGGCAAGCCGTGATTTGGCTTTCCGGGATGCTTTGCATTTGCAGCTTAAAGATTATATTTCACCGGTGCAGGCTGATGAATTCGAACGCTTCATCGGGCAGAAAAGCAGGGAACTGGCTGAGCGTCTGGAAGAAGCCAAGGATGTGTTTAAACGTCTGAAGGAGCGAGATTGAGCCGGACTGTTTATATCACCATCGAAAATGCTCTCGAAGTATATCACAGGACAATTGAGGTCAGCGGCGGCGGTTCTGATGGAGTTCTGGATATGGGCCGGCTCGAAAGTGTCTTGACTCATATTCAGAATGATCTTTATTATCCTGATTTCACAGACAAATTAACCCATCTTTTTTTCTGTGCAAACAAGTTTCATTGTTTTGAAGACGGCAATAAACGGATAGCAATATCGTTAGGTGCACAGTTTTTACTTCTAAACGGGTATATTTTTGTTGTTTCCCGTTTTATCCGGGAAATGGAGAATATCAGTTATCATCTGGCAGCAGGTAAAATTGAAAAGCAACTGCTGCGTGATATTATTCAGGCCGTAATAGACGATAATATGGATGATGAAGAATTAAAGCTGAAAATATTTGAAGCAATCAGCAGGGAAGTATAATGGGAACAGAACTGGATTTTCAAAAACACTTTGAGAACGCATTATCCAGTATTCATGGATATAAAAAGTATGGAAATTCCAGTTTGACAGATAAAGAATGGTATCTGGCCGAAAATGATCTGATCTCTTATCTCAGAAAAACACAGCTTTACAGATATTATGAGCTTGAAAAGAATTACGGGACCGATACTGACGATGAAATTATCAGGGCTATAAAAGATGAAACAAACCATAAACCCCTCTGGATAATTTTTCGCAACGGGATAACTGTCAGGGGAGTTCACTTTAAACTGTTTGACCGCATACCAAGATCGCAGGAATCATCAGAAAATCCTGAAAATAATATAATTGCATTTATTCCACAGATGGAAATAGGTGAAGAAAAACGTCCTGATATTGTTCTTTTCCTGAATGGGTTACCCATAATAGTTATTGAATTGAAACATGAGCGAAATCAAAATGTACATGATGCGGTTACCCAGTTTGCAGGCCGGAATCATGAAGATAAAATATTTCAGCTCCCATTTCTCTATATTGCTTCCGACACCAGCGAAGTAAAAGCTGCCACAAACCCATCCCGTGAAGAAAATTTCCGCTGGTATAATACCGGTCTTGTCAATCAACCGCAAAACCCGAATGAGTATCCTGTGGAATATTTATACCGTTATGTGCTGGGCAGGGAATCCATACTGGAAATGCTTAGCTTTTTTTTAATATATGTGCCTAAAACTCCCGCATCTGAAGATACTCAGGAAAAAACGGCTTTTACCATTTTCCCTCGCTATCATCAATCTCGTGTAGTCACAGCTTTAACAGGTGACCTGAGCAGATTTTTTGTCGAGAATAAGAATTGCGGCAAGAGATATTTAGTAAATCATTCTGCAGGTTCAGGTAAAACCCTGACAATATCCTGGCTGGCAGACAGATTGAACAGTCTTTATGTTCCGGGAACAAGTACAAAAATTATAGATATTGTATTTATCCTTACAGACAGGAAAGTACTGGATAAAAATGTCCGTGATGAACTGGGTAATTTCACGCATTTAAGTTACAAAATGAAATTTGCCAGAAAAGCAGACGATTTACCCAGATACATTAAAAACCGGGAACAAATCATTGTTACAACCCAACAGAAAATAAACTGGATTATTGATAAACTGAAAAATGATCCTTATTTGAAATCCTTGAACATTGCTTTACTGATCGATGAGGCGCACAGGTCTCAGGAAGGCAAATCAGGCACAAATATTCGCAACTTATTCAAAAAAGATGATCCGGTTGTCGTTGAGGAGGCATTTGATGAGGAAGAGGCAATAAACGAAGAACTCAAGAAAGCAGAATTTCCCAATTTAATGACAGTCGCGTTTACTGCAACTCCAGGTCAATCGACAGTCCAGTTGTTTGGAGCGCCCTTTGATGTATATTCAGAATCAGAAGCGATTCAGGAAGGTTATATTATTGATGTCGCTTCAAGCATTATTTCATATGAGACGCTGTATAATCTTGAGAGCCGGATTATTCCTTTCAAGGATGACAAGACCTTTCCTCCCGGAATTATCAGTAAAATGCTGAAAAACATAGCTTATCAGGATAAGGGACTGATCCAGTACAAAGCAGAACTTATCTTGAGAATATTCGAAGAAAATATTTCTTACCTGATAGGCGGTAAGGCAAAGGCAATGATTGTTACAGCTTCGCGGATAGCAGGTCTTGAGTATTATAAGGTTTTCAGGGAAAAATTAAGGGAAAAAAGAAAAGCAGATTCGAATAGTTATCAGTATGATGTCCTATATGCATTTTCAGATTTTACAAATCCGGAGACTGGGAAAGAAATTACAGAACAGCAAATAAACGGAATGAGAAGTGGTGAGCTTATAGAAGATTTATTTGATACAGATAAATATCGCCTTCTCATTGTTGCCAATAAATTCCAGACAGGTTTTGACCAGCCGCTTTTGGCTGGAATGTTTCTTGATAAACCTGTCGGCGGCCGGAATGCTGTTCAGACAGTATCACGTTTAAATCGTTGTCATGAGAATAAAGATCGGGTTGTAGTTGTGGATTTCACAAATAATGCGGATGAGATAATCAAGGCTTTTAAAAAATACCGTGAAGGAACGCCTTTTGAACCCATTGAACCGGATTTAAGAAAGCTTGAGAAGCTATATGATGAAATACTTTCCTGGAATGTTTACAGCCTGGCTACAGCAAAAAAAGCAGTTGAAATAATCCAGGCTGGCTCAGATGCCGCCTTACAGGCTCATGCAAATAACCTAAGAAAACTTTTCAAAAGTAAAATACAGGATAGTGAGCGGCAAAAAGAATATATCGGGATTTTGGCTAAATACAGTTCCGACTGCATTTTTATGAGCAATTTTTTTGAGATTAAGAAAGATCTTTTGATTTTTGGTATTTTTGCCGAGTTTATGGTACCACAGATGCTGAAAGCGGGGTCAGAATCTGAGCTGAAGAAAATAATGAAGGGAATTTATGTAATCAAGGCTGCTGTTTCTTATATTGGCGAGAAGAGACTTGAAGGGAAACAAAAGAAAAAAAATGGCTGTTCAGGCGAAGGAAACAGAAAGCCGCAAAAAGTAACAGTTAAAGAAGTTATTGATGGTATCCGTGAAAAATATAAAATATCTGATGATGAAGCACTTGTGATTAAGGATGTATGTGAAGAGAAAATTCAGGATGATTCGATACGAAGCATTATTTCGACGCATGTCGATGA
This sequence comes from Spirochaetia bacterium, assembly GCA_963662795.1. Lineage (GTDB taxonomy): Bacteria > Spirochaetota > Spirochaetia > CADAEX01 > CADAEX01 > JACKPD01. The sequence goes on along the minus strand of OY759746.1, from coordinate 3,828,290 downwards.
TATTGATTTTCTGGATAATATTTATAAAAAGGAAATAAGAAGATCTATCGAGAACAGTTATTCCGAAAGATCCTTGTACGAGTGCCTTACCGATGAAAAATATATAGATCCCGGCTCTATTTTTGATATCATGTCGCATACTGTTATCCATGTCACTGTTGATGAGTGTGCATAGTGAAGTGGTAAGGGGAAGAACCTCCCAAAAACATCCTTAACTTGGACCGGGGACGCGGGGGGGGAATAACCTGAAACCAAAAGGGAACAGTACAGTTAAAACAAGGAATATACTGTTAACACCTTCGACTCCACCCGATATATTAATGACTTTATTTGGAAAAACCATTAACAAATAAATTTATGCATCTTGAAGTAAAATTTTGCAATTATTCATGATTTCTGGAAAGCCGATTGAGGGCTAAAGAAAATTATTCAGTTATTTCGGTTCCCAATAGCATCTTTTCGGGGATACGATAAGACCTTCGTCTTTAAGAATTTTAAACGCTTTGTCACCGTCGGTTTTGGAAAGTCCCGAAATCTCTGCTGCTTCTCCTGCTTTAAGCGGTTTTCCCGCTTTTTTCATGGCTGATAAAAGCTTGTCCTTGTTTTCCATTTTATTTCTCCTTTAAATACTATGGATATGTCTTTCTGAGTCCCGTTACCCGGGGCGACACAGTAACGGAAAAAGGTGAAGATATCCCTTTTTTAAGATAATGGTATCCAAGCCCTGCTATCATGGCGCCGTTGTCACCGCAGAGTTTAAGTGAAGGGCTGAATACTGTTAACTCTTTAAGCTCTGAAAGGGAGGATAGCGATTTTCTTAAGTACGAGTTCGCAGCGACCCCTCCGCCTGTGACAACGGTTTTTATCCCGGTATCTTTCGAAGCTTTAAGCAGCCGCTTGATAAGCATGTCTATGGCCGCTTTCTGGAAAGAGGCTGCAATATTTTCATGTGATTTTTCATACCCGCTGTTGTGAAAGTGATCCAGCTGATTAATCACTGCTGTTTTAAGTCCTGAGTATGAAACATCATAGCGGTGATTACCCTTGTGAAGGGAAGGGTCGGGGAATGAAAATGCCCTGTCATCTCCTGCGGCTGAAAGTTTGTCTATTATCACCCCGCCGGGATAGCCAAGGTTATAGTATTTTGCGACCTTGTCAAACGCTTCCCCGCACGCGTCATCAATAGTGGTTCCCAGTACCTCAATTTCCTCATAATCCTTAACTACTGCGATAAGCGTATGGCCGCCGGATACTAGAAGTGCAAGATACGGATAGGTGATGTCATTTTCAATATGTGCTGAATAAATATGGGCAAGGATATGGTCAACTGCAATAAACGGTTTGCCGGATGCAAATGAAAGCCCTTTGGCGAATGAAAGGCCTACAAGCAGTGAGCCTGAAAGGCCGGGCCTGTTTGTTACTGCAATACCATCAATTTTATCAAGCGTTACACTGGCATCGGAAAGTGATTTTTTAACAACACCGTTGATCCATTCAACATGAGTGCGGGAAGCAATTTCAGGCACTACGCCCATATAGGGTTTGTGGATTTCTATCTGTGTGGCGACAACATTGGAAAGAAGGGTATTCCCGTTTTCAACTACAGCGGCGGAAGATTCATCACAGGATGTTTCAATTCCCAGAACAAGCAATCTATTCTTCCCCCAAAAGGAATTCGCTTGCATCCTTTAAGGTGAATCCTTCCTCAATCAGATTCGGATATATCTGCATCATCGTGTCTGCAAGTTCTGATGACCAGACATGACCGATCATTATTGCGTATCCCTTGTTTTCCGCTTCCAGGCGTCCTGTATTTAATGACTCCATTATCCCTTCCCTAGTGTCGACATTATCCAGAAATATATCTCTTTGTTCAATAGCGAAGCCGATCTTTGCGCCTGATTTTTTACTGACCGATTCCGCAGTGGTTAGGCTGTCAATAAATACAAGAGACTTCTTTTGCAGAAATTTAAGTATTATGTCCATCATTCTTTCATCAGAAGTAACAGCGGATCCCATATGATTGTTGACCCCTGTTATCCCGGGAAGGGCGTTGATATTTTTTTCCAGAATAGCGGTTATTGTTTTTTCATCCATGCCTGTTTTTATCGCAAAGGGGCCGGTATTGTTCCCGTTTATTGCATCCATCGGCTGATGAAGTATTACTTTTTTCCCCTTTTCAAGGGCCAGTTCTGCCGACTGCCTTGAATACTCAAGACCGGGAAGGACCGCGATAGTAAGATTGCCCGGAAAATCAAGGAAGGGTTTAAGTTTCTCAAGGCTGTATCCTGCATCATCAATTATGAAATAAAGAGCTTTCTCTTTTTTTTTAACAGTCGCAGCCCTGTATTCACTTTTATCCGGAGCCGGAATAGTTTTTAATGCAATATTACTGCCGCCGGAAGCATTTTCACTGATAGCGGCATCTTCTTCTTGCTGAACACTTTTATTAGTTTCCACGGGGTACTCACCCGTAATTTCAGGTGAATCCACGGGCCTGAAAAAGATCAGTATTGCAATTAAAAGGGCTGTTAATAATAACAGCCCTGATATTAGAAGTTTTATCTTAAACTCAAATCTGCTCAAAAATCACCCTGCCTGGAAGTTGATTTGTATAGCTGCAGGTACATCATTTTGGCTATCCCGAGGTTAGCTGTTTTTGCCATTTTTTTAGCGTAATCATCATAAAGCATATCCTCAAAATAATTCATCCCTGTTGTATCTGTTGAAGATTCGGAAAGAGTGGTTTTTTCCACTGTTTTTCTCATGGAGTCAAGCATTTGTTTTATGAAGATTGTCTCAAATTCGGAGCAGGCGTTGTAAAGTTCCTTGTTTTCCGGAGTAAACTTCTTTCCGGCTGCTGCTGCCTTTAACTGCTCAATTTTGCTGTTATCATAAAACATCATGCTCTCATTTACAGTATTCATCTATCTTTTTTCCCTCTGTTTATTTATTAACGTTTAAGCCCTGTCGCAATACCCAGCATTGTATCGCTTGTCTGTATTGCCTTTGAGTTGATCTCGTATGCCCTCTGGGCAACAATCATGTTAACCATTTCCTTTACCACAGATACATTCGACATTTCAAGGAACTGATGTATTATGCTTCCCATTCCGTCATAGGCCGGCCTTCCCCCGATCGGGTCGCCGGAAGCATTTGTCATTTTAAAAAGGTTTTCACCGATAGAGCTTAATCCGGCCGGGTTTACAAACCTGTATATTTCAAGCTGTCCTACAAGTATCGGATCATCGTTTCCGGCTACCTTTACGGTAACACGGCCGTCCTGGGTTACTGTAAGCGATTCCCTTACAAATCCTTCCGGAAGGGTTATCTCAGGCATCAGCCTGTAGCCGTTTGAATTCAGTATCTGTCCGTTTGAGTCAATCTTGAATGATCCGTCCCTTGTGTAGCCGAATGTTCCGTCAATAAGCATAACCCGGAAAAACCCTTCGCCCTGAATTGCCATGTCTGAGACATTGCCTGTTGCCTGAAGAGACCCTTGAGTAAAGATTTTCTGCGTTGCTGCGGTTTTTACGCCATGGCCTACCTGTATACCGGTAGGTACAACAGTAAGCTCGGTCGCTGGTGTCCCTGCAGTCCTTGCTGTCTGATACAGCAGGTCCTCAAATTCCGCCCTTGTCTGCTTGAATCCTGTCGTATTTACGTTTGACAGGTTATTGGAAATTGTATCTATATTGAACTGCTGCCCAATCATTCCGGATGCCGCAGTCCACAGTGATCTCATCATAATCTATTCTCCTTTATATCAGACCCTTACGCCTTCGTTTATCAGCTTGCCGGTTATTGCGTCATGATTGCTTACAGCTCTCTGGTTAGCTTCATAGGCGCGGTTTACTTCTATCATTTTTACCATTTCGACAACCGGATTTACATTTGAACCCTCAATAAATCCCTGTCTTATCTTGGGAAGATTTTCTTCCGCAATTGCTGTTGCGGGGCCTGATTCAGGCGTGTCTATCCAGAGAGAGCTTCCCTGTTTTTTAATAAATCTTTCCCTTTCAAACTCAACAAGTTTCAGCGAATCAATCTGCTCTGTCTGCTGCCATTCATTTTCTATCATTGAAATAAGTCTGTCAGGGTCATCCGGCAGTGCCTTGTTGACAAAAATACGCCCTTTCTGGTCTATAACAAAATTATTTTCCTTTATGCTGATAGGCCCGTTTTTCCCAAGGACAGGATAGCCTTCTTTTGTGAGAAGCAGCCCTTCCTTTCCGAGGGTAAAAGCCCCATTTCTTGTGTAGCGTTCGCCAAGGGGAGTCTGAACTGCAAAAAAGCCTTTCCCGTCCATTGCAAGGTCGAAAGGACCGTCTGTCTGCTTGAGTGCCCCTTGGGTAAAGACTGTATATACCTCGTTCTGCTCGACCCCTGTTCCAAGTTTTCCGACAATCGGGGATATATCGGCAGAGCCCATCGGGAATTTATATACACCGTCGTCGCTCATTCTTCTGATAAGCATTTCCGGAAAAGCCTTATGTATGGATGTGTCCATTTTATAGCCGTTAAGGTCTACATTTGCCAGGTTATTTGTAAGGGCATCCATCCTGTGCATCTGTGCAACCATTCCTGATGCTCCTGTATATAATCCTCTTATCATATAACCTCCGTAAATAATTCCCTGATTTAATTATCGGAGAGGGGAAAAAATACTTAATAACTGCTGCATGGAGAGATTAAATTATTATTTAGGCTTGAAAATTAAGGTGTAAAAATAATAAAATAGCGCAGGATTACTACCTGGTAAACTGCTGATTGCAGTTACAGACGCAGCTTTTATTTTTAACTGATGCGGACTGACCGGGTCAACCGCCGATGTAGCTCAGTTGGCAGAGCGGATCACTCGTAATGATCAGGCCATGGGTTCGATCCCCGTCATCGGCTTTCGTTTTAAGCCATAAATAATTATAAGTCTTTATAGTATAAATATTTATTTATACATAAATGCTTTAAGATGTGAAAATGTCCCTATTTGCTGTCTTGATGCCTTAAAATAGTCGTTTGTACTGGTAATACTATGAGTGATGATTGCCGGTTTAAAAACGAAAGGCAAGTATGCAGGTTCTTTTTAAAATATTACCCGGTAAAGAAATCTCTACAGATACTACTAATATTGAAGAAACTGTAGGGTTTGCTGAAAAATATTTAAGTAATTTTGATAATAAAAACATTAAAGTTAAGACTTTCCGCTATTTCTCTACAGTTTTTTTATAAATAATAAATATGGTTATCGCAAAAGTCTTGAGAAAAAGAAAAGTTTTTCTCAGAAGATTACTGGCGCTCAGGAGAGGGGCTTCTTCAAAATTACTGGATACCGAAATTCGGAGGTTTAATTCTATCAGCTATAAATGCTCCAGTGATTGATGAGCGATTTGTTGACTTGACCCCAATTTATAAAAATATTGCATTATTATTCAACCAGAGAAATACCTTGATGAAAAGCAGCAAAATATAAATGATTTACTGTTTACTTCTCCCCGGAATACCGGATTATAACAGGATGTTTCAAATAAACATTTTAAGGCATCCTGCGTGAGGGCCAGGTGTTATCCTGGGAGATCGGACACAATATTCCTTCTCCGGCACACCTTTGATACTAAAATACTGCAGTATCCGGACAAGGACACGGTTAATGCACTGATGGGACATACAAATTACAGGAAAGAATATGATCACAGGGATCCGGAAACCCTGCTGCAGCAGTATAAGGAAGTCAGGGATCAAATAGACCGGAATTTCAAAACAGGATAAAAATAAGGTGCTTAAATTTAAAAAAAAGTAAAACAAGATATTTCTTATTTTACTTTAATGCCGTAAAGTAAAATAAGGATATTTATATTTTATTAAGAGGAAAAGATATGAATTTAAGAGATTTTGTTGCTGGGCATTGGGAAAAAGGCCATCAATATGAGTATTTTCTTCTGGAAAAAATTAATCATTCTTTAACATGGGACGATGAAGTTATAAATGAATTATTAGAAGAATCTTCTTTTAATTTAGGAGAGTTGAATTCATTTTCACGGTTTATTCCTGATAAAGATGTTTTTATCGTAATGCATATTTTAAAAGAAGCTGTTACATCAAGCAGGATAGAGGGAACGAAGACTAATATTGACGAAGCACTAATAGAAGAGGAAAATATTGATCCAGAGAAAAAAGATGATTGGAAGGAAGTAAATAATTATGTTCGGGCGATGAATACTGCTATTGAAGAGTTAAAAAAACTTCCAATATCCAACAGATTGATTAAAAATGCTCACAAAGTATTGTTATCTAGTGTACGCGGTGAACATAAAACACCTGGGGAATTTAGAAATTCACAAAACTGGATTGGCGGAGCATCGTTAAAAGATGCTATTTTTATTCCTCCAATACATACTGAATTACCTGAATTATTATCAGATTTTGAAAAATTTCTAAATAATAAGGAAATAAAGATTCCCCATTTAATACGAATAGCTATTGCACATTACCAATTTGAAACAATTCATCCATTTCTTGATGGAAACGGACGTGTTGGAAGATTGCTAATAACATTATATCTCGTAAGTAATGGCATTCTGGGAGAACCATTATTATATTTATCAGATTTTTTTGAAAAGAATAAATCAATATATTATGATAATTTAACATTAGTTAGAGAAAAAAACGATCTCAAGCAGTGGATAAAATTTTTCCTCACAGGAATAATTCAAACTTCAAAAACAGCTGTTTTAACCTTGCAAAAAATAATTGAACTTAAAGATATTATTACAAGAGAAAAAATACATTTTATGGGAAAGCGAACCAGTCAAGCATCAATTTTATTACACAAATTGTTCTCAAAACCATTAGTAAATATAAAAGAAGTACAAATGATAACGGATTTGTCACCAAAGGCTGCTAATGCCTTGGTCCAAATATTTGTTGAAAAATCAATTCTGAAAGAAGCAACTAAAAATCAAAGAAATAGATTGTTTATTTTTGATGATTATTTAAAACTATTCAGATAAAAGTTGAATCATCCCGCCCGTTTTACCTGTTAAAAATGGAGACTGAGGCTGAATTGAATGAGATTTAAGTGAAATACTTACTTCGACATATCAGGAGATAGCCGGATTTTTAGTTTCCTGAAGGTATTTAATAGCCTTTTCCCGGTCCCTAAAAAGCTTTACATTATAACCATTTTTTTCAGAAACAGCTTCAATAAAATCATGAGAATTATCATCGGGGGCAACAAAAATTGCAACAACAGCTTCCTTATCAATAAAAGCTGATTTTTTCATATCAATTGCAATAAAGTCAGTGACAGTTTTCTTATCGTCAGTATTAATTGCTTTTGTTAAATCGGTAAAATACTTTTTTATTCCATTCTTTCTGCCAAATTTGTGAGCCTTTATCGTATTATCAAATATTATTTCACGATTAACTTTTCCAGTATAAAATAAGGTTAAATAATCATCATCGGCTGATTTTAAAAACTGGCACGACATTGTTACCTTCTTTTGATGTGAACTTAAATAAGTATAGTTATGTAACGTATAAAAATCAAATTTTTTTCAGTACAATCTTAATGCCGGTTTTGATCTGCTGCTGACAGAGCAGGAGGCGCTGGTGTGGGAGGAGATTTTAAAGCAGCAAGAGTTTTGATCTTGTCCAGACTGTACGGCTGGAAGCTAAGGGCGGGCTTTATAAGTGTAAGGTATTTTCAATTATTGTCGACTGCTTGGGAATTTGTTGGATATTGTTGAGTGATGCAGAATATTACCATTGTTTTTCTACTACTTACGGGTAAATCTAACTTACAATGTAAAATATATAAATGCGAATCTATTTGAATGGAGGTTTAAGCCTTTCATATCGATACCGTCCATAAGTAATTTCTTGAATTGTTCCTTCAAGAGATTCTATTGTTATCCTAAAAAGTAATGATTAACATGGATAGTGTTTAATGATAAATAATATAGCTACTATATTGACAAATTCTTATATGTAAGTAATAAATAAAGTTTATCAAAAATTGTATTTGAAATTAAAAATTATATTAATATTGAAAGTGGAGAAAGTTATGCGTAAATACTCAAAAAAATCACTAAATTTACGAACAAAATTATTAATTCCCGCACTAATTCAGGTTTTTGTTATTTTAATATTTTCAAGTCAGTTATTTAGCGCTATTTCTAATTCAAAACAAAATATGAAAAAAGTTGATGATATTCTAAATCTTTCATTTAATGTGAAAATGTTAAAGGAACAAGGCACTTTATATATTAAAGAATCAATACCAACAATAGACAAAGAAAATAAATTTTTTGCTGATTTGACAGAGATAAAACAATCTATTTCAAATGACTCAACTTTACTAAACGATTTTAATAATCTCGAAAACTATTTTAATCAAGTTAAAACTATAAAATATCAAAATATAGAAATAGAAAAAATGGTAATGGAATTAACAAAATCCTCCATGTTGCAATCTGATAACTATATAAAACTTGTAGTAGCGAATTTGATAAAAGGTATTCCTGTATCAGCTCTGGAAAAACAAGTAATTATTGGTGCACATATAAATACAGTTAACAATTTAAATATACACTCTTTGTTCTATCAAATCTCATATGATAATAATGCAGCAGAAGATCTTTTATCATTTATTGAAGGACTTATTCAAAATACAGAAGTGGATATCGAGAAATTATCGAATACTCCATTTCGGGAAATGCCAATTGTCGCCCAAAAATCTAATATGGAAATTAGCAGAATTTGTACAGAATATGTAAGTAATATAAATAAGGTAAAGAATCTTGAAAATGACATTGGAATATTGCTCGATAACCTGGATAAAGAATTTGTTAAATCAACAAGTAACATTCAAAGTAATACATTAAAAACAATTATTTCCTCTTATGCTACAATTGGGGCCATTATTAGCATTGCAACTCTGCTTATAATAGCAATTGGTATTTATTTGAGTTTTAGAATATCTGGAACAATTAGAAAAATGGCTAATATATTCAAGGAAATCTCAGAAGGAAATGGAGACCTTACCCGTAGACTTGAAGATTCTTCAGGTGATGAAATAGGGCAGGTTGCCAAATATTATAATCTATCAATGAATAGTCTTGCACAAATGGTTTTGACAACAAAAGAATCGACCGGCAGATTAGCAGAAGTTGTTAACGATTTATCTTCAAATATGACTGAAACAGCATCCTCCATGAATCAGATTTCTGCAAATATTTCCAGTTTGAAACAGCAGATAGTAAATCAGTCAGCATCAGTTACTGAAACTCATTCAACAGTTGAAGAAATAGAAAAACATATTATAAATCTCGATACATTAATTAGCAGTCAAACCTCAGCAATTACAGAGTCTTCATCATCAATAGAAGAAATGGTTGCAAATATAAAATCTGTTGCAGGAATATTAAATAAAAACGCAATTTCCATGGAAGAATTACTTACGGCTTCAGAATCAGGGAAAATTGGTATTCATGAAGTTGTTGAAATAATGCAGGTAATAGAAAATGATTCAGATGGTTTAATTGATGCCAGTAATATTATTCAAAGCATAGCAAGTCAGACAAACCTTCTGGCAATGAATGCTGCAATAGAGGCTGCACATGCCGGGGATTCTGGGAGAGGATTTGCTGTTGTAGCGGATGAAATAAGAAAATTGGCAGAAAATTCTTCATCTCAAGGAAAAGCTATTTCGAATGTCCTGAAGAATTTAAAAACTCAGATAAATTCGGCTGCCGTTTTGTCAGATAAATCTCAGTTGCAATTTTCAAAGATAGTAGAGAACTTGAATATGGTTAAAAATCAGGAAACGGAGATTAAAAACGCAATGGATGAACAAAGTACTGGTAGTGTACAGATTCTTCAGGCCCTTGAGGAAATAAATAATATAACAACACAAGTTCAAAATGGCTCATCACAAATGCGATCAGGAAGTAAAGAAGTACTCAATGAGATGAATAATCTAACAAATATAACTGTAGAAATGAGTAATGGCATGGATGAAATGGCATCCGGTGCTGCACAAATTAATATTGCAGTCCAGAATGTAAATAAAATTACTCAGGATACAAAAACTAATCTTCAGGAGTTAACATCAGAGGTTGTCAAATTCAAGGTTGAATAATGATCAGATAATAAGACACATTAGTTGAACCCTGATTTCAGGGGTGGAAATATTGTTATGTTTATCACCGCCTCGCGGATATGAAAAGCAGTTTCCTTCTGTTGACACATAAGGGTTTTCCCCTTTTTTATCTTTAAATATTTAATCAGTCTGTAACAACTGTTTTACTGATAATTTCTTTTATCCAGGCAACAGCTTCATTTTCAGTGCAAAATAAACGGATTCTTTTGTTGGACTTATGCTGAATTATCAATTTGAAAATTTCGTGAATATCAGGGTTGCATAAATCTATTAAAACTACAGCGCAATGTGATTTTTTTAGTTTATCCAGATGTCTGGATATTATTCTTTCATATAAATACACATCATCCAGTGAAAAGGTTTGGTTATTCTCTTCTATAATGTTAATTATTACATTTAATCCTGATTTTCATAACGGTAAAGAAAAAATCTCCTCAACCAATAATTCAAAATTAGCGGGAGTTGGATATTCATCAATGCTTATATGTATATAATCTGGTAAATTACCATCTGATATCTTCAAGTTCATGTGAAATTATTATAAATAGAATTGATACTTAATCAATATATAAATATATTGATTATTCCGTGATAGACAAAGCCATAGAGGATTATGTCCTTTTTTTTTGTGTCCCAAAATGGATCCAACCTTAGAAGCTGGGATAATATTTTTATTAATAACATTGTTGGTTTCTTCTGCAATATATCAATTTAAAAAAGTCTTTATTTTATTGATTTTTAAAATAAAATTCCCGTCATCGGCTTTTATTATTTGAAATGCATAAGTAATCCTGCCTTATTAAGCGGCAGGATCCTGATATTATGATTATTTTAAGGAAACCTGCAGGTTATAAGCAGCTTTTGTCAATCAAAAATTATTCTGAACCACCTCAGATATTTTACGGAGAGGCGCTTTCATTTCAACCGAAACCTCCCTGATAAGATCGCAGGTATCTTCCGTAACCAGAACAATTGCCGGAATGTTCCTGGCAGGAAACTGATGCGCTATATATAAAACTTCCTGTCTCATGTTTGCCCCGGGCTGCATGGTAATAGACGGCCTCCCGTCTGTTACCAGAACCATCTGCTGAATGTCATTCGGATGGCGGATGCGCTCAGAACGGACCACCCTGAGTACAGCCTGTAATCCGCCTGCAAAGGGAGTTCCTCCTCCGGCAGCTACGGCCTGAAGGGCGTTTCGGGCAAGGGTAATGCTTGATGTAGGCGGCAGAACTACCTCTGCACGCAAATCGCGAAAAACAATTACACCGACCCTGTGTCTCTCTTGATAAGCCCTGGTAAGAAGACCTAAAACAGCTCCTTTTGCTAATCTTATCTGTTCACTTACCAGCATGGATTCTGATGCGTCAATCAGGAAGATAATTGTCTTTCTGACAGGCTGTACCCGGAGCCGCCGCCTGAGATCCTGTGCCTTAACACTGTGATCTTCAAAAACATTGTTTCCCTGTTTCTTGCGCAGAACGGCTGCCAGACAGGTCGCAATGGGATCAATTTCATTTATATGTTCTCCGGATTGAAGTGGAATTGACGCGATATGGCGGCCGCAGATGGAAGGGCGGACCTCCTTGCGTCTCGGCAGACTGTTGTGCTCCTCAAAGGAGAGGCGAAGCGGTGTTTCGTCTGCTAAAAGGACAATGCTGGATGCTTTTTTTTTAAGTATACGAAGATGGGCATGCCGCCCGCGTGGGAACCAGGGAAAATATCTTCGTCAAGGCCGAACTCAGGAAATTTGCCGTCAGCATCTGTTTTATCCCCGTTATGAACAAACGGTATTTCGCCGAAAACGGCAGATAACGCCTCATTTAATTCTTTCGGAATGTCTGCTCCGCCATGCTCGATAAAACGGTCTATGCGGTGAGGCAGTGCCATGGTTGCTGCTTCAATTATATCTGCATGTGTTACAGACTCGCGCTCCTGAAAGGCTGCAAGGGCTGATGCAGCCTTTGCTATTGTTATCTCTGCGCGGTGTCCCTGGGAACCGACTTTAATTGCCAGTTCTGATGCTGCATCGATTGCTTCATCCGGGATGGATACACTGGATAGATTCCTGCGGGCTTTTACTATCTGCCGGCGGAGAACGCTCTGGGCTTCATTCCATGAATTACAGAATGCAATTGGGTCTCTTTCAAAAGCAAGACGCCGCCGGACAAGCTCGCTGCGCTTTTTTATATCCTGTTCTCCTGCAACACCGATGCAGAGGCCGAAACGGTCGAGAAACTGAGGGCGGAGTTCCCCCTCTTCCGGGTTCATGGTGCCGATTAGTATAAACCTGGACGGGTGAAGTACAGAACGCCCCTCCCGTTCCACATGGTTTATACCGGATGCAGCTGTATCAAGAAGAAGATCTACCAGATGATCGTCAAGAAGATTTACTTCATCAACATAGAGTATGCCGCGGTTGGCTGCTGCAAGCAAACCTGGTTCGAATACTGTCTCTCCTGCGCGAATGGCGCGCTCCACATTCAGCGCCCCTGCAAGTCTGTCCTCGGTAGCCCCAAGAGGCAGCTCGACCAGCGGGACCGGACACTCAATTGAAGTAAAAGAAACACCGCTTTGTGATTTCTTCCGGCAGTCTTCATGTATATAGAAATCTGCATTCGGCGGACAGTGGTAGGGACATCCCTCAACTGCCTGAATCGGAGGGAGAAGACCGGCAAGCGCCCGTACTGCCGTACTCTTGGCAGTTCCTTTTTGCCCCCGGATCAGCACTCCGCCTATTGAAGGGTCAATTGCGTGAAGAACCAGGGCTGTTTTCATGGCCTCCTGACCGACAATGGCTGTAAACGGGTACATACTCATTATTATAACAGACCTCATTCCGCAGGATATGAAGCCGGAAATATTTTTTGCTCCCGGAACCCCTTGGGCCGGATACGCATCAGGATCACCGGACATCTGATAAAATCATACAGCGGGGCGGTCTTCCGGTCAAGTGAAAGCTTACATCGCCGAACCACATGTATAACTGAAGCTAGAGGATCACCCGTAATGATCTTGCCACGGGTCCGATCCCAGTCAGCGGATTGTTTTTTCGCGGTAAGCTGAATTGTAAATAACTGTTTTAAGGTAATTGTACCTGGCAGGTTATATTAATAACAGTCTAGACATTCTAAAAGATATTATTTTTTAAATACAATACAATAAAAATTCTCTCCGAGAACAAAATCCTCTGCTTTAATGAAGCCCATACTTAACGCAGATTGCATTACTTCTTCCTTAGAGATGCGGTGAGATATGGAAGGTCCCATGGGAGTCTGCCGCTTGTGAAATTCAATAAACGCAAGTTTTCCTCCCTTTTTCATCACTCTTCTTATTTCATTTAACAGATTTTCTTTGGCTTCTATTTCATGAAAAACCGTACAAAGCAGAACTAAATCCATGGATTCAGCATTTAATTCATACGGGTAACCTGATATAAGCTGTGTCTTGATGTTTGTCAGGTTTTCTTTATAAGCTGTGTCTTTTATTATATCTAGTGAATCCTTGTCTATATCAAGGGCATATACAAAGTTCCCGGTTATTAGAGCTGCCGGAAAAGTAAAAACACCTGTGCCGGCGCCAATATCGCACAGAACGTCATTTTTATTAAATCCGATTTTTTTAAGCGTTTCTGCCGGGGATAATTCCGCTACCCTTAAGGGATTTGATAATTTCCTGTTTTTATCATTCATTATCTGCCTCAATATTTCTTTAAAATTAATTTTTCAGCATTCAAGTCTATGTCTCGCAAATATTTATTCCTGTCCCTTACTTCCAGATGCTTCAGATTATAAGTCATTAAATTTTTTCTGATATAATATATACTTTGCTCATCAGTATTATTATACATTTCAATTCCCGTGAAACCCTCCAGTTTTTTCTGTTATCTTCAACTGAAGAATGTTATAATGTGTTTTTGGTATTAAAACAAGAACAAATAATAAAAAAGTCTTATAACCGGCTTTGTTCTGCAGTTCAAAAAGCTGGAGGCGCTTGCTGTGGAGGCCATGGTGAATGTCCGGGGGTGGACGCCTGAGGGGTAATTACTCACCTGTGCACACTCTGTTTATATTCCAATAATTTGCTATCGGATTTTCTGCATCAATCATTGGGATATGAAAAGTGTAATTTATCGCAGGATAAGGATGACTTTCAGGTAATTACTTTCCCTGTACATTTTAGATAAAATTTTTTATCCCAATATTTTTTTAAATCCTTGTACTTTATCAAGTTTATAGCCTAAAGATTCATAGAATTTATGAGCATCCTTTCGATTAGCCCCAGATACAAATATTATGTAATGACAGTTTTTTTTCTTTCCGATTCTTTCTATCTCTATCATTAGTTTTTTCCCGATACCTTTACCTCTTGCTTTACTTAACACTATTACGTTTTCAATTACCATAAATGGTTTGCATTCTCCAACAAGATCGAGACAGAGGATACCCATTAAAGAACCAACCAGTTCCCCATAATATTTGGCACCAAGGAGAATATAATCTCCATTTTTATTGATCAATTCAAAGTTTTTAATCATATTTTCCCAAATGCTCTTTTTGCCTGATAGTTCTTTGAATAATAATGATAAATCCTTAAGGTCTGTATTTTCTATTCTTTTGATTTCAAGCATACATATTATTCCTTCGAGAATATTTTTTTTGGTATAGAGGAGTATATAGTGTTTTTCTTCTTCGTAATAATGCTTCTTTGGCAGTATCCTACACCCTCCACGGGGATATGGAAAGCAGATTTTCTCGTTCAGGTATTTTGAAAATGTCATTGACGGGATGGGTTCTGCCGGGCAAATCCTGCATATAATTCTTGCAATTCATCAAATCTTCACATTTATATCATATAAAATACATAGGAATTAGTATATTATATGTATATAGATTGTTTAACAATTATGGAGGAGAAACATGGGTTACTATTTTAATCAGTTCTGCAGATTTCCTTTTTATGGAGGAGGATATATGTTTTTAGGATTAATAATACTTATTATTGTACTTGCAGTTGTTTTTATTCCGAGAAAAAACAGGAAAAGTGTTAATGATGATGAGGCTCTTGCTATTTTGAAAAACCGCCTGGCAAAAGGTGAAATAAGTATTGAGGAATTTGAGCAGCTTAAAGAAAAACTCAAATAAGGAGAAAGTATAATGAAAAACTTTTTTATAAAGATAAAAGACAGTTTTATGAATTATCTTGAACGTATGGAAAAAGTGAATAAAAACTTATATGGGAATGGTAAACCGGATTGTTGTAATCTGAATTCGAATTTCAGAAAAAAAGAAAAATCAGCAGGAAGCTAATATCTCTTGAAGTGAAAACAATCTACAGAGAATTGTTTTCCAGGTTTCCCGCACCCGCGACACAATATCAGTTTATTACGATAGGAATTTCTGATCATCTATTGTAATTATTGATCCACTCAATAAGGCAAGTAATATCAAGAGGTTTGCTGTAAAGATAACCCTGAATTATATCACATCCCAGCTTTTCCAGTTCCAGTTCCTGTTCTTTCGTCTCAACTCCCTCTGCCACGACGATCATATCAAGAATGTGGCCGATTTCTATAGTTTTGATTATGAGGGAACGGGCTCCCTCATCTGTTAAAAGATCATTAATAAAACTCTTGTCTATCTTGAGTTCCGAAGCGGGGATTTTCCTTATTTGGGACATTGAAGAATATCCGGTACCGAAATCATCAATTGATAGATGCATATTTTTCATTCTCAATCTGACCAGGATATCCAGTGCTTTCTGATATTCCTTTATCAATCCGCTTTCTGTTATTTCAAGAATAAAATGATCAAGGCTGACATCGTATTGATTTGCTAATCTAACCAGTCTATCAGGAATGGAGAGGTCTGTAAGTGATTTCGATGAAATGTTAATGGAAATGCTTATAACATGATCTGGGGATAATTTCTTATAATCCCTAATAGTATTTTCAATGACCTGAAATGTCAGCTCATTGATCAATCCGTACTTTTCAGTTCCCGGAATAAACATATCCGGCGGGATCAATCCTTTAACAGGGTGCCTGATCCTGACAAGGGCTTCTATTCCGGTAACCTGGCGCGACGGTAATTTTATTTGAGGCTGATAATTCATGAAAATATAGCCTTCTTTCAGCGACTCTTTAATTTCATCTTCTGTCAGCTGTACAAATTGTCTGCCTGTATTTTGATATTTAGTTACAGGCAGTTGATTTTTAGCTTTGGCTAATAATGTCTGCAAATCGTCAAGATTAAACGGCTTTTCTAAAATACCGACAGTTTCAAGACCTAATGACTTCGCCAGGTTTTCCGCGGTTTTCAATACTTTTTTATCAAACCCGCTTATTAAAATTATTTTGGTAACACATTTTTGCGCGCTTAATTTTCTCAGCAATTCAATCCCATCCAGCTCCGGCATCATCAGGTCTATTATGATGCAATGTATGCCGGGTTTAACGGATTCTAAAAAATCATTAACGCTTGTTGTGGCATAGCAGTCATATCCGATAGACTCTGCTATATCCTTTATAAATTCTCCCACCTCTTTTTCATCATCAATTACCATAAGTAAAGGTTTATCAATTTTTTCAATCATTCAAAACCTCCATGTAAACATCAAAATTGCATTTCATTTTTTGCTATCTATATTGGCTGTATGAAAGGAATGAGATTTTATTGGCTGTATAAAATCATTTTATATGAAAATATTACATACATCTGTATTTTTCTTGTTCTTTTATTATTCTTTTTCCGGGTTTATGCATTCGCTTATGGCCTTAATCAATTCTCCTCTTAGTAATGGTTTTACAATAATTTTCTTTATCCCGATATTATAAGCTCTGAGCTCATTTTTATTATTTATAAATCCTGTTGTGAGTATGACAGGAATATCTTTTTTTATTTTCAGCAATTCTTCTGATAACTTTAATCCATTGATTTTGGGCATTGAAGAATCTGTTATTACCAGATCGATTTCGTTATAATTGCCGGTAAAGTATCCAAGGGCTTCTTCCGGCAGATTGAATTTAGTTATCCTGAACCCCATGTTTTTTAGTACCAGTTCTTCTATCGCGAGAATTTCCTTTTCATCATCGACAAGCAATATTCTCAAGTCGGAGAATTGATGTTTTTTCCCGGTGAGATTTATATTTTTATTTGCCGTTATATTACCGGATTTCTGAGGTATGTATAATTTAAAGGTTGTTCCTTCTCCTTTTTGACTGTAAACATATATTTCGCCTTCCATGTTTTTAATAATTCTGTTAACAATGGCCAGTCCCAGTCCGGTGCCTCCTTCATTGCCTTTGGTCGTAAAATAGGGATCAAATATTTTATCTTTATCTTCATCAGCTATGCCGGTTCCGGTATCGCTTATTGCCAAACACACATAATTTCCTGTTTTCAGCTCAACTTTATTAATAATATTTCCTCTAGAGATATAAATGACCTTTAGGTCGACTGTAATCACGCCATATTCCATGCTTCTCATTGCATGATAGGCGTTAGTGCAGAGGTTGATTATTATCTGATGTATCTGCAGTGGATCTGCATAGATGGTGCCGCAGTCTTCACTTAGATCTATTTTAAATTCAATTGTCGAGGGAATAGAGGTGGAAACCATATCCAGGGCATCCTTAGCCACATCATTAATCCTTATTAACTTATATTTCTCATCTTCCGCTCTTGAAAAGGTCAGTATCTGTTTGACAAGTTCCTTGGCCCTGTTGCTTGCCGTTAATATTTTTTGACTGTAATGCGGGAATTTTGAATAATCCGAAGATTCCGTCATAACCTGGGCATACCCTACAATTGGAGTCAGGATGTTGTTAAAATCATGTGCTATTCCGTTTGCCATTGTCCCTATCGCCTCCAGTTTCTGCATCCGGGTTACATGTTTTTCCAGTTCAAGCTTTTCCTTAACTAATAATTTATATTTTGCTATTTCCGCTTTTATTTTTTTATTGGCTTCAGAGAGTTTTTTTGTCCTGTCCTTTATTCTTGCTTCCAGTTCATTATTGAGGTTTAATAAATCTTCTTCCGCAATTTTCCTCTTAACCTTTTGCCTTGCCAACGCGAAGGCCATGATGCCTGAAAAAATAATCAGAAGGATATCAGCTGCAATAATAAACAGTTCGAGGTTTTCCTCAGTCGCATGAATATCTTTATCTGGAATGAATGATAATAATATCCAGTGGAAATCTTCAGCCGGTATATAGCCTGTACTTTTATCATAGGCATCAGCTGACCCGGTTGAAGACTTTATTTTGTCACTGACGGATTTTAACGGATAGATTTTCTCAAATGTAAACAACCCTTTGTCATTAAAATACTGGCCGCAATCCTCTTTCTTCATTATATTCCATTCATTATTAAAGTCGTTTGAGAAATTAACACCTTTTTTCTCTTCAAACATAAAACCCCAGGTCTTCTCCTTATCCTCTGAATACAGATAATAGCTTTCGGCATTTAATATAAAAAAACGGCTTTTCGGTGATTTAAGACTTACCATTTTTTCAATTAATCTGTCACCAAGATAGTTCAGAAGTATTATTCCCTTTTTTTCGTGCTGACTGCCGAAAATCGGGGTACCGACCCGTATCATCGGCTTATAGGGTATTTCTAAACTTCCATGCTCTATGTTGAGGTCAAATGGTGAAAAATAAATTTCCTCCTCATTTAATTCAAATGTATCCTGAAAATAATACCGGTCCCCCTTAAACTGCAATCGGCTTTCTTCGATAAATACCGGGTTTTCTTCTTTTAAGTCGATTCTTAGTCTTTCCATTCCCGTGGTATCAAGTACCCGGATCTGGTCATATGTGCCCTTATACTTTGAAATTGACAGGAAATTACGGGGTAATGTCAGCTGATTTTTATCATAATTTTTATCAATTAATAATTTGAGCTCATAATTGGAAGAAATTATTTTGATATCAGAAATTACTGACTGAATGATGAAGTATGCAATTTCTTTCTGTGTCTTGACTGTGTTGTATTCCTGAATTTTAATGTTCATTTTATGCTTAACTACATGCTGCAGGTAGTATCCGGCATATGATGCCGCAATGATGGAAATGCATATCGGCAGGAAAATAATGAAAAAATAATTTACCAATTTGTTTAAATAATAATTATTTTTTAAATACATAAGCAATAATTATTATAAGTTGAACGGTATAGAAATGCAATTATATAATTTTGTGCACAGAAATTCCTGGCGCAAATTGGCAATAGCTTCTTTAGGTGTTATGAAGTCAAGAGTTTTTCTTGCCCTGATCTTTGGTATAAATCATCTGTAAAATGGCCATTCTTTCATTAAGATTCATTCTTTTGTAACTCACTTAAAACTCCTGTCACAATATTGGCTTATTGCACCAGGAATTTATGGCCGCCTTTATAATTATTTTTTGATAAATTATCAATGATATTGGTTATAAAGCTGCTTTATCCTGAAAAAAATTATTCCGGTATTCTCCCGATAAATCTTAAACTGCAATTACTCCTTTAAAATATCAATCAGCCTGTTGCTGCTTTCAAGTCCTGTGAGATAGATCAGCTCAGATATATTTTTTAAAAAATCAAATTTGGCTGTTGTATAGGAGCTTTGTGCGTCTATCTTGTCAGCTTCCGCATCCATCAGTGTTGATATGCTCTCCGCCGAGAGCATGAAGCGGGCATTAATCTCGTTATAATATTCTTCTGCATATTCCAACGCTATACCGGCAGAAGAAACAGCCTGGGCGGAAGATACAAGTTCAACCCATGCGTTTGCTGTTTCAACCGTATATTCCCTTAATGCCTCATCTTCAGACGTTTTTGCAGATGTAATAGAAATATCTGATTGTTTAAGAGTGTTTTTTCTGTCCCATCGGGAAATGGGAAAAGAGGCGGAAAGTGATATGCTTGTGTTTCGGGTAGTATCACTGATATCTGAAACTGTGCTGCCTGCTGTTAGGTTTACAACAGGGTTGTATTCTCTTATTTTTAACGATTTTTCGAGCTCTGCCTGACTGACCGCGAGAGTTTTGATTTTTAGGGCAGGGGAGTTTTTAATTCCGGTAAGAAGAAGATTTTCAGGAATATCATCCCCGTTTGCTGACCTGTAAAGGTTAACGGTTTCAAGATAACTCTCAAATGCTGAAAGGCTGCTCTCTCCGGTTTCAGGCGCTTTTTCAAGAGAGAGGTATGACGCAAGCTCTCTTCCCGCGGTTTTGACAGCGCTTTCTGTCTGTATAAGTTCTGTTTCTTTTATCGCCGCACCGGATTTAACCTCAAGGTATGATACTTTTGAAATAATTCCTGATTCATATCTTGCAAGAGCTGATGCCTTAAGTATTTCTGCGGTATGGAAGGAGGCTCTTGCCGAATCTGCCTGGGACATCGCCTCAATATAACTGTAATAAAGATTATCGCACTCCCTGATAACCCCGAGAAGCGTATTTTCCCATTCATAAACCGTTCCGTCAAATAAAGCGCTGGTTATTTTCCTGTTGACTGCGGTTACTCCTCCGTCCCAAATCTGCTGACTAAGAGAAATACCGGCTGACGGTGTATTATCGGTTGCTGATACGCTGCCCGAGGCTTTTGCGGAAGATTCATAGCCGGCATTTACTGAAATGTCAGGATACCAGCTGTATTTAACTGCCGCTTTTTCAAGCTGCGCCTTATCCATGGCGGAGGCTGCACTTTTCAAGGCATTTGAGTTTGATATTGCTATTTTTCTTGCCGCATCAAGTGTTATAACTTCTCCGGAGAAAACAGGAACAAGTGTTATTGCAAATAAAGTGATAATAAATATGATTCTGGATTTCATGCTTTTTCCTTTACAGTTAACCTTTTATTAGTAGTGACTATTCGTGTCTCAGCGCATCAATCGGATATAGGTTAGATGCGCTTTTTGCGGGATAATATCCGAAAAATATCCCGACTGCGGCCGCAAATCCCGCGGACAGGAATATTATTTCAGGCTTGATGACTGCTGGAATATTGAAAAAACTATCAAGGGAAAGTGCAATTGCAGCTGCTGATACAATTCCCATGAAACCTCCAAGCAGGCTCAATATAATAGATTCTGACAGGAACTGAAGCAGTATGTCTTTTTTCCTTGCGCCGACCGACATCCTGATTCCTATTTCCCTGGTCCTTTCAGTAACTGAAACCAGCATAATGTTCATGATTCCGATTCCTCCGACAATCAGGGAAACTCCCGCAATCGCACCAAGCAGAACAGTCAGTGTTTTGGCAGTAGAAGAAACAGTGCTTATTATTTCCGCCTGGTTCATGATCCTGAAATCGTTTTCACGGCTGTCTGCGAGCCTGTGCGATTCCCTGAGGATCTCTTCAATTTCAGATTCGGCCTGATCCATAAGATTTTCAGAAACTACACTCATTTCAATAGTATCTATGTAGCGGCTGTTCTGGAGCCTTGTAAGGGCGGTGTCAAGAGGCACAAGGATCATATCGTCCTGGTCCGTACCCGTTCCTGTATTTCCCTTGCTGTCAAGAATACCTGTTATGGTAAAAGGTACCTTGTTGATCCTTATCTGCATCCCGATGGGATTGCTGTATTCAAAGAGATTATCCGCAATAGTAGCGCCGATGACCGCAATTTTGTTTTTTGATGATATATCCCTTTCCGAGAAAAAACTTCCATCCTTTATTGTTCTCTGTTTTATATCAAGGTAATCACTTTCAACCCCGTAAACTGTTGTTTCCCAGTCTCCGCTTCCGCCTATGACTGTAAAGCTTTTTCGGGTCGTACCTGAAACTGCCTTGAGATAACTGGCTTCGTTTCTAAGTTTTTTTGTGTCAGCAGTTGTCATCCTGTTGGCCTTGTCAGGTCCCCGTTCAGGAAATACCATAATAAGATTTGACCCTAAAGACTGGATTTGTTTTTCTATCTGCTGCTGGGAGCCTTCACCTACTGCAACCATTATTATGACTGAACCAACGCCGATTATAATCCCGAGAGATGTTAAAAGGCTCCTCATCTTGTTCCGTAAAATACTTCTGAATGATAATTTAAGTAAACCTTTTACAGTCACTTTACCGCCTCCCCGGAAGATATATAGAGATGATTATTCCGCTTTCGCCAGTCCTCAAGATCTTTACCCGCATCCCTGATATCTTCTACCGCTTTATCTGCAACTATTTCTCCGTCCCGCATTGTTATTATTCTCCTGACGTAGCAGGCTACCTCGGGTTCGTGTGTTACCATAATGATGGTTATTCCATTTCTGTTCAGCCGCTGAAAAAGCATCATTATTTCAAGCGTTGTTTCTGTGTCAAGGTTTCCCGTAGGTTCGTCCGCAAGTATGAAAACCGGATCTGTCACAAGCGCTCTTGCGATTGCAACCCGCTGCTGCTGGCCTCCCGAGAGCTGTGAAGGCAGATGGGTTAACCTGCTGCCGAGCCCTACCGTCTCAAGCGCTTTTCTGGCTAAAAGTGCAGGATCCCGGATGTTTCCGCTTCTGTTATAAAGGAGCGGAAGCTCCACATTTTCAAGGGCGCTTGTTTTTGCAAGCAGATTAAATCCCTGAAATACAAATCCTATTTTACGGTTGCGGATATCCGCGAATTCATCCTGGCCCGCGGATGATGTGTCGGTTGAGTCAAGTATATATGTGCCGTCTGTCGGTTTATCAAGACAGCCGAGTATGTTCATAAGTGTTGATTTCCCCGAACCGGATGGTCCCATGACTGCGATGAATTCGCCTTTTTCAACTGAGAGGTCGGCATTTCTTATTGCTTTGACAGTAATGTCGCCCATTACATAAAAACGCCTGATTCCGTTCATTTCTATCAGTGCCATTCCTAATTCACCCTTATCCTGAGAATTATCTGTTTTCCATTTAATGAATCATCCGGATCCAGTATTTCAGTGAAAGTTTCATCACTGATTCCTGCAGTTACAGGTAAGGCGGCAATTGACCCGTCTTCTTCCAGATACCACAAAGTCTTGATATCAGGATTGCTTCCATCCGTTTTTTTAACTCCGTTGCTGCCGTTTTTATCCCCGGGAGGCGGACCGCCCGGTATTCTCATTGTCCCGGTGAGGAGACTGCCTGTATTGCCTGTTGCGGCACCGGCTTTTGCCTTGACTGCCTTGTCATATGTTTCTATTGCGTCTGCCTGTTCCTTTTCAGGAAGCCCTTTCAGGTTTTCCATAAATAATTTTCTTTTTGCAGTTTTGATTTCTTCTTCTGACGGTTTGAACCGGAAAGCCTGGGTCATAACGGCAAGGACGTCCTTCTTTTCATCGGAAATGAAATCAAGTGATGCTGTCATTCCAGGCAGAAGTTTTCCTTCGCTGTTATCCGCCTCTACTATTACGGTGTAGGTTACTACATTGTCTGATGTTTCCGGTACCAGTCGTATTTCGCTGACTGTTCCGTAGAAAATTGTTTTTGAATAAGCATCGACTGTAAAACGGACTTTCTGATTTTTCTCAATCCTGCTTATGTCAAGTTCATCAACCGCAGCTTCAACTTCCATTACAGAAAGACCTTCGGCGAGAGTAAATAGTGTTGTTGTGCTGCTGCCGCCGGCAACTACAGTATCTCCCGCCTCTACGTTCCTGCTTAATACAATGCCGTCTATCGGTGATATTATGAGGGCATACTGTTTTAATTTTATCTGAATCTCCTGCATTGCCGCTTCCGCGTTCATGACATCCGCTTTTGCTGTTTCCAGCGATGTCTTCGCGGTATGAAAATCGAAATCAGATATCATATTGTTCTCAAACAGCTTTTTGCTGTTATTGTATTCAAGAAGTGAATGCTCATATGTTGCTTTTGCCTTCAAAAGTGAGGCTTCAGCGGCTTTTTCCTGAATTTTAAGAATATCGGTATTAAGGTCCGCAAGGGGCTGATTTTTTTTCACATTATCATTAAAACCCGCATAAATCTTTTCAACCGTACCGCTCATCTGCGCGAGAACATTGATTTCTCCTACAGGCTGTATTGTTCCGGAACTTGAAATACTGTTTTCCATATCTCTTTTTTCGATTGCAGTAAACTCATAGGACTGTTTATCTTTTTTAATGGATAATTTTGATCTGGCGTATGGATATGCAAAAACACCAAGAACCAGTGTTAGAATGATAAGTATTGCCATAGACAGTTGAGCTTTCCTGATTTTCATTGATTTCTCCTTTTTAAGCGGTATCCACATTTTTTATAATACAAGCAGTTGTGCGGCATCAGATAATTATTTACTACTTTTAAAAGGAGAGTTCTTGTCTTGATTGTGAAGATTATGTGAATGAATCTCTTTTTCCAAATGCCGATTGCTGCGCAATATTGGCAGTGATATAATATCTTTATATTTATCATAGGAGGTAAATTCAATGGGACTCAGTGTCAGGTCGGAAGGTGATTATGAAACGGCTGTTTTAGGTAACAAAAAAGCTGTAAAGATTTTGGCATTTGGGGATTCATGGCTGTCAAATCCCGGTTCAAACAGTTCATTCAGCATTGCAAAATCAATTGCGGGTAATTTTGATGTAGTTATTTACAGCCTTACTATGGCAGGGAAGGAAACTGCCCAGTCTTTAACCAAGGGAGGTCTTGAGGCATTATTAAAAAAATATGAAAAACACAACAGGGATGAGAGACAGAAATTTGATGTTGTCCTTGTTTCTGCCGGAGGCAGCGATATAATTGAGAAAAATGAATTTAAAAAGCTGCTTATAGATAAAAATGATATCAAGGACGGGAGTCAGGGCAGTGAACAGTTTGTTGATGAAGCAGCATTAAACAGCAAGATAAAATCAATTATTACCCTTTATGAGAAAATTATATCTAAACTGATTAAAATCAACAGTGAAGCAAAAATAATTACCCACAACTACGGTGTCGCGGCATATTTGAAAAAAGGGACAAGAATGCTCGGCATACCTGTGGGGGGCAGCTGGATTGAAAGCTGTTTCGCTGAAAAACATATAACTGATGAGAAGACTCAAAGAGACGTGTTTAAATATATTTTTATACATCTAGGCAAAGGGCTGATTAACTTGCAGAAAAAATATTCCGGCAATTTTAAAGTCATCGAGACACAGCGTTTAATCCAGGAAAATGACTGGAAAGATGAAATACACCTGACTTCTGCGGGATGTGAAAAAATCGCGAAGGAAATATATAATGAGGGTATTGCAAAACGGTAACCCATTTACAGCAGTATCGAAACTTAATATGAAATATCCTGTTCACTCAATATATATTCTGGTTTATGATTAAAAATAATCAGTTACAGCAGCAAAAGGCCGGTCAGATAAATCAGATATAGGACAGTAAAGATTATTCCTTCGAGGCGCTCAATTCTGCGCCCTCTGCCTGTAAATATAAAAATAAACAGCAAAGTACTTGCGAGTATATTAACTGTTAAATCCATATTGGACATTTTCTGCAGGCGGACTGGATTTATTACTGCAGAAACACCCAGAATAAAAAATGCATTAAAAATATTGGATCCGACAATATTCCCGATTGCGATATCCACATTCCGTTTTTTAGCCGCTACCGCTGATGTTGCAAGTTCGGGCAGGGACGTTCCTATGGATACTATGGTAAGGGCGATTATTCTCTCAGGAATTTCAATAATCCGGGCAAATTTTACAGCAAACTCAACAATAATTTTTCCGCCAGCTGCAAGCAGTATAATGCCGGCTAAAATTAAAAATACCGATTTAAGTATGGAATATTCTTTTGTTGCTATTTTCTCTTCAAGAATGCCTGACTTCATAAGCTGAAAATTATAGCTAAGGAAAATAAGAAAAAAACACAACAACAGAATACCGTCGATTCTTGTTATCAGGGAGTATGAGGATTTATCAATTATTCTGTCGTTTGCGACAAAAAAGACTATTACTGCCGATAACAGGCAGAGAGGGATTTCAATCCATGTTGTGTTTGTTTTAACTGTAAGCGGATAGATAATAGCTGATATTCCAAGAATTCCCAGTATATTAAAAATATTGCTGCCTATAATGTTTCCGATTACGATATCTGAATTCCCCGCCATCGATGCGAAGGTGTTTACCACCAGTTCAGGAGCGGAAGTTCCGAAAGCAATAATAGTAAGGCCGATTACAATGTTGGGAATGTTCAATTTTTTGGCAAGTGCTGAAGCGCTGTCTACAAGGAGATCGGCCCCATAAATAAGCGGAATAAATCCGAGCAGCAAAAGTACAAGGTTTATCATATAAGTAAGTTATTATAACATGTATTTCTGTATAAGTTGTAAATTACAATTTTAATCTTTCTGCAGGGCTTCCATGATCTTGATCCCCAGTTCATTTATTGAGAAGGGTTTCTGGATAAACGATACACCTTCCTCAAGGACTCCCTGGTGGGCAATAACATTCGCAGTGTAGCCTGACATATAAAGCACCTTTATGTCAGGGAAAATTTCCTGGATTTTTTCCGCCATATTCCTGCCGTTCATCTCCGGCATAACTACATCAGTTATCAGAAGGTTTATTCTGTCTTTGTGGCTTTCCGCAAGTTTTAATGCATCGTACGGGCTCGCCGATGTAAGTACATTATAACCGAGCTTTTCGATCATTTTGCCGGTCAAATTGAGAATTGAGAGTTCATCTTCAACTATGAGCACAGTTTCCCCTGTCCCGGTTGGCGCCTCATGAATATCATCAGATTCATTTTTAATAAGCTGGTCAGTATACCGGGGTATATAAATTTTAAAGGTTGAGCCTTTTTCAGATTCACTGTAAACATTTATAAATCCGTTGTTTTGTTTGACTATACCGTATACTGTTGAAAGGCCAAGTCCTGTCCCGAGTCCCAGAGTTTTTGTTGTAAAAAAGGGCTCAAAAATAAATTCCAGTGTTTTTTTATCCATACCGTTACCGTTGTCACTTACCGTCAGCAGTACAAACTTTCCGGGTATAAAACCCCTGTGGTCAGCGCAGTACTCATCATCAATAACTATATTACTGGTTTCTATTGTAATTCTGCCAATATCAGTTATTGCATCCCTGGCATTTATGCACAGGTTTACAAGTATCTGGTCAATTTGGGAACTGTCCATTTTAATCATCCATATATCTGATGAAGGATACCAGTCAAGAACAATACTCTCACCGATAAGCCGCCTTATTGTATTGAGCATGCTTTCTACAGCAATATTAAGATTGATTACTCTCGGGTTTATAGTCTGCTTTCGTGCGAAAGCCAGCAGCTGTTTTGTGATATCGGCAGATCTTGTCCCTGCTGAATAAATTTCCTTAAGATATGCGAATATCGGGTCTGAGGGCCCTACTTTGTCCATGGCAAGTTCTGTATATCCGTTTATAACGCTCAGCATGTTGTTGTAATCGTGCGCGACACCGCCGGCAAGGCGGCCCACCGATTCAATCTTCTGCGCCTGCCTCAGCTGGCTTTCGAGGGCTTCCCTTTTTTTTGCCGCCACAGCCTGTTCCTGTTCAATTTCCTTAAGGCTGGTTATGTCCCTTACAAAAACCAGAGCGCTTTCCTTCCCTTCGTAGATTATGGGAACTGCTGATACTTCAACAGGAACTTCACTTCCGTCTGTCCGCAGGTATTTCTGCTCAAGGAGAGGCATATATTCTTTCTGCTCATAAATGGCTTTAATCCGTTTTTTTGCAATTTCATAAGTAGAAGGATGAAAACGATCCATTACCGGCTTCCCGATGAGCTGTTTGGGTGAGTATATTCCGAACAGCCTGCATGCGCTGGCATTCAGGTAGCTGAAAAGGTAATTGGAATGGACGAATACTGAATCCGGAACTGCCTCAACAATAGAACGGAACTGGGACTCGCTTTGCCTGAGTTCCGCTGTTTTCCGGGCAACAAGGCGCCTTAGAGACCATGTCCAGAAAAATGATATAAAAAGTATTATTAAAAGAGGAAGAAAAACAATAACCGCATAGCGCTTGATTAATGAAAAAGGGAGTGATCCTTCACTGTAAATTCCCATCCATTTTTCATGAATCCGGCGGTATTCCCCGTTCTCCTCTATGCTTTTAAGCCCTTCTGTGAATACTGTCAATAACGGTCTGTGCCCTTTAAGCGTCGCATAGCAGTATTCGGTAGTAAGGATTGGCTTTTTAGCTATCTCAAGATTACTCCATCCGTTTTTCTTTATCAGGTAGATAGCGGTAACTCTGGTTAAAAGTGCACAGTCAGCTTTTCCCAGAGAAAGCTCTTTTAATGCATCCTCAGGGGTCTCAAATGCCGTAATATTTTTCCTGAGTCCTTGTGAGAGTAAAAAATCGTGCATAATGTCGCCGTTCTGAACAGCAATATTTTTACCTTCAAGTTCACCAATTGTTGAGGGAGGAACACTTTCTCCTTTCCGTACAACACTGATGTGATGTACGTTTGAGTGAGGCAGCGAGAAGTCATATTTTAAATCTCTGAAAGGGGAGTAAAACATCCCCTGAATTACATCAATTCTTCCCTGTTTGAGATCCTCTGTTATTTCAGTCCAGGGTGCAAGCTTTATTTCGATATTAAGCCCTGTCTCTTCCGCTATTGCTCTGGTTATATCGACATTAAATCCCGCGGGACGGCCGTTTTTATCGAGAAATTCAAATGGAGGGAAGTTGTAGTCTCCGCCAATAACAATTTTTCTGTCATCCGGAATTTCAAGCGACGCGAACCACTTTGAATGGAGGTATCTGTATGTGCCGTCAGCGATTACTATGGAAAGACCTTCATTCAGCAGAGAGAGTGTTTCCCTGTCCCCTTCCTTTACCGCAAAGCAGAAATCCTGATTGAACTCCATAATCGGATTTTTTATTATTTTGAGGTTTGTAAGGTTATTCTCTTTTATAAGCCGTATGGCTACAAGCCGCTGTATTACAACAGCATCATATACCCCCTTTGATAGCCCTTTAAGCGCATCATCAAAGGTCGGGGTTGATATAAGCTCTATGTCAAGTTTTTTCCGTTTCAGAAATTCTTCCGTGTTATCCATCTTCATTACTGCTACTTTTTTTCCTTGAAGGTCGTTTAATGAAGTGATATTTTCAGTTTCATCGCGGACAACAATTGCGCCGTGCAGGGTCATATATGGAATAGTAAAGTCAAGAACTTTCTCCCTTTCAGGAGTTCTGCCGACAAGAGGCAGAGCTTTTATTTCACCTTTTTCAAGAAGATTTTTTACCTCTGCCCAGGTTCCGGTGCGGAATGAAACATCCCTGTTCAAGGCTGACAGGGATGCCCTTAGGAGTTCTACTGAAAACCCGTCCGCCTCTCCTGCCGGGTTTGTTATGCTGAACGGGGGATAATTAATTTCCGCAGCTGATGTAATAATGTCATTTTCTTCTGCAAAGAGCTGAGCTGAAAAAAGTGAAAACACCATGGCCAGGATAATAAACGGATTACTCCTAATCAACATGCCCCCTTGTTTTAAAAAAATATCAATATACTTTATTATCAGCAGATAATACTTTTTAAAGAATAATTTTTATATAAATATTTTAAACATCTATTTGCATATATACAATATAATTTTATTGAGTAATTCCAAATTCCCGCGGTAAAGATTGTCCTGTCTTGAGTTCAATTCCAAATATGCATATAATCTAATCATGTTATATGATTATTTGCGGAAAGAAGCACTGCCCTTGCTTCTTCTGATACTTTTTTCAGCGGATATTTATGGAACAGATAATCAGCCGGATATTTCATCTGCATCACAGACAAGGCCTGCGGTCGGACTTGTATTAAGCGGGGGGGGCGCCTGCGGAATTGCCCACATAGGTGTCCTTAAGGCAATAGAGAAGTATAATATTCCTGTTGATTACATAACCGGAACCAGTATGGGCGCAATAATCGGGATCCTTTATTCATGCGGATACAGCGCCTCCGAGATTGAGACAATAGTAAAGGAAATTGACTGGGATGCCCTTTTATATGACAGAATCAACAGGAAGGACATAAACCATAGAGACAGGGATATTTACGAAAAAAGTTTTATAAGGCTTGAAGTTGAAAAAAGAAAGATCAAACTGCCGGAGGGCCTTTCATACGGACAAAATGCATGCAGCATGCTTTCAAAACTCACCTGGAGTCAAAGATATGTCCGTGATTTTTCAAAACTGCCGATCCCTTTCAAATGTATCGCGACTGATATTCAGACCGGAGAAGCTGTTGTGCTTGATAAGGGAAGTATAGCAGATGCGGTAAGAGCCAGCATGGCTATCCCTTCCATCTTTTCCGCAATTGAGATTGATGGAAAGCTCCTTGTTGACGGCGGTTTTACCAGAAATCTGCCGGTATCCGATATAAGGGCAATGGGTGCTGATATTGTAATAGCAATTGATGCAGGAACACCGCTTTATAAAAAGGAAGAGCTTAACAATTTTACCAAGGTTATTGACCAGGTAACCAGACTTGTTGTTTCAGGTACTACCCTTGAAGAAAGAAAGCTTGCAGATAAAGTAATAACGCCGGATTTAAAGAATTTCAATGTTTTTGATTTTGATGAGAGCAGCGCCATTATCGAAGCAGGAGAAGCAGCTGCCACTCTTGAAGAAAATTACTTTGCAGAGCTTTCAATGAACCTGAATATAAAATCAGACAGGACTGAAAAGGATGTTACAGGTCACAGTCCGGCCTGGAACGCAATGATGTATGAATCCATGGTTATTGATAAAATCATTATTGAGGATAATAAAAAAATATCAGACAGCAAGATAATAAATACTATGGGGATCAGGGAAGGGGCCATCCTGTCCTCGGAGAAACTTAGCAGCGCAATAGGCAGATTGTACGGAACAAGGGATTTTTACCTTATACGTTATTCAGTTGATTCTGTTGAAGGGAAAAACATCCTTACTGTATTGGCAGAAGAGGCTGCAGATCAGGAACTTTTTATTTCAGCTAACTATAATACAAACGATAATGCAAGCCTTTTCCTTGGGACTGCATACAAGGATTTTATTATAGATAATTCAAGACTTGATCTCAAGGGGAAATTCGGCGAAAATTTTCAATACACTTTTAAATATTATCTACCGGTCTACCGGTTCGGCAATATTGACGCAGGTGTCGGTCTTGGGTTTTCAAGGAGGGATTTTTATCTCTATGACGAGAAGGGTGAGAAGGAAAGTAAAGTATATTCAGATTTTTTTGATTCATCCCTGTTTATGGAAAAAACAATATTTAACAGCATGTTTGTCGGTATTGCGGGGGAAAAAGATTATATCACTTATAAGGATGATATTTCTGTTTATGATATTGAAGGATCGCTTGACTACTACAAACTGAGGCTCTATTTTCTGCTTGATACACTTGATTCATCTGTATATCCTTCGAGAGGGATAAGGATATGGAGTTCTGCCGAAAGAATTTTCACTGAAGATTCCTTTTCCTCCGGGATTGTTACGCAAAAATCTGGTTTTGAAAACTATAACCAGATAAAAGCAGAGTCTGCGTTTTATTTACCTGTATTCCCGTTCCTGACATTGGCTCCTTCTTTTGTTTACTGTGGAATAGATATACCTGATTACGATAAGGGAATAGGGTTTCTGGCCGGAGGCTATAACAGCAGAATAGAAAAAGAAATATTCGGTTTCGAAGGTTTGATGCCTGGAGATATTATTGCGGATAATCTTGCAATAGGAAAAATCGGGGCAAATATAAGGTTTCTTGATTATTTTATTTTTACCCCTTTTTACGGAAGGCTATACTTTAATTTTGATGAAAACGGTTCAAACGGGGAAGTTATAAACAGCTATGGCGGCACCCTTGCCCTTGTCAATACTTTTTTCGGGCCGGTTGAGATATCACTTTCAAAAGCCGACAGCAGAAAATATCCTGTTTTCTATTTTAACTTCGGTTTCAGTTTTTAGAATATATTTTAAATGAATTTCAAAGGACTTCATTCTCCAAGGATTATTATCTCGACGTTATCAGGGTCCGGCTGGCTGAGTGAGATTGTAAAACCGGACGATGCCGTCTGACTTTTCCTTTTTTCATTACCGGGCAGGTCTTTCCATGCCTGTACTTCAAAACGGAATGTCCCGATATCAAGTTTATCAAGATCCTTGAATGTAATTTCTGTTCCCCGGAATTTATCATCAGAAGCGAGAATTCGTCCGGTTCCCTCATTCTGAATGAGTTTATATGAATAATATTCAGCTTCCGGCGATTCTTTCCATTTAAGCAGTAAAGAATTCCTGTTATCCATATTAATATTTTCGCCGTTACCCGGAGAGATAATGGCCGGCTGGAGCAGGGGCTTTATGGGTTCAACAGTCAATGTATTAACCCTGGAAGGAGGGGAATCATGGCCCTTTTCATCGTAACCTTTGACTTTCCAGAAGTATTTTCCAGGTTTTATCTCTGTAAGTCTGAATCCGGATCCTTCTGCCGAATAAATTGAAAGGTTCCTGTCAAAATTAATTGAATCCGAGATACTTATTTCATACCGGCTGAGCATCGGTTTGTGCTGCCATTCAAAGACCAGGTTTCCGTTAAGAATTTCTTCCATGCCTGCTATTTTTTTATCTGATGGCGATACAAGAACCGGTGGATCATATACGATAACGTCAGTTATTCTGAATCTGAGTACTGTTTCTCCGCTTTGGGAAATATCCCATTTGTCAGAGGATTTTTTAACAGCTTTTAATTTAACAGTATGGATTCCTTCTGAAAGCTCTTTTGTTCTTGTAAAAGATAAAGTGTTGTCAGATGTTTGAGTTTCCGGCAGAACTGTTTTACCTGTTGATTCATTTATTATTTCAATTGAATAACTGTCTGCTCCGTAAACTTTATCCCATTTTATCTCAAGAGGAGTATCTCCTATAATCTGCAATTCACTGTTTTCAACCGGAGATACAAATACAGGATTTTCAAGAGGTATCCTTGTGCTGAAGCGGGAGACAGGACTTTCAATAACAGGGCGGTTGTTATCATCAATCACCGATACCTGCCAGAAATAATCCCCTGATGCCGGAATAAGGGTTTTACGGGATTTACCTTTAACGTTGTCTTCAATAATTGGTGTGGAGGATAAGGAATCTTTATAAAGCAGGAATTTGAAATTCTCACCTACTGTACTGTCCCATGTGAAAGTCCTGCTGCCGAACTGGGGAATTTCAAAATGCTCGTCAAACGGCGGATTAGTAAGCGCTATTTCGCCTGTAGCCTGTTTTACTGTTACCGTTCTATATTCAGAGTGAGGCAGTACTTCGTTATCAGTTGTTACACCGCCGATCTTCCAGTAATATGTTCCCGGTTTGATCTCTTCGCCGATTGAAAATGAGGCAGCAGAGACAGGTTCATTATAAAGGGTACTCGAGAAAGCAGGACTGTCTGAAAAATAAAACTGATAGGAGGCAATTTCAGCGTCTTCCTTCCATTTAAAATTCATCCCCTTTGCCGTTTCTATCGTTGTAAGCACTATTTTGTCCGGGGGATAGATAAGCGATACCGGATAAAGCGCTGTATTGCGTGTAACCCTGAAATTCTGAATCTTCCCTTTCTGTGCATAACCTATTCCTCCGAGTGAATAGTGCGGCGTTACTCTCCAGAAATAATTGCCTTCTTCAAGATTGTTTATTATCTGAAAATTCCCCCGGACCTTTTCTGATGCGATGGGAGAATCAAGTCTTTCGGATTTTGATATTTCAAGAAGATAAAAATCAGCGAATAAACCCTGATTCCAGAGGAATCGAATCTTTGGCAGCTGATTCCTGTATTTTATCTCAAGTCCTGCAGCCGGGCTTACAGGGTTGGGGTAGTTGTCGTTTATGACTACAAATCTTCTTGACTGGCTTTCCGCCTCTCCTGTAGTCCCTGATATTATTCTCCAGTAATATGTTCCCTCAGGCAGTGTTTTTATCATATTTTTTTCATTTCCTGCCGGAGTCGTGTCTATAATTCTTTTAAAATCAAGATCATTTGAAATCTGGAAAATCGGATCAGCGAAAGACTTTATAACTTCCCATGAGAAAAGAATGTCATTAGAGTTATTGAAGGTCAGGAAATAGCTGTTGTCATCCGGTCTGTTCGGTTGTATCGAAAAGTCGTCAATTGTAAAGCTGTCAAGATTCCTGTCTATTAAGGCTTTCTGGTTTGCCTTGACTTCCTGTCTTATATTGCCTTTACTTACCCCTATGTTTCCGTCAACGACGGAAAGGCCGAGTTTCCCTTCAAGTCCCTGTTCAAGTTTTACTGTTGCGTCTGATAACGATATCACTGTATCGGATGATTTTATCTGAACAGCCCTGTTGTCAGCTGCGCTGTTTTTTGCGGAAATATTCCCGCCTAAAAATTCAATGTTTTTTTCCTCTTCTCCCCATTCCAGTACTATAAGAGAACTGTCCTGGAGAACTATTTCAGTGCCGTCATTCATGAGAAGCACAGCTTCCGAATCAGTGCTTGTCCTTATTGTATCGTTATTGTAGAGGATGGATGTTGATTCAACGTTTTCCCAAACAGTACGGCCTGTATATTTTCTCTGAGCGTTATTCTTCTTGAATGTAATAACACCGATTTCCTCTCCTTCAACATTTTTGAGAGTTGAGTTTATATCGCTGTAAAAAAGCCATCCTGATGCAAGGAAAATTGTCCCTGCTGCAAGAACAGCCAGTAAATCCTTACCTAATGATCTCATATTTTACTTCTTCTTTTTCCTCTACATCTGCAATTGTATCAAAATTACCGGTTATGCCGACTCTCCGTCTGAGTTCCTTAAGGTTCGCCGGCCTTGAATCATCATCAAGTCTGCCGAGAACAGCGTAAATCTGCTGAGGTTCGCTTTTACCTTTCACCCTGATCTTGTTCATTGGCACAAGGTGAAATATCCCTTTCACAGCATTAGCGGCATTTTCTGATATCAGTATATCTGTACCCATTGGTTTGTTAAGCCCTTCAATACGGGAAGCAAGATTGACAGGGTCTCCGATAACGGTATATTCCATTCTCTCATTTGAGCCGATCTGTCCGACAAGAACGTCGCCGCTGTTAATCCCGCATCCAATCCTTATAACCGGTTTTTTGTCGCTGCCCCTGTCAAGATTGAACCTCATAAGGGAAGATCTCATTTTAAGAGCGCCGTTGATCGCGTTTTCAGCATCATTTCCGTGTGATATGGGAGTACCCCAGACAGCCATAATCGCATCTCCGATATACTTATCAACTACCCCGTGTGTATCATTCACACAGTTTACCATAAGAGTCATGTATTCATTTAAAAACTCTACCACTTCAGACGGTGTCAGCTTTTCTGAAATTGCTGTAAAAGACCTTATGTCTGAAAAGAAGATTGTAGCCGGCTTTATTTCACCGCCCAGCTGTATTTCTCCTTTCATTGCAAGCTCCGCAATTTCCTGGTTTACAAACCTGCCGAAAGCGTCCTTCATCCTTTCCTTTTCTTCGAGTCCCTTTCCCATTTCAACAAACGCGTTTGTAAGCACCCCGATTTCATCTTTTGTTTTCGATTTGAGGTTTATCCTGAAGTCTCCTGCTTCAATCATTTTGGTGGCAACTACAAGGTTTTTGACAGGGGAGGTAAGTGTTTTCGAGAAAAAATAGACAATAAGGACAGTTATTGATAATACCATTATCATAAGGTAGATATTACGTCTCTGGATATTATAAACTGCTTCAAAAGCAACATTTTCATCTACCTGCGTAATAATGCCAAGCCTTCCGGTCGGTATTTTCCGGTAAGAGCCAAGATATGTTTTGTTATTATCGTCTGAAAACCTTATCTGGCCTGAGCTTACAGGGCTTGCCAGCATATCCTTTACAACTTTGAGAGAGCTTAAATTTTCAGCATTTATTATAAAGCTTTCTTCCGGATGAGCAATAATCTCCCCTTTTTCGTTTACAATATATGTCAGTGTTATCCCTTTTGTTTCAATCAGCTTCATAAAACTTTTTCTTACGTCAATAAGCATAACCATTGAAAGGAGGTCCCGTCCCTGCCGGTACGGGATGGAAAGTGCCATTACAGGGACTCCCAGGTAAGGGGAAACATTTATAACAGATGTTATACCCTGTTTTGCCTGGCCTACCTCTTCTGCATTCTCGCTGATAATATTGTTGATGAAGTTTTCATCAATGTTATAGTCAAGAAGAATGTCCTTGTTATAGAAATTTGCACCAATTTCCGGTACTCCGGCAAATATAACTCCAGGTTCGTTTCTGAAAAAATACCGGATAAAATCTTCATTCTCCTCTTCCGCCTGATTTGCACCAAGCATGAGGAGCGACGCCGCATTGCCGAATGAACCTATATCTTCCTCAATTTTCATGGAAACAATTTCCGAAACCTTGAGGTTGTTCTCCTCAACCCTTATGCGGCTGTCCTGCAGAAAAAACCATGTCGCGAGAAATATCATCCCTGAAAGAGCCATGATTATTACCATTGAAATTATTGAAATCATCTTGAAACCGATTGAAAACCTGATATCACCTGTTTTCATTGCGTTTCTGTACTGGTCGGAAGTGAATTTGGTCTGTTTTTCACTCTCTGCACTCTTTGCAAAGCCCTCCGGCCCTGCAGGCAATGCGCTTTTTTTAGATGCTTCTGTGTTTTCAGCAGAAACAGCTCTGGCTGCTTTTTCTTCCTTGAAATCTTCGGGACGGTGAAGCGTTCTTATCAATTTTCCTTTCAGGTTGCTTGTTTTAAGGAATTTCTCCGGTTCCTGCGGAGTTTTAAGGAGAATGTAGTAGTGGAGTGCGTTTTCCTTTTCAAGGGCGGATTTAAGAGGTACTGAAAGAGGCCCGTGAATTATTGAATAACCGCTGTCATCGATTCTTTTAAGGATATTAATAAAATCTTTCATATTTTTATAATCAGAAGCATCAGTGTAAAGCAGTGAAATATAATAATTGCCTCTGTTCTCTCTTACTATTGAAGCAGGAATATTTATGGCATAGGCAAAATCTGCATCCTTTTTAAAGGATAATTTTTTAAATTTGTTGATTTTACTGATATTTATCTGCCGTTTCCTGTAAGCGGAGAATATCTCCTCGGGGGACGGAGGATTGTGTAAAAAAGAGTTAACAAGGACAGTAGACCCGTCAATATAAACCCCGTCATCATCAGGAAGCTGTATGGATTTCATATATGAATGGAGCTTTTTAAGCACCAGTTTGATAAAGGCAAGTGATTCCAGGGTTACTTTTCCACCGGATGTTTTTAATTCCCTTACGTAGAAGGAAGAAGGGTTTACAAGCTCTGAAATTTCAGGGAGAGACAGGACAGACGCCTTATAACTGATAAAAGTGAGATGGTTTTCTATCTCTTCCAGCTTGTTTATCCCAAATACCCTGTTTTTACCAAGAATATTCAAAATGGATTTAATTGTAGTTTTTATTTCTTCTTTAAAAACTGTTATCTGATTTTTTAAAATTGTCTGCATTTATTATACTTCCCCGAATATATTTTCGGCTCTTATACCTTTATTCTTCATTGTAATTCTTTATAACATGAATATTCAAATAAAAACCAGTCTGCCGTATTTGCGGTATGTCAGGAATATTGACTATATTTATTTTTACACAGATATTATATTATTAAAAAATTTGGAGGAAATATGAGAAACAGAATTTCTGGAATGTTTTTTTTGCAGCTTTTTATCGGTATATTTTTTGCAGTATCTGCTGTAATTATACTTTCGGGATATAATTCCGCAGGAAACCAGTTTATGCGGGGTGTTGGAAAACTCTTCGGGAAGAATAATTACTGGGGTCTGGCAATAGCCATTATCCAGCTTATAGCCGGAATAATTCTTATCCTCGGGCTTTTTATTTCAATGCACCAGAGGTCAATGTTTTTCGCAGGTTTTGCTATCCTTGTTCTTTGGGGGATTAATATTGCAGTTCTTTATTTTTTAGACGACTTTATGAAACCCAGCTTTCTTGTCTGGATGAAGGATCTGTCTCTGCAGATGATAATTCTTGCCGGGCTTTGGGGGATTATCAGGCAGGGCGACTGACCTTCTGACGGTTTAGAAAAGAAAAAAGTAAAGCATTCATATGGCTGAAAAAAGGCAGATGTTTTGAAGTAAAGCGGAGGGTTGCATTTATACATTAATTCTCCGTTTTTTTATATGAACATCCTGCTGCGGAAAAGGTATTGTGAGGCCGGCTGCTTCAATCTTTTCCTTTACGTTCCTGTTCTGTTCCCATTTTACATTCCAGAAATCATCCGCTGTTGTCCATGCCCTCAGCTGTATGTTAACCGCGCTGTCTGAAAGGGAATGCACCATAATCTGCGGGGCAGGGTCCGGTAGAAATCTTTTTTCGCTTTCACTTATTTCCTTCATTACATTATATGCTGTCTCAATGGAATCCGAATATGATATACCTATAACAATATCGAGGCGTCTTCTTCCATTTTTAGTGTAATTCTTTAACGGGACTCCCCACAGGCTTGTATTCGGAGCAGAAATAAATAATCCGTCAGGTGTTTCAAGGATTGTTGAAAAAAGCCCGATTTCAATGACAGTGCCTGATGTTGAACCGAATTCTATATAATCACCCTTGTTAAAAGGACGTAAAATGAGAAGCATTATGCCGGAAGCAATATTGGCAAGTGTATCCTTAAGGGCAAGTCCAACAGCAATACCTGCAGCACCTAGAATAGTTATTATGCTTGCCGTATTAACTCCGAAAAGGTCAAGAATGATTACAGCACATATAGCGTATATTGAATAAGCTGCTAAAGTAGAAATAACCGGGGCCAGAGTTTTATCAAATGTTTTAACTGAAGAATATGTTCCCTTTATAATTTTTTTAATTATCCTTACAAAAGTATTACCTGCAAACAGAGTGATTATTGTAAGAACCAGTTTATAAATGACACTTAGAATTACTGTAGAGTTTGACTGCCAGAAAGCAAGTACTGATTCTCTCATTTTTAAATCTCCTGAAAAGATGGATATCCTGTAAGCTTTATCCTTGAGTTTAATATCCATTTTACTGTTAATCAATAATATTCCAGACACGTAAAATTTTTATTTATAAAAAATTACCGGAAATAAAATATCTCCGGTAAAGCAGGATTTGTTATTTACTGGTTATTTCAATTTTTCTGGGTTTTTCCGACTCTTTTATGCCCATTACAATAGTTGCAACACCTTTGCTAAGAATAGCTTCAATTTTGTTCCTGTCTATAGTATTGTCAAGAGTGAATTCATGATAAAAATCTCCGTCTCTCACTTCTTTCAGCAGGAAATGTCCTTTTTCA
Organism: Spirochaetia bacterium; assembly: GCA_963662795.1. Lineage (GTDB taxonomy): Bacteria > Spirochaetota > Spirochaetia > CADAEX01 > CADAEX01 > JACKPD01. The sequence goes on along the minus strand of OY759746.1, from coordinate 3,788,939 downwards.
ATATTTGCAGTCTTTTTTCCATGAATATAAAGTATATCATTTTCAATTTTCATTTCCAGATTTTCTTTTGAAACCCCGGGCATTTCAAGTTCCAGAAATACCTGCCCGTTTTTTTCAAAGATATTACAGCAGGCTTTAAAATGTTTTCTGTATTCTGAATTTTCAGTTTTCATAATAAACCTCTCCTACTTGATTTTAACTTCAATACTTCTTGGTTTCGCTTCTTCCTTTTTCGGCAGTTTGACAGTTAGTATGCCGTCTTTAAGATCGGCTGAGATCATGTCAGCGTTAACAGCTGCCGGAAGAGGCAGTGTTCTCTGGAAACTGCCTGTCCATGTTTCTTTTTTAAAGTATTTGCCGTTTTTTTCTTCAGAATCGTCTTTTTTGCTTCCCTTGATAGTCAATACATTTGAAGCAAGTGTCAGATCAATGTCTTTCCTGTCAATGCCTGGAAGCTCACATACAACTGAATAATCATTTTCACTTTCAATAACATCAATCGCCGGAGAAAAATTCCTGTCGAATAAACCTGTGTAGCCTTGACTTCTGTCAGTATTAAACAAATCATTGATTTCATTCTGAAGATTCCTGAAATCATCCCACGGATCATAAAGATCCTTGTTTTTCCATTTAATAAGTGCCATGGTTTTGTCCTCCTTGAATGTTTTATATAAATATCATAGCAATTATTATGCCAAATTATGCCGCAAAATATAAATTATAAATCCTTATAATATAAAGAGATATGTAGCTCATATATTAAGTGTTTGTAGTTTTGTGTAAATGAAACTCAATTTTTAATAAGTTAAACTTTCAAGTGAGTCAATATGAAACAAATTAAAAAAAATAATCTCTGGGGCATGTGTGTCATTGTGAAGCATATAAATAAAAAAAGAGGCCGGCCGGGATATGGGTAATCACACCGGGAGGCCTCTAAATCCAGCCAATAACAAACAGGGAGTTGATATTGGTTGATTAATAAAATATGTACTTTTGATTTTACAACCTGAATTCGAATTCCCGCAAGTATTAAAAGTAAAATCAATGATGAATTTTTGTTTTCTTATTGATAAATCATGTTAATTCTAAACAAATAATAAGTATTATTTTTTTACAAGAAAAACGCCTGCGATTAGAAGGATTATTCCTGAAAACCTGGCAAAATTCATTCTGATGGCGGGAAAATTAAACAGGCCGAAATGATCAATAATTGTTGAAATCAGAAGCTGTCCGGCAATCATTGTTACTATTGTAAGTGTAACTCCAATCCTTGGTATAAGAAATACCGGTGTCGATATGATAATTATACCGCAGAGCCCTCCGGCATAAAGATACCACTGCTTAAGCCCCGGAAGGTCCTTGAAATTTGAATATGATGGAAAAATAATTAATAGAACAAGCATAACCAGTGCGCTTACCCAGGTTACTATAAATACCGAACCGGCAAACCCGGTTCTGCTTTCAAGTCCTGTATTAATTACTCCCTGAAGTGTAGTTGTTATTCCTGCCGCAATCCCTGCCATCATAAAAATTAAGAGTTTCATATTCCCCGCCGTAAACTTTATATACATTAAAAATAAAAAAACCCTCCAAAAAATGGAAGGTTTTTTTTACTCCTCCGGACAGACTCGAACTGCCGACCTAGTGGTTAACAGCCACCCGCTCTACCGACTGAGCTACAGAGGAATGCTCAAATAATGACTTACAATACAAAATTAAAAAAATATTGTCAACTGTTATCGGTAAATCACTCTGTAATGATTTCAAGCTTTTGGCCGCAATTAATGCACTTTTTTTTATCAATTCCTGTTGCTTTAACAGACCGCAGGAATTGTCCGCTTCGGCTTATAATTGTCGCTCCGCATGAGGGACATTTTGTATCCGAACCCAGCATTCCAATATTTCCGGGGTAAACATAATCAAGGTATTTTGAAGCTGCCCCGGCAAGGCTGATAACTGTTTCAGGTCTGGTCGGTTCAGTTGTATATCTATATGAAGGATAATAACAGGAAAGGTGAAGGGGGATACTCTTTTTTAAAGACGCGAGAAAGCGGGCAATATCCTCAATTTCCTGCCGTGTATCATTTTTTCCGGGAATTACAAGGGTAGTAACTTCAACATGTGTTTCGGCTGCTGCAAGGCCTATGAATTCCTTCACAGGGTCAAGTTTTCCCTTTAATTCTGAACTGTAAAAATCTTTATTGAAGGATTTAAGATCAATATTAAGAGCATCCATATTTTCAAGGACAGCTTTTCCTGCTTCCGGGTTTATATACCCGTTTGTAACAAGCACATTTTTAAGATTTTTCTTTCTTAAAAGGGAGGCTGTCTTCATTACCCATTCAATATGGACAAGAGGCTCGGAATATGTATATGCAAGACCTATAGTCCCTGTTTTTTCAGTAATTTTAACAGCTTCTTCCGGGGAGACAGTTTCAGCCGAAGAATCCGTCCGTGTTGAAATTGAATGATTCTGGCAGTACGGGCATCTGAAGCTGCATCCGTAAAATCCTGCAGAGAGAATTTTAGAGCCCGGAAAGAAATGGTAGAGTGGTTTTTTCTCTATCGGGTCGACAGCAAGGGCTGAAAGTTTACCGGCGAATGGAATTATCCCTCTTCCCCCTTCGATGGAATTACCCCTTACCCCGCAGATTCCGAATTTCCCGGGCGCGATGATACAGTTGTTGGGACAAAGATTACACTGGATTGATTTGCTGTTTTCTTTAAGTGAGCTGAAATAGAGCGGATCCGGAAAATTGTTGCAGTACTCTGTGTCAGGCATTTTTTTTAAGTTCTCTTACAGCCCTTTCATCGAAATAATTTTTAAGAAAATCTATATCATCATCACTTATATCATCAAATAAAAGTGTTGTATAAAATTCGCTTCTGTAGACTGTGCAGTCTGTTGTAATGATACGTTCATTTATTTTTACGGAGCAGTAGTTGATTTTACTTCCCTTTATTAGCGCGGAAGATAATTTTTCCGGTATAAGTATTGTTGTTCCGCGCGGAGATATTTCTACTACTTTGCCTGATGCAAGCTCCATGGTTTCGGGATGATTGAAAATAAAATCAACCTTGTCGGAAGGGGATACAAAATACCGTCTGTAACGTCTTGATTCCCTTGGAAGAAGATAGCGCGAAAAAATTGCCTTAAGCCGGTCGACAAGCATATATTCCTCAAGATCTTCATCTATAAGGCCGTTAACACCCAGAAAAGCGGCTTTTCCCGCATCTTCCTCTGAAAAAAATGATGTTTTAAGAAGTATGAAGACACTTTCTTCGTGTGAGTAAAAAACCCTCAGAACTTTCAGGAATATTTTCCAGTGTCTCGGGTAATCTTCTGCGCTGAAGAGAACAAGTTCCGGTTTGATTTCTGAAATATTATCCATCGCCTTTACAGGATTTGAATAAAAAATAAAATCAAATCCAAGCGGGGGGAGATGTTTTTTTATAATATCAGTTGTTTTTTCTTTTTCAGCTATTACCAGAATCTTCATTCCGTACCTTTGTTGATTACAATATAATCATAAATAAGCCAGATACTGTCAACCTTTTTCAATTTATATGTATATTCCTTGATTTCAGTAAGCTGCTCATATTTAAATTTCTGTTTTACAATAACTTCCGCATTTTTATCAGTATACCATGTTTTTATTATTTCGTAATAAAAGGGGCGGTAAATTATTGCTTCTGCATCCGCTGTCCTGTAATCAGCCTGAAGGTTTTTAACAAGCATCATTCTGTATTCATCTGTCAGTTTTTTCCGCTCCATATCAGGAAGTCTTATATATCTTTCTCTTCTGTCCTGGGATTTAAGCATTATGCTTTCAAGATCAATATATAAAAAATATTTGTCGAATTCGCTTTTTTGAAGCGCTTTTATCGTATATTCAACAACCTCATCCGGAGCTTTCTTCTCTTTCCTGAGTATTTCACCTGTTTCATAGTCAATAATCTTTTGCACTTCACTTACACCGAGGTTCGGCTTAAGGGAAAAATCAATTATATTTGATTTTATCGATTTATTCTCTCCATCTGATAATTCCGGAAAGAATTCAAGCTGAATAAAATAAAGACCGGGTTCTGCAACATCGGCGAGGTCGTTAAGGTATATATTAAAAGCGAAAACTTCTCCCGGCTGAATTATCATATTCCTGTAATAAACATGTTGAACAGAGTTAATCTCTCTGGTAAATTTGTACCTGTCCTTAAGTTCACGTCCGGTAAGGTCTTTTATTATGATTTTTGTGTTAAAATGTTTGGGGTCTGTTGTCTGAAATGAGAAATTATCAGCGCTGTTATTGAAAAGTTCAACGCGCAGCTCAACATTGTCGCCTGCATAATAGATTTTTTTGTTAAAAAACCTGATGGAACAACTTACATCCCCTGAAGTCGCAAAAAGAGGTGCGGAAAACAGTAAGAGTAAAAAATAAAGGCATACTGAATGTTTTTTCAAAATATTACTCCTGATACTATTATAATTTTCGGAAAAAAAAATGATAACATTATTCTTAAATAAAACATTGGATAGTCTTACAAAGACAAAAGAGTATAAAGAGCTCCTTAAATACTTTACAGAGCGTCAGTTTCCCCTCTTTTTAGGGGGTTTGCGCGGTGTTGTACTGGCATGCCTTACTCATGAGCTGCTTAAATATTCAAAAGCCCCGTTTCTGTTTGTTTTTCCGACAGACAGGGAAGCCAGAGATTTCTGCAGCGATTATAACCTGTTTGAAGATGAAATGCTCTTTTTCCCTTCCTGGGAAACCATTCCCTACAGCGGCGACAACCCTTCAGCTTATGTTTCAGGGTCAAGGGTAAGCGCTTTAAGCAGAATTATGTCCGGGAAAAAAACAGCTGTATCCATGTCTCAGAAGGCTTTTCTCACGCATCTGCCGGAAAAAGAATTTCTTACCTCATTTTTTATTCATCTTAAAAAAGGAAAATCCATTAATTCCACCGATATCGGTAATAAACTTGAGCAGGCAGGATACCTCAGGGTGCCGCGTGTAAGTATTCACGGCGAATTTGCCCTACGCGGAGAAGTCCTTGATATATTCATGCCGGGGACGGAGGATGCTGTAAGGATTGTTTTCGGTTTTGATGAGATTGAAAACATTAAATATTTTGACCCTGTCGGGCAGCAGTCAACCGGACAGACAGATGAGATCATTATCTATCCCAACAGGGAAATAATCTGGACTGACAATGCCATTAAAAGCGCTTATGACAGAGGAATTATTACGGATGATGAGAAGGCTGAACTGCTTGAGTTCAGAAGACTACCCGGAGAGGAATATCTTTTTCCGGGAACTTTTAAAAATCAGTCTCTTATAACTGATTACATAGGTGATGAGGGGACGGTTTTTCTTGCTGAAAGCGAGCTGCTGTATTCAAACAGCGATGTAATTACAAGAGAGCTTAAGGAGCTGTACAGGGGAAGGAAAATTAAAAATATTCCTGATTCAATTGCTCCTGATAATCTATATGCGGAATATTCAACCCTTGTCGGAAAAATAAAAAGGAAAGTACTTCTTCCTGTCCTCGGCAGCAGTGACAGGAAGAAGGATGCAGCAAGGGATGCATCAAAATTCATACGGTTTGCATATGAATCCGGAAGGTCCTTTTTCGGTAATTTCAATTATCTTAAAGATGAACTTGGTAAACTAATTGACAGCGGATATACGGTTTTTATCTTTTCTTCATCAGAATCCCAGCGGACAAGAATTGAAAATGTTTTAAAGGATATGGATGTCATAGTTGTTACGGCATCTGTCTCCTCAGGATTTGTTCTGCCGATGCAGAAAATAATAGCCATTCATGAGAATGAAATTTTCGGACGCAAAAAGCGGGTCCCCTCGTCAATTAAAAAAACAAAAAGTCAGCCGATAGATTCATTTGTGGAACTCAATCCCGGAGACTTTGTTGTCCATGTAAGCTACGGAATCGGGAAATACCTGGGGATAGACCGTATAAAGGCAGCCAATACAGAGCGGGATTACATTCAGATTGAATATGCTGATGAGGAAAATATCTTTATCCCGATTGAACAGGTAAATCTTATCCAGAGGTATATCGGAAGCGAGGGGGGCGCGCCCCGCCTTGACAGGCTCGGCGGGAAATCATGGGAAACCAGAAAAAACAAAGTTAAAAAAGCTGCCGAGGAGATTGCCCATAAACTTATTGAAATCTATTCAAGACGAAAGCACGCAAGAGGGTATGCCTTTCAGCGGGATACAGACTGGCAGAATGAGTTTGAAGCATCATTTCCGTTTGAAGAGACGGAAGATCAGTTGACCTCAATCGAAGAGATTAAAAACGATATGGAAAGCCCATCTCCGATGGACCGGCTTTTATGCGGAGATGTAGGCTACGGCAAGACTGAGGTTGCGATGCGGGCAGCATTCAAGGCAGCATCCGGAGGCAAACAGGTCGCATACCTTGCCCCCACAACTATCCTTGTAGAACAGCATTATGATAATTTCAAGGAAAGATTTGCCAATTATCCGATCAACATCGGAATGCTGTCAAGATTTGTAACAAAACATGATCAGAAAGAGACAGTAAAAAAAATAAGCAGCGGAGAAGTTGATATTGTCATCGGAACCCACAGGATGCTCCAGAAAGATATCAATTTTAAAAATCTCGGACTCATGATAATTGATGAGGAACAGAGATTCGGAGTAAAAGCCAAGGAGAGGATGAAAGATATGAAATCCTCGGTTGACTGCCTTACCCTCTCCGCAACTCCCATTCCAAGAACGCTTCACATGTCTCTGCTGAAAATAAGGGATATGTCTGTCCTTAAAACTCCTCCCCACAACAGAAGACCGATAGAAACATTTGTCCAGGAATTCAGCGAAGAGGCTGTAGTTAATGCTATCAGGAGGGAAGTTGAAAGGGGAGGGCAGGTTTATTACCTGCATAACAGGATTGAAAGCCTTGAGAGCATTAAGCTGTTTCTTCAGAAACTGATGCCGGAAATACTTGTTGAAACAGCGCACGGGAGGCTTAATCCTCTGGAGATTGAGGATGTCATGAAGCGTTTTGTGCACCACGGCATCCATGTCCTGGTTTCAACAACAATCATTGAAAACGGCATTGATATTCCCAATGTAAATACAATCATTATAGACAGGGCAGACATGTACGGTATCTCACAGCTTTATCAGCTGAGGGGAAGGGTCGGACGGTCTGACCGGCTTGCTTACGCATATCTTCTTTATCCCGAGCAGAGGGCGCTTTCGGAGCTTGCGATGAAACGGCTTCAGATTATATCGGATAACACAGAGCTGGGTTCCGGTTTCAAGATTGCCCTCAAAGACCTTGAGGTGCGCGGCGCCGGCAATCTGCTTGGACGGGAGCAGAGCGGCGAGATTGCATCTGTCGGCTTTGATATGTACCTGAGGCTTATTGATGAGGCGGTAAGGGAACTTGACAAGAAGGAAAGTGGGGATGAGCCCCCCGAGGTTTATCTTGACCTTGAATACAGCGGTTATATACCGGACAGCTACATCAGGGATCAGCTTGAGAAAATGGAAATCTACAAATCAATAGCCGCCATCAATTCGCAGGAAGAACTTGACAGGCTCTACAGCGAACTTGAAGACAGGTTCGGCCCGCTCCCTGATGAAGTGGAAAGCCTGATGTCGCTTGCGGAGATACGGATAATATGCAGAAAGCTTTATATCAGTTCCATGAAAGAGAGGAAGGGATTTCTTGAGATCGAATTTGCAAGAGTTTCAATGATATCTGCAGATAAAGTAATAATTCTGATAAGGGAAGGCAAGGGAAAGGTCAGGCTTGATCCCTACAGGCCCAATATCCTTGTTCTTGAAACAGATATCATCGGCCTCAAGGAGAAATCCACCTTTATAAGGGAAAAGCTTGTAAGGTTTCTTTGAAATATCCCGATTGCAATATTCACTCTGTTTTATTATTATTCCACCAATGCAGGAACAAACAATAAAAAGCATAAGAACGATCAGGAGCTTTGTCATGAGGGCCGGAAGACTGACAAAGGGTCAGCGGAATGCGCTTTTGAATAAAGGCCCCAGTTATATGCTGAAATACTCGCAGAACATGTTTGACAGCGGAAGTGAGGGCTCTGATTTTATTTCCGGCGCCTTAAAAAAAAACCGGAAGATTATTGCGGAGATAGGATTCGGAAACGGGGATGCCCTTGCGATGATGGCAGGGAAAAACAGGGACATTACATATATCGGTATCGAAGTCTATCCGCCGGGAGTCGGCAATTTATTGAAGCTGATCGATGAAAAAAAACTTGAAAATATCAGGATTGTGAACCATGACGCTGTTGAGGTAATAGAAGCAGCTTTAAAGGGAAAGTTCTGTTTTAACGGGTTCCATATCTTTTTCCCTGACCCGTGGCATAAAAAAAAGCACAATAAGAGAAGAATTATAAATCCTGATTTTACCTCTTCGCTTATTGATGTTTTATCACCCGGCGGATACATCTATGCGGTAACTGACTGGGAGGATTACGGCAATCAGATGCAGAAAGTTTTTTCCTCGTTCACTTCACTCGAATCCCCATTCCCCGGTTTTGCCCCTCGCGGTGATGGAAGTTCCATCCTGCCATGGCGGCCTGAAACCAGATTTGAAACCAAGGGCTACAGGAAAAACCACAGCATCTATGAATCGTTCTTCATAAAAAAACCCGGAAAGCCTCTTTAAAGCCTGCCGGGTTATTATAGTTCAGCTTTTAAACTGATAAAAATATTATTCTGCCTCCGCTTCCTTTCTTGCCCTGGCTTCAGCCATTACAGTTTCCGCAATTTTTCCGGATATCGGATTATAATGGTCAAACTCGACCTCAAAAGAGCCGGTGCCTGATGTGATGGATCTGAGATCTATAGCGTATTTTAAAAGTTCTGCTTCAGGTACTTCGGCTTTAACCTCCTGAAGTCCTCCTCCTATAGGCTCCTGTCCAAGTACCCTTCCGCGGCGTGAGCTTAAATCTGAAAGCACATCTCCGAGATACTGATCTTCAACATATACAGTAAGCTTCATGACCGGCTCAAGTATTGTCGGACCTGCTTTTTCAAGTACTGCCTTCAGGCACCCCTTTGCCGCCAGTTTGAATGACATTTCTGATGAATCAACCGGGTGTTCTTTTCCGTCAAAAAGGTTTACTTCAATATCTACAACAGGGTAATGTGCAAGAACTCCTTCCTGCATCCCTTCCGCAATACCTTTTTCAATGCCCGGTATATAGCCTTTGGAAACAGAGCCGCCCTTGATAGTGTTTATAAAACTAAGATATTTTCCTCTTTCAATTGGAGAAAGCTCAAAATGCACTTCGCCGAACTGTCCGTGTCCGCCCGACTGTTTCTTGTGCCTGTAGCTGCCTGAAGCTTTCTTTGTTATTGTTTCCCTGTATGCAACCTGGGGCAATTTGGTTAGAATTGCGATTTTCTGTTTGTCCTTGATCTTGTCAAGAATCATGTTTATATGGAGCTCTCCCATTCCTGAAATTATTGATTCTTTTGTTTCAGTATTGAACCTGATCTGGAATGTAAGGTCTTCTTCCGCAACCCTGTGGAGAAACTGGTTTAATTTGTCTTCCTCTTTCTTGCTTTCAGCTGATACACATGTGGAATAAACAGGATGCGGAAGCCTGAGCGGTATATAGGATATAATGTGCTCATGCGTGCAGAGCGTGTCGTTGGTAATAGCAGAAGGAAGCTTTATGGCTATGCCTAAATCACCGGCATGTAATTCCTTGACTTCCTCAATTTTTTTCCCGTTTGCTGTATAGAGTTTACCGATTTTTTCTTTCTTTCCTTCCCGTGTATTGTAAAGCTCGGTATCCGGTTTAAGTATCCCGGTAATAACTTTAAGAAATGAAAGCTTGCCTGAAAACTGGTCTATACTGGTCTTGAATATAAGAAAGGAAATCGGGGCAGCGGGATCGATTTTTACCCCTGTCTCTTCTTCGTTTTTATCTCTGCCCAGTTCCGTTAGCCCCAAAGGAGATGGAGAAACAGCTTCAATAAAGTTGATAAGTGCAGTAACTCCTGAATTCATGAGTGCACAGCCGCAGAGGACAGGAACAATTTTATTATCACGAAGACCTGCAATAAGTCCTGTTTTGATATCTTCAGGTGTCAGGGTGCCGTTTTCAAGGTATTTTTCTGTAATGGCATCATCACCTTCGGCGGCAGCTTCTATCATCATGTTTTTATATTCGTCAGCAGCTTCCTGCATATCGGCAGGAATGGGGGACGCACTCTCTTTTTTCCCGGGTTCCGGTATAAGGTATGCCTTTCCTTCGAGCAGGTTGATAATCCCCTTGTATGCTGCGCCTGTTCCAATCGGGATTGATATCGGAACAAAAGTTTTCTGGAATTTATCCTTTAAATCCTGCATGGCAGCTGTAAAATCCGCCCTTTCCTTGTCGCACTTATTTATGAAGACAAATCTTGGTTTGTTCCTTTCCTCAAGATTTCTCCAGAGTTTTAAAGTCTCAATCTGGACACCGGTATCGCAGCCGGCAAGTATCAGGGCTGTTTCACATGATCTGAAACCTGCAATTACCTCTCCGATAAAGTCTGAAGAACCCGGTGTGTCTATGAAATTAAGTTTTTTATTATTCCATTCCATGTGGGATAGGGACGAATGAACCGAAATCTTTTTCTCAATTTCTTCTTCGGTGTAATCGTTTACTGTTTTCCCGCTCTCAATAGTTTCTGCCCTGGTAATTTTCCCTCCGGTGAGGAGGATGTTTTCGATAAGGGTTGTTTTCCCTGTGCTTACATGCCCGGCAATGACTGTGTTCTTAATAGCATCTGTTGCGAAACTCATACAAGACTCCTGTTTTCAGTATTTGGGTAATATCCATAATCTGCGCTTTTAGCAGTTAGTGGCTAAAACTTTCCCAATAAAGGGCAGGCAATTGAGCTCCTGTTACTTTAACAGATACTTCCGGCAGTGTAATAAAGGTCTTTGTCTGGCCTGTAAGCCGGAAAATCACTGATATCTCAAAGATGCCCTTTCTTAATCTTCCCATGATAACTTTGACTATTGAGGTTGTCAACAAAAAACAGCTACTTTACAACATTATGCAAATACAGCGCAATATGGTTTTGAATTATTTTTCCTCTTTTTTCGCAAAATGGGAAAATTCCATTGTGAAAGTTCCCCGGCCCTGGGTGGAACTCCTGAGCGATGTTGAGTAGCCGAACATTTTTGAAAGAGGGGAATGTGCCCTTATATGTTCTATGCTGGGCCTGCTTTCAAGACTTTCAATCAGTCCTCCGCGCATTGTAACCTGGCTTATAACTTCCCCTACATATTCTTTGGGTGTCATTATGTCAACAGTCATGACAGGTTCAAGCAGCACAGGGGCGGCTTTATTGCAGGCTGAGTCAAAACCCATGGCAGAAGCTGCCTCAAAGGCAAAAGGAGATGAAAAGGTCTCACTGTACTGCGCGTCTTTTACCGTTACCTCAACATCAACAATAGGATAACCGAAACTGATGCCTGCAGAAAAACTGCCTTCTATACCCCTGTGAATTGCATCAAGTATATCTTTCGGGAGTTTTTTCTTTATCGCTTCTGTATTAAGTGAATTGCCTTTACCCCTTTTGGCAGGTTTTACCTCAATTGTCAGTTCTGCCCTGTTTTCATTTCCGGCAATAACTTTTTGAAAGTTTTCCACATGTGTAATTTCTTTTGTTATTGACTCCTTGTATGAAACCTGGGGGTTTCCGATATTGGCTTCTACCTTGAAATCATCGATTATTCTGGTTACAAGAACATCAAGGTGAAGTTCCCCCATTCCGGAAATAACAAGCTGTCCTGTGTCATCGTTATCCCTGACAGTAAAAGTAGGATCTTCCTTTGCAAGTATTTCAAGCACTTCCCTCAGTCTGTCCCTGTCTGAAATTGTTTTTGGTTCTATCGCGATTGATATTACAGGTTCGGGAAATTCCATTTTTTCAAGAATTACAGGAAAACTGTCAAGTCCGAGGGTGTCACCGGTCTGGGAAAATTTGAGCCCTATAAATACGCCTATGTCCCCTGCTGAAAGTGAATCCATATTTTCAGATCTGTTTGAATGCATCCTCAGGATCCTGTTTATCCTTTCCTTTTTCCCTTTATCCAGATTGATAACGCTTGATCCGTTCCTGAAAGTACCGGAGTAGATTCTTACATAACTGTAAACTCCCGCATCCCTGTCAGCCTGGATTTTGAAAACATAACCGAGAGGATTTCCCTCTTTTTTACACGGGACTGATATTTCTTCTTCTTTTTTTGCATGGTGTCCTTTCACCGGCGGCAGATCATCCGGTGCGGGAAGGTAGTCGATAACTGCATCAAGAAGACTCTGGACTCCTGCGTTTTTAAGTGATGAGCCGGTTAAAACAGGAAGTATTTTCCTTTCTATCGTCGCCTTTCTTATCACTGACTTGAGAAGCTCCAGAGGGACTTCCTCTCCGCTTATATAGAGCTCTGTTATTTCATCGGAATGCGATGAAAGCCTGTCAAGAAGGTTTTCTTTCCAGTATTCATAGAGGCCTATCCTTGTTTCATGTATTTCAGATTCAATTATTGCAGTACCGTTGGTATCCCTGTCCCATCTGAGCTCCCTTTTTCCGAGAATATCGACAACCCCTTCAAAATCGCTTTCGCTGCCGATCGGTATATTGAGCGGTACAGGATTCCCTCCAAGTTTTTCCTTTATTTCATCAAGAACCTCAAAATAATCAGCACCTATCCTGTCCATTTTATTGATAAATCCGATACGCGGGACATGATACTTGTCTGCCTGGTGCCACACTGTTTCCGACTGAGGTTCAACACCGCCGACAGCGCAGAAAATTGAAATCCCGCCGTCAAGGACACGGAGAGATCTTTCTACTTCCGCCGTAAAATCTACATGCCCGGGAGTGTCAATAATGTTAATCTGATAATCTTTCCAGAAACAGGTTGTAGCGGCTGCTGTAATTGTAATGCCCCTGTTCTGTTCCTGTTCCATCCAGTCCATGGTAGCATCCCCGTCATCAACCTCACCGATTCTGTGGCTTTTACCTGTATAATAAAGAATTCTTTCTGTAGTAGTCGTTTTTCCGGCATCAATGTGTGCCATAATTCCAATATTCCGCATTTTGCTGAGCGACATGAGTAAACACCTCTGATCCTTTATATCACGAAAAAAGGTAATTAATCCACAATAATCTCAATATTGAAATTGAAAATCAGGTATTGAGATATAGTAATTTTATATTTATAATTTTCAGAAGATGCATAATATCAAGGAACTGATTAACCGCGTTAAAAGACCATTGATAATGGGAATAATCAACTGCACCCCTGATTCCTTTTTCGTTAATAGCCGGAAATATAGTTTAAATGAAGCAATCGAAACTGTCAGGATGATGATTTCAGAAGGGGCAGATATAATCGATATCGGCGGAGAGTCGACCCGGCCCGGGTCCGGCTATGTGGATGAAGAAGAGGAAATAAAGAGGGTGATCCCGGTTGTAAGGAAAATTGTTTCGGAATTTTCAATCCCGGTTTCAGTTGATACAAGGAAAAGCAGGGTAGCAGCGGCTGCGATAGATTCGGGTGCCGCAATAATTAATGATGTTTCAGCATTGAAAGATGATCCGGCACTTGCCGCAGTTGTGAGAGATGCAAAGTGCACCATAATCCTGATGCATAAGAGAGGGACCCCTCAGGATATGCAGGATAATCCTTATTATACCGATGCGGCAGCTGAGATCCTTGAAGAACTTGAGAAGAGGATAAACTTTGCGCTTGAAAGCGGGATTGAAAAGGATAATATAGTGATTGATCCCGGTATCGGTTTCGGCAAAAGGACAGAAGATAACATTGAAATAATAAAAAATATTGCTTTTTTCAGGAAAACAGGGTTTCCTGTATTGGTAGGGCACTCAAGAAAATCTTTCATAGGATCAATTACCGGTAAAAACCAGGAAGAGAGGCTCGCCGGCAGCCTTGCCGCAGGGCTTATTGCTCTTTTAAACGGAGCTGATATCTTAAGGGTTCACGATGTCGGGCAAACACTTGATACGATAAAGATTTTAATGGCATCCGGGGCCTGGGGTTCCGGTATCTGCGGGGAGAGTTAAACGATTTGGAATTTTTAACCGGGTTTGAAAAATTTTTATCATTTATAAGGCCTTTTGTTGATATAGCAATAATTGCTTTTCTGATTTATCAGGTATACAAGATCCTGCTTCATACAAAGGCAATACAGCTGATTAAGGGAAGTGTGCTGGTTGCAATGCTTTACGCTATGGCATACTTCATGAAACTTGAAACACTGCTATGGGTAATGAACAAACTGGGTACAGTGCTTGTCATAATTATTGCCATTGTGTTTCAGCCTGAGATAAGAAACCTTTTCACAAGGTTCGGACAGGGAAGGTTTCTGAGGTTTTCAGCAGCATCAAGGCCTTATGAAATTGATACAATTCTCAATGCAGCTGAAATACTTTCAACAATGAGAAGAGGTTGTCTGATTGTTTTTGTCGGAGAAATCGGGCTCAAGAATATTATTGAATCAGGAACAAGGCTTAATGCTGATATTTCATCTAATCTCATATTGACTATTTTTGGAAAAGATACGCCTCTGCATGACGGAGCGGTAATTATACAGGGAAGCAGAATCACTGCCGCAGGCTGTTTCCTTCCTCTTTCTGAACAGCTTGACATAAAGAGAAGTTTCGGCACACGCCACAGGGCTGCGATAGGGCTGTCGGAAACAACAGATTCAGTGATACTTGTAGTATCTGAAGAAACCGGCGCTATATCGGTAGCAAGCGATGGAAGTCTTTATTATGACCTTGAAAAAGAAGATCTTACACGGACACTCAGGAACCTGCTCAGCATTAAAGACAAGGAAGAGCGGGATAAAGAAGGGGTAGAAATTGAAGATTAAGAAAGCATTTGAGATACTTATCCGCAACTGGCCTGCCAAGATCATGTCAATTGCCCTCGCAGTTCTGCTTTTCTATTTTTACAAAATCAATACTACGGAAATCCGTTATATAAATATTCCCCTGAATGTTGTCCTTAACAGCGGTTTTATAGCTGCGGAACTTCATCCTACTGAAGTGAGGGTTTCTCTAAGGGGAAGCGAAGACAGTATATCCCTGATTAGTGAAAAAGATATTTCCGCCGAGGTGGATTTTTCTCCCTGGGAAAAAAGCGGCGTTTACCGGGAACCTGTCAAAATAAAAAAAAGCGGAAACGCTCTCTATGCAGATCCCCTTGAAATAAGGGTTGAACCGGGGGAAATATATCTGAAAATCGAAGAAAAAATTGTTAAAAATCTTGATGTAATCCCTGTCATCAAAGGGTTCCCGGCGGAAAACTATGAACTTGTAAGCTATACAGTAACTCCGGACAATATATCGGTAGAAGGTCCTGCAAGTCTCATGGAGAAGGTTACAATACTTAAAACAGAAAGCATAAGCATGGATGGAAGGAAGGAAAGCTTTATGCTGCCTGTCCGAATTGATCTTAATGAGAATCTGATAAAATTTATCGGAGGAAATGAAGTACAATTCCGCGGAAAAATAGAGAAAGCCCTGATTATTAAAAATATCGCCCCGGTTGAGATTGAAATAATAAACAATGATATTAGTATGATATATGAACTTGAATTTCACAGCGGAAGTATTAAGATAGAAGCTGAACGGGGAATAGTGGAATCTCTTGACCGGGAAAACTGCTCCCTTAACATTGATATGAAGAATGTTACAATTCCGGGAGTATATAATCTGCCGGTAACAGCTTCTATCGGTGAAGTTGACGGAGAGGTTAATGTACTCGGGCTGGCGCCGGAGACCATGAGAGTTTATGTCACAAGAAACAGGAGATATCAATGATCCGCGGTATTGGAATAGATATAGTAAGAATTGACCGAATGAAACGATGGATAGTAAGGCCTCTGCTGATGAAAAGGTATTTCCATGAAAAAGAGATTGAAGCTGCCAATTCAAGGGGCGCTTCCTTTGCCATGGCGCTTGCGGCAAGATTCGCGGCAAAAGAAGCATTCGGGAAAGCGCTTGGAACAGGTCTGATGGGGATTTCCCTAAAGGAGATTCAGGTGGAAAACAATGTAAACGGAAAACCGGGTATTATTTTATACGGCAAGGCAAAAGCTGCCTATGAAAGATCGGGAGGCAGAAGTATACATCTTTCCCTTACACACGAAACAGACAACGCGGTTGCTGTTGTTGTTATTGAGAGCTGATTATGAGCGAAAACAGGCAGACTGTAACATTTTTCGCCAAAACTGAGACTATCTGTCCGGTCTGCGGTGAAAAATTCAATAAAGAAGAGATGATGACAGGAAGCGGCAGGCTGAATGCCGGAGAGCTAACAGAAGAGCTGAGGCGTCTTTACATCCCTTCCAAGAAGTACGGAGAGGTAAATCCCCTTATTTATTATATTGTTGTGTGCCCGGCCTGTTTATTTGCCTCTTCTCCGGGTGATTTTACCGAAATAAAGGAACAGCATGCAAAACTTCTTAAATCCAAAGCAGAAGAAAGACTGATCTCTCTCGGTGAAGTATTTCCCCAGGTTGATTTTAAATCTCCAAGGACCCTGATAGAAGGGGTCTGTTCATATTATCTGGCCTTAAGCGCCCTTGAAGTATTCCCCAGGGATATGAGCCCGTCCATCAAAGGGGGAATCTACAGCCTGCGTGCCGCGTGGATCTGCAATGATCTCCATGCCAAATATCCTGATGAAAATTATGATTACCTTGCTACAGTTTTTTACAGAAAGGCCAGGTTTTATTATATCAAAGCCATACAGGGCGAACAGGACGGGTCTGAAGGGATAGGGGGAGCAAGGACACTGGGCCCCGATCTTGACAAGAATTACGGATATGACGGCGTTCTTTATATGGGAGCATATCTGCAGCATAAATTTGCTCCCAAAGATGATGAAATAAAGCGCAATGCATCGCTGGCCGACGCAAAAAGGATAGTTGCAAGGATTTTCGGAATGGGCAAAGCATCAAAAAACAAGCCTGCCGCAATTCTCGATAACGCGAAATCGCTTTATGAAAAAATAAAGGTTGAACTTAAAGAAACTGATGACTGATGTTTTCCGCAATATAAAACTCACTATAGCCTATTATGGCAAAAATTACGCCGGCTGGCAGATACAGAAAAACGATAAGACGGTACAGGGAGAGATAGAAAAAGCCCTTTCCATTATCCATAAGAGCGATATAAAGATAACCGGGGCAGGAAGAACGGATTCCGGTGTTCACGCAAGGGCACAGGTGGCAAATTTCAGGACACAGCTTGATTCCATTCCTTCCGGGAAATTTTCACTTGCGCTTAACAGTCTTCTGCCGGACGATATACGAATACTTGAAAGCAGGGAAGAATCTCCTTCATTCAATTCCAGATATGATGCTGTCAAAAGGGTGTATAAATACTATCTTGGAGATAAAATGCCCATGACCCCGTGGGAAAGGAGCATTGCAATGTATGTTAATAAACCCCTTGATATAAATGCTCTTAACAGCTATGCGTCAATTATCGAAGGGATTCATGATTTTACATCATTCTCATCCCCGATGGAGGAACATGTCTCAATGGTAAGGGAAATCTTCAGCTCTGTATTTTATCCTGAATATCCGTTTATTGTTTATAAAATAGCAGGCAGCGGGTTTTTAAGGAAAATGGTAAGGTCCATTACCGGAACAATTATTCATCTTTATACCAGCGGCGGCACCCCTGAGGATTTCAGGGAGATACTGAAATCGCAAGACAGATCAAAAGCAGGTACTACTGCGCCGGCCTACGGCCTTTTTCTTGACTCAGTCCATTATACAGGGGACACATGCCTGTGAAAAAAATTATATCTGATTTGTGGAATACATTAAGCGATTTTGAAGACTGCTATAAATACGGCTTCAGGAGACCTGGAAGAGAGGATTATGTCCCTTCTGCTTCAGCTGATGGACCCGGAACAGAACCATGTACTGCCGGCTCTTTATCTTCACCGGAGTGTGACACGCTTGAAAATATCGCGTCTGAAGTCTCCCTTTGCAGGAAGTGTATTCTTTGCAGGGAAAGAAGAAATACTGTCCCGGGTGCAGGTTCCATTAATCCAGATGTAATGATTATAGGGGAAGGGCCGGGTGCAGAAGAGGATGCGACAGGGATTCCGTTTGTGGGCGCTGCAGGAAAGTATCTTGACAAGTGGCTTGAAGCGATAGCGCTTGACAGGAAATCAGACTGCTTTATCGGAAATGTAGTAAAATGCAGGCCCCCGGGAAACAGGGACCCCCTGCCTGATGAAATATTCTCATGCAGAAGTTATCTCGAAAGGCAGATAAAAATACTCAGGCCCAGAGCTATTCTTACTCTGGGACGCATATCAAGCAGGTCAATAACAGGCGTGGAAGAAGGAATCGGAAGGCTCCGGGGCAAAGTCTACAGCTACAGCGGTATACCTGTCGTTGTAACATATCATCCAAGTGCAGTTCTCCGTGACAGGGAAAAATACAGAAGACCGGTGTGGGACGACTTAAGGCTTCTCAGGGGAATTCTCGACAGTGATCCTGATTCATCTTCAGGATAAGCTGATGTATATCGAAGCTGTTTTTAATTTACCGATTAACTCTACATTTTATTACTCAATACCGGATTCTACTGATCCGGGTAAAGTAAAAACAGGCTTAAGGATATCAGCTGAATTCGGACGGCGCAAACTTACCGGGTTTATCGTCAATATACTTGTGGATAAACCTGAAACAGATTTTGAAATCAAGGAAATTGACAGAATCATTGATGACGAACCTCTTTTTGATGATCAGTTTTATGATCTTTCAAAATGGATAAGCGGGATGTATTTATGCTCACCCGGCGAAGCTCTTTTCTCTATGATTCCCTCAGGCAGGAGGGAAAAGGATTTTGAAATAATTGACGGGAAGGATGATTTATACACCGGGGTGCTGCTTAACACAGGACAGCAGAATGCTGTTGATAAAATTCTTGAAAGCAGTGAAAAGTATTTTTACCTTTACGGAATTACTGGATCGGGAAAGACTGAAGTCTATCTTCAGATCGCTGAGAAAGTTGTAAAAGAAAATAAAAGCGTAATATATCTTGTCCCTGAAATAGCGCTAACGCATCAGCTTACTGAATTTGCAGCTCAGCGGTTCGGAGGCAGCATCGCAATTATCCATTCAGGCCTGACCCCTTCACAGAAACTGTCGCAGTGGAGAAGGATACAGAGCGGCGAGGCAAAGGTCGTCCTTGGCGCAAGAAGCGCTGTATTTGCACCAGTCAGGGACCCGGCACTTATCATCATAGATGAGGAGCATGAAGGGACCTACAAGGCAGGATCAAATCCACGCTACCATGCGCGGCAGGTAGCAATGCACAGGATATCACTATCAGGCGGTAAGCTTATTATGGGAAGTGCAACTCCGTCAGTTGAAGCCTGGCATCTGATGATGAATGGAAAACTTGAAAAACTCCAGCTTACCGAAGCTGCGGCAGGCGGAAGCTTTGCCCCGGTGCAGATTATCGACATGAACCGGGAAAAAAGTTCCATATCGAATCAGCTTGCGCAGGAGATAAGAGATACAACAGCAAAAAAAGGACAGGTCATTCTCTTTCTTAACAGAAGGGGATTTTTTTATTACTACCACTGTCTCAATTGCGGTTATGAGCTTAAATGCAGGCAGTGTTCCGTCGCTCTTACCTATCACAGGGAACAGGAGCGGCTTATCTGCCATTACTGCGGCTATTCGGAAAAACCTTCAAAGACATGTCCTTCATGCGGATCGCCTGAGGTAGGATACTCAGGTTTCGGGACTGAAAAGATAGAATCCGATATCAACGCACTGTTTCCCTATCTGACGGTGGAACGGCTTGACAGCGACAGCATAAAAAAAAGCGGCGACTTGAAAGATATTTTCAGCAGATTCAAAAAAGGAGAAATAGATATCCTTCTCGGCACCCAGATAATAGCAAAAGGGCTTAATTTTCCCGGCGTAAAACTGATTGGTATTATTATGGCAGATACATCTCTCCAGCTGCCCGATTTCAGATCGGCGGAAAGAACCTTTTCCCTGATTACTCAGGTAGCGGGAAGGACAGGCCGGTTTTCCGCAGACGGGAAGGTGATGATCCAGACATACAGGCCGTCTAATTACGCGATAAAGTTTGCTGCTGAAAGGAGAGTAGGGGAATTCTATAAAGCCGAGATAGAAAACAGGAAAATGATGGGATTTCCCCCTTTTACAAGAGTAATCAGGGTAGTTTTCAGGGCTAAAGACAGAAAAAAGGCGTCCGGTTCCGCAGATGATTTCTCACAGCTGCTTTTATTCTATTTAAAATCACTAAGAGAGAGATCTGTAAGTACCGGCAATTCACCTCTGCCCGATATAAGGATCCTTGGCCCTGCGGAGTGTCCTGTTTCGCTCCTTGCCGGCAACTACAGATATCACATTCTTGTTTTATCGCCTGAATTTCATTTTGCCCGCAGCAGCGTTCTTTTTTCAACGGAAAGAATAAAGCTCAGCGGCGGAGTTTACATGGAGATAGATGTGGATCCTGTTTCACTTATGTAGCAATCTAAAGCAGAAAACAGGTTTTTTATTGACAATGACTTTCAGTTTTATTAATCTAAGATAAGAATTCGTTTTTTCTGCATTAAGACAATTCTATAGACGGAAATTTACATGTTCTTAATTAAGAAAAGGTTATACTGATGCTTGATGTAATTACAATCGGAAATGAAATATTGACAGAAAAAGCGGCGCTTGTCGCAGACATTAACGGCGACATAAAGACGCTTGTAGATGAAATGATAGAGACACTTGATAAAAAGAGCGGAATAGGCCTTGCCGCTCCCCAGGTTGCGGTAAAAAAAAGACTTTTTATTACCAGGGCGCCGGGAGATATGGTCAGGGTTTTTATAAATCCTGATATTATACAGACATCACAGGAGATGGAACTTTATGAAGAGGGGTGCCTTAGTATTCCTGGTGTGTGGGCAAATGTATCTCGGCCATCCGCTGTGACGATACAGGCCTGGGGTCTTGATGGCAGGGTATTCCGTCTTGATGCAGATGATGTCCTTGCCAGGGTAATTCAGCATGAATTTGACCATTTAAACGGTATACTTTTTCCCGACCGGCTGAATGAAAAACAGCGTGAGAGGCTGCTTGCCCTCTATAACAAAAAAACAAGGGAATAATGAAAATATTCTTTGCAGGTACACCTGAAATTGCTGTAAAGTCACTGGAAGCTATTGCCGGCAGATACGAAGTGTGCGGGGTGCTTACAAATCCTGACCGTCCTGCAGGAAGAAAAGGCCTTTTAAAACAATCCCCCGTTAAAGAAAAAGCCCTTTCACTGGGACTTACCGTTTTTCAGCCGGAAAAACCTGACAGTGATTTTATTGATTCTGTCAGGGCTCTTTCCCCTGATGTCCTCGTTACTTTCGCCTACGGAAAAATATTTAAAAAGGATTTCCTCTCTCTTTTTGGCAGGGAAGTCCTTAATATTCATCCGTCCCTCCTTCCCCTCTACCGGGGGCCGTCACCGCTTAATGCGGTTATTTTATCAGGCGTGAGTAAAACCGGCATAACAATTCAGAGAATGGCCCTGAAAATGGACAGCGGAGATATTCTCGCTCAGATAACCCTGCCCTTAAGAGGTGATGAAACGCTTGAGTCGCTTTCAGAAACAGTCTCTGTCAAAAGTGCTGAAATGATTTTAAAACTGCTTGCAGATATTGTATCAGGCAATTATACCTCTTCCCCTCAGGATGAAAGCTGTGCGACATACTGCCGGCTTGTAGAAAAAAATGACGGGCTTATCGACTGGAGTGAAAGCGCGGTAATGATAGAAAGAAAATCAAGGGCTTATCATCCCTGGCCCGGTATCTTTACATACTGGAACGGGAAACTGATTGCAATAACAAAATGTCATGTACCAATAAATGCTTTGGATACGGGATCTTCGGATATTCCTCCAGGCACTGTCGCAGGTATAGACAGGAAAGATGGAATTCTGATAAAAACAGGAGAAGGATTTCTTGCTGTAACTGAATTGAAGCCTCAGTCCAAAAATAATATGGATTTTAAATCTTTTTTAAACGGCGCAAGGGATTTTTCCGGATCAAGGCTCGCCGGGCTTCAGGAATAAATAAAACCGTTAAGATACTGGAGATGAATATGCTCAATTGGCTTGAAAAATTAAAAAGGATACTGCCAGACAGAACTGACGATCAGAACACGAGATTTTTCAAGATTATGATATATGTTATTACCGGTATCCTTTTATTCATGATAATCTCATCATCTCTTGCTTTCATGATTGTTCTTAAAGGGGCGGAAGAGGTCATGGTTCCCGATGTTTCAGGAATGAAGCTTGAGGAAGCACTCATTGCGCTTCAGGACAGGGGACTTAACAGCCGGATTCAGTTGAAATACTCTTCTGATCCTGCAGATAAGGGTAATGTAATAGAGCAGGATCCCAATCCCGGAACAATAAGAAAAGCCGGAAGCCAGATAGTGATGAGGGTAAGCAAAGGTTCCATCATTGACAAGGTTGAGAATTATACAGGATGGCATTTGAATGATCTTGAAACCCATCTTAAAACACTTTTCAATACCTACGGGCCGCTGCTGAAAATAAAAGAACCTGTGATGAGAATTTACAGCAGCAAACCGGAGGGGACAATACTTGAGCAGAAGCCGCTTCCCGGCACAGACCTGGCCGGCCTCACAGAACTCAGCCTGGTTGTCAGCCGCGGCCCTGAGGGGCAGACTTATGAAGCCCCGATGTTTACTTCTCTTGATTTTATGAGCGCCATGAAAAAAGCTGCAGAATTCAACATACCGTTTCTTTTCACCCAGAGGGAAGCAAAAAAAAATGAAGTAAAAGGGACTGTTGTCCAGCAGAAACCGCAGAGCGGTGTGCATGTTCCCCTTGGAACAATCATGCAGTTTGTAATAACACCTCCTGAAAAATCTGAAAGGAGGATATTCGGCATACTTGAAAAAACACTCCCTGAATATCCTGTATCTGTAGTTTTAAAACTTGAAAAAATTACTCCGGAAGGGGAGAGGAGTGAAGTATTCAGCATGAAGCACAAGGGTGGAGTAATTGCAATTCCCTATTTTGAAGAAGAAGGAACTTCCCTTGTGATTACAGCGGTTGACAAGGAATTAATTTATTTTACAATAAAAAAGTAATGTGATAGTATAGCCCTGTTTCTGATATTATGGTTTAATCTATGGTAAAGGTAACTGGAACAGTTGCTTTTGCTGATTTTTCTGCGAGCGTCGTATAATGGTAATACCCAAGCTTCCCAAGCTTGTGCCGAGGGTTCGATTCCCTTCGCTCGCTATTTATAAATCCTTACATTATAAAGAATTAATTTTAATATCCCTTAATTTTATTCATAATAAATTATAGCTGCTAGAAATAATGGTAGAAAAAAATCTGCGCTGATCTTTGTGAATGATTTGCGGTTCAAAGTCACGATCCCGATTCCGTGGTGTTCCTATTTCAAGTTCTCCGGAATCAGTTATTACTTTTTTGCCTGTACGGCCATTACGGCTCTTCAGTTTGTTACGGCCCTGGCTTGAATGCTTTTCATAACCTAAATGGTTATCTAATTCAGCATTAAGTGCTTTCTCAATTGCTAATTTTATCAGCGACCCTAAAGGGTTTGCCAAATCTGATTCACTCTTGACCCCTTTTCTCAGCTCTGCGTCCAATTCTTCTAAACGTTCTTTATTCATCATAATACTGCACAGTCTTTATCTTTTGCCTTTTTAAGACTATTTAGAATACTGCATTTACACAGTTTTAATTAAACGTATGAAATTAGGTGTCAATCATTACAGTCCGGAATACGTATAGTATTTTAAAATTCATATCAAGGAAGTGTTTGAAGTAATTATCTTTGTATGATATCCTAAGTATTTAAAACTTTATTTCATTTATCTATAAAAATATAAAAAATTATATTCTTGATTATCATAAAAAGTTATCAATTATTATATTCATTTTATTATGGAGGAAATAGATGTTGGACATTAATATTCATCATTTGAAACTTTTCTACTATATTGGCAAACATCTATCAATAACAAAAGCTGCAAATGCGCTTAATATCAGTCAATCTGCAGTAAGTCTTCAATTAAAAAACTTCCAGAAATCATGCGGTGTCAGGGTTGTCGAAATTATCGGTAAACAAATATATCTTACACCTTTCGGAAAAACGTTGTATTTTCAGTGTGAAAAGCTGTTTTTACAAATTAAGGATGTTGAGGAGCTGATAATTGGCAACAAACAAGCTTATAATGAAGTAATCAATATCCATGCCACATCGCCTGTAACAGAATATTATTTTAGCAAAATATTTATGAATATCAATAAGCAGTTTCCAGCTATCTATATCTCACTTCTTACAGCTAAATCAGACGAAATAATTAAAAAAGTGGCAAATCTTGAAACAGATATGGGAATTGTTGGAAAAGATCCCAGACATTCGAATTTGATTGCAAAAACCCTTCTGATGGATTCTCTTTCATTAATGTGTTCTCCTGATCATGAACTGGCTGACAAGGTGATTATTCATTCACATGATTTTGAAAAACACAACGTGATCCTTCACGAGGAAGGTTCAACTACAAGAGTATTGATCAATGATTATGTAAAACAAAATAATATAAGGTTGAATGTTATTGGAGAAATTGACATGATAAGACCGGTGCTGGAACTTGTAAAAGATAATGTCGGAATATCAATTCTATCCAGATATATGGCTAAAGAATATATTGATAACGGAAGCATCAAGGCAATTCCAATTCATGGAGGGCTTTGTCGTTATTTTTATCTTATCTATCACCGGAAAAAATACTTATCACCCTCCATGAAACAAGTTATTGATCAGTTTGAAAAATGGAGTGAAAAGTTCAAGAAAGATTATTATACAGTAAATTTTGGGTATCAAAATAAAAAAGACTGATTATGAACTTAAACCTGCATCATTTGCATATTTTCTATAATATTTCAAAGTTTAATTCAATTACCAAAGCCGCAAAAGAACTCAATATATCACAGGCTGCAGTAAGCCTTCAGATTAAAGATTTTCATGAAAAATGCGGAATACAGTTTTTTGAGATTATTGGGAAAAAAATATTTCTTACTCAAGCGGGAAAAGCTGTTTATCCTAAATGTGAACAGCTTTTTTCCTTAAAGAAAGAGATTGAAGATATTATTTCAGACAATCAAAATGCATTCAGCGAAAATGTCAGTGTATTCGCGACTTTTCCCTTCTCAGAATATTATTTTGATAAGATACTGTTGAATATCAACCGGAAATATCCCAATATTTTTATCCAGCTTATGTCGGCAAAAAGCAGTGAAATCATTAAAAAAGTAGAAAACATGGAAACAGATTTTGGTGTTGTTGCCCTCAAAGTTAAAAATTCAAAACTTGTCGTAAAACCTCTTATCAGAGATTCTCTGTGCGTAATATGCCATCCTGACCATCCGCTTTCCGGGAAAGCTGTAATAAATCCACTGGATTTTGAAAATCAGAATATGATTATGCATGAGATATCAGGAACATCGAGAATTGTTATTAATGAATACACGGAGATGCACAATATAAAGTTTAACATAATTGAAGAGATTGATTTAATTAAACCGATTATAGAGCTTATAAAGAACAATCTGGGAATATCGATTTTATCAAGGCATGTCGCAGAAAGTTATGTTACAAACAGAAACCCCAGAATTATTCCGATTAAAGGCGGGTTATATCGTCATTACTATCTTATTTATCACAAGGAAAAGTATATTTCCTCATCTTTGAGGCAGGTTTTTGATGAGATTGAAGAGTGGTGCGGTGATTACAATAAAAAAGCAATAAAAGAAATGGGGATTACCCGGTAACAGTATTAATCCTGAGTTTCCTGCCTTATGGAGAATAAAATGAAAACAAATCCTTCAATTTTTAATCATGTCCTTGGTCCTGTTGCAATCGGCCCTTCGAGTTCAAATACGGCGGCCCCTTTTCGCATAGGGTCTCTTTTAAGACAGCTTTTGAGTCAGGTTGAAAAATCTTCATATCCATTAAAATTTGACATTAAGCTTGCTGCTTCAACAAGCTTCAAAAGAACCTTTCTGGGTATGAAAAGCGATTTGGCATTTATAAACGGGCTACTGGGAAAACCCTGCGAAGTGCCTGATTTTTTCAGTGCCTATAAAAATGCTGAAGATGAAGGAATTAAGTTTTCTTTTGATACTGAAAGCTGGCAAGGCACAGGAACCATGAAGGGGATGAATATTCTGATCGCAGACAAAGAGGGAAATAATATTCATCATATTATTGCTGATTCGACAGGCGGAGGTACAGTTGTGCTACTTGAAATCGATGACTGCTCTCTTGAATTGCGTGGGGATTGCCATGAGATTCTAGTTTTTTTCAGCAGAAAAACAGAAAAAGAATTGCGTAATATTGCTGATACCTTGAAGAAAAAAATTACAACAAAGGTCGAATTATATTTTACGAAAGGTAGCGGCAAAGTTTCACTTTTGGGGATAAAAAGCAATTTACCGTTTCAACCGGATTTTCTGGAAGAATTGAAGAATATTACCGGATCGGGGAATATCTCCTGCCTGGGCCCTGTTTATCCGGCAGTATACCGCAATAACACAGAACTTCCTTTTTCTTCCTATGATGAAATGATGAAATATATTGAAGAAAATAACTATTCGTTGTGGGAAGCGGCGGTAATGTATGAATCAGCGGTAACCGGATGGACGAGCAGTGAGATTTTTGATTATGCAGATCATTTATGGGAAATAATTAATAAATCAATTATTAAAGGAAAAGAAGGGTGTTTTGAAATAAATGGTATTGTAACTCCGAAAGCGGGAAAGATGCTTAGTCGGTTTACGGAAAATTCAGAAAAACCAAAAACTGTTCCCATGGGAATCCTTGATATCGCGGTTCCGGTTTCTCTGGCTGTTATGGAATACAGCAATGCCGCCGGCCTTATTGTCTGTATACCGACAGGAGGTTCGGCAGGGATAGTTCCGGCTGTAATTTACAGTACTGGTGAGTATTTCTGCTCTGAAAGAAAAGAGGTTGTCAAAGCACTTCTGTCCGCCGGAGTAATAGGTGTCTGCATGGCAAAAGACAACAGTTTTTCCGGTGGGGAATTCGGCTGCCAGGCTGAAATAGGTAGTGCAGCCGCGATGGCATCCGGGGCTTTAGTTCAAATGATGGGCGGTACGGTCAAGCAGTCCTGCGATGCTGCCTCACTTTCTCTTCAAAGTCTCCTGGGGCTTGTGTGTGATCCTGTTGCCGGGCTGGTTCAGGTTCCGTGTATTGCAAGAAACATGAGCGCCACAGCTACTGCTGTAGTAAGCGCCAACACGGTTGTGGCAGGTTTTGACGCTGTAATTCCATTTGGAGAAATGTGCGATGCTCTTCTCAAGGTAGGGAAGATTATTTGCGGCTGCAAAGGTATTGGTACGACAACCACTCCCACAGGTATGAAGCTTGCAGTTGATCAGCAGAAAAGAGAGTTTGATGCGAGGTCAATTTAAATATTGTAAATGATTCTCATAAACAATATTAATCAATCACGTAAAATAATCAGTAATAATTGATTACCTCTTCATTATAAAGGATAATTTACAAGTAATAGCCTGATAATACGGAAGTGTATACATAGGCGTAAAACTTCAGAAGTTTTATCCGCTGTGTTTGATTAGTAGATAAATAAACAGACAGTTTATTTATCTAAAAGTTACGTTTGATTTTTTGCAGGAGTGTTTTATATGGAAGAGCTGGTTTGTGATGTTGCAGTAATTGGTGCTGGACCTGCAGGTCTGTCCGCGGCAGTTTCCGCGAAAAAAACAGGAGCAAAAAAAGTAGTTATCATAGAAAGAGACAGCCATATGGGGGGGATCCTTCAGCAATGTATTCATCCAGGGTTCGGTCTCAGTTATTTTAACCGTGAATTGACAGGGCCTGAATATATGCAACGCTTTATAGATCAGACAGTAAAACTGAAAATAGAATTTTTATCCGAAACAATGGCACTCGAATTCAGGGGTAATAATCTTTATTGTGTAGGGAAAAAAGGGATGATTAATATTATGGCTGGGGCTTATGTTCTGGCTATGGGATGCCGCGAAAGAACACGGGCTAACTTAATGATACCGGGTATGCGCCCGGCAGGTATCTACACTGCCGGGACAGCACAAAAGCTTTTGAATATTTACGGTGATATGGTAGGTAAAAATATTGTCATACTTGGTTCAGGCGATATCGGAATGATTATGGCAAGACGTCTTACCCTAGAGGGTGGAACTGTAAAAGCAGTTGTGGAAATACTTCCTTACCTCGCAGGGCTGACGAGAAACCTGGTTCAGTGTCTAAACGATTTTAATATTCCTTTAATGCTGTCACATACAATAATCGATATTACAGGAATAGACAGGATTACAAGCGTAACTGTCGCTCCGGTTGATACTGACTGCAAGCCGATAATGGTTAAAAAATTTGACATTGAATGCGATACGCTTCTGCTTTCGGTAGGGCTTATTCCGGAAAATGAACTCTCAAAAACAGTAGGTATCAAGCTGTCGGAAATTACAAGGGGTGCTGAGGTTAATCAGTATATGCAGACAAATGTTGATTCAATATTTGCCTGCGGAAATGTGCTTCACGTGAATGATCTCGTTGATAACGTTTCCCGAGAAAGTGAAAACGCAGGTATGCATGCCGCGTTATTTGCAAAAGGAAAACTTCAGGAAGGCAGAGTCGTTGAAGTTAACACTGGAAATAATGTCAGATATGTCTGCCCTAAGAAAATTGTTGTTGATAAAGAGGAGGATGTAAAGCTTTTTTTTAGAGTGCTTTCTCCAATGAAAGATACAGAGATAATAGCAGAAGCAGATGGGAGCTGTATTTACAAACACAAAGCTGTTGCTGTAAATCCCGGCGAAATTGAATCTATATTGATTAATAAAAACGATATTTCCAGACTTGCTACACCTATAAAAGTCAGTGTAAGGGAGATTGCATAATGGTAAAAGAGATAATCTGTATTATTTGTCCCCGAGGATGCAGAATAAAGGTTGAAGAAGAAGGGACGGGAATTATCAAGATAAACAATAACCTCTGCAAAAGAGGGTATGAATACTCAAAACGTGAGTTTATCAATCCCTGCAGAATTCTTACATCTTCAGTAAAGCTTCTTGCAGCGTATGGAAGAAGAATGATGCCAGTGAGGTCTACAAAACCGATTCCGAAAGAAATTATTTTTGAGTGTATGAAAGCAATCAAAAAGATTTCCATAGAAGCCCCGGTGAAAATAAATCAGGTAATAATTTCAGACATTCTTGGCACAGGTATAGATATAGTTACCTGTATGTCTATCAATAAGGAGAAATGATTATCGTGTATAATTCAGATATATTAATAATCGGTGCTGGAGCGGTAGGGATTGCCCTGGCTCGTGAATTTTCCAAATATAAACTAAAAGTCATCGTTATTGACAAGAAAGATGATATAGGCGGTGATGCTTCAAAGTCCTGTACAGGTCTTATAAGCACAGAATATTCAGTACCGCCTTTTACACTGGAAGGGAAAATTGCTCCAGCTGCAAAGCCGATGTCATACAAGCTTTGCGAAGATCTTGATATACCAATAAACCATTGCGGCATGTTAATAATAGCAATCAATGAGGAACAGAAAGAGAGAATTCCTTTAATGCTTAAAAAGGGTTTCGACAATAATGTTCAGGATCTCGAGCCAGTAACCCGCGAAGAAATTCTCGAAATGGAACCAAATATTAATCCCGCAGTATTAGCAGGTATATATGACGCCCGTACATCGCATGTTAATGTTTTTGAGTATATAATTGCCCAGGCGGAAAATGCGGCTGAAAACGGTGTTGAATTTTTTCTCGATTGTAAAGTTCTGGATATCGAAGTCAATAATGGAGTAATGGAGAAAGTTATTACAACAAAAGGAGAATTTAAAGCCAAATGGGTTATTAACTCAGCTGGGCTTTATTGTGATGAAATTGCAAAGATGGTGGGAGAATGCGATTTTAAGATTTATCCCAGGAAAGGTCATTTTATTTTGCTGGACAGGGAAACCAGTGTGAAAGTCAAACATATCATAGGACTTGTCCCCTCTCCGACACTGCGGGGTGCAAATGTTGTTCCAACTTCGGAAGGTAATATACTTCTGGGCGCTACTGCGGAAGATCTTCAAGACAAGGATGATAAAAAAACAACATTTGACGGTTTTCAGGAACTGATAGCTACGGCCAAACAAATGGTGCCTGATCTTCATATCGAAGATACAATAACACAGTTTACCGGGTTGCGTCCTGCCCGTGATCCTGAGGGGTATAATATCCTTGTTTCCCGAAAAGTACCCGGCTATGTCGGTATTTCCGGAATCCGTTCTTCCGGTCTTACAGGCAGTCTTTCTATTGCCAAATATGTTATGCAGTATATGCAGGATGCTGGCCTGGTGCTGGAACGGCGGAATGGTTATATACGCAAGCGTAGAAGAATTGTAAGTTTCAAGGAAGCGTCTTTAGATGAGAAAAGCTGTCTTATTAAGCAGAATTCCCATTATGGCCACATTATCTGCCGTTGTGAAACAATTACCGAGGCTGAAATCATACAGGCTATCCACCGGCCTTTAGGTGCAAGGACAATGGATGCTGTAAAACGGAGATGCCGGCCGGGCCTTGGCCGCTGCCAGGGCGGTTTCTGCGGACCGCAAGTGATGGCTATTCTCGAAAGAGAACTTGGATTAAAACCTGAAGACCTTCGCAAAAGGGATGGCAAATCCTTTTTGCTTGTATAAAGAAGTGTATTTTTTCATTATGGGGATTTAGTTCTTAAAACTTTCTGTAACCTGGAAAATATAATCGATATACCCCGAACATTTACCTGAAAGGGTTTCCTCACTAAAATCAGTTTGGTTACTCACTATTGAACGGTAGACAAGATACAGTGCCAGGATTAATTAAAAACATTTATAATCACCAGCCTCTCAGCTTCATCGCATGTAAAAAAAACTATTATCATTTAAGAAGTATATGTATTTGATTTAAAAAATAGATATAAATTATCTTTTTTCAAAAAAAATTTGCAGTATCTCCATCCGAGTGATTAACTGTCTTAAGTCTAAAAAAAGAGGAAAACAATGAGCATTATTCAACTTAGATACGTTTCACATGAAGATATCATTTCGATGAATCTAGAATTTGACTTTGTGGTAAGTATAATCGAAAAAGTTCTTGTGGAACACGCTAACGGTTATTTTGTAAATCCAAAAAAACCAGCTATACATCCTGATTCAAAATCTTTTTTTCATGCCATGCCTGCTTATTTACCAAGGTTTAAGGCTGCCGGTATTAAATGGGTAAGTGGATTTTCGGCCAATGCGGCAAAGGGACTTCCGGGAATTACCGGAGTCAATATTATCAATGATGATTCCACTGGTTTTCCATTGGCGATTCTCGACTGTGCCTGGACTACAGGAATAAGAACAGCAGCTGTATCTGCGGTTGCGGCAAAATGGCTGGCTCCCGGGAACGCTAAAACTTTTACGATTATCGGAACTGGAATTCAGGGAAGAATACATGCTGCAAATATGAAAAAGATTATTCCTACTCTGGAAAAAGTAAAAGTTTTTGATATTGATGTAAATATGATAAAAACTTTCAAAACTTATGTAAATGATAGAAGCAGTCTTGAGATTACAGTTGAGTCGACAGCAGAAGCTGCAATCAGGGATTCTGATATAATTATAACCTGCACCGGAAAAATAACTAAACCTGTTTTTGACAGGGCGTGGGTTAAAAAAGGTGCTCTTGTAATGCCGGTTCACACAAGCGGATGGACAAAAGATTTTCCGTTTGTCGCGGATAAATTTATTGTTGATGACTGGAGACAGTTTTATGAAACAAATGTTGAAAATGAAGGATATTATTCAAAACTTCCTGCAGGACCCTATGCTCAGCTCGGAGAGATAGTCGCAGGTATGAAACCTGGACGTGTGAATGATCATGAAACCATACTTGATCACAACTTCGGACTTGGTCTTCACGATGTCGCACTATGCAAAGAATTATTTAAAATGGCTGAGGAGAAAAATATTGGAAAACTGCTTAACCTTATGGATACTGAAAAAGATGTTGTATAACGTCTTTTTTTAATAAAAAAGAGAAAAGGAGAAACAAGATGAAAAAAATTTTAATGGTGCTTATCAGTTTTTGTTTGCTTGGCAATATTGTTTTCGCGACAGGCAATGCTGAAAAAGTAGAAACAACAGATTCCAAAGGAATTGTAATGGGGACTTCAGGAATGACCGGTAGCTGGTATCCGGTTGCTGCTACAATTGTTACACAGGTGTCCAAGTACACTGATTCTAAAATCACAGTTCAGGCCTCAGGTGGATCAACAGAAAATATCCGGTTAATGAAACAAAAAGAATATCAATTTGGGATGATCAATACAGCTATAAATGAATATGCCTGGAGCGGAACTCAATATTTCAAAGGTGAAGAACCTTGGAAGGATGTAAGATTTGTTTGCAACCTTTTCCCAACAGCTCTTCAGGCAGTCTCATGGAAAGATAGCGGGATTAAGACTTTTGCAGATCTTAAAGGGAAAGCTATAGCACCTGGATCTCCTGGTTCAGGCGACCTTATACAGTATGAGGAAATACTTTCTTTTTACGGGCTTACAACAAAAGATGTTGACTGGAGACCCCTCTCGCATACTGAAAGGGTTGCTGCAATGAAAGACAGGCACCTTGATGTTGCAGGATATGCTACTGCATGGCCGGCCAGTGGAATAATTGAACTTGCTTCTTCAAGGCCTATCAACCTGCTTGGGTTTAAAGATCCTGTTAAAGATAAAATTGAATTCAGTAAAAAATTCCCTTGGTACGGATTTGGTACAATACCTGCAGGAACATATAATGGAATGGACGAAGATGTTGAAGTATTTACAACAGGAAGTACAATCTGCGCAATTTCATCCGTCCCGGACAAGGTTGTTTATGATTTTCTAGATGGAATGTTTAAAGGGATCGAAGAGGTTCGGGCAGTTCACGATCAGGCAAAGAAAATCAGTCTGGAAACAGCTACCAATATGATGGGGAATATTCCTTTACACCCGGGTGCAGTAAAGTATTATAAAGAAAAAGGAATAATTAAATAATTATCTGGAGTTAAATATGATCTTAAAAGGTGGACCTAATTGTTATGGGGCAGAAATTGGTATCTTGGTTCTTGAGTCCTATTACTACAAAGTACCAGGCCATATAAAAAATCATCATTCTTATGATTTTCCTGTTGTATTTAAAGTATTGGAAGGAGCGACACCTGATATTGTTGTTCGAGATAAATGCGCAAATCTTCTGCCCAAGTTTATTGAAGGCGCAAAAGAACTTGAAGCGATGGGTGTTAAAGCTATAACAGGAAGCTGTGGGTTTATGGCTCTGCTTCAGAACAAAATTGCGGCAGAAGTTAATGTTCCTGTGTATATTTCAAGTATCATGCAGATTCCACTTATTTCGCAAATGATTGGTGGAAAGAAACTGGGGATTCTTGTCGCGGATAAAAAAAGTTTTACCCCGGATTATCTTGAAATTGTAAATGCTAAAAACATTCCTCACTGTGTTGCTGGTATGATGCAGCATGAAGAATTCCGGAGTGTCATTATCGACAGAACCAGAACAGATTTAAATATTGATCTTCTTAGAGAAAAGGTTTTATTTGAGGTAGGAAAACTTTATGAGGAAAATTCGGATATTGGAGCATTGCTTATTGAATGTACTGACCTCCCGCCTTTTGCCAGAGATATTCAGAAGCTTATCAACAAACCTGTCTTTGACATTTTGACCTTGACTCAGATGGTTCATGCAGCAATCATAAGAAAAGAATACCCTCTGGATTGTTAAATATTATCTCTTTATGATTTAAAGGGCTGTTCCTGAAGAGCAGTCCTTTTTAATAATTTTTTATATTTTTTTAATAAAGAATGGAGGCTCTAATGAGCGATAAACTTGATCCTTTAACTGTAGAGCAGGAGATGGAAGTAATTCAGAAAACATCTGATAAGCTTGAAAAACAAATTACAGGATACAGGACCCTGGACAAAAAATGGCTTTTAACCATTAGTGTGATAGCAATAATGTTTGGCTTATTTCATTTATATACAGCTATGTTCGGTATGTACACAGCGATGAGACAGAGAAGTGTTCATCTCTGTTTTGCTCTTTTGATCTGTTTTCTGAAATTTTCCGCCAATAGAAACAGCGGATCAAACAAGGAACCTTGGGGCCCCTATTTTTTTATTGGGGTTGGATTGAATATGTCTATTTTTCTTTTTTTCTATGTAAATAAAATAACTGCAACATTGATGCTGCATTTATCTTATTTTATTTTAATAACTGCAGGGCTTGTTGCAGCAAGACATTTCACCAAGAAAAAAAGAAAGAGCCATAATGAAGATATTGAACATAGGCTATACTGGTATGACTTTGTTTTTATTTTTATAAGTATTATCGGATGCTGGTATATCGCTATTTACACTGACACAATTGTGATGAGGGCTGGGATTGTTACCCTGCCTGACCAGATTTTCGGTGTTTGGACAATACTTTGTGTACTTGAAGCAACAAGACGTTCCATCGGCAGGGTTCTGATGTCAATTGGAATATTTTTATTTATTTACTGTAAATTCGGTTTTCTCGTAGGCGGTGTTTTTTATCATCCCGGATTTAATATTTCGATGATTATAAGACATTTTTATCTTCTTGATATTGGTTTGTGGTCTACCCCGATCGGAGTTTCTTCAACATATATCGCCATGTTTCTTCTTTTTGGAGCAGCTCTTCATGCCACAGGACTAGCAGAACTTCTACTCAAAATGGCTAAAGGGGGGTTCGGGACTATGGTTGGAGGCCCCGCAAAAATGGCAGTTGTTGCAAGCAGTATGTTTGCTATGCTCAGCGGTTCTTCTACTTCCAATGTTGCTACAACCGGGATTATAACAATCCCACTTATGAAAAGGACAGGTATTCCTCCTGCTCTGGCCGGTGCGACAGAAGCTGCGGCATCACTTGGTGGTCAGGTTACGCCACCAGTTATGGGTTCTGCTGCTTTTATTATGGCAGAGTTTCTGGGTGTAAGCTATCTTAAAATAGTTGTTGCAGCTATACTTCCGGCTGCTCTTTACTACATAAGTGTATTTACGATGATACATTTTGAATCATGTAAGATTGGAGCAGTAGGCCTTCCCAAATCGGAAATACCTGTTGGATGGAAAATGGAAGCTTTGAAAAAAAGTTATCTTTTTATACCGGTAATTATTCTCGTTGGCATGCTGATAAGAGGATACTCGGCTCTTGCTGCACCTTTTTATGCTTTTGTGGCGGCAATTGTCTTGAGTATGTTAAATAAAAATACTCGGCTTAATATTAAGAAATTTCTAAATATCCTGGATCAGGCAGGGCAAACTCTTACGGTAGTAGCTATACCATGTGCGGCTGCAGGCTTTGTTGTCGGCACTGCAAGTCTTACAGGTTTAACTCCCGCTGTTACCTCCCTTCTTACGGGTATTGCACAAAACAACCTGTTGTTGACACTGGTTCTGACAATGCTTCTTTGCATTGTTCTTGGAATGGGTGTTCCTACAACAGCTAACTATATTTTAATGACAATAATGACTGTTCCTATTATGGTAAAAGTAGGGGTTGAGCCTATAGCAGCCCATCTTTTCTGTTTCTATTTTGGTATTATGTCAGAACTCACTCCTCCGGTAGCGATTACATCATATGCGGCATCCGCAATTGCAGGTGCAGATTTTTGGCCAACAGCTTTTAATGCTGTGAGGCTTGCATCAGTTGCGTATATAGTTCCCTTTATCTTTGTTTATAATACATCGTTGCTTATCGGTACTCAGACTTTCACATTGAAGGTATTCGTTGTAATATTAACGGCTTCGTTCGGTGCGCTTAGTTTTGCTATTGGAATGGCAGGTTATATTAAACGTAAAATGTTTATGGTTGAAAGATTTTTAATTTGTGCCGGGGCTGCCCTTTCCATAAAGCCTGGTGTGTTTTCCGATTGGATTGGTATAATAATTATTCTATTTGTTTTTGCAATGCAATGGATATACAAAAAAAATCCCAAAAACTTTAACCAATCCCAGCAGTTAAAAAAATATGAGGATACAAAATATTTATCATAATTTCTTTCAGCTCCGATTAATACCGGAGCTGAATATTTAAACAATAAAAATAGGTGCTTCCGGCTATTTGGTGGAAAACAGGTAAATATGCTATAATCACTCTATGAGTGAGACATTAGAAAACTTTTATTAAAATCTTTTTGGGATAGCTGATTCCCTGAAGAGTAAACTGCATTGAAAGGGACAGTAAAAGCAGGGAAGTTGCAGTTATAGTCAGCTATGAAGCGGGTAATTAAACTGCGCCCTTTTGTCAACACATATTTTCATGATGTTTAAAGTGTATCACGCCGCCATCTTTGCAGCACTTAATCTGATGCTGGTATTTTTATTGTAAAACAGGTTCCTCCAAGCTCCGATTTACTGACAGTAATCTCTCCCTTGTGTTCCTGTACAAAAACTTTAACCGATACCAGACCGAGTCCAGTCCCATACTGTTTTGATGTATAAAAAGGTTCAAATATTTTCTTTTGCTGATTAGCCGGAATACCACAGCCATTATCGCTAATTTCAAATATTATCTCATTTTTTATTTTTGAAAGCTTTATAACGATTACACCATTCGTTTCAATTGAATCTGCGGCATTAATAATCAGGTTCAGTACTACACGGCTGAAGAGATGAGAATTTAATGATACGATAATATTTTCATGCAAATCATAAATAACGGTACATTTATTTACGTTTTTGTATTTTTTGGATAATGTTATTACATCGTGAATTAATTGGACGATATTAACTTTTTCGCGGAAATCACTATTAATGTTCCCGGCAACACTGGAAAGGTTTTTTGTTAAATGAGTCAGTTTGTTTGAAGCATTATTGATTTCATTAATCTCTTTATTAAACAGGTATGATGAACTTTCTGAAATCAGGGAAATATTCCCAAGAATTATTTGATTTAAATTATTAATATCATGAGCCAGTGACGAAGCAATAAGTCCGGCCAGAATTTGTCCTTCATTGCGAATAAGAGTTTTGTTGTTATTCACAATCGTCTGTGCATAGTTTCCAATTTTTTTGAAAGAGAAAAATAAAATAAGAAATATTATTAGCCCAGCCAAAGATACATAAATAATACCTTTTATGGATTCATATTTATGAAGATTAGAAGCAGTATCTGCACTTTGAAAAGCTATTTGACCGGAAATAAAGATATAGGAGATTGAAAGAATGATGAATAATCCTGCAATTACAGAAGCCCTTAATAAAGGTTTTATATATATTCTTTCATCTTTCAGTAATGAGTCGAGCTTATAATCCATATTTGGCAGCATGTTGAGACTTTTCCTTTAAGCGTAAAAATATTATAGATATTAATAATTATAGTTTAAAGATGGAATCATGAGTGTATGATATATAATCATGAATAAGTATTTTATGATAATCTGTATCAATAATGAATCTTTATTTTAAAACCGCATATGTACCTCAGGAGATATACAAAGCTTAAATAAAGCTTTATAACTATTAATCTTGAATTATTTTTATCAGGAGGTCGTTCAATGAAGTTGTCTAAAAAGATATCTATAATTATTGCTTTGATTGTGTTCTTTATTTCAATTGGAATGGGCTTAACTGCAATAATCAATACAACAAAAGTAATCACTGATATGGCCAGACAGTCTTTATTGATGCAGGCAAATGTCGGCAGCAGACTCATTGCTGATTCAATAAATTCAAATCTCCAGATCCTGAAGGAAATATCCAAAAGTGCTGAAGTAAAAAGCATGGATATCGGGATATATATGAATTTTTTGAGAGCAGAGGCTGAAAACAGAGGTTATATTGATCTGGGTATTGTTACACCTGACGGGCAGGTCACTTATGTATTAAGCCGTAAAACAGAAAATATTGGTGA
The DNA here is from genome assembly GCA_963662795.1 of Spirochaetia bacterium. GTDB lineage: Bacteria > Spirochaetota > Spirochaetia > CADAEX01 > CADAEX01 > JACKPD01. The sequence continues at coordinate 3,750,776 of OY759746.1, read as the reverse complement.
CAGAGAGTATGTAAAAAAAGCTTTTTCCGGGGAAGGGGCTTTTTCCGATGTAATTATTAATAATGAAATAAAAAAGCCTGTTGTGATATTTGCAGTCCCGGTTGTGGGTCAGAGTTCAATTCCAGGTATACTCATTGCAGTAAATGACGCAGGTGATTTAAACACAATTACAGATTCCATGGGATTCGGCAAATCAGGATACGCCTATATGATAAATAATTCAGGTGTTGTTGTTTCCCACCCGAATAAAGACCTGGTTATGAACAGGTTTTCACCGCTGGAAGCGGAAAAAAGTGATGAAAAACTGAAACCGCTTGCGAACGTGGTCCGGACCATGTTAAAGGGACAGGAAGGGCTGGGCCAATATTATTTTAACAAAAAAGATATAGTAGCGGGATATCTGCCGGTAAAAAGCACAGATTGGATATTCACTGTAACAATCGAAAAGAGAGAATTGATCTCCGGAATTTATGTTCTGCGGAATTATGTAATTGCTGGGACAATTCTGTTTTTAATTACCGGAATTATTATTGCACTGCTGGTTGGAAAATCAATTGCAAAACCGATTGTTCAGATGATCCCTGTCCTGGATACAATATCGAAAGGAAACCTGACCAGTAGACTGCTTTCAAAATCAAAGGATGAAATTGGTCAAATGGCAAATATTTTTAATATTTCAATCGGCAGTCTTGCCGGCATGGTCTCAACCACTAAAGGTTCAGTTGAAAGTTTGATGGAGATAGTTAACGATTTATCTGCAAATATGACTGAAACAGCCTCCTCCATGAACCAAATTACCGCAAATATTGCCAGCTTAAAGCATCAGACAATAAATCAATCCACATCAGTAACTGAAACACATTCAACTGTTAAAGAAATTGAAAAACATATTGTTAATCTTGACACCCTGATCAGCAGTCAGTCCTCAGCAATAACAGAGTCATCTACAGCGATCGAGGAGATGGTGGCAAATATTAAGTCAGTTGCAGGCATTTTAACTAAAAACGCTGTTTTCATGGAGGAATTACTCGAGGCATCTGATTCAGGAAAAACCGGTATACAGTCAATTGTTGATATTATGCAGGTTATTGAAAAAGATTCAGACGTTTTGATTGAAGCAAGCAATATTATTCAGAATATAGCAAGTCAGACAAACCTTCTGGCCATGAATGCCGCAATAGAGGCGGCACATGCCGGCAGCTCGGGAAAAGGGTTTGCCGTTGTAGCAGATGAAATAAGAAAGCTTGCGGAAAATTCCTCCGTACATGGTAAAACCATTTCAAATGTACTAAAGAATTTAAAAGGCCAGATCAATACCGCGGCTGAACTTTCTGACAAATCAAAGATTCAGTTCGCACAGATAGTAGAGAATCTGAGCAAGGTTAAAAATCAGGAACAGGTTATTAATAATGCTATGGAAGAACAGAGTACAGGCAGTGTGCAGATCCTTCAGGCGCTGGAAGAGATTAACAGTATTACTGTACAGGTTCAGAACGGGTCATCTCAAATGCTTAATGGAAGCAATGAAATTCTCAGGGAAATGGGGAATCTTTCAAATATAACAGTTGAAATGGGGAATGGCATGGATGAAATGGCTTCGGGAGCAGAACAGATTAATGCGGCTGTGCAGAATGTAAACAAAATAACCCAGGACACACGAAATAATCTTATTCAATTATCAGGTGAGATTGACAAGTTCAAAGTTGAGTAAATATTAGTTCTTGAGCAATAAAAAAGCGGCCTGTATCCCAATGGCCGCTTAGATTTTTAAAATATTTAGGGGTACTTGAATACATTATCAAGTTCCATCAAATAAACAAACATGGAATAAATAAGTTACAAGTGCAGGTTTAACCGGATAAAAAAAGATAGCGGACGACTGACAGCCGGCCGCTAAATATTGGTAAAAAAAGGAGATACCGGCTACTTGCTCATATTGCCTGTACACACTGATAACAACCAAATCTTATTTGGAGTTACATGATAAACAAAATGTTATTTTTATATACCTGTGAGAGGTTGTGGCGGATGTTGAAGAAAAATATCTAAATCCTTTTATGTAAAGTAAATAATAAGGGTAATAAAAATCAGCTATAAGTTAAAATTATTGATTTATACCAGTTCCTATAATACAATTTCGCTAAAAGATGTTACTGCCCGGAGACTCGCAATGATTGAACAGGTAGATTTCATAAAAGAAATACATTTAAAAATAAATATGTTTCTGCTTGTTCTTTATACTGTAATTAACAATGCGCATAACTTACAACATTTACTAATTATTAAAGCATTATCCAACGGCGTAATTATATTCAATTTTTTTAATTTATTAATGATTTTATCTTATTTTGTAATCCGAAGCGGGTTTGTTGAAGCCGGTAATCATATAATGCTTATTACTCTTTCTGCTACCATGATTGCTATCAACACTATGGGCTCTGAGTTGTATTCTCATAATAATATAATGGTTCTTTTCCCCATGATCCTGTCTATTTTTCTGACAAAAAAGAGATTTACCGTTGCATTTGTAATTCTGAATATCATGGCGATTATATATTTGAATATATTTAAATTAGACTACAATGATTGGATTCTTCCTGTTATCTTAGCTGGTTCAATTATTGGCATTATTGGTGTGACCTTTTATCTAAAGAAACTTATACTTGGGCTTGACATTATTAAAAACAGAAAAACTCAGGAGATATATGATTCTACTTTTAAAATATTGGGATATGTCTCTGAAATAAGAGATAAGGAAACACAAAATCATCTTGGAAGGGTATCTGTCATTGTTGAGAAAATTCTTATACGTCTTAAGAAAATATCAAAGTATTCCAGGTATATCTCACAAATATATATTGCAGACTGTGTAAAGGCATCAACTCTTCATGATATAGGTAAAATAGGGATATCTGATTCAATACTTCTGAAATCCGGGAAATTGACAGCTGAGGAATTTGAAGAAATGAAAAAGCACACATTAATAGGTGCTGAGATATTGGAAGATGCCCAGAGAGAAATCAGCGGGAGAAGTATTTTTGATATAGCAATTGAAATTGCCCGTCATCATCATGAACGCTGGGATGGCACTGGATATCCTTATGGACTTAAAGAAGATCAGATCCCTTTATCTGCCAGGATTATGGCGCTGGCTGATGTATATGATGCTCTTGTATCAAAAAGACCTTATAAAAAAAGCATGTCTCATGAAGAGGCTGTGAAAATAATTAATGACTGGTCTGGTTCTTATTTTGATCCTGATATTATTAAAACATTTAAACACGTTCAAAAAGAAATCCCTATAGAAACACACCGGATAAGCAGAAATAATGTTCGATCAAATGATAAAAACAAATTCAAAAGTTTATAATTTAAATAAATATTTTTCTTTGAAACTGATTTCCATATATTGCAGATTATAAAATATTAAAGTATTTATTATTTCCCCGGATCAGCAAATATAGCTATAATTATTTTTGCAGGAAAAAGCAGGAAAGTAAGTCTGAAGTCAAAAAAAACTGTCCTTTTGTTTAATTTTATTCAGGGAACAATCCAGCCAAACCTTTCGGAAATTCTTTCTGCAGTTTTTTTTACCAGCCTGCCTGTTTTTTCAGAATCGATATCTGAATTCTCAGCATCCCATACAGTGCTGATTGCCGCGATAATTTTATTTCGGTAATCAAAAATTGGAGCTCCGGCGCATCTGACTCCATTTTGGTTTTCCTCATTGTCCTCTGTCCAGCCACCGGCACGAAAATTTTTTATAAGGGATTCAAGCACAGCCGGATCAGTTATTGTTTTAGGGGTGCGCTGTTTGATTTCAAGCTGTTTCAATGTTTCTTTTAGTTCTGTATCTTTTTCACACATCAGAAATGCCCTTCCCAATGATGTACAATAAAGAGGAAGCCGTGTCCCGATTACAGAATAACGCCTCAGGCTGCTGAACTGCTCAATCTTGTCGATATACACAATTTCGTTTTTATCTCTTATTGCCATAAAAACTGTCTGGTTTGTCATCCCCGAGAGTTCCTTTAAAAAAGGTTCAGCTTCTGTTTTTAGTTCAAGACTGTTAAGGTATTGACTGGATAAATGGATGAATTCAAGTCCAAGTTTATAAGTCCTGCCCTGTTTTTCAATATATTTTCTTTCACAAAGTGCTGAAAGGATCCGGTGGGTAGTGCTTTTATGGAGAGCAAGTTTGCCGGATATTTCTGTCAGGGAAAGACCCTGAGTATTAACTGAAAGTGTTTCCAGTATATCAAAAGCTCTTGTAATCGATTGAACCGGATTTTTGATTTCACTTGAATTAAGCCCTGTTGTATTTTCTTTCATTTATTTATTGACAATTCTCCAATAATTTTCATATAATAATAAAGAGTACCATAATGTGGAAAAAAATACAAGTATCAGGAGATAATAATGCCGAGATTTTCCAGAATTGAAACAATTAATGCCATGATTGAAGGAGGGCTTGTACCTGTTTTCTATAACAGCAGTCTTGAAATATCTAAAAAAATTTTATCTGCCTGCGCCGCCGGTGGAATAAGAACACTGGAATTTACAAACAGGGGGGACTCTGCCGTGGATATTTTCATGAAACTGGAGAAATACGCAAGGGAAAATCACAGTAATATCATTCTGGGAGCAGGGTCGATTCCCGATCCGTTTACTGCTTCACTTTTTATTCAGCATGGAGCAAATTTTATCGTAGCCCCTTTTCTGGATAAAGAGACTGCATATCTTTGCAATAAAAGAAAAATTCCCTATTCCCCCGGCTGCGGAAGCGTGACAGAAATACATAATGCGGAAGAGCTGGGAGTCGAAATCTGCAAGGTTTTTCCCGGTACACAGGTTGGGGGGCCCGCATTCATAAAGGCCCTTGCCGGTCCATGTCCCCGTAGCAATATAATGCCGACAGGCGGTGTTGAGCCTACGGAAGACTCTCTTTCGGCATGGTTTAGTTCCGGTGCCGCGTGTGTAGGTCTTGGTTCTTCATTAATCCCGTCTGTAATTGGAAATGATTTTGATTATAATTCAATAACGAAAAAACTTTTAAAGGCAAGAGAAATACTTTCAAGACTGAAAAGGAAAAAAGGGTGAGTATGGAAAGTCTTCAGATAAAAAAACAGGAAAACTGCCGCTGGGATGCAGTAGCGCTTGGTGAAATTATGCTAAGATTTGACCCCGGAGACAGCCGTATCAAGTCTGCCAGATCCTTTAAAGTATGGGAAGGCGGCGGAGAATACAATGTTATACGCGGCCTAAGAAAATGTTTTAAGCTAAAAACTGCAGTTGTTACAGGAATTCCTGAAAATGATCTCGGATACCTGCTTGAGGATTTTATCTGCCAGGGTGGTGTGGATTATTCATACAGCAGATGGTTTCCGTATGACGGAATTGGTAGGGAATACAGGCAGGGGCTTAATTTTGTCGAGAAGGGTTTCGGAGTACGCGGAGCAAAGGGAGTGTCAGACAGGGCGCATACAGCCGCATCCGTGCTGAAACCCGGGGACATTGACTGGAAAAAACTGTTCGAAGAAGACGGGGTCAGATGGTTTCATACCGGGGGGATTTTTGCTGCCCTTTCTGAGAGTACTGCCATGCTGACAATAGAAGCCATGAAAGCGGCCAGAAATGCCGGAACTGTAATCTCTTATGACCTCAATTACCGTCCTTCGCTGTGGAAAAGTAACGGAGGCAGGGAACATGCAAGAGAAGTCAACAGGGAAATAGCAAAATATGTTGATGTAATGATAGGCAACGAGGAAGATTTTACTGCTGCTCTTGGATTTGAAGTTGATGGTCTCGGAAAAAGCATTACAGGCCTTGATTCTTCAAACTATAAAAATATGATTTTACAGGCTGTGGAAAAATATCCCGGTTTCAAGGCGGTTGCAACAACACTGCGTGACGTAAGGAGCGCCGGTTTCAATGACTGGAGCGCTTTGATGTACTATAATGGTAGTTTTTACCAGTCTTCCCAGAGGAATAATCTTGAGATATATGACAGGGTAGGCGGAGGAGACAGTTTTGCTTCCGGCCTTATCTACGGTTTTATGGCGGGGTTAAGTCCTGAAGAGTGCGTTAATTACGGTGCAGCACATGGCGCACTGGCTATGACAACACCCGGGGACACTTCAATGGCCTCCCTTGAGGAAGTACGAAAACTGGCTTCCGGCGGTAACGCCAGGGTAGAACGGTAAAAGTCAATGATTGAAATCAGAACATGATTTTTTATAGCAATACGTAAAAAAACCGCCGGTTAAACGGCGGTTTCAGTTCAAGTTTAAAAGAACAGCCCACTATCTCGCAAGCCAGCCTCCGTCAACTGCAATGGTGTATCCGTTAATATAATCTGAGGCTGAAGAAGCCAGAAAAACAGCCGGGCCTTTTACATCGTCCGGCAGGCCCCACCGTCCGGCAGGTATCCTTTCAAGAATTTCCGCGCTGCGTTCCTTATCAGCTCTCAACTGCTGAGTATTGTTTGTCGCCATGTAGCCGGGAGCAAGCGCATTAACATTTATATTGTATTTGGCCCACTCGTTTGCCAATAGTCTTGTTATTCCCATAACTCCGCTTTTACTGGCGGTATAGGAAGGAACTCTTATCCCCCCCTGAAAAGAGAGCATGGAGGCTATATTGATTATTTTGCCGCCTGTTTTCTGTCTGATAAACTGTCTGGCAGCTGCCTGTGCAAAAAAGAAAACTGTTTTTACATTGATGTTCATAACGTCATCCCAGTCTTTTTCAGAAAAATCTATTGCGTCCTCGCGTCTTATAATACCGGCATTGTTGACGAGAATATCAATATGTGAGAATTTTCTCACTGAATTTTCAATAATCTGATTAATAGGTTTTATTGTCATGAGATCAGCGACTATCTCCAGATATGGAACTCCTGCTTTTTCAACAATCGCTTTGGTCTCATCAGATTTTACATAGTCCACTCCTACTATTGAGGCACCTGCTTCTGCCAGTCCGCAGCTTATTCCCTGTCCCAGTCCCGTACTCGCGCCGGTGACAATTGCTGTTTTTCCCTTTAAAGAAAAAATTTCCAGTATCATAATAAAAACTCCTATTTAAGTGTATCCATATCAACATGATCCATGTCAGTGAAAGTTTTATTTTCACCTGCCATTCCCCATATAAATGTATAACTGGATGAACCGACTCCGGAATGAATTGACCAGCTGGGACTGATGACTGCCTCAAGATTTCTGACTACAATATGGCGTGTCTCTGATGGTTCCCCCAGCAGGTGGAAAACAACATTTTTTTCCGGAATATTAAAATAAAAATATACTTCCATTCTTCTTTCATGCGTATGAACAGGCATTGTATTCCATACATTGGCAGGGGCAAGTTTGGTAAGCCCCATTGAGAGCTGGCAGGTTTCAAGTACATCCGGGTGAAGGTATTGGTAAATTGTTCTGCGGTTGGATGTTTTATCATCTCCCATCTGAACTGGCCTTGCATCTTTAATCGCAATTTTTACATCCGGATATTTATGATGGGCAGGTGTGCTGTTTAAATAAAAATATGCCGGATTTTCCGCTGACAAAGAAGAAAAAAGAAGTTCTTTTGAGCCCATGCCGATATACATACCGTCTTCGTTTTCAAGGGAATATTTTTTACCGTCTACGGTAACCGTGCCGGCGCCTCCGACATTGATTACACCCATTTCCCTTCTTTCAAGAAAATAATCCGAGCCGAGTTCCTTTCCGCCGCTTAGTGTAAGTGTTTTTTTTACCGGTTTGATGCCCCCGACAATAATCCTGTCAACATGACTGTATGTCAGATTTACCGAATCGTCTTTGAAGAGGCCTGTTATAAGAAACTCCTTCCTGAGTTTCTCCGTGTCAAGATTTTTTCCATGTTCCGGGTGAACCGGATGTCTAATGTCCATTTATTTATCCTTTTTAAAAATTATTTCATAAGTAACCCTGGAAGCCAGAGTGTAACCTGGGGGAAAAAAGAAATTGCCAGGAGTGTAATAATGTTTGCCAGCAGAAAAGGTACGGCTGCCTTAAAAATTGTAGTTATTTTCAGCCCCGATATTGCTGAAGCAACATTTAAACACATCCCGACCGGAGGGGTTACAAGGCCTACGGCCAGGCCTGCGATAAGCAGAACTCCGAACTGAATTGATGAAACACCGATTACAGCCATGGAAGGAAGCAGTACAGGAGCAAGCAGCAGAATGGCCGGACTTACATCAACAAATGTTCCAGTAAGCAAAATAACCAGATTGACAACTACCAATATAATCCATACCGGAGAATCAAGACCGCCCATGAAAAGGGACAGCATCTGCGGGACTTTTTCAATTGCAAGAATCCATATATATAGTTTTGAGAGAGCAATTATTATCATTACATTTGCGCTTGTCTGAATTGAGTTTCTTATCAGGGACGGGACCTGTTTTAAGCTGAAACCTTTGAAAAGAAAGAGGCCTACTATCAAAGCGTATAAAACCCCGATTCCTGCTGATTCGGTTGCCGTTGCTATTCCTGCCACCACTGCTCCTATTACAAAGAGAGGCATGATAAGGGCAACAAGAGACTGCCTGATCCGTGCAACAATTTCCATGCCGGTTAGTTTTATTTCCTCCCGGGGATATTTTTTTAAATATGAAATAATTATTGTAATCCCGATCATAAGAAACCCTATCATTATTCCCGGTATAAGGCTTCCTAAAAAGAGTTTACCCACTGATTCATCCGCAATCAGTGCATAAATGACCATAGGGACACTTGGCGGAATTATCATACCCATTGTGGAGGAAGCAACTGTTATCCCGCTTGAGAATTCGAGAGGATAGCCTTCTTTTTTCATTTCAGGAATCAGTACAGCTCCTATTGAAGCTGTATCTGCTACAGATGATCCCGAAATTCCTCCGAAAATCATGCTGGAAATAACATTTACAAGACCAAGACCTCCGCGCATTTTTCCAACGAATAACAGGCTGAAATTGATTAATCTTTTGGTAATCCCCCCTTCATTCATAAGCAGTCCCATTAATATGAAAAGGGGCAGGGCGATCATGGCATATGAGTCCATGCCTGAAAGGAGTCTCTGGGGAAGAATCGATATCAGTTCAGGATGGATAAAGTGAAAATAGGCAAGTCCTGAAAGGCCGAGAGCATACGCAATTGGAACTCCGATAACAAGAAGGAATACAAAGCTAATTAATAGAATCTGCATTATTATCCCCCTTGAAAATATGTATAATACGGAAAATGCAAAAAATAACTGCGGCTGCGCACCCAAGGGGAACGCCGAACTGTACCCAGGCATTGGGTATTCTCAGCGTCGGAGATTCAAAATTGCCGACTTTTTTAATCCATGGGATGCTTAAAAAAATAAGTATAAGATTCAAAAATGCCACAAGGAATACTGAAAAAATATTTACAATCTTTTGAAATTTCTTTGGCATTAGATTAACAAAAACAGTAATTTTTATGTGTTCATCCCTGCCGATTGATACTGCGGCTCCCAATGCGGTTGTATAGACGAAAAGATAGCTTATCAGTTCATTTCCTCCATAAATACCGGAATTGAAAATATAGCGGAGTATTACAAGGGATATTGTTGTTCCCAGGATAACAGTAAAAAACAGTGAAATTGTAAAATCAATAATACTTTCAGCTGTTTTTTCAATATTTGGCAACCAGTTCATGTTTCAGTCCTTAAAGAAAGGCAGAACAGTATTAATCCTGTTCTGCCGGATTTTGCTATACCTGCTAAAATATATTATTTAGAAGCAATAGCAAGAGCTTCGTCAATTTCTGCCTGTGTGAAATAATTTTTATCAGTATAATATTTCCATACACTTTGTACTTTGTTTACAAACTGTGCCCTTGCCTCGGGAGTTATAGTATTAACTGCCAGTTTTTCCTTTAGAATGTTAAAATAACCTTCTTCAGAATTAAGCCAGATTGTATCGCTGTACTGCATGGTAGCTTCGGCAACTGAATTGAAAACAGCTTTCAGGTCTGCGGGAAGGCTGTTGTACCAGTCAGGATTGACATAAAAAGGATCCGGATGTACCTGCCAGTTAACTACAGACAGATATTTCTGTGCTTCATAAAACTTCATATCAACTGCATTCGAATATGGATTTTCCTGTCCGTCTACTACACCGCTTTTAAGAGCCATATAGGTTTCTGTATATGCTACCTGTTGTGGATTTGCTCCCAGTGCCTGAAAAGTCAGGAGAGTGGATTCAATTGGGGGAGTTCTCATCTTGAGTCCTGCAAGGTCAGCTGGGGTTTTTATCGGACGCGCGCTGTTTGTTATATTTCTCATCCCGCCTGCGACACCTGTTGCCGGAATATAAACTCCATTGGCGAGTGCGCCTTTATTGATCTTCTGTCCAAAATCGCTTCTCATGACCTTAACAACCTGTTCCGCGTTTTCAAACATGAAAGGCAGAGTATATAGCAGGAATTTTTTATTTGCCCTTTCAAACAGCCCGCCGCGGCATCCCTGTACTGTCCCCAGCTGTACCATTTCAAAAACCTCTGCCTCGGTTCCAAGTACACCGTTAAAATACAATTCAACCTGTATCCGGCCATTGCTTGCTTTTTCCAGTGTATCCTTGAAGAAAAGCATGGATTTGCTGCGCGGGGCTTTATCAGACTGTGAATTGGAATATTTGAAGACATAGATTTTTGATTCTTCTTTTTTTTCCATTTTCTCAGCTGCAGGTTCCTTGCTTCCGCCCGCAAAGAGTAATACTGAAGAAAACACAAGTATCAGGGATAGTGAAAATAATTTTTTCATAAAACCTCCTGGTTTCCTATTTGAAAATAGGTTTCATAATATATTAATTCAGGATAATTCAGTTTCTCCGGGCTGTCAATTAAAAATTAATCCGAGTAAGTCAGATACTGCCCATTTCCCTTGAAATATTACGGGATGCAGATATTACATGCTTTGCCATGACCGGAATGAGATCCCTGGTAAAGTCCCTGGTGGTAGCAGTTATTCCCACTGCTCCCACAACTTCGTTGTCTTTCCCCCAGACCGGTGCGGCCAGGCACCGAACATCATCATAATATTCCATATCATCCACAGCATAGCCGTTTTTCAGGATTTTTCTTGTTTCTTCCATAAGTGACGGTATATCCGTAATAGTATGTGATGTCCTTTTGACCAGTTCTGTATTTTTATAGAAGGATTCCAGATCTTCCTTTATTTTATATGCTAAAAAGACTTTTCCATGTGCAGAACAGTAAAGATCTATGAGAGATCCCATCGGGGACGAGGGTTTTATATGTTTTTGACTGTCTATAATCTCAATTATCATGCTCTTTCTTCCTGAAAGAACTGCAAGATGAGTAGTCTCTGTCGTAAGTTCACGCAGTTCTTCAAGGTAAGGAAGAGATATTCTCCTGATGTCTCTTCCTGATAAACCTGCAAGGCCATAATGGATGACCATGTATCCAAGAGTATAATGATCAGATTTTTTTGAAATCCAGTTCTGTGATTCCAGTGTCTGTAGTATTCTGAACAGTGTTGTCTTTGGATATTTCAGATGACGGAGAATTTCCGAGAAAGTCAGTCCATCCTTGTTTTCTGAAATAATATCAATTACTTTCATTGTTTTAATCATTATCGGTATCTGGTAATCGGTGCTCATTGTATGTTCCTCATATGAAAACAGGTTTGTTATTTAATATCTTATCTAATTTTTATTATGTCAAGACTGTACTCCGGAAAAAAGATTTTTATATAAACTTCTTAAGTTCCAAATATCGGTAAACTGTAATATAATTACTTCAGCCTTAATATTTAAGATTATTTTAAATCAAATCTGAATATATGGAAGAAGTTATAGTGAGTCAGAAACAAAAAGAGCTGCAGTACAGGGAATTCGCAGATAATTATGACAAAGAAGTCAGAGCATATAACAGCTATGGTCATGAAGTTATATTTGGAATGAGTTATGAATATATAAATCCCGGCGAAAAGCTTCTGGATATCGGTATCGGAACCGGTTTGGCTTCCATCCATTTTGCGGAAACAGGGCTTAAAGTCTATGGTCTGGATTACTCACAGGATATGCTTGATGCCTGTAAAGCGAAATCTTTTACTGAAGAACTCAGCCTGTTCGATATTGCAAGGGAAAAAATACCGTACCGGAAAGGATTTTTTGATCATGCTGTCTGCTGCGGTGTACTTCATTTTGTTGATGATTTAACTCAAATCTTTTCAGAGATCAAAAGGGTAGTCAGAAGCGGAGGAATCATTGCTTTTTCCTTTGCTCCCCACGGGCTGCCTGCAGATTTCTTGAGGGAAGATACAGACTGGGGCGTACCGATATTCAGGCATTCTCCGCTTTATATTAATAATCTGCTTAAAAATAACAATATGGAATTGCTGAAAGAACAGAGACTGCTGATAAAAGGGGCGGACAAAATAAATTTCAGTATGCATTTTGCAGTAATGATATGCAGGTCTCTTTGATATAGATTTAGCAGTGCATATCCTGATAATTAGTTTAACTACTGAAGGATACCTATAAGGGTAAAATCGTTTAAAAGGTAATCTTTGACTATTGTAACCTGTCTGCCGATAGATTCCATTTTTGCTTTTGTATCTTCAGGATTAAAATAAAAGTAATTATTATCCCTGTCCGGACTTGCCTCATCAAGCAGGTTTATGACAAGCGTTTCCCTTGCAAGCCTGTGCAGAACAGGAAGAGCCGCGTCAAAGAATGCGGCATTATTACCGAGATTGAGATTGAATATTCCCGATGTAAAAACCACGTCAAATTTTTCCGTGCATACAGGTTCTTCACCAAAGAGATCCCCGCAGAGGAATTGCCCGTCGTCATGAAGAGACTGTGCTTTTTCAATCATTGCCGGAAGGATATCAACCCCTGTGTAGGATACTATAATCCCTCTTTCTTTAAGCATTGAAAAAAGATCGCCGCAGCCGCACCCTGCATCAAGTACAGATTTTCCGTCAAGAGATACATGCCTCGTAAGCACCTCGAATCTTGCAAACTGGGCCTCCCTGCTTTCCCAATCCAGAATTTTATGTGTTTCCCTGAAATTTTCAAGCCGGGGATAGTAGTGGTTTTTTATTTTTTCTTCATTCCGCATGATATGTAAAGTAATCATGTTAGGTGCAATTGTCAATCTGCCTTAAAACTGCATCAATATCCGTTGCCGGGTGAGCTTATCTTTGGTATCTTTTTATAGAAACTTTTTTACTTGCAGAAGGTATACATTGTTAAAACTTAAAAACAGCATGAGCGGGCAGAGTGAATTATTCAAATCCCGGGAATCGGGAAAGGTAAAGGTTTTTACCTGCGGCCCTTCAATATACAGAAGACCTCATATAGGCAATTACAGGACATTTCTCTATGAAGATATTCTGATCCGTTATCTTGAATACCTCGGTTATGATGTAAAGAGGATAATAAATTTTACAGATCTTGAGGATAAGACAATCGAGGAATCTCTTACCCGGGAGCTGAAAATTGAAGAAATAACTTCAGCTGCGGCAGATCATTTTTACAGTGAATCCAATGATTTAAGGATAAAGCTTCCCGATGTAATACCCACTTCTTCAGGCAGTGTTTCTGAAGCGGTTGAGATAATTCAAACACTTATACAAAAGGGACATGCCTATTACTACGGTAAGGATGTGTTCTTTGATCCGCTTACTTTTTCCGGATTTGGGAAACTTTTCGGTCTTGATATGAACAAGTGGCCTGAAAAGAAGGTCCGTTTCCGCAGGGACACATATAACGGCAACCGGTGGAATAAGGGCGATTTCATCCTTTGGCATGCGGACAGGGGTGAACATGTTCATTTCTGGGATACTTCTATAGGAAGGGGAAGGCCTTCCTGGAACGTTCAGGACCCTGCCATGATTGTAAAACATCTGGGGGAGCAGGTTGATATTAATTGCGGCGGTATTGATAATATTTACCGGCACCATGATTACAACATTGCTGTGATGGAATCCTATACAGGAAAGGAGTATGCAAACTATTATCTCCATGGTGAGCATCTCCTGATAGACGGCAGGTCCATGTCAAAAAGCAGAGGCAATATCCTCTATCCTGAAGGTGTTTATGAATCCGGGTACTTCCCAATCGAACTCAGATTTTTCCTTACCGCAACAAAGCATTACAGGAAAAAACTTGATTTCAGCATTGGAAATATGAACAATGCTTCCCTCCGTCTGAAAAGCCTTAAGGGGAAAATTGCAGAACTTCTTGCTGTCCCTGATAACGTTCTAAAAACTCTGCCGGGAAATAAAAAAACAGAATTACTGATTGCAGATTTGGAACCTGTATTCAAAAGAGGGATGGATGATGATCTTTCCCTGAAAGAAGCGGTTGACAGCGTTGAAATACTTCTTGATAAGATTAAAAACTCCTCCCCTCAGGGATTAAGTGAGGGGGAGAGAAAGGATTTAAGTAACCGCATCAAGAGGATAGACAAGGTAATATGCTGTCTTCTTGACTAAAAAAGAATTTTACTGCCTTATGGAAATATTGGATAATGAAGTTTATAATATTGATGTATTAAAAAATATTAAGGAGTTAAACAGATGAGAATAAAATCAGCTATATCAGGAAAAGTATTTTTTACCGGAATTTTAGCAGTTTTACTGCTTGCTTCATGTGCTTCTGTCAAAGTTGAAAGAACTGAATCTGATGAAGTTATTGATTTAAGCGGAAGATGGAATGATACAGATTCAAGGCTTGTAGCGGAAGAGATGGTAAAGGATTCACTTTCACGGCCATGGATTATGAATTTTGTCGGTAAAAACGGACAGAATCCTGTTGTAATAGTAGGGGCTGTACGCAATAAAAGTTCAGAGCATATTGCGACTGAAGTTTTTACAAAGGATATTGAGCGTGAACTTATCAACAGCGGCAGGGTAAGGTTTGTTGCGGCCAAAGACGAGAGGGCAGATGTCAGGGCAGAGAAAAAAGAACAGCAGATATTTGCAACTCCTGAAACAGCCAAGGCTCTTGCGGCAGAGACAGGTGCGGATTTCATGATGCAGGGACAGATAAACTCCGTAACAGACGCGATTGAAGGGAAAAAAGTAGTTCTTTATCAGGTAGATCTGGAACTTGTAAATCTTGAGAGCACAGAAAAAGTCTGGATTGGTTCCAAAGAGGTTAAAAAGTTTATCAAGAAATCAAAAGCCGGTTGGTAATAAATTCTGGAACTATGGAAATGCAGGTGCAGAAAAAATATTATTTTTTAATTTTAGTTATTATTATTTTCTCTGCATCATGCGCCAGCACAAGAACGAGCCAGAGTCAGTATCAGGAAGCTGCGGAATTCTTTAAGCGAAGGAATTTTGCAGCGGCCGGAAAAATCATAGAATCACAAAAAGAGATAAGCTATAAAGAAAAAGACCGTGTGCTGTATTTTCTGGATACAGGTATGCTTTACCATTTCAGCGGCGAATATGAAAAGAGCAATATTGCCCTGTCAGCAGCAGAAGACGCGATTGAGGAACTTTATACTAAAAGTGTTTCTAAAGCTCTTGTCTCAGGTGTATTAAATGATAATGCCCTTGATTACAGTGGTGAAGATTATGAAGATATTTATCTGAACATTTTTAAAGCCCTAAACTATATCGCTCTTAACGAAATGGACAGCGCACTTGTAGAAATCAGGAGAGTTCATATAAAACTCAACATCCTTGAAGACAAGTACCGTGAATTGATTGAAATCCACAATACTTCAGAAAATCCTGAAGGTGAGATAGTTCCCCGTAAAAACAGGTTTCACAATGATGCCCTGGCGCGTTATCTGGGTCTTCTTCTATACCGTATGGAAGGGAAGTTTGACAGTGCGAGGATCGAAAGTGAAGAGATAGAAAAAGCTTTTAAACTCCAGAGTCAGCTTTATCCGTTTAAAAAGCCTGAAATCCCTCTTCTGAGTATGGACAGGGAAAAGGCCCATCTCTCAGTTATAGCTTTTTCAGGTAATTCTCCAAGAAAACTGGCTGAAACTTTTTATCTTCAGACAACCCCGGATGTAGTATGGATAGTCGCAACCAGCCAGGATGAGGAATATGTAAAGAGCGTTGTAGGTTTCAATAATATTTATATGCCTGGATTAAAAGGGGGATTTCATTTCAAATTCCAGTATCCGAAAATGAAAATGATGGGCAGCGAAGTGGACAGGGTTGATATTGTAATCGATGATAAAATCAGTGAAAGCCTTGACCTGCTGGAAAATATGGAAAAAATATCACAGGAGATTTTTCTGATCAAACAGCCTCTGGTTATTGGTAAAACAGTTATCCGGACTGTTGTTAAAAATATGCTGAAAGAATCAGGTAAAAAACAGGCCAGCGAATCAATTACAGGCGGGAACCCTTTCCTGGACTTATTATTGGGGGTTACTGCCGACATTGCCGTTGATGCGACAGAGAATGCTGATTTGCGCATTTCTCCCTATTTCCCTGCTTATGCAAGGGTAGCTGATATTACCCTCCCCCCGGGTGAACATACAATACGTATTGATTATTACAGCAAGGGACAGATTATTTACAGGGACAATCGCGGAAAGGCAGATATAAAAGAGGGTGAACTGAACCTTGTTGAATCCTTTTTGCTTGAATAACCCTGAACTATTTTCCGACAGCTTCAATTGCCCTTGTGAAAAAATCCTCCTGGCCGAAATTGCCTGATTTGTAAATAATCCTCATAACATCTTTTTCAACAGGGATCAGCACCGGTACCCCGGGCGCGACACTCCCTGCGATTAAATATGAATTAAAACCAAGTCTCCCGGCAACAGCTCCGGATGTTTCTCCCCCTGCTGTAACAATTTTTCTGATTCCATTTTCGACAGCGTTATATGCTATCCCGGCTATAGTATTTTCAAGTAATTCTGAAACAGGGGTACCGCTGCTTCTGATTTCTGAGGGGGTGTGTATAAGAACGTCGCGCCCTTTATTGACCTTGAGGAAATCTGAATAAAAGCTGCTGTCGATTTCCCCTTTTAAGAGACGCGGAAGATCAAGTTCAATTGAAACACCTTTATTTTTCTTAAAGTCTGCAATCTGCCCTCTTGTTGCTGTTGAGCAGCTTCCTGCAAGAAGGAGAGTGCTTCCTTCAGTCCCTCTGCTTAAATTGTTTTTTAAAGCAGCTTTATCCTGTGCCGCATTCTGCCTGGCAAGGGCGAAAGGGAGACCTGAACCTCCTGTCAAAAACGGATGGTTTCTGAAAAGGTCTGCGATAATTACAGCGTGGTTTTCATTAAAATAATCTGTAATAATATAAAAAGGTCTGCCGCCTATTGAAGATCTGAAATTGAATATCTTCTCAAATATTTCGACCCTGTTTTTTTCAAGAAGTCTGTAGTCAAGATTAAAGCTCCTGTATTTACCCTGGGCCGCGATAAGGTTATTAAGGTCGGAATCCCACATGGGGGTAAGCGGATGGTCTTTCATCGGGCTTTTATGCAGCGGAACTCCGTTTACAAAAAGATGTCCGTTTTTTACAGTACGTTTATTTACCGGCAGGGCGGGGCAGATTATTGTATAGGGCAGTTTGTATTTATCCAGAACTGCGTCTATGACAGGTCCGATATTACCTTCCGGTGTTGAGTCAAAGGTTGAGCAGTACTTGAAATAAAGCTGTCTGCATCCAATCTTTTTCAGCATCGCAAAAGCCTCAAGTGAATCTCTGACAGCAATTGAGCTTTCCTGTGTCCGGGATTTCAGGGCAATAACGATCGCCTGGATACCGTCAGGACGGTCTCCGGATCCGGAAGGTATGCCGTTAAGCAAAAGGGTTTTAAGACCTCCCGCAAGGAAAAAGGAAGCAGCATCACTTGCTCCGGTAAAATCATCTGCGACACAGCCGAAAAGCGGATCACTCATTTGAAAGCCCTCCTGCGCAGAGCTGATACATCATCATCTGTAAGATAGTTTATCTTCTCATTCTTAAGCAGAAAGTGCAGCTTCGCAGTTTCTTCAATTTCCTCGAAATTATAGCATGCCTCAGTTGTTGTCCTGCCGCTGACAACTATTCCGTGGTTTGCAAGGAGAAATGATGAGTGGCCGGCTGCAAGGGATTCTATCTTCCGCGCAATTTCTATTGAACCCGGCTTGAAATAAGGAATAAGCGGGATATCTCCGGTTTTCATTAAAACATAGGGCGTTATGGGCTTCAGCACACTTGACCGGTCAAGTCCTTCCAGACATGAAAACGCTGTAAGATATGTTGAATGAAGATGGATCACCGCATTGGTCTCTTTTCTGCTTCTGTAAATTGAAAGGTGCAGTTCAATTTCCTTGGTAGGCTTTAGCCCGGAAATGTGGTTCCCTTTGTCATCCAGAAGGGATAAATCCTTTTTAGAAAGTGATCCCAGATGTGAATTGGTCGGGGATGCAAGCACATAACCGTTATCCATTTTGAGTGAAATATTGCCGGCAGATCCGCTGGCGTAGCGGTATTTAACAAGATATTTACCAAGCTCTATCAGATCCCTGTATTCCTTTTTCATAGCTTTACCCTGCAGACATTATGCTTAACTATTGGAATTTTGACAGTCATTTTAATATAAAATGACTGAAATTAATTTTTTTTTCAATAAAAAAACTTCTTTTATCACTTCTGTGCCGATAATTTTTATATTATGAAACGTATATATAGCAGATTAAAAAATTTATTAATATTTACATCTTTAATTTTTATTGTGTTGGTTTTAATATCATGTACGAATCCGTCAGGAGGCGGAAGTTCTCCGACAGGCGGAAGCGCTGATACAGGAAATACTTCGACTGCGGTTGAGGAAAACGGGATAGTTACAGATCCTGTAAACGGAATTGCCGCAGGATTATCCCTTGATGAAACAATGACTGAGGAAAACGGTATTGTAATAACCCCCGGTATCGAGTGGGTCCCGGGCATATCGGGACAGGGCATCATGATGGACAGGGACGGCGAGTTTATATCACTGCCTGACAGCGATGCGCTTGACCTCATCGGCGAAGGTTCTGTCGAGGTCTGGGTCTGTCCGGAACTGCATACTTCGTTTGCAGGGATACTCCATAAGGGGATAGAGCTTGATTTCTCTGACGAGGCATACTCGCTTCAGTACTGGTCAAACTATTACCCGTCAATGATTTTATATAATGAAACAGGCGCATCAAAGCAGATAACAGCATCATCGACATTAAGCCTTAATGAATGGCACCATCTTGCGGCTACCTGGGATGATACGGAATTCTCTTTTTATGTCGACGGTGTTCTGATCGGCACGCAGGACCTTACAGATTTTCATCCAATTAAAAACTCTTCAGGCGATCTTATTATAGGCTCCCAGCTTCCGGCACAATATAACGTTACTTACGGACATCTTACTTTTAACGGGATAATAGATAATGTGATTCTCTATTCAAGGGCGCTTGCTCCTGAAGAGGTCAGCCATAACTACAGCCTTTATTCCGGCGGCTGAGACAGAAACAGGTATAAAAAATTATTTCAAAAAAAGAATATCTGTGATAAAATTCAGTTATTATGAAAAAAAATGCATTAATACTGACTTTAATTATAATAATATTTATCTCCTGCAGGGATACTGCAGGGGATAGCGAGGAACACGGGCGTGTAGTCTTTTATGACAGCGGTGCTACTGGGCTTATACAGATTTATGATGACGGTTCAGGATATAATAATTTTTCATCTGTCGTGGTAAGCGATATAAATCCTTCACTTTTTAACAGCTACGGAAGGGGGGCTGAATATGTAGCCTATACTACCGGGCTTGATATAAGGCTTTACATGTTTGACGGATCATTTGACGGTATTATCTATCCGGGTGGAGCAAATAATATTGAATTTATGTCAGTATCGCCTGATCAGAAATTTATTGCCTTTTCTGATGTACAGGTAACTACAGATTTTTATATACTGGAAACAGCAAATTCCCTTACTCCTGTATCACTGGGTTCGTCCGGCAACATCCTTGGATATACGGCAATCAGCTGGTCGCCTGACGGGAATAAGGTAGTATATTCTTCTGACAGCAGCGGTTTTCAGGAGATATGGAAATACAACAGGGAGGGGGCGGTCTTTACACAGCTGACAAATATCGGCGGTGTAACAGCACGTAAAAATCCCATCTGGTCTCCTGGCGGGGATAAGATCCTCTATCTTGATGATAACGACTTCGGCTACGATCTTCTCTACACAATGAATACGGACGGTTCGGATCAGCTTCAGATTGCAAGCCAATCATCCGCTGTTACAAATCCAGCCTGGTCTCCTGACGGGCGAAAAGTCGCCTATATATGGAACGGTCAGCTTTTTGTTGTAAATGCTGATGGTTCTTCGCCCGACCAGATCGCTCCATCGTTTATAGACGGCTCTGTATGGGCAGCAGTTCAGGTTGCATGGTCGACTTACGGCACAAAACTCGCAGTTACCCTTAACAGCGGAGGTGATGAAGATATCTATATTGTTGATCCTGAAACTGATGATTTTTATATGCTTGCGGACGGTGCCGGCAACCAGAGAAACCCGGTATGGCTTGCAAATTAAAAAGATATATTTAATTTTTATCTGTTTTAACTGATTTTGTAATCCTTTCTTTTTTTCTCCGTTAACCCTGTTAAAGACGGAAAACCCGGGCCTTGAGAGGTTTATCTGCCTTACTCCGCAGGAGAAAAGGACAAGAGGGAGGGCAATAGTCTCGTAGAGTCTTACCTTTTCTTTCAGAATGAAAATACCGGAACAGAAGAGTTACATAATGGCCGAGGCTTGATTCCACAAGCTGATTGGAATAAGCGGTATGTCCCTGAAAAGTTTCCGGTAGAGCGCCTGGATTCCCCATACAGTATATTCCTGAATACTTACTGTTCATTGACCTGATGCCTTTTATCCGCGGCAATGCTATTTGACCTGAAATTCAAGGATATTCAGCAGCTTAAAAGGCTTGTTATAGTTGATGTAGAATGTATAAAGCGGAACCGGCTCAGCCGGAGACGCAATAAAAACTATCTCATCAGGCTCTGCAATATAGGTTTTAATTTTGGCTATTGATTCTGCGCTCATATTGCTGTTTATCTGTTTAACATAAAAATCAACCTGCAGATCCAGTAGTTTTTTAAAATCAGTCAGGTCCATTTTAATCAGCTGGGAAATTGTATACAGGGATTTCCCTGTTATTGAATTATCGGTTAATTTTACGGTTGCACCCTCTATCAGCACAGGATTATCTTCAGAAAAAAGTCCATCCAGAAAAGAGATATTTTCAAATGTTAAATTGGAAAAATTGAAGGAAAATGTGAGCTTTCCAGCGTTTTCAGAAAATATTTCAAGTGCATTTATATTAAAAATACCGGTTTCTTTAGTGTATTTGTAATCAAGCTTTAAATTCAAAGGCATCTTGTCCCTATATCCGAGAAAACTGAAAAATCTGTTTATATAAGATTCATTTTTACCGGTTACAATATCAATTCCCTGCAGTGAAATATCAAGATAGGACGGGATCTTCGATTTTGAATCAAATTTATTAATTACGGTTTTTTCAACTGTTAATTTATTCTCATTATCTATTGTCAGAGTCAAATCCGATATTTCAAGGTCATTTTTAAGAAGACAGAAGGTGACCTTGCCGTATTTAATTTTCACATATTCATCAGCTTTTAAAACCAGCCTTTCAATTTTTTTTTCTGCTTTTCCTTTTATGTAGAGTTCAGCGGCAAAATACAATCCGCCAGTCAGGATAAATAACGCTATGGTGATAAGCAAAATGTTTTTTCGTTTCACAGTCAATCCTTTTTTAAGGAAAATAATAGCATTAAACCCATTAATGTCAACATAGTCAATTAAATTACAGGCTGTAATAATTCCAGGGCTTTCTGATACCAAAAAAATTTTTTAAAAACAGAATTCATTGATATATTATAATAAACACCTTTTTTCCTCCCGGAAATGTTCTGTTTTTTAAATGAGAATAAATGTTTATTAAAAATGCTGTCAGGCTCTATATAAAAGAATACCTTGATTCACTATACAGAAATGCCCCGGAAATAACCCTCGCCTCTGATAGCAGGATAGTTATATTCAGTGATCTTCACGTGGGAAGTAAAACAAGAAGGGATGATTTTCTTCCTAATTCAACAATGTTTTTAACAATCCTTGAAAAATATTACCTTGCAAAAAATTACACTATGATACTTAACGGAGATGTTGAAGAGCTTCAAAGGCGTCCGCTTAAAAAGGTTAAAAAGAACTGGCCGGAGCTGTATGAGATATTTTCATCTTTTGCTGATAAAGGAAAACTTTATAAAATAGCCGGAAACCACGATGCTGACCTTTACAGGCATGAGCACACAGATATAAACAGCAACCTCCTCGAATCTCTTGTGCTTAATCATGAGGGGAATTCCATACTTGTTTTTCACGGGCATCAGGCTTCAGTCCGCTATATGATGACACCCAGATTCATGAAATATGCTTTAAAGTACATAGCGCAGCCGCTGGGGATTAAGAATTTTACGAGATCGCATGATAATACAAATATAAATAATACCGAAAGAATCATCTACGAATATTCGCGCGAGAGAAAAATTATTTCCATAATAGGGCATACACACCGGCCCCTGTTTGAATCTCTTTCAGAAATTGATCTTCTTCGGTTTAAAATTGAAAATCTTCTGCGTCTTTATCCGTCATCCTCTGATGAAAAAAGAATTAATATTGAGGAAGAAATAAAAAAATATAAAGAGGAAATTGAAACTATTATAAGCGAAAACCATGAATACCGATTAAGAAGCGGTATATATAACAAGGCTGTAATTATACCGACTGTTTTCAATTCAGGAAGTGTTATCGGAAAGAGGGGCCTTTCTGCAATAGAGATAAAAAACAGGAATATCTCCCTTGTTCACTGGTTTGATAAAAACAGCAATGTTAAAAATTATTCATACCCTGAAAATGTATTGAGGGGACTGGGCAGCAGCTCCTACTGCAAGGCAGTAGTCAAGAGCGATTCGCTTGAATATATTTTTACCAGGATCAGGCTTCTTTCCTGACCCTGATATAATATCTGCATACATCTATTTCATGTATTTTGCGATTCTTTCCATAGCCTTTTCTGTGTTTTCCCTTGTATTGAAAGCGCTGAATCTTATATATCCTTCGCCGCATACCCCGAATCCTGATCCAGGAGTACAGACAACTCCGGCCCGGCTTAGCAGGGAATCAAAAAAATCCCAGGATGAAGTTCCTGTTTTTACCCATATGTAAGGTGAGTTGACTCCGCCCGTGCACTTGTATCCGAGTTTTATCATTGATTCCCGAACAAGATTTGCGTTTCCAAGATAATAATCAGTTATCTCCCTTATTTCCTTCTGACCTTCTGCAGTGAAGACTGCAGCTGCTGCTTTTTGAACCGGATAGGAGGCCCCATTGAATTTTGTGTTATGACGCCTGTTCCACAATGTGTGCATTGAATGAATATTTCCTTCCCTGTCCCAGCCCCTGCATTCTTTCGGTATCGCGATATAGGCGCATCTTACACCTGTAAAACCGGCAGTTTTGGAAAAGCTTCTGAACTCTATTGCAACCTCGCGCGCTCCTTCAATCTCAAAAATGGATTTCGGCAGCGATTCATCCCTTACAAATGATTCATAGGCTGCATCAAAAAGGATCAGGGATTTGTTTTCCCTGGCGTAATCAACCCATTTTTTAAGCTGTTCCTTTGTCGCAGTAGCTCCGGTAGGGTTGTTGGGGAAGCATAAATATATTACGTCCGGTCTTTTTGACGGAAGGTCCGGCATAAAATTGTTTTCATCAGTTGAATCAAGATAGATGAAATTTTCATATCTTCCGTTTTTGAAATTTCCGCTTCTGCCAGACATGACATTGGTATCTGAATATACAGGATAAACCGGGTCGGGCAGCGCTATTATTGAATCATCCGAAAAGATTTCCTGGATATTGCCGGTATCGCATTTGGCTCCATCACTGATAAATATCTCATCGGCGGAAATATCCGCGCCCCTGCTTTTAAAATCAAACTCAGCTATCGGTTCTCTTAAGAATTCGTAGCCCTGTTCCGGCCCGTATCCATGGAAAGTATCTGTCCTCGTAAGATCGTCAACAGCTTTGTGCATGGCTTCGACACATACTTTCGGCAGAGGGCGGGTGACATCGCC
This sequence comes from Spirochaetia bacterium, assembly GCA_963662795.1. GTDB lineage: Bacteria > Spirochaetota > Spirochaetia > CADAEX01 > CADAEX01 > JACKPD01. The sequence continues at coordinate 3,726,608 of OY759746.1, read as the reverse complement.
TATTCCCATTTTGATTATTTCTTTTGAAGGATTATTTTTCTGATATTCCGCCACTTTTCTTGCTATATCAGAAAAAAGATAGGATGCCTGAAGTTTTTTGTAATTATCATTAATTTTTATCATTTGTACCAACCTCTGAGTATTATTTATGTTATGATTAATAATCTTTTATAACCTATATGCAGAATTATTACTATATTTAAAGCAGGTTATTCACGTTTTTTTTGAAATACGGTTGAAATGCAGCTATTATTATAATCGTATTTCAACGATAAAATGATAGTTTCAAAAATACAGGAAACAGGATTATGCGTAGATATATATTGACTTTTACCTTGTTATTCACAATTTCTTTTTTGTTTACGGAAAAAATCAATGCGGAAGGCAATACACCGGGTGTATATGAAATCGATATGTTCCGTGAAACTGTTCTGGTTGCTTCAGGGGCCGCAATGCTGGGGACGAACCTTTTTGTACAAGAGTTTTTCCCGGCAGAAACTGCTTCTGAATACGGATATGAAAATTTTGACAAAAAGGATATTAATATTTTTGACAGATGGGCAGTTTCATCTTATTCAAAAACAATTTCAGATATCAGCGATTTTGCATTGGGCGCTGTTATTTTATCGCCCCTTCTTCTTACTCTTGATGAAAGCCTTTCTGATACTACTGTTTATCTTGTTATGTACGGGGAAACCATGCTGCTTTCCCACAGTTTTAAAGAGCTTGTAAAAAGTACTTTTCCCAGATTCAGACCCTACAATTACGCGAGCGGCGCTGAAGATGTATCTGAAAGCAGCAGCGAATCAATGCAGTCTTTCTTCTCGGGCCATACTTCCTCGGCGTTTTCAGCTGCAGCTTTTTTAAGCACGGTTTACGGTAAAACACACCCGGAAGGGGCAGGTAAATATTTTGTCTCTATTGCGTCCTACAGCAGCGCTGCAGCAGTCGGGGCACTGCGGATAGCGGCAGGACAGCATTTCCCGACCGATGTTATTGCAGGCGCTGCATGGGGGACATTCATAGGCATTTTCATTCCCGCAATTCATGAAGTCAGGGATGGAAATGCGGAGAATGCTGATCTTCTCATTTATCCTTCAGGACCCGGCAGTTTCAGCTTTAGGTTAAGCTATTAAGAGGTTATATTTTTTATGAAAAAAACAGTGTTGCGATACTTTCAGATTTTCCTTGTTTTGGCTGCAGTGCTTCAGGTGCAGATAATTTATGCGCAGAATAACGGAATTGCAGTAACAGACAACGGCTTTGCTCCCATGGTTAACCCGGCAGCCATTGCGGCGGGGAACGCTTCAGGAATTGCGTTTTATCAGGAATTTGAAGAGAATGAGGGGCTACTTGATACTTACTCACTCTATTTTAATTCGAACCATCTTTCATACGGATTTGACTCCCTTGCCGGGGATTTTTACCACAATATCGCCTTAGCCCTGAAAGCCGATGAGGGTGTTTACTGGGGAGGAGCTGTCAGATGGAGGGACGGAGGTTTCTCTGATCCGGATTTCGGTCTCTCGGCGCTTTTAAGGCCCCTGCCTGTATTTTCTTTCGGGGCAAAAACCGCCGATGTTACGGGACCGCTCTCCGACATCACACTCGGCGCCGGCATAAGGCCTCTTGCCTCAAGCCCCTACTGGATGAGCCGTCTTACTTTTTACCTTGACACTGAAGTGTCGGATATTTTCAGCCCTTTTTCGTCAGGCGTTTCCCTTGAACCGCTTGACGGCGTGCTGCTTAAGGGAGAGTTTAATCATGATGAAGAGATTTTCAGTGCCGGCATAACTTTTTCAACCCAATTTCTTTCTACATCTGTTAACTCAGAGGTTTCAGGCGGCAATTCCTTTGGAAATGGAAACTATTCACTGTTTGCATCCGGGAAAAGGATGAGAAGCGCTTTGCCTATGCCTGTAAAGGTAATGATAGAATATGACAGGGCAGGGGTAATCAGCGATTTTCCGCGTGACTGGCTTTCAATCCGTAAAATAGTTACCGACAGAAGCAAAGGAGAAATATCATTGTTTGAGTTTCTCTCTGATATGGAAAAAATAAAAGAGGATCCGGATATTGACGCAGTAATATTCAGGGACCAGCAGTTTATCACTTCCTTTGCAAATATCATGGAAATTTCCCGTGCCCTGAAGGAAGTAAAGGCTTCAGGGAAAAAGATATATTTCTATTTTGAAACAGTTTCCTCTGTCCAGTACGCCCTTGCCGCATCTGTGGCTGACGGGATATTTCTCACCCATCAGGGAATTTTATATCTTAAAGGATTTTCAAAAACCGGTTTATATTTAAAGGATTTTTTAGAAAGGTTCGGCGTCAAATTCTATAATTTCCGGAGCCATGAATATAAAACAGCATACAACAGATATACAGAACCGGGGATGACTGATGAAGAAAAAGAAGCGCTAAGGAGCCTTTATACATCTCTTCAGGATGAACTTGAAAAAATGATTGTACAGGGAAGAGGCAATAAACTTAAAAACATCTCTTCATCCGGCAGTTCCGAAAGTACAATCAGCAGGATAATAGGTGACGGGCCTTATCTTTCTTCATCAAAGGCTCTTGCTGCAGGTCTTGTAGATAAACTCTTTTATAATGATGAACTTGATAAATGGATGAAGGCCAATAAATATGCTGTAAGCAGATATTCAGTCTTTCCGGAAAAAGCTCTGACTGACTGGGAATATTTTATCAAGCCGTCAGTTGCTGTTATATATGTTACCGGGAATATAGTAACAGGCAGCGGAATAAGGGGTGAAAACGCAGGTTCAGACAGCATCGCAGCAGCCATTAAATCAGCAAGGTTAAATCCTCTTGTGCGTGGTATAATCCTGAGAATTAATTCAGGCGGAGGAAGCGCCCTTGCCTCAGACCTTATTGCGAGGGAAGTAGCCCTTTGCAGGGAAGGGGAAGATCCGAAACCTGTTGTAGTATCAATGGGGGGCGCTGCGGCATCAGGCGGTTATTATATTGCAGCTCCTTCACAGCAGATATTTGCAGAATCAGTTTCAATTACAGGTTCCATAGGTGTAATTGCCCTTTTCCCCGATATTTCAGGGCTGCTTGAGAAGCTTGATATTAAAAGCGAAACTGTAAAAAAATCAGAAAGCGGGGATTTCGGTAATATCACAAGGCCGCTGTCGAATGAGGAAATTGATAAAATCCGCTCCTTTATAGCAGACAGCTACAGCCAGTTTGTAAGTATTGTTGCGGAAGGACGGGCCCTTGATAAGGGAAAAGTCGAGGAATCAGCCAAAGGCAGGGTCTGGACCGGAACACAGGCAAAGGATAAATCGCTTGTTGATCAGCTTGGAGGAATAACTGATGCGGTTTCATACCTTGAAAAAACAAGTTTTAACGGAAAGGAAGCCCGGATTATTGAAATTATTCCGGGAAGATCCATATTTTCATTCAGCGATTTTATGGGGATATCAAAAAATAAAACAGAGGAGAACTCCCCTGAGGCAATTAAAGCATTATTTGATTTCCTTAAAAAAACAGATTATTATAAACAGGATGAACCTTTGTACCTTATGCCGTATACGATGGAGGAACTCGGTCTTGAATAACAGGGCTGATAAAAACAGATGTCTGATATAAAGAAAGCGCTTGACGCATACAGAAGAGCTTCCAAACCGGATAAACCTGATAAAGAAGAAGAAACACGTAAAAATGTTGAAAAGTATATATTTGAAAGCTTTGAGTCAGACAGGGAAGAATCCGACCGGATAAAATCCGGAAAATCAGGCGGCGCTGGAAAAAGGGGTCAGGATTTTAAAAACAGCCGTTCTTTTAAAAATGATTACTTTATTAAAGAAACTGAAGAGGATAAGCAGGACGGGAGAAAGGGGGCTCCCGGTAAATCCGACCGCCACGGAACTGACATACGTATTGCTGAAAAAAGCACCGCTTCTGAAAGATCTGCTTCTGATGAAACTGCAGATTCTTCCCTGTACGGAAGATCCGCTGAAGGCAAAAAAACTTCAAAGGGGTATGATAAAACAGCTAAAGTTCTTCTTCTCCTTGGAAAGGATGAGGCCGCTGCAGTTTTAAAACTTTTCAAACCGGATGAAATTGAAAAAATTGCTTCCGAGATGATCAGAATCAAGCATATTGATAAAGATGAGGCTTATCACCTGCTTAAGGAAGTGCACAGGAAAAAAGAACTTTCAGATACATTTTCAGGCGGTGTTGAAACAGCCAGGAATATGCTGTATACGGCATTCGGCAGCAGTAAAGGGGAAGAATTACTGACCAGAGCCTTACCTGAGACAAGGGAAAAACCGTTTGAATTCCTTCAGGATATTGAACCGCTCCAGATAAAACTTGCGCTTAAGGATGAACCCCTTACAATGATATCGCTTGTAATGAATTACCTCGATCCTGACAAAAGCGCCTCCCTTCTTAAAGAGTATACGGCTGATGAACAGAAGCAGATAATGCTGCGTATGGCGGCAGGCAGTAAAATAAGACGGGAAATATTTGAAAAAATGGAGCAGGTGATAAAAGAGAAGGTGCGGCTTCAGGGGCATATTGTTACACAGAGGATTGACGGGAGAAATAAACTCGCCAATATCCTTAAATTCATGGATCTTCGCGATGAGGAGATTATTCTTAAAGATATTTCCGAATCAGACCCTGATCTTTCGCGTGAAATAACTGAACAGGTAAATACATTGGAAATTATTTTTGGAATATCTGATTTATATCTTCAGAAAGTGCTTGCCAGTTTCAGCGACAGGGAAATTGCTGTTGTGCTTAAAGGCAGGGGCAGTGAAATTAAAAAGAAAATACTCTCCTGCCTTTCCCAGACAAGACGGGATATTGTAAAGCAGGAATCAGACTATCTCGGCATTATGAGAAAATCCGAAGTCAATATTGCGACAAGGGAATTTGTAGATTACTTAAGGCAGGCCGAGAAGGAAGGGCTGATTGTCATCAACCGGTCGGGTGACATAATGGTCTAGGATGTAATAATCCATAAGCAACAGTTTTTCTCTCAGCGCTTGACAAAGCAACAACTCAAACAATAATATCTCCACTATGACAGGAAAAGAATTACGGGAAAAATACATCAATTTTTTTATCAGCAAAGGACATAAGCAGATATCGGGGAAATCACTGATCCCGGAAAACGATCCTACTGTATTATTCACAACAGCCGGAATGCATCCTCTTGTTCCGTATCTTCTGGGCGAGAGCCATCCCGCAGGAACACGGCTGGTAAATTATCAGAAATGCATAAGGACAGGCGATATAGACTCTGTTGGCGATACAACTCATCTGACCTTTTTCGAGATGCTCGGCAACTGGTCTCTGGGAGATTATTTTAAAAAGGATGCACTCTCCTGGAGCTATGAATTCCTTATGTCGAAGGAATGGCTCGGCCTTGACCCGGATACACTTTCCGTAACTGTATTTGAAGGGGAAGAGGGAACCGGAGTACCTCCTGATACTGAAGCACAGAATATCTGGAGGTCTATCGGCATACCGGAAAACCGCATTTACATGCTGCCGCGGGAAGACAACTGGTGGGGGCCTGCCGGGGAAACCGGGCCCTGCGGACCGGATTCGGAAATGTTTATCGACACAGGAAAACCGTTATGCGGCCCTGACTGTAAACCCGGGTGTTCCTGCGGAAAATTTGTCGAGATCTGGAACGATGTATTCATGCAGTATATCAAAAAAAATGACGGCTCTTATGAGCTGATGAAGAGAAAATGCGTTGATACAGGGATGGGCGTTGAAAGAACAATAGCAATGCTTGAAGGGAAAAAATCTGTATATGATACGGAATTCTTTGTTCCGATAATAAAAAATCTTGAAGATATTACAGGTTATGAATACGGATCAGACACATCCTCCGGAAAGGATGTTTCCATGAGAATTATTTCAGACCATGTGAAAACATCTGTTTTTATCCTTGGAGATGAAAGAGGGGTTAAGCCTTCAAACCTCGGACAGGGATATATTCTGAGGCGTATAATAAGGCGTGCGATAAGGCATGGAAGAAAACTCGGTATAAACGGAATGTTCCTTTCTTCTCCCGCTGATGTTGTAATTGATATGTACAGGGACGTATATCCTGAACTCCTTAAGAACAGGGATTTAATCATCAGGGAACTTGAACTTGAGGAAGAGCGTTTTACAGCAGCTCTTGTCAAGGGAGAGGGTGAGTTTGAAAAGATGCTTCCCAATCTTCTTAAGGGAAATGCGAAAATTATTCCGGGCAGGCTTGCTTTTAAACTGTACGATACATATGGATTTCCGGTTGAAATTACCCAGGAACTCGCATCAGAACACGGTCTTACAGTAGACAGAAAGGGATTTGATGAGGCGTTCAGGAAGCACCAGGAACTATCAAAACAGGGAGCAGACAAGGTTTTCAAGGGAGGCCTTGCGGACCATTCGGAAATAACAACAAGATATCATACAGCAACCCACCTTCTTCACAAGGCACTGCGGATAGTTCTGGGGGAGCATGTCCGGCAGAAAGGATCAAATATCACAGCTGAAAGGCTCAGATTTGATTTTTCACACCCTTCTCCAATGAGTCCCGAAGAGATAAAAAAGGTAGAGGATATTGTAAATAAACAGATAGAAGCTGATTATCCGGTAACAATGGAAGTGATGAGCCTTGCAGCGGCAAGGGATGCGGGCGCGTTTGCGTTTTTCAGCGACAAATATGAAGAGACGGTAAAGGTTTACACCATAGACAGTTTCTCCAAGGAAGTCTGCGGAGGGCCGCATGTTAAAAATACCGGCGAGCTTGGAAAATTCAGAATTACCAAAGAGCAGTCATCATCTGCCGGAGTAAGGAGAATAAGGGCCGAGCTCAGTTGAATATTTCAGGATCATTATTGAACTATCGTTCGAATTATTGTTAAAACAGCCGGAGTGATTTATTCATTCCGGTTTTTTTATAAACGGGAGCCTTGAGAAATCCTTAGTCCTGCTGTGAGGCAAGCTGCCCGCATGCCCCTTTTATTGTTCTCCCTTTCTCCCTTCGAAGAGCATAATTGATATTCAAATCATCGAGATAACGGCAGAATCTTTCGGTTTCATCACTGGATGGTGTTTTAAAATCAAGGCCGGGTGCCGGATTCCATGGTATCAGGTTAACTATCGCGGAAAGCCCTTTTACAAAGTTCTGCAGAGCTTCAGCATCATTTTTTTCAGTATTGAATCCTTTTATCAGAACATATTCGAGTGTTATCCGCTTTCCTCTTTTCTCCTGGTAATGGATAAGCGCTCTTTTCAGTTCACTCAGGGGATGTTTCCCTGCTATAGGCATTATTTTTTCCCTTTTACCCTGGTTTGAGGCATTAAGAGACAAGGCAAGCCTCAACGGAGGGCCGTTCTCTGCCATAAACCTTATTTTATCCGCAAGGCCGCAGGTCGATACTGTCATCTTCTTCGGGCTTATACCTGCTCCCTCCTGGCAGCTTAAAACTTCTGATGCCTTAAAAAGATTGTCGATATTATCAAGCGGCTCTCCCATCCCCATAAATACAATGTTGGAAATATGACCGAACTGCGCTGTCAGATGAATAAACTGTTCAGTTATTTCATTGGCTGTAAGGTTTCTGAAAAAACCGCCCTCCCCGGTCTTGCAGAAAAGACAGCCCATAGCGCATCCTGCCTGTGTTGAAATACAGGCGGTTTTTCTGTTTTTTCCGTCTGTCAAAAGGACGCATTCAATTTTTAGGCTGTCTGAAAGGATAATCGACATTTTACCGGTACCGTCATCGTCCTTAAGTATCTTTTCGGGAAACGAGCTGAGAAGTGTGTATTTTTCCGATAAACTTATACGCAGGGGTGAGGGAAGGGTTGTAATATCTTTTAATTCTGCTGTGCCGCTGTATATCGCCTTGAATATCTGCTTCCCCCTGAATGATTTATCAAGGGAAAGGATAGTACAAATTTCGTCAGGCAGCAGTCCTGACAGAGGTATTTTCATCTGTTCCTCAGAGATTCAGTTTTTCAAGTATATTTAAAATATAGGCAGTTTTAAGGCCGTTCTTTTGATATTCGGCAAGGATTGCGGTAATACTCTTTTTATCCTTCACCTGTATGTAGCAGTCGATAAGTTCACTGTAAAGCCTGTAATTTTTCGGGTCGTGCTTTATCAGGGCTTCAAGAGATTCGATTGCTTCTTTGTAATTTCCCTTGATTTTGTTGATATAGGCAAGCCCCAGTATGGCATATTCATCAAATTCTATATTTAATGCCTTGCTGTAATATTCTTCGGCTTTTTCATATTCCTTTAAATTTCGGTAAGAATCGCCTGCCCTTGTAAGTATAACCTTATTGTTGCCGTCAAATTCAAGGATCTGAAGCCAGCTGTCAAGCGCTTCCTGATGCATGTTGAGGCCTCTGTAACAGTTTGCAATTCCGAATAATGCATAGAAATTATCTTTTTCCATTTCAAGCGCTTTTTTGAAATAATAGATTCCCTGATCATATGTTTTAAGTTTTCTATGGCAGTTCCCAAGTGTTGTAAGGACCCGGATATCAACTCTTTCATCCTTATCCAGCATTTTTTTCAGGTAATACTGTGCATCATCGTAAAATCTGAAATCAAAATGAAGATGTCCGAGTCCGATAATTGCGTATGCATTTTCTGCATCCATATCGAGAACGCTTAAATAAATTTCTTTTGATTTCGAGAAATTCCTCACTTTCCTGTAGGCATCAGCTATTCTTGTAAGGACTGTTATGTTTTTATTGTCATGTTTGAGGTACTGTTCCCAGATTGCTATGGCTAGTTTATACTGGTTTAATGATTTATAGCAATCGGCGAGTCCGAAAAGGGCATAATTGTTGTCAGGATATTTTTCAAGACACTTCTGATAGTATTCAATTGCAGTTCTGTAGTTTCTTTTTTTTCTCTCTGCATCGCCGAGCCCCACAAACGCGTAATTATTTTCCGGATCTTTTTCAAGTATTTTTTTGAATGTAACTTCAGCATCAACAATATTATCGTCTTTTAGAAGTTGATATCCCGATTTTGAAAGTTCGGAAATTTCCCGCTTAAGGTTATCATCATCGGATTGTCCTGTATCGGGAATATCAAGAAACTCAAAATCAGTTTTGTCAATCATTAATTTCACCTCGAAAAAACGGTTAAAATCGTATTCATTTAATCCAGTCTTTAATTATGCTGCTGATTTTTTCAACCAGCTCATCTTTTTTCCGGGTAGATGGTGCAAGGGTATACATTTTCAAGGCTTCAACATAATTGTTATTTTCGTAATAATAGTCGCCGACTCTTATTAGCCCGTCTGAATACCCTGTAGTAAGGAAAATTCTTTTTGCAGCGTCAACTTTCCCCTCATTAAAAAACTGGTTGCCCTTTCTGTTTAAAAAAACTCGGTCACTTGTTTTTAAATCGTTTTTTCCAGTAGATGTCAGTTTTGTAAAACCGTTCTCAGGAATCTTTTTTAAAATATCGTTTTTATCAAACTTCTTATTCATTTTATTACAACCATGAAGAAATAACAACCTAAACGTATATAACTTATTATAATATAAAGTAAATTGTAAAGAGATAATAATAAGAATAAATTATAACAATATTCATGATCTTGATTACTTTTTATACGGTTATATTTTACCTTTTGTCGATAAAACGCCTGCTCCATCCTTAACCGGCTGATATGCCTGGCTTAAGGCTTTTCCAAATGCTTTAAACAGTGATTCTGCCATGTGGTGGCTGTTTTTCCCGTATCTGCACTCTGCATGCAGTGTAATCTGGGCCTTTACTGTAAAAGCATGGAAAAATTCGTTTAACAGAGACATGCTGAATGCTCCGGAATAGGGCTGGGGATAATCTGCCTTGTATATGCAGTAAGGCCGTCCGCTTGCATCAACCGTAACTTCGGAAAGCGCTTCATCCATGGGAATTACAGAATGGCCGAACCTCATAACAGGGCCGAATTGTTCAATTGTCTTGAAAAAAGCATCTCCAATTACAAGCCCTACATCCTCGACAAGATGGTGCGGGTCGACTTCTACATCGCCGATTCCGTTTACCCTGAGTGAAAAATTTCCGTGAAAAGCCATTGAAGTAAGCAGATGATTGAGAAAAGGAAGCTGTGTTTTTATTTCAATTCCCCCGTCGCCGGATATGTCAAGTTCGACAGTCAGATCTGTTTCATTGGTGGCGCGCTGAAGCAATATTTTTTTATTTTTCATTATGTACTCCTTTAAAACTGTTAACAGTTTTCCGTTTCTTTAAAAACAAGTCTATAATATCCCTTTATTGCAATCAAGTCTTTCTCATCGGGTATGGCTGTTATAAGGAAGGATGAGTTGATTCAAGATAAAACCAATAATTCCGATATAAAACTAATGATATTAAAGCGCTTTTTTTTCATGATTCTGATTTTTCTGATTACGTGGAACTGTCTGCTTTCTGCTCAGGAAATGAAACCGGGGACGGAGGTACTTCCGTCAGCAGCTTCCCCGGCAGACTCACCTGTATCCGGGGCAATATCGGGGGCGGAAGGGCTGAAAAAAGGAGATATTCGGGAAAATCTCCCTGCAGGATTTATGAATATTACCCTCGGCATGAGTATGGAAGATGTAAAAAAAGCTTTGACAGAAAATTCTTATTTTGATTACAGGGGAGATCCCGATGTAACTATGCTGGCTTCTGTCAATCAGCAGCTTATTGAGAGCCGCGGTTACTCTTTTATCGAAAAAGGATATTTCCAGTTCTACAATAAAAAACTATTTATCATAACTCTTGTTTTCAACAGGGAAAGGCTTGATTTTTATACAATGCATATGCTCCTTGAAGGCAAATACGGCAAAGCAGCGAGGCTTGATCCGAAGGGAGCATACTGGGAAAACAGCGGTGTTTTTATAAGCCTTGAAAAACCGCTCAGCATCAAATATATGGATAGAAATTCACTGGACGAAATTGCAAAAGAGCGCAAAGGTGTTGAAGACAGGGGCAGTAAAAACAAAGAAGAATTTCTGAAACTGTTTTGATGATTTGCAGCAGAATGCCGGTAAGATTCTTTTAAAAGACAGCCCATTGAACAGCAGGTGAAATAATTAAAATATGAATAAAAAAACAGAAAAAAAGTCCGAAAAAAATCTCCCCGCCGGTTCATTTTATTTAAAAGCAATTTTTTTGATTATTGGTATCTCATCCATTTCCTCCTGTCATGCTTCTGATACACTTGAAAAAAAGATTATTACAATTAATGGAAAAGCCCTTACTGTCGAAATCGCAAAGACTGAAAATGAGAGAGCAAAAGGGCTTATGTACAGAAAATCGCTTGATCCTGACAAAGGTATGCTCTTTATATTTGAAAGCGACAGAAAGCTTTCATTCTGGATGAAAAACACTGTTATACCGCTGTCCATAGCATTTATCAATTCAGACGGGATTATCAAGGAAATAAGGGAAATGAGCCCGCAGTCACTTGCCGCTGTAGAATCAAAAAACTTTGTTAGATATGCGCTTGAGGTAAACAGGGGTTATTTTAAAGAGAAAGGGATAAAAGAAGGAGATGAAATTATTTTCCCTTCAGGGCAGTGAAAGTAATCAGCTGTCAAGCTCAGGGAAAAGTTCAAGCACAGGTTTTTCATCCGGAGTTTCAGGCTGATTGATAAGCATCTCGACCTTTCTCTCCATTTTATCAAGCTCTTTCTGAAGAACCCTGGCTATTTTAATCCCTTCCTCAAAAAGGAGCATTGATTTATCTATTGTTACTTCATCTTCTTTCATTTTTTCATTGATCTCTTCAAGTCTTGTAAGTTTTTCTTCAAAACCTTTCATTTTTAATCTCCTTTTTTCCTCTCAGTTCCCGTCTTTGTACCGCTTTCCTGTCCTGTATCAATTTTTAAAGCTGATTTTGCCTCGGTCTTAAGGATATCTTTTAAAAACCGTACTGATATCTCATCGCCCGGATTTGCCTCAAAAGCAGATTTTATAAACCTGTCCCGTGAATTATTGAAAACTGCGGCATAACCTTTTTTAAATATCTCTTCCGGCGATGAAGCGTTAAGATTGCTTATTATAAGCGCAAGATTCATCCCTGCCATTTTAAGTTTATCTGTTATTATCCTTTTTATATTTTCACTGTTGTCGTCAAGACGCTGGCTGGCAAGGTTTAAATTCCTTTTGATAAGCCTTTCCATCTGAATCGGGGAAGCATTGTCGAGTCTCAAAGAGAGTATTTCCATTTTGCGCCTGAGCGCTCCTCTCATTGAAACAACAGCATCTGAGAGAATTGTGCTTATCCTGTCTGATTCCATAGATACAATTTCTGCAGCTGCGGAAGGGGTGGGGGCCTTTAGGTCCGCGGCAAAATCAGACAGCGATACATCAATCTCATGGCCGACCGCTGATATAACAGGTATTTCTGATTCATATACAGCTCTTACAACCTCCTCGGATGAAAAAGCAAGCAAATCCTCAAGTGAGCCGCCGCCGCGGCCTACAATAAGGACATCAGCTATTTTAAGCATGTTGGCCCGCCTGATCTGCGTAGCAATCAGCCTGGGCGCATCTTCTCCCTGTACAGGAGCGGGAAGTACAATAAGATTTATACGGTTGTTCCGCCGTTTAAGCACTCTTAAAATATCCTTAATTGCGGCTCCTGTCGGGGAGGTGACAACCCCGATTTTCCTGGGTATCAATGGAAGCTTCTTTTTGTGTGCTTCATCAAAAAGCCCCTCTGCGGCAAGCAGTTTTTTAAGCTTCTCAAGCCGGGCAAGAATTTCTCCTTCTCCCGCTTTCTCGATTGTGTGGCAGATAATCTGGTAGCTTCCCCGCTGAGGATAAACTGAAACATCACCCGTAACCCTTACAAGCTCTCCGTCTGACGGAAGATATAAAAGGTTTTTGGCTGCATTTTTAAAGAGTACTGCTGAAATCATTGAGCTGCTGTCTTTCAGACTGAAATAATAGTGCCCTGTGCTTGAAGGTTTGAAGTTTGAAACTTCCCCTTCGACCTGTAAAGAGTAAAATTGCGATTCCAGTGTCTCCTTGATCAGCGATGTGAGCTCAAATACCTTCAGACATCTTCCTTTTAAATCAAACATAAAACCAATAGTAATGATTTAAACTGCTTTTTTCAATCAATTTATAACTATTGTTTGGAGGTATAACACTTTACACCGGGGCCTGTATTGACGATATTATGATATAGTATGAAAAATTCAGTATTTATCAATTGCATCAATGCATCGGATTATATTTTCAAAAATCTGCCGTCGGGAAACACAAGTTTTAAATCTGTTTTAAACTATTCAGTCCGGCTGCCGGCTGCCGGTAAGATTTACATTCTGTGCAGTGAATCTGAAAAAGAGAAAATTGAAAAAAAACTTGCAGAAACTGTATCCATGCTGAATCATCCAGCCGGAAAACAGGGACATGAAATATCGATAATTAGCAGGGAATCCTGGGATTCAAGTTCTCTTTTTGAAGCTTTTCTGAAAAATGCTGACCGCAGCAGCCATCTCTTTTATATCTACGGTGATTGTCCGTTTCTTGATATCAATACGGCAAAAAGGATGTATGAAAATCATCTGCTGTACAGCGCTCAGTACAGTTTCGCTGACGGAGCTCCCTACGGAATTACGCCTGAAATAATCGCGTTTGAAATTGCAGATGCGCTTAAAGTCCTCTCGGACAAGGAGCCCCTTAAACTTGAGCGCGGCACTGTTTTCTCAGTTATACAGAGGGACATTAATTCCTTTGACATTGAAACAGACATTTCAGAGATAGACCTCAGGATGCTGAGAATATCACTTACTGCGGATTCAAAAAGGAATTTTCTGATGCTTGAAAGGTTTGAAAAAGCCGGCGTAAAAGGGGAAAAGAGGATCAATAGCATTACTTCTGCAGACCAGCAGATGCTGAGGACCCTTCCTGCCTACTATCCGATCCAGATAACTGACAGGTGCTTTCAATCCTGTTTATACTGCCCGTATCCGAAAATGAATCCGGGTCTTCTCTCCGGAAACAGCTATATGGATTATGATAAATACTGCATGATTCTCGAAAAGATCAGCAGTTTCTCGGAAGATGCCGTAATCTCTCTTTCCCTCTGGGGAGAGCCCTCAAGTCATCCGCAGATTGAGAAGTTTATCCTTAAAACCCTTGAAAATAAAAAAATGACTCTTGTAATAGAAACTTCGGCAATCGGGTGGAAGAACGGGATAATTGAAACCCTTGCCGGTAAAAAAGAACTTTTCGGGGACAGGCTTATCTGGATTGTTTCTCTGGATACAGATGACAGGGGCGTTTATTTGCAGCTTCGCGGGGAAGGATATGATGATGCTTTATCGTTTTCCGCACTCCTTAACAGTAATTTTCCTGAAACTACCTATATCCAGGCTGTAAGAATGCATGAAAATGAGAAACCCCTTGAAAAGTTCTATAAATCCTGGAAACAGGATAATAAAAAGGTAATAGTGCAGAAATACGATAATTTCTGCGGATTTCTGCCTGACAGGAAAGTAACAGACATCTCTCCTCTTAACAGGATACCATGCTGGCATATAAAAAGGGATATGCCGGTTTTACTTGACGGTACTGTTCCTCTGTGCCGTGAGGAAGTTGGAAATGAAAGAGTACTCGGCAATATCTTTACAGACGATATGGAAGAAATATGGAGAGAAGGGGAAAAATACTATCTTGAACAACTGGAATCCAATTATTCAGGAATATGCGGGAAGTGTGATGAATACTATACCTACAACTTCTAAAAGGGCGCGGATTCCCTATACAGTCCTCGGGGACGGAGGAAGCGGAGGGAAAAGACATTTTGAACGCCTTTCTCTTCTTGTCCTTAACAGGGGAAAATCCATATTTAAAACTGATTTTTTAAAGGAAATTGAAAGCCTTGGTTTTGCTGAGGTAATATCCATAGAAAATCCCGGTGTAAACTATGATGTTGAAAGCATTTCAAGAAAATTCCCTTTTGTTAAATTCCTCCTGCTTCAGGAAAGCTGCAGCCCCGGAGAGCAGATAAATCTCGGGCTTGAAGAGGCAAAAAGCGAATATGTATATACAGTATGGAATAATATGAAACTTTCTCCATCATCAGTATCTGTAAGGCTAGTTGAAAACCTGCAGCATGAAGAATCTATCTGTACTGTCCCGGTGTTGAGAACTTCAGGAAACGAAATAGTCCCTTCAATAGTGATACCGGCATTTAAAAAACGGAATCTCAAGATTATTTATACTGTTCCCAAAAAAAACGGTGCAATCACCCTGTTCCCGTTTGATTATTGCGGTATTTACAACAGGGAGAAATTTCTTTACAGCGGCGGGTATGATTACTCAATCCTGAACCAGTACTGGCAGAAGATGGATTTCGGGTTCAGGGTAAACATGTGGGGCGGAAGAATTGTCTGCAATACAAGCCTTCAGTCGGCCTATACTTCAGATTTTATTACAGATGATTCCTCTGTTGACAGATATTACAGGATGTTTTACCTGAAAAATCTTGCAGTAAGGTTTAACGGTGATTCAGGTTATCTGCCCGGATCAAAATTTATACAGTATCTGTTAAGGTCGGGTGAAAGTTTTTTTACGGCAAAAAATAATTTTAATGAAGCAAAAAAATGGGTTGAACTTAATAAATACCGTTTTAATTTTGACTGCAGAGGGTTAACAGAACTATGGTCAGATCCGGAAATGTAGCTGTTTTTCTGCAGGCCCGTATCGGTTCAACGCGGCTCCCTTCCAAAGCTCTTTTTGATCTTAATGGAATAACGGCGCTCGGCAGGGCCATGATCAGGCTGAAAAGAATAAAGGCAGATAATTATGTTGTTCTCACCGACCGCGACAGTTTTGCTATACTTGAAAAGGAAACACAGAAGTACGGATTTGAGATTATGGAGGGTCCTGCTGATGATGTTTTAAAAAGATTTGCCCTTGCGGTTGAAAAATACTCTCCTCTTAACTTTGTAAGGGCTACAGGAGATAATCCACTGGTGTTTTACCGCCAGGCGCAGTTTATTCTTTCAGAGCATATTGAAAAAAATGCGGATCACAGCTGGTTCACAGGAATGCCTCTGGGCGCCGGGGTTGAGATAGTAAAATCAGAAAAATTGCTGGAGGCGGAAAAAAATGCCACTGATCCGTACGAAAGGGAGCATGTTACTCCTTATCTTTACCGCAGACCGTCATTGTATAAGCTGAATCATCCTGAAGCTGATATCAGATCAATATATCCGGACGGCAGGATAACCATGGATACCATGAATGATTATCTTTATATAAAGAGAATCTTTGAAATTGATAATATAACCGGAACTGATTGTTTGACAGAAAGTACTGAACGGCTTATTGACTGGCTTAAAAAGAATCCCCATCCCGACAGTAATAGAAAATCATGAAAAAAATACTTTTTATCCCTTCATCTGAAAAAGGTAACGGAAGCGGCCATTTGCGAAGATGCTGTCTCTGGGCAGAGTCACCGCTTTATGAAGGTTATATCTATATACCTGAACAAAGGCTCAAAGAGTACCTGTCTGAAAGTAATTCTGAATTCGCATCCGCTCATTTGTCTGATAATAAAAAGATTGTATCAGTTTTGGAGGGACGCTGGGATATGTCTGTTCTTGACATGAGGAGAACTCCGGTACAGCTGATAGAAAAATGCAGAAATATATCTATAATTCTCACAGGTGTAGACGAGGGAGGTATCTGGAGGAGAAACTTTGACTACCTTATTGATACTCTGCCGAATCCCTATAATACCGGCGTAAGGAGCAATATTACTTCAACCGGTCTGCTTGGTATTCCGGATAAAAGAGAAACCCTGCTTTCTTCCGGCAGAATAGATAAATATTCATCTGTATTAATATCCTTTGGAGGGGAAGATCCTGCCGGTATTACAGAGCGGTTTTTAAGCGATGCAATCAGGTTCAGTCTTTTTGAAAATCTTAAGGTAACAGTTGTAACAGGTCCTTTTTTTAAAAATAAAAGCGAAATAAAGGATAAATACGGTTTTTTCAACATTGTTGAATCTCCTAAAGGAATCGAAGATTTAATTGACGAAGCTGATCTTGTTTTTACCTCATTCGGTCTTACTGCTTACGAAGCCCTTTATTCCGGAAAGCATGTAATTTTGATCAATCCGTCAGGATATCACAGGAAACTGTCCCTTATTGCAGGAATATATGAAGCAGGTATAATTAACGGGGATATCAAGAAGATTAAACGGATTCTTGAAACCCCTCTTCTTTATGATGAAAGAGCAATAAAATTACTTGATCCGCCCTCTGATATTATGGAACTTTTTAAAAATACTGCAGAGACAGAAAAAACAGTTTGTCCCATATGCAGAAATGAAGGAAAAATATTCAAGAGGTTTCTGAAAAAAAACTACATTAAATGCAGGAAGTGCGGCATTTATTTTCTTCAGAAGACAGAAGCTGTTTCAAAGGATTCAGAAATATACAATAAATCCTATTTTTTTGAGGAATATAAAAAACAGTATGGTAAAACATATCTTGAGGATTTTAACAATATTTCAGTTAATTGTATCAGCCGTCATAAAATAATAGAAAAAATCAAGACATCAGGAAAAATACTCGATGTCGGATGCGCTTACGGCCCTTTTCTTGATGTCATGAATAAAAAAGGGTATGACTGTACAGGAATTGACATATCCGAAGATGCTGTAAGATATGTCAGAGAGGAGCTTGGAATAAACGCATTCACTTTTGATTTTGCATCATCCTCTTCTTTGCCTTACCCTGCGGCAACAGAAATAAAAAAAGAGGTTCTCTCTCCTGAAGGAAATTACGATATAATAACTATGTGGTATGTCATCGAGCATTTCAAAAATACAGATAAAATCATAAGAAAAATACACGGTATGCTTAACGAAGGCGGTCTCTTTGCATTTTCCACTCCGAATTATTCAGGTATAAGCGGCAGGAAAAATATTTCAGGATTTCTTGAATCAAGTCCTGATGATCACTTTACAATATGGAACATTAAAACAGCCTGCTGCCTTCTTCCGCAATACGGATTCAGAATAATCAGGGTAAGGTCCACAGGACACCATCCTGAAAGGTTCCCCCGCTTCCTTGAAATTACGGCTGGAAGGATGTTTCTGGGCGTTATCAGCAGAATATTCCGGCTGGGTGATACGTTTGAAATTTATGCAGTAAAGGCAGGGCCGGCGAATGATTGAAGCTGTTGAAGCAAAAAAAGCTATTGTAATTCTTGGAGCAGGGATTATGCAGATACCGGCCATAGAGTCTGCAAAACGCAAGGGGTATATGACAATAGTCTTTGACGGGAACTGCAAAGCACAGGGAGCTTCTTCCTCTGACCATTTTGAAAATATAGACCTGAAAAACCGTGATGCCCTGCTTGAAAAATGCCTCAGCTACAGGAAAGAGTATGAAATTGCAGGTGTATTTACCGCCGGTACTGATTTTTCATATATTGTTGCCTGGCTTTCCACTCAGCTCGGTCTTAAATCCATAAGCTATGAAACATCAATTAAAGCTACTGACAAATCGCTTATGAGGCAGGCATTTCTCTCCAGTAATGTTCCGTCTCCTGCCTGGCTGATAACTGAAAACAGAAACATTGATGAGGCTTTGGTCCGGAAACTTGGATTTCCTCTTGTTGTAAAACCTGTTGACAGCATGGGCGCGCGCGGTACAGTCAGGGTAGACGACAGCCTTCAGCTTGGAGAGGCATTTGACTCAGCATATATTCATTCAAGAACAGGAAAGGTAATTATAGAACAATTTATTGAAGGGCCGGAATACAGTCTTGATGCAGTTATAAAAGACGGAAAAATATCTGTCTGCGGTATTGCAGACCGCCATATATTTTTCCCCCCCTATTTTGTGGAAATGGGGCATACAATGCCTGCTGTTTTGACGAAGGAGGCTTCAGAGAATATCTCAAAAGTCTTCTGCGACGGTATAAAAGCCATAGGTATAGATAACGGATCTGCAAAGGGAGATATCAAATACAGCAGAAAGGGAGCTGTTGTCGGTGAAATTGCAGCCAGGCTTTCAGGGGGTTATATGTCCGGGTGGACATTCCCTTATTCGACAGGTTTTTCCGTTATTGACGCTGCTATCGATATTGCAGTTGGAAACGATCCGGGAGCAGTTGATTACAGCTATATAAATACTGCTGCTGAAAGAGCTTTTATCTCAATACCCGGTATTGTTGACTCAGTCTTTATTCCTGAAATTATTCAGAAAAGCATAAGTAACCGAAATAAAGATACTGTATTAAAAGAATTATTTATAAATGTAAAACCGGGCAATGTTGTAAATTTTCCAAAAAATAATGTTGAAAAATGCGGTAGTGTAATTGCAGTTCACAGAGATAGAGAGAAAGCTGTTTACGGGGCAGAACAGGCATGCCGTGATATATTTGTAAAATTAAAACCGTGCGGAGAGATGACATTTAATTTTATATTCAATGAAAAGGAATCATGGATTCCTGATGCATTCAATCCCGGCTGTTCAGCTCTTGAAATGCCTGATTATTACGGAAATATTCAGGATATTGATATAATTAAGCACCCGCTTTATGTAATTATGCCGGAATCAGGAGTTGGAGACCAGGGTAAGGACTGGCAGGGCCGGACACTGGATAATGTGTTAAAGCAGATAGAATATCATGCAAACATAAGGTTTGCAGAAAAAGCGGATATAGGCAGTTCTTTTGCCGTCGGGGGCCTTTTTTGGAAAAGTGTGGCACGCGGCAGCGTTCAGGGGGGAGTGTGGATTGTAGAAACACTTCTTGAGTATCTTGAAAACGGAAAGGATTTAAAAGATTATAAATGGTAATAACAGGGCGGAAATCAGCAGTTTTAATTGTTATTCTTCTGTTTATCCTCTGTTTTAATGCCAATGCAGCATCTGATGATATTTCTCTGACGGATTTTATTAAACAAAATAATTTTTCATTCAGATGGTCCCCAATACTTGATACCGGAGAACTTAAGTACGGGGAAGATATTTTCAGTTTCAAACCGGGAGAAGATTTTGTTGTATATAACTATAAGGAAAAAATAACAGGCTCAAGGATAAACAGGGACGGAGGAATTATCATAATTGATGGTAAAACCGCTGAAGCAATACTCTCAAAGAGCGGTTTTACTGCTTTCTCAAGACCAGCTGAGAAGGAACCGACTGATGTTAAACCTTCGGGGCACAGGATTGCTGCAATAATTATTGATCCCGGGCATGGGGGAAGGGATTCCGGAGCAATAGGCAGACATGATATTGATGGAAATAATTATACTGTTTATGAAAAAGATGTCGTACTTGATATTGCACTTGAACTAAACAGGAGGCTAACCTCTGCCTACAGGGATAAAAAAATAATTCTGACGAGAAACAACGATTCATATCCCTCACTTGATGACAGGGTAGAAAAAGCAAATAATGTCAAACTTGGAAAAAACGAGGCAATTGTATTTGTTTCAATACATGCAAATGCTTCTTTCAATAAAAACGCAAAAGGGTTTGAGGTTTGGTATCTGCCGCCTGATTACAGGCGGGATTTGATTGATGAGAACAAAGCTGACAAAAAAACAAAAGATATCCTTCCCATCCTGAATACAATGCTTGAAGAAGAATTTACAATAGAGAGTATTTTATTGGCGCAAAATATCCTCGATGGTCTTGATAAATCAATTGGCAGTAAGGATTTAAACCGAGGCTTAAAGGAAGAAACCTGGTTTGTTGTAAAAAATGCCAAAATGCCTTCTGTTCTGATTGAAGTGGGATTTGTATCAAATAAAGAAGAATCTGTAAATCTTTCGGATAAAAATTACTTGAAGAAAATAACCGAAGGTATTTATAATGGGATAAAAAGATTTATCGATAATCTTGAAATGATTAATACCGGCGGAGAAAGTTGATTTGAGCACGAAATTAAGGATTATATCTGCTATTTCCATTTTAGCAGTATTTATAATATCACTTGCAATATATATTTCTGTAAATTTTCATAAAACGGAAAGAATATTTTTCTTTCCTGAACATAATAACAGTAAAACAGTAGGCGAAAGCCACAAAATCCCCCGATTTATGAACAGGGAGAAGAATGTAGACATATTTACACGGGAATTGCTGCTTGGCCCCCTTAATATGAAGCTGGATTCTTTATTTTCTTCTGGTACAAAGCTGGAAAAAATGTTATATAGGAATAAAATTATTTACCTTGATCTTGATATTAAGGCGCTTTTTCCTGATAAAAAGGCAATACACGGTTTCGATACCGGAATTAGACTTTTAAAAAAAAATATAAAGTTTAATTTTCCCTTTGTTAAAAAGGTGGTTGTTACAATATCGGGTGAAGAAACTTTGATTGACGACAGGGAATAAAACCGGTTATTTTACAATTAAAATGGAAGTTTTGTCAGCAATTACAAAAATCTAAAAAAAAATAAAAGTTGTTGACAAAATCTGTACCTATTTTATAATTGTATTTAAGGTTTATTAAAGAAAAAGGAGCTATAGATGAAACGGTTCTTCATCCTTCTAACAACAGTTTTTTTCTTCATTAGTGCAATTTCATTTGCTGAAGAAGCTGTATTGATTGACTTTTCAAAATTGGCAGCAGATTATCCTGAACAGGGTCCTAAAGAAAACGCAAGAACACTTGTAGATTATTCAGATAAAGCTGGTACATCTTATTCAGATGCAGAAAAAGCGGAGATGAAAACATCAATCGCTCTGAATAACTGGGATGTTGTGCTTGCATCTTCATCAAGAAGAGTTATGAATCAGGCCCTGTCCATGACAAAAGAGGTTCCTGTAATTGCAGAAGCAAAAAAATATGCAGGAGAAAAAGTTCTTGGTATCAGGATTCATTTTCCTGATGAATCATTTAATTCATGGGCATTGATCAAACCACCGTTTGAGATACCTGCCTACATGAAAAAAACAAATATTGAAGGTGACGGCAAACTTGTAGAAGACGATACAGACAGATACGGTTCAAAGTTTATCGATGGCTACGGTGTTGTTAAAAATGTCGGTGTAATTAAATCACTTTCAATGAATGTTTATGGATCAAATTTCCCTAACGGTCTTGAAGTAATTCTGAAAGATCAGAACAACGAAGAAAAAGCCATATTCATGGATTATCTTAATTTCGAAGGCTGGAGAACTATTACCTGGAAAAATCCTAATTACATTACAGAAGTAAGAAACAGAGATATTTATCAGACACCTCTTTATCCGAAAGCTACACCAATGGTAAAACTTGCAGGAGTAAGAATTATAAAGGATGCTTCACAGGAAGGCGGGGATATCATTACTTACATTAAGGATATATCTGTTGTTTTTGATAAAGCAGTCCTCACAATCGAAAGAGATGTTGATGAAGAAGCTATCTGGGGTATTCTCAAAGAAAGAGAAGAATCAAGAAGAACAGCTGAATTCGAAAGACTTGGTCAGCAGCAGGTTCTAAGATATCTTGAACAGAAAAAAATGCACGTAGATGAAGGATGATCTTACTGAACATATAATGTTTAACGGCTAGAAATATAAAAAAGCTCCCATAAAGGGGGCTTTTTTATATTTATGGTTTGAAAAAAAACTGTTTATGTTTTATAGTGTAGAAGAAAATATAGCTTAGGCTGTCTTTAAAATCCTTTTAAAATAGAGTAGATATGAGCGATTATTTAGATCCGGCAAATGAGGAATTGTTAAAAGATTTTTTTCTTGAAGCTAATGCGCAAATAGAGAATCTTGAAAAAAATATTTTAGTAATAGAAAATGATCCCAGAAACAAGGAAGCTATTGATGAAATATTCAGAGCTGCACACACACTTAAAGGAAATTCAGGTGCAGTTGAAATGTTTGAAATATCTGAATTTACTCATATTCTCGAAGATCTTCTGGATGATATAAGAGCGGAAAAAATCAATATTGACAGTGATGTTATTGATATACTTCTCGAATCTTTGGACATTGTCAAGGCAATGATTGAAGCACGGACACAGGGGGAAGTTTATAAGTCAGACTGTGCAGAAATAAAAGAGACTCTGAAATCATTAATATCAGGGTCTGATAAACAAAATATCAAAGATAAAAAACAAAAAAACAGTCCAGTGAAAAAAGCTGATATTCAATCAAAACCGGCTGCTCCGACAGTTAAAGATTCAAAAAAACTTACAGAATATGAGTTACTGGAGCTTTTTAACGAATCAGGAAAAGATGAAAAAATATATAATGTCGAAGTCTTCTATAATGAAGATAATCCCATGAATTCAATAGGTGGAATACAGGTTTTCGCAAAACTTAAAAATTTATCCAAAGTATTGTTAACAAAACCTGATTTCGACATGTTATATGAAGATAATTATTATCCTGTTGTTGATTTCTTTATTGCTACAAACAGAGACCCTGGTGAAATTAAGAAATTAATTACAATCGCAGATGTCACAACTGAAATAAATATTGCTGAAATACAAAAAAATGATAATTTACCAAATATAAAATCAGCAAATGAAAATATTATTGATTCTGTTCCTGAAGATAAAAAGACTTCTGTTGTTCTGCAGGAGAGCAGGGAAGAGACGGAAAAAGTTGAAGATACAGAAAATACAGAAGATACCGGCGATAAAACAAAACTCCAGAAATTAAAAAAACCAACAAGCACCGATTCCACAGTATTAAAAGTAGATTCAAGACGTATTGATAATCTTCTAAATCTTGTCAGTGAAACAGTAATCAATAAAGCAACTTTTAATCAGATAAGTTCTCAATTTTTAAGTATACTTGATGAAATGCACACAAAACAGCAAAAAATGAATGACACTATCAATGATATATATGATGGCGTTGAAAAATATCTCAAAGATGGGGTAAATGTTAAAGCTATTAAAAAAGAATTATCCCCGGATTACGAAATTGCGAAAACTGCTTTAAACAATATTGAATCAACCCTGAAAAATGCAATTACTAAGCTTGTAAATACCTCACAAAATTTTGGAAGAATCACAAATGAACTTCATGAAGGGGTACTTCAGATAAGAATGGTACCCATTTCACAGATCTTTTCCAGATTTCCAAGGCTTGTGCGGGATGTATCAAAAAAACTGGATAAAAAAATACAGCTGGTAATTGAGGGAGAAGATACTGAGCTGGACAAATCTGTAATTGAGCAGCTGCTTGATCCGCTGATTCACTGTGTAAGAAATTCAATGGATCACGGCATTGAATTACCGGAAAAAAGAATTGAAAATAAAAAAAATGAAGAAGGAACTATTGTTCTAAAAGCAAAAAACGAAGGCAACATGATCCTGATTGAAATATCGGATGACGGAAAAGGTATTGATATAGATGTAATAAGGGATAAGGCCGTAAGTAAGGGTATTATTCACCCCGGTAAAGCTCTTACAGAAATAGAAGCATTTAACTTGATTTTTGAACCGGGATTTTCTACTGCTGCTGAAGTAACTAACATATCAGGCAGAGGTGTCGGACTGGATGTAGTAAAGAAACAGATAGAAAAGTTGAATGGGTCTGTCACAGTATGGTCGCGGAAAGGAGTAGGAACAACCCTGTCCATCAGATTACCCTTGACCCTGGCAATTATTCAGGGGCTTCTTATAAAAGTTGGAAAAGAGATATATGCCATACCAATAACTTCAGTCATTGAAAGCCAGAGGATATTTTCTGATGACATTAAATTTCTTGATAATCACGAAGTTTTTGATGTGAGGGATGATGTAGTTTCCCTTGTCCGTTTAAACAGATTATTTGGAATACCGACTAATGAGACTGGAGACACCCACTATATCGTAGTGGTCGGCAGCAGCGATAAAAAAATCGGATTGATGGTTGATCAGCTGATTGGTGAAGAGGATGTGGTAATAAAGCCATTGAAAGATAAATATACAAATGTTACGGGGATAGCAGGGGCGACTATTCTTGGAGACGGGCAGGTTTCCCTGATTCTTGATGTTAATCAGATACTTGAACTTTGCTTTAAAAAAGAACGGACAGCCCGTGAGAGAAGAAATTATATAAATTGACTTTGAATGTTTAAATAAGGAATAACAATGAATACCGATATCTGGGAACTAAAAGAAGAATATAATAAAACAGAAGCTGTAGATAATATTGATTATAAAATGGTTTCTTTCTCACTTGGCGGTAAAGATTACGGAATTGACATAATGAAGGTAAAAGAAATTCAGAAAGTCAATAAATTTACATTTGTTCCCAACTCAGAACCGTATGTCAGAGGCGTATTTAACCTTAGAGGCGATATTATATCAATTATAGATCTTAGAATTATGTTCAGCGTTTCTTATGATGAAAATAATAATGACCTGGAAGATGTTATAGTTTTAACGGTTGACGATAAAAAGATTGGAGTAATTGTCGACTCCATAAACAAAGTAATTGGGATACAATCATCTACAATACAGCCGCCTCATCCTATTTTCAGCAATATCAATATCAAATATATAAATGGAATAGTCGATAAAGATTCTAAAATATATATTATCCTTGATATTGAAAGAATTTTCGGACAGGAGAATGAATTAGAACAGGAGCCTGAATCTGAGGAAAAAGAATTTGAATCTGGTTCTATTCCGGAAAAAATTGTTTACCGAAACGCGGATGTAAAAGCAGAAACAGATGTTAATAAGGATTTTATAAAGGATACTCTTAAAACCTTTATAAACTTCCATGTTACTGATATAAATGAGGCCTGGTTTTTCGGCAGGTATGATGATTGGTTGAAAAAAAGAAGGGAATCAGGAGAAAATGTTCAATTATCAGGTGTTGAAGATGCCGAACAATTTATACAAACTTTTTATTCAAGAAATACAGGTAGATTTTTTGATCAGATTGCAGCACAGGCATTAATGAAAATAATTCCTGAAAATATAAAAGGTAACTATTATATATGGGATATTGGCTGCGGAAACGGATATGAAACATATTCCATTGCAGCGATTGCGAGAAAACAGAATCCTGATGCTGCCATAAAAATATGGGCAAATGATAAAGATCTTTTAAGCATTTCAAATGCACCTAATATAACTGTAGATAAGATTTCTGTACCCGGATATCTGAATGATTTTATCTCTGAAGGAACAAAAGGAGGAGTAATATCACAAAAGTTAAGAGATATTATTTATTTCGAATATCATGATGTCAAAAATCATAATCCTTATCCTGATGTAGACATGATTATATGCAGGGACGTTTTATCATTTTTTGATTATAATGAACAATTCAGAATTATAAGTGAATTGTTTGAAAAATTAAAAAATAATGGAATACTTATTACCGGTGATAATGAGAATATTGTCCTTGAAGGATTAGATAAATATGAAGAACAGGGTATTGTTTTTTACCGTAAAAATGCTGGTATTTAATTGTAAGGAGAAAATATGAGAGTAGAGTATATTAACCCTTTTGTAGAAGCCGCTTTCAATGTACTCAAGGAAGTTCTTAATACTGAAATAAAACGTGGAGAGCTTTATCTGAAATCGACTTCACAACCTGTCCTTGGAGTCGCGACAATAGTAGGTCTGGCAGGAGATGTAGAGGGAAGGGTTCTTCTTGACATGAGTCATGAAACTGCTCTGAAAATAGCATCTGAAATGAACATGGAAGAACTTACAGAATTGGATGAACTTGGAAAAGCTACCATAACGGAGCTTGCCAATATGATAACAGGGCAGGCAGTAACAAAGCTGCATGAAATTGGATTCAGGTTCGATCTTACCCCTCCATCTATCGTAACTGGCAGAGATATGGTTATCTCTGACAGCGGTGTTGAAGCACTGATAGTTCCAATTGAACTTACACAGGGCAGGATTGAAATTAATGTCGCAGTCAAAGAAAAAGCTTAGAGGAGTTTGTATATGAGAGCAAAAATGGATTATCCCAACATCAATACAAAAAAACCTGACGGTATGAAACCTGATGGATCAGCTTACAGGGTACTAATAGTTGATGACTCAATGTTTGTAGCAAAGCAGATTTCACAGATCCTTACATCTGAAGGGTTTGAAATTATCGGAACTGCTAAAGATGGTCTCGAAGGGCTTGAAAAATATAAAGAACTTCATCCCAATGTAGATCTTGTAACCATGGACATAACAATGCCGAATATGGATGGTGTTACCTGTCTTCAGAAAATTATAGAATTTGATCCTGAAGCAGTTATCATTATGATCAGCGCTCTTGGTAAGCAGGAACTTGTAAAACAGTCTTTACTTTCCGGTGCAAAAAATTATATAGTAAAACCTCTGGACAGGATAAAAGTACTGGAACGTCTTACTTCTGTTCTTAAGGGTACATGAAATAGGGCGGCTAGCTCAGTTGGTTAGAGTACTTGCTCGACACGCAAGGGGTCGGCAGTTCGAATCTGCCGTCGCCCATATGTAACTATTTGCTATGTAAAGAATTATTGCTTTGAGTTTAACCGCTCAAAGCAATTTTTTTGCTTATTTCTTGTTTCTACATGAAGAAAAATATGTTATACTATAAATATGTTTGAATTTTCAAAGAATATCAGTCCTTATATGAGGAAATATTAGAAAAAATGGGTGGCCCGGAAAAATTATTGATTATTGTAGATGATCAGCAATCTTTAGTTAATCTGATTAATCTCAGCTTTAAAAAATGGACTAACAACAACAATATAAAAACCGTTTTAAATACAAGAGCAATAGAAGTTCTTGATTATCTGAAAATCAACGAACATTATATAACTGTACTTATTTCTGATCAAAGAATGCCTGAAGCAAATGGAATCGACCTTATTAAAACGGTATCTGAAAAATATCCTGAAATTGTATCTATACTTATGTCCGGCTTTTCTGAATCAGCTGAACTTGGGAAAATAATGGAAAAAGATGTATTTGCATTTATCCAAAAGCCATGGGTACTGGATGAACTGAGAAAGACAGTAGAAAGTGCATTTAAATTGGCAGAAAAAAGATACTATGAATTTCAGCAACGGGAAATTTAAAACAAATTGTGCTCTCTAAATGATCTAACACTGATACTCTTCAGGATCAAATTAATACTCCCTATTTGATAATTATGCGCGGGAATCCTGTTCCGCGTGAAAATCATTTGTCATTATTTCAGCTACACTAAAATAAACATTTAGGCGATACCGCTATTATTTAAGATGTATTATACTTTCTTGATATAAAGAGAGAGTGAGAAATGAAATATATTTTGTTAATTGCAGATGATTCCACTTTGGTTAAAAAAAACATTAAAAGACTTTTAAACGGACTTACAAACCTTGAAATCCACGATTCTGAAAATATTCAAGACACAAAATCAAAAATCGATACATTATCACCGGACATCCTCATTCTGGATTTAAAGATGCCTGACGGAAACGGATATGAAGTATTGAATTACACAAACACATTATCAAAAAAACCAGTAGTAATCATACTTTCCAATTTCGCTTCTGATGATACTATACAGCGCTGCCTCGATGATGGTGCGGATTATTTTTTTGATAAATCAAAAGAGCATGTTAAAGCTATTTCGGTAATTAAAGATATAATTAAGGTATCAAAATAATGAAAACAGCCGATTTCAGGCCTGAAATAACGGTTGATTCAACATTAAATGAATCAGTAACTCTTAAAAAAAGTGAATTAATATTTTTAAAAGCAATGAGGGATATAAATATCATTTTAAAAAGGGAGATGGGGAGACAGGATGTGTTTCATGACATTATTAATATCCTTTTAAAATATAAAATATGCTCAGCGGGATGGCTGATTTTTTATGATAAAAATAATTCTGAAAATATTGAGATTGATAAATCTTCCCTTATTTTTAATGAAAATGGAATCAACAAAATAGATGATCTTAACAAGTCCATTTCAATTCCAGTATGCTGTAAGAAAGCTATTAAGAATGATTACTATATTTGCGAACCGAATGAAAAGAATGAGTGCCTGTTCCTTGATTTGAAAAAAGAGAATAATAATGAAAATATACCGTTTATAACTGAAGTCAAATATGCTGATATAAAATATGGATTTTTTTGCCTTATTATTAATTATAAAATTATTGATTCAGAAATAATAAAAGATTTAATAATTGAAATCGCAAACGACATAGCTTTTATTTATTATAATAATGAAATTGAAATCAAACATGAGAAAACAGACATAAATATTCTTGATAGTGAAAAAAAATACCGGATGCTTTTTGAAAATGTACCGATTGGATTATATACAACAGATAATATGGAAAAAATAATTGATACAAACAAGGCCTTTCTTGAAATCACTAATTACAAAGATACAAGTAAGTTAAGGAATATTGATATAAGTGATTTTTATTTGAATATTGACGACAGGGTGAAATGGCAAAAGATACTAAATGAAAAGGGCTATGTTTCCGGTTTTGAAACTCAATGGAGATGTAATGGAGGAAAGGAAATATGGGTATCAGAAAACGCTCATCTGGTGGAAGATATAACAGGGCAGCAGTATTGCGAAGTTTCTGTTGAGAATATTACATCCAGAAAAAATGATGAAAAATTAATTCAGGAAACTTTTGCAGAATTAAGAAAAACACAGGCACAGCTCAACCTGCGGGCGGAGTGGCTTGAAGCACTGAATACAATTACAACACAGATCGCAAGAAAAAACGATCTGGAAAGTATTCTTCGTATTGTTATGAAATATCTTAATAACAATTTCAGCCATTCCATTGCAGGGGTCGGGTTGTTTAACAACAAGGGTACTTCTTTTACCATAAAGCATATTGAATATAATAATCTTGAAAATATTGATAACATGTTAGTTGATTCTGAAACAGTTTTTAATATAGATAATAAAAATAAATCTTTCTTGCTGTCGAAAAAACCAGGACTATTTTATATTAACCTGAATAAAGATCAACCGGAATCCGGCAGCAGTTATTTTGATAAATATCTTGTTAATTTACAGCTGAATAATTTGACAAATATATTGTTCATGCCGTTATTTTCCGATGACAATCTTGTCGGTCAGCTGTTTCTTGTCGACAAAAGCGATTTCAACCTTAATAAAGCAAAAAAATATTTTCTTAACAACCTTGCAGAAAATATATCAGTTTCGATTCATAATTTCCGGCTTTACGAAAAAATAATATCTTCTTATAAAAAACTCGGAAAAGCGCAGGAAGCAATGAAAGAGCAGGAGCGATTAAAAGCCATGGGGCAGGTAGCAAGCGGGATAACGCACGATATAAATAATATATTATCTCCAATTACTCTTTACACAGAAGCCTTGATTGAGACTGAACCAGGGATAAGTGAACGCGGTAGAAAATATCTAGGCACTATTCAAAAAGCAGTAAGCGATATAGAGAATGTAACTCAAAGGCTCAGGTCTTTTTATAAAAAAGATGATGAGTCAAATATGGAAGATGTATTGATTTCGGAAATTTTTATGGACGTTATTGAGCTGGTCAGACCCAAATATGAAGCCAAGACTATTGATTCAGGATATGAAGTAAATATCGAAATACAGCTTGCTGATCCCGACATGAGGCTTGTTTGTGTAAAAAGCGATTTAAGGGAGTCTCTAATTAATTGTATTTTTAATTCAGCTGATGCAATTGACAAAAAAGGGACTATCATTTTGAAAGGGAAATACACCTCCAAAAATATAATTATCTCAGTAGAAGACAATGGAAAGGGGATGAGTGAGGAAGAGAAAAGACGATGTATAGAGCCTTTTTATACCACTAAAGGAATTAACGGGACAGGGCTTGGGTTGGCGGGTGTTTTCGGGATGATCAACAGGCATGGTGGAAAGCTTGATATTTTCAGCAGGCCTGATATCGGCACATCCATTAATATGATTTTTCCGATAAACAATCAGGTAAAGACACTGCATTCTGAAACTGAATATTCAAAAGAATGCGGCCCTTTTAAGATATTATGTGTTGATGATGATCCCCGTATATTAAATGCATTGAGCGAATTACTGACAATTGACGGCCACAGTATTGTGACAACTGATAACGGTACAAACGCACTTTATGAGTTCAGGAAAAATATTGAAAGCAAAGATCCGTTTGAAATAGTAATTACAGACCTTGGAATGCCTGGGATGAGCGGTTATGAACTGGCAAAGGAACTTAAAATACTTGATCCAGGGATACCTGTTGTTCTTCTTTCCGGCTGGAGCAATATTGTAAAGGGGGGAATTGATATCCCTGAAAATATAGATGCAGTACTAGAGAAACCTCCCA
This sequence comes from Spirochaetia bacterium, assembly GCA_963662795.1. Taxonomy (GTDB): domain Bacteria; phylum Spirochaetota; class Spirochaetia; order CADAEX01; family CADAEX01; genus JACKPD01. The sequence goes on along the minus strand of OY759746.1, from coordinate 3,695,366 downwards.
GGATGAATGTTATCCGTAAAATATTAAATGAGATGATGAACAGAGGAAACTGTGAAAGAGCAGATTAGTATTAAATCAAAACCTGTCATACTTGTAGCTGATGATGATCCCCGTATACGGTCAACTTTTAATGATTTACTCAATATAGAGGGATATAACGTTGCTGAAGTTTCTGACGGTCTTGAGTTGTTATCTAAAATTAATATGATAAATCCGGATGTAATTCTTCTGGATATACATATGCCGGGAAAAACCGGGATTGAAATTACAGAAATTCTAAAAACTGATGTAAAACTGATGCATATTCCAATAATTATCGTTACAGGGGAGAATGATATTAAATTAAGGATTGAGGCATTGAAGCTTGGAGCGGATGATTTTCTGGTAAAACCCCCTCATTTAGCGGAACTTTCCGCAAGATTGAAATCTCTGGTTAAAGTTAAGGCGTACAACGATTACATGATAAATAATCAGGCAGTACTTGAGAAACAGGTATCGGAAAGAACCCTTGAGCTCCGGCATGCGCTTACTGATCTGCAGAATGCCTCTCTTGATACAATCTACAGCCTTTCAAGAGCTGCCGAGTACAGGGATGAGGATACTTCCTCGCATCTTCAGAGAATGAGTAATTATGCAGTTGCCCTTTCAGGATGTATAGGAATGTCTCAGGAAATTTCCGACATGATTTTATATACTTCCCCGATGCACGATATAGGTAAAATTGGAATACCTGATAATATACTGCTAAAAAAAGGCTCACTTGACAGTACTGAATGGGATTTAATGAAAAAACACACAATTATCGGGGCTAAAATACTTGAAGGGTCAAAAAGCCTGTTATTGATTAAGGGAAGAATAATAGCTTTATCACATCATGAAAAATGGGATGGTACAGGATATCCCAACGGGTTGTCGGGTGAAAATATACCTGTTGAAGGAAGAATAGCTGCAATTGCCGATGTATTTGATGCCCTGACAACTAAAAGACCTTATAAAAATGCTTTTACGGCAGAAAAAGCTTTTCAGATAATTGAAGAAGGCCGTGGGAAACATTTTGATCCTGATTTTGCTTCCGCCTTTATTTCCATAAAAGATAAAATACTTAAAATTAAATCGGATTTTCAGGAAATTTAAAAATATAAAGGTAAAAATATGCACATACTTATTGTAGATGATGAAAAAAGTATCCGTATAACATTAAGAGAATTTTTATTAAGAGAAGGTTATAAAGTTGACATTGCGGAAGACGCGGAAACTGCTTTAAAAATACTGGAAGAAAATAAAATAGATATAGTCGTTACAGACATACTGCTCCCCAGAATATCGGGTGTGGAATTGCTGAAATCCATTAATGATAATTATCCCCGGCTGCAGGTTATAATGATTACAGGTGAACCGAATATTGAAACAGCTTCACAGGCTCTTCGCTTCGGCGCCTGCGATTATCTTATTAAACCTGTAGATAAAACATCGGTTTTAAAGGCTGTCGAAAACGCTGTCAAAATTAAAAAACTTGAAGAATCCAACAATGCCTACCGGAATAATCTTGAAGATCTGATTAAAGAAAGAACTCTTGATCTGGAACTGGCGATCAAGGATAAGGAAAGGTTATATGAACAGGTTATTCAGCAGGAGAAATTCGCCGCAGTAGGCAAACTGCTTTACGGCATTGCCCATGATATTAATAACAATCTTTCTCCTATCATGTTATATGCAGAAGCTCTTCAGGAAAAAGAAAAAAATCTTGACGATAGTTCAAGAAAATTCATAAAAAATATTATTAAATCGGCAGCATGCATAGAGTCTACAATTTTAAAAATCAATAATTTCAACAGAAAAAAACTTATAGAGAATCCTCTATCAAGTATTGATATGCAAAAACTGATAACAGATACAATAGAAATATTTAACAACGAAAAAAATATTGAAAACACTATTTATATAACAATTAAAGCAGCTGAAAGATTACCCTGCATAAACGGTAATATGAATGAAATGCAGACAATACTTCTGGAATTATTAAAAAATGCATCTGATGCTATGAGCAATAAAGGGGGAATTAATATTGAAGTAATTCATGATAAAGAGAACCTGATTATTGAAATCACGGATCAAGGCTGCGGTATGACAAAGGAGGAACTCAGACATTGCTTCGATCCTTTTTATACAACAAAAGGACCTAAATATTCAGGTCTCGGCCTTTCTACAGTTTACGGACTTGTAAACAGTATTGGAGGGACTGTGGAAATAAAAAGCAGGCCGGAAAAAGGTACAAAAGTCAGGCTGATTTTTAAAGCTACGGATAAGGGTTCTGCTGCGGAAATATCATGATAAAAGGAGAATCTATTATGAGTGATGTAAAAGTAAAATATGGAATCTCAGGGATAATTGCGGGTATCTGTCTGGCGATTTTAATTATATCAGGTTCGTTTTCTCTTCAATCATGCAGGAAAAATAATTCAATAAAAATAGGTGTTATAATATCATTATCAGGGCCTGGTGCACATTTGAAGGAAGTTCTTGAAGGAATAGAACTTTCAGTTGAGGAAATTAATAAGTATGACGGCATAAACGGCAGGAAAATTGAACTCATTGTAAGGGATAACAAAACCAACCCTGAAAAAGCGGTAGAGGAATTCAAAGATATAGAAGCTAAATTTAAACCTGATCTTTATATCACTGCTTTAAGTTCAATTGGCACTTCTTTATCACCATATGCAGAAAAAGCAGAAGTTCCTCTTTTGTGTCTTGTAACGTCAGGTATTGAAATAACCCGTAATAAAAACTGGGTTTTCAGGTTTTATACCTTGCCTGATAATGAAATTGCTCCGATTCTTTATTTTTTTGAAAAACTTAAAATCAAAAATCCAGGAGTAATTTATCTTGATGATGAATACGGGAAAGCAGTATTTGCTGAACTTGAAGGAAATATTAACGATAAAAAAATCAAGATCGATTCAGAGCCTTATGACAGGAAAAATATAAAAATATCTGATGCTGTTTTGAAAATATTGAATAACGACGCGGTATATATTATCGGATATCCGGTTGATTATACTGAAGCATTGATTGTATTGAGAAAAGAAGGATACAAAGGGTATATTCTGGCAGCATCCGGGGCTGCTCAGCAACAAGTCAGTGAACTGAGTGAAGCTGATGGAGTTTATCTGGCTTCACCTGCTATTTATAATGAAAAATATTCTTTTGCCGCAACCTTGAAAAGTAATTTTGAAGCTAAATATAACCGTCCATTGAGTCACTATGGTGCCAACGGATATGAGAGTCTGAAAATGCTGTCAGGACTTCTGTCGGGAAAGGAAATATCACGCGGTACTATTCAGGAGCAAATGGCTTCAGGATTTGTATATACAGGTTCTCTAGGTAAAATATCTGTTAAAAGCGGTGAACATGATTTAAAATTTGAATTAATGCCGGCAAAAAATGTCGGGGGAATAATTGATTATGAATAAAAAAATAATAACAGGTATACAGGCAAGACTGAATGCAGGTTTTTTACTGTTATGTCTGTTAATAGTGGGGTTTGGTTTTTTTTCATCCTATACAGCGTTAAAGGTTCTGACCAGAACAGTTCAGGATACACTTGAATTCCATGCCAAAAGATATCTTGCCATAGTTGAAAATTCAATTGAGAAAAAATACAGGGAACTTTCATTGTTTGCGAGTGCATCAAAAATATGGATGAAATCAGACATAAAAAACAATACAAAAGATGAAGCATTAAATAAAATTGATAGGCAGTACGGGTACAAAGTCTATGAAAGTATCCTTTTTACCGACCAGACGGGAAATATTGTTTTTGATTCATCAAAGACTCAATCGGGAAACCTGTCTTCTGAAATCTGGTGGATAAATACTAAAAAGCATCAATATTATAGAGACTCATTAGTTCTTGATCAGCATACACTTAACCCCATTCTTCCGTTATCAGTATCTGTTTATGATGATAACGGTTCATTTGCAGGAATACTCAGGGCAGAAGTCAACATGACAATTCTTACTCATGAGATAGAACTGGTCGGAGCCGCGTTTGAAACAACCAGAACCCGTCTTGTTAACGGAGATGGCCAGCTTTTTTATTCTACGCTTGCAATTACTCCATTTGAATCAATAACTGAAACTGAGTTATGGAAAAATATTACGGAAAAGAGCGGTTCTTTTGAATTAAAAGAAAACGGCAAGGATAATATTTACGGATACAGTACATTATATGACAATATAAAAAAAAGAACATGGACATTGATTATTGATAATAATTCAGCAGAAGTACTTCAGCCTGTTTATTTGTTAAGAACACTTACATATATTGTTTTAGCGATAATTTTACTTATCGGTGTAATAATATCCCTATTGATTTCAAGATCCATCACAATTCCTTTGCTAAGGCTTCAAAAAGCAGTAAAAACAGTCGGTCCTGAAAATCTGTCACTTAGAACAAATATAAATTCAGGGGATGAAATCGGTTTGATCTCAAAATCATTTGATGAAATGATGGAAATGCTTGAAAATCAGGCAATTACATTGAAAGAGAAAAACTTCATTCAGGAAGGACAAAACAGGCTATATAAACGCATGAGGATGTTTAAAAATTCAAAACCGTTAGCTACTGATATTTTAAAAGAAATTTCGGATTACTCAGGAGCAGATATCGGTTCATTCTATCTTGTAAAAGATAAAAAACTTATAAGGAGCGCAATTTTTGCATATTTTAAAGATAAAGCGGTGCCTGAATCTTTTGATTTCGGAGAAGGTCTTGTTGGACAGGCTGCATCAGATAAAAAAATAAAAATAATAAATACTATCCCTGAAAATTATATCTATATGGGTTCTGACCTTGGCCGGGCATCTCCTGTAAGTATTGTACTGGCTCCTGTTCTTTTTAATGGTGAGGTTAAGGGAGTAATTGAGCTTGGATTTACAAGTATTGTAAGTGATATGAAAATTGAATATCTCACATCCGTACTTGGCAGCATAGGAATCAGTATCAATACACTGCAGGGGATGGAACAGGAAAGAATACTTTTAAAGCAGACAGAAGAACAGAAACATGAACTTCAGACTCAGCAGGAGGAACTTAGAGTATCAAATGAAGAACTTGAGGAGCAGGCCAGCCGGCTGAGAGAATCGGAGGATAGACTAAAAGAACAGCAGCAGGAACTTGAGCATTCAAATGTTGATCTTGAAATTAAAAATGAACAGCTCGAAGAAAAACAGAGACTGGTTGAAGAGGCAAAAATGGAATTGCAGAAAAAAGCTGATGAGCTTGAACAGGCAAGCAAATATAAATCCGAGTTTCTTTCCAACATGTCTCATGAACTCAGGACTCCTTTAAACAGTCTGCTTCTTCTTGCGCGGGACCTGGCCAATAATGAAGAGAAAAATCTGAACGAAGAACAGGTGGAGTCTGCAAATATAATATTCAAGGGGGGTAATGATCTTCTGAATCTTATTAATCAGATACTTGATCTTTCAAGAATAGAAGCAGGAAGAATGGAATTGTATTTTGAAAATATAAATCTGAAAGATATTAAGGAAAGGCTTGAAACAGGTTTTACCAAGCTGGCAAAGGAGAAGAACCTTGATTTCAGTGTGGAAATTGAGAAAAATATACCCCAGTTGATTTATTCCGACAGTATGCGCCTGGAACAGATTCTGCGCAACCTGATAGGAAATGCGATTAAATTTACAGCCAGGGGAAGTGTTGATGTGAAATTTTCCAAATCAGAAAGTGATGAGGAATTGCTTTCAATTTCAGTCAGGGATACAGGAATAGGGATACCGGAGTTACAGAAAAAAGCTGTTTTTGAAGCATTCCAGCAGGGAGACGGGGGAACTTCAAGGAGGTACGGAGGGACCGGCCTGGGCCTCTCAATTGCAAGAGAACTGGCGGCTCTGCTTGGAGGTGTAATAAAACTTGAAAGTGAAGAAGGGAAGGGGAGTATTTTCACACTTTATCTGCCGTTTGAATGTGAATCAGGCAGCAAGAAAAAAACAAACATCCAGGAAATACTAATACCGGCAGAAAGTCAGCAAAATCTTGCTGTTGAACCGGACTCAAGCCCTGAGAAACTCAATGATGACCGTAATAACCTCAAGGAGAATGATAAGGTACTGTTGATTATTGAGGATGATCTTGAATTTTTAAAAATAGTAATGAAACACTGCAAAAACAAGGGTTATAAATGTATTGCCGCTTCTACAGGAAACAACGGATTATCTCTTGCCAAAAAGCATCACCCCAGCGGGATAATTCTTGATCTCCAGCTTCCGGGAATTGACGGATATAAAGTATTAAGCAGCCTTAAGGATGATCCTCAGACCAGACATATCCCTGTTCACATTATATCGATCAATGAACCTACGCTCAGCGCTTTCAGAAATGGAGCGGTCGGCTTTTTAAATAAACCGGTTACCAAAGAACAGCTTGATGAAGTTATAAGTAAACTTATTGAACTAAGCGATCACAGAACCCGCAACTTGCTTGTAGTTGAAGATGATGAGGTTATGAAAAATAATATTGTTTCTCTTTTGAAAAGTGATAATATAAATATTGATGTTGCTATAACAGGTGAAGATGCTTTTAAGGCTGTTAAAACCGGAAAATACCATTGCATTGTTATGGACCTTGGACTCCCTGACATCAGCGGAATGGAGCTGCTGGATAAAATGGAGGAGCTTAAAAATAATATGACCCTGCCGCCGGTTATTGTATATACAGGAAAAGATCTTACCCAGGATGAGGAAATATCAATCAATGAACATTCTGATTCAATAATAATCAAGGACGCAAGGTCTGAAGGAAGACTTCTGGATGAGGTATCTCTTTTCCTCCATCAGATGATAAAAACAGGGAAGAAAGATAAAAAACAATTACAAACAGATATCAGTCAAACAGACAAGATGTTCAAGGAAGGAAAAGTCCTGATTGTTGACGATGATATGAGAGCCCTGTTCGCTGTTTCCAAATTGCTTACTTCAAAAGGACTTGAAACAATTAAAGCTGAATCTGGTGAAAAAGCATTGAAAATTTTAAATGCAACTTCCGGGATAGATCTTATTCTTATGGATATAATGATGCCGGATATGGACGGCTATGAAACAATGAAAAAAATACGCGTAAATGAGGATTTTAAAAATATACCTATAATAGCTCTTACCGCAAAAGCAATGAAAAATGACCGTGAAAAATGTATCGAAGCAGGAGCGGATGACTATATGTCAAAACCTGTCGACGGGGATAAACTGATTTCCCTGATTAAGGTATGGCTGTACGGCAGGGATAAATAATGAATACCAATGAACTCGAGAAGCTGGAACTTGACCTCCTCCTTGATGCGTTGAATAAAAGATATGGGTATGATTTCAGATCATATTCGAAAGCGTCAATAATGCGGAGGGTGAATCAGTTTATAGCAAATAAAAGCTATAATTCCATTGCTTATGTCATCCCTGAAATACTCCATAATCAGGATTTACTGTCTGATTTTGTCCAGTATCTTTCAATTCCTGTTACTGAAATGTTCCGGGATCCATTTGTTTATGCCGGGCTGCGCAGAATTGTTATTCCTGAATTGAGGAGCTATCCCCATATTAAAATCTGGATAGCCGGCTGTGCGACAGGGGAGGAAGTATATTCAATTGCGATTCTTTTAAAGGAAGAGGGGCTTTATGAAAAAACTAAAATATACGGCACTGATTTTAACGATACGGCACTTGAAAAAGCAAAAAACGGTATTTATCATCTCAGGGACATGAAGTCTTATACACAGAACTATATCAATTCAGGCGGACATAATGAATTTTCTGATTATTACAATGCTGGATATGATTCAGTAATAATAGATCAGTCATTAAAAAAAAATATTACATTTGCAAATCATAATCTTGTATGTGACAAGGTATTCGGAGAAATGAATCTGATATTGTGCAGAAATGTATTAATCTATTTCAATAATGATCTTCAGAACCGTGTCCTTGAATTATTCACTCACAGTCTTGTACATAACGGTTATCTGTGTCTCGGGACAAAAGAATCAATATCATTCACTCATGTTGAAAATTCTTATAATCTGATTGACCGGAAAATGCAGATATACAAAAAAACAGTATTATGAATCATTATATGTACGAAATAGTTGTTGTAGGTTCATCTGCAGGAGGATTGGATGCTCTTTATAAACTCTTTTCCGGGCTGCCTGTGAATTTTAAATTACCCGTTGCTGTTGTCCAGCATCTTGCACATGCTGAAAGCGATATTTTTGCAAAGCTTCTCGATGAAAAGGTTGATATCAGGGTAAAAGAAGCCGAAAACAGGGAACAGCTGAAGCCGGGTATTATCTATATCGCGCCGCCCGATTATCACCTTCTTGTTGAACATGATAATACAATATCCCTTTCGGTTGATGATAAAGTTAACTTTTCACGGCCATCCATTGACGTCCTTTTTGAAAGTGCTGTATATGCTTACGGTCCGGCTGTAATAGGAATAATATTATCAGGCGCAAATAATGACGGCGCTGAAGGGCTGAAAAAAATAAAGCAGGCAGGAGGTCTTGCAGTAGTTCAGTCGCCTGATACTGCCTACAGCAGGGAAATGCCTTTGGCGGCAATCAGGAATACAGTAATAGACTATATTCTGGAAATTGAAGAAATTTCTTCGCTGCTTTGCAGAATCTCAGGAGAATGTGATGGATATTAAACAGAAAATACTTATTGTTGATGACAGAAAAGAAAATATTGTGGCGCTGGAAAGGGTATTGAGGAAAGTTAATGCTGTTGTGTTAAGTGCATTAAACGGGGAAGAAGCGCTCAGGCTTGCTGTCGACAATGTTTTTGCTCTTGCCATTCTTGATATTCAAATGCCGGGAATGGATGGATATGAACTTGCCGATCTTCTTAGGGGAGACCCTGATTCACATAATATGCCGATTATTTTCATGTCCGCAGTCTTTACGGATGATTCCCATATTTTTAAAGGCTATAAAACCGGCGCAGTTGATTATCTTGTCAAACCATACAGTCCTGAACATCTTTTGTCAAAAGTTAATGTCTTTCTGGATTTGAACAGGATAAACAGAGAACTTAGTGAAAAAGTTGAACTTCTTGCAGCCTCTGAAGAGGGATTCCGCAGTCTGGTCCGTACAGTTCCCGATATTGTGTACAGGATTAATGAAAAAGGCATTTTTACATTTATCAATCAGGCTGTAGAAAACCTCGGTTATGATCCTGCCGAATTGATAGGATCCCACTTCAGTAAAATTATTCATCCGGATGATATCAGACAGGTCAGTCGTGAATATGTTCTGCCTGAATATGAAGGTAAAAAAACAGGAGATAAAGGAGCTCCTAAACTATTCGATGAAAGAAGATCGGATAACAGAAAAACTGTGGAACTTGAAGTGAGACTTCTTACGAAAAAGATGAAATACAGGCAAGAGGGGATTATCAATAACCTCAATGATGATTTTATTAATGCAGAGGTCAACAGTTCCGGTATCCATGGAGTTTTGGGCGCTCAAAAGAAAAAAGTTTTTCTTGCTACTGTTGGAGTTATAAGAAATATCACTGGCAGAAAAAAAATTGAAGCCGAACTTGCAAGATACAGGAATCACCTTGAGGATTTGGTTGCGGTAAGGACTGAGGCACTTCAGACACAAATAAAGGAAAAAGAAAAAGCGATTCTTGCGAAGAGAGAGATTGAAGCCCGCATGATTCAGCAGCAGAAGCTTGAATCCATCGGCATTCTTGCCAGCGGTGTTGCTCATGAAATCAATAATCCGATAAACGGGATATTAAATTATGCCCAGCTGATAATTGATCTCGATATTTGTGAATCTGCAGTCAAGGAATATGCAGAGGCAATTATTGAAGAGACAAAAAGAGTATCTGTAATAGTTAAAAATCTTCTTCAGTTCGCAAGAAGCGATAATCAGTCCGGTAAAAAATTAACTCCGTTATCAGAATTGATAAAATATGTGGATTCGCTTTTAATTACAATTTTCCGGCATGATCAGATACATCTTAAGATTGAAATACCTGATAAATTCCCTGATGTCTACTGTAAAAGCAGTGAAATTCAACAGGTTCTTATGAATCTGCTTACAAATGCGCGTGATTCGCTTAATGAAAAATATCCCGGGTATAATGCTGAAAAAATTATAATAATTTCTGTATCGGAAATAGAATTGAATGAAAAGAAATATGCGAGAATTACTGTCGAAGACAGGGGGATGGGAATACCTGAAAATATTAAGGATTTTATTCTCGACCCGTTTTATACCACTAAAAACAGGACAAAGGGAACCGGGCTAGGCCTTTCAATAAGCCATGGCTTAGTAAAAAAACATAACGGGTCATTAACTTTTGAAAGCAGACAGGGTGAATATACAAAATTTTATTTGGACATTCCGTTCGAAGTCGCCGATACTTAGTTAGTAGACTGGTTTCTGACAACCTGAATTATAAATTTTATTCTTAATAATACTGGATCAGGAATATACATGGAAAAAACAGATAAAACACCCCCCGATTGGCTTATTAAATCCGATGGCGATTTATATAATAATTTCAGACTGCTTTTTGATAACAGTCCGAGCGGTATAGCAATATATAAGGTTATAAATGACGGCAAATCAGGAAGTGATTATATTATTCAGGATTTCAACAGAACGGCACTTGAATATGAAAAACTTGCTTCAAATGATTTAAATAATAAAAGTTTAAATGATTTAAAAGGTAAAAGTTTAAAAGATATCCGTCCGACCGTTGATGAATACGGACTTGTAAATGTTTTCAGGAAGGTCTGGAAAACCGGCAAATCAAAAACATACCCTGTTAAAAAATATATAGACAGCAATTTTTCAAACTATTTTGAGAATACTGTCTTTAGAATATCGAATGATTTGATTGTAGCTGTATTTAATGATGTAACTGTAAGGGAAAACAGTATAGAAAAACTGAAAGAAAGCGAACTCAGGTTCAACCGCGCCATGGATGCAACAAGAGACGGACTATTCGACTGGAACCTGATTACCAATGAAATCTATTATTCTCCCGGCTGGAAAAAAATGCTTGGTTATAAAAACGATGAACTGCCGAATGATTTTTCTGTCTGGGAAAACCTTACAGAAAAAAAAGATGTTGAAAAATCCTGGAAAATCCACCAGGAATTGATAAACAGAAAGCGCGACAGATTTGTAGTGGAATTTAAAATGAAGCATAAGGACGGGCACTGGGTTGATATTCTTGCCAGGGCAAATGTCTATTTTGATGAAAGCAATAAAGCAGTGAGAATTGTTGGAACTCATACAGATATTTCACTTTTAAAAAAATATGAAAAGGAAATAATTAAAAAAAATAAGGCGCTTGAAAAAGAAATTTCAGGACGTAATAAAGCTGAAAAAATAGCAGAAAAAAAAGATACTCTTCTTAATCAGACAGGACATTTGGCCGGAATTGCGGGCTGGGAATCTGATCTGGAGCAGAAAAACATTATATGGACCGATAGTATTAAAGATATACTTGGAATTATTCCTTCTTCACAAGTGTCAATTGCTGATACACTGGATTATTATAATAATGAGGACATGATTGGTTTTAAAAATATCTATAGGAAGTCCATTCAAAATGGGGATAATTTTGATCTTCTTTTGCAGATATATTCATCAGATCAAAAACTTAAATGGGTCAGAATATACGGTGAACCGGTAGTGAAAAATGGAAAATGTATAATTGTAAGGGGCGCCCTGCAGGATGTAACTATACAGAAAAATAATGAATTGCGGCTTGAAGAGAGCTCCAGACAGCTTCGTGAATTATCTCATCACTTGCAGAATGCAAGAGAGGATCAGAATAAATACATTGCCAGGGAAATACATGATGACCTGGGACAGTCTTTAACCTGCCTTGAAATGTTATTAACGCTTTTTGAAGAAGAAATCAGTAAAAAAAACATATCGGACAAGGATATTATTGATCTTACCAGGGAATTCAGGGAACAGATTGATTCTTCTGTTGAAAAAACAAGAAAACTTACACATAATCTGCGTCCATCAATTCTTGATTCTTCAGATTTTTTAAACTCGCTAAATCTGCTGATAAAAAATTTCACAATTCAATCACATGCTGAAGTTGTCTCAAATATCCAGATTAAAAATATAAGTTTGAAAGAGGAAAAAAAACTGGCAGTATACAGAATTTTTCAGGAAGCATTGACAAATATTATAAGACATGCGCAAACAAATAAAGTTGAAGTAGATTTTTATGAAAAAGATGATAATCTTGTTATTATTGTGAAAGATTACGGCAAAGGTTTTTCTGTCTCATCCAAGAAAAATAAGGGCTTCGGACTTTTGAATATACATGAGCGGGCTATATACTGTAATGGAAGTATTGAAATTATCAGCAGCGATAATACCGGAACTACTGTCAAGGCTGTTATTCCAATAAAGGGAAACGAATGATACGAATTGTTATTGTCGATGACCATGAATTATTACGGGATGGTTTTAAACGGCTTATTACTACACAGAAAGATATGCAGTTTACAGCAGGTACGGCATCCAGTGAAGAACTTTTCACGATAATCGAAAACGAGAAAATAGATATTATTGTACTGGATATTTCTCTTTCCGGGAAAAACGGACTTGATGTTCTTAAAGATATAAAAATAAAAAAACCTGGAATATCAGTACTTGTCTTAAGTATGCACGCCGAAGAAGATTATGCTTTAAGAGCAATCAAAGACGGAGCATCCGGTTATGTAACAAAAGGTACGAATTCCCGGGAAATACTGGAAGCAATAAGGAAAATAAGTACCGGAGGTATATATGTATCGTCTTCTCTGGCAGAGCATCTTGCCCGTTCAATAGGGGGGGGAAGCATTAAAAACCCTCATGAAAAACTTTCTGACAGGGAGTTTCAGATACTTTGTCTGATAGGCGAAGGAAAATCTTCAAGAAATATATCAGAAGCCTTAAATATAAGCGAAAATACTGTAAGAACCTACCGGAGCAGAATAATTGAGAAAATGGAATTGAAATCAACGGCAGAAATGATACAGTATGCTATCCAGCACAATCTGATTGAATAAGTAATATTTCATTTAACAACATTATACTTATATAATATAAACAAATAAGGATATACGTATTATACTTTAATTTACAATTGTTAACATGTTTAGGGTAATAATACCTACATCGTAAATTCCATTAAGGTATTTAAAAGATTAAAATGGCTGAAAATATTGATGATTCCCATAAACTGGTTATTAAAAAATTAAATTCATATTTCATTTTCGGGGAGAAGTTAAGTTGAGTGTAAATAGGGAAATTATTGATTCAAGTAAAAATATAATTCGATCATTGTTTCTTGTTGATGATGAGGATGCAATCCGTGAAAGTTGTAAGATTCTCCTTGAAAATAGAAAATATAATGTAGTCCAGTTTAAATCCGGGAAAATATTTTTGGAATACTTCAGTAAAAAAAAGAATGCGGACCTGGTTATACTGGATGTGAATCTCACCGGTATCAGCGGAATCGATGTTTTAAGGGAAATAAGAAAGGAAAATAAGAATATTCCTGTTTTACTGATAAGCGGTGATTATAATTTTCAAAAATCTGCTTATGCTGAATACCAGCCACTTTATTTTTTTAATAAACCATTTATGATAAATGATTTAATTGAAATGATCAAAAAAATAGAAATACGGTTCAATAATTGATTCCAGCTATTGGCAAAAACTATTCCCTGGGTTTTTCGGAGATATACAGCAAGGAATTTCAGAAAAGATATTTTTACTAAGGTCATGAAATTGCGGATAGAACTGTGGAAATGTTTATAGGAGCATCAGGGAAAAAGAAATAATAAGTGTCTGCAAGTGGATGACAAAAGAGGATGACAATATCCTGAGATTATTCGTTTAACTGAAATTAAAATTTCTGAAATACCTGCATGGATGAAAAAACTTGAAGAAAGGTATCTTCCCTTTCTGATACAGGCAGACGACTTTTCCGCTTCAGAACTTGCATTAAACTCAGTTTCTGCAAGCAACGATCTTTCAGCCTTCTGTATCAAAGTAAATCAGCCGGCGATGACCAGGATTCGGTCTGATGTGGAGAAAAATGAAATTACTGTAATGCGCGAGCATCTGGCATAAAGTGTGACATTTCGCAATTATATCAGAAAATAACTCCGCAGAAATTGTCTAAAAGAAACTCCTGTCATAATTATGGGAGGAAGAATCTTTCTTGATCATCAGAAGCTGGAAAATACTCTGGGAACGGATTATGCATAAAGGATATTGCTAAAACTAAGCAGATTGTGTCATGTTTAATTGCATAAAAAGGGTGAGTGTTAATAATGTCCCGGAATCCATATATCAGGAAGATATAAATACAAATAAATTTATATACATTGTTCAGAAAAATAGTATATAATATTCCATTCTTTATTTCAGGAGCAGTAAATGAGCAGGGTTTTAATCATTGATGATGAAGAAATAATTGTCGAAGCTGTATCAACAATCCTTGCCGATATGGGACACGAAGTAACAGGCTGCAGCAGCTCTATAGAAGGTACTCAGAAGGCTCTTGATGAAAAATACGATCTTATTATCACTGATCTGAGAATGCCTGAAAGAGACGGAGCAAAAGTTACCGAAATAATATTGAAGGAAAAGCCTGATGCGAAAATATTAATTATTACAGCTTTTCCACTTGATCCTCTTGCCAAAGCAGCTATGGATTCAGGAGCACTGTCGCTGCTAAAAAAACCGTTTGAAATATCCAAGATACTGCATTTTTTAAAATAATTTAACTGTTTTTTACTTAAAAAAATGGAAATTAAAAAGATCAAAGGAAAATATTTTATACTCATTAATTTTTTATTATTTCTTAATTGTGCATATGGCAATGATATCAATATAAAAATAGGAGTCCTTGCGAATAATGGCATTGAGCAATGCCATGGGGAATGGGATCCTCTCGCTGATTATCTTTCCGCAAGAATAGATCGGTATACTTTTGAAATACTTCCTCTTGGATATGATGAAATAATTAAAACTGCAGAATCCACAAATGTTGATTTTATAATATGCAATCCTCTTATTTATGTAGAACTTGAGTTGAATTACGACATCAGGAGGATCCTGACTTTAGACAGGCAGTATGAATACGGAAATTTCTCTTTTTTTTCAAGTCTCATATTTACAGCTTCCGGCAACAGTAAAATCAATAGTTGTAAAGATTTAAAAAATTCCAGAATTGCAGCAGTTGAAACTAATTCTCTGGGCGGCTGGCTTATGGCAGCAAGAGAACTGAAGAATAACGGGCTTGATATTCCTGATAGTTTTAAATCTCTTGTTTTTTTAGGATCCCATGAAGAAGTTGTAAGTGCAGTTTTAGATGGCAAATATGACGCCGGTATTGTAAGATCGGGAACAGTCGAAAATATGATTTCCAGAAAATTAATTACAAAACAGCAGGTGAAAAATATAGGGGGAATAGCTCATAATAATGAAAATTTACCATTTATTCATTCAACAGCACATTATCCTGAATGGCCGCTTGCAATGGTCAGTTTTAGATCAAAAACTCTGGCACTGCATATTATGAAAGAGCTGCTTGTTAGAGATTCTGATACGGCGGGAAGGCTTAATTATAATATTTTATGGACTATACCTGAGAATTATGAAAGTGTGAAAGACTGCATGAAAGAATTAAGATATGGGCCATATGAAAATTACGGAAAAGTTTCATTTGTTGAATCTATTCATCAGCACATATTGTATAATCTAATTCTTTTTTTCACGATTGTGATATTATTATTTCTTTTTACACGTATTGTTATCATTCGAAAAAATCTTAAAAAGTTATATGAAGAAAATAGTCTTATAACTTCAAAAACAGATTTAATGATCATTAAAGTACGCATCAACGGTGAAATTCAGGAGGCAAACAAGGCCGCCGAAAAACGGTTTAATCTGAAAATATCAAAAAATAAAAAAGCAAATCTTAAGGATTTTTTATCAGAAGAAGAATTTGCAAGAAGACTTGAAGGTATGATAAAAGCTGCGGAGATGAAAGAGAAGTATTCTATAGTAACAGAGTGTCAAGGTGGATGGAGTGATATTGAAATACAGCCGATTGTGAATGAGAAAAATAAAAAAACAGAGCTGTTTAATTTTTATATCAGAGATGTTACTGGATGGGTTGAAACCGGTAACGAATTAAAAAAATTAAATATGATGCTTGGATTGCTCAAGGAAATGATTGTCATTACTGATACTGAAGGTAATATAGAATACTGTAATGATACATTTTGTAATTTTAATGCGTATAGCAGGGATGAACTTGAAAAGAAAAACATAAATATAGTTATTAATAGTATCGACAAAGGTGATATCTCATCAATTATAAAAAAGGATGAAACGGTAAAAAACGGCTGGGAAGAAAATATAACAATAACCAAAAAAAACAATGATACATATACTGGGTTTATAAGAATTGTACCTGTAAATGACATCAATAAAAAACTAACCAACATGATCTGTATTATAAGGGATATTACTGTTGAAAGTGCTGTAATAAAAGCTGAACGTGAACATATTAAAAGCCAGGCAATAAATTACCTTATATCAGGAGTTGCGCATGATTTTAATAATTCCCTGATGAAAATAATGGGTTTAACTGAAATATTGTCAATGAAAGAGCGGGAAAGTTCAGATGTCCTTATGTTGTCCAGTAAAATAATTGGTGAAACAAGGAAGGCTTCAATAAATATTGAAAAATTGATAAATACGATGGGCAAATATTCAAGCGCTGCCGGTGAACTGATTAATGTAAATGAAATGATTAAAAATACAATATCTGAATACCAGCTGAGGCACTCAATCAGGATAAAAACAGATTTTTTATTTTCTTCAGGCATCTGGCTGATCAATTCTGCAAAAGAAATTTTTTGTGATTCAATTATTGAACTATACAAAAATTCACTCGAAGCGATACAATATGAAGGTCAGATATCTATCAAAACACAGAATATTCCTTTGAACAGTGTTTTTCATTTAAACGCAAGATATGATTTAAATGATTGTAATTACATCTTGATTGAAATCAATGATACAGGGGAGGGGATTCCTTCTGAAAACCTGGAGCTCCTTACTGATCCCTACTTTTCCACCAGGGGAATAGGAAGAGGAATGGGCCTGTCTCTGGTTAATAATTATGTAAAACAGATGAATGGTTTTTTACATATTGAAAGTAAAGTAAAAGATTATACATCTGTTAAAATATTTTTACCGGTTTGAATAAAGTATTAAATCGACAAATAATAATTATACATATCTTGAAATTAAATCAAGAAGTTCTTTTTTTGAAAAAGGTTTTTTAATGCTGTCTTTTGCGCCCAATAATTTGGCAACCCTGAAAAAATCCATCCCGATAGGATTTCCCGACATCATGATTACCGGGATGTTGCTGCCCAGTGATTTTCTTCTCCTCAAAAATTCGATACCCTCCATGTCAGGCATAATTATATCCAGAAGAATTATATCAGGAGCAAACATTTCAAGCTTCTTTAGAGCAATATTCCCGTTTTTGGCAGTTGTCACATTGAAATTATCATTTTTAAGAACAATTTCAAGGCTTTCGACGAGAAGTTCATCATCATCAATTATAAGGATGGATTTCATCTTTTTCCTCTGTTTTCAGTAATGTATTCACTTTCTGCCTGCCTGATATCATCAATACCTATATTATCACACACAACTCTGCCCTTTTTTTTATCAAGCCTGAATCTGACTTTGTTCATCTTACGGCTTACTATATGAGAAACATGGCATATTTCAATATATACTCCGGGATATATTGATCCCCTGACTACAATATCTGCTTCGGTGTTTTTATCTAGTTTTGATAAAAGATTACAGGATGCTTCATTTAACTTGTGGATGCCTCCCTGCAGCTGTTCCCTGTATTTTTCAAGTTCCATTTTCTGTTGTAAATCAATACTGCTTTTTAAAAGTCTGTCGCGGACTTTTTTTAGAGCAGTTGCAAGTTCAATAGTTTTTTCTCTTATCCAGTTCATTCTGTTTACAATATTAAAATCCGTCCCGCAGTATAATTCAGTCTTAGGTCCCATGGCAGTTCCGATCTGGGTTGTAACAATTCCGTTTGAAGCATAAATTGTTCCTCCGACAATCAATCCTTTATGGGACATAATTAACTTGTCTGTTGTATAAAGATAGGAATTCAAAGCACCGATTTCGAGGTAAATTGAGTTATAGGCTTCAACATAACAGTGTTCAATGAATTTTGCTTTTATCGACCCTTTTACCTTTACGATACTGTCTTTTCTGCCGATAATACCATTTTTCACCTGAAGATCATTGCCGCAATAAACTTCTGTCGCATCCATTGTCTGATTGCAAAATATGTTTCCCTTAGAATTTATTTTAAAGGAATCACTGATATCTCCATCAATTATTACATCACCGGTAAAATTGATATTCCCTGTATGATAATCAACATTGCCGTTGACATGGAGAACCTCATCAACCCAGAAATTGTTGTTGTCATATTTAAAAACACCATCACATGCGGATAATATTTCATTATCACTGAATTTAGTATTTTTGCCCGGTTTCAGATACTTTAAAAATATTTTCCTGTATTTGACTTCTTCACCAAAAACATTAATACCTGTGAAACCCGGTTTAAGAGGCATCATTTCAGCCAGTAATTGATCCTTATTAACTATCTTATAAGTGGTGTAGTCTTTAAAATCGACAGGCTCTTCAATTTCAGTATTTATTTTATCAGGCTCAAAAAGATCCGGTACAATTACAATATGTTTTAGAATCTCATCTTTGGAAGGTATTCCTTTGGCGATTACTATGTCTTTTACTATACAGTTTTCTGTATTGCATCTATAAATACTTTCTGACAGTAAATCCCCGTCAATACCGTAGATTATTTTTTTTTCAAATAAGATAGATTTGATTTTATCCAGACTTATCAGATTTTTACCCGGTGAAGCGGGGTAGAAATCTGCAGTAACAATCATATTGTCTTCAGAAATATTTATTTCAGCATATCCGTCTAATTGAAAATTAATTCCCTCTGAATTGTCTTCTGAAAATTCCTTTCTTGTGTTTTTCGAAAAAATATCAGAAATATCATCAGCTGGATTTTCTATAATATCATTGATATTTTCAAGTCCAGCAAGAGAGCTTTCGGTAATCTTAAGGAAATCATCAAAAAAATAATCTTTTTGCCGGTCCATTTTACCACCTGATTGTATGAAACATCCGTACCGGAGATAACAAATAGGCTATATAAATGTTATCAGGGCAGTTATCATATTAAGTATATAGCAATATTTATTATATTATAAATATATTATTATTGAAAACATTTTATTTTGACAATATTGGACTTTCCAAGATAATAAATAACATTAAAATATATCGGAGTTTCTGTAGATATTTTACGAAAACAAATCAAATACTATCGGTAAATATATTCTTTAATATAATCAGCCGCCAATATTACATAGATTGGTTTCAGCATCTTTCAGCCAGCTGTATGCGTCTTCATAGTTTATAAAAACCTTTACAAAATGGTTCGATTTCATATCTGCAACAGTTTCAAAAACACTTAATATCGTTTTATCTGTAAGCGGATTAACGATTACGCCACAAAGCGAACCTTTGAGTTTTTCCATGTTTTTTTCTGCAATTTTAGTGATTGTATCAACACTTGAGACAGGGAAGCAGTACGTATTTACTTCACTGTAGTCAAATAACAGGCTGGTCCCTGCCTTCCACCTGCTGTCCGAGAGGATTTCATTCAGTATGATTTCTATTTTTAAAGGGTCAATGCCCACGCTGATTTTTACTGAGAAAAAATGCGGTAAATTCGAGTCTGATATTGTATATCTCATTAAAGTCTCCTTGGTACGAGTATTAAGTAGACATTTTAATAATTTTTCTGTTTAATAATATGACTTTTTAAGAATTGAAAGATAAGACTATTTTGATTTGTAAACTTATAATAATAAAAGATATTAACATATCTGAATAAATAATCAAGTTAAATTTATAATACCTTACAAGGTTATTAACTTAAGGATGAACTCCGGTTGATTAAAATATTTTATTCATTATTTATTGTATTCTCCGGGCTGACAACAGGCTATATATTGCAATTTACTTCGGTTTTTCCATACGGGTCAATAATAAACGGGAAGGTAAGAAAAATATTGCAGAGATTGGTTATTGTTTTTCTTAATCCTGTTGCTTTTATTGGATCAATCTGGATTCTGGATTTAAAGAAACATCAACTATTATTTATGCCGCTAACGGGAATATTGGCACTGACTTCCGGTGGTATGATTGCCTTGCTCACGGCTAAATACATGAAGATGAGCAGAAAGGAGAGCGGAGCATTTATCGCCTGTGGTTCTTTTACAAATATCGGGAACATCGGAGCCCTTGTCTGTTATTCTTTTCTTGGAGAAAAAGGATTCGCGTTTGTCCCGTTTTATAAACTTTTTGAGGATTTATTTTATTATTTAATCGGGTTTCCTTTTTTGCGGACATTCGGTATTAGAAAAGAGAATAATCAAAATAACAGGAAATCAAAGATCAAATTTGATCCTCTGTTATCTGCTGTAATAATAAGTATTCTGACAGGATTTATTTTGAATCTGTCAGGGATTAAACGTCCGGATTTTTTTAAACCATTAAATGCAGTAATAATTCCCCTTTCCTCATTTACAATGCTTGTTACAATAGGTATGGCTTTGAAATTCGGCAAAATGAAAGAGCGCGCAGTTAAAGCATCTGCAGTACTGCCAATAAAATATCTTGCGGTTCCGGTTATTACTTTTTTATTTGCAAAATATACCGGCCTTGGTGAGATTGATAAGGGATTGCCATTAAAGGTAATACTGATACTTTCATCTATGCCTGTAGCCATACTTGCCATGATTCCATCCACGCTTTATGATCTGGACCTTGACCTCGCAAATACATGCTGGTTTTTTTCAATGATTTTTATGATTCTAACCGTACCTGTTTTAAAAATTCTTATAACTATAATTTAATTTAAAAAATGTCAGAATAATATTCCATAAGCCATTCCGGTTAAAGCTGACATTATTATCACAAGGCTTACGTAGACAATTGTCTTTTTCAATCCAGTTCACTGTGAATTACAAGCATTGAAGGAAGGGAAAGGTATGGCTCTGAGAGCAGCGGGGCGAGTGCCGGACCTTTACCCATACCTGCCCCGATAAGCCCCTGCATAATCGGTACTTCGGTGAGAGGGGCAAAATACATAAAAGCACCTGATATGGAAGCTGTCAAATTTGATATGATTGAATTGCCTCCAACAAGGCCTGCTACCCATTCTGTAGGAATAAAAGCTTGATGGCCAGGCCTGCCCAATAAAAAACCTGCAACCAGAACTCCTGAAAAAAGAAGGGGGATTATCTGAATGGAAAAATCCCTTGTTGAAACTATCCACTCTTTTATTTCATCTTTTGAAAACCATCTGGCAAGCATAATATTGAGTGCTATAAAGAAAATACCTGTTATGAAATACTTGTTTTTATATATAAAATCCCACAGAGGAAGTGTACCGCCTGAAGGGGCCCAATTAAGAAAAATAAGAATCCCTACCATAGAAAAAAGATAGAGAATATTCATCTCCAGAGTCCTTCCGCTGTCATCACTTACTGTCTGATGGAACATACGGTCATCTGTCAGTCTTTTTTCATCATCCTTCCTGAGGAAAACGTGCATAAGAAAACCAATAAGGAAAGCAAATGAAACAGCACCTATTGCCCCGGCAAGGCCAATCTGCCATCCTAAAACCTTTCCTGTGAGGATTATCGCAAGTATGTTGATTGCAGGACCGATTCCTGCCCCTTTTTTATATATTTTTTTAAATAAAGGGAGAACGGTACATGAACAGACTGCAAGAATTGCACCAGAAACCGAGGCAACAGAGTCTGCGGTAAATTTATTTGCTTCAGGGCGAGATATTTTATAACGGCCTGCTGGTTTAAAAAAACCATTATTGCCCCCGCAATGAAAAAAGCCGGTACAAGACACAAAAGAACATGCTCTCTGGCATATTCCTGAAGCATGAAAAAGGCTTCGCTTGCTTATACCGGATTGAACCGCAGTATTTGAAAACGGGATAAAGTAAGAAGCAATAAAAACAGAAAAAAGAATCAGCAATCTGCTGTTTTGAGTCAGCACTTTTTTAGCCATATTTATTATCCTTTAATTGCTGTAATTATTTAAAAGTTCAATTATCTGAGATTTTGTGAGAATTTTTCCTGAACTTTTGACCTCTCCATCTATGGCAAGCGCGCAGGTGTCATCATGACACCGAATTCCATTATTTCGTTTATGTCTGTTACTTTGATAATCTCAGCATCAAGAGTTGTTTCTGCTAGGGCCTCTTTGACATTGGATTCAAGTGTTCTGCATTTGGAACAGCCTGTTCCAAATATTTGGATTTTCATCTTCTCTCCCTATCTTTTTAAAAGCATATATGGCAATATAGTCATATATGCAGTAAATGGTCAATATATAAGCTTGATAATCGTCTGATATAAATGTAAAATATATCAGGGTGTAACAATGACTGAAGATGAAAAATATAAAAGCGAGGGGAGGGCCGCGATTCTTAAGGCCATTGCCCATCCCTCAAGGATATTCATAGTGGATAAGTTGAATGAAAAACCTTACTGTGTATGTGAACTTGCAGAAATGATAGGCATTGACCAGTCAACCACTTCAAAACATCTTTCAATCTTAAAAAATGCCGGAATAATCGATGATACTAAAAAAGGGACAACAGTTTATTACTCACTCAGATGCAAATGCCTCCTTGATTTTATAGGATGTATTGAGAATGTCATTAGAATGAATATTGACCGAAATCGAAAGTACATGGGAGTTGGAAATAATTGAAAAGTAAACCAAAACTACTGTTCCTGTGCACAGGCAATTCCTGCAGAAGCCAGATGGCAGAAGGATGGGCCAGGCATCTTATCTCAGATATCGCGGAAACCTGGTCTGCAGGCATTGAAAAACATGGATTAAATATAAATGCTGTAAAAGTTATGAAAGAAGCCGGAGTGGATATATCGTCTCATAAAAGTAAAATTACGTCAGAACTGCCGTACCAGAATTTTGACTATGTTATTACAGTCTGTGATCATGCAAGTGAAAACTGTCCTTTTTTTCCCGCAAAAACAAAAATAATACATCACAGTTTTGATGATCCGCCCCGTCTTGCAAAAAATGCTGCAACTGAAGAAGATGTTCTTGGAATTTACAGACGGGTAAGAGATGAAATCAGAGATTATGTTTTAACACTTAAAGAGGTATTATCCGCCTGAGAAAAAATAATCTCTTTTTTTTTAAGATGATGAATATCATTTTCAATATTCTTTTATTAAATCAGCAAGCGGATAATAATGTTTAAGAATCTCTTCTGCTGAAAATCCTTCAGATGCCATTCCTGCCGCACCAGTCTGGCACATGCCAACTCCGTGACCCCATCCGGCTCCTGCAAAAATAAAGAATTGCGGAATCATGTCTTCTCCCATTTTAGGCATGACAATAAAAAGGTTGCTGCGTAATCCGCCGAGACGGTTTCTTATCGAATCATTGCGGATTATTTCATTCCCCTTACTTCCTTCAACAAGAACCTCATTTACCCTTCCGCTCATTCCCCGTCCACGGGTTGTAATTCTTAATACAGTACCGATATCATTTCCTATTCTTGCTTCTATTTCCTCTCTGGGAACAATAATTCTCCATCGGTATGAAGATTTGTAGTAAAAAGGTGGAACAGAGCTGTATGACGGAGGTTCTGATAATATCCACCTGGTAAGCTCACATGGGGACGGAGGATTGGTTTTAAATACAAGCTGAGGATCGGTTACTCCAATTATCGGAGCATTCATCTTCCAGACACTTTCTGCAGATTCTGTTCTTCCTGCAGAATTGGCGGAATAGAATGCATTAAGATAACTGTTTTCATATTTTAGAAAAAGTCCGCGGGTTTTTTCTACAGCAGCAGTAGTTTTAGTGTTTTCACCGGACAGCCCGCGGTAGAATGCGGAATGAATGGAACCGGAAAGGTCAAATCCCCGTTTTTCATATTTTCCCATATTTGCAAGCGTATAAGAGCGGGCAGCGACAGCCTGAGCGGCAAGCGCCTCTTCAGGCCAGGAAGATGGCATTTCTGATGGAACGACAGAATAAAGGTATTCCTCAAGAGGCAGCGTGTTAACTATTGTAATTCCATTATTCTGAAAAGGGATAAAGGATATTTTTCCTCTATAGTCTCTGTCTTCCTGTCCTGCCGACTGATATCCGCTGCTGTGTAAAATATCAAAGATCAGAGTTGTTGAGAATGGACTATCATAAACAAGCGAGATCGGCTTTGAAATAGATAGAACCGTTTCATCATTTGTTGAGGATATTACAATATTATTATGATCAAATACAATTCTGTAAATCTGATTATTATTACCCTTAAGAAGATGTTCCCCAGACTGGGAAGTTATAATGAAATCCCCTCCTGTTTTGATAAATAATTCACTTGAATTTTCTGCAAGTCCCACTCTTATCTGAGGCATCGTGTCTCTATCGTCTGTAATGGAAATTGCTTTGGGGACGGAGGATGAAATTCTTTTTTTAGCAGTAAATTCTTCTTTCTCTTTAATAATTGCAGGATTATTTTTTTCAAAAACTGTAAGTATCTCTTTTGTTTCCCTGTCCCACGGTCTGATTGCCATTGATTTTTGAAGTTCTGCATATCCTTCATTCAATCTGTTTTGAGCAAGAAAAGTTTTTGCAAGATATGGCCGTGCCTGCGTGATATTGGAATCCTGTTTGAGAGCTGTACGAAGATGTTTTTCAGACAATTCAAAATCATTATTTTTAAAATACAGTAATCCAAGGGCAAGATGCGCTAAAGGAAAGTATTCCCTTATCCTGATGGAAGATTCAAATGAATCTATTGCTTTATCTTTTGCGCCGGTATTTTCATATGCCCATCCGGTAAAAAAAAACATTTCTGATAATTCATCCATCTGTGATTGTTTTTGCTGTATATCATCATTGGATTTTAAAGTCATATTCTGAATTAAAGATTCAGTCTTCCGAACATACTCTTCATTATTTCCTGATAAAAAGAACGGCAGGGCGCTGTCTTCCCACATTGAAAATGTCCTGCTATTGTTTTTTGAATAAGATTCTTTTTTTTTGTTTGTTTCAGTCAAGAAGCTTTCTGATTTTAATAATTCTGCTGTCTCTAAATGGCGGCCGGACTCCTCATAAAGCCTTGCCAGACTCAGCACAGCATCGGGATTTGCCGGATTTTCCAGAATTATTCTTTCAAACAAAGAGATAGATTCATTAAAATTGCCGTCATAATATGCTGAAACCGCAGTCATCAAATCAATACTTCTCTCTGCAGGATTATCTTTTTTAATTACTTCTACAGCTTCACATCCAGTTATAAAAGTGAGAAAAATAAAAAAGAAAGAAAAAATATTATTAAAAAACTGAAATTCTGTTTTAATTTTAAATGCAGTCATTGGTAAATAATTATATATCAAAATCAGAAATATTGATAATAGAAAGAACTAAATTTCTTTTAAATGAAAATAGTATGTAAAATATTGAGTGATGCTAAATAACCTTGTTTCTGAATTCTGCATATTTATGCTGCCGGTTGAGGCGCTGTATCGGGCGGATGCCTGTCATCAGGTGCAATATCACAATCTGGTATATACTTTCTTGATATGTCGGTATTTGTGTTTTCCATCGCTGCCGAATTCATGATAAAAGAAATTTTCTGCCAGGCTTTTTCAACAGCTACAGAGAGCGGCAGGGGATTTTCCATATCATTATTGTATAATATTGTATTTCCCTCATTAGTCATTAATGGAACAAAATTCCCTGAAAATTCTTTTCTTTCGTCCATGAATTTACATGATTTGTATTTGTGATTTCCGTATTTGTCCAAAACTCCTAAAAATGCAAAAGCCCTGCATAAAAGCGGCCGTGCTGGATAGATCAGGCAGTGGTAATCATTTTTATCATCGTAAAAAATACAATTTTTTCTGTTTTCAATATTTTGAAATAAAGATGATAAGCTTTTGTTTTCCTTGATAATCCAGAATGCGGCAAATAAGGCTTCGGAATAATAAATATCAGGTTCGTAAATGCTGCAACAGCTGCCGCAGCCCTGAGGGCATTTAATTGCATAATCTGAAGCAAAGAGGCCGGTTTTTAAATCTATCCTGCGGTAAAGCTGATCAATCAGGTTAATATCTCTGCAAATAACCGGAAAATATTTAAGTAAATCAAAGGTGTTCATATTTTTTGGCTTTTATAACAATCAATAATATTAATAAAAAAAATATAATGTCAATATACAGTTATATATAATATAATATTCCCGAAATGTAAAAATAAAATAAATAATAATCCTGTAATTTTATTGAGTTAATTCTATAAGGTGGAAAAACATTGAAAGATATGTTAAAAAAAAGTAATGAATAAAAAACAAAAATTGCTTGTTGTCGAAGATGAAGATGATATTAGGGAGCTGATTGCCTTTAATCTGGAAATGAGCAACATGGAAGTATTCAAGGCTAAAAATGGGGAAGAGGCGATTGAAATTGCAGAGCGTGAATATCCAGATATAATAATTCTTGATGTTATGCTTCCCGGAATCGACGGATTTGAAGTCTGCCGATATCTAAAGAAAAACGTTGCAACTCGTGATGTACCGATAATAATGCTTACTGCACGCTCTGAAGACACCGATGTCGTCAAAGGACTTGAAATTGGAGCTGATGATTATATTACAAAACCTTTCAGCCCCCGAATACTTATTGCCAGGGTTCACGCTGCCATGAGGAGAAAAAATGAAACTGGAACTGAACCTGCAGCTCAAAGACATTTTAAAATACATGATATTATCATAGACCTTCCACGCCATGAAGTTTTTGCAAGAGGTGAATTTGTTAATCTTTCAGCTACCGAGTTTGCGATACTTAAATTTCTTGCTTCCAATCCAGGGTGGGTTTTTTCAAGAAGCCAGATAATTGATGCAGTAAAAGGGGGGAATTACCCCGTAACTCCCCGGTCTGTGGATGTGCAGATTCTCGGGATCAGAAAAAAACTCGGCAGTCAGGGACGTTTTATTGAAACAGTAAGAGGTGTCGGGTACAGAATTCAGGCAGAATAATAAACCTTAAATAATGAGAAATAAAACTCTATTCTTTCAGTTTTTTACAATTCAGATAATACTCATTTTCGCATCAATTTTTGTCTCTGCTTTTCTGTCTACAAGGACGCTGGTTCAGATAATAAATGATAAAACTGCAAAAGAACAGGAGACAATATGTAACTTAATAGTAAACATGCTGCCCGAAAAAGGATTTGTTTCACTTTATAACGCACAGGATTTTGCATTCAGGGCTTCTGCAGGGACCAGGATCCGCCTTACCCTGATCCAGTATTCCGGAAGTGTTCTTGCTGATTCTCACAGCGACCCGTCAGTTATGGAAAACCATTTTAACAGACCTGAGGTGCAGGATGCGCTCCGCGGCTTTATAGGAAAATCTGTAAGGTACAGCACAACAATGCGTGAAGAGATGTATTACATTGCGATTCCGGTCCCTACCCGAAATCTTATCGTAAGAACTTCAATTTCCGTTGAGGATATAAAGCGTCAGGTTAAATTTATATATATAAGACTTGCTATTTCTACATTTATTATACTTTTTTTTGCAACTATTTTTGCCTATCTAATAGCAAAAAACACGAGCGATCATATTAATTCAATAAAAAATGTGGCAGAGCATTATGCTTCAGGCGATTTTTCCATATCTCTTGAGGAGGGAGGGAATTTCGAATTACAGGATTTAGGTAAATCCATAAATATTATGGGTAAGCAGCTTAAGGATAAAATCAATACCATTACATCACAAAGGAATGAACTCCAGGCGATGCTCAACACCATGACTGAACCGGTTATTCTTCTTGATGAAAATATGAATGTAAGAGAGATTAACCCCTCAGCTGTTGATGTCATTGACAGCGAGAAAATAGTAAGCTCAAGAAAGTTAAATTCAATATTAAAAAACACACAGATCCTGAAAATTGTAAAAAACGGAATAAAAACCAGAAAATACCAGGAAGAGATAGTCTGTCTTAACGAAGAGGATCAGCTTTATTATCTTGTTCATGTCTCATTTATAGAAAAACTGGGAGAAGAAAAGAATGCCGCACTTTTAGTTATGAATGATATATCAGGTATTAAAAGACTTGAAAAAATGAGGAAAGAGTTTGTAGCTAATGTTTCCCATGAATTAAAAACACCTGTAACTTCAATCATTGGTTATGTGGAAACCCTGCTGGCAGGAAGGGTTTCTGAGGAGAAAGACATCAGAAATTTTCTTTCTGTAATAAACAGGCAGGCTGTAAGGCTGGAAAAAATTATTGAGGACCTTCTTACTCTTTCCAAAGTAGATGATGAACTTGTAAAACTTACTAAGGAAATTATTCCGGTTACTGATCTTATCGGCAGCTCGGCATCGGCATGTTCATATATTGCAGAACAGAAAAATATGAGAATTATTGTTGACTGTGATGATGAACTTGAGCTTTTTGCCCATCCAATTCTTGCGGAACAGGCTGTGTCCAATCTTATTGATAATGCAGTCAAGTATGGATATCCGGATACAGTTATTAATATAAGCGCAGAGCTGGTTGATAATAATGTTATAATAACAGTTTCAGATTCAGGCCCAGGGATTTCCAAAAAGAATATTGACAGAATATTTGACAGGTTTTACCGTGTTGATAAATCACGGAGCCGTGATTTAGGGGGAACAGGGCTTGGGCTTGCGATTGTAAAGCATGTTGCGAGAACTCACGGCGGCAAGATTGAGGTTGAGAGCGAAGTAGGGATCGGTACAACTTTCCGGTTATATTTCAGCAATAAAGAAATATAAAAAATTACCTGCCTGCCGGATTAACACACTTTCTTAAGCATTATCGGTTCAGACAGGTTGTTTAAAGCAGTTTAATTTTTACATTCTATCAGCTATTGGTTCCATATCTTTTAGTAAGAAAAAAAATCCTGCAATAAATAATATAATCGTTAAACTTAAACCAGCAAATAAGTTCTTTGTTATACCTGAAGCAAGATGGCCTGCAAGAGCAATGAACGCAATAAAAAGTGCATATGGTACCTGTGTCGCGACATGCTCAAGATGGGGGCATGAGGCTCCGGTCGAAGAAAGAATAGTGGTATCTGATATCGGGGAAGAATGATCGCCGAAAATAGCACCGCCAAGAACTGCACCTGTTGGTATCAGTGTTGCGTTTAAAAATGAATCCCCATCAAGATTCATGGACTGGGCAAGCGCTATTGTAATGGGCATTACAATGGGAATCATTATGGCAAATGTTCCCCAACTGGTGCCTGTTGAGAAAGAGATAAGACAGGAAATTATAAATACCACTACAGGAAGCAGCCATAGTAGAAACCCACCGTTAACAACATCTTCAGACAGGAATAAAGAGAGGCCAAGACCGCCGTTCTCTGGTGTGCTTTTTATTAAAGATCCTATAGACCATGCCATGGCAAGTATAATGAGTGCCGGAACCATGGATTTGATACCTTCAATAATCGCTGATGCAGCTGTTTTTATTGTAATAAATCTCCGTGAAATATAATATATATGATAAAACCAAAGTAAATATCACCGTATACATAAGTGCGGCTGATGCATTGTATCATTAAATGCAGTTGAAAGAGGAATTGACTTTACTGCATCAGGCAGGCTTTTAATTGATTCTCCGTCAATGGCAAGCAAACCATGTTGTTGAAGGGAAAAAAACAACAGCAAATATGATAAGTGCCATTATTGGTAAAAGCATATCCATTGGACGGGTATTTTCCCCTCTGGTTTCTTCATCAATTTTACCTGCAGGAAGGCCATATTTAATTTCATCAAAAAGAATTTTATCCTCCTATTCCAAGTGATGAAAACCCGTTTGAATCCTTGATTACCGACATAACATAAACTACCCAGGATGAAATTGGAGCAATAATGCATACCAGAAGAGCTGCGGTTGAGTCAAGAATATATGCAAGTTTGGCTCTGGAAGTGCCTGTTTTATCAGTTAAAGAACGCATAACTGTTCTAATTGTAAGGGAATTAAAATAATCATCGATAAAGACAATAAGGCCGAAAAACCATGTAAAGAGGAGGCATTGTTTTTTAAATTTCAGTTTGCTGGCAGCCCAGTCTACAAATGAAAAAGCATCTCTAGTTTTTGAAAGCATTCCAACAAGTGCTCCGAGAAGTCCGCAAAAAAGAAAAATTCTGATGTTCCAGCCGTCTGCAAGAAAATTTGCAATCCAGTCTGTAAGTGACATACCTGCTGCAACAGGATTTCCCCCTGCAACAATCAGAGTTCCTGATAATATCCCGATGAACAGTGATATAATTACATCTTTTGTTATCAGAGCACGTGCAATAGTCAGAAACGGAGGAAGAAGTCCTAAAATACCAAAATGTTCCATAAATACTCCTGAAATATTTTTATTATACAGTCAGCTTTTTTACAGCCATTAATGAACTGTAATCATATTTTGCCCCATTATGCGCAAACACCAACAGGAATACTGAATGACGATTTTTTTACTTAAAGTCCTACAGGTAAAGATAATATTATCTTTTAATTGTTTTAGTGGTCAATTTATAATTGCAAATATTGCAATTATAAAAACTCTTCTTATGTGTACGGCATAATAATAAATATTGATAAGTTGGAGTTTATCTGTCAAAATAGTTATATTATACGGTTATGTATTTGCTTGAAGGAGTTTTGTATGGAACCAATCGTTAAAGAACTTAATGCAGTACTTGATAATTCAACTATTTATACACTTCTTTCGGACCTTGGAAAAAGAATGTTTTTTCCCAAAGGAATTGTTTCACAGGCTGCAGAGGCCGGTGCCAAGGCTAAAAAATATAATGCAACAGTAGGTATGGCGACAAGCGATAATAAACCTATGTTTCTACCATCGATAATGAAACATATCAGCGGGCTTGAACCCTCTGAGATATTCAGCTATGCACCTACAGCAGGAATATTGAAACTCAGGGAAATCTGGAAAGATGAGATGCTTAAAAAAAATCCTTCAATCGGAGATTCTCTTATTTCTCTGCCAATTGTAACGTCAGGTCTTACCCATGGAATCTCTATAGCCGCCGATCTTTTTGTAGAAAAAGACGACAGTGTAGTAGTGCCTGATATGTATTGGGGTAATTATAAGCTTATTATAGAGGGACGGAGGCAGGGAAACGTTGTCAACTATCCGTTTTTTGATGATGATAAAATAAATATAAAAGGCCTTGAAAATACTATTAAATCAACTGGAAATAAAAAAACAGCCGTTATTCTTAATTTTCCAAATAATCCTACAGGTTATTCACCTTCTGTAGAAGAGTCTGATGAAATTATATCAATGTTTAACAGACTTGCAGAAAATGGGCACAAAATACTTGTGATTTGCGATGATGCGTATTTTGGACTTTTTTTTGAAGAAAACACATCTACAGAATCTCTTTTCGGAAAACTTTGTAATCTTCATAAAAATATACTGGCAGTAAAAATAGACGGTGCTACAAAGGAAGAACTAGTCTGGGGATTCAGAACAGGTTTTATAACCTACGGAGGAAAGGGGATAACCAAAGAGCAGTATGAAGCCCTTCAGCAAAAAACAATGGGTGCTATAAGATCATCTGTTTCAAGCTGTTGTAATATCACGCAAAACCTTTTATTAAAAGGACTTTCAAGCGGTACTTATCATCAGGAAAAGGAATTTGCCGGAGCACGGATGAAAGAACGATATTTAAAAGTAAAAGAAATTGTTCAAAATATACCTGCAGATGTACCTCTTAAGATTCTTCCTTTTAATTCAGGATATTTCATGACATTCGAATTGCTTGGAAAAGACGCTGAGAAGCTTCGAAAACATCTTCTTGAAGAATATTCCACAGGTACAATTTCAATTTCGGGAAAATATCTGCGAATTGCATTTTCGTCTGTAGATATTGAAAAAATTCCTGAACTTTTGAAACTAATTTTTAAAGCAGTAAAAGAAATATGATTCTAATAGAAAAAGGAGTAGAGTGATGGAAAAAATAGTTCAAATGAAAAATAAATTGAGAAGCAGTCTGACTATGGAAGATAGGAAGATGGCAGGGGCGAGAAGTCTCTGGATTGCAAATGGAATGAAAAAAAATCAGATGGGTAAACCTATTATTGGGATAGCCAACTCTTTTACTCAGATGGTTCCGGGACATGTTCATCTACATGAAATTGGACAATATGTAAAATCAATTATCGAAGAACAGGGTTGTTTTGCAGCAGAATTTAACACAATTGCAATTGATGACGGTATAGCAATGGGACATGACGGGATGCTTTATTCCTTGCCATCAAGGGATTTAATTGCAGATAGTGTTGAATATATGTGCAATGCGCATAGAGTTGACGCTCTTGTCTGTATTAGTAATTGCGATAAAATAACTCCCGGAATGCTCATGGCTGCTATGAGACTTAATATCCCTGCGATTTTTGTATCAGGGGGACCGATGGAGGCAGGAAATTATAAAGGTAAAAAAATAGATCTTATCGATGCAATGGTACAGAGTGCTGATAAAAATATTTCTGACGGCGATGTTGATGAACTTGAGAGGAACGCCTGCCCAACATGCGGAAGCTGTTCCGGTATGTTTACTGCTAATTCAATGAATTGCCTTAATGAAGCGCTTGGTCTTGCGCTTCCCGGTAACGGTACTATTGTTGCTACACATAAAAGGAGAAAAGAGCTATTCAGAAAGGCTGCCCTGCAGATTGTTAAAAATGCTGACCGCTATTACAGACTTGGGGATGATTCTGTTCTCCCCCGCTCAATCGGAACACGAAATGCATTCCTGAACTCCATGACTCTTGATATTGCCATGGGAGGTTCAACAAATACAGTACTTCACCTTCTTGCAATAGCGCAGGAAGCAAAAGCTGATTTTACTATGAAGGACATTGATGAATTATCCAGAAAGGTCCCGTGTATATGCAAAGTAGCTCCAAGTTCAAGCTATCATGTTGAAGATGTAAACAGGGCAGGAGGTATTATAAGGATACTTTCTGAACTTGCACGAGCTGGTCTCATTGATAAAACTGTAAAAAGAGTTGATTCATCTAGCCTAGGCGAAACACTTGATGCTTATGATATATCAGGTGTTAAGGCTATGCCTGAAGCATTTGAAAATGCCAAGTCGGCACCTGGAGGTGTATTTAATCTTATTTTAGGTTCACAGGACTCAACATTTAAAGAGCTTGATACTGATAATAAAAATGGGTGTATTAGAGGTGTTGAGAACTGTTATTATAGGGACGGAGGACTTGCTGTCCTTTATGGCAATATTGCCGAGAAGGGATCAATAATAAAAACAGCAGG
The DNA here is from genome assembly GCA_963662795.1 of Spirochaetia bacterium. Taxonomy (GTDB): domain Bacteria; phylum Spirochaetota; class Spirochaetia; order CADAEX01; family CADAEX01; genus JACKPD01. Next base: position 3,661,757 of record OY759746.1, on the reverse strand, counting down.
TGTAGACAGTTCTCTTTTTAAATTCAGAGGTAAAGCTAGAGTGTTTCATTCACAAGAGCTTGCTTGTGATGCGATCCTGGGTGGGAAAATAACAGCAGGTGATATTGTTGTAATTATTTATGAAGGCCCAAAGGGTGGACCAGGAATGCAGGAAATGCTATATCCAACTTCTTACATAAAATCCATACATCTTGGCAAGGAATGTGCTTTAATTACTGACGGAAGATTCTCTGGAGGTACTTCAGGCCTTTCGATTGGCCATATTTCTCCTGAAGCAGCATCGGGAGGGACAATTGCTCTCATAAAAGATAACGACATTATAGAAATTGATATACCTGCAAGGTCAATAAATCTTGATATCAACGTTAGTGAGTTAGAAAAAAGAAAAAAAGATGAAAAAAATAGAGGAAAAGATGCATATACACCTGTCCGTGATAGAATTATTTCTGATTCTCTTAAAGCCTACTCATACTTTGTAACATCTGCTGATAAAGGAGCGGTTAGAGTAGTTCCGGAAAGTCTTTATAAACCGGAATAGATTTAAATATTTTATTACCTAGCTGAGTTGAGTAAAGGGACGGAGGTTTCAAATAATCAGATCTACATGCTCCCTGTGCCAAAAACATGGATTAATAGTATAACTTTTAATCCATGTTTTGAAGCAGCAAAGTAATTGCATATGTTAATTAATGTATGAGAATCCCAAGAAAAATAAAGGAAGATGTTTTTTATCATGTAGTTGCGAGAGCTAACAGGAAAGAATTTATTTTTAATACCACGGAAATAAAAGAGATGTTTATTATAGTACTGAAAAAAGCTAAAAAAAAGTATTCATTCCAAATAAAAAACTTTTGTATTATGGATAATCATATCCATTTATTGATCAAACCTGGAGAAAATGTAAATTTGTCAAAAATTATGCAGTGGATATTGAGTGTTTTTGCAATTAGATATAATAAAAAATATGGATATATTGGACATGTTTGGTATGATAGATTTAAAAGTACTATTATTGAAAACTTAAAAGAGTTCATTTACGCATATAAATATATTGCTAATAACCCTGTTGCTGCAAAAATTGTTAAAAACGTCCGTAATTATTTATACTGTGGAATAAACTATAAAAAATATAGATTTATTGATCCACCTAATAATTTAGAAAAGAAGCTATTAAAATATTTTTTCAATGATATTTTTCGCGAATTATAAATCCTGTTTCTAATTTTTCATCAGTTACGAGATATGAAATTTTCCCATGATCTGTTTTTTCGACTTTGTTGAAATTTTCATCGTAAAGACTGTAATTAGTGTCAATCTTATAAAGAAGATCTGGTCCTATATATTCTATTTCTTTATTTACAGAAATTTGGTTTTTTACATCAAGCAGATAACAATATTTATTGGGGGAAGATGTGTTATTTACTAATTCAATAATACTACCAAGAAAATTATACTTTTTCATATAAGATTTATAAGTAGATTCTTCAATATCTTCTTTTGTATAGTAAAAACCTGTTGAAAATTCTCTGTGGCTGACTTTATAAATTTCATTGACATATTGATCTATATTTTTATCGATAAAATTATTCCTCCGTCCCTCAAAATCATTATTGCCAGCTGATATATAATCAATCATTTTTCTGTAGGCCCGGGTAACTACTGCTGTATAATAGATAGATTTCATCCTTCCCTCAATTTTTAGGGAATCAATACCTGCATTTTGAAGATCTTTTATATGATCTATCATACAAATGTCTTTAGAAGAGAGGATAGATGTGAAATTTTCACCTTCAATCAATGGGAAATATTCTCCTTGCCGTTCGGATTCTTCAAGAACCCTGTATTTCCATCGGCAGGAATGGGCGCAATCGCCTTTATTTGCAGAGCGGGCGGCAAGATATTTGCTTAAAAAGCATCTGCCGGAATAGGCCAGACACATCGCCCCGTGAACGAAAACTTCAATTTCAAGATTATCAACATCTCTTTTTATGGCTTCAATTTCCCTCAGAGATAATTCTCGCCCGGGAATTATCCTTGAAAATCCCATATCCCTGTAAAGTTTTGCTGAATTTGTGTTAACACAATTTGCTTGTGTGCTTAAATGTAGTTCAGTATTGGGAAAATATTTTTTCATAACAGGAAGAAGACCAATATCACTAATTATAAAGGCATCTATAGGATAATTTGATATATATTCAATTTCACTTTCAAGGTGTTTTATGTCGTTATCATGAAAATAGATATTAAGTGCCGCGTATAGTTTTTTATTCTTTTTTATATTCTTAATTTCAAGGTATTCGTCTTTTCTGAAATTATCAGCTTTTGCTCTGAGTGAAAAGTTTTTAAGTCCTATATAAGCTGCATCAGCTCCATATTCATATGCATAAAATAGTTTCTCTATACTGCCTGCAGGGGATAATAATTCCATAATTTAAAAAAGATAGATATTAAAAAGATTATTGTCAATAATTATTAATTCATTAAATTAGACTAATCTAGTTTAATGAATATTGACCAATATATGTATTTTCATGTATTCTATTTATATAACATTGTTACATTTATATATTTATATACAAACATATAACGCAATTGATATAAATCTTTTATAAAAGGAGATCCACAAAGTGGGAGATGAAAAAAACATCACTAAAACTTCTGTGCCTGATGCTTCAGCTTCTGGCGGTATATCAGGTATAAGAAGAAGCAGCAGGACTGCTTCGAGAAAACCTAAAAAAGATCAAATATTGCCTGGTCTTGGAATTCTTGTGCTTATTGTAATATCGGGTTTTGCATTAAGTTTTATCTCAAAAACACTGGCATTTTTCTGGATCACAGGTAATCTTTTCGGTTTTGTCCTTCAGAAAACAAGATTCTGTTTTACTGCCTCAATGAGGGATCCATACTTAACCGGAGGGACAAATCTGACAAAATCAGTTCTTGCAGCACTTGCAATTACTACCTTGGGATTTACTGCGATAAAGTACGGTGCATTTATTAATGGTATGCCGATCCCGGGACAGGGTTTTGTTGTTCCTGTAAGTCTTGCAACGGTGCTCGGCGGTTTAATTTTCGGAATAGGAATGGTTATAGCCGGCGGGTGTGCATCAGGTACTCTGATGAGAGTTGGCGAAGGCTTTGCAATGCAGATACTCTCCCTAGTGTTTTTTGTTGCAGGGTCACTTTGGGCTGCTCATGATTTCGGATGGTGGCAGCTTAATGTAATTATGAAAGGGAAAGCCGTTTTCCTTCCCGATGTATTCGGTTGGTTTGGGGCTGTAACAATACAGTTATTAATTATCGCTTTTTTATGGATTGCTGCTGATAAATGGGGCAAAAGAAAAGCGGAACAAAGTCATTGAAATTAAGGAGTATTAAAATGAAAGAAGTAGAACTTGATTGTCTGGGAGAAGCTTGTCCGGTACCTCTCGTAAAAGCACAGAAAAAATTGGCAGAACTTGAAATCGGGGATATCCTGATAGTTCAAATAGATCACAGCTGTGCAATGAAAAATCTCCCTGAATGGGCAAGAACTGATGGCCACAATGTTGAAGTTGAAGAAGTTGGTGACGGCGAATGGGACGTTATAATCGAAAAAGTAAAATAACCCCTGGAGGGATCAATGAAGCTGACTGATAAAATTAAAACCAATGATTACTACATACTGTGGTTAAAAGATGCATGGCCGTATCTAACCGGAGCCATATTACTGTCAGTTTTCCAGATTGTGACTTTTGCTGTAACAGGTAACCCTTGGGGTGTATCTGCTGCATTTGCCAACTGGGGAGCCTGGATATATGAATTTGCAGGCGGTTCGGTAGATAAATGGTATTATTTTGCCAGTGAAGGTGCTAGAAATACTTTGGAACGGGGTTTTCTCAATGATTTTGCGTCAATGAGAAATGTAGGCATTATTACCGGGGCTCTTTTCGCGACACTGATAGCCTCCGGTTTCAAATTTAAAAAATTAAAATCCTCAAGGCAGGTTCTTGCTGCCATACTTGGTGGTTTATTTATGGGTTACGGGGCAAGAATTGCACAGGGATGCAATATTGGAGCGTTTTACAGTGGTATATCATCTTTGTCTCTTTCCGGCTGGGTATTTGGATTTTTCCTTTTTATAGGAGCCATGATCGGCAGCAAATTGCTTGTTAAATATTTTATGTAATTAAAAACTCAAGGAAAAGTAATGAGAGAAAAAACAAGAGAACGATACGATGTCGTCATAATTGGTGGCGGAGCTTCCGGATTAACTGCCGCAATATACTGCGGCAGAGCAAGACTTAATACACTTGTAATAGAAAAAGCCCTCATCGGTGGGCTTGCGACTTATACAAACGAAATCGGGAATTTCCCCGGCTTTCCGGATTCATTAACCGGGCTTGAACTGATGAACAAGTTCCATCAGCAGGCTAAGAACTTCGGCGTTAATTTCAAGCTGACAGATGTAAAAACCGTCAGAATGGAAAATGAAATCAAGGAAGTTGAAACATTCAGAAATATTTTTGAATGTAAAGTTGTTATAATAGCATCCGGCGGAAGGCCAAGAACAACAGGGGCTGTAAACGAAGAGAAATTCCTTTTTGATAAAGGTATTTCCTTTTGCGCTACATGTGATGCTGCGGCTAATACAGATAAAACTGTAATGGTTATCGGAAGCGGTGATGCTGCCATCGAAGAAGGGATGTTTCTTACGAAATTCGCAAAAAAAGTAATTGTTTCAGTAATTCATGATACAGGCAAAATGGACTGTAATGAGATTGCAAAAGCACAGGCTCTTGCTAACCCGAAAATGGAATTCAAATGGAATACAGTTGTCAATTCTTTTGAGGGAGAAGAGAGACTTGAAAAAGTAATACTAAAAAATCTTAAGACTGGTGATCTTGATACTGTAATTGCTGATACATGTTTTGAATTTATTGGTTATCTGCCTAATTCGGAGATATTCAAGGATCAGTTAAAACTAACCAAACAGGGCTATGTAACAACTGATGAAAAAATGCGTACTGATATTCCCGGTGTATTAGCCTGCGGTGATATCAGGGAAAAAGAACTTAAACAGGTCGCTACTGCTGTTGGTGACGGTTCAATTGCCGGCGTTGGTGCTGAAAAATATATAGCGGAATCCGAAATGTTCAGAAATCAGATTATGCAGAAAGAAAAAATCGGCATGATTTATATTTATTCAGCTATTGATGCTCCCAGCAGGGAACTTATGCCAATGCTTCAGGAAATTGAAAAGGAATTCGAAGATAAGGTTAAACTCAATTTTATAGATATTTATAAAGGCAGATCACTTTGCGACAGACTTGACTGTACAGCATCGCCAATGACCATTTTTTATACCAAAGATGGTGTAGTTATTGACGGATCCATGGATTGCTCAAAACCGGCGATTATTGAAAAACTCAAGAGTCTGATATAAGGAGGTATTGTGAAACTAAAATACGGAATATTTTTTTCAGTTTTACTGTTCACTGTGCTGCTATTCTCCTGCGGACAGAAAGCACCTGGTGAAATAAATACAGAAATAATCACTGCTAAAGAAGCTATTAGTCTGATAAGCGATGGTAAAACAGTTCTTATTGATGCCAGGAATTTCCCTGACTACAGTAATGGACATATTGAGGGTGCGGTAAACATCTCAAGAGCAGACATCGTAGTTAATACACCATATATTAATATGCTGGCTCCTGCCGTTCAGATCGAAGAACTGATGGGCAGGAAGGGCATTGATAATTCCATGCTGATTGTTGTCTATGATAATAACGACAATATGGATTCTGCCAGATTATGGTGGACATTAAAGTATTATGGAAATGATACTGTAAAGGTTGTCAGCGGCGGTCTTAACGCCCTGCTGTCTGAAGGTGCAAAAGTATCAGATCAGGCTGTCTCAAGAGAAACTAAGACATACAGTATTTCAGAAGAAAGAAAGAATATGATAGCAGTACGTGACGATTTAAGGGAGCTCGTTGATAATCCACGCTCAGATGCAGTAATTATTGATACAAGGTCACAGAAAGAATATGAAGAGGAAGGCACTATACCTGGTTCAGTTCTTTTAAACTATAAGGATAATAATTTCAGTGACGGTACTTATAAACCGGTGCAGCAGATAAGGATAAGATATCTTCAGGAGAAGATTGATTATGATAAGGAGATTTATATGTACTGTAAAACTTCTATAAGAGGTGCTCAGACATATCTTGCTCTTTATAATGCTGGTTATAGAAACCTGAAATTATATGACGGAGCATGGGTTGAGTGGATTGCCAATCCCATGAATCCTGTGTTTAAACCGGAAAAACCGGTTTATATGATTAATTCATCAGATAATTCATAAATAAAGAAAAATAACAAAGAGGTATTTAAATGAAAAAATTTTTATTTTTAAAGATCGCGCTTATAATGCTGCTAAGTACTACAGCATCTACTGTTTGGGCTACAGGCGCTAAAGAAGCACCTGCCGCATCCCCTGCTGCAGAAATGAAAGTAAATTATGCGGCAGAAGCGGTAAAAAATTATTATGCAGATCTGGCTGCACATACAAACTATCAGATCAAGGAAGCTGACTTTGTTGAAAAAGTAAAAGCTGGCGAACAGATGTTTGTAATAGACGCAAGATCAGCGGCAGATTACGCGAAAGGCCATGTAAAAGGTGCAGTTAGTGTTCCCTGGGGTATGCCTGTTGCTGAAAAACTTGCCTATCTTCCTCATGAAGGGAATGTATACATCTACTGCTATTCAGGTCAGACAGCTGCACAGGCAGGTATGCTGATGAATGCAGCTGGTATTCCTGTTAAATCTGTGGCTTTCGGCTGGAATTTCGGAATTTCAAAAGTTCCCGGCTATGAGGCAATTACAACAACTGAGACAGCTGAGCTTAATATGACAAAAAAATATGATGTAAATCCTGTTATAGCAAAAAAAGTTACTGAATATTTTGAGAGATTCGCATCGATCAAGGACACCCCATTTGCCAGCAATATTATCAGCGAAGCCAATGCTAAAGCCATTTTTGATGCAAAAGATAAATCTGCTGTTTTTGTTTCAATCAGAAGAGCTGAAGATTATGCGAAAGGGCACATAGACGGTGCGATTAATATCCCGTTTGCATCTGGTATGGATTCTTCTTTTCAGTCCCTGCCTTCAGATAAAAAAATTATTATCTACTGTTATTCAGGTCAGACTGCGGGACAGACTGTAGCAGCTTTAAGGCTCCTCGGTTATGACGCAGTTTCGCTGAAAGGCGGAATGGGTGTTCCCAAGAATGCTCCGATGGGATGGACAAACCAGGGATATCCTGTCGTTGCCCAGTAATAAGATGATAATAGCTTTCTGCTATTGAAATCAGAAAGGGCTGCCGTATATGAATATTCAGAACGGCAGCTTTTTTTATGTAAACTTTTCTCAACTGCTGATAAAATATCTTAAATTATGAATGTGGCAAAAAGTAAACTGATATTTTTTTTACTGGCACTTTATTTTTTACTTAATCTCTTTTATCTCGATTCATATCCTTTTGTACATTCAGATGAAGCCTGGCTGGCTTCCCTTACGCGGTCTATTATAACTGAAAAAAATCCTGCTGCCACTGAAGAGTTTTTCAGAATAACAGAAAGATTCCCGCATGCTGTAAAACTGCTATTTCATATTATTCAGCTACCTTTTCTAATGATGGATTTTTCTATTAATTCAGCAAGATTGATTTCAATTATTGCATCAGTCTTTGTGCTGTATTTTCTAAATTTATTAATAAAAAAATATATCAGTTCCAATTTTATCAGAATATTTACTTTACTGCTGATAATTACTGATATCCAGTATATTTACATATCCCGTTTTGCCAGACAGGAAATAATTATTTATCTGTTTGCAGTTATACAGCTTGTTATTATTGCAGGTATTGATAAGGATAATTTCAGAAGACTGATTTTAATGGCATCGTTTTTATCCGGTTTTTCGATTTTTATACACCCTAACAGTTTTATTATTTTTACAGGAATAATCCCTTTTCTTGCCGCTACAGTTTTATATAAAAAAAATAAAATCTCCATTGTAATCAAAATTCTTGGATTATATGTTTTTATCACAATAATCTTCGGGGTAATTGCCCTTTTTGCAAGCTTAATTATGGATGGAGATTTTTTAAATCACTATTATAATTTTGGTTCAAGACACGGTGTAGGGGATTCTTTGTTTATTAAATTGCTTGCCTTTCCCAGATTTTTATACAAGATATATTATCAGATTCAGGGAACTTATTATCTCCCTGATATCAGAGGACAATTTTATATATTTGCAGCAGCTCTTATAATTGCTTTATTGCTGGTCTTTTTAGTTGAAAAATCAAGAAAACGTATTTTCCCTTTAGTATTGTTTTCTGCCGGCATTGCTGCAGGAATAGTTGTTATAGGTAAATACAGTCCTCCATCAATCTTTTTTCTCTTTCCTGTATTATGGATTTTATTGGGGACGGAGGCAGACATTCTTTATAATATGAAAACAGGGACGGAGGAAGATTATGTTGATATGCAAACAGGAATGGATGTGGTTTTAAGAAGTAAAAAATCAAGAAAAAGAATAAATAATAATGTTTTTGCTGCATTTATTCTGTTTATATCTTTTTCCGTATTATTGTTATACCAGATTGCAAAGGCTTACTCAGAGGTAAATAGCTGGAAAGATATCAGCTATAATGAGTATTCCAGGGAAATAACGGAGTTAACAGGTGATAGCGGAAAAATTCTTGCAAATACAAATCTGGCTTTTAACCTTGATTACGGTAGACTTTGTTCATATAACGATCTTGATCAGGTAATAGAAAAAAAAATAAAATTCAGCGATTACATTGAACTAAATAAAATTGAATATATCATCTGGACAGAGGAACTGGATATTATAGCGCAGGAAAGGCCTGTCTGGAATGATCTTTATGGGAATGTTTACAGTTATTATGATGAAGCCCTCTCTTTTCTTAATAATAAATGTACTCTTGTCAAAACTTTAAGAAAAAAAATATATCCGGTCAGAATTGTTGATTATATGAAAAAAAAAGAATACCTGGTAAAAATCTATAAAGTTCAACCAGATTAAACAGTATCAGGAATAACCGGAAGGAATTACGGCTCATCAATAAAGGAATAAAGTTTATTGTAAAAGTCTGAAAATCCGGTAACAGAAAAATCTGAAATTCCTGAAAAATTGTTTTTTATCTGATAAGCGATCGTACCTGATTTGCCTATAACCGCAATATCAGTAGCAAGAAAAATAGCTTCATGGATATCATGTGTTACAAATATGACAGTCAAATCAGTTTTTTCTTTAATCTCAAGCACAAGTTTATGCAGTTTTTTCCTTGTCTGGGCATCCAGACTCCCGAATGGTTCATCCATCAGCAGGAGCTCCGGTGATGTTGCAAGCGCTCTTGCGATTCCCGCTCTTTTTTTCATTCCTCCCGAAAGCCTGTGCGGGTAATAATTTTCAAATCCTGTAAGATCTACCTTATTTATTATATCCATAGCTATATTATCTCTGTTGTTTATACGGAATAATTTCAATGGCATTAAAATATTCTCAATAACATTAAGCCATGGGAAAAGCTGATTATCGTCCTGAAATATTAAAATACGGCCGGCATCAGGGTTTTTAAGTTCTTTTCCGTCAAAAAGTACTTTCCCGGCAGATGGAGGAACCATTGAAGCGATAATTTTCAGGAGTGTAGTTTTGCCGCATCCTGAGGGACCAAGAATACAAAGGAGAGTTTTTTTCTGAAGATTGAAGGAAATATTGTCGATGACCTTCCTGGTATTTTTTCTTCCCTGATTATCATCAGTATATGAAAAAGAAAGATTTTTAATTTCAAGATAATCATTCATGTGGACATTCCCCATTTTTTCACTGTTTTGTTTTCAAAAATGGTGAAAAAAACTTCTTCAGTCAGTATTCCTGCAAATACAATAACGAGAAGCCCTGCAAACAGCCCTGATGAATCCATAAAAACCCTTTTGTTATATAAAAACCACCCGATCCCGCCTTTCCCTCCTGCGGCTCCAAAAAGCATTTCTGCACTTATCAGGGCACGCCATGACCTTGCAAATGCTATACGCGAGCCTGCAAGAAAATAGGGCAGTGATGCCGGTAGAGTAATTTTTAAAAATCTGTCCTTTTTCCCCATAGAATAATTATCTGCAACAAGTGTATATGTTGCAGGGATTGATTTGTAGCCTGTATACAGGTTTGTAATCAGCGGCCAGATAACTGAATGAAGGACTATTATCAGAATTGATTCGATCCCTGTCCCGACCCATAAAAGCAGTACCGGCAGAAGCGCTATTCCGGGAAGGGGATGGAAAATTGAAATAACAATTTTTAGAAATGATTCAAATAATGCAGAAGAATGTGCCGCCATTACAGCGCCCATGGCAAGAATAATACCGGCGGTAATACCAAACGCAATAACTGCGAAAGAAAGTAAAAGCTGAACTGCAATCCCTTCATTGGAAAATGCATGGAAAAGAGATTTAATTATTGATAATAATGATGGATATACAAGCGGAGAAAAATTCCCTGTAAGCCGTACTGCTTCCCAAAGGGTAATAAAGAAACAGATCCAGAGAAATTTTAACAGTATTGGCTTTTTCATTTGTAATAAATACCGGTAAAATTTATATCAGACTTAATGTAGCCGCTTTTTTTCATGTAATCAATAAAAATATTTGTACCGTTTATTCCTGTAGAGTATATAATATCATCCCGTTTAATATATTCCAGTATTTCTTCCTTATCTGACTGATATTCCCGTGACAGTGTTTCAGCAGATTTATCAGGCTCATTTTTAATAATTTGTGAAGCTTTTTTAATTGCATTAATAATTGCTTCCACTGCTTCCGGATTTTTTGATGAGAAGCTGTCAGTTACTGTTCCGACAGCAAAGGTAAAATCACTGCCTGCCGCTTCTTTTCCGCTTAATATCAGCCTGAACCCGGGTATTTTCAGTTCCTGCATTATAAATGGGGGTGATGTAAAGTGCGCCGTTACATCTTTTTTCTGTAAAAGCGCATTCATTCCATCAGGATGCGCCATTGTGATAAGCATATTGTCAAAATAGCCGGCATTCCCAAGTTGTTTTTCAGCTGCCATTGAAAGAAGCATATGCTGAATACTCCCGGGCTGCGGAAGCGCTATTCTGTCATTGCCTGTAAAATCAGAAAGCGTTTTGATATTATCCTTCCATGTTACAAGGCCGACCGGTACAGAACTTAGGCCTGTAAACATTTTCCATTTCATACCGTTGCTGTACCCGATTAAAAATGGTGGAATTGCCATAAATCCGACATCAAGATTTCCTGAAAGCATTGCTTCTCTTATTGATGCGGTGTTTACCAGCTTTTCCCATTTTATTTCCCATCCGGGAAGTTCCTTTTCAAGAATTTTGTTGGTCCTGATTATCTGAAGCGGGGCATAAGCAAGCCCGAACTGTTCCGCGATAACCAGTTTTTTATTGCCCCCGGTTTCTTTTTTTCCGCTGCAGGAAACAATAAAAAGTATTCCGGAAAGGAAAATTAACAGTAATATAAGTGACAGGAATTTTTGCTTAAACACTAAACCGTCTCCTTGTTTTATAACTCAGTAAATCAAAATCACTGACTAATAGATTGCATCCCTTTTCATCTGATATTTTCGTATTTTCAATAAAATATTTGATAGAACTGTTAATGGTATTTATATTACAATTTTTCAGTATTGCATATCCAGCTCTTTGTGTCGAATTTACTACCGGATTGATTTTTGTGTTGCTGTTAATTATGAATTTTGAAGAAAGAATATTGTCATCCTGTTCTTCGTTATCAGGGAATGACAGCTGTTTAATCAGACCGGGTTTTGAAAAAAGTAGCAGGGTTGAGAAATATTGTCCGTTAAAGAATAATGAAGATGGTTTTATCCTGGAAAATATTTTATCCGGAATAGTTTCTCCTAAAGAGCCTTTAATTAATATTTCTGTAATATCTATTCCGGACGTATGGGGTATAAATTCATCTTCGTAGGCCCCCCCAAGTCTGCATGCTATTTCGTTAACATATATACCGTCATTTCCAATCAGATATTGAAAATATATTGGGCCGTTTTCAATTTTGAAAGCTTTTATTATATTTTCTGTCAGACCGATAATCCCATCTTTATGGGATGAGGAATAGGTTGAGGGATATTGATGTGATAAGCAAATCCCTATGGAAGGTAAATTATCAAAAGTCACCCTGTCTGTCACACTCAATATATACAGCTTGCCATCTTTTACCCAGCCGCTTAATGTTATCTCATCTGAATCGTAATATTCTTCAAGAATAACAGAGGTTTCTCTTGAAAAAGATAGTGCATACTCAATATTGGAAAGGACATCCTTACTGGTGTTTAATTTCATGACCCCCCGCTGCCCCTGACTATCAAGCGGTTTAAGGACAAAGGGCGGCTTGAGAACCTGAATATCAGTTTCTTTTGAATTTTTATCTAAAAGTATATAAGCAGCTGTTTTTATTTTAGCTGATTTAAAAACAGATTTCATATGTTTTTTGTTCGTCACCGTAAGTGCTTTTTCAGGCGTTAAAAACTGGGGAAGTGAAAGTTTATCTGCTATATATGCGCTAGTATATACCGGCTGATCAGTTCCCGCCGTAGCAACAGCATCAATAGAATTCCTCTCTGCAGCCTTTAGCGCTCCGATATAGTCAAAAGTGCTGACTTTTTCGAACTTGCTGCAGAATTCCCTTCCCGGCGCATCCGGATTAATATCTGCCAGGATTGTAAAAAGGCCCATGCTTTTTGATTTTTTAATAAGATTTATCTGGCTGCTGCCGCCTCCGAGTATCAATATGGATTTTTTATCCATTTTAATCAGTCCTTTACTCTAGTTGATAAATTTCCAGGAATTGTCTCTGATACTGATGATTTATCTGTTTTATGGGATACAAATCCAGGGCTTCTCTTCTTATCTGTTATTGGGAAATTCCTGATTGTTTTCATTATGCTGAAATAAAGTGAATCCGGGAGGGTGTAATGCACAACAAGAAGAAAAAAAAGTCGTATAAGCTTAAAAAGACTGTATCTGCTGTTGGTAATTATGGCAGCGTCAGTTTCCAATGTGTAAATACGGGGTTTCAATCTTAACGCTATTGCTGATATATAGATAAAATCTCTTTTTGATGTGATTATTTTCTGTACAAGGTCACAGGATAGAAGCCTGAAGCCGGTTATTTTAACGCCGAATGGTTTGTTGAAAAAAAGAAAGAAAAAAAGATCGTGTGCCAATGATCCCAATGATCTTGTTATGGAATATATATTGCGGGATGAGGCAAATACTATAAAAAATCCTCCGTTCCTCAGGATTTTGCTGTCTGAGCTATATCCTCCGTCCCCAAAGTCAAGCATTTGAGGTATATATTTGGGATCATGCTGCAAATCATCATCCATTGTAATTACTTTTCCGCCTGCTGAATATAACAGCCCGTAATAGGTTGCTTCCTGCTGGCCGCTGTTTTTGGAAAGGTGTATGCCCTTTATCCTTTTATCCATATTGTTAAGTAATTTAATCTTTTCCCAGGTGTTGTCTGTACTGCCGTCGTCTGTTATGAGAATTTCCCATTTATCAGTTAATCCATCAAGAACCGCAATGGTTTCTATACATGTTTTTTCAATTACAGAACCGCCGTTAAAAGAGGGGATTACAACACTGAGTTCTGTAAAATCGGACTGATTATTCTGTTTTTCCATCCCATTACCGGCGGCTTTACTTTGATAAATGTTCTTGTCCGCCCTGGTGCTGCTGTTCATGTATTCCATACAATTATGCCTGCAGCAATAAGAATAATCCCTGATGTTTTTTTTATGTTAAATTTTTCTTTAAAAAGAATTAATCCTGATACTGGAATAATTATTTGATTTAAAGCTGTTAAGCTGAATGCCTTTGAAAGTTCAAGTGTCTCAAGCGCCTTGAAGTAAAAAAGGGGAGCGACTGCCGTAAAGAGTATTCCCGCAGCAAAAAAGGGATTAATCAGACTTCCAATTGCTCTTGTATAAGGTTTCTGCAGTTTAACTTCTAAAGCAAAATACTTAAAAATCAGATGCCCTGCCGCAGTAAAAATCACCATTACCAGAGCAGGCAAATAACCGATTGCCAAATTACACTTCCTGTTTTTTTGTTTTTATTACCGGTATTTCTGAACTGGACAGCACCAGCAGCACCCCTGCGGTTATCAGTAAAGAACCTGCCAGTTTACCCGGCGTGACAGCTTCTGCGAATATTATTACTGAAAACAATAAAATAAGTATATAATTTAAAGACAAAACAGGATAGGCAGTTGAAATATCCGATTTTTTAAGAATATAAAACCATAAAGGAGCCCTTAAGATCAGAAAAAAATAACTTAATATATGAAAAATATTAAGACCTGTCTTTACCGGCACTTCATATGCTGATGACTGAAGTGAACCGTATTTCGCTGATATTTGGCCTGCTGCCATAATTAAAATATATAAAAGCAGCAATAAAAAATATCTGTATTTCCGTCTGTTTTGAAAATCATAATGAATTCTCATATTAACATTTTATCAGTAAAATCAAAACAATTACAGATTTCTCTATATTTATTTTGACATTATAATCATGCTTTGCTAAAATCAGAAAATTGTATTTAAACTGGAGAATTTATGAAAATTGCAGTAATATTCGGAGGGATGAGTTCAGAGCGGGATGTTTCGATTGCAAGCGGTGCTCAGATATTTAAGGCTCTTAAATTAAAAAATCATGATGTTATTGCAGTAGATACCGCATCCGGAATTCTTGACAAAAAAGCAGAGTTGAGTTTTCTTGATACAAAAGTCAAAGAGTTACCGCCGGATTCAGACAAAAAATCGCTTATGAAAGGGCTTGCGAGTCTTATTCGTTCAGACAGACTTTCAGAGTTTGATATCTGCTTCCTTGCTCTTCACGGAGGTTCAGGTGAAGACGGTACAATCCAGGGGTATCTTGATATCGAAGGGATACCCTATACTGGAAGCACACACATGCCCTGCTGCTTTGCAATGGATAAGCATGTAGCAAAAACCCTTTTTCGTCATAATAATGTTCCGACACCGGATTGGTTTATGGCTCCGGTCAATGCAGAAGAAGCTGTAAGGAGTCTTGGGTTGCCTTTGGTTGTAAAACCTAACCGTGAAGGATCAACTGTCGGTCTTTCCATTGTTAAATCAATTGATGAATTTGATAAGGCCATTGATACAGCTTCTTATCACGACAGGGAAGTTATTATTGAAAAATTTATTCCGGGAAGGGAACTTACCATCGGTGTTCTTGATGATATCCCTCTCGGGGTCGGCGAGATTATTCCAAAGATGTCTGATATATTTGACTATAAATGCAAATATCAGAAGGGAGGGGCTGATGAAATATTCCCTGCTGACCTTACTGCTGAACAGACAAAATATGTTATGGATACAGCTCTAAAAGCGCATAAAGCCCTGAAAATGGAAGACTACAGCAGGGTAGACTTCAGGATGGCTCCTGACGGCAATCTGTGGTGCCTTGAAGTCAATGCACTTCCGGGAATGACTGCCTCAAGCCTGCTGCCTCAGTCTGCCGGGGTGATGAATATCAGCTTTCCTGATCTTTGCGAGAAAATATGTCTGCTTGCTGTTGAAAGACGGAAGAGAGGATAAGGACGTTTTAAGACTTCAGATATTGGTAATTATTTATGAGATTTTTTTGAAAGCATCATTTCCCTGTTGTCTGTGAGATATTCAATAAAAAGGTATTGAAGTCCTCCAAAAAAATCTCTTTCAAGAGCAGCCCCCGGTTTTGTAATATATCTGTAATGCCAGGGCTCAAATTCATATCCCGTAATATTTTCATATCCTTCAGGATATGAGAGTGAAAAACCGTACTTCCAGCCGTTTTCCTTAATCCATTTCCCTTCATCCGTGTCCATGAAATCTTTTGTTATACTTCCGAAATCCATAGAAGTTCCAAGCTGATGCTGCGAAGCACCGGGAGGGGCGGAAAAACGGGCAGTCTCTTTTTCTCCGTAAATACCGATGTAATAATTATAAAGGTTTTTCTGATAACTATAGGATCTGTATGCTGATGAAATTACAATTTTCAGTCCGGCTTTTGATGCTTCTGTTATCATTTCCTTGAGATCATTCATGACAGCTTTTCTTATTTTCATCCCTTCTTTGTTAAGCAGAAACCCTTCTTTATCAAGCGGTAAAAGATCTGAAGGTTCAAAATCTTCATGTAAAAGATTTTTTTTATCTGCCGGAAAGAACAGAAGATTGTCCTCCCCGTCTGCTGCTTCCAATTCCAGAACTTCCGATAACAGTGAGATAAAAGTTTTTTTTTCTTTAAGAATATTTTCCCTTATATCATCAGGCAGCTTCTCTAAAGTTAAAAGAAATTCCTTCTCAGTTATTTTTACAACGCCATCAATATATAAACTTTCACTTTTCACACAGGATATAAAAATAAAAAGCAGGCAAAAAAGTAATATTAAGTAATGGATGCCGGAATACAAATGCCTGACAGATTTTTTCAAAATATTATCCTGATAACATCTTCAAAATAATCCACAGGATAAAATTTTATTCCCTTTTTTATGTGGCTGGGAATCTCCTCAAGATCTTTCTCATTTTGGCGCGGAATTATTATGTTTTTAATGTTATTTCTTCTTGCTGCAATTGTTTTTTCTTTAAGTCCGCCAATCGGCAGCACAGCTCCGGAAAGAGAGAGTTCTCCTGTCATGGCAAAATTCTTTTTTATTATTTTATTTCTCATCAGGGAGAATAATGCTGAAGCCATTGTTATACCGGCAGATGGTCCGTCCTTGGGCGTTGCTCCTTCCGGTATATGAAGATGAAAAATATTATTTTCGAAAAAATCCTTTTTTATACCGTATTGAGGGGCAAGAGTTCTCACATAGGTATAGGCTATATTGGCAGATTCCTTCATTACATCACCCATCTGTCCGGTCAGCTTGAACCCTTCTTTCCCTTCTGTGTATACAGTTTCTATCATCAGGGTATCCCCTCCGAAATTAGTCCATGCAAGACCAATTACCATTCCGGGTTTTATCACCTTCTTGATTTCTTCAGGCCTGAAGCTGGGTTTCCCAAGATATTTTTCAATACTCTCTGATGTGATTTTAACAGGAGGCTTTAAACCATCAAGTACAAACTGTTTTGCTATTTTCCTGTGTATCCTGTCGAGTGATTTCTCATAGTTTCTCACTCCCGCCTCGCGTGCATACTGGTCTGCTATTACTGTAAGGGCTGCAGAATCGTATTTTACCTGCTGCTTTTTTATTCCGCTTGATGAAAGGCTCTTGGGAATAAGGTATTTTCTTGCAATTGCAATTTTTTCCTCTTTTATGTAGCCGGCGAGCCTTATAATCTCCATTCTGTCCCTCAGGGGCGGCGGTATGGTATCGAGAGTGTTTGCAGTTGTGATAAAAAGAACATGCGATATATCAAACGGCAGATCAAGATAGTGGTCCCTGAAACTTATATTCTGCTCAGGGTCAAGGACTTCAAGCAAAGCCGATGAAGGGTCGCCCTGGTAAGAGACGCCGAGTTTATCAATTTCATCTATCATGAATACAGGGTTTTTTGTTTTTACTATTTTAAGGCCCTGTATGATTTTCCCGGGCATTGCTCCGATATAGGTTCTCCTGTGTCCCTTGATCTCAGCCTCATCTCTCATCCCTCCGACAGAAAATCTGAAGAATTTTTTCCCCATAGCCCTTGCAATTGATTTTCCTATTGATGTTTTTCCGACTCCCGGAGGTCCTACAAGGCAGATAATAGAACCCTTGGTATCCTGTTTTAACTTTCTTACAGAAAGGTATTCAATTATCCTTTCCTTTACATCCTCAAGCCCATAGTGGTCTTTGTCCAGGATCTCCTTGGCTGCTATTATATCAAGATTTTCCGGTTCAGGTCTGTTCCATGGCAGCGACACTATAGTGTCAAGATAATTTCTTGTAACGCCGAATTCAGCTGATACAGGTTCCATAAGCGAGAATTTCTGCAATTCCTGTTCTACCTGTTCTTTTGCTTCCCCTTCAAGTTCCAGTTTTTCGATTGCTTCCTTGAACCTTATGTATTCACTGCTTTTTGAATCAACAGGCATACCAAGTTCTTTTTTTATAGCTTTTAATTCTTCCCTCAGAAAATAATCCCTCTGGTTCTTTTCGATTTTTTCGTTAATCTGTAGCTGGATTTTTTTCTGTATCCGCAGAAGTTCCTGTTCCTTTTTTATAAAAACAAGAACCTGTTCCATTCTTTTTCTTACGTTAAGTGTTTCAAGTATTTTCTGCTGCTCAGTCCTGTCAATATTTAAAATTGATGCTATGAAATCGGCAATTTTCCCCGGCTGATCGATGTTTACCATATTCAGCCTCATTTCTTCAGAAAACAGGGGATTGTTCTCTGAAACCTGTTTCATCTCGGAAATAATGGAGCGGGTAAGTGCCTTGACTTCCATTGTTTTTTCAGCTTCATCATTCATAAAATCCACTTCCGCTGTCAAAGGCTGAATTTCCGATATATAATGCTTTATTCTGAATCTTTTTATTGTGGATATAAAAATATTCATTCCGCCGTCCGGCAGATTGATCTTTTTTACAATTTTTGCAGCTGTGCCGACTGTATAAAGTTCTTCCGGTGAAACTTCTGATGATTCTTCATCTTTCAGCAAAACAAGGCCGAGCATACTGTCATTTATAAGGGATTGTTCAACAACCGCAATATCTTTTTTTGACATAATCATCAGCGGTGTAAATATACCCGGAAATATCGGTTTGCCAGAAAGGGGAATAATATATAGTTTGTCCGGCAGATGCTGACCAGCAGGTATTATTTCCTTTTGAGACATTATAAAAACTCCTGATAAAATAATAAGTTAAATAATTATTCAATAATTATATTAAAGCTAATTATTATTGTATAATGTTGTCAAGGAAAAAGAACTTTCAGGATGAACAGAAACCTAAAAATAGATGGAATAGTTATACGGAATTACAGGATACATGATTATCACAAGGGAAGTGTTGTTTTCTCGCCCCAGAAAGGAATTATTAATACAATTTCATATGGAGGTTATAAGGGGAAAAGTAAACTGGGTCCGGCAGTCCAGCCCCTTACAAGGGGACATTTTGATATCTATAATGATCCTTTGAGCAGGAGCATCAAGATTATTGATTATGCGCCGGAAGAATTTTATGATTCCATAAAAAATAATCTGAAAAAATATTATACGGCCTTGTGCTGGCTTGAGATAGCTGTCAAGGCTCACGGAGGAGGGGAGGGGACTCTGGAACTTTATCAGCTGCTCTCATCATCGCTTGATCTTCTTGAAAAATGTCCTTCAGAGCTTGATGATAAAATGATGGTTCAATACCTGCTGAGGAGCACGGTCCTGATGGGCGGAAACTTCATTTTCGATGAGTGCGGGTTCTGCAGCCGCAGCATAATAGATAATGAGACAATGTTTTATAATCATCATCACAGCTGTTTTATCTGTACTGATTGCGCTGATTTGAATAACTCCCGGATAAAAATTGTCCCGGGAATAAGGAAATATATCGCATATTCATTAAAAAATGAAATCGGGCACTCATTAAAGGCAGGAATTGAAAATAATTTATTGAAATACCTGAAGTCTATATTATATAGTATAATACAGGAATATCTGGAAGACAGTCTTTCAACCCTGCGGACAGGTAAAGAATATCTCGGCTGATTTTTCCGCCAGCTCATGCTGGACCAGGTAAAACAGGTAATAATACACTTAATGAAATATAATAAAAAACCGATTGATTCGGATTCAGTCAAAGAAATATCGTCAAGATATAACATAAGCCTTCTCCTGTCTTCCATACTTGTGAGAAGGGGAATAACAAAGCCGGAAGACATCGTTTTTGTCCTTGAGGAAGATCTCAAATATATTCATAATCCTTTTCTGTTTCACGAAATGGAAGATGTTGTTGACCGTATTCATGCTGCAGCTGATGAAGGTGAAAAGGTGATTGTATTCGGCGACAGGGATGCGGACGGAATTACATCAACAGTCCTGATTGTTAAAAAAATGAATGAGATGGGTATTGATGTCAGCTGGTCGCTTCCTTCCGGTGATGAACCATACGGTATTACAGAAGAGAAGGTGAGGGAGTTTGCGGAGAATGACGGAACGCTGATTATTACAGTCGATTGCGGTATATCAAGTACCAAAGAGATAAAATACGCCGCTTCTCTCGGCATAGATACAATCATTATCGACCATCATACTCCGGGGGAATCCATCCCTGAGGCATTTGCGATCATAAATCCTAAACTTGAGGATACAGGCTATCCTTTCCGCGACCTTGCAGGATGCGGAGTAGTTTCCAAGGTTATCTGGGCGCTGACATTTTCTGATACCGAGCTTTATAAAAAAAATATATGCATCCTGAAT
Organism: Spirochaetia bacterium; assembly: GCA_963662795.1. Lineage (GTDB taxonomy): Bacteria > Spirochaetota > Spirochaetia > CADAEX01 > CADAEX01 > JACKPD01. The sequence goes on along the minus strand of OY759746.1, from coordinate 3,641,254 downwards.
ATAATTCCGGCCGGAGGGGGGTCTTTTACTGCAGAAGCGCAAAGGATGTTTAACCTTGTTAACACCAGCGACCCGGTGAGAGAGGTTTTTGTCCCGGGTGTCATAAACGATCCAGGCAGAACCGGCCTGATTAAATATATGCGGGATTCAATTATTATAGTTTATTCGCTTCCCCAGCAGAAAAGACTTTTCAGTGAGATATTCGGCAGCAGTATGGAGCTCAATGCCTTTGATATTGCTGATCAGGCAACAGAACTTTTCCCCCGGCTTAAAGGGATGAGTCTGCTGAAAATGAAAGAAGTAAGCAGGAGCGCAAGATACAGCGAAAATCAGCTGACAGAGCTTGATATACTTCTGAATTTATTTACCGCAGTTATTTTAAAGCAAAACCAGATCCTGAATGACAGAATTGAAAATATAATGGATATGGTTACAATCGGATCGATCGCAGATATGATGCCTCTCGTCAATGAAAACAGGATAATAGTGAGGCACGGACTAAAAAATATACAGAAGACCGCAAACAAAGGGCTTCACGAGCTTCTTTTCAGACAAAAACTGCTTGATAAAAATATTTCAACATCAGATATCGCATGGAATATTACGCCGCTCATTAATGCGACTGGAAGAATGGGTGTACCTGAAAAAGCTGCAAAATTGTTTTTTTCTGAAGATCTTGAAGAAATAAGGTCCCTTGCTGATGAAATCATTTCACTTAACAAGGAAAGAAAAAAGCTGGGTGACAACCTCTGGGATCTTCTGTTTAATTCTGCGAAAAAAAGCTACGAAGAGATGGATGAATCACTTGTCGTTACCGGAGGAAGCAAAGTTAACAGGGGGATCACAGGGATACTGTCTGCCAGGTTTGCATCTTATTTCAAGGTACCTGCTATTGTTTTCACTGTTATGGATGAGCGGATTGTCGGTTCTGTAAGGAGTATGAGCAGTTATTCCATTATGGCTATGCTGAATTTCTGCAGTGATCTATTCCTTGATTTCGGTGGCCATGATTTTGCCGGCGGTTTTTCCATGGAAAAAGAAAATCTTGATACGTTGAAAAAGAGACTTCTGGATTATATAAAAAACAGTACCAAAATTAACAGGGAAGACCGTATTATTGAAATAGATGCGGAACTGCCGCCTGGATACCTTAATCAGGAAATAGTTGATGTGGTAAGCGCAATGATGCCTTTCGGAGAGGGAAATCCTGCGCTTTTATTTCTTGCCAGATCATTAAAGGTAAAAAATATTGAAATAATGGGTAATAAAGCCGCCGGTCATCTCAAGCTTGTCCTTGAATCAGGCAATATGCCCTGGCCGGCTGTTTTCTGGAACGGAGCTGAAAAGGCAGGAAAGGATGTTTCAATTGATGATACGGTAGATATAATTTTCAGGTTGAGGAATAATTATTTCATAAACAATAATATACCCCAGCTTGACATTATTGACCTGGAAAGAATCATCTGATGTCTTCCCGTATATTTTTTTCGTTCCTGTTCCTTTTCTTATCATTCTGTGCCAATGCCGAGACTGTAATAAAATGTCAGGAAGAATCTTCTCCAGGGGCAATAGTCAGGGTAACTGCAGTTTCTTCTGATAGTGTAAATAAAATTACTGCTGAACTTAAGAATGAAAAAGGGATTCTAATCAAACGGTTTCAGGGATTCAGGTATAAAACTGATTTGATTCAGGAGCTTTCATCAAAAAGTAATAACAGACTTGACTGTTTTATCATCTTTATCAGTTTCGACCCTGCTCTAGGGAGTGGTAAATATCTGATATCTGTAAATATTGAGGGAGAATATACTGAAAAGAGGGATTTTCCTGTGTTCCTGAATGAGAGAGCATATAGAAAAGAGACTATCTCATTAAACGAAAACCTTTCTGATTTACGTGCAGATGACTCTGAAAGACGAAAAACAGAAACCCGTGAACTTGTCGGATATTTGAATTCCTTTAACAGTGATAATATTCTTGCTGATACGAATATCATGAAACCGCTAATGAATAATCCTGTTACCACTTCATTTTTCGGTGATATCAGGAATTTTGTATATAAAAGCGGTGAATCTGTCAATTCTGTTCATAACGGGATAGATCTTGCACTAGAACCAGGTACACCTGTTCACTGCAGCGCGTCCGGCCGCGTTATATATTGCGGCAACCGTCTTCTTACAGGGAACAGTGTAATAATTGAACATCTTCCAGGGGTATTTACTATTTATTATCATCTTGAAAAAATTTATGTTGAGACAGATCAATTTCTTTCCAAGGGTGCGGTATTAGGTCTTGTCGGTAGCACAGGACTCTCTACAGGCCCCCATCTTCACTGGGAGATGAGAAACCAGATGATACCTGTTGATCCTGAATATTTTACAGTCAATCCGCTGATTGACAAAGATGAAATTTTAAGTATTATTAATTCTGATTTTTCGGATTTGGCCAAAGGGAGGTGATTTTTATCGCTTTTGTGAGAATAGATGATACAGAACCGCTCGAAAAAGCTCTTAAAAGATTTAAGCGAATGGTTGAGAAAGAAGGTATAATCAGGGAATGGAAAAAAAGAGAGTTTTTCGAAAAACCTTCCACAGTCAACAATAGAAAGAAAAAAGCAATCATCAGAAAACAACAGAAGAAACTGAGAAAAATGCAGTCGACAAAAGGTTACTGATAACGAAAAGGGACTTGAATCAAGTCCCTTTTTTTGTCTGTCAAAAAATGGATATTAAATATCTTTTGATTACCACAGATGACAATATTAACAAAAATGTTTATAATTTATGTAACAAAAAAGCAATCAAGATTCTTTAATGTTTTATAGGTTCAGCTTTTGGCAGAATAAACCTGATTGATAAATTAAAAAGCTTTTTTTATTCAAGGAGTAAGAGATGTTAAAAAAATTACTGATTATCTTTACATTGTTGTCTGTACTTTCTGCATTCGGGTGTGCTTCCAAACAGACAAAAGAAAAAAAGGCGGAGGAAAAGGCTGTTAAAGAGACTATGTCTGATGTCCCCCAGTTTTTTCTCATGCCCCCTACAGCAGAGGATGCTCTTTACGGAGTAGGTGTCGCGAAAATGTCTTCTCTTGATATGTCGAGAACAATGGCTCTTGCAAGAGCAAGGGATGATATTGCAAGACAAACAAGCCTTCAGATAAAAAATGCCATAACTGATTATGCTCAGGAATCAGGGGTAGACAGTACACAGACTATTAAATTCGTGGAAACTGTTTCAAGACAGATCGCAGATACAAAACTTCAGGGCGCAAAACCTAAAGAGATGTTTGCTGCAAAAGACGGTACAATTTATGCCTTGATTGAATATAAAACATCCAATTTTAAAGCTGATGCAGCAGAAGTATTCAAGAGAAATGAAGAAGCCGCTTTTTCTGAATTCAAGGCAGCTCAGGCGCTTGAAAAGCTTAATTATGAATTAAAGAGCAATCCGACGAAATCAAATCCTGTCAAGGAATAATCTTTAACCTTGATATTATTTCGTATGAATCTTTAATCTGTAAAAGATAAATACAAACCCCGGCAAGTTAGGTTATTGGTTCTGCCGGGGTTTTTCCTGCGGGCACCTTGAAAAAAGTATAGTAATACCTGGGGCAAAGGCTATTCCAGGATTTCCTGCTGCAAGGTGCCCCTGGTTATGAAATTCGGGAAAATTAAAAAATTGGCGCTAGAAAATATCTTGAAAAGGTTACTAATCGTTGTTTCAGTACTAATCCTGCTATCCTGTGCGGGAGAACAAAGAGCGGATCATCATTCCGGCTCTCATAATACTGATCAGGCAATTAAATCAGAAGACATTTTTTTTGACAGTGTATGCAATACTCCTTACAGCAGAGGCAGCCTGTTTTTTTACGGATTTTCTCCACATTATACTGATATAGAAAAAGAGAAAGATGCTATACTGGAAAGCGCTTTTGAGTCTGTAATGCTGTTCCATGACATTGATGTCAGTTACTTCGGCTTTTACCTTGAATCAGGCGCTGCTTTTCAGGGTATATCGAAAAAATTATTTATTGAAACTGAAATATTGGATAAAGAAAACATTAAGGAAAAACTTAAACTGCGCTATAATTTCAGAAACAGAAATATTTCAGGCGCATTGTTTGAGATGGAACAAAATGATTTAACAAACACTGTTCCTGATGATTTTTATAATTTTACAGGTATTGAGATATCTGTAAGAGAGAAAAAACCGTCATGGATTAATCTTGTACCGGAAATTAGAGATTATAATTTCAGTGTCGGTGTTTCAGAACGGTACAGCCGGATATCAGAATCCATAAGACATGCTGATCTGAATTCCATTGAGGAGATGATTAAGCAGAAATCGGTATCTGTTGTATCAAAAACAGATAAAGGTTATTACGGAAGAAATGCAACAGAACATTCTGCAGCTGTAATAAAAGGTTTTTATATAATCAGAAGATGGTGGGACCCGGACATGAGAAACTATTATTCTCTCGGTGTTTCATCAGCTGAATAACTCCATGATTTAAAGGGGAATTATATGTTTTCAGGAAAAACTGCTTACTTTTTTGGAATACTCATTTCAACAGCCTTTTTATTAAACAGTTGTATTGTGACAACGTCAGGGGTTTCCAAAAAACCTGCCGATCAGGAAGCCCGCCCTGTATGGATCGACAACTATCCTGTTGATAGTGAATATTTTATAGGGATAGGATCTTCAAATACAGGTAATCAGTCAGCAGACTATGAATTGGCCAAATCAAAGGCATTAAACGCTCTTGCAGCAGCAATATCTGTTAATATTAAAAGCACTCAGGATTTTACCGTAAAAGAAGATTCTGAGGGAAAATCCTTTCAATCAACAGAACTGCAGATAAATCAGTCTGTAAGCAGGAATTTCAAGGAGATCGAGGTTTTTGATTCCTGGTTTTCTGAAGTTTCAGGTTCCTGGTTTTATTACAGAATCTCGAAAGCAAGATGGGCAGAAATACAGAGGAAGGAAAAGGAAGAAATTGCCACCCGTGTAATTGGTGTTATATCGCCTGTCCTTTTATCACCGGATTCAAGTGATTTTGAAATCCTCTCGTCTTTAGGAAAAGGCTGGCAGCTTGTTGCAGAATCCCCATACGAAGGGACAATAAATACAACTGTCAATGGCGAAGAGGGTATTTTAATAGATCTGCTTGAAGAAAATATTTCAAAAGTATTGTCAGGAATCGTTCTCCATGTTGAACCGGAGGTAATTGTAACTGAACCGGGAAGACTTGAAGATATTGCAATAACTGTAGTTGATAAAAACGGACGCACTCCGGGACCGCTTACAATTGATTTTATCAACAAGACTGACGGTGTCAGGCTTACTGAGGTTACGACAGATAAGGATGGTAAATTTTCCGGAAAAGCCGGTTTTAATCTTCTGCCGGCAGGTAAAAACACAATATATGCTGTAATTTCCATGCAAAATGCAGGTATAAATCCGGAAGGATTCAGGAAAAAGGTATCAGTTCCAAGGAAAGAATTGTCAGCAATAATGAATCAGGTAAGTGTTTTACTTAAACTTGTTGTTATTGGCGATGCTGAAATAGAAAGTCTTCCCGATTCAGTTAAAGCGCTTTTTTCCAGGAAAGAACTTGCTCTTCGTCTTTCATCAGGGACAGGAGAAGAAAAACACTCAATAATTTTTACCATGTATTTCAGAAATCTTCCTGAAAACACCCATGGCCTATATATAACAAATGTAAAAGCTTCAATATCCCTGATGAAGGAAGGAAGTAATATTTATTCATATGAAACTAAGGAATACAGGGAGGTAGGGCTTACCTGGGACCAGGCTCAGGAGCGGGCTTCTATCAAGCTTTTAAGGGATATCAACAATGATGATATCTTTATCACAGGGCTTCATAAGGCTGTCTATTCCGGGCTTTCACTTGATAATTAGATATTTATGAATCAGCAACAGATAAAGGAAAATCTTCAGAAGCTGGCAGATACACCTGATTTTACAGTTATTCTGTCAGGCAAACAAAGCCGCAAGGTTGACGGACTTTATAAACCTCAGTCACGGGAAATTATAATCCACAACAGGAATATGAAAGGGGATAACGACACCATGTATACTGCAATACATGAATTTGCCCACCATGTTCATTGTTCAAGTACTGGAACTCCTGTTTCCGGCCGGTGCCATACAAGAGAGTTCTGGGCAATTCTTCATAATCTGCTTAAAAAAGCAGAAGAAAAGAATATTTACAGAAACGCTTTTAAAAGTGACGAAGAATTTACATTATTTACCAGAAAAATAAGGGAAGAATACATTAAAAAAAACGGGGAACTGATGAAAGAACTGGGCGGGCTTCTTTCAAAAGCCAAAAACATGTGTATTGAACGGCACCTGAGCTTTGACGACTATACAGACAGGGAACTTGGCATTCACCGGCATATCGCATCAGCCCTTATAAGCGTATACGGACTTGATATATCCCCTGAAATCGGTTTTGAAAACATGAAAACCGTAGCAGCAGTTAAAATTCCGGAAAAAAGGACTGAAGCTGAAAAACTTTTTATAAACAGAGAGAGTCCTGATTATGTAAAATCAGTTCTTGCGGGGAACCGGGATGAATTTCCCGGCGGTTTATCTGCAGGAGAATCTGAAGATCCATCTAACGATGTTTCTGCAAGACTTGTTTCAGAGAAAAAGAAGATAATGAAAACAATCGAGACATTAAACCGGAAACTCAATGACATAAACGCACGGCTTAAGGATATTGAAAAACAAAAAAATATTTTTAACGATATTATTGACATCGAAAAAACAATATGATATTGTCCATTTTGTAAGGGCGATTAGCTCAGCTGGGAGAGCGCCTGCCTTACAAGCAGGATGTCGGCAGTTCGATCCTGTCATCGCCCAATCTAAGTCATTGCAATGCAATGACTTATTTTTTTATATAATGGTCATGGGAGTTGGACTGGTATCAAAGTGGTATCAAGGAATTTTAAATGTATCCCAGACCAATCTGTCGAGAAGGCTCTTCAAACTTATTCTTTTATTATGTAGATCCAGCTTCTGGTAAAAGAAGAAAGAAATCATGCGGAACTTCAAAAAAAGGTAAAGCAAATGATTTTATTATTGAATTTATAAATTCTCTTACAAAGTGTTCTATAATCAATTTCAAGGCATATTCAGCGCAATATCTGGTATATGAAACAAATCCCAGGCGAAAAAGATATTCTGCAGAAGGTAAAAAATATGGACTGCGTTATTGTGAAGATCTTGCCAGATTGATTAAAAAATATGTCTATCCGGAGAAATTTGCTGATTTTAGCATGGGGGAAATAACCAGGGGAGATATTATTGATCTGCGCGACATTCTTATTTCAAAAAATGCTGGAAAACATAATACTGTAAATAAAGTTATAAAAGCTGTTTCTTCAATTTTTTCTGAAGCACATTACCGAGGAGATATTAAGAATAATCCGGCGACACATATCAGTGATATAAAATATAATGCCAAAGAACGAGGATTTTTCTTTTCTGAAGAGATTTTACACCTGTTTTCGGATCCGGATAAATGGCCGTCACGTATTGCATATCAGCTTTTCCGTTTTGCAGCCTTTACCGTCCGACGCGCATCGGAGATCCTCGCTCTCGAATGGGAACAGATTGAGGGAAAATACTGCAATATCGACCGTGCCTGGAAGAAGTCGGAAAAATGCTCCGGAGACGTTAAATGGGGGATGTCGGTTGAAATTCCTCTTGCTGCATCTGTTTTATTAAATCTTCCGGAGAAAGGGTCCTTCAGGTATATATTCCATGATAACACCCGGCGGACAGGGGAGACTTGGTGGAGGAATAATTTCAGGCGCTCCATGGCCGCTTTCGAGATTGATATTGACGGTCGAAATATCTCTCCTCACAGCTTCCGGCACTCCCTTAATACAAATCTCCTGCTTGCCGGCAGTCCGGAACTCTATGTCAAGAAATATCTGGGCTGAACAGATAAAAACAGGGATACACAGGCGCTTTATACTCATATTAACCCGGAGAATCTTTTAGTTGTTGCTGACAAGATTGATGAGATTTACAGCGGGAAGAGTAATGTGCTTGAATTCGTGAAAACAGGGTAAAAATTAAAATATCCCTTGTAAAAATGTTCTTTAAGTGTTTAATTGAACCGATTATTAAGATATACTGTTTAATCGTAATCTCTTGACAATAATATTCAGAGGATTATATTTATATTAGAACTATTTAAGGGGTAAATAAATGGGGAATACAGATTTTTTATTCTCAATGCCAAGTTATTTAAGTGGAATAGCATCTGTATTTGACATAGGTGCTACTTTGATAGAAAGAAATTATAGTATATCACCGGAAATTGCTGATAGAATTGCAATTGAGAATGATTTTAAAGCTATAGGTAATGATATAGAGAAGGCTTTTAAAGAATTTTCTAAAGCTTAATGCCAAAAAATAAGATTCAAAAACAAATTGATAGAACAATTAAATTGGAAAGAATGCAAAACACATCACAGCGAAATGTAAGTATGCAATATCAAGGTCCTTTACCTCCATCAGCCGAATTCGGAAAATATGAAGATATATTACCAGGTGCAGCACGATAGGATATTAAAGATGGCAGAAGCACAAAGTGATCATCGTCAGGAAATCGAAAAAATGGCCATAGTTGGTGAAATTAAAAATTCTTCTCGCGGTCAATTTTGTGCTGTATTGATAGTTTTAACTGCAATAATTTGTGGAACTTTTTTAATTTATACTGGTAAAAGTGCGCAGGGCCTTACTACAATAATTACAGGTATTGCAGGTATTGCGGGTGCTTTTATTTATGGGACAAGAAGTAAAAGAAAAGAAAGAGAACATAAATATTTTAATCGATAAGAATAGTTGAAAAAGCTTTTCTGTTAAAATAATTCAAAATCTGGTATTAACATTTTTGGCGAAAAAAACATTAATTCTTTACCTTTCCTGTTTGTATTTGCGCTATAGTTCAAAGAATATTCAATTTTATTTTTGCATTTACGATAAATATTATTTATTTCAGGTACATTATCATATGTTACAATCCATTTATTATTCAAGGTAAATATTTTTTTACATAATAACTCATGATCGTCTTTTTTGTAGAAATTTAAATACAAATCTTTGCCATTTATAAAATACGGTGGATCAATAAAATAAAAATATTTATCTTGTTTTTTTTCTACAAGATCGAATAAATGCAATGCATCATAATTGGAAACATTGATACGATCACTATATAAAGCTATCCTTTCGATTCGGTTAATTAAATCTTTTTTATTAAAGCGAGCTGCAATATTCCATTTACTATTTTGATTTTTACCACCAATAATGCCTCCATTTAGAATTCCTGATCGATTTGTTCTGTTTAAAAAAAAAGTAGCAAATCCTACATCAATTATTGAGTGTTTCTTATAGTTTGAGTATATATTTTTTTCTTTTAACCATGTTTCTATATTTATTTTGCAATTTAAAATATTCTTTATTAATTTATCGGGTTCATGAACTACGTTATACCAAAATGCATAAATATGAAAATCAATATCATTTATATAAACTTCTGGAGTATATTCTTCCATTAATAACGATAATGCCAAAGATGAACCACCAGCAAAAGGTTCAACATAAATAGTTTTATAAAGATTATTTTTTTCAAATAAATTCTTGATATATGGAAAAAGTTTACCTTTCCCCCCTGGATATCTAAGAGGTGAGTAGTATTTCATTTAATTAAAATCCATAAATTAATAATAGCATTTTGTAAATTATCCCAGGTTATTTTTAGATCAGTTGATATAGGAGATAAATCTTTATTATGGACATATGCATTAAATGTATCAATTGAAAAAATCTGATTATGACTTGATGCAGCTGTTTAAACTGCGCCCTTATGTCAACACACTTTTGACGAGTGTTTAAGGTGTATCACGCCGCCTGTTCTGCCAGGCTGACAGCCTGAAATGATTCATGTATTTCATCAGGAGTCCTGTAAGAGAGATTCTGATGAAAACGCTCAGTGTTATAAAACTTGAAGTATTGTGCGACTCCTTCTTTGAGATCCCGGACTGTCTCATAGCGCTTGATATAAATATCTTCATACTTAAGTGACCGCCAAAGTCTTTCAACAAAGATATTATCTATTGCGCGATTTTTCCCGTCCATGCTTATTCTTATGCCATATTCATGGAGAACGGCAGTCCAGCATTCAGAAGTAAACTGACATCCCTGATCCGTATTAAAAATTGCAGGCGCTCCATACTTTTCAATTGTTTCATGTAAGCAGTTGGCGAATATCTGTGCATCAAGTGTATTAGTTACTATCCAGTTAAGTACCTTTCTTGAATACAGATCGATAATCGCCATGAGATATACATGACCTTTTGGCATTTTGATATATGTAAGATCAGTCGCCCAAACCTGATTCGGATATCTTATAATCTTTCCTGCAAGCAGATATGGATACTTTTTGTGTTCATGCCTTGCTTTTGACATATTCCTTCCAGGGAATATCGCTTTGAGTCCTGCTTTTGTCATTATCCTGCGCACCTGTTCGCGAGAAACACAGGAGTCTTTGCTTCTAATTTCAAGAGCAACTTTTCTATAACCATAAAAAGGCAAGAGGATAAGAACTTCTCTTATCTTTTTCAGTATCTCAATATCTCTCTCTACAAGAGAGCATCGTTTTCTGTAATAAGCTGCACTCCTTGACAGGCCGAGAGCTTTACATTGATTTTTCACACTCATTTTTTCATGTGCCCTTTCAATCAGAAGGGATCGCTCCCGTAAAGTTGTTTGTACTTTTTTTTAGAAATTCGTTTTCGATCTTCATCTTGCCAAGCGTTTTGAGTGCATCATCGTATTTTTCCTCGGCTTCTCGCTCTGTTTCACTTTTTTTATTTGGTCTTTCAAAAATCTCCGGCAAGCTTTCTATTGCCTGGTTTTTCCATAAGCTGATCTGGTTAGGATGAACGTTGTACTTTTTTGCAATTTCCTGAATTGTAAGTTCCTCGCGAAGAGCATCCTGTGTTACTTTTGCCTTGAATGCCTTGTCAAATCTCTGTCGTTTATTCATTGTGTTTTCCGCTCCTTAAAGTATAGCGGGTTTTACACCTTAATCATACCGTTTTTTGTGTCTTGATTTCCGGGCTCATTATACTTCGCGACTCATACTAATTTCTAAAGAATGGGATTCGCAGAAATTTTCCCAATCCTTACTGGTAAATTGGCATCCCTGATCAGAATGGATAAGAACAGACTTTGTAGGTCTTCTTCTTTTTACAGCCATAAATAAAGTATCCATAACAATAATTGCTTTCTGATGGCTTTTCATCGACCAGCCAACAACACCCCTGTTGAATAGATCAATTACTACTGCCAGATAAAGCCAGCCTTCATAGGTTCGGATATATGTGATGTCTGTACACCAGGCTTGATTCGGTTTATCAACAGCAAACTTTCTATCTTAAAGTATTTTCTTGATAAACTTCTCCAGGTACCCATTGAACTTGATGTCGTTTCCGCCTGTAAGCACCTTTTATTCCAGCTTCTTTCATTAAACGAGCAACCCTGTTAACACTACAGGTATAACCGGCTTCTTTTAGATCTTCATGTATATTTGGACTTCCATATACTTGACCGCTATCTTTCCAATAAAAACGTATTAGTTCTGTCAGTTTTTTATTTTCTTTTATTCTGGGAGATTCTGGTGTTTTTAACCATCTGTAAAATCCCGATGGATTAATTTTAAATATCCTGCACATAGGGCGGGATTGGAAACACTTTCCTGTTATCCCAATGAAAGCGTACTTTACCGGGATTCTTTCGCAAAGTACGCTGCGGCTTTTTTTAAGATATCACGCTCCATTTTCAGCTTTCGAATCTCTGCTTTTAATTCTCTATTTTTTTTCTGTTTCTATTAATTTCCTCTTATCCCTGAACTCACCAGATTTCCATCCTGCCTTTCTAAGCCAGGTATAAAGAGTAACGTCACTTACTCCTGCTGCTTTTGATACTTCAAGAACACTGTGTCCTTCTTTCTTTATTTGCTTCAATATTTCGTCTTTAAATTCTTCTGTGCAGGGACTCTTTGGCACTTTAATACTCCTTAGTTTCTAAGTATATCAAGTGTCTACTGTTTTGGGGTAATCCCACCTTGATGGGAAATTACAGGGTACAGTCAAAAATACTTAAGTAAAGAAAAAATATATTTATTAGCTTGACGGTCATATTAAACAGATTTAAAATAATTCGTTGGTTATATTGAAGTGTTTAAAATCACAAGCCAAAGTATGCAAACTGTGATTTTAAAAACACTCAGAAAATCAATAGGATTTCTTTTTGATAGGGTTTATTCTGATATTTTCAATAAATGATTTTATAAATACATTAATTGAGTCAAAGTATACAATAGATTAATGAGCTAATAAATTCAAATTGCAATAAAAGCATAAATCTGATTTTTTTATCTCCCGCATACCGTATGATAAAAAAAGATCCATGTGATTTTCTGAGTCAATTTAAGGAGGGAACTTTATGTTCAACACTGGATCAACAGGTTTTATGCTTGTAGCAACTAGCCTGGTAATGCTAATGACCCCGGGATTAGCATTTTTTTATGGTGGATTAACATCCAAACGTAATATTCTGGGGATTATGATACAGAGTTTTGTATCTTTGGGAATAACCACAATGCTTTGGTATGCCATTGGTTATTCATTATGCTTTAGTGGTAGCGGGCCAATAATTGGAAACATAGATAAAATGTTTCTGAAAGGAGTAGATGCCCTAACACCATTTGGAGAAGGCTCAATTCCTGAATTTGTATTTTTTGCCTACCAGATGATGTTTGCAATTATTACTCCAGCGCTTATCACTGGTGCGTTTACGGGAAGAGTATCTTTTAAGGCATACTTGTTTTTCCTCGTTTTGTGGCAGTTGTTTGTATATTATCCTTTTGTTCATATGATCTGGGGTGGTGGTATACTTGCCTCATGGGGAGTTAAGGATTTCGCAGGGGGAATTGTTGTTCATACTACTGCAGGGTTTGCCGCTCTGGCATCAGTTTTGTATGTTGGAGAGCGGAAAGATAAGAAATCAAAACCAAATAGTATTCCACTGGTTGCTATCGGTACTGGCTTGTTATGGTTTGGTTGGTATGGATTTAATGCAGGAAGTGAATTACAGGTCGATCATATAACTGCACTTGCTTTTGTTAATACTGATGTTGCTGCTTCTTTTGCAACTGTTACTTGGCTGATCATTGAATGGCATAAAGAAAAAAAACCTAAATTTGTAGGATTAATGACAGGAGCTGTAGCCGGTCTGGCTACAATAACGCCTGCTGCCGGTTTTGTTCCGACTTGGTCAGCTGCATTGATTGGTATTATAGCAGGAATGGGCTGTTACTATGCTGTTGCACTAAAAAATAAATTAAAATGGGATGATGCCCTTGATGTCTGGGGTGTTCATGGCTTTGGTGGTTTCACTGGAACTGTTCTTCTTGGAGTTTTTGCAAGTACAGTTATCAATCCAGCCGGTGACAGTGGACTTTTTTATGGAAATACTACTTTTTTTCTAATACAGACTGTAACTGTTGTAATCGCTTCAGTTTATGCGTTTTTATTTACATATCTAATGCTATGGGCAATAAATCTAATTGTACGGGTAAGAGTATCTGAAGTAGAAGAAGGCGCCGGCCTTGATAAATCAATACACGATGAAGATGCTTATAATTAGAATTGATTAATTATAAGCTCTCTAATAAAACCTGTAATTTATTATGAGTCCCTACGGGGACTCATAATTATTATAATATTTAGGATTGTTATTTAATCAGGAAAAGAATGGAATATTATCTGAATTGACAGGTAGTAATAATAGTCTTTTAGTATTTATAAATTCTGACGGCCAGAAATTCCTAGCGCAATAAACTAATATTGTGACAGGAGTTTTAAGTGAGTTACAAAAGAATGAATCTCAATGAAAGAATGGCCATTTTTCAGATGATTTACACCAAAAGATTAAAGCTATCACAAATAGCAAGTAATCTTGGCCGAAGAGCTTCAAGTATTACAAGAGAAATAAAACGCGGTACTGATGAAGGATATTACAATCCTTTAATTGCAGAGTATGAGCATTTAAGGCAAAGAAAAAATCAGAGCCCCAAATTAAAAATAGACAACAAGTCATGGCAGCTTATAAAACCCAAACTCCAACTCCGGTGGTCCCCACAGCAAATTGCCAAATGGCTGGAAATAAATTATCCTTCAGATAAAGTGAGTGATAAAACAATTTATAACTATGTCCATTTCCACATGAGGGGAGAGCTTAAAAAACTAGCGCTTAAAGATTTAAGACTCAAAGGAAAGAAAAGAAAGAGTGCAAATAAGGACGAAAAACGGGGTAAATTAAAAGATATTACCCTTATAGACGAAAGGCCTGCTGAAATTAACTCACGGAAAGTTCCAGGACACTGGGAAGGAGATCTTCTCATTGGAAAGGACCATAAATCAGCAATCTGCGTAATAGTTGAACGTAAAACTAGGTTTATCCAGCTTGATCTGTTAAAAACATATGATGCAAATACAGTAAGAAAAACAATAGAGAAAAGGTTTAAGAAGATATCTCCTCTTCTAAGAAAATCTCTGACTCTTGATCAGGGTAAAGAGAACAGTGAGTTCAAAAAACTCAAAGAAAATCTTAATATTGATGTATACTTTTGCCATCCGGCATCTCCCTGGGAAAAGGGAACATGTGAAAACACAAATGGCTTGATTCGTGATATGCTTGATGAAGTAGATGATTTCAGAAAGCTTTCGCAGTATGATGTATCACGAGTAGCAAGGCTATTGAATGAGAGGCCAAGAAAAACTCTTGACTTCATAACACCTAAAGAAGCTATTGCCAATTTGCGCTAGGAATTTCTGTGCACATCTTATAAACAAATAGCATCTTACCATTATTCGTCACACAATTTCGACTATTCTGAATTATGAATAAAAATATTTTGTAGATATGAATCAGCTGCAGATACTCTTGAGTAAGTAATTCTACACCCGCGCCGGTGATATGGGAAGAGGATTCCTTTGTTGGCAAAGCGATTTTCGGAAACTTACTTACAGGTTCACTACAAAGATTTTTTCAACTTCCAACCATTTTTAGTAATTAAAGAAACAGATCTTCTTCCATCCATTATTACAGTAACAGGTGTGGGTAAATGAATATGTCGCAAATATGTTGTTTCATTTACAGGCTTAATTGATTCAATGAAATTATAATCAATAAATGAATCTTCAATTCCAAAAGGAACTGTAAAATATCCAATATTCATTGATGTAATATTATGAAAAAAATGACTTCCAAGTGATGCATCGACTTGAAAATCTTTTATTGATGTTTCAACGATTACTTTAGCTTCACTGATAGATGCCCAATCTACTGGAATTCCAAGAAATGAGTCACTTGATCCCCATCGGCCAGGACCAATTAGTATATAATTTGTTGAAATCCTTTTCATCTCTTTGTTCAATTGACTGATTTCTTTTGCAATAAATGCAGTTTTGAGATTATTAAATCTATCGGGGATTACATAAATAATATCATGAATGCCTTCTATAATTCCATTACCCATTCCATTTTTTGTTCTTAGGATAAGATCATTTCTGTCAACACGTATTTCTTCACTTAATGATGTGTCGAGTGTTCTTATCAAAGGTTTGACCTGAAGAATGTAAAAACAGCTTTTTCCCGTACTGTCTTTTTTAAGATCAATGGCAAATTCGATTTCAACTGGTGTACCCAATGCACTTCTCATAACATCAAGTACAGTTGATATAGTGTTTGAAAGAGGGATATAGTTATATTGAAGTATATAACTGAAATCAATAATTCTGGGACCTTCTATATGAAGTCCCGGTCTGATAGTATTTGAATTAACATCATATACTGAAGCACAATGATCAAGATTCCCATGTTTTTCAGCAAAAGAAACTGGTATTTTATCAAGTGTTGCATCAACACCTTCCATTAAATCGATTTTGGTTTTTTTAAGATTTAAAGCATAAAAATATCTTTGTGAATTTTCAAGCATATCTTTAATTGTAAATATTTTCATTTTTGGATATTTGGGACAAAACCTGTAGGAAGATTCTCCATCTACTACGGTTTTACCTAGTCCAATAGCTATTAACCCAATACCATCTTCTGATTTCATATGAGAAATAGGATAGTAATTATATGATTGGGCAACGCCACTTAGATGTGGATAGAAATATTCACCATAAGCATGACCTACAAGTTCTTGAATGATAACAGCCATTTTTTCTTCTTCAATAGAGTGATTTACTGAGTCAAAATAGCTTTTTGCAAGTGGTGTAAAAACTGATGCATATACCATTTTTACGGCAGTCTCAAGTTGATGTAATCTTTCATTTGGATCAGGATGATTATTAGGTAGATAATAAGTATCATATATACCCGCGAATGGTTGCGAAAGACTATCTTCAAAAAGGCCAGAACTTCTTACTGCTAGAGGAGCAGTTGTATTATTAAGTATTTTCTTCAATCTTTGAGATAATAGAGAGGATAGCTTAATTTTAGAAAAAAGTTCCTTTATCTTTAAAATATTCTCTTCATTCTGCATTAAATTACTGATATCAATATTATCCATAAAATATTCAAATTCATCCGTACCGATTATAATAGTCTTTGGTATGGTGATATTTATCCCATTAATAATATTTTTAAATTCAGATTTTTGGAGAAGTGATTCTGTAAAGGCAATACCTCTTCCTTTTCCTCCTACAGAGCCATTTGAAATTCTCATGAGGTATGAAGTTTCATCTAACACTGGTTCAGAAAAATTCGATATTGAATCTCTTTTTTTCTCAAGCCAGCGTTCAAACAATGTGTTTTTTATAAAATTTCTTATTTCTTCTGGTCCATTAAAATCTTCGGTTTTCGCTTTTTTCAATTTCAATGCACTTTTAATCTCTCCTTTTGCCATAAACCAGGTTGAAAAATCATTTCTATTACTATGATAAATAATGGATTCACCTGGTATTTTATCAATTAGTGATTCGAATTCTTTTAGATATCTTGCTTCGGCAATGTTCTTCCCATTGCTATCCCTGAAAATAAAATTGCCAAATCCAAGATTTTGTTTAAAAAAATCAATTAATTCTTTCGATAAATTTTGAGAATTTTTATCAATATAGTTAATTTTATTTTCTTTAGCGAAATTATTATTTACTGGATCAGATGATTGTAAAAGAATCGGAATATTAACTCTGCTTTGAACATATTTAACAAGATATTTTCCAGCTGAAACATTGATTTTCCCATTCATATAGTATTTTACATCAGTTATTATACATAGCAGATAATCTTTGTATTTTTCAAATAATTCGACTGCATTTTCATAACTTGAGGTGAGAAGAACTTTTGGACGGGCTCTCATTTTAAGAAGCTTATATCGCGCATCGATATCCTCACCACTGATTAATCTTTGTACTTCCCTCATTATTACGCTATAAAGAGTTGGAAGATATCTTGAATAATAGCGTATAGAATCTTCAACTAAAAGAATAATTCTGACATCACCTGATAACGTATCTTGTTGTGCATTTATAGAGTCCTCAATGTATTTTATCATTGCAAGAAAGATATTGCTGTCACCGTTCCAGACAAACAGTTTTTCAAAATTAATCAGGTCTTTTGCCATTTTTTCGTATAATATTATTTGGTTATTATTATTTATTAAGAGTAGTATTGGTATATCCGGAGTTGCTTCCTTTATTTTTTGACTTAGTACGAGAGGCATATTTTTATCAATTCCTGTAACAATTATAACCAGATCGAATTGTTCTATTTCTATGATTTCAAGTGCATCAATATCTGAAAATACAGAAGTAATCCTTGGGGCACTTGATATATTTAATTGATAATATTCTCCATAAATTTGTTCAAATAACTGTCCCTCGCGCTCAAGAATATAGGCATCATATACCGTAGCAACAAGAAGTATTTCTTTAACTTTAAACCGCATTAGATCATGAAATATTGAAAGATTAGATTTTTGGGGTTTAAAAAGCCAATAATGTTTTAAATCATTCATACGACACCTTTCCCATAATTTTATTATTTAAATATTCAGTTTTCAAACATATTAAAATGATAAATAACTGATTTATTTATAAAGAATATAAAATATTACTTGACATATAATTATTATATGATAGAAAATAACATAAATGGTGAATAAATCACCAAAAAACGGTCATATAATCCCCACTTGCGAGTATTTGCTAAAAGGTGACTGCCAAAGAACAATAAAAGGAGTTTCCAATGAGCTACTTAAAAGAAGTAATCGAAAAAACTGAAGTAAAAAACCCGTCTCAACCTGAATTTATACAGGCTGTCGAAGAAGTAATGCTTTCACTTGAACCAACTGTTGAAAAGCATCCGGAGTTTGTTGAAGCAGCAATTTATGAAAGAATTGTTGAACCTGATCGACAAATTATGTTCAGAGTCCCATGGGTTGATGATTCTGGAAATGTACGCGTTAACCGCGGGTTTAGGATTCAATTCAATAATGCAATTGGTCCTTATAAAGGAGGGCTCAGGTTTCACCCATCTGTTAACTTGAGTATAATAAAATTTTTAGGGTTTGAACAAATATTTAAAAATTCACTAACAACTCTTCCAATGGGGGGAGGGAAAGGTGGTAGCGATTTTGATCCTAAAGGAAAAAGTGATGCTGAAGTAATGAGATTTTGTCAGGCGTTCATGAGAGAATTATATCGACATATTGGTCCTGATACGGATGTACCAGCCGGGGATATTGGTGTTGGTGGTAGAGAGATTGGTTATCTTTATGGTTATTATAAAAAATTACGAAATGAGCATACAGGTGTTCTTACTGGAAAGGGTATGGAATTTGGAGGAAGTCTTATAAGACCTGAAGCTACAGGATATGGGGCTGTTTATTTCGCGGCAGAAATGCTGGCAACAGATCATGAAACTATTGATGATAAGGTTGTAGCTATATCGGGATCTGGAAATGTTGCCCAGTATTCAGTTGAAAAAATTAATCAATTGAAAGGTAAGGTAATTTCTCTATCTGACAGTACAGGAACCATCATAGATACTCACGGAATAAACAAAGTAAAACTGGACTTTGTAATGGATCTGAAAAATAACAGGAGAGGACGTATAAAGGAATATGCGGAACATTTTCCAGATGCGGTATATTATGAGGGAAAAGCTGTTTGGGATATTATAAAAGAACAATCATTAAAAGTTGACATTGCTTTGCCATGTGCAACTCAAAATGAAATTGACGAGGAAAATGCTCTTGCCCTTATAAAAAATGGATGCAATTGTGTATCTGAAGGTGCTAATATGCCATCAACTCCTAAAGCAATAAATATTTTCATTGATCATAATATACTGTATGCACCTGGTAAGGCTGCTAATGCAGGTGGTGTATCTGTTTCTGGATTAGAGATGAGTCAGAACAGTATGAAGCTTCTATGGGAAAAAGAAGAAGTTGATCACAGACTTCGAATAATAATGAAGAATATACATGATTCCTGTCGCCATGCTTCATCAGCGTATGGTTTTAATGAAAGAAATTATATGGCTGGTGCTAATATTGCTGGTTTTCTTAAAGTAGCAAAAGCAATGCTGGCTTATGGAATTGTATAATAAAGATTGATGTCAAGGCAGTCTGAAATATGACTGCCTTGAATGTTTTTAAGGACTAAGTAAGTTTTAATCAATATTTTTGAATCAAATGAATACTATTTAACATCATGTCTGTTTTGTGAGTTTTTCCCGTAAAGTTTTTCTATCAATTCCAAGAAGTTCAGCTGCCTTTGTTTTATTTCCATCAACTTTCAGCAATACATCTTTTATATGGTCCTTTTCTACTTCCAGAAGCGATTTGCTTAACCTTGTTTCTTCTGAAAGATTATATCGCATATATGATGGTAAATCTGAAATTTCAATAATATCTCCATGTATTTTTTGGATAATTTGGCGGATAAGGATTTCAAGCTCCCTTATATTTCCCGACCAATAGTAGTTCATTAGACAGCGAGAAGCTCCTTCATTAATTATAGGTATTTTATTCCTACCGATTTCATTGCAGACTTCGGTAATGAAATGATTTGCCAGAAGTAAAATATCTTTACCTCTTTCTCTCAACGGTGGGAGGGTAATATTAACAACATTAATTCGGAAAAAAAGATCTTCCCGGAATAGTCCTTTTCTGACAAGAGAAAGTAAATCTTTTGAAGTTGAAGCTATAATTCTGCATTTTATCTTTCTGGCTGTATTGTCTCCTGTATATGTAATTTCATTACTTGATAATGCCCTTAAAAGTTTAATTTGTGTTGCCGGTGGTGCTAAACTGATTCCATCGAAAAAAACTGTTCCTTCTTCTGCCAATTCCAGTAAACCTTTTTGAGATATTTTATCTGATATATTATCCCCGGTTTTGATATGTCCGAATAACTGACTTTCAAGATTACTTTCCGGTATACCTCTGATATTAACATGAATAAAGGGATATGTTGAATTTGCACTTTCAAAATGAATTGCTTTTGCTATCAGTTGTCTTCCAGTTCCATTTTCACCCGAAATAAGAACTGGTAAGTTTCCTGATGCAGCTCTTCTAATACTATCAAAGACTTTTTGCATTTTAACTGATTCTGCAATAATTGAGTATTGTTTTGAGATATTCTTTGTCGGTATGGCATTTCGTACTGCTCTGATTGCAAGTTTAGCGAGGGAGCGCTCTATAGCCTGTTCAAGTTCTTCATCCGTAAATGGTTTAGCCAGATATTCTTCAGCTCCGGCTTTTATTGCCTCTACTGCACCCTCAACAGAAGCATAGCCAGTTATCATCATTACCTCAGTATTTTTATAATTTTCGCGAACATGCCTAATTACATTGATTCCACCGATAAAGGGCATATGATAATCAGTAATAACAAGATCAATATGTGTATTTTTTAATATATCGATAGCTTCTTGTGCACTATCACAGGAAAAGACTTTATATCCCATATATTCAATGCTGCGATGCAGCATTTCAAGAGTATCCGGAGAATCATCAACTACTAATATTATTTCCGATTTACTTTTCTTGCTTGTCATTCGATATTCCTTCATTCAAATTATTTTCTGTGTCTATCGGAAATTTTACAACAAACTCTGAACCTTTTCCAGGGAAACTATTAACACTGATTGTTCCGCCATGAGATTGAACTATACCCAAAGCAACTGGTAATCCTAAACCAGTTCCTTCATTGATGTCCTTTGTAGTGAAAAATGGAATAAATATTTTATCAATTTGATCAAGGGTCATTCCGATTCCGGTATCTTTAACAGTTAAAACAATATTATTTATTAATTTATCGGTTTTTATTGTAAGAGTTCCACCATCAGGCATTGCCTGAATGGCATTTACAACAAGATTTACAAGTACCTGATTTATTTGGGAAGGATCAATTTTTATATCGGGTAAGTCATTTGAAAAATCCTTGATGAGGTTTATATTACTTTTATTAATTCTACTTTCCAATAAATATAAACCATCGTTAATTCGTTCATTAATATTAAAAAGTTTTTTCTCAGGAGGTGTTTGCCTGCTAAATAGCATAAGTTTACGTATAATTTCACGAGCGTGTAGGGAAGCCTTGATTATTTTATCAATATCTTTTTCCACATCTTTATTAATATCACCATATTTTTTAATCAGCTGCGCAAAGCCAAGTATACCTCCCAGGGGTTCATTCAGTTCATGCGCAACTCCAGCTGTTAATTGGCCAACAGTGACCAATCTGTCTGCATGAAGTAGTTGTTGTTGAAGACGTTCTCTTTCATCAACAAACTGTTTTCTTTCTGCGATAAGACTTAATTCTCTGGCAACTGTCATGAGCATAGGTTGTTCTTCTTTTAAAAATGGTCCTTTGTCCAGGTTGTTTGGCTCTTCAGTGTATCCAACTTCGATAAATCCAATGTTTTTCCCCCCAACAATAATATCTTCCTTCAAAGTATGTTTGGGGATTTGATAATTTTTACTTTTAAACACTTCGTTTGAATATAATATTTTACAGCAGGCTAATTCAGGTCTTAAAAACCCTGGGGGGATTATATCCACAGCTCCAGATAGCACATCGTCAAGGGATTTGTTTATTTCTGCTCCTAAACGTGTAATTTGATATATAGTAGTGAGTTCTTTTATTCTTTCTCCAAGATGGAATTTTGCCTGTCTATGCGACCTGGCAGAACCAACAATATCAAAAATATATTGAAAAAAAGATATATCTTCATCTAATAAATTTATAATTTTTGACCATTCTAATGAAATGACGCCAATAATTTCGTTATCATTACGAATTGGTAATATTAAAATTGAAGAATAATTCGTTTTTATTTTAACAGATATTCCATTTTCGTTGTTATCATTTTTAATTACCAATAATAGTATTTTTGATGTATCCTTGATATAAAGACCGTTTGCTTCAGTAAAATCAGGAGAGCTGATTATTATATTGGTAAAAACAGTTTTCTCAAGATCAGAAGTAGTAATTACATTTTCCTTATTTGACAATTGAACAGAGTCAATTACATTACGTGATAAAGGAAAAATACCCCATTGATCCTGATTATCAAGAGTGAATCTGTAATAGTTACTGATGTCGCTTACTATAATGTTAAGTTTAGATGCTTTTGATAAATTTATAATTTTTTGAGAAGCATTTCTTAAATATTCTGATATTAAAGTACCTTTATCTGCAAGACTGATTAATTCGAGTGAAAGCTTGCGGAAGTCATGTAATTTATTGTTTAAAATACCATTTGTATCAGTCATTTCTTTTGATAGTGTAATTATATTTAACCACAGAATTATCAATTAATCAAATAAAATACATTTTTAAGATATTTTTGATTAAAGCAATAAAGGATTAAGTGTAACTAAAATTTTTAAAATATTGTAACCATTAATCTACTGTTTAGAAAAGAAATAACATTAATCATACATACACCCGGGTATGGGGAAAATGATTTTCTTGAACAGATGAAAGATGGGGCAGTGGAGGGGTGGATGAAAATACGGATGAAAAGGATAAAGGACCTGATAGCCGAGATGATATCAAATAAATATATCAATGATATGAGTAATGATAAACTCAGTAAAATTATGAAAGATTATATGATTATAATTTGAATTATAAATATTTTAGGCATAAATTAATTTAAAAGGACTATGTATAAAATGAATGATTCTACAGAGCGTTTTGGGGAGTTATTAGTAAGACTCGGAGCTATAACAGATCAAGATGTAAAAAAGATTTTAGATTATCAAAAAGATCATTCTGATTTATTGTTTGGTCAAATTGGTGTTAAGCTTGGATTGATTACCCAGGAAAAACTTGATCAGTTTTTATAATTATAATAATAGAAACTAATAAAAAAGCGATCATTAGGGCATCACAGAAGCTCCCGTATCCTTTAAGGTTTCACATTTTCAACAAGATGCCAGGAATATTTGAAGAATTTATAGTCCTGTACAAAAGATGGGATATTTGAATAGCAATTGTCAGGTAGTTGCTCTACCTGTATAATTTGGCGTTTCAATTATAATTAGTATAATTAGAGACAGAGTTGAATCCATACATTTAGCCAGTATAAATAACTTTTTAACTGATGATATATATACTGAAATACTTTTAAAAATCGTACTTTATTATAATTGTGTTCAATATTATTTATATATTAACGATTGAGCAATTTCAATTTGATTTGGAAATAAATTTGAAGGAACTTCATATCTTCCCAATTTTTTAAAGACAATATATCTGGCACACTTTGAGGAATCGGTTTTACAGTATCTTTTCTTGTATACAGCTGACAATCCTGGCATGTTCTGCATTCGGTCATTGAAAAACGGACACTTTGGCAGGCATTCGCAATCTGGCATTTTTAACTCCTTATCAATAGTTGATAGTTTGAATTTTATTATGCGAAACCATATATTTCAAATATTTTATTTATATTTACTAAAAAAGGATATTATTTTAAAAGATCATGTATTTCTCATCCGTGTCTGCATGAGGTCCCGGTGATTCTATTGATGTGAATACCCAGCAGTAAGATTTTTAATATCGTAATTCTAAACCTGTTTTCTTGCGCGTGGAAGCAGTTTTTATCACTTTCATGGAGGGGTATATTATCGAGCTGAGGGGTGTCGAGCCTCACCTGGCAACGCCAAGGCAGAGTCCTTCGTTTTCATACTTATCATTATCGATTTTTAGAAATTGTTACTGATATATTATCAAACACTTTTCCAAGTGATTTTTTAATCTTGCTAATCTTTACCGATAATAAAAATCCGATTCAAACCAGCCATTTCTATTATAATACTCATAATCTCTGTAACTCTTATCAAGTATCGTTTTTATACTTGTTCTGGACATTCTGAAAATAAGCAATTCTATCAAACTTGATTTTTTAAATTCATTTTTCACCAGCTGTCTATAATAATTTTTTGCATGTTCTTTTATTATTTTCTCGTTTCTTTCCTTAATTTTTTCTGTCATTGGTTCAAGAGAATTTATTAATGCCCCCTTTAACAATGTTATAACCAATTGTATTTCCAAAAAAATCAAAATATTTTACTATTTTATCGCCTCCATATATTCCCTGTACAACTATAAATTATACTGGAAAAGGTTTTACCAAAAAATGCTGGTCTATGTCCGAAATATGCAAGCCGGTCTAAGAACAATTTCATTAAGGCTGATACATTAAAGCAATAATTTGGGGAAGCAAAAATTACTCCATCTGATTCAATCATTTTTCTAATAAGTGTGTTCCTGTCATCTTCGAGAGGACAATACTCTTCTCCTTTATCTAAACACATTTTACAACCAGTACATACCTTTAAATTATAGTCATCAAGATATACCATTTCTGATTCTACATTTCCAAAAGTCGTAATTTCATTGAGAAACATTTTACAGGCATCATAAGTGTTTTTCTTACGCACACTTCCTATAAATGTTGCTACCTTCATTATTTCTCCTTAATGTTTTTAATCAAGCAATTTTTTATATTCTACCTCCAAAATATTCCTTAGTTTATTCATTAATCTCGCAGCAGGTGCGCCATCTAGAATATCATGATTGAATATTGCCGTTATATTTACAATTTCTCTAATGACAATTTCATTATTTTTAACTACTGGTTTTTTATAAATACTTCCTATTGCAAATGAAGAAGCTTTTGGTTTTCCGATATAAGGAATTATGAATCCTGGTATATTTGTATACATTGATACACTTGTTACGAAAACTGTCCCTGATAGTTTTTTTACCAGATCATGATTATTATTAAAAATTTAATAAAAGCCTTAATTAAAAAAAACGGTAAAAGAGACATGGTTTTTTGTATTATAGGTGATGGTAAATAAGTCTTACCTTTGTCATAATCATTTTTGCTAACGCTTATTTCTTTTTCAATTTCTAAAATATTCTTTTTCTCAATATTTCTTATGATTAACTGTTTATTGAATATTTTATTTTTATTCATTATTTCAATTGGTATGCTGATATCAACATCTGTAAAAGTTGTTGTCCTTCGTAAATCAATCATTGAATTGAATATTGGATATGTTTTTAAGCATTCCGCAATAGCTTTTAGGAAAAAGGCAAATAATGATCCACTTTTTCCTTCTTTACGCCTTTGTTTGAGACTTTTTCTTAAATTTGTAATATCATATTCTAACAATGCATAGAAATTATGACTGTTCTCACTAATTTGAAATCCATAAATTGATAATTTTCTATATTCTGATGTTTTGATTCTTTTCATCTTTACCCTTTATATTTTTTAACATGTATTTGCTGTTTCTAAATCTGCACACACAGGCAGGCTGTCCGGGAGATTCTTTCTTGTAGGAATATTGCTTATAAAGTTCCGGAATATTCGATGTTCTGAGGGATGCGACTAGCAAAAGGTCGAATGGTCGTAATATCATATTCTTGGGTTAGATGCCGTTTCTTTTGTGGTAGGTTTAAGAATAAATATGACAAATAGATGGATGTATTTGATAACTCAATCAGTTTCTTTTTATTTCCTTTCTTTTTCTCCGCTATAATCATAACGATATCTCTGAACTATACTGATTTTTATAATATGGCAATTCTTCATTAGACTTCATCATTTTTTCCAACATAAAAAATGACATTCACCCCTCTTGTAAGGTAAAAGTACTTTAATTTATAGTTTTTAATTATTTCCACAAAGTTTTCTGCCTAATTCAAATGCCTTTTCACAATCTTTTATAAATACTGTTTCCCTTCTCTTTAGCCTTTTTTCCCGTCAAAATATGTCATATTATATTTGCTATAATCATCAAATTGGTATGTTGAGGCTGAAGTTAAAAATTCACTATAACCAAAAGTGCGTTTCAGTAACTTTTGATTATATTTAAAAAGTTTAGGGTACCCAGTAAGTGGTAAGGCAAAAGAAGGGGCATTCATTGTATAAAGAAAAGCTGTATTAATTTTTTTTCCAAAAGATGAGGGTTTGCCTTCATAGGAAGTATATGGAAAAATTAGACGTTCCATAAATGACTTCATTCCTCCTGAAACGGCAGCAAAATAAATTGGTGAGCCTAATACAAGAGCATTACACTCGCAAATTTTTTGTAATATTTGTTCCATATCGTCTTTCATTGCACATTTACTTACCAAGTTCTCTTTTAATTTGCATGCAAAGCAACTGGTACAGCCTTTAAGGAGATTTTATTTTTTCTCTATAATTCTAACATAATTATTGTATTTACAAAAACAAAAATTCAGTGTATTTAATTTATCATGATCAGGAATTTGATATAATTATTATCCAGTACTTCTAATACCAACCTTGAACAGTGGGTTCTTGGTTAAAGATTTTTAACCAAGATAGAAATTGCATCTAACGTCTTACAGGTGAAAAATGCTTTATGACTAAACTCAAAATACTTATATTTGGTTTTAATAAACTGGAAAAGAATAAAACAAAAACTAATCATATTTATATAAAAACAAAATATGGCCAGGCCCAGGGGAGCTGCTTCGAGCGCAATGCTTTAAGCGTTATTATTATGGGCTTTATCTTTTTTTCTGTTTACCATTCACTCTTTTCACATATCATATTCTCGTCGGAACCAGGATGGCGAAAACGGGATCAATATTAATAATACTAAATAATTTTTTATCTGTTATTTGTTTTATGATAGTCCATTGCATTTAAAGCATATCTTGCATACGCTCCTGCTTGTCCTCCTCCCATTTCAATTGCAACATCAATTGTTTCATAAATTTCTGAATCTGTAGCACCTTGCAATAAGGCCTGTTGGACATGCCACTCCATACAGGGTTCACATTTAGTTACAATGGAAATTGAAAGAGCCATTAATTCTTTTACTTTTCGTGATAAAGCTCCATCCGAAAAGGCTTTCTCCTCAAGATTGAGAAAAATTTCATATGTTTTGCAATTTTTCATAAATCTTGCATTTAATTTTTTCCGATCAGATATACTACTGTTTATCTTTTCCTCTGAATATTTTTCCATAATAATACCCTTCCTTGAAAGAATGAAGATTAAAGCTATGATGATTAAGTATTTCTTCCTTAATTGAAATCAAGCCATAATTATTTAAAAAAATAACAAATTATAGTTTTAATTCAGTTTTTATTATATTAATATAGATTATAGAAATCAATTACAGCTGAAACTGTTAAAATCAATTTATAAACAGTTTCAGCTGTAATCCTTATAACTCATGTTCTCCACAATACTATAATTAAATATTATTCTACACCCGCGCGGCAGATCAGAAAAGAGGAATTTCTTGGGGTTAAGAATTGTAAAGCCTGGACAGGCGTGCCCTGACTTTATTTCCTGCCTGAAAGGGAGGAGTCGCGGCTAAAATTCTTTTTTTTGTTAAGTAATTCTAACTGTGCAGTTTATAAATCTATTTACACATAATATTTTATAGCAAATAAATCTTGATCTATTGTTCTTGGAGTTGAGTTCTTTTTTATTTCCCAAACATCTCCTTATTTTAAAATAATTGAATCATGTTCTAGTATTTATAAAATATGTATTAATATTCATAGCTGTCCAAAACAAATACTATTAATTGCCTGAAATCCCGTCTATAATGAAACAAGCCTTGCCAGCTAAATCATTATAAACAAAGGAGATCAGGCAGTGAGTTATAAATCTACCATATTAAATCAAATTCTTCAAATAATACCGAGACTTGAATTTCAGAATTTTGTAAATCGTCATCAAGCAGAAAAATCAGCAAAGGGATTTTCTTCATGGACCCATTTTGTAGCAATGATTTTTGCCCAGTTATCAGGGTTGGATAATCTCCGGAGTATTACTAATGCATTAAACTCTCAGGCAAAAAGTCATTATCATCTTGGTATCCAGCATGTTAGCAGATCAACATTAAGTTATGCTAATAAAAACAGAAGCTCCAAAATGTTCGGAGATATTTTCTATTTTCTCCTGAATAAAATACTGCCCGCAGCACCCAGGCATAAATTCAAGTTCAAGAATCCACTCTACAGTATTGATTCCACAACTATAGATTTATGTCTTTCTGTATTCAACTGGGGAAAGTTTAGAAAGACCAAAGGTGGAATTAAATTACATGTGAAGTTTGATCATACAGGATATATTCCTGTATTTGCTGTTCTCTCTGATGCAAAGGCTAATGATCTAACTGCAGTTTCCGAAATACCTTTCAAAAAAGGAGATGTAGTAACCTTTGATCGTGGTTACAATGATTACTCCTTCTTTGCAAGTCTTTGTACTAAAGGTACTTACTTTGTCACGAGACTAAAGAAAAATGCAAAGTATAGAATACTTGAAAGAAAAAAAGTGAAAGATTTTAAAGATGTTGCATCTGATCAGATAATCAGTTTTACCGGTTTTTACTCAATTAAAAAGTGTTCTCTGAAACTACGAAGGATCAGCATAAAAGATTCGGAATCCGGTAAATATATTGTTATTTTGACAAATAATTTTGAATGGCCTCCTGATATCGTTGGTGCTATTTATAAAGATCGATGGCAGATTGAAATATTTTTTAAGGCAATGAAACAAAAACTGAAAATAAAAAGCTTTGTGGGTACTTCCAGAAATGCTCTAATGATCCAAATTGCATCTGCACTCATTACCTACTTGTTACTGAGCTATATGAGATTTTTATCTACATTAGGATGGACAATATACAGCTTAGCATCTCTGCTTCCGACAGTTCTATTTTCAAGGAAAGATCTTTGGCTTTGGTTAAATGAACCTTTGGAACGTGATTCAATTCAAAGGGAAATTCCTGGTCAGTTAGTATTGCTATGATTATTTTGGACAGCTGTGATTAATATTATATTACTTATTATTAAGTTGATTTAAGAATCTTATATCAATAACTGCATATTTTTAAGGATTAATAGTAGATAGTACTTTAGAGACGGTAGGGATCCAGACTCCATTAAAAGTGCATAAATTTTTTTCTCATATCATCATTATGTTTATTTTTTGCGAAAAGTTTTTTTAAAAATAGTATTCTGCATTTTATCACCCGTCAACCGAAGATCCGAACTAATATCTTGATTTATATAACTCTTTCGGTAGATATTCCTAATAATATAATTCTACACCTGTTATCATAAACGGAAAAGCGGTTTTGTATTCTTTAGACGGTGGAAGAGAAGGGAGTGAAAAAGGTTGTGGATTATTGAAGCATATCCAGAAAAAATCTTTATAAAAAAGAATCAATGGTTTAGTCTGTCAATTGCGCAACAACACAGTCACGCCCATTGTTTTTTGCCATATAAAGCGCGCGATCTGTTCGGCCTATAATTGTTTCCCATGTGTCTTTTTCTTTAAGCACTGAGATACCTATACTTACTGTCAAATACCCTTCCGGAAGAATTATTGAATGAATTTCCTGTCTGAGCCTTTCTGCTATTAAAGATGCTTCATCGCTTGTTGTTTCTGTAAGAACAATAATAAATTCCTCTCCTCCGGTTCTACCGATAAAATCTATAATACGCATATTTTTTTTTAATATTTTTCCAAGTTTTGTAAGCACAAGGTCTCCCTCAGGGTGTCCGTAGGTATCATTAATTTTTTTAAAATAATCAATCATAGGTGTCCAAAACAATCATAACAGCTCCAGTTGAAGATTGAAACTAGTTTTTTTAGTCTGTTCTGAAGGCGGTTTATTGAGAACAGTCCAGATATCTTTTCTTGATGTCAGTATTACAGGAATCAATTTCATCAGTGAAAAATGAGTCCATTTTCTACATGAAAACATTTTAAGGAACTGAAGTAACAGAAAAGCAATTAGGGCAATCCAGATTTGTGTCATTACAGCATTTCTGGAAGTACCAAAGAATTTCTTGATCTTGAGGTTCTGTTTGATAGTTTTAAAAAATATTTCAATCTGCCATCTGTCTTTGTAAACAGCAGCAATTGTTGTTGGAGACCAAAGGAAATTATTGGTAAGAATTACAATATATTTACCGGTTTCAGGATCTCTGCTTCTGATTCGTCTTAATTTTAACGGGCATTTTTTACTGGTGTAAAATCCTTTCATTTCTATGATCTGATCAGATGTAATATTTTTAAAGGAGGAGGTATCTTTTCTCTGGACAATTTTATAATCAGCATTCTTTTTTAACCTGGTAACAAAATAAATACCGGTATTACAATAATTTGCGAATAATTTAAAGTCAGTATAACCACGATCAAACGTGATGACATCGCCTTTGTTGAAAGCCATTTTTTTCAAGGAATTGACTTCATGTGTTTTTGCAGTTGTAACTGATACAAAAGCTGGAATATATCCACTATGGTCAAGTTTTACATTAAGTTTTATTCCGCCTTTATATTTTCTGAAATTTGCCCATGGAAAGAGATTTAAACACAAGTCAATAGTTGATGCATCAACACTGTAAAGAGGATTTTTAAATTTATGTTTATGCGCTCTCTTCATGGATAATATCTTATCAAGAAGATCAGTGAAAACATTTTCATAAACTTCACAGCTTCTATTATTATTTGCGTAAGATAATGTAGAGCGTTTTACCTTTTTTACACCCATATGATAAAGGTGGTTACTGATTGATTCAAAAGAGTTTTCAATGCCTCTTAACCCGGTCTGTCCTGAAAGTTGTGCAAAGAGCATGGAGACAAAATGCTGCCAACAGGTAAAACCTTTGGAAGCAAAGTCCCCTTTATGTTTTTTTACAGATTTTTCAAATTCATGTCTCGGAATTATTTGTAGAATTTGTTTTAAAATGGTATTATTGTAACTCATTGCCTGATTTCCTTTTCCTGTAAAGAATTAGCCGTCCAAGCTTAATTCATTATAGTTGGGATTTCAGGCAATTAATAGTCCTTGTTTTGGACACCTATGATAATCAATATCTAATGACAATACAGCCATGTCATGCTTATACCTGATCGTTCTTATTATTTCTTCTTGTAATCTTTCAAAAAAATATCTTCTGTTCATAACTCCTGTAAGACTGTCAAATCTTGCTAATATCTCAAGTTCTTTCTGGGTCTTAATTAAATCGTTCAGCATATACAGAAATTTTCTTATAAGGTAAATAATTATTATAGTACTAAGAAAGTGAATAATTATTCTTCCCAAGCTTCTGAAAATCCATTTTGAGATCATTGTGGAATTATCTATATCAAAAGTAATTTTGATAGGATAATTAGGTACAGATTCATATATTAAATACCGTTCGAAACCAGCTGGGCACATTAATTTCTTTGTATTTTCATCATAGATAAAATCATCTACTGAGTAATATTTTTTCCCTTTGGCAGGTTCCCAATTCGTGACAGGTTTTTGTTTATGTTTCTGGGCTGATGCAAATCTCACATCCCTCTTTCGAAACTGGTTGTCCGCGACAAAGGCTGTCAGGTTATTTTCCACAATCAGCTTCATATTATTATCATTATGAAAACCGCTGTCGGCGGTAATCACTGTTTCTTTCAAGATATCTTCCGATGCCTGAATCGATTTAAAATTGTTTTTTATTCCATCCAGAATCTCGGGGAAATGTTTGGATTCATTGCTGTCGCCAAATGCTTCCGCCCAAACGATTAATTGGTTCTTTTCATCAACCGCCGCAATTCCGTTATAACCCTGGATAACTCCATGGGAGGTGGACATCTTCGCGCTTTCATTGTCGGTAATATTGCTTTTTATTGGTTTCCCCTGGCTTCCCATTCTATCGTCATTTGAGTTCAGCCAGTCATGGATCTTTTGGGATTTAGCTTTCAGTTTCTCTATCGAAGCCTTTTCTTTCTCTTCCTGACTTTGACTATACCGGCTTTTATCTTCCTGTTTATGTTTTTCCAACAGGTATTTGATAGATTCCTCTATCTTTCCCGCTTTTTTTAGCAGTTCTTTTTTCGTTCCGCTCCATTCCTTTGAGCAATTGGAAGAAATCTTGCAGCCGTCGATGGCAAACATGTTTTTATCGATGACGTTATTGGCGTAACAGACCGAGAGAATCCGGGTAAACAGGGGAGCGATTTCTTTATCCATCGTAGAAATAAAATCAGCTATGGTGCTAAAGTGCGGCCGGGTATCTGCGGAGAGGGACATGCAAACGACATTTTCCCGACATAATCGGGCAATTCTTCTGCTGGAAATAATTCCCCGTGAATAAGCAAAAAGAATTATCTTCAGTAAGATCGCCGGATCGTAGGCGGGAACTCCATTTTCATCATTTTTATGTTTTTCATAAAACATGGTTAAATCAATTTCCCGGTCAATGAGAAAATTGAGTGTGTGTTCAAAGGTTCCGGGAAGAACCTGCTCGGAAAAATCTATCGGCAGCAGCACTTTTTGTTCATAAGAATACTCTTTGTATTTACCCATTTTGTAATCTCCCAGTCTGATAGAATTTTATCATGGGAATATCTGGATATAAAGCAATTGTTGAAAATTTACACTTTATCTACAGCCTCAACAGCTAGTTGAGTGAAAAAAAGATCGTAAATTCATGATGTTATTTATAAATTATTCCAATAGATGTCTGGTATTCCTGGAGAATAAAAAGATGATTGGAGTCAGACTGGTAAAACATGAGTTTTCAATATATCCCAGATTAGACTGTTGAGAAAGTTTTAACAGCAGTGTCTTCTGTTTTTCAGTAGCACATTACCGTGGAGATATTATAAACAATCCAACAACACATATAGTTGATATAAAATACACTGCTAAAAAAAAAGAATTTTTACCTCTGAAGTAATCTCGTCCCTGTTTTCATCTCCGGATAAATGACTGTCATTTCTTGTATAACAGCTTTTCAGGTTTGCAGTTTTTAACGGGCGACGGGCATTTGAAATACTTGCGCTCAAATGGGAACAGCTTGAAGGCCGATACTTCAATATTGACTGCACTTGACAAAAAGCGGAAAAATGCTCAGGAGACGTGAAGTGGGGGTAACTGTACCCCGTAATTATCCAAATCGATGTTAGTGATCAACTGATTTTTGAAGATATCCCAATTTAGAATACCCTGGTTTTTAGGAAGGAGATCAGTGAAGAACATTAGGATAACAATCAAGAATTTAAAGATTCTGCAGGCGATGGGAATTCGAATTGCCATTGATGATTTTGGAACTGGTTCTTCTTCTCTCTCCAAGTTAAAAGATTATCCAGTAGACATTTTAAAAATAGATAAATCATTTATTACTTATTTAGGAGAAAGCAAGAAAACTTTAGCAATAATCGAAATGATTATTTCGTTAGCTCAGACATTATCCCTGGATGTGGCAGCAAAAGGAATAGAGTCAGAGAAGCAATTCAAGATTCTTAAAAGAAAAGGCTGTTCACAATATCAAGGGTTCTTTCTGGGGGAACCGTTAAATCCAGAAAATTTCAGAAAAATATATAATACAAAACACATTTTTTAATTATTTTTCGTATAATTATTAATAGTTGTATGAAAATATATTTAAATAAGTTTTTAATCATATTGACTTTATAGGTTTTTAATGTATATTTTGTAGTTTATATTTGAAATATTACATATTAAAATATATACATAATTTGAGATATTTTTAAATAAAAGGAGATAAAAAATTTAAAAAATGAATAAATCTATTTCATCCCTTCGCAAATTACTATATCACACAAAATGTTAATAAATTTTATATATAAAAAATATTGGTAGTATACATTTAAATAAAATGCATATTTTACCAAAAATAAGGATTATCCATGACACTAGAAGAACAGTTTAATGTTGTCACCAATGCTTTATTGAATTATGACACAGGAGATTTTTTGCTTCTTTCAGACATTGAGGATTCCGTCGCTCTTCTAACAGATTTTTATCTTGAACAGGAAGAGCCCTATGAATTGATTCAATGGCTTCTGAATTTAATCAGAGCCGAGATGAACAAGGCAGGACAACCCGGTTTTATGGATAATTTAACCCAGGGTATTGATCTTCTCCAGTGTATGGATCCAGACAGCTCATCTGACGCTGTTAAGGATTTAAAAGAGCGGATGAAAAAATTAATTGGCAGCACAATAAGGGAGGGTATACAGGCTTCAGGTATTTATCATGATGATGAATCATTTCAGATATTTATCGCCGAAGCGTCTGACCGGCTGGTTCAGGCCCAGACACTGATACTTGATCTTGAACAGGATTTTACAAATCTTGATCTGATAAATAAGCTTTTCCGTGTGTTTCATACAATTAAAGGTGAATGCGGTTTTCTTAAAATTGCTTCTCTGGGAGAATTAACACACAACATTGAAAATTTGCTTGACTCTCTCAGAAGTAAAAAACTGGAACCGAATTCTGAAATAATAGAAATGCTCCTTGAAGGACTGGATATGTCCCTGCAGATTGTCAATAAACTTAAAACCGGG
Organism: Spirochaetia bacterium; assembly: GCA_963662795.1. Lineage (GTDB taxonomy): Bacteria > Spirochaetota > Spirochaetia > CADAEX01 > CADAEX01 > JACKPD01. The sequence continues at coordinate 3,606,245 of OY759746.1, read as the reverse complement.
GACTATCTTGTTTCCAGCAATGTTTCAATGGATTTATACTTTCAGAAACTGGAGAAACTCTCATACCAGACAAAATCAGCCCTTGGCAATATCCTGGTCCAGGAAGGTAAACTGAATGAAACAGATAAGGAGCAGATTCTTCAAAAACAGAAAGAATCGGCATATACAAAAAAATTCGGAGAAATAGCCGTAGTAGAGAATTATCTTACATCCCAGGAACTTCAGGAAACCCTTGGAAAACAAAAAACAGAGGCACCGGTTCAGAGCCGTTCCGAAATTGCAACCACAGACCCGATTATTAAGGTTCGGGCATCCAAGGTCAACTTTCTGGTAGATATGATTGGAGAGCTTCTGATTTCCATGGGACAGATAACAGAAAATACTCCTGCGCTTGTTCAGATGAGAAAAATCACCCGCAGCATCCAGTTCGGTGCAATGGAATTGCGTACAGAAACAGTTCAGACCCTGTTCAGTAACATCAAGCGGGTTATCAGGGATTTAAGTAAAAAACTCAATAAACCGGTCAAACTGGAAATATTTGGAGAGGATCTGGAAATTGACAGGAATCTTATTGAAAAACTAGAAGAACCGCTGATCCACCTGATTCGGAACTCTTTGGATCATGGAATTGAAACAACGGAAATCAGACAACAGGCTGGAAAGGATCCCCAGGGTACAATATTTCTTGGAGCTAAAAGGCTGGGGAATATTATTGTTATAACCATAGGTGATGATGGAGCAGGACTGAGCCGGGAAAAAATCCTTGCAAAAGCAATTGCCAAGGGATTTATACGGCCCGAAGCAGCTGAATCAATGAGTGATTCCCAGGTACACGGGCTAATATTTACCTCAGGATTCAGTACCCGTGAAAATATTGATCTTATATCAGGGCGCGGTGTAGGTATGGATATTGTCCGTTCGGCAATCGCAAATAATCGCGGAAAGATTGAAATTGAAACCAAACCGGGAAATTACACCTATTTTCACCTTTCTTTTCCCTTAAGCACAGCAATTATTGATGGGATGATTTCACGGATTGGGGAAAATCTCTTTATTTTTCCTATCAGCTCTGTAATTGAGGCATTTAAAGTAAATACCTCCAGGATTTACACAATAAATGGAAAAGTAGAAATGATAGACATGAGGGGAGGTGTTGTCTTGGTACTGCGGATGCATCAGGTATTAGGGATGAGTCCCCCACCTCCGGAGCAAAATGTAATTGGAATATTAACTGAAAGTTCCGATAAAAGAAAATTTCTTCTTCTGGTGGATGAGATTATTGCCAAAAGGGAAGTTGTCATAAAATCGTTGGGCTCCCGGTTCAAAAAAATGAAAGGAGTAACTTCAGGGACAGTTCTGGGTGGAGGAAAGATAGGTCTTGTTCTGGATGTGGACCAGATAATAGAACTCAGCTTACTGGAGGCTGATAATTGAAAAATTGGGCGATATTATTAGCTGTAACAGGGCTAACCGGACTTGAAGCGCTTGTTGTTTTTTATTTAGGGACTATTAATACATTTGCTCTGGTTCTGTCTGTTTTATCGTTCATTACAGGCATTACGGGTATTTTTTTGTTAATCCGCATACCTTTACCTGGATATATTCCACAGACTAATCAAACAGAGGTGTCATCAATTAAACAGGAGATAGCTCCACCTGTAACCGAAAAAATACCAATCCAGGGAAACGGATACAGTGAGGAACTTGAAAAAATAAGTCCTGTATTAATCGGGGAAATAGGGGTTTATGAAAAAGCAATACCCTCACTTTTCAAAAGCATTGTTGACTACCTGAATAAAACCACTGAACCCATGTCTGAGAGTCTTGTTGTCATTAAAACAGGTATGAAAGATTTTATAGCACAGGTTCAGGAACATGATCAGGAGATCATAAATTCATCCTCTCTTGATATAATGACGGGCAATGTAGATAAATTACAGGTTGATATAAATCTGGTTGCCCAAAAATCTGTTGATGCTTTTACTGTTTTTGAAAATAAATTTAAAAGCCTCAAAGCTGTCCTTGATTCCATTTTTAAACTCACAGGTGATATTTCCGACATAGCAGAGCGTGTTCATATTTTATCCATTAATGCTTCAATTGAGTCGGCCCGGGCTGGAGTTAAGGGCAATGGTTTTAAAGTAATAGCCAACGAAATACAGAAACTGGCTCACGAGACTCAGAAATTTCTCAAGGATATCAGAGTCACTGCGGATTCAAGCAAGGGGATATTCAGCTCTGTCTACCTGGAACTTGAGGATAATAAAAACAGCCTTACCACCATGGTCCATGAAGAAAAAGAAACCTTTAATGATCTTAATGAAATCATTATCAGACATTACAGTCAATTCAAGAATCTGTATTCAGGAATACTTCAGTTTATTAAAGGACTGGAAGGAAACATGAATGATCTTTTTCCCCTGTCAATGCTTCATGCAATAATTATTCAGGAAGTGGAAAATCTTGATCTTGTCACGGAAGATTTTTTAAAAATGTTAACAGAACTCATCCGAAACCACCAGGAATCAAATGTTGAATTCAGGGAAACTGACAGTATAGAACGGTTTCGCAAACGGCTTACAACTTCCAGGGAGTTAGACGCTTTGGAAGTTGCCATTAAAAGTCTGGGGCTAGCTGAAAAAATTGACCTGCAGAGGAGTAATAACGATTTTGAGTTATTTTAAGGAGGGATTTTTATGAAAACCATAATGCTCGTTGATGATTCTACTTCTATAAGAAACATATTAAAAAACGCTTTAGTTGGAGAATATACTGTTATTGAGGCAGAAAATGGAGTCAGGGCACTGGAAAAACTGAACTCTCAGCAGGTTGATCTTTTTTTGCTGGATGTCAATATGCCTGAAATGGATGGTATAACCCTGCTTGATGAAATCAGGCAATTACCTTCTTACACATCCACACCGATACTTATGCTCACAACTGAGACAAAGGAAGAACTAAAGCAAAAAGGACGGGAGTTGGGGGCATCCGGCTGGATTGTTAAGCCATGTGAGCCTGATAGGCTTCTGGGGGCAATCAAAAAGCTTATCTGAAAAATTGAATAAGGAGAAAATTATGGAGAACAGCAGAAGAAGAACTTCAGCAGGTTCGCGTTTTATGAACTTTACCCTGGCTGGTGAAAGTTACTGCATGGAGATTCTTAAGGTCAAGGAACTGATGGGTATGACAGATATCACACCCTTGCCCCAGACCCCGGATTTTATACGTGGGGTGATCAACCTCAGGGGACAGATTATTCCTATTATTGATCTGAGACTTAAATTCGGCCTTCCGTTTAATGAATACCACAAGAGGACAACCATTATAGTTGTTGAAGTTAATCTGGATGGAGACATGATGCTTATGGGACTTGTGGTTGATGCAATCCATGAAGTAATTCCCATACCGGAAGAGAAGATTAATCCTTTGCCGTACATCAATTCCAAGGTCAAGGCAGAGTACATAAAAGGAGTTGCTGATACTCCTGAGGGAATGAAAATCATACTTGATGTCATCAAGATTCTCAATGATGAAGAGTTTGTACAAATAAAAAAAGTCGCATCTAAATGCGCGACAAATGAAAGGAGTGAAAAATGAAAATAAGTTTATCAGTTAAATTGATAACCGGTTTTATTGCGATAGGATTAATAACACTGGTGGTGGGTTCTGTAGGTGTCTGGGGATTAAGGAGCGCTTCCTCTTCACTGACAGGTATAAAAACCGTGGATATTCCGTCCATCGTAGGTCTGAACAGGATTCTTCTCAGTGTGGAAAAGATTAGTGAAAACCTGTGTATTTTGGCATTGCCGCAGCTGAGTCAAAAGGAATTTGAGGCAGAGCTGGAAGGTATTGATAAGCAGCGGGATGAACGGAAAAAATTACTTGCAGTATATGATCAGATCCCAAAAACAGCGAAAGAAGCTGAGCTATATCAGGATTTTCTTCAGAAGGTGGCTTTAGCTGCCAAACTGGATGATATTTATGTGGAACAGGCAAGGCAGTACAAAGCTCAGGGGCTTGATGATGTTACCTATGGCAATATCATGGCGGAGGGTTTTTTGCGTGGTGAGAGGCCCAAAGCACTTGATGATGCCGTTCTGAGCCTGCATGTATTAGCAGAATATGTAGAGGATTACTATGGCAATCAGGTAGTGAGCAAAAAGGTCGCTAACTCTGACCTGATGAATATAATAATTCTCATAACAGTTGCAGCCGGCTTTCTTCTGGCTATAATTCTCGGGATTATCCTTTCCCGGTCTATAACAAAGCCGATATTGCGGATAGTTGATTCTTTGACCAACGGATCGGATCAGATAGGAAACGCTTCCAATCAGCTTTCGGTCAGTGCCCAGCAGATAGCAAGCGGGGCAACAGAACAGGCCTCCGGAATCGAAGAGACTACAAGTTCCATGGAGGAATTGGCATCCATGGTAAAACAGAATGTGGAAAACGCCAAGGAGGCAAGTCTTCTTGCAGCCAAGAGTTCTGATGCTTCAGTTCAGGGATCGGAGCAGATGGATAAAATGCTGATAGCAATGACCGAGATTGGTAAATCTGCTGACGATATCAGCGCTGTTATCGATGTGATTGATGACATTGCCTTTCAGACAAATATGCTGGCATTAAACGCCGCGGTTGAAGCAGCGCGGGCCGGGGAAGCGGGCCTGGGATTTGCAGTTGTTGCCGATGAGGTAAAAAATCTGGCCAACAGGAGTGCTTCCAGCGCCAAGGAGACTGCCCAGATGATCAAGACTTCACTGCAGAAAAGCCAGGAAGGCCTCAATCTTGCAAACGAACTGGCTGAAGTTTTTAAGGAAATTACTACCAACTCCAAAAAGGTAAACGAGATGACTAAAGAGGTTGAGACGGCAAGCCGTCAGCAGGACATGGGAATCAGCCAGACAAACACTGCAATTATCCAGTTTGACACTGTTGTTCAGCAGAATGCGGCAAGTTCTGAAGAGACAGCCAGCGCAGCGGAAGAGCTTAAATCCCAGGTGGAAGGCCTGAATGAGATGGTTACAGAACTGTCTGTTCTGGTGATGGGAGCTGTTAACCAGTCTGCAGTTTCAATGAAGAAATCCGCTCCTAAATCCAAACGGAGTGAATCTGATAAAATAAGGAACACTCAGGGGTTAATTTCCAAAGGAGGCCGTATGTATCAGTTACCTAAAAATCAGGAGAGGCTGGCTATTTCGGCTAATAATGAAAGTAAGAATTACAGAATCCCGCTGGATGACGATGAAGAATTTCAGGATGTGGATGATAAATAATGTTTAAAGCTCCTGAAAACAATAAATCAGAACCTGTAAATAGGGAGCTTCTTTCAAAGTATAGCGAACTGATTTACCGCAACTATGGTATATACTATGACTCGTTAAAGCTTTACCTTTTAAAAGCCAAACTCGACAAGCTATCTGCTATTACAGGGAATCTGTGGGACTTTTATGATCAGGTTTCAAGAGGTTATCCGCCAGCAGTGGACCTGTTGCTTAAAACGATTACGGTAGGTCATACATTTTTTTTCCGGGAAGAATCTCATTTTGAAATTCTCTCTGAAGAAATAACTAAGAAAAAGACTGAGGCACCATTAATCTGGTGCGCTGCAAGTTCTACTGGAGAGGAACCTTATTCCATTGCCATCACGCTTCTGGAGAAGGGAATCGAGGATTTTACGATAGTCAGCTCTGATGTGAATGCTCAGGTCCTCAAGGTAATGAACAAGGGAGTTTATTCTTCCGGTAAGTTTTCAAATACCTCACGTGCCCATATCCTCAAATATTTTCAGAAACGTGATAATGATTCCTATCAAATAAGAAAAGAACTCAGGCAATACCTCAGGATTAAAAAGCTGAATTTATTTGAAGATATAAGGTTCAGTGAATTATTTGACTATATTTTTTGCCGCAATGTAATGATTTATTTTGATGATTCGGGTCGACAACAGGTCATTGATAATCTGGTTCATAATTTAAAAATTGGCGGGCTATTGTTTGTGGGACATACGGAAGCACTTTTAAATCCCCCTCCACAGCTTAAGAAAATGGGCCATTCCATGTTTATAAGGACGGTTTGAATTTATGAGTAAAATTAAAGTGCTGATAGTGGATGACTCAGCAATTGTCCGTGAGATCCTTACGGAAAAGCTTTCCAGGGATCCAAGAATCGAAGTTGTGGGAAGCGCAATTGATCCCTATGTTGCGCGGGATAAGCTTGAAAAAACTGATGTTGATGTTATTACTCTTGATATTGAAATGCCCAGAATGGACGGATTGACATTTCTCCGGCAGTTAATGAAATATTATCCCAAACCGGTCATAATTGTCTCTTCACTGGCAAAATCTTCCAGTAAGGCTGCCATGGAAGCCCTGGAATTGGGAGCTGTGGACGTGGTTCCCAAACCGGGTGGACCTTTCAGTATAGAGGAAGTAGTTGATATTCTAATAGATCGAATCATCTCTGCCAATGAAGTTGATCTTTCGAAACTCCAGGCCAATTCAAAAAAACTGCAGGAAACAGCTATAACAGGGAAAAAGGGACAAAAGAGTTATCTGGCAACACTTAAAACAACTAATCAACTGATTGCGGTTGGAGCTTCCACAGGGGGAACTATTGCCCTCGAAGAAATATTTAAAAACTGGTATCAGGATTTCCCTCCCACTCTGGTAGTGATACATATGCCAGAAAGGTTTACCGCGACTTTTGCGTCCCGGTTGAATGATATATGTCAGGTGATGGTGAAAGAAGCAGAAAACGGGGAACGACTTCTTTCAGGAACAATTTACATCGCTCCTGGGAATTACCATATGCTTCTCAGGACTCAAGGTACTGAAAGAACTTTAAGAATCGTTTCCGGCCCGAAAGTATGCAACCAGCGGCCTGCAGTAGATACCATGTTTGAATCCGTTGCCATGCAGGCTGGACGGAACTGTATTGGCATTCTTCTCACGGGAATGGGAAAGGATGGGGCACAGGGATTGCTTAAGATAAAGAATGCCGGCGGTTATACAATTGCGCAGGATGAGGCTTCCTCTATTGTATGGGGAATGCCAAAGGAAGCAATTAATCTGGGAGCATCTGATTGTGTCCTCCCACTAAAAGATATACCTGAATATGTTCGTAATAAATTATCAAGTACGTAATAATTAATACATGATTATTAATCGAAGTAATTTTTTAAAACATTCACTTAAACATCTGCCTTCAGATCTTGATCTTTTTGTAATTCACCCAGGAGAATTCTATTGTTCATCAAAGCCTTTAATAATCCAGACTCTTTTGGGTTCCTGCGTTTCAGCCTGTCTTTATGATCGGGAAAATTCAGTGGCAGGTATGAATCATTTTCTGCTGGCAGCTCCCCGCTATCCAAAGGCTCATCCTCCTCTTCTGCTTTCCGAAGCGGGAAGGTACGGCATTAATTCAATGGAGCTTTTAATCAATGATATGATGAAGAAGGGAGCCATACGCTCACAGATAAGGGCAAAAGTTTTCGGAGGAGCTGCAGTCCTTGATTTTGATGAAAAAGATGATTTTTTTAAAATATCTGATATTAATCAGAAATTCATTATTGAATTTCTGAAAACTGAGAAAATATTTTTAGACGCTGTGGACTTGGGAGGGAACAGGGGGCGGATTATCTATTTCAATACAAAAAATATGGATGTTATTCTGCGTTACATTCATTCCCATAAGACAAAAGCCGTGGAGAGGGATGAAAGAAAATACTGGCAGGAAAAAATAAGTCATCCAGAAGAATCACAATTATTTTTATTTTAGATGTGATAATTGTCAAATCTGCTTACTTTTATAGGCGTTATTTGCTATCTGATAAAAAAAGATCTTGTGTATCATTGGATGCTTGATAATTTGTAAGATAAAAAGATTTTAATATAATTATTTGTATTTGAAAATACCTTTGTCTATCATTATTATGTAAGATAATTAAAGAGGTGAAAATGCTTAAATCTCTTAAATCTCTTAAATCTCTTAAATCTCTTAAATCCAGAATCCTGTTTGGTATTTTGACAATAGTGATAATGACAACTCTTTCATACATGTACCTCATCATGGTATTGACAGAAAAAGAATTTTTAATTTGGCAGAATGACAACTCCAAAAATATGATAAAAACCGTGAAGAGCTATATAGATATTGCATATGAGAGTATTCAGTATCATAAAAATATTTCGCTTGATATGCGCAAATCTGAACTGAAAAATATGATAAATATTTGTGATTCTGTTTTATCAGGTTATTACAGGAAATATTCAAAGGGATTATTGTCAGAAAGCGAAGCAAAAAAGCTGGCGATTGAAGAAATAAGAAATTTCAGATATGACAATGGGACTGGATACTTCTGGATTAATGATACAGGTAAACCATTTCCGAAAATGATAATGCATCCGTTATTACCGAAACTGGAAGGGACCGTATTGGACAGTAATGCCTATTATACGGCTGTAAATGGAAAAAACCTATTTGTTTCATTTGTCGATATATGCAACGAATCAGGTGATGGATATACAGATTATTTTTGGCCTAAACCTTTAGATGAAAAAACTCTTTCAAAACCGCAGCCCAAGTTATCCTATGTAAAGCTTTTTAATGAATGGAACTGGATAATTGGGACAGGTGTCTATCTTGATGATGTTGAAGTAGATGCACAAAGACTGGTTGAAAATATTCTTGAAGAGCTGAAAGTCGCTTTTTCAAAGGTTGAATTTGCAGAAAGTGGCTACATGTTTGTTTTTGACGGAGAAAAAAACATTCTGATTCATCCTACACTTTCAGGAATCAACGGCTCGTCTATCATTGATCCTGTAACCGGAAAACTGATTATGGATGAAATGATGCTCGCATCGAAAACTCCGGATATCCCATACGAGTATTATTGGAACAGAATATCATCTGAAGACAAGAATTATTTAAAAAAACAGTCATATATCGTATATTTTGAACCTTTGGATTGGTATATTGCAACTTCTTTATATCTTGACGATGTTAAGGAACCAGTAAGAGCTATTGGCCGTCAGATATTTCTTTTATCACTTGTTTATCTGTTTGCCGCTATTATGTTGTCACTTATATTGTCCAGAAATCTTGCCTTGCCGCTTGGAAAACTAATGCAGGCTGCGCTGAAGATCAAAAATGAGGGTATTTTCAGTACTGAAATACCTGTAAGCGGAACTCAGGAAACCCGTGAATTAGGTATTATACTGGGTAATATGATTAAATCTATCAGAAGGACAGAAGATCAGCTCATACAGTCTCAGAAAATGGAATCAATTGGAACGCTTGCCGGCGGTATTGCCCATGATTATAATAACATACTCGGTGTGATTCTTGGATACACGGAACTTGTGAAAGATTCCGTTAAAAATGATTCAGACCTGCAGATTTATTTAGATGCGACTCTTTCGGCAATTGATAGGGGTAAAGATCTTACAGATCAAATTCTGACTTTCAGCCGGAAAATGCAAACAGAGAAAAAAAGACTGTCCAGTGATAAAGTAGTTCAGGAGGCACTTGATCTTCTTAAACAAACACTGCCTGCAACTGTGCGTCTTGTTACACATATTGATAATAAAACTGGAATTGTTCTGGCAGATAAGACTCAAATACATCAAATTATCATGAATCTTATAACCAACTCATTTCATGCTCTATTTGAAGAAAAAGGAGAAATAATTGTTTCACTTGCCCCAATTCTCTTGTCACAGGAGCATAAAGTAGATTATCCTGATTTATCTCCCGGATTGTATGCGTGCCTGACAATAAAAGATACGGGAAGTGGAATTGATAAGGAAATTATTTCACGAATATTTGAACCCTTTTTTACAACCAAGGAGAAAGGGAAGGGCACCGGTCTTGGTTTATCTGTTGTTCACGGAATTCTGCTTAATCATCATGGTGGAGTGAAGGTGAGAAGCGATGTCGGTAAAGGTACAATATTTGAGGTACTGTTACCTGTTGTTGGGGATGAACCGGAAGATAATAATTGGATAATGAATAATGATTCTGACCTTAGAGGTAATGAGCGTATCCTGATTGTTGATGATGAAAAAGAGCTTTTAAACGTACTGAAGAAAAATCTTGAATCATTGGGATACCGGGTATCCTCAGTTCTCATATCTGAGGAGGCTTTCAGTTTATTCCGGCGGGATCCATATTCATTTGACCTGCTGATTACTGATCAAACAATGCCTAAAATGACCGGACTGGAGTTATCTGCAAAAATACTGGCTGTCCGTCCTGAAATGCCTGTTATCATTACTACCGGATACAGTTCTGTAATTGATATGGCAGAAGCGAAAAAACTGGGTATCAAGAACATAATAATGAAACCTTTATATAAAAATGATCTGGTTTTGATTATCAGAAAAATATTTGATAAGAAAGATTCTTCTCAGGAAATTTAAAATATGTATCTTGAATAATAATGAACTGGATATTTATTCTGTTTCTAAAGATCAGAACGGATAGTGTTTTGTCCTTTTTTATCTGAGATACTGCCTGTTTTGCCAGATAGAGTCTAAAAAAGCCAGTTTGCAAAACTGATTGCAAAACAATAAATAATCAATGATTAAAAATATCTCAAAAAGATTGAAAGCATTTGATATTTCTCTGGTAAGGGTTTATCAACGCACAAAGCGGTAAAATTATATGCCATTGGTAAGACCGGATCCCACAGAGCTGGCATATTTATTCTTACATTACATCCGAATATACAGAAAGCGGAGCAGAATTAAACGGAGACTAAACCGGGGGTGATCTAACTGCCTGGTTTTTACCATCGAGTGATGAATTAAATGAACTTTAATCTGTAAAAGTAACAATTGTCTGGTTCCATCTGAAAAATTACTGGTTTTCATCTGAGTATAATAAAATTTTATAAACGCAGAGCTTTCCGGGTTTCTGATCTTTACTGTTTAACCGGGATAGTCATTATTCATCATGTAAAATGTTGATTATACCGGTAAAATGGTTATAATGTTTCTGATATTATCAAATTTATGGGATATTCAGGTTTTTATAAGGTATATATTTTCAGGAGTATAAATGAGGGAATTCAAATACAACAGTCTGTTGATAAAATTTTATTTGTGGCTGTCATTTGCCGCCACAGGAATATTACTGATTTCCTTTTTTTTCCCGGAGAAAAAAATTGCTGTAGTTTTATTTATTCCCATGTTTTTATATTTTATTTACAGAAATATGACAGTGCTGAAAACATTTGAAGACAGATGCGAAATCAGAATTGCTCCGTTTCAGAGCATACTTAATGTAAATTATAACGAAATCCTGAAGGTATACAGCGAAAAAAACCTTTTAATTATATTATTGGATAACGGGAAAAAAATTAAAGTATCAATGAGTTCATTTAATGCGCCTGACCGGAATGACATTCTTGATATTCTTAATAAACAATCAAGGGAAAAATAAAAAGTATTGAAAGTTCCTGTCCTGTGTTTATGACTTAAATTAAACAGATCGATGTTTATTTTGGTAATTATTTTATTAAAATGAAGCAATCAAAATAGACAAAAAATAATATTTTATGTATATTGACTCAGCTTTTCATTTGTTGAATACCTTACTGTCAATATTCAACCTGAAATAAATTAAATGTAAACTACGGGCTGTAGCGCAGTTGGTAGCGCGCTTGGTTCGGGACCAAGAGGCCGCCGGTTCGAATCCGGCCAGCCCGAAAAAGGACTGCACCGTCAGGTGCGGTCTTTTTCGTATAAAATGGAGGGTTCGTCCTAAAGGATTAAAAAATCTGCCGGAGGGAATATGACAGATTATTGATTTTCTGATATTTGTAAATTTCATCATGCAGGGATATTGACTTCAGTTTAAGCGGACCTTTTCCGATTCTATTAATACGTTTATATCATATATATCTTAAATACAAGGAACATTAATGCAGAAATGGATTTTTGCTTTAATTCTGATACATATTGCAAATATTTCAGTTTATGCAGGAGAGAGGATTCATCCTGTTAAAAAAGGGGAAACATTATACAGTATATCAAGATTGTACAATGTTTCACTTGATAAAATACTTATAGAAAACAAGATTGATGATCCATCAAGAATTAAAGCCGGATACAAACTTATAATACCCGAAACAAAAACTCTGGATAGTAAGGAATATGTTGTATCCAAGGGAGATACACTTTACAGTATCGCAAGAGAAAACAAAATTGAAATCGAGACTCTTCTGTCAGAGAACAGTTTTACAAACAAAACAGTAATTAAGATCGGACAGAAAATAAAGATACCTGTTCCGGATGATAAAAATATCCCGAATACTATCGAAAAAAACAATACTGAATCAGGCATTGCTGAAGGGAAAAAAATCGAGAACGGAAAAAACGGATATTACTGGCCAGTAAACGGCGAGATGAAAAAAATGTCAGGAAAACTTCAGGGATCCCGTATTTCTGCTAAAATCGGAGATGTTGTATATTCTGTATCTTCGGGGAAAGTTGTATGGGAAGGGCCTTACAGGGGATTCGGCAGAGTAATTTTTGTTGAATCTGTTTCAGGATATGTGTATGTTTACGGTGGAAGTGAAAAAACAAATGTGACTGTCGGAGATTCGGTTGCGCCAGGCTCGGAATTAGGCATAATAGGGTTTAATGTTTATGACAATAAGCCGGCAATGTTTTTCTCAGTTTATAAAGATGGTCAGCCTATTGATGTGGAGAAAGCTCCCAGACTTTGATTTTTTTACAGGTACAATAAATGAAAAAAATAGAAGCCGGGAAAAATATACTCAATAATGAAAATGACAATAATAACGGCAGCGGGAAGTTTAATAACATAAAAAAAGAGAGAACTAAAAACCCGGATCCGTTACTTCTTTATCTGAAACAAATTTCAAAAATCAAACTCCTCACAATTTCCGAAGAATATGAACTTGGCAAGGAAATTGTAAATTATAAAAATGCCCTTGAAGAGATATACAGCAAAACCCCGGATGACAATAATCTGATTCTCAAAACAAAAGAAAAGCTTAATCATTCCAAGTCCAGAATGATCAGAGCTAATCTGCGACTTGTTGTCTCTATTGCCAAGAAATACCAGTACAGGGGCCTTACTCTTCTTGATCTGATAGATGAAGGAAATATAGGCCTTATTGAAGCTGTGGAGCGATTCGATTATACACGGGGCTGCAGGTTTTCAACATATGGAACATGGTGGATAAAACAGGCAATAATTAAAGCTCTTGCAAATAAAGGACGGACAATAAGACTACCCATACATATGCTGAATACAATAAAAAAATGCTATCTTGTTGCAAAACAGCTTACAAAAGAAAATGGAAAAGAACCTGATTATCATGAAATCAGCAAATACGTAAATATGACTCCTGAAAGGGTTGAGGAAGTCATGCAGTATTCCAATGAGACATCTTCACTTGATACAATAATTGATGACGGCAGTACAACAAAACTGGGAGATTTTCTGAGGGATGAAAAGACCCTAAGCCCTCTCGAAACAGTTTTTCAAAAAATGCTTCATGAAACAATGGTCAAAATACTTGAACAGCTTTCTGACAGAGAAAAAATGATTATAATGCTCAGATACGGTTTTGAAGGTGACGGCCCTCACACTCTCCAGGAAACAGGAGAGATACTGGGGATAACAAGGGAAAGAGTAAGACAGATCCAGGAAAAAGCGCTTCTTAAGCTTAAAAAGATGTCAATTATTGATGATTTTAAAAAATACCGTTAAAACCTTGCCAGTAAGTTTATTTGAATTTTTTATTTTGTCTTTTTTTCTTGAGTTTAAAAAATAATTTACTGATAAGATCGGATAAAAATCCCATGATGCGTCTGAATATATTTTTGCTTTTCAGCCTTGAAAGTTTTTTGTAAGCATCTGAAATTTCATCCGCAGTAAAATCTTTTCTTTGTATGTTTTCTTCGATTTCCATTTCAAGAAGATCTGCTTTGCTGTTGACTTCAATAATAACAGCATTTATATATTTCCAGCCCAGGCGCTTCGCTGATTCATATCTTCTCTGTCCAGCTATAAGGTGCATTTTGGAATTCAGCACAATGGAGTTCAACTGGCCGAATTTACCCATGCTGTCCATAAGCGGCTGAAGGTCTCCAAGGTTTTTTCTAATCCTTTTTTTCAGGATGATATCTTCAATTTTTACTTCCATAAACAGCCACCCTGTATCATCAATCAAGCAAATCCGTACTTATATTACCTGAATTATCAGAGTTAGTCTCTACCCCGGATGGTTTATTGTCCATTTCCGACATTGACTTCAGTGTCTCATAATCCTGTAAATTAAGTATTTCTTTTTCCAGATTTTCAAGATCAACAGATCCTGTGTAAAAATTGTTCTGCATTTTTTTGATAAGTTCTTCATTTCTGTCAGATTTAAACTGATGCAGTGTACAAAATTTTCTTGGTTCAGTTCCGGCAATGAATATTTCTGATTTTGTTCCTTCATTACAGTATTCTGTCGGCAGCATCCCTGATACAGAACATACAGAAAGTTCTACAAGGCCGCCAGGTTTTTTAAACTCCACTGGCGGCATTTCGGGATTGTTTTCATGAACATCTTTCATATATCTTGCCCAGACAGGCCCAGCCGCCTGAGCACCAGTCTGATTCAGACCCAGAGAGTTTCCAGGCATATCAAAACCGAACCATATTGCTGTAGTCATATAAGGTGAAAACCCGACTGTCCACGCATCGGACCAGTTTTGAGTTGTGCCGGTTTTCCCTCCAAAAGCCATTGGAAAACCGTTAACAAGCCTCCTTCTGTTGGCAAGTGTTCCGTATTCTACAGTGCTTTTCAGCATGTCAACCATAATATAGGCAGCCTGCTGGCTCATAATCTGTATCCGTTCGCCTTCGCGTTTTTGATTTGCCCTTAATTCCCTTTCCGGCTCAAGAATTATTTTTCCGCTTCTGTCTTCAATATAGCGGATTCCAATCGGTGTAACTTCTTTGCCCTGATTTGGAAATGTGGCAAATGCTTTAGCCATCTGAATGGGCGCTACCCCTATAATGCCTAACGCCAGAGGGTATTTCCTTGGAAATGTATTTGCAATATCATCAGGATCTTTTATTCCCAAAAGGCGTGCCGCCCTGTTGATTGCTGCGTCAAATCCTATAAAATCAAGCACCTGAATTGAGGGAATATTCATGGAGTTTGCAAGTGCATACCTGACTGAAACAGGCCCTTTCCATTCTCCAAGAAAATTATTAGGTGCATAGGGTGTACCGTCATCATTTCGGAACATTACAGGTTTGTCATAAAGCATTGAGGAAGGGGTAAGCAGTTTTGATGATATTGCAGCAGAATAATACAATGGCTTGAACGCAGAACCAGGCATAACCTTTGCCTGTACAGCCCTGTTCAGTTTTTTGGTTTCGAAATCGCTTCCTCCTACCATTGCCTTTATATAGCCGGTTTCGTTATCTATGGAAATAAGAGCACCTTCAACAGTGTTCCGTTTTATTTTTCCTGCCTGATTTGCCTGTCCCATTCTGGCAATAAATCTTAAATCCGAAGAATCAAAAAGAAATGAGAATGCATTAAGGGCAGGGTTAACTACATCATAATAATTATCATAAGCAAGTTTTTTATCCTGTGAACCGGCTGATCTTATACTGTCAAGATCAAAAAATAAGGCAAGTGCTTCAATTATTGGTAAAAATTCCTTATCTGCAAAATTTGTACGGGTTCCGGCGTTTTCAAGATATGTTTTATTCATTGAAATAAAACCATCCTGCATGTATTTATCTGCTTTCTGCTGATATTTAAGATCCAGTGTTGTATGTACTACTAGTCCGTCTCTGAAATAATCAAGAGACCCGTATAAAATATCTTCCAGTTCCTGCCTTATATATTCACTGAAGTAGGGAGCTTTATCATCCTTTACAAGGTAGGCAGTTTCGGAAGAAGAACGGAGCGGATCATAGGTTTTATTCCAGTATTCATTAAAAGAAAACTCAGCCTCCTCGCGTGTTATGTAATTCAGGTCAACCATCTGATTAATGACTTCTTTCTGGATAACACGCGCTCTTGCCGGGTATTTTATCGGGGAATAACGTGCCGGATTGGCAAGCTGTATAACCAGAATTGCAGATTCAGCTATTGTAAGGTCTCTTGCAGAATGGCGGAAGTAAAACTGCGATGCAGCTTCTACTCCGTATGTGTTATGACCGAAATATGATTCATTAAGGTATAATTCAAGAATCTCGTACTTGCTCAGGGTCTTTTCAAGCTGAAGTGCCCACCATAATTCAATTATTTTTCTTTTTATGGTTTTCTGCGAACGGTCAGCATAATGTTTTCCTGCTACCTGCTGCGTTATAGTGCTGCCTCCTGATACATATTGGCGTGTCATTATTTTCCATGCTGCCCGGATTATCCCTTTAAGGCTGAATCCGTTATGCTGAAAAAAATCTCTGTCTTCCCTTGTAATAAGAGCCTGAATCAGGTGTCTTGGAAGTTCATCTATGGGGATGATCTCCCTTTTCTCATCAGAAAAAAATTCTGTTATAAGATTTCCGTGTATATCAAGTATCTGGGATGGAAGCGAAGGGTGATATTCCCCGATCGAATTGGACTCGGAAATATTACGCGTAAGGGCAAATATTACTCCAAACGTTATACCTGATAACAGGGTTAACAAAGTGATTAAACCGACAAATATCTGAAGAAGTAATTTTTGTTTTTTAGTGAATAACATGCACATAGGTTAAAAACAGAGGGGCCCTTTGTCAAGATAAAAAACAGACCGGCCCTGTAAAAGAACCGGTCTACCTCGAGGTATCGAGTATAATATAGTTAACTGGGAGGGGAACTATATTATCACGACACTTTTATTATCGGCCTGATGAATATAAGCTTAATACTTTTTATTCTACAGCGACATCAATATCGAGCAATAAATTTACGGTATATTTTTTACCGTTTTCCAGGGTCATTTTCCTGCTGAGGCTGTATTGTCCCAGCTTGAAAATAATTGTATGTTCTCCTTCATTAAGATTGGTAAGTTCTTTTTGTGATGTCAAATTACCGTCAATAAAAACTTCTGCCTCAGTAGGGGCAAGAATTACAATATGAGGCATTTTCTTAACCAGAACAGCTGAAAATGTACTTTTTTCATTTCTGTTGATTACAACTGATTGCTCAAAAGGGATATATCCTTCTTTTTCTATCCGTATTTTTTTAACACCTGTAGAAAGACTGATATATTCAGCATTATCATAGGATTTATTATCAATAAATAAGTTGAAATCTTTTGTTTTTTCAGATCCGTTTTTTTTGCCTTCAAAAACACTTACAAGAAGATCTCCTTTATCAGGATAGAAAAAAACTGTTTTAATTTTGATAGTTTCATCAAGAAGCATATCAGGAATACCTTTCATTACGGGCAGGACTGTCAGTAATAGCGGGAAAAAAGATTTTTTAAAATCATCAGGGGCCAGTATTTGAGTTCCAGGTATTATTTCATTTCTGGATGGGTTTGCTGTAAAATAGAATTCAACATAAAATCTGCTTTTATCAGGCAATACGAAATATTTTACTGTATTTCCAATATAGCTTGATACTTCATTTGAAGGTGCGGGGGAAATATTGTTATATACAAAAAGTGCAAAAGTACTGGGATATTCCCTGAGTGTTTCAGAGAGCCTTATTTCCATCTGTATTTTTACAGGCAGGCTGTTGTTATTATCAAGCTGGAAGGCAATAATATCTTCAGGAGATATGCTGATTTCATCAGTTTTCGACAATTCCTGATTAATTACTGTAATATTCCTGACTGGCCCGCGGATATTCTCAGAAAAGACCTGACTGGATAACAATAGTAAAAGTGTTAAAAATAAAGTATTAATTCTCATATTATTACTTTTTCCTATTAATAAGTATAAGCGGATCTTCAGCTTTATCTCTGCCCCTTACTTCAAAATGAAGGTGAGGTCCTGTTGAATATCCCGTATTGCCGACTTCTCCGATAATTGTGCCTGCATTAACAGAACTGCCTGATTTTACAAAAGATTTTTTCAAGTGTCCATATACACTTTGGTAAGTACCGGGATGTTTGATAATAATATAATTGCCAAGTACTTTGTCAAAGCCTGATGCAGTCACAATTCCCTTTCCGGCTGCAATAACCGGTGTACCTCCGGGGGCGGCAATGTCAATTCCGGAATGAAAAGACGGTTCTCCTGTAATCGGGGACAATCTCATCCCGTAATATGATGTAATTCTCCCTTTATCCAGCGGAAAACGGAAAAAAGCATCAAGAAAAAATGCCCTTTCCGTATTGTTGAATCTTCCGTCAACAATGTATGTGAATTTTTCTTTTTTTTCTCTGTAGTTTACAAGAATTTCATTTGAACGGTCATACACTCTGGCTGAAAGAAGATATTCTACATCGCCAGACGGCTTTTCAGGTACAAATAAAACAGGCTGATTTGGTATTAATATTTCTTTTTTATTTGTGAATTCACTTACAGAAGAAATTCTGTTTAAAGTGGTGATAGCTTCATACGGCAGATTCAGGCGGGAAGCGATCATGAATAGATTTTCATTACTTTCCGGTTTGTAGCTGTATAAAGCAAGAGGGACCTCTCCTGTGCCTGAAGAATTTAAAACATAGGATGTTGTAATGTCGGAAGTTATTTGTCTGAAAATATAATCATCGCTGCCAAGATTAATAATTAACGGGTATTCGGAATATGCAGAAAATGGTGTTATAAATAATACTAAAACTATTATATAAAATCTGGAAGAAAACATTTTAAATATTAAAAAATCTGAATAAGCCGGAAATTAAAAAAAGTGTTCCGATAATCAGAAATCCCTGGAGATAAATTCCGTTTTCAAGGAGTAGTATTGAAGATAAAAGAAGTACGGCTGCGGATATCAGGAGTAATAATTTTGTAATGAAAATTCCGAAAGATTTTAATAAAAATCTTTTTTTTCTTATTCCTGTGACTGCATTATAAACAATATAGCCTGCAGCTCCTGTAAATAAAAGGATCGTAAAGGCTCCCTTGAAGCGTGTTGCAACTATCCAGAGAGGCGTAACTATTGCAAATGACGAGGCTGTTATTATTCCTGCTGAAAGAAAAATAAAAAAAAGTATATATAATATTTCCTTATATGCATCTGTTATTTTTCTTGTTTTCATCTTGCTGCCTTGTAAGTATCTTTTTTATCTGTTATTTCAGTCAGCCTTTCGTTGAAATAAGCGGAGTCGAGAGGGCGGTCAAGAAGTGTTGAAATTTCAATCAGATATTCGAGTACGCTTTTTATCTCTGATTTATTATCTGTTATGTCAAAAATTTTGATTGATTTAATGAAAAAAGGGTATGCTTCTTCAGGTTTGTTGTTTTTAAGGTGTACAATGCCCAACGCTTTGTAGTCTTTTGCGAGTCCATAGCTGTTTTCTACTATTCTGTCTTCATCAACGGCTTTTTTAAGCATTTCAACAGATTTGCTGAAATTGTTCTGTCTTGAATAAACAGAGGCTGCAAGATAATAGTTGGCAGCAAGACTGGAGTGTGCTTTTTCCCTGAGGTTGATTTCAGAAGCCCTGTCAATATATGAAATTGCTTCACTGAAATTGCCTTTTTTTCTCATCGATATCGCGACAGTATGATAGACTTCCGCTTTTATCAAAGGATATGATTCTGAATTTGAAAGTGCTTCATTCAGCAGAGCATCTGATTCCTCAGTTTTCCCCTGTTCAATGTAAAGTTCTGCCATATTCCGTGCGGAAATTGCTGTCAGTTCCCTGTTTTCAAGTTTCTTTGCAATTTCATATGCTTCATTAAGGTATTGTTCCGCTTTGTCATATTCCCCGGTAACAAGATATACTTTCCCTATGGAATTGCTTGTCCGTGATATCCCGGGTTCATAATCCACAGCTGTATTTTCATCAAGTGCGAGGTTAAAGAACACAAGAGCCTGATTGTACTGTCCCTGTATGAAATAATTATTGCCGAATCCTGTAATATCGGCAGCCCTGTTTTTTCTTGAAGTTACGGCATCAGGCTTTGCCGGTGCTGATGAACATGAGAGAAAAAATGAAATACAGAATGAACAGAGCAGGGAAATGTAAATATGTTTACTTTTCATCAGAAATCCTCTTCCCTTGTACTTTGCAGCGTATCAGCCTGTACCCGCTGCTGTGTTATCCCTTTTCTCAAAAGGGGATTGTTTTTAAGGCCTTCAAGAACTGCAGTCCCCTCCTTAAGAGCCCCCCTGCTTTCTTCAAGAATACCTGTAATCTGTGGTGTTGACTGATTAAGGTAGGCGGTAAAATTATTAAGTTCAATCATTGTCCTGTCAAGATTTTCAAGAATTGATGTAAGCTGATAATAAAGCTGTCTGTCGTCATTCAGAATGGCTGCCACAGATCCGTCAGGCCCCATAAGCTTGGGAATAATACCGGTGGGATCTGCCAGATGATCTGACATGAGGCTGAAATTACCTGACATGTTTTTCAGATTAGCCAGAAGGTCTGCAATCTGTTTTGAAGTTTCTTCAAGTATCTTATCCAGCTCAAATGTAATTCCTTCAACATTTTTTACAATTTTTCCTGCCGGTCCCTTATCTTCGCCCTTAATGGTTTTGTTGACTGTTGAAGAGAGTTCTGTAATTGTATCAAGCAGAAGGTTTATCTTGAACAGCAGGGGATCGATCTGATTGATTATTCTTGTTACCGTACTGTCCCCCTGCGGAATATCAACAGCACCGGAATTAATCAGCTCTCTTGCTTCGGGAAGGTTATAAGATGGAATAAAACTGTTTTCTGGAAGCGGGTCTCCAGCCCCTTTGCCCGGGTGAATAAGAAGATCACTGCCGATACCTACAGGATTTGTAGTTTTCTGAATTATTGTATTTGGCAGTATTTTATCGATATATTCACTGTAAATATAAAAAACAGCTTCAACTTCGTTCTTGTTGCTGAGACTTATTTTATCTATCTGTCCTATCTGAAAACCTTTCAGCTTGATAGCCATTCCGACTTTCAGGCCGTCTGCCGATAAAAATCTTGTATTGAAATAATAGGTTTTTGAGAACCATCTCTGATTTGCGCCCATAAATATCAGGAGGACCGATATAGAAACAAATGCAAGAATAACAAATACTCCTACAATCTGATCCGCATATTTAATTTTAAATTTCATATACTTTTATTCTATCCTTCTTGAAATTTTATTGTCAATCACGAAAAATCAGGATTTATTAAATCCAGTATTTCATCATCAAAATTTGAAATTTTATCCAGTACATGTGATAATATTTTCTTTATTACAGGATCGCTTGACTTGATAATATCCCTGTAGGGGCCGTGTGTATATATGCGGTTTTTATAAAGAATAACCAGATAATCAGCAAGCATGGAAGTAATTGTCTCATCATATGTGCAGATCAGAAGTGCTTTACCTTTTTCCTTGAGATCCTTGATTATTGATCTGATCTTTTCAAGTGATGAAAAATCCAGAGATGATTCCGGCCCGTCAATCATCAGTATAGCAGGGTCAGTTACAAAAGCACGGGCAAATGAAATCAGTTTACGGTTTCCTGCTGAAATATCCGAAGGTCTTTTATTCATATCATCATCAAATCCAAGAGAATCAAGTATTCCTTGAATTTTTTTTCTGACATCATCAGCTGTCAAATCAGGATAATGGTATATTAGAGGAAGTTCGAGGTTCTGATACAGCGATTTGTTTGACCATAGTGCGCTGTCCTGAAAGACAAAACCTGTATCCCTTCTGAACTGCATAATTTTTTCCAGAGACATATTATTATAAGGTTTATCATTTATAATCAGTTTTCCCTCTTCCGGCAGGTAAATAGAGGCAAGTGTTTTTAAAAAAGTGCTTTTACCGCACCCAAGCGGTCCCAGAATTACAGTTGTCAATCCTTCAGGTACCTTAAATGAAACATCATCAAGAATTTTTGAATTATTTCTTATTATTGACACATTTTTAAGCTCAATTTTATATCTGATATCAGGCATAAATACCCCATGTGATGGATATCAAAACCATAGATACCCCAGTGATGTAATAATAGCATCTGCAATAATACATAGTGAAAAACCCTGTCCGACAGATTTTATAACAGCCTGCGGAATTTCTGTTGTAGCCCCATTAACTTTAAAGCCGTTATAGGTCGCGGCAAAAGAAATAATTACTCCAAACAGAAAACTTTTCAAAAAAGATATGATAATTATTGATAATTTTAATTCGAAAAGGAGACTTCTGAAGTATTCCAGAAATGTGACCTGTTTAATAAACTGGGAAACAAAAAATGACCCTATTAAACCTGAAAAATTAAAATAAAGGTTTAAAAGTATTAAAGAAATTGTAACACCAAGAAATCTGGGAACCACAAGATAGGATATCGGATCAATACCTACAGAAATGTATGCTTCTATTTCATGTGATACGACCATATTGCCGAGTTCAGTTGATATCGCAGTACCTGAACGTGCTATAATTATAAATGCAGTTAAAAGCGGCCCGAGTTCTTTTGTTATAACTGTAACAAGTATTTGATAGATAAGGTCTCCCTGTCCGAACTGGGAGAATAAGTCAATACCCTGCACAATTATTACAACACCAAGTGCTATTCCGAGAAGGCTTATTACACTGAGAGCTTCAAAACCGGTAAAAAGTATCTGCATTACAAGCACTCTTGAACCGACATGTTTCTGCCGCAAGAAAAAAAATGATTCTTTTATTATTGAAAGAAAGAAGCCTGAGGCGTATGAAAATTCCCGGAAAGTGTTTATTATATCTGCGCCGATTTTTTTTAACATATCTTATTAATTAAGAAATTATATCTTACTTGCATTTTAACATCAATTATTATTTAATATATTGATTGTTTTTAAAAAAAATATTACCGATAATTTAAATATAATTATTTTTAATTAAATATCGGTACAGGAGCAGTATTGTGCCTCAGGTTGTAAAATACAAGGCCAAATCAATTATTTACTTTGAAGGTGACAGCAGCGATAAAATATATATTCTTCAATCTGGAAAGGTAAGTCTGATAAGCATTGATATAGAAAATGGACAGGAAATACGTGAAATGGTAAAAACCGGAGAATTTTTCGGAGTAAAGTCTTCTCTCGGCCGGTATCCCAGGGAAGAAACTGCAGATGTATTGACTGATTCTGTAGTTATGGTTTTTACTGTTCCTGAATTTGAAAATCTTATATATACAAATCCAAGAATTAATATGCAGATGCTCAAGGTTTTCTCAAATCAGCTTAGAAGACTTCATAAAAAAGTAAGAAGTCTTATGTCAATAGATGAACAGGCAGATGCAGAAACAGGCCTGTTCAACATCGGCGAATATTATTATAAAAATCAAAAATACAAGCCTGCACTTTATGCATTCCGCAGATATCTTACATATTATCCTGCCGGTTCCTATCAGGGTCAGGCAACAGAGTACCTGATCAAGATAGAAAAATATCCGCAAGGCGGAGCGCCTGCATCATCCTCAGCCCAGAAATCGCAGCCTGTTAAAAAACCTTCTGCCCCGGTAGAAGACAGCAGAGATTCAAAGTTATATTATGACGGGCTAAGTTTTTTCAGCCAGGAAAAATATGAAGATGCGATAAATAATTTCAGACAATATATATCAAACAATCCTGACGGTGAATTTATGGTCAGGGCTGTAAACGAGATAGGCAAATCGCTGTTTCTCCTTAAAAAATATGATGACTGTATAAAGCACTTCACCGGGATGATACAGAAATTTCCCAAACATCCTGATTTACCGGAATTTCTCCTTTATCTGGGATTATCCTGTAATGCAAAGAATGACAAACAGAAAGCTGCCGGATTTTATAAAAAAGTAATAGCCATGTGTGAAGACGGATCTGAAATAAAACGGAAAGCTAAAAATGCGCTTAAAGCTCTCGGGGGAAATTAATGAATATCGATTTATCAAAATTCGACAGATTTAAGGTAGCTTTTCAGAAAGGAGATCAGATTTTTTGTGAATATGAGCCTGGCGATTCATTTTATCTGATCCAGTCCGGAAGGGTCCAGATTGTCAAGATTATGGGGGATATTGAGAAAATAGTTGACATCCTTCATCCCGGAGAAATATTCGGTGAAATGGCGATCCTTGAGGAAGCTCCCCGCTCGGCAAGTGCAATCGCAATAGACCATGTTGAAGTGCTCGAGTTTAATAAAAAGAATTTCGAAATTCTGCTCCGGGGTAATCCGCAAATTGCCATGAAACTTCTCCAGACATTTATTAAAAGAATTTATGACCAGAAAAGAAGGTTCATGATTTTAACCCTTCCAGACCCGCAGGCAAAAGTGGCTGATGTTTTCCTGATGCTCTCAGAAACCCAGTCCGCAGAATCCAAATCAATGAATGAAATTGTACTTAATACAAATGTAGATGATCTTGCACACTGGTGCGGACTTTCAACTTCTGAATGTAAACAGGTGATAAACCATTTTGTCACACAGCGCAAGATTGAAATACAAAATGATAAACTGGTAATTAAAAACATTAACGATTTTCAGCGGTTTGTAAATTCCAGAAGAAAAAAATAAGAAATCCTGTTTAATCGCCGGTTTCTATTCAGCGAACTCAAAGCCGGCTATAATAAAATCAAACAACCGCAGCTGATTTTAACTGACTTACTGCATTAAGGTGGTGCAGAATATCTGTTCTTGTTATTATACCCTTGATTTGATTGTTATCCATAACAGGCAAATGCCCTATATTTTTCTTGTACAGTAATTTCTGTATCTCGTTTAGCGTAAATGAGCTGTCAACAGAAACAACATTTTTTGCCATATATGCCTTTACCGGGGCATGCATCTGCTGGGATTTTCTCCCTTTCATTATATCCCTTAGCGTAAGAAAACCTGTCAACCTTCCATTGTCGTCAATTACTGGTGCACCGGTGCAGTTTATTTCCTCAAGAAGTATGGAAGCATCAAGAAGTTTGATGTTTTCATTTATTGTCCTGACATTTTTTGACATCAAATCTGATGCAGTTTTGGCAGAGATAAGTGTTTTTTCAAGGAGCGCTGTCAGTTCATTATAGATAGAATTCCCGTCAGAATTCTTTATTGTTGCGGAAGAAGCCATTTTATGTCCGCCGCCGCCAAAAAAAGAGAGGATATGTGAGAGGTCTATGGATTCCTTCTGGCTGCGGGCAATAATCAATGTATTATTTTTTTTAGGCAGGTAGAAAACAGCAAAATAAGCATCCTGATTTTCTACATCAAATATTTTTTCTACGACGGCAGATAGCCCCTGTATCTGATCGTCAATTTCCATATAACTCAGGATCAGATCATGTCCATGAATGCTTCTGTATATAAGCCTGTTTAAAAGCTCGTGAAAAATATTTATCTGGTGTTCTTCTTTCAGGTTTTTTAAAAAATGCCTTACAAGCGGAATAGATGCTCCCTGGCTTAAAAGATCAGATGCTGCTGTGAAATCAAGTTCTGTTGTGTTCTCATGTGTGAAATTGCCGGTATCTGCGAAAAGACCTGATAAGGCTATAGTTGCCTCTTCCGGGGAGAGTTTTATTTTTCTGTTCATTAAATGTGAACAAAGGTGGGTTGTGTTTGATCCGCAGTTTTTATAATTTATTACTGCCCCGGGGATATCATCGCTGTCAGAAGGGTGGTGATCATAGACAGTCAGAGTTCCTGTTGCTTTATCAAGCAGAGATGTGAATTCCCTTATTCGCTGAAGCGACCTTGTATCAACAATAATGATGTTTTCTATTGGTTCATTTTCAACTTCGCTGATTGTTGAAAAATTGAGATTTTTCTTCATCATGTTAAACAGATTTTTGGCAACAGGATGAATAAGTCTGCTCCGGACCGGTTTGTAGTCAGGGAACAGCCGGGATGCAATTACTATTGATGCAATGCAGTCAAGGTCCATATTTGTATGCCCGATTATAATGTTCATTTTGTACCGCTTTAAGATTGATAGTTGCTTGATATTTAACTATTATTATAAAGGGTTTTTCCAAAAATAAAACAAAAAAAAGGTTCCAGATGAAAGAACTTACCAGTAAAGACAGATACAATCTTTCAAAAATATCAAACACACTTAAACCTGTAATATGGGTTGGTAAAAACGGCATGACCGAACAGGTTCTTACTGCTGTTGATGAACTTCTTGCCAAAAAAGAGCTTATCAAAATAAAATTTGTCAATCTTAAAGATGAAAAAAAATCAATTTCGGAAGAGATATCAGACAGAACGAAGAGTTGTCTTGTCAGAATTATCGGCAATACTGCCATATTTTACAGGATGTCAGAGGATCCGGAGAAAAGAAGTATTGTTATTGATCAGTAATGTTCTGGTGATATTTACTGATTTTCGTATTCCTGAACATCGCGGCTCTTATATTCAAGTATTGTGCCTGCTTCTTCAAAAAGTTTTTCAGAATCTTCTGCAGAATGGTATCTTTTTTCACAAACTACCCGGATAATTCCGCAGTTGATAATAAGCATGGCACAGGTTGTACATGGTGTCATTCTGCAGTAAAGAGTTGACCCTTCTATAGGTATACCAAATTTTGCGGCCTGACAGATCGCATTTTGTTCCGCGTGTACAGTTCTTACACAATGCTGAGTCACATGTCCATCTTCATGTACGGTTTTTTTGAATTTATGGCCAACTTCATCGCAGTGAGGCAGGCCGGCAGGAGAGCCGACATAGCCGGTAACAAGAATTCTCCTGTCACGGGCTATTACACAGCCGCTCCTGCCCCTGTCACAAGTTGCACGTTTTGAAATGGCGTTTGCCACTTCAAGAAAGTAGTCATCCCATGTCGGTCTCACGTATCCTGACGGCATCTTTTTTTAATTCCCTTTTTCAAGATTCAATGTGATTGTTGTAGTATTACAGACTTCATCAGGACCAAAGTACTGGATTGCTCCAGGATAGATAAAGGAAGTATTCATCGCCCAATCATCCCTGCTGGCTGAAAAGGTTCTGAAGGGTACCCCTTCTATATCAACAAGGGCTTTTTTTATTACAGGTTTCATTTTCCCTTTTCTTTCTTCCATGTTCATCAGCATTGAAATAGGCACTCCTCCCGGAACCCACTGCGAAACTGGTTTCGACAGGCCGGTTATGGAAGTCATATATCCTGTAAGCCCTTCTGATATCAATATGGTGGCGGCAAAACCGAGAGAATAGCAGTAGTCAGCGTCAAAATTTGACGGAAAGGCGCATCTTCCTTCATAACCGAAGAAATGGCTCTGACTGCTGAATTTACCGTTGTATTCACCGCTTGATTTAAGCTCTTTTAATTTTTCTTCAACCATAAGAATTATTAGTTTTTCTGTATCAATTCTTGAAACCTGCACATTCCCGTGGGGGTCTCTGTCCATTAATAGCTGCTGCTGGATATTTTTAGGCAGGCTGTTGAAAACTTTTGCGGATTCGGCAGTAAGTTTTTCACTTAGCCATTCAGACTGTTTTTCCAGTACTTTTATTAATGTGAAATACTGTTCATTATCACCAAGAAGTTTGTTTATCTCCCTGATAAGCATGCCTACCTCGGGAATAAATTCAATCAGTCCTTCCGGAATCAGGACGACACCGAAATTCTCCCCGTTTTTGCTTCTTCTGACAATTATATATGCCAAATCGCTTATTATACTTTCAAGTGACTGTCTATTGGTTTCAACCTCTTCAGAAATTATCGCCCAGTTCGGCTGTGTCTGGAGTGCACACTCAAGAGCGATGTGTGAAGCGGCCCTTCCCATAAGTTTGATAAAATGCCAGTATTTTCCTGCAGATTTGGAGTCTCTTGCTATATTCCCTATCAGCTCGGAATAGGTTTTTACCGCTGTATCAAATCCGAATGAAGATTCTATATATTCGCATTTAAGGTCGCCGTCTATGGTTTTTGGTACTCCGATCACCAATGTGCTGCACTTTTTTTCCTCAAAAAACTCAGCAAGCAGAGCTGCGTTTGTATTTGAGTCATCGCCGCCGATAATTACAAGTGCATCGAGATTTCTTTCCTGACAGACCAGCAGAGATTTTTCAAATTGTTCCGGCGTTTCAATTTTAGTCCTTCCCGACCCGATAAGATCAAATCCGCCTGTATTTCTATAGTTATCAATCAGTTCTTTTGTTATCTCTATTGCCTTGTTGTCAAGAATGCCTGACGGGCCGCCCAGAAAGCCTATAAGCTGTGATTTTTCACTGATTTGTTTAAGTGAATCAAATAACCCTGCTATAACATTATGTCCGCCGGGCGCCTGTCCTCCTGAAAGGACAACACCTGCTTTAAGAGGTTTTTTTGAACAATTTCCCCCTTCGGCTGCAAACTGAACATATTGTTTACCAAAAGTATTCGGCAGAATCTTTTTAAGTTCACTGCTGTCAGGAAGTTCCTTATCCGTAGTCATTTCTTTGCAGGATACAGCTGAAATATTCCCTTTTAGACAATCCGGTAGTTTTGGATTGTAATGTCTTCTGTTTTTGTCTAAAGTTGAAATTTTTTCCAATTTTTTCTCCTTTTCCCCATTATAAATTGAATATCTGTATAGTCAAGTTATACTTAGATTTTTAAAATATACATAGTATTAAATAATTGTTAAAATAGGTAAATGTTAAATTGGGGTTTTTAAATGGAAAGTATTGATAATTCTCTATGCCGTGTATTCAAATTTATTCCTGTTCTTAAGGATTATGACTGGGGTTCACCATACAGCATACAGAAAATAACAGGGAATAAAGAGCTTGAAGGTAAACCTGTCGCCGAGCTATGGATCGGAAGCCACCCAAAAGGGGAAGGGTCTGTAATTGATTCAGAAGGAAACGCTGTCAGAATATCCCGATTCATAGAAAAAAACAGCTCTTCAGTACTTGGAAGCAGGTGCAGTAAAAAATACGGCGGGAAACTTCCTTTTTTGTTCAAGATTATTGCAGCTGAGAGAGCTTTATCAATACAGGTACATCCGGCAAAATATGAGGCTGAAAAAGGTTTTGCAGACGAAGAAAAGAGAAAAATAGATATAAACAGCAGCAGCAGAAACTATAAAGACCGCAATCATAAGCCGGAACTTATTTATGCCCTCACTGACTTTTCCCTTATGAAAGGTTTTAGAAATGGTGAAGATATCTGCAGAGATGTAGAAAAATACGCCCCATTATTGGGTGAAAGAGAAAAAGATAAGAGCGGAAAGAGATGCGGTAAACAGAACTTCCTTACCAATACCTCCGGAATCAGCAGCCCGGACAGCGTCAGGGACCTTTTCGCAGTACTTTTGCTTTCAGATAAAACTGCACTTAAAAAAATGATTGACCAGACTCTGCAAAAGTGCACTGAAAGTAACGGACCAATTGAAAAAGCAATAAATTTATTGTTTGAAATTTATGGTTATGACTGTGGAGTGCTGTCTCCTCTTTTCCTGAATTTAATGGAACTGCGTCCCGGAGAGGCTCTTTTTATTCCGGCAGGAGAACTCCATGCCTACATTAAAGGTACCGGGTTTGAGGTAATGGCAAGTTCCGATAATGTTATAAGGGGAGGCCTTACAAAAAAACATGTCGATACCAGTCTGCTTCTTGAAATAACGGAATTTTCACCATCAGATACTGAAACACTGAGACCTTATAAATCGCATACTGAAACAATATTTGTAACACCTGCGGATGAATTTGTTTTTTCTGTAATTTCACTTGAGTCCGGGAATTTTACCAGCAGCGGTTCAGAGAAAAGTATTGAACTTTTTTTCTTTACAGGAGAGCAGTGCAGTGTTAAAACAGCTGATAAAGAACAGGCATACCTGTTTAATAACGGAGACAGTTTCCTGATCCCTGCCTGTACAGATAATTATACTATAAAAGGTAAAGGCTGTCTTTACAGGGCATCGGTAAATATATGAAAATATGGATTGATGCTGATTCGTGTCCCGTTAAAATAAGAGAGATAATTGAGAATGCGGCAATAAGGACTTCAACGCCTCTTGTTCTTGTTGCGAACAGGAAAATACCTCATAGAAAATCAGGTATTATAACAGATGTTATTGTTGAAGAAGGCCCTGACAGCGCAGATAATTATATACTTGAATTTGCAGGTGAATTTGATATTGTTATTACAAGGGATATTCCACTTGCCCATGAGCTTGTGCAGCGAAATGTCAGTGTAATTAACGACAGGGGTTCTGCTTATACCAGAGAGAATATAGGGGAGCGACTTTCAATCCGCAATATTATGCTTGTAATGAGAGAATCAGGGCTTAAAATCAATGAAGAGACCAGTTTCAGCTTAAAAGATATACAAAATTTCGCAAATACTTTTGACTCACTTCTCACAAAACGGATTAAACTATATAAGGGAAGTTTCCCTGATTTTAAGGAAGCTATTGAATGAAAGACCTTTTTAAAATAAAAAAAATTATTTTTCTTTTTTATGTGATTGGTGCCTTGGTTTTTTTAAATTCCTGTTCAATTAACAAAATGGCGGTAAAAGCTGTTTCAAAATCTTTTTCCGGGGGGGGAGAAGCTGTTTTTACAGCAGATGATGATCCCCGGCTTGTCGGGGACGCGCTTCCTCTTCTTTTGAAAATCAACGAGATGCTGATTATTAATGATCCGGATAACCCTGAACTTAAAGCTTCTGCCGGTAAACTTTTTATTATATATTCAAACCTTTTCATACAGACACCTGCCGATATGCTTGATTATACTGAATGGAAAAAGCAGTCGGAAATGTATGACCGGGCAAAAAAAATGTATATAAGGGGTTGCAACTACCTGAAAGAATCACTTGAATTAAAGCATAAAATCAAAATTGATCTTTCTGACAAAAAAAGTATTGAAACAGATTATGAAGAAAGCGATGTTGATTCCCTTTACTGGCTCGGCGCCGGTCTTATGAGCGCAATTACAATAGATTTGACTGATCCGCATCTGGCTCCTTTACGGAACACTGCAATAGATCTTATGTTCAGAGCATACAGCCTTGACCCTGATATGGGACGCGGTGCGCTTCATGAATATTTTCTGCGTTATTATGCTTCCATACCTGAATCAATGGGAGGAAGCCTTGAAAAGGCGGAATATCACTTTAAAAAAGCCTTGAAGTTATCAGAAGGGAGCCGGGTTTCTCCATATATTGCTTATGCATCATCAGTAAGTGTTAAAAATCAGTCCAGGGAAGGTCTTGAAGAATTTAGGAAAATGCTTGAAACTGCATTGAAACTTGATATTGACAGTTATCCTGAGAACAGGCTTGAAAATACGATAATGAAACAAAAGGCTGCCTGGTATCTGGAAAATATTGATAATTTTTTTCTTGTAGATTAGTTTCAGGCATTTTACTGCGGGGTATTATGAAAAAGATATTTATTATTTTATTTGTATTCATTTCAACAGCTGCTTTTGCTCAGGAAATAAAGATAGGAACAGTTGCGCCGGCAGGTTCTGCCTGGGAGACAACGCTCAAGGAAATTGCATCTGAATGGACAAGGATATCAGGCGGCGAAATTTCGGTTAAAATATATTCAGGCGGAACAGTCGGAGATGAAGAAGATATTATCAGAAAAATCAAACTGGGAAGACTTAATGCTGCCGCGCTTACTTCACAGGGGATTAAAAGTATATCAAATGATCTTTTCGCTTTAAGCATTCCCATGCTTGTAAAGGATGATAAGGAATTCGAATATGTTTTTGAAAAGATAAAACCGCAGTTTGATAAAAAACTTGAAGAAAATGGTTTTGTCCCTCTTGGCTGGACAATGACAGGATGGGTTAAATGGTTTACAAAATCAAAAGTATTATATCCTGATGATCTGAAGCAGATTAAACTTGCAGTTGATAATACTGATGATAAGATAATTCAGATTTGGCAGAATATTGGTTTCAAAGTTATTCCGCTTTCTCTTTCTGATCTTATGTCAGGTATATACAGCGGTATGGCTGAAGGGACTTATATAACCCCCTATGCGGCAAACGCTATGGGCCTTGCGGAGTATACTCCATTTATGCTTGATTTAGAGATTGCGCCTGTTTACGGATTGCTTACAATAAGCGACAGAACGTGGAGAAAGGTTAAGGACAGCTATAAACCGCTTCTGATTAAAAGAACCGGTGAAATACTGAATCAGTTTTACGGGAAAATTACTGTTATTGAAAATGAAGGACTTGATGTGATGAAGCAGAAAGGACTTGTATCTGTACCGGTAACACCGGAAGCTGTAAAAGCATGGGAGAAAATTGTTGAAGATGGAGTCAAACTGTTTGTTGACGAATCCATCAGTACATCTCTTTTTACAGAAATAAAAAAGTATATAAATGAATACAGACAAAAATAAAAAAAGTGATGATATCCTGATTTTAATATCCACAGTTCTTGTACTGCTTCTGGCAGCAGTCCCGACACTTGAAATATTGGTCCGGTTATTTTTGAATACAGGTGTTACAGCTTCCTATTCTATTACAAGGTATATAGTTTTATGGATAGCTTTTACCGGCGCTTACCTTGCCACAGCAGCTGACAATCATCTGTCAATTGAAGCCGGGAAAAAATATCTTCCTTCAAAATACAAGCCTGCAGTATACGCGGTTTCTAAAATTATCGTTATATCAATACTTACTGCCTTTTTAGCCGCATCCATCTCATTTATTTTTATAGTTTTTGATGCAGATGAGAAAACCGGTATTATAAGCACAAGATTCCTGACTGCAATAATTCCAGTTTGCCTCGCAGGAATGATTTTCAGGGAATCATCAGAAATATTTAAAAGTGACAACGCTTTGTCAGGCAAGTCAGGGTTTATTATTTTATTTATTTCCTTATTGGCAGGAATATTTTTAAGTATATCTTCCGTAACTAATTTCATGCATATCCAGTTCGACAACCCGCCCGAATTTATCGATATACTTTTTGACAAATCCATATTAATTCTTACAGTCCTTAAACTTCCTGTGATTTTTCTGATAATTATCTCAGGTGTTCTTGGAACCCCCATTTTTATTGTTCTCGGCGGAATTACATATATTCTTCTTTCTGTTTCCGGCGGATATACAGAGATTGCTGTCAATGAAATGTACGCTGTACTTACAGGAAACATGATTCCGGCAATTCCGTTATTTACAATTACCGGGTTTATCCTTTCGGAGAGCAGAGCAGGGGAAAGGATGATAGAGTTTTTCAAGAAAGCTTTCGGCTGGTTTCCCGGCGGTATCATTATTGCTGTAGTTATGATTTCAGCCTTTTTTACAACATTTACCGGGGCGTCAGGTGTAACAATTCTGGCTCTCGGCGGAATACTCTTTATGATTCTTGAGAAATACGGAGTTGACACTAAATTCCGCACAGGTATTCTGACTTCCTCGGGAAGTATCGGGCTTTTATTCCCCCCAAGTCTGCCGATTATACTTTACGGTATAATTTCAAATATTGATATAAAAAACCTTTTTATAGCAGGGATACTTCCGGGAGTTTTGCTTGTTGTTTCTCTCTCTGCAGCCGGAATAGTTTACACCAGAAAGCACAAAATCAAAACTGAGGTATTTTCACCTGTTGAAATAATCAGGAGCATGAAAAATACATTCTGGGAACTTCTTCTTCCATTGATTATACTTGTCAGTTATTTTTCCGGTCTTACGACAATAGTTGAAACCGGCGCAGTAGCAGTAATTTATGTACTTTTTATTGAAACAGTTTTTTATAAAAATCTCAATTTCGCCAAGTTGATTATCGTTGTGAAAAAAAGTGTCCCGGTAATAGGGGGAATACTTATCATTCTTGGAATGTCCAAAGCGCTCTCTTTTTACATGATCGATGAAATGATTCCCCAGCGGTTAAGCGAATGGATTGCAGCACGTATAACTTCAAAAATTGTTTTTTTAATACTTCTTAATATAATATTATTATTAACCGGCTGTCTTATGGATATTTTTTCAGCAATCATTGTTGTTGTTCCGCTAATTGTGCCTCTTGGAGAAATATACGGTATAAATCCTGTTCACCTCGGTATTATATTTCTGGCAAATCTTGAGCTCGGTTATCTTACTCCGCCTGTAGGGCTTAATCTTTTTCTTGCCAGCTACAGATTTGAGCAGCCTCTTGAGGATGTTTATATGTCAATAATACCTTTTTTTATAATAATGCTTTTTGCGGTACTGATAATAACATTTGTACCTCAGTTGTCATTGATTTTTTTAAGTTAGTATAACAATTATTAAATTCAATAATAGTTGAGTTCATCAAGAAACCAGGAGAACACATTTTTTATTATATCCTGCCTGTACGGGCTTATCGACGTATATTTTTTTGAGAGTTCATCAGAAAAATGAGCAACTGAAACGGCAAAAGATTTATCTGTTACCGGAAGGTTCTGCCCGGTAAGTTCCGCCTCTATTTCCTTGTTCCTTATTATAAATTGATCTGATATGCTGAAAATGAATTTCAATAAACTGATATTACCTTTGGTGATCTTTGCTATTGCTGAAAATGTGATCAAATTCCCGTTGTCACTGAAATCATTGTCAATTTCCCGGTGTATGTTTATATCATAGTCACCCAGAAACAGCCTTATTTTAGTGAGTATTTCGTCAGGCGCAATATCAATAACATCTCCGTTGAAAAGCTGACTTGTATTAATCCATCTGGATGAGCCTGCTGATCTGATTTCAAGTGCGGCATCAAGAATACATAAAACGGCAAAGACACTGTTTCTTTCAATTTTTGAACACAGCAATCCGCCGATAGTCAATATGTTTTTTAAATTTGGAGGTGTAATTTTTTTTAGTGCTTCCAGAAGAATTATCGGTATAATATTTTTTCCTTTATCAATGATGTGACTTATTCTTGTCCCGCAGCCGATTTCAAGATATCTTTCAGACCGCTTCATTTTCTGGAGTTCCTCTATTTTCCCTATATAGACAATATTGTCAGGCAGTAAAGGGATTCGTGCGTTTGATGATAGAACTGTCTCAAGGCCGCCGGAAAAAATTATGGAATACGGATGTCTTTTAATTATATTCAGCAGGGAATTCAGGTTTTTTGGTTCATAAATTGTAGGCATTTATATTTTTCCTGCTTTTTTCTTTCTGTTAAGTGTAAGATTTGCAAGTTTAATTCCTTTTTTCAGTGATTTGAAATCGGTACACTCACATCTGTTTCCTGAAAGGGCTTCAAATATTTCGTTGTCGTTAAGTTCTGAATATTGCTGAAGAAGATGATGAATAACAAGTATTCTGCCCTGATAGCAGTATTTGCACAGATTACAACCTGATGATTTCAAAGATTTTCTGATTATCTCGTAGTTTTCTGTTTTTTCAAAACCTTCCAGTGTGACTACAGATCTGTTTTTTACAGTAAAAACCGGTATGACACAGGCAGGTACCGGTTCATCGTCAAGAAGAACAGTACACGCACCGCATTCGCCGTTATAACAGCTTTCCTTTGTTGAAAGAAGTCCGAAATTATCCCTGAGAATACTTGAAAGACGGGAGTGGGGGTTGACATCTATTACAGCTTCAATGCTGTTAAGTATAAATCTTATAATCATTTTGACCTGTATGTTTTTAATAATTTATGTATTTTTTCTGGTGTTACAGGCATTCTGTCAAAATCTATACCCAATGCCTGATTCAGGGCGCTGTAATAAGCACCAGCTATTAGTGAAAGCGGTAAATCTCCGATTAAAAGTGGTCTGTTTTTCTTCATATTATTGCTGTATTCAGTATAGATTGGAATATTGAAAAAATGCCAGATATTATCATTCTGGATAAGTCTGTTTTTATCCGCAGACATATTTTCCGCCCCTGATATCCAGCTTAAACTGTCAATAATTCCTGAATAGACAGTTTTGTCAATAATTTCCTTATGTATGATATGACCGCAGTCAAAGCTGCACGAAATATTTTTTATTTCAATTTCATAGGTATGATTGTCGACAGAAAGTTCAACAACGGCAGCTCCCCATGAATAATCATCTTTGTTGAGCATATTGAGAGTAAGCGAAGTATTGATTTCTATGGGGAGAGGATTCCTGAACCTCTTTTTCTGAAGATTCTGGCATCCCTTTTTAAGCAGTTCGTTAAAACCTGAAAGCCCTTTTGAAAACGGATATGCTGAGGAAGAAGGGGCAAAATCTGTATTATGCGGAAGGATGAAAATATTATCTGCCGGTATTCCCAGTATATCACTTGCTGTGTTTTTCCATATATCATAATTATGAATTCCATCCGGAACTGTTGTTGTGTAAATATTAAGGTTTGATTTACTGTCGAGCAGCAGCTTCAGTGATAACTTGTCCTTGGTCATTGATTTAAAAGGAATTGTGTTGTTGAAAAAGGAAAGTGAAATCCCAATCCCTGATGAATGTGTTTTCATGTTTTTTTGTTTATTTAACCTGAGTAATTCATAAGAGGCATATTTTCTTTCGAAATCTGCGGCTTTTGAAACACGGTTCAGTATTTCTGATGCGCTGCTCCTGTTTGAGATTATATTCTTTACATCATCACCAGGTACATTGAAAAAAGTGTTTTTTTTGATCGTATCAGATAGAATATTTTCTTTTCGCCATATTAAAGGACTCATTCTTTCCCGGCGGATAATATTTGAAATATGTTTTTCAAGTGAAATCACTATTTGTGAAAAATTAAAACTTGAAATAAAGGACATTGGCGGTTTGCTTGTTTTTATTATTCTCAATTTCAGGGTTATATCGCTGCAGTCATAAAGTCCAGATGCCGGTATAAATACTTTTTCAAGCAGCTCATCAATAACAAGAGGATATGCCCCGGCATCAATATCAAGATTGATGTTCATTTTAAGAAGACTGCCTCTTGAAACCCACGTCTTATGCGTGATGCGAAATGGATGCTGCCGCGGAGTAAAGTTATATGTTTCATATCTGGAAAGGATAAGTTTTACAGGTTTTCCCGTTTTATAAGCGGCAACAGCAGCCTGGGTAGATATAAGGGAAGGGAACCATATCCTTCCTTCAAGGGGTGAGCTTAAGGCAGTGATTATGACTTTTACGTTTTTCTCGCTGATGTTAAGCACATCGGCAACACTTTTTCTAACATGATCCGGCCATTGGGAGACTGTATAAATTGTTATCCCGTTTTTATTCGGCTGAGCAATTGCCCCAAATGGCTCGCAGTATCTTGAGTGATATTCGCAGCCGTAAAAATTATCCGTAACAGCAATAATGGATTCATCTGATTCAAGAGTTTCATTAAAACGCAAATCAGAATTACCTGAATCAAGAGAAAAGGTTTTTTGATATATTATTTGATTTTCTTCAATTTTGTCCATATCAAAAGAGAGGGGGGGCTCTGCCTTTACTCCCGGAATAATTCCGTTAAGGGCTGTTTTGTAGTTTTCTTCACTGTCATAAACAATAATAAAAAGAGGTTCTCCCCTGAAATTAATATCATAATCAGACAGAACAGGAATGGAAGTTCCGAAAAAGTTTATGTTTTTTTCACCCGGAATATCATTATGTGTTATGATCCTGTAGCCCTTGTCAGTGTCTGTCGGGAATTTTACTGTCTGAAGTATCCCTTTTTCAATACCTGTCCTGTATGTAACTGCATTCAGCATTCCAGGCATATAATAGTCATTGATAAAAAGCTGTTTATCTTTAAGAATCAAAATGATCCTCCATCAACAGTAATTCCCGGTTCCAATATCAATTACATTGCTGATTATCCTTTCAACCTGGTAATCCTCAAGACCCGGATAAATGGGCAGACTCAGCGATGAGAGATATTTTACCATTGATCTTGGATAATCATCAGGTTTAAGACCGTAAGCATTTTTATAATAAGGCATTAAATGGAGCGGGATAAAATGGACTGAGGTATTAATCCCTCTCATCAGTAATTTTTTAATAAACTCATCTCTTGTAATTTTCAGTTTTTTCTCATTAAGCCTGATGATATATAAATGCCAGCAATGGCTGCTTGATGAAGGTGGCAGCGTAATAAAATCATAACCGGAAAAAGCCTTGTTGTATTTTGAAGCTATTTCAGTTCTTCTGGCATTGAAGGTATCTGCCTTTTTCAGCTGTTCTATCCCTATGGCGCTTGCCATATCTGTCAGGTTATATTTAAAACCGGGAGTTTTAACCTCATAATACCAGTTGTTGTCGTTTGATTTGTTTCTGTCCCATGAAGCTTTATCTATGCCGTGCAGTCTCATTTTTTTCATGTGCTGCGCTATTCTGTCGCTGCTTGTCACAACCATGCCGCCTTCTCCGGTTGTGATAGTTTTTGTCGCGTAGAATGAAAATACCCCCGCTTCTCCGTAAGTCCCGGCGTATTTTCCGTTATCGCAGACAGGAAAGGCATGGGCAGCGTCTTCAATTACAGGTATATCATATTTGCGTGAAATATCCATAATTTCATCCATTCTGCAGAGGTGACCTGCAATATGGACAGGTAGAATTGAAGAGATTTTTTTTCCGGATTTTTTTATGGCATCATCAATGAGTATTGGATCAATATTATAATCTTCTTCTGCTATATCTATGAAGAGAGGATGAAGGTTGAGATACCGTATAACCTCGGCGGTGGCTGTAAATGTATATGGGGTTGTAATAACGTAAGTCCCCCGTTCCATATCAAGTGCATCAAGGACCAGGTGGAGCCCGGCTGTCGCTGAATTTACAGATACTGAATAACCGGCTCCTGTTCTTAAGCTGAATTCCTTTTCAAATTGTTCTGTAACTTTTCCTGTGGTAAGCCATTTGCTTCTAAGAACTTTAACTACTGCATCTTCCTCCTCCTGTCCGATAGATGGAAGTGCAAAAGGGATCTGTTCAATTGTTTCAGTATTCTGGTTCATTTTCAGGCCTTTCAATTGTTGGTATATATTTTTTTAGTATTTTACGGAGAAGGTGTCTGTTCCTGTATTTATTTGCCATTCTGCCGGCAAAATAACAGATAGGGTATATTTCAGAAAGCAGTTTATCGAGTCTTTCCTCAAGGCTTTTCCTTTCAATCAAGATGTTGACTCTCTGTGTTTCGGTCTGCTGAATTTTTTCATCTTCCCTCCAGAGCTTTTCCATGAACTTTTCTCCAGGTCTTATCCCAGTATATATAATCTCTATATCTACATCAGGTTCAAGTCCGTAGAATCTTATCATCTGCTCTGCTATATCCTTTATTAAAATTGGATCTCCCATGTCAAGTATATAAAGGCTGCCTGATTTTCCAAAATCGGCGGTCTTAAGTACCAGCGATACTGCTTCCGGTATTGTCATGAAAAATCTCATTATCTGCGGATGAGTTATTGTCAGAGGGCCGCCGCTCAGTATCTGGTCCTTGAAAAGAGGCAGAATACTTCCCCTCGATCCAAGTACATTCCCGAATCTTACCACCATAAAATCGGTCTTTGTGTTTTTCCGGGAAAGAACAATATCCTCGCAGATGAGTTTTGTTGCCCCGTAAATGCCGATAGGTTCAACGGCCTTGTCTGTGGAAATCAGTATGAACTTATGAACATTTGCCTTTTCAGCCGCTTCTACAAGGTTTTTTGTTCCAAACACATTGTTTTTTACGGCCTGGACAGGATTGACTTCCATCATGGGTACATGCTTGTATGCCGCACAATGAAAAATAACATCAGCCTTTACCCGGTCGAGAATAAAATGGGTAAACTCCTTATCCTGAAGTTCTCCGACTATCGGGATTATTGTGGCCTTTTCCCCGACCCCCTCTTTCTGCAGCAGCCTGAGTTCTTTTTCAGTTTCATAGATGCTGTTTTCTCCGTGACCAAACAGGTAAAGCCTTGAAGCACCGGCGGAAAGCAGCTGTCTTGCAAGCTCGCTGCCTATACTGCCGCCTGCTCCGGTAATCAGTACCCTTGTATCTCTCAGGTACTCAAGTGTCTTTTTCAGGGGAATTACAACCGGATTTCTCCCGAGTATATCAAGGGTGGATATTTCTCTTGCCTGTATAAGGTGCGCGCTTCCGTCAAGAATCTGTGATATCCCCGGAAGTATCAGTATCCTTTTAAAATTACCTTTCTGAAGAAGGGCATACACTTCTTTGATTCTTTTTCGGGATGCGCTTGGAATTGCGATCAGGGCTTCATCTGCCTTGTGTTTTTTCTGGATTCTCTGAATATCCGAGATTGGCCCTTCAATAATTATGTTTTCAAATTCCTGACCTATTTTTGCCTTGTTGTCATCAACAAAACATACAATATCTCCGGCAATCCCCTTTTTTTGTATCTCAAGGCAGAGAGACCTGCCTGCTTCTCCGAATCCGATAATTGCTATCTTGTTTTTCATTTGTTTTTTTCACTTATATCAGGGTTATGTTCAAGTAATTCAAATCCGAAATCAATCATAAAAGAATCTTCGTAGAGATTAAGCCTGATTTTAGCACGTTTTTTCCTTTTATCAACTTTAATTATCAAACCTTCAAGTCCTTTCATAGGCCCTTCGACAACCTTGATTTTATCATCAGCATTGAAAAAAACTTTGGAAATACCTGCAACAGCACCTCCTGAGTGTAGCTTGAAAACAAGTTTTTTATCCTCAACCGGCAGAGGTCTAATGTCAAGATTGTTTTCAAGAAAACGGATAAATCCGGGCAGACTTTTTATTGTTTTATATTTTTTATAGCTTATCCCTTCTGTTTCTGCAAAGATATAACCTGGAAAAATGGAGGTGACAGTCTTTTTGTTTATTCCGTGTTTTTTAATAAATAATTCCTTTCTGAGCCAGAAAAAAGAAATATTTTCGTGGAAAAGCTGCATTTCTGCCATTTTAAGAAAAAGTTCTTCTTTTCCTGTTAATACCTGTATTACATAATAATCCATCTGGTGATATTTTAACTCCGGATTCTGTAAATAATTGGCAGTTATCAGGTAACTGTCGAATATACCTGAAGTTAATGGTAAAAGAAAAAAATACCAGTTTTACCAGCTGCAAATACATTACTGAAACGAAATTTATCATTTCTCGGTAATATCTTCAAGATTTATTGTAATTCTTTAAATTTAACTTATCAAAATACGGCTCTTTCCCGCCGATAATAAATAAAAGGTGTAAAAATGCTGAAAAAACTGATTTTCCTGCTTGTTCTGGCTAATGCAATGTTTCTTCTGAATGCTGAAACTGTTTTTGTATATATTGATAAAGGTGAATTTGTAATTGAAAAAGAATTAAATGATGACAGCAAGATATGGATAAACAGTATTGAAAATGGAATTATGGATATATTATTTGAAAGCGGACATATTGTTTTTTCAGGAAATTCCGGTGCAAATCAGATAATAGAGTTTGAAAAACTCAATCAGCTTGCAAAATCAGGCGGAGCAGGAATACTTGTATCTGCTGTGCTTAACTGCAGAATAACAAACAGTGATGTTTTTATTACTGCAGGCGAATATAAGGTTTATAATTTATCTACAGATAATATAATTTATTCAGGTAAATATGATTTTAATGATATTTACAAAAGCAGCGAATTCTATGTCGAGGAAAAATTATTCAGCGTAGGACAGTATCTGGGTAATGATGTCGTAAAACACTGTTTCTGAAATTTATCAGAATTACTGTAGCAGCTGCGGGATATAAAACGGGAGTTTATTATGGATTATAAAAAAATATTTACAGCAACACTGCTTTTACTGATATCTTTTTCAGCTGTTTTTGCTGAAACTATGTGGGAAGGCTCTGCTGCAATGAGCAGGTATGGTGAATTCCCGATAAAAGGATTATACGGGGCTTCAAATTCTTTTCCTGTAAATACGATTATTACTGTAGAAAATCCAAAAGCCAAAAAAAGCGCTGAAATTATCATTGTAAATTCTTTAAGCGATAAAAACCTTTTTCTGCTGCTTTCAAAAGATGCTTCTGAAACCCTTGATATCAAACAGGATGAAATTATTTCGGTCAGGGTGAAGATTGTTAAGGAAGTAAAACTTTCCCGTATGAACGAAAAGGTTTCCGGCAAGGACCCTGACAACAATCCTGCAGCAGTTGAAACTCCTGTCCTGCCTGAAGAGATTAAAAAGGAAAGCGGTGTGATTGTATATGAGGAAACAGATGTTCCGGAAGTTCCTGCGGTAACTGATGAAACGGCAGTAGAGACAGATGGAACTGAAAGTTCACCTGACCTTCCAGTTGTTGAGTATATAATTGCCGACACAGCTCTAATATCTTCAGATACAGCTCCTCCAGAAAGTGAAGAAAAAGAGGCTGATGAAATTTTGTCAGTATCTCCTGAAAATGTAGAAAGTAAAAAAGCTGAACTTGAAAAGACGGATTTTGAGAAAAAATATGTTTTATCCCCGGCTTCTCCCAAACCTCCGGTTTCAGATGCAGAAGAGGTCTCCGGTAACGGGAAATATCTCCCGCGGACAACAGAAGGGGAATTTGATGAACTTGCCAGAAAAACATTTGAAACTCCTGAACCGTCTGGCAATGCCGGATTGAGCAATACCGGATATACTGAAAAACTCGAGAAAAAACCATATCTGCAGCTTGCTGCATTCAGCGATTATGAACTGGCAAAACGCAGGCTTGAATCAGTAAATATTGATTACCCTTCGCTGATATATTATGATAGATCAAAGGGTATCTACAGGTTGCTTGCAGGCCCTTTTAATAATGATGAAAAGGGTGCGGCGCTTTATAATCTTCAGAAAAGGGGTTTTAAAGACGCTTTTATAAAACAGGGTGAGTAAACAGATAGAACTTTTTTCTGATGGTGACGGAAAAGCAGAAATTGACGAAATAAAATCTCTTGCTGATAAACTTCTTCGATATCAATATGAGTATTATGTTTTAAACCGTCCGACAGTATCAGACCGGATCTATGATTCCCTGTTTGACAGGCTTGTCTGTCTTGAAAAAAAACACCCCTCGTACGCCAGCGAAAACTCCCCTGTTAAACGCATAGGGTCAGATATATCTTCTGAACTGCCTGAAGTAAAACATACAATACCTGTTCTCAGCCTCGACAAGGTTTATTCAGTTGAAGAACTGGATAAATGGATAGAAAAACTAAAAAAAACCACAGGCATTGAAACTGTCATAACTATTGAAGAGAAAATTGACGGTATATCCATAGTTCTTTACTACGAAAAAGGAATATTAAAAAAGGCTGTGACGCGAGGTAACGGCGAAACCGGCAATGATGTTACCAATAATGTTATGACAATAGGCTCAGTCCCTCTGAAACTGAGCGAACCTCTGGATGCTGCCGTAAGAGGTGAGATTTATCTTCCTTTGAAAAATTTTAATGAGATAAATGATTTACTTGAGGTGAGATATGCAAATCCGCGGAATCTCGCGGCAGGAACTATCAGACGGCTGAAAAGCTCGGAAGTGAAGAAAGTTCCTTTGAATATTTTTGTATATGAAGGGTTTTTTTATAACGATTCATTGAATAATTATCATGAGATACTGCTTAAACTTCAGGAACTTGGATTCAGGGTAAATAAACGGGTAAAGGCA
Organism: Spirochaetia bacterium; assembly: GCA_963662795.1. Lineage (GTDB taxonomy): Bacteria > Spirochaetota > Spirochaetia > CADAEX01 > CADAEX01 > JACKPD01. The sequence continues at coordinate 3,562,770 of OY759746.1, read as the reverse complement.
TTTACTTCATCTGAATTAAAAAGAAAAGAAACTTCTGAAAACTTTCCAACAGGTGATATATCTGAAATCAACGCTTATATAAAAACAGCTGTCCATGAAAGAGAATCACTTGATTACGAAATTGACGGCCTTGTTGTAAAATTAAACAATTTAAAAGCGCGCAGCGAACTGGGTTATACGGGACATCATCCGAGATGGGCCATAGCGTATAAATTTGAATCATCAGAAGCCGAGTCTGTTGTTAAGTCCATTGATCTTCAGATAGGCAGAACAGGCAGGGCAACACCTGTGGCAAGGATTGAACCGGTTGAAATATCAGGATCTGTCGTTTCCAATGTAACGCTGCACAATCAGGATTATATCAATTTTCTGAAACTCGCTCCCGGAGACCGGGTTACTGTTTCCAAAAGAGGCGATGTAATTCCTGCCGTTGAAAATGTTGCAGAAAAGAACACCAAAGGCGCCGGCGTCTGGAAAATGCCTGAAAACTGCCCATTCTGCGGTACACGGCTTGAAGCAGAAGGGGCACACAGTTTTTGCAGAAATAAAATATGTCCGGAAAGGGTTAAGGGGCGGATTCTTTTTTTTGCATCAAGAGACCAGATGGATATTGAAAATTTGGGAAGTGAGACAATCGAACTGCTTGCAAGAGAAAAAATTGTAACTGATTTTTATGATATTTATGAAAAAGATATGGATCAGCTTCAGAAATATGACGGATACGGACCCAAAAAGATTAACCTGATAAAGGCAGGAATAGAAAAAAGCAAAAAAAGGCCCTTCAGAACAGTTCTTTCATCAATCGGCATTCCTGATATAGGACCGAAAGTATGTGATCTGCTGATCGAATCCGGATATAATTCAATTGGAAAAATACTTGAACTTGCTCAAAAGCGAAGCAGCGAACTTCTGCTTGCAATAAACGGTATCGGAGTAAAGACTGCGGAATCCTTTTTCAGATATTTCAATGATAAAGAAACAATTACTGCAATTGAAAGACTTGCAGATTGCGGCCTTTCCATGTTTGAAGATATTAAGACAGAAAACAGCGAAGAACAGATATTTAAAGGTCAATCCTGGTGTGTTACCGGCAGTTTTGAAAATTTTGCTCCGCGAAGCATTGCTGAAGAAATAATAAAAAAAAGGGGAGGCAGTGTTGTAAGTCAGGTCAGTGGAAAAACAACTCATCTTCTGTGCGGAGCATCGCCCGGTTCAAAATATGATAAAGCTTTGAAGCTTAACATAGAGATAATTACTGAAGAAGCTTTTCTTAGACTGATTTCGTAAATAAATCCAGTCTCAGCATAAAAGTCCGGCAAACAAAAAGGGGATAAATTGAAATTTTTAATTAAAAAAGCAGTTTCGCTGCTTGAAAAAAAAGGATATGGGGTTATTCATCCTTCTCAGTACCGCAGCGATATGGAAAAAGAATTTTTTCATTTATGGGAAAAAGTTAATAAATTTACAATGATATCTGTTGAGCGCGGATACAATATTTATAAATCTGTAGAATACATTATAAAAAATGACATTGAAGGGGATTTTGTCGAATGCGGTGTCTGGAAAGGCGGTTCCTGCATGCTTATTGCATTAACACTGCTTGAATTCGGTATAAGGGACAGGAAAATATTTCTTTATGACACATTTGCCGGGATGACCGAACCTGGTGAATATGACTGTGTAGCCTGGACTGGAGCTAATATGCTTCAAAGGTGGATTAAAAGCAGGACGAAAAACGGAGAACACCTCTGGTCTGCAGGTTTGGATGAGGTAATGGAAAACATGTATTCGACAGGTTATCCTTTGCAGCTGATTGAATTTAAATGCGGTGATGTCTGCACAGTTCTTGATAAAAGAGGCGGCAGTCCGGGGCCAATCGCTCTTTTGAGGCTTGATACTGACTGGTACGAATCTACAAAAAAAGAACTGGAAGTGTTGTTTCCATTATTGGTAAAAAGGGGTATTCTGACTATTGATGATTTTGGTCATTTTACCGGTGCGAGAAAGGCCGTCCTTGAATATTTTTCCGGCAGTGAAAATACTCTTTTCCTTGACCGTATTGACTATACCGGAAGATGTGGTGTTAAAATATAATATATGGGGTCAATTTTGAACAAAGAAAATCAATTATTTGAATCTGTTAAACAAAATATTGAGGAGACACTCGAAGAGATAAGCAAGGCAGCTCAAACAGCAGGAAGAAGTGCTGATGAAATAAGGCTGATGGCAGTAACCAAAACAAAACCGCCTGAATACGCAGAAGCAGCCTACAAGGCGGGATTAAGACTGTTTGGTGAAAATCGTGTGGCAGAAATGGCAGAAAAATTTACTGCTTTTCATGATGATGCTGAAATTCATTTAATCGGACATCTTCAGAGGAATAAGGCTAAGAAAGCAGCACAGACCGCAGATTCAGTTGATTCTATCGATAAATATGAAACTGCGTTTGAACTCGATAAATTCTGTAAAACTTACAACAGGACAATAGATATTCTGCTTGAATTCAATACTTCAAGTGAAGATTCAAAAAGCGGATTTTTAAAGGAAGATGAATTGCTTTCATCTGTTGATAAAATAAGACAATTAAGCTCATTAAGGATTAAAGGGCTTATGACTATTGCCCCTTTTACTGATGATGAAGGGAGTATCAGGAAGGCATTCCGGCAGCTTAAAAAGCTGTTTGATAAAATATCCGCATCCCATCCGGACCTTGCCCTTGAAACGCTTTCAATGGGTATGTCATCAGATTTCAAAATTGCCATAGAGGAAGGATCAAATGTCATAAGAATCGGGACAAAACTCTTTGGCAGCCGTTATTGAACCCGTTACATGAAAAAGATTTTTTTTCTTATACTGATACTATTAATTCCCCTGATTCCGGTTTCTTCTGACGAGTCATACAGTGAACTTGTCCCTGGAGAATACAACAAGGATGAGTTTCCTTCTTTTCTGAGGGATATCAGGAGGGCGGAAGTTATCTTTGTCGGAAGTTATCCTTTTTCAGTCCTTTTTACAAAACTTGGAACCGGTATATATGATTATGCCTCAAGTGGTTTTGATCGGAATAATGCACCTTCCATGTTCGGAGGAACAGAAAACAGTTCTTCCGGCAACGAAGAGACTTCAAGAATTTTAATCACATCACTTTATGTTTCACTTTCCATAACTGCTTTGGATTATTTTATCGGCAAAATCAAGGAACGGAAAAAAAATGAGAATAAACGAAACTATTGAAGTCCGCGATTTTGAGCTGACTGATATCAGGATTGATAAATATATTTCAGATTATTGTAAAATAATTTCAAGAAGCCAGCTCAAGAGCAGAAATGCGGATCTTTATATAAATGAAGTACCTGTAAAACATTCAAGAATGGTGAAAAACGGCGATTTAATCAGAATAGAGTATGATTCAATTCCGGAAAGCAATTTACTGCCGGAGAAAATTGAACTTGACATTATCTATGAAGATCAAAATGTCGTTATCATAAATAAAAAACAGGGTATGGTTGTTCACCCTGCCGCAGGCAACCCCGGAGGCACACTTGCGAATGCCCTGTTGTATCATTTCGATGATTCTTCCTCTGATTTCGATGAGGATGATCAGAGACCAGGGATTGTTCATCGGCTTGACAAGGATACTTCAGGAATAATTATTACTGCAAAAAATATAAAAACTCATGATTTTCTTTCACAGCAGTTCAGGGAAAAAAAAGTAAGAAAAAAATATCTGGCAATTGTAAAAGGGCAATTGCCTGTCAAAAAAGGAATTATTGAAACACACCTGACCAGGGACAGGAATAACAGGAAAAAATTTATAACTTCCCAGTGCAAGGGCAAATACGCTTTAACGCACTTCCATGTTCTGAAAGAATTTTCTGATGCTTCCCTGGTAGCGCTGGAACTGCAAACAGGCAGGACTCATCAGCTCAGGGTTCATATGCAGCATAGCGGATGTCCCATAATCGGAGATCCGGTTTACAGCAGAAAAATTATTAAATATAGTGATTTTACCATGATGCTTCATGCATATATACTTGAAATAACATTGCCTGAATACGGACTGAAAAAATTCCATGCGCCTTTGCCGGAGCGATTTAAAAAATTTATCAGAGATGTCAGCTGATGTGAAGAAATAAGAGTATTAGCATAAATTTTTCTAAGTCAGATAATCTGAATGATTTATAAAAGGATTAAACTCTTTTTCTGTTTTCAGGGTACTTGGAGAGCCGTGACCGGGGAAAATTATCAATTCGTTATCAAGGGAAAATAGCTTGTCAATGATACTCCTCTGCAGAAGATTCTTCTGAATAGATCCATGTGTAAGACCTATCCTTCCTGCCGAGATAACATCTCCTGTAAACAGCGTATTCCGTATCCTGAATACGAGTGAATCATCTGAATGACCTGGTACCCATATAACGTTTATGTCAAATCCGGACAGATTTAAAATATCGTTGTCATTTACAGTGTGAGCAGTGAAATCATATATCAACGGACTTTTGGCATATATTGTGGCATCATATATCTTCATCAGGGTTTTTACTCCGCGTATATGATTTTCGTGATCATGTGTCAGCAGAATTGATTTGATATAATAGTTATTTGTTTCAAGTATATCCAGAATGTGAAGATCTATCTGTCCCGGATCTATTATAATTGCGTCACCGCCGTTTTCATGACCGATAAGGTATGTATTTACAGACCCTGTAGTATTATAAAGTGTAAATAGCTTCATTGTGTTTCAAACCTGTCCCATTTGTTGAAAAATGCTTCTTCAGGATTAGAGTTCCTGAATGAAACATTTCTTCTTTCGGAATAAAAAAAACTGTCTTTTTTAAGATTGCAGTCATCAAAAACTGTGTTTTGCATATTTGTGCTAATAAATGAAGAAAAATAAAGATCAGTTTCACTAAATGAAACATCACTGCATTCAAATCCGTTAAAATTGGTATGAAGAATATCTGAAGCAATGAATTTGCAGTTTTTCATTTTCGATCCTGCAAAACATGTGAATTTTATATTTGTACCTTCAATAATACAGTTTTCAAAGAAAGAATAATCGAAAAAACACTGCCTGAAATAACAATTTATAAATTTAACATTTTTAAACGTTGAACCGGAAAATTTACATGAAAAAAATCTTTTATCAGTAATTTCAATGTTCTCAAGTGATATCCCTGAAATAATCAGGTCAAGTATTTTATTTTCCTCTTTAAGCAGCTGTTTTATTTTATTATTGAGAATATTCCTGTCCGGAAGATGGGTAAAGCAGAATTCCTGTCCTGTTAACCTGCTTTCAAGACATCCGGGATAAATACATTTTTCATTATTGAACATACAATAATTATATATAAAAATTATCATTTTTCAACACAGCAATTGATGTATTGGAAAATCCGTTATATTATTGTTACATGTGCTATTATTGCGGTGAACCGGCAGGTAATATAAAAATAACAAGAGAATCAATTTGCGAAAACTGCAGGAAAGACTTAAAAGTATGTCTCAACTGCAGTTTTTATGAACAAGGTGCACACTGGGACTGCCGTGAAAATATACCTGAACAGGTTATTGACAAGGATCGCGCCAATTTCTGTGAATATTTTGTATATACAGACCGTATAGATAAAAAATATCAGGAAAAACTAAAAAAGGACCTGGAAGAGGCCAGAAATAAATTTCTAAAACTTTTTGGTGATGAGTAAAACAATTGCTTTTTTTGATTCAGGTATTGGAGGTATTCCATATCTTGATAATTTAAGAAATATTGCACCTGATCTTAATTATGTATATCTTGCAGATACAGAAAATTTCCCCTACGGAATAAAATCAGGAGAAGAGATACGGAAAATTGTTTTGTCTGCTGTCTCACGTTTAATCGAAAAAACTGCCCCTGATATTATTGTTATTGCATGCAACACAGCAACAGTAGTAACGCTTCCTTATTTGAGGGAAAAATATAACATTCCGTTTGTCGGGGTAGTACCAGCTGTGAAGCCTGCTGCATCAGTTTCCTGGAATAAAAGAATCGGGCTTTTAGCGACAAATAAAACAGTTTCAGATAATTATACAGATAATCTGATCTCACAATATGCGGACGGCTGTGAAGTATTCAAATATGCAGACCCTGATATTGTCTCTTTTGTTGAAAACAGGTTGCTTGATGCGAAAAATGATGAAATACTGGCTATTCTCAAACCAGCTGCAGATTTTTTCATTGAAAAAAGGGTAGACCATGTAGTCCTGGGGTGTACACACTTTCTGTTTATTGATAAATATCTTGAAACCCTGTTCCCTGACGCGATCAGGACTATTGATTCCCGCAGCGGCGTTTCAAGACAGGTATTGAGGATTGCTGAAGGGTTAACAGAAAATAAGAGAAGCAATTTATCGGTTAATGATTTTTATTTAACTTCAGAGTTGAAAGGTGCAATTTATTATAAAAGAATCGCAGAAAAATTCTCACTCAGGTATTCCGGTATTATATAGAAAATGAATAATTTAAAACTCACTGGAAAAATTCTATTTGGTATAAACAATATTTATACAGTTGAGTCTGATAACAGGTTATATGAATGCAGGATAAAGGGGAAAGTATTCAAGCAGTCCGAAGGACTGTATAATCCGTTAACAGCCGGTGATATTGTCGATTTTGAAACTGATTCCCACTCTGAATATCATGGTGTAATAATATTTCTTCATGAAAGAAAAAATGCATTTACAAGATGGAACAGAAAAAAAATGGCTATTCAGCTGATTGCGTCAAATATTGATGTTCTTTTTTGCCTGACAACACCGGATGATCCTCCCTTCCGTCCAAGATTTCTTGACAGGCTTATGCTGACAGAAGATAAAAGCTATCAGACTGTTGTATTGATGAATAAATCAGACCTTCCTGTGAACAGGCAGACTCAGGAGCGGCTTGATGATTATGAAAGGATCGGGATACGGGTTTTAAAATGTTCTGCCAGAACACTCGATGGAATGGAACAGCTTAAAACAACGATTGATGGAAAACAATGCGCGTTCGCAGGCCACTCCGGAGTAGGCAAATCAAGTATTATCAATATACTTACAGGGAGCAAGACCCAGAAAACATCTGAAATATCATATAAATACAACAGGGGAAAACATACAACAAATTATTCAATACTGATTCCCCTTGGGACAGGTTCAATTATTGACACACCCGGTATAAGGGATATTTTTATAAAAAAGGTCGAAACGGTAAAACTGGCGCAAATGTTTGTTGATTTTCTGCCATATATTGACAGATGCGGTTTTTCAGGATGTTCCCACATAGCAGAGACTGAATGTGCAGTAAAAAAAGCTGTGGTAAATGGCAGCATTCATCCGGACCGTTATGAAACATATCTTAAACTTTACAGTGAACTGACTGAAATATCGGAAGAGATTTATGGTCCGGCATACTCTTAAACTGCTGGAATTCGAAAAAATAATAGATAATATTTCCCAGTATTGTCTGTCAGAGGCAGGCGCTGCCGCGCTTACCGGACAGACAACAACAAACAATGAAAAAGTATGGAGAGAAAGGAGCAGCGCAGTATTTGCCGTCAAAAAAATATTTGATGATAATCTATCCCTTCCTGCTGTTGCTTTTCCTGATATAGGCGGAATAATAAAAAAAAGTTCTGTAGAAGGAAGCGTTCTTGACTGCCCGGATGTTGCATCTGTCCTTAATTTCCTTAATTCATCTTCTTTGCTGAAAAAAAGCCTCTCTTCCCTGACTGAAAATACTTATATACATGAGAAGCTTGATTTTGAAGACATCTCTGAGCTTACCGGTTATCTTTCTAAGTATGTTACAAAAGAGGGTGTTTTCAGGGATGAGAATGTCAGGGAACTAAAAGAAATAAGATTGAAAATCGGAAATGTCAATAAAACAATAAACAGGATTGTATCAGGCTATACAAATAATCCTCTTGTCGCTCCCTGTCTGCAGGAAAACAGTTCAACAATAAGGGATAATCGTGTTGTTCTTCCCGTAAAAGAAAATTTTAAAGGGAAAATAAAGGGAATAGTCCACAGTGCGTCTTCACGCGGAATGACATTATTTATTGAGCCTGTTGAACTTTTTGACTATAACAACGAAATAATCGAACTTGAAGAAAGATACAGAATTGAAATACTTAAAATACTTAGAATACTTACAGAGAGAATCAGGGATAAGAATGAAATAATACACGATATTTTTAAAAAAATTACATTTCTGGATACAATAATCGCAAGAGGCCGATTTGCATATATCAACAAATGCATTATGCCGGAAATAATCCGGAAAGGGATTATTCTTAAAAATGCGCGGCATTTCCTCCTCGGGGAGAAAGCTGTCCCTGTTGATATTATTATCAGTGATAAAACAAAAGCCCTTTTAATCAGCGGACCGAACACAGGCGGCAAGACACTGGCTCTTAAAACCGCAGGCCTTTCAATACTTATGAATCAGTTTTGTACAGGGGTGCTTGCTGATGAAGGTTCTGCTGTCAGCATGGTTGATAATGTCCTTGCCGATATAGGAGATGAACAGTCAATTGCCGGCTCCCTTTCCACTTTTTCGGCGCATATGAAAAATATCGCGGAAATCCTTGAACTGAGTACAGATAAATCCTTTGTGCTGCTTGATGAACCGGGAACAGGAACTGATCCGGATGAAGGTTCTGCTATATCCATGGCAGTATTTGATATTCTTCTTGAAAGAGGAACTGTTTTTCTTGCAACAACACATCAGGGAATACTTAAAAACTATGCTGCGGGAAGGGATGATATTGTAAATGTATCTGTTGCCTATGAAAGGGAAACCTATAAACCTGAATACAGGATTGTATATAATCTTCCGGGCGAAAGCTTCGGTATCGATATTGCACAGAAAAGCGGTATAGACAGGGATGTAATATCTTCTGCAAGAAAGTACCTTGGCAGTGAGAAGGTAAACATAAATCAGCTTTTAAAGGAAATAAGCTTAAAACAACAGGAATTTATTCAAAAAGAAGAACATCTGAAAAGTATTGAGAAAAAAGCTGTTGAGGCAAAAAGAGAAATTGCACTTAAGGAGCTTTCTGTCCGCAGGATGGAATATGAGCTGCGAAATACAGAGAACCGGGCTGTAAACAGTTTTTTAAGGGAAAGCAGACAGAAAATTGAATCTGTTATCAGGAATCTGATTGAGCACGGAGCAGATGAAGAATCCCGGAAAGATGCAAGGGATTTTATTGATGATATAAAAAAGCGGGAAGAAATATTCGAATCCAGGATTGAAAAGCCTGATGAACCGGATGAAGAATATAATAATGAGTTAATTAATCAGGGAGACGAAGTTTATGTCGGAGAGGGAAAGAAAAAAGGAGAGGTAATCAGAATCCTTAAAAACAGGAAGTATCTTGTTGCTGTCGGATCCATGAAAATTGAAGTTGACAGAAAAGAACTCATCAGAATAAAAAAGAATCAGAACAGGGGAAGCGCTCAAAAAGCGGTTTTTCTGCATCATGAACTTAATAATACAGATAAACCGTCATTTGAACTTGATCTTCGCGGATTAAGATTTGATGATGCGATTATAAAACTTGAGAAGCAGCTTGACAGTGCTTTAATTAACGGATTAACAACATTTTCTGTAATCCATGGGCTTGGTGAGGGAATTCTAAAAAAAGCTGTAACTGATTATCTCACTGAAAGCCCCGCAGTCAAAAAATTCTATTTTGCCCATCCTGACAACGGCGGTTTTGGGAAAACAATAATTGAGCTGTGATTTTTTTTAAGGAAAGTAATTGTTTTTCAAGTATTATTTTTTGAAGTTTGTTAATATTGAAACAAATGACACAAGAATATATTCTATATATCCAATTAAAGAGGGGTTAAGTGAAAAAAAACATCCTGAAACCGGTATTTCTTATGCTATTGAGCGCATTATTTTTCTCCTGTATCAATGTGGATACAGAAATTGTCTTCAGACAGGATCTCTCAGGGGAAATATTAATAAAATATTCCGTATCCAAAAGTGTCCTTAATATTGGAAGACTGGATGAAAACGAGTCGTTTCTGCCTCTTCCTGTTGAAGAGAACAAATACAGGGAAAAAGCTGAGAAAACTGATGGGCTTGATCTGAAATCCTTTAAAAAAGAGGAAACAGAAGAAGAGCTCTTTATTACAGCAAGATATGAATTCAGAAACATGGACGCTCTCAACGCTGTTGTTTCAAACAACGGTGAGAAAAAGATTGATGTACAGAGAAGGTCCGGCAGCACATATTTTACACAAAAAGTTTTCAATAAAAGCGATACCCCGGCTAATGAGGAAACCATAAAACTTGCCGAGGCACTTTTTGCAGACAGAACAATTAAAATGAAAATTACAGCTCCGTCTCAAATCAAAAGCAGAAATATGGGAACTTCAGGAGGAAACAGCGCGGAAACAGAATTCAGTCTTCCAGCCCTTCTTGCGGAAAATCTGCCTGTTGTATGGGAAGTTGCATGGTAACGAGGCATTAATAAAGATGTTCACCAATAATGAAACACTAAGAGTCACTGCAGGAACTCTTTCTATCGGCGGCGGATCCCCTGTTTCTATACAGACTATGTGGAAAAAACCTCTTGACCGGAATACAGATTTATATGATGAAATAGAAAGGCTTAAAGCAATCGGCTGCGATATAATAAGATTTGCAGTGCCTGATATAAAATCTGCAGAAATTCTTGGAGAAATATCAAAAAAATCATCTCTTCCTGTTGTCGCTGATATCCATTTTGATCATAAAATTGCGCTTCTCTGCATGGATTATAAAATATCAAAAATACGTATAAATCCCGGTAATATCGGTTCCGACTGGAAGGTGAAAGAGGTTATTGAAAAAGCAAAAGATACTGAAACTCCTTTGAGGGTAGGTATAAACGGCGGTTCGCTCCCTGTCAGTCTGCGTAAAAAAAGCGATAAGGCGGCTGCAATGATCCTTGCTGCTGAAAAGGAGATAGATCTTTTCGAAAAATATGGATTTTCTGATGCAGTTTTTTCACTTAAATCTTCCGATGTTGAAACAACTGTAATTGCAAACGAGCTGTTCGCTGAAAAATATAAATTCCCGCTTCATCTGGGAGTAACAGAGGCCGGCCCTTTGATAAACGGAATTGTCAAGAATACTGCAGGAATACTGCCTTTACTTCAAAAAAAAATTGGTGCGACAATAAGGGTTTCCCTTTCTTCAAGCCCTGAAGATGAAATAACAGCCGGTAAGGCAATATTGTTCCAGGCAGGACTTGGAAATGAATTTGTCAATATAATCTCATGTCCCAAATGCGGAAGAGCTGAATTTGATGTGCATGGATTTCTTTCGAGAATTAATTTAAAATTAAATCAGATCAGAAAACCTGTTACTATTGCCATTATGGGATGCGCTGTAAACGGACCGCAGGAAGCAAAAGAAGCAGACCTTGGGATAACAGGTTCCGGAAATTCAGTTGTAATTTTCAAAAAAGGTGAGATAATTAAAAAAACAACCTCAGGGTTTGCTGAGGAAGAGTTTATCAGGGAGATTGACAGCCTTTGAAAAAAATATTATCTGCTACAGCTTTTCTGCTTCTGCTATTTATGTCTACAGTCTCTTCCTCCTTTTCTGAAGAAAAGGGCGAACCTGAATGGGTATTGTTTCAAAAGGGAATGTATTTATACAGAAATAAGGATTTCAGCGGCGCTTTTAAGTATTTCAGGAAAGCAACTGAAAAAATGGAATATCCTGAAGCCGAATACTGGATCGGAAGAATATTTGATAATGAAGGTGAGCAGAATCTTGCGTTAAAACAATATGAAAGAGCTCTGGATTATTCCTGGAAAGCGGAATCGAAAGATTTTTACGCTTCAGTCCTTTTGGAAATGTCAAATATCTACCAAAAGCAGAAAAATTATATTTTATATCACGATGTCCTTGAAAAACTGATAAATGAAATCAAAAAGAATTCAGCTGTATCAGATGATTATGAAACAATCCTGTCAGAAAGGCTAAAGGATAACGGCCTTGACAAGATGGTATATTATTTCCGCCACGAAGGAGATGCCCTTATTAAACCTTATGGAGAAATGGGGGTATACTATTTTTCTCATGCGCGGGAAAGTATTGCATTAAAGTATTTTGCATCAGCAATAACCATTATCTCATCGGAACTGATTGCAATGCACAGGGAATACGATCCGCAATACACTTATACTGACTATAGAAAGCTTTTCACAGAATCTGAAAATGATGAAAAAAAGATTTTTTACCTGAAAGAAACAAATTTTTATAAATATTTTTTCTATCTCGCCCTTACACTTGAAAATATGGGAATCAGGGATCAGTCTGCATATATTTTCAGCATGCTATCGGAGAGCAGGGTTAAAAGCAATTTCAGGGATATGTCTGTAAGAATAAAAAACAGCAATTATTCACCTGATTATATCAAGGGAATAGCAAAAGCTCATTCGCTCATTTCTGATTGATCGAAAGATCAATTATCAGCAAATTAGAATTAAATCGGAATTTATAAATGGATAAAATAATAATAAAAGGCGCACGCGAGCACAATCTTAAGAATCTGGATATTGAAATACCAAGAGACAAACTGGTTGTAATAACCGGCCTGAGCGGTTCAGGCAAATCATCTCTTGCTTTCGACACAATTTACGCTGAAGGACAGAGAAGGTATGTGGAATCTCTTTCCTCATACGCCAGGCAGTTTCTCGGCAGAATGGATAAACCTGATGTCGACTATATTGAAGGGCTGTCCCCTGCAATATCTATTGAACAGAAAACTACACACAGGAATCCCAGATCAACAGTCGGCACAGTAACTGAAATCTATGATTATCTCCGTCTGCTTTACGCAAGGATAGGAAAACCGCACTGCCCCTCGTGCGGGAGGGAAATCCAGGAGCAGTCAAAAGACCAGATATTTGATGCAGTAATGAGTCTTCCTGTAAATTCAAAAATAATTATTATGGCACCTGTAATTAAAAATAAAAAAGGTGAACATGAAAAAATTTTGGAAGATGCGGGTAAATCAGGCTTTACCCGTGCAAGAATTGACGGGAAGATTATAAATCTTGATGAAGCCGGTAAACTTGAGAAAAATAAAAAACACACAATCGAAATAGTTATTGACAGAATAATAATAACTGAAGAGTCCAGGAAAAGGATAAGCGAATCACTGGAAACTGCAATAGATATTGGTGACGGAATGGTGCTTATCCTGGACATGGCAGACAACAGCGAGCATTTTTTTTCGATGAAGAACTCCTGTCCTGAATGCAGTATCAGTATTCCTGAGCTTCAGCCATCCATGTTTTCTTTCAATAACCCGAACGGTGCCTGCCAGAGCTGCTCCGGACTGGGTATTACAATGGAATTCGATCCGGATCTTATTGTCCCGGATAAAAGTCTTTCTTTTAATGAAGGGGCGTTTCTTCCATATAAACCGGGGTCAAACTGGCATAGAAGCTGGTTTGATGCAATTTCGGAAAAGTTTAATTTTTCACTTGATACACCATTCAATAAACTTGATAAAAAAACTATTGAAATTCTTTTTTACGGGACAGATGAAAAGATTGATGTGAAATATACAAGTGCAGAAAAAAACCGGTCGTATGAATATAATACAGAATTCAAAGGTATTATAGCCGACCTTAAGCGAAGACACAGGGAATCCATGTCATCCGGAATTAAAGAATGGCTTGAAGGATTTATGAGGCAGAAGAAATGCGAAACCTGCGGAGGCAGAAGACTCAGAAGTGAAAGCCTTGCAGTTACTGTTTTTGAGAAAAATATTTTTGAAATGACGGAAACCTCTGTAGGGGCCCTTTTTGACTTATTTAATGTTATTGAAATTACTGAGACAGAAAAAAAGATTTCCTGGCAGATTCTGAAAGAGATCAGGTCAAGGCTTGATTTTCTGATCAGTGTCGGCCTTGACTACCTGACGCTTGAAAGAAAGGCCGCAACACTGTCGGGAGGTGAAGCACAGAGAATACGCCTTGCGACACAGATAGGGTCCTCCCTTGTCGGTGTGCTTTATATCCTTGACGAACCTACAATCGGGCTTCATCAGCGGGATAATCAGCGTCTGATTAATACCCTGAAGCATTTAAGAGACATTGGAAACACACTTATTGTTGTCGAACATGATGAACAGACTATAAAATCGGCTGACCATATTATTGAACTGGGCCCTGCTGCCGGCGTACATGGAGGCAGCCTTATCGCGGAGGGAAGCCCTGAAACTATAGTCAAGAACAGAAGCAGCCTTACCGGAAGATTTCTTTCTGGTATAGATAAAATAGATGTAAAAGAAACAAGACGGTCCGGAAACGGTAAAATATTAAAACTTGAAGGTGCCTCGCAGCACAATCTTAAAAATATTGATGTAGAATTTCCGCTTGGGAAAATGATTGTCGTAACAGGTGTATCAGGCTCAGGGAAGTCTACGCTTGTCAATGATATTCTTTATCCGGCTGTAGCAAATATTATCAACCGGACATCGAGGGATGCAGGTGATTACAGAAAACTTACCGGTATTGAGCATATCGATAAAATTATCAGTATTGACCAGAGCCCGATAGGGCGTACTCCAAGGTCAAACCCTGCCACTTATGTTGGAGTTTTTACCCCTATCAGGGACCTGTTTTCCAATCTTCCCGAATCAAGAGCCAGAGGCTACAAGCCGGGAAGATTTTCATTCAATGTAAAGGGAGGCAGATGCGAAAACTGTGAAGGGGACGGAACAATAAAAATTGAAATGCATTTCCTTCCGGATGTTTATATAACATGTGATGTATGCAAAGGTAAAAGATTTAACCGTGATACGCTTGAAATAAGATATAAGGGTAAAAATATCCACGATGTTTTGGATATGACTGTTGAGGATGCGCTTGAATTCTTCAGTCCCATACCGGCTGTCAGGAGGAAACTGTCTGCGTTGAATGAAGTCGGGCTTGGATACATAAAGCTTGGGCAGTCAGCTTTAACACTGTCCGGCGGTGAAGCGCAGAGGGTCAAGCTTTCAAGCGAACTCTCAAAGACAAATACGGGAAACACGCTGTACATTCTTGATGAACCGACAACAGGACTTCACTTCAGCGATGTAAGACAGTTGATTAATGTTCTTGATGCGATATGCGATAAGGGTAATACTGTTATAATTATTGAACATAATATGGATATAATAAAGACTGCGGACCACATAATTGATTTAGGCCCTGAAGGAGGCAGCCGCGGCGGTGAACTTTTGTTTGCCGGCAGCCCGGAAAAAATCATCAAACAGAAAAAATCATATACAGGAAAATATCTGAAGGATTATTTATGACGTTGATGGAAATATATAAAAATAGTATTTCCATAAAACTGATTTTCCTCTTTTTTTTTATTGTAAAAATATCACCTGCTTATCCCCAGGCTGCAAATCAGAATGAATCTCTGTCCGGTTCTACAGCTGATTACCAGTCTGCGGATCAGAACCTTCCCGCGGATGAGCCGGATAAAACACTTTTTCAGAAAACTTTAAGCACAGATATTTCTACTGCAGATTTTTATGAACTTGCTGCATGGTGCAGATACCTGGGACTTGACGAAAAAGGGGGTAAAAAAGATCTGCAGAAGAGACTTTATGATTATTATAGTCAGGCTGAATTAACAGATGATGGCAAGGCAGAAGAAAAAAACACCCTGATGATAGAATCAGCAGAAAGAACAGAATATTTCAATATAGAAAAAATTGATGAAAATTATATAAAAATCAGCGGCAACGTTGTTGTAACGATGGAAGACAAAAAAAAGCAGACAACACATATAATAAAAACCGACAGGATAATCCTGAACCAGGAAAACAATCTTATAACAGCATTCGGTAATGTTAACTATACAAGAAAAGGGAAAGAAGGTGACGAAATATTCCGGGGTGAAAAACTGTCATTCAATATTACCAATTGGGAAGGTATTTTCATCGAAGGTACTTCTGAAAAAATTAAGGAACAGGACGGAAATGAACTTACCTTTCTTTATTCCGGAAAAAGGATCTACAGATCCGAAAATGATCTGGTAATACTGGATAAAGCCGAAATAACGTCAAGCAAACCCGAAGACCCCTATTATAACATCAAGGCAAAAAGAATCTGGGTACTTGCTCCAGGGGAGTGGGGTGTCAAAAACGCTGTATTATATGTCGGACATGTACCGGTTTTTTATTTTCCGTTCTTTTTCCATCCCGGTGATAAACTTGTTTTTAATCCTGCTTTCGGCATGAAAATACCTCACGGTTATTTCCTCCAGACAACAACCTATCTGCTCGGAGAGCCTGAAACAAGTCAGAATCTCTCTTTTCTTGCGCTGACAGAGGAGGACGCTAAATATGAAACAGAGCTTAACGGTATATTTTTAAAGAAAAAGGAAAAAAAGGAAGAGATATCTGAAGATGAAAATTATATTAAAATAATGTTTGACGCATACTCAAGACTCGGCTTTTTCAGCGGAATAGAAGGCAAGACAGATTCTGCTGATTTTTATGCTGGACTTGCCAGAAGCAGAAATATATATATCAGTCCCGGGAATGCATATACACCGTTTTATGAAAACGAGGATGGTGAGTTTAAAAGTTCGTGGAATGACTCTAATTTTCTTAAATATAATATTCCGTTCCGTTTCGGTGCTAATCTTGACATGGAAAACACATACAAAGAATTCCAATATTCTCTTTATCTTGATTTGTACTCTGACCCATATTTTCTGCGAGATTTTAATGAGAGGGCCGAAAAAACAGACTGGAGTAAAGTTCTGGGGCTTGAAGAAGAAGATGAAGATTCCGATTCTGATATAGATACAGGAATTCTTGACAGATTGTGGTGGTATTTCCACGGATCCTATAATATTTCTGAAGATTACCTGGGAGGATTTATTACTGATATAAATATTTCAAGAATTGATTTTTCACTTAACTGGAAAAATAAAAAACAGTCCGATACAGGTTTTTCCGGTACAGATCCGGAGCTTGACGGATATATTCCCTATTATGCAAGGACGGATTATTTTTTCCCGCAGCAGTATTTTTATTATCCCGAATATTATAAATTCCCGGATCTTTCGTTTACCGTAAAAGGAAATATTTTCAGCAGGAGTTATGATTCATTTCATAAAAACACTGATTTTGAAAAGACAGATGACCCGGGTACCGGAGAACTTCTTGAACCATGGCAGAGTGAAAAGTCTTCCGCTTCTTCTGACGAAGGCGAGAAATATAATTCAGATGTATCTGAAAGAGTGCTTGAATATGAAAAAATGAATGATGAATCTGTAAAACTATACAAAAGGAGAAAATTTTTCCAGCATGGAATGTCATATTCAATTTCTCCAAGTATATCTGTAACAGAAACAATGGATTATTCAGAGTGGGAAGAACCAGATGAGGTAACCTTTGAACAGGCATATTCAGCTATGAGGATATACGGTAACGCAAATGTTACATATGAAGCTGATTTATATGAGGATTTCACCAGTTTCACAAACAATTTAATATTAACCGAAGATTACAGAATACATTACAACAGGTCTGACAGTATTGAAGATACTGCTTGGGACAGTTATCTGTTGCAGGATTATAAGGCATCATATCTTAAAATTCAAAATAAATCCCTCTTTACGGTTTATCCCCTGTTAAAATACGACATGTATGACCAGTCTTTTTTTACTTATCAGGTTAATACGATTCTTGCAAAAAAAGAATTTGAGTATCTTGATAACTCAGATAATCCTGTTTATAAAGATTCATATTTTCAGTTTGATAAAGAATATTTTACGGAACATGAAGCTGATTTCAATCTTAAATACCTTGCAAACTGGAACCAGATACAGCATTTCAGAATAATAACTGTTCTTCCTCCGCTTCTTCAGGAAGTAGAGAATGAAGATATCATAAGAACCGGACCGCTTACTTCAACCTTGAATTTTAAAGCCTATGAAAAAACAGAGGACAACTGGGAATACGGTGATTTCACGTGGAAAGAGAAATTATCCTATGACAACAAAACATATCTTGAACAGATAACAATTTATGACGGTGAAAACGATGAGTGGGATAGCAGTGAAACTATCGGCAGAATCAGTTTTTTATATGATGAAGTGTTTTTCATGCAGAGTTATGAGTACGGATTCCCTGAAAGCTCTCCTCTTGAAATGTCATCATTGTTGAATTTATGGTTTTTTGAAACAAAATATAAGGCGGAAAGAAAATATCCCATGGAATATCAATCAGGTTTCGGATGGATTGAAGGAGATACTGAAAAATTTGTCCCCTCGGAATTTTCCGCTACGATTGATTTTACCAGATATTTTATGCCGGTCTGGAAAAACAGGGTAAGATACAAAACAAATATCCTGACAAGCTGGGTAATGGATCTGCAGGAATTCACGGAAAACTCGCTGGTTTTTGATTTTGGATTTGAAATGAATATACATAAATTCCTTGATCTAAGCTTTAATTCAAAATCTGAAAACAACAGCACGTACAGATATTTTCCGTCCTATGCAAGGCAGCTTGGGGAAGAGACGGTAAATCCCTTCTCTGATCTCATGAAATCATTTAACTTTTTTGACGGCAGCAATGACCGATATGAGTCTTTTTTCAAGCTTAAGGAAGTAGAAGTAAAGGCCGTTCACCACCTTGGAGACTGGGATTTAACCCTTCAGTACAGCGGCGCACCAGATCTTTATCAGCCTTCTACCGGTGTACCGGAGTGGCAATGGAAATCGGAAACAACAATAATGATGCAGTGGAACCCCATAAAAGAAATAAAAACTGAAATTAAAATAAATAACAATGATATCTCATTCTAATATATAATAGGTAATGATGCTTGACTTTATAAGAAATTGCTTTATAGAATCAATTTCAAGGGATAAATTTGAAAGATAAATATTCAGTAGTACTTGATAACCATAAAAAGCTTTCGGACCTTTGCGGATCCAATGATTCCAATCTAAGGCTGATTGAAGACTTGCTTGGCTCCCATGTATATACAATAGGAAACGAAATATATTTTTCCTCGGATAACAATGAAAAACAGGACCAGTTCAATAAAATTATTGAAAAACTCCAGGATTACACAGAAAGAGGCTGCATTCCAGGCCCTGATCTGATCAAAGGTATTTATTCAAGTATCTGTTATCAGCAGTTAAACGGATACAGGGAAAATCTTAAAAATGAAATTGAGGATCTCGAGCTTATAATACCGGGGAGCAGTAAAAGAGTTTATCCCAGAAGTTATAACCAGATATCGCTTTTAAAGAAATTTATGGAAAATGACATAATTTTTGCGGTGGGTCCTGCAGGTACAGGTAAAACATATCTCGCAGTTGCAAAAGCATTAAGCGAAATACTCCAGAAAAAAAAGAGAAAACTTATTCTTACCAGGCCTGTAGTAGAAGCCGGCGAGAGCCTCGGATTTCTTCCGGGAGATCTTGCACAGAAAATCAACCCTTACCTTAGGCCTTTGTACGACGCAATGGAATCACTTATCCCTTTTGAGATGATTTCAAAACTTGAAGAAACCAGGACAATAGAAATTGCTCCTCTTGCATACATGAGGGGACGGAGTCTTTCAGACTCTTTTATAATACTTGATGAAGCACAGAATACGACTAAAGAACAGATGAAAATGTTTCTGACAAGGATTGCCGAAGACTCCAGAGCCATAATCACAGGAGATATTACGCAGATTGATCTCCCGAACAAAAAACATTCCGGCCTTATCCATGCAGTCAATATGCTTGCTCATATAAACGAAATAGGATTTTCTTTTTTTTCTTCAGAAGATGTAATGAGAAATCCTTTAATCAAAAAAATTATCGATGCATATGAAAAAGAAAAATAAGACTAAAAATAAAAAATTCAAAATACAGTTATTCAGGATTTATAAGAAAATTGATCTTAATATCATTCTTCTTATTTCAACTTTACTGATTAATTCAGTCCTTTTGTTCCTGTTTTTAAAAGTAGATTCATATTTTTATCAGATGGAAATAAAGAACTATGAAGCAGGGAAGGTTGCTGAAAGAACTATCACAGCTGAATATGATTTTGAATATATTGATAAAAAAAGCACGTCAAAGCGGGATTATGAGCTTGAAAGAAAAATAACTCCTGTTTTCAAGGTTTATAAAGAGATTGTTGATGAAACTGTTTCCAGTTTTGATGCTTTTTCCGCAAGATTCAGGGCATTCCTTGATGAAAAAAAGAATGAGAAGGAACTGGAAAAATCTTTTTCTGATTATATTTCACGTTATCCTGATATCAATAAAAATATTCTCATGCATCTTTATGAAAAACCGTCAGCTATTTCAATACTTGAAATGTCAGGCACAATTCTGAATGCTGCAATGAACAGGGGCATTATGGTTTCTGATAACGGTGAAGCAGGTGCCTATCAAAAGGATGAGCTGTTTGAGATATGGAGATGGACTGACGGAAAAAGGGAAAAAGAAGATATAAGGTTTTCAGAAGCGCTTACAAGGGATAAAATAAGGGATTTTGCCTTGTCAATGCTGAATAAATATTCGGAAAAGGAAGAAAGACTTGTAAAGGACCTTGTATATATCTTTTCAAGGGAAAACTGTTTTTATGATTTTGAAGAAACACAAAAAAAACGGGAAAGAGTACTTTCAAACACAACACCGGTATTCAGCAGCATAAAAAAAGGAGATGTTATTGTAGAGAAGGGATTTATTATAACAGACAGGGATATGGAAATTATCAAATCCATGGGCAGTACTGTAATAAAAACAAACTACAGAAAACTGACAGCAATATTTCTTTATCTGATTTCAATATATTTCCTCTCTATCATCCTTTTTGCACAAAATGGAGTACTAAGGAAAAACAATCCGGGTGAGGTCATACTGCTTTTGATACTTGCAGAATTGTTTTTTATCTATACACTTGCTGTCCTCAAGCTTTTCATCCTGCCTGACTGGTTTAATTTTGCCCTTTTAATACCTGTGCCTCTTTTTACGATGGTATTATCTCTTGTTATCTCACAGGCAGCAGGAATAAATTTCGCGGTTGTCATGAGTTTTATCGTACTGGTTACAGGTAATTTTTCACCGTATGCATCTTTTTTCGCTCTGCTT
Organism: Spirochaetia bacterium; assembly: GCA_963662795.1. GTDB lineage: Bacteria > Spirochaetota > Spirochaetia > CADAEX01 > CADAEX01 > JACKPD01. Next base: position 3,541,619 of record OY759746.1, on the reverse strand, counting down.
AACGGCATAAGCGGTGTTTTTTGTGTCAGAAAAACAGAAACAAGAATAGATCTTATTAATGCGGGAATAAAAAACGGGTTTTTAAATATATTCTTTATAAATACACTTTTGTTTTTTACAAATTTTGATGTAAAGATACTGCTTGTATCTTCCGGCATTGCATTTATCAATGGATTTCTCTCAGGAATTCTTACTCTTGGTGTACTCCCGATAATTGAACATGTACTTAATTCACCTACCAGATTCCGGCTGATAGAACTTTCCGATCTGAATAATCCTGTTCTGAAAAAAATGCACAGCCGTGCTCCTGGGACATTCAGCCATTCGCTCAATGTAGGAAACCTTGCTGAAACTGCATGCAGGGCTATAGGTGCCAATCCTCTTCTTGCAAGAGTCGGGGCGTATTACCATGATATCGGTAAAATTGACCAGGCGGAATATTTTATAGAAAATCAGAAGGCTTTCAACAAGCATGATGATTTAAAACCAAGTATGTCAGTTTCAGTAATAAAATCGCACGTAAAAATAGGTATTGAAAAAGCAAAAGAGCTTGGCCTTCCTCAGGCTGTTATCGATATTATTGCCCAGCATCATGGAAACGGGCTTATAGCCTATTTTTATGTGCAGGCGCTTAAACTTGAAAATAAAGCTAAAGTAACCCCGCTTGATTATTCATACACAGAAGGTAAACCAAGATCCAAGGAAGCCGCGGTTGTTCTTCTTGCCGACAGCGTGGAAGCGGCTACAAGGGCCCTGAAAAAACCTACGATGTCAAGAATTGAAAAATTTATATGGCAAACAATGCTTTCAAAAATAGAGACAGATCAGATAACAGAAAGTGAGCTGACTTTTAATGATTTAAAAATCATAAGGGATTCCTTTTTGAAAACCATTGCAGGAAGTTTTCACAGCAGAATTGAATATCCCGATGTCAGGGAAGCGGAAAAAAATGAACAGGGTTGATATACAATTCGAAGAAATCGGCATTATTTCTGATAAGACTGCTTTTGCGAAAAAAATAAGAATGTTATGCAGTAAAATATTTGATATACTCTCAATAATGAATTGGGAATTATCGCTTGTTATCTGCAGCGATTCTTTTATAAAAAATCTTAATTGCGATTTTCGCGGAAAGGACGAACCTACAGATGTATTATCTTTCCCGCAGATAGAAAGCAGCTTCCCGGTACATGAAGACGGAACTGTCTATGCCGGAGACATTGTAATATCAATGGAAACACTTATAAAAAACTCGGAAAAATTTAAAGTTGACATTAATGAGGAATTTACAAGACTTTTAATACATGGGATTCTGCACCTGAACGGTTATACGCACAGTGATAACAATCCGGAACAGGAAATGCTTGTTATACAGGAAGATATTCTTAAAAAGTTTACAGGAGTTAAAATATTTTGAAAAAGAGTGGTTTTTTAAACAGATTATTGGGACTGAACCGTGATGATGAAGATGAAAATTATAGTGAATTAAATCATGAAGAAAAGGACATGATTAGAGGAATTGTTGAACTATCAGGAACTACAGTCAAAGAGGTTATGATACCACGGATCGATGTTGTATTTATAGCAAGCAATATGCCGCCGGACGAGATGCTTCAGGCTGTAACTGAAAGCGCACATTCCAGGTTTCCTGTCTACAAGGATACAATCGATAATGTAATAGGAATTCTTTATGCAAAAGATTTGCTCCGTTATATCGTAACAAAACAGGAAATTGATATAGAAAAAATAGCAAGAGTACCCTATTTTATTCCTGAAAGTAAAAGGATTAATTCGCTGCTGCATGAATTCAAGAGAAGAAGGGTTCATATCGCAATTGCCGTTGACGAATACGGCGGTGTTTCAGGCATTGTATGCCTCGAAGATATCATCGAAGAAATAGTAGGCGATATACAGGATGAATTTGATGATGAAGAAGAAGATATCATTAAAATTGATGACTTCCAGTATTTATGCGATACAAGGGCATATATTGAAGATGTTAACAAACAGCTTGATATAGATCTTCCTCATGAAGATTATGATACGCTCGGAGGATTTGTATTTGATTTATTTGGCAAAATACCTGTAAAATATGAAAAGGTTTCCTACAGAGGGGTTAATTTTATTGTAAATAACATGGAAGGCCATAAAATAAAAACAATAAAAATTGAGAAAAGCAAGGAACAATGAAGAAAACAGTTTTTTTAATCGCAATAACATTCGTCCTGCTGCAGTCTGTATACTCTCAAAATGATGTTTTTACCCTGAACAGTGAAGCAGATATGCTTGTTCTTGACGGCGATTACTATAAGGCAATTGAAAAATATAAAACTGTTCTTGAAATCAATCCTGATTACATCAATTCAGTTAAAGGGCTTGCAGAAGCTTATTTTTATCTTGGTGAATTCGCAGAAGCGCATAAACAGATTAAATCAGCCAGAATTTTTGACAAAAACAATACAGAACTTCAGGGAATGGAGGCCCGCATACTGCTTGCAATGGGAAAAATCGCTGAGTCTGAAAAAATATTTAAATATATTAATGAAAAAGAACCCAATAACATAAACGCTTATTTCGGATTTGCTGAAATTGCTTTGTTAACGGGCCGCTATTCAGAATCAACTGTAAATTACCTTGATATTCTTTCAATTTCTCCATCAAATAAAAAAGCTCTTTTATCCTTAATACTTCTCTCGGATTATCAGGGAAGATACGATGAATCAGAAAAATATCTGTCGGAAGTGTTAAGACTTTACTCAGGTGATTATTTTGCCCTTTATATTGCAGCCCGCCATTATCTGCAGCGCGGCGATTTTTATCAGGCGGAGCGAAAAATACGGGATTCCCTGAGAATAAAGCAGGATTATACAGAATCATCCCTGCTGTTTGCGAGACTGCTGCTTGCAAAAGGTGATTTCAGCCATATTCCGGAGATACTTGAGCCGCTATACAAAAAAAGAACCAATAATATAGTCTCATATACGCTTGGCAAAGCTTATGAAAATACCGGTGACTCTGACAAGGCATTAAAATACTATGCAGACTCGTTTCGAATAAATCCTGATGATGAAATATCCCGCTTTGCTCTTGAAAATCTCATCAGGGAAACAAAAGAGTTTACAGACCCGCTTCGAAACCGCTACGCAGAATACCATTTTGACCGGGGCAGGGGACTTGAAGAGAGAAATTATAATCAGAAAGCTTTAAGCAGCTACAGAAGAGGACTTCTGATTAATCCGTATTCAGTAAATGGACGTCTGCAGTATGCGAATATTTTTTTAAAATCCGGATTCAGATCAAAATACCTTTCAGAACTTAAAACCCTGCCTGAAAAAGAGAAAAGTAAACAGTATATCAGCGATCTTATAGAAATTGAGGAAAGTCTGAATGAAAATACTGTTTCATCACGATGGAATATAGATCAGTTTCTTGTTGACAGAGACGGGTATGATTTTAATCTGTTCTATATTGATTCAATCAATATGCTTCATCCCGGGGGTGAAGAAACTGTTGTCAGTGTTTTTTCAGATATTCTTAATCATACTGATACAATAAAGATAAAAAATACTGACTTTAAAATAAATAATTATTCTCAGGCCTTTTCAGCTTCACGCAATTCCGATAGTCCGTGTGATTATTTCCTGATTTTAAAAATAAATGAGTCAGAAAGAATTTTCGAAATAAATGCACAGCTCTATTCAGCTTATACCGGTTCAGTCATAAAAGAATACAAAATCAATACTACAGGGAACAACCGGATATGGGAAAGCCTTAACAAACTTGCCGATCAGCTGAAAATTGATTCAGGGCTTCACGGCCGCATAATCAGGATGGATTTTGACAGGGGAATTATAAATCTAGGCAGATACGACAATATAAAAGATGAGGATTCTTTCCTGATTGTCAGAAAGGACAGGGTAATCCCTGACAGGACACAAATAGGGAAAAACTACCAGACAGCGGATCTGCTTGGCACGTTTCATGTGACTAAAACTGATGAATATATTTCTGAAGGCTATATTAAAAACCGTGATATCTTCAATCTTGTAAATTATGGAGATATAGTTCTTCCTGAAATCAAGGAAAAACCAAAAGAGGAAGAAATTACTGACAAAAACAGCGGTTATGCCCTCTATAACATCATTATGGGAATAAAATAGCAGTTATCCTGCTTAATTGACAATCGAATATCTTTTGACTATTATTATTCTGAAAATATTAAACAAGGTGAGGAAAATATGAAAATTGCTATTAACGGCTTCGGCAGAATCGGAAGAAATGTTTTTAAAATCGCTTTTGAAAAAAAAGGGATAGATATTGTTGCCATAAACGATCTGACAAGCCCAAAAACTTTAGCATATCTGCTTAAGTATGATTCCACATATGGTGTATATGGCAAAGAAGTAGACGCAAAGGAAGGCGCTATAACAGTAGACGGAAAAGAGATCAAGGTTTATGCAGAAAGAGATCCTAAAAATCTTCCCTGGAAAAGCCTGGGTGTTGATGTAGTTATTGAATCTACAGGTGTTTTCCGCGGTGCGACAGGCCCCAAGGGCGGTTATCTTGATCATGTTACTGCAGGCGCAAAAAAAGTAATACTTACAGTACCTGCTAAAGATGAAATAAGAACCATTGTTCTCGGCGTTAACGAAGACATGCTTTTGAAAACTGATCTTGCAGTTTCCAATGCTTCATGTACAACCAACTGTCTTGGCCCTGTAGCAAAGGTTTTAAGCGATTCCTTCGGTTTTGAAGAAGGGCTTATGACAACTATTCATGCTTATACCAATGACCAGGTTATACTTGATCAGCCCCATAGCGACCTCAGAAGAGCAAGGGCTGCTGCGCTTTCCATCATACCTACATCAACCGGAGCTGCAAAGGCAATAGGGCTGGTTATTCCTGAACTCAATGGAAAAATGAACGGTATTGCAATGAGAGTTCCAACAGCTACAGGTTCAATCGTGGATTTGACATTCAGACTTAAAAAAGATGTTTCTGTTGATGAAATTAATGCTGCAATGAAAAAAGCTGCTGACGGTCCGATGAAAGGGATACTCCAGTATACTTCTGATCCCATTGTATCAGCTGATGTAAGAAGCAATTCACATTCATCAGTCTTTGATGCATCAAGTACAATGAAACTCGGTTCCAACTTCTTTAAAATACTTTCCTGGTATGACAATGAATGGGGTTATTCGAACAGGGTTGTCGATCTTGCCCAGAAACTTGTTTAGGAGCTGATAAATGCCTGTAAAATCTGTAAGAGATTTAGATCTTAAAAATAAAAAGGTTCTTGTCCGGGTGGATTATAATGTGCCTGTTAAAGAAGGCAAAATAACTGATGACAGCAGAATAACTGCATCACTTCCAACCCTGGAATATATTCTCAAGCAGGAAGGGGCATCGGTGATTCTTATGAGTCATCTTGGAAGGCCCAAAAGCGGCGAGAGAAAGGCTGAATTCAGCCTTTCTCCTGTTGCTGTAAAACTTTCTGCCCTTCTTGGAAAAAAAGTAACCATGGCTGAAGATTGCATCGGGCCTTCAGTAGATAAACTTGTCCAAAACATCAAGCCTGGTGAAATAATTATGCTTGAAAATGTAAGATATTACAAAGAAGAAACAGATAACAATCCTGATTTTGCCAAAAAACTGGCTAAACTGGGTGATGTTTATGTAAATGATGCATTTGGAACAGCCCACAGGGCACATGCTTCGACTGAGGGTGTTACAAAATTTATTCCAGGTGCAGCAGGTTTCCTGATTGAAAAAGAAATCAATTTTTTTGAACCAATTTTAAAAAACCCCCAGAAGCCGTTAGTAGCGGTAATAGGCGGAGCAAAAGTTTCATCCAAAATTGCGGTTCTTGAATCCCTTCTTGGCAATTGCAGTTCAATGATTATCGGCGGCGGAATGGCTTATACTTTTTTAAAGGTAATGGGTAAAAAAGTCGGCAAATCCCTGCTTGAGGAAGAATTTATTGGAACTGCTGAAAAATTCCTGAAAGCTGCATCTGCAAGAGGTGTTGACATAGTTTTTCCTATAGACCATATTGTAGCCACAGAATTCAATGAGAATGCTGAAGGCCTTTATATAGACAGCAGCGATATTCCTGATGATTGCATGGGTATGGATATCGGCCCAAAAACATTAGCATTAATCAAGGAACATTTGGCGAAAGCAAAAACTATTGTATGGAATGGCCCGATGGGAGTTTTTGAATTCAAAAATTTCCAGAGAGGAACGATTGCTGTCGCTGAAATGATAGCTGCCTCCAAGGGAATAACAGTTGTAGGCGGCGGTGATTCTGTAGCTGCTGTCAATAAATTCGGATATGCAGATAAAATAAGTCATGTTTCAACCGGAGGCGGGGCTTCTCTTGAGTATCTGGAGGGAAAAGTTCTTCCCGGAATTAAAGCAATCGAAAAATAATCTGGAGTTTTTATGTCTTTAAGAAAAAAATATATAGCCGGAAACTGGAAAATGAATAAGCTTACCGCAGATGCATCGTTCCTTGCTGCGGAAATTGTAAAAGGGGCGAAAGCTGCAAAATGCAAGGTATTGATTGCGCCCCCTTTTACTGCGCTTTCTGATGTTTCAAAAATTGTTAAGGGAACAAACGTAATACTCGGCGCACAAAATATGTCCAATGAAAAATCCGGCGCTCATACAGGCGAAATATCAATTGAAATGTTAAAAGATCTTGGTGTAGGGGCTGTTATTCTCGGACATTCAGAACGGAGAATAATATACGGAGAAACTGATAAATTCATAAACAGTAAAATAAAACTTGCTTTGGCTGAAAAAATGGAAGTAATTTTCTGTGTAGGTGAAACCCTTGAGGAAAGAGAAGCAGGTAAAGCTGCAGATGTAGTTTCAAAACAGGTTATAAACGGACTTAAAGATGTTTCAGAGGCAGATCTTTCTCTGATTACCATAGCTTATGAACCGGTATGGGCTATAGGAACCGGTAAAACTGCGACTGACAGGGATGCTGATGATGTACATGCAATCATCAGGCAGACTCTTAAAAAAATATATTCAGCCGGAAGTGCTGAAAAAATGATTATCCAGTATGGAGGTTCTGTCAAAGCTGAAAATGCATCAGGGCTTTTATCAATGGAAAACATTGACGGTGCCCTTGTCGGCGGGGCATCATTGAAAGCTGAACAATTTTTAGCTATCATTAACAGTGTTAAATAATATTTGAGGTGATTATAAATGGGTATACTTTCAATCTTGCTTCTTGTTGTCTTTGTAATATCATGCCTTCTTCTTATTCTTATGGTACTTATACAGGATGAGCAGGGAGAAGGGATGGGCGGTCTTTTCGGAGGTGGTAGTTCTACTCCGTTTGGATCAAGATCGGGTAATGTTCTTACAAAATTTACATCAATTCTTGCAGCCGTTTTTCTTTTAACATCTTTCGGACTGGCCTGGATTAATAAAACTTCAGACAAAAGCGATGTACTCGGCGCTGCATACAGACAGAGTTCTGAAAAAACTGAAGTTACAGAATGGTGGAATGACAGTTCTGCAGATAAAAAAGAGTAATTTAATTATGAAAAAATTAATACTTTCATTAATTATATTATTGCTGTTTTCAGGTATTGCATATTCTCAGGAAATTATTGACCAGAGGGCTGCAACTGTAAATCTTACAAAGCCTGAAATTATCTCAAAAAAACAATTGACTCAGACTGTGGAACTTCTTAAACAGAATGGAATTGATAAATCCGAAATGGAAGTTCTTGATACGATGATAGGCGATGTCCTGCTGAAACAGGGTGCTGAACGTGAAAATATCAAAGTCAGTGATTCTGAAGTAATTAATGCTGTAAGAAAGCAGCTTGGTAATGCTTCGTCAAACATGACAGACCAGCAGCTTAAAGACCTTGTAAGACGGCAGACAGGAGTGACCTGGGAACGTTATGCTGAAAAAAGCAAGGCAACAATTGAACTTCAAAAGCTTGTGCAGAAAGTAAAAAGCCAAAAAATGTCAAATATACCGAACCCTACTGCCGCGGAAATAAAAAAATTCTATGATGAAAATTCAAGACAGTTTTTTATTGCAAAAATGGTGCAGTTTGATCATATATTTGTTGATATCAGAATGCTTTCAACCAAAGAAGAAAATGACAGAGCCAGAGAAAGAGCTTTGGATTATGAAAAACAGATAAAGAATGGAACCAAAACATTTGATCAGCTTGTAGAAAGCTCAGATGATACTACCTCTAAATACAACAAGGGCAGTTTTGGTTATCTGAGAATTGATGATTTACAGAGAAAAAAACTATTGGGTGATGATTTTTTTGATTCTGTATTTAACCTCAGGAAAGGGCAGATAAGCGGTGTAATAAAGTCAAATATGGGTTTCCATATAATAAGAATGAATGATGTTTATGACCCGAGAATCCTGGAAATAGATGATAAAATAAATCCTGAGTCTGATACTACGGTAAGGCAGAGGATTGAAAGTTACCTGATTATCAAAAAGCAGGAAGATGTATTCAAGGAATCTGTTGAAGAACTTGTTGATGAACTCAGGAAAGATGCTGAAATAAAGTATTACTTATAAAAATTGCAGGTACTATGGGGGCACGTCGTAAAGGTCGAATAATTGCTTTTCAGGTTATTTTCAGCTGGGACATAAATAAAACCGGTATAGAGAATTTATATAATCTTGAATGGCTTGATACTGAAAAAGAGAAAATTACAGAAGAATCAATTGTTTTTGCCAAGCTCCTGATTAAGGGAACCCTTGAAAATGTTTCTGAAATTGATGAAAAAATCAGGCAGCACATAGACAACTGGGCTTTTAAAAGAATTGCAAAAGTAGATCTTGCAATTTTAAGACTAAGTACATATTCCCTTTTATTTCAGAAAGAAATAGCCGGGAATATTATAATTGATGAAGCGGTTGATATATCACGCGGTTTCAGCAGCGATGAGTCATACCGCTTTATAAACGGCGTTCTGGACAGTATTTATAAAGAAATGAATGATAAATAAAAAAAAATATAAAAGTATTATCGTTCTTTTGTCTGTTCTTAATATAATAGTCATTATGATAATATCTTTTTTACTATATACCAATACAGTAAAAAAGAAAGAATTCAATATAACGTTAAATAAAATTGACCTCTCCATATCACGTAATGCTTTTGACTCAGCAGAAAGTGCAATAAAAAAATTATTGTCTTTTGCTGTAAAACAAGCAGATTACATGAGAATATTAAAGAGGGCATATATAATTTCTGAAAAAACAGGTAATATTGATCTTTTAATTTCTGTTTCGGAAAAGGCATTTACCAGATTCAGTAAAGATCAGGATATTTTTACAGTATATATATATTCACTTGTACAAAATAAAAAATACGATAAAGCCGCCACACTTCTTGAAAGAAACAGAAAAATCACCATACCAGGTTCGCTTTTTTCAGTAATTCTTTCTGCAATATATAAAAATACCGGTAATGATGAAATATTGCTGAAAATCAGGGATAATGATCTTACTGCACTTCTGCATAATATTAAAAAACCTGATTTGTATGAAAAGCTTTATAGAATTTCAGATAAACCGCTTGTTTTAAACAATTATGTTCTTTCACTTCTTTATGAGGGGGAATTCGACAGGGCAGAAAATATTTTGAGAAACAGCAAATCAATCGACAGTATTAATCGTGAATTGACCGGACTTGTTTTCTATGATAACAGGCACTACAACGATGCAGCAGAGGAATTTATTAAAATATATGATAACGGGAAAGGGGAAATACAGGATAACGGTATATTATTGCTTCTAGCAGATGCATTAATGTATCAGGATAAAATCAATCAGGCTGAGACTATTTATGAAATTGTGCTTGATTCTGATAAAACCTTTTCCTGGATACCGTATATAAACATTGACTGGATTAATATTGCACAAAAAAAAGAGAGTTACAGAACAGAGGATGCGGTAATTCTTTTTCCCGAAGACAGGGAACTTCTTTTTATGTCTCTTCTTAAAAGCAATGTTGGAGATAATGATTTAACTGAAGATGATTATAAAAGCCTTGTTGTGCTGGATTCTCCACATACCCTGAAAAATATGGAAGAACCTGTTTATTCCGGCAAAAAAGATAAACCATCCGGGAATTTCAGCAGATCTAATCAGGACAGATATATAAATGAATTCTGGAGTTATTTTAACGATGACAGAATGAGCAGAAAATTCAAACTGTATTTTGCCAAAGAACTATACAGACTGAAGCGGTTTGACGATCTTTCCGTATTCATAGCCAAAGAAAAAAATAAGGAAGAAGATTGGACAATTTTTTACGGAGCTGCTTTAGCATTTTCAAAAAGGAATTATAATGATTCCCTTAATCTATTCAAAAAATATTATGAGCTAAAAAAAAATTGGGAATCACTTTACAACATTGGATTGGTCAATCTCTGTATTAATCAATTTGATGCTGCAGTTGATTCATTTAATAATATTTTAAAGAGTACTGTTGAAAAGCAGGACAGCATTATAGATGAGAATAACCTTAGTGATATTTATCTGATGCTGTCTTTGTCTTATTTAAGGAGCGGAAGGCTTAAAGAGGGTGAAGCATCCCTCGACAGAGCTGTAAAAACCGGCAACAAGTCCCTTACAGCTCTTTACCTTCGAAAATATTATAAATCCAAAATAGTTGAAGAGGGTTTGTATAAGTGATATATTTTATTGTGTATTATAATTATTCTAATTACAGGAGCTTTAAATAAGTGGCAAAAATAAATGATATGAATACAAATTGTATAATCGGCGAAGGCTCTGTTTTTGAAGGAAAATTCTATGTTAATGGCCCGGTTCTTATTGAAGGTAAATTCCAGGGAGATATCCGCACTGATGACCAGGTTGTAATAGGTCCAACAGGAAAAGTTAAAACAGATATTTCCGCAAGAAAAGTAACTGTTTCCGGAACAATAATAGGGAATATTACTGCAAGCGAAGAAGTAAATCTGCTTGCGACAGGAAAGGTGCTTGGAAATATTTCAACTCCAAAGCTGAATGTTGAACAGGGCGTAGTAACAAGCGGTAAGGTTATCATTCATTCTTCCGGTAACAATAATGTTGATAAAATAATTTCTGAATCTTTTGGTGAAGAAGCTGAATCACTTTTCAAGGATTTAGAGAAAAAACCCTATCCAAAAGATAGAAAAACACAGACAGCAGATGATAAAACTCAAGAATAAAAAAGAAATCGAAAAAATAAGATCATCAGGTAAAATACTTGCTGAAACATTTGAAATAATCAAAGAAAATCTGAAATCCGGTATTACTACCAAAGATATAGATGATATCGCGTATAACTATATTGTTAAATGCGGCGCTAAACCTGCTTTCAAGGGATATATGGGTTATCCGGCAAGCATATGCATTTCGGTAAATGATGAAGTTATTCATGGTATTCCATCGAAAAGAATTATTGAAGAAGGCGATATTGTCAGTCTTGATTTGGGTGTAGATTTAAATGGTTTTATAAGTGATTCAGCTATCACCATTCCTGTCGGCCAAACGGGCAGGGATGTTCAGCTCCTGTTGAAAACTACCCAGGAATGTCTTTTAAAAGGAATTTCCATGGCAGTAACAGGTAACAGGATATCTGATATTTCAAAGGCAATTTTTATCCATGCAAAAAAATACAACTTTGGCATAGTCAGGGATTTTTGCGGACATGGTGTCGGGTTCAGTGTACATGAGGAGCCTCAAATACCCAATTATATAAATAATGGCCCCAATCCCCGTCTCAAGACAGGGATGGTGCTTGCTATTGAGCCTATGATAAATCTTGGAGGAGATGAAGTCATTGTCATGGAAGACAAATGGACTGTGAAAACTGCCGATAAATCTTTGTCTGCCCATTTTGAACATACAGTCGCTGTTTTTGATGACAGGGCGGAAATATTGACTTTCCTTTAACACATCCTGCACATATATAAAGCACATTGCCTGGAGAAAAAATTGAATAAGAAGTATTTTTATCTGCTTTCAGCGAATTTTTTATTGGTTTTATCGTGTTCTTCTGTCTCCCGTTTTTTAACAGGAAATATATCTTTTTCTTCTGTTGCCGAAAAAGTACTTCCTTCTGTTGTCCATGTCAGGGTTGTTGATCAAAAAACACAACAGACGCCTGAAGGCTGGGATTTTTCATATAATCCGTTTACACCATCCCCTGGTAATATATTTGAGGAGAAAAAAGAATTCTTTGAAGAGGGTTTGGGATCCGGTGTAATTATAAAGCAGGACGGGATCAGATTCTTCGCAGTTACAAATAAACATGTTATAGCCGATGCAGATAAAATAACTGTAAAACTTTTTGATGGAGAATTTGCAGAGGCGTTTATTGCAGGAGTAGATGATCGAAAAGATATTGCTGTAATCTATTTTGATTCGCAGAATACCAATATAAAAGTAATTTCAAAAGGCGATTCAGACACACTTGAAGTGGGCGACTTGGTGCTGGCCGTAGGAAGTCCTTTCGGGTTTGATTCAAGCGTTACATCCGGTATTGTCAGTGCACTGGGTAGAAAAAACAATGCGGGCGGAAATATAAGTGATTTTATTCAGACTGATGCTTCAATTAACACCGGCAATTCAGGCGGCGCACTTGTAAACATGAAAGGGGAACTTGTCGGGATAAACAGCTGGATTACAACGACTACAGGCGGCAGCATAGGCCTTGGATTTGCAATACCTGTAAATAACATAATTAAAAGTGTTGATGATTTAATCAATTTTGGAGAGGTCCGGTACGGCTGGATAGGCGTTATTGCCGGCTATCTTCCTGATTTTGAGAAAGAAATATTTAATGTGTCAGATAAAAAAGGGATAATGGTTTTTCAGACAATCAAAGAGGGACCGGCAGATATAAACGGCCTTCTTCCCGGGGATTTTATAATGAAAGTCAACAACAGGGAAACTCCGAATGTTGATTCTCTTCTGCTGGCGGTAGGAGAGGCGGAAGAAGGAAGCGATGCTGATTTTTTAATTGTCAGGGAAGGGTCAGTTATTGTTAAAAAATTAAAGCCGGGATTGCGTGAAAAGAAAAATACACTTGCCGAAAGGACTTATACTTACTGGCCGGGAATAACTGTTATTACTGTGAATAAAAAATATATAAATTTAAATGATAATAAAGATGTTGAAAGCGGCGTAATTGTTTCATATGTTGAAAAAGGGGCCGTTTTGGAATCTATGAACGCAGGAGATGTAATTGTTGAGATAAACGGCAATGCTGTAAAAAATACAAGGGATTTTTACAGGGAATTAAGCCTCGCCAAAGATAAAATATCAGTAAAATATTATCGTGAGAATAAAGAATATATAAAAGAATTTAAATATACAGGTAAGGAATAATGAACAAAATATTTTTACCCTATACAGTCGTAAGGAATAATGCAATAAAACTGGCCCATAAAATCTATCAGGATGGATTTATTCCTGATGTTATCTATGTCCCTCTAAGGGGCGGAGCTTATCTGGGAAATATAATAAGCGAATATTTTAAAATTGTTCAAAAAGGTAAACGCCCTGTTTTCTATGCAGCAATTGTGGCAAGATCTTATAACGATATTATGGACAACTCCAATGTAAAGGTAGACGGCTGGACATATGATCCTAAATATTTAAGAAGCGGAGACAAGATACTGTTTATCGACGATATATTCGATTCAGGCAAAACTATTAATTACCTTGTTAATATAATTCTTTCTGAAGGGATTAAGAGGGAAGATATTAAAATCGCGGTACACGATTATAAAGCATTTACTTCTTCTTCAGAAAATCTGCCGATACATCCGGATTATTACTGCAGAAAACATATTATTGAAAACAAGGATCAGGATATCTGGATCCATTACATGAGTCATGAACTCCAGGGGCTTACACCTGATGAGCTTGAAACATACTATTACAGGGAAGATCCTGAACTCAAGGAAGCTCTTTCATTTCTTGAAAAAAACTTCTGATAATAAAATAACGCAGAAACAGCTGTTTATTCTATCGACCAGACTCTTGATCCTCCTGAAAGTGAGTTCTTCCAGAGCCCGGTTGTCGCTGTCAGGGCGTACAGGTCTCCGTCATCGCCTCCGTCTACAAAAAAATCAATTACTGAGCAGCTGCTCAGGTCAATTGCAGATGAATAGTTTTCACTTAATACATCATCATCAGGTGTATCAAGATCAAGATCGGAAGAAGATGGAGAAAGTATCTGCCGGTAGCCCAACCCGTTTGTACCGCAGAGGAGGAACTCGTACCCCTCCGCCGTAAAGGTTGTCAGATTGAAAAGCTTATATGTTTTATTTTCACCTTCTTTATCCAGTGTCCCGTTATTCCCGTCTGTTGCCATTAGGTAACCGTCGCTGTTGTCTCTATCCCAGCATGAAAGATATATATACGTACCGGATGATGATTCAGACAGCCCCTTGATTTCAACTGTTGAAACTAGCGTTAGTGCAGTCGTCATCGCACCCAGGCTATTACCCTGGTAAAGTATGCTGGAATTGGAAACCCAATAATCCGTACCATCGTGAATTACATAAAATTCGCTTCCTGTCATTGCTATAACAGCAACTTCTGAAAAAGCACCTCCGTTTGAATAATAAAGTCTTGCGTTGTTTTCATCGATTCGCGTTGAAACGAGAATAAAACCGTTTGCGCTTTTTACATACTCAAAACTGCCTTCGAAAACAGGATCGGTAACTTCTGTCCAGCTTCCGCCGTTTGACATGCGGAAAAGGGCTTTGTTGGCTGTATCAGTATCAAAAAAAATCGCATAAATATTTGAATCTGTGGTGTTGACGGCAAGGCTGGTTGAAAGATCATATCCCGACGGGATTTCTACTTTCCTCCAGTCTTCGGATGACCCTGATGTTTTTGTATAAACCCGGCCTGTAGCAATATAGAGTTCTGTCCCGTTTTTTGCCATGCTTCCGATAGTAAGATTATTGGAAAGCGAATTGTCCGTAATTTTAACTTCGTTTTCAAGTCCGTAAAATATACCGACATCGCTCTGGTTACAGGAATAAAAAAGTGCTGCTGCAAAAAATAATAAAATATATTTAATTTTCATAAATTCCCCTGTTAAAAATGAAAAAGTGCCGACATTGTTGTTTCAAGAAAGTTGCCGAATCTTGTGTGGCTTGCCGGAACATCTCCGTTCCCTGTATAAATCTGCGGTACCCACCAGTATACAAGGTTAAAACCAAAAGCCCACTCGGAATTGAAATTCCAGAGGACAGACGCGCCTGGTTTCAAGATAAAATCAAGATGAAATGCGTCATCAATGCTGTTGAAAGATATTCCTGCTCCGCAGTAAATCGGAAATTCAAACGGATATTTCCGATAAAAATAGCTGACCTTGAAAGTAAGCGGCATCATGTATAAAACCCTGTCATTAGGGCTGAATGCGAACATTCCGCCGAACTCCCCGCCCAGAGCAAGGCGGCTGTTTATAAATGCGCTCCATTCAAGAGAGCCTGCTCCGCCCATTGAAAGATTGGTTGATGCGAAATTAAAATCGGGAGACATCAAATACAGTGGAAATATAAGACCGGCTTTTATCGTAAAAATCTGGTCACCGAGTCCATAAACATATTCAAAGTTTTCTTCATCAGCAGGCTGTTCCCCTTCCTGCGCCCAAAGATCAGCAAAAGAAAAAATCAACAATAATATTATTATAACGATTGAATATTTTTTAATTTTCAATTAATTTCTCCAGAATATTTTTCCAAAGGATATCACCTGAAAAACCTTTTATCAAGTAACTGCTTATAATGAAACTATATTTATCACATGATTGTCACGCTGATTAACTTGATTTGAGTTTTGATTTAATATAATGTTCATTGAATTATTTGGGAAGGAATGGAAATGGCTTTAAATATAGTTAAGGAAATTGACAACAGTGTTGCTGTCCGCAATATTCTGGTTAGTGTATCTGATAAAACCGGACTTGATGTTTTTGTAAAAAAAATGATTTTAGTAAATCCTTCTATAATTTTTTACTCAACAGGCGGAACCTATAAATATCTTTCAGATATTCCCGGGATAAAAGAAGGGTATAATCTGATTCAGATATCAGATTATACAAAACAACCGGAAATGCAGGGAGGACTTGTTAAAACCCTTGATTTCAGGATATATACCGGAATTTTAAGTGAAAAATACAATATGGAACATAAAAAAGATCTTGAAAGGATAAATTCGGTCGAATTTGACATGATAATTGTCAATTTATATCCTTTCAGCAGAACCATAAGTTTAAAAACAGCAACCACCGAAGAAGCCAGAGCCAATATTGATATTGGAGGACCCTGTATGCTGCGCGCTTCCGCCAAAAATTTTCACAGGGTTGTCTCTGTATGCGATCCTTCTCTTTACAGCAATCTCTCTGATGAAATGGAGAAAAGCGGCGGTAAAATATCTTTAAAAACCCGATTCATTATGGCTCAAAAAACTTTTAAGCATACAGCTTTTTATGATAAAACAATTTCTGAATATTTACTGCAGCTTGATATCAGCGATGTTGAAAAATGCTATGAAATTCATTAATCTGCTTGTAATAAAAACCGATTATTCGATTTGCAATAAAAATACGGAGTAAATGATGGGAAAAGAAGACATCAAGAAAATATACCATACACTGCACAAGGACAGATTCCCGTCAAAAATGGAAATATCTTTTTATGATGATAACAATGACAGACAATCTATGTTATATGAAAAAATAGAATGGACCATTGATAATGAAAAAAAAGGCTTAAGATACGGGGAAAATCCCTGTCAGGAGGCATCATTTTATAAACTGGTAAATGGAAATATAACTATAGGTGAAGTATCGACAATCCTGCCTGGTAAATATCTGGTTTCAGACATCAAACTGCTGCAGTCCGGAAAACATCCAGGAAAGACAAATATCACTGATGTTGACAATGCTCTTAACATATTAAGATATTTTCACGATTCTCCCTGCTGTGTAGTTGTAAAGCACAATAATCCCTGCGGTGCAGCAAAAGGCGATTCAAATGCAGAAGCTTTTACAAAAGCGCTAATGGCCGACAGGGTTGCCGCTTTCGGCGGTGCTATTGTATTAAACAGGCCGCTTGATATGGAAACTGTATTGCTTTTGACTGAAAGTTATTTCGAGGTTGTTGCTGCCCCCGCTTATGAAGAAGGGGTTATTGATGTATTAAAGGGTAAAAAGAATATAAGGGTAATGGAAATTAAAAATATCGAAAAATTACATAATTTTGCAGGTGAACGTGTTATTGATTTTAAATCATTAATTGACGGTTCATTGATTACCCAGCTCTCATATATGCCTTTGACAAGAAGAAAAGAAGATTTTCTTCCGGCAAACTGTACCTGGAAAAACAGGGAATATAAAATACTGAGAGCACCTACAGAAAAAGAATATGATGATCTTCTGTTCGGCTGGCTTGTTGAAAGCGGAATAACCAGCAATTCTGTTATATATGTTAAAGACGGAGCAACGGTTGGTATCGGTACAGGTGAACAGGACCGCGTCGGAGTCGCCGAGATTGCCCGTGACAAAGCATACAGAAAAACCTGGGACAGACTTTCCTGGAAAAAGTACAGTACCCCCTGGAATCTTCTTGAAGACAGGGTTAAAAGAGAAGAGATAATTGCAGAGACAGCAGCTGTAAACGGAGGGCTTAAAGGAAGCGTAATGGTCTCAGATGCTTTTTTCCCGTTCCGGGACGGGGTTGATGTTGGTCTTAATGAAGGAATCACCGCTGTTGTACAGCCGGGCGGATCGCTGAGGGACTTTGAAGTAATTGAAGCATGCAATGAAAAAAATGCTGCAATGGTTTTTACAGGACAGAGGAGCTTCAGACATTAAAGTGTTTTTTATAAGAAAATCCTATATAATAATACTTCTTATTTTTCTCGCTCTGCTCAATTTCACCTTGTTATTTATTGTTATTAATAAAACAGGGAAGCTTGAAAAACACATAACAGGAAATGAAGATATAAGAAATACGCTGATAAAAACATCTGATGAAATAAACTTGTTAAGAGAAGTTCTTGGATTTCCTCCAGCCTTTGTTTCTGAATTGAATACTGGTACTGAAAACAAAAACGAGCTTAATGACAGGGCTTACGGATATGAGGCATACTACAGCGCTTTTGAAAAACTTTATTCAGATTACAAAAAACAAAACCTCACGAATACACTGAAAAAATATCTGGATTCAATGAAAGGGTATCTCGATAGCTATAACCTGATTATTGATCAGGACAGCATCTCTGATGATGTCACTTTTTATTTGAAGAAAAACGGCGAAGCTTACTATAAACTGACAATTGACAGCAGTTCGGACCAGATAAAAATATCTTCTTTCCCCTTTGAAAAATATATTGATGCAGGAATTGAAAAAAGTTTCAAGGATTTTATTAAACTGTCTTTTAATGAGATTGAAACTTCATTTGCAGAATCTTTATCTGTTAAAGCAAAAACCAGGGCTTTTATCGAATCTACTGAAATAAAAAAAATATTATCAAAAGATAAGATTTATGCGGTTCCTTCTACTCCAGTCGAAAATGATGAAGATTTAATAATTAAATTATACAATTTAAACAGGGAGACGGGGCAGACTGTCGGTGAAGTATCATATTCTTATAAAAATAAAAAAATTGTACTGAATGATATTGCTTTTGATAATACAGAGGATTTTAAAATTGCAATAAGAAATATTAAAGATGTTATTGACATAAAAACCGATGAAGAAAAAATGGTAAAAAAATCTTTTGACGATATAAGCAGAATGATAAATGATCCGTCATTCAAGGCATATCTTGAAGACAAAGGGTTTTACATAGCAGAAGACCCGCGAGAAGACGCTGATTATCAATATTTTGATATCCGAAAACTTGAAGACCGGACAGTACTTATAGGCTCTTTTGCAATCCATAAAATTTCCGGCACCATATATCTGACTGATTTTGATGAAGTACCGGTTTCCTCAATCAAATCGTTCGGAATAAGCAGCATTACAACAGATGCGGTTTCAAAAAAAAAAATCTGAATAATTCTCTTTTTACCGATTTTTCCAAAAACAATTATTCAAGCTTTCTTATCTGCGGTACTCATGAAAGAAACGCAGATACAATTATTGCTGCAACAATAGACTATTCGCGTCAGACATTAAACCTTATAAGCATTCCCAGGGACATGTTTTACCGGGGTAGAAAAATCAACAATTATTATCAAACTTTTGGCGGAAAGCGTTTCGCTGAAATAATTGGAGATATTACGGGGCTTGATATAGAAAGATATGTAATTGTCGATATGTATGCCTTTATAGATGTTGTAAACATTGTGGGGGGTATTGATATTACCCTTGAAGAAGATCTTGTAGATCCTACCTATAAAGTAAGGAATAATGGTGTGTGGTCGACTTTATACTATAAAAAAGGTAATTATCATTTTAACGGCATTGAAACCCTGAGAATTGCAAGAGCGCGTCATTTTACACCGGTATTTTCACGGGATGAGCGTCAGCAGAAAATAATTGAATCATTAATGAAAAAAATATCCGGATTGTCTGTGAAAAATATCAATCAGATATATGATATTCTGAAAACAGTTATTTTGTATCTTGATACAGACATGACTATACCTGAAGCATTAAATATAATAAATGATGTTAAAAATATAAAAAAAATCACCAAGACGGTAATATCGACTCAAAATGTCCTTGAACAGACTTATTCCAACCTGTTATACCTTGGATTGACTGAAGAAGATGTTGATGAAAACTTTGATCTTGGTGCCTGGATTCTCATCCCGAAAGAGAATAACTGGTCAGTTATCAGATCGTATATTGATGAAAAGTTAAGAGGTAGCAGCATAAAAAATGAAATACTGGATTGAAACTTACGGCTGTCAGATGAATAAAGCTGAATCTGATGCACTTGAACTTGAACTTATTGGAAACGGATGGAGAGAAGCCCGTGTTCCTGAAAACGCATCGCTTGTAATAATAAATACCTGTTCAGTCAGAAAAACTGCGGAAGACAGGATATGGGGAAGAATTGGTTTTTTTAAAAAGATAAAAAAAGACAATCCTGATCAGAAGCTTATCATAACAGGCTGTATGGCAGAAAGACTTGGGGATCAGCTTAAAGAAAAAAAATCTCCTGTGGATGAAGTTTTCGGAACTTTTGACAAGGATAAAATTGCTGATTTTATCGAAGAAAAAAATATTGTAAAATCTTATGAAAACGGAATTTATAAATTCAAAAAGAATCATACAGGAAAGGATTCTTTCAAATCATTTATCCCAATAATGAACGGATGCAATAATTTTTGCAGTTATTGTATTGTCCCTTATGTAAGAGGCCGTGAAATCTCAAGGAACCCTGTTGATATTTACAGGGAACTTGAAACTCTTGAAATAAATAAAACAAAAGAAATAACCCTTCTTGGGCAAAATGTTAATTCCTATACATATATTGAAAACAGCAGATTAATTGATTTTCCTGATTTAATTTCAGAAATATCATCAAGAGTAAAATCAATTGAATGGATTCGGTTTCTTACTTCTCATCCTAAAGATTTAAGTCCCAAACTGATTGAAACAATTGCAGCATCAGCAAATATCTGCAGCCACATCCATTTGCCGCTTCAAAGCGGTTCTGACAATATTCTTTCATTGATGAACAGACGCTATAATACAAAAGATTACCTTGAGCTTGTTGAGAATATTAAAAGTATTATACCGGAGGTATCAATTACAACCGATATAATTACAGGATTTCCCGGTGAATCAGAAGATGATTTTAAACTGACCTGTGAAATGATGCAAAGAGTAAGATTTTCTGATGCTTTTACCTATTATTACAATCCCAGGATAGGGACACAGGCGTATAATTTCCCCAATGAAATTGAAATGGAAGTAAAACTGGAGAGACTGTCCGGAATTATTGAACTGCAGAAAAAAATCTCATTGGAACTGAGGAAAAACAAATTGGGACAAACTGTTAAAGTTCTGGCTGAAGATTATTCAAAAAACAGTAAAAAAGAACTTTTGGGAAGAACTGAATCAGATGAAATGATTGTATTTGCCGGTAAACATGATAAAATAGGTGAATTCAATAATGTTAAAATAATTTCCCTGAAGGGAAATACTTTTATTGGGGAGTTGATAGAGTAATGAAATCAAAACTGATATTAATAATTGCAATCATACTTATTCAGGCTGTATTTGCAGGTTTAAACATTAAAAATGTTTCTGACATTTCTTTTGGTTTTACTGTTTTAAAAGATATTCCGGTTTTTTTGACAATTTCCCTCTCTTTTATTGCAGGTGCAGTCATAGTTTTCCCTTTTGTCCTGTTTTCTGCGAAAAAAAGCGGGAAAACTGCCGAAATTAAAAAAGATGCAAAAAAGGAAAAAAAGTTAAAATTATTCAAGAATAAAAAAAATGATAATGATAAACCAGAAGATTTCCTGTAAAAATAATCTTTCACAGACATATATCCGGAATTTAATCCGTATATCATTGCTGATATTATTGTTTCAGACCATTCCGGCAGCTTTTGCACAAACTTTTTCAGATGTTTTGCAGCTGGAAAAAAAAGGAGAAACAGAAAAATCAATTAAAATGTTATATCAGCTTTCTGATAAAACCACAGATGAAAATGAGCTGTTTAATGTACTTGATAAAATACTATCGCTTGATAATAATATAATCAGAGTAATCAATACGGAAGAAAGAAAAATTCCGCTAATATCTGATAATGTTAAAAGAACAATTCTGATAAAAAAAACTGCTCTTCTGATGCAGCTGGCAGGTATGATAGACAGGGCAGGGGATTATTATGAATCTGCCTATAATACCAACCCTGTTGAAGAAAACCTGCCGCTCCTGCTTGATTCTGCAGTTCTGAATCTTGAAACCGGAAATATTGAAAAAAGTATATATCTTGCAGACTTTGTCATTGATAAATCAAAGAAGAATGAAGAAAAACAGAAAGGTTTATTAATTATTGCTTATATTTCCCTGATTCGCGGAGACTCGCTTAAAGCTGAAAAAATATTTGCCGGTATACTTGATGAAAAATCAGGAGGAATTACTGCGTCTGCTGTTTATAAAATATCACTCATGTATAACCTTGAAAATCTGAAGAATAAGGCAAAAGATATAATTATCCGAAAATATGGCAAAAAAGCTGTAGATGAACTGGATATTTATTCATATCCGGTTACACCGCTTGTATTATTCGAAAACACGGGCAAGGTAAAAACAGAAAGAGAATACTATGCCTTTATCCAGACAGGGGTCTATAATTCTGAAGCTAACGCATCCAATATGATAAAAAAAATTGGATCAGCAGGACTTTCCGGAATTATCAGGGAATATATTAAAGAAGGAACCAAATATTACAAGGTTCTTGTTCCGGCCAAAACTGAGTCAGATGCTGAAAATATAAATATGATTTTAAAACACAACAGTATCGAAAGCTTTATGATTTTTGATTGACTGCCGAAGTTGTATTTTTTTCTATAGTCTGAATAAACTGCAGCTGATCTTCACCTGATGTTTTGAAAGTATCAGCAGTAACAATTCCCTTTGTAAGCAGAATACGGTTTATGATAGTCTGTTCCATATCCTTTTTATCATAAGAGAGCTTGAAAAGCAGGGTTTCTTTTAACAAATAATTATCGTCAATTACGCGCAGTTCAAGTATTAATTCCTTATTATAATTGTAAATGGAGAAAATCCCCTTTTTTACCGTATCAGCTGAATTCATGGTAAAATAATGTCCATTGAATGAGATTGTTCCGCTGCTGCCGGAATATTCACCGGAAAGTATCACCTGCTCAGATTTATTTTCTCTGCTGTTATAAATTGATGAGATAACATCTTCAGATATTCTTTCATAAAACCCGTTCATCTGGTCAATGTCCTTGGGGTTTTCCCTGTCCTTGACCTCTATTTTAATTCGGTTCATATTTTCAATTTTAAGTGATATGCGTTTTGTAATAAAATGAATCAAATCATTTCTTGCGTAAATATCTATTGTTTTATTTAATCGTGAATAGTTGAACTCCGACCACTTGTATATTTCAAGGATATCAGAAGTAAAGAAAGAAATTTCATTCTCATTTTTGTTGAAACGTATAATTAATTCGTCAGAGTCGACATTATACCACTGTCCTTCGAGAAAGGTTTTATATGCATCAATTCCGTCAAAAAACATTTTATTTATTTTTTGTTCTTCCAGTACTTCTGCCGGAATATTTTCCTGAAAGGCATTTATGTATTTATTGGCCTGATAATTCCACATATAAGTTGTTTTAAGCAGTTTCTGCCCCTCATCCGGACTTATATTGTTTTCCTGATAGGTAATTACGGGAAAGCTGATTCCGTTTTTCTGGCCAAGATTATATGCCTGACTTCTTTCTTTCTCAATCAATTCTATCTGCCCGTTCAGTTCAATGCTGCATATAGATTCATAGTACAATCTGATTCCGGATGGAGAGTGCGTTTTCCTGAAAATATCAATATGATGATTATTATCCAGTGAAATTGCTGAAAAAACTATTTCAAGATTATGGTCTCCGACAGTATCAATATATGATACAGCGATGGACCTGTGATTTATATTTGTTTTTTCAGTTTCCCAGGTAATAATATATTTATTTCTGACTGAATCAAAATCAAGTACCATTATTTTTAAATTCTGTTTGACATCTCTTGGGGCTGCAACTATAACCTGTTCATCTTCAACATCAAAGTCAAGGTTGATATTCTTGATGTAAAGAACAGAATTGCCGCTTCCAATGTTTATCCTGGGTTGCGGAAGTGTCTCCCCTTTAAAGGCATTTTTATCCTTTATTTCTGCGCTTGTTTCTGAATCCCTTGATACAACAGGTATTACTGTTTTAGGCAGACCATCATGTCTGGATGCAGCTTTTTCACCACAGGAGATAAATAAAAATAATAATAATAAATTTAATATAATGTGTCCGGGGTTTTTGTTCATTTTTTTAGCCAAGCAATTGAATAATTTCTTTTAGCACTTTTTCCTTAACAATTTCAAGAGATTCCTTGCATTTAAAACCTGCTGCAGTAGTATGGCCGCCGCCGCCGTATTTTTTAGCAATTCCAACTACATCAATATTATTTTTTGATCTGATAGAGCATCTTAATATCCCATTATAATTTTCTTTAAAAAAAACTGATACCAGAATATCTTTACATTTCAAAGGCAGATTAATAATATTATCTCCATCTTCATAATTTGCTTTAAAATATTCCAAAGTCTTTTTCAGCATAACCTGTAGTGCAATTTTGTTATAGTGATAAAACTCTATTTCTGAAAATACTTTTGACTGAAGCCGCAGGGATGAAAGGCTGTTCATCTCATACAGGTTGGAATAAACATTCTTTGGAATTACCCCTTTTTTCACCAGAATTGAAGCAATTTCCAGTGTCTTGCTGCTTGTTTTTGGATATATAAAAGAACCGGTATCGTAGAGTATCCCTGCATAAATTGCCTGGGCCGCAGGAAAATCAATATCTACACGGCAGTATTTAAAAATATTAAACAAAATTTCACATGTGGATGAAGAATTTTCATCTATAATACTTTTTTCTTTATTAAAAATATTTTCATCTATTTCATGGTGGTCAATTATAAAGATATCTTTAACAAAATCCTTAATTAAATTATAAATATACCCGGTATTTGTCGGTGTATTTGTATCCAGAACAACCAGGGCAGCATCGGAAAGATCTTCATTAATTATATTTTCACGTGAGTAAACATTGATATAATTTCCAATGTTTATAAAGTTATATTTTTCCGGTATTTCTTCACATGTCATAATTGCAGCATTGTATCCAAGCTTCTTAAGCAGCAGGCATATGGCATATTCACTGCCTATTGCATCAGCATCCGGGTTTTCATGTGAAGTAATGATAATTTTTCTGAAATTATCAAGAAACATAAAGAATTTTTTATATTTTTTCATTCTAATGAACCGTTTCTGGCAATTTTATTATTCTTTTTCAGTTTAACGGATGGTATATCTGCACCCATGTATCCCCCCGGTTCTATACTGAAATTTTTAGGTGTGTTAGGATTGGCCCCCAAAAAAGTAAGTCCATTATAGATTTGATCAGGATAAGAAATATTCACCGCCTTTTTCGAATTACCTCCGATAACAGATTTTTCCTGTATATTTGAAATACTGCCAGGGTTTTTGGAATTGGGAAAAACAAGAGCATTGGATATCAGCACATCTTTTCCAATCTGATTACCGTTTAATATTACTGAATTAATTATTTTTGCGTTATTTTTTATCACCACATCGGAAAATATTATCGAATTTTCAACATACCCTTCAATTTTTACATTTGAAGAAATAATTGAATTTATCACCATGCTGTTTTTATTGATAAATGAATCTTTTTCTGCCGGTTCCGGCGCAGCAGCAAGGAAATTGTTCATAAGATTCGATTCACCGTCATATAGAAGTGCAATGTTGTTCTCGTAAAACTGTGTAATTGTGCTGTTGAAATATACATTACCTTCAACATTAATTGTCTGGTCAAAACATCCAATCATTATTTCATCTACAAGGGTTTCAATAAACTTTTTTTCTTTTTCCATTAAATTCCGGTTTTTTTCAAGTAATTCTATAAAATGGTTTACCGGCGAAAGATAAATATCAACAGGAACATTATTTATAGACAATTTTACAATTTCATCGCTATCCAGGGATTCAGTTATTTCAAGAATCTTTTTTTTGCCGGTTTCTGAGATCAGTGAAGCATGATTAATATCGTAAAGCAGTACATAATCTCCGGCAAGTAGGGAAGCGAGCTCTGAAACAAAATCCATTTCCGAATCAATTGAAAGTATTTCAGCCATAGCGTCATCCCATCGGGAAAGCGATGCAAAGGCATTTTTTTTAACATTTTTATTACACAGCAGAAGTCTTCTGATTTCAGTATTATCAATTGGCAGAATAGTGTTGTAGTAGGCAAAATCCAAAAAGTTGTATTCTCCCCAAAATGGAAAAGCTGATAATGAGAATTCAGATGAAAATCCTGGAATATTTTTTTTGTTAAAATAGCCCCGGTCTATGAATAAAGAAGTTATATGCATTATTTCCTCTTGAAATTGATCAATAGATGTTTACCGTTTTTTTTCATAAAATTAAAGCTTTTTTCAAGAATATTATCAAATACATTTTTGGGCCCCTCAATAAATGATTTATCGATTACCTCCATTGAAATCATATTGCCTTTTGCCGTAAGAAACGCTTTTGTTGTTGCAAGTTTTTGTTTTGTAAAATTTATGAATCCGGCAGGAGAAAGGTTTAGATACAGTTTATCCTGGTTCCCGAGTATAAAAGGCAGTTCCTGCAGTTTACTGCCGTCTACATAGCAGTAAAAAGCAATTTCTTTTCCTGAGCCTTCTTTCTTGACAGAAAGAACCGGCGTTGATCTTTTTTTAAGCAGTAAAAATAATAAAAAAATCAGCAGAATTCCGACTGCTGAAAAATGAAGAAAAAACCTGCTTAAAATCCCTTTGTTTTTAAAAGTAATATCAAGTATTGAAGGTGTCAAATTATCATGACTGTTATAATAAATTCGTAAACTGCCATTAACTTTTCCAGGTTCAAGGGCAGACGGAATAATTACAGGGATCTGTACCTCTCTGATACCATTTTCAGTAAATTCAATAGATTTTCTTGTCTCAAGAATGTCGGTTTCAGATAAAGTATCAGTTTTAAGATACATTGATGACAATTTAACCAGTTTCTCTGTTTCAAGATTTGATGTTTCAATAGTTATTACCATAAATGATTTCTGGAAAAAACCTTTGTAAATTATTTCGGGCGGTGAAGTTATGCTGAAAACGGTAAGAAAATCTTCTGTTTCTGATATCATATCTTTAATTAATTTCTCAGATGCTTCATCTGATGAATCGGCGGGAGCCTCGACTTCTGAATAAGCGGCTGAAAGTTTTTCCGCTATCGCCTTAGCATCTGTATTATTGCCTATACCCAGAACCTGTATTTTCCAGCCCTGTTTTTCAATTGTCCTTGTATGCTCAAGAAACCTGTGATTGAAACTTCCATCCGGACTGTAATATATGCTTTCAGGAGGAGCTTCCTGTTTGCCGTCAGTTATAAGGAGCATATATTTTAATCTTCCGTTATTCTCATACCTGGGTATTATTTCGGACAAACCGTCAAGTGCATTGCCGATATCTGTAAATCTGCCGTCTGCCTTTACCTCTTTTATAGTATTCTTGATTTCTGTTTTGTGATTTTCATCAGTTATTTCGGAATTTATCAGAATTTCTGTTTTTCCATAAAAATCCAGTATATAAAGCATGTCGCCGGGTATTATAATTCTGTCCACTATATATGTGTTTATATAACCGCTTACAGCCCCGATTTTATCTTCCATTGACAAGGATTTATCCAGAACAATAAAAACATCAATATTTTCTTCCCTGTTGTCGGAAAAAACCGGAAATCGCAAAAATAGCATAATAAACATAAACAAAAAAATATGCTTCTTCATTTCGCTTCCTTTCCTGTCAAGATATTTTAGCAGTTTAATAAAAATGTGTTTGTATTATATTGTTCAATTGTTTATAATCTTAATAAATAATATTAAACTGTTATTTAATATTATTATAGAAAACTATTGTAATAATAAAAAGTAAAAAAAAAAAAAACATGCTTTACATTTTTGTGAAGTTATTGATATTCTATATTAGTAAGCATAATTAAGGAGAGTATTATGGCAAGTATTGATCTTCCAAAAAGCCCGATGGTATTCCACCCAGAGAAGCCGAGTGCTGTAGGATCTAGAAACTCTCTCGCTCAGGAAAGCAGGGATCAGCAGGCCGAAGTTGACAGACTTCTTGCAGAAGAAGTAGACAAAGTAATAAACCATGTTACTTCAAAACTTCCACTTGAAGTTGTGGAAAAAATTGATGTAATGGGTGGACTTAAAGAAAAAGTCTATAACTATTTTAACCAGAACTACCAGAATATGTTCAATAGATATATTGTTACTACTGAAGATGAAATGGTAAAAAGAGTCAGGAATTTTATAGACAAACAGGAAATGCAGGTTCTTAACAGGTATACACCTAAGGAAATTGCAACACTTCTTGATGAAGTTGGCGGTATGGATAAGTTCAATACCGGTGAGATTGAAAAATCTATCGTCAACATGTACGGACACCTTCAGGGACATATCCAGAGGGGTGTTAACGATCTGGAAAACCTCACAAACTCACTTTTACGGCAGAAAACAGATGTAGGTGCGTTTATCAGAGGTGAAAATGCATACTCTGTTGTGAAATGTGCATTTAAAGACAATATTTACAAACCAAAAACTGTTTGCGATGTAAAAATGTCTGTTAATATCCTTGATTCAGAACTGATCAGCCCGATTTTTCATTATCAGGCTACAGTTGAATATCTTATCAAGGAATTGATCTCGAAAAACATCACAGATATTCTTGATGCAGAGATTGAAAAACTGAAAGACCAGCTCATTGATGAAGGTAAAGAAGAGTTTACCGATAGTGAAATAATCTTTGAGAAGATGAAAAAGGTGGAAACCCTTACTGATGATGACAAGAATAACCCCAAATCAAAGAGATTTAATCTTGTTGCTAAAAATCTTATGGATGCTATTGACGGATTAAGGGCAGAGATTCCGCCGGAGTCTTTTGATCAGCTGAATGTACGTGAAAACCTTAAAAAGATAATTGATATAGAAAATATCAGAAACAGAGGCTACAACACTGCAATCAATTCAATAACCTCAATTCTTGATACTTCAAAAATGGGTTATCAGTATATTGAAAACCTGAAAAACGGAAGAGAGCTGTTGATCAGGGAATATGAAGATACTGATGCAAAACATCTTCCTGATGAAAGATATCAGATCCGAATGAGATATTACGATAATGCACAGCTTATTGAAGAACAGAAAGCTTATGATGTACAGATCAAGTCTTTTGAAGTTGAAGTAGAGCATCTTTGGGATATCCTTGAAATGGTTTATCAGGATGCCAAGAGATTCAAGGGTGTAACAGATTTTGAAGATCTTGCAAAAGCATATAAAAACAAGATAGCAAAAACCATCAAAGCAAAAACAGGCGATCCTCTTTATGAAAATATTGAGAAAGTCTGGGATGAAGTTTCTTTTATCAGGGCTGCTGAAACAAGTGTAGAAGAGCTGAACAGAACATATATTTTTGAAAAGGATAAAATTAAAAAGAGATTTGTTCTTATGAAGAATAGACTCCATGATATGTACGGCTATAAGTATCCGATTCAGCGCCGTGTTATGGAAGAAAGGCTTGAAAAGCTTGAAGCACAATTCAACAATTATGATTATATTATAAATCCTTATCATATTCAGCCCGGTCTTCTTTTTGATCTTGATATTACATCAGTAAAAAGAAAGAAAGCTACACTTGACGGTATGGCAAATGTCCTCAATGAATTCCTTTATGGTGTTTCCAAAGGATTCCAGGATGCTGCGTTTGCTTCATTCTCACGAAGAAGGTCAACTGTCAGGGGAGATATCAGTCAGTCTTTCTCTACTGAACTTGCTGAAGGCGAAGAAGAAGATAAAGGACAAAGTTATCTTGATCTTCTGAACAGTACCATTGACAATGAATCCCCGGCACCTGCACTCGCAGTTACAAAAGCAAAACCGGCAAAGGAAAAAAGAAAATCAACCGGCGTTGTTGATAATTCAAAGAAAAAAACTACTACGAGAAAACGTTCAGGCAATAAATTAACTACAATTTAATTTCAATTTAATCCCGGAAAAGTTCGATAGAACTTTTCCGGGCCATTCATAAGGCAGGTGAAAATTCCATGACTGATATAAAAGAATTTGAGCGCTTTTATACGCGTGATGGTTTTAATAAATCGTTAAACCATTTTAATTCTGTACTTTCAGCAATAAATGAATTTGAAGATTACAACAATATTGCAGATATTTTGAATAAAAATCTGCAGGAAGGGGAACTCGAACAGCATCAGCTTTTACCTGTAATTAACTCCCTTCTTGTTGATAAATATAATTATTCCTTTAAATCAATTAATTTAAAAGAAACCATAACTGATTTCAGCAAGATTCAGGAAGAAGTTTCCAAATGGTCGGGTATAGATATTGTTTTTGGTTATCATAATCCCAACATTGGATATCTTGTTATTAATCCGAAAAGACTTGAAAGTCTTCAGCTGACTTCGGAATTTAAAAAATATGAAATACTTACAATTTATGCAGGCGATTATTCAGGTAAAAACGGGAATAAATATTCTTTAAAAGTAATCGAAGAAATAATAAAAATATTTGAAAATAAAAAACCAAAGGTTCCTGCTCAGGTTTTAGACGGGAAATATAAAGTTAAAGTTTTAAAAACGAAACCGGCACCAAAAAATACAGCACAGGTAAAAAAGAGTACAACTAAAAAATCGGTAAATAAAACAGCACAAAAATCTTCCGGAGCTGAAGTAAAAGAATCGGCCTCTGCACCACAGCAGGCATCGAAAGCAGCAGCACCTGTCCCTGCATCAACCGGAAGCGGACCTGTAAGAATGACGCCTCTGTATGCTGTCCCTGTTACCAATGAACTTTTTCACAACGGAAATGTTGAAGCGTGGAAAAGGATCATAGGAAGTTATAAAGCAAAATATCCAGGTGCAGATGTCATAATTTTCTATGAAGGTGAAAGAATCCACGATATAAATACACTTTTCAAATGGGGTAAGGTTAAACATGGCAGTGCAATCATGTTTGCAGTATCAGGAAGAGATATTCAGGATGTAGCCAAACTTCAAAGATATTTTAGACAGGGCGCAAGTCATAGATTTGAAGATTTTTTGAAATACCCTGTTAACACTGTTTTGAGACTATTCTAAATAAAGAAGAGGCTTTTTAAATGAAAAATAATATTCATTTTTTTTGTAAAGAAGAATTTATAAAGAATTCATCAATACTTGAAAAAATTGGGTTAAGAATAAGAGAAGCAAATAATTTCGCAGAACTGAATTTACCTGTAATTCCGGGATTCGCAATTGACTCTGATGTAGCTTCTTCTATTGAAACCGGTCAGATAATAAAATATATAAAACCATTTATTTCCAAAGTAGAAAATAAAATGGGGAAGAAATATGACGCTGAAACTAAACCCTTGACTTTAAAGATTGTAATCAGCCCAAACCTGATTATAACAAGCAGTTATCCGGCGCTGCACAATTTCGGATTGACAAAAAAGACGCTTCATGGTTTCAGCAAAATGGTAGGCAGTGAATTTTCCAACAACGAACTTTTTTTTATGGTAAAAGGACTGCTCATCATTGAAGATAAAATATTAAAAATTGAAGAGAAAGAGAAGGAATCAATAAAAATCAACACAATAATTGATTTTATAAGCGGAAAAATCAACAAAAGTGTTTCTGAAAAAGATCTTGAGAAACTTTATGAGATGGTAAAAGGAATTTTACCGGAAAGTTTTTTCGAAGATGCATATGAACAGCTTGACTATGCAATATCAAGAGTAAGTTATCTGCTTAAAATTGATGAGATGAATGATAACGATACAGCAATTGGCGTTTCTGCAATGGTATACGGTAATACAGGCAATACATCATGCAGCGGTTCCTTTTATACAAGAAATATTATCAATGGAGATAAAGTATTGTTTGGAGAATATTTCCAGAATACTTTTGACTTTACAGGTGTAAAAGGCAAAGATATTACAAAGATTGACAAATCGAATTTTTCTAAACTGGATAAAATTGCCAGAACTGTGGAAGATCATTTTAAGGATATAAGACATATCCGCTTTACCATTGAAAACAGCAAACTATGGCTTGTTGATCAAAGGGACGTACTTAACAAATCGGTTAAATCTGAGATAATTACATTGCTTGATCTGCACGATAGAAAACTTATTGATGATAAATATTTTTTAAATGCAATAAAACCTGAACAGCTTAATGAAATACTTCATCCAATCATTGATATCACTTCAACTAAAGGTTTTAAAAAGCTTGTCGGAGGTATTACCGGAGCTCCCGGGGCGGCAATAGGAAGGATCTTTTTTACCACAGAAGCTCTTCTTGATGCCAACAAGGTCGCAATGCAGCAGGGACTTGATACAAATTTCATACTTTGCATGAAAGCTACTTTTGCTGAAGATGTTAAAGCCATCGAAGTTGCATCCGGTGTTTTATCTTCAGAAGGCGGATACGCTGCGCATGCGTCTGTTGTTGCGCGGCAATATGGAAAAGTTTCGCTTGTTAAACCTGAAATGAAATTCAAAGGAAATAAAATTACCATTGACGATGTAACGCTTAATGAAGGTGATTATGTTACCCTGAATATTCCTCATTATGGAAGTCCTGAAATTTATATCGGTAAATCAACACTTATTGAACCTGATTTTGCATCCTCAGGAATTGAAAAACTCATCCAGATTGCTAAAAAATATAACAAGGAATTCCATGTCAGGGTAAACGCAGACAATCCGCGCGATTGTTCGCTTGCAAAAAAATTCGGTGCAGAAGGTGTCGGATTGTGCAGAACTGAACACATGTTTTTCAATGAAAAAAGAATTAATGTTTTCCGTGAAATGATTCTTTCTGACAATAAGGAAAAAAGGGCAAAATCTCTTTTGCGGCTTAAAAATATGCAGAAAGATGATTTTTATAAAATATTAAAAATCATGGAGGGCAAAGAAGTAACAATAAGGCTTCTTGACGCACCTTTGCATGAATTTCTTCCGCATAATGCTAAAGAAATGGATGATTTTATTAAGTATCTTAAAACCCAGAAAGGTTATCAAAAAATAACTCAAAAAGAGATAGCCCTGTTATGTGACGGTTTAAGCGAGTTTAATCCAATGCTTGGTCATCGGGGATGCAGAATTGCAATTTCTTATCCTGAAATATACGAAATGCAGGTTACAGCCCTTTTTGAATCAGTGTATTCACTGCAAAAAGAGGGAGTTAAGGTTAACCCTGAAATAATGATTCCAATTATTATGAATACTGAGGAATTAAAAACCATAGTTTACGGAAAGAAAATTGAAGGGACAGCAATTAAAGGTCTAACGGAAGTTGAACTTCAGGTCAGAGAGTCATTAAAAGCTAAACCTGTTGAATACAAAATAGGAACAATGATAGAACTTCCTGCAGCAGCGCTGAGCGCCGGAGATATCGCCAAGTATGCAGAATTTTTCTCTTTCGGGACAAATGACCTCACTCAAACAACTCTTGGCCTATCCCGCGATGATTTCAATAATTTTATGCCGGATTATACCCAGTTTGATATTATACCGGCCAATCCGTTTGAAATACTTGATCCAAACGTTCAGGAACTTGTACAGACAGCTGTAAGAAGAGGAAAAATGACAAGACCTGATATAGTTATGGGTTTATGCGGGGAACAGGGAGCTGTTCCTGTTAATATTGAATTCTGTATAGGGGCCGGGCTTAATTATGTTTCATGCTCTACCTATTCAGTTCCTATTGCGACATTGGCAGTTGCCCAGTACTTTATTAAGGAATAGGAAGTAAATTTGAAAACAAATAAAGGCTGTCGTTTTGACAGCCTTTATTTTGTGAGTACATATTGTTAATCCCTGCTATTTCCAGAGTTTGAACTTTTTCAATCCCTCTATTACAGCTTTCGCAGACTTTTTAGTATCCAGAGAAGGTACGCCGGCTTCCTTGTTAAGAGTCTGTGTAAAGAAAAATTCAAGCGATTTAAGAATATTTTCCTGGTGGTAGAATATCAGTGAAAAATTTACTCCTGTTGGCTTTAATACAGTAAAAGAAGAATAAGAAACCACTGGCTCTTTGCTTACCATAACTTTTGTCTGATTTTTAGCTGTTACAATATCAAGTTCAGAAAAACGATGAGGTATGGATTCACCCTTTACCCTTGTAAAAGGTTCCTGGTATTTGTGGGCATAGTTTGCAGGTTCGACAAGTACGAATACTTTATGGCCGTCTGCCTGGAATGTTAAACTTGTTTCACTGAAATAAATACTTTTTACATTATCATAAGCAACAATTTCGTATATTGAATAAGTTGAATTCTGATTAAAAAACGATGAGACTATATATCCGCCTTTATCAGGCATTTTACTTTCATTGTAAGCCTGGAAAAGATCTAAAGCTATTGGCTGGTTCATCATGTCCTCCTGTTAATTATTATTGCATTGAAATAAAAAATATCAAGTACTTTTTTTAAGTTGTTCTGCGCGAGTTCTGAATTTGAGAGCAAATTCAGTTAAACCCTGTTTATCATATATCCTCGAAATATTGTAGTATGCCCTCCATTCCTTTTCGTTGATTTCAAGCGCTTTTTTAAATGCATTTAACGCTTCCTCCTCCTTGTTCAGACGGGCTGAAAGTACTCCAATCGTAAGTTCAATAGATATATTATTATTAAAATATTTTCTTGACTTTACAAGAAGACTGATTGCATTTTCTGTTTCTGAAAGCTTGTCAAGACAGTAAACGTAGGATAATAAATACTTGTCATCACCGGGATTTTCACGGAGAAGTTGCCTGTATAATATCATTGCTTTCTGGTAATCACCTGTATTCAGGTAGCATCTGGCCAGAAGTCTTTCTGTAGTCATGTCAGAATCATTACCTGTCGCATATTTTTCAATTTCTTTGGCTGTTTTTTTAAAATTTCCAGTCATATACAGATGATTGATATAATATTTTCTTATCCTGTTGTCTTCTGGAAAATGGGTCAGATAACTGCGGAATATACCTCCGATCTTGTTTTTTTTACCAAGGAGATGATAAGTCTTGATAAGCCCGATGTAGGCAGAAGCCAGGGTTTCTCCAAGTTCAATAGCTTTTTTAAAATAGTTTTCTGCAATATCAGGTTTTGAAAGACGAAGATACTGCTCTCCCAAAGCTTCTGATAGATAAGGGTCCGGGTCATTCTTTTCTGCCACAGACACCAGAAGGGCAATTGTCTGTTCGGGGTCATAATAGAGCTTTCCGGCAGTTAAAGCATAATAATAATCAATAATTTCATCTGAAGGAAAATGGCGTTTTCCTCTTGAGAGCTCTTCAAAAAGTTCTTTATACCTCTCCTGTACCCATAAAACCAGTATTACCCCGTAAACTGCCTCTATTTTTGCTTCATCACGCTTTATTACAAGTCTGAAGTGATTTTCTGCTTTATCCAGATTATCAGTTACTCTGAATGCTTCCCCCATGAGAAGGTGCATTTCATTATCATAATTGTTTTCCTTCAATACTTTTTTTGCGTAAAATACAGCGTTTTTATATTTTCCCCTGCTGTAATTTTCTATGGCAATAATCCTGTTTATATCGATTTCATTAAGGTATTGATCATCTATCTGTATTTTTTTGCTGGTTAGTTCAAAAATGATTTTAGCTGCTTCATCTGTTCTTCCCACCTGGATCAAAAGAGGGATAATATGCATTTTTAATAAATGATCCTCAGGATTTTCATTAATGACTTTTGTGTAAAGATCCAGCGACTGTGCAATTTCTCCTTTTTCCTTTTTGACAGAAGCAAGGTGCAGTAATACCGAAGGGAGATTGTTTTCTGTTTTTATAAGAAACTCAAAAATCTGTTCTGCCTCATCACTATTTCCTGTATAGAAATCTTTAATTCCTTTTAAATAAAGAACATTAAGATACGCATTATAAATTGATTTATTTTCAGTTGCCGCAAACACAGCCTGTTCCAGATAATTCAATGCAGCAGAAACTTTTTTCAGCTTCAGGTAGGTCATTCCGGTAAGGCTTAAAACTTCCGGGTTATCGGGTGCAATTTCCAGTGCTTTTTTAAAACATTTCAGGGCTTTCGAATAAATACCAAGAGAATGATAGGTCCTTCCAAGAAAAAAGTATCCCCTTGCTGAATTATTCTTAAATGTAAGATAAATCTTGAAAGACTGAACTGCTTTGTAATATTCTCCCAAAGCATGATAGCTTCTGCCCAGAAATAAAAAAGCTTCAGGCAAAGAATCGGTTTCTGAAACAATTTTCAGTAAAAATTCAACAGCTTTTGAGTATTCTCTTTTTTCTCCATATTCTATTGCCTGGGAGAGCAGTAAACCATACTTATCAGACACAATAATTATTGTAATAGAAAATTATAATACTTGAAAGATAATAATTTACAGGTTTGACAAAATCTTCTCTTTTTGTAAATATTACATATGATAACCAGAAATATTTTTCTAAACATCTCTCCTCTTGATCACAGGTATTTTTTATCAAATAAAGAGCTTTTTGAAGAGTTGAGTAATTATCTCTCGGAAGAAGCATCCATAAAATATTGTGTAAAAGTGGAAGCCGCCTTATTAAAAACACACATAATCATGAATAATCATGATGACTGCGAAGAATTGATAAAAGAAGCAGAATCTCTTGAAAATACTATTGATCCGGCAAAAGTATATGAAGAAGAGGAAAAGACCCAGCATAATATAAGGGCACTGGTGAATGTTATAAAAGAGCATATATCAGACAGTATCAAACCCTATGTTCACCTTGGAGCTACATCTGTTGATATACTGGATACAGCGACATCACTTAAAATGCGTGATGCAACAAGGAATGTTCTTCTCAGGCTGCTTATGGAAATTGAGGAAATACTTATAAAAATTGCTGATACGGAAGCCGGGACTCCTCAGGTAGGAAGAACGCACGGTCAGCATGCTGTGCCGATTACTTTCGGATTTGCAATTTCGGAATATGTTTCAAGACTGGGCAAATCAATAATTAAAATAAAAGAGGCCTCTGATGATCTCAGGGGAAAACTGGCAGGCGCCGTAGGTGCATATAATTCAACATCGCTGATAGTCAAAGATCCCGTCAAAATGGAAGAAGAGACCCTCTCTTATCTTTCACTTAAACCGTCGGAACATTCAACCCAGCTGATTGAACCGGAATATCTGCTGCGGCTTCTGCTTGAAATGAACACAGCATTCGGCATTATAGCTAACCTGGCAGATGACCTTCGTCATCTTCAGAGATCTGAAATAACAGAGATAAGGGAAATGTTTACAGAAACACAGGTGGGCTCATCTACAATGCCGCAAAAGAGAAATCCATGGAACAGTGAGCATGTTAAAAGTTTGTGGAAAGCATTCTGTCCAAGGGTAATTACTTTTTACATGGACCAGATTTCAGAACATCAGAGGGATCTTTCAAATTCGGCCTCTTCAAGATTTGTGGCAGATTATATAGCCGGATTTGCAGCAGCATTAAACAGAATCAGAAAAGTCTTATCAACTTTATATGTTGATAAAAAAAAGATGAAGGACAATCTTGTATTGACAGGTGATCTTGTTCTGGCTGAAGCTGCTTATATTCTTCTTTCCTGTTCAGGTGAACCTGATGCACATGAGAAAATCAGGAAAATTACGCTTGAATGCGAAAAAAAGGGAGAAAAATTATCTTCGCTTTTAAAGAAAGACAAAGAAGTATGGGAAAAGGTTGCAAATCAGCTTAATAAGACTACAGGCCTTGATGCATCTGATTTTTTTGA
Organism: Spirochaetia bacterium; assembly: GCA_963662795.1. Classification (GTDB taxonomy): domain Bacteria; phylum Spirochaetota; class Spirochaetia; order CADAEX01; family CADAEX01; genus JACKPD01. Next base: position 3,503,993 of record OY759746.1, on the reverse strand, counting down.
CAACCCTGAACTATATAGAGGTCAGTCAGTGAACATAGCAAAATCACTGGCTGAAAAATATCAGAGGGAAATGCTCGTATTGAAGGAGAAAATGAATGGATAATCTACCCATGAAAGAAGGACTTAGTTATGATGATATCTTATTTCTGCCAGCTTATTCAGAAGTTTCACCGGGGGATGTGAGCGTAAAATCAAGACTGGCTGGAGATATATATTTAAATGTGCCAATTATTTCTGCCGCAATGGACAGTGTTACAGATGCCACCCTTGCCATTGGAATTGCGCTTGAAGGAGGGGTCGGGGTAATACACCGGAACTATCTGCCGGAAATTCAGGCAGATGAAGTTGGCAAGGTAAAGAGATTTTTAAACTGGGTAATACAGGACCCGCAGACTGTTACAGAAGAAACCACCATCGGCACAATCAAAAAAATAATGGCAGCTTATAATGCCACAGGTATACCTGTAATTGATGTTAATCAAAAACTATGCGGAATAATAACTTCAAGGGATTTGAGGTTTTGTGATGATAATTCTCTGCTTGTAAAAAATGTAATGACCAGAAATCCTGTATCAGAAATCGGCATTCCCACTGTCGCAAGCGCAAGAGAAAAATTCGACAAATACAAGATAGAAAAGCTGCCTATCATTGATCAGGACGGTTATGTAAAAGGTCTTGTAACATACAAGGATATGGATAAGAAAAAAAGTCATCCCAGTGCCTCTCTGGACGCTCTTGGAAGACTTATAGTAGGGGCTGCCATATCTCCTGTTGATTATAATAAAAGGATCCCTCTGCTTCTTGATAAGAAGGTTGACTTTGTTGTAATGGATACTGCAAGCGGTGATACAAAAAGCGTTATTGATGCTGTATATGATATCAAGAAAAGATATAATATTCCTGTAATTGGAGGCAATGCCGCAACAGCCGGGGCAACTAAAAGACTGATAGATGCAGGCGCAGATTGCATAAAAGTAGGTATTGGTCCAGGTTCAATCTGCACAACCAGAATTGTCGCCGGTATCGGTGTACCCCAGTTTACAGCTGTTATGGACTGTGCTGAAGAAGCTGACAAGGCTGGAATTCCTGTTATTGCCGACGGCGGTATCAAGTATTCGGGTGATATTACAAAGGCAATCGGCGCCGGTGCGGATATTGTAATGATAGGAAACCTCTTCGCAGGTTTAAAGGAAGCGCCGGGGAAAGAGGTTATCTATGAAGGAAGGATATTCAAGGAATACAGGGGAATGGGGTCAATCGGCGCCATAAATGACGGATCAGGCGACAGATACAGAATGGCTGAAGGGGAAGATCCTGTACCTGAGGGAATTGAAGGACGGGTGCCGTATAAAGGCGAATTAAAACCATTTCTTGCTCAACTGGTAACTGGTTTGAGAAAGGGAATGGCATATTGCGGATGTAAAGATATTAGTGAATTGAAAAATTATAAAAATTTCATGAAGATAACTGCAGCCGGACTCAAGGAAAGTCATGTCCATGATGTTTTTATTACAAAAGAATCACCAAATTATACAAAATAGGGGTTTTAAATGAATTTAGTAGTGATAGGTGCTCAATGGGGTGACGAAGGGAAAGGCAAAATTGTTGATTATCTGGCTGAAAATGCTGAAATTGTCGTTAGGTTCTCAGGCGGAGCCAATGCAGGACATACAATTGTTCATGATGACATTACTTACAAGCTCCATCTTGTACCTTCCGGAATAGTATATCCTGAAAAAAAGGTGGTTCTGGGAACAGGAATGGTAATAGATATTGAATCACTGTTCAGCGAACTCGATACCCTTGAAAAACAGGGCGTTAACTGGAAAGGGAGAATTTTTATATCTGACAGGGCCCACCTTGTTTTTCCTTCATACAAAAAACTTGATATTGAAATGGAGAAGACTAGGAGGAATCCTATTGGTACTACGGGGCGCGGTATAGGTGTAGCATACGCCTTGAAATCACACAGGGACGGTATCCGCCTGATAGATATATTTGATAATGAAGTTTATAAAACACTAAAGAAAGATGAAAAGGATTTTATTGAAAAATATAAAGAAAAACTTTTCCCGATGATGATTGATCTTGCAGATTTTATAGCTCACAGCAAGGATAAAAAAAAGCTTTTTGAAGGGGCTCAGGGGTCTCTTCTGGATCTGGATCTTGGAACCTATCCCTATGTTTCATCAGGCTCATCTTCAGCTGCAGGAGCCTGTACAGGAGGAGCAATTGGACCCAAAAGCATAGACAGAATTCTTGGTGTTTTTAAAGCCTACAATACCCGCGTCGGAAACGGACCCTTTCCTACAGAATTCAATCCTGAAATTGAAGGAGAACTTGAAAACAAGGTAAGGGAAATCGGCAGGGAATACGGAGTTACAACAGGCCGTCCCCGGAGGTGCGGTTTTCTTGATCTTGTGGCATTAAAGTATATCTGCGATACAAATTCAATAACATCTCTTGTCCTTACTCATCTGGATATATACGATGAAATGGAAGATATTAAGGCCTGCGTCGCATATAATTTAAACAATAAAGAAATTACAGCTTTTCCATCCTCAATTACCGCTCTTGAAAATGCAAAACCTGTTTTTAAAAGCTTTAAAGGATGGAATACAAAGCTTACTGATATAAAAAAATACAGCGATCTGCCTGCGGCTTCGAAAGAATATATAGAATTCATTGAAAATTTTACAGGAGTTTCTGTTGATATTATTTCTGTGGGATACCAGAGAAGCGAAACAATGATAAGAAAGGATATATGGACAAAATAATTGTACTGGATTTTGGAAGTCAGACATCTCAGCTTATTTCAAGAAGGATAAGGGAAACCGGGATTTACTGCGAAGTATTGCCTGGAGAAACTAAGGCTGACAGTATATCTACTACAGGCCTTAAAGGAATTATTTTTTCAGGTTCTCCTGAATCTGTTTATGATGCCGGCGCCCCTTTGGTTGATAAAAAATATTACAGCATGGGAATACCAATTCTGGGAATTTGCTATGGATTTCAAAGAATTACAGCAGACTTTAACGGTCTTGTAAGCCCTCTTGAAAAAAAAGAATACGGGAGATCTGCTGTAAAATATCTGGAAGAATCTCCTCTCTTTAAAGATGTTCCCGAATATTTTATTTCATGGATGAGCCACGGCGACAGCATGGAAAAACCGGGAGAGGGATTTAAGAAAATAGCTGTATCTGAGCACCACACCGCAGCAGTAGTCAATAAAGAATTAAATATTTTCGGTATTCAATTCCATCCGGAAGTCTCGCATTGCGAATTTGGCTCCCGGATTCTGGATAATTTTGCTTCACAGATATGCGGTGCAAAAAAAGAATGGAATATGGAAATATATTTTGAAACAGCCAAAGAACGGATTATAAACCAGACAGCAGGACGTGATGTACTGCTTCTGATATCCGGCGGTGTCGACTCTGCCGTAGTTGCGGCCCTTTTGCTTAATTCCATAGACCCTGCAAAAATACATCTCATGTATATTGATACCGGACTGATGAGAAAATATGAATCAGCTGAAGTAGAAAAAAATCTTAAAAAACTTGGAGCAGAAAATCTGCATCTCATAGATGCATCAAGTATATTTTTAAAAGCGCTTAAAGGTATTGATGACCCTGAAACAAAACGGAAAATAATCGGTGATTTATTTATGAAAATACAGCAGGAGGAGATAAGCAGACTGGGAATACCGGAAGATGCTCTTCTCGCTCAGGGAACGCTTTATACCGATTTGATTGAATCAGGGAAAGGAGTTGGAAACAAGGCTCATGTAATCAAGTCTCATCATAATGTAAAATCTCCTTTAGTTGAGGAAAAAAGGAAAAGAGGGGAAATTATTGAACCTCTTGACCGGCTTTATAAGGATGAAGTAAGGGAACTGGGTAAAATTGCAGGACTTGAAAATGAAATTATTCACAGACATCCTTTTCCGGGGCCGGGGCTTGCAGTTAGAATAATCGGAGATGTTACAGAAGATAACTGCAATCTTTTAAGAGATGCAGATTATATTTATATTTCTGAACTTAAAAAAAGAGAATTGTATGAAAAAATCTGGCAGGCTTTTTCTGTTCTATTGCCTGTCAGATCTGTAGGCGTGGGGGGCGACTCGAGAAAATACGGACAGGTTCTTGCGTTAAGAGCTGTAACGTCCAGGGACGGTATGACTGCGGATGTATTTCCCATGCCGATGAAGGACTTGCTTGAAATATCGTCTCTTATTACAAATTCACTGCCCGGGATTGGCAGGGTTGTCTATGATATATCCAGCAAACCTCCTGCTACTATCGAATGGGAATAAATTGATTGCAGTAAATTTTCATATTGACTTTTCACAAATACTAAATGTATATTTAACATATTACTAACCGTTCTTTAACAAATTTGTTAGTGTGTTGTGGTGGTTAAAACAGCCGGGCAATGAACTAATGAATTGCTTCCTTAGTGGTTAAGTGTTAAAAATATCAAATACCATAAAAATCAATTCATAAAACCGACTCATTTAAAATTTTCAAATATGTGTGAACAAAGACATTTTTGTCTTTTATAAATATGAAATAACCGGAGGGGTTAAAATGAACAAATTGGTAAAAAAGATTTTATTCATTCTATTAAACACAGTTGTTATTCTTGGTAGTATCGGTATTATTGCTTTTGTTCTGGGTGCCTGATTAGATTAAAAAAATTGACAGTTTCAGCTTGCTAAAATAAATATTCAGCTGAAACTGTCTTTTTTTATTGGAGGTGGGGGGAGTCGAACCCCCGTCCTGAAGACAGGCCCATAAACTTCTACAGGCATAGTCACCGCTTGAATTCAGGAAAAGTTCGGCGCGGTAACAAACCTTACTTCCCCCTTAGTCTGCTTTGTGTCCCGGTATACAGCAGTACATATATACCAGCAAGTCCCTATTTCTTACAAACAATTCCAGGCTTAGGAACAGCATCCTGGGTGTCCGTAGCAGCTAAATTAAGCTGCTAATGCGTATTCTGCGTCGTTAGCAGTTATGTTTTTTGCCTGTTTAAGGAGACGGCTCTCCACCTGCTGCCTATGATCCGAAAAATCCCCAGTCGAAACCATTTCACCCCCTATTTTAAAAATAAGGAGTCCATATATATAGTAACTAATAAAAATAACTTTATCAATATAAAAGTTATATAAAGAGGCGGCAATTGCTTTTTTCAGGTATTTTTCATTTCCCTGGAAGTATCTCTTCTTACATCACGTTCTTTAATGGATTCTCTCTTATCATATACTTTTTTACCTTTACAAATACCAATTTCAAGTTTTACTTTACCATTTTTTAAATATATTTTAAGCGGAACAAGAGTAAAACCTTTTTCTGCAACTTTTCTGGATAGTTTTTTAATTTCAATTTTATTGGCAAGCAGCTTCCTTTCCCTGTCAGGATCATGATTGTTAATATTCCCAAAGTCATAAGGAGAAATATGAAACCCAGCCAGCCAAAGTTCACCATTCGCAATTTTACAATAAGCGTCTGAATAGGAGAATTTATTCATCCGCAGAGATTTAACTTCGGTTCCTTTCAGTACAATTCCGCATTCAAGCGATTCCTCAACCATATAGTTGAATCTTGCTTTTTTGTTGACAGAAAGAACCTTTATCTTTTGATCGGTTGTCATTTATTCTCCAGTAGTGCTGTCCTGAACCCTGTAAAAGGGGTACACCAGTATGGGGGCTGGGAAGCGCGTGTCCACAGGTTAATTTTATCCTGTTCATTAATTCCGCTGCCGCCCCTTACAGATTTTTCAATACCACTTAGATATGGATTACCTGATGTGTTTATTAATGTGTTCAGATACTGCTCAGGATTGATGTAATCTGCCGTATTATACCAGTTGGAGCACCAGTCCCATAAAGCATTCTGTGTTAAAGATGCGGCTTCCCACATATATTCATCAGGAATTACTGCAGTATAATTAAAATTCTGCTTCTTCAGTTTTTCTGTCAGCCAATCGCAATAGGCTTCTGCAGCAAAATAGGAAATATTTATAACAGGTTTTTCCATCTCTTTTTCAAGAGGAAGATATTCCGGCCAGTGTTCAAGATATTTTGTATCTACAAGATTTTTTTCGGTAAGTTCCGACAGGTTTTTCTTGCTCCAGAATGGCTTTTCCTTTATAAACTCCAGATACTGTCTGTTTGTAATTTTTTCTGTTGAAATAAAATATTCTTTAAATTCAAGCAATAATTGGGGAGAAGGAGCAGTATCTTTAATTATTTTTTCAGAATCATCAGGATTTCCGAGAATATAGGTTCCTGAAGGTATTTTACGGTAGTTTCCTGATAATATAGTTCTGTTTTCAAATTCTTTTTTCAAAGAAGCGCTGGGATATTGTTTTTTATTTTTCAGGGCAAGAATTCTTTTTTCTTCGCTTTCTTTTATTAAATCAGCGATATGCAATGTAGCTGATAATTTCTCATCACCGGATTTTGTGACAATTGATAAAAGATGAATAAAATAATCGGGATTTTGAGAAAATTTATCAGATGCAAATGCTGCCATTTCAAATACATCGTTTGGCAGAAGAGGATTATTGCTGTTTGTAAATAAATATAATCCCCTTATAAAATCACCCAGAAGATATTCTCTTGTTATATTTTTAAAGCATTTTTCAAGAAAGGGCTCGGTTAATGTGCTTTCTTTTCCTCCCTCTTCAAGCATGGAGAGGGTTTTTGATATCAGCATTTCAGGCTGGTAAGATTCATGAAAATCTTCAATTGATGCCCATCTTAGATAGTCATCAAGCACAAATTCATATAATTCGCGGTAATCGGAGATATCCAGTTTTTTTTCAATTTTAAGTTCCGGTTTTTTGAAAATAGTTGCAAAAACATAACCTTTGGCATTTATTACTTCACCATTATCATTAAAGCCGGGTTTTTTGAAAACAACATCATTCATACCGGCAGATAAAAATCCTTTAAACGGTGTTGAACCTGCATATTCATTATTAACCAAAACTGCAGCACCTTCCGGGGAAGTTGAAAAATAAACTCTGGTTCCTTTTTTCATCAATCCAGGCAAAAACAGAATTGAAAATATTAATAGTGCAAGGAATGCAGCATATATAATTGTGAGATAAATTCCTGGAGATATTCCCATGATACTTTTAAGCTTTACTTTCAGATCAATATACTCAGCATTTATTGTGTTCTTTTTTTTCAACATATTGCGGGAATTATATGGAGAACTATTATTACTTGTCAATGTAATAAAATCTATGATACGCTGATACGGGGAAAATGTTCTTATATATGAATAAATACTTAACTGCAATACAACTTATTACTGAGAAGTTCCTTACATGGCGTAATATCCGGAAATACCGGAAATATGAAAAACAAAAGAATAAAAATCCTGTTCTTGATTGGGTTGAGGCATTCCTGTGGGCTGCAATGGTTGTTCTGCTCATAAATCAATACCTTTTCCAGGCATACCAGATACCGTCCGGCTCAATGATGAATACATTGCTGGTTAAAGACAGAATTTTTGTAAATAAAATTATCTACGGCCCTGAACTTATGCCTGGAATCATGAAAATTCCCGGATTTTTTTCTCCGAAAAGAGGAGAAGTTATTATTTTTGAAAGTCCTACCTATTTATCAAATGGACCTGTCTTTGATATTGCACAACGAATAATATACATGCTTTCTCTTTCACTAATAGATATTGATAAAGACCAAAACGGCAATCCCAAAGCCCATTTTTTAATAAAAAGAGCTGTTGGGGTGGGAAACGACAGAATAAGAAATATTAATGGAAATCTTCAGATTAAACCGAAAGGATTATCTTCATGGATTGATGAGTCTGAGTTCAAACAGATAGACAGGGCTGTAACACCTGTAAGAAGACTGATTACTGATGAGGATTATAGTTTATATTTAAAAGCTGCCAGGGCGTCTGTTTATAGTTACCACAATCTGGATGTAAGCAGTGAAGATGCACAAGCGTTGAAAAATATCAACTCTGTTTATGCGGATTCTATTACTTTTAATGAATACAGATCAAAAATAGAATATTCAATGCAGCCTCACAATTTATCCGTCAGGAAAATATGGCGCAAATATGAAACAGGATGGTATATTCCGGAAGGGTGGATTTTTCCGCTGGGCGATAACCGGGACAACTCAAGAGACGGAAGATATTTCGGTCCTGTACGGATGAAGAAGGTGCTGGGAAAGGCTATGATTAAATACTGGCCCCCAGGCAGATTCGGTTCAATTAAATAGGATTTTATATGGGATTTAATAAAAAATATCAGTACAGCCTTTACAGACCTGGGCCGTTTAAACGTTTTTTTCTGTTCAAGGTAATCAGATTTCTTTTGATTGCGCTGTTATTCTATGAAATTATGACTGTGTACATTATTTCTACTGTCATTGTTCAATCTTCCTCAATGCTGCCCGGGATTCAAAAAGAAGACCGTCTTTTAATTTTCAAACCTCTTTACAGTCAGTATCTATTTTATAAATTTATCAAAATTCCCGGTTTAAGTAATCCCAAACGGGGCGATATAGTTATTTACAGACAGCAATTTATTAAAAATTATCCCTGGTATTTAAAACCTGTAAATGCAGTAGTCCGTTTTTTTACATTGCAGAAAAAAAATCTAAAAACAAATCATTCTTATAATGATAATATTTCTGTCAAAAGGATAATCGGACTTCCCGGAGATATCGTAAAAATTAAAAACAATGTAGTTCAAATCAAGCCTTCAGGGGGAGAGAGATTTCTGACAGAATTTGAATTGACAGGAAACAGATATAATATCAATATTTCTTCTTTACCTGAAAACTGGAATTCTGATGAAAATCCTTTTAATTCTGATACTGAAGAAACAGCAATCAAAGACGGTTACTATTTTATTATCGGCGACAACAGGGAGTTGTTCCCTGATTCCCGCAGCAGCGGACTTGTCTCTGCAGATTTAATAAAAGGTAAAGCAGTTTTAAGATACTGGCCGTTTGAACGTATCAATGGCTTTTAGGACATATCCCCGGTCCCTCTATATCCATATCCCTTTTTGCGTTAAAAAATGCAGATATTGCGATTTTTTTTCATTTTTTTCTTCTGATGACTCGATTGTAAGTAATATTTTATCAGAAACACTGAATCAGATCAGAATTTATAAAGAGCAATACTGCAAATCCAATTTTAAAACGTTATATATCGGAGGAGGCACTCCTACATCATTAAGAACGGCAGAACTTGGAACTTTTATTGAAAAGGTTCTTGAAATATGTGATTTCATTCCTGAAGAATTTACAATAGAAATCAATCCTGAAACTGTAGATGACGATTTAATCAGCCTGCTTGCCGAAATACCTGTAACCCGTATGAGTATTGGCATTCAGTCTTTCAGCGGCAGAATGCTTGAAATAATAGGACGGAACTGCAGTCCGCAGGCAAATTTCAAAGCTCTGGAAATGCTTAAGGCACTTGATAATAAAACTCTTTCTCTGGATTTAATTTCATCAATTCCAGGACAAAATGTTTCAGAAGCAATAGATGATGTAAAAAAAGCTTTAAGATTCATTCCCGACCATATTTCACTTTACTATCTGACACTTGAAAAAAAGACTCCATTGTTTGATAATTATTCAGACACAGACCAGGACGAAAACTGCTGGGTTGAAGCTGCTGATTATCTATACGATAGCGGTTATAATCATTATGAAATATCCAATTTTGCAAGAACCGGCAAGGAATCTCTCCACAACATGAATTACTGGCGGATGGAGCCATATATGGGCTGTGGAATGTCTGCAGTATCAACTGTTTATGATGAAACCAAATGCGGGATCAGGCTGACTGCATCTTCCGTCCCTGAAATTTTTCTGGAAGGTTCTGACAGTCAATGGGGAACTAAATCAGAAAAATTAAGCAGATATGATCTCTTGGTAGAAACACTGATGATGGGGCTTCGCACATCCGAAGGTGTTGATCTTGAAAAAAACAATGAATATTTCAATTTAAACATCCGGGAACTGCTTCTTCCTGTAATTAATGTCTGGAAAAACAAAGGTTATATATCTTCTGATAATAAAAATCTTGCGCTCAACCGCAGCGGGCGGTTTTTCCATAATTCATTTATGATTGATATCTTAAGATATTTGGAGAAAGTAAAATGCAACTTTACTTGACACCTGATTTTTCATTATGATACTTTTCTGATATAAAGTTATATGAGATAATTACTAACAAGGAGACAAAATATGTCCGGCCACAGCAAATGGGCTTCCATAAAGCATAAAAAAGGTGCAAATGATGCAAAACGGGGAAAAATATTTACAAAAATAATAAAAGAAATCACAGTCGCAGCCAAAATGGGAGGAGGAGATGAAAACCTGAATCCCCGTTTAAGAACAGCAATACTCAAAGCAAAAGATGCCAATATGCCCAAAGATAATATTGACAGGGCAGTTAAAAAGGGAATAGGCGAACTTGACGGCGTTACATATGTAGAATTGACATATGAGGGATACGGACCGGGTGGAGTAGCTATCCTCATTGATACCCTTACAGACAACAAAAACCGTACAGCTGCAGATGTCAGAAGCCAGCTTACAAAGGGTGGAGGCAACCTCGGCGAAACTGGATGTGTATCATATCTCTTTAAAAGAAAAGGGATAATTGGTTTCGATTCATCAAAATATTCAGAAGATGATATAATTGAAGTTGCGCTTGAGTCCGGAGCTGAAGATGTAAGCACTCTGGGAGATACCGTAGAAGTAGTTACTGAACCAGATGATTTTGAAAAGGTACGCAATGCCCTTGCTGAAGCCGGGTTTGAAAAAGATACGGCAGAAATTTCCATGATTCCGGATTCAACTGTAACGCTTGACAAGGATAAAACTGCAAAGGCATTAAGACTGGTTGAAAGGCTGGAAGATCTTGATGATGTGCAGTCTGTATCAACAAACCTTGAAATTCCTGATGATTTTGATTTTGACGAATAACAGGCTTCTTCTTGGTTAGAGTTTTGGGTATTGATCCAGGCCTGGCACAAACCGGCTGGGGTATTGTCGACTACGCAGACTGCAGATATACACATGTTTGTCATGGAGTTGTTCAGACTTCATCTGATGCTGATCTGTCAAAACGTCTTGAATCAATATATAAAGAATTTGAAAAAATATTGAATATATATAAACCTGCAGAAGCTGGTATTGAATCCATTTTTTTTGCGCGTAATGTATTAAGCGCAATTCCTGTTGCTCATGCCAAAGGGGTTATTCATCTTCTTTGTGCACAAAAAAATATATCTGCAGCTGAATATACACCGCTTCAAATCAAGCAATCAATCGTTGGAAGCGGCAGGGCGGAAAAAAATCAGGTTCAGGCTCTTGTAAAACTGCTTTTGAAACTGGAGAAAATACCTGAACCGGATCACGCGTCAGATGCTCTGGCAGCAGCTATCTGCCACTGCAACAACAGGGGTTTTATAAATGTTTAATAGTATAACAGGTACAATTACACACAAGGGAAACAGCAGTTTTTTTCTGGAAAATAACGGGATAGAATGGGATATAGCTGCATCTTCTAAAACAATTATGCAGCTTCCGTCACCCGGCAATAGCGTCAGAGTCCTTACTTATCTCCATTTAAGGGAAGATAATATTTCTATTTTCGGATTTGCAGATAAAAAAGAGAGACTGCTTTTTCTTGAACTTATCAAAATAAGCGGCATAGGACCCAAACAGGCAGTTAAAATAATGTCAGGAATTTCTGCTGATGATTTTATATCTGCCCTTGATACGGAAAACCTTTCAGTACTGTCAGCGCTTCCGGGAATAGGACAGAAAACGGCGCAGAAAATAGTTCTTGCAATGAGGGGAAAACTATTAAAGGAAAGCAGCGATGCGGCATCTCCTTTTGCTGACATAATAAAAGCTCTCTCTGATATGGGTTTTGATTACCGTAAAGCTGCAAAAACAGTACTTGATATTGCGGAAGACAGCGAAGTTTCTTCATTAAAGGATATAAGTGAAAAGGAAAAAATTATTATGAAAAAAGCAATTATTGCCTTAAGCTCATGATAAAATATAATTATGGATAAATCAAAAATGCTGTCCGGAGAATTTTCGGAAGAAGATGTAAAAGAAAAAAACCTCCGTCCTTTAAGGCTTGATGATTTTCAGGGGCAACATGAAATAAAGGATAATCTTAAAATATTTTTAAGCGCGGCGAAAGAAAGATCAGAAAGCCTCGATCATGTTTTTCTAAGCGGCCCCCCTGGACTTGGGAAAACCACTCTTGCCTTTATTCTTGCAAATGAAATGGGAAGTGAGTTCAAGGTCACTTCAGCACCTGCCATGGATAAACCCAAGGATCTGGCAGGACTTCTTACTTCGATTAACGAACATACTGTTTTTTTTATTGATGAGATCCACAGATTAAAACCTGCTATAGAAGAAATGCTTTATATAGCGATGGAAGACTTTGAGCTTGACTGGATTATAGGGCAGGGCCCGTCAGCAAGATCAGTAAGAATACCTCTTCCATCATTTACTCTGGTAGGAGCTACAACAAAATCCGGAAACGTATCCAGTCCCCTTTTCAGCAGATTCGGTATTAATATCAGAATGAACCTGTATGAAAAAAAAGATATTATAAGCATACTGCGCCGCTCATCGGGGATACTGGATATTACCTGTTCAGACAAAGCCATTGAACTTCTGTCAACCTGCTGCAGGGGAACTCCGCGAGTCGCAAACCGTCTTTTACGGCGAATTCGCGATTTTGCTCAGATTACAGGAGACGGGACAATAACTGAAGAGATAGTTGTCTACAGTCTTAAAAAACTCAATATTGACAGTCTGGGCCTTGAATCTTTTGACAGACAGATACTTGATGTAATAATAAATAAATACTCAGGCGGTCCTGTCGGTGCAGAAACACTTGCAATTTCTGTTGGAGAAACAGTTGAAACACTTGAAGATTTTTATGAACCTTTTCTTATTCAGATAGGAATGATAAAAAGAACACCCCGGGGAAGAGTTGCAACAGACCTTGCTTATGAACATCTTGAAATTATGAAAGAAGGCAGTATTGAAAACCAGCGATTTTTATTTTGATCTGCCACCTGAACTTATTGCCCAATATCCGTCTGAAAAAAGGGGAGACAGCAGGTTATTGGTTTACAAAAGAAAAAGCTCGGAAATAATTCACACAAATGTAAAGGATTTTCCGGATTACCTTGATAAAAACACATGCATTGTTTTTAACAATACGCGGGTAAGAAAAGCCCGTTTATTCGGCATTTCTGATAACGGCGGGAAAACCGAGTTTCTCCTGCTTCTGAAAATATCAGATTCTACCTGGAGTACTATCTGCAGCAAGACAAAAAAACAGAAAACAGGCAAAAAGTATAGTTTTCCTGACGGTATAACCGGGAAAATCATCGATACTGAAGATAAAAAAAGAATAATTGAATTTTCTCATCCTGTTAATGATGAATATCTTGAAAAATACGGTCATATGCCGCTCCCACCATACATAAAAAGAGATGATATACTCTCTGACAGCGAGCGTTATCAAACTGTTTATTCCAAAACAACAGGGTCTGCAGCCGCACCTACTGCAGGTCTTCATTTTACTGATGAGATTATCCAGAAGATACGGGATAAAGGGATAGAAATATGTTTTATAACCCTTCATGTCGGAATGGGTACTTTTCATCCCGTACGCAGTGAATTTGTAGAAGACCACAAAATGCATGAAGAATATTATGATATTACGCCGGATACCGCAGAAAAAATAAACAGATGCAGGGCGTCGGGAGGCAGGATTGCTGCAATCGGGACGACCTCCCTCAGGGCTCTTGAATCATCAACCGAAGGCGGCAAACTGATTTCTGGTCAAAATTCGACATCGCTTTTTATTTATCCTGGTTATAAATTCAAAATGGTTGATCATCTTTTTACCAACTTCCACACACCGGATTCATCACTGATTCTGCTGGTATCAGCATTCGCCGGCAGTGATCAGATTAAAAAAATATATTCTGAAGCCGTTAATGCGGAGTACAGGTTTTTTTCCTACGGGGATGCTGTGTTTTTAATCTGATTTAGTATGTACTGCTGTCCATTTTTAAGAAATCAGCCATTACCTTGTCAAGCCGGGTGATATGCCTGTCTATTATTGAACTATAATCAAGTTCTTTTTCCCTTATTCTGAAGGACTCGTCTTCCCAGTTTTGAACCTCTTCAAGACAGACCCATGAATGTTTGATTTTATCGTTCCATTTCAGGGCCTCTTCCCAGTAAACACGGGCGTATTCATATGATTCTCGGGCAATTTTAAGACTTTCAACATTCTCCCGCTGCCATGGCGCATTAAAAAAATAAGCGCTTCTTTTGTCATATTTACTTCCAAGACCGAGATATAAATCAGTCAGTTTCAGGCTTACATGCATGCGAAATAGATTGCGGTATCTTTCCCAGTCTGATTTGTTTTTTATAATAGCCAGTGCGTTTAAAGGATTTGCGAAATCTGAACGAAGTGCCTCTTCAAGGTAGTATATATTTTCCAGATAATCTTCCGGATATTGGTAAAAATGCCTGTGATATAATTTATAAAACTGTTCAGCATAAAGTATTTTATAGCTGAAAACAGAAGTTGACGGAACTGCCGCCAGAATAATTATTAAAATAATTTTTTTCATACTGTTCACGGTTTAATTATCGGTAAGGATTATATAATATTCCATATTTTTTCATTTATCATTTCAGGAGTTTCATTCCCGTCAAGATAAAATACTTTCATACCGCTCTCTACGTAGTAATCTATACCTTTTTTATAGTTTATCAGAATCTTCTCCTGAATCTCTATCTCATCGAACAATTCCCGGTTGTCCCGGTTCTTCATTCTTTTTTGACATATTTCAGGAGGCAGATCAATGAAAAAAAGATATTCGGGCAGGGGAAAATCATTCAGGCCCAAAACCCATTCAAATCCGCAGGAAAGTGACTGATAGGCTATGGATGAAAAAAGATATCTGTCTGAAACAGCGGTGTATCCATTATCAATAAACTGGATAATCCCGTCCCTGCCGTAAAGGTGCTCATTCCTGTCAGACGCAAAAAGAAGCGCCATCGTTTTACCGTCAATGCTGATATTTTTCCTTAATGCATCCCTTATCAGTTTTCCGATGCTGCTTTCAGTCGGCTCCATTGTGGGAAAACACTTCATCCCATTCTTCCGGAACCTTTCGGAAATCATTTTCAGCTGTGTCGTTGTTCCAGACCCGTCCAGTCCTTCAAGTACAATAAAATTCTTCAATATATTTGTTGAATTCATTTTTGCTCCATATTGTTCAGGGTTGCTGCAGTTTTAATAAATAATATACCGAAATATGTAATATATTATAATTTTTAATGTTTTCATGATATATAATTGCGAATGTTTTTAAATAATTATATCCTGAATACTGACCAATGGAGAATATTCTGCAGAAAAAAGCCTTGAAACGCTACCGCATTCCACTGACATTGACTCTTTCTCTTTGCACACTATTTATTGCTGCTTTTTTTCTTGACAGCTATCTTGAAAAAAGCATCGGCAGATTCAAAGAAAAAATAATAACAGGGATGGAAAAAGAAATCAGCAGGACAATTACCTATGAAAGTATTTCTCCATCTGTATTTCAGTTTATTGAAATCAGAAAGCTTTTTATTACAGATGCAGGCGGGAAATGTATTCTGAAAGTTGATAAACTAAGGATAACATTTAATATAATTAAAGTAATCTTTAAAATTCATAATCCCCTTCATATGATATATATGGAAAACTCATCAATTAACATTGATACAAATTCTGATCGGGATTTTATCAATTTTGCCGCCAGGCTTACAGGTTATGGAACATCAGCGGAAGACAACACATCAGATAATCATTCAAAGCTGAATAAATTTATTCTTACCGGAAAAAATCTCTCCATAAGCACTTCCACTGAAAATGGAAGCTATACACTTAACAGGATATTTATTGACTTTTCTGTCAATAAAGGTTCTACAGAATTCAATATGAAATCCAGTATCACTGTTAAAGGATTACCATTTGATCAGGACAGTGAAATTACATCAGATATTAAAATTGATGGAATTATTGATAATATTTATGGTAAACATGATTATAATCTGCAGATAAGCAATCTGAAAACCAGATATTTTCAACTTAAAAAACAGCATTTAAATATTCAGTATCAAAATGGAAATTTTCAGATCAGGAAGGTTAAAGACAGAGCTCCTGTTGATATTGAACTGGCATATGACAAAATAAACAATATATATTCCGGTTCTGCAACCTTTGAAAATTATTTTCCCGGCAGATATATCCTGCTTTCTGATAATTCATACATCTCATATTTAACAAAATCATCATACACAGGGAAAATAAACGTTTCATGGGCTCCTGATAATCAGGAAAATAAATTAAAATACAGCGGCTTGGTCTCAACTTCTTTGGACAGGAATATTCTCCCTTTTAAAAACGAATTTACAGCTATGTTTTCAGGAAATGAAAAAGATATTGATTTTAACAGTTTAAATATTTATTCAGATAAAGGCAATATTCAATATACCGGAAAGATCGACATCAAATCACTGCTGCCTGAAGGGAAAATACAGTTTCAGAATATACAATATACAAACAAGGGCAGATTGACCGGCAGCGTATTTTTCACTGCCGTTTCCGGTAACAGCGTAATTGCAGATGCAGACCTTTCCTGGGGAACCAAATCCCTTGAATCAGTCCGGATAAAGGTTTCATACAACAATTACAGAAGCTATTCCTTTAATCTAAATGCACAAACACCTGAAGGCGGCATATTAACTCTTGCCGGACTTTATACCGCAAGAGGAAAAACGGGATTGGAATCCGAAATAAAACTTGATAATTTCGGTTTTGATTATATTTTGGAGTTCATATATCCTGATTCAGAAATAAGCAAAAAGTTATATTCCAGCCATAATTTTTTAATTGACGGATCTATTAAAGCTTCAACTGATTTTAATGGATTTAATTTATCTTCAGATAACATCAGGTTCTCGAACCTTAATGCAAAAGAAGAATATTTTTCAGCCGTTTTATATGCAAATGAAAAAAATATATCGATCAGTGAATTATTATTAAATTATAAAAATCATACAGGTGCAGGTTATATAAATATAAACATGGTATATGGATCACAATTTGATCTGAATTCCCAGTTTATCATAAATAATCAGATATACAATTTTAAAGGCAATATTTTTCCAGGCGCCGGCGTAATCATTAGCGGTAATTATGGATTTTATTTAACCTTTTTTGCAGATAAGGATAAAACAATAATATCTCTTTTTTCAGAGAATCTCCCGGTACCGCTCACAGGAATGACCCCCGAATTATCATTACGTGTATCAGGACAGGTTGATAAATCAGGAATATACAAAATAATAATGCGCAGTAATAGAATTGATGAAATAATTAACCCTTTTGCCTCCGGGAAGGAAAAATCTGTAATTATTTTCAGTTCGTTAATTAATGGTAATAATTTAAGATTAAACCGCCTTAGTTATAAGGATAATTACTCCACACTTACTGGTGGAGGTGATTTTTTTGTAAAAAACCTTACAACCTGGTACGGCTGGACTACTTTGTCAGGCGCTTCCGGCAAAGAAAAGTATCACTCCTGGCTAAGCTCGGAAAACAACCGCCTCAATTTCTCGTTAAATCTCACAGATGCCATTTTACAGCGGTTTACATCCAAAAATATTTCAGGAAGGATTTCAGGCACAGCTGAATATATTAAAACTGAAATGAATCCTTCTCTTTTTACGAATTTAAAAGTAACAGATGGTCTTTGGGAAGAATATCCATTTTCCATCAATCTGCAGTTCGAAGCTGATAACAGTAAAATTGATATAAAAAATATTGATCTTAAATATAATTTCAATACTATTGACAGTGGATCAGGATACATTGACTGGGCAAACAGCTCCTATTTATTTAAATCCGGCATAAATATACAGAAATCATTTTCGTCGGAATCCGTAATAGGTAATTTAACAATTAAAGGTGAATTAAATGAAAATAAGCCACAGCGAAAAATGTTTGAAATACCGTTGTCAGAAATTAAAAGCGGAAATATAACCTTAAGTGAAATAAAAAATAAATTACTTGGTTATGATTTTTGGTCCCTTGATTTCTCAAATACAGAGAACCTTTTTACTGTTACCGGAGGGCCTGGTAATTCAATCTCGGCATATTTTTATGACAATGGTGAATTTAATATAACACTTCAGAAGCCTCTGCCATTGAATGGGTATCTTCATGGAAATATCGGCGGCGGTAATATTAGCGCTGCATTTGATGATATTACAATTCAGCTGAATGCAGTCGGAACCCTTTTGAATAATCCTTTTTTCAATCCTTATGACGGAACCGCTTCAGGAAGCCTTTATATTACAGGTAAATTTAATGATCCTGACATATGGGGAAACCTTTATGCCGGCTCGGCAATTGCCAGATCTGCCATAACGCCTGAAACAATAGGCCCTTTCAGTACTGTGATCAAATTTGAAGGAAAGCAGTTTTACATACCTGAAACTTTAATACAGATTCAGAATGAACAGATATACCTTGCTATTGATTTTGTTATTGACCATTGGCTTCCCAGAGAATATTTATTAAAAGCAAGAACTGCTCCCGGCAGCAGTTTATGGATAAAAAATACATTTTCCGCTGTAGATGTAGACGGTTATGGTTCAGGTCAGGTTGAGATAGAAGGCAGAAGGCGTCAGACTAAGATTACAGGTAAAGTAGCTGCAAGCAGATGCATAATAACACTCACAGACAAAAAAGTAAAAATAGATAAAAAAGAAAGCAGGTCAAATTTCATTGTTGATCTTGATATCGTGTCAGGCACCGGCGTGGAATTTTTCTGGCCTTCCGTAAGGGTTCCGGTTTTAAGAACTTTTGCGGCGGCAGGACAAAAATTAAAGATAAAAAGCAACAAATCTGCCGGCACTTTTGAAATGACCGGTAATATTAAAATTCTGGGGGGGGAAATTTTTTATTTCAGCCAGAACTTTTTTTTGAAAGAAGGAGCAATCTCATTTGATGAAAACCAGGATGAATTTGATCCGCGTATAACCGCACGGGCAGAAATAAGGGAAAGAACCACAGATAACAAGGAAGTAAAAATAGCTTTGATACTTGATGATAATCCTTTGAGCAATTTTTCTCCACGATTTGAATCAACCCCTCCGCTTAATGAAAATGATATTTATACTCTTCTTGGTCAGGGTATTTACAGTCAGTTCGGAGGTGAAAACATAACATTCGGTTCAGCGCTGCTGGGTGCCGGGACAAGTGGTACACAGCTAATGGGACTGTTGCGTCCTTTTGAAAACCAGATGCGGAACATGCTTAATCTTGATCTTTTTTTTATTAGAACTCAGTTTATAGAAAATGCTCTTTTAAACGATGTCCTTACCGAAAAAAATACTACCGAGGTGGCACAGTCTGGTTTTAATAGTTATTTTAACAATACTTCTATTTTTATGGGAAAATATTTCGGAGAATACTTTTTTCTTGAAGGTTTATTGAGATTTAACTCTCTGGATTTTGACACATATGAATATAATTATTATGATGTACCGGATTTTATGGGGTTATATCTGGAAACAGAACTAAGTCTTGAAGTTGACACTCCTCTGTTTTTACTTGATATTACTTTATATCCAAGGATAAATGATTTTTATGAATCTTTAGTTGATACTTCTCTCCAGTTGTCCTGGAGATTTTCATACTAAGCAGGAGTTTTTATGAAATTAAATCGAAAGGCTTTTCTGATATTCTTTTTAATCTGTTTCAGCCTTTTAAATTCAATGCTTTATGCTGAATGGTATACCGATAAGGTTATACAGGATATAAGGTTTAAAGGATTAAAAAATATTGCAGAAAGTGAACTTACAGCAATTACTGCCCCGTTTATCGGTAAAACCTTTACTGACGATCTATTCTGGGATATCCAGGGAAAGCTTTTTGCACTTGACTATTTTGATGATATTGTCCCAAACGCAATACAGGGCAATGATAATCTGTCTAAATTTGATCCGCAAAATACTGTAATAATTGAATTCAATATGATAGAACGTCCTGTTGTCAAAAAATTACAGATAAAAGGAAATAAAAACATCAGGAAAAACCAAATTCTTGACACAGTCCTTTTAAAACCCGGCGACCTTATTAATAAAACAAAAATTACAATTGATGAAGAAAATATTTTCAATCTTTATATAGAGAAAGGATTTCCGAACGTTGTTGTTAATGGAGAAATCGGTGAAAAAAACAATGACAATGAAGTTGATATAACATTCAACATTGAAGAGGGAAACCAGACTAAAATCGGCGAAATCCAGTTTAAAGGAAATGCTTTTGCTTCTGACAGCACCTTGAGAAGGGTTATTGATACAAAAAAACAATCACTTTTTTCAAAAGGTCTTTTTCTTGAATCAAAAATACAGGAAGACAAACAAAAAATTGCCACTTATTACGGCGAAAATGGATTTATAGATGCAAAAGTTACAGATGTATTCCAGGATCTTAAAGAAGATGCGGAAGGCAATAAAACCAATCTTGTCATTACCTTTGCTATAAGCGAAGGAAAGCAGTATAAATTTGACGGAATAATTTTCAACGGAAATGTCATATTTAAAGATGAGGAATTAAATAATCTGGTAAAACTTAAAAAAGGGGAAATACTCGATAAAACACAGCTTGAAGCTGATTTTTCCAAAATTGCTGATCTTTATTACAATGACGGATATATTTTTAATGTTATAAAAAAAGATGAAACAAGGAATGAAGATGAATCTACAGTTTTTTATAATGTCAGGATTATTGAACAGGGCAGGGCACATATAGAAAATATAACTATACGGGGTAATGATAAAACAAAAGACAAGGTCATTCTCAGGGAACTTCCCCTTGAAGTTGGTGATGTTTTCAGCAAGAAAAAAATTGTGGAAGGAATGTCAAGTCTTTATAATCTTCAGTATTTTTCCACAATTGAACCCGATACTCCGCAGGGAAGTACAGACGGTCTGATGGATCTTATAATTAATGTTGAGGAAGGAAAAACAACTGATGTGTCATTCGGACTGACTTTTACAGCATCTGCAGGAGATATTCCTATCATGTCATTTATCAAATGGACAGACAGGAATTTCCTGGGGAATGGACAGGAATTGAGCATCGGTACAGAGTTTTCAGGAGACTCACAGAAAGTTTCACTTGGCTTTACTGAAAAATGGCTTGCAAATAAAAGATGGACTGGAGGGGTTACCCTTTCCCTTCAGCACAAGACGACCGGGGAAGCACTTCAGGATATTCTTGCCCCTGTTTTTCCTGATAGCGATAATGATGAAGGGCATGTCCCTGATCCGTATACAGGGATACTTGTAGACCCTGATACCGGTATCCCTTCAACAGATTCCGATGCAATTACAGATTATGAATATGCTCTTAGGCATGGAGAGGAGGTCTCTTCGAGTTTTCTCATGGAATATGAATCATGGGATGTTTCTTTAGGCCTCAACACAGGGTATACCTGGCACACTCCAATTGGGAGGTTTAACACATCAACCGGCTATACTTTGACAAGGTCCTGGATTGACTATAATGATGAAATATACAGACCGTATAATGAAACAGTACGGGAAAATTTTCAGAATTGGCAGACAATCAATAAAACCTGGTACAGCGCATACTGGGACACAAGAGATTTAACATACAACCCTACAAGGGGTTTTTATCTCAAACAGTCGCTTACTTATACGGGAGGCATCATGCCTTCAGCCAGAAATTATATTTCAACTACTTCAAAGGGACAGTACTTTAAAACACTGCTTACTATACCTGTATTCAAAAACTGGGAATTTAAAACCATCTTTGCTGCCAATTCTTCACTTTCACGTATCTGGAAACAGTTCGACGGTTCACTTGATATTACCACTGACGATATGTTTTATATTGACGGACTCACAATGGCCAGGGGCTGGGATAGAGTCTATGACGGGCAGGTACTTTGGGATAACTGGCTCGAACTTAGAATGCCGATTATCCAGAAATTTCTTTGGTGGGACTGGTTTTACAGCTGGACAGGTATCTGGTCGGATAAAGATTCTTTTAAGGACAGGGATAAAAACGATTATTATTTTTCACTTGGCGGAGGTTTCCGTCTGACAATCCCGGGCATGCCAATTGGTTTTTACTTTACAAAAAGATATCAATATATTGATAATGAAATTGTATGGTATGATGGGCCTCTTTTCAGCAATTCAATGGCGCTGGATTTTGTAATTGGCTTTACACCCAGCTTTTTCTGATGAAAAACAATAAGGAGCCGTATATGAAAAAAAATATATTACTTTTAGTGCTT
The DNA here is from genome assembly GCA_963662795.1 of Spirochaetia bacterium. Taxonomy (GTDB): domain Bacteria; phylum Spirochaetota; class Spirochaetia; order CADAEX01; family CADAEX01; genus JACKPD01. The sequence goes on along the minus strand of OY759746.1, from coordinate 3,481,529 downwards.
TTATTCACTGCTTTATCGGTTTTCCCACAGCAGATAACCAAAATAGGTATTATAAACTATTCGAAAGTAATTTCATCAATATCAGGTGATTCAAGAGCTCTTCAGGAGATTGAAAGACTTATAAAAAGTTATGAAGAAGGAGTATCTGCAATTAAAAATGATATTACATCACTTGAAGAACGGAAACTATATTACTCCAATCTTAATGACGAAATGAATGTCCTGAAAATGGATGAACAGATCAATAAAAAACAGCAGTATCTCAAAGAATACAGCAGATTAAAACTTGCAAATATTGAAGAAAGAAAAAAACGGCTGATGATGTCGGCTGAATTTCTTGGCGAGATACTTGATAAAATTGAATACATTGCTGAAACCGAGGGATATTCTGTTATAATGAATTCCAAAGATCCTGATCTTATCTGGTGGAGCCATTCTGTTGATATTACAGATATGGTAATAGAAAAAATGAATCCTAAAAATTAAATACGATGTCTTTTGACACCCCTGTAATGCTGCAATATAAAAGAATCAAGAGTCAGCATCCGGACTCAATTCTTTTCTTCAGACTCGGTGATTTTTATGAGATGTTTGACAGTGATGCAAGAGAAGTAAGTTCAATTCTTGATATAGTTCTTACCAAGAGACACAACATTCCAATGTGCGGTGTTCCATATCATGCAGCATCGTCATATATTGCAAAACTGCTTAAAACAGGCAGAAAAATAGCAATATGCGAACAACTTTCAAATACCCCGCCGAAAGGTTTAAAAATAGTAGAAAGAGAAGTAGTTGAAATTATTACTCCAGGCACAATAGTCAATGAAGACTATCTTGAAAATAAAAAAAACAACTATCTTGCAGCAATCGGTAAAGTTAAAAACACTATTTCCATGGCATATGTGGATATTTCAACCGGTGAATTTTCTGTGATATCATTTGCATCTGATTCAGGCATGCTTGAAGAAAACATTTCACGCGAACTTCTTAAAATATCTCCAAGTGAAATCATAATCCAGGAATCTTTAATTGAGACAAATAACGGTATAAAAAAAATTATCTCAGAATATGGAAATATTACAATCAACAGATATCCTGACTGGTATTTTAATATTGAAAATTCATTTGATACTCTGAAAAAGCATTTTAATGTTTCTACACTTAAAGGATTCGGTATTGACGATGATTCGCCTGAGATAGTATGTGCCGGATTAATTATTGATTATTTAAGGGAAAATTCCGGTTCACTTTTATCACATATAACAAATATTGAAAGAACAAATAAAAAAAACACGCTTGAAATAGACGGGAAAACAATTAAAAACCTGGAAATTATTAAAAACATGAATGACGGGTCTTCAAAATACACCCTGCTGAGCGTTCTTGATTATACCAGAACCTCAATGGGCGGAAGAATGATCAAGAAATGGCTTCAAAATCCTCTCAAGGATTTGGACCTGATTAATAAAAGACTGGATAACGTTGAATTTTTTTATAAAAATCAGCTTCTTCTTACAAAGATACGTTCCTGCCTTTCACAGCTCAACGATCTGGGAAGATTTACATCAAAACTGGCTCTCGATAAAGTAAATGCAAAAGACCTGCTGGGTCTTAAAAATACAATAATTGTATTCAATGAAATTGCGCAGACAATTACCCAATACAGCGGTTCAACTCTTTTCCCGTTCTTTTCAGATACTTTAATCTCAGATGCAGCAGACCGGATTATGGAAGATCTTGATAAAGCAATATATGATGATCCTCCGGTTATATTGACAGAAGGGAATCTCATAAAAACCGGTTACAGCAGCGAGCTTGATTCGTTAAGGGATATAAGGGACAACAGTCAGGAAATACTTGACAGATACATTGAGGAAGAAAAAGAAAATTCGGGTATCGCAAATCTGAAAATAAGGTATAACAAGATAATCGGGTATTTTCTTGAAGTTACAAAGTCCTATATAGATCAGGTTCCTGACCATTTCATAAGAAGACAGTCTCTTGTAGGTGCTGAGAGATATACTACGGAACAGCTTGGAACACTTGAAAACGAGCTTAACAACGCCGCTGAAAAAATATCTGCACTTGAGAAAGAGTTGTTTTTTGAAATAAAAGATTCACTGAAAATACATATTCCATTATTCAGAAATATAGCGGAGAATCTTTCAGAACTGGACTGCCTGCAGTCATATTCATATTCGGCGACAGTACACGGTTATACAAGACCTAAGCTTAATGACAGTAGTTCAGTTTTTATTAAAAACGGAAGACATCCTGTTGTAGAAGCCAATCTGCCCCAGGGGGAATTTATACCTAATGATGTATCTCTTGACCGGAAAAAAACGTTCATACTGCTGACAGGCCCCAATATGGCTGGAAAATCCACTTTTTTAAGACAAACAGCCCAGATTGTTCTTATGGCACAGTCCGGCGCTTTTGTGCCTGCAGACAGCGCCGAAATAGGGCTGATAGATAAACTATTCTGTCGTGTGGGAGCGTCTGATAATCTTGCAAGAGGCGAATCTACATTTCTTGTAGAAATGTCAGAGGCATCATACATACTGAGAGCCGCGACAGATAAAAGCCTTATTATAATGGATGAAGTGGGCAGGGGAACCGGCACCAAGGACGGATTGTCAATAGCAAGAAGTATCTGCGAATACATTATCAAAAAAATCGGGGCAAAAACACTTTTTGCGACACATTATCACGAACTTGTAAACCTTGATATGCCGGAAATGGAGAATCTTTCCATGAACGCAGTAGAGGAAGATGGGAAACTTGTTTTTTTGAAAAAAATCAAAAAAGGGCCGGCAAATAAATCCTATGGCATAAATGTAGCGGAAATTGCAGGTATACCGTACAGTGTAATACTGAGGGCAGAAGAACTGCTGGAATTTTATGAAAAACCATCATCCGGTGAAGAAAATCCTGAATCAGCCAAAAAAAGAAAATCTCCTGAATTACAGACCCAGCTTTTTTCAGAAGAGCATATTGTCTCAAGAGAAATATCTGCAGTTGACATAAATAAAATGACTCCGCTTGAAGCATTGAATTATATCCACAACTGGCAGAAAAGACTGAAGTAGGAAGTCTTTTCGACCTGTTAAATTCATGTATGATTTTCACTTTTCTATTCGATTTCTTTTTCCCCCGACAGTGCATTATATGCGCTGAGCTCCTTAAAAATGGCAATAAAAATAATAAAGCACTATGCAGCAGCTGTCTGCAGATATTTCCGTCAGCATATAGTCTTGCGGCTTCAGGTAATTATTGTAATATCTGCAGCCGCAGGCTTGTTTCGGAAAAAGATATATGCTCTATCTGCAGGGGAAGAAAATATTTATTTAAATACAATATTTCATTATGGGACTACAGAAACAAATTTGTAAGGAAAGCAATACATGAATATAAATTCAACGGTAAAAAACATGCATCATGGTTTTTTGCGGAATCAATTTACAGGATTTACTATGATCACTATTTAAATATACCGGTTGTACCGGCTCCCTGCAGCCAAAAACGTATTGAAAAATACGGCTGGGATCACATGAGGCATATCTGTAAAATACTTTCACGAAATTACGGCATCAGTGCATTTTTTCTTTTCAAAAAAGGAAAAACTCATCAGCAGAAAGAACTTGACTATGAAAAGCGGCAAACCGAGCTTCGCGGGAGAATAAGTATACAGCGGAAAAATGCAGCCGCATGTCTTAAGTGTTCAGAGACTGTTATTCTGCTTGATGATGTTTTTACAACCGGAGCGACAGCAGGATATTGCTCTGAACTTCTGATTAATTATGGTTTTAAAAATATTATAATATTGACTATTGCACTTGATTAAATAAATCAGTTCTGTTATTTTATATATAGTTTTATTGTTTCGAATGCTGGGGAGAGTCGGAAAAAATCGGCTCTTTTTTTATGCAGTTTTTTTATGATTGCGGCGGGTAAATGGAATTTATTAAACGAAAAGATGAAAATTATGATGTAATTGCTCCTGTTGTTGAGGCTTCCGGATTCAGCCTTTTGGAGGTAAATTCCAGAATGCTCCATGAAGGATTGCATATTCACATTGTTCTTTATTCGCCGGAAGGAATATCAATCAATGACTGCAGTAAAATTCACAAGGCTGTAAAAAGACGCATTGAGGCATACACTGATAATCGTGATTTTTTCATTGAAGTATCTTCTCCCGGAATCAGCAGAAACCTCAAAACTGCAGACGAATTCTCTGTTTTCAAGGGGAAAAAGGTTAAAATAATTGTCAACGATTCTGATGACTGGGAAATGTTTTTAATCAAGGATGCAGATGAAATCAGCGTAAAACTAGAGACAGAAGATGGTATTTTAACTGAATTAAAATATGAAGAAATTAGAAAGGCAAAATTAGATTATTAATTTGGAGGATCAAATAAATGGCTTCTGACCTATCTGAAGCGATAAGAATGTTTGAACAGGAAAAAGGAATCCCGAGAGAGCTTGTACTTAAAACAATTGAAGAATTTCTTATTGCAGCCTACAAAAAAAAATATGGTACTGTTGAGAATGTAATAATCAGATTTAATGAGGAAGAAACTGAAGTTACCATATTTTCCAGAAAAAAGATTGTGGATGATGTAATTGATGATGTTCTTGAAATTGCAATAGAAGATGCGCTTGCCTATAATGCTGAGTGTGAAATAGGCGACGAACTTTTAATAGAAATCAATCCTAAAGATTTCGAGCGTGTTGCTGTGCAGAGCGCAAAACAGCGGGCAAAACAGAAAATTCGTGAAATTCAGAAAGATACACTTTATTCAGAGTTTATTGAAAAAACCGGTGAAATGATTATCGGCTATTACCAGAGGGAAAAGAACGGCAATATCTATGTCGATCTTGGGAAAATAGAAGGAATCCTTCCTAAAAGATTTCAGTCTCCAAGAGAGATATACAGGCCAAATGACAGAATAAAGGCAATTATATATGAAGTGGAAAAACAGGAATCAGGACTTAATATTATTCTTTCCAGAACACATACAGATTTTGTAAAAAAACTTTTTGAACTCGAAGTTCCGGAAGTTTATGATAAAACTGTGGAAATTTTCAAATTAGTTCGTGAGCCTGGTTACAGGACAAAGATGGCAGTATATTCGCACAGGGATGATGTTGATCCGGTAGGCGCCTGTGTAGGTCTTAAAGGGGTGAGAATCCAGACCGTTGTCAAGGAGATGGAAGGGGAAAAGATAGATGTTTTAAAATATGATACTGACCCGAGGGTTTACATAAAAAACGCTCTTTCTCCTGCTGATGTTGAATCTGTAATCATACTTGATGAAGCCAGGAGACAGGCTCTTGCTGTTGTCAACGAAAACCAGCTTTCACTTGCCATAGGGAAACAGGGACTCAACGTCAGACTTGCCAACAGGCTTGTTGACTGGAACATTGATGTAAAAACAATTGAACAGTTTGATCAGATGGATATTTCGGCTGATACCAAAAAAGCTGTATCTGCCCTGTTCCGGGATGAAATTGAAGAAAAAACTGAAGAAATTACCAGAATTGAAGAATTACCGGGAATTCATGAAAGACTTGTTGAACTATTGCGTCAGCATGGTATAGAATTGATTGAAACATTTCTTGCAATAGATATTGAAAAAATTGCCGCCCTTGATGGAATAACCCAGCAGGATATTGAATCAATCAAGGCAATTATTGATGAAAATGTTGAAATTATAGAAGAGAATGATCAGAATTCTGATGACTACATTCCTGAAAATGACGGTGAATCAGATTCCTATAATAATGGGATTGAGGAAAAGGACCTTGCAGATTCGGACAATATTTCTGATGAGGAAACTGATGAAGATTCATATTTATGTCCGGATTGCGGCAGTAAAATAACTGTTGAAATGACAGTGTGTCCTAACTGCGGGGTAGGTCTTAGTTTTGAAGAAGATGATGATGAAAATGAAGACGAAATTAATGATGACAATGAAGAAGTTTCAGAAAAATGAAAAATTAAAAGTTATGTCCCAGGTACAGGAGAGGAATTTATAAATGACTGAAGATCAGGAAAAGACAACAGAAAAACCCAAAACAGCTTTGATAAAACAGCGAAAAATATCTTCGGAAAATCAGGAAGCAAAAGACAAGCAGGAGCAGACTGATAACAGGAAGAAAGTAGTTGTTGTTAAAAAAAGGGTAGTTGTTGTTAAAAAAACAGGAAAGAGCAGGGACCACGAAGAGAACAAAGAATCGTCTTCAGACAATACAGCTGATTTAAATACAGAAATCAGAAAACCTCATAAAGAACCTATGGGAACAGATAATACTTCAGCAGATGCTGCATCTTCTGTTAAAGAAACTTCTGCAAAAGAATCTCCTGAAAAAGAGTCTTCTGCGAATGAGGAAAAACCTGTAAGCAGGGGAAAGGTTCCTTCAAGAACTTTCCAGGGGGGGGCAAAAGCCAGGAATACTGAAAACAGGGAATCGTCTCCTCAAACGGCCGGTCATGAAAGAACATACAGAACAAAACAGCGGTTTGACGGAGATCGTCCAAATCCTGCCGGTAGCCAGCCGGTAAGCAGACCTTATACTCCCAGAACCGACAACCAGAGACAGGGCACCTATCCGGGATACGGACAGCAGCGATCGGATCAGCCGCCCAGGTACGGTTCACAATCGCGTCCAGGAGGTACTCCGCAGAGATATGGTTCTTCTCCGCAGAGGCCGGGCGGTCCTCCCAGATACGGCGCACCTGGAGCACAGGGAGGGGCACAGAGATTTACCCCTGGGGGACCCCGTAGTTTTGATAACAGAAGGCCTGGCGGCGGACCGCCAAGATTTGGTTCTTCTCCTCAACGGCCTGGCGGAAAGGATGATTTAAAAGGCGAATCATCTGCAACCAAACCGGCAGCAAAGAAATTTTTCAAGGCAAAGAAAAAGACTGTTTACCAGAAAACAAAGAAGGAACATGATCTTGAAAAGAATTTTCAGGTAAAGAAAAAATCAATTCAAAAGATCAATCCTGTTCCAAAAGAAATTGACATAATGGAAGTTATCACAGTTTCTGAACTCGCAAAAAAAATGAATCTAAAGGCTTCTGAGCTTATTTCCAGATTTATGTCTATGGGAATGATGGTCAGCATCAATCAGCAGATTGACGCTGAAACAGTAGAAATTATAGCTTCTGAATACAATTGTAAAGTAAATATTGTATCGCTGTATGATGAAACACTTGTAGAGACAGAAAAAGGTGATGATAGCGATATAATTGAAAGACCTCCTGTTGTAACTGTAATGGGACATGTCGATCATGGTAAAACAAAACTTCTTGATGCGATAAGATCTACTGATATTGCCGCATCAGAACACGGCGGTATAACACAGCATATCGGAGCATATAAAGTCCAGTCCAACAACAGAAATATTGTTTTCCTTGATACACCCGGACATGAAGCGTTTACCCTTATGAGGGCACGCGGTGCACAGCTTACAGATATTGTAGTTCTTGTTGTTGCTGCAAATGACGGTGTAATGCCGCAGACAATTGAGGCAATTAACCATGCAAAAGAGGCTGGAGTTCCGATTATTGTTGCAATAAATAAAATTGATGTTGTTGAAGCAAATGTAGACAGGGTCAAGCATCAGCTTTCAACCTATGATCTTATACCTGAAGATTGGGGAGGAAATACAATTTTTTGCGAGATCTCTGCCCTTAAAAAGATTGGTATAGATAATCTTTTGGAAAATATACTTATACAATCCGAAGTGCTTGAATTAAAAGCAAACCCGAACTGCCGCGCAGAAGGTAAAATAATTGAATCCCGCGTTGATCACGGAAGGGGAATTGTATCTACAGTTCTGATTGAAAGAGGAACACTTAATGTCGGTGATGCTTTTATTGCCGGTGTATATGCCGGTAAAGTAAGGGCTATATTTAACGATAGGGGCGAAAAAATTGACAGTGCTCCTCCTTCAACACCGATAGAAATACTGGGGTTTACAGGTATGCCTAATGCAGGCGATCCTTTTCAGGTAACAGATTCGGAAAAAACCGCAAGAATGATCGGGACAAAAAGACAGGAACTCGAAAAAATCGGCGTAGCCAAAAATGTCAAAAAAGTTACCCTGGATAATCTTTACGATTCAATCAGCGAAGGGGCCATACAGGAGCTTAAAACAATAATAAAGGGAGATGTACAGGGGTCAGTTGAAGCACTGAAAATTGCCCTTGAAAAACTTTCTACTTCAGAAATAAGACTTAATGTAATTCACTCTTCTGCCGGTGCGATCGTAGAAAACGATGTAAATCTAGCATCAGCATCAAATGCAATTATAGTTGGTTTTCATGTGAGACCTACTGCCAAAGCGCAGATGCTGGCTGAACAGGAAAAGGTAGAAATACGAAAATACAATATTATCTATGATGCTGTAGAAGATATAAAAACTGCCATGGAAGGCCTACTTGCTCCTGATTTAAAGGAAGAGTCACTTGGAACAGCGGAAGTACGCGATGTATTTAAAGTGCCGAAGATAGGCGCAATTGCAGGATGCTACATTACAGGCGGGAAAGTAAAAAGGAACGGAATTGTCCATCTGTTCCGTGAAGGTGTTGAAATATTTTCCGGTAAGATATCATCATTGAAAAGGTTTAAGGATGATGTCAAGGAAGTAGAGAAAAACTACGAATGCGGTATAGGACTTGAAAATTTCAACGATATACAGGTTGGCGATATTATTGAAGTATATGAAATGAAAGAAGTATTCAAAAAACTGGAAGGATAAATGGGTGAATTCAGGCTTCAAAGGGCCGAAAAAATAATACAGGAAGAGCTGGGGAAACTTATTCTGCAGGACAAAATCAAAGATCCCAGAATAAATAAACTTATCTATATTTCAAATGTAAAACTCTCTCCTGATATGAGCTTTGCCAGAATTTCAGTATCAGGTTACTGTCCGGAAAAACAGGCCCTTAATAGTATAGAAGCATTGAATCATGGAGCCGGCTTCATACAGGGCCTGATAGGGAAAAAACTTAAAACAAGATTAACTCCAAAACTCAGGTTTTTTTATGACTCTTCATTGAAAGACGGATTTGAGATGAACAGGTTTATCGAGGATAATCTGCATTGAATGAACAGATTTCCGGCTTTTTATTAGTAAATAAACCGGCTGGCATATCTACTTTTGATATAATAAGAATAATAAAAAAAAGAACTGGAATTAAGAAACTTGGCCATTCGGGAACTCTTGATCCTTTTGCTGAAGGACTTGTAATAATACTTACAGGACAGATGACCCGGGTGTTCAACCTGTTTTCCTCTTTCCCGAAAACGTACAGGGCTTTTGCAGAATTCGGTAAATCGACTGATACACTTGATATTACAGGAACTTTTACAGAAGAAGCTGCCATTCCTGAATATGAGTTAATTAAAGACAATCTGAAGTATTTTACAGGAATCATAAAACAGCGGCCGCCTTTATATTCTGCAGTCCATGTAAACGGAGTAAGGGCCTATGAACTTGCGCGAAAAGGGATAACTGCCGACCTGAAAGAAAAGAAAGTTACTGTTAAATCTATTAAAATCAACAGTTTTGAAGAAAATATTCTTGATTTCACTGTAAACTGCTCATCAGGCACTTATATCAGAACACTTGCATCTGATCTTGCCAAAAAGTGCGTTTCAGCAGCATTTTTGAAAAAACTCATTAGAACTGAAATTGGCGATTTTCATCTTGAAGAGGCAAAACTGCCGGATGAAATAACTGAAATAGATGTTATTGCTCCGGGGGAGGGACTTAAAAGATGCGGAATACCTGTAATTACAGCTGATAAAATATTAACAGAAAAAATATTAAATGGTAAAAAGCTTTCTGAAAAAGGCGCTGAAAATCAATTTCCGGCAGGAATATTTTCATTTTTTTCTGAAAAAGGGATTTTTTTAGCACTTATTGACAACAGTATTGCAGAAATGAGATATTTATTTGTTTCTTCGGATAAGAGTGCCTGTAATGAAAGTAGTTAACTGGAAAGATTTTACTGATAAGGATTATTATATTTCTTCTCCGTCAGCTGTTACGGTTGGAGTTTTTGACGGGATGCATCTGGGTCACAGATTCCTGATAAATAAGCTTTTTACCGAAAAAAGCGTAGAAAAAGTGGTTTTTACTTTTATTAAGAATCCGGCATGGTATTATCATAAAGAAAATTATCCCGGTGATATATATACGCTGAAACAGAAAATTGATTCACTTAAAATGGCGGGAGTTACAACTACCGTACTGATTGACTTTTCCAGCGATTTTAGTAAACTGACAGGTAATTATTTTATTTCCTGCATAAGAAAACATTTGAATCTTGTAAAAATGGTAAGCGGTGAAGATTTTAAATGCGGGAACAATAATGACACTACTGCAGCTGACCTTGAAGAAAATTATTTTAAAGGGACTGGAATTTACGAAATAGTAAAAAGACAGTCGTTTTACGGATTTTCGGTGAGCAGTACAGCAATAAGAGATCTGATCAAGGATGGAAAACTGGATCAGGCTTATGAATATCTTGAATTCGGACACGCAGTCGATTTGAACATTCCTGAAATTTTTCAGGATGAATATTACTGCTATATTTATAAGAATGCGATAAGGCAGGTTCTGCCTGATGCAGGAAAATATAACATGTCCATATTATTAGGCGATAAAACTTTCAAAACGGAAGTGATTATTGATAAAAATATTTTTAAATGGTTGAAAACAGCTGAACAGCAACTGTTATTGTGAAAGGAGAATAACAATGTCTTTGAAAAAAGAAGAAAAACTGGAAATTGTCGAAAAATTTGGAGCAAATGAAAAAGATACAGGATCGAGTGAAGTTCAGATTGCGCTGCTTACAAAAAGAATAAATCAATTAACTGAACATTTTCAGGTGCACAAAAAAGATCATAATTCAAGAAGGGGCCTTCTGCAGCTTGTAGGGCAAAGAAGAAAACTCCTTAAATACCTGAAAAGAATTGATATTGAAAAATATAGAACAATTCTTCAGCAGTTAAATCTCAGAAAATAAGGAAAGGAAATTTATAGATGCCTAAAATTACAATACCGATAGGTGAAAAAGAATTAATTATAGAAACAGGAAAAGTCGCTAAACAGGCAAGCGGTTCAGTTATGGCAACATTTGAAGGGTCAACAGTTCTTGCAACTGTCTGCTATTCAGAAAATGAAATCGATGGACTGGATTATGTACCGCTGCAGGTAGAATATAACGAAAAATACTATGCAGCAGGTAAAATACCAGGTGGATTTCTGAAAAGGGAAGGAAGGCCGAAGGATAAGGAAATACTTGTATCAAGATTGATTGACAGACCGATGAGACCACTCTTTTACAAGGAATTCAAAAGGGATATTCAGATAGTCCCGACCGTACTTTCATCTGATCAGATAAATCCTCCAGACATTGTTGCAATGATTGCTGCTTCTGCGGCTGTTGTTGTTTCAGATATACCGTTTAACGGGCCTGTCGGTTCTGTAAGAATGTGTTATTTAAATGATGAATTTATTGTCAATCCTACCTTTCAGCAGATAGCAGAAAGCAAGCTTGAAATTATTGTTGCAGGCACTTCTGACGGTATTACCATGGTTGAAGGCGGAGCACACGAAGTTTCTGAAGATATAATGATTCAGGCTATTGATAAAGCCAGTGAATATATAAAGATTATATGCGATATGCAGAAAGAACTTGCTTCAATAGCCGGCAAGGAAAAGGCACTGTTGAAATCAGAAAAAAATGATTTTCCTTTATACAGTGAAGTATGGGATTATGCTTATGAGCAGTATCTTGCAGCATGTTTTCTTGCGGGTAAAATTGAGAGGAACAAAGCTAAAAGCGCAGTAAAAAGTACAACGCTGAAATATTTTGAAGATAAATATCCAGATGAACAGGCAACGCTTAAATCAGGTGTTTCAAAAGTAATTGAAGATCTTGAATATAAAATTCTGCGTGAGGCAATTATAAAAGAAAATAAAAGATCTGACGGCAGAAAAACTGATCAGATAAGACCAATTGAATGTGAAGTAGGAGTTCTTTCAAGAACACACGGTTCTGCCCTTTTTACAAGGGGAGAAACACAAGCCCTGGCTGTAACAACGCTTGGTACAGTTTCCGACGAACAGATGTTTGACGATATAGACGGGGACAAGCATTATAATAATTTTATGCTCCATTATAATTTTCCTCCTTTCAGCGTAGGAGAAAAGGGAAACCTTTCTACAGGAAGAAGGGAAATTGGCCATGGCCATCTTGCAATGAGGGCAATTTCCGCAGTTATTCCTGAAAAAGAAAAGTTCCCATACACTATCAGGGTAGTATCTGAAATACTTGAATCCAACGGGTCATCTTCAATGGCGACAGTCTGCGGAAGTACTCTTGCCTTACTTGATGCAGGAGTTCCGATAAAAAAACCGGTTGCAGGTATTGCAATGGGACTTATCTCTGAAGATGGCAAAACTGAAATCTTAAGCGATATTCTTGGAGAAGAAGACCATTTTGGGGATATGGATTTTAAAGTTGCAGGAACAGAAGACGGTATAACCGCTTTCCAGATGGATATCAAAATATCCAATGTAACATCAGATCTAATGAAAAGAGCCCTTGAGCAGGCCAGAGTCGGCCGTCTCCATATACTTGGCATAATGAACGCGACCCTGTCAAAAGCAAGAACAGAAATTTCTGAACTTGCTCCTCAAATCCTTACCATGACAGTAGATGCTGACAAAATAGGCGCTGTAATAGGTACAGGCGGGAAAACAATAAAAGGTATTTCAGAAAAATCAGAATCCACAGTTAATATTGACGATAAGGGTAAAATCATAATTTTCGGTAAAAATAAAGAAAAGGCTGAAGAAGCAAAACAGCTTATCCTGTCAGTAATAGAAGAACCTGAACCGGGTAAGATATATAACGGTATAGTCAAGAAAATTATGGAATTCGGCGCTTTTGTTGAAATACTTCCCGGCAAAGAAGGGCTTTGTCATATTTCCAAGCTCTCTTTTGATCATGTAAATGCTGTAACCGATGTAGTAAGTGAAAACCAGGAACTTCTGGTTAAGCTTATGGAAGTTGACAGAATGGGCAGACTTAACCTCAGCCATATTGATGCAGTTGATCCGGAAGCAGCAAGTAAAAGAAGACTGGCAGCTCCGCATCCGCAGGGAGACGGTGATTCAAGGGATCATAGAGAAAAACGTGATTTCCACGGAAATTCCGGGAGAAGAAACAGCCCAGGGGGTGGCTTTTCCCGGAGAAATAATTGATAAACTATATTGAACTGGATTCAGGCGCCAGGTTTGTTTCTGAAAAAATAGAGCATACATCTGTATGCTCTATAGGATTCTGGTTCCTGAACGGTTCAGTAGATGAAAATTCAGAAGAAAAAGGGTATGCCCATTTTATCGAGCATATTCTTTTTAAAGGAACTGCATCCAGATCAACTTCCGAGATAGCCAAATCATTTGACCGTATTGGAAGCAATTTTAATGCATTCACAGAAAAAGAATTAACCTGTTTTTACTGCACATTTCCTACCAAGCACATCAAATATGTAATTGACCTTTTAACAGAAATTATTTTTAAACCTTTGTTTGATAACAAGGAAATTAATAAAGAAAAAAATGTAGTAATCAGTGAAATAAATGAATACCTGGAACTGCCGGAAGAAAACAGTTATGATCTCTTTATTGAAAATATGTGGCTGCCTCACCCGATAGGCTACAAGATAACAGGCGAAGTCAAAGATATTAAAAATATCAAAAAAAAATCTTTATATAAGTATTACTCTGAAAGATATATTCCTGCTAATCTTGTAATATCTGCTGCCGGTTCCATTGATGAAGTACTGCTTGTCAATCTGCTTAATGTTTCACTTCCTTCTTCCAATTCAAAGCTGAACTCTGCAGATGTACTGTCCAGACGGACAAAACCCGAATACAGATATAATAATGAATACCATAAATATCCGTCAAAACAGATACATCTTCATGCCGGAGCTGCATTTCCGTCTCCGGCAGGGATGAAGGATTATTATAATCTCCTGTTTTTCAGCACAATTATGGGGGAATCAATGAGTTCCCGTCTGTTTCAAAAACTGCGCGAAGAAAACGGATACTGCTATACAATATATTCTTTCAGATCAATTTATAATTATTATTCCATGTGGAATATCTATGCAAACACAATACCAAAATTGTTGCCGGATTTTATGGATAAATTGAATATAGAACTTAATAATATTCTTATTGATTCAATTTCAATTTCCGAGATTGCAGACGCAAGAACCCACCTTGAAGGGGGGCTTATCCTCTCCCAGGAAGATATGGAACTTAGAATGAAAAGACTTGCCCGCCATTACATTTTCAGCGGGAGATGCTTTGATTTTACAGAATCAATGGAGATGCTCTACAGCGTTACGAGAGAAGATATTAACCAGTTTATCAGCGCTAACCTCATAAATAAGGAATTTAATGTACTTGTTTACGGTGATGCTGGAAAAATTAAAAACAATGACTATAATATAGCTATCAAAGGATAAATATATGGCTGAACAGGTTTCAATTAAATGCTTTTGTCAATCACCGGATTTAATCCCTCATTATGCAACAGCCGGTTCAGCAGGGGCAGACCTTTTTGCTGCAGTGGAAGAAGATGAAATAATTTCTCCGGGAGAAAGAAAATTAATCCCTTCAGGTATTAGAATCGAAATACCGGATGGCTATGAAGCCCAGATCCGTCCCAGATCCGGTCTTGCGGTAAAATACGGCATAACACTGGTTAACACACCCGGAACCATAGATTCTGATTACAGGGGAGAAATAAAGATAATAATGATCAACCTTGGAAAAGAAAATTTCATTATCAGAAGAGGAGACAGGATTGCCCAGATGATTATTGCTCCGGTAGTTACAGCTCTTTTCACTCATGAAGTATCTCTAAACCGGACAGAAAGAGGGGACGGAGGATTCGGATCTACCGGAGTTTGACAGGGAACGACAAAAAAATCAGACCGGAAAAACATCATGAAGAAATATATTCCAATCTATTTCAGATACATTTCATATGAATTTCTACTCTCTTTTTTTGTATGCTTTGTTTTTTTCTTTTTTATTTTTTTTGCCAATCAGATACTGCTGCTTGCAGAATATATTTTATCCAAAAAAATACCTGCTATAGATGTATTGCTGCTTTTGATATATTTTATGCCCACAATGCTTTCCCTTACATTTCCTTTTGCTTCACTTGTCGGCTGTCTTATGGCTGTTTCCAGAATGGCATCAGATAATGAAATATTATCCATGCAGTCATCAGGGATAAGCCATAAGCAGATATTTACCCCTTTGATCCTTATAGGGCTGCTGTTGACGCTTGCATCTTTTATGATAAATGATTATCTCCTTCCTGTCGGTACAATGAACTATACAAAACTCTACCGGAAACTGATATATTCCAATCCTGAACTTGAACTTGAATCATTTACAGCTAAACGGTATATGGATACCGTCCTTATTACGGGACAGGTCAAAGGTAAAAATATTGATGATATAATAATTATTGACAGAACAAATGAAGGAGACAAGAGATTTATTACTGCCCGAAAAGCCTATATTGAAGATGACAAAGAGGGGCGTGGAATAATTTCACTTACCTTGTCTGATATTTTCAGCCATTTTTCAGATCAGAAAAAAGAGTATGATTACAACTGGTTTACAGCGGAAAAAATGATCTATAATATTCTGCTTAGTGACTTAAGTCTTGCGGTAAGAAACCCTGGTCCGCGGGAGATGAGTTCCTTTGATGTTTACAAATCAATTAAAGAAAAAGAAAAAAATCTTGATGAAAAACTATTTAATATCAAATATTCAAATAATCAAAATTATATTAAATACACAGAAAATCTTGTTGAATTATCATCGCTAAAAACTGTTGCAGAAAAGAAAAAAAAGGCACAGGACGAACTTATCCGTAATTTCACAAATTATTCAAATACAGGAAAGGAAATAATAAGAGACAGACAGCTTCAGATTTACAAACTCGAATACAACAAGAAATTTTCTCTTCCTGCGGCATGTCTGCTCTTTGTTCTGTTCTCATATCCTGCAGGGCTTTTCTCCAAAAGAAGTGGCAGATCTGTAGGTTTCGGGATTGGATTGATTGTTTCTGTTTTTTACTGGTGTATGCTTTTTGCCGCCCATACACTCGGGGTAAGAAGCAATTTTCCCCCGCTTATTGCAATGTGGTTTCCAAACATGGTAATTCTGCTGTTATCTTCGGGAGTTTTCTTTATGAGATTTACAAGATGAACTTACTGGACAGAATGACATTAAAATCTTTTTTTGAAACTTTTATTGTTTCGATTCTTTTTTTCCTGATGATTATTGAACTTCTTGATTTATTCTCCAATCTCTGGCGTT
This sequence comes from Spirochaetia bacterium, assembly GCA_963662795.1. Taxonomy (GTDB): domain Bacteria; phylum Spirochaetota; class Spirochaetia; order CADAEX01; family CADAEX01; genus JACKPD01. The sequence goes on along the minus strand of OY759746.1, from coordinate 3,465,089 downwards.
ATATAAACAACAATGTTCCCCTTATCGAAATACTGAAGGTTTCTCTTTTGTATGCACCCAAATGCATATTTTATGCACTGCCGGTATCTGTTCTTTTTTCCGTATCTTATACTCTGGGTACATTTTATTCCAGAAATGAACTCATAGCTGTTTTTGGATCAGGTATCTCAATTTATCGATTTACAATACCGCTTATTATATGCGGACTTTTTCTTAGTATATTTACATTTTTTTTTCACGAGACTGTTGTTATAAATACATACAGCCGTAAAAATGAGCTGACTTCAGAACTTCTGAGAACAAAAACTACATTCAGTAATAATAACATTACAGTCATGAACAACAGCCGTGAAATTATTTATAGCGCAGATTTTTATAATGATTCTGCTAAAACCCTGACATCCCTTATGATAATAGACAGAAGTGCAAATATCAGAAATCCGGAAAGGATAGACTGCAAATGGGCAGAATGGAATGAAAAAAATGAATACTGGGTATTAACTGACTGCAGGAAATATACTTTTGATCAGCTGACAAGTGAATACAAACTTGAAAATATTTCAATAATTGAAGATAAATCATACAATCTTCCACCATCTACATTTCGAAGAATTGTAAAAAACATTGATGAAATGAATTATATTCAGGCGGCAAAATGGATTAAAACACTCAAAAGTGCCGGACTTCCACACAAGAGCCAGCTTGCTGAGTACTATAAACGTTTCTCATTTCCATTTACCTGCCTGATTGTTTCAATTATTGCATCATCGATCGGAGGGAATTTAAGAAAAAACATTCTTCTCATGAGTCTTCTTTCAAGCCTGTTATTATCTGTATTTTATTATATAATGCAGATGGTTTTGATGCTCTTTGCAAAAATTGGATATATTCCTCCTTTCGCCGGAGCATGGGGAACATTTGTTTTTTTTATTTTTATGAGCATAGCAATGTTCAGATATGCAAAAACCTGATATTACAGGACAATAACCGAATGAATTTCAAGATACTAAAAAATTGCAGCAACAGTTCGGCAAGAGTTACTGAATTTGATCTGCCGCACGGTAAAATAAGCACACCGGTTTTTATGCCGGTAGGAACCAACGGTTCTGTCAAGGCAGTAAAACATAAGACCCTTTCTAATTCAGGAGTAAATCTTATACTTGGCAACACTTACCACCTTTATCTCAGGCCCGGGGCTGAGATAATAAAAAAAGCCGGAGGTCTTCATGAATTCATCTCCTGGGAACACAATATTCTGACTGATTCCGGAGGATTCCAGATATTTTCACTTGCACCTTTCAGAAAAATAAAAAAAGAAGGTATTTATTTCAGATCCCATATAGACGGATCATACCATACCCTGACCCCGGAAAATGTTGTTGATCTTCAGAAAACATTCAAAAGCGATGTACTTATGCCGCTTGACGTATGCACACCCCCCGACATAACCTGGAAAAAAGCTTACAGCGCAATGAAAACTACTCATGACTGGGCCTTAAAAAGCAGGGAATACTGGCTTGGCTGCCGGGATGAATGGGGCGGTAATTTATTCGGCATAGTACAGGGTAATTTTTTTAAAGATCTCAGAAAGGAAAGCGCGGAATATATAAGCAGCCTTGATTTTCCGGGAATCGCAATAGGCGGTTTGTCTGTCGGAGAATCATTCGATGTTTTCAAAGAACATCTTTCTGAAACAGCATCAGTAATTGATAAAAATAAACCTCATTATCTCATGGGAATTGGTACCCCTGAATATATTCTTGAGGCAGTAGAAAACGGAATAGACATGTTTGATTGTGTTTATCCGACAAGAATTGCCCGAAACGGGACACTTTTTACATGGAATGGTAAAATATCAATTAAAAAAGAAATATTTGCTGATGATTTCAATCCTGTTGAGAAAAAATGCAGATGTTTTACCTGCACTAACTATTCCAGAGCATTCCTGCGCCATCTGTTTAAAACAAATGAAATACTGGGACCTATGCTTGCAACAGAACACAACCTTTCTTTTATCAGGGATTTTGTGGAAAAAATAAGGGAAAGCATATTAACAGATACATTTAATGATTTTAAAAAAAGCTTTTCAGGTGATTATGAAAACAAACTCTGCTAATATACAAAAAACATCTTTATCTGCTATTTTAGTTATGATATGCACTTTTATATCACGCATACTCGGATTTCTAAGGGTTGCCGTTATCGGAGCTTATTTCGGCGCAACAGGTGAGGCGGATGTACTTAACTCTGTTTTTTCAGTCCCCAATAATTTAAGGAAACTGATGGCAGAGGGGGCCCTTTCATCAGCTTTCATCCCTGTTCTTACAGAATCCCTGGTAAAAGAAAAAGAGACGTCATCAACAAAAAAACTTGTAAGAAATATTCTTACTTTTCAGGTTTTAATACTTGTTCCGGTTTGCATTCTTTCTATTATTTTTTCTGATTTTTTAATTAACAGAATACTGTTCGAATTTACAGACCCGTATCTGCAGAATCTTGCAGTTTCTCTTTTTAAATGGTTTATCAGTTATCTGCTTCTCATCAGCATAAGCGCTGTAATAATGGCTGTACTGAATTCAAAAAATTACTTTTTTATTCCTTCCATAACACCGATTCTTTTTTCAATAACTGTTATTACAAGCGTTGTTTTCTTTTACAGGAGCATGGGAATTTTTTCGATGGTTGTCGGAGTATTGACCGGCGGTATTCTGCAAATTGTATTTCAGCTTCCCGTCTATCTCAGGGAAGGTTTTGACTTCAAACCGGATACAGATTTCAGCAATAATTATTTTAAAAAAATTATGAAAAACTGGTTTCCGGTTGTAGCAACTGCCTCAATTTTTGCCATTAGTCATCAGATTGCAATGCGGTTTGCTTCCGGTCTTGAAACCGGAAGTTCATCCGCTTTAAGTTATGCAATTGTTTTCTGGCAGCTTCCCTTTGGAATATTTTCAGCATCAATAATTACTGTTTTATTCCCAAGAATGAGCAAATTTGCCGCAGCAGGGAAAAGGCCGGAACTTCTTGAAACAATGAATACAGGTGTAATAAACCTTTTTTCGCTGCTCCTTCCTTCAAGTCTTTTTATTTTTATTATGGGGCCTGAGCTTGTTTCGATAGCGATGCAGAGAGGTTCATTTACTCCAGAAAATACCTATCTTACCTCTTTTGTATTAAAAGGTTTTGCTCCCGGGCTTTTTATTATTGGTTTTTTTAATTTTATGCAGAGATTTTATTATTCGGTCCATAATTACAGAAAACCTTTTATATATGCCTTAATTGTATGTATTTTTGATGTAGTTCTCTCGCTTATACTAAAAGAAACACCTCTTAGAGTCTGCGGTCTTGCAGTTGCGAATTCTCTTGCTTTCAGCGCCGGGGCTTTTTTAATGCTTTTAGATATTAAATCTTCATACAGGGACTATAATTTCAGAAAAATGATTATAAATAAATTGAAAATTACTGTCTCGGTTTTTATTCCTTCCGCAGCACTATTATACTCACGCATTTATCTGGGAGAGATATGGAGAAAAGGCTTAAGCATTGAGCTTCTGTTTTATTTTATTTTTGCAGCAATAATTTTTACAGCGTCAGTACTTGTTATTTATGCTATTCTCAAAGTAGATTTTATTTTCTTCAGGAAAAGGAGGTTTGAATGAGACCATCCGTGCTGCTGCTTGTTTTGTTAATATTACCTGTTCATCTCATAATTCCGCAGGATAATGATGATATCCCGTCACTAAGGAAAACCAGAGAGGATAAGCTTGCATACGGGCTGAACAGTGAAATATCAGAACTTATAAAAGAACTTACAGAAGAAAAGGACACTACCTATAACGCTGAATTAATAAAGCTGTTTGGAACAACCAGGAATATCTCTATTCAAAAAGACATAATCAATTATTTTACAGTTATTGAATCTGATTTATTAATGGATGAAGCTGTCAAGAAAATTCAGAACAGAAATGATGAAAATAAAACTGTAGTGGTAAATGCTATAAGATATGTTTCGGTACTTGATAAAAGTTCAGCTGAAGAGCTATATCCTGTACTTCTGGATGATAACGAACCTGATTACAGGATAGAAGCTGTTAAAGCCATATGTGAAACAGGAGACAAAAAATATACGGAAAAGCTCATTGAAGTATATGAAAAAGAAGAAACAGACGCAGTAAAACTCCAGATTCTTCTGGATATTGGTAAATTAAAAGATCCTTCAAGTTCTGAATTCTTAAGAAATATCGGCTCTGATAAAGAGATGGAAAAAACATACAGGCAATACGCAATTAATTCACTGGGACAGATTGCCGCTGAAGAAAACTTTGATTTTCTTCTTTCTGCCTTTAGTGAAACAGACCCGTATATAAGGATTTATGCGCTAGCTGCAATAGGCAAATATGACAGAAAGGAAGCAGATGATATTATTCTTGAATCACTTAAAGATGAAAACTGGAGAATCAGAAAAGAAGCAGCAACTGCTGCAGGCAGCCGGAAAAACAACAGTTATGTTGATATTCTTATTTATCGTATAGAGAATGACCCTGAAGAAATTATACGCCTTGAAGCATTAAAAGCACTTGCTGAGACAGGCGGCAAAAAGGCAATGGATTATATCATATCCAAAACAGAAGACCCGCGAACAAGCTTTAAAATCAGAAAACTCGCCTTTATGTTAAGCATTGAAAAAAATGTTTCAGATTCAATCAAAATGATAGATAAGGTACTTGAAAAAGAATGGAATTCTGCAAATAAAACCCTGCTTGAAAGTTTCTGCGGCGAGCTGTCAAAAATAGAGGATCCCTCGCTTGAAATATTTTTCGAAAGAATGCTTGGACACAGTTCTGTCGTAGTTAAAATATCAGGAATACGAGGTATCAGAATTAATAAAATAAGCAGTCTTAAAGATAAAATTAAAACAATTTCTGAAGATAAATCGCAATCTCTGTCTGTAAGGAATGCCGCCCTTGCAGCGCTTGAGGAATTATAACATCAGGGAAACTGATTTTTAATTCAATCAGCGTTCAGCCAGGTTTTTCTTTCTTCAGGAAAACCCCGATGATCAGTTAGATGCATAATTGAGTTTATCTTTTCAAGCGGGGATATGTATTCCATAAATCTAATATTGATAATATGGCCCTTATCTGTTTTTATTTTTATTTTTACGTTTAATGCATCATTAATGACACTTCCCCCGGTCTCAGGAAAATAAAGAGTTTCAACCGGTTTAAATGAATATTTATCATCTTCCAAACGTAATTCAGCAATAGTGCCCTTTATTCTGTAAAGAAAAATCAGATATGAGGAACTGCCCCCGCCGATGGTTTTAATTGTACCGTTTTTAAAGGAATGAACATTCCTGTTCCCAATCAGATTATCGTTCTGTCCTTCAACCTTCATGACAACAGGTCTTCGTGCTCCTTCCTTTATGGATGTTTCAATATCCTTTTTGACAACTTTATAGGATTCGCTTACAGAAACACCCATATAATATCTCAGGAATAAAATAAAAAATCCAATAGTCAGAATTATAAGCAATATGAAAAATATTTTAAAAATATAACTGCGTGCTTTAATTATCATATCAAATACCGAGCTTTTCAGATTAAGCTCTATTTCGGCAGATGCGGGGAACGCCCTGTTGTCATCAGTAAATTCCAGATCTATTTTTAATTTTGTTTTGCCTGTTGAAAAACCATAGGGCAGGGTAAGGCTTATTGAATGTTTTTTACTCTTATTGGGAGAAATTGCGATATTTTCAGGTTCATCGAGAATATTGACTTGTGAAGAATTTATTAAAACTTTATCAAGATTTAATAAGACAGGATATGAATAAAAATTTTCTATCAAAAGAGGTAATGTGAAATGATAATTTATTTTACCAAGTTTATCAGGATATGTTATCCTCGGAGACCCTGTAACAATTGCGCCGCTCTCATTGTTTATATTATCATTAAAGTCGCTTTTATAGATTTTGCTGTTTTTTTCCACATAAGTGAATATACTGTTCCCGGCTTGCTCTTTGCCGGTATTTCCGTTTTGTCCTCCGGATTTTATATCTATGGACAGGATCTTATCTTTATCATTCTGATTGCTGTTATCAGATGTTCTTCCGTCTTTACCTTGACTGACTGCTGAATTTTCTCCTGTAATATCTTCACTGCTTTTAGGCAATTCGACAAAACTCAGTTTCCAGTTCGATTCTGTCAGCTTTTTCATTTCCTGTTCAAGAAGGTTAATACCTGTTGCAGGATCATTTATTATCTGGTAGGGACTTTCAGGCGGAGGATCATGTATACCGTCAGTAAGTATTATAATTTCTCTTTTCCCGTCGCTTGAAACCTCTGATACATACTGTCTTAAATATTTCAGGGCCATGATAATATCGGTATATTTTCCGAGAGGATGCAGCAGAAAAAGTTCATTCAATACATATTCAATATCATCCTGATCTTTCAGCTTGCTGGAAATAATAAGTGATGGCGTAGAATCAAAACTTATCAGGTGGAATGTATCACCAAACCTGACGTGATTCATAAGTACATCTTTGATAATGTAGTTAACAAGATTATTATAAATGGGAAGCACACTTTCCGATGTGTCAAGCAGAACAACCATATCAACAGGTTCTGCTGATATGGAAGCTGTCAGGAAAAATACAGAAAGTATAAATATCGCAATAAAAAAAATATTTTTTTTCATATTCAGATTATTTCAGATTTTAATATCTCTTTAACTTTAAATTCATATTTTGAATCATTGATAGTGAAGTCAAGTTCATCGCCGGCACCAGCATCAAGAAGTTCATTTCCAAACGGGGCAAGATAAGAAATAATATTTTTTTCAGGAGATGATTCCCAGGGCCCAAGTATTGTATAACTTTCTTCTTCGCCTGTCTGTTTGTTTATAAGGACAACCTTTGTACCGAAAGAAACTTTATCAGTCCTCACATTTGCAGGATCAAAAATCTGACATCTTTCAATTTCTTCTTTAAGTTTGCCTACGGCAGAATTAAGCATTTCCTGTTTTTCCTTTCCTGCCTTGTACTCAGCGTTTTCACGTAAATCCCCAAGCTGTATTGCAGCTCCAATTTCCTTTGAATTGGCAGGGATTTCAACCTCAAGGATGTTTTTAAGCTCTTTCTTTTTGTTTTCAAGGCTTTCAGTTGTAACGATAATTCCTCTGGAAACAGTCTCTACTTCTTCCTCAATACCGATTAATTTAATATCAGGATGTATATTTTTTACTTTTTTCTTGATATCTATCTTGAGAAGAGGGTCCACGCCTCCAATATCATCAATCAAGGATACCATCCGGATAATCCTGTCTTTTTCAGCTTCAAGAATAAATTTCTCAAGCCTGTTATCCTTGAACAGATAATTATTTATCTGTCTTATTATTTTTTTATTATTGCTTACATCTCTCTTGTTGGCAATTTCCCTGTCAGTAATTTCAAGAAGATGAATTGCATTGACCAGAATTTTCTCTTCTCCCGGAAAAGCTTTTTGAAAAACCGGATATTCATCCATGTTTTTCAAAATCCACATAAATGCTTCCCTGTATTCCTTATAATTTTCATGTATCTTAACCGCAAGTGCAGTTAATTCATTTTTATGCCCTTCAATAAGAAGCGCGTCAATTATGCTTTTATTAAGATATTCCGGAAATATTGCAAGATAGACAGCCGGCCACTGCGGATTATATAATTTAACTTTTTCGAGAAATATTTTTTTAAGATCAGAGTCAGCTATTTTATTGAATACTGATTTTATATCTTCAGTCTGTTCAAATAATTCATTAAAAGTAATATTAATTCCGGGGTTTAGATGGGGAAATTTCGTGGAAATCTCATCTACAAGAATATAACTGGAAATAATATATTCATTAACAGAATTGTATGATTTCAGGTAATTTGTGAAATATTGAAGCATTTCAGGAAAGAAATCCGATTCAACCGATACTTCATCGACAAAATCAAGGAGAGTTTTAAGTTTTGCAAAAAAACTGTTTTCTGCCTTGAACTTGTTAAATGTTTTTTCTTCAAACGTAATCGGCTTATCCCTTACCACAAAAAAATCAACCTTATCAGGCAAATTGCCGAAATCCGAGTCAGTTTTTAATATTTTTCTTGCCTCGGTGCTCCAGGATGTCCATTCTCCGGGAGTCAGTATTCCGGGAACAAGCTCACTTTTAATTCTCTTCATATCTGCAGAATTATCAAAGCTTTTTATAATTGTTTTCAGTGTCCATGGAATATCTTTTTTAATGAGTTTTCTCAGTTCATCCTTTTTGTGTGTACTCTTGTAAACCCATATATGATCCTTACCAAGCATTGTGAGGGCGTTGACAGCCATCTTAAGCGACATGCTGTGTTTTTTCTTGTTTATGAAATCAATAACAACATTATCCCCTTTTATGCTTGTAATCAGTCCGATTCCCCAGGAGCGGTGAAAAACAAAGTTATTGCTTTCAAATGAAATATGTTTTTCGAAATCTGCAATTGCTTCATGAATATTGCGCCATTTCTGTGTAAGATTTGAAACCTTGATATATTCTTCAAGCTGGCTGTGGTAACTGTATTTCTGTCTGAAGCAGTAGATTATTTCACTTCTTATATCGTTATTTGAAGGATCCATTAAAAGAATGTTTTTTAAGATATCTATCGCATAATCCCAATTCTGTTTTTTCTTATAATGTTCATACAATTCTTCAAGCAGCTGTACCGCTCTGTCTTCGCTTATATATTTTGCAATTTTTTTATTAAGGTGATAGAAAAAATCAATTTCATCGGGGCAGTAATCAAGAAGTTTAGTCCAGAGTTCCTTTACATTGGAAAACATTTTTTTATTGGCATACCGGTGCACAGCTTTTTTATAATATTCAACAGCCTTATCCCTGTTACCGTCTGAATCATATTTTTCAGCAAGATGTTTGACTATATCCGCTTCATCGTAGTCAACTTTTATCAGTCTTTCCTGGATTGCGATTTTGTTCTCTAACTCGCCTTCATTTTCATAACAGTCTGCAAGAGTTCTGAGCGCAAATTTATTTTCTCCGTAATCAAGAATTCTTCCGCACAGATATTCGACAATATTCAGTTTGTGGTTGTCGGAAAATATATTTATCAGTATCATCAAATTTGAATCATCTATAATATGTCTTGAAAGGGACAATATCCCTGAAATATATAGAGCAATTATACTGTTTTTGGAATGACTCAGATGTTCTTCACAAATATCAAGAACATCCTCCCGTGATTCGTCTCCGGCAGATTCCTTAATTATCAGATCAAGTTCCTTGAAATTATTGATTGAATAGCTTTTTATTGTTGCGCGTGTCCATTTTTCTTCATTAAGCAGTTGATTTATCTTTTCCAGTAAATTTGAACTCATTTTTTTCTCCAGTATGTATTTTACAAGATTATGGTTACTATAACAACCTTAGTTTGAGTAAAGTTCATAGACAGAAGGATTTAGTTTGCTGATTTTTTTGAGTACATCTTCAATCCTGTCCTTGCTGTCGCTGATGCTCACATAATAATCGATAAGCCAGAAATATTTGTTTATCAGTCCCGGGACAAGCATTTCCCGGCTGTCAGGGTCTTCTTCATATTGATGTTCAAGAGTATTAATTGACTGTTTCAGTTTGCCAAGTTCAAGTGCCTTGAGTTCTCTCTTAACGTTGAACACACCAAATAAAACACCATATATGGGAATCCATTCTTTAAGCAGTTTGTCCTCAAAACCAAGTGCCTTCACTCGGCTGATAAGTTTTTTAACCAGAAGGGATTCAAGCGAATATAGATCAATGCTCTGCGGATCAATAAAAAAAGCTTCCCTGAAAAATATTTTTGAGGCACGAACTTCATTAATAAACGCATAGCAGTCTGCAATTTCAGCCATAAGTTCGGCATCTTCACTTCGTATCTGCAAAGCTGATTCGAGGTATTCAAGGGCCCTGCAGTAATCTCCAAGGTTTTTATAGCATAGTCCTATTTTAATCAGAAGTTCAGGATCGTCAGTTCCGCTTTCAAGTATTTCGTTGAAGTGATAGAGAGACTGATTAAATACCCAGTATTTCAGCGCATAAATTGTCAGTTCATCTTCAACCTGGAATTTGTTGGCAAAAAGTATAAAAGATTTCCACTGTTTAAAGAGAAATATCCCTCTTTCATAGTGTCCTGCCACATTCTGGAAACGGATTTTCCGCTCAATCCAGAAATTTGTGAATTTCAGGGCATTTATTACTTGAGTTTCATTAAAATCTATTGACAGTGCTTTTTCTATTTCAGATTTTGCCTTATCCAGATCGCCTTTTTTAAGGCAATCCCTGGAAATCTGAAGCAATGATGCAATGTTCTCTTTTACATCAGGTATGCTTTTTTCCATATAGTCATTAACATTATACTTGCCAGCGCAAAATAGTCAATTAAGAGCTTTTTCGTAATTGCTTTTATGACAATAATTTGATAAAAAAAGTACATGAATTCTAATAAAAATATTCTTGTTTCTGCTTCTGTTTTGGGGGCTGATTTAACATCGGTAAGGGATGCTGTTTCGCTTTGCGAGAAATCCGGTATTGATGTTCTGCATATTGATGTTATGGACGGTCACTTTGTTCCGCAAATTACATTCGGCAATAAATTTACTTCAGATATTAAAAAAATCACACAACTGCCGCTTGATGTTCATCTAATGGTAAACTCACCTTCAAAATTTATTGATGATTATATTGCAGCCGGTGCAGATTCACTGTCTTTTCATATAGAAAACGATATCCATATTAATCGGACACTAAACAGCATTAAGGAAAAAGGGGTAAAAGCAGGTATCTGCCTTGTCCCGTCTACTCCTGTTTCTGCACTTTCAGAAATTATTGATATTGTGGATTTTGTACAGGTAATGACAGTGAATCCCGGTTTCTCGGGACAGAAAATGATATTATCCTGCATCAAAAAAATTGGAGAACTTGATAAACTGAGAGAAATAAAGAATTTGAAATTCAAAATTCTTGTTGACGGCGGCGTTAGCAGGGAAACTGCCGGGATGCTGATTGATGCAGGAGCGGATGTTTTAATTACTGCTTCGGCTTTTTTTAATTCAGAAAATCCCGCAGAAGAGGTCGGAGTTTTAAAAAACAGCGGCAGAAAACCCATATCAGGGTAGTTATGAAAAAAATTCAAACTGCCGATAATCTATGGCAGGGGGATTGTTGTTTTGTGTAAAAAAATATTTTTAATCTGCCTTTTTTTTAATATATTGACGATGCAGTCATTTTTCATCTACGCTGACGAAAAGAATGAAGTACCGCTGTATCTGCAATATTTCAACAGCGGCAGCGAAAATTTTAATGATTCAAAATATGAATCAGCACTTCAGCAATTCCGTAAATCCGCAGATTTAAGCCCTTCATATCTTAAAAGCTCAAGTTTTTTAATGATAGGTAAATGTTATATGGCTCTGGAAGACTACATGGAAGCCGAAAAAGTATTTGATTATTTAGCTGTTAATTTCAGGGAATCACCTGAATATCCGGAATCGGTTTATCAAATGGGGCGAATTGATTTTATAAACCGCAATTATGAGTCATCCATTGATAAACTCAATCTTTTCATTGAAAAAACTGATAATAATCCTCTTGAGGGCAATGCTCTTTACTGGATCGCGGAATCTCTTTACAACCTTGGACATACAGATGAAGCTCTTAATGTTTACAGGATAGTTACAGATAAATACAAGGACAGCTATAAATATGAAGCAGCAAATTATAAAATTGAGCTTATAAATCTTGGAAAAAGAGAACAGGAACTTGTTAAACTCCTCAAATGGAGTCATGAAGAATCGCTTAAGGAAAGAGAGCTTTTTATAAAAAAAGAAAAGGAATATAACCAGGCTATTTTAAGTTATCAGAAAAAGCTTTCCGTACTGTCCGCGGAGGATACCAATTCTCTTCTCCTTTCATTGCGGGAAACAAACAATGTTTTAAAAAAACAGCTTGAGATGCAGACACAGACTATTAAAAACCTTGAGGATAAAATAGTTTTACTTGAAAAAAGCATTTCAGCTAAATCAGGGTCTGCATCAGCTGTTAATGATGCTTCGGTCAGCAATTCAAAACCCGCCGGAAATTCAGCCGGTTCATCTTCCGGACAAGCAGGCAAATGAAAACCAGATTATTAAAAAGTGCTGAAAAACAGTTTAAACTTGGAAATTACCCGCAGGTTATAAGGATTCTTGAGCCGGAAGTATTCGGAAACAGGGATAATGAATATTTTTATTTCTATCTTGGAATGTCGTGTCTGTTTATCGGAGATTATAACGGTGCGAACTCCTATCTAAGGAGGTCTCTCCAGATAAATCCTGCCAACAGTACAACATTGCTTGGTCTTGCAGTCATTCATTTGAAATATAACAAACCTTCAGAAGCAATCCGCATTTGGCTTGATATACTCGACAGGGACCCTAAAAACAGGTTCGCGAAAAAATCCCTTGATATAATCAAAAAATCGGAAGCACTTGAAAGAGTTCCGGAAGATTTCCTGTCTAAGAATATCCACAGACTTCTTCCCTTCAAAAAAAGCATAATTACTTACAGAATACTGAGATATCTGATTATTTTAATAATTATTCTTTCTTTTTCAACAGGAATATTTTTTACAACTAAATTTTTACTTTTAAAATTCAGTAAAAACAACAGTATTCTTTCGGAATTGACAATAAGCAGAAATCTTCAGGAGATCATCGGGACAGGTGAATTCAGGATTAAACTTGAAGGTCGCGAAATTGTCGAATCTTTTGAAGATGCAAAAAAACTTTTCCTGGACAATAAAGATAACGAAGCGAGAATAGAAATCAACAGACTGCTTAATTCAAATGCCTCAGAATCTGTTAAGGAAAAAGCGCGGCTTCTCTCGGGATATTTACGGGAACCGGATTTCCGGTATTTTAAAAATACAATCCATTATAAAGAAGTTGCAGTCTCTCCATATCTTTATAACGGCTGCTATGTAAAATGGTCAGGAAAAATTACAAATATAAAAATATTTGAAAATTCCGAAACTTTCGATCTCCTTATAGGGTATGAATCCGGTAAAGTACTTGACGGGATAATTACAGTTACTGCTGATTTTCCGGTAATACTTGATGAAGAGTTCTCCTATGATACCATAGGGCAGCTTCAAACTGAAAACGGTATCAGCATGAAAGCGGTCACACTGCGGAATTATATTAAATGAGAGCCGTAGTTCAGCGGGTAAAAAAAGCTTCAGTATCTGTAGACGGGGTACTGAAGGGGAGTATATCTAAAGGTCTTGTTGTTTATATAGGTGTCCATAGCGACGATACCGATTCAGACTGTGAATATACGGCAGATAAAATTTTAAACCTGAGAATTTTCAACGACGAAAACGATAAAATGAACCTTTCCCTTCTCGATTGCATGGGTGAAATATTGATTATTTCTCAATTTACCCTATACGGTGATACCAGAAAAGGGAGAAGACCTTCATTCAACAGCGCTGCCGCTCCGGAAAAAGGAAACCTGTATTATCGTAAATTGGTTGAAATAGTAAAAAATAAAGGGATAAAAACCGAAATTGGCGAATTCGGCGCGGTTATGGCAGTCGATTATATAAATGACGGTCCTGTTACAATTCTTGTTGATTCATTCAAAGATTTCTGACTGCGACATAGATTCTGTGGATATAATCCTTTAGTATCACAGAACCGATTTTTTCAGCTTCCCTCATGAATATTCTGCACTCTTCAATCATTTCGCTGTTAAAATAACTATCACGCAGGCCGGTCTTTTCAAGAAACACAGCTTCTTTGAGCAATATATTCTCAGCATCAGCGGTGTTCATAAAAGTTGTTCTCTCAATTATTTTTTTTCTTAATATCGACTGCCTGTAAGCTGCAATATCGCTGCATAAAAGAAGAAAACAATCACCGGTATCAGCCGCTGTTACGGCATCTATAACAAGTTTTTCAAGAATCAGGTAAAACAGATATTCCTTTTCAGTTGTTTTATAATTATTTGAATAATATAATTCTTCAATCAGAAAACCGAAATCGCGTTCTTTCCTCCCTGCAAGTGAATCAACTGCAGCAATTCTTTCATCCAGATCCATCGCCCTGAAGCTTTCGAGTACAATTGCATCCTGATCTCCGGTTGATGTTTCAATCCATTTGTACATAGCCTCCTGGCTTTTCAATATCCGGATAACAGGCAGAAATGCTTCTGCTGAAACCAAAACTAAAGATATCAGAAATATTTTTTTCATCATCTTCAGCAATTATGCCTTATTGACCACTGCAAAGTAAATATGCAAAATTGATTGAAGTATATTGTATATATTATGGTTTAATTCGGCAGGAGGATTTAATAATGGCTAAAAAAATTGATATTCAGGTTCCTGAAATTAAATATAACGATTCAGACAAGCAAAAAGCGCTTGAAGCAGCCCGGCTTCAGATTGAGAAACAGTTTGGAAAAGGATCCCTGATGAAACTTGGAGAAAGACCTGTAAATACAAATATACAGGTAATATCATCCGGTTCAATAACCCTCGATGCGGCTCTGGGGATCGGCGGATATCCCAAAGGGCGGGTAGTTGAAATATATGGACCGGAATCTTCCGGGAAAACGACCCTTGCGCTCCATGCAATTGCCGAAGCACAGAAAAAAGGGGGGGTTGCAGCTTTTATTGATGCCGAACATGCTCTCGACCCTGTTTATGCGAGAAATCTCGGAGTTAATACCGATGACCTCTGGATTTCGCAGCCTGACACCGGTGAACAGGCTCTTGAGATAACAGAATCTCTTATCCGTTCCGGCGCAGTTGATATTATTGTTGTGGACTCAGTTGCGGCCCTGACTCCCCAGGCTGAAATTGAAGGAGATATGGGAGATTCCCACATGGGCCTTCAGGCACGGCTTATGAGCCAGGCTCTCAGAAAACTTACATCAATTCTCTCAAAATCAAATACATGCATTATCTTCATCAATCAGATAAGAATGAAAATCGGCATTATGTTTGGAAACCCTGAAACAACAACAGGCGGCAAGGCTCTTAAGTTTTATTCTTCAATGAGAATTGAAGTAAGAAAAATTGAAACTATAGAAAAAACATCAGAAGAAGCTATCGGCAACAGGGTGCGGGTTAAAGTTGTCAAAAATAAAATGGCTCCTCCTTTCAGAAAGGTGGATCTCGAAATTATATTCGGCAAAGGAATCTCTGCGACATCGTGTTTACTGGATGCTGCTGTAAACCTTGGAATTATCCAGAAAAGCGGCAGCTGGTATGCATACGGAGAAGAAAAAATAGGGCAGGGCAGGGATAATGTAAAGGATTTTATTGATAACAATATTCCGATAATGCAGGAAATCGAAAAAAAAGTCAGAGATATATTTTTCCCGGTTCCCGTAAAGAAAGAAAATGCCGTACCTGAAAAAAAGGGAGAAAAGGAAGAAAATAAAACTGAAGATTCAAAACTTTTCTGATCTGCCTGCAGACTGTAATTCCGGCGATATTGCCGGTCATACTCAAGGCTATAATGTAGTTTTCCTCGGAATAGGGTCCAACCTGGGTGATAAAGAAAAGAATATTGCAGATGCGTTTTTTCTCCTTAAAAAACACTTTGAAGAACTTGAGACAGCATCTTTATACATATCCAGGCCTCTTTATTACAAAGATCAGCCTGATTTTATAAATACTGTATTCCGCGGGAAAGCTTCTCCCTCTATTTATCCGGATGAATTGCTGAAAACAGTCCTTGCTATTGAAAAAGAGCTTGGAAGAACAAGAGATCCCTCCCTGCCTAAAGGGCCCAGGACAATAGATATAGACATACTCCTGTTCAGAGATGAAGTATTAAATACTGCAAAGCTTACCCTGCCTCATCCCGGGATAAAAGAAAGGCAATTTGTCCTTATACCTTTGCTTGAACTTGATAATACACTCACCGATCCTTTAACATTACAAAAATATTTGATGTTTACAGAGAAACAGGACAATCAGGGTGTTTACCTTTACAAATCTTGCCGATATATTGAAAAATACAAATATACAGGATAATAACATGGTGTCTGAACAGACAGAAAACGTTTCCCATAAATTTAAACTAGGTGAGTTTGAAGGGCCTCTTGATTTATTGCTTTTTCTTATAAGAAAATCAGAAATAAATATATATGATATTCCAATTTCCGAAATTGTGGAACAATACCTGGTCTTTCTTGAATATGCTACAAAAAAAAATCTGGATAATCTATCCGAATTTTATACAATGGCTGCAACACTGCTTTATATAAAATCAAGAATGCTTCTTCCCGTAGAGGTGGATATTGATGATGAATTTGAGGATCCGAGAGCCGAACTTGTTGAAAGGCTGATAGAATATCAGAAGTTTAAAAAACTTTCTGAAATAATGAGCGACAAGGAAAAAGAATCTGAATGGATAATTGAGAGAACCAGCAATCAGCGTAATTTACCATTTGTAAATGATGATGAATTATGGGAAGAAATTGATATATGGGATCTCCTTCAGACTTTTTCTTCAATTATCAGCAATCTCTCAAATGAACAGATACTTGATATCTACGAAGAAGTAACTCTCAACGAAAAAATAACATTAATGAATGAAATGCTTGAAAAAAATCAGGAAATACTCTTTACTGAATTGATAAAAAACAACACATCTGTTATGGAATTTGTCTGTTCTTTTCTGGCAATACTTGATTCTGTAAAAAACAAAATCATATCTGTTTACCAGAACAGAATGTTCGGAGATATCAGAATCCGGAAATATCAAAATAAAGTTGAAACATCCAGGGAAGGTTAATGAAATTGGAAAAAGAAGAAGCATTACTTGAAGCAATTCTCTTTCTTGAAAGCGATCCTGTTGACCTGAATTCTCTAATAAAAATTACAGACTTTTCAAAGGAAGCTGTTTTACAGGCACTGGCTAATCTTAAGGAAAAGTTCTCCCAGCCGGATAGGGGACTTGAATTGCTTGAAATAGGGGGCGGTTATCAGTTTGCACCCAAGATTGAATACTGGGATTATTTGAAAGGTAAATACGGGAAGAAAAATGAGAACAGGCTTTCAAGGGCTGCCATGGAAACTCTTTCAATCATAGCATATTCACAGCCTGTTACACGCGCTGAAATTGAGAATATCAGGGGAGTATCGTCCGATGGAATGCTTAGATTATTAATGGGAAGAAAACTTGTTAAGGAAACAGGTAAAAAGGATACACCCGGAAAGCCTGTAACATACGGAACAACACAGGAATTTCTGACTTTTTTTAAACTGAAAAGCATTTCAGATCTTCCGAAATTAAGTGATACAGATTTAAAGAGGTTTGAACTGAATGGGTAAAAGAAAAGAGGCTGAACAGGAGTCCTCAGAAAATAATAAAGGATTAAGACTGCAGGTATATCTTGCCAATTGCGGTCTTGGATCCAGAAGAAAATGTGAAGAATTTATTGCGGAAGGGCATGTAAGAATCAACAGTACGGTTATCAGTAAAATGGGTGAAAAAGTTTATCCCGGCGACCTTGTATATTACAAGGGGAGGGAAGTTTACCCGACAAGAAAACAGATATATCTTGCCTTCAACAAGCCTCCGCAGGTTATCTGTTCAAATGCAGATCCGGAAGGAAGAATTACCCTTTTGTCCTTTTTCAGGGACTTTAAAAGCTACCGGCTTTTTTCAATAGGCAGACTGGATTATATGTCAACAGGACTTCTCCTTATGACGAATGACGGCAATTTCGGAAGAATGATATCACATCCTTCTTCACAGATTGAAAAGGAATATGTGGTTGAAACCAGGGATTCAGTACCCGAAGATATCCTCCAGGAACTGATGAAAGGGGTTAGGATAAACGGTGAATTATATAAAATAAAAAAATATAATTACAAAACTCCTTACCGCATAAGCCTTGTTCTTACAGAAGGCAAAAACAGGGAGATCCGTAATATATTTTCGCACTACAGGATAAAAATAAAAAAACTGCAGAGAACCAGAATCGGATGCGTCAAACTGTCAGGCATAGTGCCGGGAAGCTACAGACACCTTGGAGACAAAGAAGTTAAATGGCTTCTTGAAAAGGGAGAAAATAATGATAGTAGCAATTGACGGGCCTGCGGGGGCCGGCAAAAGCACCATTGCCTCAAGCCTTGCCCTGAAAACAGGTTTTTTTTATCTGAATACAGGAAACTTCTACAGGGCGCTTACCCTCGCGCTTATCCGGAATAATATTGATATAAATAATACAGATTCAGTGATTGAAGAGGCAGATAAACATAAAATAGACATTATTGACAAGCGTGTTTATCTTGACGGCAAAGAGGTGGAAGATGAGCTGCATTCAGACAGGGTTGATTCTCTTGTCGCACAGGTCTCTACGATCAGGGAAGTGCGAAATAAAATAAACAGCCAATTGCACAGGGTTTCCCGGAATCAGGATATAATTGCTGAAGGCCGCGATATGACGACTGTAGTTTTTACAGATGCGGAAGTTAAAATTTATCTAGATGCTTCCATTGATAAAAGAGCAAAAAGAAGACTCGACCAGGGGGTCAGTGAAAAATCTCTCGAAGAAATAAAATCAGGCATAAACGACAGAGACATGATTGATCACAACAAGGAATTCGGAAAATTAAAAATATCTGAGGATGCAATTTATTTAAATAGTTCGGACTTGACCATAGATGAAGTTTGTGAGAAAGTAATGTCTGAAATAAACAAACACAGGTCGTAAATTAGGAGTTTTTCCAAAATGGATGAGAGAGAAATCATTAACAGCGAAGAAATTAACAGCCAGACAAACCTCCAGGAAGAATATTTAAAATCTCTCGATGAGCTGGAAGAGGGGCATGTCGTAGAAGGTAACATTATACAGGTTACTGACGAGACAGTTTTTGTAGACATCGGATATAAGTCTGAAGGCAAAATCCCCATGCTGGAATTTGATTCTCCCCCTAAAATAGGCGATACAGTCAATGTGGTTCTTGTTAAAAAAGAAAGCAGAGACGGACAGATTATTGTATCAAAAAGAAAATATGATGAAAAAGAATTCTGGAAGAATCTTAAAAAAGCTTATCAGGATAAAGTACCGGTAGATGCAAAAGTTCTTAAAGATGTTAAGGGCGGGTTTGAAGTACTGCTTGGATACAGTGTAAAGGCTTTTGTGCCTATTTCAAAAATTGATGCCGGTAAAGCGGAAGAGCCTTCAGAGTATATTGATAATACATATAAATTCTATATAGACCGACTTTACAGCGACAAAAAAATAAATATTGTACTTAACAGAAAAGCATATTTGGTTGAAGAACTTGCAAGGAAAAAAGAAGAATTCTTCAATAACGCAAAAGTCGGAGATACTGTTGAAGGAACTGTTAAAAGTATTGCTTCTTTCGGCGCTTTTATTGATCTTGGCGGTTTTGACGGCCTGCTTCATATAAACGATATGAGCTGGGGACATGTAGCAAAACCAAAGGATTATGTAAAAAAAGGTCAGCAGGTTACTTTAAAGCTGATAAATCTCGACAGGGAAAACAATAAAATAAACCTTTCATTAAAGCATTTCTCTGAAAATCCGTGGGATACTTTTGCTGATAAATACAGTGCCGGTACTGTTGTTAAGGGTAAAGTTACAAAGTTAACCGATTTCGGCGCTTTTATAGAGCTGGAAGAGGGTATAGAGGGGATGGCCCATATTTCGGAATTTTCATGGGTACAAAAGATCAACCATCCGAAAGAACTTTTCTCTGTCGGAGATGAAGTTGAATGCATGATCCTCTCTTACGATATACAGCAGGGAAGAATATCTCTCGGTATAAAACAGCTCCTTGAAAATCCATGGGATACAATTCAGAACCAGTATCCTGAAGGTATGCAGCTTGAGAGAAAAATATTAAAGGTAACAAATGCAGGAGCCTTTATCGAACTGGAAGAGGGGATTACAGGTTTTTTACATATTGATGATATGTCCTGGACAAAAAAGGTTAAAAACGCCTTTTCAGTATTAAAACCGAACGAAACAATAAATGTTGTTGTTCTTCATGTTGATACACAAAACAGAAGGATAAGGCTTGGTGTTAAGCAGCTTAGTGACAATCCCTGGGATGTTCTTGCAAAATCTTTTACACGCGGAAGTCTTATTGAAGGTGAAATCAGCGGTAAAACAGATTTCGGTCTTTTTGTTAAGGTTCAGGGTGAAATAGAAGGACTTATAAATAAAAGCAATATTTCAGACAAATATAACGAAGATCTTGATGCTGAAATGAATAAATACAATGTCGGTGATAAGATCAAGGCTGTTATTACTGAAATTAATTCAAAAAAGAAAAAACTTTCTCTCTCAATAAAAGAATATAAAAAATCCGCAGAGAGAGCAGAGATTTCTAAATATATACAGTCTGAAGAAGATTCGCCAATGGCAACACTTGGTGATTTTATGAAACAGAGTGAAAAACAAGACAGATAACTTACCACAAGATTATTCAGACAAAATAATAGGTTCCTGCAGTCTTATCAAGGATTGCAGGAATTTTGCATTTAAAATTGCCTCGTCTGATGCCCCTGTTCTTATAACCGGAGACAGCGGTACAGGCAAGGAACTTTTTGCAGATCTTATTTATAAAAACAGTCTGAGGTCCGGAAAACCTTTTGTAAAAATTAATTGTGCCGCAATACCTGAATCTCTGATTGAAAGTGAGCTTTTCGGCCATCTTAAAGGTGCATTTACCGATGCTTCTTCATACAGAAAAGGTAAATTTATCGCGGCAGATACCGGTACAGTTTTTCTTGATGAAATTACAGAACTGCCTCTTAATACCCAATCCAGACTGTTGCGTGTAATTGAAAACAGCACGGTGGATCAGCTTGGTTCTGAAAATCCGGTTAAAATTGATATACGGATAATATCCGCGACAAACAAGGATATAGAAGCTGAAGTTGCAGCAGGTAATTTCAGAAAAGATCTATATTACAGGCTCAATGTTCTTCTTCTTCATATTCCCGAACTTAAAAACAGAAAGGATGATATTCCTCAGCTCATCGATTATTTTTCCGGCCGCATGAGCGGGGGAATTGTTTTTAGCAGTAGTGCGATGGAAAAATTATACTCTTATGACTGGCCCGGCAACGTAAGGGAACTTGAAAACTATATAAAACGTCTTTCAGTAACAATGAAAGGGAAAACGATAAAACCGGAAGATATTGAATTTAAAAATTATGGAAAAAATATTATTTTACCGCTGAAAACGGCTATCAACAAATTCAAAAAAAACTATATAATAAAAGCTCTTAAGGCAAATGAATGGAACCGGAGCAGAACATCTTCTGTACTTGGTATTCAAAGAACATATTTATCCAGATTGATTAAAGAGCTGGAAATTAAAGAAGAAATCAAGGAGTAAATTGATGCAGCATCATGAAGAATTAACATTTAAGCAGAAATTATTAAAATCCATTTCAGATTTTTTATCCAGCAAATGGAAACTGCTGATTATTTTAATTGCAGGAATATTGGCATTTGCAATTGGCGCTACTGTTTATAATGAAATCAGATCTTCAATAAACGAAAAGGCAACAGTTCTGATTGAAGAGATTGAAGACAGCTATCTTGCTGTTGCAGGAATGGAAAGTGATGATTCAGGCAAATCTGAGAAAATTACAGAGATTATAAAATCTCTTGATGATGTTATTGACAAATACAGTACATTTTATGCTGCACAGAGGGCATTGTTCATGAAAGGAGATATCCTTTTTCAGGATAAACAGTATGACAAAGCTTCTGACATATTTAACGATTTTGCAGATAAATATAAAAAGACCTACCTTGCTCCCATAGCTCTTAATAATGCGGCAGTCTGCTATGAAAATACTGATCAGAATGATAAAGCAATAGATACCTATAAAAAAATTGAAAGCAGTTACGCATCTGAATACCCGGATATATCACATGTTATTTTTTCCCTGGGAAGACTTTATGAGGAAAAGGGTGACTATAAGACATCTGCAGATTACTACAATCTTATAACATCAAAATATACAAATAGTGATTGGACAAATTTTGCCAGAGACCGTATAATTTATCTCAAATCTGCAGGCAAGATTGATAAATAGTTTCTATGTTTTTAGAATAATTAGTATTTAAAGCATATATTCATTTATCCGGCAATCTTTTGAATATGCCTGTAACGACTGGTAAAATATTATAACTTCCTTCCAGGATAAAATTCCGGAAGGAATATATTTTTTGATAAAGCTGTCCCTGGCAGATTCAGGAGGAACTTTAAATGGGTAAAAAAGCATTCAGCGCAAAATTTTTAATGCAGACCAAATACTTCGGAATGTTAATTGCTGTTTTAATATTTTCGCTGATTCTATTCGCTGAAAACTTTACAGATATCACAAATAAATTAAAACTCAAAATGATTGATGTAAACTTTTATCTTAAAAATATTTCACAGAAAACCTATATTCAGGAAGGTGTTACTCAATCAATACAAAATCCCAATATATCACCTGACATACTTATAGTCGGGATTGATTTCAGAAGCCTTAATAAATTCGGCAAATGGCCGTTTCCCAGGTATCGGCACGCTGATCTGGTAAAAACCTTTTCACGAATTAAAAATCAGGAAGAAAGGGAACGGGCGCTGTTTATAGACGTTTTTTTTATTGAGCCGGATACCAGCAAGGCTTATGATGATGCCCTTCTTGTTGAGGCAATTAAGGAGAGCGGGCGGGTCTTTCTTGAGACTGTACTTGATGAAGTTCCTCCATCAGAAGCTATAGCAGAGGATTATATCGGCAGACAGGAAATACTTTACAATACCTACGGCAGGATTAAAAATGTAAAAGGAAACTGGCACAATGTCACTTCCTATTCAGGTCTCCAGCCTCCTCTTCAGCCGCTTGCCAGGGTAAGCAAGGGTTATGGTCATGCCAATTTCAAGGAAGATTTTGACAAGATATACCGCAGACAGGGTATGATATCGAAATCGTCGATTTTGGTTGATGTTATAAATATTGATGATATAACAACTGATTATAAAATTGATGAGACAATATTTGAAAGACTGGGATGGACAGATATTAACGGCAAGGATCATCCGATACAATATCCGCTGACGGAAGAACGGATATCAGAATTAAAAGAGACTGTTATAAAAAATTCACCTCCGGTTAAAGCTCTTACGACAGGAGGGGAGGAAGTTTATTTTTATACTGTAAAAAAATATAAAGATACGTTTGTCCCTGCCATAACATTGTCTCTTGCCCTTGAGTACTTCAACAAAAAACCTGAGGATATAGAAGTCAGAATCGGAGAATACATCAAAATACCTTCACCTCAATATTTTGATTTGGAAAAGCAGGAATGGGTCCCTTATCAGGTGGTTGAAAAACCTGCAAAATACAGCAAAGATGGTGCCATAATAAAACCTGAAATAAAAAAAGTACTTGAAGAAGTTATAATTCCCATTGATGAAAATGGACAGATGCTGATAAATTTCATGGGAAATCCCTCTACTGCTGATCCAGGCGGACATCAGACATATCCAATAAGATCGTATTCAGGTTATGCGGCAAAGTCCCCGCCGTTTGATTCTTCTACATGGCCCAAAACCATGGCGGTGGCAAACAAAATACTGATGACAGGTCCGTTTGCAAGAGGTATAGCAGCAGATGAAAAAACAACTCCCTATGGACTGATGTATGGTGTTGAAATCCACGCCAACGCACTTAATACAATCCTGATGAATAAATTCCTTAAAGAAGTTCCGTCCTGGATAAATATTTCAATTTTATTTTTTCTTGTAATGTGCACAGCTTTTTTAACCTCAAGACTTTCAACACTCTGGGCTGCGGTTTTTTCCATTTTTTCTGTTCTTGTGTTTTTTATCTCAACAAGCATTATTTTTGATTCCATGAATTATATTGTTGATTTTGCGCCTTCTGCAATCGGTGTGTTTTTTACATTTCTTTCCATCGTTGTATACAGGGTAATGACTGAGGAAAAAGACAAGAAACGGATAAAAAACATGTTTGGAAGATATGTAAGCCCCGCTGTTGTTGATCAGATTCTTGAAAATCCTCCGGAGCTGGGAGGAGTGGATAAAAACCTTACTGTATTTTTTTCAGATATCAGGGGATTTACAACTTTATCAGAAACAATGACTCCCCAGGAACTTGTCAACCATTTAAATATATATCTTACTTCCATGACAGATATTATACTTGAATTCAGGGGTACTCTTGATAAGTATGTAGGCGATGAAATAATGTGTTTCTGGGGCGCTCCGCTTCCCCAGGAAGACCATGCGCTTCTTGCCTGCAAATGCGCCTTAAAGCAGATGGAGGCACTCCGCAAACTCAATGAAGGCTGGCCGCCTGAAAAGAGAATCAACATCGGTATCGGTCTGAATTCAGGGGTAATGACTGTCGGGAACATGGGCTCTCTTGGAAGGATGAATTATACGCTTATGGGCGATAACGTCAACCTCGGGGCGCGTCTTGAAGGAACCAACAAGCAGTATGCTACACAGATAATTATAAGCGAATTTACTTATCCTCTTGTAAAGGATAAAGTAATAGTCAGAGAACTTGACAATATAAGGGTAAAAGGAAAAAATAAACCGGTATTGATTTATGAGCTTCTTGATATCAAGGGAGGTTATGATACCCCTTAACAGAATTATTATCTTTTTGCCCGCATTATTTTTCTTCCTTATTCAGGGTTGCGGGCTTAATGATTATCCATATATTTATGCACCCGAAGTATCTGCCTTAACTGGTTCTTCCGGTAATATAAAGATTTATAACCGCAGCGATAATGATTCTGATGTTTTTCAGGGGTATGAGCTTTATTATAAATTTTATAATAAGGCTAATTTCAAGGCTGAAAACGCAGCTGATTATAATAATCTTTTTTCAGTTGAGGAACCTGAGCCGTCGGACCTGGCGAATCTTGGGTTTAAAAGAATAAATACTGTAAATAATACTGATTCAAAAACTCCTTATCCTATGATACCCATAGATTATAATGACAGGGATGAAAGTTTTGTGATAAATATTGATTTTACTTACATAGCTTCTGATACAATACCCACAGTTGATTATAATAATACGAAATTATACAGGGTAGTTACAGATCCGGCTGATACTGATTATTATAAATCATTTATATATGATGATATGTCTGAAAGTGATTCTGATGTGCCGGTTGCGGATGTTACACTTTCATTATTTGTTTTTTCATACGGTAAATACGACAGGGTATACAATATTTACAGCAAGCCGGTATGGCTTGGCTATATAGACTATGGAACTTTTTAGTCAAACAAGGATAGGTTGCGCATGTTTTCATATTATTTCAACATCGGAATTATTTATATTCTTATAGGATTTGCATCAGCTCTTGTTTTTTATTATGTCTACAATAAAGCGTTTATAGGAAATTTCTGGGGCGTTCTTATTGTTTCAATTATCGGTTCTTTTCTTGGCGCAATTATAGAATACTATTTTACAAATATAATAAGCGCATTGACCATGATAAACGGAGTAGTAAATATTTTTCCGCCGCTTGTTATTTCCATAACTGTAATCTATATATATCACAAGGTCAGCGAGAAGAAATAGAATAAATAAACATTATCATTACTTCCGATAATATATCTTCTGTCTACTTATCAATCTTATAAGGTTTACTCCCTTTTATTGCCTTATCGCAGTATGGAAATAATATGCATTTGTCACAGTCTGGCCTTTTCCTGCATATCTCCACACAATGTTTGACAATCAAGGCATGATACTGATTATATATTTCAAGATCATCCGGAATATTTTCTGTAAAATAATTTTGATACTCCTTGTAGGTTTTTAATTTCAGACTTGAGTCAAGGCGGGAGGCAATTCTTTTTGAATATGCATCTATCACAAATACTTTTCTGTTAAACGCATACAGCAATATTGAATCCGCAGTCTCCTCCCCTATTCCCCATATATCAAGTAGAGCTTCACGTGACAGATCATCAGGAAATTCCAAATAATTATTGTTTTGCAGAAATGATATCAGATTGACCAGTTTGATATATTTCTGATTGTAATACCCGGTTTTTTTTATAATATTTTTAATTATATCTATATCAGCTCCAAGAAAACTTTCAGGTGTTGTTATCGAAGATTTTTTAAATTCAGTTAAACTGTTGTACACATTATTCCAGTTTGTATTTTGCGTGAGTACAGCTCCGGTGCTTATTTCGAATCTGTCGGTTTTTGTCTGTGTAAAGATTGTAAAATTTTTATGATATCCTTTGCTGTCTGAAAAATCTTTTCTTTCCTCAAACAGTAAAGGCCACCATCCCTGAGGTCCATAATTTTCAATTAATTTTTTATAAATAAATATAAGGTTATCTTTCATTTTATGATATTGAAGATATTGCAGATACAGAAAAGGCTGTCCTGCAAAGGACAGCCTTTATTTTCACATAAAGAGAAATTACTTATTTTTAAGTACGGCCTGAGCTGCAGAGAGTCTTGCAAGAGGAACCCTGTAGGGAGAACATGAAACATAATTAAGTCCTGTTCTGTAGCAGAATTCTATTGAAGAGGATTCTCCTCCATGTTCGCCGCAGATACCAAGTTTGATATCGGGCTTAATGGCTCTTGATTTATCAGCAGCCATTTTTACAAGTACACCTACACCATTCTGATCAATAGCCTGGAACGGGTCTCTTTCAAGAACTCCCTTCTCAATATAATCAGGCAGGAAGGAGCCGATATCATCTCTTGAATAACCATAGGTCATCTGTGTCAGGTCGTTTGTACCGAAGGAAAAGAAATCAGCATATTTTGCAACTTCATCCGCTGTAATAGCAGCTCTCGGTATTTCAATCATTGTACCTATTTTATGATCGACCTTCATCTTCATGGTTTCAAATACAGATGCAATTACTTTCTCAGCATTTAACCTGAGCATCTTCAATTCCTGATATGTTCCGATAAGAGGTATCATAATCTCAGGAATTACTTTTACGCCCTTCTTTGTCTGCTCACATGCAGCTCTCATGATTGCTTCAACCTGCATATCATATATTTCAGGATATGTTACACCCAGACGGCAGCCGCGGTGGCCAAGCATCGGATTGAGTTCATGAAGCGAATCAATCTTTGACTGAAGTTTTTCTACAGGAATACCGATTTTACCTGCAAGAGCTTTTGTATCTTCCGGTGTTTTAGGCACAAACTCATGAAGCGGCGGATCAAGAAGCCTGATTGTAACAGGAAGGCCGTTCATTGCTTCAAAAATACCTTCAAAGTCTTTCTGCTGAAGAACAATAAGTTTTTTAAGTACGTTTTTCCTTGTTTCCACATCTTCAGCAACAATCATCTGCTGAAATATTTCAAGCTTTTCCGCGTCAAAGAACATGTGTTCAGTTCTGCAGAGTCCGATACCTTCCGCGCCGAATTCTCTTGCAATTACTGCATCATGCGGCTGGTCTGCATTGGTCCTGACGAGAAAACCTTTTGGAAGGCCTTTTCTTTCCGCAGACCATCTGATTTCATCTGCCCATGTGAGGAATTTTGTCAGTCTGTCGTCGAATTTCGGTTTTGCAAGATCAATTTTACCGTTGAAAACTTCTCCTGTTGAACCGTCGATGGTAATATAATCGCCTTCCTTGATTTCAAGTCCTTTTACCTTGATTGATTTTCCGGTAATTGAAAGATCTTTACAGCCGGCAACACAAGGTGTCCCCATTCCTCTGGCAACAACAGCTGCATGACTTGTCATACCTCCTGTTGATGTAAGAATACCCTGGGCAACAACCATACCGCCGATATCTTCCGGTGATGTCTCTTTTCTTACAAGAAGTACTTTTTTGCCATCTTTTGCCCAGTGTTCTGCCTCATCTGCAGTAAATACTACCTGTCCGCAGGCAGCGCCTGGGGAAGCGTTAAGTCCTTTTGTAAGAACTTTAAGTGTTTTTTTCAATTTGGGGTCAATCATCGGATGGAGAAGCTGATCAAGCTGCTCGGGTGTTACCCTCTTTACAGCTGTCTCTTTGCTGATCATACCTTCAGAAACCATTTCTACAGCGCAGCGGATAGCTGCAGGACCTGTTCTTTTAGCGTTTCTTGTCTGAAGTATATAAAGAACACCCTGCTGAATCGTAAATTCTATATCCTGCATATCCTTGAAATGATTTTCAAGTTTTTCCTTGAAACCAACAAGCTGCCTGTACATCTCAGGATTTTCTTTTTCAAGCGATTTCAATGTTTCAGGAGTTCTTATACCTGCTACGACATCTTCTCCCTGAGCATTCATGAGATATTCGCCGTAGAAATAATTTTCACCTGTTGAAGGGTCTCTTGAAAAACAAACGCCTGTGCCTGAAGTATCCCCGTAGTTACCGAAAACCATAGTCTGTACGTTTACAGCAGTTCCCAGCAGACCAACAATGCCGTTAATGGCCCTGTATTTTATAGCTCTTGTGTTATTCCATGAGCCGAAAACCGCATCTATCGCTGCCCAAAGCTGAACCATGGGATCCTGGGGAAAATCTTCCTTTAAAAAATTTTTGTAAGCTTCTTTATATAGTTTTACGACTTTCTTGAAATCATCTGCTGTAAGCTCGATATCATTTTCGACACCTTTCTCTTTTTTTACAGATTCAAGAATAGCTTCAAAATCATGATGAGGAACACCCATTGCGACATCACCGAACATCTGAATAAAACGTCTGTAAGCATCCCATGCAAACCTTGGATTCCCAGTTTTTACAGCAAGCTGCTCTACTGCCTTGTCATTAAGTCCAAGGTTAAGGATTGTGTCCATCATTCCAGGCATGGAAACAGCTGCGCCTGACCTTACTGATACCAGCAGGGGATCAGAAGGATCGCCAAGTTTTTTACCCTGAAGTTTTTCTAGTTTTTCAAGGTTTTCTTTTACCTGTTTTCTGACAACTTCAGGATAGGTTTTATTGTTTTCATAATAAACTTTACAGACCTCTGTTGAAATTGTAAAACCGGGAGGAACCGGAATTCCCATATTAGTCATTTCTGCAAGATTAGCGCCTTTACCGCCAAGCAGCTGTTTCATTTCAGCTTTACCGTCTGATGTTCCGCCACCAAAAAAGTAAACAAATTTTTCCATAGACATTATTTTACTGACCTCCAGATTGTTTTCTACCAGATTGAATAATTGCTTATTACCAGTAGTATTTATTTGAGATTTTTACAGATATTAGACTAAAATATTATCAATTATATGTCAAGATAACCCCTGGCAATAACATATATCACCAAAGGTTATCGATAAACACAGAATAATTATTATTGGATATTAAATATAGGCTTCAAGATACTGCTTTCTTGAAACGTGTTTCAGTCTTTCAAGAGCTTTTTTTTCTATCTGCCTGATTCTTTCTTTTGTAAGATTGAATCTGTCGCCAATTTCCTTTAACGACTGTGGAGTCTCACCGTTAAGGCCAAACCGCTGTTCAATTATATCTGCTTCTTTACCGGATAATGTGGCAAGAAGTTTATTTATCTCTTCTTTAAGTGATCTGTCAATTATAAATTCATCAGGCTGTTTGTAGCGTGTATCTTCAATGTAATCAGATATTTTGGCAGAATCTCTTTCACCTGATGAAACAGGTGTATCAATTGATATATGTTCGCGGGAAATATTTATCATCTCCCTTACATGTTCTTCTGTAAGACTTAAATCTGAAGCAATATCCCTGAGATCAGGATCACTGCCGTTTAATGCAATATATTCCTTTTTAAGTCTTTCGATCTGCACAAGCTCTCCTGCCCTGTTAAGCGGCAGTCTTATCATTCTGGATTTTTCACCAATTGCTTTAAGTATAGCCTGTTTAATCCACCAGACTGCATAAGATATGAAATGGTATCCCCTGTCTACATCATATTTCTCAACCGCATTAAGAAGACCAATGTTACCTTCATTTATGAGATCTGAAAGCGGAATGCCCTGATTTTTGTATTTTTTTGCTACATTTACTACAAACCTGAGGTTTGACTTCACAAGAATGTCTCTTGCGCTTTTATCACCTGAAGCAGCAAGCCTTGCATATTTTTCTTCATCTTCTCTTGATAAAAGAGGAATATTGTTTATTTCTTTCAAATAGATCGAAAGTGTATTCTCATCACCGGTTTTTTTTGCTTTTTTGACTTTAGTAATAGTTGCTGACATATATTGCACCTCCCAAACAACTATATATTTGCAATATGTGTGCCAATCTGAACTTTTAATCGATATTTAATAATTCCTTATAATACAAGCATTTATTAAATAATTAAAAAATATATTATTATGACCGGATTTCTTCATGTGTCATTAATACGCACTAATTAATTTTATCCTTAATACTGATTACTTATGACACAATTTATAATAAATCAGGAAGTATTATTTCAAATCTTACAGATTTTACAGAAATCCTGCGGTATTATTTATCTTGACCATTATTAACAAGATTCGTATATTTTTATTGTTATTTTTATATTAACTTAAATCAAATAATTTAACAGTCTTTCAGGAGGATACAAATGAAAATCACACCATTAGGCGACAGGGTGTTAGTTAAGATTACGGAGTCAGAAGAGAAAACAAAAGGAGGCCTGTTTATACCGCAGACTGCACAGGAGAAAACACAGACAGGTGTTGTTTCCGCTATCGGCGATGATAAAGATGCAATCAAGGTAAAAGTCGGGCAGAAAATTATGTATGACAAATATGCCGGAACTTCCATCAAAATCGAAAATGTAGACTATCTGATTGTTAAAGCTGCAGATATTGTTGCTATTGTTGAATAAAAAGTTTCACAATCACTGAAATAAAAAAGGCTGTAGGTTAATTCCATCAGCCTTTTTTATTGATATCAGCCGTATAATTTCAGCTGTAAAGAAATGATTCAATTTTTTCTTCTATCTGCCCCATATCACTTATACATTTTGAAGTTTCCGGCAGTGAAGCAATAAAAACCTGTCCATAGGATTTTTTTACTATTCTGTTGTCTGTTACAATAACAATACCTGTATCAGTTTTTCTCCTCATAAGCCGTCCGAATCCCTGCCTCAGCCTTATAACAGCTTCAGGGAGTGAGTAATCTGCAAATGGATTCCCGCCCTCTTTTTCAATTTTTTCAAGTCTTGACTGAATTACAGGGTCTGATGGTACTTTAAAGGGCAGCCGGCAGATAATAACTATTTTTAAAGTCTCACCAGGACTGTCTATTCCCTCCCAGAATGAATCTGTTGCAAGGAGAACACTTTTTTTATCTTCATTGAATATTTTCTGTATCCTGAATCTGTCAAACTCGCCCTGCCTCAGAATTGTAATTCCTGTATTTATGACATCATCCTTTATTCTGCTGTAAACATCCATAAGCATTGAATAAGATGTAAAAAGAAGAAGAGCTCCACCTTCAGATATTTTTATAATATTAAGGGCAAATGCTGAAAGTTCGCTGGTATATAACGGATCAGAAGGATCTTTTATATCAGTAGGGACAGCGAGCAATACCTTTTTTCTGTAATCAAAAGGAGACTTGAATATTTTTTCAGTAATTTCCCTGTTCTGGAGAGTAAGGCCTATTCTTTTTTTCCAGAAATCAAAGGACTCCCTTATACTTAAAGTCGCGGATGTAAAAACTATACTGCAGATTTTTTCATAGACTGTATCTCTCAGCACCTTGCTTACATCAAGCGGGGTCAGTGTAAAAACAGTGCTTTTCCCTTTTTCTATCCAGCTAACATAGTCTTCATCTGCATCAAGTATAATTTCAGCAGTGGAGATCAATCCTTTAATTTTTCCTTTTATAAGGGCAAGCTCATATATCCTTGAATCTTCATCCGGTGAAATATCAAGATCCTGTGAAATATCATCAAGCAGATTATATATCCTGAGCATGTTTTTTTTAAAGGCAAAAAGTGCTGAATATATATCATCAAAAAAAAGGGATTTTTCAATTTTAATATTTTGTCTTTCTGTTATTTTTTTCTCAGCTTCACTCTCAAGCAGATCATATAAGCCGAGTGTATCTGAAATCATCTGCGGAAGTTCAGCAACCCTGGTTTGATGCTGAATTGTACCGGCCTCAAGGAAAAGGTATAGTCCTGAAACCTTGCCGCGGTATCTGCTGTAGATTTTTTTAAAGGTTTTTAATATATATCCTTTTGAAAGTATCATGGAAAAGTATGAAGTTGCAGCTGTTTCAATATTATGCGCTTCATCAAAAACAACATGCCTGAAAGCGGGAAGCACAGCTGTTCCGTTAAAACCGGCTCCGGAACTTCTTGCCGCCATGTCAGAAAAAAGAAGATGATGGTTAACAACAAGGATAGAAGCTGATGATGCATTTTTTCGTGCTTTTATCACAAAACATTTTTCCCTGTACTGACAGTAAAGCCCGAGACAGTAGTCAGATTCAGAGCATATATCATTCCAGACAGTATAATCAGGAACAACAGGCAGGTCGGCCTTGTCTCCTGTCTCTGTTACAGAAGCCCATTCCCTTATAAGGCTGATTCCTTTATCTTCCCCGTCTCTGAAAAGAGAATTTTCATTGATATATTCATAATATTTTCTTAAACAGAGATAGTTGGACCTTCCCTTGATCAGGGCTGCTTTTTTATCAGTTTTTAAAATACTTTTAACAAGCGGAATATCTTTCTCAAGCAGCTGATGCTGAAGATTGATTGTGTTGGTGGAAATAACCACCCTTTCATCATTGTTGATTACCTGCTGAAAAGCAGGAAGCAGATAGGCAATAGACTTGCCGACTCCTGTACCTGCTTCCGCAATAAGCATGTTCTCACTATTAAAACATTCCGCGACAGATATAAGCATCTCTATCTGGGAATCCCTGGGTTCATAATATTCAAACAGTTTTGACAGCGCACCGTCCGGAGAAATTTTATCCGCGAGTTTATCTGTTCTTATTTTCTTTCTTTTTTTGGATACAAGAGGTTCTGCAACTACATATATATTTTCCGCGGTATTATCGATTATTATAAAACCTGTTCCCTGGGAACCAAGAATTGAAGCAATTCTCAAATCCGCATTGCTGGGTTTTAAAACGCTGTCAGGATGGTTGTGGATTACAACCTCGCCTTTTTCAATAAAAGACTCGATTGCGGGGACTGCTTCTTCATTGCCCCTTGCAGCGATAATGACAGACTCAATCATTCCTTTGGAATCAAGTCTGCCGCAGAACATGACCTCATTGCCGTCTGCTTCATTTATTGCTTTTCTTATAATTTCAAGAGTATTCCCGGTTATTCTTTCATTGGCGCGCATGAATGGTTAAATTAATCTCCTGATGAGTTCCAGAACAAGTCCGGTCAATTCAGCTTCCGCTTTTTTACCTGTATCAATTACTTCGCTGTGATCAAGCGGTTTTTCAAGTATTCCCGAAGCCATGTTTGTTACGCATGATATTCCAAGTACGTTGATACCGAGATAGCGCGCTGCAATAACCTCATTTACTGTAGACATTCCAACCAGATCTGCGCCAATAGCTGCCAGCATCCTGACCTCTGCCGGTGTTTCATAAGACGGACCGGTAAGTCCGGCATAAACACCTTTCTTAAGACCTGGCTTTATTTCAAGAGCTTTTTCAATAAGAGATTTGCTGTAGGCGCTGCTCATATCCGGGAACCTCGGTCCGTATTCTTCAATATTTTTTCCTATAAGAGGATTAACACCTGTCAAATTAAGATGGTCACTGATGAGGACAAGCTCACCGGGTGAATATGATCTGTTTATTCCGCCTGCCGCATTGGTAATAATAATATTCTCAACTCCAAGTTTTTTAAGGAGAAAAACAGGCAGAACTACATCGTCAAGACCATGTCCCTCATAGTAATGGAATCTTCCGGCAAGGACAGCGCATTGCTGTGAGATTTTAAGTATTCCCGAGTGCCCTTTTACGCCTGGAGCAGGAAATCCTTCAATTTCAGAAAACGGTATTTCCTGTCCGCTAATTGAATTTCTTACACCTGAAAGTCCGGAACCAAGGATTATTCCGGTCCTTATTCCATTCATATTTCCTGTGCTGCAGGATTTAAATGCTTTTTCAGTTTTTTCTTCAATATCGTTAAGCATAACAGCCCTTCCTGTATAATTATTGACATAATATCTCATATATGTTAGCAACAATCAATTAGACACACATTTAATTGAGAAGGCAGAAATATGATTGTAATTAAATTTGGCGGGACTTCAGTACAGGACAGTTTTTGGATGGATAAAGCCATTGACATAACAAACAGCATGATAGACAGGGCTCCTGTTCTTGTTGCATCAGCAATGGCCAAAACAACTGACCGTCTTATAAATATAGCCAATTGTTCATTCCAGAAAGATAAAGATGGAATAATCGAAACAATTGATATCCTTAAAAAAGTACATATTGACGCTGCAGAAGCCTTTTTGACAGGTGAAAATCTTGCAGCTGCTTTAAAATCACTGAATACACTTTTTGATCAGCTTTCCTCCCTTTCAAGGGGGCTGTATCTTCTGCAGGAATGCTCACCGAAAAGTTCGGATACGCTGCTTTCGTTTGGTGAAAGACTTTCAACACTGCTTATATATCACAGAATTATTGAGAGAAAGATCAATGCGGAACTTCTTGATTCAAGGGATTTCATTATTACTGATGACAATTTTTCAAATGCCGCTCCAATATTCAAAATAACAAATCCAAAAATTCGTGAGTTTGTAAAGCCGCAAAAGGGTAAAATAGTTATTGCTCAGGGTTTTATCGGTTCATCAGAAGAAGGACATATAACTACTTTGGGCCGCAGCGGTTCAGATTACACTGCCGCAATAATCGGCTCAGCGCTTGATGCTGAAGAGGTGCAGATCTGGACAGATGTAGACGGCATTCTTACTACTGATCCCAGAATTGTAAGCGATGCAAAACGGATCGAAAGTATATCCTATGCTGAAGCTGCAGAGCTTGCTTTTTTTGGTGCAAAGGTTGTTCATCCTTCAACTATCCAGCCGGCAGTTGAGAAAAAAATACCTGTTATAGTTAAAAACACAAAAAATCCTGATTCCCCTGGAACTGCAATTATTGATAAAACTTCAGGAACAGGTTTAACCGGTATTTCAGGGAAAAAGAACATTACGCTTATTAACATCACTTCTTCAAGAATGCTGAATGCTTACGGCTTTTTATCAAAGATATTTCAGATTTTCAGTAAATACAAAACACCGGTAGATCTTATTTCAACTTCAGAGGTTTCTGTATCCATGACCATAGAAGATGTACGCAACATCGGCCTTATATTGACTGAGCTTGAACAGATCGGTAAAACTACAGTTGAATATAACAATGGTATTATCTGCCTTGTAGGAAAAAATATATGGAAAGACTCTTCATTGATTTCAGACATATTTAAAACCCTGTATCCTGCATCTGTCAAAATGATTTCTTTGGGAGCATCCGAGGTAAACCTTTCCATGGTTCTTCCCCAGGATGAAATTAATGAAACAATTAAAAAGCTTCACAAGAGTTTTTTTAAATAACTTTAAAAACTGTGGATATTAATTTTTATAAAATACATTTATTAAAAAATGATTTTATCCTTTCAGATATAAGAAATATAAATTTGTTTAACAATTCACTGCTGTCAAAAGCAGCAGTGAATATTTGCGACAGGCATACAGGAGTCGGTTCCAAAGGAATCATTTTTGTCATCTCCGCAGATCGGGAAAAAATTGTTATAAAAACCTATTCGCCTGACGGAAAACTGTATTCATGCTTAACTGATTCAACGCTTATCGCAACAAGATTTATTTTTGATACAATATCAATTAACAGCAAAGTAATAAAAATAATCAATAATGACATCGCTCTTTCTGTCCAGATAATAGACAGTACTAATTTTCGTATTTCTGTTGGAGAGCCTTCCTTCAACACAGGTATTATTGAAAACCTTGTTATTGATAATCATACTTACACATACACAAAAATTGATCTTATAAAACACGCGCTGGTTTTTTTTCCTGAAAACAAACCGGCTAAAGAACTGAAAGAGCTAAGTGCAAGGATTATTAAAAGCCCTGCCTATTCTGACAGCCTGCCTGTATTTGTCTTTCCTTCCGCCCGCAACAGTATAAGTTTGAGGCACTGGATACCGTTAAGGAATATTGACAATTCACTCATATGTTCAATTGCTTCCATTGCAGCATCACTTAACGGTTATGAGAATGAAAATCTGGTAATGATTCAAAACAATGCCGCATACGTTGAATGGGACAGGGAGGACAATCATGTCTATGTTACTTCAAAACCTGAGTATATTTTTACCGGCAATTATTATTTTGATGAAAGCGCAGTTTGATTTTGCAGGCTGATTTCACTTCGGGTTTTTATCAGACCATCCTGATTATTCAATATTATAATCATTAAGCTTTCTGTGAAGCGTTTTTCTTCCTATACCGAGAACTTCGGCTGTTTTGCTTTTATTGCCTTTAAGAATGTTAAGGGTGCTGTTGATTACAATACGCTCTACATCGGATAACGGAGTTCCTGTCTTGATAATTATATTATTATCGTTTGATTCATCTTTAATTGAAACAGGAAGATCTTCATAAAGTATTATATTGCCTTTTGACATTACAACAGAACTTTCTATGCAGTTTCTAAGTTCTCTTATGTTTCCTTTCCATTTGTGGTTGTAAAGAGCGGCCTGTGCTTTGGTATCTATGCCGTCAATTTTTTTACCGTTTTCTTCTGTAATTTCTTTAAGGAAAAC
Source organism: Spirochaetia bacterium (assembly GCA_963662795.1). Classification (GTDB taxonomy): domain Bacteria; phylum Spirochaetota; class Spirochaetia; order CADAEX01; family CADAEX01; genus JACKPD01. The sequence goes on along the minus strand of OY759746.1, from coordinate 3,428,286 downwards.
CGCAATCAGCAGAGGAATATCCTCCTGCCTTTCCCTTAACGGCGGTATATGCAGATTTACAACATTTAACCTGTAATAAAGATCTTCCCTGAAATTGCCTTTTTCAACTTCTTTTGCAAGATCCTTGTTTGTCGCAGAAATAATCCTGACATCAACACTTACAGTTTCTTCTCCACCGACCCTCTCAAATGTTCTTTCCTGAAGAACACGCAGAAGTTTTATCTGTACAGACTGATTTATCTCCCCGATTTCATCGAGAAAAATTGTGCCGTTATGGGCAAGTTCAAACCTGCCCCTTTTTTTCGCTATCGCCCCGGTAAATGCACCCTTTTCATGTCCGAAAAGTTCACTTTCAAGAAGAGATTCGGATAAAGCTGCACAATGAACCTTAATAAAAGGTTTATCCTTTCTGTCTGAAAGATTATGTATTACATCTGCAACTACTTCCTTCCCAACGCCGCTTTCACCAGTAATAAGAACTGATGCCCTGGTAGCTGCCACCTGATCAATTGTTTCTACAACTTTTTTCATGGAATTGCTTTTTCCTACCAGATTAAGGTATCTGCTCCTGTTCTTTATTTTTTCAACCTCTTCCTGTAGCGCCTTGTGCTGAATCTGAAGTTCCCGGTTGGAAAGAGCTCTTTTTATTATCAGATAAAGATGGTCGAGATTGAGCGGTTTTGTTATAAAATCATAGGCACCGTCCCTCATCGTCTGAACAGCTTTTTCAATAGTACCGTGTCCGGTCAATATTATTACAGGTATGTTTTTATTCTCATTGGTAATTTTTTTAAGGAGTTCCTCTCCTGAGATTTCAGGCATTTTAAGATCTGTTATTACGAGATCAATACTGTTTTTCGAATAAATGGAAAAAGCTTCTGCTCCGTCCGCCGCGAGATAGGTTCTATAGCCTTCTTCGTTCAAAGCCTGTCCAAGGCCTGTTCTTATATTTTTTTCGTCATCAGCTATCAGGATTGAGAATTTCATCACCGTCCCCTTCATATTCTATAAGTCTCTGTTCTGTCTGCGGCAGAGGAAAAGTTATAATAAAGGTAGTTCCTTTATTTTCTTTCGTTTTAATTGAAATATCGCCTTTGTGTTCTTTAACAACCTTATAAACAATAGTAAGACCAATTCCTGATCCGAAATCCCTTGTAGTAAAATAAGGTTCAAAAATTCTCGAGAGTATATTATCCGGTATTCCCGTTCCTGTATCAATTACCTTGAGCACTGCCTGGTTATCCCTGCACTCAGTGGTAATAGTTAAACTGCCGCCCTTGCTCATAGCCAGTTCAGCATTTTTAATAAGATTTATAAGCACCTGTTTGATATACCGTTTATCAAGTTTAAGGTCAGGGATCTTTGGACATAAATCTGTATCGACTATAATTCCTGATTTTACCAGTTCCGGAGTAAACAGTTCCAGCGTTTCAAGTATTATTTTATTTAAATTCTCATTATTTAAATCAAGATCAATTGGTCTTACCGCGAATAAAAAATCAACAACAATTTTATTAAGACGTTCCACTTCTTCCTTGATGACTGAAATATTGTTCTTTATGCTGCTGCAGATATCGTTCTCGCTGTTTCTGGAAATTGTTTTTTCCATCAACTGAAGATAGATGCTGATGGAGCCGAGAGGGTTTTTTATTTCATGGGCGACACCTGCGGCAAGGGTGGTAAGTGATGCAAGACTTTCCGCCCTCCTCAGTTTTGATTCCTTTATTTTTTTGTCTGTAACATCTTCTATTGTGACTACATTGCCTATGATGGAATTTGTTTTAACCAGTGGGACGATTCTGAATTCAAGAAGCCTGGACTCACTCTCATTTGCACCGACAAAAATACTTACAGGCTTGGTATCATCTTCCCCTGCAAGATATTTGCAAAGAAAATTATTGATTGAGGGATCCTTTACTACTTCCCAGACTTTGCGTTCGACATTTTCATTCAGAGTGTAGAGATTCAGCATACGGTGGGCAGCTTTATTGAGAAACAGCAGATTATCACTTTTATCAGCTACAATTACTCCGGTGGTCATTGAATCAAGAACTATTTCAAGAAGCTCATATTCATCTGACAATACTGTTACCAATTTTATGATCTGATTAACATCCAGTCGGGGTATCCGTTTGATTGCTTTCTTCAGGAAATTTCTCATATTCTTTTTTTAAGCTCCAGAAACATTGATTCTGCCAGAAGTTCGTGATTTATATTTAATATGTCAAACCCTTTGTAGCTTTCATTTATAAGATACCCAAAATGGCTGATTAAAGAAAGTCTGCCGGGTGAATCATCAATAAATTCACTGCTGCCTAAAAGCTCTGAAGAAAGCCTTGAAAGTTCTTCAAGAAATTCAGGAAAATATTGTGAATATTGCGCTTTTAAAATATTCCGGACTTCAGGGCCTATTCCCTCTTCCTCTCTTGAATTATCAAAAAGATCAAATATAAACTGTTTTGCAGCTTTTTTAATTATTTCAATTTCAGGTATTGAAGAATTCAGATAATTTTTCAGGTCAGTAAAAATTGCAGATTCCTCCCTGAATATTTTTTCAATGACAATTTTATTTTCTGCGATTGTCCTTCCTGCAAGTTCATATTTGCGGAGCCTTGATTTGATTGTAGGAATAATTTCTCCGGGACGGCTTGTAAGAAGGATAAAAAATGTATTTCCCGGCGGTTCTTCAAGTATTTTAAGAAGTGCGTTTCTTGAACTGTCATTCATATTTTCAGCGTTTTCAATAATAATGACTTTTTTGCTGCTGTAACCGGAAAACCTGAGCCAGTAAACAGCTTTGCGTATCTGATCAACAGGTATGCTGCTGAAATTATAATCCTTGATTATTGTTTTACAATGCTCAAGGATTATATCAGCTTTTTTTAAATCTATATCAAATACATTTTCACCCTTTAGATATTCAGGATCAAAATCATTTAACAGATCCTGGACTGTATTAACCAATGCAGATATTTTTTTATATTTAGTGTCATTTTCCTCAGTAAAAACCGGATCAAACCGTCTTAGAAGCTTTCTCACACTCCTGATAAAAAGAAAGCAGCTTACAGCCTCTCTTTTTCTCTCAAGCAGTTTTTTTGCGGTAGATATTTCAGGTATGAACAAATCAGATCCCATTAGAAGGATAGATGGATTGGAAAGTACACGGTTCATTCTGCATGATTCACATTTACAATTCCAGTTTGCTTTTTCGCTGCAGGTTATGACCCTGGCTGTTTCAAGTGCGATTGTCTGTTTTCCTGTGTATAGCGGTCCTGATAAAAGAACTGCGGGCGGAAAAGCATTAGTGCTTATTTCTTTTTTCATCTGCTCCATAACGGAGGTGTGTCCAATTATGTTATCAAACATCCAGTAAAAGCTCCCTTGATACGCCTAAATCAGAGGCGGAATTGTGTTTGGTTCCGGAATAAGAATAATTATTTTTCTTGCATATTCTGCTATAAGACTGCCTGATAAAATCTTTTCAGAAGGGAAAACCGGCTGAACATCGATTACAGTAATTATGATAAGTACTATCACAATACCTTCAAAAAGACCAAGGAAAAGACCGAGAGACCGGTCAAGCCTTTCAAGGCTGACCCGTTCTATCAGGCTGTAAAATCCTCTCTCGATAAGTTTAAGGACAATGTAAACGGTAAGAAAAATAACCAAAAAAGATATAAGCCTGTTCCACCCTGAAATACCGATATATTTGTCAATCGCAGCGCTTAACGCCGGTGAAAAGAAGAAGCCTGCGGTAATACCTCCGACAACAGAGGCAACAGACATCAGTTCTGTTATAAACCCTTTAATAATACATCTTATTGTAAAAAAAAGAATTACAATGATAAAAAAAATATCTATCGGGACAAGCGGTATGTTATTCAATTTCCATCTCCGGCAAGATTTAATATTTTTTCAGCAATCAGATATGAAGAGTCTGCCCTGTCAAGCAATTTAACAGCTTTTTCAATACTCCTGATTCTATTCCTGTCAGATAATAATTTCCTGACAGTATTATACAGTATTTGCGGATTTATTTCATCATCATCCATTACAACAGCCGCACCGTTATTCTTCATGAAATCAGCATTTAAAACCTGGTCTCCCCTGGTCCCTTTTCCTCTAAGGGGAATTATAATTGCCCCTTTCCCGACGGCGGCAAGTTCAAGGATTGTCCCGGCGCCTGAGCGGCAGACAACAAGATCAGCTGCTGCAAGAATATCTCCTATTTCACTGCCTAAAAACGGGTATTTTTTATACCGCTCATGCTGAAAATCTGATGATTCCGAATATCCTTTTTCTCCGGTCTGATGTATTACATAATAATCCTTCACAAGCATATCAGCCAGCTTGTTTATCAGGTAATTTAATTCCTGAGCGCCCTGACTGCCGCCCAGTACCAGGATAACAGGTATTTTCTCAGTCAAAGAGAGATGTTCTCTTCCCCGGATGGGATCAGCAGAGTAAAACAACTTACGGACAGGGTTTCCGGTAACAAGAATTTTATCCCGATATTTCCCGGTGAAAAAATTTCCGGTTTCTTTAAAAGAGACCATTATTATTTTTGAAAAATATTTATTTATTTTTGTTGCAAGACCGGGAGTATAATCCGATTCATGTGTTATTACCGGTATACCGAGCAATCTCCCGGCAAATACAGGGGGAACGCTGACATATCCCCCTTTTGAAAATATGACATCAGGTTTTTTCCTGAGAAGTATAAAAAAAGACTTGATTATTCCCATCTTGATTTTAAAAATATCGGTAAAATTATTAAATGAAAAATATCGCCTGAGTTTACCTGTATGTATACCGTAAAATTCAATACCCTTTGATTCAAGAAGTTTTTTTTCCATCCCGGAAGAAGAGCCTATCCAGAATATTTCAGGATCAATATTTTTTTCTACTGACAATTTCATTAAAGATTCAATAACTGCAAGACCCGGATAAACATGTCCTGCTGTCCCGCCTCCGGTAAAACATATATTGATTTTCATAATACCTCTTGATGTTAAAGTGCTATTACCTTAGATTTGAGATTATATGAGAACTCTGATTTTTTCAATCTTGACAATGCTCCAGCTCTCTTTCTTTACAATATATTCATTTTCCGATGAAAAACAGGGAGAATATGAAGAATTCAGCCGTTTTTTCAGCAGAATTGAAAAAAGTGAAATTGAAAAACTCCTTAGTGAAGGGAGAATTGACAGATATCCGGCTTCACACCTTGATTTCAAACTGCTGCCCGAATTAAAGGAAAGAAACAGAATTTTAAAAGATATTGAAAAAACAGATTTCAATACTGCAATTGAGAGTGTTTTTTATTTTTCATACCCATCTTCACGGGATAAAAAAAATATAATGAAGGATTCTTTTCATATTCTGACTGATATAAAAAAACTTGAAGGAATAACCTATTATTCCTATTCCCATAAAGAAGAGAGAGTCCTTTTTTCAAAAGTAGAAATACAATCCGGACAAATCACCCCGGCAACTGATGCGGCCCCTGCAGAGACTTTTCTGCCTGAAAAACACACAATGACAGCTATGATTGAGGATACGACGTTCGGAAACAATAAATATCTTATAGATTACTCTGTGTCAGATGATTCTCTTGTAATGAAAATGAGCAATCTTGAAAGAATTACACTTGCCTTTTTCCCTGTAGTCAAAAAAAACGGGCTGATATTTTATACAGCTGTTATTCCTGCAGAAAACGGATTGATAATTTACTGCAACGGTATAAGTAAAACTATTGATTCTGATTTTATAAGAAACAGGATTGGAATATCGATTTACAATCGTGTTACAGCTTTATACAGCTGGTTTAAAAGCAATTATTCATATTAGTTCAGGGAGAGTTTTTACAGTATGAAAAAAAGATTTGATTTATTTTCTGTAGCAACAGTTTCAGCATCCCATTTTTTTCATGATCTTTTCAGCCATTTTTTGTCACCCGCCCTTCCCCTTATAATACAGACCCTCGGAATAAGCTATTCACAGGCAGGACTTTTATCCATTTTCCACAGGCTGCCGGCGCTGTTAAACCCTGTTATCGGCAATTTTGCATCAAGGAAACCTGTTGCACTTGTCCTTTCCGTTTCAATTATGGTAACTGCGGCAAGTATGTGTTTTATAACCGCAGCACCCTCTTATTTTGCTCTTTCAACCCTGATTCTGATAATGGGACTTAGCGCATGCTTTTTTCATATAATCGGGCCGGTAATGATAAAAAAGCATTCAGGCAGCAGAATAGGGCTTGGAATGAGCTTTTATATGTTCGGCGGCGAAATGTCCCGGGGAGTAGGCCCTCTGCTGATTCTTGCGGCCATATCACTCTGGGGACCGGGAAGGGTTTATTTCCTTCTCCCTCTCGCTCTTATTATGTCTTTGGCCGTAATCCTGAAATTCAGGGATGAAAGTTCCAATGAAAACAACCGTAATGCATCAACTGTTTCTGAAGAGAAATTTTTTCTTGTATTAAAAACCATGAAAGGGTTCTTTCTTCCGGTTTTAATGCTCATGATTGCAAGGTCAAGCATCTCATCAGTGCTCAACGCTTTTCTTCCTGCCTACCTTACATCCAGGGGCCACTCGCTATGGTTTTCAGGTATATCTCTTTCAGTCCTTCAGATATCAGCTGCCGCCGGCACAATGCTGGCAGGACCAATTTCTGACAGATTCGGCAAAAACAACACACTGCTTGTAATATCTGCCTTATCGCCTGTTCTGATGTTTCTTTTTCTGTTTGCAGGTAATACTTCTACAATTATTCTAATGACACTGATTATACTGACCGGGTTTGTCTCTTTCGCGTCAGCACCTGTAATTCTTGCTTATGTACAGGCTGTAAACGGGAAAAACCCTACAGTAAGCAGCAGTATTTACATAATGATTGATTTTCTTACTATTTCCGCGGCACTGGTTTTTACAGGAATTGCGGGAGATATTCTCGGTTTAAGTAACGCATTTTTATTATCCGGCTGCGTCTCATTTATCGGACTGCCGTTTGTCCTCTATATAAGAAAAAAGAAATTTATTTACAGCTGATACTGTTGACTATTGGATTAAAAATAATATAATTAATATAACTTTTCTGTGTATGTGGGGTGGCGATTTAAGCCTGAGATAATACCCGTTGAACCTGATCTGGATAATGCCAGCGTAGGGAGTACAACATTTTTCATTCCCCTTTCATATGCACAAAAACTCTATCGGGAATCCAGCTGTTTGGATTGGAATGTTGCTGTCCGGTTTTGACTGCACCGGGCTTAACATCCTGTCAGCAATTGCGGATATCCCTGATTTAAATCTTCAGGAGGGTTATTGTGAAAAATTTTATTGCAGCGGTTCTTATTGTTTTTCTTTTGATGTTTTCAGTTTCCTGCTCAAAAAAAAGCAATGTATCTGAAAATCTTGTAATCTATGCCTATGATTCCTTTATTTCGGAATGGGGGCCGGGGCCGAAGGTATTTCCGCTGTTTGAAGAAAAAACCGGAATTAAAACTGAAATTGTCTCACCCGGCGATGCAGGCCAGGTATTAAGCCGTCTTATTCTTGAAAAGGAAAAACCGGAAGCTGATATTGTAATCGGCATAGACAATAATATGGCGGAAAAAGCAATATCAGCCGGTATACTTGAAAAATATACTTCAGGCGCATTGTCAAAAATCGATGATAAACTTGTTTTTGATAAATCCGGTCATATAACGCCTTATGATTACGGATTTTTCTCTATCATATATGACAGCGAAAAAATCTCAGTACCGCCCTCCTCGCTTGATGACCTTCTTGACAAGAGTTACAGTAAATCAATTATTCTGATGGATCCAAGAACTTCAGGGCCCGGCCTCGGTTTTTTACTCTGGACTGTTAAGGCCTATGGGGATGATTTTATTGAATACTGGAAAAAACTTTCTCCCAATATACTTACAATCACAGAAGGCTGGGATTCAGGCTACGGCCTGTTTGTCAACGGGGAAGCACCTATGGTTTTAAGTTATACGACAAGCCCGGCATATCATCTTGAATATGAAAACAGTGAGAAATATAAAGCAGCGGTATTCAAAAACGGTAATTACATGCATATTGAAGGGGCTGCAATTGTAAAAGGGTCAAAAAAGAGGAAAGAGGCTGAAAAATTCATTGATTTTATCCTTTCTGATGATTTCCAGAAGGAACTTCCCCTTACAAACTGGATGTTTCCTGTCAGGGATATACCTCTCCCTGATTCATACAGAGTCGCTCTCAAACCGGAAACATATCTTCTTTTTGACAGCGGAAAAGCAGCTGAAAATATTGACAGCTGGATAAAAGAATGGCTTACCGCAGTCAGGGACCAGGAAAATTAAAAAGATGACGGTAAAGAAAAGCGCGGCAGTTTTTTATTCCCTGCCGTTTTTATTTATTCTTCTCGCTTTCTATCTTCCTCTGGCTAATCTTTTGATATCAGGGGTCTCACCGTCATCTCTTATAAATAGTTTATCTGAATCATATTTTAAAAGTGTGTTCCTTTTTACACTTAAACAGGCTTTTTTCAGCGCTTTTTTTTCGATGATCCCGGGGCTGATAGGCGCATACATACTTGTTAATTTCAATTTTCCTTTTAAAAATATTATAAAATCAATTACCCTTGTACCGTTTGTTCTTCCGTCAATTATTGTGGTTCTCGGTTTTGTCCTGTTATTCGGAAATAACGGTTTGATAAATTCAGCCGCAATGAAACTGTTTAATCTTGAAAAACCGCCGTTTTTAATACTCTACAGCTTCAAAGCTATAATACTTGCCCATGTGTTTTACAATTCACCTTTATTTATAAGGATTGTAAGTTCAGCATGGGAGAGGATATCCGGCGATATAATCGAAGCGGCTGAAAGTCTGGGTGCGACAAAGCTGCGGGTTTTCATGACAGCCGTGCTGCCGCAGATACTGCCTCCGGTCATTGCGGCTTTCTCACTTATTTTCATCCTCTGTTTTATGAGTTTTTCAATCATACTGGTGCTTGGCGGCGGACCGAAGTTTACAACACTCGAAGTTGAGATATACCGGCTGGTAAGGACATCAATGGATATAAGGGCGGCCTGTTCGCTTTCAGTGCTTCAGTCTTTTGTTACTCTTTCATTTTTATTTATCTATTCTTTTTTTCAGAAAAAAACATCCATGATTTATTCAGATAATTTCCGGATACCTGAAAAACAGCGATCTTCATCATTATTACAGATAATTCTTATAGTTCTGTTTTTCCTTTTTCTTTTCATAATTATCATAATGCCGCTTGCTATGATAATTTTTGAATCTTTCAGGTTTAAAAGCTCCCATGCCGGGGACGCGGTTTTCAGCCTCAGGTGGTATATAAAAAGTTTTTCAGAGCTGGGATTCCGTCCGGTCAAAAACAGCCTCATTCTTGCTTCATTCAATACTTTATTAACCTGCGCAGTTTCCGTTGCCGCGCTTTCTTTTCTTCAGAGAAAAAAAACTGTCATGAAAGTATTGATTGAAACGTTTTTTGCCATGAGTCTCGGCGTATCGTCAATTATTCTTTCACTTTCCTATATGAAAGCTGTTTCTGATTTTCAGATAGAAATCCAGCCGCTGGTACTGCTCAGTATGCTGCATTCTGTAATATTTCTCCCCCTTGTATTTAAAAGCATCTCAGTTTTCTATGATAAAATTGACAGAAGCATTATTGAATCTGCAGAAAGCATAGGAGCCGGCAGGAGAAGAATATTATTCACCATTGAACTTCCCCTTGTCCGCGGTGGAATAATTACGGGCGGCGTACTTGCCTTTGCCCTCTCAATGGGAGAGATAAACTCCACCCTGATGATAGCGCCTGACAGGTTCACAACCATTCCGGTTGCCATTTATCGCCTTATCGGATCGTATAACTTCAGTCAGGCATGCGCCATGGGCTCCATCCTGATTGTCACCTGCGTTATTTCTTTTTTTCTAATTGATAAATCAGGAAGGATAGAATTATGAAATATCTTGAATTGAAAGGAATTTACAAACATTATGATGATTTTGATATAGTTGTTGATTTCCACATTGAAAACGGGGAACTGTTTACATTATCAGGGCCGTCGGGATGCGGGAAGACAACGCTGCTCAGGATTATCGCAGGATTTATCAAACCTGATAAGGGAAAGATTTTTCTTTCAGGAAAGGATATAACAGACTTGCCGCCCCGGGAGAGGAATATATCAATAGTTTTTCAGAATTATGCCCTTTTCCCGAACAGAAATGTATATAAAAACATCACATACGGGCCTGAATCGAAAAGATGGGATAAACAGAGAATTGCCAATAAGGCAGAGTCACTTTTATCATCTATAAGAATGGAAAAATATGCCGCCAGAAATACAGACTTGCTTTCCGGAGGGGAAAAACAGAGAGTAGCCCTTGCAAGGGCAATTGCAGCCGAGCCTGAAATACTTCTGCTTGATGAACCGTTAAGCGCGCTTGATGTGACTTTGAGAAATACGCTGAGAAACGAGATACGGGAAATCCATGAAAAAACAGGACTGACAACCATATATGTTACCCATGACCAGGAAGAAGCACTTTCCCTCTCGGACAGGATATGCGTTATGAACAATGGAAGAATTGAACAGACAGATTCTCCTTTAAACCTTTATCACAATCCGAAGTCCCGGTTCGCAGCCCGGTTTATAGGCGAATCAAACTGGCTGACAATAACAGGTATAAATGGTGATAAAGTTATGACTGACGCCGGGTTATTCAATATGCCTGAAAGAACAATTTCATTAACTGAAGCAGGAAATATATCATATATTTTTTTCAGACCTGAATCCTGCGAAATAACCGCTTTGCGGGAGTCAGGTCCTGCCGGCGAAAACAATAATTCCAACCATATTAAGGTCAAAATCACAAAAAAAACTTTTCTTGGAAGTTACTACCGGATTGAAGCGCAGCCCCCGGCCGGAAAAAATATGAAAATAATTCTTTATGATTATTTTCCGTATAAAACACTTGATAAGGATTATGCTGTATTCAGGATTGACCCTGAGAAAACAATCTGTTTTACATAATCTGTTTTGCTTTATTACTGCTGCATGGTTTTTGAAGCTTCCCGCGCTTTTTCAATTGTTGGAAAGACCCTGATATAGGCTCCGAATATCCATCCCCGAAGACCGTCATAGTTTATCTGATACCAGTAATTCTCATAACCTTCGACAATCTCTTTTTTGGTAGATCTTGAGATTATTTCAAGTACATATCCTTTCCAGAGTGTAGTTATTGCCTTTGCCTTGATGGAAGGTTCCTCCCTGAGCCTTAAATGTGAAGATGTAATAATTGCGAAATTTGTATTCTGTTCAAGAACCTGGGTCGCGGGAAGATCTATTATGGCTATCTGTTCTTTTTTTGAACATGATGCAAAAAACAATATTACAAAAAGAGGCAGGGCAAAATGGATAAGAGGATTTTTCATAAAACAGATAATATAATATTTTGTAAAATATGTCATTCAGTATCTTTAAGTTTTATTATTTCATCCCGTACAAAAGCAGCATCTTCAAAATCAAGATTTTTGGCGTGTTCAAGCATTACAGCTTCAAGTTCCCTGATTAGTTTCTTTTTATCGATTTTATTAATAATGTTATATCTGCTCTTGATAATTTCCACATCAAGTTCGCTGCTTTTTTTCTTCTCTTCAATTTTTCGTTTTAAAATATCCTGAATCGATTTTTTTATTGTAAGAGGGGTTATCCCGTGCTGAAGATTATAACTGTTCTGGATTTCCCTTCTGCGCTGTGTTTCTTCAATCGCTTCTTTCATGGCATCTGTAATCTTGTCGGCAAACATGATAACCCTGCCGTTTACATTTCTTGCCGCCCTTCCTATGGTCTGAATCAATGATGTGGAAGAGCGGAGAAATCCGATCTTGTCCGCATCCATTATCGCGATGAGTGAAACTTCGGGTAAATCTAGACCTTCCCGTAAAAGGTTTATTCCAATAATTACATCAGTTACGCCGGCCCTGAGATCGCGAAGTATTTCGACTCTCTCAAATGTTTCAATCTCAGAGTGAAGATATCTTACCTTAAGTCCTGTTTCAACAAAGTAAGCGGTTAAATCCTCTGCCATCCTTTTGGTCAGTGTTGTAATCAAAGTCCGTTCATTGTTTTCAATTCTTTTTTTTATTTCGCCGTAGAGATGTTCAATCTGCCCTTTTGTCGGCAGAATTTCAATCTCGGGATCAAGGAGCCCGGTCGGCCTGATTATCTGCTCAACAAACCTTTCGGATCTTGCTTTTTCCTCTTTGCCCGGAGTTGCAGATACAAAAATCACCTGATTGATTATGGAATTAAACTCATCGTAGAACAGAGGCCTGTTGTCAAGCGCAGAAGGCAGACGGAAACCGTGATTCACCAGGTTTAGTTTTCTTGATCTGTCGCCCTCAAACATCGCCCTTACCTGGGAAAGTGTTACATGGGATTCGTCCACAAATGTTATAAAATCATCAGAAAAATAATCAAGCAGCACCGCCGGTCTTTCCCCTTCTGCCCTTCCGGCGATATGCCGTGAATAATTTTCTATCCCGTTGCAGTACCCCATTTCTTCAAGCATCTCGATATCATATTCAGTTCTTGTTTTTATCCTCTGGGCTTCGACAAGCTTTCCTTCGGCGGTAAGCTGCTGATACCTTTGGGCAAGTTCGTCTTTTATCCTTACCACAGCAGTTTTAAGCTGATCTTCCGGTACGACGAAATGCTTCGCCGGATAAAGGGTGATAAAATCAAAATCAGAAGACATCTCGCCTGTAACAGGATTGAATTCGTTTATTTTTACAATCTTTTCCCAGTCAAGCTCAATCCTGTAGCCGTTTTTCATGTATGAGGGAAATATTTCTATTATCTCTCCCCTTATTCTGAAGCATCCCCTCACAGGAGTAACATCGTTTCTCTCATACTGCATCGTTATCAAATATCTTGCCATTTCCGAAGTATCCAGGGTTGTCCCTTCCTGGAAACGGTACTTCATGTTTTTATATGAATTCGGATCGCCCAGCCCGTAAATGCACGAAACTGTTGAAACAATTATTACATCTTTTCTGTCAAGCAGCGCTGATGTCGCGGACAGACGCAGCCGCTCAATCTCGTCATTAATTGACGCGTCCTTTTCTATATATAAATCCTTGGACGGTACATAGGCTTCAGGCTGATAATAATCATAATAAGAGACAAAATACTCAACCGCGTTATCAGGGAAAAAATCTGTAAATTCCCTGTAAAGCTGCGCCGCAAGTGTTTTGTTATGCGAAAGGACAAGCACAGGTTTGTTGACATTTTCTATTATTTTGGCCATTGTAAAGGTCTTACCGGAACCTGTTACACCTTTCAGCGTCTGTATCCTGGACCCTGATTTTATCCCGGCGGATAGCGATTCTATTGCTGTTATCTGATCACCTGCAGGTTCGAATTCAGCTGCGACTTTAAATTTATTCAAGTGTTATTTGCCTCATGGTTCTTTCTTCTGCCGGCCGGGAATATGATGATATTTTATATTTAATCAAAGCAGGTCCTTTTAATCCTTTTGTCTTTCCTCAAGTTCAATGGAAAGTTCAAGCTCCCTTTTTCCCCTTACAATTTTCACCTTTACAACCTCACCGGGTTTATTATCCTCAAGCGCGCTGTAAAAATCAGCCAGAGAATTTACAGCAAGTCCGTCTGTCTCAATAATGATATCGCCGCCAACATAGAAGGTTGACCTGCCGTACCTCACAGGTTCCTTACCCCCCCTAAGCCCTGCCTTTTCAGCTTTGCTTCCCGGTGCTGTTTTAGAGACAAGAATACCTTTCTCCACAGGGAGGGACGCATATCTCACCAGTTCAGGAAAAATCTGGACAGGTTCTATCGCAATCCAGCCCCTTTTCACCTTGCCGTATTTAATAAGATCAGGAACAACCCTTCTTGCCGTGTTTACTGGTACCGCGAACCCGATACCGATTGAACCGCCGGAAGGAGAATATATCATTGTGTTAATGCCTATCATCTCACCGCGTGAATTTATCATAGGTCCGCCTGAGTTGCCGGGATTGATGGATGCGTCTGTCTGGATCATGTCTTTAACAATGTAGCCGCTGCTTGAACTTGGCTGAACCGGCCGGCCCAGTCCCGATATAACGCCTGTTGTAAGCGTTCTTTCATAACCGAAAGGGTTTCCTATGGCAAGAACTTTCTGGCCTACAAGAAGCTTTGATGAATCGCCCATGGGAATCGTAACCAGTTTTTTATCACCCGGTTCTATTTTTACAACAGCAAGATCATTCTCAGTATCTATGCCGATGACATTTCCGTCAAACTGGGTTCCGTCGGCAAGGGTTACAAACACCTTGTAGGCGTTTTCAACCACATGTTTATTGGTAAGGATAAAACCCCTTTTGTCTATTATCGCGCCGGAACCGCTGCCTCCCTGCTGGGGTACAGGCTCAAGAAACCAGTTAAGTGTTACTACTTCAATCGAAATATTTACAACTGCTTCATTGAGCTGCTGATATATCTTTATGTTTTCCAGTTCATCCGGCAGATACTGCCCTGAATCATTTACATTTACAAGATCATCCTTCAGGGCCTGAGTCTGATAGATAAAATCATCTTCTTTTACGATATCCTGCTTATCTGAAGATACGCTCTTTTGCGGAGTTATCCTGATTACGCCGAATCCTATGAGAAAAAGGAACAGAACAACTGCGCTTGTTACTGAGTAAAAAAAGACCTGTCCGCGGGAATATAGTTTCATATTTATAATATAAATAATTCACACTCTATCATTCAAGAGAATTATGAGATGTTTGGTTATAAAAATATTTAAAATCACAGGGAACGGTATGAGCGCTACCAGAAAAAATCCCTGTCGCCATAGCGCCTCAATTGTATAGCTTCAAGCAGGCTGTCATGATCGATTACAATAGAGGTGTTTCCCTTGATATCGGCGCAGGTGCGCGCTATCTTCATGACTGAATGAACTGCCCGGGAAGAAAAGGAAAACTTCTTCACAGCTTTTGAAAGGATCTCCCTGCTCCTCTCCTGAAGCTGTATAAAATTAACGCATTCTCCAGCGGGGATGCGGCTGTTGCGCTTGAAAGGCTTCCCTTTATACCTTTCAGTTTGTATTTCAGTGGAATTGCGCACCATGCTCCTGTAATCAATACTTTCCTCCGGCTTGCTGCCGGATATTATATCAGCATCAACAGGCATTACAGGGACTCTGATATCTATCCTGTCAAGGAGCGCGCCTCCCACCTTTTTCCAGTACCTGTATATATCTATATCGCTGCAGAGGCACACCGAGTCATCCTTTCCCCTGTTGCCGCAGGGACAGGGGTTTGCTGCAAGAATAAGCTGAAAATCGGCGGGGAACCAGCAGTTTTTTCCGGCGCGGGCAAGGTCGACCCTGCCTCTCTCCGAGGGCTCTCTAAGGCACTGCAGGATGCTTTTGCGGAACTCAGGGGTTTCATCCAGAAAAAGGACCCCCTTGTGGGCAAGCGAAATCTCACCCGGCTTTATTATCCTTCCTCCGCCTATAAGCCCTTCCATGGAGGATGTATGGTGAGGAGAGCGGCAGGGAGGACGCTTTATAAGTCCTGTCCCCTGTTTTAAAAGGCCTGCAAGAGAATAGATCCTCGTAACTTCGATGGAGTCTTCAAGGTCAAGGTCGGGAAGCAGAGAGACAAGCCGGGAGCCGGCCAGAGTTTTTCCGCTTCCCGGAGGACCGAACAGAAGCAGGTTGTGCATCCCTGCCGCTGCAACACAAAGAGCTTTTTTAAGGTACTCATGCCCTCTAATATCCGACAGGGGTTCGCTGTCGGCGGCATGGTATTTCTGCCGCATTGATTCTCCAGATGTGGGGGATGCAGCAATTTCCGGCATTAAAGGGAATCTGTTTTCAGTTAAATTCTTAAGCAGCTCAACAGCATCTGAAAGAGATCTGCACGGATAAATCCTGTCAGCCCGCGAGGAGGAGGCCTCTTCTATATTGCCTTGCGGCACTATATAGGCAAATGTTTTCTCCCTTTCCCCCGCTATAACTGCCGAGAGCACACCCTTTACGGGGCGGATTATGCCTGAAAGCTGAAGTTCGCCCAGTACCATGACTGATCGGGGGCTGTTGTCTCCGAAAAGCCCTGTTTTCTGCAGTATTGAAACCGCAATAGGCAGGTCAAAGGAGGCCCCTTCTTTTTTGATCCCCGCCGGTGCCAGATTTACGACAATCCGTTTTCCGGGAAAATCGAAGGAAGAGTTTTTTATCGCTATCCTCACCCGCTCTATCGACTCACGCACCGCGGTATCCGGCATTCCGACCAGGTCTACCCCGGGAATACCTGTCCTAAGGTCGGCCTCTACGCTTACGATATCACCTTCAAACCCGCCGGGACAGTAGCTTATTATATTCATGACAGCCCTTTCAGGTTCATATACTCACTAATCACTAAAATTGATTCAGTCAGACTGCAAACAGACGGAAACAGTTCCTCAGCAGCAAAATATTTTACTGAAAACCTTAAAAATACGTAATTTCCACGATAGCTGGACTCTCCTCCCCGGGCATAGAATTTATGAAAATTTCAGGAGGATACGGTATATGAAATTATTTAATATTTCAGGAAGAATCATTTTTATTTTTACAGTTCTTTTTGTTCTTTTAATTACAGGCTGCGACAGCGGGTCTGATGAGACAGAGCTGGGGGACAGCTGGCTTAAAATCGCTGGAGGTGAATACAGCATGGCAAAGCTTCACATAAATAATGACGGGGAGGTCGGAGGGGCTTTCCCTGGAGTTTACAAACATTACATTACAATAGCTTCTGAAGATCTGAATCTTTATCCCAAACCTGGCAGCGGCAAAGGGGAATACATCTCCATTACATTTTTTTCATCAGAATTCGAATTTCCCCAGGATGATTATGATTTCAGCAGCGGTGACCCTGCTGCCGGACAATTCAGATGCGATGATGATGCCTATATAATTATAAATTTTGTTCTTCCGGATGCCACCGGAACAGTGTATGAAATCACGGGAGGAACAATAACGGTAAATTTTGACGGTACTGATTATTATATCTCAGGAAACGTCACTACATCAGACGGAGGAACCGCATTCAGATACCTGGGCCCTGTAACAGAATAAAATACGGATAACTTTCTTTATAATATTAACCGTGTTACATTAAGACATGCTCTGTCAAACATTCAGCGGCCGTCTATCTCGGCTCTCACAAGGCGGTCGCATTCCTCGTTCCATTTATTGCCGGAATGCCCCTTTACCCACTTCCACTCAGGGTTAAAAGAATCTGACAGGGCTTTAAGTTCAACCCAGAGCTCCCTGTTCTTTACATCTTTTTTATCAGTGGTTTTCCAGCCGTTTTTTACCCATTTTTCGATCCACTCCGAGATCCCTTTTTTTACATAAGTTGAATCGGTAAAGATCCTTACGCTAATGGGGCCGCATCCCTTCATCACCCCGCCGCATTTTTCATTTAAGGAATGGAGCGCTTCTATTACAGCCTTAAGCTCCATCCTGTTGTTTGTGGTCTCTCTGTCACGGCCTGAACCTTTCAGTACGTCATCTCCGCACAGGATCACAAATCCCCACCCCCCGGGGCCGGGATTGCCTGAGCAGCCGCCGTCTGTATAAATATCAATAGACTCAATTTCATTTAAATTCATCACAATTGCTACTTTAATATGCCGTATCAGTCTGCGCAAGCTCTAATATTCAATTATTTTAATGCGCTGTATTGACTTATAAAAACTTATGGGATTAATCTTTATGTGGAGAGGGGAAATGACAGAACAGCTTATAGTTAAAAATCTACCTTTTATAAAAATACTTCCTGCCTGGGCTCAGGAACTATCCTACAAATACTGCTCAAAGACCGCAAACCTTTACATTCTTAACGGCAATATAAGGGATTTTCTTCCAAACAAGATGTATGAGGGTGAGTTTGTTTTTGTAAGGATACAGGAATTCATATCCGAAGTACTTTTCGGCAACAAGGATATTATAATCTTTTACGACAGGTCTTCAGGGATAAACTTCTGCTCGCAGGATATGCAGAAAGATTATCTTAAAATCATGAAATCAAGCTATCCGGATATTGAAGCTGAAGAACTGCTGTCATCAGATCCTTCGAAAGCGTTTAAGTATCTTGAAAAATATTTCCTTTTAAACCTGCCGAAAAAACTAAGGATAATCCTTATTATAGATTATGCGGAAACCATAATATCAAACTCCGATATCCCGCGAATGAGCGATGAAGACAGGTACTGTCTTGTTACCCTTAACAGATGGAGTAACGACCCTATCTTCACAAAAGGAGATATTTCGGTGATTCTCCTTACGGAAAATCTATCCGACATCAGCCCCCGCCTTGTAAGGTCTCCTTCCACGGTAAAGGTCAATATCCCGATTCCGGATGAGAAAGTGAGGACAAGTTTTCTTAAATTCATTGACAGGCAGAATGCCCTGATTCTTGAAGACCGCCTCAATCCTGAAAGGGTCGCGAAAATCACAAGCGGGCTTAATCTTATGAACCTGAACCAGCTTGCTGCGGAATCTTTCGAAGAAGACAGGGCAATATCGCTTGAATACCTGAAACAGAGAAAAAAAGAGATAATAGAAAATGAAGCGTCAGGGCTTCTTGAATTTGTCGAATCCGAACATGATCTTTCAATGGTGTCAGGACATGAGTTTGTGAAAAAACGTTTTAAAAGCGCAGCCCGCGCCATTAAACAGGGGCGGCTTGACGTTCTGCCGATGGGTTATCTTGTCTCAGGCCCTGTCGGCACAGGAAAATCATTCATGGTAACAGCCTTTGCCGGTGAAATCGGGATTCCCATCATCAAGCTTAAGAATTTCAGGTCCAAATGGCAGGGAGTGAGCGAATCAAACTTTGAAAAGGTACTTAATATTCTAAAAGCCATGGCCCCTGTCGGAGTTCTTATAGATGAGGCTGACGCATTCCTGGGGAACAGAAACCAGGAGGGGGATTCAGGAACAAGCAACAGGATATTTGCCCAGCTGGCGTCCTTTATGGGCAACACGGAATACCGCGGAAAGATTATCTGGTTTCTGATTACGTGCCGTCCTGACCTGCTCCCGATAGACCTTAAACGGCAGGGAAGAGCTGAGGAGCATCTTGCCCTCTTTTACCCTGAAACAAACGAGGAAAAGGAAGATCTTTTTAATACACTTATCAAAAAACTTAAAATCAAGGTTCAGCAGGATATTTCCATTTCAGATCTGTTGAAAAAATACAAATTCGATTCATCGGGCGCAGACCTTGAGGCTATTCTGATTCGGGCAAAATTTACCGCGACTATGAATAATCATGTAATCATCACAAGGGACGATCTTGAAGAGACAATCAGGGACTTTGTCCCTCCTGCCTATCCCCATGAGATAGACCTTCAGAACCTTGTCGCTGTGGTGGAATGCACAAGCCGGGAAATGGTTCCAAAGAAATTTCAGAACCTTGACAGAAGCAAGCTTGTCTCCCAGATCAGGGAGCTTAAAATGCTTCTCGGTGAAATAAGTGTTTAAAACCGTCTATAAGAAATGAAGGAGAGAAAAATGTCAGTAAACAAAAAAAACAAAGCGCTTTCCGGAAATGAACTTGATAAAATGATTGCCTACTGGAACGCGGCAAACTACCTGTCGGTGGGACAGATTTATCTTCTGGATAACCCCCTCCTTAAGGAACCGCTTAAACTTGAACATATTAAACCCCGCCTTCTCGGCCACTGGGGAACAACGCCGGGGCTAAATTTCATATACGTTCATTTTAACAGGCTGATCAAAAAATATAATCTTGACATGATTTATATTACAGGACCGGGTCATGGCGGCCCGGGACTTGTGGCCAACACCTATCTCGAAGGGACATACAGCGAAATATGTCCCGATATATCACAGGACGAGGAAGGGATGAAAAAGCTTTTCAGGCAGTTTTCATTCCCCGGCGGAATACCAAGCCATGTCGCCCCTGAAACCCCGGGTTCTATCCACGAAGGGGGTGAACTCGGTTATGCTGTTCTCCATGCCTACGGGGCTGTCTTTGACAACCCTGACCTTATAGCATGCTGTGTCGTCGGAGACGGAGAGGCTGAAACAGGGGCACTTGCAGCAAGCTGGCATTCAAATAAATTCCTGAACCCTGTCAGGGACGGCGCTGTGCTGCCTATACTGCACCTTAACGGCTACAAAATAGCTAACCCAACCATTTTTGCCAGAATGCCTCAAAGTGAGCTTGAAATGCTGTTTTCAGGTTATGGATATAAACCTTATTATGTCGAAGGGAGCGATCCTGTAAAAACACACACACTGATGGCGGAAATTTCTGAAAAAGCTATCAGGGAAATAAAGGCGATTCAGAAAAAAGCCCGGACTGAAGGATATCAGGGAAGACCCCGCTGGCCGATGATTATACTTAAAACGCCAAAGGGATGGACATGTCCTGAATTTATCGACGGCAAGAGAACAGAGGGCTCATTCAGGTCCCATCAGGTTCCCCTTTCAGAGCTTGCCGCTAAACCGGACCATATAAAAATCCTTGAAAAATGGATGAAGAGCTATCAGCCGGAAAAACTCTTTGATGAAAACGGGGCGCTTATCCCTGAACTAAAAGAGCTTGCACCTGAAGGCAATAAAAGAATGGGAGCCAATCCAAACTCGAACGGCGGCGCCATCATGAAAAATCTCAAGATGCCTGATTTCAGAAATTATGCCGAAGCAGTTGAAAAACCGGGAACAACCTATGCAGAAGCTACAAAGGTAATGGGCAAATTCCTCAGGGATGTAATGAAACTCAATATGGACGCTGCCAACTTCAGGATCATGGGCCCTGATGAAACATCATCGAACAGGCTTTCAGCCCTGTTCGAAGTAACAGACAGGGTATCAACAGGAGAAATCATAGCGGAGGATGAACATATATCGCCTGACGGCCGGGTCATGGAAGTTTTAAGCGAGCACATGTGCCAGGGGTGGCTTGAAGGTTACCTCCTTACAGGAAGACACGGGTTTTTCTCATGCTACGAGGCTTTTATCCACATAATAGACTCAATGTTCAACCAGCACGCCAAATGGCTTAAGGTTACAAGGGAAATCCCCTGGCGGAGACCGATAGCTTCCCTTAACTATCTCCTTACCTCCCATGTCTGGAGGCAGGACCACAACGGTTTCAGCCATCAGGATCCGGGATTTATTGATCACGTTATCAATAAAAAGGCAGGGATTGTCCGCGTATATCTTCCGCCTGACGCCAACACACTGCTGTCGGTTACAGACCATTGCCTTAAAAGCCGGGATTACATAAATGTAATTGTCGCAGGTAAACAGAACGCGCTTCAGTTTTTGGATATGGACAGCGCAATCAAACACTGCAGCGCAGGTATAGGAATCTGGAAATGGGCAAGCAACGACGGGGGAGCTGAGCCTGATGTTGTAATGGGATGCTGCGGCGATATCCCTACCATGGAGACCCTGGCGGCAGTAGATATCTTAAGACAGAATTTTCCTGATCTTAAGGTAAGGGTAGTAAATGTTGTTGACCTCATGACCCTGCAGCCTGAGAGCGAACATCCGCACGGCCTTTCAGACAAGAATTTTGATTCCATCTTTACAAAGGATAAACCTGTAATATTTGCTTTCCACGGCTACCCCTGGCTTATTCACAGACTTACCTACAGAAGAACAAATCATAAAAATCTTCATGTCAGGGGGTACAAGGAAGAAGGGACTACCACTACGCCTTTTGATATGGTTGTAATGAATGACCTTGACCGGTTTCACCTTGTTATGGATGTAATTGACCGGCTTCCTGCACTTGACAAAACAGGAGCCCATGTCAAACAGGAAATGAGGGACATTCTTATTACACACAAGGAATATATTGAAAAACACGGAGATGACATGAGTGAGATAAAAGACTGGGTATGGCCTTACTGAAACGGCCTCTCTAATGTGTTTGTATATTGCATAGCATCATACTGCAGCCGGTTTAAATCCGGCTGCAAATTTTTAAGTTTCAGGAAATAAATATTGAAAAAACTTCGCACAGCATTATTGCTTCTTGCAATTACAATAACTACAGGAACAGCAGGCTATCACATAGTTGAAAAAATGCCTTTTTTCGATGCATTTTATATGACAATCATAACAATAAGCACGGTGGGCTTTGAAGAGGTAAAAACCCTTTCAGTGCCCGGACGCATTATTACAATGTTCGTAATTGCAACAGGGATAACCATCGCTGGTTATACATTGGGAAGCATACTTAAAATGCTGGTTGAGGGAGACCTTCACAAGAGCCTCGGGAGAAGAAAAGTGGAAAAAAAAATAAGTAAATTATCAGATCATTACATTATCTGCGGATACGGCTCCATAGGTAAAATAATTGTTGACGAGCTTGAAGCGCGAAAAATGAAAAATGTTATATTGGAGAATAACGAAAAAATATACGAAGAGCTTGAATCTGAAGGATACCTGTCTTTGCCGATGGATGCGACACTTGACAATACTTTGATCAAGGCAGGGATAAAAAAGGCAAAAGCTATTGTCATTACTGTAAAATCAGATTCCGATAACGTATTTATCACGCTTACGGCAAGGGAACTTAATCCTCATATATTTATCCTTGCACGGGCTTCGGAGGAAAAAAACGAGATAAAACTGAAAAGAGCCGGCGCCACACGTGTTCTTTCTCCATACTATATCGGCGGAAAAAGGATGGCCCAGATCCTGATAAAACCTACTGTTGTGGATTTTATTGATATTGCGACACTCGAAAATAACCTTGAACTGCAGATGGAGGAATCTGTCATAAGTTCAGGTTCAAGCCTTGCGGGAAAAAATCTTATACAGTCAAATCTGAGAAGAGATTACGGGGTAATTATTGTACTGATAAAAAAACATAACGGTGAGATGATTTTTAATCCCCAGCCGACAGAGATACTTGAAGAATATGATGTACTTGTCATGATGGGTAAAAAAGAAGATATGATAAAGGTAAGTTCGCACATCTGAGGGCGGCAGGGAAAATTTCTGTAAAAAAAATGCCTTTTTGAAGCTTCCTGTCTGGAGGCATCAAAAAGGCAGAAAAAATTTACCGTTAAAAATAATTATCCCAGATGTTCAAGTGCTATATTAAGCATTCTCCTGATTGGTTCTGCCGCTCCCCATAAAAGCTGATCCCCGACTGTAAACAGGGTAAGATATTCAGGACCTATATTCATTTTACGGATCCTTCCTACCGGAATGGCAAGCGTTCCTGAAACAGCGGCAGGAGTAAGGTCCCTGATAGAGTTTTCCACCTCATTGGGGATTACCTTAACCCATTCATTTGAAGATGCGATAATGCTGTAAATATCATCAAGCGGAACATTTTTATTCATTTTAATTGTAATAGCCTGGCTGTGGCATCTCATGACTCCTACTCTTATACAAAGTCCGTCTACCGGAATCTGCTTTTTCGTCATAAGGATCTTGTTGGTTTCAGCTACCCCTTTCCATTCCTCTTTTGACTGCCCGCTTTCAAGTTTTTTATCTATCCATGGTATTACGCTGCCGGCAAGAGGCACTTTAAAGTTGTCAACCGGAAAACTGCTTGCCCTCATTTTCTCAGACACAAGCCTGTCCACTTCTAGAATCGCGGATGCAGGGTCATTTATCATTTCACCGGCTGCGCTGCCGAGCTGCTTCATCTGTGCAAGAAGTTCTTTCATGTTTTTGGCCCCTGCGCCGGATGATGCCTGATAAGTCATTGAGCTGACCCAATCGACAAGGTTGTTCTGAAAAAGACCGTTTAGTCCCATCAGCATAAGACTTACTGTGCAGTTGCCGCCAACATAGCATTTTATGCCGTTTTTAAGTGCCTTATCGATTACCGGTCTGTTGACAGGATCAAGAACTATTATGCTGTCATCCTTCATCCGAAGTGTTGAAGCCGCATCAATCCAGTACCCTTTCCAGCCGGAAGCCATTAAAAGCGGATATACCTTTTCAGTGTAGCCTCCCCCCTGGCATGTTACAACTATATCCATCTGTTTAAGCTTATCTATATTTTCAGCATCTTCCATAATGCCTGTTTCAATACCGCCTGCTATTACAGCGTTTTTCCCGGTCTGCGAGGTTGAGAAAAAAACCTTTTCAAATCCCTTAAAATCGCCCTCTTCAACCATTCTTTTCATTAGGACAGAACCAACCATTCCCCTGTACCCGACAAATCCAACCTTCAACATGTACTTCTCCTGAATTAATAATTACATATACATATATAATATAAATATTAAAAATGTTGAATATCTTTGCATTTTAATTTTTATGAATAATCGGGCCGATATTATACCAATGAAGTATAAAATAAGGGAAAATGAAGAAGAAAAACTGTCACTTGGTAATGACGGGCGGCTTTCGCTCTTTTTCATAGGAACAGGGAGTGCTTTTACAAAAAAACTCTATCAGACCAACCTCCTTATAATTAAAGGTGATGATCATATTTTAATCGACTGTGGCACTAAAACCCCGCAGGCATTCCATGAACTCGGGGTTCCGATATCAAAAATAAAAAAGTATCTCATTACACACTCTCACGCTGACCATATCGGCGGTCTTGAAGAGGTCATGCTTTCCGGTAAATATATTACAAAGACAAAGCCTGAAATAATTATCACAAAAACGTACAAACACCTTCTCTGGGACTTATCGCTCCGCGGGGGATGCGGTTTTAATCAGGATGATTTCGGGTATCCTCTTGTTTTTGAGGATTTCTTTGAGGTGAAATATCCTGAAAGAATAAATGATTACTCACGGGATGCATATCATTACAACACCGGTAAAATTGATATCAGGATGTTCAGGACAATGCATGTTCCTGAAGAAGATACCTGGGACAGCGGATTCTGGAGCTGCGGAGTTATTATTGATGATAAGGTACTCTATTCCGGCGATACCAGATTTGATCCGGATTTTCTTTACGAACTTGATGAAAAACATAATTTCAAGGCGATATTTCACGACTGCCAGTTCTTCACAGGCGGCGTGCATTCAGGAATTGATGAGCTTAAAACCCTTCAGCCGGAAATAAAAAAGAAGATGCTTTTAATGCATTACGGGGATAACTTCGAAGAGTACAAAGATAAAATAAAGGATTTCGGATTCCGCGATTTCGCAAGGCAATGGGTCTATTACGATTTCTGAATAAATATTGTAAACATCATCAACTTTTGTATTTACTTAAAAAGGCCGGTCCCGAACGGAACCGGCAAAATGATTAACCTTATACTATTTCCAGTTTAAGACTGATTTATCATAATCCTCCGGCGGATTAAACCCGAGCAGCTCTATACTGGTTGCGGCAATTGAGCTTATGCCAAGCCCCTCATTCAGATTCTTATCATATTCACCCTTATATTCAGGATCATAAACAATACATGGTACAGGATTAAGGGAATGCGATGTTTTTGCCTTTGGTTTCCCGTTTTTCTTAATTTTAACATCACCTTTTTTATCATGTTCAAACATATCATCAGCATTTCCGTGATCAGCAGTTACAATCATGACTCCCGATGCTTCAGTCACAGCCTTATATAGCCTGCCGAGGCACAGGTCAAGTGCTTCCATTGAACAGACAACCGCTTCATATATACCGGTATGCCCCACCATGTCACCGTTAGGGAAGTTAAGTCTTATGTAATCATATTTTCCTGACTTTACAGCTTCTATCACCTTGTCTGTAATATCTGCGCATTTCATCCAGGGTCTTTCCTCAAAAGGAACTACATCTGAAAGGATTTCTATGTAATCCTCAAGTTTTTCATCGAACTTACCTGTCCTGTTGCCGTTGAAAAAATAGGTTACATGCCCGTATTTCTGCGTTTCGCTGATCGCAAGTGTTTTTACTCCTGAGGCGGCAAGATATTCCCCCATTGTTCTGTCAATTGACGGCGGTTCGACAAGGTACTGTGCAGGCACGTGCAGGTCTCCGTCATACTCCATCATCCCCGCATACTGCACAGCAGGGTACCTTTTTCGGTCAAATTTTTTAAATTCCTTTTTCTCAAAAGCCTCTGTAATTTCAAGGGCCCTGTCGCCCCTGAAGTTATAGAATATTACAGAATCCCCATCCTCAATGGTGCCTGCCGGCTTGCCGTTTTTCTCTATAATAAAAGGTTTTATATCCTGATCGATTGACCCGGTTTCAGCCCTTAATATTTCCACAGCCTCTTTTGCTGATTTAAACATCCTCCCCTCACCGAGAACATGTGTTTTCCAGCCGTCCTCTACCATTTTCCAGTTGGCTCCGTACCTGTCCATGGTAATTGCCATCCTGCCTCCGCCGGAAGCGATTAAGCAGTCAAAGGAGGGGCTTCTGAGTTTATCAAGATATTCCTCAAATGGATTGATATATTCAAGGGCGGATGTCTCACCGACATCCCTTCCATCAAGAAGTATATGAACTCTTACACGGGAAACTTTTTCTTCCTTTGCTTTTTCAATCATGGCTTTAAGGTGATCCATGTGACTATGAACATTCCCGTCAGAAAACAGGCCGATAAAATGGAGTGTTTTCCCGGAAAGAACTATATTGGAAACAAGTTTTTTCCAGGTCGCCCCTTCAAACATCCTGCCTGTCTTAATTGAGTCAGTTACAAGCATTGCCCCCTGCGAAAACACCCTCCCGCATCCCATTGCGTTATGACCTACCTCGCTGTTGCCCATATCATCATCAGACGGCAGACCAACAGCTTTTCCATGGGCTTTAAGCTTTGTAAACGGGTATTTTTTTATCAGATTATCCAAATTCGGGGTAAGTGAGTTTAAAACAGCATCCCCTTCCCTGTATTTCCCGAATCCTACTCCGTCCATAATGACAAGAAGGACAGGCCCTTTTCTTTTTTTAAAATTTTTATTTATTTCGAGCGGTTTAAGCATCTAATACTCCTCATCCATCAAATATACTCATTATATTAATATTTTTTACAATATTTAATCAATCGGGCCCAAATTATTACAAAAAGAGGAATTGCGGGTAATAACAGATGTTTGCATTCAGGTTTTTAAACTACTTCAATTTTCAACTGAGAAAAGGGGTGTCTTTAGCCCCGCTCCCCTCAACGCCCCGTTATGCTGGGAATGAGTCTTGTAGAACTCATAAGTTTAGTGCAGGTTTAAGGAGAGAGAGAATTGATAACTTCCATTGCATATGAGTAGTCAACAAACTCCTGCTCAAGCCTGAGATTTTCCCTTATCCTGTTATACCGAAGCTCATCATAAAGACAAGTCTCTTCCATGTTCAGCTTTGTAAGATCGGCAATAACAGGCTTATTTTCAACACCCCAGTGCTCCCGGTGGGCCATCAAGGTTTTTGAGTCCATCAAAAATGAGCGTACATCCGGAAAACAGGTCCTGAATTGGTTCAGAATTGCAAACCCATGTGTATCTATATCACCCCAGTACCAGAGTTGCTTTTGATTAAGCCAGGATGCATGGACCAAATAATCAAAATTATAACCTCTGCCGAAAATTACCAGAGAATCCTTAACCGGCGGAAAAGAAAGAGCTGTTATGTCATTTTCTATAATAAAAACCTGTTTGACAGATGGTGAAAATGAAGCAAATTCATCAGATCTGACTGTCAAATCAGAAAAAGATCCAATTTTCAAATCAGAGTCAGGAACTCTGAACCGGACCATTTCAGGTTTCGGAAAAAAACCGTATCGCATTTCAAATTTTGACACTCCTGAAAACCTATGATGGATCTGTGCATTATCGAGGAGAATATCAAACCAGAAGGAAAGAAGTTTTTTATGCTTCTCGATAAATTTCGTATCAACTCCGGGAAGGGATAGCTGCCTGAGGTATATGGAGGGTTCCGGATGATGAAGTCTCCACTCGGCAATAGACAAAAGTCTTTCAATATCTGAACTGTTTTTTACCAATTCAAATGGATATAACAACGTCCATTCGACAAGCTCAGGGAATGCAGTTTTAATCACAGCAAGGGCAGCCTCGAAAGTTTTGAATTCATCTTTCTTCCCAAGAAAACCGGCAAGATCGGTAATATCTGAAAAAACAACTTTCTCCGGAAGTGAATTGCGTCCAAGCTGCCGGTGATTTATCTCTTTCCAGAAAAGGTTCAGATGATTTTTAGCACATCCGGATTCTATCTCCCGCACCCAGTTCCTGACAGCATCAAAATTATCAACCATATCAGCGGCGGACGGTCCCTTGATTGCCACTTCATAAGGAAAACGAACCTCATCTGAGGCAAATGCTTTTAAAAATCTCCCCCTCTCCCACTGGGCGATAAGCCGGGACTTGATCTGCTTTAAGCCGCCCATACTCAACTTGGCACCGCCTTGAGAGCCTGCTCTTTTTCCGCCTTATATTCCGCTATTGTAATCGATCTTAGAAGAGATTTTTTCCCTTCCTCGTTGTGGACAAAACCGACAGTAGATACATAGGGTTCAATAATATGAATTTTCTGAAGCGGGGTAATGATAAGGATCTGTAGATTAAGCTGTTTAAAAAGTTCAAGCCCGAAGCGGGCCGACTCATCAGAGCCGCGGCCGAAAGCTTCGTCAATAACTACAAAGCGGAAACTGCGGGAACGGATCTCTCCCCATTCAAGGCCGAACCGATACGCAAGGCTTGCTGCAAGTACAGTATATGCAAGCTTCTCCTTCTGTCCGCCTGACTTTCCTCCGGAATCAGTGTAATGCTCATATTCGCTGTCATCTTCAATCCAGCGCTCCGATGCGGCAAAGGCAAACCAGTTTCTTACATCTGTGACTTTCTGTGTCCATTTTTTATCAAGATCAGAAGTCCCCTCGCGCCCTTTGAACCTGTTTACAATACGCTTGACCTGCAGAAACTTCTCCTCGGTATACTGTTCATTATCGGTACTGGCAAGGCTTCCTTCGGTACAGGATCTGAGTTCCTGACGGAACCCGCGGATATCTGAATCGTTTGAGGGAAGAGTTTCAAGCTTGATGTACCGCCCCTTGTTATATTCGATTGCTGCCATGGATTTGTTTATATGGCTCACCCGTTCTTCTATCTGCCTGAATTCCTTGTTAAGCTGGGCCTGAAAACCCGCAATGCCGCGGATTGTATTCTCGTTCAGCTGCCGTTTGAACCGTTCCTCATATTTCGGAAGATCATCAGCATTCAGCTGATTGAGTAAGGAAAGAAAATCAGGGGCTGACTCAAGTGATGCATCAAAATCGCTGGTCTCTGCCGGATAATCGTTTCGGAAATCGGCCATAATGCTTATAATACTCTCTGATAACACTTTTACCCGCTTATCGATCGCGTCTAACTTCCCCTGGAGCCATTCCCGTACCTTTTTCTGATGAGCGTCACAATTCTCGACTGTCAGCCGGAAATCCCCCAGAGCTTCATCTACAAGAGTTTTTAATGCAGAGCGGAGCTTATCAATCTCTGCACCTGAATCGTTTATTATTTCCACTTCCGCTTCAAGCTGTTCTCTGGCTGCACGGTTACGCTCGGTCAGGGTTGTTATTTCAGAGCGCACCATCTCAAGTTCCGTTTCAACAAGTTCCAGTTCTGAGTCTATCCTCTGAAGATTCTCATTAAGTAATTTAAGTATGTCAGATGATTTCTCAAGCTTTGATATCTCCCCCTTAAGGTATTCAATCCTCCCTGCTGCAGGATGCCAGTTAATCTCTTCATAGTCATTATAAAATTCAATGTTATTGAGATTGTTCTTTTCCCTGTCCAGGGTTTCAATCGCATCGCGGATTCGGTTTATTTCACCGGCAATTTCAGCCATTGCCTCTTCAAGTTCCTTCTGTCTTGAACTCAGCGCCTTGATTTTATCGCGATTTGTCCATCCGAGAACATAACTACCCCTGTCATTTATATCATGGCGGTCATCTTTTTCATGCCGGGAGAGGGAACCCTTGATCTGCCCAGAACGGGTAATACCCTTCTTTACCTTTCGAAACTCATCGAGGCTTTCGCAGCAGGTATAATCAAAGCGGCGGTGCAGCTGCTCTTCAAGCCATTCATGAAATACAGAATCCGGTTTTACCAGGAGTTTTGAAGGGAGCAGTCCTGCATCCGGATCGCGAACAAACTGAACTACACCTTCTCCAACCTTGTAATACACAAGACGTCCGCGCAGGTGTGTCCTGTCAACCCACTCGGTAACTGCTTTGTAGTTAGCGGCAGGAACAAGAAGGGAAAGGGCAAAATTATGAAGCACCCTCTCAGCAGCCCCTTCCCAGAGGGACTCTTCTTCCCTGACCATGATAAGTTCACCTGCAAACGGAAGCTTTTCCGGGGATAATCCTATAGCAGCGCATAAATCATCCCTGATACTTATCTGCTTCAGACTGATATTGCTCTGTCTTTTTTTCAGGGAGTCAATTTCATCCGAAACCATGCTGTGCTCATCCTTCAGCCCCTTGATTATGACTTCCTGATCTGTTCTGCTGTTCTGAAGCTCTGCAGATTTTTCCCGGAACCCTTCAAGCCTCTGTTTTGCATTAATCCTGTTATCAATAAAACCGTCAGCATCCTTTATCTGAGGCAGCTCGAGAGATCTGCATAGTTTCCGGTATTTTTCAAATTTTGAAAGCTTTTTCTCCTTCTCCTCCTCTAAAGCTTTTTTCTCGTTCTTCAAAGACTCAAGACGGTCTCCCCCGTTTTCCGCAATTGCCAGTTTGAGATCATCCCTCTCTTTTTGCAATGATTTTCTTTTCGAGGATACCCCTTCTTCCTTTATTTTTTGTTTATTTATTATGCTGTCCTGTTTTTCAATCCTGCTTGACAAAAGCAATAACTTCTCAGAGGCAAAATAGGGACTTAAACCATCCCGGCATAAACGCATTTTTATCCTCTCTTTCTCGAGAAGTTCGAATTTTGATAACTTTTCAGATAAAGGGGTCAGCCTTTCGATCTGGGATTTCGCCTTAAGAACAGCTTCATGTGACCGGTTAAGGTCTTCAAAATGATTGATAAGCTCTTCAATCCGGGGGGAAGTATCGAAAGATTCAAGCATGTGTTCACGTACAAAACCGGTCAGGTTTCCTACCGATTTGAGCGATACAGTCTGGTGAAAAAGCTCGAGAGCCTGGTCGCTTTGCAGACCGAACCGACGGCGAAAAGCTGCTCCGTATGGGGGAAAGGTATCGAAGGGGGGCTCAACATGCTCAAGTGTTTTTAGTTCTTTTTTAAGCCGTGATATGTCTGAGCCGAAATTCGAAAAATGCTCAACTATTGAAAGGTCTCTGTCTGCAAGTACATAAAACCGCGACGGCTGTCCTGCGGCCTCCTTCTGCCAGAAGACCTGAGCCAGCGTAACTTCCTGATCATAACCTTCGTTGAAAAACGAGCCGAGTATAACTGAGTATGAGTTACGGTCCCGGAGGGCTACAGGCTTTGCAGAATAGCCTCCATCGCTCCGTTCAGACTTGTAGTAGCCCAGAACATAGGACCGAAGACTCCGCTCCTTGTACTCAGCCCCTGCTGCCTTGTTGTATGACACCTTGTTGGCAGGAACAAGAAGGGTTGTAACAGCATCTACAAGGGTTGATTTCCCGGAACCGATATCTCCTGTTAAAAGTCCGTTAAGCCCGTCAAGACGCAGTTCCCATATCCTGTTGTGGAAAGTTCCCCAGTTATAAACTTCAAGCCGTTTGAGTCTGAAACCTGCAAGAGCATCATTAGAGGAAAACTCCAGAAATCCGTTGGAATCACTCATCTTCCATATCTCCCTGCCTTCCGGATTCTATCGCATATTCAAGATAGTCTTTCAACCGGTCGTCAAACTCCTTCAGCCATTGAGCATCGACAAAAGCCTTGATTATTCTCTTAACCTCGATTTTGTCTTTTTTTTCCCCCAGGAATCTGATAAAATCCAGTTCAGAGGCTTTCTGAAGCGTGCTGTCAACCTTCCTTATAAACTGTACCTCGTTGCTTCCCTGGAGCATAAATGTTCCCATTAAATCCACGATCTCCTGTTTGTCGATAATCAGCCGCTCTTCACCGCTAGAGGCATCATGCTCAGCAAGTTTTCTCCTAAGCTGTGAAAGAAGCAGACTTACAGGGTATGAGAGCTGACGCCGTACAATAAGCTGGGGGATTTCGGCAGTTTCCTCATTTTTTTCTTTATTCTTCAGAAAAGCAAACCCCTCATCTTCAAAAAGAAAGAGTTCGAGCCCTATAACTGAGAGATAATCTCTTACCGCTCCCTGGTGATCAAGCAGATCCTGCCATTTTCTGTTGTTCTCTTCCCGATAAACCACCCCCTTCAAAAGCGCAATCAGAATAGCAGGAAGCTGGTTGCCGTATTTAGTCATTCTCTTTCTTCCTTTTTTGAAACATTATCAAAGGCATTTTTGCATATCTATTTTTACCATCATGATCTATCCAGAATACCTCTTCTGATTTGTCCTCATCAACAAACGCAAACCGGTTTTCTTCAGCTATGGTAAAATAGGTAACAAGCTCGGCAAGGCCCTCTTCAAGCGGGCAGTGCTCAATTATAGCGCCAAGACTCACCTGCTCCCGGAGTTCAAGGATTTCATCAATATTACGTTTTAGTCTGAATTTATCGACAACAACCTGATTAAAAAGAACTGATGTATCAATATCTTTCCCCTCTCCCCCTATAATCACTGAATCAAGTTCAATCTTAAGAGGAGGAGAGAAGAGCGGTCGCTCCATAGGGAGCTGGAAAGAGGGACGGATACCCTCTATCTCCATGAAAAACGGCTTCTGAGGAGCATCTTCCCTGGCTTCAAGTGCTCTTTGATCGATGCTGTCAAGAAGCCTTACTATCCGTTTGTTTTCATAATAACTTCGGTCATCAAGAAACCTCCTCAGCTGCCTCGAAAGCCTTGCGACCATCCGCTGTGTCTGTTCACCGGCATTTATCCACTCAAAATGAATACGCTTCAAGCGTTTATCATTTGTTAAATCACCAAGCTCTTCAAGCTCAAAAACCCGGTCAAGGAGCGATGTAAACTCTTCCTGGCTTCCCGAGGACATCAAAAAGTCCCAGAATGCCCTGAAACTCAGCCCCTGTTCAGACTGCGTAATCTGATCATGTTCTCCGAATATTGTCTCAAGAAGTTCTCCCTTCTCGCCGGTCCAGGCAGCAATCTCTTCCCTTACAGAGCGGTCAAGCTCCCTGAAATTATGTTCAACCATCCTGAAGTCGCCAAGGAGCTCGCGGGATATTTTGCTGAACTGAATATAACGCTCACGGACCTCCCTCGAATCAAGTGTGGAAATATCACCCTCTTCAATAGCTTTAATCTGCCGGTTTATTTCATTCTTCTGACGTTCAAGCTCCTTTATCCGTTCAGTTTTATCCTCTTCCACTCCATGGACAATCTGCCTCAAGAGATCAATACTTGCAAACAGCCGGCTCTCGGTACCTATGAAACCCTGTTCAAACAGCCCGTCAAGCCACTGAAGGGCCTTCTCGACAGCAGGACTGAGGTCGTAATGGGGTTCATCCGACCCCTGGGGATAATATTTTCTAAGCCAACCCTTCTCGTTATGGGCCCATTCATCAAGATATTCCCTTGCACTCCGGGGAAACTCCTGCTGTGCACCTGCTTCAGAGAGGAAATAAAGATAGTCTTCGAGCCTCATGGAAAGCTCAGCCTCTTCTATACTTCGGAGATTGTTTTCCCTGAAAACAGAATCAAGAAAACCTGCAATAAGAGGGCCGTTTTCAGCTGTCATAAGACGCCAGGAGGGATGGGTTTTCCGTCTGTTTATTAATTCAAAGTAATCAAGAGCCATAGGGAGATTTTATCCTTTTTTTTCGGATGCGAAAAGTGGTAGTTTTTATAGATGTTTAATGAATATGCAACACAAAATATCCATCAGGAGCATGTATAAAAACACATCAAAAGAAACAAATCCTGCTATTAGAGTTATTTAGAATCTTTATGATAGCGAATTTCTTAAGGTTCCATTATCAGTATAACTGCTTTATAATTATTAAATGCGTATCCTCACTGTTATTGCGGCTCTGGGCGGCTTACAGGGATTAATTGTACTTCTTTCAATTATTTTCAGGTTCAGCCACCGGAAAAATTTGCCTCTTGCTCTCCTTCTGGTTGTCTTCTCTCTGAGGCTTGCGACTATCCCTACATGGAAACCTGAAATTCTCCTATCTTATCCCTGGATTTATCCAATGACAGCCCCTCTCCCTTTTCTCTTCAGCTTTTTAATCTGGTGGTATATAAGGGAATTGGTAAGCGACACATTAAATACGCCCAAACCGCTGTTTATTCACTTTGCACCCTATGTCCTTGAAGTTACGGCAGTAACGTTTACACTGTTATCAATGGACAGAGTGGAATATGCGCTTTTTATCCGGAATGTTTTTGCAGGAACTCCGCCTCTCTGGCTGCCATTCAGAAACGGACTAAAAGTCCTTGTTAATATCGTCTATCTGGTTTTTTCCGCGCTGATTGCTTTCGGAGAGAAATCAAAAAGAGTTTCCGGAGCAAAGCGCTTATGGATCAGGTCTCTGGTGATTGCCCCCTCTTTGGTCCTTGCTTCATTTGCTTATGTTGCAGTTCTGCCCTCAGTTTCCCGGAATATGCAGGACCCGAGGACTGCAGGCCCTTTTCTTTTAGTGTCCGTAACAATGGCTGCGCTTATTTACTTCATTTCCTTTCTTCTACTGACATCTTCTGATGTTTCTTTACCTGAAGATAAATGCAGGGAAGGCCCTTTGGTGCAGCTTTGTTCTGATACTGAGTGCAGACAGCTGATGGATAAAGTAGAAAAGCGTTTTAAAGAAGGCGTCTGGCAGAACCCCGACCTTACGCTTTCTGACCTTGCCTCTGAGTTAAATATCCATTCAAACCGTCTATCCTTTGCGATAAATCACTGCTGCACGGTCAGCTTCAGGTGCTACCTGAATACAAGGCGCCTTGAGCATTTTATCAATATGGTAAATCAGGGAGCCCACAGGGCACATTCAATTCTTGAGCTTGCGTATGATGCCGGTTTCCCCTCCAAAACCACCTTCAACCGGTTTTTTATGGAAAAAATGGGGATGACCCCTTCCGAGTATATAAAGCAAACAGAAACAAAATAATCCTGAATACCATATCCTGATATTTGCTGCTAATTCAATTAACATAAAAAAAACAATTTTTTAAAGTACCGTTTTGCATAACGGGACGACAGGGATATCAATGTACGGATAATATATCTTAACTTCAATCTAGGATTGAAGAAATAAAGATCAAGGACGGCTTTATGAAAAAGATTATATTATTTACTGCTATTGCTGGTCTTATCTTCGCTGCCTTTTTTATCGCTTGCGACAGTTCGGGCGGAAGCGGAGATGATGTGAACGATGCAAAAAGTCTCGGGAGTTCGCTTGTATTATCAGGAACTGTGGACAGGACATTTGTTACTTCAGGCACACCACCATGGACAGAAGGTTTTACTCCCCCCGGAGGTAATTTCAGGCTTTATGATGAATCAGATACAGGTGTTATTTATCAAACTGAGAATTCTGATAATTTAGTTAATTTTAATTATGACAGTATTACCCCTTTTGCTCCCGCAGTTTATTCATCCTCAGGCTGGACCGGTGTTAGTTCATCAAATCCTTCAGCAAATATTACAACTGCAGTTATAGATATAGATAGTACGAGTGATGATATCGTATATGGTAATTTTGAATCAGCCCCTGTTGAATGGTATTATTACCTGTATTCAACTGCAGAAACTATACTAAACGGAACATATGTGGATACAGATGATGATCCTGATACCAACCATTTTTTTGACAATGTAAGAGTATTTGAAGGCTGGAACCGGATAAGAAAAATAACTTCAGACGGAGAAACTTTTACTTATACAGGCGGTGATATATCAGAAGGACACTGGACACATATGGATAATTTGGAAGAATAGCTATAATAAATGTGAAATATTAAACTATTTTTATATAGTGGTAAAGGGATTTGTAAGCGCTTAACGCTTTTACCATTTTATCTTATGGGCACTTCTAAAAACTCAATGGAATTTTCCAATAAGGTGGGGTTTAATTGGCGCTTACAGAACTTTTCCTTTATGTTTCTATTTAGAGCTTGCTGAAAAAAGATTTATGCAATCCTATTTCTCTTTATTTTATACCTGCTTTTGATTCCTGCGAGCTCTTCAGCAAATATTTTTATCAAGATTTAAAATAAGTATTGATATATGAATATCAGTTTCACTTATTTCCTTTAATTTTGACTTTATAAGACCTAGTGAACCTCTGATTAATTATTGAAAAAATGATAGAATCAAAGCCAGCTATGGGAGTGAGAAAATGCGTCAGGTATCTTTAGCAACAGAAGGCTTTGAAAAATGCAGAAAAACAACAAAGAAAGAAGTGTTTCTTAAACAGATGGATAAAATAATACCGTGGAAAGAACTGTCCGAAGTAATCGAGCCATAGTAAATGCCACAATAATAGAAGCGGCTAGTTCAACAAAGAATATAAAAAAAGAAAGAGACCCTGAAATGAAGCAGACGAAAAAAGGGAATCAGTGGCATTTTGGAATGAAAACCCACATAGGAGTGGACAGCAGGACAAAACTGATACATTCAGTTGTTGTAACAGCTGCAAGTGTGCATGATTCGCAGGTACTGGAAGATCTTCTTCATGGAGAAGAAACAAGAGTCTGGGGAGATTCAGCCTACTGTGGACAAAAGGAAAAAATATCAAAAGTATCACCTTATGCAAAAAGCTTTATACAGAAAAAGGGAAGCAGGAATAAAGTACTTACTGAGAAAGAGAAAGAGCAGAACAGAAACAAATCACGAATCAGGGAAAGGTAGAACATGTCTTTCATGTACTTAAAAGACAGTTTGGATATCAAAAGGTCAGGTATCGTGGTCTTGATAAAAATGCAAATCATGTATTTGTTTCATGTGCACTGGTAAATATTGTTTTGGCGAAAAGACAGGGTCTCTCATGTGCATAACTGAAATAATTAAGAAAAATACCCGGGATAGGTATGAAAAACATGAATCCCTTAGGGGAGTAATTCAGGATTTTTGGCCCGTTTTCCTTCATAGGATTATCTGAACAGAATTAATTATAGAAAAGGTGCTTAAAAACTTGAATTATTCAGAGGTTCCTTAATTTCTGATCAGTAAGGGAAAAGACATGGAATATCAGGGGGATTTATTTTTCTGTATTTATCTATATGTATGGAAGGAAATTCACGTTCTTTCCCTGTCTCCTGATCAGGATATAACGACTTTGCGATCTTACCTGAAAGCTCATACCAGGAACCGGTTTCAAACTCCGAAGCATTGTCATATTCACAAAAAAAACCTATAACTGCTATATCGGCAGCACAACACCACATCAAATCCTGAGCAAGTACAAACTGGTTGTCTTTATAAACACTCTCCCTGTAAACATAACCATTTATCTGTATTTCTCTACCGATATATTTACCAATATCATCATATATTTTATTATATTCCTGATAATAGTTATCTTTATTCATAATTACACTATCTGTTTCTGATATAGCCTCTTTGTCTTTATCGTTACACAAGATCTGTATATTTACCGGTATAAAAGTATTCTGTCTATATACTGTGTTAATTATACTGTCTTTATCATTTGCCAGTCCTATAATTGCAAATAAAATGGGCATATAAAAAATGACAATGCTTTTGTTTATTTTTCTTTCCGTCTTAAATGAATAGATATTATAAAACTGTAAATATATTAAAAAAAAGAAAAATAAAACTGTAATTATTAAAAATATATATTGTCTTGGATGAAATAATATCTCTACCTTACTTGATAAAATTATATAGAGAAGAAGTCCAGTATATGCAAAGAGATTAATAAGCCATAATGTTTCATAAAAATAAAATCTCTTCTTCAGCATTTTTTTCCCTTTACAAAACAAAAGAATCCAAAAAAAGTGCTGATAAAAAACAGGTTATTGAAATAATTGATATCAGAAATATGGTAAATTTCAGTTTAAATAAATTTAAAAGCATAATTGTATTTTTAATATCAATCATAGGACCCAAAATTAAAAAACTCATTATTGCACTATCAGGGAAAATCCCAATGAATTTTCTTGCAATAAACGCATCAGATTCTGAACATATTGACAAAAGATAAGCCAAACTCATCATAAGTAAAATTGACAATATTTGGTTGTTCATGAATATAAATAAAGAAGATTCAGGAATACATGTTCTAAAGATTGTAGCTAAAAAAGATCCTAGTATAAAGAAACGACCAATGATATATAACTCATATCCAGCATGGTCAATAACCTTATAAAACCCATCAAGAGGATTACCGTGTAGATGATTGCAGGATTTACACAAGCATATGTCAGTCTTCGTTATAACATTTGAATTTCGTAGAAACTGAACAGATGTTTTACCTTTATATACTATTGAGACAATAAATCCAATTAATACGGATAATAAAAAACCTGTTACAAGCCTGATAAAAACAATATCTAATCGTTCAGGAAATGCAAAATAGGTAGTCATGATCACTATTGGATTTACAATTGGCATTGCAGTTAAAAGTGTAACAGCAATATAAATCGGCATTTTTTTTTCAAGCAATTTTTTTGTAACAGAAACAATTGCACACTCACATATAGGAAGGATAAATCCAAGTAAAGCTGCAATTAATATTCCGGACAATTTTCTTGAGGGTGTCAACTTCATAATTATTTCATCAGAAATATATATATGGATAATAGAGGATATTATTGATCCAATTATTATAAATGGCAATCCTTCAAAAACTATAGT
Organism: Spirochaetia bacterium; assembly: GCA_963662795.1. Classification (GTDB taxonomy): domain Bacteria; phylum Spirochaetota; class Spirochaetia; order CADAEX01; family CADAEX01; genus JACKPD01. The sequence continues at coordinate 3,389,457 of OY759746.1, read as the reverse complement.
GACAAACAATATTGAAAATTTTTTTAAATATTCATTTTGAAAAACACCGCTTTTCGCTATAATAAAAGCAAAATACAAAGTGAATGTTAATAATTGAAATAAAACCACCTTATCTGAGAGTTTAAGCAGTTTTTTATAGTCCATTTTTATCATGAGAATTTTATTCTTTGTTAACTACTATTCTTATTTCATTGGCAATATGTTTAAGATTATTTATATAATCAGGATCAAGCGGATTTAGTATAACAACATTTCCGTTAATAGCAGATGCAACAGCTTCTGCACTCTTTTTGGAAAATACCGGCTGTACAAAAATAATTCTAATATTGTTATCCAAAGCATTTTGTATCATTTTTTCAAGTGTGTTTGAAGGCGGTTCCTTTCCTCCTGTTTCAACTGTAATTTGTTTCAAGCTGAATTCATCTGCAAAATATCTAAAAGCAGGATGGAAAACAAAAAAAGATTCATCTCGATAAGGAAGAAGAACATTCTTCAGATTTTTTATATTACTTCTTAGATTTGGGATAAATGCAATTTCAAACGGGACACCTATTCTGAAAAACACATCAGCATTACTCAGGTTTAATACCTGCTTTGGAGCAGGTTCATATATAGCAGGACTTTTTCCGGGTATTACAAGTACATCAACGGTGACCCTGTCTCCCCCTATTTTTTCAACAAAAAACTTCTGAGGTAATATGCTTGTATAGACATTTATTTTCCCATCTGCATTATTTGCAAATATAAGCAGCAATACAGCTATTATTACCCAATTTTTCATAATGACTCCCCTTTTTGATAATTATTTTTTTTTACATGAAATATAAAGTTCGTCACATTCTCCACAACGTTTTATTGAATGATTCAGTTTAAACTGATCCCAGTGTTCTTTCTGTTTGGAATTTAATATACCTGTTCCATCGCAAAGAGGGCAAACACAGTCGAGTGATTTTGAAATTGAATTTCTGATAAACTCGGATTTGTTGGGAATTTTAATCAACAACTGCTCAATATCCTCATTAATTTTAAAGGTAATAGTTTTCTGTTTCATATTATTCTCACCTTTACTGGTATTACTTTATAATACCACATTAGACAAATGTCGATCTATTGTCAATATATTTCAACTTCATTCAATTATAATATTTAGATATAACAATATTTAATTCCCTTGATTCATTAAGACTGGAAAAAGCATCATCTTTCAATTCCCGCTTAAGCATTACTGCAAAAGCCGCAGTAATAACTACTGTAAATACATCTGCTATCAACTGCGTGTAAATTATACCGTTTAACCCTAATAATCCGGGAAGAATTATAATAAGGGGGATAAAGAATATTCCCTGTCTGCTCATACTTAGAATTCCCCCCTCTTTTCCCTTACCAAGAGCCAAAAAAAGAGTTGAATATATCATCTGAAACCCGAACGCGGAAAAAATAAATCCGTTAGCCCTTAGAGCTGCAGTTCCAACAGCAATCAGTTCTGAATCATTCTTACTGAACATAGATATTATATACTCAGGCATAAAAATCATTATTAAAGAGACAATAACACAATAGACTGTTGTATATAGTAACGATATATTTATTGTTTTATTAAGACGTTCATAATTTCTCGCGCCATAGCTGTAGCCAGCCAGAGGCTGAAAGCCTTTGACATATCCGAATACAACATAAGCCCCAAGAGTAGAAACACGGGCGACCACCCCCATGGCAGCAACAGCAGTATCACCGTAACTTTTTGCCACCATGTTTGTCAGAGCCATTGAAACGCTTGAAGCCAACTGAAGCAGCAATAAAGGGATACCGATCTTCAGTATCTGAGAATAGATGGTTTTATTAATTGTAAAATACCCGACTGATATTCTTAATGCCCCTTTCTTGCACAGAAGATACCACAGGAAAAAAAGTGATGCAGAAGCCTGCGCTATTACTGTAGCTATGGCTGCTCCCTTTATACCGAACCCGAATGTATAAATAAATATGGGATCCAGCACAATGTTCAGCCCAACAGCAAGGAGCATAGAGGTCATCGTTACCTTAGAAGCTCCTTCTGAAATAACAATGTTGTTCATACAGACATTAAATATTTCAAGAATTCCTCCTGAGATAAATATCACTGCGTAAGATCTGGCAAAGGGCAGTATTGTTTCTGTAGCACCTAGAGTAATTAGAACCCTGTCAAGGGAAAAGAGGATTCCGCCAGCAAAAACGGTTCCTATAATCAGGCTTGTAAAAAGGGCTGTTGATGCAGTTCTGTTTGCCTGCTCCCTGTTTGCTTCCCCCAGAAGCCTTGATATATAGGATCCTGCACCGCTTCCGAAGGTAAGTCCCAGACCGATTATGATCATCATCAGGGGAAAGACTATGGATACGGCTCCCATCTGGCTTGTCCCAAGTCCTCCGACAAAATATGCGTCTACAATATTGTACAAAGCACTGGTCATCATCCCTATTATTGCGGGCATCCCCAGTTTCAGAAGGACAGTTGGAACCTTTCCTTCTCTCATCATTTGAAGTCTTTTCTCATTCATTATCTGTTTCCTTATAATTTTTTAATATTGAATATACATTCAGTTTTAAAGCAAAAAAATCATGACCCTTTTTCTTTGAGCAGGGAACTGATTCCATAAAGATGCTGCTTTATCAGAAGATCCAGCATGGTTTCAGCCCAACCCCTGCCGGAATAATGTCTTGCAATTTCAAATACCCCTTCCATAAAGTTTGTTGCAAGAATGTGATAAAAAATCTCGTCAAAGTCAGTGTCTTTAAGAATTGGTGTTATTTTCAAATGACGTGTAACATCATCAATAATTGCCTCTTTGATTTCAAAAACTTTGCTCCCCTCACTTTTATCGATAAGTATAACCATCTCCATATTGTAATATTCAATGCAGCGGAGAATTATGGGCAAGTCCTTATTATATAAATTATTTTCCGGGTTATCAGGAAGCTTATCAAGAATACTGTCCTTAAGCAGGGAAATTACCGGCTGCACTATTTTTTCAAGCAGATCCTCCTTGCTTTTAAAATATGAGTAGATCAGCCCTGTAGGAATTCCGGCGGCTGAAGCAATGTCTTTCATGGTAGCAGACTTGAATCCCTTTCCATAAAATTCACCAAGAGCAGATTTCATTATTTTTTCCCTTATCTCTTCTTTTAACACCTGCGGCACAGGTTGATCTCCCAATTTTGAATTTTCATTCATTATTAACCATCATAAGTATTGTGTCAATCAGTGTTACACCGGCTTAAAAAATCCTTTCTGTATTTTCTATTTTATTATCAACTTACTCAGCAATGGAGCTATTTTTACCCCAATAATAACAAAAACGGCAATAACAAATGTTTCAAAACCGGCTCTCATGCTGATTTCTTTCATAACCAGAGCAGCTCCCAGATCTGTTAAAACGCAGACACTCAGAGCTCCCCAAACTCCAAATTTTGAAAAAGTAAAAACCATCAATAACAGGATTGGTATTGAAATGAGAACTCCCAGTAAAACTGTTATCAACATGGAAACATTTGTATGTTTATTTATTATATGCATCATCCCCGCCATTCTCGGACATACCACAAAAAGGCCGAATGAAACTCCTGCAATAAATAATTCTTTTAACATAATTTCCTTCTATTTATTCCTCATTTATTTTTACAGCGGAGAGAAGAAGTGTTGGAATTGAGGCCTCTTTATCAAGTTGTTTTATCCTGAATTTTCCAAAACCAGCTTCATTTAATGACTTCTTCATAGTCATTTCAGATATTTGATGGGTCGGATATCCCATACACCGGGTAATAAGTTCAACAATAGTAAGGGTTAAATAATTTTCCCCGGCGGAAGCCGGAGAAATATGGCTTGAAACAAATAAACCGCCATGCTTCATAGATCTGTTAACCTTTTTCAGGAATACAGAAAGGTTGTTTTTAGCAGCAAATTCATATAAAAAATGGGAACAGAAAAACAGATCATAGTCACTTCCGAACGAACTTTTTTCAATTAAATTCCCGCTGTGGAAAGTGATTCTTCCTCTATTAATCTCTTTTTCTCTCAACTCCTCAGCTATTTTACAAACTTCAGGTAAATCATAGACACAGGATTTGAGTTTACTGTTTTCATCCATTAATGCAAGAGAATAGTATCCTGTATTTCCTGCGAAATCACACATCCTGGTACATAGTTTAAATTCAGGGATATCTTTTATAAAAGAAACAACTGACTGCAAAAGTCCCCCTTTTGCTCCCTCCTCCATTCCTGCTGCGGCTTCTCTGGAACTCCACATCTTCTGATTAAACTCAGATGGTCCGTTTTTTAAAACTTCACCGAGATTATCAAAAGGACCTGCTGAACCTGAAAACATTTTGAAAGCGGCTGCTTGATTCACTGCAGAGTCTTTTAGCAAGAAATCTTTTGCCAAAAATGAAAGCCTGTATTTGCCATCTGTTTTCTCCAGTAAATTTATAGCAGTCATTACATCAAGCAAAGCTTCCGTTATTCTTTCATCTGTCCCTGTTTTTCCAGACAGTATGGAAAAATTCATTGGAGTATTTGACAGCTCTTCAAAAAATCCTGCATCCACGGCAGTATTTATTATTTTTGGTAAATAACTTTTATACAGTAAATTGTTTAATCCGTTAAAACTGGTTTCTAAAACAGGTATATTCATTATTTTTCAACCTCTCCTGTAAACATGTATTTAATAAATCAGGCATAACCTGCTGAATATAAAAAAATTCTTCTTGTTCCTTTGACTATTCACCCTCATCCTTTTTCATAAATTCCTTAAGAATGCAGATCTTTTTTCATCACAACCAGATATACCAGAGGGATAGGACCATCAATTACAATCTCTTTAATTATTTCAAATCCGCTTCTCTCAACGAAAACTTTAAAAGAAGTGACTGACCACCTGCTTCTTGCTCTAAAACCGGCGAGCGACATTAGCCTTGATATAATATGACTTTTAAAACTCTCTCCATGACAATAAGTCGGAATGATTATCTGCCCATTATCTTCAAGCACCCTTTTCATCTCCTGTAAGGCCAGATCAGGATCAAACAGAAGATGTAAAAGATTTACAGCTATTATTGTGTCAAAAGAGCTATCCTTAAACTCAAGACTGCAGGAATCCCCAACCTTAAAATCAATATTTTTTATTAATTCTGCGTTCCTCTTCTCTTCTGCAATTTTTATCATTTCAGGAGATAGATCAACAGCTGTTATTTTTGAAATCCGGCTACTTAATTTTAGTGCCATTATTCCTGTTCCAGTCGCAATTTCCAGCAGGTTTTTTGCCTTTACAGTATCGGAAAGTATTTCATAAGTAACAGAAGCATTTTCATGTATACATCCATCATACTTTCTGGCAAATTTATCCCAGAACTTCCGTTCCTTTACTGCCCGTTCAGCTGCCGATTTTCTCATAACGGTTTCTCACAGCAGCATATTTGAGAGAATCTGGTTTTTATATCTATATTACAGAATCCGGCTGCCATCAACATGGATTTCATCTCTTTATTTGAATATGTTCGCAGTGAATAAAGCCATCCGAATGTAATTTTACCCAACAATCCCTTTCCCATTGTTACCATAACAAAGCGGCCTCCGGGTTTAAGAACACGAAATATCTCAAATAAAACTACCTGAGGCTGTTCAATAAAAAAGAACATGTTTGCACTTGCCCCGGCAGTGAAAGTATTATCCTCCCATGGCAGTTTTACTGCGTCCCCACAAACTACTTCTGCCCGTCCGTTCTCTACAGCCTGCCTGTTGTTTTTGATGGACAATTGAACCATATCACAACTGTGATCTATTGCTGCACAGAAGTTAACTTTTTCCAGAACCATTTTAAGAAGCACTCCACCACCACATCCAATTTCAAAATATTTATCCTGCGAGCTCAGATTTAGCTTTTCCAGAATAATCTGAAAACCTTTATAATGAGCTTTCGGTTCGTTGTAGTTTTTTATGGCATTCTTCCCGTGAGGTTTTCGGGCTGTTCTATCTATAAAATCTTTTCGTTTTTTTGTTAAACCCATGAAACATCCCCTTATGCTTAAATTGTATGAGCTGCTGACTCCGAAGATCTTCCCCCATTTAAACTTTCAGTGCAAAACCCTTTATCCCTAAATTATTACTTTCCAGTCTTCAAATTATAATCAGGAAGAGAATTCCTCCAATCAAAACGTTCCATAATCCGATTTATAATTCTGGCACATCTTTACTCCATTCTCATATGCACCATTGAACATATACCGAGTATATCGGGAATGGTTAACATTATTTTAGTCGACAAAGGAAGTCCTTTTTTCATTCCTCTATACATTGGTATTGCAGTTATTACTTTAAACCTTTTATCCCATTTTTCGATGGATTGTACAGGTTTTAGTCCCCAGCCGACAGTAGAAGTACTGTCCATTCCTCCGGATTCTAACACTTTTTTCGTTGCAATTTTTATTGCCATGGGAGACAAAGAATCAAAGTAAAAATCACACTTTCCAAAATAGTTTGCCATTAAAACGAAAAACTTTTTTATTTCTTCTTCTGAAACATAATAGAGCACTCCGCCGGCTATGCATAACAAACTGTCATTAACTTCTATCTTATCAAACCATTCTGTATCAAGAAATGAAGAAGCAATACTTTTATGTCTTTCACTCTCTTTAAAAAAATGTTTTCGAAGTTCAACAACATCAGGCAGATCAAGTTCGTAAAATAATATCTTGCCATTATCAACACGGCCAAAGGTCGTATCCAGGCCGCAGCCAATATTAATAACTGTGCCCTTCGGATGTTTCTTTATAAATTCAAGAACCATCCTGTCAATATGCAGGCTTCTTGCTATCCATCCATGTTGTGACATGGATTGAGTTTTGTTTATAGCTGAAAAATCGTAATCAAGTCTGCCAATAATTTCAACAGCCTTTTCGTCAATCATTCGTGGTTTCACTTTTTGAGTTTCAACTGCTCTTCCCCACAAAGGTAGCAAAAGAGTTTCCTGAACATTACCTTTCTTAATACTGATTTTTTGTTCCATATCATTTCCTTTTAATAATCGAATTATCATTATCTTTCACAGCAGAACACCCCTACTAAATGAGAACAAAGGTGTGCAATCCTTCCCTGCAGTGACAATCATAATCATCACCGCATTCTGTCATTCCAGATATCCTATAGATAAAAGTTTACTAACCATTGATTCTATAACCTCAATAGTAACATCCAGTTCAATGGAAAGCCATTAAACCCAACTAACTTCACCCCGCCCCAGTGAGTGGAACACTAAAACAATCATACAACCTACTTTAAGACAGTAATTTATCATTAAAGCTGGTTCACTCTATATTGTGTCCTTAACATCGATGAAAAGATTCCCTGTTTTTCTTTTAATTCCTGAGGTGTTCCTGTTTCAGCGATAGTACCGCCTTTTATAACAACAATTTTATCAGCTCCGGAAACTGTTCTCATACGGTGAGCAATAATCAGGACAGTTTTGTTTTTTATAAGTTCGCTGAGAGCACTTTGAATTTTACTTTCATTTTCCGCATCAAGCGATGCCGTGGCCTCATCCAGCAGGATTATCGGCGCATCTTTCAGCATTGCCCTGGCTATTGATATACGCTGCCTTTCGCCCCCGGATAATTTTTCTCCGTTTTCTCCTATCAAGGTATCATATCCTTGCGGAAGCTTTTTAACAAACTCATCGCATTGGGCAAGCTGCGCTGCATTTATTACCTCTTCATCTGAGGCTCCTTTCTTTCCGAGACGGATATTCTCCATAACACTTGAATTAAACAGTGTAACATCCTGAAAAACTATTGAAAAATTATTCAGAAGGGTTTCCGGATCAACCAGTGAGATGTCTTCTCCGCCCAGGGTGATAACACCTTTGTCTATATCCCAGAATCTTGCGGATAATTTAGCGACAGTGCTTTTCCCGCCGCCGGAAGGGCCGACAAGCGCCGTCACCTCGCCCTGCCTGGCTATAAAGCTTACATTCTTCAATATCTGCACCCCATTCTGATAAGAAAAGTCAACGTTATTGAACTTGATATCGTAGTTTTCAGGATAAATCACAGATTTTCCATCCTGCCGCGGCAGGGCATCCATTTCTTTCATGCGTTTTATACGCACATTCAGATATATTAGTGCCGCAAAATTATCCAGCGCCTGCATTATTGGATTATAGAGACGTGCAGCAATAACAAGAAAAACAAGGTAGGTAAAAACATTCACGGAGCCGGTCGCTAAAAGATAAGCACCGGCCAGGATGACACCTGGAAGCCCAAGCTTTAAGAATACATAAGACAGGTTGATAAATGCACCTAGTAAAAGCTCTCCTTTAATCAAGGACTTTTCGTAATTATTCAAGCTTGAGTTTATGTTATCAGAATAATCATCTTCTCTGTTATAGGCTTTTATTTCATGAGCCGAATCAAGCCCCTCCTGAATTTCATCAGAGATATCCCTTTTTTTATTGTATAGTTCTGAATGTACCCTGTTCTGAAACTTTCTCGACAGGTAAAAAACCAGGATGGCAACCGGAACTACCCAAAAGACGGCAAGAGACAGCTTCCAGTTGTAAAAAAACATCATCACACCCATTAGTATAGTTGTCGCTACCGCCGCATAAATTTGTGGAACTGAATGAGAAAAAAGCTGTTCAATCTGTGTTGTATCTTCCATAATTGTTGAGCTTAAATCTGAAATATCCTTTTTACCGAAAAAAGCCAGCGGCAGCTTTCTAAGTGTTTCAGCCAGGCTAATCCTTCGAAGAGCACTTTCTTCATAAATCTTTGTATAGGTCGAGTCGTATTGAAAATATGCGATAACAAACATAAGAAGGAAAAACGCTACAGACATAATTACATAGTAGAGAATGCTGTTTGTGAAATTACCGGAATCGTTTAAAAGTGAACTCATATGCTCATTTAAAAATTTAAAACTAAGAATTACCGGGATCATAAAGCTGATGTCCATTACTACAGTCCAGATAATTGAGCGTAAAAAGTCTTTTGCGCCTTTTTCAGACAAAGCATATTTATTTTGAAAGTATTTAAGCATTTTGGACTCCTCCTATGCTCACTGTCTCTTTGAAAGCAATCTTCCATGCAACAGTTTTCTGATATTCATCCCACATAGTCTTATAAACACCGCCTTTATTCAGCAGCTGCCCGTGCGTTCCTTGCTCCGCAATCTTTCCTCCTTCAATGACCAGAATTCTGTCGACATTTTGTACGCTGGTTAGACGATGAGCAATCATTAGCGTTGTCTTTCCGTGACTAAGCTCCTTAAGGGCTTTTTGAATTAAATGTTCATTTTCCGGGTCAGCAAAGGCAGTGGCCTCATCCAAAAGAACAATTGGGGCATTTTTGACCATGGCTCTGGCAAGGGCAATTCGCTGCTGTTCTCCCCCGGAAAGATAGGTCCCTTTCGATCCGATTACCGTGTCAAGCCCATCCTGTAAGTTTTCTATAATTTCTCTTGACTGGGAGGAATCAATTGCCTGATTTATTTCTTCTTCTCCGATGTCTTCCTTTCCGAAAATAATATTCTCTCTTAATGATCCTTTGAACAGCTTTGTGCTTTGGAACACGAAAGAGATATTGTTCATCAGTTCTTTCTTGGGAATATCCTTGACGTTTACTCCTCCAACCAGGACTTCACCTTCGGCCACATCCCAGAAGCGGGCAGCCAGCCGGGCAATTGTCGTTTTTCCACCGCCCGAAGATCCGACAAGTGCGACAGTTTCACCTTCATTCAATTTAAAACTTATTTTATCTATCGCACGTTTGTTGCTTCCTTCATATAAAAACACAACATCTTTAAACTCCAGACTGTGATTTTTAATGGTCATTGTGTTTTTGATATAATACATACCTGGATAATCCAGAAGGTTGTCCAGTCTATCAATCGCCTGCCCCGCAATCAAAGCATTTTGCCGAAAATACATCGATTTCATTAAAAGTACAGTAAAGATTGGCGATATCAGAATGTAAAAAATAAAATCGGACAACACAAGAGGAATGTTTTCTCCCCTTCCGATTAAAAATATAGCCATTGGAATTAAAAAATATGCAGCCGCCTGCATAACTACAGTATAAAACGACATCGGTTTTCGCCAAAGAAGAGTATATGCAAGAACCATTTCCTTATACTTCATGATACTTTTATAAAACCGTTTGAAAGAAAATATTGTTTGACCGAATGTCTTTACGACTGGAATTCCGCGGATATATTCCACAGATTCGGAACTCATTTCCTCTAAAGAATCATAATACATTTGTTGAAAGCTCTTGCCTTTGGTGCTCGTCATAAATTTCATTGTTATAAATCCCAGAATAATGGGGACAAGTGACGCAAGCCCCATTCTCCAGTCCACGATAAAAATCAATGCTATTAGAACTACAGGAGAAATGATGCTGCCTGCCATATCCGGGAGCTGGTGCGCCAGGAACGTATGCGTTGTACCCGCTCCGTCGTTTACGATTTTTCGTATTTTTCCGCTTGAATACTTATCAAAAAAGCCAAGCGGCATGGATAGAACCTTTTTCATACCGATTTTTTGCATTCCAACCTCTACATGAAAGGCCGCAAGGTGTGAACTCATTAGCGCGCAGAAATATACTACGAGTCCTCCCAGCGCACTTATAAAGGCGAACCATGCATAAAAACTGATATCAGTAACATCAACCGCTTGTGGAACCAACAATATACCACGTGTTATAAACCATACAAGCACAAAAGGAACAATGTTAAGAACTGCGGAAATTCCTGATAATACTAGTGACAACGGCAGAAGGACTTTCTTCCTGCCCATATAAGGCGACAACCTTTTTAAAATAAATATATTTTTCTTTTTTGACATATTGTTTATACTCCCTACCTGTTTTTTTAAAAAATTATGAGCCCTGCATGATAAGCCAGGACACCGGCGATAAAAGATATTAAAGTATAATAAAGTGAACATCCGGCAGTCCATCCAAGGGATCGGGTCTCAGAATTTATCGTCGCTATTGTTCCGATACAGGGAATAGAAAAGAAAAAAGCAAAAATAAAAGCTAAAGCAGATGCCGGCGATATGGAATGGGTAAGAGATCCGATAAGGGATGCTTCTTCAAAACCTCCGGACCCGGGAATTAACAGACTTGTAATAGACATGCAGCCCTGCCCTATTCCATAAAGAACAGCAAGAACTGACAAAGAAGCCTCTTTTGCTACAATAGCTGCTACAAGAGCAATAAAGAGTTTCCAGTCCAGCCCCATCAATCCTGAAAGCGGATCAAAAAACCTTCCAATTGAAGCAAGGATACTGTTTTCAATATTTCCATCCGGTTGATACGAAAGAGCCCATATAAATATAGTAATCACCGTAATAAGAGTCACAGCACGTTTTAAAAATCCTTTGACCTGAACCCACACATAACCCAATATTGTATTCCAGTTGGGTTTATGATAGGGAGGCAATTCCATAATAAGACCAGTTGATTCACCTTTTAATACAGTCTTTCTAAGCAATACCGATGTAAGAACCAGATAAAGAACCATAACAAGTAAAAGAGAAATTATAACCAGAGGCATTCCGGGGCCGAAAAAAATCATTCCCATAAAACTTACCACAGCCCAAAGCGCCAAACATGGTATAATAGGAACCATTACAAGTGTTACCATGCGTTGCCGCCAGGAATCTATAACCCGTGTTCCCGTGACACCGGCAATATTACACCCGAAACTCATTAGAAGCGGCATAAATGATTTCCCGTGCAGCCCGAGCTTGCTCATTGAACGGTCAAAAATATAGGCCAGCCGGGCGAGATACCCGACATCTTCCAGTACTCCAAATACAATATAAACACCGAAGATATAGGAAAGCATACATAACGCAACAAAAAGACCGGGAAGAAGTCCATCAGCGAAAAGAGACCCCACCCACACGGGGGCAGCTGAAAAGAATTCGCGGAGGAACAAGGAAATAGAAGGCAAAACTGCCTGTAAAGCTGACATCAGAGGAATTGCTATAATCATAGCCGCTGCAAAGGATATTACCATAATCCCGACAGCAATCAGCTTCCCCCAGACAGGATGGGTAGCAGCTCTGTCAAATCCGGAATGCTTTCTTTCTCTTTTATCAGTTTCCGAATTATCAAGAGCCATAGAAAGGATCTCTCGAATCCAGTTATACCGGGAATCTGCGGCAAGCAGAATCCCGTCAGGGATTCTTTTCATGCATCTTTCAACTTTTTCAAAATCTGATAATGATATATTTTCTTTAACAATATTTACAACTTCATCGTCATTTTCAATCAACTTTACAGCTATCCACTCTTCTGTATAAGGTAAGGGAATTTTTCCGGATATCAGTGTTTTTAATTTCTGATATTCTCTAATAAAATCACTATTTCCATGGATGTTTTTTTCTGCTGATCTTCCGGTTTTTATTGTCTTTGCAACAAGAGCTAAAAGCCGATCAATTCCTCTTCCCTTTGCAGCTGCAATTGGAACAACAGGTACCCCGGCTGAAATTTCAAGTATTTCTACATCTATTTTTTTCCCCTGTCCTTCGGCAATATCCATCATATTCAATGCAAGAACAACAGGAATTGCAAGCATCCTGATTTCCGCAAGTAAATAAAGAGTACGTTCAAGCTGAGCCGCATCAGCCATTACAACAATAACATCAGGGTTTTCCTTAATAAGATAATCCCTGGTAATCCGCTCCTCCATTGAATTGGCAGTAAGGCTATAGGTACCCGGCAGGTCAACAATGTTATAAGTATTACCATCATAGTCATAGAATCCCATCTTCTTTTCCACTGTTTTTCCGGGCCAATTTCCCACATGCTGCTTTGCCCCTGTAAGTCTGTTAAAAACTGTTGATTTCCCTGTGTTGGGCTGTCCGGCAAGAGCAACAGTATATGATTTCGTCCTGACACCCGTAATCATACAGCACCAGCCTTAACACTAATTTTCAAGGTTTCGCCACGCCCCAGAGCGACCATAGTATCCCGCAAAAAAACTATAATCGGGCCTCGTCCCCGGTTGAAAATCATTTTTATTTTTGTTTCAGGAGTAAACCCCATAGCAGTAATTCTACTGATAAAATGTTTGCCCCCTTTCAAACTGATTATTCTCCCTGTTTCGCCTGTTTTTAATAAATCAAGTGTATACATATACCCTCCTGTACTTATTCAATTCTTCTAACTTAAAAAGACTTAGAAGTTCTTAATTTTCAATAACCTTTCTACCTTTATCTGTAAGTTCCCACATTTTAATACCGTTTTTCCTGAAACCACATTTTCCATCAGATAAACAGTTCTTGCAGTTCCCGGAGACAGATGAAATTGCCGTGACGCCCCTCAGATATCCGCATCTAAAAAGATGGCGAATTAACTGTTCTGCAAACACGTCACTTATATGTAATCGGCAAGCAATATCATCAATACCGGTTACCTGCCCTTCGCCCGCCATAGTCAGAATACTTATCAACATGCCAATACTCCTCAGTAAAAATAGTCTGTTCCATATCCATCAGCCCGCAATTTTCCTTTTTGAAGAAATCAAGACCCTGCTGTTATTATTTTTTTGCAAAATCATCAAAGCAGGTGTAACAAACAAATCTGCAACAAGTGCTGCAAATATTCCGGCAGATGTAAGAATACCGAAATGAAGGTAAAATTTGGCCATTGAGGTTGTATACGCAGAAAAATTAAGGATAAGAACAGCTGAAGTCATTATAAGAGCTGGACAAACCCGTCTAAATGTCTGAATAACACTTTTTCTTCTATCCCCTGTTTTTAGATATTCAAGTTGTGTGTGATTTATAAAATGGATTGTATCATCAACCGAAAGTCCCATGATCATAGGCATAACAGTACATGTCATCATATCAAGCGGTATACCGAATATCCCCATAATTCCCCCTACAGCAAGAGCAGGTGATATGTTCGGTATCATCCCTATAAGACCGGTTGCAAAACTGCCGAAAACAAGCATCATAAGTATTGAGATAATAACAAGAGAAATCAGGAATGCTTTTATCTGTCCCCATGAAACTTTCTGCATCATGTCGGTAAACTTAGGCATTGAACCATAAAGCACAACATTTGCTCCGGGGAATAACTCTCCGGCTAATTTTCTTATCTCTGAAAACTCACGAACCGCCTCTTTACTGTTGTAATATTTTAGATTGACGGCAGCATGGAGTCTCTGATAATCATAATCAACCCATTTTTCAGCCTCTGTTCCACCTGCGTTTTCATACAATAGCAGCATCTGAGCAACCATTTCTTTTGTATCAGGAACTTTATAGTACTTATAATCATTCTCATTCAAAACAACATTGATATCTTTAAGCACATCCAGCAATGAACTTGTATTCTTGGTCAGGCTGAATAATTCGATTTCTTCTATTAGTTCATCAAATTTCTTCAGATTTTCAGGATCCTTTGCTTCACCCGGATTCTGGAATTCTATTCCGACATCATACGAATATATTGAACCGAGATCTGAATCACCGACATGAAGGTTTCTCGCAACATATGGAATCTTTTCCCCCATTGACTCTTTTATGTCAAAAGAAACTTCAATTTTCATTAGTCCGTAAATACAGATTATTGAAAACCCAATATATACTGCAATAATTTTAAGAGGATTTACCGTTGTCCATTCTCCAAAAGAGGTCAGCATTCCCGGGAATAAACCACTTTCTTTATTCTTTGTTTTATAATTTATATCCTTGTTTTTTCCATAACTTAATAATGCCGGAAAAATAAATACTGAAACAACATAAGTTACGGCAACCATAAATGAAGAGGTCATTCCAACCCAACGGAGTGTCTTTACATCAATAAGCCGAAAAGAGATGAGAGCTGCAATTGTTGTAAGAGCTGTAAACAAAAGGGGCCACCCGATCTCCTCTACTGCTTTAACAGCAGCATCTTTTCTGTCTCCGGACTTATCAAGGTTCTGTCTGTAAAAACTGAACACATGAATCGAATATCCAATTGCTACAGCCAGACCAAGAAAAGCAGGGATAAGAATCATGGAAGGATCAAACTCCACTTTTAAATATCCTTCAATCCCAAATGTTATTATCATTGAAGCAACAGCTGTTATTACTGGAAAAACAACACCCCTCAAAGAACGGAGAGTAATTACAAGAACCAGAACTGAGATCAGCAAGCCCAGGAGCATCAGGCGCGGAGTTTCCGCATTGAAAAACTCTCTTTTATCTGAAACAAGAACAGGCAGTCCCGCCGCTGCAGGATTGAGTATTTTATAATAATCCTGTCTTACTATTCTTTTAAAAATAACGCCTGCAATATCCTCAGGATCAAGAGGTTTTGATACATCAATTCCTTTGTACAATCCGGGATACAATTCAGCTTCCCTTTGAATATATTTCAGATGATTGGGATCGCTATTCCAGTCTTCGGGATAATTCAGAAGCCTCAATATGATCCAGCTTTCGTTTCCTGAAGAAGAAATAAGCTTATTGCAGATAGCAGGCTTTGAAAGTGCTTTCTGTTTTAATAGGGAAAGAACAGCTTTATCTGATGGAACCGGATCTCCTATCAATTGGTCAACATTCATTCCCCCTTCAATTCCATCAAGGAACTCAAAATCAGCAATTGATATAATATCATCTGCATAGGGAACTTTGCTTTCAAGCTCAATTCCCAGCTCTCTAATTTTCTCAAGAGTATTCTTTTCAAAAATATTTTCAACCTCAATCAAAACTGCACAATTTGTGTTGTTTCCAAAAACCTCTTTAAATTTGTCCTCCACTACAATAAGCGGATCATTTTCCAGGAACCAGCTGTCATTCGAATAATTTGCTTTAAGGCCGCTCATTCCCATAAAGCTAAAAACTACCAACAGGGCAAACACACCAAGCAACAGCCCCCTGCGTTTTACAATCCGCTCACCCAGCACTTTGAATCTTTCATTTATTTTTTCTATCTTAATTCCCATATTACCCTCCATTCATACACGAACATTGTTCGTTTTATGTTCGTTAAAAATCAATAATTGTATTTTGCCTTTACCCAGATCATGTTATTTTTTTCATATGTATCAAAATAATTATTCACCCCAAGAGAAAAGCGGAAATCATCAGTCATGGAATATTCAGCAGAAGCGCAATTATACCCATCTTCATCATTGAAATCGTAATAGATCATATTTTTAAGTTCCAATAATTCCCGAAAAAGTTTTTTGGTAATATTAAACGTAGCGTAAAAGACTGCCTCATCGCGGCTGACAGCTTTTTCATAATCAATAATAAAATCAACTCCTCCCTGGAGAAGAATTACAACATTGTTATCACCATACCAATCCAGTCCCGCCAGACTTTTTATATAATTCTTCTCTGTTACACCCATCTCATTCAAAGAGGCAAAATACTTCCCGAGTAAACATGCTGTTTCACTTCTCAATACAAAATCAGAAAGAGGTTTTGACAGTTCCACACCAAAAGATTCAAGTCTGTGATATTCAGGGGTCAGAGAAACAACCCCGTTACTTCTTGTCTTATGATAAACAGGTTCATCATCCCATGTGTGAAATGCGGAGATGGCAAAGTCAAAACCGGAAAGATAAAACGACAGCTTCCCAGCTATCTCACTGTTTTCAAATTTCTTCTCCGGCTCAACAGGATCGTTCAGGACAACATCATCTTCACCAGCTAAAGAAGTCTCAACCGTCCACGGATTTTCCCCTTCGGGATATAAAGAACTTTTAAACAGGGGTATCCATATAAATTCAACTTCTCCGAATGGTAGAAAATATCTCACCTTTACAGATTCAACCGGCATCCTGACATCATCAAGATCCCTTGTATTGTATTCTGTGTAATCAGCAGGGCAGATAAGATCAGTAATCCTCACACCGTCAGCCTTGCCCCAGATGTAAATCTGCCGCCCTATTCTAATATCCCATAACTCTCCACTGTGTTCCATATAGAGTTCCCGAAGAGTAATCTCCTTTTCAGAAAGTCCCTGATTATCCACACAGTTTAAAGATCCGTAAAAATAAGATCTGTCATTATCAGCTGACAGATTCAACCGCATTCTTGATCTAAGACCGATAAAATCATTATCTTTTTTTATCCCGACAGAAGAATAACAGTCTGCAAAACCGTCAAGTTCAACTGCAGTTATACTAAAAACTGTAAAAATAAAAATAATAATTGTCAGAATAGCTTTTTTCATATTCCCACCTGTTAACGAATTCTTCCTGTTTTCAAAGCAGAAACTGTGAACAGCGTATCCTGAATATTTTCATTAAACCTTATATCTGATATTTCCATAATCGTTTTATGTTTTGTCTGAATATTTTCCATTATCATCTTCCTGACAGACCATATTCCGTCAATTTCAACTATATCCATACAACTGAGAGTTTTCATCAGCCCGACTTTATTGTAATAATCAACCTTTACAACTACAGCTATATCCTTTCTGACCCAGACCTTTTTACTGCTATATTCACTCTCATTTTTAGGGATCGATTCCACAACCCAGCAATCAAAACCGGAAACTTCCTCTTCCGCAACAAGTTTATGGATGTCTTCATCAACATTTCTGTCACCCATATCATCATAGGTAAAATCTGTCCCCATAAAATATTCTTTATCAGAACTTCCGCTTATTCTCCTCTCTTTTCTAAGGGCCGGCATATAAAGCCATTTATCATCCTCTTTATCCTGGTCCTCATATTCCCAGCTTAGAAATCCTGTCCCCTTCACATCCTCAGGCTTTGTAAAATACATAAGAGATTTTTTATCTTTCCCGTAATCCTTCTGATACGAAATAACGTTTCTTACACGGGTCCTGCCGTTTTTGTTAATCAGAGTCATTTCAATAACGGAATGCCTTGTCTCCCCGTCCTCCCTTTCGTCAACCATAACCATTATATCTCTGCCTGTATGAGCCATAAGATCAGCCAAACTTAATCCCAAAAATAAAATCAGAAATATCTTTCCCTTATCCACTTTCGACCTCCCTTTTTCAGTCAATTATTTTTATAGGTTCACCTTAATAACGAACATTGTTCGTTTTACATCCAAAAAATATTTTATTCCTTTTTTCTCTCAAACATCCCACACCAGCCGAAATATATAAAAGCCATCATATCTTTAGCCGAATTTTTTAATTTATTGCCGGAAATATCATGCATCAGTGCCTCTCTGAAAAACTGTATCCACAGACCTGCAATATTATGAATTATAAAACGATCGAACTTTATAACCTCCATATTCCGTTCCTTACACATAACAGGAATATATTCCATAGACAGATCAGTATACCAATCAGTCAAGTTATCAGCATAAGTCTCATACCCCGATCCATTTGACCTGAACAAAATCATTTTCAAAATATCTTTGTTATCTTCCACAAACTTTATAACTTTATTCATGATTTCAAGATGGGACTCAAGATCATTAACATTTTCAGCAGACACTGGATCGGCCATAAATATTTTACCGGAGTTAATCTTTTTTATAACAGGGCTGATGACTACCTCAAATATTTCATCCTTGCACTTAAAATAATTATAAATATTGCTGAGAGAGATACCGGATCTTTTTGCAATTGAACGCATAGAGGCACTCTGGAATCCCTTATCTATAAACTCCCTTTTTGCGGCATTGATAATGGCGTTTTCAATATATTCTTTTTTTTTCTGCATATTTAAGTCATATATCCTTAGTTTTATCTAACTTTATTAGATACTTCTATCTTTGTCAATAAAAACAATTCTGGAAATTTAGAATATCACCTAAGGGACCTTGCCTCTGAACTTTTTGCCAGGATAAATGTATACCTGCATGAAAACGGAATAAAGGTTTATAGAGAAACCATAGTAGATGCCACAATAACAGAAGCGCCGAATTCATTAAAAACATGAAAAAAGGAAGGGATCCTGAAATGAAGCTGACAAAAAAAGGGAATCAATGACATTTTGGAATGAAACCCCACATAGAAGTGGACAGAAGAAGTAAGGCCATTACGGAAAAAGGAAAAGAGCAAAACAGAAACAAATCACGAATCAGGGCTAAGGTAGAGCATGTCTTTGTGCTTAAAAGATAGTTTGGATACCGGAAGGTTAGATACCATGGATTTGATAAGAATGCAAATCATGTATTTGTTTCATGTACTCATGTAAATATGGTTCCTGTGAAAAGACAGAGTCTAATCTGTGCATAACGAACACAATTGAGAATAATGCCCGGTTTGGGTATTAAAACCATTAGTCCTTTAAGGAATAATTCAGGGTTTTGGGAATATTTTACTTCATAAGATTATCTGAACGAGCTTATTTATGAGAAAAAAGCTGAAAAACTTGAATTATTCAGAAGTCCCTTAAGATAAAATAACATTTTGCAAGGTAGTTTTTAATGAAGCTTTACATTACAACGATTTAACCAATCTCTTAATTGTTTTTTTATTAGTGGCGAAGGGATTTGAACCCCTGACCGAACGGATATGAGCCGTTTGCTCTACCGACTGAGCTACGCCACCATGATTTAATACGGTGGTTAATTTATCTGATGTTCAATTAATTGTCAAGTAGAACCTGTTTTTTAAAAATCTAAAATATTCCATTAAAATTTAATCTCAGTTTTCAGATTTTTGTTCTTCTGATTTCCTTTCAATTGCTGTAAATTAGTAAAAGATGAAACTTATTAAAATCGCAGATATAGCGGCAATCGCGTTAAGCTTAACCACGGCAATAACTGCCGGATTTTATATATATGACGGGTACAGCTCTCCTGAACTCCTTGAAATTACAGCATCATCCGGCAAAGAAGTTTATCAGCTTGACCGGGACAGGGTGCTTTATATTAAAGGGCCGTTAGGAGACTCTGTAATTCTCATCAGGGACAGGGAGGCTTACTTTCTTGACTCACCCTGCCCTGACAAGCTGTGCGTAAAATCAGGACATCTTGACAGTACGGGGGACTGGGCCGGATGCCTTCCGAACAGGGTTTTTATAAGGATAACAGGAAAAGAGGAAGACAATGAAAAAATTGATGCAGTCAGTTTTTGACAAAAGGGAAACCCTTGCCCTCCTTTCAGGCTGCTGTGTATTCCTGTCAATGATAGAATATATCATCCCGAAACCTCTCCCGTTCCTGCGGCTTGGAATCGCGAACATTCCCATTTTAATATCGCTTGAAATATTTTCACCAGCTCTCTCCTTTGTGCTTGTCCTCCTTAAAATTGCCGGGCAGGGAATAATTACAGGGACTGTTTTTTCCTATATTTTCCTCTTTTCTTTTTTCGGCTCTGTTGCGGGCGGAGCTGCGATGATCCTGGGTAAAAATATTTTCAGGAAACACATTTCAATGATAGGCATATCAGTACTGGGAGCTCTGGCAAGCAATATAATCCAGCTTTATATAGCGCGGCTTGTTATTTTCGGCGAAGCGGCACTTATTATTGCACCGCCTGTTTTAATCACAGGCACCGTAAGTTCAATACTTATAGGGATGTTCGCTCAGTCTTTTATTTCGAAATCGAAATGGCTTTCCATGGTCTCAAACAAAATTTCGGAAAAAAAACCTGCAAAAGAGCCTGGAAATGGTTAGACTTCCCAATCTCTTTAAAAGCATCATTCCAAAAACTTTTTTTTATACCGGCCTTTCTGTAATGATCCCTTTTTTGTTTACTGAAAACACAGCAATACGACTGGTTTTTACAGCAATTATTATACTGATGAACCTTTTTTCCGGAAGGAATTTCAGGCTCCTGCCCAACATCATCCTTACTGCAGGAGTGCTGCTTGCAAACATTTATCCTTTCGGCGGTAAGGTAATTTTCACAGCAGGCCCAGTGTTTATTACAGAAGAGGCTTTAATTTCCGGTATTGAAAAATCACTGCTTCTTATCGGATCAGTTTATATTTCAAGATTTGCTGTAAGAAAAGAGCTCATCTTTCCGGGAAAAACAGGGCTCCTTTTGTACAAAACTTTTTATTATTTTGAAAAATTCACTGAAATGAAACTGAATGTAAAATCCGATATCATCGGACAGATAGATGCAAGACTTATTGAAATTGAAGGTTTATCTGAAAAGGAAGAAGAGATACCTTCAGCCACCTCCTTCAGGATAAAATCCGGCAGGGCAGACAATACTTTTTTTATACTTTTCTCGTTTTTTTTCTGGGGGCTTTTTATATTTTCAAAAATTGATCTCTGGAGGGGCTGAGCCTCCTTCCCACAACTCAACATCTTCATCAGTAGCTTTACGGCCGTAAACAAGCTGGAACAGATCTTCAAAATCTTCCTCTTTGATTCCAAGGATGATAAGTCCATAAAAAACAGTATCTCCGCTTTTGTACTTTCTCATGATTCTGCAGGATATAGGTATTGTTTTTTCTTCCAGGTAAAGGTCAATTTTTATATCAGTATAAAGAAAAAAAAGTTTTTCCAGTTTTTTGGAATTTGAACCGAACAGCAGTCCTGATGCGCTGATATCGATTATTGTGCTTTCATATTTTTCCGTGGTTTCAATTTTTTCCTTGAAATAACCGCTCATTTTCAGTGAAAAGGCAAGAACTTTGGAAAATTGATAAACATATTCAAGAATTTCAGGACTTATACCTGATTTGTTTTTATCTTTGTTCTGGACATGTATATAACCTACTACATACTCAAGGTATAAAACAGGGCAGTATATTTCAGAATGGATTCCCTTGCTGCTTTTCTCGAAATTACGTGTTTTGAGTTTTTTAACCCCGTCAATAACAAGCGTATCTGCAAGCTCGGAATTGAGAACAGGTACTTCGACAGACTCTATAAATTCGGGAAGCGGCTGATTTGTAGAGGGTAAATACAAAACCTTGCCTGAAAGCGATATAAACTGTTCCTCCAGTGTTTCCGGTTTGCTTTTTCTATAGGTTATGATATTTACATAACTTGCTGTTTCGAGAATTTTAGTTCTGAAATCTGTAATCAGCTGTGTTATATTGTCAACCGCATAATCATCGGTATTGAATTCGGGAAAATCAACTGAATTGTATTCTTCCGTTTTTGGAAAATCAAGCTGGAATTTTTCACCTTTGACGGTAAAAACAATTTTGGCATTTTCAGGAGCAGGTACTCTCTCATATTTCCTGCTCAGATTTTTATATATTTTTGGCGGATATGTTACTGTTATCCCATCCTCATTAACACCAAGAATCCTTGCGCAAAAATTCATTACATGACTGAAATAGGAAAAATAGATACATATTTCATCTCCGGCAGCCGCTTCACTTATTTGATCAGGCGAAATACTGATCATTATTTTCTTATCAATTATAAAATCAGTTATGACACCCTCAATTTTATTTCTTTTTATATGAACTGCAATCGGGATATTTTTCTCAATAACCGATTTTATTATAAACTCAGATTCAATTCTGTTTGTCTCAACACCCACCTGGATCCTCCGGAATAATAATACATTTATTATATTCTACTCACTAATACAAATTTAAATCAAATAGTCAGAAAAACAACCATGTTGCAGACAATTTTTTAAAAAACCTCTGCTATATATATTTAGGCAGTAAATAGTTTTTCAAAGGGAGTATTGAACATACTTGCCTTAAAACCTGTATATCTCAGGTTCAAATTTCCCTTCATTTCCCGCATACTCAATATCAAGCCTTGAAAGATCGCCGTTAAAATTGCTTATTTTGAAGCTGCCTCCCTGATCAATAAGAAATATTTCCCCTTCTGTCCTGTTATTCCCTTTGAAGAGCCTGAGATTTAATCTTATGCTTTCAGAACCGCTGCTGCTGCCGGATATTCTTACAGCTTCGCCAATTCTTATATTATCCGGAACATGATCCGACCGGATTGATGATTCAAAAACCTGAGTTAAAAACTGAATATTCTTAGGATCTATCATATCCCGTGCTATTTTACCCTTCTCAAGCTCTTTGAAAAAATTATTTATAAAAAGCGCATAACTGTCTTCGCCGTCATGAACAAGCAGCGGCCCTATCTCAAAATCATCGGGAGTAATAAAAACAGATCCAATTTCAGAAACTAAACTGGATTTCAATTTTAAAGTCTCTGATGAACTGCTTCCGGGAGCAGGTTCAAGTTCAATACGCTCCGGCCCGCTTTGAACAGGGGATTCTGCTTTTCCGGGATTATCGGTATTCTGTATGTTTTTTTCATCTGATGCTGCAGATGATTTTTCTTTTCCATCCCTGCATCCGGCTGTAGTAAATAACAAAGCGAATGTTAAAGCTGTAATAATCATAATATGTGTCAACTTCATGTTCTGTTATTATATCATATATTACGCTTTATTTGACAGCTCCCTGATTATAACCATATAATTTTCTTATGAAACTGTATCTTGCATTCACGGCAGCAATGTCTGTAAGCTGTATTTTTCTCGGGGTTATTGCGCTTAAGGGTGAAGGGAGAAAATACGCCAGAAAACTATTTTTTCTGATGTGTTTTACCATGTCAATATTTCTTTTTTGTGCCGGTTACTCTGTTTCAGGAGATGACCGGGAAACCGTAGTTTTCTGGTACAGGCTTTCATCATTAGGGTTTGCCCCTTTCTACGCATTTAATCTCCATTTTTATCTTAATCTTGCTTACCGTAACGGATTCAGAAAAAAGGATCTGCTGATTTATATTCCTGTCCCTTTTATTCTTGCCTCGACATTTATTTCTTCATCCCTTTTTAAGGATTTTATTTTACTGAACGGGATATGGCGTTATTCTCCGGCTTACGGGTCCCCATGGTTCTGGGTATATCTGCTGTATTACTTTCCCTATACCGCGTCAACTGTTTACCTGATTCATAAATGGGCATCACACTCCGGCAGACGGATACAGCAAAGACAGGCGCTGCTTATTTCTGTTTTCACCCTTATGACCCTTTTTATTGGAAGCTTTCTCGATTTTCTTTTCCCGTATATTTTCAATATTCACATCCCCCCGCTTGGCCCGTTAACAGTTGCTTTTTATATATACGGCCTGTGGTTTATCCTTTTAAGATATAATTTTCTGGAAATCACACCTTTTCTGGTTGCAAATGAGGTTCTGGACAATATAAACGAGATGGTATTTATCATTGATACTTCTTTGAATATTTCAAACGCAAATCTTTATGCAGCAAAAACTCTTGTAATTGACCGGGATTTTGAAAAAAATCCTGTTTATTTCCCCGGCCTCATACAGGAACCGGAAAAAACCATGTCAATTTTCTCAGTTATGAAAGATAGCATTACAGTAAATATGAAATGCAGACTGATTTTTCTCAACAAAGATCATCCCCTGTACAGTGACTCATATATAAAAGTACTTACCGATTCATTTAACGAAATCAGTGGTTTTCTGGTTCTTTCAAGGATAAATGAATGTATTTCTGATTTTATCAAAACCCATAAAATCACAAAAAGGGAAATGGAGATTATTGAATTATGCGCTGAAGGGAAAAGCAGCCGGCAGATAGCGGAGATGCTTTTTATTTCAGAACGTACAGTAGAAACACATCTTACAAATATATTTCAGAAAACCGGCACTTCAAACAGGATCGAGCTTTTTGCACTCACTTCAAGATACAGAATTGACTCATCTACGTAATTCCCACGACAGTTTTAGCTAAAAAATACGTAATTCCCACGATTGCTGATCAAGACAGCTGATATCTAAACTGAAATATATATTTTTCAGGAGGATACGGTATGGAAAATAAAAAAACTTTCAGTATGGGAATAACGGCGCTGCTTTGTTTATTAAGCGCATCTGTTACTGCAATTGCACTTGTTTTAGTTCTATCCTGTTCAGAGCCAGGGGCAAGCGGAGGAGAGGGAGCTGACTTTGATGCCAGCAGTTATTATACGAAATCTGAGGTTGATGCGATGCTGCCGGAATGGGATTCAGCGGCACCGCAAAACCTGACAGGAGCAGGCTGGACTGGAAGAACCTCTGCAGGTTTTACAGTGCCTTCAGGCTCAACTATGGCTATGGTGGAAATTATCGGCACTTCAGGGACTGAGTATCAGTTATATATACAATTCAGCGCAACAGATTCCGGCAGCGATATTGTATCCCAGTTCAGTCTTCCAGGTGACGGGAATTATTATTCCCATATTGGTATGGTTTCAATTCCATCAGAAACTTCAACTTTATATGGCTGGCACGATACAGTCCATTCAGGAGCAGCAGGAGATATAAGCAGCGCAAATGTATCAATAAGACCTATCGTCTGGTTCAAGTAAAAATGTCAGTTTAAAATTCAACCGGGACAGGCCGGGTTTATTGCGGGCGGGAATACCGTATTATTTTTTTATGGTTGGTCTGTTCCGGGCTTAAAAGCAGATTATTTTCAGATAGATGGAACCGTATTATTAAGCAGCTTAAGAATCTACAGAATTGTTATTCAGGATAAAGTTTTTTATACTGCCTTATTGTCTCATCATCAATCCTGCCCATAAAATATGATTCGCTTTGAGATAACATCGGTTTCATGAGGGAATCAGCGGAATCTATGTGCTCAAGCCCCAGCATATGACCTATCTCATGGGCTAAAAGTCCTTCGATGTAATATGAGTCTGGAGTTTTTGTTTCGAGTGTGGTAAACCGGGCAAGGGCCATGTTGAAGATAATGTCGGATTCAACAATATTTCCGTTTCTGTCATAGTAATTAAGGCACCAGGCAGCTTTCCCTGCAGGTGCTTCATCCGGCCAGGTGAGCATGAAAGATATTGTATTCCTGCCGTCCCGCTTAAGCCCGGCTTTCCCACTTCCCGAATAGATAAACCTAAAATCTGAAGAATCCTCCCACAGCAGGAAAGCCGTATTGACAGCTTTCTCTGTCTGCAGGCTGGCTTCCCTGTTTAAGTAGTACTCAATTCTATAGTTTTTTCTTATATGAATTTCCCTGTCTATGTCTTTTTTCCTGTATACCCTGTCACAACCTGAAAAAAACAAAAAAAATCCAATTGATACAGAAATCCATATGAATCTGCAAATTTTCATTTCCAAAATTATAGCACTTTCCCTGAGTATCCCCATTATTTTCTTCTTTTTCTATCTTAGAATTCCACTTTTTCCAAGTCCGCTTTTGACAATTTATGCAAATAAAATTATAATCATGTATCACTGTCAAATAATGGAGATCCGTATGAGTAAAACACTTACACAGAAAATTATAGAAAATCATTTTGTTTCAGGTTCAATGACTGCCGGGGAAGAAATTGCAGTTAAAATAGACCAGACTCTGACCCAGGACGCGACCGGGACAATGGTATACCTGCAGTTTGAGGCAATGGGGATAAAAAGGGTAAAAACAGAACTTTCAGTTTCCTATATTGATCACAATACTCTTCAGTCTGATTTTAAAAACATGGATGACCATAAATTTCTTCAGAGTTTCGCTAAAAAATACGGATTATATTTTTCACGGATAGGGAACGGTATATGCCATCAGGTGCATCTTGAGCGGTTCGGGATACCGGGAAAAACCCTTCTCGGCTCCGATTCCCATACTCCTACAGGAGGAGGGCTTGGGATGCTCTCGATAGGAGCAGGAGGACTTGACATCGCATGCGCAATGGCAGGGGCCCCTTTTACAATGACTATGCCTTTTGTAACCGGTGTAAAACTTACCGGAAAACTGAAACCCATGTGCAGTTCAAAAGACATAATCCTAAAACTCCTCCAGATCGAAACTGTTAAAGGCGGTGTCGGCAGGGTTTATGAATACTTCGGCCCGGGAGTTGAGACACTTACAGTACCCCAGAGATCAACCATTACAAACATGGGCGCTGAACTTGGCGCGACAACATCGATATTCCCCTCAGACAATATAACAAAAGAATTTTTCAAACTTCAGAAGAGGGAAAAATCATGGGTTGAATTCAAATCTGATGAAGGATGCAAATACGACAGGGTTATTGAGATAAATCTTTCAGAGATAGTCCCCATGATTGCGCAGCCGGATATGCCGGACAAGGTTGTAGCGGTCAGCGAGATTGAGGGAATTAAAATTGATCAGGCGGCGATCGGCTCCTGCACCAATTCTTCTATTAATGACCTTGGTATAGCTTCAGATATACTGGACGGCAAAACAGTAGCTGAAAATGTATCGCTTGGCATTTCTCCCGGGTCCAAACAGGTATTTGAAAGCTCAATAGAAGCCGGCATAATAAAAAAACTTGTAAAAAGCGGCGCGAGAATACTCGAGAGCGCTTGCGGACCGTGTATCGGTATGGGATTTGCCCCGTCATCCGGCGGCGTATCAATAAGATCATTCAACAGGAATTTCAAAGGAAGAAGCGGGACAAAAGACGCGAAAGTCTACCTTTCTTCCCCTGAAACAGCCGCGGCATCTGCCCTTTACGGAGTTATAACAGACCCGCGCAAAATAAAAATAACCCAGAAAGATTATACAAACTTCATTTCAATTGATGATTCCATGATTGTTCCGCCCGCTCCGGAAAAAGACTTTGATTCGCTTGAAATCGAACGGGGACCGAATATCAAACCGTGTCCCAAGGCGCAGCCCGCAGAGAAACAGTTTGAGGCACAGGTTCTTATAAAAACAGAGGATAACATCACAACTGATCATATAATGCCTGCAGGGGCCAGGGTGCTCCCTTTCAGGTCAAATGTACCCGAGATTTCAAAGTTTACTTTTGAGGCTGTTGACCCGGATTTCTATGAAAACGCGAAAAAAGCAGGGAAAGGAATAATTGTGGGAGGGGAAAACTATGGACAGGGTTCATCGCGTGAACACGCTGCTCTTGCTCCAATGTATCTTGGGGTCAAAGCGGTAATTGTAAAAAGCTTCGCGAGAATTCACAAGGCAAACCTTGTAAACTTCGGGATTATGCCTCTTACCTTTAAGGACCCGTCAGATTACGAAAATATATCAAAAAATGATGTTATCTATTTCCCGTCGTTTGCGGATGACATCAAAAAAGGCAGCCTCATCAAAGCTGTAAACAAAACTACAGGTAAAGAGATGATTTTCACCCATGATCTTGCCAAAACAGCGGCAGAAGTCCTTCTTGCCGGCGGCATGCTTAATTATACCAGGGGAAAAACGGTATAACGGATTCAGATGTTAAAAACAGAAGCACTGCTCCGCCACCTGGATATTGATTATACCGAACCTGTGCGCGATCCCCTCTGGGGGAATATAATGCTCTCTCCCGGAATGAAAAGTATTCTTTCTTCCGGGACACTTCAGAAACTAAACAAAATAAAACAGCTCGGCCCTTCATATCATGTGTATCCGGGAGCAACCCATACAAGGCTCTGCCACAGTATCGGGGTATTTCATATCTCAAAAAGGATTCTGAGACAGCTATTAATGTCACAGAAATGCCCGCTGATCACAGAGGAAGGGGCGCTGGCTTTTCTTTGCGCGTCCCTCCTGCACGATATGGGGCATTTTCCGTATGCACATTCACTTAAAGAGCTCCCCCTGCTCGATCATGAAATACTTACAGGCCAGTATATCCTCTCTGATCCGCTTTTTTCCGTAATAAAGGAAAGTCTTAAAATCGACCCTGCCATGGCAGCCGCCATTGTGGATAAAAATATAACTGCAGATATTACAGATGAGATACTTTTTTTCAGAAATATCCTATCAGGCGTTCTTGACCCTGATAAGCTGGACTATCTTAACCGCGATGCATATTTCTGCGGGGTACCATACGGAATACAGGATATAGATTTTATTATCAGCAACATGACTCCTCATGGGAAAACAGATATTGCAGTACTTGAAGCGGGGCTTCCTGCAGTTGAGAACCTGCTCTTTTCAAAATACCTTATGTACAGGGCAGTCTACTGGCACAAAACAGTAAGAAGCGCGACAGCAATGGTCAAAAAAGCGCTCTTCCTTGGAATAAAAGACAATATGATAAAGCCTGATGAGCTTTACGGGCTTGATGATGAAACACTTTTCATGAACTATAAAAAAAGCAGCTACCCGCCCTTCTCTCTGTTAAAAAGAGTTTCAGAAAGAAATATTTATAAAACTGCACTTGAAATTCCTTTTGATGTTGAAAATTCGGCCCATCACTGTCTTACTTTTCTTGATAAAAGACTTTTAAAGGAAAATGAAATACTTTTGTTTATCAGGAAAAAATACTCACCTCAAGCGGATGATGTGGCAGTAATCATCGATATTCCGGAACAGATTTCATTTGAAATAGATATGCCTGTAGTAAAGGAAAACAACGCCAGCAGTTTTATATCATCAGGAACAGTCTTCAATAAACCTGTTATTAAAGGTTTTACAGGAGTTTTAAGAAAAATCCGCCTTTTTCTTCCGGAGGAGATAATAAACAAAATATCTTCCAGTGACCGTAAGTTGGTTGAAGATTTAATAAACAACGGCTGCTGAACAGCACCTGTGCAACTGACTGTGATACCGGGAAGAACAATTATAGACCGGCAAACATCAGGTAAAAACCTTTTAACGCAGACGCACCGGCAGCTGCCGGCAAAATCAATCTTTTTTTAAAACAGGAAAACAGGGGCCGCATGACAGACATAATGAAAAGCGATACAGACAAAATTCCCAAATGGCTTATGAGGATAGTGAAGCAGGCAGGGAAAGGGATAAACCGATTCAGCATGATGGGAGAGAATGATAAAGTTCTCCTTGCAGTATCAGGAGGCAAGGATTCACTTGTTCTTGCCCTTTGTCTTGCGATCAGGCTTAAATGGCTTCCTGTCAAATATGAACTTAAAGCGCTCCACATAAATTTCCGCGAATACCCTGTTCCGGAAGATAAAATGTCTGAAATTAAAAAATATTTCAAAATGCTTTCCATCCCCTTTGAATCACTTGACGCCGATATCCAGCCCCCCTCTTTCAGGGGTAAGTTCAACTGCTATCTCTGTGCAAGAAACAGGAAAAGAATACTGTTTGAATATGCGGAAAAACACGGTATCAATATAATTGCGACAGGGCATCACATGGATGATATTGTAGAAACTACACTTATGAATCTTTGCCTTAGAGGCAATTTTTCAACAATGATGCCGGTTCAGGATTTTTTTGAAGGGAAATTAAAACTTATTAGACCGCTCTGCCTTGTAAGGGAAACAGCAGTCAGGCTTGCAGCGGAACGGCTTGAGCTTCCTGTTCACAATACCTCATGCCCCTACAAGGAAACAAACCTGAGGCTCAGGATGAAACCTGTACTTAAAGAACTCTACCACCTGGATAAAAATGTTTATGAGCATATATTTGATGCTCCCTGGAAAATCAACTCCGAGTATCTGCCCACCGATCTGTAGAAAATATTATTAATATTTCTTGAAGTTCTCAATAACAACTGATAAACTTCATCTTAGATATGGAAATACACAATCTTCTTGAGGAAAAAGTCAAAAATTCCGTTGATGAATACTGTCAGAGCTCAACTTTTGACAGGGAAAAATACTGCGACTGTATTCAATGCCGCCTTGATGTCGCATGCTATGTATTAAATAATTCCGCCCCAAAATATGTAATCTCAAGCAGGGGAATTGTTCACCATGAGCTTGAATATTCAAAAAAACTGCAGATGGATGCTGATATATTCCATCTGGTCAAGGAAGGTTTTTCTGTAATATCATCCCGCAAGAGATTTGGAACTGACCATAATAGAAGAACAGAAGAATTTTTTAAAGATGGTTTTTATTTCAATTTTCCCAATATAATCGGAAAAATCATAAACGGAAAAACGTTTGAGCCGGTTTCCAATGCTGATGTAAAACTATTTCTCGATGACAATCTTGTCAAAATGACCTCTGAAATGACATCCAATCCGGTAATTCTTTCAGAATATACAGGCGGCCTTTTCATTTTCTGGCCATATCCCATAGAAGCTGAAGAAAACAATATAACAAAAACTTTTACTTTCAAAATTATTGTCAGCCACCCTGACTTTGCGGAATTTACAAAACTGATTGATGTTGAATCAACTTCGCAGGACAGTATTCAGGATTCAATACACCTCCAGAACACCTTAAACATGGATGAAATATATTTGTTTAACAGGGGCGTCTGATACTGATGAAAATTGAAAAGATCCTTGTTGCCGGCGCAGGCGCTCTTGGGGCGCTTTACGGACATAAATTTATTGAAAAAAAGAAGAACATATTTTTTCTTGCTGACGGGAAAAGAAAAACAAGGCTTGAATCTGACGGCCTTATCGTTAACGGTAAAAAATATCCGGTAAAATGCACAGACGGAAACCCGGCATTTAAACCTGATTTTATCCTGATTGCTGTAAAATATCACAATCTCCCTGAAATAATAGAACAGATTAAAAACATGGTCACGGAAGAGACAGTTATAATATCTGTTCTTAACGGTATCGACAGCGAAGAAATCATAAAGAACAGTTTGAAAAAAGGTAAAATACTCTTGTCTGTTCCGCTTGGGATGGATGCAGTAAGAGATGGAAACGCTACCATTTTCACGAACGAAGGCAAACTTTTTTTCGGCCATTTTGATAATTCAACTACTGAAAATGATATTAAACCGGTAAAAGATCTTTTTATCGAATGCTCTCTTGCGCATGAAATACCGGAGGACATTAAGCATGTTATGTGGTTCAAGTTCATGATCAATACAGGCATCAACCAGGTATCGGCCATACTTAACGCAAATTATGAGTTTATGAGAAGCAATGTATACGCCAAAGAACTGATGGACCAGACAATGCTTGAGGTAATCAAGGTAGCAAATGCGGAAGGTGTTGATCTTTCCGGGTCTGACCTCACTAAATGGTACGGGATTCTCGCCTCCCTGGGCGGTGATGGAAAAACATCAATGTGCCAGGATACTGAAGCGAAAAGGAAAACAGAGGTACAGATGCTTTCCGGCAAGATGATCGAACTTGGGCAAAAACATAATATTGATGTAACTATAAACAAAGTATTGTATAATCTTATCAGGGCGAAAGAAAGCCTGTAATTAATGCATGATGCCCTTACCCGCAATATGCATTGACTCCTCTCCGCTGCGGAGCTGCCCATGCATGTGATATTCCGGAAGTTAGGTAAGATTTTGAAACATTTATTTAACTGCTACGGCATTTTTTTTCTGCTCCTGATTTTTATTTCCCAAACCCAGTATTTACATCCGGAAGAAAAAAATGAGACTCAAAGAGGCAGCGCCAGCATAAAGGATGAAGCTCCCGAAGCTATATTCCAGACACAGCTTAATGATGCTGATGTTGATTTATACATGCTCGGCTCCTGGGACTCATCTTTTACAGGTTCTATAGGATACGATCTCTCATCAGGTGAATATATTTCCGCCCCTTTCCCCCAGATGACACCCGGCCTTGCCTTTACTCAGGTCCCTGACCTTACAATTTCACTCTGGCTTATGGACAGGTATTTCTTTGAAGCGACAATCAAGGAAGACTCAACTCAGAATACCTTTCTCCTCGGATATGAGGGGAAAGAGGATGAGTTTGTCCAGTCTGTTCTTGTCGGTAATACAAAAATTGATATTGAGGATTACAGTTTTTTAACAATTTCATCAATACCCAACAATTCACTGGGCGCATCTGCCGCTTTCAAGACAGAAAACACATGGCATGAGCTGATGGTAAGGTATGACCCGGCAGAACTCGCAGTCAAGGAATTTATAGGGAAAAACGAAGTTAACAGACAGACCCTTGTACCAACTGATTATTTCAGGGGCAGACTCTTTATACTTCCGGATACGGACTTTGAAAACATTGAAGTCTATATTGAAAATGATGACGGAAGTTTTACGGGTTCTGACGGCAGACGGTATAAAAAGGCTGAAAATACAGAAGCTGTTATATCTTCCGATGACGGAACTGTTCTATTTACTCCGCCCCTTGAAAGCCGGGCCCTGGTTTATTACACAAAAAACGGATTCCCGATAGGAAGCACTTCAATCGGGAAAGGAGCTTTGTGCGCTGTTGATGCTGACGGGACACCGGTTCCATCAAGCGGGGCTGTAGATTTCAGCTGGGCTTTGGAAGATTATCCAACTCTCAGTTATGATCTTACAGACAACTGGCAGGTAACTGTCAACGGCAAACAGGCCCTTTTAATCTACAACCGAGGGGAATACTCCCCTTTCGAATCACTTTCATATTACAAGTCATCAGCACAGCTCCCTGACGACAGATCAAAGATAAATTTCGGCATATCCGATAAAAGCAGCGATTCCGATGTAATAGATGAAAAACTTAAATTCAGGACTGAACCGGAAGACAATCTCGTAAATATTTATGTGAATGCCAACGGCGTACGTGATATGTATAACAGGTATCCCCTCTCCGGGAAGTTTTTAAATCCTGTTTACGGGCTTTCAAAGAAAACTGTCCCGGGGAGCTTTGTAAAGGAACTGCGCCTTGAAACTCTTTCACCTGTCAGCTCTTTTTCGCTTGATCCCGATATTGTTCCCGGTTCTGTTACAGTAAAAAGAAACGGATATGCGGAATCAATGTACGATATAGATTATGCAAGCGGTATTATAACATTCAAAACATATATACATCCCAATGACAAAATAAAAATTACCTATAAGACTTCATACATCGATACTGAGGGCGGCGATCTGCTGTTCGCGACAGGTAACAGGTTTTTTCTGGGCGATTATATGACTGCAGAGCTTGCTTTCGGGATTAAGTGGAATGTCCTTCAAAATCAGTATTCAAGATATCCTGAGCAGTATAAAGGCTCCCTTCTTACGACAGGTGGTCTTGAATATACAAGGGAAAACTTTACCCTGGGGATAGATACAGGCGTTTCAATTACATCTCCCGACACCACCGGTTTACTCCGGCTATTCGATATGCAGCAGTCAGGCATAACCATGAGGCTCGGCAGCAGCTATATATTCCCCTCGAGTGTGCCGGAAGACAATATTTCCATAGGCAGTTTCCCGGCCGAAAGGGGAAACAGGGGGAAACTGATATTCAAGGATTATTACAGCTATTCCCTCGGCAGCGCATCGCTAAACAATTACACATGGGATGTGTCTGACAGCCAGATATACAGCTATGAAACAGGCAATCCTCCCGGCCCGTATACAGCAAAGGCATCCAATGACGGAATCCAGGGGGAGATACTTGTCATGGATATGGATGTTGATGATGATGAATGGGCCGGCGCCCAGGTGCCGCTCCGAAAATACTCGGAAAACCAGGATTTAAGCAGCGCCGAAAGCATCTCGTTTAAAATAAAATGCGAAGATGTTTCAGCAGGCAAGCTTTATATCCAGATAGGAACTGTAAGCGAGGATCTTGACGGTGACGGGGTACTTGACAGTGAAAACTCCATATATTCAGACGGTTTTCCGTTTAACGATACAGGAAACAGCGCAGTGCTTCTTGTAGGCGGTAAAGGAGGAAGCACGACAAGGGGGAACGGCTCAATAGATTCTGAGGATAATGACCTTAACAAGGTACTTGACCTCGAGGATATGAAAAATATTGTAACACAGGATGCTGATGATATTTTATCCGTTTATGCAATCACATTTCCCGATATATCATCATCAGGTAAATGGATTAAATTAAATTACAACTTTACATCAGATGAAAAAAAGCTTCTAACCCAGTCATCTGCCGTCAGGTTTATTTATGTAAATGAATCAGGAGCGGCTGTAACAGGAAGGATACTCATCGGAGAACTTTTTATAGAAAGCTCTCCCTTCAGCGCTACTGCTTCCAACCAGGATTCAACCTACGCAAAAGAGGTTTATGAGAGGTACTCTTCAGGGGAAGCGCCCCCTGAAACACTGGTAAAAGCATATCCTGAGGTAGAAGACATCTTTTTCAGTGATTTAGACATTACATCAACCCAGAAGGTGCTTGAATCGGGCTGGGACGGAACAGACTATACCCTCACAGGTTACTCAACCCCGGTTCCTTATGATATGTACCGGACACTCGCAGGATATATCAGGATTCCTGAGCTCGGAACGCCTGACCCTGCGGAGTTCACAATTTCCTATACAGACACATCAGGCAGGGGTATTACAGCAACTTTTACAACTGATCCTTTTAATGAATGGAGAAAGCTTGAAATTGATCTAGATAAAAAACGCATTTACCTTGCGGGAGAGAACATGAACGGAAGCGTTAAGGTGACATCGACAGAGAAGGGCCTTTCCATGCTTAAAATCACATCAGATTCAGATGCCGGTAAATTATATCTTGATGAAGTCCACCTTACAGACCCGAAGATATCTTTAAGCGGGGCTGTCGCGACCAGATATGAGCAATTTTTTCCGGGCACGCTGCTTTCTGCACGGGGGCAGAGCATAATAAGCGACCTTACACTCAAAGAGGATTTCATGCACGTAAGAGAGGATTTCAGCACTGATTTGAGTGAAAATACCGATGCCAACAATACAAGGACAAAAACAACTGTCAAAACCGGTATTCTCAATTCAGACCTTGAGACTAATCTCGACTTTTCATGGGTAGAACCGGAGTTTTACTCGGTAATAGATCACAGCTATACATCTCCCCTTGGTACGGATTTTCTGACATTTTCAGATTACTACAGTGAATCAAAGGATGAATGGAATTTATCATTCTCAAAAAGGAATGAGCTGAAGGCAAAGTCAGGCGACACAGGTTATATCAGCGCATCGGCTGAATCATATCTCCTGTACAGCGACCTTTCCCAGAAATGGGACTTTAAATACAAATCAGACACTTACGGAACGATCAGCGGAAGCTCGGATTTATCCCTTACAAAGATTTCATCCGGCTACACAACTGAAGATTCATGGTATATGGAAAACTGGCTTAACTCTTTTTCACTTCTTGCGGCGGATAACAGCGACAAATGGCCTGACAGATCAATAGAGACGGAAAACAATATACTGTTCAAGAGGGAATTTTCAGGAACTGATGTTCTTATCAGCAGCGGAACACAGTCATCAGGAGAAGATGAGGACAGGAGCCAGACAAGCACAGGACTGCTGCAGCTTCAGTTCCCGTTTTATAAAAAAAGCGCAAACGGGTGGGATATTACCCCGGGATATTCCAGGAGTTTTTCATACACAAACAGGGATGCGCCTGAAAGCAGTTTTCTTGACGATACAGCCCTCTGGTTCAGCGATTTTGCAGGTCAAAGTTATTTCTATACCGGAATACCGTTCGCTGAATTTTTTTCGGACGGATTTGAAGAGACTTTTGAAGATAAAAGCAGTTATCTTTCAAAAAGCACCTATACACCTGCCGCATTTATAAAACTTACACGGGGACGGAGGCAGAGCATTTCAGACCTATATGCCCCTTCTGAACTTGGTTTCCGGTATTCAAAGGATTTTACAAAAAATGAAGACACTTTTGTTAACATTTACCGCATTACCGGTGAATACACGGCAAGGGCTGTCAACATGTTCGGATCCACAGGGATTGAGCCTGTCTTCGATTTTTACAGAACTGATGAATTTATAACAAGGTTCTCTGTTACCGCGAGTTCAACAGATACACCGGTCCCCCAGGACAGGGAATACGCAATCGGCAACAGTCTCTATTTTTCAGGACATAAGGATACAGAATTCATTATCGATAACAAATTCAGGTATGTGTACAGCCACTCAGAGGACATGAAATACTATTACGATGATGCTTCTGCCTCATACATCTGGATCCGCCGTCCGAAAGAGAGAATCCATATGAAATATCTTGCTGAAGAGAAAGATGATCCAGCCTATTTTTCACATACAGAATCTCTTATTTATTCTACAGCACCTGAAAGCACATTAAGCGAAATTAATTACTGGTCAATCCTCCTTACCCATGAATCCGCTCTTGTCTTTCCTGAAAAAGGGAATTTCAAAGCTGTTTTATCGATTGGTATGGAAAAACACAAAATTTATGATTATGTTTCAGATGAAAAAAACATATATCTTCTTGGTATTCAGGCAGGAATTTTCGGAAAGGTAATGTTCTGATGCAGAAAGGATTTCAATAATGGGACAGATAAGGATACTCGAGCAGTCGGTCGCGCTTAAGATCGCTGCAGGGGAAGTAATTGACAGACCCGCTTCAATACTCAGGGAACTGCTGGATAATTCCATCGACGCAGGCAGCCTCGATATTACTGTAAATATTGAATCAAGCGGTATGAAAGAAATAAGGGTAACAGATAACGGCAGCGGTATGGACAGGGGAGACCTTGAGCTCTGTTTTCTCCCCCATGCAACTTCCAAAATATCTTCAGCAGAAGACCTCTATTCCATAAGTACACTCGGTTTCAGAGGGGAAGCCTTATCCAGCATTGCTTCTTCAGCGCGTCTTGAAATAATAACTTCAACAGATTCAGAATCTGCCGGACATTCGCTTAAAACTGACAGCAGCGGAAAATACGAAATCAGCACTGTAAAAGCAAGAAAAGGGACAATAATTTCCGCAAAAGATCTTTTTTACGCCTTCCCCGCCAGAAAACAGTTTTTAAAAAGCCCTTCAGCGGAAACAACATTATGCAGGAACATTTTTTATGAAAAGGCGGCGGCAAGACATGATATCAGCTTCAAACTTTATATTGACGGTAAACTTATACAGATGCTGCCGGTATCATCATTAAAAGAAAGAATACTTTTGTCGTACAGCACTGTGTTTCAGGACCAGTCGCTTTTATATGAAGTATACGAACCGGCCGGAAAAGAGGGCAGCTACAGCATAAAAGCAGTGCTGGCGGATCCTGTTTTATACAGGAAGGACAGGAAATATATCCAAATTTACCTTAACGGAAGACGGATACAGGAATATTCGCTGATCCAGGCAGCAGTTTACGGTTATTCGGAATATCTTCCGGGAGGACATTTTCCTGCAGCTGTAATATTCATTGATAACAAACCTGATCTGGTAGATTTCAACATCCATCCGGCTAAAAGAGAAGCAAAAATAAAAAATATAAAACAGATACACCATTCAGTTACAGAACTGATTATTAAAACATTAAAAGAAAACAGCGCCTCATCAGGTAAAACTGAATATACATTCAAATCCAGGGAAGAAAATCTTTTCGGGAATAATTTCCATGAAAAAGAAATATCCGGCTATCCGCAATCCAGCACAGATGCGGATCCGGTGATCAGGCTCAAAGATAACGCAGAAGGCAGGGTATTTTCCGTTGCAGAAAAAACACCTGCTGGAATTCCATCCGCAGCATTTAATCCGGAAAATATTTTTACCGAAGATGCAAATTTCAAATACCTTGGTCAGATTTTCAACACTTTTCTTCTGTGTGAAAAAGATGAGACACTCTATATCATTGACCAGCATGCCGCGCACGAAAAATCGATATATGAGTCCTTCAGCAGCAAAAAACAAATTATGCAGAAGCTTCTTGTACCGCTTTATTTTCCGGAAAGCATGGAGTTTTCAGAGGAAATGCTTTCAGAATACAAAAAGACCGGAATAATAATTGAAAGGGACGAATCAGGCAGATGGTTTATCGATTCTCTTCCCGAAATATTAAACTGCATTAAAAATGATATTGCATCGATTATTATGGAATTTCCCGGAAACATTAACGAAGTAAGAAAAAAGTTATACGCAACTGCCTCCTGCAAAAAAGCAGTAAAGGGAGGGGATATTCTCTCTCCGGGAGAAGCTGAAACCATCATAAATGCAGCTTTTAATCTTGAAACACCTTACTGCCCCCACGGGAGGCCGGTGTGGCAGACTATCACCCGGAAAGAGCTTCTTGCCCGGATAAACAGGATTGTATAGCGAACTTAGTTTATCAGAGTGAGTATTTCACTTCTCTTTTCATAATCAGGCTTTTTCTCCAGCAGTTTATTGAATATTTCATTGGCCTTTTTCTGATCTCCCTTTTTGATATAAAGGTGCCCGAGCCGGTAATAGGCATCGTAATAGGAAGGGCTGATTTTTATAAGCTCATTCAATGTATTAATTGCAATATCGTCCTGTGAAGTTTCAATATATGCTATCCCGAGGTTATACCGCGCATGTGTTGCATCAGGTCTGGATTTAACCGCAGAAAGAAAATGCTTGATGCTGTCGTTGTATAGCTCTTTGTGAAGATAGACAATCCCCAGATTATTGTTAACCGCGAAATCATCACTTCCGAGCTGATACCCTTTAAGCAGTATTGAAAGAGCTTCATCATACATTTTATTATCATCATAAATTTTACCGAGATTTATGTATGGAAGCTGATAACCTGGATCAAGTTTTATCGCTTCCCCGTAGGCTTTTACTGCAGAGCTCTGGTCCCCGTTTTCCTCAGATGCCTGTCCGAGAGTATAATAATATCTGGCGTTTTTAGGGTCAATTTTTACAGCAGTCCTTGCGTAAATAACAGCTTCATCACTCTTTCCCCCTTTTATTTTAACAAGCGCCATATTGTTGTTTATTTCTGCAGACTGCGGCCGCATGGTAAGGGCCTTGAGATAATAATCTTCAGCATCATTGTATTTTCCCTGCCATGACAAAATATTGCCTATCTGAATGAGATATGCCGGCTGATTCGGATTTATGTTATACGCCTTCATATACGCCTGATATGCCCCGTTGTAATCGTTCTGATTTTTCAGTATATTGCCTGTTTCATACCAGGAAAGGTCAAATTTACTGTCAATTTTAAGCGCATCGCCGAATGCCTTTAACGCGCGGTTTTCATCTCCGGTCTGCTGATAAGTTTTGCCCAGCCTGTAATGCCCGTTGGCAAAATCCTTTTTAATGTGGACGCAGCTTTCAAAAGAACTTTTTGCTCCCTGATACTGTCCGGCAGCGTACTGAGCTTTTCCAAGCTCGTAAAAAACCAGGTAATTTTCAGGATTCAGTTTTGAAGCCTGTTTGAATTCATCGATAGCGCTCGAATAGTCTCTTGTTTCGTTATAGACCTGGCCAAGCACATAATGAGGGAGCCATAAATTTGAATCCTTCTCAATAGCTTTCCTGGAATTTATAACAGCTTCCTTTAAATTGTCAGGGTCGCTGCTGTTTTCAGACAGAAAGGATTCTCCTTTTCTGGCCCAGGCTTCTGCTGAATTATCATCAATTTTAAGCGCTGAATCAAAATCCGATCTCGCAGCCGGATGACGGCCGCTGTTCATTTTTTCAATTCCCTGTTTTATTAGATCATTTACCTGTTTCTGCTTTTCTTTTTCAGCGGCAGATAATCCGGCAGTATCTTTGGGTTTAACCTGCGCTGTTTCACTCTGGGCAGGCGGCATTGGAAGCTGCGCTTGAGGGCGTTTTTCCTGCAAACTGCTGCCAAGTTCATCCAGGCTGTCCTTAAGCTTATCCTGCATTGAAAGCTCTTTTTCCTTTTCCTCAGCCGACTTGACATTTTTTTCTGCCAATATGCTGTCCCTGAGCGATTTTGCGTCATTATCGTCCGGATCCTGAATAAGAATTTTATCCAGCAGGTCAAGGGCCCTCTGGTATTCCCCCTTCTCAAAATATTCCTTCGCAAGCCTTATGGTATTGGTTCTGAGTTTATCTGCCCCTCCGGCTCCTTCAGGATCAGTTTTATTTCCGGTTATACTGCCGATTATAAAAAAAAGGGCAAGCAGGATAATAATTACTGCTGCCGCGATTATCAATATTCTACGGTTCATCTGTTTTCCTCACAAAAATTTATTCTTTAAGTTCAAGTTCTTCTTCATAATCGCTTATTTTTTCTGTCCCTGCTGAAACATTTCGTGTTTCATCGCTTATGTTTTTAAGTGAATCCAGAACATCTTTCAGCATTTCCTGTTTTCTTTTTTCTTCGGCAAGCTTTCTTGCCTCATCCTGCTGTTTTTTTATCAGTTCTTCACCGGTCCGTTTTTCCAGAAGATCAATAAGCTTCTGAATAGTTTCTCTCTGATAATTATCAGGCTCAATTGTAAGATATACCTTATAATCAGATACAGCATCTTCTCTTTTACCCATGCTTAGTCTTGTATTGGCTCTGTTCAGATAGCTGCCGCTTCTGCTTCCGTTCTCCCTAATTGCCCTGGAATACATTTCCTCAGCAAGAGGGTACTCCCCCATAAGATAATATGTGTTTCCCGCATTATAGTAATAAAGATCCCTGTTCTTTAATGCTTTTTTAGCTCCTTCCTTAAAATAATTTACTGCCTTTTCGAAATTTTTAGTCTGTGAATAAGAAGTTCCGAGCATCAGGAATATTTTTTCATCATCAGGATTTCTTTCAAGTGCACCAAGCAGTAAAGGTATCGCATCAGCGGGCCGATTTTGCATAAAAAGCTCTTCTCCCCTGCCCAGGAGATTTTCTTCGGCATAAAGGCAGATAAAAGGAGTACTGCATAACAACAGGAATATAATAATTTTATTTTTCATATACATACCACAGGATATTATATTTGACAGCATAAGAAAATATATTTAATCTATAAACAATAGGAGATTTTCATGTTTCTTGTCACTACTACAATTGTCGGTATAGTAATATTTATTTTTATCATATTATTGGTTAAATCACTCCTTGTTCCAAGAAAAATCTCCTCAATCAACAATCTTATCAGAAACGGCAGATATAATTCAGCCATAAAAACAATAAAACAGCTTTTAATCAGGGATCAGGCCAATTCCGAACTCCATTATCTGCTTGGAACCGCATTTCAGATGGATGGAAAACCGGAACTGGCGCTTCTGGAATTCATAAAAGTAAATGAACTCGGCAGATTCACCGGAATAATTGACGAATTCACTTTCAGGGAAACAATCGCGAACCTTTTCCTGAAGTTTAATCAGCACGAAGAGGCCTTGAAAGAATTCCTTCTGCTTATTAAAAAAGATCC
Organism: Spirochaetia bacterium; assembly: GCA_963662795.1. Classification (GTDB taxonomy): domain Bacteria; phylum Spirochaetota; class Spirochaetia; order CADAEX01; family CADAEX01; genus JACKPD01. The sequence goes on along the minus strand of OY759746.1, from coordinate 3,347,697 downwards.
ATATAACACAAACCATCAATATATAGTCGGGGAACTTTTCGAAGGACGCGGAAAAATAGACAATGCGATATCCTATTACCAGAAAGCGGTTGAACTTGATAAAAGAAATGATAAAGCACATTTCAAACTGGGCAAAATTTATTACAGCTCAAAACAGCTCACACAGGCCAAATCATCATTTGAAGAATGCCTGAAATATAATGTGAACAACATGCAGGCTCATTTTTTTATCGGAAAAATAAACAAAGACAGCCGTAATTTCACGGCAGCTATAACGGCTTTTGAAAAAGCACAGAAAGATCCTGAACTCAAGATGAAATCAATAATTGAGAAAGGGATTTGCCACATGATGAACAGCAAAATCGAATCCGCGATTATGGAACTTGAAAGGGCTGTAAGATTATCAAAAGACAGCTCTGATAATGAAATACTTTATGCCAGATATTTTCTTGCCGCATGTTATGAGAAAGAGAGAAAAATCATCAATGCGGTTGATCAATGGGAAGCAATATTTGAAAAAAAACCGGGATTCAAGGATGTCGAAAAAAAACTGAGCCAGTATCAGGAAATCCGGACAGACGATTCAATGAAAGATTTTCTGACTGCCGGTAATGACAAATTTATTGAAATATGCATAAAGATTCTTGAAGTCCGGGGTTTTGCGGAAAGGGAGATAGTTCCTATAAAAAACGGCTGTCAGATAGTTGCCGTAGATAAAAATTCCGGAAAATGGCGGAATATCAAGGTACAGTCCCTTCTTATAAACTTTTTCCGTCTGCCCGAGCCTATCGATGAATCTTATATAAGAGTGTTTATTGAAGACATGAAAAAGCAGAATATCATTAAAGGGATAATATTTTCAGCATCTGATTTCACACGAAGCGCACTTGCCTATATCGAAAACAGACCGATTGATATAATTAAAAAAGAAGAAATGCAGGAAGATCTTAAAAAAATCAACATGGCTATTTAATTCCATATGGCCCGGTTACAAGGCCGAATCCATTGGCTCTGTCATATTTATATGCGAACATAACTTCCCCATTGGAAGGAATCTGGATATTTTTGGCATCTGAACGAATTGCGGAAACCTCTTTAACAAGCTTCATCTCTTTATCATAAAACCAGAGAGCTTCAGTCCCCGGAGAATAATACGGGGTATTACCCCTGACTCCTGCTGCCGGGAATTTATCTTCAGGGAACCCGGATTCATATTTGCCAATGGTAAAAGAAGTTTCCGCTCTTTCTCCTGCTTCATCAATTACAACGGCCCTGTATTTCCCGGAAGGGAAAAATGAAAAATCATTCATTATTATTGAACCTGAACCGAACCAGTTTTCTTCCCCGTCGGTTTTTTGGATCCAGTTCTCTTCCGTAATTTTCCAGAAAAGTTCTTCGCTGTCATTTATAAGATAGATTGTCTGAAGGTCTTCAATACCGTCCTCATCCCGTGCCTCAATAAAAAGTGAAAGAGTATCATAATACTTTCCTGAATCAAGGTTATGGATTTTGTTTATCTGCCAGAAAATCTGGTTTATTTCGGGTCTGTTTTCAGCGCAGGATAAAACAAGGGGAAATAGCGCTGAAATGAAAATGATATTAAGCAATCCTGCTATACTAAAATCTGTATTTTTCAGCATTTTCAACCGGTTTGGCATAAGCGCTTAACGCATGTTTTTTTACATTTTCCGGGAGTCTGTGAAACCTTTTAAGAAAAGCTTCTTTATATTTTTCATCATAGTGTGAAGAATGTCTGTTACTTTCGTGGAGAATATCCCATGAGAGATAATTGGACGGCCAAAGCCTGTAATTTGTGTGTATAAACCGGTCTATTGCAGCAGATACATCTTTACTGTCTTCCCAGTTTCCGGTTAAAGCATCGCCGAATGATAGATGAATCCTTCCTTTAAAATCACGGATACCCTGTACCATGCTTAGAAAATCCTCTCCCTTTCTTTTTTTATATCCGTCCCTGGTTTCCCTTCTGTCAAGTTCCCTTGCCTTGAGCTTATCACAGGGATCGTATTCATATGAAATCGCTATAGGGATAATTTTCAGCTGATTTATGAATTCGCTGAATGGAAGGCCGCCCTTTCTCTGTGAAAGAAAAAACATTTTTATCAGGGCAGGGTTTGTTAAATCTTCTCCGTCTTTGGCACGCCCTTCCCTCTGGGCAATCCATACAGAATCATTTACATGGAGCGTATACCAGATATATTTGGAAAGAATAATTGTTGAATTAAGCTGTTCTCTCGGCTGCTGATTCCGCCTTACAATAAAAGATTTATTTATTCTTATAAGATCTGCCACAAGATCATTAACAAGAAGATTGTCCCCGAAAGCAATTTCAAAAGTAGGCATATTGTTTTTCGTCATCGCAAAATTGGCAAGAGCGGGATCCAGAACAATATCCCTGTGATTGGAAATGAACAAATATCTCTGCTTCGGATCAAGATTTTCAAGTCCCGAGAAGGTAAGTTCTGTAGTAGTTTTATCAATCATCCTGCCGATTACAGCTTTTATTATGCTTTTCTGGAAATCATAGGGTGTTTTTACATTTCGAAGATGATACTTTACAAACATTTTGATAAGTAAATTCAGCAGCGGATTAAATATGAACAGTGAATCGCGGAAAGCTGCTTTTCTCAGATTGTTTATCAGCGACCTGCTGTTTTTCAGTCTTACAAGGGCTGCGGTAAAATCCTCGCCCCTGTAAGGCTCAATTTCCTTAAACTCATCCAGAAACTCAATACTTGTGTCATCCATTATTATATATTAATCTCCTGTTAAATTACTAAGCAGTTTAATATTCTATTTCTATCCCTTTTTCAAGTCAACCACAATAAATTATAAGATAATCATGGTTGAAATAATATTAACATAAAATTACTATAAAATTAATGAATATAATTCTATTTACACCAGAGGAAATTAACGTACCGCTGCCTTTAAATGATGCCAGGGCGATTCACATAAAAAAGATACTTAAATTATCCTCCGGCGAAAGTTTCGATGCAGGAGTTATAAATACCGGAACAGGAAAGGCCCTTATAAACAGCATTGACACAAGGGAAATTATTTTCACTTTTACATATACAGCAAGAAGTATTAAAAGAAACCCTGTTATCCTTTTAACTGCAGTAACCCGTCCTCCTGAAGCAAAAAAAATACTGAAAAATTCTGCTACTATCGGAATCACCGCACTCTTTCTCGCTGTACTTGAAAAATCGGAAAAATCCTATATGGACAGTTCTTTATGGAAAAAGGAAAACTATAAAAATTATCTGATAGAAGGAGCATCCCAGGCTTTTGCCGCAGATATTCCTGAAGTCAGACTATTTCAGTCATTTTCAGAATGCCTTAAAAATATTCCGGATAAGTATACAGTCAGGGCCGCCCTGGATAACTACGAAGCAGAGAAGCCGCTTGGTGCACTGCAATTCCGGGAAACAGATAAAAAAGATAAAAACCACATAGTTCTCGCGGTTGGCGGCGAACGGGGATGGAGCGCAAAAGAAAGACAGACCCTTTATGATTACGGTTTCAATCTTTACAGCATTGGAGAAAGAGTATTAAAAACAGAAACGGCCTGTGCCGCGGGACTTGCAATAATCCTCTCAAAGACAGGACTGATGTAGCGTTTAAAAAATCAGCCCGCTTTTTAAGCCAATTATAAATTGAGTAAAAAAGGCGGGCCTGATAATCAACCGGGATTATTCCTTATTCAATACCGACAAGTGTCTTAATAAACTGCGCCCTTTTATAATTGCCGGTACTTTTTTCCTCACTCATCAATCCGCGGAATTCGTCAATGGATTTGAATTTGTGCTTTCTCATCCATCCTTCAATACCTTTAAGTATTTCCGGTATCTGCTCCGTTCCGTTGTTATAAATAGTAGAACAGAGCTGAATAGTATCAGCTCCTGCGAGGAGAAGTTTCACAGCATCTTTATAGGAGTGTATACCGGTAGTAGCTGAAAGATTTGCATTAATTTTTCCTGCAAGTATTGCAATCCACTGCAGTGATGTAAGCATTTCACTCGGATGACTTATAAATGATCCGCCGATTACTTTCAGGTTATCAATATCAATATCAGCCCTGTAATACCTGTTAAAAAGAACAAGACCGGCTGCCCCTTCATCAGAAAATTTTTTCATCACATTTGCAAGCCCTGTAAAATATGTGCTGATTTTCAATGCAAAAGGAATTGAAACTGCAGATTTCATTTTTCTGATAATGCTCAGGTAGGTTTCTTCAAGCTCAGCAGATGTTTTCCTAAGATCATGAGGCTGTATAAAAATATTAAGTTCAAGCGCCTTTGCACCGACTTTTTCAAATCTTTTGGCGTATTCTATCCATGTGCCGTCTGTAGTGCAATTAATACTTGGAATTACAGGTATCGATACTTTTTTCCCCGCTTCATCAACCAGTGAAAGATATTCGTCCATAAAATGACCGATCGCAGACTGTGAGAAATAGTTGAATGCTTCCGCATGATAAGATGTATCAACATTGTCTACCATATTCTGTGTATCAAGCAGTATCTGCTCTTCAAAGAGCGATTTCAGAACTACAGCTGCCGCACCTTTTTCCTCGAGCTCCGCAATTTTTTCCAGGTTTCCTGTAAGTTTTGAACTGGATACAATAACAGGATTTTTCAGATCAAGTCCAAGATATCTGGTATTAAGTTTCATTTTCAAAAGTCTCCCCTAATCTTTGATTTAATGTTTTCAATATCGTATTTTATCAGCATAATCTCTTTTTTTATAATTCCTGTTGCAGAATCAAAATAGAGATTAATATTATTCTTATTCAGTCTGCCGTCAAGATTCTTTTTAATAATCCCGGTAGTCTTGACGATTTTTGAAAAAAGATCAACAAGCTCTTTATTGCATACAGACAGGGTTGAAAATTCATAATAGGGAATCGCCAGGCTGTATTTGATTTTATACAGACCTGACTTTAAAAATCTGAGCAGGTCCCATGCATATTTAATATCAAGATTATAGCTTTCCATAAGCTGTTTAACATTATCCGGCAGAAAAAAAACCGGTTCTGCTGATGTCAAATCGCCCTTTCCGATATTTCCGGAATTAATATATTCCGGATAATCATTCATAAAAAGTACTGCCATATCCTTAAAGTTAATATTTTTTTTGATTTTTTCAATCAAAATCAGGTCTTTTTTATATCCGACAAGATAGATGATCCTGAACTGCGGATTACTGACTAAAACTGATGAAATAACATCTGCAGTCTGATTAATTCTCTTTTCATTTTTAAGAGAAGATACAGCCGTCAGATTAAATGCAGCTTCATCAGTATTGCAGGCAAGGCTTGTATAATCATCTATTATTTCATTAAGCAGTAATAATGCGCCGGCTGATTCAATATTAAGAGCACTGCAGTATTCGTCAAGCCGCAAGTGACAATATGAAGGAAAGGAAAGAAGGAAATCCATACCTCCGATAAGAGGGAAAACCGGCAGTATGGAAAAAATGCTGTTTTTCATTCTGCCGCTTAGCGCTGTAATAGTTTTTTCATGAATGTGTTCGACAAGTGAAAGTCTATCATCAAAATTCCAGGGAAAACTCCCTCCCCAGTTGATAAGGGCCCTGTCATGGCCTGATGCAAGGCAGTCCTTTTCAAAATGATTAAAAAAATAGTTGTCTTCAGGTAAAAGTTCTGCAAAATTGAAGTAAATCAGCTTGTTCTTTTTCTGAATCATTAAGGCTATACCAGAAATTCAGCAGGAACAACACATTTTCCCTGCCTGAGTATTCTATAGGGTTTTGATGTTAAATCAACAATTGTTGAAGGCACAGATTCTCTCATATCGCCTCCGTCAATAATCAAATCAACTGACTTCCCGAAATTTTTAATTATTTCTGCAATATTATTCATTGCAGGATTTCCGCTTCTGTTAACGCTTGTTGAAACAAGAGGTTTTCCAAGAAGTGATAATATCTCAAGCAGAAAGCTGTCCTGAGGAACTCTTAAGGCCTCAGTTTCCCCGTTACCAGCTTCGATAATGACTGTCAGAGGCCCTGGCCACAGGGAAAGTATGCGATTGTCCAAATTATCGTAAGAAATACTTTTAATATAGTCTGCTGAAGATATCAGTTTAATAAACGGTTTGTTTTCTCCCCTTCCCTTTATTTCCCTTATCCGGACTTCAGCAGTACCCGGAATACCGACAATGCCGTAAATGGTATCGCATGGCATTATTGCAACACCGTTATTTTTGAGATTTTCTGTTATTTTTATTATTATATCATTATCTGATTTTTTTAATACCATTTCTTCCGGTTAATACTATACTGGAAAAAATGTAAAATAACAATGAAAAAATAAGACTCACTGATCTGATTATCTGACTGTTATCCTGATTTGAATCATGTCTGAAAATTATTGTACCCAGCGAATGATATATATCCGGTCTTTCAATTCCTTCAAGAAATATTTTTCTCTCATTGGAAGAAATATACCCCATTTCTCTTGCCCTGAGTTTTATATTTTCCATCGTATTAAGCGGCTGGAGTTTCTTTGAAAAATCCCTGTTTATTTTTTTAAGCTCATTAATGTTTGTATACAGTTTCTGCCGGTACAGTCCAAGCTCTTCTGTTGAAAGGAGGCCTGTCCGCCCGTAAATGAAAGAGAGGGAAAGGTAAACAATAACCATAATATAGGAAGCCGCAATAATTCTTGAAGTGAGGTTCATACATTCATAATTACGGCTGTTTAATCCATATTCTAAAGGGCAGCATGATATGAAATTATAAAAGTTGATATAAAATCGGGATAAATATATAATATTATTTGTATGAAGATTAAACAACTGACCATCATGCTGTCAGCATTGCCTCTTTTCCTGTTTACTTCCTGCAAAATAGGAAATTTCAGCGATATTGGCGGATTCAATGATTACGGCCCGCTTTTTGTGTATGCCGGAGGCAGTACAGATATACTGGCATTTAAGCTTGACCCGGAAAACGGCTCGCTCGTTAAAATTCTACAAAGGTCTCTTGCAGGGAATGTAGGCAGTATAATAATCGATAAGACAAATCAAAGGCTTTTTGCGGCCTCCGGGGACAGCATCTACGGTTTTAACATAAACGGAGACGGATCCCTCTCGGACCTGCCTGGTTATCCTGTCCTTCCTTTACCCGGTATAAGTATTAATGAAATAATATTCACAGACATCAATAACTATATATTTGCCTTATATGATACAAGTAACAATTTTTATGGGTACAGTTATTCACAGGCATCAGGAACCCTTACAGTTCTTGGAGGATATCCCGTAACCCTCCCATCTACAGTTACGACTGCCAAAAGCATTAATTACAGTGCATTCATGTTTTACTCCGTACCTACGGGTTCATGGTACAGAACTGATATCAATCCTGACGGAAGCTATAATTCTTCAACTATACTGGGGGGACTTGAATCAAACCCGACTGCAGTCACAGCTTATGACAGGATCTGCATATTCAGAGACAGTATATCGCCTCCCCCGTATATAGGTATTTATGTCTATAATTTTGGAATTGACAGCGGAGAAATTAATACTGTAAGAAATTTTGTGAACATAATACCAGGCGGAAACAGATTTGTTTCCTTTAATAAACCTGAAGAAATGCTTTATTTTGCACACAATGCGGAACCTAACATCTTCTGCCTTAAAATTTACAGCGACGGAAATGTGGACGGTATAATTAAAAATTTCCCCACAGCGTCAATAACGGATTTTCAGGCAATGGAGGCAGATCCGTTCGGCGAATTTCTTGTATTCTCATCCGGGACAGCGCCTTCTTCCTATATAAATATTATGAAAATAAACAGAGACGGATATCCTGATTCCGGATTATACAATTCACAGTCAGCACCGCAGACTATAAATGAGCTTAAATGTTTCAGGTTTGAAAAATAGCAATTTATGCCCTAGAATGTATACCCGGCAGTAAAAGTACTGATTAAGTAATTCATGTAATTAGTATCAACGATCCAGATTTTAGGGCCTGCCGAGACATCGAAATAAAGATACCGGAGGATTTTCACAGCAAGGCCAAAAGTTCCCTGCATATAACGGCCGTCTCCAGGCCCATTATCCCCGTCATCAAACATGCTTAATCCTGCCCCGCCCCTTATTATAAAATTCACAGGCTCTTTAAAGCGGCTTTTATAATAAATATTTATTCCAAGTTCACGGAATTCTACATCCTTAGGGTAATAGTCAAATTCAAATTCCGCCCCGAAAGGTGAAAGCCAGATATATTTGTCAAAAAGACCATTGTTAAAATCAAGCTGAAGCCTTGTTGAATATCCCCAGTAGTTGTAGTTATGGTAGTCGGAATAGTTGTTCAGCAGATATCCGTAGGAAAATCCGCTGTGTATTGTAAAAAGGTCGTTCTTAACCTTGAGAGATTCAATCTCAGCCGCAAGGTCTGTTCGTTCAACCACTTCAAGTCTGCTGCGGTATAATTCCGATAAACCTGAAGGATTTTCAGCATATACTGAATAGGTTCCTGCCGGAGCAGATGTGAGGTCTAAAATAGCAGTCATTTTTTCAGGCGATTCAAGAACAAGGGAAGAAGGTCTGACAACCGTATCCCGGTTTCTGAATTCAAGGATGATTCCTGAATCAAATCCTTTACCCTTTATGATTATATCACTGTAGACATATCCGTTTTCAAGCTGTTTTCTGTCCAAAGCATCTATTACAGGTTTGACAGAAAGTCTTATTTCAACAGTATTTATAAAAACATCCTTAAGGCCTTCCCTGTTATGTACTGTTATTTCGTATTTTCCGGGTTCAAGTTTTTCCGGACTGAATTCAACAGTATAAAGATTATCTTCAGATGCAGTTATATTTCCCTGAACAGCTTTATCTCCTTCCGAAAGGGTAAAGACTGAACTGTCTTTGATGTTATCGGCTAAAACCCTGAGTATGACTGGTTTATCAGACAGATAAACAATTTCAGGCTCGATTTTTCTTATAAAAGGCTGAATTTCCTTTTCAATTGACAGATTCCGCCAGTCTGACTCTGCAATAAGTTTTCTGAATTTGTTGAATATTGATATTTTGTATAGATATTCTCCCTGCGTAAGGTCAAGAGGAATAAAAGTATCTTCTGTCTCAGTCTTCTGGACAAGCCTTTCCCCTTTTTTTATCTCTACAAGATAATACGATGCACCCTCTACTGCTTTCCATTTAAGCGACTTAACCTCTTCCTGGGCCGAAAGCACAGATGAAAAAATCACAAAAAATAAAAAAACAAGTAAAAATCTTTTTACCGGATAATTCATATATTTTTTTCCCGCCTGATTAAATGTCATATCCATCAATACCTGTACCCGACCCTTAAATATATTATATCAATGTGGGCATTGTCATCGTCTTTCCCGTCTTCACTGCTTTCATTATCAGACTGGGAGACGTTTTGTTCCCTCGCTTCAAAACCTGCAACAAAATAAAAGTGTCTCTGTGTCCTGATTTCCATAAATGGTGAAAACGAAGTATATAATCCGTTCATTCTGCGGTTATTATCTGTATCTGTACCGGCCGCTGTTTCGATGACCCATCCTGCTCCTGCTCCAAATCTGAATCCGACATTTACCGGTATTGCAAAGGATGATCTTATATAATAACCGAGACCGGTAGAGAAATAGTGATAATAATCATCAAAATCAAGGAGACTGTAGCTGGCAGAATATTCTATGCCGGTCAAATTGAGTACCGGTATTTTTCCTCCGAAATCAATGTTCATTCCAGCCCCGAAGCCATATATAAACGGCAGGTCTTCATCATCCAGCATTAGAACTGGATATGAAAAAAAGTATGAAAACCCCCGTTTCTGATTTTCCGACGCAGAATCTGAAAAAATCAGGGCAGGAACTATAAGAATCAGAAATATAGATATAAAAGTTATTTTTTTCATTTAAACACAACCATATTTATTTTATTATATATATTATCGTTAAACAAGAAATATAAAATAGGGAAAAACTTAAAAAGCGTGATTGAAAACCGCTCTTTTTCAGTTTATACTAATTTAAATGTTTATCTTATTCATTTAGTGATAATATTTATCAATTTTTTATTGTAAAACAACGATAATTAATTAGTTCGTATTAATTGATTAATATTATTAAAATCAGGAGTTTGAAATGCTGGAAGTAGATAAAAACGAAAATGAACTTGAGAATTACGGAGTTTGGGTCAAGTCCGGTCCAGATAATTATACAGATGAAAAAGGTATATCTGCTTCTGAAGATTTTGAGCTGACAGATCTTGACAACGGTACTGATAATTTTTTACTTACAGAGGAAGAAGAAAGACTGCTTGATTCACTTGAAGAAGATGTTAAAAGCGGAGAAGACACAGACGATCTTTTCAACATTCAGGAAATAGATGATCTTGATTTTGAAGAGGAATATAAGGAATCCGATGTTGACAACCTGGAGGAAGAAGAATTTATTGATATTGAAATACCGCAGTCAATTGAATCAAAAGAAGCATCGAAATCTTCTGTAAAAAAAGAGGACTTTGCTGAAGAGGAAGACAGCAAATCTTTTGCAATGCTTTCCCGCATTGCAACTGATCTCAAAAACGACCTTTCTTCCATAAAAAATGAACTTCACGAACTTAAACTGGAGTTATCTAAATATAAAAAAATGGAAGCTAAGGAAACTCAGGAGGCAGAAGCACCTGAAGAAGATGAAACTGCATCAGGAGGTTTTTTCTCTGATGACGGCGATGAGACAATTGCTTTAACCGGAGATGAACTTGACAACATTTTCAATACAGCGGAAATAACAGAGGAATCGCAGGTATTTGAGGAAGGAGAAGAGCCGGACGCAGAAACTTATTCTGCAGAACCTGTTCCTGAACCGGAATCTGATAGTTTTGAAGAAAATATTGAAATTGATATTCCTTCCGAAGAATTATTTGAGGAAAACAAGGAAGAACTTGATTTCCTTGAAGGAAAGCCTGAAGAAATAATCAGTGAAGCATCTGATACATCAGAAGAAATTACTGAAGAAGATATAATCAATACAGAAAATGAATTAAAAGAAAAAAATGATTACAATCTTCCTGACGAGGATAAAGCTGAAGATGATCTTTCTGCCTTACCTGAACAGGAAATAACCTTTGATAATGAAAACAATCAGGAAAAGGATAATCCTGATAATTTTGAAATGTCTCTTGATGATGAGCTTACCCTTGACATTCCTGACAGCGGGAATGAAAAAATATCTCTTGATGATGAGCTTAATCTGGATGCAGTCGATGAAGAAATAGCTCTTGATGAAGATTTTACAGAACAGGAAATAAAATCTGATAACGGTTTATCAGTTGAAGATACTGCAGAAGAGGTTGAAGAAGAAATAAATCTTGATAACGATTTTACAGTGGAAGATGCTGTAGAAGAGGTTGAAGAAGAAATTACTCTCGATGATGATTTCTCTTTGGATGATAATAAAGAAATTACACTGGACGAAGGGCCGGTTACAAAGGAAACCCCGGAAGCTGAAGATTTTTCACTTGAAGATATTTCACTGGATGAAGAAATTTCACTTGAAGATGAAATTTCAATTCATGAAGATTTATCAGAAGAAGAAGAAGAAGAAGAAGAAGAAGAAGATAAAAAAACAACAAAAGATAATGAACCTGAAAATTATATTCAGGAAATAAATGAAGAAACCAGGCTTGATACAACTTTTGAAAAACCTGATGTGAAAATTGGTACTCAAAAGCCTGAAGATGAACCTCCTGCTGAAGAAGATTTTTCAATAGATCTTGATGATACAAACAACATAGCAGAAATACTTACAGATGAAGAATCACAGCTGGAAGATGATTTTGCTATGGATATCCCTGATAGCTCGGAGTCCGGGGAAGCTCAGGAAGAGGAATCTATAGCTGGAATGGAAGAGACTGAGGACTTTGCTGATAAAAAGAACCTCGAAGACATCCCTGAAAACCTTAAAATAGAAATAAAGTCAGTACTTGTTTACCTTGATCAGCTTCTCGAGGCTCTACCGGAAGGAAAAATAGAAGAATTTGCTAAATCCGAGCATTTCAAAACTTATAAAAAATTGTTTCAGGAATTAGGATTAATGTAATATGGGGCTTCTTGAAAAAATTGTAAATCAGCAGATTCAAATAGACAGGCAACAGGAATACCATAAACAGCAAAGTCTGTTTAAAAAAGCGGAAATACTTTTGTCCGGAGAAAAAGCTCCGGACAAAAAAAAAAATCTGATAAACATTGAATCAGAAATATCGAGATTAAAAAAAAAGAACAAGGGGCTTTCAGCACCTTTTGAAATTTTCAATTTCTTTATAGATTATTTTGGAATAAAAAAGGGCGCACTTCTTGTCCGGGATTCCAATACCAATTATTTTACTACCTGGGCAGTTGCCGGTTATGATTACACAACAACAAACAGAATGATTATCCCTTATGATAAGGTATTTGAACTTATAAGTTCAAATATACAGGAGGGAAAACATCTGCTTATTGACATCAAAGCCCTTTTCCCTTTTGAAAAATACTTTTCCACACGGGAATTTGCCAATATTGAGTCTGTCCTGCTTATACCTTTTTATACTACAGACAACAAACCTTTCGCATTTCTCTTTTTCTCTGATCTTATTTATCATGAAAACGATTACAGTAAAATAATAAATAATTATTCACTTTATTTTCAGCCTTTCAAAGATCTTCTTTTTAATTTTTATAAAAACATAAGACTAAAACCAGATACAAGTTTTTTCATTCCAAAAAAACAGGCTTACAATTCAATTATGAAGATAAAAGCAGAAAATGAAGGTTATTCCAACTATTTTGTTGCATTATTTGATATCAATCATTTGGTTTCATCGCTTGAAGATGAGTATAACAGCAGTTTCCACAATAATCTTATCAGGCTCTTTTCTTCCTTTATCCTCAATTCAGGAAAAATACTTATTCTTGATAATAACATGATTTGCCTTGTGAAAGATGCCCCTTCTCTTAACGATAAACAGCTTATTGCGCATCAGATTCTCCTGGTTGTTAAAAACATGATACCGGGGAAATATTTTGACAGTACAAACCTTATTACAGTTTTTCATCTACCGGCTGATAATGATGCAATGAAAGATTTTCTTAATGCTTGAAGTAATTATATCAAAAACCGGAAAAAAAACCGCCCTCTGTTGCAACAAGTATATTCACTCCGGAATTGATCCTGTCAGAGAGGCGGAAAAATACCTGCTTGCACGGTTTAACCCGTCAGATCCTCCCGGGGTAATTATTCTCATTTTCCCAGGTCTAAATTATCTTTATGGACAGATCAGAAAACATTTTCCCCATTCAAGGATTATTATTCTGCATCTGAACAGGGAGCTATATGATCATTCAGTTGTTGATAAGTATGAGAAGAATGACTCGCTATGGTATCCCGAATGCGGTATACCGCTTAAAACATTCCTTTATGATAAAATATCCGAAACAGACATAAAATCTCTGGTAACAATTAGCTGGGAACCTGTTATAAAAGCATTCCCGGACCAGGCGAAAACAATATCATCTATAGCGGCCCAGGTTCTAACGGAATATAATTCAAATATCAATACAACTTCATATTTCGGCAAAAAATGCATTAAAAACATTATCAGGAATATCACGGCACTTGAAAATATTGTTTCAATCAGAAAAATACAAAAGCCGGTAGTAATTACAGGCTCAGGCCCTTCTCTTGAAAAATCCATTCCATTGCTCAGGAAAACATATACAAATATCTTTCTTGTTGCGCTCTCATCTTCATGTTCTATTTTAAAACACTATGGAATCACACCCGATATTATCCTCACAACAGATCCCGGATATTATGCGTCAGTTCATCTTGACTATTCAATAGATCAGGAATTAGTGCTTTCATCGCCTCTTTCAGCCAATTTCGGAAAATCCTGTAAAAATCCATTTTTATTAATCAATCAGGGAACTTTTATTGAAGAATATTTTCTCGGCAATATCAAATTACCCTTTTTAAAGCTTAATCCGAACGGCACGGTTGCAGGCTCAGCGCTTTTTCTGGCATCTCATATTACTGAAATGCCTGTTATTATGGCAGGGATTGATTTTTGCTCGGAAGATATTAAAACCCATTGCATGCCCCACTCCTTCGAACGATTTATGAATTCCAATGCCTGCAGATATAACCCTGTTCTTGACAAATATTATAATCAGGCAATATATAACTATCCGGATAAATTATCTGCAGATTCCAGGTACAGAATTTCCGGCCAGCTGTCTGCATATTCCGGCTGGTTTAATTCAACATATTTTAAAAGTAACTGCTACCGTCTTAATCCTTCTCCTGTTCAGCTTGACAACCTGAAGCCTATAAATAACGAAGATGCATTCAATCTTATAGACACTCTTGGCATTGCCGGGGAAAAACCGGTAACTGAATCAAATATATCGGACAGAAATGAGTATTTTTCTTTAAAGACACTTGATAAAAAAAAATACAGAAAAATTATTTACAATCTACAGGATAATCTTTTAACTGAATTAAAAAAAAGATTGACAGATATGACTTCCGGTTCAATAACAGCTGAATTAAAATCAGCTTTTGATAAAGATATTCTTTACTATTTCGATACATATAAATATCTTGATTTATTTCATATAATGAATAAAAACATGTTAACGGACTTAAAAGAAAAATACACAGCATTGAATAAAGAATGCACTGTATTTCTTGAAAAAGAATTTGCAAAAACTAGAGTACGCAATGGATGAATTATTATATAAAAAAAATCTTCTTGCCCTCTCTTCAATCGATCCTCAGCTTTCATTTGAAATCTGTTCCATAAAACCATCAAAAAAAATAGATACTGTTTCTTCCAGAGACGGGAATATAATACCTGTAATAAAAAACGGAACAAATATAATTCAGCTTCATTCCCTTTTCAATCCGCGCCTTGAAGCGGAAAAATTATACGAGTCCGAAATGAAAGGGAAAAACAGCGGATTTATTATTGTATATGGTATCGGGGGAGGTTATCACATAGCTCCCTATATAAAAGACGAGTCTGTAGAAAATATTCTTATTATTGACACAGATAAAAAGTATTTCAGAAAAATACTTGAAAATGTTGATCTGACTGAAATATTTGCAAGCAGAAAAGTTAATCTTCTAATTGATCCTGATTATACAAGACTTGAAAATACTTTGACAGAAAAATATCTTCCGTCAGTTTATGGGAATCTTGATATTGTCAAACTCAGGAACCGCACAAATTCTGAAGTTGATTTTTTTGAAACCATTACAAAAGATATAAATGTTGTTCTGAATAAAATTTCAGATGATTTTACAAGCCAGGCTTTTTTCGGGAAAAGATGGTTTAAAAATATAATTAATAATTTAAAATATGCGGAAGGGGTTCAGATTTTACCGCTTGTTAAAAATAAAGCGGCTATCGTAGGCGCAGGGCCTTCACTGGAGACCCAGATAGGGCATCTTGAAAATAATATTGAAGAGACCCTTATTTTATCATCAGATACCGCAGCACAGTACCTGATTTCAAGAAATATTATTCCTGATTATGTTGTTTCCATAGATTGTCAGCATATTACCTATAATCATCTGATAGGTTATGCAGCCCGCAACATACCGGTAATTATGGATCTGGGTTCGCCTGTATTCCTGTCCCGTTTTTTCAGAGAACGCATATATTTTACATCTGCAAATCCACTTTCACGATATATAGCATCAAAATGGCGTTATTTTCAGTATATAGATACTTCCGGCGGCAATGTAGGTTTTTCCTCCCTTGCTATAGCAGCTGCAATTGGAATACAGGATATAACACTTTACGGCATTGATTATTCTTTCACTGACTTCAAACCGTATGCAAGAGATACTTTTTTATATAAATATTTTTTAAATAATCAAAACATGCTTTCCTCATCAGAAAATTCAGTTTATGCATTTGCTCAGAGCGGTAATATCCGTGAAACCGGAACCAGGGGTGTGTTTTCAAACAGCAGAATGGATAATTACTATAACGCATTAATTTCGTTTATCAGAAGAAATAATATATCTGTTAAATCTGCGCCAGGTTCTCCAAGGGAAATTACATATATTTCCGGGGGCATGGATCCGGTTAATCAATATAACCTTTTCGCTTCCGGCAAGGCGCTTATGCCGTGGAAGATGTTTTTGAAAGATTATTACAATTCCCTGGGGGCGCTTCCCGAACCATTCAGTCCATTCAATAAATATTACGGCAATCTTTCCAGAACTGAGCAGGAACTATGGACGACAATATATCCTGTCTGTGCAGCATCAAGAAAGGAGCACAAAGAAGAGCATTACGGGGCTGGTGAGATTCTGCTTAAAACACGCTCCTGGTGTCTCAATCAGATTGAAAAAACTCTCAGGCAAAAATAATTCCTGCATAGCCTACAAACGAGTCAGACGGCGTTACATCATAGCTTGTGTGATAGCTGATCAGTTTTCCTTTTTTACATTTTTTCAGAAGCGCGTATTCTGCTGCAAGAGCGGCAGCCCCGGCTGAACAGGCGGACATATTCGTCCTGCTGTGTTCCATTGCCCTTTCAATCTGATAATCAGTTATATAATCAATAAACTCCCTGTCGTTAACAGTTTTTACCCATTCCAGACCTTCTTTTCCTGTGCCGTGAGGGTGAAAACCATAATTATATCCGTAATGGGTAAGGTCTGTCGAACCTGCTATTGCAATAGTTTTTTTGTTTTTTTCAGAATAATCGTAAATATTTCCTGCTATACATTTTATTACTTCATAATTTGCCGGCATTCTCAGCCAGAGGATTTTGCATTCAGGAAATAAATATTTAATTATAGGCAGATTGATTTCAACAGTATTGTCAGGATAGCTGTCAAGATAAAAAGTAGTTTCACCGGATAAATATGAAAGAAGCTCAATATTGCTATGAAGAGTGCCGATTGTCGCGTTGAATGTTTCTTCCTTGGCAGCAAGAGGCTTTTCATTTATACCCAGATGTCCTCCCGCAATAACAATAGTATCAATATCACGGGGAATTGCTGATAAAGCCTGAAATGCTGTTTCACCTGAATAAACCCATCCTGCATGCGGTACTATAACTGATAAGGCTTTCTGTTTTTCTTCAAGCTTTTTCTTTCTGTCCCATCTTTCAAGAATCTCAAGGACATCTTCGCGGCTTCCTGGATACCATCCGTCAGGCAGTATCCTTTTTCTGGTTTTTTCATTCATAATAATTAATTATACAATAATTATTATTTTTTTCCAAAAAAAGGAAAAAAAAAATGTATTCACATAACATAAAATATAGGTAATAATATTTATATGAAAAACAAGTATTATTCCAATTACATTATTCTAAGTAATATTTTTTTTATAGTTCTCATAATATTTTCCATTTTTTCAATAAGCCGCAAGTACAATGACGGCAGGGAAAATGGATCCAGATACCTGAATAAAATAAAAAGCGAAATTACAACCTTATACCTTTCAGGTGAAGAATTTTCATCATCCGCATTTAAAAATACAATTAATCGATTTTTTTCTGCTGACATGGCGCTTCAATCCATCGTTATCAGCAGCAATGAAAAGATAGAATATCTTTATATTAAAAATACAGGTATAATAACCAAAAAGCCGGTTTTTACCCCGGATTTTATCACGAAGCCGGAATACAGCTTCAACAGGATACTTTACAACCTTTTTACTGCAACAGTAATTATACCGGGAAGCAATAACATAAGTATTGAAACAGTTTACAACACGCTTAAATTTTATGATGTTGCCTATCTGATAAAAATAATAATCCTTGTTCTTCTCTTTTATATAATTATTACAATTTTCTTCCTGCTTTTTATGCCTGAAAAGAAAAAGGCAGCCATTTCTGTTAAAATAGCCGGCAGTAACCAGGATGAGGAAACTGCAAAGACGGCTGCGGAAAAAGATGATTCCGTTAAATCACCGGCTGCAGCTGAGATTAAGCATAATAATGTTTCAGTAAAACAGGCTGCCCCTTCATCTGCATCTCCTTATAAAGAGCCTGTTACAGTCAGTGAAGCTGTTGAGGAAGAAGAAATACCGGAAATCAAGGAAGATATACAAATATCTGAAAAAACAGGCCTTGCCTGGTTTGAGTACTTCAATTCAAAACTCAGCTATGAACTTGATAAAGCTGCTTCTTTTGATACTGATCTGACACTTTTCATACTTTCCTGGATTTCCTCCGAAAAAGCCAGAATTAATATTCTGTATCAGAATTTACCTGAACTTCTTCGCAGCTTTTTCATGCCTGATATGGCCTTTGAGTACGACAGCAATAGTATCGCTATAATTAATCCAGGGACAGACCTTGAGGAGTGCCTGCCTAAAATCAATGCTTTTGTAGTAAGACTTAAACATGTTTCAGAGATTGAAGAAATATTCGCGGGAGTAAGTTCACGTAACGGAAGACTGATCTCAGGGAAACGTCTCGTAAAGGAAGCAGAAGGCGCACTTGCAAAAGCAGTTTCGGAATCCGGCACACCGGTAATAGCCTTCAGGTCGGATCCCGAAAAATACAGAAAAATGCTTTCAGAAAGTAATCCTGATTAACTGTTTCCTGGTTCTGGTTCTGCAAAGATATCATTAACTGATTTCAGGAGCCTGTTTATTTTATAAATTGAAGCCTTATACCGCAGAGGATTTCCGCGTATACCAAAAATTACAGATTCCTCGTCAATCTTCTGGATATCAAATATTATTCTTCCAAGAACATCTGATTCAATCTCTAGTTCACAGTTTTTTGCTGTAATATCCGTATCAGAAAAACTGTCTCCATTTATCGTTATGATATTGTTGATCATAAGATCGGTTTTGTTTCTGTCTGATTCTTTATTATCAGCATTATTTATCCATATAAAGGGAGTACCCTTATCTTTAATTTCTTTTTTAAAGTATAAATCCAGTTTAAATAATTCATCTTCAATTTTAATATCAGATTTGATTTTTACAGAAGTAATTGAGGCGGCATCAAACCCGGCAGGAAAAACTCTCAGGTCGCTCCAGTAGTTTATGTCACGGATGAAATATCTGTTTATTGTTGCGTCAAGAAGATATACCTCATCTGACAGGGAACTGCGGATATACTCTCCTCCGCTTACAGGGCCTTCCTTGCCAATGTAAAGGGTAAACAGAGGATTTTTACTGCTATCGAGAAAAACAGCTTTTTTGGCCTTTTCTTCTTCAAGGTCAAACTTTACCCAGCTTTTTGGATCAGTACCTGAAACCTGATATTTAGTAATATCTGACACAGAATCAATCAGATTTTTAATTTTTTCAGAAGATGCCGGATAATTTTTATTATCAAGCTGAATTACCCATTTTTCTCCTTCTTTATTGAAATTCAGAAGGCCATCCTCAGAATCAATCTTAACCATTTCTATTTTTTCAATCAGATTATTATCAAATATCTTTTCATCGGATTTTCTCTTATGAACATTTGCTGATGAAAAAACCAGCCCGGAGATATATAACGCAGTAAGAGCCACTATCAGAACAGACAATATTTTTATCTTTTTGATGAATTCCATCTTTTTCTCCTTAATTTAAGATTCTTTTCTTTTTCGCCCGATAAAGCGGATAATCGCAAATGCAATAATTAAAACAGGTATAAGTACAATATTTACAAGATACACAAACAAAATTGCTTTAATCTGCCCTTCAGGGGTTTCAATCTTATTGAGTCTTAAATCTCTTTTACTCTTTGTCTTTATCTGAATCAATGATTCGTCATTTGAAAGCCATTCAGCAGCATTTTCAAAGAACATTATATTATAGGGACTGTCTGAAAACTGGATCATATCAGAAAGAAAGTCCGAGTCTCCGATTACCATAATTCTTGTATCTTTTCCTGTCCTGTCTGTGTAAGCGCTTTTAAACTGGCCTGAAGCAACATACCCTAGGTCTATCTGTCTCTGATCATCTCCTTTATATGAGGCCGCAAGACTTACTTCATAAGGATTTACAGAAATATTATTCTCCATCGTCCATGCCTGGTCGGTTGAAGAAAGGATTTTTTCATATTTTACGTTCTCTTGTTTTTCCTGTATTTCAACACTGCTTGCCCATAATAAATCAAGCCCGGCGAATCTGCTTGTTACAGGATTGTCCTTTGAAACGTTTTGTGCTGTTATACCAATCCATTGCGGATAAACAAGCGGGAATGAACCCCTTAAAGGTATCCGCTTTGAATATTTATCCAGCACTACATCATTTTTAATTTTAATCCCGTATTTAGCCAGCATTGCGATAGCAGGAGAATCTTCAAGTTTTATAACAGAAAAATTATTCATCATGTCTACATCAACTCCGTCAATGCAGAACAGGACTTTTCCGCCATTCATGATATACTCATCGATATAAAGCATATCACCTTCAGACAAATCCTTGTTACCTATAACGGCCAGAACAGATGTCGTTATGGGGATTTCAACACCTTTTTCGATAATATCCAGTTTCCATGACATTTCTATTTTTTCTTTCAGAAATTTATAATGGTCATCCATAGTTCTTCTTGAATCGCCAATCAGAATACCAATGGAAGGATCGAGATTTTCGACCATCTTTCTTATCTTACTTGTAAGTTCGTATTCCAGCGTCTCAAGATTCAATATAAAAGGGATTGTCTCATATTTATCCAGATACTGTATTGTTATACCTGAGTAAACCATTGCATAGGTCTGTTCATTCTTTTCAACAACTTCAACCTGCTGAGGCTGAATGCCAAGATTCTGAGCCTTGGTGGTAAGATTATATTTCCCTGGATCAATGGAAACTGTATCAATACTTCCTTTCGAATGGGCAGCATATTCCATAAGAAGATCTTCAATCTCAGCCGCGACAGGCGTTATGGTTTTTATTTTGTCTGAGATATAATAAGTAATATGTACTTTTTCCGGGATGGAAGAAATAATCTTTTTTGTCGCAGAAGATAATGTAAAAGATTTATTTTCTGTCAAATCCAGGCGGCTGAAATAAATTACGCTGTTTAAAGCGGTAAGTATAATAATTATTGTTGTTAAAACTATTAAAATAATTTCCTTTAGTTGTTTTTTCTGCATTTTTCAATCTCCTGCTATTTTCTAATTTTTATGACTTTAATATTCAGATACAGGAAATAAAAGATGATAATCAGGAAATAAAGAAGGTCCCTGGTATCAAGTAATCCTTTTCTGAAAGATTCAAAATGGAACGAAAAAGATAAATAGCTGAGTACATTACCAAGCCTTGCTGAAGGATTAAATATTATTGATGCTTCTCCGATTATAGTAATAAAAAGAAGAGCAACAACGCTGAAAATATAGGCGCTTATCTGGTTGGATGTGACTGAAGAAATAAACTGCCCTATTGCAAGACCTGCAGCACCAAGAAGCAGGGCTCCGATATATTCACCAATTATCTGTCCTGTTTCGAAATCTCCAAGCACATTTACAGTAAAAGGAACAAACAGTGTCGCTCCAAGCATTATTGAAAGAAGAACAAATGAGCTTAAAAATTTTGCCATAACAAGCTGCCAGTCTGTTAAAGGAAGCGTTAAAAGCAGCTCATCTGTTCCTGTTTTCTTTTCCTCTGCCCAGGATCTCATGGTTATCGAAGGAATGAGAATAATAAAAATAACCGGCATAAGCGCGAAATATCCTCTTAAAGTTGCTATGTTTTTTGAAAAAAACTGATTGAAAAAGAAAAAATATACATTAGAAAAGACAACAAAAAAAAGGACTACCAGGTACGCAATCGGTGAATTGAAATATGATTTAAGTTCTTTCTTGTATAACCCAAGCATGTTCATTTTGCCTCCCCCTGAGTGGTCAATTTGATAAAGATATCCTCAAGACTTACTTTCTCGGGAATCATGGATAATATTTTGCAGTTGTTTTTAACTGCCCAGTCGAATAATGCCTCACCACTTGATATTTCGTCCTTAACTGAAAGCCGGATATCAATATTCCCTTTTTGAGAAGGTTCGAATAACATGATTTTGTTAACCGCATCAAGTTTTTCAAGTGATCCTCTTGTTTTATCAGGCGCATCAGTCTTAAGTTCCAGTGAAAAGCGGAAATCACCCTTCATTTCCCGTCTTATCTCTTCCGTTGTACCGCGGGCCGCAATTTTACCCTGATTGAGGATAAGCACCCTGTTGCAGACTGCTTCAACTTCCTGAAGGATGTGAGTAGAAAGAATAATGGTTTTATCCTTTCCTATTTTTTGAATAAGCTTTCTGATTTCAATAATCTGATTAGGGTCAAGTCCCGATGTAGGCTCATCAAGAACAAGAATTTCCGGGGAGTGAATAATTGCCTGTGCAAGTCCCGTTCTTTGTTTATATCCTTTTGAGATTTTATCAATAGGACGGTTGATTACCTGTTCAAGACCGCATTCAAAAATAACCCTGTCCAGTGCGTCCTTTCTTTTATCTTTGCCTATTTTGCGCACATCACATATAAAGGAAAGATATTCGAGTACTGTAAGATCTGTGTAAAGAGGAGCCATTTCAGGAAGATATCCGATTGACTCTTTTACCTTTAAAGGTTCCCTGTAGACATCATGACTGTTGATGACAGCTGTACCTTTTGTAGGTAGATGATATCCTGTAAGAATTTTCATGATTGTAGTTTTTCCGGCTCCGTTGGGACCAAGCAAACCTACAATTTCCCCGCGGCCGATGCTCATTGAAACATCATCAACTGCCTTAAATGTTCCGTATTTTTTTTCAATACCTTCTGCCTGTATCATAGTTACTGATACCTCCAAGATTTTTGTTCAGAATTAATCTTTATACTTAATATCTATAATCTGTCTGTCGCGAGTAAGAAATGTATCCGGAAATATTTTTTTGGCTTCTTCGAGAAGAGCAAGCGTATCCCTGTCATTATACCGGGGACTGTAATGGATTAAACCCATTTTATCTATACCTCCGGCATCCTGTGCTATAGTTGCAGCCTGTTTTGCTGTAAGATGTTTTTTTGCCGCAGCACTTTCTGCCAGCTCTTCCGTAAACATCCCCTCACAGATCAGAACATCTGAATCCTTTACGTTATCGCCTAGTTCGGGAAAATAGGCAGTATCTGTTACAAAACTGAATTTTCTTCCGCTTCTTTGATCTCCTGTTACCATCTGAGGGGTAATGACTTTACCATCTTCAAGTTCCACATTATTCCCGCCCTGAAGCTGCGCCCACAATTTTCCCTTGGGAATTTCAAGAGCAGAAGCTTTATCAGGGTAAAATATGCCGGGTCTTTTATCTTCTGTAAAAGTATAGCCGAAACAGGGCTTGGTATGATCAAGTCTGAAAGCTTCTATGTAATAATTATCACCCCTGAAAACAACACCTGGTTCTTCAACTTCAATTACTTCAATTTTATAGTTGATATACATATCAAGAATTCTTCTGTTTTCTTCGATATACTCGCCTATCCTGGGCGGTCCAATAATATACAGAGGATCATCCCGGTCTACCTGGGATGAGAGCATTAATATGCCGGGGAGTCCTGTAACATGGTCCGCATGCATATGCGATATTAATATTACTGAAATTTTTTTCCATTTCAGGTTCAGTTTTTTTAAAGAAATCTGGGTTGCCTCTCCGCAGTCAAAAAGAAATAGCTCGCCGTCTCTCCGTAAAAGAACCGAGGTAAGATGTCTTCCCGGTAATGGCATCATTCCGCCGCAGCCCAGTACAAATAATTCAAGATTCATTTAGTTAAGAATATAAATTTATGTATTTTTTTTATCAAGGGTAAAACTATTCCTTATGGATATTTATTTTGTCGTTTTTAAAATCAACTACTGCGTGTGAGTTGTCATCCAGAATACCGCTTATGATCATTGTGGATAAAACATCCTCTACTTCTTTCTGTATAACCCTTCTTAAGGGTCTTGCTCCGAACCTTGAATCCCACCCTTTTTCAATAAGAAAATTCTTGGCTTCCTCTGTTACAATAATTTCAAGCCTCTTTTCGGAAAGCCTTTCTTTTAATTCGTTTATCATATTATCGAAAATATGGTGCATTTCATCCCTGTTTAAACTCTGAAAAACTACAATCTCATCAACACGGTTTAAAAATTCAGGTCTGAAAATTCTTTTAAGTTCGTTAAGCGCTGATGATTTTATTTCACTGTAGCTTATATCTGTATTCTGCTTGAATCCAAGCGAAAAACCGGTTGATATATCTCTTGCGCCGGCATTGGAAGTCATTATTATTACAGCATTCCGGAAAGAAACCCTGTGGCCCAGGTTATCCTGTATTTCACCTTCTTCCAGTATCTGCAGAAGAAGATTGAATACATCGGGGTGAGCTTTCTCAATTTCATCGAAAAGAATTACACAGTAGGGTTTTCTTCTTACTTTTTCCGTTAAAACTCCTCCTTCATCATAACCGATATAACCCGGAGGGGATCCTACAAGCCTTGAGGAATTATGTTTTTCCATGTAATCGGACATGTCCACCCTTACAAGAGCATCGGTTGTTCCGAACAGAAACTCAGCAAGAGTTTTTGCAAGAAGGGTTTTACCCACTCCTGTAGGCCCAAGGAAAATGAAAGAACCAAGCGGCCGGGCATGGGATGAAATCCCGGCCCTTCGCCTTCTTATGGCAGATGAAACTGCTGTTATTGCTTCTTCCTGGCCGATAACTGTTTTATGAAGATGATCCTCGATTTTAAGAAGTTTTTCAGATTCACTTTCCGCTATTCTGGCTACAGGTATTCCTGTAATCTCAGCCAGTACCTGGTAGATATCATTTTCATCAATCAGATTATGTTCAATACGCAGTGTTTTTTTCCATGTTGATTCAACAACATCTTTCTGTTCCCGCAGATTATTTATCATATCCCTGATTGAAGCTGCTTTTTCGTAATCCTGGTTGTTGACATAGTTCTTTTTTTCAAAATTAAGATCATCTATCTGTTTATTGATATTGTCCAGTTCTTCCGGTTTTTCCCTGGTAGCGATTCTTTTTCTTGATCCTGCCTCATCAAGTATATCAATTGCCTTGTCAGGAAGAAGCCTGTCTGTCAGATAACGGGAGGCAAGTCTTGTTATAATATTAACAGCCTGTTCGGAATATGTAACATTATGATACTCTTCATAGTATTTTTTTACACCGTTTAGAATTTCTATTGTTTCAGATGCGGTAGGTTCTTCAATAAGTACGGGTTGAAATCTTCTTTCAAGAGCAGAATCTTTTTCAATATTTTTCCTGTATTCGCTTAACGTTGTAGCGCCTATACACTGGATTTCTCCTCTCGACAATGCCGGCTTAAGCATATTGGATGCATCGATAGCACCCTCTGCCCCGCCTGCCCCGACAATTGTATGTATCTCATCAATAAAAAGAATAATATCTCCGGCTGCCTTGATTTCTTTCATAATCCTTTTCAGCCGTTCTTCAAATTCTCCCCTGTATTTTGTTCCGGCAATAACAGAGGCAAGGTCAAGTATCATCAGTCTTTTGTCATGAAGTATGTCCGGGGCTTTTCTGAAAGCAATTCTGGTAGCAAGACCTTCCACAATTGCAGTTTTACCTACTCCCGGTTCCCCAAGCAGAATCGGGTTATTCTTTGTTCTTCTTGCCATTATCTGGATTACCCTGTTGATCTCTTTCTCCCTGCCTATTACAGGGTCAAGCTGGCCTGATATTGCCATTTCCGTAAGGTCTCTGGAAAATTCGTTCAAAAGCGGAGTGTTTTTTCCACCGGCGCCGGGGATTATCTTCTTGCTTACTGCGATCTGTTTGCTGATCTTGCCGTCAGATTTTGAAATTTCCGACATTTCTGACACAGTATCTCTAAGGATTTCTGTGGTTATTCCACGGCTTGCAAGAAACATGGAAATAATGCTTCCTGGTTCCTTTGCGGCAGCAAGCAGGAGATGTTCAGTTCCGATATATTCATGACTGAATTTTCTTGCCTCTTCTGCCGAATCTTCAAGAACTTTTCTTCCTCTTTTTGAAAGAGGAACATCTCCAAGCAGAAAACCGCCCTTATTTTTGAAAATATTGTTTTCGATTTCTACCTGGAGCTGAACCGGTTCTATACCAAGTTTTTTCAAAATCCGCAGAGCCTGTCCCTCGCCTTCTTTTAACAAAGCAAGAATTATATGCTCAGGCAGCAGCTGATCCGCATGAAATCTTTTTGCTTCTTCCTGTGCTATCAGGGCCAGAACTTTCTGTGCCCTTTTTGTTAATCCTTTAAACATCCTTATTAACCCTTCATAAACAAGTTATTCCGTATGAATTCCGCCCGAGCTGTATCCTCATCAGAATTCTTTTTATTATTTTTTATTAAATGCGATTTCTGTATCTGCAATAATAAACAATTAATTCCGCTATATGTTATATTTTCGTCAATTAAATTGTAATATTTTCCTAATTTTAAAGAAGAAATATGCCTTATTGCTTCTATAAGCGTTATTTTTCTGCAATTTTCAAGTATCCCTTTGGCCCTGAACACTTCATCTTCCATGTTAACCCTGTCGCTCTTGAAAATTATATCCCTTGTTTCTCTTTCATACCCTGCGATAAGACTTGTGATACTTTCAAGCTGAATTATCGTCTCTTCCTCCGTTTTTCCCATTGAAAACTGGTTATCAATAATATACAGGTCGCCAAGGGAATCTTCAGTGCCTTCTCCCACAAAACCCTTTACAGAAAGCCCTGCCCTTACAATTTCAGTTAAAGCCTTGTCAATTTTGCCGGCTCTTCTTATGGCAGGAAGAAAAAGCATTACTGACGCACTCATTCCTGTTCCTGCTGAAGTCAGGTCAGATGTAAGATAACCAAATTTCGGAGAAACCGCATAGGTAAATTTTTCTTCCAAAAGATTATCCATCTCATTGCAGCAATTATATGCTTTCCTTAAATCAAGTCCGCTTTGCAGGCTCTTTATTCTTATATGATCCGAATCATTAAAAACTGTTATAACCTGCTCATCATCTCTGATTAAAATGCACTGCTCTCCGCTGAATGTAGTAGCGCCGGGTTTCAGATAATGCCGTTCTGCAAGCATCTGTCTTTCCTGCAGTTTAAGCGCATTTAGATTATAAAAGCCGAACCCTGTCATATCTGCTGTTTCTTCCGTAATTTTATCATAAAACCAGTTAAAATCCTTGCTTCCCATTTTTTCCGGAAAGACAAGACCTTCAATGTTTCTTGCAAGCCTTATTCTGCTCGAGTTTATTACATCTATCCCCTGGCCTTCCCTGCTGAACCAGCCTTCCGGGCCAAGCCTGAAATCATTGTTTACCATATCTTTTAATCTGTCTTTCCATTAGTTTAATTCTGTCCCTCAGATAAGCGGCATGTTCAAATTTTTCACCTTCTACCGCATCCTTAAGCTTAAGGTTTAAATTATCCATTTCCCTGATTCTTCTGCTTAAAATACTGATCCTGAAAGGATATTTGCCCCTGTGTTCACAGGCCCCGGCCGTCTTTTTAAGAAACGATGAGATATATTTATTGAATTCCCTGTAGCATGCAGGGCAGCCTGTTTTTCCGGTTTTCTTTAATTGTTCAATAGTATTACCGCATTCACTGCATGTTTTTGCATTGTCACGGGATTCAATCGCTTTTTTTATCTGATCGAAATTCCCGAGAAGATTTTTAAGACTTACCCCCAGTTCTTTGTTATTAATTGTAAGCCCTTTATCTTTTGCGCATTTTTCGCATATATTGATGTTTATCTCTTCGTTTCCGGCAATTTGCTGAATATGTATCAAAGCTCTTCTGCTGCCGCAAATATCACATTTCATTACATTATCCTGTTTTTATATCTATTAATATCCTTAATATTAAGTTATTAAAAATAGCAGAAGTTGTCGATATTAATATTCCTGTTTTCAGCTTTTTCGCAGAATCTCTACCGGTCTTATTGCTCCTGCCCTGAAAGACGGGAGAAAAGAGGCGGCCGATGATAAAAGCAGGGAGATGAAGGAAACAAGACACAGTTCAAGAAAATCGAGAGTAACAGGAATCTGTTCAAGGTAATACCCTGAATCAAGTATTCTGAAACCTCCATATTCTGTCTGCCTGAAAAAATTAAGCACAAAATATCCTGAAAATATAAAATAATTGATAAGTTTTTCAATAGTTCCGATTATCCAGTTTATATGAAGAGATCCGGCTATTCCCGCAAGCATGCCAATAAAAGTACCTGCAAGGCCTATCAGAACACCTGTCGCAAGAAATGCAAGGGCTATGTCGCTTTGTGAAAAACCGATGCTTTTCAATATTGCAATCTCTTTTCTCCTGGAGAGAACCATCATAATCATTGCGGAAGAAATATTGAGGGATGCGACAGAGAGGATAAGTATCATTATAAGCATTAATAGTTTTTTAGTCGTTTCAAGGCTTTTATATAAAGTGTAATTAAGTCTGTACCATGAACTCAGGATAAAAGTAGGCGGAAGATGATTGCGCAGCACTTCAGCTGTCTTATCGCCGGAAATGTTTCCGAATGAATCTGAAGAATTATATGGATCTTTCACCTTTATACCGATGTACGGCTGGCTCGCGCCTCTGAAAAGCGAGGAAGCCCTGTCGTAGTTTATATAGACGCTGACCTCATCCAGTTCCCTGTAGCCGGTCGTAAAGACCCCTTTTACGATAAACCTTGCAGGACGGAGTATCAGCGCCCGTCCAGGCTGATTAAAAGCGGTCAGAAGCCTGATTTCATCGCCTGCGGATGCGCCGATTTTTTTGGCTATGCTGCTGCTCAGCAATATAGCTTCGGAGTCAAGTGTAAAACTTCCTTCAGAAAAGACTAGATACTCTCTTAGTCCCCTGTCCTTGTTATAAAGGCTTTCAGGCAGCCCCCTCACAGAAACCCCTGTTCTCCCCTCTTTTGTATAGATCAGGCATGTATCCTGGATAAAGGCAAATGCGTTGTCTACAGTTTCGAGACTCTCAAGATTTTCAATTATTGTTTCAAAATCAGCTTCTGTATTCTGTAAATCCCTTGCCTGATAATGATAACTCCCCACCTCAATATATCTTCTGGTTATCCCTTCTATCATACCGTCAGTGACTTCAAGTACAATTACAAGAGGTACGAGGCTGAGCGCTATACCTATAACCGCGCCTCTTATATGCCGGAAGAGGTTTTTGTCTGTATTTTTACTGGAAAAAAATTTCAAGGCAAGGAATAACGCGTTTTTTACTTTCATATTTCCTTTAATCTGCCTTTTTCCAGTTTCATGGTACTGTCTCCCCTTTCAGACAGGGATGCATCATGCGTTACCATAACCAGGGTTGTATTCTGCTGTGCGACAAGGCTGAAAAGAAGTTCTTCAACTATTCTGGAATTTTTCTCATCAAGATTGCCTGTAGGTTCATCGGCAAGAAGTATGGAAGGATTGTTTATAAGAGCTCTTGCAACAGCGACCCTCTGTCTTTCACCGCCAGAGAGCTGATATGGATAAAAAGAGGCTCTTTCTGCCAGATTTACTTTTGCGAGTATTTTTTCAGCCTCTTCAAGTGATTTTTTTTTCGTTTCTCCCCTGATAAACATAGGCATCATTACATTTTCTGCCGCGGTAAGTTCTTTTAAAAGATAATGGAACTGGAAAACAAAACCTATAATCCTGTTGCGGAAATTATAAAGTTCTTTTTCTTCCATCTGCTCAACATCGGCACCGCAAATCCTTACAATTCCTCCGCTTCCCCTGTCGAGTCCCCCCATAATATTAAGCAGGGTACTTTTTCCGCAGCCGCTTTCCCCGGTGATAATGAGTTTTTTCCCCTTTTCGAGAGTAAGATCCAGCCCTTCAAGAATAACAAGATCATCTGTGCCGCTTTTATATTTTTTAAACAGCTTTTCTATTTCAACAACTTTATCCATTATTCATACCTCAGATACTCAGCAGGATTTTTTACAGAAAGTTTTTTTGACGCAAACCATGCGGACACAACAGCAGAGAGAAACGCGAATATAAAAATCAGGACCATCTCGGGGAGCAGTATTTTCACCGGTATCTCTGTCAGATAAAAATAATCTTCCGGGAAAAGGGTAAATTCTGAAGACTGATAGAGTCCTGAAGCTGACGCCAGATAACCCGCGAAAAGGGATAAACCGGACAGAAGCTTTCCTGTAATGGCAAACAACTCATTTATATTGATTATAAGAAGCAGGCCGCCGGCGATACCGAAGATTCCCCCCGCAAGACCAATAATTACCCCTTCAATAAGGAATATTCTTTTTACTGACCTGTCAGGTGCGCCGAGAGAGTAGAGTACTGCAATGTCTTCAAGCTTTTCAGCAACTGTTCTTTTTATTGAATTGAATATATTCACCCCGATTACTACAAAAATAAGCGCAATCAGGAGCATCATTGTAATCTTTTCAATACGAAGCGCGCTGAAAAAAGATTTATTGTAATCCCTCCAGGAAACAATTTCCGCACCTGGCAGCGCGGATTTCAGCGCAGCAAGAGTTTCCATGTCCCTGTACTGATTTTTGAGCTTTATGCCTATTATCTTTTCACCCTCTGTTGTTCCCGGATTAAGCAGGGGAGCATTCAAGTCTGAAATGAAGATCATACCCCTGTCAAAATCGTAATACCCGGACTGAAATACCCCTGTAATTGTCAGCTCCAGCGTCCCGGGGTGAAGGGATGAAAAAGAATTTCCGGAAAGTGATACAATATTTATTGTATTACCTGCCGAAACATGCAGATATTTTGCAAGTTCATTGCCGATTACAGCCTTGTACCCCCCGCTGATATCAAAATCACCTTCCAGCATTCCGAGATGATTCATAAATCCCTTATCCCGTAAAGCCTCACCATCTTCCATCATCCTTACGACAACAGGCTCAAGTTTTGAACTTCGTCCCTGAAGAAGGGTCTGCACATCGCTGAAGGCTGTATGGCTTGTAATCGCAGAAATACTGCCAAGGACTTCCCTTGTGCTTCTTTCATTAAAAACATTATTGATACGGAGATGATAGGATTCAATTTCAAGGATATCATTGATAAATCCAAGCTGCAGCCCATTCATGATAGACATGACTGCTACAAGTGTAACAACACCTGCGGCAAGACCAAGTATTGAAAGTTTTTGTGTCGTGTTTTTCTTTTCTGTCCTTCTTGCCCTTATATATCTGTCAGCAAGAAATATTGTCCATTTGTTCACCATGTTTCAGTTTTAATCTTTTCACCGTTTTTATAGTATTTTCTTGAATATCTTTTACCTGATGAATAATTATCCTCATAATAACTATCATCATCAGTATATACTTTTTCGTAAACCAGTTCTCCATTAAAAAACATTTTTTCGCCCGAAACTTTGTCGCCTGAGTATACATACAGAGACCTTTCTGTTCCCTTTTCGCTTGTCGATATTTTTTTTACAATTTTTTTGTCATTATAAAACCAGGTAGTTTTAAGAACTGCTTTATCCCCCAGGGATAAGACCTCTTCAGTTATATTCCCGGCAGTATCAAAATACTGAATATTTTTTTCTTTTGCATCAGGGATTATCTCCTCAGTTCTGTATGCTCCGGTGTTTTCATAAAAGTATTTTTTCTCCGAAACTGTTTTACCTTCCTTTTTCTGCATAATACCGGAGATCTTTCCGTCTGAACTGTAATATATAAAGCTTCCGGTTGTATCACTGCTTCCATGCCATTCCTCAGTTAGATTGCGGCCTGAAAACCTGTATTTTGAAAACTGATCTTCAACCGGTTCAGGATCTTTCAATCCTGTATTTTTATCCCTTAAAACAAGCCTGACAACTGAAATTATCCTCCCTTTTATATCTCTTTCGTATGTGACCCTGTTGTCAGGAATCCCTTCGAGAGTTAATTCATCTACTGAATAAAGCTGGCTGTTTTCATTATAATTATATTTCCTGATAATACCTGTTTTATCCGGGTTTATTATCTTTTCTTCGTAAATAAGTAAATTCCTGTATTTTTTCTCTGTTACTGTATTATCTTCCTTAGTTAATTCCCTTTCTGGTTTTTTATCAGATGTATAATAAATCTCATTTTCCATAACAATATCTGAGTTTTGATACAGGATATTTTCTTCTTTCAACCCTGAGGTTTTTTTTTCAAGATAATATTCAAACTCATCTATTCTGTATTTTTCAATTTTTTCAAGAGGCATTCCAAGTTTGTTTGATCTGTAATATTCCTGGGAAAAAAGAGACGGTGTATATGCAAATAAAAATATTAATAAAAGATATTTAAACATTTAAAAGGTTATCCAGATATTCATCCTTACTGAATTGTTTTAAATCTCCGTATTTTTCTCCTGTACCTAAAAAAACAAAAGGGAGTCCCAGCTTGCCTGAAATTGCTGCCGCAATACCGCCTTTGGCTGATGAATCGCTTTTGGCCATTACAACAGCATCAATACCAATCGCTTCATGAAATATTTCAGCCTGACTAAGGCCGTTCTGGCCTGTAGTTGAATCTATTACCAGAAATTTAAGGTAGTTATCTTTTTCAATCCTGTTTTTGATAATTTTATCAATCTTCTGGAGTTCTTTGACAAGATTAACCCTGTTATGCATTCTCCCGGCAGTATCAGCGAGTATTACCTTTTCACCCTTTGCTTTTGCGCTCTCGATAGTGTCGAATATAACAGCCCCGGGATCTGAGCCATGCTCCTGGCTTACGACCCTCACTCCAAGTCTTTCTCCATGGATTTTAAGCTGTTCAATTGCGGCAGCCCTGAATGTGTCTGCAGCTGAAAGTATTATCCCTTTTCGTGGGTAATTCTCTTTTATGAAATTTGCGGTTTTTGCTATTGTTGTGGTTTTCCCCACTCCGTTAACACCCAAAAAGAGGATCAAAACAAGATTGTCATTATCAAGGGTAAATTTATACTCAAGGATCTTACCGGAGATAATTTCTTTTAACAGTCTGATAATATTTTCCTCACCTGTAATCTTTTTTCCGGCAGCATGTTCCTTAAGTTCTTTTACTATATCAACTGAAACTCCGACACCCATATCGGATTCGACCAGAATATCTTCTAGATCATCAAAAAATTCCTGATTGCCTTTATTTAATTTGAAAATATTTTTAAGTTTTTGCCCAAGATTCAATTTTGCCATTTACTGCTCCTGTCCAAGTATATCGCCTGCTTTGATATAATCATTCAAATGAAATATTGTATTTACAAAAAGGGAAATTGTTAAAAACAGGCTACCGTAATAACCATAATAAGTAAAGCTGGTTAATTTCCTGAGCCTTTCAGTTTCACTGCTGTTGGTTCCGGAACTTAAAGAATTATTATAGGCGTCGCTGTAATCATTGAGAACTGCGAACAGGAAAAACGGAAGAGGCACTGATAAAATGAAGAAAGAAAAATTTCTGTAAAAGGTGTCTCTCCTGTTATCAAAATATTCCTCTTTTTTAAAGATATCAGGAGAAAGCTGTAAAGTAATACTGTTTTCAGGATAATCATCGATAAAAAGTTTTAAATCCCTGTACCCTTCTTTTTTTATATATAATTCTCCAGATAGTCCGTTTAAGAGATACGGGCTCCTCCCCCGCCAAAGTGAATCATAATAGATATCAGCATCAGGCGGGAGAGTATTTATTGCTGTCAGTTTTTCCTCTTTTTCCTCTGTTTCCATGTTTATAACGTTTTCTTTATTTTCTTCGAGAAATATTTCAAGTTCCTTCTCAGCTATCCCCTGTCCCTTAACTGTAAGAAGATGTTTCCCGGGCTTTACAATAATATTCTTGACATTGCTGCTTCCGATATATTTGTTATTCAGGTATATATCAGCATCGCCCATATTTGTATCGACTGTAAGCTTGCTCCATGAAGTACCCAGGAGTATGGAAGTTAAATCAGAAACAGTCTTATCCAGTGAGGTAAAAAGGGAATTGATGTCAGCGGATACTGAATTCACATATATATCTTTTTTAACCAAAGAACTGTATAACCTGATTTCAAGAAGTAAAAGATCATCAAATTGTCCTGCAGAACCATAAATAACATAATCAGAATTCTTTCTGTCTGCAAAGACACCGATATTGACCGGATCGAATGAAATTTTCTCAGTATTTTCCCCTTCAGTAATAAAAGAGATCTCTTTTATCGGATTTATTTTTATTTTTTCAGGACTGTATTTTTTAAGCTGTCTTATTTCTTTTTCAGTTAATTGTATACTGTCCCGGAGTTCCTTTCTTTTCGTACTTTCATTAAAGTAAGTCAAATTAAAGTCTTTTGAATATGCTGCCAGTTTACTCTCTTTTTCTTCAATTTTTTCAATTATAATCCTGTTTTGGAGCAGTAATATTTCATTTTCCGTCAGCGTGTGACTGAGACAGGATGATAGCTGATTATATAGAAAAGCTGGAATCGAATTCCTCAGATAAATTGAATCGGAAGAAGAATCAGTAATTTTAAAATCAGCAATTGCAATATTCCATTTGTCTTTTTCGTCAAGCAGAATCAATTTTTCTGCATAAAGCATGGAAAAAGAGAAGAACAATAAGGCCGCTATTAAAAGTCTGGTTTTCATTAACCCCTCAGGGTTTTCAGGATAGAGCTGATGAGTCTTTCCGGCTTGAAAGGTTTCACTACAAAATCTGAAGCCCCAAGCTGAATAGCCCTGATTATGTATTTCTGCTGTCCGAGCGCAGAACACATGATTACATTTGATTCAGGATATCTTACTTTGAGGAATTTTAACGCGCTTAATCCATCCATCACAGGCATTGTAATGTCAAGGAGTACAATATCCGGCTTTGTTTTCTCATACAGCTCAAGCGCGGCCATGCCATCGGCAGCTTCCCCTGCTATCGGGATTCCTTCTTTCTCAAGTACTTCCTTAATTGAAATTCTGACAAATTGCAGATCATCAACAATTAATACACCGGATTTCATTTTTACTTATTTTTCCATATAAAATTTAGATATTCCTCAATGAACGGATCAATATTTCCATCCATAACACCCTGAATATTGCCTATTTCGTGTTTTGTCCTGTGATCTTTTACCATTGTATAGGGTTGAAAAACATAGGATCTTATCTGGCTTCCCCACGCAATATCTTTCTTTTCCTGACTGTATTTTTCATTTTCTTCATCCTGCTTCTGCCTGTAATACTCATAAAGCTTTGACTTGAGGACTTTCATGGCATTTGCCCTGTTTTTATGCTGGCTTCTCTCTGTCTGGCATTGTACTACAATTCCTGTTTCAAGATGTGTTATCCTTATCGCGGAGTCTGTCTTGTTTATGTGCTGTCCGCCGGCACCGGATGCCCTGTAGGTATCTACCCTTAGATCTTCCGGCCTTATCTCCACATTTATATCATCTTCTATCACAGGCGATATATAAACAGAGGCAAAAGAGGTGTGTCTTCTGGCATTTGAGTCAAAAGGGGAAATCCTGACAAGCCTGTGGATTCCTGACTCACCTTTTAAATAGCCGTGGGCATAGCTGCCTTTAACCTGTACAGTAACAGACTTAAGTCCCCCTTCCGCTTCAAGCATATCAATTACTTCGATATCAAAACCTTTCCGTTCTGTCCATCTTGTATACATCCGGTAAAGCATGCTTACCCAGTCGCAGGCTTCTGTTCCGCCTGCTCCTGAGTGAATTGTTATAAAAGCATCCGCATTATCCATTTCATCGCCGAGAAGCTGTATGGTTTTAAGTTCTGCATATTTTTCTTCAATGCTTTTAATGCTTTCCGCAATCCCTTTTTCAAGTGATTCATCTTTCTCGGCCAGGGCCATTTCAAAAAGCTCTTTTAAATCGTCTGATTCAATTACAAGATTTTCCCACGGCCGAAAAGCGTCTTTAATCCTTTTAAGCTTTGTAAGGGTGATTTCAGCTTCCTTGCGGTCTTCCCAGAATCCTTCGTCATAGGTTTTTCTCTCTAATTCTTCAATCTCTTTTTTTCTGATATCCGGGTCAAAGATGCCTCCAGGATTGAGTTATTTCATTGGTAATTTTGTTTAAGGGGACCTGATAATCTATTAACATTTATTTCCTCATTTAAGCAGCATTCTTTTCCATTTCTTTTTTTCCAGCATTGTTATGGCAAACAATTCCTCATAAGGATATTGATAAAATCTAACCTTGTCAAAATGGTCTGTAACCCTGTCGATATCTCTTTTTAATTTTTTTAATGTATTATCCCTGATTGACTCAGATTCAAACACATTTTTAAGCACTTCCTTAAATCCGTAAAAAATAAGGATTTCCCTTACCTTGTTCAGAGTGTCATCAGACGAAAGATCATAGGTTACAGATACAAACATATTACATAGTTTAAATATATTTTTACTGTTGTCAAACCCTTTTACTATGGGTAATAAAACCACAAGCCGATATAATATATAATGATGAAATCATTCTTTAAATCAAAGAAAAAATACACAATTATAGGCTTTTTTTCACTTCTGCTGATTCTTCTTCTCCAGCCTGGTGCACCTTGCGAAGAAAACTTTGTTTTTGCTCCTTTTATTTCAAGATTAAAAGCAGTAGAAAGCAATTCACTGATAAATATTACATGGAAAGATTCAAGAGACATTGACGGTACATATCTAATATACAGGCATACTGAAGAAATAAACAGGAATAATTTTGCAGATGCGTTTCTTGTAGATGAAATTCCTCAGGGTGCTGAAAATTATTCAGACAGTACGATAAATAACACTGATTTTTATTATGCAGTCATTGCAAAGAATAAGGAAGGCAATATTTTTGACATCTTCCTCCCTTACCGGAATATAACGTTAAAACCGGTTTCAATAAAATCCATTGATAAGATAGGAGAAAACACTGCCTCGGTCCGATATCTGACAGCAGCTGCGGCTAAAGATTCAATTTTTCTTGATTTCAACGCTGATTCACCTGAGAGGTATCTTGCCGTCCTCAGACATATTGAACCCATATTCGGCAGGGAAGATATCCTGTCTTCAACAATACTTAATATTATTCCTTCATACCGGAAAAGCTACACTGATTATCCCATTCCGGGAGTTCCGTATTATTACTGTGTAATTGATGCTGAATTGCTAAAAAATCTAAACGCCGAATTAATACCATTTGAAAATACAACTTTAAGCGCGGCAGAAATAGCATTAACGCCCGGGCAGGAGAAGCAATCAAATCTTTCCGCTTTAAGGGCAGAGCCTTTGCCTGGATTTAAAATCAACAATTACCTTGAAACCGGCAGCAGGATAAAAACGGCAGGCCCGGAATACAATATTTCTTTTAAAAAAATATCTGATTCAACAAAAAATAAAATTGATTTACTGATATCAGGATACAATATCAATACTGAGGAACTCATTCCAGTGACTCTTGAAATGCCGGAAAAAACTGTTAAAAATGGAAAAACCGCCGAAGAGATCAGGTTATCTGTCATTATTGAAAAATATTTCCTTAAAAGGAACTGGCAGGAAAGCGTTAAAAATCTCCTTGACCTTTCAAGGACATCGGAACGCAAATCTCTTAAAAACAGAGTATCATTCTATCTGGGACAGTCTTATTATTTTCTCGACAGACCGGAATATGCATTTTTTGAGTTTTTGAAATCTTCAGAAAGTTTTTATCCGGAATCAAGGGTCTGGCTGGATAAAATTCTTTTATCCTATTAGACTTTAATTTCTATCCTGTTTTCCCATGACTTTCCCGGTTCAAGTGAGATAATATCACATACCGGCATGACAGAAGTATAGCAGTAAATACCGTTTTTACATTCCTCTTCCTGATAGATATCCGCATCCCTGTCTGATTTAATTAATATACCTGAAATTGAGTCCTCCAATTGTATGTTATTGGATGTTTTTTTTATTTTATTTTTTCTGTCATCGCCATTGCTGTAACAAAGTGATAAAAGAATATTTACCCCGAATTTATGATTAATTACTGTAGATCCGGTATTGATAATGCTGTATGAAACATCGAATTTCTTTTTCAAAAAACGGTACTGCTTTACCATTTTAAACGAAAAAGGTTTTTCACTGTTTTTTACCCTGATAGACATGGATAGTGTTTTCTGTTCACGTTCAAAACTATTAATGCTGTATTCCTTTTCAGTAATACCGGCTATGTCAAAATCAATAAATTCCTGTATAGAGTTAAACTCTTTATCATTATCAACAAAATAATCACAACAGCTTTTTTTAAAGCTGTTGCAGTTTTCTGAATAATTAACAATATTGCAGTAATTCCATTTATCTTTAAGGGAGTCCAGTTCAAAAACTGCTCCCCCCTCAAGATGGACAAATGTATTGTAATCTTCACCCAGATAGAGGAATTCATCAAACCCGTCCATATCAAAATCACTTTTAAAAAGTGAGGGGATAAAGACCCCTTTCTGGCGGGTAAGGATCTCGGCTTCAATCAGATTCCTGTATGTCTTTGCCCTGTTTTGCATTTTTCCGGTTATGTCGTCTTCTTTAAAATGATTGATAGTATATGAAAAAAAATTTTGTCCAGCCCAGAGAGATTCTACTGCAGATTTTTTTTTATACTTGTCCCCGCGTATCTGGTTAATCAGCGTCTGTACATGAACCATCCTTGCGTATAAAAGATTGATGTAGTAACAGTCGGAAAATATTTTTTTATAATAATCAGAATTCTGTATATAAACTTTGGAATATTTTTGGATCTTTTTAAGATACAATGAAGGACTGGTTATGTTAAGATCCCTGTCGCTTTTGATTTGTAAAAAAAAATCTTCAAACCATTTTTCTGATTTTTTCTCGATATCAGTGTCTGAAAATATCAGGGAAATAATTGAATTTTCTCCGTTTCCCCTGATTTTAAGCATGTCAATATAGCTGTTTACATCTGAACTATCCAATGAAGCAAGAGCAGCATGAACAGGAAATACATTTATCAGCTTACCGCTGTCTTCGGTTATGAAAGTACTGTATATATCGCCATTATTTTCAATTCCGGTATCAATGAAATCATAATCAAGAAATATATAATCCATACCGCTGTTTTTTATGGGAAGAATAAGCGAATTGTCCCAGTAGTTGCCCGGAATCCAGCAGCCTCTCGGCCGTTTGCCGAATTTTTTTCTCAGCAGTGTTGTAAGAGCCTCCAGCTGTCCGCTCCGGTCCTGGGCAGAAAGCATTGGGAAAAGCGGTTCATAAAAGCCGCCGCCTAAAATCTCGACCTGTTTTCTTTTTTTAACAAGTTCTTCCAGCAACATGAGTACTTCCGGATGTTTATCATTAAACCATTCAAGCAGTACACCCGAAAAATGAAGCACTGCTTTAATTTCGGGGAAATTATATAGTTCTCTAAGGAAAGGTTTATATACTTTTTGATATTTTTCTTCAGCCTCCTGTTCAGAATCAGCAAGATTCATTGAGGAAAGGCCTATTATTAAATTTTTTTCATTCATCCATTCTCTGCTTTATTTTTAACTGTCTTTTAAAGAATAAAATTTCCGCTTTTGTCAGTTTGTCACAATGCATTTTACAGGACAGGCATCGGCAGCATTTTTCCGTTCCCCGTTTGCACTGTAATCTATCTCGGCCAGAAAATTTTCAACCTTAAAACCGCCGTCCGGCGACTTCTTTTCACACATTTTACAACCTATACAGCCAACTGTGCAAGCTTTTCTTGTAACTGCGCCCTTATCTTTTGAATTACAGGCAACGACATAATCTGCAGAATATGGAATCATTTTCATGACTCCGGAAGGGCATACAGTAACACATTGGTTGCAGGATATGCACTTTTCCTTGTCTACAACGACCAATCCCTGATTATCATAGGCTATGGCATCAACCGGACACACACGGATACAGCTTCCCAGTCCGAGACAGCCGTATTTACAGACTTTATTACCCTGATACATGCTGTAAGCAGCATTGCAGTCTGTAATTCCTTTATATTCAAAAGCGTATTTGGCTGTATTTTTACCTCCTTTGCAATGAACAAAGGCAACTTTCTTTTCATGAGAGACATCAATGGTTACTTCCATTATGTCCGCCACTTTCTGTGCTGTTTCTGCGCCTCCCGGTGAACAAAGGGTAATATTTGCTGCTATTCCATTAAATATCGCCTCGGCATAGGCTGCACAGCCTGCATAACCGCATGCTCCGCAGTTATAGCCTGGAAGCGCCTCTTCAAGGTCTGTCAGTTTTTTTTCTTTTTTGACATACAGATATTTTGCAGCTATTGCAAGGCCTATGCCGAAAAAAGCCCCAAGAAGAGAAACTGAGATAAAAGCATATAGAATTGTGTTAAACATTACAGACTCCAGTTATCCTATCAGGTTTTTAAGCAGAGCTTTGTCAAATGCCATAAAAGCCATCGACATCAGTCCTGCGGTGATAAACGCTATTGGTATATTTTTAAAAAATTTCGGGACATCTTCAGAATCCAGTTTTTCCCTGATAGTGGACATAATCAGTATTGCAAGCAAAAACCCGAGTCCCCCGGATATACCGGCAAGAAAGCTTTCAATGGCATTATAGCTGCTTCTCACTGAAATAAGGGCAATACCAAGCACGGCACAGTTCGTAGTAATCAGGGGAAGATAGATTCCAAGCGCCTTATAAAGCGGAGGAGCTATCTTCTGTATAACCATTTCTACAAACTGAACAAGTGCGGCAATAACAAGAATAAACGTTATTGTCTGGAGAAAAACAACGTTAAGCGGCGCAAGTATGTAAAACTGAATCGCCCAGGTTACAAGCGATGCCAGCCCCATAACGAATGTGACGGCAAAACCCATACCGACAGCAGATTCAACATTTTTCGAAACACCGATAAACGGACACAATCCCAGAAACTGCGTCAATATAAAATTACTTATAAATACATAAGTTATTATTATTCCGATATACGACATATTCCCTCCTAATTTCTTGTTGTGTACCAGTTGAAAAACGCTTTAAGGTAACCCATAACAAGAAGAGCTCCTGCTGCCATTCCGAAAATTCTCACCGGCGAATCAACAAGTCCGGGGATTGTTATTATCCCGTTGAAACTTCCTATCCTGAATAGCGTTATAGTCCCTGAAGCAAGTGTTTCCCTGATCAGAGCAATTAAAAGCAGTCCAAGTGTAAAACCAGTTCCCATCCCTATTGCATCGAATATCGAAGGCAGAAGGCTGTTTTTATTGGCAAAAGCTTCGGCCCTCCCAAGAATTACACAGTTTACAACAATCAGGGGGACAAAAACTCCAAGATTTTTATACAGGACAGGCGAATAAGCCTGCATAACCATTTCAACTATAGTTACAAATGAAGCAATGATTACAATGTATGAAGGTATTCTAACCTTGTCGGGAATAAAATTCTTGAGCAGCGAAACCAGGATATTTGAACTTAAAAGAACAAATATAACACCTGCTCCCATACCAAGCGCATTTATTACTTTACCTGAGACACCAAGTGCAGGGCACAGCCCCAGAACAATGATAAATATGGGGTTTTCC
The DNA here is from genome assembly GCA_963662795.1 of Spirochaetia bacterium. Lineage (GTDB taxonomy): Bacteria > Spirochaetota > Spirochaetia > CADAEX01 > CADAEX01 > JACKPD01. The sequence goes on along the minus strand of OY759746.1, from coordinate 3,306,233 downwards.
CTGAAAATACCTTTAGTCAGTTCCTTTATCACGGCTGATCTCCTATCTTTTCAATAAAGCCTGAACCATATTCAAGCGCTTTTGCAATGCCTGTAAATGTTATGGTAGCGCCCCCTATTGCGTCAGCTTCTTCGGACGGCAGCTGGCTTTTTTTTACCGGGACAGGTTTGTCTGAACCGGTTCCGATGAATTTATTCATGTATTCAATTTTTTCCGCTTCTTTTCCAAGCCCGGGTGTTTCCTGGTTATCCATCAGGATACATGCAATAAGTTTGCCTGATTTTTCATAATTCGCAAGAATTTTAAGATCTCCTGCATAACCATCGCCTCTAAGAGTAAGGATATAGCTAACCTTTTCCCCGTTCTCAAGTATTACCGGGTAATAACCTTTAACTATACTGTCGTCTATCAATATCTCATTTCCAGGTTTACCTGTGCTGTTTATCACGGATAGCGCTTCCTCAAGCGCCTGGATTTTTAAATTTGCAATTCTTGGTGCTGTAGCCGCATTTACCATGGCAAGTAATAAAGCTGCAACTGCGCAGATTATTGTCAATTTAAGACCTATCAAAAGAATATTTTTCATTTTGCCTTTCCTTCTTTCACAAACCCGAAAAGTCTGGGGCTTGTCAGCCTGTCAATCATTGCTGTAAAAATATTCATGATTATAATTGCAAGGGATACTCCTTCAGGAAATGACCCGTATACCCTTATAAGGAATGTAAGGAAACCGCATCCGATACCGAATATAATCTGCCCTTTCCCGCTTAACGGAGATGTTGCCATATCTGTTGCCATAAAAAGAGCGCCCAGCATAAGTCCGCCGGAAAAAAGGTGAAAGAAGATATCTCCGCTGAAAAAACCTGTTCCGAATCTGAGTCCGTCAAACATCCATATAAAAAAACTGAAGGAAACAAGGTACGCCGCAGGTATTTCCCATGTTATTACTTTTCTGACAAAAAGATATATTGCCCCGGCAATAAGGAGAAACGCGGAAACTTCGCCGATACACCCCGGTATATTGCCGAAAAAAAGATCATAATATACAGGATCAATCCTCACACCCAGCGCGGAAGCAAACCAGTCAGACATTGACAGGCTGAAACCGCTCCTTGGATAAGTAGCAAGGACTTCAATAGGACCGGAGATATTGCCTGTAATATCCAGCAGTGAAGTCTTTAGATATCCTAAAGGGGAAGCGCCGGAAAGGGTGTCAATTGCCCTGGTTGCGACAGGAGAACTCCACTTTGTCATTGTCCCTGTCCAGGAGAAAAAAACAAAAACCCTTCCTGCCAGCGCCGGATTCATCAGGTTGGTGCCAAGCCCGCCGAAAGTCCACTTTACAACAGCTATTGCAAAAACCGATGCAACAACAGGCACATAAAGGGCAACACCGGAGGGCATATTAAAACCTATCAGGAGTCCGGTTATAACAGCGGTATAATCGCCAAGTGTGTTTTTTTTAATAATCCGGCACATGAAATATTCCGTTAAAACTGAAGCAATTATTGAAACAGCAATAACCAAAAGAGCCCTGCTGCCGAATGCGTAAATACCCCAGATACCTGCAGGAATCAGCGCGATAATTACATCAAGCATAATCCGTGAAGTTGAATCCGCATGGTGGATTTGGGGAGAAGATGCTACAAGAAAGACCTTTTCATCGCTCATGATTTCACCTTTTTATTAGCCATTTTTTTCCCAAGCCTCATACCCTGAACAAGAGGAATATTTGCAGGGCACACATATGCGCAGCAACCGCACTCCTTGCAGTCCATAAGGTTAATATGCATTGCATCCTGATATCTGCGGTGTGTTATGTTTTTATAAAGCTTTGTTGGAACCAGCCCTATCGGACACACTTTTACACATCTGCCGCACATTATGCAGGCAGTCTGTACGCTTTTTCCGATTTCCATTTCTGTAAGGGCAAGAATGCCTGAGGTTCCTTTTGTTACCGGTGTATCAAGGCTGCACATTGTAAAGCCCATCATCGGGCCGCCCATGACAAGTTTTACAGTATCATCAGTGACTCCTCCGCAGTCTTCTATCAGATCCCTGACTTTGGTGCCGACTCTGACTTTCAGATTGGAAGGATTTTTAATGCCCCTGCCGGTTACAGTTACAACTCTTTCATAAAGAGGTTTATTGAGAACGACAGCCTCATATATGGCAAAGACAGTTCCTACATTGGAAACAACAGCCCCGATATTTATGGGAAGCTTGCCGGATGGGACTTCACGGCCTGTTATTGCTTTTAAAAGCTGCTTTTCATCACCCTGGGGATATTTAAGCTTCAAAGGTACTACTTCTATCTTTCCGCCTGATTCCTGAGCAAGATTGCCCATAATATCAATCGCATCAGGTTTATTGGCTTCAATGCCTATAAATATTTTGTCCGGATTCAATACTTTCTGCAGTATTTCAAGCCCTTTAAATATTTCAGCGCTTTTTTCCAGCATCAGCCTGTGGTCTGCGGTAAGATAAGGCTCACATTCCACTCCGTTAATGACAAGAGCTTCCACTTTTGCATCCGGCGGTATCATATACTTTACATTTGAAGGAAAAGTAGCTCCGCCAAGCCCGACTATACCGGAATTAAATATTTTTTCCTGAAGTTCTTTGGCAGTAAGGCTGTTCCAGTCAGCGGGAACAATATTTTTCCCAAGCTGATCAAAATATCCTGAAGGCTCGAGTACTACAGCTTTTGCCTTTAATCCGTTTGCGAGAAAAATATCAGTGATTTCTTTAACAACTCCCGGTGCCGGAGAGTGAATATTTGCAGATATAAAACCCGAAGCTTTGCCTATAAGCATCCCCTCCTTGACTTCATCCCCGGGATTGACAAGGCATTCGCAAGGTGCGCCAATATGCTGCGACATCGGGATGATAAAACTATCTTTGATTGCCGCATTCCGGATAGGCTCTTTATTTGTCAAATCCTTAAAATCACCGGGATGAACACCACCTTTTGGAAAAGTTTTTAATGATTTCATGCCGCTTGCTGTTTTCTCCTTCTAATCAAGAGTTTAATGCTTTCCAGGCTTCCAGTTTTTTGTGTTTTCCTTAATCCTGACACTATAATTAATGTCAGAGGGTATAAAAAACTGAATATAGCCGGGATTAATAGCGGGGCAGCCGGAGCAGTGCTTCCTGGCGCAGCCTGAATAAAGCCTTCTTCACTGATCATCAGGCCGGTAAGCCCTTTTCCCTTACCGTATGTAATATTATCGATTAACCACTTGTCTGTAAACTGGTTGACAATGATTTTTTCCATCCTGTAGGTATCTCTTTCCGGGTAATAATGGGAAATACTGATACTTTCGTTATTCTCCGGAACAGAATATTTTTCAGCATATGGAAGCCGTATCTGATAGGCAAGATGACGAATATATTCAGGATAATCAGGAAGGTTTCCGGAAAAATTCTTTTTATCAGCCATCTTTTTCATGTATTCAAGGGTTACTCCGCTTTCCGGATAATTTTCAATATGAATTGGCACAGGATACCTCATTCCCATGCTGCTGTCGCTGAAATATAAAGGAATTATCGCGGCAGAAAATACATATACTGCCAGCAGATAGTATTTATTCATGGAGAAAAAGGTTTTATTTATGGATTCCTTAATTATGGAAACATTACAGAATATCCTGTGAACATATCCTGCAGCTTTTATGAAACTGTACAGTATTACAGATGCAATCAGGGATAATTCAAATAAAATGAGAAAAATAACTGTAAAAAAAGCTATCCACATTCCCCCTGTCAGTACGGCGGAAATAATAAAAGACAGGGAAATTAAAACAGCAGTCAATATTGTCCTTATGCTGTTATATTCTGACAGATCGACCTTTCCGTTATTTATATATTCCCAGATAATCTGATTTTTCAGAAAAAGAATATGCTTAAGCAGAAAAAGCATTATGACAGAAGGGAAAAAATAGCCCCGGCCGTTAATAAAAATCACAAAAAACCACGGAACTGCATTAAAGAGATACAAAAAACTGTTTTTGGAGTCCATATGGATAAAGATAAAAAGGATTATTGCGTATAATATCATTGCGGAGGGATTAAAAAGAGGATTTTCACCTTCAGGCATTATCCAGTAATGATCAGTTCCAAGCAAAGTACTTACAACATTTTTTACAGCCTGATATCCTGCATCGCTTTTCAGATAAAAAACTGAATATTCATTTTCACCCTTAAAAGCCCTGAAATAATTACCGGCTTTCTTCAGAAAGGTGTCAAGCCTGGGGTCGATATGGTTAAACCGTTCTTCAATCCTGTCAATTTTGATTAACTGCAGTTCATCAAAATCGCTGTATTCGGCATAAGTATTATATTTTGAAACAACCTCATCAAAGAATCCGGATTTCACAAGTCTGTCAAGAACATGCTGTGTATTTTCATTTTCTTCAACAACAAGAATATGGTATCCTTTCCAGTTTTTAATATTAAGGCTTCCCACAGTATTAATTGCAGTCCAGAAAAAAAACAGGGTCAGTAAAAAAGCGGAGATAAAAAACACTAAAAGTTTTTTCTGAAGTGTCAGCTGGTTAAAATTCAATACTTTGTTCATAATTTTTAAAGTATGCTGAACGCAAGAGCAATAAAAAAACCGATTATTATACCTATAAGTACTTCGGAAAAGGAATGCCCGCTTATTTCCTTGACAGGTTTATAATTTATTCCTAATTTCTCCTGAAGCTCAAATCCCATTTTATTAAGAGTCCGTGCCTGCATACCTGCAGAACGGCGGACCCCGACAGCGTCCCTTACCACAAGCATGCCGTAACCGAATACTGCAATAAAAAGAGATGTATTGAACCCTTCTTTGAAGCCTATGGCAGTAGCAAGGGCTGAAACCATTGCTGAATGGCTGGAAGGCATTCCGCCTGTTCTCCAAAGCAGAATACTGATATAATATCTAAGAGGCATCTGGACCGGTTTCAGCATTATTATAAGTGTTTTTATAAACTGCGTAATAAACCAGCTGAAAACAGCTGAGAGAAATACCGGATTGTTAAAAATATTATTCAAACTGGAATAAGTGTATTCCTGCATAAGATAATAGTCTTATGATAGAACAATAAATTGTCAAGTAGCAGAGGTTGGATATAGGTTATGGAAAGCAGTTTCAAAAAAATTGCCTGCGCAGGGCCGGATGACCAGGATAAAAGAATTGACAGGATAATAAGGACAATACTCCCCTCCCTTCCCCTTGGAATTATCTACAGGGAAATCAGAAAAGGGAGAATCAGGATAAATTCAAAAAAAACTGATGCCTCAAGGCACATTTCAAGCGGCGATTCAATAGAAATTCACAATTCTCTGCTGCAATCGCTGAAGAAGGATATTGAAAATATCAAAATACAGGGCAAGGAAGGTACCGACGTAAACAGCTATCATGAGCCCCTGGAGATAATTTTTGAAAACGACATGATTCTTGCCCTGAATAAACCTGCAGGGATAGCGGTACATTCCGGAAGCAGAAACAAAAAGAGAAGCGCAGCCGGTGAAAACGGAGTGTCTCTCGATGAAATTGTAAAAGCACGTTATCAGGATATAACAGGGAGATCGCTTTCTTTTTCCCCATCCCCCCTTCACCGGCTTGATAAAAACACATCAGGCCTTATCCTTTTCGGAAAATCGATTGAAGGGGCCAGGATAATTACAGGGCTGCTTCGGGAAAAAAAGATTCGAAAGAAATATATAGCACTGCTTGACGGATATCTCGATACCCCGGTTGAATGGGCTGATTTCCTGGCTCATGACACTGATAAAGGAATTGCAGTAAACAGGTCCCATGAATCGGGTGGACGCGAAGCTGTTACACGTGCGGCACCCCTCCTCCATTCAAAAAACCAGACCCTGGCTGCTGTAGAGATAGAAACCGGCCGGTATCACCAGATACGCAAGCAATGTGCGATGCACGGACATCCATTAAGCTCTGACACAAAATATGGTTCATCATGCAAAGACAAAGGCAGCTATATTCTTCACTGCTGGTCAGTTAAGCTCGAACTTACAGATAAGGATAGAAATCCGGGTTTTTCACTTCTCACAGCCGGACTGCCCGAAGACACTGTAAAAAAAATATCCGGTATCTTTGGCCCGGATGAGATTGAGAAACTATTCAATGATATTTCGCTGTTAATCTAGTTGTTTTAATTTAAAAATATCTGTGCTATATTCATGATATGAAATTTTTCCACTATCTTGTATGGCTTCTTGGCGGAATAAAAGTTTTTGCCCTTGTCGGTAAAAGCGGAACAGGCAAAAGTTTCAGGGCCAAACTTATTGCAGAGAAATACGGCATTCAGCTGATTGTAGATGACGGTTTACTGATCCATGATAACGGGGTAATAGCAGGGAAATCAGCCAAAAAAGAAAAAGAATTTCTCGGAGCAATCAGAACGGCTCTTTTTGATGATATCAGCCACAGAAAAGAAGTTATCAATTCTCTCAGAAAAACAAAATTCAAAAGAATCCTTTTAATCGGAACATCCGACAGAATGGTTTTCAAGATTGCGAAGAGGCTCAGGCTTCCCCGTGTTTCAAAAATAATTCATATTGAGGACATAGCGACCCAGGATGAAATAAACAAGGCAATACACTCACGCAATATTGAAGGAAAGCACATTATTCCGGTTCCTTCCGTGGTTATACAGAGAGACTATTCCCATATTATTTATGATACTGTAAAAGTTTTCATGAAAAAGAGATTTCTGGGAATCGGAAATGCTCCAAAGGTTTTCGAGAAAACAATTGTTACCCCTAACTATTCCCAGCAGAAAGGGATTGTTACAATTTCCGAAACTGCCCTTACACAGATGATTATACACTGTGCCGACGAGTTTGATCAGACAATAAAGATTAACAAGGTAAAAGTAAGAACTGATACAAACAGCTACAGTATAAAATTATATATCCAGGTTCCATATATGACCCAGTTGTCAGGAAGGGTGCATAATTTCCAGCAGTATGTTATATCCAGTCTGGAAAAATATGCGGGTATTCACATTAAAGAGGTTAATATAAAAATTGAAAACTTTGTATCAAACTGATTTTAAAAAACTCACCCTTTCCGCGGCTGTTCTTTTTTTCATTGTCCCTCTATTCGCGGTTTATCCCGGAAATCCTGATGATACTTCCTTTAAAAAGACTGAAACCGGTTATTACATATTTCATACAGCCGAAAATTCGCCATTGCCCGCCTCCTTTTTTACAGGGTGCGATAAAAATATGAATTTCTACAATAATTTCATAAGGTTTCCCGGAAAGAATCCTTCCGATGAAAAAATGAGAATCTTTATTTTCGATTCTGAAACAGGTTTGGATGCATTTCTGAAAGAAAGGGGACTTCCTGAAGGAAAACCTGTTGCCCTGTTTTTAAATAAAACGGCACAGACCGGCAGTCCGGGGGAAGGTAGACTTGAGATTGCGGCAATTGAAGATTCAGTTTTCAGCAGGGATTTCCGGATTAACTGTTTTTACCAGTTTTTCAGAAGCTCCATCCCCTCTCCTCCAAAGTGGCTTGAAGCTGGAATTGCACTCTATCTTGAGGAAGAACTCAAAATATCATCTGCGCCTGATTTCTATAAAAATACAGCCCCCGGAAAAGCTTTAATCTTTTCACATCTCGGTAAATTGATAAAACAGCAGGGAAAAGAAAAAACAGCTCAGCAGATAAAAGAAATTTTATCAGGAAAGATCGATGCGGACATCGGGGTTTATATTCCTCAATCCTGGGTTATTGTAGAGTTTATGATGGACATGAAATACGGCCCTTCCTACAGCAGGCTTTTATGGGACAGTCTCCCTCTTCTCGAACCCGGGTCAGACAGCGCCGGAAACAGCAGAATTATTGCTGATTATTTTTCAAAGTGGCTCGATATACCACTTTTTACAGAAAGGCTGCTTGCATTTATCGGTGAATCGGAAAAACTGGAAGAAATTTATGCGAAAGGGAAAAAACTGTATGAAGAGGGAGTATTAACTGAAGCAGACAATATTTTCACCGCTTTACTTCATGAATATCCGGCCGACCATTTCTCCCTTTATTATAAAGGACTTATCCGCCACTCACAGGGAAATTATGATGGGGCCATAGAGTATTACACCAGGGCACTTTCATCCGGAGGAGATGCCGCGCTCCTTAGCTACGCAGCCGGTCTTTCGTTTTACGCCAAAGGTGATACCGGACAGGCCGCTTTTTTTCTTGAAAAGGCAGCAGAATATTCACCTGAGAGATTTAAAGTTCATACCGGGCCGCTTCTTGAGGTAATCAGCGGTTTAAAATGATACAGGGTTTTGTTCGGACAGATTATCAAAGCCGGCTTTCCGTACCTGTTCAGCTGTAAGCCGGCCGTTTAGACGGAGGGGTATGATTAAAAAATATTTATTCGCCGCAGCAGGTTTTACATCTCTGTCATTTGGAGTTGCAGGGATTTTTCTGCCGATACTTCCCACTACCCCTTTTTTTCTGCTGTCAGCCGCATGTTTTTTAAAAAGTTCAAAAACTCTTTACAGATGGATAACCAGTCATAAAATATTCGGAAGTTATATACTTAACTATATGGAGTACAGGGCCGTATCTGTAAAATCTAAAATTATTTCAATTATATTTTTATGGGTGATGATAATCTCTTCAGCAGTTTTTTTTACAGGCATTTGGTGGATAAGAATAATGCTGGTTTTAATTGCATCCGGTGTTACAACTCATATATTAATGCTGCGGACATTAACAAAAGAAATGGCGGACAGCCGGAGAAATTGACTTTGCCAGGATGTTAAAGGGGCCGGAATTGCTCCGTCATTTAAAAAAACCAAAAATAGTGTTCCATTTTTTAATAGTGCCCGGTTTTGTTATATTGCAGGAACCCCAGGTTTTTTCTGCATTTTCAAAGTCCTCAGGCATGGCATAGGAAGTCATGGCCATAAATTAAATATATTTATCTATTTAAAATAACAATACTGATTATGTAATTTCATAAATTCAAGACACTTGATACAACTGCGGACAGAAAGAGAAATCATTTTTCACATAATAACGCTTTGAATAATAAATGTATTATATTTATGGATATAAGTTAAATATTGGAATTAACCGAAGTTCATATTTCAACATTAAGGTAAGGACTATTTATAATAAAAATCTATTACATCACCATATTTTTTTGATTATTAATATTGCTGCCGCTTCCGGGTCTGATGAAATTATCAACTCCGGCGAACTGCCGGTTCCACCCCTTATTGAAAAATCAGGATTGTACCTTGCAATGCAGAAAGGGACGCTTTCCCTGTCTACTGGGAAAAGCAGGACAATGGGATTTAACGGAGATTATCTGGGGCCGGCTATTCGGGTATCAAAGGGCGATTTTTTTAAAATAAACGTTGAAAATAAACTCTGAGAGGACAGCACTGTTCACTGGCATGGACTTCATGTCCCGGCCGAATTTGACGGCGGTCCGCATCAGGTGATCAGACCGGGGGAAATATGGAAACCTGTATTTGTAGTAAACCAGAGTGCCGCTACACTATGGTATCATCCCCACATGATGGGAAAAACAGCATCGAATTATGGACAATTGAAAATGCGGGTATGGGGATGATGGGTCAGTTTGAAGTACTGGAACGGTAAATATATTCCTCAGTGCTTTGGCCTGAAATGATACGGAAGTGACGGTTTTACCTTAATCCTGTTCTGCCTGACAATCATCTTGACTGCATCTGCTATATCGCGGTTTGGAGGCGTTATCGGACGGAGAAAAGTCTTCACATCATCCACAAGTTCCTTCATTGTCGTTACCGGGTCTGTCTCAATACTGTGAATTCCAATAATAAAATCTTCTATAAGCGGCTGAAGAACTGCGGATAAACTTTCCGTAGATATTTTTCCCGCTTTTTTAAGGTTATCAAATATTTCAATTCTTTTGTAAAAACTGTTGTTTTTCTGCATTTCATAGACACCGGGAAGGACCAGTTTAAGGATTCCGAGAGCAGTCAGCCTTCTGAAAATATCAGCTGAATATTCTGTTTTCATTATCTTTAGCGCTTCTTCCGTTATCCTTGAAGGTGAGCACAAAAGAAGCTCTTTGGCATGTCTCTTTATCCTCATTTTCAGAAAAAAAGGCAAATCTCCGCCAATCATTACAGAATATTTCACAGCCCTAATAATTCTTACCGGGTCTTCAAGAAAAATAGTCTTAAGAGGAATTACAGGCTTTACAAGTCTTTTTGCAAGGTCTTTGTAGCCGCCTGTAAAATCAATAATCTGTTCATCGAAAGGGCAGAAATAAAGGGAATTTATTGTAAAATCCCGCCTCCACACATCCTCAACCATTGTTCCAAAGCTGTTGTTGTGGCTCTCTGAACTGCCGGACCTGAACGTGGCAACTTCGTAGATATTTTTACCCTGATAAACATGCACCAGGCGGAATCTTTTCCCGATAATCCTTGAACGCCTGAATATTTTCTTTATGGCTGATGGGACAGCATCAGTTACTATATCAAAATCCTTCGGGCTGTTGTTAAGCAGAAGATCTCTAACTGCGCCTCCGACTATATAGGATTTATACCCTGCGTACCTTAATTTCTCGCATATGCTGACAGCATCGAAATCAAATTTCTCTCTCCCGACACCATGTTCTTCTTTTGTATAAATTACAGCTAACTTTACTGTTTTGCCTTTCTGATTTTTACCGTATCTGACAATCAATTGATGCTACCAAACCTGAATGTTATCTCATAATACCTGCAAATCCGCAGTTCTGTTCACATTATACACCTTTTTTATTTTTTGCAAACATTACTTTTAGTCCGGGTGTTATGAATATTCATTTATAAATTGTTTAACAGGAAATTAATGTTCATATCCGACTTATCTGCCATTGAACAGGGTCTGTTGCAGACATAAACAGAAAAAAAGTGTATGATTTGATAAAAATTGTACTTGTAAGGGATGATATACTGTATGCAGGAAATTATTGAACCAAAAATACTTAAAGGTTTCAGGGATTCGCTCCCCGGACCTGAAATAAAACGGAAAAAAATGTTTACGGATCTTGAAAAGGCTTTTACCTCTTTCGGATTTGTACCTATAGATACGCCGGTGCTTGAATATACAGAAGTCCTTCTCGGAAAAGGCGGCGGGGAAACGGACAAGCAGGTTTACAGTTTCAGCGATAACGGGGGAAGAAGCGTTGCAATGCGCTATGACCTTACAGTCCCTTTTGCAAGGTTTGTTGCGGCAAATAAAAACAACCTGTATTTTCCCTTTAAACGGTATCACATTTCAAAGGTATGGAGAGGCGAGAATACGCAGAGGGGACGCTACAGGGAATTCTACCAGTGCGATTTTGACATAGTAGGTTCAGACTCCCCTTCCGCTGATCTTGAAATACTTCTTTTGATGAAGAAATCATTTGAAACTATGGGAATTAATAATTTCAAAATCCACCTTTCAAGCCGCGGGATATTCAACCGCTTTCTTGAGATACACGGTATGCCGGATAAATCGGCTGAGATATTAAGAACTGTGGATAAACTTGCCAAAATCGGCCAGGATGCCGTAAAAGAAATACTGGTGGATACAGCAGGGGCAAACGGCGCATTGATTCTTGATTTCATAAAAATGGAGGCCGGTTTTGAAAAGACACTGCAAAAACTCATCAGGCTGTGCGGCGGGGAGAGCAGTGAAGCAGAAAGGCTAAGCCGGATATACAGCGCGCTTAAGGAAAACAGCTGCGAAGAATACTTCGTACTCGACCCGTCAATTACCAGAGGACTTGATTATTACACAGGGCTGGTTTTTGAAACATTTATAGACGGAAAGGAAAGCATCGGCTCAGTCTGCTCAGGGGGAAGATACAACAATCTGGCGTCCCTTTATACAAAAGAGGAACTCCCGGGAGTCGGCGCTTCAATCGGTGTAGACAGGCTGCTTGCAGCCCTTGACGAAGCGGAAAACAGGAACAGGGCCGAGGCACAATGCGAATGCATTGTTTTCAACATGGATGATGATCTTCTGGGCCTGCTTCATAAAACAGCTGAAGAAACGCGGAAACACGGTATATCATGTGAAGTATATCCCGAGAGCAAAAAGCTTAACAGACAGTTTGCATTCGCTGAAAGAAAGAACATTCCCGCCGGGATAATAATAGGAACAGAAGAAAAAGAATCAAATACAATTACTGTGAAAGACCTTATTGAAAGAAAAAATTATGAAAAACTGGACATGAACAGCGGAATGGAAAAGGTCATGTCAATTGTAAATAAATGGAGAGTAGATGGAAGCACATAAACTGCCGGTTTATCAGGAAAGAGAGAGAATATTAGAGGTCTTAAGCGAAAACCAGGTAATAGTAATAGAAAGCCCGACAGGATCCGGAAAGACAACACAGCTGCCTTTAATCCTTCATGAAGCAGGTTATTCCGGTAAAGGTATTATCGGAGTTACACAGCCGAGAAGGATTGCAACCTTATCAGTATGCGATTATATTGCCAGGCAGCTTGATACAAAGATACCTGGAATTGTCGGTTATAAAATGCGGTTTAACGATATGACATCGCGCGAGACAGTAATAAAAATAATGACAGACGGCATACTTCTCCAGGAAATAAAAACTGATCTGCTTTTAAGTAAATACAGCTGCATTATAGTTGATGAAGCTCACGAGAGAAGTCTTAACATAGATTTTATTATGGGACTCCTGAAAAAGATAATTGAGGCAAGACCGGATTTCAAGGTGATAATATCATCTGCGACAATCAACACATCAGTATTTTCCGAGTATTTCGGCCATTGCCCTGTCGTACATATAGATTCAATTATCTATCCGGTAGGGATAGTTTATGATCCTGTAGGCAATACAAACGACAGGGATGCTGTAATATATAAAATAAAAAATACGATAGAAAGAATAATTTCTGAAAAACGGGACGGTGATTCTCTTGTATTTTTATCAGGAGAAAAACAGATAAAGGACTGCATAACCCTGTTAAACGCTTCGCAGTACAGAAAGAAGATGGTAATACTTCCCCTTTACGGCCGGCTTTCAAAGGAAGAGCAGGAAAGGGTTTTCATTCCCACACCGGCGGGGAAGACAAAGATTGTTATTGCGACCAACATTGCCGAAACAAGCGTTACAATAGACAGAATAACATCAGTAATTGATTCAGGCCTTGCCAAGATAAACACCTATAATCCCAAAACTTTTACATCCGCCCTGCTTGAAACAACAATTGCAAAAGCCTCATGCAACCAGAGAAAAGGGAGGGCAGGAAGAACAATGCCCGGAGTCTGCTACAGGCTTTATACAAAAAATGATTATGAAAGCAGACCTCTTTTTACAAAAGAGGAAATATACAGGACCGACCTGTCCGAGGTAGTCCTCAGAATGGCGGAAATCGGCATCAGGGATTTTGAGTCATTCGATTTTATTTCATCGCCGGGAAAACAGGGAATTGCAGGAGCAGTTGAAACACTAAAACTGCTTGGGGCCATTAACAATGACAATTCTCTCACTAAAATCGGCGAGATGATGGTCTACTTCCCCCTCCTTCCGCGCCTGTCAAGAATAATTGTCGAGGCAATACTTAATTCCCCTGAGGTACTGGAAGAGACAATCCTTGCCGCTACTTTTCTCTCAACGAACTCTCCATTTCTCTTTCCGCAGGGCGAGGAATTCGAGGCAAGAAAAGCTCATCAGGCTTTAAAGGATCCTGACGGAGATTTTGTTTCATATATTAAAATATACAGGGGTTTCGTTCAGGCTCAGGACAGGGAATCTTTCTGCAAAAGAAATTACCTTGACGTTATTATCATGGAAGAGCTGGTCAATATCAAAAAACAGCTCGAAGAGATAGTAGGAGATATGGGAGTTCCGATTACCTCAGGCGGACGGATATCAGATTATCTTATCGCTGTTTCCAAAGGGCTTGTTCAGTTTGTATGCGTAAGATCAGGAAGAGGTATCTACAGAAGCCTTACTGCAGAAAAAATTCAGATCCACCCCGGTTCTGTAATGTTCAGGGAAGATCCTCCTTTTATAGTTGCAGGCGAGATTGTCAGAACCAGCAAGATGTTTGCCCATTCAGTTTCACCTCTGAGAAAGGAGTGGCTGAGAGAAATATCACCTGAGCTGCATGAGAACTTTGCTGCAGTTAAAAAAAGCGATATTCTGCGTGATAAAAAGAAAGATACGACAAACTATGTAAAAATCGGAAATGAATCTTTCAGGCTTGATTTAATAAAAGGTAAAAAGAAAAAAAATGCATTTTTAGAATTGAGCAAAGCACAGGAGCTTATCAAAAATCAAGGTCTCAAAAATCTTTATATTCCTCACGGCATTACAGGGACGCTGATATATAATGATTTCGAGATACTTTCCGGCGAAAAATTAACCAATATTTTCAGAATTATCCCCCATATTGATCCGGATACAATAGCAGGAAGCAAGAGCGCTCCCCGCGGGAATATTAATATTTCAACCGGCGCTGATAAAATAACTGAAAATCTTCATCTTGTTCTTTCGCTTTCACGGCTTAAAAATAAATCAAGACAACTCGGCTTTATTTCACTTAATACAGACGGCAGAGGCAATTACTGGTTCAAAATTGTAAAAAGTTTTGACTTTGCCCTTTCTGCAAGTCTTGAAAGCCTGGTTGTGTTCATGGATGAAATACCAGAGAACAGAGATATGTTTAAAATTGATAAAATTAATAATATATACAGGAAATTAACAGATATTCTCGAAGACCAGAATTCTGTTGATGAATAGCACAATTTTTGTACATTTTTATATGTACAGATTATTCAATCTTTCTCAGGTGAATATGTTTTCATGAGTGAAATCATTTCGTTGACAAAGGGGTCAATTATTGTATAGATCCTTTTGTTTCCGCTTACTTCCGAGCTCACTATTCCGCTGTTTTTCAATACGGCGAGATGCTGTGAAACAACAGGTTGAGGCTGTTCAAGACATTCCCACAATTCCTTTACACAGGCTGTCCCGTTCTTTATAACACAAAGTATTTTAAGTCTTATGGGATGGCCGCAAACTTTTAGCCGTTTGGCATAGTTTCCAAGAACTTCATCACTGCAAATTTCAATAATTTTCATATATAGGATAATATATAATCCTAAAGATTTAATCAATATTGTTTACAGTATTGAAGATATTTTATATTAATCTATAATTCAGAAATGGGTATTTATCTTGACTGGGCAGCCACATCAATTCCTGACCGTGAAGTCAGCAGAATGATTTATGAAAAAACCATTGAAATATTCGGAAACCCTTCCTCATTGCACACCGCGGGGATTTCCGCACGGAAGCTGCTGGATGAATCAAGGAAAAGAGCAGCCCGGGCTATGGGAGTAAGGAGTGAAAATATTTTTTTCACTTCAGGCGGTACTGAATCCAATAACATTGCGTTGTTTTCGCTTATCACAAAAAAAATAAAAGGCAGCATTATATCGACAAATATGGAGCACCCTTCTGTATTTGAACCTTTAAAAACTGCAGAAGCACTGGGTTTTAAAATAATCAGGATTGATCCGGATAAAAACGGAATAATTGATCCTGAAAAAATTATTTGCCAGCTGACTGAAGAGACAATGATGGTATCAGTTATGCATGTAAATAACGAAACAGGAGCAATTCAGCCGGTTGAGGAAATAGGCAGAATAATAAAACAGTTTTCTGCAAAAACAGGAAAAAGGATTATCTATCACTGCGACGGAGTCCAGGCAGCAGGTAAAATAAAAATAGATCTTGAAAAATCCTGTATTGATCTTTACAGTGCAAGTGCGCACAAAATATCAGGCCCGAGAGGATGCGGTCTTATTTACTGCAGAAAAAAAATTCTTCCCCTTTATGCAGGAGGCGGGCAGGAATCAGGGATAAGACCTGGTACAGAAAATACGCCTGCTATATACGGTTTTTCCCTTGCGCTTGAAAATTACGCAGCAGGAATTGATGAAAATATGAAAAAGGCCGGTTTTCTCTGCTCACGTCTGCTTGACGGCCTGGCGCAAATAAAAGGATGCAGATTATTGCCGCATGAAAGAAAACCGCTGGACAGCAGGTTCTCTCCCTATATAACAAGTTTCTGTATAAACAAAGTTCCGTCTGAAGTCATGACAAGAGTTTTAAGCGGCAGAGGTTATTTTATATCAGCAGGAGCTGCCTGTTCTTCACTTAAAAAAAGTGAGTCAAGAACTTTAAAATCAATGCACATTGCTAAAACAGAAGCCTCTTCAGCAGTGAGAGTCTCAATAGGTCCCGGAACATCTGAAGAGGATATTGACGGGTTCTGTAAGGTGCTTAAGGAAGAATCTGTAAAACTTTTGACTGTTTACAGCTGATTTGTATAAAGTCAGCTGATAAACAGCTGATAATTGAAAATTTCTAATCCGGAGTATTATCTTGAAAACCAGCTACCTCATAAAGACAGGTGAAATAAATCTTAAAGGCGACAACAAAAGACTTTTTGAAAAAAAGCTTTTTAATAATATCAGAGTTCAGCTTGACGGGTTAAGGGTAAGGATAAAAGGCAATTCAGGAAGGTTTTATCTTGAACAGCTTGATGAAGAAACAGACGAGACAAAGAGAAGAATTGAAAAAACGCTTCTTTCTGTTTTTGGAGTTGTTGGTTATTCAATAGCACGGAAAACAAACAAAAATATGAATGAAATAGAAGAAACTGTTCTGGAGACTGCTGCCGACGCATGCTCTGACTCAGGGGACAGCTCAAGTTTCAAAATAAACGCAAAAAGGGCGGATAAAAGTTTTAAACCCGATTCCTATGAGCTTTCCTGTATACTCGGAAAACTTGTTCTTGATAAATTCCCCGCACTTAAAGTTGATGTAAATAATCCTGATTTTATTATAAATGTTGAAATAAGGGAAAAAGCGATTATCTATTCACGAGTATTTAAAGGTCAGGGAGGATTACCGGTCGGGGCGGCCGGGAAAGGGCTCCTCCTGCTTTCAGGAGGCATAGACTCTCCCGTCGCCGGTTTCATGATGGCAAAAAGAGGATGTACAATTGAAGCAATTCATTTTGACACTTACCCCTATACTTCAGAGCAGTCAAAAGAAAAAGTTATCAGTATAGCGGAAAAATTATCTGAATACCTGCCTTCTCTTGTGCTTCATATTGTCCCTTTCACCGAAACACAGATTTTTATTCAGCAAAACTGCATGCCTGATGAAATAACGCTTCTCTCAAGGGCTGCGATGATGAATATAGCACACTTTCAGGCAGAAAAAATAAGGGCAAACAGTATAATAACAGGAGAATCCTTAAGCCAGGTGGCAAGCCAGACAGCCGAAAGTCTCCGCTTTACAGGTTCAAAAACAGATTATCCGATCCTCCGTCCCCTCATAGGGCTTGATAAGGAGGAGATAATAATAAAGGCAAGAGAGATAGGGACCTATGATATTTCAATATTGCCCTATATGGACTGCTGTTCAGTATTCGCCCCTGCCCGCCCTCTGGTAAAACCATTTTTCAGCAAGATACAGAAGTCCTGGGAAATTCCAGGGCTTGATGGGAATATAAAAAAGGCAGTTGAAGGAATTGAAAGCATAAATATCAGGTAATAAAACCTGATATCACTCTTTTTTTGAACCGGCCTCGACAGAAGGGGCCGCTGCTACAGATTCTTTTTTTGATTCTGTCCCTGAAGATGAAGAGACAGATGAAGAAGATGAGGCGGAACTGCTTTTTTTGTTATCTGTAACATAAAAACCGTTTCCTTTAAATATAATTCCAAGTCCACCGCCTACAAGACGTTTAACCTTTTTACCGCATTCAGGACATACTTCAAGCGGGTCGTCACTCATCTTCTGAAATACTTCAAAGATTTTTCCGCATGATTTGCATTCATAATCATAAGTAGGCATTTTATTTCACTTCCTCTGAATTTTGTTAGTAATATACCAATAGATCATTTTACCAGTCAAGTCTGACCGCTACTCCGGATTTTTTTAGATACTGTTTGATTTCACTTATTGTATAGTGGCCATAGTGAACCATCGATGCAATAAGTGCTGCATCAGCTTTCCCCGCTGTAAATACATTTCTAAGGTGTTCCGGTGTCCCGGCGCCGCCTGAAGCGACAACAGGTATTCCGACACTGCCTGATATCATTGAAGTAAGGTTAATCTCATAGCCGTTTTTTGTCCCGTCAGCATCGATTGAATTAAGTACTATTTCACCGGCGCCGAGCTTTTCCGCTTCTTTAGCCCACTTTAAAGCATCAAGTGATGTCGGGGTCCTACCTCCGTTTATAACAATCCTGTAGCCGGAAGGCATATCAGGGTCTGCAAGCGCATCCATACCGAGCACTATGCACTGTTTTCCGAAAAGGGATGCCCCCTCCTCTATTATCGCAGGATTATTGACGGCCTGGCTGTTTACGCTTATCTTCTCGGCTCCTGCCAGTATTACACGCCTCATATCACTGACATTTGATATTCCGCCGCCGACTGAAAAAGGGATAAATATTTTTTCCGCGACTTTTTCAACAACATCGATCATTATCCCCCTCTTTTCAGAAGAGGCAGTTATATCATAAAATACAAGCTCATCAACACCTTCGTTGTAGTACTTTTCAGCCATTTCAACCGGATCGCCGATATCCACATTGCCCTTGAATTTAATACCTTTCGTTGTTTTTCCGTCCCTTACATCAAGACAGACTACTATCCGTTTTAAAAGCAAAACATCACCCCTTTAAAAAGTTATCCATCATCATGAGTCCGTATTTTCCTGATTTTTCAGGATGAAACTGGACAGCACAGACATTTTCCCGTGATACGGCAGAAGAAAACGGGATTCCGTATTCAGTCTCGCCGATTTTGAATTCATCTTTTACATCAGGATAATAGGAATGGACAAAATAGAATGATGAATTATCAGGAATACCCTTAAAAAGATAATGCTTTTTTGTGAATCCAAGGGTGTTCCAGCCTATCTGGGGCACTTTGAGTAATTCGGCTTTCAGATCCCCGGGGAGTAGTCCGGCGCGGCCGCTGAAAAGCTTTACATTGCCGTCAACAAGTCCCAGACAGCTTGTATTTCCCTCTTCAGAGTAACTTAGAATAATCTGACAGCCCAGGCATATTCCAAGAAGAGGATTGCCCTTTTCCGCGAAACCGGTTATCAGCTCATCGAGACAGCTTTCTTTCAGATTTTTCATTGCAGAACTAGCTTCTCCCACTCCAGGGAAAATAAGCCTGTCGCAGTTTTCAAGTTTTTCAGGAATATCAGAGATAATAAAATCCGCTCCAAGATGCCTCAGCGCAGTTTCTATGCTTTTGAGATTCCCCGCTTTATAATCAACAACTCCCGTAATCAATATTAATCACCTTTTTGAATAAATTTTTTTATTGTCTAGTTTCCGTAATGGATAAGACTGCCGAGTTTTTCCAGAGGAAAATCTGTAATTGATATTAAAACTTTCCGGCCATCATTGTTTATGCTGTTTTTCTCCATCATTGTCTTTAAATCGGCAATCCCCTCTTTTCTGTAATAGTTTGTCAGAAAAAGCCTGAACATGGAAGAAAAAACAAGGGCTTTTTTTTCATCCGCTATTGTAAATGTCCCTTTTATATCTGATTTACCGGCTATTAATGGATCAATGATGAAATCAAGATCTATCAGTTCAATATTCTCAGTATTAAAACCGGCAGGGGAAAAAGCACTCAGGCTGTTTCCCCTTTTCTCAGCTCTCAGATGAAGAGCAGAATTGCCGGAAGGAGTATAGACCGAATTCCTGTCCGATTTCAGAATATCTATAATCTTTTCAGCGCGAAACGCCGCTGTACCTGCTGTTCCGGCCGGGGATATCCTCGAGGCAATCAGGCAGTTGTTTTTATAGGGAATAAGAATTATTCCTGAATCAGGAGCGTAAAAATATTTTACTTTTCTGTATTCAGATCTTTTCCAGTCGCTGCTTTGATCAAGTCTCTTTTTGATAAAAGAATCCGGGTAGTTTCCCTCTGCTGTAATATACTCCCATCCATCACCAAGAAAGGCTACGGATATTGTCCCTGTTTTTTCCCTGAAAAAATCAGGTATACCATAATCCTGAGTAAGTCTTTCAATTTCCGTATTTAAGGCAGGGTTATTGAAAAATGACTGCTCAGAACGGATATAAAGAAAAGCATCTTCAGGGATTATATTTCCAGGGCTTATACTTTCCCTGTAAATCCGGCTGCCTGTTGCACAGCCGGTAATAATCATTAAAAAGACCAGAAATGAACAAACTGCTGAAAAACATATTTTCAGATTTTCTCTCAAACTTTTTCCAGTTCTATAAAACACTTGTAATCACCGCACTCATATTCGGATGATCCTTCCTTTTTGACAAAGTCAAGCCGGTTTGTGAGTGTTTCATTTATCAGATAATCCGAATAATTTCCTACAGCATTTTTTACTGCTTCTTCAGTTGAAAGCCAGAGGTTTATTCTGTCTGTAACATCAAGTCCTTTTTCTTTTCTCAGGCTCTGGATATTCCTTACAATGTCACGGACAATCCCTTCTTCACGGAGGGCATCTGTTATTTTTGTATCAAGGCCTATAGTGATTGTCCCTTCATTCAGTACTTTAAGATCTTCTTTTTCTGTTCTCTGGACAATTACACTATCACTTGTAATATCAAAACTCTCCCCGTCAATTTCAATTGAGAGCATTGAGCCGTCAAGAAGGGATTTTATCTCATTGCTTTTAAGGGATTCAATCTTTTCAGCACCGGTTTTCATATTTTTCCCCAGAATCTTGCCGAGTGTTCTGAAATTGGCTTTGGCCTGGTATTCCACAAGCTCATCCTCGTTTTCACGGATAAGAACATCCTTGACATTGAGCTCTTCAGAAATTATCGGAGACATTTCCTTAAGAATATTTTTTTCATCCTGCTCCCTTGTAACAATTGAGAGAGATTTCAGGGGCTGGCGTATTTTAAGTGAAAAAGTGCTTCTTAATGCCCTTCCCATGGAAACAACCTTCCTTGTAATCTCCATCTTCTTTTCCAGCTGGTCATCCCTCTTTTTTCTGTCAGCTGTCGGATAATCACAAAGGTGAATAGACTCGGGCATGGAAGAGTCTTTAAGATTCTGATACATTTCTTCGGTTATAAAAGGGAGAACAGGGCACGCTGTTTTTATCAGCTTCATAAGGACGGTATAGAGAGTCTGGTAAGCCTGCTTTTTATCAAGATCGTTTTCCGACTTCCAGAACCTTCTCCTTGACCTTCTTATGTACCAGTTATTCAGGATATCAACAAATCCAAGGAGCATCATATTGGCTTTCTGGATATCATAGAGATCAAGAGCTGCTGTTATTTCCTCAACAAGTTTCTCAATTTCCGAGATAATCCATTTATCGAGCGGATTTTCAAGTGAATCAGGATCAAGAGGAGAATCCTTGACTGTTATTTTATCAATATTCGCATAAGTGATAAAAAAGCTGTATGCATTCCAGAGGGGAATTATAAGGCTTTTAAGAACTTCCTTGACACTTTCATCCGAATATCTCAAATCCTCTGCCCTGACCACTGCGGAATTTGTAAGGAAAAACCGCAGGGCATCAGCTCCATACTGATCAATTACCTCTACCGGGTCCGTATAATTTCTAGCTGATTTTGACATCTTTTTACCGTCTTCAGCAAGAACAAGGCCGTTTACTACAACATTCTTGAATGAAGGTTTATCAAAAAGTGCCGCGGCAAGAATTGTCAGCGTGTAAAACCATCCACGGGTCTGATCTAGCCCTTCGCAGATAAAATCGGCCGGGAAATGGCTTTCAAAGTGTTCCTTGTTTTCAAACGGATAGTGTACCTGCGCATAAGGCATGGCACCTGATTCAAACCAGCAATCAAGTACTTCAGGGATTCTTTTCATTGTCCCCTCACCGCAGCTGCATTTGTAGGTAACCTCATCAATTATGTGTTTGTGAAGATCATCAAGCTTTGCGCCGCTTTTATCTTCAAGTTCTTTCTTTGAACCATGGCATTCTATCTGACTGCATGTATCGCATTTCCAGATGGGGATAGGATTACCCCAGTAACGGTTTCTTGATATTGCCCAGTCGCGGGCGTTTTCAAGCCACTTGCCGAATCTTCCGTCTTTAAGATGAGGCGGCATCCAGTAAATCTGACTGTTGGCATCAAGCATTTTTTCCTTGATTTTGCCGATATCGACAAACCAGGAGGAAATGGCCCTGTAGATAAGGGGAGAAGAGCATCTCCAGCAGTGCGGATAATTATGAAGATACTGCTGACGGAGCACCAGTTTGCCTTCTTTTTTAAGTCTGTCGATTATATCCTTATCACAGTCTTTTACAAACCTGCCCTCATAATCTGTAACCTCAAAAGTGAATTTGCACTCACCGTCAATCGGACAGATCGTTGTTATTTTTGTATCTTTTAATGTTTTATAGTCATCCTCTCCGAATCCGGGAGCTGTATGGACAACACCTGTGCCGTCTTCTATTGTAACATAGTCAGCCGAAAAAACCCTGAATGCGCCGTTCTCTTCTTCAGAAGAAAAATACGGAAAAAGAGGTTCATAGGAAGTACCTACCAGTTCGCTTCCTTTTTTTGTCCATTCAATCTTATAGTCGCTTTCATTTTTATAGTAAGAGGAGAGCCTTTCCTTTGCCAGTATATAGTGCTCTCCGCTGTCTGAAACTTTTACATAGTCAATATCATTATGAACGGCAAGAGCCAGGTTTGAAGGAAGTGTCCATGGAGTTGTAGTCCATGCCAGAATGTAGGAATTATCCTCTCCCTTCAGTTTGAATTTAACAGTTATCGCCGGATCGTGCACTTCCTTGTAGCCGCCGAGATTGAGTTCATGGTTGGAAAGTACAGTAGAGCATCTGGGGCAATACGGAAGTATGTAGTAGCCTTCATACATCAGCCCTTTTTGCCAGAGCTGTTTTACAACCCACCAGATTGATTCCATATAATCAGGGTTCATGGTTTTATAGTCATTTTCAAAATCTACCCACCGCCCCATTCTGGTTACAATGGTCTCCCATTCTTTTGTATAACGTAGTACGATTGAGCGGCATGATTCATTGAATTTGGCAATTCCGAAATCTTCTATCTCTTTTTTTCCCGATATCCCGAGTTCCTTCTCCATCTCATATTCAACAGGAAGGCCGTGGCAGTCCCAGCCGAAACGGCGGTCTACCTTTTTGCCTTTCATTGTCTGATACCGGGGGAAAATATCTTTTAATGTTCCGGGTACGAAATGGCCGAAATGAGGCAGGCCTGTGGCAAAAGGAGGGCCGTCAAAAAATACATATTCTTCCGCTTCCTCCCTTATTTCTATTGATTTTTTAAAAATCCTGTTATTTTGCCAGAATTTAAGTATTTTTTCTTCCATTTGAGGGAAATTCACTTTCGAATCAACAGGTTTGTACATTTATCCTCCCGGGTAACACTTTAAAGTCTTAAGTAATTGTCTTTTTGATTTCACATAATATATTTATTGGATAATATTTTCAAGTAACATCAGAGAAAAGGGAACAGCCGGTCAATTCTTATATTTTGCGCTTTTCCGGATTCCTTTTATCCACGACGTTATTTATTCCAACAAAAATAACTGATAAATATTGACATTTTTTCCCCGGTGATATATATATTACTTCGTATTTGCCGCTGTAGCTCAGTCGGTAGAGCAGAGGACTGAAAATCCTCGTGTCAAGGGTTCAATTCCCTTTGGCGGCACTTATAACTACCCTGACTTGTTTATAACGAGTCAGGGTTTTTTTATTAATCCATCAATCAATCGGCGCCGGGAAATATCAGAATTCGATCTGATTGCGCCCGATTAATTGGTACACAGATTTTATAATGTCAGTCTGATTCTGCCCTTTTATAATTTAACATATTACTTAAGCTATTCTTTATAGCTTTTTAACCATCTGCTGGGGAAAAATAAATAACAACAAATTAACAGCAATTTTATCGATATTTTGCCGATAATTTGATATAATTAAATTGTTATGAAGATTAATAAAAATATGATTTCAGAATACTTTCAAAACCGCAAAACCTTTACCACCACGAATTGTATAATTTTTACACTCAATGGGAAAAGGATATCCACCGCTCTACTGTGAACTAGAGGGTATATGATCTTGTCAGGAAATGGGTGATAAAGCGGACAGGGCGAGGATTGTTTTCCCATGGCAAGAAAATTGATTTTTCCTGGGAAATAGATGCCTGTCAAAGGAAAATTTCGATGAGTATCAGGGGAAATTATCCCCTGGTCCGTTTCTGCATATGGCCTGCCGGTGTTATTGCCGGGTTTTATCATCACATTGCGAAGAATAATTATCTTATTGTAGAGGCAGAAAAGGATACTGTTGATTCAGTTTTTTTCCTGTTAAAAACTACGGAAAAAAATGTTTTTAAGGAACCGTCAGATGAAATATTTGATAACTATCTTCCTGATGTCAGTGACGCAATTGTCGTAAAAACTCTCCCGAGTGAGGCCCCTCTCGTTAATAAAGAGAATATACCTGTCCCCTCCCTTGAAAAAATCATGGTTGACCTTAGTGCAGAAAAGCTTTTCAGTTTTCTTAAGGGAAATGAACTTGTTAATGTCTTAAGGAATGCTTTTAATAAATACACCATAAACACCGGTAGACTGAAGAGGTACGCGAAACGTCGAAACAGGGATGTTTTTATGCGGGATATAATAAACAGGACAGAAAATAATCATGAACAGGAAGAAATTTAAAGTCCTGAATTCGTATTATAAATGCATTATTACATTTTTCCTAAAGAAGCCCCTAAATATTCAGTCTTTATTTGCTGTTCTGTTATAATCAAGGCTGTTATGTTGGGGATGACAAGAATTAGAGAAACAACCGAAGCCGCTGTTCTATAAAAATTTTCTCCAAGATATGAAAAAAGTATTGTAGGAATCGTGTTTATGTTAGGAATTCCAATAACAAAAGTAAGATTGAATTCTTCCATGCTCATTATAAAAGTAAAGATTGATCCAGACACTATTCCAGGGAGTATCAAAGGTAATACTATCTCAGTAAATTTTACCATACCCCCTGCCCCCAGATTTTCTGCAGCATCAATCAATTCTTGAGGCAGGGATTCAAAGTTTACTATTAAAACCCTAAGCATATATGGAATACCGATGAGTGTGTGTGCCATTATTACACCTATATATGTCTGAGAAAGACCGAGCATAAATAAAAATCTACCCAAAAACAATGCCATTGACATTCCAGGAAAAATTAGTGGGATAAGAATTATAATTTTAAAAATCTCTTTTCCTTTTAAATCGAGTCGCCCCAATGCATATGCTGTAGGAAGCGAAAGAACAAAGGACAACAATGTAGAGCAGACTGCAATTATTAAGCTATTATAAATTGAGGAAACAATATTGGAATACTTAAAAATATATTTCCAATGATACAAGGAAAATGATTTCGGAAAGAGATCTGGATATGACCATGAATATTCAGGATTGACAAGTGACCACAACAGTGCCATTACTATTGGCAAAACTACCCATGCTAAAAATATTATACCAACAGAAAAAGGAATAAGATATAAAGATAGTTTTTTTGTAAGTGATATTCCATGTTTTCTCGAATTAATCAATTTTTACCTCTTTAGTGTAATCTTGCTAGTTTTTTACCAATAAGAGTATAAATACTAATAAATAAAATAGACGAAATCATCATAATAACTCCAATACATGCCGATGTATTCCATCTGTCAAATAAAAAAGCATTTTTATACATTAGTGCGGAAATATTGGATGGGTAGAGAGGTCCAGCCGTACTGATTATTGCAAAATTATAAAAGCTGCGTATAAAAACAAGTATTATTGCAACTAAAGCTGATGGTAGCGTGATTGGAATAATTATATCGTATAATACTTGAAAAGGTGTCGCTCCCAAGTTTTTAGCAGCATTAATTACATCTTTTCGTATGGCGTCGATAGCCGAATACATTATAATCATTTGAAAAGGGACATTCTTCCAGATTAAAATCATTAATGCACCTATACCATAATCATCATTTCTCAATCGTAGCGGTTCCTCTATAACTCCTATCCACAGGAGAAACACATTGAGAATACCATGATAATCAATTAAATTTATTATTAAAAAAGAGGCAACCAACCCTGGGATGAACATAGGTATTTTCATTAAAGATAAAAGTGTTTTTTTCCCAGGCGCTTTCTGCAACAATATAGCGAGAGGATAACAAATAATTATGCTTATCATTGAGCTGCCAATACCCATCTTTAGAGAAAAAAGTAGTGAATCCCAAAATACTTCATTAAACAGTGTTTTCCAGTGTATTAGTGTAAATCCTGAAGTTCCAGTGAAATTATAGAATCCAATACTTTGCATAAACATGATAACAACAGAGACAGTAATTAAAAGTGTTATATATCCTATACCTGGTATTAATAGCAAATATCCCCAAACAAATTTATTTTTTTTATTCATTATCAATTATGCCTCATTAACAATGTGTATTTTGTTGTAAGGGATTCCAATATCAATGATTGTACCCTGTTCAATATCATTGTCATTGGAAACATTACCACGTAAAACGTAGTTATTAACTTCTATAAAAAGGTCCAGCATATTACCCATATATACAGAATTTTTCACCCTTCCTGTAACAATATTTGTATTTGTAGGTTTTTCTCCTTTTAATAAAGGAGAAAAATCTTCAGGCCGTATGCACAAAGAAACGGTATCAGATCTAGAATCAAAATATCCGGTGGTTGATAATTCACCTATTTCAGTATTAAAAACACAGATGTTTTCTGTTTTTCTCATGATTTTTCCCGTAATAATATTTGCTACACCAATAAAATCAGCAACAAATTTATTATTGGGAGATTCATAAATAGTTCTTGGATCAGCTTCCTGTAAAATTGTTCCGTTATTCATCGATATAATTTTATCTGATATTGCCAGAGCTTCAGATTGGTCATGCGTAACATAAATTGTAGTAATTCCCATTCTTCTTTGAAGCTCGCGAATCTCAATACGAACTTTTTCTCTGAGTTTAGCATCCAGATTTGATAATGGTTCATCAAAAAGAAGTATTTCAGGTTTGACAACTATTGAACGGGCCAATGCGACACGCTGTTGCTGACCTCCTGAAAGTTCGTAAGGTCTTCTTTGCTCAAGTCCTGTCAAGTTAACCATTTTCATGGCTTCTTCTACTTTTTCTTTATGTAAATTTTCAGGAACCTTTCTCATTCTAAGACCGAACCTAACGTTTTCATAAACACTCTTATGAGGAAAAAGGGCATAGGATTGAAAACACATAGCAGTGTTGCGCTTATTCGGAGGAACATCGTTAACTATTCTATCTCCAAACATTATGGTCCCTTCTTCAGGATCAATAAACCCTGCAATTATCCTTAGCAACGTTGTTTTACCACAACCCGAGGGCCCCAGTAATGTTACAAATTCTCCTTTTTTTACATTAAAAGTAATATTGTTTAATGCTTTAAATGTGCCAAAATATTTGCTGACACTGCTTACTGAAAGGCTATAATTAGTCAGCATCTATCCCTCCAAAAATAATTTCTCAATAGTCATACGAACTTTATCTTGGATATTCTTATTAAATGGTTCATATAAATTACTGTTATATTCACAAAGAAAGTATCCGTTATATTCATGGGCAATAAGTGTCTTTAACGTAGTTTCGAAGTTAATTTCGCCCCAGAATGGGGGAATGTGCAAATCACCATACCCAAAAGCTGTTCTATACGGCAGAGGTAATGTTCTGTATAAATCAAAATTATCAAGGCGCATCTTTTGAAATCGTCCAATATTATCACTTAGGTGTAGATGAGATACATATGGTGCACATTCTTCAATTGCTTTATCATAATTGTAACCAAAATAATTTGTTGATAAATATAAATGTCCTGTATCAAGTGTCATCTTGAGATTCTTATGATCAATACTTTTAATCATGTCTACAACTTTTGTATGTACTTCAATTTCGATATTTTCCATACACAATAAAACACCTTTGTTCTCAGCGTAAGTCGCTGCTTCTTCATGTGCTTTAAAAAATTTTTCTTCAATATCAGTAAACTTTGAACTTTCTTCAAAATGAAGGGTTAAAGGATTTAAATTAAGTTTTTCACAAATATCAATTGATGCTTTCAATACTTGTTTATGTAACTCATATTCTTCAGTATTACGAAGATTTAGCCCCATCCCAATGTGGGCAGAGTATTTTAAGAAATGTTTTTTAAATATTGGTTTCAAATAATCTATAAAATCTTCTTTTACAAAACCGTTAGTTATAATTGGAAAAGTTGAAAGACCAAATTCAACACAGTTGAATCCATTTTCTATTACAGTATTAAAATATTCTGATAATCCAGTAATTGGCACTGCCTTAGGAACATTAACCCCAATAAACAATTTTTTCATGTATCACCCCTCAGAACATTTTTTTTATAGTATACCGGTAACTACCGGTATACTATATTAATATTTGAATATAGGATTATCTAACCATTAAAACATATTTTGTAAAATCTTCTTTAAATCTGCCCTTATAAAAAGCAGGAATCCAAGCAAGCTTATATTTAAGATCTCTTTCTGTAATATATTTATGTGCTGCTTCAATATCAGTTCGGGCAGGAGTTCCAGTTAATCTGTTAACACCCATTTTTTGAGCTTTGTCAGAAACAAGATAATTTATAAATAAATATCCTGCTGCTGGGTGGGGAGCATTTTTAATTAGACCAACAGAATCTCCTCCTCCAGGCATACCAAATTCAGGGATGTATACGCCAATATCCTTGAAAAGTTCTCCTGCTTTTACAGCCAAATATACGTTATCAGCCCATGCAGCAACTAGATCAAGTTCTCCTTGGTTCAATCTGGAAAGAGAATCTTTATTTGAAGTTGTTAATGTTACTTTTTTCTTATAGGAATTCATCCAATCCCAAACATTATCCCATTTCTTTACTTTTTCCTCATCAAGTTCGGTATCTGGATAGTATTGATCCAGGCCTCCTGTAAGTTGTTTAATTGCTGCCAAAACAAATGCTTGGCCTGATCCACCTTTGTCTGGTGGACAAAATCCAAATTTCATTGGATTATTCTCTATCCATTTTTCTAGCTCTGCCCATGTTTGTGGTGGGTTTTTAACTGTTTTTGGATTATAAGCAAAACATGCTTGATTCTGCATAAAAGGAACTAAATAACCATTTGTTACAACACCTTCCTGCCTAACAGAAAGAGCTGGGTCGAGCTTGTCTTTTACAGATATACTATTAAGGATAGGCCCATGATATAAGTTTGCTGACAAACCAATTGAGACACTGTCTCCTCCGACTCTCATAACATCATAGGATCCTGTTTTTCCATCTTTTTCTGATAGAGCTTTACTTATTGCGGGTCTTTGTTCGGCTAGAATAACCTCTACTTTAATTCCATAATCTTTTTCAAATTCATCCCCAAGATCTTTCCAGTAATCTTCATTTGACCAAGTATAACAGATGACTCTACCTTCTTTTTTTGCCTGCTCTGTAAGTTCTGCCATAGTCATCTGTGTAACCTGCTGTATTATTACAGCGGGGTCTGTTTTGGATGAAGTGCTTTGAGCTTCTTTTTTCCCACTCGCCAATGCAAGGCTGCAAACAATTACAACCATCAATACAAAGAAGAAAAGTTTTTTCATAAAAACCTCCATAAATTATAAATATTTTTACAGTAATCCCCAAGCTGCCTTTATTTTTTTTCAGAACTTATATCAGGATACAGCAAGTCAATACATATAACCGAAACCAGTAATATTCCCATGTTATTGCTTGATAGTATATTAAAATAATACCATAGATTTAGTGTTTGTCAACGATAATTATAAATAATATTTATAAACATACTTTATAAACATTATTTATAAATAATCTTATAAATAATGTTTACAATATAATTAAATTAAATTATTATTTTTTATAAGGATAATATTTTGAATACACATGCAGGCTATAAAGCCAGAGATTTAAAATATAATAATCAAAAAAATGTTCTCGATTTATTTCGTAATTCTGAAGAAATTACAATTACAGATGTATCCCGGAAAATGAAGTTAAGCAAAACTACTGTTATTAAAATCATTGAAGACTTGGAATCAAAAAATCTTATTTTAAAAGCAGGAAAAGGTATTTCTTCAAATAATGGAGGGAAAAAACCAGAATTATATATTTTTAATCACAAGTATGGGTATACAATTTGTATTCACATACTTCATGAAAACATAAAACTCGTAGTAACAGATCCAAAATCATTTTTTGAAATAGAAAAAATAGTGAAGATCAGAAAGGACGAATATTTTGAAAAAGTAACATTAATTATTTCTGATTTTATTAACTATATTTCAAAGCTTCCTGAATATATTCAAAGAAATCTTCTAGGGGTCTCAATTGCTACAAATGGAGTAACAGACCAAATTAATGGGCTTTTGCTTACATCTCCTAGATTTCCTTCATGGAAAAGTCCAGTACCAATTGTACAAAATATTAAGAAGCACACACACCAGGATCTTAATATATATATTGACAATCAAAACAGATTTCTGTCTCTTGCTGAATATGAAAAAGGGATAGGGAAAGGGTATAAAAATATCCTAGTTATCAACAGTGGTGCTAATGGACTGGGTGGCGGTCTTTATCTTAATGGCATACTTGATCATGGGATAAATTGTCTTTCAGGTGAAATAGGCCACATGCGACTTGATCCATTTACAACTGAAATATGTAAATGCGGAGGGACAGGTTGTTTTGAGACTTTGGGGACTTCTGACAGATATATCGAGAAAGCTCAAAACCTCTATCTCTTTAAACCAGATTCAATTTATTATAAAAAATCAATAGTTGTTGAAGACTTACTTTCAGCATATAAAGAAAATGATGAAATTGCTTTTTCAATAATTGAGGAATGGAGTAATTGGTTTGCTATCGCCATATCTAACATAAGCATGGTATGTGATCCGGAGTTAATTGTAATAGCAAATAATTTTAATGATCCTGATGAAATATTTATTAATAGCATAAGAAAAAAAGTTTCTGCTATTGCACTCACAAAAATGAAAAAAAAT
This sequence comes from Spirochaetia bacterium, assembly GCA_963662795.1. Classification (GTDB taxonomy): domain Bacteria; phylum Spirochaetota; class Spirochaetia; order CADAEX01; family CADAEX01; genus JACKPD01. The sequence goes on along the minus strand of OY759746.1, from coordinate 3,275,080 downwards.
TACAACATACTGTATACCAGCTTTAAAGACAAAAAAGGAGTTTTGATAGGTGCGGCTGTATATGTGGCGAATAAATATTTTGATAGGTATTTTTATTATGACTTGAATTCAGGAGTATGATAACAAACGAATTATTAACAGTTGAATGGATACGTGAGACTGCTGAAAAGAATCATAACGCAGACAGGATGCTGGTTGAGAAGGTGATCAGGGCATTTATGCTTCTTGAAGGACTTTCCTTATCAGGTCTTTCATATATATTTAAGGGGGTAACTGCTGTAATACTGCTTCAGGGCTTCCGAAGCGATTTTCCATAGATATTGATATTATCGTTCCATCAGCTGCTGATTTTGAAAACCTCCTTGGAGACAAGCTTACAGCTTTTGCACCTAATACATCAGGCATTCCCAATATTAAAAACGGAAACTGCGCTTCAATGGAGATAATCAAGAAACTCTATGATATCGGAACTCTTTTTGAGATGATATCTGACATAGAATTAGTTGCCTGCACTTTTGAGAAAATAGCATCTGTTGAACTTGGATACCGAAAGATCAAAGACAGCGGATTGATTGTCATTGATGAAATAATCCGGACAGCCATGTGTATCTCGACACGGGGATCAGGCGGCAGCGGTGATTTTCCTGCTTTACAGAACGGTATAAAGCAAATGTCAAGGTTTATATATTCTGAGCATTTTCATATAGAAAGGGCTGTTGTTTTTGCTTCCCGCGCCGCTTATTGTGCAATGCTGATTAAAACCAAAGCGGAGCATTTTATCCGCTTTGTTTCGCCTGCTCAAATATCAGATTTAATTATAGAGCAGCCTTTTGAAACGCGTCTTAATAAACTTAAGAAAACAAACCCTGAAGCTTTTTTTTACTGTTATCAGGTTTTTCTGTTGAGTGAGAACATCAAGCAGACTGCGGGGAAAGAATGAATGTAAAACTATTAACTATAGATGTTATATGCACAAAGGGAGCTAAAAGATGATAATAAAGCCAGAAGGAATTGAGAATTACTCCATCAATCAATTTTATCTACTTGGTTATGATGAAACAGGTTTATCAAAAGCTTTTGCATATATTTTATCAAAAAGACCAGAATTTCTATTCACGTTTCTCAGATTTATAGGTCTAACAATAAAGAATACTCCGAATCGATTTAGAAATATTTCAATACAAATCGAAAAAAAAAGGGAACAAGGTAGAACGGATATTGAGATATTATCGAAAAATTATTTCCATGTAATAATTGAATGTAAAGTGAAAAGTAATAAAATAGAAAAACAACGAGAACAATATTTAGATGCGTTCTCAGATGTTCCAAACAAGATATTATGTATATTAACTCAAACAAATGATTATAAGCTGAAAATGAATGAGCAAATAGAAATTGTAAATATCGGGTGGAATGATGTTGATAGTTTAATTGAGGATAAATTATTTGAAGAAGACTCTTTGATGAATGAGTTTCAGAATTATCTTCGCAGGGGGTACAATTTGAGAAATCAGAAAGAGATATTAATTCAAGATGTGGGCAACAGTATCGAATTAAAAAAATTTAAAAAATCAAACTTGTATAGACGAGACAAAATTTTTGGAAGTCCTCTCTATTTTGCTCCTTACTTCACTCGTAATTCTGGTGAGAAAGAGGGGATTACTTATCTATCAAAGATTGTTGGAATAATCTCCGCGAAACCTCATGAAATAATTGCATTCAAAGATGATTTATCTACTTTTGCAGGAGAGAAACAACATTTAATAGACAAATGGCTATCTGGTGTAAAATTAGATTCAGAAGATTCAATTTTTACTTATTTTTTTCTTGATGATCCTGTTATTTTGCCTACTCCTCTTATGAAGGATGGCGGAAACAAAAAAGGGCGTGGAAAAGATTGGATCGCTGCAATGATACCAAAGAACCGATGTGTTTCATTTGAGGAATTCACAAAACGTTTAGTCTCTATGGCACGTCAATGCAGCTCAACTTAGCGAATTGAGATTTTTAAGTAGAGAAAGATACGTCACCGACTCAGAGATGATCAATCTCTGTATGTCACTAAGCGCAATACTTACCTCTGTCATCCTTAAATAGTTCCGTTGGATATATCAAAAAAACGCTCAAAGAATAGTGTTAATTTCTCCAAAACGCTCTCACGTTTTTTGGTACGCTCTCCTCCATGAGAAAAGCGTGATACGGGCGGCATAACTTTGGAGAGATTAGTACCAGTAGTTGCTAAAATACCGTTACGAAACGCATTGCGCACAAATTTATAGGTTTCGTCGTGATCAAGATCTTCGTACCTTATAATCTCTTCCAGCTCTTCAATCTTTTTCTTCTCCACATACTTCTGCCAGTCTTCATCCACAACCGAATGGATATCAAGTGATGCGATAAACTGGTTGATGAGCTCTTTTTTATTGCGCAGTTCAACGCTTGAGTCGATGGCCTTGTTGATGTCAACAAGCAGTTCACGATTTTTGATATGGTCTTCGTGGTATTTTTTAACAAGTCCTAAAATATAATCAATATTGATCTCGATCTGTTTAATGAGCTCCATTTCAAACACGAGATCATCGTTGATGTTTTCTTTCTCGCCTTCATCTTTCTTGCGGAACTCGTTATAAAGATCAATGTAGGTGCTGTGATAATCCTGAATGTCCCGCTCGGTTAAAATCTCATTACCGCTGAATTCATCAAAAGTTGTCAGGATATTTCTCACCCGCAAGATTGCGCCATAGAGACTGATGAAATCCTTTTGGTTTTGTTCACCGATAATCTGCTCGCCGACCGGGAATCTTACTAAAAGTTCTTCAACCAGACTGGTATATCCACGGACTTCCTTGTCGCCGTTTTTATACCCGTTATAGTAATCATCATACGATTTTAACAGTACAAGTCCACCGGCTTCTTTATCGCCAAATAGGGCAATGGATTCATTGGTCGATTTTTCCAGATTGCGGAAGCAAACAATGTTGCCGAACGTTTTGATGGTATTCAGGATGCGGTTGGTGCGCGAAAACGCTTGCAGCAAACCATGTAGGCGCAGGTTTTTATCTACCCACAATGTGTTGAGCGTCGTCGCGTCAAAGCCTGTCAAAAACATATTCACCACAAGCAGAATATCCACTTCACGGTTTTTTACACGTTCGCTGACATCTTTATAGTAATTCTGGAATTTATCGGAAGAGGTGTCATAGGAAGTCCCGAACATGGCATTGTAGTCTTTGATGGCGTTCTCAAGGAAGTCCCTTGAGCTTTTATCCAATCCACCAGTATCTTCTGAGTTCTCGTCTATTATACCGTCGATTTTTTCCTCGTTTACACCAAAGCTGTAAATAAGTGCTATTTTGAGTTTTTTATCGCTCGGGGCGTCTGTAAGCTGTTTTTGGAATTCAGCGTAGTATTTTTTTGCAGCATCAATGGACGAAACGGCAAAGATGGAGTTAAAGCCGGACAATCTGATTTTCTCCATGATCCTGGCAATCTTTGCCCTGTCCTTTGCCGCTACAATCTCATTGATATTTCTGGTAACACCATGGGTGAAAAACCTGTTGTTCCGTTTTGTTTTCTGATTAAAATGATCAATAATATACCGCACAATATTCGCCAACCGCTCAGGTGCTGCAAGCACTGCTTCGCGGTCAATATCGCGGACTTTTTTATCTTCAATGTTTTCTGCTTCACGCACGGTAGAGATATAATCAACCTTAAACGGCAGCACATTTTTATCGGCAATGGCGTCCACAATGGTATAGGTGTGCAATTTATCACCAAACGCCTGGGCGGTGGTCTTGAAATCAGGCCTACCTCCGGAGGAAGAGTTCACGGCAAAGATCGGCGTGCCGGTAAAGCCGAAGAGATGGTAGTTTTTAAACGCCCTGGTAATGGCGGCGTGCATTTCTCCAAACTGCGAGCGGTGACATTCATCAAAGATGAGTACAATATGGCCATCAAAAATAGTATGCTTTTTATTACATCCTATGAACCGGTCAAGCTTTTGAATCGTGGTGATAATTATGCGCGTGCCTGTGTCCTCAAGTTGGCGTTTTAATATGGCCGTACTGGTGTTGCTATCGGCCGCCCCTTTCTCGAACTTGTCGTATTCTCGCATAGTCTGATAATCAAGGTCTTTGCGGTCAACCACAAACAGTACCTTGTCAACATAGGGCAATCTGCTTGCCAGTTGGGCTGTCTTGAAACTGGTAAGGGTTTTACCCGAACCTGTGGTGTGCCAGATATAACCGCCCGCATCAATGGTGCCGAGTTTTTTATAGTTTGTGCTGATCTCTATTTTGCTTAAGATTTTCTCAGTCGCCACGATCTGATATGGGCGCATCGCCAAAAGCTGTTTTTCGGTGGTAAACACGCAGTAGCGGGTGAGAATGTTGAGCAGCGCATGTTTGGCAAAAAAGGTTTTGGAAAAATCAACAAGGTCTGTAATGGGTCTATTTGTAGCGTCCGCCCACCAGCTTGTAAACTCAAAGCTGTTGCTGGTGCGTTTCCCTTTTTTGACAACCCCTTCAGCCGATTCCCTGATATGTTCCGATCGCGTTGTGTTGCTGTAGTATTTGGTGTGGGTGCCGTTGGAGATGACAAAAATCTGCACATACTCAAAAAGACCTGAGCCTGACCAGAAGCTTTCTCTCTGGTAACGGTTGATCTGGTTAAATGCTTCCTGGATTGCTACTCCCCGCCGTTTAAGTTCAATATGCACAAGCGGCAAGCCATTGACCAGCACCGTTACATCGTAGCGATTTTTCCGCTGGCCCTTTTCGGTAGCGTATTGGTTGATCACCTGCAAACTGTTTTCGTGGATCTTGTCTTTACGGAGGAGGTAGACGTTTTTGACAGTCCCGTCATCCTTTTTGAGATTCTTGATGTAATCTTCCTGAATGGTAACTGTTTTCTCGGCAATGCTCTGGTTTGGATTTGCGATTTCACCGGTAAAAAACCTTTCCCATTCGGCATCGGAAAAAGTTAAGCTGTTAAGATTTTCCAACTGCCCTCGCAGATTGAGCACCAGATCAGATTCGCAAGTAATGGACAGAAACTCATAAGCCTGCGACTTTAACTGTTCAATAAAGGCGCGCTCAAGGTCCGCCTCGCTCTGGTACGACTTGGCGACACGGTACTCAGCTGTGTATTCCGCCACCACCGTGCTTTGCGGATTTTCCGCCACAAGATTATAACGGCTATTGTTTGACATATTCTTTTTCCAATGGCTCAAACGTTAGCAGTTTGTACCTGTAATATTCGTATTGTTTGCGCCGGGCATTAAGTTCTGCCGGCAAACCAATTGATATATCATTCACCAGAGCGTCAAATTTATCGAGTATGGCGACGATGCGTTCTTGTTCAGCGAGGGGTGGGATGGGGATTTTTGCCTTACTTAAACCAGCAGAATTGATCGACGAGATTTTACCGGAAGATATATATCTTTTAATTTGAGACCGGAAAAGATTCGTTCGCAAATAATAGGATACATATTTGGGGTTCAAATAATGATTAAATGCAAAACACGCATCGTGAATAACGACATCTGACTCGCCCAGCCAAGCTACTCCATTTCCGATATCTTCAATGGTTTCGCCTGCTGCAACTATAACAACATCCCCAGGGTGAGCAACTCTAAGTTTTGCAGCTAAAGCTGGCTCTAAATAAGACTTGGATTTTTTTGCCCAGATTTGATAATGAGTGTACATTTCACCGTAATGAATACAAGGAACACCTTCTGAGACAATATCGTCTTTAACAAATCTTCTACCCCTGATAAACTCTCCAACCTCCCCCAGCGTCTTACACTCCACATCCTCCCCAAAGGTCAACAGCTCATCCCGATAATACTCATACTGCTTTTTCCGCGCCTCCAGTTCAGCCTCCAGTTCAGCCTCCAGTTCAGTAAAGGTATCCAGAATTTTTACGATCTCTTGCTGGATGGCAAGGGGCGGGATGAGGATACGGAAGTTTTTGATTTTTTGTCCATTGATGTTTGATTGAGATCCTTCTCCTAATGCTTTTAGAGTTCTGTATTCATTACAAAGCCAATAAAAGACATATCTATAATCTGCTTGTTTCTCGTCAATCTCTAAATTACAACATGCCTGATTTGTACATAATGAAATTTTATTTATTGCTACTTTTGCAGCTGTTGCACCGTACATAGCTACAATTACAGAATTTTCAGGAATCATTTTTGCAGAAGAATTTTTCAAGCCTTCTTTTGTAATTCTTATTTCAGTGTCATAAATATTCAACCAATCAACTTCCTGAGTTCTTAACCAAGGAATATTACCACCATAATATTCTGGTTGTGCAGTAGAAGGAGTACCACCAGAAGTAACATTTTTACAAACATCTTGTATTATTTTAATCTCCACCCCTTCAGGGCAGAGCTCGGCGATCAGTTTATCGATTCTATTCAAATGTTTAGTCATTTCCGATCCTGTTTTTTATCTTCCAGGAACTGGTTCACAAGCCGGTCAAAATCGCTTTCAAACAGACGGTCCTGGGTGATGCGGTATTTTTCAAATTCTGTTTCAGCAAATTCTTTGGCAAGTTCGTGTGTTACTTTTCCGGCATCCTTAAGCACATCGCGGTCGGTCATGGCAATGAATCTGTCCAGCCGCACTTCCCAGTCATTCATTGTCATGGGGATGTGCCGCATTGCCATATCTTCGGCAATATCCAGATACGCCGAAACAATCCGCTCAAGGCTTGCCAGTTCGGTTTCCGACAGATAGTTCTTGGCAATCGATACATCAAACTTCTGGATTTTTCCCTTTGGCGCGTCTTTCCAGGTGCTTAGTCCCATGTGGTACTTGTCCGCATTTGCCCGTGCCACAATTACCTCAGCGGCTGTCTGCCCATGAATCGCCCAGTGCAGTTTATTCTGCACCATGGCAAAAAATCTTTGCGTAGTTTTAGCGGTGCTGTCATAATCAAGGGCTGTCGCGTAAATATCCGTAATTTTCTGGTAAAACTTTCTTTCCGAAAGACGGATCTCCCGAATTCGTTCTAATAATTCGTCAAAAAACTGGTTTGTCAGGACACTACCGCCTTGTTTAAGGCGCTCATCATCCATCGCAAAACCCTTGATGGTATATTCTTTGACAATTTCCCTGGCCCATTTTCTGAATTGAACGGCCCGCTCGTTCTCTATTTTAAATCCGACAGAAATAGCCGCCTGTAGATTATAATGGTCCACCTTTCTTTGTACTTCACGATCGCCTTCTTTTTGAACTATTAAGTATTGCTTAATAGTTGCCTCCTCCAGTTCGCTATCCTTGATCAATGTATTCAAATGCTGGCGAATAGCCGGGACCGAAACTCCGTACATTTCGGCCATCATTTTTTGCGTCATCCAGATATTATCATCCTCGTACCTCAGTTCAATGCTCTGCCGGCCCTCGCCTGCTGCCGAAATAAAGGTGATGTATTCAGCCGCGGAGGAACGTATGATCTCGTCATTCGATGGTTTGTCAGCTTTTTTCATTACCGGCTTCCCTCCAGATCAGCCACGATTTCATCTATGGCTTTTCGCAGTTCATTCTGCCTGGCAACAATACCCGATATCTCGGCGTTTAGTGTTGTAATATCGATCACTTCGCGGGTATCTTTTTGCGCCACATAGCTTGATACCGCGATGTTGTAGTCGTTATCTCCAATAGCTTTATTGCTGACCAATTTGGCAAAATGCTCGATATTTTCGCGTTTTATAAACGCCTCAAGTATCCTTTCGCGGTTTTCATCGCTCAGCTTGTTTTTGTTTCCCCTGCGTACAAATTCTGCTGAGGCATCGATAAAGAGGGTTTTGTTGTCCTTCTTGCTCTTTTTAAGCACGATAATGCAGGTGGCGATAGTCGTGCCGAAGAAAAGATCGGGCGGCAGCTGGATTACGGTATCGATGTAATTGTTATCTACAAGATATTTGCGGATCTTCTGCTCGGCACCGCTGCGGTAGAGCACACCGGGGAATTCAACAATCGCCGCCGTACCGCTGGTGGAAAGCCAGGAGAGCATGTGCATGGTAAAGGCAAGGTCGGCCTTACTCTTGGGCGCCAACACTCCCGCCGGTGAGAAACGCGGGTCGTTAATCAGCAGAGGATTGTTGTCCCCTTCCCACCTGATGGAATAGGGCGGATTGGAAACTATCGCGTCAAACGGCTCATCATCCCAGTGTTTTGGATCGGTAAGTGTGTCGCCGTGGGCAATATCAAAGTGATTGTAATTGATATCGTGCAAAAACATATTGATACGGCAGAGGTTATATATAGTCAGGTTGATTTCCTGCCCAAAGAAACCTTGTCTGACATTCTCTTTTCCGAGGACTTTGACGAATTTGAGCAGCAAAGAGCCGGAACCGCAGGCCGGGTCATAGACCTTGTTCACCTCTTTTTTGTCGACTGTTGTAATCTCGGCAAGCAGCTCACTCACCTCCTGCGGTGTAAAAAATTCACCTCCGGACTTGCCTGCATTCGCAGCGTACATGGTCATCAGAAACTCATAGGCATCGCCGAAAGCGTCAATCGTGTTGTCGTAATAATTACCCAGCTTCAGGTCGCCGATCGCCTCTAAAAGCTTCACCAGTTTTTGGTTTCGCTTTTCTACCGTATTGCCGAGTTTCCCGGCGTTCACATCGAGATCATCAAACAAGCCTTTGAGGTCATCTTCGCTGTCCAATCCCTTGGCAGAACTTTCAATGTTGCGGAATATCGCGGCCAGTGTTTCGTTGAGGTTGACATCATAACGTGCTTTGGCGCGGACATTGAGAAAAAGCTCGCTCGGCAAGATATAAAACCCTTTTTCCCTGACTGTTTCGGTCCGTCCAAATTCCGCTTCTTTGTCTGAAAGTTTGGCGTAATCAAAATCCTTATTGCCGCTTCGCTGCTCATCTTCATTGATGTAGATGGTTAGATTCTCGCTGATGAAGCGGTAGAATAGTATCCCCAGAACATACTGCTTGAAGTCCCAGCCGTCCACGCTGCCGCGCAGGTCGTTAGCGATCTGCCAGATAGCGCGGTGCAGTTCGGCACGTTCTTGTTCTTTATTTGTATTATGATTATTTGCCACAGTTATTCTCCAGATTTGCCATTAATTCTTAGTCTGCTACGGATTTGACACGGTTTGATAAGCATCAATGGCGTCCAGGGGATCCTCTACGGGCGGTTTTAGATCTTTTCCGCATAACTAATCTACTTTTCATTTATATCATAATTTTATCTGATTATCAAAATTAAGTGAATTGCTGCACAATTAATGTTTGAGTATGCTTCACGGGAAATGAAGAAGTTTTATACAGGAAACCTAATGGTTTGGATATTATCAGATGTTGAAAATCTTTAAAATCATGACTCTGATTTTTTTAAACTTTAAAAGTAATGCTCCCCCTGGGACAGGATGCCACGCAGGAGAGACAGCGGGAGCATGAAAAGGCATCACCGGGGCGCTCTTTGCCTTTTTTGTACAGACTGTATTTTTCAGGTTCAATTTTTGAGATATAACATGATTTATCGCAAAGTCCGCAGGAAATACATGATGATGCATCTGTCTTTAGTTTAAAAATGGAAAACCTGTTCAGGGCACCGGAAATCCATGCAATCGGACAGCCGATTTTATGATACTGATACATCTGTTTGAATTTGCTGTCAGATCCGCCGAATCCCATAAACAGCTCCATAATTACACCTATCGGACAAAGCCACCTGCAGAATACCTTTCCGAATATAAGACCTGTTACAGCCCCGAATGCCAGAATAATCCAGATGCTTATCCCCAGATAGGCGTAAGACATGTAAAGAAGAAAGGCAAGAACCATCTGGATGCTTACCCGGTATAAAGAGGCTGTTCCTGCGATGCTTTTCTTATTAAGATTTGAATTCATCATTGTGCTCCAGTATTTGTTATATATTATTTTTATTATATATTATTTACAGGATATTTACAAGCATCAGAAATGATTCAGTTTACCTTTTTTGTTTATTATTTTATATTTCGGGATGCCTGTTTAAACAGTTCAGCAAGATGAACTGCATCAATTCTGATTTTTGATTTTGTAAATATTTTTTAATTATTCCAAAGTATAGGGCAAAAAAATAAGTCCTTGCAGAGCAAGGACTTATGAACGGGAGCGACGGGGCTTGAACCCGCGATCCCCGGCTTGACAGGCCGGTGCGATAACCAGCTTCGCCACACCCCCATTACCTTTGCAAATATATCGATATTGTTTTTTAGTGTCAAGATGTTCCATATTACTTTTTTACTATAATTGACATTTTTCATTCCGCCGTGATATTGTTTCTTAAATTTATTTACAGGATTAAAAATGGGCACAAAAAAACAGAAAGAGACAGAAACCATCGTCGACAAAAAAATTGAAAAACATCCGGTTCTATATGTTTTCAGTTTTATAATACTGGTAGTAATTATTGTAACATTTGTCGGAGCTCCGGTGGCATCCAAAATGTCAGGCAATGGATCAAAAATAGTTTTTGGTAAATACGGAGATAAAAACATAGATTTTTATCCGGGAAATTATCTTTCTGAGCAGAGAGATCTGCTTGCCCAGAATCTGGATAAAAACAGCGGTGCCGATATCCAGTATCAGGCATATCAGGTCTGGCGGGGAGCATTTGAGAGAACAGTAATCCATACAGCGATTCTCTGGATTACAGGCAAAAATTCGGTAAATGTCTCTGAAAACAAGATTGATACGACACTTGCGACATACGGCCCCTATACAGTAAACGGGGAATTCAGCATAGAGAAATACAACAACACTTCAAGAGCTGAAAAAAACAAAAACAGGATATCAATTAAAGAGAGCCTTACAAAGGAAGTTTACCTTAAAGACTTTTTTCAGGGGATAAAAATCAGTAAAAATGAATATGATTTTGTTTCCCAAATGGGTAAAAATGAAAGAAGCGTGGATATCGCATATACATCATTTGACAACTACCCTGAAAGCGCTATGATGGATTTTGCAAAAGAAAATTCAGATATTTTCAAATCCATGGAGTTGAGCAAAATTACAATCCTCTCCAGTGAGAAAGACGCTAAAAAAGTTCATTCTATAGTAGCAGCAAATCCCGATTCGTTCAGCGATACGGCAAAAAACCAGTCAAAGGACAGTTATGCAGACAATGGCGGAGATATGGGTAAAACCTTTAATTACAGCCTCAAAATGGAGCTGAAGAACAGCTCAGACATTGAAAAGGTATTTGCCCTGACCCGTGGTGAGATTTCACCGGTACTTGAAACTATCTCCGGATGGGTTATTTATAAATGCAATACAGCGCCTGTTATGCTTGACCTCAATGACAGCACATCTGTCACAACTATCAGGAATTACATGAAAAACTATGAAACAGGTAAAATCGAAGATTATTTTATTAAAATTGCAGATAAAATCAAAACTGAAGGTAATCTTAAGCAGGCAGCTTCCGGTAACAACTTCAGAATATTCGAAACTTCATCTTTTCCTGTAAATTACGGCAATAAAATGCTGTTTAAAAAGATTGAAATTGAAAACGCCCCTGCCGATCTTAATTCATTAAACTATAATGCAGATTTTCTTACAGAAGCGTTTTCACTAAAAGAAGGTGATATTTCAGAACCGGTTATTCTTGGAAATTCTCTCGTCCTTTTATCATTGAACAAGACTTCAGTAAATGAGGAGTTTGCTCAGATTGTAGAAGCATACTACCCGTACATCCTGCAGCAGCTGAACGATCAGTCTTTGACATCATATTTTCTTAAATCAGATAAACTGACAGATAATTTTAGCACTGTATTTTCAAAATATTTTCTGGCTAATTAGTGCAAAATGATATGGCTCTTCCTCCTTACCTGATAAAAGCAGTTAAGGAGGATAGTTATACAGTTTTCTACCACAACACACTTTTATATGATAAAGCAAATCCGCAGGATAAAATAAATCAAAAAATCAGACAGCAGGAAATCAAGCCTGATACGCTGATAATTATACCCTCTCCCCTTCTTTTCTACGGGATTGAAGAATTATACGGCAGCCTTCCCGCAGGCTGCAAGATTCTGTGCATCGAATTTGATATAAACCTGTATAATCTTAAAGATAATCCTGAATCCCGTTATTCCGGCAAGTTTGAATATCTCAAAATTGAAGATCCTGATATTTTTCTGAATTACCTCGATAACATGAAGCACGGTATGATTAAACACGTTCTTTTCATCCCTTTAAACAGGGGATATTATCTTAACAGGGGTTTTTATCAGAAATGCAATGAAAATATCAAAAAAAGCCTCAAGAATTTTTTAAAAAACTCACTTACCCTTTATTCCCTGGGACACAGGTATTTTGCGAATATTTTCCTTAATATGCCTGAATTCTGTGAAAAAAATGATATCAGAAATCTGGTTGTTGATTCTCCCGTTTTTATTGCTGGCGCAGGTGAATCTCTTGAATCATCACTTCCTGTGATAAAAAAACACCGCAGATTTTTTAAAATACTCGCACTTGATACTGCAATAAAAACACTAACCGGGTACGGAATAACGCCGGACTATATTGTTGCAGTTGAATCCCAGCTGTATAACATTTTTGATTTTGTAGGTTTCAGAAACAGCAGAATACCCCTTATTGCGGATATTACATCTTATCCGCTTACTTCCCGTATATTTCAGGGTAAAAAGTATTATTTTACATCTCATTTCACAAATTCTGAATTTCTTGAAAAATGCAGAAACTTAAATCTTATACCCTCTTTTATTCCCCCTCTTGGTTCAGTAGGGATAACAGCGCTTTATATTGCGCTGCAGATTACTGACAAACCTGTTTTCTACAGCGGTCTTGATTTCAGCTTTACACCCGGAAAAACTCATTCAAAGGATTCCCCCTCAATGATTGACTGTCTTATAAATATGGGCAGATTATCAGGTGATAAAAATTATGCTCTTTCATTTTCGCGTGATCTGATTCCTGTTAAAAATATAAAGGGACAGGATGTCTACACTACATCAGTTTTGAAATCTTATTCAGAGACTATGTCGGATTTAATTGCAGGGGGAAAATCAGTTTATTCCCTATTCTCGTGCGGAATTGCAGGAAATGCAAACAATATTGCTGATGAAGACGAATTCAAAAAACTGATTCTCTCAAATTCGGAGAATCCGGAAAAACCGGAAAAAACCATAGGCAGAGAAGAGCTTATGCCGGTAAAACGGGAAGAAATAAAATCTCTGCTCGAGTCTGAACTTGAAAAGACAGATACAATAATCAAAGCCGGCGTTGATGCGCTCAACGGGCACATTAAAAATGACAATCTATATCTTATAAAAAAGCTGACTCAGGATTCCGATTATCTCCTGCCCAAATACCCGGGTATAAATTATTCAAAAGATTATTCCGATGTTACTGTCAAGTATATTCTGCTCTCCTGCTACAGATTCAGGAAGATAATCAGCAATTCACTTGAAGTTATTCATCATCAGTCCTGAGAACAGAGAGAAAAGCGCTCTGCGGCAATTCAACATTTCCCACCATCTTCATCCGCTTCTTGCCTTCTTTCTGTTTTTCAAGCAGCTTGCGCTTTCTCGAAATATCTCCGCCATAGCATTTGGCTGTTACATCTTTCCTTAAGGCAGTAATTGTCTCCCTTGCAATTATCTGGTTGCCGACAGCTCCCTGGATAGGTATTTTAAACTGATGTTTCGGTATCTCCTCCCGGAGTCTTCTGCAGACGTTATTCGCCTTGGCACGGGCTGATTCCTTGAAAACAAGCATGGATAAAGCATCAACAGATACCCCGTTTACAAGGATATCAAGCTTTACAAGATCGGTCTTTTTATAACCTTTTACAGAATAGTCAAAGGAAGCATAACCGCGGCTTACTGATTTAAGTTTGTCATAGAAATCAAAAAGGACCTCGGCGAGAGGCATATCATAGACAACCTCTATTCTCTTCTGGTCAAGATAATTCATTGATTCCTGTACCCCTCTCTTGCTCATGCATAGAGTCATTATTGAGCCGAGGTATTCGGATGGGGTTATAATTGCTGCATTAATGTAGGGCTCTTCCGCGTATTCAATTTTCATCGGATCGGGGAATTCAAGCGGGTTATCAATAGATATTTCTTTCCCGTCCTTAAGGCCGATTTTGTACCGCACAGAAGGGGAGGTGAGAACTATTGAAAGTCCAAACTCCCTTTCAATCCTTTCCTGGACTACCTCAAGGTGCAAGAGCCCCAGGAAACCGCATCTGAACCCGAAACCAAGGGCGGCAGATGAGTCTTTTTCATAAATGAGTGACGCGTCATTAAGCTTAAGTTTTTCCATTGCTGATGCAAGTTCATTATAATCGTTGGCATCAACCGGATAAATTGATGAAAAAACAACCGGCTTTACTTCCTTGAAACCGGGAAGGGGCTTTTCCGCAGGACGGGCATTGTCTGTTACCGTATCCCCTACCCTTATATCGGAAATATTTTTTATTCCCGCAATTATATAGCCGACTTCACCTGCTTCAAGCACTGCCGACCTTTCAAGCTTAATCCTGAATTTTCCAACCTCTTCTACCTTGTAGACAGCACCGGCGTTCATAAATCTGACAGAGCACCCTTCATTTAAAATACCGTTAAAAACCCTTATATGAACAACAACTCCCCTGTATGGATCGTAATGCGAATCAAAAATCAGGGCTTTTAAAGGTTCCTCATTTTTTCCGGACGGCGCTGGTATAAGATGAATTATTGCCTCAAGAAGATCATCAAGGCCGAATCCTGTTTTGCCTGAAACAAGAACAGCAAGGTCTGGATCAAGACCCAGATCGTGATTGATCTGGTGCTTTACAGCGTCAATATCCGCGCTTGGAAGATCGATCTTGTTGATAACAGGAATTACTTCCAGATTGTGCTCCATGGCCATGTAAAGGTTGGCAAGGGTCTGCGCTTCAACACCCTGTGAGGCATCAATCAGAAGGAGAGCCCCTTCGCAGGAGGATATTGCTCTTGAGACTTCATAGGTAAAATCCACATGCCCGGGAGTGTCGACAAGGTTGAGTACATAATCGGCATTATCTTTGCCTTTGTACGGCATGGTTACTGCCTGTGATTTAATTGTAATTCCGCGCTCCCTTTCGATATCCATTGAATCAAGTATCTGATTCTTGAAATTACGTGATTCAATAATCGCAGCTTTTTCAATAAATCTGTCAGCCAGCGTTGACTTGCCATGATCAATATGCGCTATTATGCAAAAATTTCTGATATTTTCCATTTTTTAAAAGGTGTTCTCCATTTGAGGGCTTAATTCTGTAACTTATTTTCTTATTATAGCAGATTGTTTGAATCGATTGAAGTAATCAGCTGGATATTGCTTTCCATAAATCCTGCTTTTCGTTTTTTCACTTCTATTCTGAGCATGGCATATCTTTTTTTAAGATCATACTTCCACCCTTTGATAACAAGAGGGTCGTTTACAGACAGACCTGTTTCATCTGCTATTGAACCTTCATATATCTTTTTAATATTATAACTTTCCTTAAAAAGATAACTTCCTGTCAGTTCCACCTCCATGCCGTAAAGCGGCAGTATGAGGTTTTTCATCGAATCCCGTTTTATTGCGCTGTCAAACGATTTGTCTGTTCTGCCTCCCAGGGGCAGTAAAACCTTTAAATTATTGCCTTCCCTGACATATCCGATTTCAACAACTGTATCTTTTCTGATAGACATGAAAATTTTCTGGGCTTCAAGTATGCTTGCAACATTATAACCATTTATGGATTTTATAATATCGCCTTTTTTGATTCCTGCAACATCCGCAGGTTCTCCAGGCACACTGTATATATTCTCAAGTATTCCGTTTTTCTCATGTATAACTGACCCTATCCAGGAATGGGATATTTCACCACCCCTGTATAGCTCAGGTACAATATCTGCAATCCAGTGAGCCGGTATAGCAAAATTGATCCCCTCGAACTGTTCTATTCCGGCAAATACGACGCCGATAAGCTCACCGTTTTCATTAAGAAGCGGACCGCCGCTGTTGCCTGGATTTATGGGAACATCAACCTGGATGGCATCTCCAATCTGTATAAATTTCCTGCTTCTTGAAGAAATAATCCCTGATGTCAATGTATTTTCAAGACCACCCGGCGAACCGATGGCAAATATTTTATCACCTATCTGGAAATTCATACTTTCGCTGAAACTGTAAATATATTCCGGGTCTATTTCTGTTTTAAGAAGTGCAATATCGAATATAGGATCCCAGCCAATAACTTTAGCCGGTACTCTGGTACCGACAGAATCGGAAAGCCTTATATAAAGCCTTGAGTATCCCTCATATTCAGGATTTACTTCGCTCTCAATAACGTGATAATTTGTTATTAAATATCCTCTCGGATCGATAAAAAAGCCGCTTCCTATAACCCTGTCTGGTCGTCCAACACCTGATTCAACTTTTATTCCCTTGTTTACCCATATTGTGACAGTCCCCTTGATCATTTCGGAGGGAGGGTCGCTTTTCTGGACTGCATCTATATATTTCTGCTCAATTTTTATCTTTCTGTTCTGGAATTCATTTAGAATTATTTTCAGATAATAATTATTGTTGGCTGCAACGGCAAGGTCCGCATATTTTACAAGTAATTTATCATCTGCCTTGTTATTCCGGATATAGGAAGTAAAATATTTTAAAGATGTAAAATAATTCTTTTTCTCATATTCGTTTTCAATAAAATCAAGAAGCAGATCATCTGAATTTTTTCCATCAAGTATTTCTGATTTTCCAAGTTTTTCAAGAGATGTTATTATTGATGAAGAGACATAATAATCACGGTCAGCTTCTGCCTTCCGGTATTGTTTTTTTATGTAATCAAATATTTTATTTTTTTCATCAGCAGGATTATATTCCAGATCTGCAGGGTTTGTTTTTTCCTCATTAAGAAGCATTTGATATGCGGCAAACGGTCTTTTGTCCTCAAGATATTTATCTATGCGGTTTGCATTAAGCCTCCCGGCATATTCCGGAAATTCACTGCGTTTCTTAGGAGATGACTTGCATGCAGCAAGTCCTGTCATCAGTATCAGAAGACTCAAAATTATGTAAAAATTATTTTTATTCAACAAATCACCTCGTAATTACTTCTGCAAAATAGTCCTGACCAATCTTTACAACGTAAACCATTCTGTCTCCGCAATTTATTGTCCCTTCAGTTTCTATATTTATTTCTGCAGGCAATCCGGTGCATTTTTCGCCGATCCAGAACAGGTTGTTTTCAGGGTCATAAGATACTCCTGTCCAGACTCCCTCTTTTTTTACATCGGTTAGCTTACCGCCGGAGTATCTGGCAGTAAAATTAAAATTTCCGTCAAGCTTTGTCGAAAATTCAGAATACTGCAGGCTGCTTTCTTTATCTGTCCATTCCCTGAAATCATAAATACCGTCTTCGTTCATATCCCAGTATTTTATATCTTTTTCTATTTTAAATTCATAAATACCGTTACTGTTGCCGTCATAATTTATGCTCTCAAGAACTCCGTCCCTGTAGAATTCTTTTGTCTCAAAGCGGTTATCCTGGTCTATATCTGATATTTTAAACACCCTGTTGCCATCTTTTATTGTCCCGCGGCTTATAACTGCAGTTGCATCATCATAAGTCTCAAAATTGGTAATCCTTTCTGTTTTAAAATATTCAGTCAGGACCTGCAGATTACCGCTGTTGCTGCTTTTCCTGTAGTTTTCCGCCCTGTTTTTAATTTTATTGAACTCTTCCCCGGGATCAGCTTTTAGAACAGGAGGTAAAAGCGGATTGCTGAAAGACAGTATATCAAGAGAAGCTTTTCTCTGATTGAAAGTAAATATTTCATTATTATCACTTCCAAAAATAATTACTGTTTTCACAAGAGGATAATCATAATAAGAGACAAGCATCCGGTCCTGAATATTAATGAATTTGGGTTTCCTGTTTTCAAATCCCGCGAATATATCGTTTATATTGTCCTGATTATTATCTTCGCTGTACCATTGGGATAAACCGTTATTATAATACATTATTTTTTCGTTGATGCCGTCAAGATTGGCATCATCAACAATACTTCCTGTATATTGAGACATTTTTTCCAGCAGCGATTCGCGAATTTTATCATCCTTTATTAATAAATCAATATTTTTAATATTTCTGTAATTTGAAAAACCATTTAAATCATTAAAAGCTTCAATATCAGTGAGGGTAACTTCTCCGGCCAGCGAAAGTTTTTCAATAAGCAGTTCAGGACTCTCATCCTGCAGGTCGGTAAGCTTTTCTATGAGTTCTTTCTTTATTCCTTTATCATCCGTTAACCTTGTAATTTCCAGGATTACATCAGGATCATATTTGTACAGATTATTAAGCTCAAGTATTCTTAATAAAATCTTCTCTCTGAAATTTTTATCAATCCCGGCAAGCCTTTTAATAAACAGGTTATTGTCAGGATGTTTTTCAATAGCGTATTCAAGTAAATCTTCAGCCTCATTAAAAAAACCGCGATTGATCAGTGAAAGAGTATAGGAATCAAGATAAGCCGCATTATCAATAAGTTCATCCTTGACGACATAAAGGGAAGAGATAGCCCTCTCGTAATCCTTGATTCTGCAGTAAAGTGTTCCAAGCTCATAAAAAGCGTTATTCTCCCTGTAAATAGACCAGTTTCTGTAGGTTATCGCCCTTTTTAAAAGGTTTATGGAAGCAAGAACATCTGTTCTGGTATCTGTATTAATCAGAGCCTTGATATACCAGGAATCAGACAGTCTGTCATCATAAAGCAGGGATTTGTCCAGAAATACCTCAGCGTCTTCTATTTTATTTTCTTTATAAAAACTGTCTGCTGCAGAAACATACAGCCGCGCGATATCATTATTTACATCGGAAAACAGATAACTGAAAGAAGTAAAATAAAGCAGTATTGCTAAAGCAGTTATTCTACTCCTTTTCGTTACCTTCGGATTTAATGTTTTCATTATCCTTCCCGCTATTTTCAGGTTCTTCGCCAGGCATAAAACCGGTTTCTGAATTAAAAGGCGATTCATTGCTTTCAATTATTATATTCTTGTTTCTGTAAGTTATATCAAGCAGCTGTCTTATTTCATAGTCATCAAGAGTTTCTTTTGCAATAAGAGTATCTGCCAGCAGATTAAGCTTATCCCTGTTTTCAGTAAGTATCTGCATCGTCTCGTTAAGGCATCCCTTTATGATGACACTTATCTCCATATCTATTGTACGGGCAGTATCTTCTGAATAGTCCTTGTGCTGTGCAATTTCCTTTCCGATAAAAATAGGCTCATCTTCCTGTCCTAACGCTACAGGGCCGATTTTTTCACTCATACCCCATTCACAGACCATTTTTCTTGCAATTTGTGTAGCCTGTTTCAAATCATTCTGGGTTCCTGTAGTTGTGTGGTTAAAAATTATGGTCTCGGCAACATACCCGCCAAGAGCTATTTTAATCCTGTCAAGAAGCCATCCCTTGTTCCTCGAATAGATTTCCTTCTCCGGCAGAGAAAGAGCCATACCCAAAGCCCTGCCATGTGGAATAACAGTAACCTTGTGAAGAGGATCTGCATTTTCAAGAAAATAATGAAGAAGGGCGTGCCCTGCTTCGTGATATGATGTAGCAGCCTTTTCTTCCGGAGAAATAACCCTTGATTTTCTGGCTACACCCAGAAGCGCCTTGTCCCTTGCCTCTTCAAAATCAAGCATAGTTACAAATTTCTTGTCTTTCCTTGCAGCAAAAAGTGCTGCTTCATTTACAAGGTTTGCAATATCAGCCCCCGATGTTCCGGGAGTTGCCCTTGCAATTCTTTTAAGATCTACATCCGGCGCAACCGGTATTTTCTTTGCATGTATTTTAAGTATTTCTTCACGTTCGCCGATATCAGGCATGTCTACAACTACCTGCCTGTCAAATCTTCCGGGCCGCAGCAGGGCAGGATCAAGAACATCCGGCCTGTTTGTCGCTGCCAGAATAATAACTCCGTCTTTGGTGTCAAAACCATCCATTTCAACAAGCATCTGATTCAGTGTCTGTTCCCTCTCATCATGCCCGCCGCCGTATCCTGCACCTCTGGTTCTTCCTACAGCGTCAAGCTCGTCTATAAAAAGTATACAGGGGGCATTCTTTCTCCCCTGTTCAAAAAGGTCTCTTACCCTGCTTGCGCCGACTCCGACAAACATTTCAACAAAGTCAGAACCTGACATATGGAAATAAGGCACACCGGCTTCACCCGCAATTGCCTTTGCCATAAGGGTTTTCCCTGTTCCCGGCATACCGACAAGAAGGACACCTTTCGGTATCTTTGCCCCGATTTTTGTAAATTTACCGGGGGTTTTAAGAAAATCCACTACTTCTTCCAGTTCGAACTTGGCTTCTTTCTGTCCTGCGACATCTGCAAAGGTAAATTTCTTGTCGCTGTCCATGTATCTTTTGGCACGGCTCTTTCCAAAGCTCAGGGCTTTATTGCCGCCGCCCTGCATCTGACGGAACATAAACCAGATAAATCCAAAACCTATTACCCAGGGTATAAGATCAATAAGGAGCCTGTAGGTTGATACGTTTTTTACCGCACCTGTGACTTTTATCCCTTTATCCTTCAGTACGACAAGGAGGTTATCATCATAGTAAGGGATGCGGGTTTTAAACGGAACCAGTTTTCCGTTTACACCAATTATATTCCCCTGGATTTCCTGGTTATCATATATTTTAAGGCTTTCAATGCTGTTTTCCTCTACATAGCCCATAAAGGTTGTATATGATATTTCCTTAATCGCGCCTGTATCATTAAAAACAAACATAACAAGAAAAAGACCTATAAGGGTCACGAGAAAAAACAGGGCAAATCTGTTATTTCCGAAATTATATTTAATCGGACCGCCGTTTCCTGAGTTGTTTTTTTTAGGATTATTGTTGTTTTTGTCTTCCTTGTTTTCCCTGTTGTCTATATTATTGTCTGCCATCTACCCCTGCCTTGATTTAAATAATATCACATCTGTATTTTCATTACTGCCGGAATCTTTAATCCTGCCGGCAATCCTGTTTTTATTATTAAAAACAGATCCCCATATTGCCAAAATACCGCTGTTATCGCAGATAACCGGTATTAAATCCCTGATATCTCTGTCAATACCTGCTTCCTGGAACAGTTTTTTAAGTTTTTTGCTTCCATTGGAAGTAATTATGCAGTCTCCAGGTTTTCTGCTTCTTATCTGAATACTACCAGATACTTTATTTACCGGCAACCAGATATCATCTTTTCCGCATTGAGATCTGTTAACAATATTTGTTGAAATATAAATACTTTCCCCTGAATAACTTACAGGCAGCTTATATTCCCCGCCTGTTTTGATAGTTAAAAGATAACTATTTTTATTTCGAATTACAATATCAGTTTTCCAAAAAAGGGAGTTACCTAGTTTTTCGAGCCTGCAGGAATGGCCGTCAAGTATCACAGGACTCTTTAAATCGATATTATCCCTGGTTACAGGCTTCAGAAATTTATAGGATAGTCTCTTGTCATTATCATCTGTGATATTAAAAGCATTATATAAAGCCTTAATTCTTATGTACGGCGGATGACTCATGAAATTTCTGAAATCAGTTTCGAGGTGGTCACCTTTTTTTTCCCAGGTTATTCTTTTATAAGTTTCGTCTGCAGTAAAGCCGTCAGCTAAAGCCATTTTTCCGGAGAGGTCCAGAAGAGAGTTTTCAAATCCGGGAAAAACACTCTTTATTGACGGGATAAGCTGATTTCTTACCCTGTTCCGCAGATATTCATTTTTTTTATTTGTAGAATCAACTGAATATCTGATATTGTTTTCATCAAGATATTCCATGATTTCTTCTTTTTTTACTCCAAGAAGAGGCCTTATCAATTTTCCTGCGTTTTCAGCAATTCCTTTCAGCCCCTCAGGACCGCTTCCTGAAAAAAATCTCATGATTATTGTTTCAATATTGTCATCCATGGTATGTGCGGTGGCAATATAGTCAAATTGTTCACCATCGGCAATTTTGTTCAGATATGCATATCTTGCAGTTCTTGCCGCAGCTTCTATCCCGGAATCAGGTGATTTTTCTCTTATAAAACCTTCTGAATCTTCACCCAGATAAAGCTCAATCCCCCTTGAGCTGCAGTAAGCGGATGCAGTCTCCATTTCATCCGCGATTTCATATTCTTCCCGCAGACAGTGATTATAGTAGGCAGCTGCCAGCTTTATCCTGTATTTATCTTTAAGCCGGAAAAGAACATCAAGCAGTACTGTCGAGTCAGGACCGGCGGAAAATGCCGTAAGAATGCTGTTTGATTTGTTATTTAAAAAATAACAGGACAGCAGACTATCTGCTTTATTTACTATTTTATCTGTTTTTGATTCTGTTGACTTCATTCATAACCTGTTCAGGGGATGAACTTACAATTTTCAAAATAAAATCCGCGGCCAGATTGATTCCTTTCATAAATTCAGGGTATTCATTTTTACCGGGAACACCAAGAACATAATCCTTTACTTCTTCCTGATTGGAAGGTCTGCCTATTCCAATATAAAACCGGTTGAAATCCCCTGATCCGGAATGACTGATAATAGACTTAAGCCCGTTATGACCGGCATCTCCTCCGCCCTTTTTTAATCTTACGACTCCAGGAAGAAGGTCCATGTTATCACACACTACAATAACATCGGACATTGCTATCTTTCTGCGCCCTGTTATTGATCCAATAATCAATCCTGACCTGTTCATATAAGTAAGGGGTTTTATAAGGGATATTTCTTCTCCCATATAAACCCCTTTGCCTAAATAATAATTTGAAAAAAGGCTTCTTTTCAGTTTGATATCAAGTTTTTGACTTAATAAATCAACTGTTAAAAACCCCGCATTATGCCTTGTTGAGACATATTCAGGGCCAGGATTACCAAGTCCAATTACAGCTATCCGCAGTTTATTCTTCCTTGGCTGTTTCTTCTGCCGCCACTGCACCTTCAACTTCTTCTTCTTCCGGTACCTCTTCAACTACTGCTTTTGCATGAACAACATGAACAATTACAGTATCTTCCAGACCGGTAAATTTTACATTGGCAATTTTATCAATATCCTTTAAGTGAATTGACTTACCGATATCAAGCGCATCGATATTAATAATAATTTTCTCAGGTATATTTACAGGAAGACATTCCACATCGATGTCATGAACAAGCTGTTCCATAAGACCACCTGCTTTAACACCGATTGAATTACCGGTTACAACAACAGGTACACGGGTTTTCAATAATTTACCGCTTTCAACTTCGAAAAAATCAATGTGTTTTATTGATTCAGTTCTAAGATCTTCCTGATAATCCTTGATAAGGACATCACAGATCTTTTTTTCAGCTTCTATAAGTGAAATAATTGTATTTTCAGATACTGTGTGGAATTTTTTTTCAAATTCACGTTCGCTGACTACAATATGTCTGGGGCTGCCATGACCATATACAACTGCCGGTATATTCCCCTCTTTTCTTGCTTGTTTGCTCGCAGATTTTTTTAGAGCTGTTCTGGTTTTTACCTCCAGAGTATTAACTTCCATCAGATTCTCCTTACGCATATTTAAAATCTTGCTTTTTCCAGGATATTTACCTGTATTAATTTTCTGGGACGGCAGGATTCGAACCTGCGCTTGACGGAACCAAAAACCGTTGGCTTACCACTTGCCGACGTCCCAATCAATCCCCCGTCATACTACATTATTGTTTATTTTTTTTCTATAGTGCGGTGTTATATTATTCCTTTTTTTACAGATCATTGTAATTGCAGGAAAAAAATCAGGGCTCCTGTTTATTGAATTCCTCAAGTATTTTGTCCTGCAGCTGGGACCGGAAATCAGGAAGAATAGGGTGAGCGACATCCTTATACTCTCCGGTTTTGGTTTTTCTGCTCGGCATAGCTATAAATGTTCCGCCCTTTCCGTCTATAACTTTAAGGTTATGAACAACAAAGCAATTGTCAAAAGTTACAGTTACATAAGCTTTTAACTTTCCGCCAGCTTCCACTTTTCGTATTCTGATGTCAGTAATTTCCATAAAAACCCTCCTAAAGTTCATGGCTCAAAATCAAGTTATTCCGTCAGGGCTAACCTGTAATCATATCTGTTATCCATACATCAGGACATAATCCTGTTAATTCATTATAAGCCGGTTCCAGTTTTTTAATATCAGAAAAAATTCCAAAAGCAGCCGAACCGCTGCCTGTAATATTAAAATAATCTGATCCATAGTTTTTATAGATAGCAAATATTCTGGTATAAATATCATACCTTTCTACAAGCGGATTTCGAAAAGAGTTGAAAAATTTCCATTCTGAGGGGTTCTTACTGAGTACAGACAGGTCAACTTCATTAATCCTATATTCTTTACCGTTTCTTTCACTGTCTATCCAGCTGTAAGCCTGTGCTGTATTTACTTTAAATCCGGGATAAACAAGTAATATTTTATATTCAGGGATCTTTATGTCTACAGAGCTTATAGTTTCTCCGCGTCCTGATACCAGTGCAGTATTTTTATCAAGAAAAAACGGGACATCGCTGCCTAAAGAAGCTGCTGCCGGGGTTAAGGTTCTGCTGCCGGCAGCTCCGGGAAACCGTGAATATAGATTTTTCAGTACAGCGGCAGCGTTGCTTGAACCCCCGCCGAGACCTGCGCCTTCCGGAATAACTTTTTCAACATTGAACTTCACGTGGAAGCGGAGTCCCGATTCCAGCATAAAAGAGGATGCGGCCCTGAATATAAGGTTTTTGTCTTTAGCGCAGGTAAATTTCCCGTTTATCTCTATAAGATTATCTATGGATTCTGACTTGTCTGTATTTTCATTTATATCCATATCGATAGAATCATGTAATGAAATTGCCTGAAATATTGAATTAATATTATGAAACCCGTCATTTCTCCTGTTTCCAACGTCAAGGTGCAGGTTGATTTTCGCATAAGAAGCAATATTTAATATTTCTGGCATTTAAACTCTCTGCTCATTTCAAAATGACATGCCATTCAGCATAAACTTTATTATAGACCAATATTCCAGAATTTCAATTAATATTTTCTTTTCATCTAAAAAGTAATAGTTCAGATAAGTATTTATCATTAAAAATATACTGCCCTTTTTATTGACATTATATGATTCAAGGCTTTATTTTAACTATATAATATTTAAGAAGGTAATCATGATATTTAAAGAAGATTTACAGGCTTCTCCGGTTGATGAACTTGATGATGTCTACGATTCACTGGATGAGCCGGATGATTCTGAAGATGATTCTGATGAGGGCGGAAGCAGTTTTGACGATAATTTTGACAATTTTACGAGCGATTTTGATGATTTTTCAGGTGATTTTGAAGACTATGATGAAGAATTCCCTGATGAAGATGAAGATGAGGATATAAACGATCTGCTGTCCGAAGATGAGGAATCCGGGTATTCTGATGACATTCTTGAGGAAGAGTATGATGATTTCGAGCCTGATGATTCCCTCGGCTATGATGATTTTGATGATTGATAAATCATTTCGCTGTTAAACCATAGTTTTTCAAGTTCATAAAAATCCCTGCTTTCCCGGTCCATAAGGTGAATGACAAAATATTCACAATCTATTAAAACCCATTTATCGTTATCAATTCTTTTATGCCGCCACAGGGGCTCAATTTTTTGGACTTCAAGCTCAGCCTGTAATTTTTTATAAATACCTTTCATCTGAACAGAGCTGTTTACAGTTGTAATTATAAAAAAATCTGTCCAGCTGCTGTCATGGTTAGTGAGGTCAAGAACAGTTGTATCCTGTGCCTTTAGTTCGTCAATAAATTGGGCGATTTTAAGTACTTTTTCTTTCCTATTTGCAATATCTTCCATCAAAATCCTTCCCCAGGATGATAGTTACATCAATTTTATTCCCCGGGTTATAGTTATTTTCATTATCGGTTGTTATTTCAATTCTTTCATTGCCTGATTCTATATTGTTGCAGCGGATAATATTTGCGGCTTTCTGGGCTGCTGCAGGATTTACTCCGTTTGCAATTACCAGTGTCTTTTCATAATCATTTCTATCCGCATTTTTAGTGGAAATTACATCATATCCAAGATTGGTAAAAAAATGGGCTGTTCTTCCTGCCATGCCCGGAATATTTGTTCCGTTAAGTATTTCTACAACAACATTAAGCTCTTCATCGCTGATTATATCTTCGCTCGATACTGATGAGAGAGTCTGTTTGATTGTCTCCCTCAAAAGATTGCCGTTATAATATGGAAACAGGAGTACCTGGTCATCTATCTTCTTTCTGTCTCCAAGTATTCTCTGAAGTATCATTCTTTCACTGTCAAGCATTTTTATCTGATGGATAAATGTCTTGAAAGATTCCTTGTTCATATCTGTTGTAAACCAGGAAAAATATTTTCCGAATATTTCCTTGTCTGACAGGTAATCTGATTTCTCACCGGTTTTTTTGAGAAATCCCTGTACAAACTTATGCCATCGTCCTATAAGATCCGGGTCATTTTCATCAAGTGTTTCTGCATAAAGGAAGGTAAGTATTTTTTCTCCATCAAGATTGCTGCTTCCGGAAGGGAGCATGACAATCTCTTTATCATTAATAATTTCGACTGGATTTGCTATAAACATTTCCAGGCCGGACAGCATATCAACAGCCTTGACCAGATTTTCCGAATCAATATTTACAAAATAATCAATTTTAATATCAGTTATGTTTTCAATTTTTTTAATCATCCTGTCAGGTTTTTTAAAATCAAACAGGATATCCAGTCTTTCAATCCTTGAAAGGGACTCTATTATGGAGCCGTAATTTCCGGGAATATTGAAGATTGCAGCCTTATGTGTTTTTGGACTAAATATAATTAATTCCGAAAACATCAGCTTCTGATCTCTCTGGACATTGAAGCTTACTGCAATATATTCATTTTTTTCAAGTTTCAGCATAAAATCATCTGATTTTAGCTGCCTGTAGACAAAAAACCCGGTAACTATAAAGACAAGCAGGATAAGAGTAAGAAAAAATGTATTACGGTTCAGGATTTTATTCTTTCCTCTCATTTTCAAGCTCCTTCAGCAATTCAAGGGATATTTCAGAAACCATCATCGATTCTTCCCTGATATATTCAAGAATCGAATTTAAAACAATTTTCAGCATGCTGTCCAGTGATTTACCTTTAAGACTGCTTAAATATTCCTGTGTAATATGAGTCCGGTAAGGTTCAATATAGTCAGCAATGAAAATTACCTTTGCAAGGCTGCTCATTCCTTTATTTCCGGTTGTATGATGACTTACCGCATCGAGGATTTCCGTGTCAGTTATTTTAAAAAGCTCTTTAACCATTTCCGCGCCTGCACGGCCGTGAAGAAGAACCGGGTGTTTTTTTTCTGAATCCCTTATGGCTCCACCGTTTTTAAGCGAGAGGCTTGTTAATTTTTCAATATCAAGCTCACGCGCTATATCATGAAGAAGACCTGCGAGGTATCCTTTTCTGCTGTCAAGAGAAAATATACGGCACAGCTGCTCTGCTGTAACAGCAGTAGATACAGAATGCCTGTACCGTTTTTCAGAAAGGTTTTCCTTAATATAACTGTCGATCTGATTCAATAAACTATCTGTAATAACCATTTTGCAATATCTTTAATCTTACAGATTCAGGTACAAGATGCCTGATTGTCTTCCCAAGCTTCACCCTGTTTCTTATTTCTGTTGACGATACGGGAAGTATTGAGTTATCAATATAGTAATCAGGCAGGTCTGAATCTATTTTTTTAATGGAATTCCTTTTTACCACTACAAGGTCAATAAGACTTCTCAACTTTTCAACATTTCTCCAGCTTTTAAATCCTTCCAGAAGATCATCGCCTATAATAAATCCCGGTTTTCCTGAAAAAGAATAATTCCGGTAAACATGTTCGATTGTATCAATTGACCAGGATATTCCGCCCCGGTCAATATCACAGGTATCAATCATGAAATAATCATAATTCTTTAAACCCTCTTCAAGCATTTCAAGCCGTATTTGCGGACTTAATCCGGTAAAATCATCCTTATGGGATGAAATATTGGATGGGACAAACAAAACTTTATCATAGCCCAGCTCATTCCGGGTTTCTTCAGCAATGAAAAGGTGGCCTGTGTGAAGGGGATTAAAACTTCCGCCGAAGACAATCAGTTTCATGAGGAACTTTTTTCTTCAATATCAAAGCCGCCGGATTTAGTTATTTCAGCCGAATTTTCATTTTCCTCAATTCCGCTTAACATGGAATAGAATAATTTGTTAAACCCGTCAATTCCCTTTCCTGAAAATACAGATATTCCGACGACCTCTTCCTCTTTGTATTTTTCAGCAAGTTTTTCAAGTGCTTCCTCTGTTCCTTCAACATCCATTTTAGTGCCGAGAATGACTCTTTTTCTTGATGCCAGTTCACTGGAAAATGTCTTAAGCTCATTCAGGAGGATGGGAAAACTTTCAAGATAATTCTCATCCGTCAGATCAATCAGAAACAAAAGCCCTCTTGTTCTGCTGATATGCTTGAGAAATCTCAGTCCCAGCCCGGCGCCGCCTGAAGCACCTTCAATTATTCCGGGAATATCCGCAAGAATAAGATCCTGTTCTCCAAGTCTGTAAACGCCGAGGTTTGGTATTTTTGTAGTAAAAGCATAGCTTGCTATCCTGGGATGCGCATTTGTAAGGCGTTCAAGGAGGCTTGATTTGCCAGCATTAGGATAACCGACAAATCCAATATCCGCAATAATATTCAGCTCTACTTTTATTTTTCTCTCCGCTCCTGTCAAACCCGGCTGGGCATAATGGGGAGTCTGTTTTCTTGAAGTGGCAAAATTGGAATTTCCAAGGCCGCCCTTGCCCCCTTTAAGGAAAACCCATTCTTCTTCATGGGAGAGTTCTGTGAGATCTTTAATTAGTTCATCGGTATCAGGATTTTTTATAATTGTTCCGGGAGGGACTTCGATAACCGCATCCAGGCCATCCCGGCCATGTTTTTTATTGGCAGCCCCGCGTTTACCGTTTTCAGCATTAAAAAATCTTTTGTACCTGAGGCCGGAGAGTGTTTTAAGGTTATTCTTTACCCTGAAAACAACATTTCCCCCTTTTCCGCCGTCTCCGCCGTCAGGGCCGCCTCTGGGGACATACTTTTCCCTTCTAAAAGATACACTTCCAGGTCCTCCGTTTCCGGATCTGACCTCTATAATTGTTTCATCAATAAAACCGCGCACGAATCTCCTGCTAAAGGGTTTCTACAGAAATTACCTTTTTGCCTTTTTTGTCACTGAATACAATCTTGCCGTCTTCTTTCGCAAATATTGTATAATCTGTTCCGAGACCGACATTAATCCCGGGGTGATATTTTGTTCCGCGCTGTCTGACTATAATAGTCCCGGCTTTAACAACCTGTCCGCCTGACCTTTTAATACCCAGCCTTTGTGAATTGGAATCTCTTCCGTTTTTTGAGCTTCCGCCGCCTTTTTTATGTGCCATTATCGACTCCTTGATTTTCCAGGTTTTTCATCTGCTGATTTTTCCTGCAATTTAATCTCTCCGGGATATTCAGCCGCAAGATCTTTCAATCCTGTGATCAGATAATCAGTAATTCCTTTAAGCCGGTTTATCTGATTACTGCTGTATTTTTCAATTTCAAAATATAGCCGCCCTTCGCCGGGGGCAGAAATAACAGTTTCTGTCTCAAAGTCAGGCAGCAATAAGGTTCTGTATGCTGTTCTCAGGAGCACTGTAGCTGCTGCACAGGTAATGTTATTACCTGAAACAGCCTCACCCGCATGCCCGGAAGCATTTACAGACTTTAATATCCTGCTGCCGTCAAGACATACCGTTATTTCAAGGATAATTATGCCTCCTCAGGCACCTGTAATTTCGCTGACTTTAATCATTGTATAGGGCTGTTTGTGCCCTTTTGTTCTTCTGTAGTTTTTTCTTTTCTTGTATTTAAATACAACTACTTTTTTATCCCTGATCTGATCTTCAACTACTGCCTGAACTTTAACGCCTGCAAGATAAGGCATTCCAATTTTTATATCATCCTTATCGCCTCTAAGCATCAATACCTTGTCAAATTCCAGTTCATTTCCCTTTTCCAGCTCTACTCTGTCGATTCTTAAAACAGAACCTTTTTCTGCTTTATACTGCTTACCTTTGATTTCTACCAGTGCGTACATTTTTTTCCCACCATATACTGAATTTCAGTATATTGATATATCATAATAATCAGGACTGGTCAATAGGAGCAGATTTTTAAATTATCACATGGCATCAAGATAAGGTATGCCGATAAGGCTGAAACAGTTCTCGAAAACCTGCCTTACCGCGCTGCAAAGAGCTGCCCTTGCGCCTACAAGTGACTTATTCTCGTTATTAAGCACAGGATAATCATGGTAATATTTACTGAATTTTTTTGCCAGCTCATAAATATAGGAGGCAAGCAGGGATGGGTTCAGTTCCCGTCCAGCCTCTTCTACTGTCTCAGGAAAAATATGGATAAGTTTTATGATTTCCCATTCATCGTCAAGGCTCAGAAGGCTTAGATCCACCTTTTTAAGCTCTTCCGTGTTTCCGTATTTTCTCAATATGCTGCTGATTCTTGCTCCCATATATTGCAGATAAGGGCCTGTGTTACCGTTAAAAGAGAGTGATTCGGCCGGGTTAAATATCATATCCTTTGTCGGCGCCGCGGAAAGGAGAAAATAATTCAATGCTCCAAGTGCAATCTTCTCCGAAGTCGAATCGATATTGCCGACCTCTTCTTCCCTCTCCTTGTTTTTTATCTCGGCGGCGGCAAGAGCGGATAATTCCGCTATTAAATCATCGGCATCCACAACCGTGCCCTCCCTTGATTTCATTCTCCCCTCAGGAAGATTAACCATTCCGTAGGAAAGATGATAAAGCTTATCAGCCCATTCATAGCCGAGTTTTCCGAGTATATGGAAAAGGACTTTAAAGTGGTACTGCTGTTCGGATGCTACTACATAAATCAGTGTATTGAACGGCCAGTCATTATGGCGGGCAATGGCAGTCCCGATATCCTGGGTAAGATAAAGCGATGTTCCGTCTCCCCTTAAAAGGACTTTTTTGTCCAGATTTATATCAGATAGATCAACCCACACCGTGTTATTCTCATCCCTGTAAAAAACCCCTTTTTCAAGCCCTTTAAGAATTTCATCCCTGCCTGCCGTATATGTCTGACTTTCATAATATATCCTGTCAAAGGAGACTCCTGTCTTTCTGTATGTTTCTTCAATGCCGTCAACAGTCCATTTATTCATTTTAGTCCAGAGATCCCTAACTTCAGGGTCGCCTTTTTCCCAGGCAAGAAGCATATCACGGGCCATTTTATCAGCCTCAGGATTTTTCTTAAGCCACTTGTCAAACTCGACATAGTATTTTCCGACAAAATGATCACTTTTGATTTTTTCAGATTCAGGTGTAGTTCCTCCTCCGAATTCCCTGTAGGCAAGCATTGATTTACAGATATGTATTCCCCTGTCGTTTATAAGGTTGACCTTTGACACGGCAGCTCCGTTGAATGCGAGTATTTTTGAAATACTTTCACCAATCGAGTCATTTCTCAGATGTCCAAGATGAAGAGGCTTATTGGTATTCGGGCAGGAAAACTCGACCATTATCTTTTCATTCTGTCTTGATGTATTGAATCCGTATCTGTCTTTTTTCTCTTCGACATCAGAAAATGTCTGCTTTGTTATATTCTCCCTTCCGAGTCTGATATTGACATACGGGCCTTCAGGTTTGTACATGTTGAGATTGTCATCAGCCGATAGGATGTCAGAAATCAGGACTGCAATTGAAGCAGGAGATTTTTTTAATATCTTTGCGTAGGGGAACATGGGAAATGCTATATCGCCCAGTTCCGGCTTTGGTGGGTTTTCAACTATCACATTTTCAGGGAGTATTTCATTATCTCCGGCTATTTTTTTTATAGCTTTATAAACTTTTTTCTGGAGCTGCACTTTGATATCTTTCATGAGAATAAATTATCCAAAATAGCCGATTAGTGCAAGCATAAGAGAAAATTCTTTGGCCCCGTCCCTTCTGTATGAGTAAAACCCGCTGCCGCAGCAGGTACATGCATCTGCAATTTCGATAGTCTTTATCCCTTCCGCGGTAAGTGCTGTCAGGTTGGCTTTCTGCAGGTCAAGAAAAAAATGTGATCCGTTGTGGACAACTGAATCGCTGCCCCATTCAGAAGCAAAGTTTTCCGCCCTCTCCCTGTCCACCTCATAGCAGCATTTCCCTATTGAGGGGCCGATAATAACGCTGATATCTGAAGCCCTTGATCCATACTCTTTTCCCATTTTCCTTAAAGCATTTACAGCAATCCCTGTCCCTTTCCATCCTGAATGGACAATGCCGTACACTTTTTTTACCCCGTCAAAAAGGAAAATGGGCAGACAGTCCGCAACCGTTACCGCAAGCGTTTCCCGCCCTGCCGTTATCAGACCGTCACCTGTAACATTTGTCAGACCGGCAATTTCATCAGCAGTAAAGACTATCCGTGTATGATTCTGATTGAGGGTTACAAGATCCTTTATTCCGAGCAGATTCATGATTTCAAGGCGGTTCTTATTTGCAGGCAGGCTGTTTCTTCCCATATCGCCTGAAGAGGATTTTGTCAGAAAAGCACCCGGTACATCTGTCCCCGGGAATTTCATGGAATGCAGCAGATTACTGTATTCATTCATATTCATCATTTTCAAGCTCATCGTATTCCTTGAAGATATTGAGTATTTCAGACAGCTGCCGGTACATTTTATCAATAGCAATTACAGACATACTGGTTTTCTCCTCGCAGACTACGGAAAGATTGGAGAGTGTATCATATTTACCGGAAGCGTTACCTGTCGCAACACCGCCCAGGATATTCTTGATTGAGATAAAAGCATCATAATAACTTTTATAAAGCCTGTACCCTTCTTTAGACAAAACTTTTACCATAGTTTCTTTCTTCTTTTTCTTTCCGCCGGTTGTATGTTTATCCTGAGCATAAGAAAGAGTATCATTGTCTGATTGAGTATCAATCCCGATTTTTGAAACATATTCCTGATATGATTCACTAAAAGAATTGATGTGGTTAAATGCCTCATTAAGTTCCTTTTTATTTGATTCCTTGTAAAAATTGCCGTCAAGCATGATTACTGATGCTGTTTTTTCAACTATCTTCATGTAATATTTTTGATAAAATATGTATAAATAATATAACAGATTTGATTTTTTAAGAGGGAAAGAATTACTGCCGAGTCTGAATATAAAATAATACTTTTCAGCCACCGGCATTTCCGGAATAAATGCTCTCATTTTTGCTACAACACTCTTTTTCTTCTGTCTGAATATGAAATTTTCAGTTATTTCATCAATTTCATCCTTAAGAAGCTGTTTATATATGGCAAACCACTCTTCACCGCCGGAAATACGGCCTGGTTTATATTCAGTATTTTTATATATCAGTTTAAGTATTTTTTTGAAAGGAATTGTTTTTTTAAGTGAATAAATTTGAGACACAGCCTCCATTGCCTTCTTTTTTGCTTTTGCAGGATATTCGTCAGTACCTGAAGAGTCTGTGCCTGTTTCATTGCCTGTTAAATAAAAATCAAAAAGATAATTGCAGAACAATTGATAATCCATTATTTCCGATGTCATACTGGTGATAAGGGTGTCCAGCTGTCCTAAAAGTTTTCTTGCGCCTGCAAACTGACAGAATCTGTAACCGCTTGCATCAATAACAAAATTTTTTTTAAGTAATTCATAGGGATATAAGACCAGCTGGGTTACATAAAAAAGTGAACGTGCGAGTCCATACATGTTCTTTTTTTCATCAGCATCAACAGAATCCATAATTTCATTATATTTAACATTGATCTCGAGCTTTAAGTCTTCATAATTTTTTAGACTTCCGGAAGCATAAATTGATTCAGGGCTGGTATTCTGTTTAAGATGTTCTTCAAAACCCGACATTTCCCTGGATGCTGCATAGCGGTAAAATAACGCAGGTCCCGCCTTGCTTATATAATTTATGGGCTGGGAAAAAACATCAATACTCCCGGCAAATATGGATATTTCACTGTAAAAACGTTCTTTTAGTCTGCTGTTCTTTGCGTCAATCAGCCCCGGGAATGAGGCTTCAATTTCCTTTCCAAGTTTCTTAAGAATATAATCTTCAATAAGCTGTTCAATACTTTTACCTGTGAACAGTTTTCTGAAAATTACCATTATTTTCTCGACTAGAGGTATTTTGCTGTAGATCTTCTCCAGATATTTTGGATCCTTTATTGATCCCTCTTCATTTTCTGCTGCGGAAAGGTCAACAGCAGAATTTTCATCTGCTGTATCAACATGCCCGGTATTGGAATAAGCGCGGAGTTCGTCTTTAAGTTCATTCAGCAGGTCATTCCGTTCATCTTCAGGAAGTTCATGGGCCAGCTGTTCGAACCCTTTTAATACACCCATAATTAATATTTTCAGTTATAAAATTAACATGGTCAAGCAATAAATAAAAAAAGAACAGCGCATCAGCTAAAATATAAAAAAAGTCTTGACTTTTTTTATGTGCCGGTTAATTATATGCACAATGAATATTAATTACAGACAGAAAACCATTATTTCTATTATTATCCTACTCATTAACATCATTCTACTAACAGGGAATGGTATGCAGGAAGGATAAACTGTTGTTTTGTATCGGCTTTTACGCCGTCCTTCCCGCAAGGGTTGGACGGTTTTTTTTTATTCAATTAATTTATCGACCGGATTTTTAATTGAATTGTTAAGCAGAATTTTCAAGTTGAAATTTTAAAAGGAGTTTTTTAATGGAGCGTATATTTATTTTTGATACGACACTCAGGGACGGAGAACAATCCCCCGGCGCATCAATGACTGTGGAACAAAAATATGAGGTTGCTGTACAGATATCAAGGATGGGAGTTGACGCGATTGAAACCGGGTTTCCTGTTTCATCTCCCCAGCAGTTTCAGGCCTGCAAAATGATTTCAGAAAATATCAAGGGACCTGTTATAACTGCGCTCGCAAGAGCGGTTGAAAAGGATATTGATATTGCAGCAGAAGCAGTAGCAAAAGCACAGCATTCAAGGATCCACACCTTTATCGCAACATCACCAATACACATGAAATACAAATTCAACAAACCCCCTGAAGAAATAATTCAGATGGCAGTAAAAGCTGTAAAATACGCGAAGAACAAGGCCGCGGAAGTTGAGTTTTCACCTGAAGACGCAACCAGAAGTGACCTGCCGTTTTTATATTCAATAATAGAAAAAGTAATAGAGGCCGGTGCGACAATCATCAATATACCGGATACGGTAGGCTACACAATCCCGCAGGAGATGAGTAATATAATAACCGGGATAAAAAACAATGTACCCAATATTGACAAGGCAATTATCTCTGTGCATTGCCATAACGATCTTGGACTTGCGGTTGCCAACACCCTTGCCGCCATAGAGGCCGGAGCAAGACAGGCAGAAGTGACAATCAACGGAATTGGAGAAAGGGCCGGCAACGCCGCTCTTGAAGAATTAATCATGGTTATGTCAGTCAGAAAAGACCTGCTTAAATATACCACTAACATCAAAACAAATCAGATATATAATTCATCAAGACTTATTTCAAACATTACAGGGCTTGAAATCTCAAGAAACAAACCCGTTGTGGGCGATAACGCATTTGCCCATGAATCAGGAATCCACCAGGACGGACTGTTAAAACACAGGGAAACCTATGAAATCATGACTCCCTCCTCAATTGGCAGGGGCAGCAGCGATATTGTTCTGGGTAGGCATTCCGGATTCCACGGATTCAAAAAAAGAATTGGCGAGCTTGGTTTTGTCATATCAGAAGAAGAGTCAAAAAAAATATTTGACAAATTTCTCTATATTGCGGACAGAAAAAAAGAGGTTTATGACGAAGATCTCATTACAATTATAATTGACGAACTTGGAATGTACTCATCATCCTACAAACTTGAATATTTTAATATATTATCCGGCAATACTTCCATTCCTACGGCGACCATTAAAATAAGACATAATGATACTGTACTGGAAGAAGCTGCAACAGGAGACGGCCCGGTCGATGCTATTTTCAGGGCAATTGAAAGGGCAATAGGAGTCAACGCCATACTTAAAGAATACAAGGTACATGCGGTTACACCTGGAAAACAGGCGATGGGAGAAGTACAGGTTTCAATTTCTGTGGACGGAGTTGATTCAAAAGGAAGGGGTTCATCAACAGATATTCTTGAAGCAAGTGCAATCGCATACGTAAGCGCGCTTAATAAAATACTGCTATCAAAGGAAATGAATAATGAAAAAAATTGAACTATATGACACAACACTGCGTGACGGAATGCAGGGAATTGAAATAAACTTTACGCTTACAGACAAGATAAAGATTGCCCACAAACTTGATGAGATGAAATTCGACTATATAGAAGGAGGGTTTCCGCTTGCCAATAAAAAAGAGGCATCTTTTTTCACTCATATGAATAAAGAGAAATTGTCGCACGCAAAAATTGTCGCTTTCGGCTCAACCAAAAAACCGGGAATTGCGGCAGATAAAGATAATCATTTAAATGCGCTGCTTCAGGCTGAAGTTGAACATATTATGATCGTGGGAAAAACCTGGAAAGGGCATGTTGAAAGAGTTCTCGGAACATCGCCTGAGGAAAATCTTGAGATGATTCACGATTCAATTGCATATCTTAAAAAACAGGGAAGAACAGTTCTCTTTGACCTTGAACATTTTTTTGACGGATTCAAGGATGACAGCGAATACGCAATAAAAGTTCTCCGGACTGCGTCTGATGCAGGGGCTAAAACCCTTGTCCTGTGCGATACCAATGGAGGAGTTCTCCCCTCCGAAGTGATAAATATACTGAAAAAACTTCCTGTTGATAAGCTTGCCCCGCTCGGGGTTCATTTTCACAATGACTGCGGTACAGCTGTAGCCAATTCGATTTTAGCCCTTGATTACGGCGCAATCCAGATACAGGGAACGATAAACGGCTGGGGGGAGAGATGCGGCAACGCAAATCTTTGCGCTATTGCGCCCAATATCTGCCTCAAAACTGACTATGACGCCAGCATTGCCCCGGAAATCAGCAGGATAACATCTCTTTCGAGATATGTTTATGAAATTGGAAATATCATACCTGAAAAAAGACAGCCCTATGTAGGGGAAGCAGCATTCAGCCACAAAGCGGGGCAGCATGCAGACGTTATCAACAAGGCCCCTGACCTGATGGAGCATATTGACAGCAAGCTTGTCGGCAATTCAAGAAAAATACTGCTTTCTGAACTTTCAGGCAAATCCACTATTGTCAATAAACTGGCAAAATACGGAGAATTTGACAAAGGAAGCACCGAGGTTCAGAACCTCATTGAGGTCCTCAAGGAAAAAGAGGAAGAGGGTTATGAATATGAGGCCGCGGAAGCATCATTTGATATTCTGATTAGAAAAACCATAAAAAAATACGAACCAATTATCGAATTGAATAACTATCACCTTGAATCCTACAAAACAGGTGATACTCCGAGCAAAACTGTCGGCAGGATATTCATGCAATCACTGGGAAAAAATGTTCTTGGAGCTGCCGTAAGCGTCGGCCCTGTCGATACTCTTGACAAGGCTTTGAGGGATGCCCTGACTCCGCACTACCCTTTTCTCAAAAAAATCAGCCTGATTGACTACAAGGTGCGAATACTCAACCCTGAATCGGCGTCTGCCGCGAAAGTAAGAGTATTTATTACGACAACCGACCATAAGATTGAATGGGATACTGTCGGAGTTTCGGAAAATATTGTTGAAGCATCATGGGAAGCGCTGATCGACAGTATTGATTATTATTACAACACATATGTTCTGGGTGAAAATTAAGCGTGATGAACCGGGTCAGGATTTGAAATAGCTGTAAAACCCCGGGGATTATAAAAAAACCTGTTCAATAAGCAATTACTGAACAGGTTTTTTTCTTATCAAGTTTTTTTACATATAAATATGATCAGCAATTTAAACTTCAGTTATTATACAGCTGAAGTAGTACGGCTGATTTCAAAATCCATGTTTCCCTGATATTTTTACTGATTACTGATTAATCGACATAAAATGACAGGATCTATATTCCCGCCTGACAATACAATTACATTTTTCCTTCCCATTTTCAGCTTTAATCTGCATGACAGAATTGCAGCCAGACCGATTGAACCTGAAGGTTCAACTACCAGCCTGCCATTCAGAATAACCTCTCTTGCAGCCTGTTTTATGAACTCCTCTGAAACGCTTATAATCTCATCAACATATTTCTCAATCATTTCATAAAGCTGCGGATAAGTCCTGGTCATTCTTAAACCGTCAGCGATTGTCGGATTATATGGGACATCCTGAGGCTTATTTGCTTTTCTGCTGACTGTGAATCTGGGAATTGCGTCAGGTTCAACACCGATCACACGAATTTTGGGATTATAGTTTTTTACTGCACAGGCTATTCCCGCAAGAAGAGCTCCGGCACCGAGAGGTACTATTACAGAGTCTGCATTATTTAAATCCTTCATAATTTCGAGTCCGATTGTACCTTGTCCTGCAATCACCTTTGAATCATCGCATGAATGTATCAGTGTATATCCAAATTCATTTTGAAGCTGAAATACCTTCTCATACCTTTCAACAGGTGTTTGTCCAAATAATACAACATCAGCCCCCAGGATTTTAACTCCTTCAATCTTTGCTTTCTGAGCGTTTTCAGGCATTACAACAACAGCCTTTGTGCCAGTCAGTTTTGCGCCGAACGCAACCCCCAGTGCGTGATTTCCTGAGGAGGCAGTAATTATTCCGGATTTTTTTTCACTTTCATTTAATGACAGAATTTTATTAAGAGCACCCCTAATCTTGAAAGAACCGGTTACCTGTAGGTTTTCGGGTTTAAAAAATATTTTACTGTTGAATTTTTCACTGAAATAACTGCTGTAAATCAGAGGCTGGAAATTGATATAGGGCGATATCTGCTTCTCTGCATTTATAATGTCATCAACTCCGGTCATTCCGTCCTCAGCTGTTTTGCAAAAAAACTTTTAATTATATTATCATAACTTAATCCCCCTGTATTTTAACAGGGGGGAACAATATCTATGCAACTTTTTCTTTTTTCAGCCGATTCTCTTCAAGTTTGTCAATTATTATGGCTCCGGCAAGATCTCCTGTGCAGTTAAGAGTAGTTATACCCATATCCACAAGTCTGTATAAACCGGCCATAATAGGTACTATTTCAAGCGGAAGGTTAAATGCAGCTACAAGTACAGCAATTTTCACAATACCAGAACCGGGAATTCCGCCGCCGCCTAAGGTAACAAGAACCGCAAAACCTACCATAAGGAACATCTGGGGAATAGAAATTGAAATTCCTGCCGCCTGTGCTGTAAAAATAAGAACGATAGGAAGCAGAACTCCGTTCCCGTCCTTATTTATCTGGGAACCAAGCGGAATTGTAAAATTCGCCACAGCATCGGAAAGGTTAAATTCCTCTTTTGCTATTTTAAGATTTATAGGAATTGAAGCGGTGCTGCTGCAGGTACTCATGGTATAAATCATTAATGCAGATGCTTTTTTGATAAATGTCCATGGAGATATTTTAGTTACTATCCAAAGCAGGAGGATATAAACAAGGAGGAAATGTACTATAGCTCCCAGATAGAAAGTTCCAAGCAGTTTAGCTATGGGACCAAAAAGTGAAGAACCGTATTTACCGAAAGTAGCCGCCATCAGACAGAATACGCCAATAGGTGAAAAGGAAATTATTATTCCGACCAGAGACTGTACAAGATCCGACATGTACTTGAGACCCTTTCTTACTGGTTCTCCTTTTTCACCCATAAAAACAACTGCAAGCCCTATGAAGATTGAAAAAACAGCAACATGAAGTACATTCCCAGAGCTCATCGAACTTATAATGTTTTTCGGAAACAGGTCGAGGATAAAATCCTGAAATGATGTAAATTCTGCCAGTTTTACACCCTCTGTTGAAATACCTGCAAATGAGAATCCAACACCAGGCCGAAGCACTTTACCGACAACAAGCCCGACTACAGCAGCCAATACTGTTGTAAGCATATAATAGGCAATAACCTTTCCACCGATGTTTCCCAGTGTTTTAGGATTTTTTGCACTGCAGATTGCAGAACTCATTACAAATAAAACTATCGGGATAAGGGCCATTTGAAGCAAATTAATAAAAATATCGCCGATAAATTTGATTTGTACTGCGCCTGGTCCCCATATCATCCCAACTGCGATACCGAGAACCATTCCGATTAGGACTTTCATGGAAAGCGATTGTTTTTTCCACCATTTATACATATAGTACTCC
The DNA here is from genome assembly GCA_963662795.1 of Spirochaetia bacterium. GTDB lineage: Bacteria > Spirochaetota > Spirochaetia > CADAEX01 > CADAEX01 > JACKPD01. The sequence continues at coordinate 3,234,639 of OY759746.1, read as the reverse complement.
TGAATATAAAATTAGAAGGTACATTTTGACCTTCTATATAAGAGACATTTTTCGGCTGCTATAAACAGCTTTTTATAATTTGAACAGATTCTTCGACCTGTCTGCGGTTTATTTCCTTGTATAAAACAATTCTGATACTTCCTGAGTCAACAGCATTTACCAGTAATCCTTTTTCCTTTAACTTCCCTGTAAAAATATCAGCAGCCATTCCTGTTCCGGAAATGTCAATTTTCAGAAGATTTGTCTGTACAGATTTTTTATTGATCTTCAATTCAGGTATTTCAGACAGCAAGTCAGCAAGCATTTTTGTGTTATCATGATCGATTTTCAAAAGAGGTATTTCTGTATCAAGGGCCTGTATCCCCGCAGCCGCTACAATACCCCCCTGTCTGACAACACCTCCCAAATATTTTTTATTCTCCCTTGCTTTTTCAATAAAATCTTTTTTACCGCAAAGAAGAGACCCTACAGGTGCTCCAAGTCCTTTGGAGATACAGAACATCACTGAATCAACATGCCTTGTAATTTCCTTTGCATCTGCGTTTAGATATACTGAGGCGTTAAACAATCTTGCTCCGTCCATATGAAGAGGAACATTATATTTCTTTACGGTTTTTGAAATATCTGCGATATAATCGGGTGTTATACAGGTGCCTCCGAAAAAATTATTTGTATTTTCAATGCATGCCGCTTTTACACTGTTTTTATTTAACAGTTCATCAATAGATGCAATATCCGGTGTGCCGAGTAAATCAGTATCGTAAAAAAGCGGTTTGATACCTCCGGGTCTGTCCGCAAAAATACCTTTTTCGCTCCGGCACACATGAAGATTTTCGTTCACAGCACAATAATCACCATAATTTGTATATGTCATAAGGGCGAGTAGATTTCCCATTGAACCGCTTACACAAAACAGGGCAGATTCCTTGCCTGTTATTTCAGACGCCCTGTCTTCAAGCAGCCGTATTGTAGGATCGCCGCCTCTTTTATCATCTGTCAGTCTTCCTTCATCTCCCAGCTCAGCATTCATCATTGCAGAGTACATAGCTTTTGTAGGCTTTGTCAGAGTATCACTTCTTAAGTCAATCACAATTATCCTCTTTATAATTCTTATAATTGCATAAGTAACAGCAATTACTGTGCCAAACTTGAGATTTTGATAGGTTATCTGGGATTTTGAATAATTTTACGATAATTGACTGTTTTTCTGCTTTAAACGGCTTAAAAATAAATAATCTAGAGGGATTATGCGGCTGTCTGTCCTGAAAATCATTAGTTATAGTGTTGCAGATGTTTTACATGAAACATTTGCAACGTTTTTTGCAACATTAAAAAAGTTTTTCAGAACTTAAATTTCCTGCAAAGTCTCCACAAGGTACTCCGGTGTATCTGAAGGATTTCTGCTGCACGGCTATGACTTCCTTCAGCTTTTATCAGGGCTTCTTTCACCTCTCTTTCAGAAATTGTTTTACTGCCTTTATAAGACATTGTTTCTTTTTTTTCTTCATCTATACAGGGTTCATATTTTTTTATCATTGTTTTTATGATCTCCCCTGTTATTACCTCTTCTGTGTTGATAATACTCAGCTTTGAAATGAAATTCTTCAGCTGTCTTACATTACCAGGCCAATTGTATTCTTCCAGCGCTTCTACAGCACTGTCCAGTATTTCAAGTTTTCTGCTTTTTGACGAATAATTCCAGAGTTCCATGAAAAGCTCAATAATATCCTCCTGTCTTTCTCTAAGAGGAGGTATAAATAATGTCAGTACATTAAGCCGGAAAAAAAGATCCGCCCGGAATTTTTTTTCATTTACAAGTTCTCTAAGTTTTTTGTTGGTCGCCGCGATTATCCTTACATCAATCCGGATAAAACGGTCACTTCCAAGTCTCATCACCTTTCTTTCCTGAAGAACTCTAAGCAGTCTTCCCTGCAGTACCAGTGGCATTTCGCTTATCTCATCCAGAAATATTGTTCCTTTGTGAGAAAGTTCGAACAGACCCGGTTTTCCGTTTTTTTTGGCGCCTGTAAACGCACCCTCCTCATATCCGAACAATTCGCTTTCAAGAATACTTTCAGGAAGCGAGGCGCAGTTCACAGCGACAAAAGGCCCTTTTTTTCTTTCTCCTGAATTATGGATACTCTGGGCGAATAATTCCTTTCCTATTCCGGTTTCCCCGGTTATCAGCACAGTTAAATCTGATGCTGAAAACAGTTTCGCGTTTTTAATACATTCCCTGATTTCACTGCTGCACCCTTTTATATCATCAAAATGATATTCTGCTATCAATCCCTTACTCATCAGTTTATTCCGGATTTTCTGTTCTCCCATAGTTATGGTTTTTGTATCATTAAATGTTGCAATCGCTCCTATTCTCTCATTGTTGCCCAGTTTTAGGGGAATCATATCACACAGGACAGATGTTCCTTTAAGGTATAATATCTCCTGCATCCTTGCTGTTCCGGTTGTTAATACTTCCAGAAGATCTTTTAACTCAGGAAAAATATCTATAAGAGGGTTGTCTATGGGGTTTTGATTATCCGGAAGCAGTTTAAGGGCAGTTTTATTAATCATTGAAATTGTCCCGAAAGTATCGATTGCTATATACCCTTCCTGTGTATGGTTTAGAACTGCGTTAAGCTCTTCATTTTTTCTCACATTACAGAAGGTTGTATCGAGCAAGGCCTCAGCTTCGGAAATTGCATAAGAAAGCGCTTTTTCGCTGAAATCAATCCTTACGTAATTCATCTGCAGTTTTTTTGCGATACGCGCCTGCAGTTTCCCTCCTACGAATACATCTATGCCTTCATTTTTAAGTTTAAGCATTTGCTTGATTGTATCGTCTTCATTTCTTGCCTGAACCTGAGTTATGCTTACATTTAAAAGGGGATTAAGATTATCAAGACCCTGCAGAAGATTGCCTGACCCGACGACACCGATTCTCCTGCCAATTCTGCTTGCTGTATTTAAAGCCTGAATCAGGTCCTCAAAAGGGATAGGTATTTCCACAACTGGAAGATCCACTGCTTTTCTTATTTTCATTGCGGTTGCTCCGCGTGCCATAAGGACCCTGAGGCCTTTTTTCTCAAGCTCTCCGGGATTTCCAGGATCATATATCTGAATGTCAACATCTTTACCCAGCTTTTTAAATATTCCTTCTGCCAGTTTAATGAAATCTTCATTATATGCTGCATAGCAGATACGACTCATTTATTTCTCCTTATCACCTGTTGTATTCATCAAAAGAATGAGGATATGAAGCGTATATTCAGTTTACTATTTATAATTTTAACTATGAAATATATTAACTGCCGCTTCTAAGCTGATTAAAGGCATAATGTTTCATTGATATGTTAACTCCAAATCAGGATTCTCTCTATACATTTTTTATTCAATATTCAATTTGTCTTATATTTCACAGTAATCCAGGTATTTTTACTCATACAATACCGGAAAAACTTTTGATTTTACGGTAAGACCTATATTGATACAAAAATAAACCGGAGACCTTTCTCTGAAAAAAATATTCGTTATGTAAATTGACAGAGCAGATAATAGTTAAGACAATTATTACACTGATTATCAGTGAATAAAAAGTAGAATAATTTGGTATTACAAACGCAGTGCAGAAACAAAAACCTGTTCAATAAGCAATTACTGAACAGGTTTTTAATAGCCCCTAGGGGAATCGAACCCCTCTTTGAAGAATGAGAATCTCCTGTCCTAACCGATAGACGAAGGGGCCCTATCAGATTTTTCTGCCCGAGGAGGATTTGAACCCCCAAAACATGATCCAGAATCATGAGTGTTACCGTTACACTATCGGGCAATAAATTCGTTCTTAAAATATCCAAATATCAGTTTTATGTCAATATCTGCCCTTATTTTTTTCAGTACCGTTTCTGCTGCATTTACTGCAGCGGCGCTGTTTATTCGCTTTCATAATTAATGAAAGTACTAATCCGGTATCTGGTAAGTTTCTTGTTATAGTCAAGAAATGGGAGGCCGATTACCGCAAAAATCTCTTCTATGGAAGCTCCGGCAGATTCAAGAAGTTCGCAGGCAGCTTTTATTGTTCCGCCGGTTGCGATAAGGTCATCAACAACAAGAATATTATCACCGGGAGCTATATCGTTTTTATGTATTTCAATTGAATCTTCGCCGTATTCAAGTAAATAACTTTTTGTCAGTTTTTCACCGGGGAGTTTGTTCTTCTTGCGGACAAGAAGAAGAGGGACATTAAGCCTTAACGCAAGAGGGGATGCGAATATAAAACCCCTCGCTTCTACTGCAGCTATTTTTGTTATGCCCCTGTTCTCATAAAGCTTCACCATTTTTTCCATGCAGTAGCTGAATGCATCCTGTTTAATCAGCAGGCCTGTTATATCGTAAAACAATATCCCTTTTTTTGGAAAATCCTTTACCTTTCTTATTGCATTGTCAAAGATTGATACATCTGACATATAAACCTGCCTTTTTATAAAGTTTCCGTATTACCTTTATTGTGAAGGACCTTCCATTTTTCTACCGCCTCGGTAAATCCGCAGTCATTGTTTGACCTGACGTTTACAAACTCTTTTTTAAGCTCGGGAGGAGCATTCTCAACAACAAAACTGTTTTTTACCCACCTAAGCATATCCAGATCGTTAAAATCGTTGCCCACAGCGGCAATATATTTATAATCTATCCCTTTTATATCCGCAATGGTTTTTACCGCGTGTGCCTTTGAAACTCCTGCCGGAAAAATCTCTATCCATAGTGTTTTTTTATCAATCGGGGATGTTGCCCTTATGATATGCAGATTTCCCTGCTCATCAAGAGCGCTTTTTAATACGCTGAATCTCGAGAGAGGATCAGCATTGTCAGTATAAGGAATTATTACGACAAATTGACAAGCCTCTTCCATTGCTTCTACGGCACTCTCATCCCACTCCATTGAATAGCCGGTATATAATCTGCACCTTCTATCAAAATCATCGTCATCGCCGGTATGGCGGCAGTAATAAAAAAAATGATTATCAGGGATTTTCTTATGCAGCATAAAATTAAAAGCGCCGCTGATAAGTATTTCGGAGGCTGCCTTTATCTGGGACCTCTTGAGAGAGAAGAGACTGATTATTTCCCTGCTTTTCCATTCCATTATTCCTGCGCCTGAAGAAAACACCAGATAGTCGATCGGGAAATCAGGCGGTATGACTTTGTTTGCGGAGAAAAGCGACCTTCCTGTCGCAATTACCCGTAATATTCCCTTTTCGCCAAGATACTTTAGTGTTGCCAGGTCTTTATCGTTGAAACTGTGAGAATCGCTGAATAATGTGCCGTCAAAATCTGTTACTATCATAATGCTGAAATATTCAAAAATCCTGAAAGCTTTGTACCTGCGAGGAGGTTAAGGACCTTCTCAAACATTATGCCGTTGCGGGGCGGAAGATCGTGGCCGTAGGTTTCCTTTATTGCCGCCGAGATAAACTCGACAGCTGTAGCGGCTGATACAGGAAGACTGTCGCCCCTGAGGATACACCCTGTCATTATGCTTGAAAAAATATCGCCGGTACCGGGATAATAGACAGGGAAGTAATCGCTGCGTATTTTCCAGTATCTTCCGCTTTTCCTTTTATAAGCGACAACAACCGGATGTTTTTCATTTTCACATATCACACTTGTTACAACTACCATCCCCGGGCCGATATCAGACAATTTTTCAAGAATCTCTTTAATCTCTTTGACAGTAAGTTTACCGTAATTTTTCTCACCAAGCAGAATAGCGGCTTCTGTAATATTGGGTGTAATGAGGTCAGCCTTTTTAACAAGCTTTTTCATCCCCTCGACAATAGGTGTGCCGATAGTATCATAAAGCTCGCCCTCATCGCCCATAACTGGATCAACAACAACAAGAAGATTATCATGATGAAAACGGTCAATGAAATCCGCGATTATGTCTATCTGCCTTGATGAACCCAGAAAGCCTGTATAGATAGCGTCAAAACTGATATCCAGCTTTTTCCAGTGGTCAATTATCCCCTGCATCTGGTCAGTAAAATCAAAAAAAGTGTAATCCCTGAAACCGCCCGTATGGGTTGAAAGAATGGATGTAGGCAGAGGACACACCTGCATTCCCATACAGGACAGAATAGGAATAGCGACAGTAAGTGAACACCTGCCGTAACCTGATAAATCATGAACAGCTGCTATTTCATAAACAGGTTTTCTCATCTTAATTCTCCCATCTGCAAATTCCTCTTTTCATAAGTTCATCTGAAATTTCTTTTTTCATCCTTAACGCTTCATCTCTTGCGTGTTTTTTATAATTTTTGCTGTCATTCTCTTTCATGTACGCATACATTATCGCGCGGGAAGAATTAATAATTGCGCCGCATCCGTCAGGGTTGAAACAGTTGATAACGCCTTCCGCCCCTCCTCCCTGAGCGCCGTAACCCGGCACAAGAAAAAACGAGTTTTTCATCTCTTCCCTTAAAAGCTTTGCCTCATGAGGGAATGTAGCCCCCACAACAGCCCCGGCTGAACTGTATCCGGATGAGCCGGTAAGGGACCTGCCCCACTCTGAAACAAGCCGTCCCATCACAGAGTAATTAGGTCCGTTATCTGTCATCACTCCCTGAAATTCCAGAGATCCTTTGTTTGAAGTTTTCACAAGCGAAAAAATACCTTTGCCGTAAAGGCGGCAGTCCTTTAAAAAAGGTTCAATTCCTTCATAACCGAGATAGCTGTTGACAGTTATTGCGTCGAAATCAAATAGAGGAGTTTCAGCTCCCAGAAGGTCTACCCTGCCGATGTAGGCTGAAGAATACGCGCCGCAGGTGCTGCCGATATCATTCCGCTTTACATCCCCGATTACAATAAGCCCTTTTGATTTTGCGTACTTTGCGGTTTCAAGCAGAGCCGATATCCCGTCCGGACCAAGCTGCTCATAATATGCCGACTGAAGCTTGACAGCAGGGACAATATCATAAAGGCAGTCAATAAGATTTTTGTTGAAATCAAGCACAGCATCCGATGCGGCTTTAAAGCTCATATTCCCTGATGACAATCTGTATTTTTCAAGTATTTCCGGCGGCAGGTTTGCAAGCGAAGGGTCAAGACCTGCTGCAGACGGGTTTTTCCTTGAATCTATTTCCCTGATAAGAGAATCCGCGAAATTTTCATTCATGGCCATGTGTTTTCCCCCACCCTTCAGGATTCATGTTCCAGCTTACAGCCTTCTCAGCCTCTTCTTCCGTTATATATTTTTTTTCAACTGCGGTTTTAATCAGTACGCTGAAATTCGAGGCTGTATAAAGGGCGCATTTTTCTTCAGAGAATATATCAAGCGCAGATTTCATCTGATAGCTGAATATCGCGATACAGCTTTCAACTATTGCACCGTGCCCGCGGAGGATTCTCACGGCCTCTATTGAGCTTTTTCCTGTGCTTACAAGATCTTCAACAACCAGCACTCTTTTACCGTACGGAAGTAGCCCTTCGATATTGGATTTTTTCCCTCTCTCCCCTTTTTCTGACTTAACATAGACTAGCGGAAGGCCTAGTGATGATGCAAGGCGGGCTGCGTGTGGAATACCGGCAGTGGAAGTTCCAGCGATTACCTCAATGTTCTCAAGTCCTATCCGGTTTTTGATAATATTCTCCATGATTTCAATAACAACTTTCCATTTGGCAGGTGAAGAAATCATAAGACGGTTGTCGCAGTAAATCGGGCTTAATATTCCGGAGGCATACCGGTAAGGGGATGAGACAGAAAGGGTAACAGCCTTTAAATCAAGGAGAATTTCTGCAGCATCTGTTTCATTTTTCTGAGACCCGGATACTGTTACCCATCCCGCATCTTCTGAAGCAGATGGTGAGACTGCTGTTATAACTGCGGCATCATCCTCCGCATCAGTTTCAAACACACTCATCCAGCTGCGCGCTGACTTAATAATTTTCTCCGGCAGAGCTTTGGTTTTTTCAGCATAATCAATCAGTGATTTAAGCGAAAGCGGGCTTTCAACAGGCTTTCTTTCACCTTCAATATCAATGGTATTTTCACCAGTCATGTTTATTAATGAGGAAATGCCGATTATTCTGCATTTCCTTTCCAGAAGACCCTTTACGGCGCTTTCTATTCCGGCAGCGGATGAGTAGGTTTCTGTAAATATAATGCAGTCACTGCCATCACTGATTGAGCCCTCAATCATATTCTTTTTACCGTGCTTTTTTGCGCTTTCCCTAATATAAACCATGGGGAGGGAAAGCTTCTCCGCCGCCATGGAAGCGAAAGGTATTGCCGAATGTCCGCACGCCGCAAGTGTCAGATGATTACCCGCACCGCCGCTTTCACTGCCCACTTTTTCAGTCAAATTCTTAATTGAAGATAAAAAAGCATCCAGGAATATTTTCCTGTAATGAGGAAATGATGCGACACCGTTGATATCAATAAAAAAAGGGGCCCTGTCCTTTTCGGTAAGCATGAAAAGGCCTTCTCCTGCGCCGTTTCCATTCCCGCAGTAGTAAAACAGATTAAGAGTCAGGATAATTTCAATCAGTTCTTTTTCAGCTTCCCGCATTTATACTCCCCGGGGAACAGAAATTCCCCTCCCCGTACAACTATTTCCGAATACTGTAATCTATCCCCTGAACCTGACAAGTTTTTCAACTGCAGGGGCAATCTCATGCTCATGCAGGTTGCCGAGTGCAAGACGGATAGCATAGTCCTGTTCTGAGCCGAAATATTCACCCGGCAGCGTTACAAGGTTTTCCGTTTCCATCATACTGTAGCAGAGCTGAGGCGCTTTGATGCTCCGGTCTTTAAAATTAAGATAGACAAAAAAAGAGCCTGACGAGACAATCGAGAAAAAAGTGCTCCCTGACTCCCTGAAGTATTTAAGGAATTTATCTTTCTTCTCTCTTGAAAAAATTATTTTCTCTTCAAGCCACTCTTTACCGTATTTAAGCCCTGCGAGGGCTGCCGCCTGCGACAGTGTCGAAACACATACAACATTTGAATCCTGCACTTTTGTAAAGTGATGAATAAAATCCTCAGATGCTGCTATAAATCCGACACGCAGTCCCGTAATACTGAACGTCTTTGAATAGGAATTTATACAGACTGAATAATCAGGAAATGACGGATTATTAAGGACAGATGCCGGTGCCGGATATGAATCATGAAAACAGGAGTATACCTCATCACTTATAAGATAGACCTTTCTTTTCCTGCAAATCTGATAGAGCGTATCCACTTCCACCTGGCTGTAGGACCTTCCTGTCGGATTTGAAGGATTTACAAAAACAAGAGCTTTTGTTTTTTCAGTAATCGCGGAGATAATTTTATCATAGGGAAGTGAGAAACTGTTTTCAGGATCAAGGACAATCTCAACCGGAGTAATACCTGCTATTTTCAGGGACATATAATGATTGAAATAAAAAGGGGTCAGTATGATAATCTCATCACCTGCTGATGCAATAACAGGCAGCATGGAGAAAAATCCGTTGTTGGCTCCGGGTACGACACAGATATTGCCGGGTTTTACTTTTGTCTCATATGTACTGTTGAGCGAGTCTGAAACTGCTTCCCTCAGCTGGGGAATCCCCTCGTCAAATGTATAAAAGCAGAAAGAGGGATTATCAAGCTCTTTCTTTATCGCCTCTTTTATTACAACAGGGGGCTGATAATTCGGGATTGCCTGATTAAGATTCAGAACAGGCTTGGAGTAATCAAGTCTTTTTGCGGCCTCTGCCTTGAATTTAACAATAGGAGGGAAAAAAACATCTTCAATTTTTTGTGTAAATCTGTCCATGGTGATTTATATTATCAAAATCATGGCTCTATATCTATTGATAGTAATATATTTTTTTTAAAATATTTGTTTTAATGGTTTTATTATGGGCAATATACTCGACAAAATATATGTAATCCTTGTATCTCCGGATGAAAGCTCCAATATAGGCTCAATTTGCCGCGCAATGAAAAACATGGGTCTTACAAGGCTGAGAATTGTAAATCCCAAAGCATATGATGAGAATAAAATCAGCTACATCTCTGTGCATGCATTTGAAATTTATGAAAAAAGGGAGGAGTTTTCGACGCTCAAAGAAGCCCTCTCTGATATCAGTTTCGCATCAGCTGCCACAAGAAGGATCGGGAAAAAGAGAAAATACACTTCATTCTCACCTGAAGAGACAGCGGATTTTATCATTGAAAAAGGATACGGAAAAGCAGCCCTGGTTTTCGGGAACGAGAAGCACGGACTTAGGGATGATGAGCTTAAAGAGTGCACAATAAGCACTGTAATCCCCTCATCTCCCCTTTTCCCGTCACTAAACCTTTCCCACGCTGTACAGATTATGGCCTATGTTTTATATTCCCGCCTCCCTGATATTGAAAAACAGGCCGGCGAGCCTATTCGCGACGTCGATCCCAATATTGCAGAGGCTGAAAAAAGGGCTTCCCTCAGCGAGGTGAACTCTCTTGCGGAAGATATCACCTCATCCCTTGGGAAACTGGGCTTTTTCAGAATAACTGACAACAGCGACCTGAAGGTATTTCTAAGGGACATCTTCTCCCGGGCTAACATCAACGGCAGGGAAAAGAAAAAGCTCAAAAAACTTTTTGATAAAATAGCCGGATTATCCGCGCATAACGGAGAGAAAGAGTAGTTTCTGTCTTATCCCTGTCGGGCAAAATACAGAGTAAGGATATTGACTAACCGCCGCTAAAGGACGATAAAAAATCATGGCATGCAACTGCGAAAAGAACAGGGCACTTCTTGAAAAACTGAAAACCTCACTGCCGGCTGATTTAATCTACATGGATTACAACGCGACAACGCCGGTACTGACTGAATGCATCGGGGCATTTGAAGATTCATGCAGAAATAAATGGGGAAACCCTTCAAGCTATCATACGGCAGGGCTTAAAGCATGGGAAGACCTTGACAGGAGCAGGACAACTGCCGCTTCCTGTTTTAAATCAATGCCTGAAGAAATCCATTTCTGCTCATCCGGCACGGAAGCGCTTTTTGCAGGTATCAATGGGCTTTACCGCGCGGATAAGAAATCCTTTTTTATCACAACAGCAATTGAACATTCAGCAGTGCTTAATAATATTACCAGCCTGCCGGCGGGCAGATACAAAATACTTGATGTTGATTCAGAAGGGGCTATCGCCCCTGCAGAGCTTGAAACTGTTCTGGAGAGAAATCAGAAAAAGAATAATATCATTGTTTATTCCCCTGTAAATCATGAGACTGGAGGGATTCAGCCTTTAAAAGAAATATCAGATATCGCAAAGCAGTATGATGCCATGGTCTTTATGGACGCGGTCCAGTCAGCGGCAAGGATGCCGGTCGAGGAGTGGAGGAATTACTGCGAAATGTTTGCCTTAAGCAGCCACAAACTCTATGCTCCCAAGGGGTGCGGAATCCTTTCAGTACCGGATGATTTTAAACTGGGCAGCTTCAGGTACGGGGGCAGCCAGGAAGGTTCTCTTTTCCCGGGCACTGAAAACACCCACTCTGCCGCGGCACTGGCAAAAGCTCTTGAATACCACAGCGCTAATTTAAAAAAAGATCTGGAGAGGCTTGAAATCCTCACCTCAGAGGGGCTTGGAATTCTTTTAAAACTCTCTTTTGAAATAAATGTTGAATCACCATCGAGGAAGGTTCCCGGAGTACTCTGCATCAGCATCCCCGAAATAGATGATATGGAAAGTTTTCTTGACTACATGGCGGAAAAAAGGATATGCGTAAGCCGCTTCAGCGCCTGCACAGAGGACATCAACGGGCCCTCAGCTATACTGACCAGCATGGGAAGGGATGCCGGGCGGGCAGAAAAATCGATAAGAATTTCAACAGGTATTTACTCCAAAAGGGAAGATTATTTTGCACTAGCAGGGGCTATATCATCTTATTTTAAAAAGCAGCAATAGTTATACTGATTTAAATTTTTTTATGCTAATATTTAATTATGAGCACCAGGGCGGACAGTTTAATGACCGAAGAAACAGAAAGGGAAAATCCCTCATATCTGACGGAACAGCTTATTACCTATCTGGGAAACAAGAGGGCACTTCTTGCTTTTATAGGAAACGGATTGTCCCGTGTAAAGGAAAGACTCAACAGTGAAAAACTTTCAATTTTTGATCTGTTTTCAGGTTCTGGTATTGTTTCGCGTTATTTCAAAAAACATTCACGACTGCTTGTTGTAAACGATCTTGAAAAATACTCAGAAGTCATAAACAGATGCTATCTTTCAGACGCAGATGAAACAGATTTAAAATATCTTGAAAAGCTGTTTAATTATCTCATCTCTGAACTTGCATCCAGCCCGCTTAAATCCGGTATTATCAGAGAGCATTACGCACCCCGGGACAGCTGGAACATTCAAAAAGGAGAGCGGGTTTTTTATACAGTCAGAAACGCAAAATATATTGATACAGCCCGCGCTCTGATTGACACAATTGATGAAAAATACAGGCCTTATTTTCTTGCGCCCCTCCTCTCCGAGGCTTCAATCCATGCAAATACGGCAGGTGTTTTCAAAGGATATTATAAATGCAGAAAATCAGGTATCGGACGGTTCGGAGGAACCAACGGAGATGCCCTTTCAAGAATAACAGGGGACATTAATCTGCAGTTTCCGGTTTTCAGCAATTTCAGTTGCAGGACTTTGATTTTAAGGGGAGATGCCGCCGTGATTGCAGACAAAGCGCCAGAGGTGGATATCGCATACCTTGACCCTCCCTACAATCAGCATCCATACGGGTCAAATTACTTCATGCTAAACCTGATTACCGATTATAGGTTGCCAGACAAAACAAGCAGGGTCTCGGGAATTCCTGAAAACTGGAACAGATCATCATACAACAACAGGATTGAGTCCTATAACGCTTTTAAAGAGCTTGCGTCAAAGCTTAAGGCAAAATTTCTTCTTGTTTCTTTCAACTCCGAAGGGTTTATTCCGCTTGATGCGATGGTAGACCTGCTTGAAAAAATCGGAAAAGTCACTGTGCTTGAGACAAAATACAATACTTTCCGCGGCAGCAGAAACCTAAAAAACAGGGAAATACATGTAAAAGAGTTTCTCTATCTTGTTGAAAAACAGGATGCATAACGCAATAAAAAAAGCCGCGCACTATTTCAGAATTACCGCGTCACTGTCTCCATTAAGTATCTTTTTTATGTTCTCATAAAAATATGTAAACCGTTTCCTGTAGGAAGCTATATAATCAGGTTCACCTGCCGTATGGGGCGATAAAAGAACGTTGTCAAGATTCCTAAGCCTGCTGCCGGGGGGAAGCGGTTCTGTTTTAAATACATCAAGGGCTGCCCCGCCTATCATCCTCTTTTCAAGCGCGTCTATAAGAGCTTCCTCATCTATAAGATTTCCCCTTGCAGTGTTGATTAAAAATGCCTCTTTTTTCATCATGGCAAGTTCATTTTTTCCTATAAAGCCCTGAGTTTCACCTGTTGAGGCAAGATGAAGCGTGATTACGTCGGATTCGCTTATCAGCGTCTCCTTGTCTGCCGTAAATATGTTCTTTCCGTCAGTTACATCAACAGGGCTTCTTGAAAAAACAAGAATTCTCATACCGAAAACTGAAGCAATCTCTGCCACCCGTCTTCCGATCATGCCGAAGCCGGCAATACCTATGGTAAGGTTTTCAAGAGCCCTTCCCGTTTTTTCCCTCGGCCATTTTCCGTTCTTAACGGCAGTATCAAGCGGTCCTGTCTGTTTATACCAGGCAAGAAGAAAAGCGAAAACATGCTCGGCCACCGCATTTGAGTTAACACCTGGAGCGTTGGCCGCAATTATTCCTTTTTTCCGCGCCGCATCAAGGTCGATGCTGTCATACCCGGCGCCTGACTGTATAACTTTAAGCCTTCCCGCAGTCTCTATCATCTGAACCGTAACATTGGTGTGTTCAGGGATAAGCACATCGCAGGAGAGAATTTCCCTCTCCTGTAATTCATCTCCGGGAGGAGACGCTGTAACACTCCAGTCCGGGGGGAAACAGTCCCTTATAATTCTGAAAATATGTTCATCATATTTTTTCAGGATCAGTACCCTGATGTTTTTAATTTCCCCGGCCATTAAGTTCCTCACTTATATAAAAAGGTTTATTCTCGCATCGGATGCGCTTTCGAGATAGTTGGCAACCCCTCCGATCTCAGCCGCGTCAATCAGCTCTTCCCTCTTTACCCCCATTACATCCATTGACATCTGGCAGGCGATAATCCTGATGCCGCTGCTTACAGCGTTTTCAAGCATGGTATTCAAGGTGTCGATTTTCTGGCTTTTCATAATCATCCTCATCATGGCTGAACCCATGCCGCCCATGTTCATCTTGGAGAGTTTAAGTTTTGCATTGTTTGAGGGGAGCATAATAGAAAACATTCTGCCCATAATCCCTTTTTTGACAGACGGTTTTTTCACTTTCTTTATTATATTGAGGCCCCAGAATGTGTAGAAAATAGTTACCTTTTTACCGGCAGAAAGTGCTCCGTTTGCAATTACCAGAGAGGCAAGCGCTTTATCCATATCATCAGAGAAACTGATAAGAGTGACATCCTTTGCCCCTGAATTGACTATGAAACCCTCATTTCCGGCAGGTACTGTGCCGGCACCCTTTTCAACAACAGCTGTAATAATTCCTTTTTCAGATACTGTGCTGACAAGAGTGTTGCCTGTCATGTTGCACCATGATTTTATGTCTTTCTCAAATCCGGGATCAGAAGCTTTTTCAATAATCCGCTCTCCGGCCGCGAGTTTATCAATCTCTTTTTTAAGTTTCATTATCGGCCCGGGGCACTGAAGTCCGCAGGCGTCAAGTTCAACAGTTTTTATATTATGCAGTATATTATTCACTTCCATTTTCATATCTCCGTCTATCGGGCATGCTTTTAAGGTTTCTGCCCTGTTATCCTGTTCTGCAGAGGCAGAAAAATATATTTTAAGTCCTCCGGAAAGTATTGCCGCATCATATCCGTTCTGCTTTAACACCCTCTCTACAAGATAGGAACGCAGTCCCACCATGCAGAGGACTATAATTTTTTTATCTTTGGGGATTTCATTTAATCTTGACCTGACTTCCTCTTTCGGAATATTAAGGGCGCCTTCCATCCTGTGGAGTTCTGTCTCATCTTTGGTCCGAACGTCAAGAAGAAAGATGGAGTCATCTCTGCTGTCAATCCTCTCTTTAAGATCAGCCCATGTAATATGATCCGACCTTCCCATAAGAAGGTTTTCCGCGGTAAAACCCAGAATGTTTACAGGGTCCTTGCTGGAAGAATAGGGAGGTGCATAAGCCTGTTCAAGTTCTGTAAGTTCGTTTACCGATCCTCCGAATCTGAGAACAGATGCTATCATCTCTATCCGCTTATCCGCCCCGTCATAGCCTATAACTTGTCCGCCGTAGAGCTTTCCCTGGGGAGAAAATATCAACTTCAGAGTAAGAGGCATGGCTCCAGGGTAGTATCCCGCATGGGAGAAACCGTGGGTAATAACAGTTTTATACTCTATATTGTCCCTCTTAAGGGCCTTCTCGGAATATCCTGTTGAGGCGACAGTAAGATCAAAAACCTTCGCCACAGCTGTACCAATCGCCCCTTTGTATTTTTTGCCGGAGTTATACGCAATATTATCTGCGGCAATTCTCGCCTGCTTCCCGGCGGGGCCCGCAAGCGGGACCACAACATATTTGCCGGTAACAGGGGAAACTGTCTCAACAGCGTCCCCTACCGCGTAAATGTCAGGGTCTGTCGTCTGCATATATTCATTGACACGTATTCCCCTTCCGGTAACAAGTCCTGCGTCAACAGCAAGAGATATCTCAGGCTTTATACCGGCGGAAAATATTATCATGTCTGTATCAATTTTAGTGCCGCAGTTAAGGAAGGCAGTCATCCCTTTGTCATTTTTCTCTATCTTTTTTATCCCTTCATTCAGGAAAAGGCCTATTCCTTTTAATTTAAGGTGTTCATGAACTATGGAGGCCATTTCAAAATCAACTGTTGTCATTACCTGTCCCAAAAGCTCTACGATTGAAGTCTTTACCCCTCTTTCGGCAAGGTTTTCAGCAATCTCTATACCGATAAAACCTCCCCCGACAATAACGGCTGATGAGGGTTTACTTTCATCTGTGAATTTTTTTATTCTGTCTATATCAGGAACACCGCGTACTGAAAAAATGTTCTCATTATCCGCTCCGGGGACAGGCGGAATAAAAGGTTCTGCCCCAGGGGAAAGGACAAGCTTGTCATATCTGTCTTCTTTCAGTTTCCCTGTTTTAAGATCTTTTATCTTTATTGTGTGATTTAACCTGTCTATTGATATAACTTCATGTAAAATATTTACATCTATATTCAGGTTTTCCCTGAAACTCTCCGGACTTTCAACAAAAAGGCTTTCCCTCTCTTTAATTACCTCTCCAAGGTAATATGGAAGGCCGCAGTTGGCATAGGATATATACTCTCCCCGCTCATAGATTACAACATCCGCTTTTTCATCATTTCTTCTTAACCTCGCCGCAGCGGCAGCTCCGCCAGCGACTCCGCCGATCATTATATATCGCATAACACTCCTCAATATATTTAATTTATTATATTTATTTATCTTAATATACTTTTTAATTTTACGAATATCAATATTTCGCAGTTTAAGTGGTGACGATTAATAGTATCATGGATTATAATCTTCAATAAAGAGGACTGATATGAAAAAGAATATTATTATTTTTACGGTTTTTACACTGCTGATGATTTCAACTTCCTGCGCGTCGTTTAAAACAATATTCAAGGAACCTGAGGTATCATTTGACAGCGTAAAGATATCAGGAATAAGCTTCAATACCATGGAATTTATTTTTAAATATAAAATAGATAACCCCAACGCGGTATCTCTTGACCTTGCCTCTTTCAAATATGATTTATTTGTTGAAAACAATAAATTCATATCAGGTGTTTCCCCATCTCCTTTATCCATTAAAAAAGAAGACAGCAGCTTTGTCGAAATACCGGTTTCAGTTGAATATAAAGAACTTTTTAATGTATTTAAGGACCTGGCTTCAAAAAACAACGCTGCATACAGGATTGAGAGTGAGTTCACTGTTGACCTTCCTGTTTTCGGCAGCAAGGCTTTTCCTGTAAAGCACGAAGGGACTTTTCCTGTTTTAAAGATGCCGGAAGTTACTTTTGAGAGTTTTAAGGCATTAAGTATTACACCCTTTTCAGCGCTTCTTGAATTATCCGTCAATATTGTAAATAAAAACAGTTTCGCTATTTCACCTGACAGTTTCAACTTTGATTTTACGGTCAACAAATCGCAGTGGATGAAAGGAATAATCAAGAATATCGAAGAAATGGCGCCCGGTAAAAGCACTACTGTCAAAATACCGGTCGAAATAAATCCTTCCAAAGTAGGAAAAGAACTGTTTGAGTTTATATTTAAGGGAAAAGGGCTTGATCTTGTACTTGACGGGAATGTATCGCTGAGAACTGCCTATCCGGGTTTCGGTTCAGCAGATGTTCCGTTCAGAATAGAAAAGAGTACTGCCGTATCAAAATAAAATTGCCTGTAATGGGCGGGAACCCTTGAAACTGCCCGCCCCTGCACTATGGAGAACCGGCCTTACATTTATTTACAGGGTTAAAAGCATCTCTTTTATAACAGCAGCTGCCTCTTCTATTTTGACTTCGCTCTTCTCACCTGTTTTTCTCACCTTTATCTCCATCATCCCCTGTTCAACCAGACGGCTTCCGCAGATAATCTGGACAGGATAACCTACAAGGTCAGCGTCGTTGAACTTGACTCCGGCCCTCAGGTTCCTGTCATCAAGAATTACATCAACACCGCTTTTTCTCAGTTCGTTGTAGATATTTTCAGCTGTATTTTCAACAAGATCGTTTCCGCCCTGGACAGGAATTACTGTCACTTCAAAAGGGGCTATGGCAGCAGGCCATATTATTCCCATATCATCATGGTTCTGCTCTATCGCGGCGGCCATTGTCCTGCTTACCCCTATGCCGTAGCAGCCCATGACAGCAGTCTGCTCTTTTCCCTCATTATCAATAAAAACACATTTCATCGGAGAAGAGTATTTTGTGCCAAGGTAAAAAACCTGTCCTACTTCAATGCCCCTGAATTTTTTCAGTGTCCCGCCGCAGTGCGGACAGGGGTCTCCTTCAAGCGCGAAAGTAAAATCCCCGGTTTTATCAGCTGCAATATCTCTTTCCGGATCGATGCCGGTAAGATGATAGTCTGTTTTATTCGCGCCGCATGCATAGCCGGTATCACCATAAATCTGTTTATCAATTAGTATTTCAATCCCTTCTTTCAGTCCACGGGGACCTGCAAACCCGACATCCGCGCCTGTTACTCTCCTGACTGTCTCTTCATCAGCCGGCGCAACAGAGTTGGCTCCCAGAAACGCCTGTATTTTTGACTCGTTGGCTTCGCAGTTGCCCCTTACCAGAACGGCAACAGGTTTATCATCAACCAGGTAGATCAGGGTTTTTATCAGCATTGAGGGGTCAAGTGAAAGAAAAGAGGCAACCTCTTCAACTGTTTTCATCCCCGGGGTGTGTACTTCCGATGCATCTTTGCTGCCGTCTTTAACCGGTTTTTCAATAACCTTGCCTGAGACCGCTTTTTCAACATTGGCGGAATATGAACAACGGCTGCAGGAAAGGATTTCATCCTCGCCGGTTTCAGCCAATACCTGAAACTCGTGGGACATATCACCGCCGATAGCGCCGGTGGCCGCATCAACTGCACGGAATTCAAGGCCGCACCGTTTGAAAACAGCGTTATACGCATCATACATAACTTTATAGCTTTTTTTGGCATCATTCTCATTCACATCAAAACTATAAGCATCTTTCATTATGAATTCACGCCCTCTCATGAGGCCGAAACGGGGCCGGATCTCATCGCGGAATTTGGTCTGGATCTGGTACAGGTTAAGAGGCAGCTGTTTGTAGGAAGTGAGGTTTCTTCTTACCATATCGGTGATAACCTCTTCATGGGTAGGGCCCAGGCAGTAATCGGCATTTTTTCTGTCCTTGAAACGGAGGAGCTCAGGTCCGTAGTAATTCCACCGTCCGCTTTCTTCCCAGAGTTCGCCCGGCTGAACGGCAGGCATCAGTACCTCCTGACACCCGCGGCTGTCAAGCTCTTCCCTTATTATGGTCTCAATTTTTTTAAGCGACCTCAGGGCAAGCGGAAGATAACTGTATATACCGCTTGAGAGTTTCTGTATCATTCCCGCCCTGTGCATGAGTATATGGCTTGGCGTCTGCGCTTCGCGCGGAACTTCCTTGTATGTCTTGAAAAAATAACTTCCTGCTTTCAATGTTTTGCTCTCCTCCTGCCGGTTAAGGTCAGAATAAAACTAAGGTGATTAAATGCCTACTGTAATTCAGCTATATAACTTTTCATTTTTGCTATTTTTATACCGAGTTCTTCTTTTGTATTTCTTTCTTTTTCAATGATATCTTCCGGCGCCTTATCCATGAATTGGGGATTTGAAAGTTTTCCCGAGGCCCTTTGGTAGAGAGACTCTGACTTTTCTATCTCTTTTTTCAGCTTTACAATTTCCATCGGAACATCAATAACGTCACGCACCGCGATATATGCTTCATATCCGGAACCTGCTATGGAAATATTGCCCCCCTCTGAAGGGTTTGAATCAACAAAATCAACTTCCTTAGCAGTTACAAGCATGGCAACAAGAGCTCTGTTATTTTTGAAAAAATCAGAGGGAGAAAAGCCTTTGTCAAAGCGTAATTTGAGCTTTATTTTTTTTGAAGGGGGAATTGTAAACTCGCTCCTCAGTGTTCTTACCTGTCTGATAAAATCCTGAAGCTGCTTCATGTTTTCCGCAAGTCCCTCATCCGTTTTGGCAGCATCAAAAACAGGATACTGTGAATTGACAATACTTGAATCGCTGCCGGGAATCTTAAGGTATATCTCTTCTGTAATGTAAGAAAGGAAAGGATGGAGAAGTTTGAGTGTTTCAGAAAGAAGATGAAGCAGAATGGTTATTGCCCTGTCCTTTTCTGCCGGTTCTTCTGAATAAAGTGATAATTTGGAAGCTTCGATATACCAGTCGCAGAAATCTTCCCAGAAATATTCATAGGCAGCCTTTGCCGCATCATTAAAACGGTATGATTTAAGCGCTTTTTCAATTACGGAAGTTGTCTCATTTAACCTGTGTATAATCCACCTGTCTATATCATTCTTTTTAACGCTCTCATAATCAAGTATGTTTCTGTCCTCAAGATTCATCAGTATGTATCGTGAAGCGTTCCAGAGTTTGTTGGCGAACTTGGAACCGAATTTAAACGATTCACTGTCGATCAGAATATCCTGCCCCTGGGCAGCGAGGAAAGCCAGAGTAAACTTGAAAGCATCAGCTCCGTATTCATTTACTATATCAAGGGGATTTATTCCGTTGCCAAGGGATTTTGACATCTTTCTTCCGTTTTTGTCCCTAATAAGGCCGTGGATGTAGATATCGCGGAACGGAACTTCTCCCATAAACTCAAGGCTTACCATTATCATTCTGGCAACCCAGAAGAAAATAATATCATAAGCTGTTACAAGTGCTGTTGTAGGAAAAAAGTATTTAATGTCATCAGTTTTCTCGGGCCAGCCAAGGGTTGAAAACGGCCAGAGCCAGGAGGAAAACCAGGTGTCAAGCACATCATTGTCCTGTCTGAGATTTGAACTTGCGCATTTGGGGCATTTTTCAATGTCTGTTCTTGAAACAGTCATCTCCCCGCAGTCATCGCAGTACCAGACAGGGATGCGGTGCCCCCACCACAGCTGTCTTGATATACACCAGTCTCTTATGTTTTCAAGCCAGTGCCTATATGTATTCTCCCATTTTTTCGGGTAAAAAATGATTTCATCTTTTTTCCATGCATCAAGGGCTTTCTCTGCAAGAGGCTTCATTTTTACAAACCATTGCTCTGACATGTAAGGTTCTACAACATTGTGACACCTGTAACAGTGTCCGACCTGATGCTTATGGTCTACATCCCTGATATAAAGACCCAGTTTTTTGATATCCCCGATAACGGCTTTTCTCGCATCCATTACGCCCATACCCCTGTATTTTTCAGGTACGTTGTTGTTGAGTGTTCTGTCTTCATTCAGGATATTAATTTTTTCAAGGTTATGCCGCTCGCTTATTTCCCAGTCGTTGGGATCGTGGGCAGGAGTTATTTTAACAACACCGGTTCCGAAATCCTTTGAGACATAAGAGTCTGCGATTATCGGGATTATCCTGTCGGTAAGGGGAAGGCGCGCCTTCATCCCGACATATTTTGTATAGCGCTCATCATCAGGGTTTACGGCAAGTGCGGTATCGCCAAGCATTGTTTCAGGTCTTGTTGTCGCAATTTCAAGCTGTCCTGAACCGTCTTCAAGCGGATAGTAGTAATGATACATTCTCCCGTCAAGCTCCTGATGCTCAACCTCGTCATCTGCAAGCGCAGTACCGCAGGATGCGCACCAGTTTACGAGGTATTTCCCCTTGTATATAAGATCCCGTTCATAAAGGGTTACAAAGACTTCTCTTACCGCGGCTGAGAGCCCTTCATCAAGAGTAAACCGCTCTCTTGTCCAGTCACAGGATGAACCTATTTTTTTAAGCTGATCAATTATAATTGCATGGTGCTCTTTCTTTACTTCCCATGTTTTTTCAATGAATTTCTCCCTGCCGAGATCAACCCTTTTTATCCCGCCGGCAAGAAGTCTTTTTTCTACAACATTCTGGGTAGCAATACCTGCATGGTCTGTTCCGGGAAGCCATAGAGTCGGTACCCCATTCATACGGTAATACCTGATTAAAATATCCTGCAGGGAATTATTCAGCCCGTGTCCCATGTGGAGTACACCGGTAACATTAGGCGGTGGAATTACAATAACAAATGGTTTTACCCCTTCCCTGATTCTGGGAAGAAATTCATTGTTTTTTATCCACTCATCATAAATCCTGTCTTCAAAATCTTTAGGATTGTACGTTTTTTCAAGTTCGACTGCTTTCATATTGATGCCCACCCCTCCTGAGGAAACCCCTTAACAGGCGTAATATTAACAAATAAACAACAGTGCTTCAAGAAAAAAACCAATTGTGCTATATTTAATTCATGCAAAAAAAACCGTACTTTGTTTATATACTTCTGTTTTTAGTTTTTGTACCCTCTTTTGTTACACCGCAGGAGTTGTATGACTCATTTGCACAGCAAAGATCTGCTCTTGTATCTTCATTTGAAAAAAAATACCCGAAAAAAGATAAAAAAATATTTCAGGCCTTATCTGCGGTCAAAAGGGAAGATTTTCTCCCGGAAAAAATTAAAAAATATGCCTATATTGATATCTCTCTTCCGCTTGATAATACCGGTACAGCATCCGGAACAATCGTCTCCCATTCCGATATTCTTAAAATTCTTCTCAATCTGCAGAATACAGACAGAAACAGGGCGCTTGTTATGGGCAGAGGGGCAGGTTTTACTGCAGCGGTTTTATCTTCTCTTTACAGTACTGTTTTTCTGATTGAAACAGACAAGGGAGAAAATGATAAATATGCCCTTTTCATGCCTGAAAAGTACCCTAATATAATTAACCAGTTTACCAAAGAGTTAAATTTTTTCAAAACCAGCCGACCGTTTGATTTGATTGTTTTAAACGGTTCAATTGACAGCTTTGCCGGAGAGTTTACTGAAGACTTAAGTGAAAAGGGCGAAATGTTTTTCCCAATAAGCGATAACGACGGATTTCAGCTGTTATACAGGGCAGAGAAAAAAGGGGAATCATACGCCATAAAAGTAATTGATGAAGTTGCGTTTCCCCGGCTTAATTAGGGGAACCTATAGTACTGTCTGAGATTTTTAATAAACAGAGAGCATGGAGCTCTTTCTTCTTGACTGCTCAATTTTTTCCATTTTACGGAAATAATTTGCCTGCTTTGTAATTTCTTCCGTATCAGCGGTAAATATTTTATTTTCAATCAGTTTCATTTTTTTATTTGAAAAAAGTTCAGTTATCAGGGCGTTGCTGTCCGATTTAGTGAGACCTACCATCTCAAGAAGCTCTTTCGGGCCGATGTTGAATGTATATGGTGTCTTGGGAGAAATTGAAACCCTTGCCTTTTCAAGCTGTATGTAAAGCGCATCATACAGACGGCCGATGGGATTCGACATCTGGGTATTCTCAAGCTGCCTGTACATAAGCCAGATACGTTCTGCAAGCAGCTGTGTAAGCCGTGTGATCATCTGCGGCTGCTGACCAACCATTCTCTGAAAGTTTACCTTGTTTACTGCCATCAGAACTGAATCCTCATAGGCAATTGCAGAAGCTGATCTGGGTTTATTTTCCAGAAGCGACATTTCACCGAAAATATCTCCGGTTTTGAGTATTGCAATGAGAATTTCATTATCATTTACAATCTTTGTTATCTTTACGCTGCCTTTCTGAATAATATAAAGCTCCTGTCCAGGCTGGCTTTCGCTGAATATCATGGTGTCTTTAGGATATGTTCTTGTAATATCTTCAGCTTTTTCTTCAAGATACAGAGCATTTGCATAGGGTTTGATCTTTGCCATTCTTTCCTTGGCAGTATTAAGGTTTTCTCCTGTCGGGCAGTACCTTATATACTGATAATACGCAAAAAAAGCATGATTATACATGCTCTGCCTGGCATAATACTCAGCTACCTTGAAAAGGTGGTCCGGTCTTTCATCAGCAATGCTTTTTAATGTGATTCTTGTTAAGGCCTCGTCCAGATATCTCATTTTTCTTGAAAAACTCTGGACAATTTTCAATGCTATCTGGGTATTTTTTTCAATAAGCAGGCCGTACTGGTCTTTCTGAACAGCTATAAGAGAAACATCTGTAAGGGCCTGGGCATTTTCAATATGGCTGTGCCCCGACATTGTTGAAATAACACCGAAAAAATCGCCCGGCCCCAGAATATTTCCGTCCTGTTCCTCAACTACTTCAAATTCTCTGCTTATCAGGACTTTACCGGTTCGTATGATGAAAAATTTAGTGGCGACTTGTTTTCCTTCAACAATAACATAAGCGCCTTTTTTAAAATTAACCAATGACAGCTGTAAGGGGTTATTCATACTTCTCCCGGTAATTATATTCGTTATTAAATTATATTAGTCCGCGACTTGATTTGTCAACGCAATAGTCAAATTAAATCCGCTTATTAACTTTTCGGTATCTGGAATCTAATCCAATAGTCATAATTACCACCATTCAATTATTTTCAGGTCATTCCAGTCTATTGTATATGATTTGATATCGCCTGAAACTTCCTCATAGGCTGTCTGGAGCGAGTACATCTTGTTTTTAAAGATACTTCTTCCGTTCGGAGAGATAACAGGAACAGTAATAATGCCCCGTGAAAATGTTATATGGTTGCTGTCAAGATTTCCAAAGTAGTAATCGGAAGGGTTTTCAACCTGCGGGATGTTCCCGAAAGCTGCTCCGTCCCCGAGTGCAGGGTCGACAGGAATCCAGCCGAATCCTGTAATATAAAACTCTGCCCAGAAATGTTTTACTGTCTTTTTGTTATCAAAAACCAGAAACCCGGCCACAGGCCTTGCCGGAATTCCCGCCTTGCGGGCAAGTATGGTGAAAATCATTGCATAGGTATATGAATCGCCTGTCAGGTTCTGGAAATTTGCAATTACGTCTTTTTCTGACGGGCTTATAACGTAATTCATTGTTCTGACTATTCTGTATATAGATTCAGCCGCTGAATAGGGTTCTTTATGTCTGCCTATTTTTTTAAATGCAGGATCAAGTCCCGGATCATCAAGCTTAAGCTGGTATAAATCTCTTGTAAATTCCCTGTAAAATTGAGTGTCCTTGTCATAATTCCAGCTTGTTTTATTCCTGCTGATATGTGTAAGGACTTCGTATCTTTCAAACCATACATTCAAAAGTATGGATTTTGTTTCCCTGGTTTTCATGTTCGCAAAATGGTAAAGCATAAGATTGTGATAATTATCAAGTTCAGGAGCTATATTGCGTTCATATTCTATTTTCCGCTGTTCAGGTGAAGCAGAGAGCCTTGGTACCCAGATATAGATATTGTTATCCTCGCCTGCTTCTCCGGCATTTAAATTTATCTCATACCGGACCTGATATCCCCTTTTCTCTCCATAGCTCCGTGTCCCTGAAATTTCTGTTTTTTCAAAATAGACAGAATTGCTTGTTCCCCTGTCAGTTTTTACCCACATTTTACCGGAAGAAGCTCCGTCAGGAACCCTCACTTTTATCTCGTTATCAGTCCAGCTGCTATAGTCAAAGTCCGCATCTGAAGCTGAAATGGAAAGATCTTCAGCCGCTTCGCTTCTTACGCCGGAATTGGCTGCATCCAGGGAAAAATATACCTGGCTTTTTTCTTTTTCCATTCCGAAATTCATTCCGTTAAGTGTAATAACGTCACTCACGGCACCGACCGTAGGTTCGAATGACGATATATAGGGCTGCCCCGGATCAACAGGGCCTGATATAATAACAGGGATTTCTTTTCTGTTTATAAATGTTATCTCATTGCTTTTTCCGCTTTTACTTTCAACAAAAACTCCGCCGGAAGCTATATCAGAGGGAATCCTTATTCTGATTTTTTTATCATTCCAGATAAGGTAATCAGAGAGAACAAGTCTTTCCCTTCCAATATAAACAGAGGCATCCACAGGTTTTATTATTAACCCTTCCTTGTTGTCAGGACTTGGTTCTCCAAAATGTTTTCCTGTCAATTCAAGAGTTTCACCCGGATAGCCTATTTCCGGAGATATTGAGTCAATAACAGGAGAAGGATTGGAAAAATATGAAGTAAAACCGTATACAAGTGATAAAAATATGAAAATGAGGATCGGTATAAAACACGATGAACCGCGTGCCCTTTTTATTGTTTTTTGAAATGCCCTGTCAATTGGTATTTTTTCCGTTTTTGGCCTGTTTGCCCTGATCTGGCTGATTTTCAGTTTCAAGAATAGCACTCCCGTCTTCTTTACTTTCTTCAGTAATCTTATCACAATTCTGCACTTCAATTTCAAGTACACACGAAGAAATATTCTCCATTTTTTCATCAATCAGACCCAAAGGGAGAAAAAAAGCTTTTTCCCCAATCCTGAGAGGCAGTGAATCTACTGTTGAATAATATTTTCCCGCTGCAAGGTTAACAGGCTTTAACATTACTTTTCCCTGCGCCAGGAGAACGACATTTCTGTCATCTACATAATAAGGGATGAAAGCAGCGGCAATCTGAAGATTATTGGCTTTAAGGTTTATTGTTACGGGTTTGCCGGAGACAGTAGTCCTCGACCAGCTTGAATTTACTATTAAAGTATTTAAATCATCAAAGATCCGTATTGCAAGATTTATTGTATAGCTCTTAAGCTTTTTTTCCTGTAATGAAGTACTTTTTGAAAGAGGGCCGGTTTCCGGCATCACCGTGGGGTTTTTATCCTGAGAAGACTCCTGAGCGGCAAGATTAGATGCAACAGCAAATACAACAGCCAGTAATACAATTCTTCCAGACATATTAATTTCCCTGTTATTTATTGATATTATGATAATCCACTTCCCTGATAAGCATAGGTGTTCCGCTGATCATAAAAACAGTATTTTCAGGCAGATTTAAATCTACATTAAGAATCAATTCCTTCTCAAACAAATTAAAATCCTCAGGTTCCCTGATTGTAACAGCTTCAGAAAAATTCAATCGGGAATCATATTTGCCTGAATTCAGTGAATAGAAGCCGTAAAGTGTCGAAATTGCAAATAACAGTATTACAGCTGCGGCCGCAGCCATAACAGGAAATGGTATAGAAACCTTTCGGGACCAGATACTGGATGTTTCCCTGTTTCTTATTACATTATGGATTTCGGAGTCTATCCTTTCCCAAACCCGGCTTTGTGCCTCTTCAATATGTTTATCCTTAACCGTATCATCAGTTAAGCAAAGCTCTGAAATATATTTCAGCTTTTTTGTTTCCTTGCTGCATTTTGTGCATGAAGCCAAATGATTTTCGATATCTTTTTTAAAAACTCCTTCAACTTCATTATCAATAAAAGCTGAAAGTGTTTCCTTGTCAGGGCACATATACATCTCCTGGTGAAATCAGTTTCTGTAAAGTTTCTCTTGCTCTGAATATTCTTACTTTGACGTTGCTCTCAGATATGCCTAGTACTTTTGCTATTTCCCTGTAATTAAGACCGGCAAATTCACGTAAAACAAGAGGCGCCTTTAATTTTTCAGGCAGCTGCCTTAACATGTTTTGTACTGTTTCTTTTGTCTCTCCGAGCAGGAGTTCTTTTTCACCTGTATTATCGGAATAAACAGGATCATTTTTTATTTTATCAAATATTTTGTTTTTTCGCGATTCCCTTTTACAGTAATTAAAAGAGATATTTTTCACTACCCTTATCATCCAGTATTTTGCATCATCCATAGTCGGAAGAGGAGATGTAAGGTTATAATATTTAATAAAAGCCTCCTGGCATACATCTTCTGCCGCATTTGATTCACCAATTATATTATATGCGACTTTATAAACAATTGGGAAAACTGTTTTATACAGTCTTTCAAATGAAGGTATATCTGTATGTAAATTCATAGTTTAAACAACTTTGGGCTTTTTTAGTTACAATTTTTTCCAGACTGTACCGTCAGGAGTATCTTTAATTTCAATACCGAGCATTTTAAGCTCGGATCTTAGTGAATCAGAACGGGCGAAATCCTTTGATTTTCTTGCTTCTTCCCTCTCATCTATCAACCGGCGGATATTGTCATCAAGTTCTGCTATTTCTTCCTTTTCATCCTTTTTTTCAGATAATTCAAGGCCTGTAACTTTGTCAAACATAAGTGCCAGGCTAAGCTTTTCACCTGCTTCAAGGTTCTGGTCCTTAAGCATTGTCCAGAAAACAGCAAGCGCTTTGGGACAGTTTAGATCGTCTTCTATTCCTGATTTGAAATCCTCAAGATATAAAGTCCCTTTTTCCGACAGTTTATCTGGTACCGCCCCGAGTGCCTCTGCATTAAGCGCTTTAACCCTTTCCACCAGATTTACCCTTGCAGTCCTTGCTGCATCGAGTGATTCAAAACTGAACTGCAGCTGGCTTCTGTAATGACCGGAAAGGCAGAAGTATCTGTAATCAAGCGGATCATATCCTTTCTCTTTCAATGTTGAAAGTGTTATAAAATTCCCTGCGGATTTGGCCATTTTTGATTTATTCATTACAAGGAATTCACCGTGAAGCCAGTAATTAACCCATTTTTTTCCGCTTGCGGCCTCGGACTGGGCAATTTCATTTGTATGGTGGACATTTATGTGGTCAATTCCGCCGCAGTGGATATCAAAGCTTTCACCAAGATATCTCATGCTCATTGCGCTGCATTCAATATGCCATCCGGGATAACCCTTACCCCAGGGAGAATCCCAGAGCATTGCATGGTTTTCAAATTTTGATTTCGTAAACCAGAGGACAAAATCATGAGGATTTCTTTTGTTGCTGTCTACTTCAATTCTGGACCCTGCCTGCAGATTCTGCCTGTCCAGAAGTGCCATCTTTCCATAATCAGCAAACTTGTCTATTGAAAAATAAACGTTTCCGCCGGAAACATATGTATAACCCTTATCTTCAAGTTTTTTAATCAGATCAATCATATCGCCCACATGATCTGTCGCACGGCATATAATTTCAGGCTTTTCTATATTAAGGCTTTCTATATCGCTGAAAAACGCATCTGTATAAAACTTTGCAATATCCCATACAGTCCGACCTGTTTCCCTGGCCGATTTTTCCATTTTATCTTCACCGCTGTCCGCGTCATCAGTTAAATGGCCGACATCAGTAACATTCATTACATGTTTGATTTTATAGCCTGAGAATTCAAGCACCCTTCTGAGAATATCTTCGAAAATATATGTGCGCAGATTTCCGATGTGGGCATAATTATAAACAGTCGGGCCGCATGCGTAGACAAAGGCCTCTCCCTTGTTGATTGGTACAAATTCCTGCATTCCCCTACCCATGGTATTGAAAAGCCTTAAACCCATTTAATCCCCCGTTTATTGCAGAATCAATAATGTTGTTTTTAATAATAAACTATGGAAACTTGTTTTATTTACAAGTATCATAAATCTGTGGAAAGTTTAAGCAAAATATTCAATAAAATCAATATAAACGGGGTAATGTTGTTTAACGAACCTCTGGCGAAACACTCGACCTTTAATATCGGAGGTAATGCTGATGTTTTTGCATCGCCCAAAGATATATCATCTCTTGAAAAAATTCTTTCTGTAATAAAGGAAAATGATCTTCCCCGGTTTATTCTCGGAGGCGGGGCAAACATCCTCTTCAGCGACAGCGGATTCAGGGGTGCTGTTATTGACATGAAGGGATTCAGCTCAATCTCGTTTAACGGCAACATCATAAAATCAGGGGCTGGAGTTGAATTCAGCTTACTTGCGGAAGAAGCCTGCAAAAAATCACTTTCAGGGCTTGAATACTTCTACGGTATGCCTGGTTCAACAGGCGGCAGCGTTTACATGAACGCAAGATGTTACGAAAAATCTGTTTCTGATTTGCTCTATAAAGTCTCATACATGGACAACCTTGGTAAAATATGCGAGTACAGAGTAAAACAAAGTGATTTCGGCTATAAGATTTCCCCTTTTCAGAATACCGGAAACATAATTCTGGCAGCGGAATTCATTCTTCAGCAGTCGGGAAAAGAAATACTTTTAAGTAAAGCTGCGGAATTTAAAAAAGACAGAACAGCAAAAGGGCACTATTCATATCCTTGCGCAGGATCTGTATTCAAAAACAACAGGGAGTTCGGCCACCCGTCCGGAAAAATTATTGACAGCCTGGGATTGCGGGGCTGCAGCATCGGAGGAGCACAGGTTTCACCGCTTCATGCCAATATAATTATCAATAACGGAAATGCTACTGCGGCGGATATTAAAGAGCTGATTCAGCTGATTGAAGACAAAGTATTTAAAACCTACGGTTTCAGACTGGAAAAGGAAATAATCTACATTGACTGAAGGAGGCTTTGTTTATGAAATATTCTCTTGAATATATTAAAGAATATCTGAATATACTCAAACCGGAAGAAATAAAAAATCTGCTTCTGGAAATTTCACTGCAGGACCTCATTGAAAACTGGAACACATTAACCCCCGAAGAATCAATACATATATTTAAAAGCCTTAATCTTGAAATGAAAGTAGAGCTTATCAATTCACTTACCTACAAAGAACAGGAAATGATACTGAGCGAGCTTAATGTTGAAAACATCAAACAGCTTTTAAATGAGATGGAACCTGATGACATTGTAGACTTTATACAGTCTGTTTCCCATGAAGTAAGAAAATCAGTCTGGGAAAACCTGAGTGACGAAGCAAAAAAAGAGACACTCTTCCTTCTTAAATTTGATGAGGATGATGCTGCAGGGCTAATGACTCCGCGCTATATTGCAATAAAACCCTCGATTACTGTTGCCCAGGCCCTGAAATTTGTAAGAAAAGGTGCTGAGGAAATTGAAACTGTTTACTATTTTTATGTGCTTGACCAGCTGAAAAGACTTATAGGGGTTGTATCCCTTAGAGACATACTTGCCGCAAAAGATGAACAGATTATTTCAGGGATTATGGAAACAGATGTTATATCTGTTCATGAAGAAACAGATCAGGAAGAGGTTGCCAAAATCCTTGAAACATACAGCCTTCTGGCTGTGCCGGTTGTTGATAAAAACAACGTTCTGCTTGGTATAGTAACCTTTGATGATGTTATTGAAGTTATTCACGAAGAACAGACAGAAGATGTTTACAAGATGGTCGCCATGGGAGGAAATCCTCTTCCGTATCTTGAATCATCAGTTTTTGATCTTGTAAAAAGAAGAATACCATGGCTTACAGTCCTCCTGATTGTCGGTACCATTACAACAAACGTACTTCATCATTACGAAGACATTATAATCGGAGCCGCATTTCTTTTCATGTTCATGCCGGTAATTACACAAACCGGCGGTAACGCGGGAAGCCAGTCAACAACTCTTATAATAAGGGGTCTTGCGACTGAAGAACTTTATTTCAAGGATATCTGGAAAGTTTTAAAAAAAGAGCTGATGGTTGGATTCATAATGGGTTTAGGTACCGGGCTTGTTGTTTTTATAAGGGGCATATTGCTGCCGCCTGGAATTAACGTATATCAGGCTTTTGCCATATCACTTTCACTGTGTTTTGTTGTCTTGTTTTCAACTACAATCGGAGCTATTGCACCTCTCGTCATACATAAAACAGGGCATGATCCGACAGTTATGTCCGGGCCGCTTATGGCGACAGTGATTGATGTATTCGGGCTTACAATATATTTCGAACTTGCAAAATTCATGCTCAATATTTAGCCGTAAAACCTGTGCTGTATTCAAAGAAACTCTCTGTCCGCCCGGTTGCGTCATTCAATGCCGATGCAGAATACTCACCAAATACTGACATTTTAGATCCGTAAACTGTTATCCTTGTTTTTAGGTTTTTTTCCGTATCTTCCTGCTTAATCAGTTTACCGAGAATATAAATATTCACAATCCTGTTTCTGATTCCGGCTTCAAGCCTCAGGGTATCACAATATTTTTCACTGTTCCGGTATCTGTCCTTTTTTTCAAGTACAGCCTTACAGTTATGCGCTTTTAAACCGCCTGAAAAACAGATATCCCGGTTCTTTTCATTCGTATCATTGCTGAAGTTGCTTTTATCACTTATGCCTGTACCAAATATCAGAAAAGCGGGATCAAAAAAAATAGATGCAGATTTTTCTTCTGAATATGAACCGTAATTTTTATCAGAAAGTTTTTCGTGATAAATGTCTGAGACATACCTGCCGGTGAATCTTAAAAAATCAAGCGGATATAAAGATAAAAGAGCCCCTTTCCGCAGCGCTGATGACGAGAGAGAGCCTTCCGGCTTTATATAGCTGTCATTCGTTCCTGAAATAAGCAAGTCAATTCTTATAAAAAAGAGGGCAAGGTAAGGTGAAAAACGGTAAAAAAGACCAGGGGGAGTTCCATTGCAGGACGTTAATGCTGCAGCAGCGCCGGCCCCTGCAGAGCTTCCACCGGCAGAAGCTGAAAAAGATGTATTTACAACTTCCCGTCCGTATCCCGTTCTCCGCTCTGTATACCAGGAGTCAGAGACGCTGTCATCTTTTTCTTTGTATTTTGCAGCCGCGCATGATATATCCAGCCATCGTTTGATTTTATATCTGCCGTATGCGCCGCTCCAGTCAAGAGTGCCTGATTCTGATGTGCTCATCTCATTAAAAACAGAAAAAGCCTCTCCTGCGCTTAATCTGATTCCGCTGTTGCCTGAACTCTTAAAACTTTTATCTGCTGCTACTTCTGTTTTTTCCCTGAAAACCGAAGAACCGGGGTAATGTGCTGCCGGATTCCTGATTTCCTTTAAAAGGCCTTTCCCCGCCACCTTTCCAAAAACAGCATACGGGGTTGAAAAATTAAAAATAGTTTTCCCTCCCTTTTCGAAATCCATAACAGACATGAAATAACGGGAATCTCCTGCCTTGAGCATCGATGATTTACCCTCTTCGGAATCATATTCACCCCTTGCCTCTATCTCCCATTTTTTAAGCACTTTCTGCTTTATTTCCTGCTTCTGTTCCTGAGTAAAAACAGGAAATACCGCAATGCAATTAATGAGACAGATTATGATCATAAAAGTACCGGAGGTCACATGAGAGTAAACTGCATCACCATTCCTTTTACTTCACAGCAGTATATCTTCTATTGTATTTTTCAGTGTTTTACGGCAGAATAAATCATAAAACACTGTTTTGGAGGAAATTTGTGATAATACTCACATTAAATTGCGGTAGTTCTTCATTAAAATATCAAATCTATGACTTTGACAAACAGGAAGTGCTCGCAAACGGAATTGTAGAAAGAATCGGAATTGAAGGCTCATTTATCAAGCATAACACATCAGGAAAAGAAGAATACAAACTCGAACATTCGTGCCCAACACACAAGGAAGCAATTGATCTTATCATGAAAACACTTGTTGACCCGGTTGTCGGTGCAATCAAGTCAATAGACGATATAAAGGCTGTAGGACACAGGGTTGTGCACGGCGGAGAAAAATTCAACAAATCAATTATTATAGATGATAAAATAATTGAAACTTTTGATTCCATTCAGGGGCTGGCGCCTCTTCATAACCCTGCAAACATTATAGGAATCAAGGCTGCCCAGGAAGAACTTCCCAATGTAAAGCATTGCGCCATAATGGATACAGCATGGCATCAGACTATGTCTAAAGAAGTATACCTTTATGCGCTGCCTTATGAGTGGTATTCCAGGTACGGAGTCCGCAGGTACGGTTTTCACGGAACATCTTTCCTTTACACAGCAAAAAGAGCATCAGCCCTTCTCGGAAAGGATCCTTTCACGACCAACCTGATTATCGCGCATATCGGAAACGGCTCAAGCATAAACGCTGTAAAAAACGGCGTATCCTACGATACATCCATGGGCCTCACTCCGCTTGAAGGACTTATAATGGGAACAAGAAGCGGAGACCATGATCCGGCAATTTCATTCTACATGATGAGGAAAGCAGGATTGACTCCGGAACAGGCTGAAAACGCCCTTAACAAGAAAAGCGGAGTTCTCGGTATTACTGAAAAATGGGTAGACAGGAGAGATATTGAAATCGCAGCCGAAGAGGGAAATGAAAGGGCTATTCTTGCGCAGAAAATGGAAGCATACAGAATAAAAAAATATATCGGCTCCTACGCTTTCGCGCTCGGACATGTTGACGCAATTGTTTTTACAGCAGGCGTTGGTGAAAGAGGGCCTGTTACAAGGATGCTTGCAACTTCGGGTCTTGAAGAGTTCGGCATAAAGCTTGACCTGGAAAAAAACAAGAGTTCCATGACCAGAAACGCTGAAACAGAAATATCTGCCAAAGACTCAAAGGTAAAGATTTTTGTAATCCCGACAGACGAAGAGCTTGTAATGACAGAAGATACAAAGGCGCTTCTTGAAGGCACTTATGATGTCCACACTAATTTCACATACAGCTTCCAGAACAAAAATTATGTAAACAAAGACAGGATGAAAAACATCAATAAGGACCTTAAAAAATTCCCCGGAATTAAGGATATTATCGCAAAACCGCTTTAATAATTTTATTTTCTGTATTCTGCCGGAGCTCTGGTGTTAAAGTTAAATCGTTGTCCGGCTTATCAACAAAGGCCTGTGTACTGATGGTATTCAGGCCTTTGTTCCTTTTTTTCAGGCTTATTAACAATTCCCGCCTTGATAAAGAGTATTACCTTTTGTAAAGCGTTGAATCGAGAAGCTTATCCGAAGTCTCTTTCCCCTCAAAATAAGCTATAATTGTACCGGCAAACTCTGCAGCAGTACCTGCGCCTCGGGAGGTTATTATATTTTTATCTGTGACAACCCTGCCTTCTGTAAAAACAGCATCAGATGGAAGCTTTTCCACAAAACCGGGCGCACCGGTAACTTTTTTGCCTGCAAGAATGCCTGCCTTTCCAAGAACAACAGCAGGAGATGCGCAGATTGCGGCGACAAGTTTCCCGTTATCATACATTTTGGTGATAAATCCCATCGCCTGTGCGTTGCCCGCAATATTTGGAGCGCCGGGAATGCCGCCGGGAATAATTACCCCGTCAAAATCATCATCCGCCTCATCAAGTTCACAGTCTGCAAGTACTGTTATCCCATGGGAACCTGTAATATCAATACCTGAAAGTCCCGCGACAACAACTTCTATGCCTGCCCGTCTTAAAAGATCCACAGGAGTAACAGCTTCAATCTCTTCAAATCCTTCAGCTAAAATACAAAGAACTTTTTTTCCCATTTTATCATTCCTCCATAATTGCTATCAGAAATTAATCCCGGAGACAACTTCTCCTTTACCGCAAACGCGGTAGCGGAAACTCTCCGGCATGCTTTCTTTAATAATGCTTTCAACTTTTTCACAGCTGTTATTGGTGTCTGACAGGTGGCAAAGATATGTCATCCTGTTTTTAAGAGGCTGTGCGCTGTGTATCCTCGAAAGAAAAAGTACAGCATCATTGTTTGAAAGATGCCCCTCGTTTGATTCAATCCTCTGTTTAAGATATAAAGGATAAGGGCCGTCGGCAAGCATTTGAGGACAGTAATTTGACTCAAGGAAAAGGACATCCGAATTCATTGCGTGGATTTCCATATCATCAAGGATTCTGCCGGTATCAGTGATTATTGTAAATATTTTATTGTCTATCTTAAAACTGTAGCTGACTGATCCGATTGAATCATGCGATATTGAAAAGACAGAAAACTCCAGTTTTTCAAAGCTGTATGCCCTTCCGGGTTCCACATCAAGCCTTTTATAGATACGGTGAGCCTCTGTTTTGTCAAAGGGTACGTCCCTTCCCATAACAACAGGTATTTTAAGTTTTTTTGACAGCGCGCCTATCCCGCGCGAATGATCTATATGCCTGTGTGTCAGAAAAATAAATCTTATTTTCCCGATATCAAAGCCGAGTTCATCAGCCCTTCTTGTAAATTCCTTTAATGTGAAACCGTTATCAACAATAAAAGAATAATCAGTATCCTCGAAGATATAGGAATTGGCGCTTGAACCGCTTCCAAGTATGGCGTATTTCATAAATATCAGTTATTCCCCATATCATAGTGTTTTCTCCGTACCGGAAGTGTCATGCATCTGACCCCGCCGCCCCCGCGGGCAAGATCGGTTCCCGGTATAGTTACGGCAAGTTTTTCATAATCAGAAATTTTCATGCTTCCGTCAATAAACCTTTCAGCCTGGCAGACTGAATATCCCGATTTCTCAAGGGCTTTAAGTGTAGCTTCGTTACAGTCATAACCTATAATTTTCCCCGGTTTAAAAGCAAAAAAGTTGTTCCCGGAAAGCCACTGTTCCCTCTGCCTTAAGCGGTTGTCGTCTCCTCCGCAGTATACAGGTTCGAGAGGATAACCTGATTCCCTGAAATCCTTTATAAGGCTTCTAATATACTTAATATTCTTCCCGCCTGATTCATCAACATCAATCCTCACGAATTTAAGCTGTGATTCACCTGTGATATAAGGTTCGTATATAAGAACTTCATTTTTGTTTATTATGTTAAAGACCATATCAAGGTGTATTGTTTCTCTCTTTTTTGGAAGAATTACGCAGTATACGGTGAATGAAGTTCTGAAAAGAGCGATGAGCCTTTCTATAATCGTGTCGACAGCCTTGGGCGTTGTCCTTTCCGATAATCCGATTATCAGGATATCACTGCTGAATACAAGAAAGTCCCCCCCCTCTATTGTTATTCCCCCGTCTTTATTCAGTGCGCCGTCGAAAATCTGTCTCTCGGGAGTTACACCGTAATACTTTTCAATTATCTTCTGCATCAGAAACGCTTCAGGTTCCCTTACGCTGTTAGCCATGCTTCCCGTGATAAAATGGTCACGGAAAACCATTACAGAATCCCGTGTAAAATAAAGGTTGGGCAGGGGGAAGTAATCAAACTCCTCATCAGACAGGAAACTGTTTAATGTATTTTTTTTGCTTTTAAGCCCGGAAATAAGGGTGCTGCAGAGAGAGGAAGCGCTCATGGAGGCAAGCTCATCCCTGCGGTTTTTGAGTCTTTCTGTCCCGGTAAGCTGTTCAAGCAGGCTGGCTCTTGTCTCTTTTTCTTCCAGTACCTTTAGAAGCACATCCTTAACCTCAACAGTTTTTGCCACAAGAGAGAGAAAATCCCTTAAAATTGTGTACTGTTTTCTCACCACGCTTAAGGGTATAATATCGTTATAAAGAAGTTTTTCCGCTGTAAGGGGAGTTATTACCTCAATTTCCTGTCCCGGAGTGTGAATAATCACCTCCTCCAGTTCGCCGATTTCCGAATCAATATACAGATTGCTGCTGTTCATGTTCTGGTTCATGTTAAATTCCTGTTTGATAGTCTGGACTGCTCATTAAGATTGTAAAAAATTTTTTAAGGCACCCTCATCAAGAGCAGCGCCCGCTGCCCGTGTTAAAACCCTGTTTTTTATCCGTAAAATCGGAGTAATTATAAGTTTCTGGTCCTCAAGTATTTCCTGAGCAGGATCATAATCCATAAACTCAAGGCCCCTTTTGCTATATTGCCTTGATTTTTCATCAATAAGCGAATCAGGGGGGACAGAATTGAAAATATTTTTCAACTCACCGGGTGATAATTCCCTTTTATCAAGATCAACAAACTGAAAATCCATGTTTCTTTCCTTCAGGAATCTTTCAGTTTTTCTCGTTTCACTGCAGCTTTTCCTTCCAATCAGCTGATACATAAATACCCCTTTGAAAATAATATCAGCGCTTTCCCCTTTTCACAAGGTGCGTCCGTGATTTTAATGCGCCGTGCCGGATAAAGTTTGGGTTTACAACATAAGATCAAATAAGCTATATTACCATTAATAAAAACATAAACTATGTCAGAATTTATACATCTTCATAACCATACAGATTTTTCACTGCTTGACGGCGCTGCAAGCATTACACGGCTTGTCGACAGGGCCAAAGAACTTGGAATGGATTCCCTTGCAATTACAGACCACGGAAACATGTTCGGGGTACTCAAATTCTACAAGGAATGCATTAAAAAAGAGATAAAACCGATTATCGGAAACGAATTTTATATTGCTCCTGCATCAATGAAAATAAAAAGCGGGCATGAAAGCGGCAATAATTATTACCATCTGATCCTTCTGGCCAAAGATATAACAGGCTACAGAAATCTCATGAAGCTTACTTCAGTGGCTTATACCGAAGGATTTTACTATAAACCAAGAATTGATTTTGATACCCTCAAAGAGCATTCACGGGGACTGATATGCACCAGTGCATGCATTGCAGGGCTGATCCCTTCGCTGATCCTTCAGGGACGGGAAAAAGAAGCTGAGGAAAAAGCTCTTGAATATGACACTGTTTTCGGACGGGGGAACTATTATCTCGAACTTCAGGATCACGGAATACCGGACCAGAAAAGGGCCAATGCTGCTCTGATACGGATTTCCGAAAAGACAGGAATCCCCCTTGTTGCGACAAATGATATCCACTATGTAAGAAAAGAAGACGCGGATTCCCAGGAAATCCTGATCTGTATAGGGACACAGAAAAAACTCTCCGATGAAAACAGGATGTCCTTTGAAAAACAGGAATTTTACATGAAGTCGGATTCCGAAATGAAGGAAATATTCAAATCTGTCCCCCAGGCTGTAAAAAATACAAGAATTATAGCTGATATGTGCAATCTTAAAATTGAACTTCCCGGGCCCCTGCTTCCTGAATTCAAAATACCGCCGGAATTCACCTCTCCGGATGAATATTTGCGCCATCTTACTTACTCAGGCCTGTCAAACAGATATACCGTAATAACAGATGAAATAAAAAAGCGTGTTGATTTTGAGCTGGATGTAATAATATCCATGGGATTTACCGGCTATTTTCTTATTGTGTGGGACTTTATCCGGTATGCGCGTGAAAAGGACATACCTGTCGGTCCAGGCAGGGGGTCAGGCGCGGGTTCCGTTGTCGCGTACTCTCTTCTTGTCACTGATATTGATCCGTTCAAATACGGGCTGCTTTTTGAAAGATTTTTAAATCCTGAAAGGATATCAATGCCTGACTTTGATATAGACTTCTGCTTCGAAAGAAGACAGGAAGTAATTGATTATGTAACAGCAAAATACGGAACAGACAGGGTGTGCCAGATCATCACGTTCGGTTCGCTCAAGACAAAGGCGGTATTAAAAGATGTCGCACGTGTCCTTGATATACCGTTTGACGAGTCAAACAGGATTTCAAAACTTGTTCCCAGAGACGCCAAAAAACTGGATGAGGCAATAGAGAAAGAGGAAGAACTCAGAAAACTCACAGACCGGGGCGGCGTTTATTCGAAGCTGATCTCAATCTCAAGAAATCTTGAAGGCTTAAACAGACACGCCTCCCTTCATGCCGCAGGGCTCGTTATCGGCAGGGAAGAGCTTACAAACTATGTCCCGCTCTATAAAGATGCCAAAACAAACGCGGTATCTACACAGTTTACAATGGATCAGCTTGAAGAGTGCGGTCTGGTGAAAATGGATTTTCTGGGTCTTAAAACCCTCACACTGATAAAAAATACGGAAAACCTTATTAGAAAAAAATCCCGGGATTTTCAGATAATAAATATTCCCGATTATGATGAAAAAACCTTCCAGATGCTGGGAGAGGGAAAAAGCGCATGCATATTCCAGTTTGAAAGTCCCGGTATGCAGAAAATTCTTAAAGACACAAAACCTGAAAGCATTGAAGATCTTATCGCATTAAATGCCCTTTACCGCCCCGGGCCGATGCAGAATATTCCGCAGTTTATAAATTCCAAAAACGGCAGGACGCCCATCAAATACCCGGACCCTTCCCTTAAAGAAGTTTTAAAGCCGACATACGGTGTTATTGTCTACCAGGAACAGGTAATGAAAGTAGCCCAGATTATGGCGGGGTTTTCCCTTGGAAAAGCAGATATCCTCCGCCGCGCCATGGGGAAAAAAGATGTCGGTAAAATGGCGAAAATGAAAGTCGAGTTTATCGAAGGGGCCAAAAAAAACGGACACAGCGAAAAACAGGCTGATGAGATATTTGAGATGCTCAGGCCTTTCGCGGGATACGGATTCAACAAATCCCATGCCGCGGCATATTCTGTCTTAGCTTATCAGACAGCATATCTCAAGGCAAACTATCCGGCCGAGTTCATGTCCGCGAACCTTACAAATGAAATAAACGATCCGGTAAAGCTTGGCGAATATATTACTGAATCACGCCATATGGGGCTTGAAATACTCCCTCCGGATATAAATCTGTCTGAAAGAAGTTTTACTGTAGCAGACGGAAAAATTGTTTACGGACTGATTGGAATAAAAAATGTCGGTACTGCCGCTGTTGATGAAATAATCCGGGAAAGGACAGAAAACGGCACATACAGCAGTTTTGCTGATTTCCTTAACAGAAGCGATTTAAGGGTAATAAATAAAAAAGTGCTTGAGACCCTGATAAAATCAGGACTGTTTGACAGTATTGAAAGCGGAAGGGCAATTCTTTTCAGCAACCTTGACAGACTTGTTGATTCGGCAGCCAGGGAGCAGGAAAACAGAAAGTACGGGCAGTCATCACTATTTGACGCATCAGACAATAACGATCTTCCTCCGGTAGAGCTTGAGATGGTTAACGAATGGCCTGAAAAAGAACTGCTTACTTTTGAAAAGGAAAATCTCGGGTTCTACTTTTCCGGTCATCCGCTTAAAAATTATAAATCCGTATATGATAAATGTGTTACACTGAGGTTGGATGAATTTGACAGGAGTTCCGCAGAAAAAAAATATACGGTTATAGGAATTATTAAAAAAGTAAGACAGTTTACAACAAAATCAATGCTGCAGATGGCATCAGTTACAATTGAAACCTATGAAAGGGAGATAGACATAGTCATGTTCCCGTCAGTCTGGAGCAATTTCAGATACCTTATCTCCGAGGAGAAAGTGCTTGGTTTTATTGTAAAAACAGATAAAAACAGTTTTGAACCCAAGCTGATATGTGAAAAAGTTGTTGAAACTGATAATCTTACAGAAGCGTCATTCAGGGAAGTTCATTTTGCGTTTTCAGATAATATATCCGAAGATGAGCTTGATTCGTTCAAATCATTTCTTCTTGAAAACAACGGCAGCTGCCAGGTATTTTTCCATATTCCGGATAAACCGGGTAAGGAAATAATAATCAGGGCAGCTCCGCAGTTAAGTACAGTATCAGACGAGGTTTTTATAAAAAATGCGCAGCAGCATTCATTTGTTAAATCAGTCTGGAGAGAATAAAAACAGGGGTTAATATGTTAAAGAATTTTACAGATTTTCTGGGTGGAGCAGTTTCCATCTACATGTTCATTTTACTCATAAGAATAATGATGACATGGTTTTCACCGCAGAGGGCAAATGATCCTAACAGCATTTTTGTCAAACTATGCGATCCTTACCTGAATATCTTCAGAAAAATGGGATTCAGGTTCGGCAATGTTGATTTTTCACCGATAGTGGCAATTACACTCCTTGTAATTGTCGGCAGCATTCTGCAGCAGCTTGGTATTTACGGGACAATATCTTTCGGGATAATCCTTTCCGTATTTGTAAAAGCATTCTGGAGCGCGGCTGCTTCACTGATATTCTTTATCGGAATCATAGTTTTAATAAGGCTCTTTCTCCTCTATTTTACATCAAACACTTTTTCTCCGATCATCAGCAGTATAGATGCAATGCTCGTACCGATGGCATCATCGGCTGCTTCTGTTTTTTTTAAAAATGCAGCATCAAGCTATCAGACTAACCTCCTGGTTTTCTTCGGTATGCTTGTTGGTTCATATTTTATCGGAAACTTCGCAGTAAACTTTCTTTCAGCAAT
Organism: Spirochaetia bacterium; assembly: GCA_963662795.1. Classification (GTDB taxonomy): domain Bacteria; phylum Spirochaetota; class Spirochaetia; order CADAEX01; family CADAEX01; genus JACKPD01. The sequence goes on along the minus strand of OY759746.1, from coordinate 3,193,117 downwards.
ATTCATTACTATTCCTTTCTAAATTGCCGGATTAAAGATGTCATCGCTTAAATCATTAAAGGGAATCGGACCTGCTTCACTTAAAAACCTTAAGGAAGCAGGTATTTTTTCACCTGATGACCTGCTCTGTTACTATCCGCGCGCATACGATTACAGAGACACATTAAACAGTCTGGCAGAGGTATACAGAAGCACCGGTACAGGTGTAAACCTGAACACAATCTGTTATGTAACTGATTTTTCCTGGTTTGGATACGGTCCCAAAAAAACACTTAAAGTTTCAATAAGCGATGACAGCGCTGAAGGCGCTCTGGTCTGTTTCGGCAGGAATTTCCTGAGAAACTCATTCAGGGAAGGGGAAAAATACTTCATCAGCGGTACTTTTTCCCTCCGTTTCGGTGAAATCCAGTGCAGCAATTTTGAATTTGAACCTTACAGCGAATCCCCTGTCAATTTCAAGAAAATCATACCGGTCTATCCCCTTACGGGTGAGCTTACAATGGGTTTCCTTAAAAAAATAATACATCAGGCTATTGAAGTGCGGGGCAAATACCTTGAAAACATCATACCTGATACTCTGATTGAGAAAAACGCCCTCCTCAGCCGGCCGGATGCGATAAAAAACATCCACTTCCCGGAAAACAGGGAGACTCTTGATGAAGCGGTAAAAACAATCAAATATGAGGAATTTTTCCTGTTCCAGAAATCAATGCTTGACCTGAAAAAAGAGAAAGAAGCAAGATCGAGGAAGGAAAGAACACTCAGGCGGACTCTGCAGGGGGAATTTTTAAAATCACTCCCATTTAAACTCACAGAAGACCAGTTAAAGGCAGTTGAAGAAATCTACATCGACGGGAACTCAACCCTCCCGATGAGCAGAATACTTCAGGGAGATGTCGGCTGCGGAAAAACAATAGTCGGATTTTTATCCGCCCTTCCCTACATTGAATCAGGCTATCAGACAGCATTCATGGCCCCGACAGAACTGCTTGCGAAACAGCATCTTGAATCAGCATCCCGCCTCTTTTCCGGCGCTGATATAAAAATAGCGTTTATTTCAGGCAAACTGCCAGAGAGCAAAAAAAAACTTGTCCGTGAGGCGCTTGAAGCGGGTGAAATTGACCTGATAATAGGAACCCATTCCCTCCTTTCAGAACCAGTAAAGTTTAAAAACCTGGGGTTTGCGATAGTTGACGAGCAGCACAAATTCGGAGTTGCCCAGAGAAGCGCGCTCACGGGGAAAGGGGATGAGACAGACTTTCTGATGATGACTGCGACCCCTATCCCGAGAACCCTGCAGATGACATTTTTCGGCGATATCTCAATATCAACCATAAGATCAATGCCTGCAGGCCGGGGCCTGATAAAAACACATACAGTACTTCAGGAGAATATTCAGAAAGTTTATGACTGGGTCAGAAGGGAGATAGAAAACGGTTTCCAGGCATATTTTGTATATCCGCTTGTTGAGGAGTCAGAACACCTTAATCTCAAAAATGCCGAATCTATGTACGCTCATCTTGAAAATGATATTTTTCCTGAATATAAGTGCGCCCTGCTCCACTCCCGTGTTCCTGAAGAGGAAAAGGAAGCTGTAATGAGCGGTTTCTCAAAAGGAGAGATAAAAATACTTGCCGCGACAAGTGTTGTAGAAGTCGGAATTGATGTGCCGAAGGCTACCTGCATGGTAATCGAGCACGCAGAAAGATTCGGCCTTACAGCACTGCATCAGCTGCGGGGAAGAATAGGCAGAAGCAGCTACCCTTCATACTCCTTTCTTGTTTTTACCAGAGAGATGACAGAAGATGCAAAGGCAAGGCTCAGGATAATAAAGGATACAACTGACGGCTTTAAAATAGCGGAAGAGGACCTCCGTCTGCGGGGTCCGGGAGATATTACGGGAATCAGGCAGTCAGGATTTGCTGAATTCCGCCTTGCCGATATTATTGAAGACCAGGAAATACTTGAGAAAGCCAGAGAAGATGCGATTGAAATTTACTCATGATAATAACAATTTATCGGTTGAAAGAAATAGCTACCAGTAAATAATTCAATGGGGATCATGAAAAATCACAGGTAAAATGATAAAACCTGGATCAACATCATCGAACACCCACCAGAAAATCCACAGACAGTTTTATTTGAGTCAGCCCATCACACAGGCTGCATCAGTTCGTCTGGATTATTTCAATTGTTTTTTTATTTTATATTGACAATGATGTCAATATAAAATATATTTTTATTGACAATGGTGTCAACAAAAATATATGCCAAAGATTATCAACAAGAAAGTAATAAAAACCAAAATAATGAAATCTGCAATAATTGAATTTGCACACCTGGGATTTGATAATGCAAACATGAATACAATTGCAAATCATAGTGATTTGGGGAGAACTGCATTTTACAGTTACTTTAAAGACAAGCAGGAACTTCTTGATTTTGCTGTTGACTACATTCTGGATGTAATCGGTACCGATTACATGACTGCATGTGACAATATATTTCTGACATCAGCTGAAAAAATTAATTTTTTAATACATAGATTTCTAACAGATATTATTTCAGAAAAGGAAATCATTACTGTTCTTCTGGAAGTATTGCTGGTGAATAATCCTGAATTTATTATCCAGAGAAAAAAAATATTTTTAAGGCTTAATGAAATTAAAAAATTGTTTGCTAAAATTCTCAAGTTAGGGATAAAAATAGGAGAAATACGAAAAAGCGTTGATGTAAATAATATGGCCCATTTATTACTTATGATTTTAATTTCCATGCTCTATTCCATCAATACTTTTTCTTCCGAATCGATAAAAGCGACAGTTGATTCTTGCTCGTTATTATTAACGGGCCTTCAATTACATAAAATATCATAAGGAGAAAAAATGAGCTTTATACTATGTCTAAACTGCGGTACTTCATCGGCAAAATATGCCCTTTTTAAAAAAGAAAATTGTTCTGCAGTAACATCAGGAATTGTTGAGCGGGTAGGAATAGCTGATTCATTTATTCGGCATAATGTAAGTGGGAAACCCAGTTTAAAAGTAAAAAGGAACTGTAAGAATCACCAGGAAGCAATTCAACTTATATTCGAAGCATTAAAAGGTGAACTTGATCCGGATTACAGGGTTTTATCAGCCCTGACAGATATCTCAGCGGTAGGACACAGAGTTTTACACGGCGGAGAAAAATTCGTGAAAAGCGCTCTTATTAATCGTGAAGTCTACGACACTATCGTTGAAATGATTGAATTAGGCCCGCTTCATAATCCGGCAAATCTCGCAGGAATTGATGCAGTAACAGGTCTTGTACCTGATATGCCACAGATTGCCGTTTTCGATACTGCTTTTTTTCAAACACTCCCTGAGGAAGCTTATTTATATGGCGTGCCATATGAATGGTATAAAAAATATAAAGTAAGAAAATATGGATTCCACGGGACTTCACACCTTTACCTGTCAAAAAAATCTGCAGCACTTCTTGGGAAAAGACCTGAAGATACGAATCTTATTACATTGCACATCGGAAATGGGGCAAGCCTTACAGCTATTAAAAATGGTGTTGCGGTTGAACACAGCATGGGGATTTCCCCTCTCGATGGTGTAATGATGGGAACCAGATCCGGGACTGTTGATCCGGCAGTTATTCCTTATATCTGCGGCAAAGAAAAAATTTCTGTAGAAGAACTTGTCAATGTACAGCTTAACAAGAAGAGCGGCATTTTCGGTTTTACCGGAAAAACAGACATGAGGGATATAGAACAGGGCATTGCAGAAGGTGATGAAAATTGCATTCTGGTACAAAAACTTTATTGCTACAAAATCAGGTTATTTTTAGCAGCATATTTAGGTGTCCTGGATTATAATGTTGATGCTATCATCTTCGCAGGCGGTGTAGGAGAAAACGATACAAATGTTAGAAAAGAAATAACAAAAGGCTTTGATAGTATTGGCCTTATCGTTGATAAAGTTAAAAATCAAAAAGCATTTAAAATAAAAGAACCTGTTGATATTTCAGATTCTTCTTCAAGAATCAAGACACTCGTGGTACCTACGGATGAAGAGAGGGTTATACTGGAAGATGTTATAGGAATTCTAAATAAAACATATGATGTACACACTAATTTTACATATAGTTTTCAAAGTAATGGAGATAAATCATGAAAAAAGGAAGGGCTTTTCTTGTAAATGTTAGTATTCGGGAATTACCGTTCCCCATTAAAGTAACCTCAGAAAGGGATAAAAATGGACAGCATACAGTAGCCAATATTTCAATACATGCCCGGATAATGAAAGAATTCGAAGCAGAGTGGATCGATAAATTTATCCAGGTTACACACCTTCACAGGGATAGAATCGGAATTGAAACGATGAAAACAAATATTAAAGATTATGTTGCTGCGCTAAATGCCAACACCATAAAAATTGAAATGGCCTTCCCTTATTTTGTTGAAAAAAGAACACCTAAATCCAATGAACCATGCCTTGTAAAATACAATTGCACTTATACTTGTCAGTATCCATCTATCGACAGCGATGTAAAAACAACTTTCAGTATAGATTGTCCTGTTATTACATCCTATCCAATTGAATCATTTTCGCCTTCCAAAAGGGGATACTATCCACAAATGAGTATCATTCATATAGAAGTTCAGCCGAAAAAAGATATTACACCGGAGAAATTAGTCACTCTTGCAGACAGTAAAAGTCTTGCACCTATATACTCTTTTCTCACCAGAGAGGATCAGCTGTATTTAATCGGAAAAACACAGGAAAATTATCAATCAAGTATCGACACCCTGGATGAAATTCGTCTTGAACTTGCAAAAAACGAAAATATAAGCTGGTATTCAATCAGCTCTTCCAATTATGGAATGCTTCATAATTATTCAACTTTTATAAACCTGGAAAAAAGCTATTGGGTTCCGGGAAGTTATTTTGAGGATATGGAAATTTGAAACATCTCAATGAGAGAGGATGGGAAATATTTCCATCCTCTCAAATATTTCCCCAGAGACTATTAATATTTTTTAATAATTTAATCTCCCGACATATTAATTCAATAAAAAAAACAACATGAATTTACTTGTGTTTAATGGGGGAAGTTCTTCTTTAACCTTTAAAGTATACAAAACACTGGAAAATGATAATCTTAAGGAAATTTTAAAAGGTAAAGCACATCGGGTCGGGGTTAAAGGTGATAAACCATCATTCATTGAATTTAAAAATGAGAATATTAATCTTACTGAAACAGTTCCTCTTGGAAATCATCAGATAGCTGTGACAATTATTCTTGAGACAATTAATCGTCTCAAGGTCACTATTGATATAATTGGGCACAGATGGGCCAATGGGCTTGATAATTTTACAACTGCTGAAATTGATAAAAACCTACTGACTTTAATGCAAAAACTGGTGCCCATTATCCCGATTCACCATGCCGTAGCATTAATGACCATAAAAGCCTGTGCAAAAATCTATCCCAAAATACCTCAGTTTGTAACAACAGACAACGCCTTTCATAAGGACATTCCACAAAGGGCATTTCAGTACATACTGCCGCAACATATTTTAGAAAAATTCAGATTCAGAAAATACGGTTTCCATGGATTGTCATTTCAGTATATAACTGAAACTGTTCCTGATATTTTAAAAACAACCAATGATAAATTAAAAATGATAATCTGCCATTTAGGTACCGGAGGTTCGGAAATTAATGCAGTAAAAAATGGAAAATCCATCGATATTTCCATGGGTTATACAGGAATACCTGGAATTGTCATGAGTACACGATGCGGAGACATTGATGCATTTATCCCAATGAATTTAATTTCAGATTTCGGATATACCATAGATGAAGTGCAGAATATATTAAACAATAAAAGCGGCCTTTTATCCCTGAGTGAAAAGTCCAGCGATATACGTGACATTATTGAAAGGAGTAAAAACCCTGAAGATGTAAAGTCACAACTCGCTCTGAAAAAGTATATACACAGCGTAAAACGGTATATTGGAGCATTTATATCGGCGCTACAGGGTATCGATTGCCTTATTTTTACAGATGACGTAGGAATACAATGCGCAGAAATAAGAGAACAGGTTTGTGCAGATATGAAATGGTGCGGAATTAACCTTGATGCTGAGAAAAACACACAGGCACAACCTGATATGATAGCCAGAATTGACAGTAAGGACTCAACTGTTAAAATTCTCATAATTCCTACAGATGAAGAGATTGTAATAGCAGAAGAAGTTGTCAAATTATATAAAATGGAGGAAGTATTGCTGTGAATATACTGCTTGATATCCAATCCAGCCGTATTAAACTAACTCTGATAAAAAACTGTCAATCTATTATGGAATCGGATCTGTTATATGAAAACTGGCTTACAGTGTCTAAAACATTCATTTCTTATAACGTGAAAGAAAATATTGAGGAATGCTGGTATTTGCAGGAAAGTGATCTTATTAAAGGGATGAATTCAATTGAAGACCTCAGCAATATACAAATCAATAATCTTTATACTGCCGGAGCCAGTTTATCAAATAATGACCTCTATACTGTCAGTGTAATCAATTTTTTTACAGCTTTATTTCCAAAGTCACATCATCGATTAATAAGCGATAAGGCTTTTTTTTCAGCTTTGCCTGACGATAGCCTGATCTGCGCGATACCGTCAAAATTCAGAAAATCATCCTTTACAAAAAGAGGCGGTTTCGGGTTAACTCATAAATGGATTGCAGATATTCTAAAGCAAAAATATGATTCTTCAATTTCCAAAATTATCAGTATTTATCTGGGGGATAAAACAAATATCACAGCCATACAGGAAGGCCAACCCATAGAAACAAGCATTGGATTCAGCTCTGCCGAAGGGCTTCCTTCCATGACCGGCTGTGGGGACATTGATCCGACAATGCTTATGGAACTCCATGCATATGGAATGGAGATTCATGATATTGTTGATCTTATTGAAAACAAAAGCGGAATATGCGGATACCTTGGCCGAAACATAAATTTCAGAGAATTCCTTAAAGACACTTCGGAACAGGCAGTTGCCATTCGTGAAGTTTACTTTTATCAGATCATAAAATTCATCGGCTATTATATGGCAATTCTTGGAGGTATCGATGCCATTGCTATTGTAAGCGATGCAGCCGGAGAAGATACCTCAATGATTACCTATTTATGTGAATGGTTCAATTTTATGGGAATAAAAACGCAATCACCAGAAATAATAAATGATAACTGCATTCAGAAAATATCTCTCGTTAATTCTTCGGTCAGCGTGTATTACACAATTTACGATAAAATAAAAATACTTTCAGATCTTATAGAGTTTAGTAAAAAGACCATTAATTGTAATTGATGAATCAAACAGGGAAGCACTTGCAATTTAAGCCGATACATCAATTAATGTGTTTAACTTAACAGTTTCAGAAAAATGAACAACACTGAAAAAAAGCAAGCCCCAGGCATAACAGTAACTATATTGTCCTTTTTTAATACCTTCCCTCACCTGCCCAGGTTTTTCGGCAATAAAATTCTGCCCGATAAAAAGGCCAATTATACTTGTAATAGCCTTTACTGCCATAAAAATAAAAAACTCTATTCTTGTTGAAATTCTGTATCCAACAACAACAAGAAAGCCTGTTTATGAAATTATCATTCCGCAATTCCGAACAGACATGTACTCACAGATATAGGGGATAATCATTTCATTTGCCACCAGAAGCCTGAATAGAGGTTCGGCCTTACAGCACTGCATCAGCTGCGGGGAAGAATAGGCATAAGCAGCTATCCCTCATACACTTTTCTTGTTTTTACCAGAGAGATGACAGAAGAGGCGAAGGCAAGATTAAGAATAATAAAAGATACAAATGACGGCTTTAAAATTGCGGAAGAGGATCTCCGTCTGCGGGGTCCGGGAGATATTACGGGACTCAGGCAGTCCGGATTCGCGGAATCCCGCCTTGCCGATATTACTGAAGGCCCGGATGGACGCAATAGAATTTTACTCATGAAAATATTTTTATCAGTTTAAAGAAACAGAAGCTTGTAAATAATCCAATGGCAGAATACCCTGAATTATATGTCTTTACGCTGTCTTAAATGTTTCCGGTCGCTCAAGTCCTGTTACTGCAGTCAGATATCGCCGGTCGATACAGGGATTAAATTTATTTTTCTCATGCATCCTGTTGAAGCCTATCAGCAGAAGACAGGGACAGGCAGACTAGCGTCCCTGTCACTTGAAAATTCAGAAATTATCATTGACAAATCATTTGATGATAATCCACGGACACAGGAATTGTTGTCAGACCCGTTGTATTATCCGATGATGCTCTACCCGGGAAAGGATGTTGTTTCAGCCGGGTCGGAAGATTTTAAATCCAATATTAAGGACAGACAGCTTCTCATTTTCCTTCTTGACGCGACATGGAGACAGGCCAGGAAAATGATGTATATGAGCCGGAGCCTTCAAAAACTGCCCCGTCTTTCTTTTACAGATGACTACAGGTCCGCATATAAATTCAAAACTCAGCCTGCCCCATATTGCCTTTCGACAATTGAATCCGCCTACTATTTAATCAGGGAACTCCAGGAGGCGGATATCTGCAGCCGGGAAATTGATGCTAAAGGGTTAATGGATGTTTTTGATTCGATGGTAAGGTTTCAGATTGAATGCAAAAGAAACCGGCTTATCGAAAGCGCTATAAACAAGGCTTACTGATCCGCGCCATATCCGGATACCTTTATTTCAGACAAGCACATGCGCGGATACAGGATTGAAGTCTGCCGTAACCTTCTCGCCAAGCCTGAAAAAACCTTCCTCAACAGGATTGTGGGTGACAGCCAGAACAGGCTTGCCGCTGCCTGTATCAATTTCATATTCCACAACAGGACCCAGATAAACTGATTTTGATATTTCCCCGTCGATAAATCCTTTTCTCTCACTGCTGTGATAAAGACGAAGCGATTCAGGCCTTACAGTTACAAGAACAGGTCCACCATCCCTTATTTCGCCTGATGAGCTTGCGATTTTTTTAACGGCCCCTCCCGCAAAGCGGACTTCAATTCCCTCTTTGTCAGTCAATACCGCGGTCCCTTCAAAGAAATTGACCCTGCCGATAAAATCCGCGACAAAATTGTTTGCAGGTCGTGAATAGATTTCAAAGGGAGCCCCTGTCTGCATGATGTTCCCTTCATTCATTACAACAATCCTGTCTGAAACCGTCATAGCCTCTGACTGGTCATGGGTTACATAAATGCTTGTTATGCCGAAAGTCTGCTGTATCCTCCTTATTTCAAGACGCATCTGATCCCGAAGTTTTGCGTCAAGATTTGATAGAGGCTCGTCAAACAGAAGTACTCCGGGCCTGTTGATTATTGCCCTTGCAAGGGCAACCCTCTGCTGCTGTCCGCCTGAGAGCTGATCAGGCCGTCTGTTTATGAGGTCCTTAAGGTCCATTACCTTCATTATTTTTTCAACTTCCTGCTTTATTTCCTTTTTCGGTCTCTCCTTAAGCTCAAGACCGAAACCGATGTTCTGGCCGACAGATAGATGGGGAAATATCGCATAACTTTGAAATACCATTGAGGTGTCGCGTCTGTTGGGAGGCTGATCATTGACCATTTTACCCGATATCCAGACCTCCCCTTCCGTCGGGTTTTCAAAACCTGAAATAATTCTGAGTGTGGTAGTTTTTCCGCACCCTGAAGGTCCGAGGAATGTCACGAACTCCCCGTCTGCGACTTCAATATTGGCATTATTCACTGCGTGTACCCTTTTTTCAGGATGCGCGGGATCGGTGAATATCTTTGTTATATTTACAAGCTTGACTCCCATAACGATGCTCCCCTGTAATTTTTAATTCATATCTTTAGCATTGTCCCGCCGAATCTGCCGTAGCGGAAAACAAGGATTGATCTTATTAACAGTATTGCAAGCAGTATCAGGACAACAAGGATTACGCTGTATGCAGCCGCTGCGCCCAGTCTGCCGGATTCGGTCTGCGACATGATCTGTACAGTCATAAGGTTCCATCTGGATGAAACCAGGAAAATAACCGCGCTAATAGCTGTCATCGCCCTTACAAATGAAAAAATAAGGCCCGAGAAAAACGCCGGTACCATAAGGGGAAGCGTTATTTTAAAAAAGGTTTTCCCCGAATCCGCGCCCAGGTCTATTGCAGCCTCTTCTATGGAAGGATCTACTTGGCGCAGTATTGCGATACCCGACTGTATCCCGACAGGGATGTACCTGAAAATAAAGTTCAATAGAAGTATTAATAGCGTCCCGGTAAGGAGTATCGGCGGTTTGTTGAAAGCGAGGATATAACCAATACCGATAACAGTTCCGGGGACTGCGAAACTGAGCATTGAAGTGAACTCCATAAAATATCTTCCGGGGAATTTTTTTCTGATAACAAGGAAGGCAATAATCATGCCGAGAATACCGGCAACAGGAGTAGAAATTCCCGCGATCGTCAAAGTGTCAATAACTGCCTTGAATCCCACTTCATATACATATTTAAAATGTGCAAGGGTAAGATTATTGTCATATCCCCACACCTTTGCGAACGAACCCCAGAGAATTGTTATATAAATTAAGAGAATAACACCGGCTATAAAAAGGCATACGGAAAAAAGGAGCCATTTCGCAGCCGGGCTGACTGATTTGAGTGCCGATGTTGTCGGTTTTCCTGTAATTGTCACATACTGTTTTCTTGAGACCCAGTATTTCTGCAGAAAATATGCCGTGATGGATGGAACAAGGAGAAGGATTGCAAGGGCTGAACCTTTTGGAAGGTCATACATTCCTGTAATCTGCAGATAAGCCTGAACTGACAGCACAGGGAACTGGCTGCCGGCAAGGATCAGGGGATTACCGAAATCGGCAAGTGTCTCAATAAAAAGGACAAGCATGGCGCTGGCGATTCCGGGTATTGTAAGGGGAAGCGTCACCTTTTTAAACACCTTCCACCTCGAACCGCCAAGGTCAAGGGCGGCATCCTCAAGTGTCGGGCTGATGGAATCTATTACCCCCCGGAGCGTGATGTAGGCTATCGGGAAAAAGGTGATAACCTGCGCAAGCAGCAGACCCCTTATCCCGTAGATGGGGTAGTTCATAATTTTAAAGAGAGAATATGTAATAAGCCCGTTATTTCCGAAAAGCATGATAATGGAAAGTGCTCCAATAAAGGGAGGCGAGACAACAGGAATAATCGCGATGATGTGAAAGAATTTTTTGAACGGGATATCAGTCCTTGAAAGCGCATAGGCAAAAATAAACCCCACAAAAGAACCCAGTACCGCGGTAAGTAAACCCATCATGATGCTGTTCATGAATGCGAGCCTCAGGTATGCTGATGCAATAACCTCTTTAAATATTGACAGGGTAAAAGGAGCCCCGGGGCCTGTTTTAAAGCTTGTTATGACAACGCTCAAAAGCGGATAGAGGATAAATATTACCAGTGACGATAAAATAAGGATAATTGTAAAAAGAAGAAGAGGATCGCGAGAGGCTGTTTTAAGCTCCCGCCATGAGCGGAAACGGTTAAGATTTTTTAATGCAGCAGGTATAATCATGCTCTGTTGCTCTCCGTAAAACATAGATAAAAATCTGCCGGACAGCAGTATTTTTTTTGCCTGCCGGCAGAATCATAACACTATTTTATTTTGCGGGAAGAACCTCGTTCACCCAGCGCTCAACAAGACGTTTTTTGTTGTCGCCGGCCCATTTAACATCAACATTCACAGTTTTAAGCGATTCAAACGCAGGCATTCCTTTACCCAGTTTTGCTTCCGGAATTACAGGATAGAAGAATGTTTTCGCGTCGGTAAGAAAATCCTGCCCCTTCTTTGAAACAAGCCAGTCTACAAGCGCTTTTGCCGAATCAGCATTCCTGGCACCTTTCAGGATTGATACTGCCGGAGCTTCAAACCAGACACCCTCTTTCGGGTAAATTACTTCAAGAGGATATCCGTTTTCAATAAATTCAAAAAAGGCAGGGGTAAACTGGATGCCGATGGCACACTGACCTACAGAAACCCCTTTGGATGGGCCTGTACCGGATGATGTGTATGTCTGAACGCTTGGATTGAGTTTTTTCATATAGTCATAAGCCTTATCCTCGCCGTTTATTGAAACAAGACTTGCCACGATATTGTAGGCAGTCCCTGAGGCCTGCGGAGTCGGCATTTGTATCTGTCCCTTGTAGAGGGGATTTAAAAGATCTGCCCATGACATGGGTTTTGGCGCTCCAAGTCTTTTTAAAACCTCCATGTTAACCGCAAAAGCCATAGGGTTCATGTAAAAACTTCTCCAGTACCCTTCAGAATCCTTGAAGCTGTCCTGAAGCTTTGCGAAGTCTCCCCCCTTGTAAGGCTGGCTTAAGCCGTCATTTTTTGCAATTATATGGTTTTCACTTGGCGCGCCCATCCAGACATCAGCCTGGGGGTTGTTCATCTCGGCCTTGATTCTCGCGAGAGCAGGGCCTGAGGACAGGTGCACAAAGTTTACCTTGATGCCGGTATCAGCGCTGAACGCATCTAGTAATTTCTTTGAAGTCCCTTCCTCAACGCTTGTATAAACAGAAACTTCCTTCTTCCCCTGCTGGGCAAACAGCATCCCCGCAGCCAGCAACATCACAATCAAAATAATGAAAATCTTCATTGATCTGTTCATAACCAGAAATCTCCTTATTAATATTTTATATAATAGCAAAGTTTAACACGCGTCATGATGAATGGCAATTTTATTATATAAATTGTCTCAAACGGGAAGATTTTTCATACCATTCCGGCTTTCTTTCTTGTATAAATATCATACCAGACCGCCATCAGCAGAACCAGGGCTTTTACAACATACTGCCAGTTTGCTCCGACATTCATCAGTGACATTCCGTTGTTTATTACCCCCATTATAAGCCCGCCCATAATCGCACCCATAATTGTTCCTATACCTCCGGAAGCTGAAGCACCGCCGATGAAACAGGCCGCAATGGCTTCGAGTTCAAATAGTTCCCCTGCTTTCGGGAGAGCGGAATTCATATACGCAGTAAAGACTACACCAGATAATCCGCATAATCCCCCCATTATTGTGTGTACAAAGAATACAATACGTTCTGAATTTATTCCCGACAGTTTTGCAGAACGCGAATTACCACCTACCGCATAGATATATCTGCCGAAAATTGTATTTCTGGTTATAAATGTAAATATTACGATTGTTATTCCCAGTATAACAAATACTATCGGAAGCCCTCTGTAACGGGCAAACTGAAAGCATAGAATCATGATAATAGCGGAAATAAAAACAAGCTCAAGTATGAAATAAGCTACGGGAAGAAGGTGGAAATTGTTTTTAATTTTCTTCTGCCTGTCTGAAACAGAAAACAGAACAAACGAAAAAACAATTATTATTCCAAGAATAACGGGTAGCAGATGAAGATCATTGATTTTAAGAAAATTAAAGGAAACAGTACCTGAAGCAATCTTTTTAAATACATCTGTTTTAGGAGTAATCGGTGTAACATTGGTTATAATGTAGGTAAGGCCCCTGAACAGAAGCATACCGGCAAGAGTTACAATAAACGCCGGAATCTTTGCATATGCTATCCAGTAACCCTGAAAAGCACCTATGACAAGCCCCGCCATAATAGTCAATATTACTGTAATCACTATACCAAAACCGGCGTTGTAAATAATTGCGGCAATAGCCCCTGTAAAGGCAGCGACAGACCCTACGGAAAGATCAATATTTCCGACTACAATAACCAGAACCATTCCTACAGCAAGCACAAGTATATAACTATTCTGAATAAAGATATTGGTAAAGTTCCTCGGATTTATGTTAACCCCTCCGGTAAGTACGGCAAACCCGAGAACAATAACCACAAGCATAATAAACATAGTATATTTTCGCATATTTTCTTTTGCCACCAGAAGAAAACTCTGTGTTGCTCCTAATGCGTTATTATTATTCATTTATTTCTCCTGAATTCTCTGTAAGGCCATAGTCATTATTTTCCCTTCGGATGCTTCGCCTCTGGATAACTCGCCTTTTATTACCCCTTCATTCATTACATATATCCTGTCAGCCATACCAATGGCTTCAGGCATTTCAGACGATATCATAATGACACTGTTACCACGACTGACTAAATCATTGAGTATGCAGTAAATTTCATATTTAGCACCGACGTCAATACCCCTAGTCGGTTCATCTACAATAAAGATGGAAGGGCCAGCCATCAGACAGCGGCTCAAAACAACCTTCTGCTGATTTCCCCCGCTGAGGTTTTTCACCTGCTGGTCTATTGAGGGAGTTTTAATATCAAGTTCTTTCCTGTATTTTTCAGCTTCAACTCTTTCCTTATCTTTATTGACAATTCCGAATTGAGATATCTTTTTCAGACTGGAATTGCTGATATTATTCTTAACATCCTGTAAAAGGATTAATCCCAGGGCCTTTCTGTCTTCCGATACATATCCCAGTCCATGTGCTATTGCGTCCTTCGGCGAGTGAAAAACCATTTCTTTACCGTTAAGATATAATTTCCCCGAACAATGGGACCCGTAGGCACGGCCGAAAATACTCATCATTAATTCTGTTCTGCCGGCTCCCATAAGACCGCAGAAAACAAGTATTTCCCCTTTTCTCAGTTTAAAAGAGGCATTCCTGACAACAGCATAATCAGGATATTCGGGATGATACACACACCAGTCCCGAACCTCCATTACAATTTCTTCACTGATCTTATGTTTTTTCACAGGAAACCGGTTGGTCATGTCACGGCCGACCATTTTCTGTATAATCATTGATTCAGTAATATTTTCTTTACCTGTATCAAAGGATGTTATTGATTCACCGTCTCTCAGGATTGTGATGGTATCAGCGATTTTCAGAATTTCATTTAGTTTATGAGATATCATAACACAGGTAATACCGACCTGTTTTAAACCCAGTATCAGCTCAAGCAGCTGTTCACTTTCTTTATCATTTAACGAAGACGTGGGTTCATCCAGAATTAAAAGCTCAACTTTTTTTGACAGTGCCCTCGCAATTTCCACAAGCTGCTGTTTACCCACACCCATTTTGCTTACAATTGTTTCAGGATTTTCATGAAGACCAACCTTTTCAAGATAAGGTCGGGAATCCATAATAAGCTGGTTCCAGTTGATAATACCGAACCTGGTTTTCATGTGGCCCAGAAAAATATTTTCAAAAATAGAGAGATATGGGCTTAATGAAAGTTCCTGGTGTATTATAGCCAAATTTTCATTTTCACTTTCCCTGACACTTTTATATTTTGTTTCTTTTCCATGAAAAAACACTTTCCCTTCATAGCTGCCTGCAGGATGTACTCCGCTAACGACATTCATTAAAGTTGATTTACCTGCTCCGTTTTCACCGCAAAGGCAATGTATTTCTCCCTTTTTTACTCTGAAATTTACATTATTCAGGGCTTTAACTCCCGGGAAAGTCTTGGTCAGATTCTGAACTTCCAGTATATATTCACTCACTGCAATTATTTCCTGTAAATAAAGGATTTAAAAGCGTTATTGAAATAAACGCCTTTAAATCCTGCTTGTTATTTTGATTATTTCAACTGATCTTCCGTGTAATATCCGCTATCGATAATAATTTTTTTATAATTATCCTTTGTTACAAGAATCGGGGCAAGAAGGTAAGTTGCAACCATTTTCTTGTTGGTGTTAAACTCAGTAAGGGTTGTGCCTTCAATATTCGGTTTTACTTTTTTAAGAATTGCATCAGCCAGCTGGATTGTGGCTTTGGCAAGAAGTCTTGAATCCTTGAATACAGTCATGTACTGTTTGCCGTCACGGATATACTGTACAGTCGCAAGTTCTCCATCCTGACCTGTAACAACAGGCAGGGTTTCGGTTTTGTCATATTTGGCATCGTTGGAGCAGGCTTCTATTATTGCCCTGCCGACAGGATCGTTGGGCGCAAGAACAGCATCAAGGACTACATCCTTGGCATCATTATTAAGCAAATTTTCCATTCTGGCCTTGGCAATTTCCGCTCTCCATCCTTCGGTAGCTATTCTGTTGAAATTTTCCTTATCAGCAGAAGTTCTGGGATATGGCCCTACTACTTTCAGTTTACCTGAATCAATAAACGGATTAAGAACACTCATTGCGCCGTCATAGAAGAAATAAGCATTATTATCTGTCGGGGATCCCGCAAAAAGCGTGATATACTTCGGCTTCACTGCCTTACTCAGATCAAGGGCATCTACAATGGCCTGTCCCTGGAATTCACCGACCTTGGTAAGGTTAAATGTTATGTAATAATTGAAATCAGCAGAATCCATAAGAAGCCTGTCATAGGAAATAATTTCTATTCCTTCTGCCGCGGCATCCGCAAGTACGGTATTAACACCTGTATTGATACTGGCAACAACAATCAGTTTTACCCCTTTGGTGATAAAATCCTCAATCTGCTTGTTCTGTTTGGGCTGATCTCCGTCACCGAAAGCGACTTCCGCAGTATAACCCATAGCTTCAGCATTGGCTTTAAGTGCTTCTCCATCAGTTACCCATCTGGCGACATGTGTCTCAGGCATGGCAATACCAATACTTAGTCCTTCTTTTTTTTTCTGACATCCGGTAAATGCAGTAAAAGCAATAAGTACAACAATAGTCAGCAAAAATAATTTTTTCATAATAAACTCCTTATTTTAAAATTTATTATTTATATTTTATAATGAGAGTTTTTCGTTAGATACAGGATTTAGATGTAATCATCAGGTCAAAGATGACCTGATGATAAAAAAATAATGGATAAATAGCACAATTATGTTATCAATTCTGTGAGGGTATATTCCGATAAACATCATTTTTTGAATGAAACCCATCCCGAATCACTGTTTCATCCATCTGATCTTTAAATACCGGTATTGGTGTTTCAACAAAAAAAGCAATATCCTGACCGCTGTTGTTATTTATATATTGCTCGGGTTCAGGGATCTTTTTCAAAGCCATCTGCACGGCAAGTTCGGCAGCACGTCCTGCGAGCCTCGGTATGGGTTTATACACTGTCATTAACTGTGTCCCCTCCACAACCCTTTGACAGGATAATAAATCAGCATCCTGTCCGGCGACAGCAACCTCCCCTGCCATCCGCCGTTCAGACAGAAGCCGTATGGCAGCCTCTGCAATCATATCATTTGCGGCAGAAACAGCCTGAATATCCAGTGTTTTGGTAAGAACCATGCCGATCTTTTCTGTAGCTTCATCAAAGCTCCATTCATCCAGCCATATCTCTTCAACAACTCTGATGTCCCCGTCTTCAATAAACGGGTCCAGAACTTCATGCACACCCCTGTTAACTTCAAAACTGTTGTTATCATGTACCGATCCGTTAACAATCAGATAATTTCCTGTCTTGACAACAGAAGTCAGTGCCCCTGCAAGCAGGCGTCCGACCTCCTTGTTGTCAAATGAAACATACCCTGTAATAGGGACACCCATAATTGGTCTGTCATAGGAAAGGACAGGAATCCCTTTATCAATTATCTTTTTTATAATACCGGAAAGAAGTTCCATATCTTCAGGAATGACGACAAGCACATCAATATTCTGCTCCATCAGATACTGGATCTGTGGTATCTGTCCAAGAGCATTCCCCGGAGACTTTGCAAAAATGACCTCTGCTCCAAGTTCCCGTGCTGTTGTCATGAATATTTTGATATCACGGTCCCATCGTTCAAGAAGGAATGTATCGGATGCTGCTGAAAATCCGATGCGTATTGAGTTTTCATCCTTTTCCGGTTTATTACAGGAAAAAATAAAAAGTACGAGCAAAAAAAGCATCAGTATCTTTTTATAAATCATTTTTACCATCCTCGTTATCAAGGAGATCAGATGGAGATATCCCCATGTGCCGCCGGAAAATCCTGCTGAAGTAGTTCGGATCCTGATATCCTACAAGATATGAAATTTCCTTTATTGAATATTTTTTCTCTTCAAGAAGTATTATAGCTTTATTCAGCCGGAAGCGGTTCAAATAATCAATAAAGGTTATACCCAGATGTTCTTTAAATAACCTGCTGAGATAGCTTCCTGTTATCCCGCATTCCTCAGCGACAAGGGATAACTGCAGTGGTTTTTTATAATTTTCACGGATATATGACATAGCGGCAGCAAGCGGACGTGGACATAACTGATTTTGATTAATTCTGCTGACTTCCTGGAGACGATTAATGTTTCCCGATGACCATTCAATCCATTCTGCAATTGATTTCAGCCCCATTATTTCTACTGCCGGATCAATAGGAAAATTTGATACTGAAAGAAGCCGACTGTCAAATTTACTAAGCAGCAGTGTAAAAAGAGCAATCATTTTACCCTGCGCAACAGGAAAACTCATACTGCTGAATATTTCCGACCAGTAATCTTCAAAAAGATGATGAGAATCCGTATTATCCGGATCAAGAATACTTCTGCAGATCATTTTAACCCGCTCCTGTTCCGCGGAATAAGATTTTTCCCTCTTTGCGGCTGCAGTAAATGGTTTAAAGGCCTCTGAAAAGGAGGTATGCAGGGCTGAGAAATGATAAATTCCCCCCTGACCGGTTATAAAATTATATTGATTACAATCATTCAGAATACTTTTAATGTTGCAGTCAAGATTATTAAGTTTCTGCTCTTCAGGAATGAACATAAGCAACCTGCCGTTAACAACAGTACTCAGACATTTATATTTATATTGAATTTTTTCAGTTACCGCCCCATAGAGCTTTATTTTATTGCCTTCAGGTATGTCACCGACAGCTTCAATCAGGGATAAAAGCCCCCTTTCACTGTTAAGTGAAAAAAGCCGTGAAATTTTTCCCCATTCTTTTTCATCGGGATTTCCCCAGATCAGGCTGTTCAGAAAACTGTTTTTTCTTTCATCCCTCGTTTTCTGCAGAAGCTCGACATCTTCAAGACGGCGCAAGTCCCGTTCCCTTAATCCGTCAAGATGATTTTTTACTTTTTCAAGAACCTCCAGAAGAGCCTTTCTAGATATCGGTTTTACCATATAGCTGAATACTCCCAGGGGGATGGCTTTCCTGGCAATGTCAAATCGTTCATAGGCCGTAGCCAGAATAAAAACTATATTAGGGTACTTATGCCTGATCTGACTGATAGTTTCAATACCGTCAATACCCGGTATTTGTATGTCCATAAATACCAGATCGGGCATCAGTTCCTGTATTTTACTGATTGCTTCAGGTCCTGATCTGGCTTTACCACACAGAGCAAAATCTGTCACATCCTTGCTTAGTATAAAGGCAAAGCTGTCCAGAACAGGTTCTTCATCGTCTACTATCATAACCTGATACATGGCTGAACCTCAGTATGAATTCTGATCAGTATTTCCGTTCCCTGGTCAGGAACTGTTTTGATATCAATTACATCCTTCTGATCAGGATAAAAGAAATAACAGCGCTGAATAACATTTTCAAGCCCCATAACCCTGGAACTAAGCTGATAATCATGTACATGGGGTATGAGCAGCATTTTAATGGTTTCTTCAGCAATACCTATTCCGTCATCATGGACAGAAATTACAAGTACCGGATCTTCAAAACTGACAGAAACAGTAACAGTCCCTATTCCCTTTTTTTTCTTGAATGCATGCAGCACTGAATTTTCAACAAGCGGCTGAAGAACCATAGCCGGACAGTCGAACCTGTCAGCAAGACCTTCCTGTACATTTAAGACAAGTTTAAGGGTTTTGGGAAATCTTATTTTAAGTATTTTATAGTATGACTCAAGCCCTTCCAGTTCGTGCCGGAGAGGAACAAAAAACTGTTTTTCCCGGATATTGTAACGAAACAGGTCAGCAAGATTTTCCATAAACTCTGCAGTCCGGTCCGCCTCTTCTACAATTGCAAGCTGAACACCCGTGTTGATTGTATTGAACAGGAAATGCGGATTCATCTGTGCCTGCATTGTATAGAGTTCCATCCTTTTCAGAAGCTGTTCCATTTTAAGATTCCTGACACGTTCAGACATGATTTCCTGTTCCATCTTCTTCTGCTTCTCAAGTTCTTCAATCGAGTGGCGGATATTGTGTTTCATGTTATTGAATGCACCGGCAACCTGATTGACCTCATTGACAGAAGAAAAATGTATATCCGGTATATCAAACAGACCGCTTGAGAGCTTTCCTGCCATAAGTGACAGCTCATACATAGGACTTGTAATATTATTTACCATTTTCATCAGAATGGAAAATGCAAAGGCCGTCGAAAGAAGAATCTGCAGGATATTATACAACTGCATCTTCCTGAAAAGTTCCAGAAAATTCTGGTATTCATCCAGCTGTACACGAAATCCAATCAAACTGACTAAATCTATCCTGCTGTTGATATATTTATAAAGATTAATCAATTCTTCATAGCTTTGGGTATACTGCTGTACTTTCCTGCCTCTTTTAAGTTCAATTATCTGATTCAGCTGTGCCGTATAAGCATCAATCAGAAAGTATATTTCCCTTTTTATCAGATCAGACTCATTAGCTGTAATCGGGCGTCTTGATGGGACTGACTCATCAAGCGTTTCCATAATGAATAATAATTTTGCCAGCGAGGAGGAGGAATAACTTGTCATATAACTCTCAAGCGGTACCTGTAAATCGGAAAGGTGGTATTTCAATTTTTGCAGAAATAATTCATCCTCAAACCTTCTGTCAGCAATTTTCTGAAGTTTCAAAGAATTGATCAGAAAAAATCCCATTGAAAATAATATTATGACCATACTGACAGCAATATATTCAATAAGTCTTGTTTTGAGTGAATTTCTCATGGAGCCTTTCCTGTCAGTATTGTAATTCCTGTATCCACATAGGCAGAGGTGTATCCATTGGTGCTGATTTCCTTGAGAGCCATAACAGTAGAAAAGCCGATCCTGTAGGGGTTGCGCACTATGCTTCCCAGTATTACCCCTTTGTTAATATATGATTTTATTGTTTCATGATCTCCAAATCCAATAATCTGGACGGTGCCCACCAGATTCATATCAATAATAGACTGAACTGTAACAATAGTATCATTGTGATCGGTCAGAACAATCAGATCTATTGCAGATTCATTATCAAGAAGATTATGAACAAGGTTTTCTGCATCCAGGGGATTCAGGCTTGTTTCTTCCGTTCGCAAACCTGTAAGCCGTTCTCCCAAAACAGATTTTATTCCCATCTCAATAAGATTTCCGTCAGTAATTACTCCAGGATTTTTTTTACTGTAAACCAGAGCCATATTTAATGACTCCCTGCCGGATTCCAGAGCTAAACGGCCGATTCCTTTTCCGACATCAAAACTATTTGTACCAATAAAAAATGATCCCGGTATCTGTGTTACTTCATTTTCAATCTGTACAACCGGAATATTATCTTTTAAGATTTCTGAAAGATACTGCATTTTTTTTTCATCTTTTTCATATAAATATATGCCGAAACCATCGACTCCGGAAAACCTTGCCATTTCAAAACTCAAAGGATCTGAATCGATGGAATGAAAAGAAATGGCACAATCAAGTGCCCGGGAGGCTTCAACTGCACCCTCTTTAAGGTTCCTTAGAAATGTGGCATCTGTCTCAGGCAGAAAAAAAGCATAGTGATATTTCTTTTCTGTATATGAGTTTTCACTGTTCTTGGAAAGAAACGGGGTTTTCACCATCAGGCTGATAGAGAGAAAAAGGGATAATGAAAAAACCAAACCAAAAAATAATGCAAGATATTTCAGAAAGCTGTTCACATATTAATCCTATGGTTGAATATAATAATTGTAAAGCATTTTTCCCGACTGTATTTTTCTTTTAAGATGATAATATTTATTGATCTTTTCCATAGTGCCATTTAAAAAAACCCGGCCGGTCCCATTACCCTGAAAACGGAAAATGTTTCATATACATGAATAAATGCATAAATCCGTATTCCGGTGTTAAACATCCGTAAGCATCGGAACATGGTTATGAAACCTTGACCGGGCATGAATCAGCGCTACCTGATCTGATTGTTACCAAACATATATTGATTTATAATATTCTCATAAAGCTCCTGTTTACCGCTTATCCTGGCAGGTTCTCCGGTTTTGACAGCAATATCCCTTAAGTCGGAGAGAGTAAACTTTCCTTTCTCAAATTCCGCGCCGCTGCCTGAATCAAATGATGAATACCGTTTCTTCCTCATTTCATCCAGTTTGCCGTCCGCCAATATATCTGACGCGATAAGCAGTCCCAGCGCAAAGGTATCGGCAGCGCCAATGTGGGCAAGAAAAAGATCATCTGCATCTGTGGAATTTCTCCTGACTCTTGCGTCGAAATTAAGACCGCCGGAGGTAAATCCACCGTTTTTAAGTATAATCATCATTGCTTCTGCGGTTTCATAGACATTATTGGGAAACTGGTCTGTGTCCCACCCGTTCTGGGGATCCCCCCTGTTCGCATCCACACTTCCGAGCATACCCGCATCAGCACAAACCTGAAGATCATGCGAGAACGTATGCCCTGCCAGAGTTGCGTGATTGCATTCAATATTGCATTTAAAATCCCCGGTCAACCCGGCAGAGCGGATAAACGCAATAGCTGTTGCAGCATCATAATCATACTGGTGCTTTGTAGGCTCCATTGGCTTGGGTTCAATAAGAAAAGGACCTTTAAATCCGACCTTTCGTCCGTAGTCTCTTGCAAGGCTGATAAAACGTGCCAGATGTTCCTGCTCCCGCTTCATATCAGTATTCAGCAGGCTCATGTAGCCTTCCCTTCCACCCCAGAAAACATAATTCTCTCCACCAAGATAAACATTGACATCCAAACAATTCTTCACCTGCATGGCAGCCCATGTAATTACGTTAAAATCAGGGTTGGTAGCTGTGCCGTTCATATATCTCGGATGGGAACAAACATTGGCAGTATTCCACAATAGCTTCACACCGGTGGCATCCTGTCTTTCCTTAAGATATTCCGCAATTATCCTATAGTATTTTTCATACTCTGCCGCAGAAGAACCCTGGGGCGCGACATCGGCATCATGAAAACAATAGTAATCAAAACCCATCTTTGTTGTGAATTCAAATGCAGCATCAGCTTTTTTTCTTGCCGCGGCAAGAGGATCAGAATCGGCCCATGGGAAAACAATTGTATCATGTCCGAATTGATCTGAACCGCCGGCACAGAAAGAATGCCAGTAGGCAACGGAAAAACGGAGGTGTTCTCTCATTGTTTTTCCGGCTACGATTCTTTCCGGATTGTAGAATTTGAAAGCCAGCGGATTGTCTGAACCGCTGCCCTCATAGCTGATTTTTCCAATTCCCTTAAAAAACTCCTGATTGCCGATAAAATAATCTTTCATAAACGTTTCTCCTTATTTGAAAATATCACTCAAAGATTTTACATAACTGCTGTAGGTTTTATAAACTTTATTATAAACTGCACTATTCTTCTGATCCGGAATACAGTTTTTCCCGGGGTTAATTACCACATGTTTTTTTATAAGATGAGTAATATCAGAATGCATACCTCCGGCATGATCAAATGCCCATAAAGCCTGAATGGCGCTGCCGAATGCCGCAGACTCATCAAAATCGGGGACTATAACCGGTAAATCAAGTATATCTGCAGTAATTTGTCTCCAGAGATCCGATTTTGAGCCTCCTCCGATCAGCCGTATCTCTTTTATAAGAAAGCCGAGCTCCCTGAATGAATCCAGTCCGAGCCGCATCCCGAATACAGCTGATTCCATCGAGGATCTGAAAAGGTTCTCTTTTCTGACATTTGTCATATCCATCCCGACTATACAGCCCTTTCCATTCGGCAAATTCGGGGTGCGTTCTCCGTTAAAAAAAGGAAGAGTTATTATTCCCTCAGCCCCGGCAACAGATTTTGATGCAATTTTGCCGAATTCATCCACACCGGTGTCAAAGAGCTTGCGCATCAGCTCTGTTGCTACAGTACAGTTCATTGTGCACAGGAGGGGAAGCCAGCCGCCTGTTGAAGAGCAGAACGCGGCAAGATTTCCATTCGGATCAATTACAGGTCTGTCCGAAAACCCGTATATGGTACCTGATGTTCCGAGGCTCATTGTAATGACACCCGGGGATACTGCACCGGTGCCGATGGCACCCATCATGTTATCACCGCCTCCGGAAGAAACTATAATACCTTCCGGTATGCCCAGCTTTGAAGAGACCTCCCCGGTCACTTTACCGGCGGCTTCATGTGATCCGATCAGAACCGGTAAACACTCTGTTATATCTCTTTCTGAATCAATGGCTTTTAAAACACCTTTATCCCATTTGCGCGTTTTAATATTCAGCAGGCCTGTTCCGGAAGCATCTCCGCTCTCCATCGAATATTTTCCGGTCAGGTAAAAATTTATATAATTATGAGGCAGAAGGATATATTTCATGTCTTTATAAAGTTCAGGATGATTATTTTTAAGCCACAGTATTTTTGATGCAGTATAACCGGGAAGTATTCTGTTTCCGGCTTCTGAGAGCAGTTTTTCCCCGCCGCCGAAGCTGTTTTCAATTTCCCTGCATTCTGAAGAGGTTGATGTATCACACCACAATTTTACATTATAAAGAACTTTCCCATCTTTATTTAACGGAACAAATCCATGCTGATGCCCCGAAACACCTACTGCGACAGCTGTTTTTTTAATCGCGGGATCAATTTCACTGAAACATTTTTCAATTGCCCCGATCCACCATTGGGCTTTTTGCTCTCTTGTGCCGTCATCCCTGCTTATCATGTCATATCCGGCAGAAGATGATGCGACAACCTTCATGTTTTCAAAGTCATAGAACAAAATTTTCGTACTCTGTGTTCCATTATCAATTCCGACAACTGTTT
Organism: Spirochaetia bacterium; assembly: GCA_963662795.1. Lineage (GTDB taxonomy): Bacteria > Spirochaetota > Spirochaetia > CADAEX01 > CADAEX01 > JACKPD01. The sequence continues at coordinate 3,168,244 of OY759746.1, read as the reverse complement.
TCAAACCGGCACCCCGCTACTATATTAATTTTCAATCCGAAAATTCCCTTTTGCAATATACAGAACTGTATTTACATGTATATAATTGACATAAGGATGCAGTTGTGGAGTTTAAGGATGTAGTTTTTGTATATCAGATGAAAGATAGAGATGAGATAAAATGGCACAGCAGGTTCCACCTCATGGCCCTGATGAATATGAAATCCATTATTTTATCCAGGGTACGGGAAATTTCCTGAATAACAAAACCATATACAGAATCAACCCCGGCGCTCTTTTTATCACCTCACCGGAGATGAATCACTCAATCATTACAGACGATAATTACAAACCGTTAAGCTATTACGCAGTTCTCGTTGAACTGTCTTCCCATAACAGGGAAATTGAAAGGCTTATCAAAAATGAGCTGCTGGTTAAATGGTATTATAATATTGGTACAAATTACCGGTTTTTCTTTGAGGAATTAAAAGAGAAAGGGCTTTCACAGAATCACAATCTTCAGAAATCAGCATCACATCAGCTTATTTCCTTTCTATATACACTTGCCGAGCAGAGGGATTTCAACTACACCGAATCAAGAAATATTCAGCTTGAAAAATCACTTAAGATTATGCAGAACAATGTTACAAACAACCTTACATTAAAAGATATTACTTTCAAACTCAGTCTTACAGATTCTTACTTTATACGACTGTTTAAAAGAAAAATGGGAATTACACCGATGAAATATTTTACGAGACTGAAAATTGAGGCCGCGACATACATGCTGACAAATACCGACATGACAATCAACTTGATTGCGGATAAACTTAAATTCTATAGTGAATTCCATTTTTCAAAAATCTTCAAACAGTATACCGGACTGGCGCCTACCAATTACAGAAAAAACTATATACAAAAACTGAGAGATAATTCCTGATTCCAATTGATGTTAATCCCTGAGAAGTTAAATCCAGCAGGTTAAACACAAATTTTTATGCGATCAGGCCGAGTATTTTGATCCCTTTTCAGTAATTGTCACGTAGTAATTGAGCCCTTCGGATTCAATCTTAACAAGATCACGTTTTTCAGCATCCTGTAAAAATTTCTTCAGACGGGAATAACCATGCTCTTTTATATCAATTTTTTTCCTGATAAGAACATTGTTTAATTTTGTAAAAAGAATACGGTTGTCCTTTTCCCTTTTAACAAGGCTTTTAAGCTCAGCCAGCATTGCGGCAAAAGGATCGTAAGCTTCGCTGCCCTTCCCTGAGTTCTCTTTTACCTCAAGGTAAATATTTTTGTCATCGCCTGTCATCTTTATGATACCGTCACGTTCTGCCGCCTCGACAAAGGTCCTCCAGCTGTTGAACCCGATATCCTTTTCGCTGAAATTATCGTTTAAAAGAAGCATTCTGACCTTTACCTCGGAATAGTTTGCCTTGTCTTTTTTTTCCCTTATGCTTTTAATGGCCTCGGTCATCAGGGAATAACACCTTTCTTTTGAAAGTTTTTCCGACCTTTCTTCATTGTCAGGGTCGATTATTGTTCTGTAATCAAAGTATTCATCCGCAATTTCAAGCAGGTTCTCACTCGCGTTTCTTGCGTCGCAGATGATGATTGTCCTGCATCCCCTTCTCCTGATGCTTACCAAAAGCGGCCTGAAATCTATATCGCCGGTAACAATAAAAAACGTGTCAATGTGAGGATATAGAAACAAATACTCTATGCCGCTCGTAATAAGAGATATATCAGAGCTGTTTTTTCGTGATGAAGGAACATGTATAAGCTGGAAAAGGTTATTGGCAAATGCCTCATCGCAGGCACCGAGGTTTACCTTTTTCCAGTCCGCAAATACAGCGGCGACAGAGAGCTGTCCGTATTTTTTTGTATATTCAATTACCGCTTCTACCAGCCCTTCTTTCTGGTTAGGATTGACATTTTCAGCGTCCCACAGTATTGCAACAGAATTTTTCATTTTTACCTCGTAGTTTATGCTTAAAGGATAACACAAATATCAGATTTTCTACAGTATTGCAATAATATATTTCCTGTTGCCGCCTGTTAAATCATTGCTTATATTCATATATATGATTTTTATCATATATATGAGGAGTTTTCTTATGAAAAAATATCTGACATCTTTATCTTTATTGATTTTTATTCTTATTTCTGCCTGTGCACCTGGTAAAAATGTTTCAGCTGAAAATACAGCACAGAGCAGCCGGCAGCAGGTGCCAGCAACTGAAATCAGGACTGTCTCCGGCACACTTAAAAACGGACTGAGAATACTTTCCGCTGATGGTGCGGCCGAAGGAAAAAGTTATACTGTCTACAGGGGGGATTACATTGTATTCAGCTCAAATTCAAAAGAACCTGCAAAGCTGCTAATTCCATCACTTAACGTTGATATTAATATTCCCTTCCCCGCAGATATTCCTTATATAAAAATGAAAGAAACAGGTAAATTAGATATTTCCATAGCAGGAAAACCCGGTGTTATAAATGTTATTGACTATACCGGTGAAAACTACTTTGAAACTGATGCTGCCGGAGCGGATGAACTTATTAAAAATATTTCTCCTCTTATCCTTGATGTACGCACCAAGGGGGAATATGAGAGCGGACATTTAAAAAACGCATTGCTGATTCCTGTACAGGACCTTTCCGGAAGCCTTGATAAACTTGAAAAATACAGGAATGAGAAAATACTTGTCTACTGCGCTTCAGGCAACAGAAGCACTGTAGCTGCAAACATTCTCATAGACGCCGGTTTTGAAAATATTTACAATATGAGAAACGGCATAAGCGAATGGATACGGAAAGGGCTGCCTGTCGTAAGAGAGTAATTAAAATAATCCGTTCAGTTTTGCGCTGACTGTTACTGACTCATTGATTTCCTTTAAATTTGGATTTATTATTCATTAAAGGATTGATCATGGATACTGTTTTTGAGGAAATATACAAAAACAACTACGGCAGGCTCTATACACTTGCGTTCAGAATGACTGGAAGCAGGGAGGATTCTGAGGATATACTTCAGACTTCCTTTCTGAATGCCTACAAATCATTTTCTGATTTCAGGAACTCAAGCTCAGTTTATACATGGCTTTACCGGATAGTGGTAAATACAGCGAAAAAATACAGCATGAAGCAGTCCCGTCTTCCGGTCGATGAATATGCGGAAAACACCAATGTGACAAAACAGGAGATCTTTGACCACATAAACAGCTTCGGCAGGGTTGAGGATAATGTTATTGTATCAATGACAAGAGAGACCTGCCTTCAGATGTTTATGAACTGCATGCCTCCATTATACAGAACTGTTTATACCCTCAGAGTGATGCTTGACCTCTCTGTAAAGGAAACTGCAAAAATTCTTGATATTAGTGAAAGCGCCGTAAAAGTGAACCTACACAGGGCAAGAAAAGCGGCACAGGAGCATATCAGGGGAAGATGTTCCCTGATACACCCCGGCGCGATGTGCGACTGCAGGTCGTTTGCCGGATATCTCACTGCAGCAGAAAAACTGGGAAAACTGTGCAGCATTGAAACTGTAAGGGAAAAGGAAAAAGCAGCTGTTATAAGATATAATTCAGAAATAAATGAACTGCATAAAATTGATCTTCTTTACAAAAACCGGATAAAACCCCCGGATTATGAGAAATTTATAAAAGAAGTCAGAAAACTTTTAAATGATAAAGACTATGCCATTCTTCAAACCTGAATAAGCCGCCCCGAAAACAGGACGGCTGTTGTTTTTTTTATTATTTTTTCTTAAGATGTGTTGTAATTTTATCCCTGTGTCTTTCAGCGAATCTGCTACCCGGTTCTGAGCCGCATTTCCGGCAGACAAGATCATATGCTGAGTTTATTATATTGCACTCCGGACAGGCAAAATCCGCAGTTTCTGTTTCTGTCCATTTTTCATACCCCTCATTTTTAAGTATTTCAAGCGATTTCCACAAATCAGCCCGGTGAGGCATCTCTTTCTGGAATTCCTCAAGTATGCTGCATGGATAATCAGGGCATTCTGCACAGCTTTCATAACCTGATTCTTCAGCACACTTTTTGAGAACGCAGTCCCTGCAGTAATAGGAGACTTTATCAGAACGGCATCCGGTGCATCTCAACTCTTCAACAGGCTTTCCCATCCTTTTTGAAAGAAACAAAAGTCTTTCAGCCTCCTCCTTTGTCCCGATATAAAGGGTACATGACGGGCAGAATACTCCGCAGAAGGAAATTGCTTTTTTATCGGGATTTATAGTGTCAGGTTTCATTTTCCCTCCGTATTCTCAATACTGTATTTCACCTCTATCCTGGAGCTGCCTTTTATCATTGAGTATACAGGACATATACTTTCCTCAGAGATCCTGATAACTTTTTCAAGGATATCCGAAGTAAGACCTTCCGCCTTTATAATTATATAGAGGCTTATGCTTTTAAATCCTGTAGGATGCTCTTCCCGCCTCACCCCTTCGGCTTTTACTTTTAATTCATCAACTTTGATTTTTTCCTTCATCAGCATAAACTTGACTGATGAGGCAAAACAGCTTGATAAGCTTAACAGGAGCAGTTCAAGGGAAGTGTGCCCCTCCCCATCTCCAAGAGGCGGGATATAATCGACAATAATATCTTCCTTTCCTTTAACTGTGCATTTGAATTTGGCCTTTTTGTTTATAAGCGCTGCGGATCCTTTAAGTTTAATCCCTGTCATTGCGTGATACCTCTTTTAAGTGATTTTTTTAAAGAAATCATTTCTCTTTATATCCTTTAGAGCCGGATTTACCGTATCGGTTACAGGATTTTTATTTTTTTTAATATGGGAGAGAGTGTTCAGTAAAATTGAAAAATATTTCGCAGAAAGGGTTAAGCTGTACTTATTAGCAGCAGTTTTTATTTATTTTTGCTGCTAAATTATTGTTAAACCTTCGGGTCCAGATATTTCAATCCGTACCCGAAGATTTTTTTTAAACCAGGTTTTAATTATTTCTTTCCATGATTCAGGAGGTAAAAATCCCTGGCCTGAACCAGGTTGTCATAGGCAAATTTCTCATCAACAAACCATGTAATTTCAAATATCTCATCCAGGGTTTTCATCCCTTCAGGAACTTTATAGGAGCTGTCCGGGAAATAGGTTCCGAATTTAGACCATGGTTTTCTGCCGTCTTTGCTTGTAATAAAGCGGATAAAAAGCTTGGCAGCATTGGGGTGCGGAGCCTGATTGATAACGGCAAGGTAGCTCTGGCTCTGGATGCCAAGCATCGGCTTGAGACCCCAGCATGGTTCAAATACCAGGTTACCCTCTTGTACATCGGGATAATTGGAATAGGAAGTGAAGGCAACATAATTTTCCTTCATCCCGGGGCTTGCAAAAGCAGAATCAACTTCATCCCCGCCAGGCTGTGCAATTGGAGCATTCTGTGCAAAGCGCTTGAACCAGAGCCATCCTGCATCAGGTGTATCTTTATCAAGTACCGGTTTTTTCCCATAATACTCAACATAGGCAGCTTCCATCTCTTTCGGGTGAGCCACATAGGTAAGAAGTTTACTCATTGTTGAGGCATCATTAAGGGGGTCTTCTACAACAATTTTTTTTCTCCACTCAGGTTCTGTCAGCTCCCAGATATTGGAGACGGGGCTGGTTTTGTTAAGTTCTGAGTTGTAGCAGAGAATGGTAGTCCCCAGGCGGGAAACCAGAAGAGGGTTGGTATATACAGGGTCAATTTTTCCCTTAAGACTGTCGGGAACAAAGCGCCATATATATTTGTGGGGAAGGACGTTTCCTACTACCTCAGCTCCGCCGCTGCTGAACCATACATCACCGACAAACAAGCCTGACTGCTGTTCGCCAAGTGTTTTCGCGAGAACATCATCTCCGCCAAGGTCATAGCCTTCAATTGCAATGTCCGGATAAATCTTTTTCCATGCATCAACAGCTTTGGCTATCTTTGATGAGTTGGCATAGATGATAACTGAACCTTCCTTTTTCGCGGCAGCTTCAATCGCAGCCCAATCCTGGGTATCTGTTGCATACTGGCCAAGCTGATTGTCTTTAAGCCATTTCTCCTGTGCTTCATTGACTTTAGGCGCGGCTTCACTTTTGCCGCCGGCCCAGAGAGACATGCTTAATGTCATCATAATCACCAGAATAAGAATCAAACTCTTTTTCATTTTTTCCTCCTTGGAATTTTTCAAAAAATAATAAATTTTCCATTTTAAAAAATCTGTTGTATTTGTCAGTTTAATTACCTCCTTGGAATTTTGCCGGAACCTGTTAACCGGTCTGCAAAGCTACAGAATGTTAATCCGGATATATCACTGAGTGATCAAATTCCCGCTTTTCTCATCATAAAGGTTCACTGTTTCAGGGTTGAATTTCAGCCATATCTTTTCATCCATTTTGACCGTGCTGGTTCCCATCTCGCGTATAGTCAGTTCGATATCACCGCGGTGAGCTATGATTGAAGAATCAGCTCCTGCCGGAAGAACAGAATAGGCTGTAAATTCAATTCCGTCAGGAACAGGAGATGTTGAAATTGTAACATCTTCCGGCCTTACTGCCATGACTACCTTCCCTTTTGTGTTGCAAGTATTTGCAGGTACATGGAATGAACCCATATTGACTTTTCCGTCTTCATCAACAGAACCTTTTAAAAGATTGACTTTAGGATTTCCAATAAAGTCTGCGACAAACAGGGTGGCAGGAAAATGGTAAACCCTGTCAGGAGTATCAAGCTGCTGGATTACCCCCTCTTTCATTATCGCGATGCTGGTTGACATTGTCAGGGCTTCAACCTGATCATGGGTAACATATACAGTAGTGGCCCCGGTTACATGATGGAGCCGCTTAAGTTCTATGCGCATATCCATTCTCAGCCTGGCATCCAGGTTTGACAGAGGTTCGTCCATAAGAAATACACCCGGACGGTAAGCTAGCATACGGGCTAGGGCAATTCTCTGCTGCTGTCCGCCGCTCATCTCCCTTGGATAACGGTCTTCATAGCCAGACATTTTTACTTCAGCAAGAGAGTCCTTGACCCTCTTGTCCATTTCTTCAGGTGTCATTTTTTTGGTTTCAAGCGCGAATGTCATATTCTTGTAAACCTTCATATGAGGCCACAAGGCATAATTCTGAAAAACCAGACCCAGGTCTCTTTCCCCGGGAGGCACAGAAATCCCTTCCCTGCTGGAATAAACCAGTTTATCTCCTATAAATATCTCACCCTCATTCGGATCCTCAAGCCCCGTGATACAGCGCAGCAGTGTAGTTTTGCCGCATCCGGAAGGACCCAGGAGGGTCAGAAATGAACCTGATTCGATATTTAGACTTACATTATTTACGGCTGTAACATTTCCAAAACGTTTTGTTAGATTATTAATTCTGATAGCAACTGACATGATATCTACTCCTTATGCTCCAAGACCTTTTTTTAGACTGCCGCCTCTGAAGCGGCTGATAATAAAGTTACCAATCAGAACGATGGTAATCAGTAATAATATTACAGCATTGGCCTGCTGTTCATTTCCGTTTTCAATATAGCGCATTGTCATGCTGGCAAGTACTGCGGTACTCGGCGTTACCAGCAGTATTATAAGTGACAATTCGCGCATGGTTGTAATGAAGGTTAAAAGAAATCCTGAAACAAAACCTGCGCTGGTAAGAGGGAAAATTATACGCCAGAACCGCCGCCACGCATTGGCTCCGGCAACAGCTGCTGCTTCCTCGAGTTCCCGTCCGACCTGCAGCATTGCAGATACACCGGAACGGGAAGAGTAAGGAATATGCTTTGCAACTGAAACAATAACCAGCAGGAGGAAAGTTCCATAAAGCGGCGGAATGGGACCGACAGATTTTGTAAACATCGAGATATATACAGCGCCGAAAGCAATACCGGGGATAACATAGGGAACGAAAGCCAGCTGCTCCACGATTTTTCCAAGCCTTGTGCCTCTGCCCTTGACTATTGCATAGCCGAGGATTACGCCAAGCAGTGCTGTGAAAAAAGCGGTATACGTTGCCAGCTTGACCGAGTTCCAGGCTCCTTTCCAGATAGCCGGATTCAGCAGTATACCAGGTTCACCGCTATTAATTTTCACATCACTCTGGCCGATCCAATGGGCCAGACTCAGGTTATCAAAACTGTAGCTGCCTGAACGGAGCATTAAAGTACTCATAATCAACAGCAGCAGAGGCAGTACAGCTATAATTATCTGAAAAGTAACCGTTATAGCGGTCAGGATATATTTGCTTTCTCTCAGTTTGGTTTTCTGGGCCATAAAACCCCGTCCGCCTATGGTTTCATAGCTTTTCCTTGTTCCTACGATTTTCTGGTTTACCGTTACTGTTGTCATTGAGAAGAGGATAAGTATTATAGCCAGAACAAACGCATCTCCAAAAGCAAGCACTGTTGTATTGGAGCGGAGCATAGTCGACATGGTATAGTAACTGACCGGAACTCCAAGGACGTTAGGTCCGCCGAATGTGCCCATGGTTTTAGAAAAAGTCATGATAAATCCGGAGAGTAATGCGGGAATAACAAGCGGAAATGTGATTTTCCGCAGTATCCGGCCGCGGCTGGCACCTGAGAGCTCAGCGGCCTCTTCAAGGCTTGAGTCAATTGACATCAGTGCAGCGGACACAAAAAGAAAATAGAATGTATAGTAGTGCAGAGCGCTGCTTATGATGATCGGAAGTGGCCCGAAAGCAACCCAATCAGGAGGCGCAGTACCGGTCAGGAACATAAGAATTCCGGGAACACCTCCTGCAGTGCCGTTGTTGAACAGTACTTTCCAGGCCATGGCGATTGTCCATGATGGCATGATATAGGGAACCACTGCCAGGACGTTTATGATCTTTCTTCCCGGCATATCAGTCCGCACAACCATCCAGGCCATGGTACCGCCGATGACAAAGGCAAGTGTAGTTGCGCCGAACGAGATGGTCAGGGAATGAAGAAGGGGCTGAAAAGTCATTATCACAGCAATTTTACTGGTAAGCATTCTAAGCCAGTGAAAAAGAGTAAACTGCCCGACTACAGCTCCAGGTGCATAACGCAGATCGTTCTCCGAGAATGTAATGGTTGTTATCAGCATCCGGTAGAGGGGGATGATGACCATATAAAACATAACCGCAAGCATGATGAGGGAGAGAATTACCTGCGGAGATTTAAGCCAGCGTAAAAAACGTCTTAAACGGGCCTTATTCAGCAGGGGCAGCGGAACTTTAGGGATTGTTGTAACAGTCATTAATTAACTCCTAATATTCATTAGTCAAATGGAAATCAATTTGAATTCATGTTTTTCTGATCCATTTAAATTCCTGATTTCCATAAATATTCATATTATCTAAAATATTGCATACTATTATGATAATACATTATAATTTAAAAAACGCAAGTATTCTTTCATTTCATTTATTTTATGTAAAAAAACCGACAAAAAAGAATTGCCTGATTCACTTCCCGGTTAATTTCATCAAAATCTCCGTTCAGCTTAACAGGCTATGCTCATGGCCGTTCATTTTACCTTTTTAACCATCATGATCTGGGAAGAAAAATATCCAGCAGTCCGGATAATTCATAAATTGTGTGGTCCGCTTTAAATACACCATTGGGCGGTTCTTTTTTCAGGGTGTCAGGCTCATGGATCAGAATCATCATTCCATAACCTGCTGCCTGTGCCCCTTCTACATCCCGGACAGGATTATCTCCGATATAGACACAATTTTGAGGTTCCGTCCCGATTTGACGGGCAGCTTCCAGATAGATTTCCGGGTTTGGCTTTCTGATACCGACCTTTGATGAAAGAATGACAGGATCAAAATATTCTGTAAGCTGATCTGCCTCCAGCCAGTCAGGTATTTCAGATTCTGTTATAGTATTGGCAATAATACCCATCTTATAACCCCGCTTGTGCAGTTCAAGCACAACAGGCCTCACATCAGGCCTTGGAATCCTGCGGCCGTCGCAATCCCTCCATAGACGGGTTAATTTTCCCGATAACGGTGCAATTTTTTCATAAGGATAATCAGGTAGCATCCAGCGGGTCCACATTTCCTTTTCGGAAGCTTCAATCAGTTTCTCTTTAGCCTGTTTTCTGAGAATTTTGTACCTTTCTTCGAGATGATCAAAGAATTGGTCCGGAGTCATGTTTGTTCCAAGCAGATTCGCAAGCTCCTTCTTTGCTGCTGCCATAAAGTCAGTATCCTTAACGACTATACGGAGTGTATTGCCAACATCAAACAGGATCGCTTCAATAGTATTCTTCATTTACTCACCTTTCCGGTATGGATTTTTGCTTTAAAAAGTCTGCATAAAAAGCTTCATTATTAAAATATTTTGCAAACTGTTTTGCACATGATCATAATACACCTGTCCAGCCATTTACGCAAGAAATATTTCATAAATATTTTTATATGAAAATTATGTTAACTTATAATAGGTGAGTAAGCCAAGAAGCTTAAGGCTTCCAGATGATCCTGATCGATATATTGATGGCATGCCAGACAAATACGGAAAGGATTTTACTCTCAAAGCAGTATTTCTGCTCCAGATAAGGTATGAAAAGACTTGAATGTGAAAAAAGCAGTCATTCAAAAAGCTAATGAAAAATTAGACTCATATTCAAGTGGTAATCCAGGTTTTTAACTAAAACATGACAGCTGGATAAAACAAAAATAATCCCTCTTTTCGACAATCGGGGGAAATACGTTATATGTTACTTCTTTTTATTGCAACTTATTAACCAGATTCAGGTGTAAATACTCATTTTTGATACATATTCCATCATTTCTAATGACTCTTTAAATTCTACTGTTCATATATATGGGGAGGGATTAGAATGTTACTAGTTTATACTATAGGTCTGCTCATCATGCTTTTATCAAAACATGAAAATTAGTACATCAGTTTGAAGCGATGTCTTTATGTTCAAGGCCCTCCTCGTTGAACAATTAGGAGAATGAGAATGAATAAAAAAGCATTTTTATTTATTAGTCTGCTGGGTGTAGCCATAAATCTATTTTCCGAAGAGATTGTAACACTAAAAGACGGCACAAAAGCTGTTTTATATGATGATAATACATGGTCTAAGATTACAGATTTAGGATTATCATCAGACATAATAGTAAGTAAAAATAAACAGTTTTTACGCCCTGGAATTTCTTCATCAAATCAAGAAATAATAATTGCATGTGAAATGTATGAACAAGGTTGGACTTATACGATGCCACACCCCAAAAGTCCAAAGGCCGCTTGGGGTGTATCAGATGGGAGAACAACTTGGTATAATGGCTGGTGGTACAATTCAAAGACAGGACAATATTCTAATACTACTCCAGTAAAATCTTCCAATGGTTTATATCTTGGTGATGCCCAAAATAGTTCAGGCTCCTGGAGGAATGGAGGCTCCCCAAGAAAACCAGATATTTATATGTTTTTACTATCGAAAAACGGAGGGCCCCCTAACTATTGAAATCTGTTTTAAAAAAAATATGTGTGGCCAAACAACAAGTATTAATATGAAGTAAAATAATAGGATTATTATGGCAATATATGATTTATATTCGAAGCGTAAGAGGATTGAACGTGGACAAGTTCCTGATGTATATCAATATGATAAATCTGAGCAAAGCTTAAAAGTACAAATTATGCATATCATAGCTGATGCATTTGGTGATGATCGATATAATGATGTCCAAGCACTATATCAAAAGGTTATAAATATTTTATGTAGGGAACATGGCATTTTTGAATTATTACAATACAGCCACCTAATGAAATCAAATGATCACTTATTACAATATTTTCTTCAAGAAAAAAACCTTGAAAAATCTTTTGATGTTGTTGAATTATGTTTTTTATTAATAGACAGTTTTATAAGAGATAACTATTCCTATCAAGCTCAGGCCTCCCCAAGAATAGATGCTGATGATGCAATAGCCGAATTGAATGATAGATTTAAAGAACATGCTTTCGGGTATAAATATGAATCGGGAATAATAATAAAAGTATCCAGTGAATACATTTGTGCACAGAAATTCCTAGCGCAAATTGGCAATAGCTTCTTTAGGTGTTATGAAGTCAAGAGTTTTTCTTGGCCTCTCATTCAATAGCCTTGCTACTCGTGATACATCATACTGCGAAAGCTTTCTGAAATCATCTACTTCATCAAGCATATCACGAATCAAGCCATTTGTGTTTTCACATGTTCCCTTTTCCCAGGGAGATGCCGGATGGTAAAAGTATACATCAATATTAAGATTTTCTTTGAGTTTTTTGAACTCACTGTTCTCTTTACCCTGATCAAGAGTCAGAGATTTTCTTAGAAGAGGAGATATCTTCTTAAACCTTTTCTCTATTGTTTTTCTTACTGTATTTGCATCATATGTTTTTAACAGATCAAGCTGGATAAACCTAGTTTTACGTTCAACTATTACGCAGATTGCTGATTTATGGTCCTTTCCAATGAGAAGATCTCCTTCCCAGTGTCCTGGAACTTTCCGTGAGTTAATTTCAGCAGGCCTTTCGTCTATAAGGGTAATATCTTTTAATTTACCCCGTTTTTCGTCCTTATTTGCACTCTTTCTTTTCTTTCCTTTGAGTCTTAAATCTTTAAGCGCTAGTTTTTTAAGCTCTCCCCTCATGTGGAAATGGACATAGTTATAAATTGTTTTATCACTCACTTTATCTGAAGGATAATTTATTTCCAGCCATTTGGCAATTTGCTGTGGGGACCACCGGAGTTGGAGTTTGGGTTTTATAAGCTGCCATGACTTGTTGTCTATTTTTAATTTGGGGCTCTGATTTTTTCTTTGCCTTAAATGCTCATACTCTGCAATTAAAGGATTGTAATATCCTTCATCAGTACCGCGTTTTATTTCTCTTGTAATACTTGAAGCTCTTCGGCCAAGATTACTTGCTATTTGTGATAGCTTTAATCTTTTGGTGTAAATCATCTGAAAAATGGCCATTCTTTCATTGAGATTCATTCTTTTGTAACTCACTTAAAACTCCTGTCACAATATTAGTTTATTGCGCTAGGAATTTCTGGCCGTCATTCATAAAGAAATTATCAAACCAGCTTTAGAAATTTTAAATAATAAAAAGTTTTCTGGTGCACAACAAGAATTTTTATCTGCTCATAGTCATTATAGAAAAAAAGAGAATAAAGAATGCATGAATGATTGCCTAAAAGCGTTTGAAAGCACAATTAAAATTGTCTTAACTGAATTAAGGATTATATATGACCAAAACGCAACTTCGAAAACCCTAATTTCACTTCTTTTTAATAAGGGGTATATTCCATCGTATTTACAAAGCCATTACAATGGATTACAAAGTATACTTGAATCTGGTGTTCCAACATTACGCAATAAATTAAGTGGACACGGACAGGGATCTAAAGTAATTGATGTAGATGAAAAATATGTTGAATATATTCTTAATTTGACTGCAACCTCTATTGTTTTCTTAGCAAGTGGGATTAAGTAAGGAAAAGTAATGAAAACAGCCCTATATAAATAGGGCTTTTTTACCTATTTAGGTGGTTTTCTGTTATACGGTTTTACAGGGACAGTTTTGGGCCCTGGTTTATGTCCCGAACCATTATATGGCGGGGAAGAAGGTGTTGATCTTCTATGCCCAGTTACATGAATTGTTTTAGCCATATAGTTTACCTCCGCATTAAGTTGCGCAATTTTGCTCCAAATACAACGTATAAGGCTGCAAAAAAATATTGACAGAGGAATAAAAACCAGTTAAAATTTATATACCACAATAAATTAATGGCTTCATTCCGCAAAATTACGGGTGGAGCTTTTTATGCTCCATTTTTTATTATTATATCACAATTAACAACAAATGTCAAGATCGTTTTACCTTTTAGGTAAAATACGCCTTGACATTTGAACAATATTACCCGATACTTTGTGAGTGGAAGTAAGATTTCTGAATAAAGAAATTGCTAACTTATATGAAAGCGGGAAAACCAGAAAGAATAAACTCGATAAAATTGTTATACATAGTTTCTTTGAAGTCATAGCGAGTTTATGTGCTGCAAATAATATATATGACTTACGCAAAGAACCATCGTTAAATTTTGAAAGACTTAAAAAATTTAAAAACCGCTATTCGTTAAGATTAACAAAGAAATACAGATTAGAAGTTGAAATTGAATGGGAGGATAATGAAAAACTAAAAGGAATAATTGGAATAGATAAAATTAGTGTTCATTATCACTAATTGTTATTTGGCGGAGGGTATCAATGGAAAAATCATGTTATATTAAGCCTTATATTTTAATAGGCGCTGGAGACATAGTTAAAAGGAATTTAGACGCTTTAGGTTGGACACAAGAAGATCTTGCTGAAATAACTGAATTATCAGGAAAAACAATAAGTCAAATTATTACCAATAAACAAAAAATATCTGTTGAAACAGCAAAATTATTATCAAATGCCTTTGAGACAAGTCCAGAATATTGGTTAAACCTTGATAATAATTACCGATTAAATTTACCTGATAATAAACAAAAAATAGAAAATATAATTAAAAAAAAGGCTGAAATTAGAAAATATATGCCTGTTTTAGAAATTTATAAGAAAGGATGGTTTAAGACAAGCAACAAAACAAGAGACTATGAAGAACTTTATAAAAAGATTTGGGATGTAACCTCTCTTGATTTCTCCTTTTATGATGGAGCTAAAAAATTTTGTGCAAGGCAATCAAAAGAAAATGAAGATTTCACATACCGCTATAGTTATACATGGTACCAAATTGCAAAAAAACATTCAAGAAATTTTATTGTCCCTAAGTATGATATGAATAAATTAGAAAAAATATCAAAGAATTTAACAAAATATACAATTCAAGAAAATGGAGTAAATGAGATAATTAAATCTTTAAATGCTGCGGGTGTAAAATTTTTCGTTCAATCACATCTTTCAAAAACTTATTTAGATGGAGCATGTTTTTTTGAAGAAGAAAATCCTGTTATTGTGTATACAGCCAGATATGATCGAATTGATAATTTTTGGTTTACATTAGCTCATGAAATAGCTCATATACTTCTACATCTATCAAAAAATAAAGATTATTTTTCCCTTGATGATTTTGATCATAAAGATACTTCAATATCAAAAATAGAAAAGGAAGCAGATTCCAAAGCTGAAGAAATATTAAAAGTGAAAGAGATTATAGAACTTTCAAAACCATTTATCAATTATTTTACTGACGCAACGCTCTTAAATATATCAAATAAATTAAAAATAGAAGTATCCGTAATACTTGGTATTTTACAACATAATGGTTATGTTGAGTATAAAAAATTATCTCGTTATAAGAAAAAAGTAAAAGATCTTTTTCCTCAAAATATTTTAGTTGGTTAATGCTAAATGATTCATAATTTTTTGTAAAATAGTTATATTTTAAAGAATTAATGCCTATAAATTATAAAATCCCCCTGGATATATAACAGGGGGAATAATTGAGGTGATTCAAGTATTGTTCAATTAAATTGGGCTTTTAATGTTCTAAGCAACGTATATGTATCAAGGTAAGCTATATGAAAATATTCACATACATTCGGTATTTTTACTCTTTTAGGGGTACCAGACAAAAATCGTTCTCGAGTTACTACTTTCGAATTATTAATCTTTGCATATGATATAACCCATGGATCAGCACCATTTAAAAAGGGGTCTGCATATTCAGGCGGATAAGTATTAACTACGAAATCTGCAACTTTACTGAAAAAAATTTGAATTTCGTCATTTGGTAGCCTGAATAATCCTTTATCTCTCCGATCCTTTGCCCAAATAGCTAAGTCATCATCACTTTCAATTAATTCTTGATATACATTTATAGGGGAATAGATTATTCCTTTTTCAATATTATAATCTAACCAATTCCAAAAGCCAGGGACAATGTCAAAACCATAAGCACCATTTTTCGCTTCTATAAAGATATTTGAATCAAGACAAAATGTATCCATTAGCTTCTAATGCTCATTTGATCTGCTATTTTTCGGATAGTCTCAACTTTAACGTCTAAAATTAATGCAGCTTCTCTGTATAAAACTTTTCCTTCTAAGACAGAATTAATTAAATAATTAGTTAATATCTCTCCATTTCGAAGAAGATTAGTTTTATAAAAATCACCCCCGGAAGAAGTTTTTAAGGGTAATTTTTGTTTTTCTTTTTCTACTTCAAGCAAGCTGTAATAAGTGTTTTTATTAATAATTTTTAAATCATATGCTCTACGCAATATTACAACGGTACTAACTTTAAACTCATTTGCTAAATCAGAAAGTATTTGAGAGTTGATATTTTTATTTTTAATTATTAGATCGCTTGGTATCAAAAATTCACCCGCAATAGAATTACAAAAATATTCAATATTTTTGTTTTGTGTTTCGTTGTCTGTATCAATAAAAATATCAGAAATACCACTTTCGCCAAGCCATAAATGAGCCAATTCATGAGCAAAGGTAAATATTTGAGCAGCTTTAGAATCATCTGTATTGATAAAAATTAGAGGAGCATATTGGTCACAAATAGCAAATCCTCTAAATTCAGATACATTAAGATGCCTATTCGTATTATTCCCAACAACACTATTTCTTAAAACTATTATATTTTTTAATTCAGCTTTATGTGCTAAATAACTTAAATAATCAGCCCATGTTTTAATTTTTTTTGCTGCCTTAATATCAATATCAAGTTTTTCTCTAATATCCTTTGCTATAGTATGATAGTCATCATTAATACCAAACTTGCCAATAAAATCGACTTTATCTTCATCCTCACCTTTTAAGTAGTTACTTAGCCACTCTTGTTTCCTTAATGCAGATTTAATAATGTCCTGAAAATTTATACTAAAATCGTTCTTAATATTATTAATAGTTCTCAGATCAGGGATAGGGATAGACTTTTCAGGTGGCTTATTCAAATATAAAAAACCAAAAGGTATTTGAAGTTTTTTTGCCAATTTCTGTGCTTGAATAAAACTTGGCAACTCCTCTCCATTTTCCCAAGCAAGGTATTTATCTATCTTTATTTTTAAGGCGGCTGCAATTATATCTTCATTTAAATTTGCATTCTCACGAGCCCATTTAACAATTTGTGGTTTAATTAATGCCTGAACCATATTTATAACTCCGATTGCTACCTGAAATGCAATATTTCAATTAAAAATGTCAAAACTTATCTGAAAAATAAAATCAGTTCTCATATTTATTTTAAGCATGTTTATTGATTACTGCAACAATACTTTTTTAACTCAATTAATAATAGTCCCTTGTACATCAAGTATCTCCCGGAAATCCTCAACCCTGAAATGGGTATAATTATCAACCATAGCTTGTGTTTTATGCCCTGTGACTGCCCTCACCTTGTCGTCTGTTACATTCTGGGACCGGCAATAGGTATTAAATGAAATGCCGGTATGAGTGAAAAGTGATATTTCGCCTCTCCCTCTCTTCCTGAGTTATCCCAATTTTCTCAAGTGAAGCATAAAGACCTTTTAATATCTCGTTTTTCGGGAATATCTTTTCCCCACCATCATAGGAGAATATAAACCCGTCCGGATTCTCCCCTTTAAGCTCTGTTAAATACCTGGATAACCCCTGATGTATAGGAATTACCCGCTCTTCCTTTGTTTTTGTAGGTTTAAGGCCTGTTAATTTCCCCCAGGAGTGTTTTATCTCTACATATTCATTGTGAACGTACTTATTCTGCAGCGAAGAATTTCACCCCTCCTGCAGCCGGTCATTATCGCAAACAGATTTAAGGCATAGAGCATTTCATTTCCCCAAACCTCCATCATGTCACTTTCTTTAAATAGCTTATGTGCCTCTTCTATCGTGAGGATCCCGCGGTTTTTCTGGTACACTCTTAAATAAGGGAGTCCTTCTGTTGGATTTTTTCAATTACCTCATCCCGATGAGCTTTAGAAAAGACCATTTTAACCAGTTTTAAAATATGGTTAATGGTCCCATCTGAAAGTGTTCCCTTCTTCTTGAGATAAAATACAAAGCTTTTGATATCATTTATGGAAATTGTTTCCATATCCCGGGATTTAAAATACGGCCTGATCCAGTTAACCAGGTATTGCCGTTCAGTATATGCATGTTCCTTTGAAATGGATTTACCGCCGAAATTATTCCGTTCAAGGATATAATCACACTTCCCCCAGACGAAATATTCTTCTGCGAAATCTTTAAAAGTGGTAATTCCTTTGACTGGAAGTTCTTTTTCTTTTTTCTCTGATACCAGGGAGCCCTTGTTTAAAAGAGACAGAACATACTCATGGGCTTTTACAATTGTTGTTTGCCCGGTATTTCTTTTATTGCGTCTGCCTGTCTCATCATAGAAGCGATAATGGTATACATGACCCTTTTTTGGCTTTCTTTTAACCAATGAATAAGGTTTTCTGCTACGCATTTATTGACCCCTTATCAAAATTAAAAATAAAATGGTGTAGGAAATGGTGTAGGAAATGGTGCAGGGAACAGGTATAGCAGAATAAGTTCTTATCTGACAAGTATTTAAAAATAAAAAAACGGTATGCCTGGACGTCAGTATTGCATACCGTAATTTGAGGACCAAATAATTAAGCAACCCTCAGTATTATTTTCGGTCTGATGGGAGAGCCCCTTTAATGTTCTTTTCGAATTTCAGGGACAAGACTGCCTTGAAGATTTTTAAGATATGTTTATAAGCCGGGTATATTTATTACTGCCGTGATTTTTTCTTTTCAAGCGCTTTCAGGCTATTTTTAAGGTTAGAGATATGGATATCAGATGACTGCTCAAGTTCTGTATAAATTTTCAGTGATTTTCCTATTACCGAGCCAAAGTCTTTTGAACCGGCATCCCCTGTTATGGTTCTGATTACATCCTGCAGAAGAAATCCGGCCATGCTTTTCCCGCTTCCGGCAAGAACCTCCATATCCGCCTCATCAAGCGCAGTGAAGAGTTTTTGCATTTCTTTCTTCTGCCTGTCTTTGAAGCCGATACTGTTTCCAAACCTAAAAAGAAGGGTTCTTGCCGCTTTTTTTCCTTTCAGTGCGGAATTTTTAAGGGTTTTAAAGGATTCAAGCAATTCCCTGATGTTTTTAAGTGTTTCATCTATATAACCGCTTCCTCTGGAAGCCCTGTAACTTTCTGAAAATGCTTTTAGTTTTTCCAGTCTGCCGTCGATTTCATCCCTTATATCAGGTTTATCAAGTGCGTCCCTTAAGGTAGCTGTCTTCATTCCCTTTATGAGCACGCCGTTAAGAGACAGGTTTAAAGTCCTGAAATCATGAATAAGAAACTGCTCTTCAAACCACTGTCTGTAGATGATCAGTCTTCTGTCTGTAAAAACCACACCTCCGGAAGAGCTTTCTGTTTCAATCAGTGAGGCATCTGTAATAAGTGAAAAATCCATCTCAGAGGCAGGACGGAGCCTTGAGGACAGGGTGTGGGCCCTCTCTTCAAAAAAGCTCCCCTTGAAGTGGGTCCTTTTGTCAGGGTATCCAAGGTCAAGCCCGGCGAAAAGAGCCTCACTGCACCCTGCCTGCCTCGCAAGATCCCAGGCGCTTGTTGAAACAGAGCCTCCAGCCCCGATTTTTCCCCTTTCAAATGTAGTACCTTCAAAATATCGCCCGAGAGGGAAAACAGAGCCTGCAAAGAATTTATAATTGCCGAAATTCCTGAATATCCGGCTGTAGGTTGAAGGCTCTGAGACAAGCACTGTCCCTTTGCTGCCGCATCTGTCAAGATGCCGTGAGTTCCAGTACTGGGGATCGACAACAATAAGGATATCTGGTATCACGCCGAATGAGAGGCAGGCCCTGTATGATGTGTCGACAGCAATCAGAAGATATTTTTTTCTCAATTCTCCGAGAAAAGGCAATACAGAATCAAGGCCCGGCCCCCCGGCAAGAATCAGGGAAGGGATGGATTTAAATAAATCCTTAAGGTGAACAAGACCGGGTGATACGGTAAATTCGGCAAGATTATCACAGAGGTTCTTTACCCATATTTTCCCGAATCTTTTTAATGTGTTGTTGTTTATTTCTTTTCTCGATACATAGCGCGCAACCGCTTTTTTAGACTCTTCGAAAAAATCCGGAGACAGTTCATATTCAGACCTTATCTGAAAATATTTTATTCTTTCGCACTGCAGTGAATTAAGACAGGGAGAAACTGCATCCGGCTCAGGGCCGAGGACGAAATACACCCTGTCAGAATTTATTATTTTTTCAAGGGAACGGTTTTTTGCCGCGGCAGATAAAAAAGAAAGTTCAGGCTCAACTATTACCGCCTTTGCCTCTTTGTTAAGCTCAAGAAATGTTTCAAGATGATAACCAAGGCCCAGGCCCCCGAAAACCCAGCAGTCAAAACCTTCTTCCATGGCTGATGCTATGATCTTCCGGGCTTCACCCGAAGGGTCATGCCTGCTGTGGATATAGCGGTTTCCTATTCTGACAGTAGGCTCCCCTTTTGAAGATCTCTCAACAATCATATCATCCCTGAAGTTGAGCATATTCAGGTCAATATTTAACTTTTCTTTCAGGAGCCGGTAATTTTTCTCTTCAATTTCCATCAGTTTTCCGATTTATTCAAGCTCAAGTCTGATATTAAGTCCGTCAACAACATCTGTACCCGGAGGCGGATTCTGGTTCCTTACCCATCCGTCGCCTGTAATTAAAACCTTTACCCTGTTGTCTTTCAGGAGAGGAAGCAGTTCCCTTTTCGACATTCCTGTAAAATCAGGAACCTTGTCATCAAGTGTGAGCGGAGGTTTCTGTTTTATGGTAATTTTTCCGGGATGGTTGATTACCATGTCCCCGGTTCTTGGTATACCAAGATACGATACTATTTTATCAGAGAGGTCCCCGACAAGGGGGGCCGCGATCACCCCGCCGTAGTAGCTGACCTTTTTTGGATTCTCAATTACGTTATATACTATGATCTGCGGATCCTCGGCAGGAAATACGGCAAGGCAGGATGATATAAACTCATTTTCAGAGTATTTTCCGGTTTGTTTATCAAGTTTCTGGGCTGTCCCTGTTTTTACTGCCATTGTTATCCCGTCAACGGCCGCCCTTCTCCCGGTCCCTCCATCCGCATCAGCAACAGTGGTCATCATCTGCAGTACGGAGGATGCGGTTTCAGGTGAAATTACCTGTCTTATCGGTTCCCTTACAGATTTGTCAACAACCTTTCCGTCGTGCCCGACAACTTTGCTCACAATATGCGGCTGAAGCATTACACCTGCGTTGGCAAATACTGAGGCAGCCTTGACTATCTGCATTGCAGAGACTGATATTTCCTGACCAAATGAAATTGTCGGTTTTGACCGGATAGACCAAAGCCTGTCTTCCCTTAAAAGTCCGACAGTCTCGCCGGGAAGGAGAACTCCGGTCCGTTCACCGAAATCAAACAGTTTAAGCATCCGGTAAAAACTTTCATCAGAGACAGTAAGGGAGGCATAGGCCGCTCCCGCGTTGCATGAATATTTAAGGATATTTTCAGGGGTAACTGTCCCGTGATTTCCAAGACATTTGATTTTTACCGGGTTTGTCCCTTCTGTATTTATCTCAAAAAATCCGTTGCAGTAAAACTCGCTTTGTTCATCAATGCCTCCAAGCTGGAGAAAGGAAGCTATACTGAATATCTTAAAAACAGAACCGGGTTCATAGGCATTCGCCACAGGCCGGTTGATCCTGTCTCCCGCCTGCGATGCGGAGAAATTATTAAGATCAACTTCAGGGATTGAAACATAGGCAAGTATATCTCCTGTCCGGGCCTCTGCGGCTATCATCATGACTGAATCGGGATTATACTTTTCCCAGGCTTCAAGGGCTGCCTGATGGGCAAAATTCTGGATATTTATATCTATGGTAAGAAAAACCTGATTGCCGTAGATGTCACTGCTGTTTCCTATAGACTGTGTTGACGGGGGGGAAAGGATGCTGTTGTATGTGTATTCAATCCCTTCAAGTCCGGTATTGTCTGTTCCGGTATAACCTATAAGGTGGGAGGCAAGCTCTTTTTCCGGATAACTTCTGCCGTATTCAGGCTCAAGACCTATTCCAGGCAGATCTCCCTTGTCGATATAACCCCTTAATTCCTCCGCATCGCTGTTGGAAATTTTTCTTTTTATGTACATGAACCGCGGGCGGGATGAGATATCCTGAATAAGCTGATTTTTATCAATTTCAAGTACTTCCGATATGATTGATGCTGTTTTTCCGGCATCCTTTATACTTGGTATCCAGGCTGTAACCGAATACAGTCTTGTCTGTATGGCAAGTATTCTGCCGTTTCTGTCAAGTATCGGGCCTCTTTCCACGACCGGTTTGTGCAGAACAGAATCATCCCCGTCTGCGGGGATGAAAAGCATCAGGCTCATGTACCTGATTATGATCAACACTACAATCAGGACTGTTCCTATCAAAAAGATCTTCTTCCTGAGCTCTAAAGTACTGCTTTTCATCAAATGTATATTAATATGTTACTCTCTAAATGTCGATATAATATTAAGATTTATGGACAATTTACTCAGCTTCAAACAAAAAATAAATAAAAGGCATAATAAGCCTTCGGAAAAGATAAAAACAGAATATTCTTCTTCTCTTCTAACAGGAAGGCCTGAACAGCTTTCAGGACGAAAACAGGTCAGCTTAAATGATCTGCTTAAGGGGCAGCCCTCAGGACGAATGTCCTCAGGACTGAAGCTTTTTGCATGGTTTTCAGGCAATAAAAAATCGGCAAACAGGAAATCGAAGGAATTTTCATACAGGCCTCTGGCCTATTCCGGTAAAACTGCAGATAAAAGAATTTTCAAAAAATCCGTAAAAGGGCAGTATCTGATACTCCCTGCCCGTTTTGTAAATCATATAACAAAATTATTTAATAAATCTTCAGGGAACAGGACTTTCAAAAACAGCATCAGCAATATAGTCAGACTTTTCTCTTTCGGAAATGTTTTTATCAATACATTTGCGGCAGCGCTGATTTTTGGAATTATAATTACGGCCAGTATTTCTTCATCAGCATTTGTACCGCCCGCAGAAATAAATCTGCCGCGCGATAACAGGGTAGATTCAATGATGGAAGCGGTTTTCAGTAAAGAAGACGCTGCAGATACAAAAGCTTTCGGCAATGTTGACCTGTCTCTTTTGAAGGGTTTTACAATCCGTGAACACAGGATTGTAAGCGGAGAAAGTCTTTCAACAATTGCAAACAAATACAAAATAGATCTGGGAACTATAATCAGCTTCAATAACATTAAAAATGCCAGAAAAATCAACTCAGGTACAACAATTAAAATTCCTGATAAAACCGGCCTCTTCTATAAAGTATCCAAGGGAGATTCACTTGGATCAATAGCCGCAAAATTCAATGTTGAATTAAATTCTCTGCTTGACATTAACAATATTGATTCATATCTGATAAAACCGGGTCAGGAGCTGTTCATCCCGGGAGCTAAAATGAACAGCTTTGATCTTAAAAAAGCGCTCGGCGAACTTTTCATTTACCCTGTAAGCGGGAGACTTACTTCACCGTACGGTTACAGAAAAGACCCTTTTACAGGGAGAAAAATGATGCACTATGGAATGGATATTGCAAATTTTACAGGGACAAAGATAAGGGCAACGCTTGATGGTAAAGTGCTGATGTGCAGCTACAGTTCAATTTACGGTAAATTCGTTATTATTAAACATCAGGACAGTTACCAGTCATTGTATGCCCATCTTGATAAATACAGGGTCCGCGAAGGGGAAAGTGTCGTGCAGGGTCAGATTATTGGAGAGCTTGGAAATACAGGCAGAAGCACCGGCCCCCACCTCCACTTCTCCATATATCACAACCAGAAACCGATAGACCCGGCAACTCTCCTTTCAGCTTCGAGGTAGATTCAGCATTGCCGGCAGAGGCGGTAATAATCCGGGTTTTCAGCTGCCATGGCAGTGTTTGTATTTTTTTCCGCTTCCGCAGGGGCACATATCGTTTCGTCCAACCTTGGGCACAGTCCTTTTAACTTGAACGTTATCCGGCATTCCGTGTCCCTGGGAAGAAGCCCCCGCAGTCTGGGCACCCCCGGAGAACTGTCCCATCGCATTATGTGATGCCTGTACCGTCTCGCGCGGCATGTTTTTTGGTTTATCACTGTCTATTCTTATTCTTACATTAAGTACTTTTCGCGTAAGCATTAGTCTTATGTCAGAAATAAGTTTGTCAAATATTTCAAATCCTTCCAGTTTGTATTCAAGCAGCGGGTTCTTTTGCCCATAGGTTCTTAAGTAAACCGCTTCCCTCAGCTCTTCAAGGTTCTCAAGATGCTCCTGCCATTTCGTATCAATATGGCGCATATATTCAATCCTGATAAAATAGTTAAAATTTTCCTTTCCAACCTGGGTTTCTTTCTCATAAGTTTCAGCGGCTATCTGCCTTACGATGTAATCTTTTAATTCACCCGCAGGCATATTATTGATTGAATCCTCTGAAACCTGGGGTTTGTAAAAAAGCACTTCCTGGATTTTATCCAGAAAAAAGCTGTTGGTATTATGGGTTTTTTCTGTTTCAAGGAGAATATCATCAATACATTCTTCCGCGATCGATATAATCCTTTCGCTTAAGTTATTCTCTTCCAGAATTGCGTCTCTCTGGTTATAGATAAATTTTCTGTGTTCATTAAGGACATCGTCATATTCAAGGAGATGTTTTCTTATTTCATAGTTGCGCTCTTCAACCCGTTTCTGCGCTTTTTCGATGGATTTGCTTATCCAGGGGTGATGAATAGGTTCATCATTCTTCATCCCTGCTTTTGACATGAGAGATTTCATATTTTCGCCGCCGAAAAGCCTCATAAGGGTATCATCAAGCGATATATAAAATTTAGACCGTCCTGGGTCTCCCTGCCTCCCCGATCTTCCCCTCAGCTGGTTGTCTATACGCCGTGATTCATGCCGTTCTGTGCCTAATACAAAGAGCCCGCCCGCGGTTTTGACCTCTTCATAATCGGAAAGCCACTTCTCATATTCTTTTCTGTATGCTTTTCTGAATTCTTCCTCTTCAGCTTCTGTACCGGCGGCTTTTCTTGCCCTGAATTCCGGATTGCCGCCAAGTTTTATATCTGTTCCCCGGCCTGCCATGTTTGTCGCTATCGTCACAGATCCTTTAGCGCCCGCTTCGGCTATTATCATTGCTTCCCGTGCATGGTTTTTCGCATTGAGCACCTCGTGACGGATACCCCTGTGTGTAAGAAGTTTTGAAAGAAGTTCCGACTTTTCAATTGAAACAGTTCCCACAAGAATCGGCTGCCCTTTTTTATGCGCAGCTTCAATCTCCCCGCAGATTGCGTCAAATTTGCATTTCTCGTTCAGGTAAATCTCATCATCCTGATCATCCCTGTTGATGGGCCTGTTTGTGGGAATTACAACAACATCAAGGTTATAGATCCGGGAGAACTCCCTCGCCTCTGTATCAGCTGTTCCTGTCATGCCTGATATTTTGTCATACATCCTGAAAAAATTCTGGAATGTAATAGTCGCGAGGGTTTTATTCCTCTGGGCAACCTTGATTTTTTCCTTTGCTTCTATGGCCTGATGCAGCCCTTCGGAATATCTTCTGCCGGCAAGGATACGGCCTGTAAATTCATCAACAATCTGTACAATTCCGTTCTGGACAACATAGTCAACATCTTTATGGAAAAGTTTATGGGCTTTAAGAGCCTGAGTAATGTAGTGGATATATTCAAAGTTATCTTCGTTATAGAGCGATTCCTTAATAATACCGTTTTTAATAAGAAGCCGTTCAACACTGTTTATTCCATCTTCCGTAAAGGTTATTCTCTTCCCTTTCTCATCAATCTTGTAGTCGCCGGCAGGATTTTCCTCAGGATATTCTCCTGTATTCACGTCTTTTTCGCATTCAGCAAGAAGGCCTACGAGGTTGTTTACTTCGTAGAATTTACGGGTATCATCTTCAGCCGCTCCGGAGATTATAAGGGGTGTACGGGCTTCATCAATAAGAATAGAGTCTATTTCATCTATGATACAGTAATTGTGATATCTGAGAACCTTTTCTTCGCTGTTCCACCGCATATTGTCACGGAGATAGTCAAACCCCAGTTCATTATTTGTGCCGTATGTAATATCGCAGGAATACGCAATTTTTCTGGCATCATTGTCCATGTTTGAAACTATAAAGCCGACAGAGATATCAAGCATATCATAAACAGGCTTCATCCATAAAGCGTCCCTCTCTGCCAGATAATCATTTACAGTTACAATATGGACGCCCCGTCCTGTAAGCGCATTAAGATAGGCTGCAGTTACGCTTGAGAGGGTTTTCCCCTCACCTGTTTTCATCTCTGTAATTTTTCCCTGATGAAGGACTATACCGCCAAGAATCTGAACATCATAAGGGCGCTCACCAAGTGCCCTGCGCGCCGATTCCCTTACAACAGAAAAAGCTTCAGGAAGTAAATCATCAAGACTTTCGTTGTTTTTCAACCTGTTCCGGAACAGTGCAGTCTGATTTCTAAGTTCTTCATCTTTAAGACCCATTGCCCATTTTTCTTTTTCATTAACCCTATGGAGTATTGGGAGAAGTTCTTTCAGATCTTTTTCGTGCTTCGATCCAAATACAGTTTCAATTATTTTATTTACCATTATGAAAACGATGCTCCTGTGATTTTTACCAGAAAAATATAACAGATTTTGACTGTTAATTGTAATATCTTTTCCATAAAAACCATTCTTTTTTTTAATCTGAAGTCAAGATTGACATTAAATATTGCAGATAGTATCATTTCGGCAAATGAAAAGATATTTTTTTTTATGCATCAGCCTGTTAATACTTTTCAGTTCATGCAATGACGGAGAGTCTTCACTTCTTAAAAAAGAAGTGCTTTTCACTCTCAACTACGGTAAAATGGAAGACCAGCTTGACATGTCCTATAACAGTTCCATTACAGTTCCGTTTCCCGCAATTATAAAAATGGCAAACGGTATAGTCTATATCATGAACGGCAATCTGAAAAAAATAATGAAATTTACATCTTTCGGAGACATTCTTACTGTTCTTGGGAACAGGGAAACTATTTCATCACCTGTAATAGTCGATGATAATGTTTCTGATAATGAAAAAGTAAACCGAAAGGCTGTTTTTTTCCCTTTCAACAGTATTGAAGAGTTCGCAGTTGATAAAAGACAATACATTTATGTAAGCGATGTTCTGCCCCAGGAAAGACATGAATATGATGAGGAGACAGGGGCAATGCTTTCCAACATCATATACAGGTATGATAACAATTCCAATTTTATCGATTCCATTGGACAGGACGGGAAAGGAGGTATACCGTTTCCGTTTATTAAAAACATTATTACAAACGACAGCAATGACATTATCGCGATAACACGGCCGGGGATAAAGCACATTGTATTCTGGTTTGATAATAACGGCAACCTGCTCTTCCGGATTGAAATAGATGAAAATACAGTACCTTTTCCTGAAGGAGAAAAAAATCTGTTTCCATCAGTCAGTACAATAAAGGCGCCTGATAAGGGCCATTTTTTATTTATAAAAACAGATTACTATAAACAGGTGAGCAGCGAAATTTCGGACACAAAAACAGATATTGATTTCTATAAGTCCTACATAAATATTCTGGATGTTGATACAGGCAAGTATGTTAATATGATAGAGCTTCCAGATGCCTTTACTGCCCCTGATATCAAGGGAAATTTCATGGAGAAGCGGCTGCAGGTTCTCTACAACTTCCTTGATATTGTAAATAATAAATATATTATTCTTTCTTCTTTTCTCAACAATAACGCGATGCAGGTTCTTGTACTTGATACAGACGGAAAAGTAATTGATCAGGCAAAAATTAATATCGATTTTGAGTCATACTTTCATATAGACATGAATTTAAGCAACGAAGGTATCCTTACAGCTCTTATGGCAGGAAAGAATGAAACAACAATTGCCTGGTGGAGGACAGACTCAATGCTCCAGGAAAAGTAACAACTTGGGGAGAATATGATTATAGTAGATTCTGATACAATGGCTGCAATAGATAAAAAAGCAAGGGATAATTTTGCCTATCCTGGAATTCTTCTGATGGAAAACGCGGGATTAAATTCCCTGAGGATTCTTGAAGAAAAAACTTTATCCCATTACGAAAACAAAAATACTGTCTTTGTTTGCGGAAGCGGCAATAATGGAGGAGACGCCCTTGTCATGGCGCGGCACCATTTCATCAGAGGCAATAAAGGGTCTATAATAACTACCGGAAGCGCTTATAAAGAAGGACATGCCAAAATCAATTTTGAACTTTGCAGGAACCTGGGAATAAAGATTCTTGACTGGAAAAAAAAGAAAAAAGAATCGCTTGAAGAGTTGAAAAAATCCCTGGTTATTGTAGACGGAATAGCAGGAACAGGCCTCAAAGGGCCGCTCAGGGAAAGAGAAGCTGAGCTGTGTGATGAAATCAACAGTACAGGTTCATTTATCTGCTCGATAGATATACCTTCCGGAATCGGAGATAATTTTAAAAACAGCTTTAAATCCGTAAACGCTGATCTTACCATCACAATCGGTCTTCCGAAAACTTCCCTCTACTATCCTTCGGCAAGAAAAAGGTGCGGCAGAATTATTATTACCGATGCCGCTTTTCCCCCTTCTGTTCTTTCAATTGAAAATCCTTCCTGCATACTTATTGAAAAAGATATGGCAAACCGCTATATAAGCCTTCCTCCGCACTGGAGCTACAAGAATTCACGCGGCCATGCAGCGGTTTTCGCCGGAAGCAGGGGGAAAAGCGGAGCCGGGGTGCTGTCATCACGAGCCGCTCTTAAAAGTCTTGCAGGGCTTGTGACTCTGTATACCGATAAAGAAATATACAGTTCCCTTATCAGTTCAGTTACCTCTGTGATGCTTGATTCATTTCCGCCGGAAAAACCCTTTAAAGAGCTTTTAAAAACCTATGATGCATTTATAGCAGGACCAGGATGGGGATTTGAAAAAGAGAAAAGAGCTCTGCTAGAAAAGCTGCTTCTGGAAACAGACAAACCTTTAGTGATTGACGCGGACGGCATTTCACTGCTGTCATCATTAAAAGATCAATTTAACAACAAAAACTGCATAATTACGCCGCATCCGGGAGAATTTGCCACCCTTGTCAAGGTTCCTGTTGATGATATAATGGATAATCCAGCTCCTTATTTAAAATCTTTCTGCATCAAAACAGGTATCACTGTTGTTCTTAAATCACATGTTACATGGATATGCACGCCAGGCGGAAAAATCATGATTCTTGACAGCATGAATCCGGCACTTGCAACTGCAGGAAGCGGGGATATTCTTGCGGGAATTATAGGAGGGCTGCTGGCTTACGGTCTGCATCCGGAAAAAGCTGCTGTATCAGGCGTAATAATTCACAGCGAAGCAGGGAAAAAATGCTATAATGAAAAAGGGTACTTCGCTTCAGAGGAATTACTGGATTTTATATCCCTTGTCATAAAAGAAATAAAGCAGGCTTAAATATGGAAAACAATGGTAAAGAGCAGATAGAACGGCACTACGACAGAAATGAAAGACTTGCAATGATGCCTGAAGCTCTGCTTAAGCTTAAATCCGGAAAAAGGGGATTTTTCCGTAACAAATCAATGGTGATTTTATTTGCTGATATTGTTATTATATGTCTCCTGTCAGCCGGTTTTTTTATATACAGCAGGCTTACGTCAAACACCTACGCGACAAACAACTACAGCCTGATTCTGAAAGGATATATTTTCGATGATAAAGCCCTTATAACCCTTACTATTACAAAGAAAATGGACTCCCCTCTCCTGACCCTGAAAACCGAGCCGAAACCTTTTGAAGCGACAATCACTGTTACCGGAAATGATGATTATTATAAAAAGAATTTCGATTATCTGCCTGATGTTATAAACAGGGAGGTTACAATCAGGGCATCAATCCCGCTTGACCCTGAAGGCACTGGTAAACCGGCGACCCCGACCGCATACGCAACAGTGAAATTTGAAAATACCAGCGTTAAATTGAAATACAATTTAAAGAGGGAAAAATAAAATTGACGGCCTTTACAGTTTCAGATATTATCTAACAAGGAGTATTATAAATGGTTCAGTTTTACTTTTTATCAATTTTTGTAAACTTTATCGGCGGGTTACTGCTTGCAGGAGATACAATCAACAGACAGTTTCCAGGTTTCGAATCTCTTCAGGAATTTTTCAAAAATTCCTCATATATGCTTTTTTTTGCTATCCTCTCCGCTGTTGCCGGAATTTTTAAAATTATAAGTGTATTTGACGGCGATGTTTATGTTGTAGGGGATATTCTCCCGGCGCTGGCAAGCATTACAATTTCAATATATCTCTTTAATGCATACTTTGTCGAAAAAAAGGGTGTTTCGGAACCTCATATAGAGAAAATAAATATTTTTATCGAGGAATATAAATCATTATTGGGTATTACAATTATTGTGATATCAATACTGCATTTTTTCTTTCCCGATGTACTTTTCATATAATTCCTGAACAATGATATATTCCATTTCGACTGCAGGTGTCGCAAAACGGGGAAACAAATATTTCATCGCCAAAAGGAAACCAGGCAATTCCATCGGTGAATTATGGGAGTTCCCCGGAGGAAAAGCGAAAAATGGGGAAGATCCCCAATCCGCACTGATGAGGGAATTTCTGGAAGAATTCAATGTTAGAATCAAAGTCGGGGAAGAAATCTGCTGCGGACTTTTTACCAATAATTCAATAATTTACAAGCTGCTTGCTTTCAGCATAGATATCCTGTCTGACAATTTTGTCCTCAACGAACATACCGATACAGCCTGGGTAGAAAAAGAGGAACTTACTGAAATGAGTTTTCCAAAATCTGATATGATAATTGTCAATTATATAATGCACAACACCTGAACAAGGTCAGAAAGCTGCTTTTTTTTTATAAAACAACAGTATTGACCTTCCGTATTTTCTCCTGTCATCAAGCAGAAGATTACCTATACCTTCCGGCCATTTTTCTTCTGAAGGATGGTGGATCATTAACAGACCGTTTTCATTCAGTATATCTTTTTCACAGGCAAGTTCCACAAGTTTGATCTTGTTTTTTAATGGAAACGGCGGGTCGAGAAAAACAAGATCAAATTTTTCTTTCGAAGCGGAGATAAACCTCTCTGCAGGCATAATAAATATTTTTGTTTCCGTATTTTCCGCAATCATAACATTTTCATGCAGAACATTCTTCTTTATCCTGTCCATTTCCACAAAATAAACAGGATCCGCACCGCGGGATGCAGCTTCAAGTCCGACTATCCCGGATCCGCAGAAAAGATCAAGAAAACTCAAGTCATCAATATTTCCGAGTATGGAGAACATCGACTCCCTCATCCTGTCCATTGCCGGGCGGATAACCCCTTTGGGACACCTGATCTGTCTGCTGCAGTATTTCCCGCCTGTTATTCTCATCAAATCACCCTATTTCATTTCAGGCTGTTAAATCCTGAAAGGATTTAACCGGTCAGGACTTAAAAAAAGGGGCGCCTTTAACCAAAGGAGAGCCCCTCATTTTTTTTCAATTCATCACAAGCGGTATGTTAATTTCTTCTGCCCATAATTCTGAGAAAAAAGATAAACATATTGATAAAATCAAGATAAAGTTTAAGCGCTCCGATAACTGAAAATCTAACATAATCATCTTCAGAAACCGAGCCTGAGTATGTTCTGCTCATTCTTAGAATCGCCTGCGTATCATAAGCTGTAAGTCCGCAGAAAATAAGTACACCGGCATAGGATATAAGATAATACATGCCTGAACTTTTAAGGAAAATATTTACGACAGAAGCAATCAGAAGTCCCCACACACCCATTATCAGGTAATGTCCATAGCCGGATAAATCCTTCTTCGTTGTCGCAGCATATAAACTCATACCGGCAAAGGTTGCTGATGTTATAAAAAAGGTTGAGGCGAGGCTTGCCCTTGTGTAAATAAGAAACAGGGTTGACAGTGTTACTCCGTTTAAAAAAGAATATGCCGCAAAAGACAGGGTTGCAGTCTGGGGACTCATACTCATGATCCGTGCCGACATAAAGAAAACAAGCGCGAACTCCCCGATAAACAGCGCCCAGAACATGCCTGACTGCATAAGCGATACAATCCTTGCAGGATTTGAGAGCATCCATAAAGAGACAACACCTGTCAGCGCAAGCCCTGCTGTCATCCAGAGATATATATTTCTTACAAGACTTCTTTCATTAACCGCTCTGGATTGTGATAAAAAATCTGATTTTTCAAACAATTTTTGTTCTCCTTATATAATGTATGACATTAATATCTCAATATTTTCCCTGTTCGTCAATCTTAAAAAAATGACGGTATTAAAAAAGGGGGATCCAATCTGATGGTCCCCCCTTGTTTTAATCAGGCAGTTATTTTATCAGCCGCCGATAGCTTTTTTCTTGTTCCATGCATCCCTGATAGCTTTAAGAACATATCCGTGTGCATCATTGATGCTCATTGTAGCGCCTGATCTTACATCGGCAACTATCTTCTTGTCCGCATCGCTTAATGCATCGTATTTTGCCTTTTCAGCAGCATCTTTGGATTCAGCATTCAGCGGTCTGCCGTTTTTATCATTTGTATATTTGGCATAGAATGCTTCAGCCTCATCAACAGTTTTACCAATAAACTGTTTCTCCCAGCCGTCCATCTGTTTCCACCAGTCGCTGGTTTTATTCATGCCGTATGAATCGCCACGGTCTCTCTTTGTTTTCCAGTCTTCAACTTCAGCGGAAATTGCCTCAACTGTAGTGGGTGCTTTTCCGTCAACCTTTTCTGTCTCATGATTAGTAAAATTGGGTTCAGGACTCCCGGGCCAGCCTGAAAAATGCGGCATTGAAGCGCCGTCATAGTTCGGGGTGCTTACTTCAAGTTCATCAATCTCAAGATCAGCTATTTTTCCGTCAGCATCAAATACTACCGCAGCCTGTACATAGGTAAAGCTGTAAACCTGTGTTCCTGCAGAATCCTTTCCAGGGCCTACGCGGAAAATCGGAGCATTTCCAAGTCCAAGGGAAAGGCCTTTTCCCGGAGTCATTTCTTCGTTTTTACCGCCTGAGCATGATATGATCAAAGCAAGCACAGCAAGAACAACAATTATTCTCTTAAACATCCTATTTCTCCTATAGTTTTATAATCTTATATTGCCATATTACCTTTAAAATGTACATATATTTCAGTTAAAAATCATATTAAAATAGTATAATATTATAAATATTACGTACATTTGCTCCAGCCGCATTCAGAGCAGGTTACACATCCGTCCCTGAAGACAAGGGCTCCTCCGCAGTCATCGCATTTCTTACTTCCGGTAATTACCTCTTCGCCGTCGACAATATACTTTTTAAGGACACGTGAGATAACCCGCTCAAAATCCTGAAAATTTGTGTCTTTTGAAAGCTGGTCAACAATAAACTGAAGCGGTGTTCCGTGCCTCAGGGCCATGGAAATAAACCTTGCGAGTGATGCATTAGGCGAATCAAAAGTTCTTGTAAAATTCTTTAAAACAGCTTCAACCGGTCCTGATTCAACTATAAGGTTATAAACGCCGGACCCTGCCTTGCGGACAATGCCGTGAGCGTATTTTCTTAGATCAATATGATCATCAGGATCATCAATTACAAATATTTCATAAAGGCTGCCGTTAAGAATTCCAGTTACAACTATATATTTTTTTCCTTTTATATTAATCTGGTGAATATCGCAGGGAAGGTCCTGCGGCCTTTTTGGAGCAAGAATTCTCTTGATTGTCTGACTGCTTCCGCTGTATTCGAGAATCCCCTTCATGCTGCCGTCCGGGTTGAAGCTTGTAAAACCTTTAAGACCTTTTTTATATGCATACATAAACA
The DNA here is from genome assembly GCA_963662795.1 of Spirochaetia bacterium. Classification (GTDB taxonomy): domain Bacteria; phylum Spirochaetota; class Spirochaetia; order CADAEX01; family CADAEX01; genus JACKPD01. Next base: position 3,134,321 of record OY759746.1, on the reverse strand, counting down.
GGTTCTTGTATGTTTCAAATGTGGTCCCCGGAGGAAGATTAAGAGTTTTAGAAATGCTGTGGTCAATATACTTTTGTATAACAGCCTGTATATCAATTGATTTTACAGGGTCTATATCCATGGTTGTAACAAAATAATCCGGTGCAGTTACTTTCCCTTCGCTTTTTAATCCTTCCGTTTTTGCAATTTCGAGATATTTCAGCCATGCATAATCATATACAGTCTCTGTTCTTGTTTCATTTTCAACCCCTGTTCTGATATTCCTGTCGTACTGAAGGGCAAAAATCGGTTCTATGCCGGATGAGCAGTTCTGCCCGACTGACAGCGATGTGGTACCGGTCGGCGCAACAGTATTAAGCTGGATATTACGTAGCCCTGATATACTTATTTTATCCCTTATATTATCGGGAAGTTCTTTGATAAATGAGGCTTCAAGCAGCTTCCTGATGTCACATGCGGGAAATGGCCCTTTCTCTTCGGCGAGCTGCGCACTGGCAATATAGGAAGTATCCCGCATTGTTCCGGCAATTTCACCGGCAAGTTTAAGGGAGTCTTCATCGCCGTATTTCATCTTCATCATGGCAAACACATCGCCGAGCGCGGTAAATCCGAGCCCGATCCGCCGCCACTGTTTGGAGAATACCTCAATTTTTTCAAGCGGGTATTCAGTTTTGTCAAGCACATTGTCGAGAAACCTTATACCGGCGGCGACTGTCTCCCTGAATCCTGCAAAATCGAATTCAGCCCTGTCTGTAAACGGATATTCTACAAACTTTGAAAGATTTACCGCAGAAAGGCAGCAGAGCGAATAGGGCGGCATTACAAGCTCGCCGCAGGGGTTAACCCGGTCCATTTTGAAAGCCCAGTATCCGTTATTGTATTTTTCGACATGATCCTTGTTGAATATGCCGGGCTCGTTGTGGATAAACGCATTTTTGGCAAGCAGGTTATAAAGGTATTCTGCCTTCACTGTCTTATAAACCCTTCCGCCAAAGAGAAGGTCCCAGTCTTTGCCCTCCTCAACCGCTTTAATAAAATCATCAGATATCTTTACTGAAATGTTAAACTGCGTTAATTCCTTGTTCCTGTCGCCCTGCTTTGCCGTTATAAACTCTTCGATATCAGGATGGGAAACATCAAGAAGCGCAATGTGGGCAGACCTTCTCTGCCCTCCAGTTACGATTGTCTTTGCAGACTGGTCAAAAATCCGAAGAAATGAGACAACACCGGATGACTGCCCTCCTCCTGAAAGCCTTTCCCCCTTGGGCCTTAATTTTGAAATGTCAAAACCGACTCCGCCTCCCATCTTGCTTATCAGCGCATCCTCTTTCAGGGAATCGTAAATGCTGATCATAGAATCCTCGACATCTATTGTAAAACAGTTGTTGTAGTTCTTCATGGGGCTGTCCGGCCTGGCATTTGCGAGAATTCTCCCTGCCGGAATAAGTTTTCCGCTTATCATCTGATCATGGAATAGTTTTTCAATTTTAGCCCTCTTCTCAGGCTTCTCCGCAGAAGCTATTTCCTGTGCAATCCCTTTAAAAACCTCTTCAGGAGATGACTCGCCCTGAAGCATATATTTTGATTTAAATATTTCACCGCTTATCTTTTGTTCCCATATTATACTGCCCATTTTTCCCTCCCATTTTTCGCAGAAAATAAATATAGCGTATATTCACCAGTCTTACAAGCTTTTTACGCTATATATGGAGCTTTTTATATGTAATTATCGATATATTTTTCATGAGGTATTAACAATATTTTTTATATTTCAAAAAGGGGGAGGAAATCCTCAATCACATGTCGAATTTTTATCCGGCTATATACAGCTCTGATATCTTTCTGTGATGAAATCCGTAGATTGCCAGGGTTGTGGCAAGAGGAAAATAGCCGGGATGTCTGAATATAGTCCACAGCATCAGTTTCCAGTAATAAAGCCTCTCTTTTCCTATTACGCCCAGGTAAAATGTTGTTTTAAATATTGTCAAAAAATGAACAGGCTTAAACCTGAAAAACTTCTTTCTTGGGGGATTATACTCTTTAAGAAAATCCCTGATCCGGTAGTAATAGTATTTAGGAGAATATATACTAGAAACAATCCTTTTATATCCTTCCACAAGCTCGTTTAAATCCATTTTAGGTATAAAATTAATAGAGCAGTCAGTATTGTCCCCTGTCTCTTCACCTAAAAGCCGGTTTTCCCTGTCAAGCCTCTTATAAAGATCTGTTCCCTTAAGAGCTTCAAGCAGCCCCACCATTGCGGTAACTATTCCGCTTTTCTGTATAAACCTTATCTGGTCATCAAAGATAGTTTTAGGATCGCTGTCAAACCCGACGATAAATCCCCCCTGGACCTCCATACCGGAGCGCTGTATTTTTTTAATACAGGACACCATGTCCCGCCCTTTATTCTGCATTTTGGAACATTCAATAAGGCTCTCTTCATTGGGTGTCTCAATTCCTATAAAAACCTTCTCAAAACCGGCATCAACCATCAGCCTCATCAGTTCATCATCATCCGCAATATTGATGGAGGCCTGTGTATTGAATGAAAAAGGGTATTTCCTCTTTTTCATCCATCCTGCTATTGCAGGAAGAGCTTCATTTTTTAGAATCTGCCTGTTGCCTATAAAGTTGTCATCAACAAAAAAAACATTCTCCCGCCAGCCGAGATGATAAAGATTTTCAAGCTCCCTGATCACCTGTTCAGTCTTTTTAATCCGGACTTTTCTGCCGTAAAGAAGGGTAATATCGCAAAAATCACAGTTAAAGGGACATCCGCGTGAATATTGAAGAGACATGGAAGCATATTTTTTTATCTTAAGCAGCTTTAAGTCAGGTGACGGTGTTTTTGTGACATCAGCCCAGCTTCCGCTCTTATAAAGATGCCGCGGAGTTCCATTTGCGAGATCAAAGAGAAATTCCGGCAGTGTAATTTCAGCTTCATTAAGGACAAAATGGTCAACACCCGGGAATTCCATGTAGCTGGTTGTAAAAAGAGGGCCTCCGGCAACAACTTTTACCCCTTCCCTGATGCAGATTTCAATTATATCAAGTGCTGACTGTCTCTGGACAGACATTGCGCTTATAAATACATAATCAACACCTTCAAGAGATTTTTTTTTCAGGTGATTAACGTTCATATCGATGAGAGAGAGCTCCCAGTCATCAGGGAGCATTGACGCGACTGTGAGCAGCCCAAGAGGGGGAATAGCGGATTTCTTGGATACAAACTTCAAAGCCCGGGTAAAACTCCAGAAAGTTTCAGGAAATTCAGGATAGATAAGCAGTATTTTCATTTTTAATTAATTGCCTCACCAATAAACCTAATCCCTGCCATTGGGGAAATCAAATATCTGAATCTGTTTTGAGGTACAATTTACACAAGTTTTACATAAATATATTCTTTTGTTTTACAGAAGTTTTTAGTAGAATAAAATCATGAAACACGTTGTAACCGGAAAACAGGAAAACTCGAGAATGTGCTTTATCTGCGGACTCGAAAATGCATTGGGATTAAAAACCTCATTTTACTCACTTGAAAACGGGGAGCTTGCAGCCAGATTCACGGCAAGGGACGAGCATCAGGGATACCCGGGGAGGCTTCACGGAGGGATTGCAGCCTCAATCCTTGATGAAACAATCGGACGGGCAATCGCAGTCCCTTCAGGAAAAACCGTATGGGGAGTTACTGTCGATATATCACTTAAATACAGAAAACCCATACCCCTGGGGGTTGAACTTACAGCAGTCGGACGGATTGTATCTGAAAACAGCCGTTTCTTTGAAGGGACCGGAGAGATTATCCTTCCCGACGGGAGCATTGCAATTACGGCCAAAGGGCGCTACATGAAACTCCCGATTGAAAAGATAGCTGCCGATCTTACTGACGCTGAAAACCTCGGATGGAAAGTGACACAAAGTAAAGATGATCCTGCGCATCTTGAAATACCCTGAGTGCCTCGACAGGGAACAGCTGGATTACCGGAATAAATATCGTGGGAATAAGTCTTCCAATAAAACATTCAGCTTGAATAATATAACTGAAACATTTTCTCGATTATATTTTTATTAAAAGAAAAACGCGGCCGACACTGCCGCTGAAGGTATTGTGGCTGTGAGATTAAAGCTGTCAGCCGCATCTGTTTCCCTCACCTGCAGCCAGAAAGGGAAAACAATGCCTGATACCATAAAGTGTTCATTCAAGCGATGATTTAAAGCCAGCCTGGGACCGGCATCAATATACTGCTCGTATGTAACATCGCCGAGGCTTAAGCCAACCCTGCCGTCAAACCCGATGCTTACAGAGCTTTTTTCATTCCCCAGATTTATCAGGTAACCTGCGTGAGCTCCGAGGATCAGCGTGTCATCGGATTCAGGAGCATCAGAGTCATGCAGCATGGCCTGACCCTTTACAGACACCTCGAAGGTATCGGCATATACAATAATACCGAAAGTTGAATCACTTGACATCTGAAGACCATAATCCATTGCGGAAAGCGGAAAAACAGAGAAAAATAAAACAAAACACAAAGCAATATATTTCATATTATCCTCCATCTGATACAATTCCAGAATATGATGGACAATACCGGTTGTCAAACTTTTTATTATTCGGACCCTGCAGGCGGAGGCAAATGTCAAGACTGTAAAACTGTTGACAGCAGGAATCTGAACAGTTATCGTATCGGGAGAGGCATATTGTTGAAGTACAGGAAAACATTAACTGCAAAACTGAAAATTAAAAGCGATACTGTCAAAGGGATCCTGTTTGTAAACATAGCCACATTCGCATGGACAACAAACATGATACTGGGTCGCTATATCAGGGAATCAATCGGGCCGCTGACACTTACAGCTGCAAGAAATATCATTGCGGCGGTAATTTTCGCATTTGTTTTACGAAAGCTCCCGAAAGAAGAGAAAAGCTTCGGAAAAGACTTCCCTCTTCTTGCTGCCATGGCCTTAACCGGTGTTATCCTCTTTGCGCCGGTTTTATATACTGGATTAAGGTTTACAACAGCTGTCAACAGCACCCTGATAAACGGACTTGGCCCGATACTCACAGCAATTTTCGCCTCATTGCTTATCAGGGAACCCTTGACAGGACGGCAGCTTGCGGGATCGGTTTTCGCCTTTACAGGAGTAGCAGTTCTTATTTCCGGGGCTTCGCTGAAATTTTTCAGAAATGCCGTATTTAACCCCGGGGACTTGCTGATTATCCTTGCTGTTGCAATCTGGTCCCTCTATTCAGTTGCGGGAAGAAAGACGATGAAAAAACGATCTCCCCTTTCCGCTACCGCGCTCAGCATTTTTCTGGGGCTTCCCTTCCTTATCGCGGCTGCGTTTGTGGAACTTAAATCAGTTCCTGTTATTCCAGGCATGAAACTTGCGCTTATTGTCCTTTATATAGGAATTGTTCCGGCCGCGCTCGGGTTTTTCAGCTGGAATGTAGGCGTAGGGCTTTTAGGCGCAGGCGGCGCCATGGTTTACTATAACACCATTCCCCTATACGGGGCGCTTTTGGGATTCCTGTTTCTTGGAGAAAAAACAGGGATACCCCATATTATAGGAGGAATACTGATAATCGGGGGCGGCCTGATAGCCGCATTAAAAAAAGCAGAAAAATAATTAAAATTATTCAGGAAAAATCTCTGAAGTATCGGTATAATTTATACTGCATTTCAAGGAGTATAATATGTTAAAAACCATGTATGACAGGATATGGGAATCGCATCTTGTGCATGAAAGCGAGAGCGAGACTTCAATTATATATGTAGACCGCCACCTGGTCCACGAGGTAACAAGTCCCCAGGCCTTTGACGGTATCCGGTTAAACGGAAGGAAAGTACGGGCCCCTGAGAAAACTTTTGCTACAATGGACCACAATGTTTCGACAAGAACAAAAGACTTCTCCCTGATGGAAGAAACATCGCGGATACAGATGCAGAAACTCACAGACAACTGCAGCGAGTTCGGCATTACCCTTTATGACTGGTCACATCAGAACCAGGGTATAGTACACGCTATCGGCCCTGAGCTCGGGCTTACGCAGCCGGGAATGGTTATTGTCTGCGGGGATTCCCATACCGCAACCCACGGCGCATTCGGGGCCCTCGCATTCGGAATCGGGACCTCAGAGGTTGAGCATGTCCTCGCGACCCAGACACTTCAGCAGACAAAGGCAAAGTCAATGCTGATCAGCGTTGATGGAGAATGCGGATTCGGAGTTACACCCAAAGATATAATACTTTTTATTATAGGCCTTATCGGCACAGCAGGGGGCACGGGTTATGTTATTGAATACGCTGGAACCACAATAAGGTCCCTCTCCATGGAAGGGAGAATGACTATATGCAATATGAGTATCGAAGCAGGTGCCCGGGCCGGAATGATTGCCCCTGACGGGACAACCTTTAAATACATGAAAGGGCGCAGATTTGCCCCGAAAGGAGAGGACTGGGAAAAGGCGGTAAAATACTGGAAAACCCTTCCGGGCGATCAGGGGGCACATTTTGACAGGGTTGTAAATATTAATGCGGCTGATATTAAACCGCAGGTTACATGGGGAACAAGCCCTGGACAGGTTACATCAATTGACGGGTCGGTTCCTGACCCGATGAGTTTTTCATCCCACGCACAGCAGACTGCGGCTAAAAACGCCCTTACCTATATGGATTTAAAACCGGGGACAAGGATGTGCGATATAAAAGTTGACAAGGTTTTTATCGGGTCCTGCACAAACGGCCGGATCGAGGACCTCCGCGCGGCGGCCGCAATTGTAGAAGGGAAAAAAGTCCATCCGGATGTAGAGGCAATAGTTGTCCCGGCTTCAGAGCCGATCCGGCATCAGGCGGAAGAGGAAGGGCTGGATAAGGTTTTCAGGGCTGCCGGTCTTGACTGGAGGTATGCGGGCTGTTCAATGTGCCTCGGGATGAATGATGACCAGCTTAAAAAGGGAGAGAGGTGCGCGTCATCAAGCAACCGCAACTTTGAGGGGAGGCAGGGCCCTGGAGGCCGCACTCATCTGATGAGTCCCGAAATGGCTGCTGCTGCCGCGCTTACCGGAAAACTTACCGATGTCAGGGAATTTAAAAGGAAATCGAAATGAAACCATTTATAAATCATACAGGAATCGCGGCTCCTCTTGACCGTGTAAATGTCGATACAGATGCCATTATCCCGAAACAGTTTCTGAGAAAAATTGAAAGGACCGGTTTCGGCAAACATCTTTTTCACGAATGGCGGTTTACGGATTATGACGGGACAAAAGAGAACCCTGATTTTGTGCTTAACAAACAGGAGTACCGGAATGCATCCATACTCCTTGCACGCGATAATTTCGGATGCGGCTCAAGCAGGGAGCACGCTCCGTGGGCTCTTGAAGACTATGGATTCCGTGTAATTGCTGCCCCCTCTTTCGCGGATATTTTTTACAACAACTGCATCAAAAACGGGATACTCCTTATCAGATTAAAAACAGAAGAAGTTGATGAGCTTTTCTCTGAAGCAGTAGAGTCTCCCGGTATCAGGTTTACCGCAGATCTTGAGAGACAGACTTTATCAACTCCATCAGGGAAAAAATACAGTTTTGACATAAGGGATTTCAGCAAGTATTGTCTTTTGAACGGCCTTGATCAGATAGGATGGACACTGCAGTTTGAAAAAGATATTACAGGTTACGAAAAAAGGATAAAAGCTGAGATGCCCTGGCTGGCCTGAGATACTTTGAGTTTCAACAGAGGCAGGGGATGAGCACAGTTAAGCTGGCACATTACCAGTCTATCGGGAAATAATCCTTTAAAAACTGTCCGCACCAGTGTTTTCCGGTAAGGATTCCGTCAAAGAAAGGATCACACACCCTTGCCGCGCCGTCTACAATATCAAGAGGAGGCTGAAAATCATGCAGTTCCTGCTTGAGAGCGGCAAGTGCCGCAGGGTCTTCATCAGTTACCCAGCCTGTATCAACCGCGTTCATATAGATGCCGTGCCTTGCAAGTTCGCCGGCTGATGTGTGAGTAAGCATGTTTAGCGCCGCCTTTGCCATGTTGGTGTGGGGATGCCTTTCATCCTTTTTAAACCTCAGGAATTTACCCTCCATCGCCGAGACATTTACAATATGCTTCTGCCCTGTATAATCCTTTTTCATGAAAGGGGCCAGCCGGTTGCAGAGTACGAACGGGGCAATCGCGTTTACAAGCTGGACTTCAATCATCTCTGATGTGTGTATTTTACCGAGAGGGAGCCTCCAGCTGTTTACAGTACGGAGGTCTCTCTGCTGAAGATCCGCGTCAAGCTCACCATGCGGAAAAACCTTTTCAACCGAATGTTCCTCATCATGCGAATAGGGAATCTGCGAAAGTTTTGCTGAAGAACGGATTCCTATCCCCGGCATTCTGCTGTTCCAGGAAGCTGCAGATGGAATAACTGAAGGGGATAAATCCCCCGGCGGTGAATTGAGGCGGCTTTGCGTATTTAATATATCCATGCATTTTCTGTAGCCGGCAAGGAGCCCTTCCGCCCCGGAAGGAAGTGCGTCAATCCCTTTTTCCTCGTTCTCAAGCAGGTGCGCGTAAAATCCGGGCGGGCGCCTTACTGTCTGCGCCGCGTTATTTATAAGTATATCAAGCCTCTCATAGTTCTGTTCGATAAAACCGGCAAATATTTCAACGCTCGGTGTATGACGAAGGTCAAGCCCGTAGATATGAAGACGATCTTTCCACTTTAAAAAATCATTCTCTTTTGAATAACGCAGCGCGGCATCAACCGGAAATCTTGTCGCGGCTATTACAAGCGCGCCCGCGCGGAGCATCATCAGGACAGCCTGATACCCGATCTTGACCCGTGCGCCTGTTATGAGAACTACTTTACCATCAAGCGGCGCACTCTGGAAGCGCTTGCTGTAATTGAATTCCGCACAATGAGGGCATAGCGTATCATAGAAAAAATGAAGTTTTGTAAACTCAGCCTTGCAGATATAGCAATTCCGCGGCGAGTTTAAAACCCGCTCTTCCTCATTTATCCCATTGCTTATTCCTGCAATCTGAAGCGGCGCTTTAAATACCGCCTCCTTTCTCGCGCTCCGTATTCCGGTGAGGCCCCGTGCTTTTTTTTCCTTTAACACTACCCTGCTTCTTTCAATTTTTTCCTTTTCCCTGTTTCTTTTTTTTATCTCTTCCCTGTCCGGCCTTGATATCTTACCAGCAGCAGACATAAAAGCTATTCTCTCTTCATCAGTAAGGCTGTGAATCCAGCTGGAATCCGCTGCAAGATTTTCAAGTATTTTTATGCAGCGCCTTACTTCTTCAATCGGGATTTCACCTTTAATATCTTCCGCATTTTCAGACATACTCGGAAAGCGCCTCCCACCGGTTTGTTTTTGATTCTATTTCATCAAGTACTTTTTTATACCTGTCGTGGTTTTCCGCAAGTTCAAAAGGAGAAAGTTCTGCATCGGTAAATGATTTTTCAAGGCTGCTCTTTTCTTCTTCAAGTTTCTCAAGCTCAGGCATAATTGCGTCATATTCCCTTTTTTCATTAAATGTAAGCTTTTTTTTCTGCTGAGGGATTTCTGTTCCCCGGTTATTTCCGCTCCCCGGTTTCCCGCGGGATTGCAGGGAATTTGAAACCCGCGCAGCCCGGGAATCCTTTTTTTTCTCTTCTTCCTCATTTTCATGATAAGCGCTGTAATTACCCGTATATCCCTTAATGCCGCCGGTTCCGTCAAAGAGAAAAAGATAATCTGTCGTTCTGTCCAGAAAAGCCCTGTCATGGGAGACAATCATGACGCACCCTTTAAACGCTATTATGTATTCCTCAAGCTTTCTGAGGGTCTGGAGGTCCAGATCATTGGTAGGTTCATCGAGAATAAGGAAATTAGGGTTTCCGGAAAGTATCCGCAGCAGATAAAGACGCCTTTTTTCCCCGCCGGAAAGACGGCTAAGTTCCATCCTGTGGTATGATGACGGAAAACCGAACATTTCAAGAAATTTCGCGGCAGAGACTACTGATCCGTCTGCCATTGCAACTGTCTCAGATTCTTTCTGAATAAACTCAAGAACTGATGTGTCTGTGTTGAGCGGCCTGCTCATCTGGTCATAATACCCGAATTTAGTATTTATGCCGGGATCAAGGCTGCCGCTGTCGGGACTGACTGATGATGTAAGGAGGTCCAGAAAGGTTGTCTTCCCGCTCCCGTTCGGACCGATGAGCCCAATCCTTTCCCCGCTTTTAAAGCTGTATGAAAAAGGGTTTATCACTTTTTTGCCCTCATAGGATTTTGAAATATTCCTGACTTCAAGTATCTTCTTGCCTGCCCTTCTGTTTGATGAGGTAAAATCAGCATTTTCAGGCATTTCATCAGTTTGCTTCTCCATCAGATCCACAATCCTCTGCTGCCGGCCCCTGTCCTTTGTTGTCCTTGCTTTCGCGCCCCTCTTAAGCCATTCCAGCTCTCTTTTCAGGATTGATTCAATCCTGTTCTGTTCATTGCGCTGTGCAGCAATCCTCTCTTCCCTTTTTTCAAGAAAATATGAATAGTTTCCCTGGTATTTATAAAAACTTCCGTTTTCAAGCTCAAGAATTGCGCTGCATACAGAATCCAGAAAATACCTGTCATGGGTTACTATAATAAATGCAAGTTTTGATGAGGATAAGTATTTTTCAAGCCATTCTATTGTTTTTATGTCAAGGTGATTTGTCGGCTCATCAAGTATAAGAAAATCAGGTTTTATTGAAAGAACTCTTGCAATGGCAGCTTTCTTTATCATTCCGCCTGAGAGGTTATCCATAACAAGAAAAGAGTCTTTAAGACCGATTTCATTTAAAATTGAGATATAATCTTTTTCAAGGTCCCAGCCGCTTAATGCATCAACTTTTGCAGTAAGCATTTCAAGCTTTTTTTTATTTTCATGATTATGGGAATATTCTTCAAAGCATTTCCTGTATTCAAGCAAAAGCGAGGGAAGATATCCCCCCTGCTCATACAGATATTCCTTAAGTGTACAACCGGGACGGAATGAAGGATGCTGACTTAAAAATTCAATCCTTGCATTGCTGTTACGGGAAACAGTTCCCTGATCCGGCTGAAGATCGCCTTTTAAAAGATGCAGGAATGTCGTTTTCCCGCATCCGTTTTTACCGATAAACCCGATCCTCTCTTTCTCATCGATTCCGAGCGTGATATTACTGAAAAGAGGATTGTCGTGCATTGTGTATGAAAGTTTGTCTACTGATATCAGATTCATGGCAGTTGATAATACCCGGGAACAGGATGTTCTGGAAGACCCTGGATAAATTTCCCGGGTAATTATGTTATTCTTTTTTCTTTTTATCCCCGCCTGAAGTAAGGAATGCTATAAGATCTTTATATTTTTCCTCGATATATGCTCTTTTAACTTTAAGGGTCTGAGTCAGTTCCTTTCCAATACTGAAATCATTGTGAACCGGAAGGATTTTTGAAATAAATTCAAACGGCTTAAAACCCTGCTCCTTTGAGATAAGGTTGTTGACCTCTTTCATCAGAATCTCATAAACAACATCGTTTTCGATTGAAAATTTACCCTCGGTTTTTAAAATACTGGCAGATATCTTTAATTCTGATGCCAGTCTCATAAGCTCTTGTTCATTTACCGCGACAATTGCCGTAAGCTGCTTGCTGTCCTGACCCAGTACTACTGCATGATCAATATAAATGCTTTCCTTTATTTTATCTTCAATCGGTTCAGGTTCAACATTTTCTCCGCCCATAAGTACAATTGTATCTTTATCCCTTCCGACAATAAGGAATTCCCCGTTCTCTGTTTTAATTGATAAATCACCGGTATTAAGCCAGCCTTTTTCATCAAGTACTGCTTCTGTTGCAGAAGGATTTTTATAATATCCCTTCATAACCTGAGGTCCTTTGGCAAACAGTATCCCTTTTTCCCCGGTTTCAGCTATTGTCCCGTCCTTTCTCCTTACCTGTACCTCAGTATTATCAAATGGATAACCTGTAGATCCGAATGTATTAAGCCCGAAGGTTCTGGAGAGGATACCGGGCGCGCACTCTGTCATTCCATATGCATTTATAAGAGTAATACCGATCGAATTAAAAAGTTCATCAAGGTATTTCGGCAAAGATCCTGCACCGCAGGTTGCGCCCCTCAATGCCCCGCCTACCTTTTCCCTGAAAGGTTTGAACAATTTACCCGCAAGTATATGACCGGGAAATGTGATTATAAAGCGTATCAGGTTGTAAAGGTATGCGAAGAACTTTCTTAAAAAGGATCTTTTTTTAAGCGAAATATAACCGCCCTTCAGATAGAAATATGAAGAAAGAAATATCTGATTGATTTTTATAAATGAAAAAACCAGATGTCTTTTAAAAAAGGGCATTACGCTCAGCGCTTTTATCAGTTTCTGATATATTGATTCCCATACCCTGGGAACAGAAATTATTATATGCGGTTTCTCTTCAAGGAGATCTGCCGCAAAACGTTTTGCGCCTGAATAAACAAAGGTAAGTCCGGATAATATCCCGCAATATTCGAAAGCCCTCTCGTAAACATGCCAGGAAGGCAGCATGACAACAGTAACTTCTCCCTTAGACGGGTCTATTTGAAGCCTTGGCGTATTGGCAACAACATTCTGGTAAAAATTGCGCTGGGTAAGCATTACCCCTTTAGGGTTTCCGGTTGTGCCTGATGTGTAAACGATTGTAAAAAGATCATCCAGTCCAATTTCATTTATCTTTTTTTCGATGAGGTCCGGCTCTTTTTTCAGTTCCTGTTTACCCAAAGTAATCAGATCAGAGTAAAAAACAATTTTTTCATGATATTTACTGCTGACTGTGTCGAGAGACCCGGTTTCAACTATAAATATCCTTAAGCAGCTGTTCCAGTTTTCTTCGGTAAAATAATCTTCAAGTTCTTCAAGCTGTTTGATTTTTTCAACAACAAGAAATACAGAATCAGAATGTTCATATATAAATTTAAGCTCTTTTGGTATTGTATCTGAACCGCGGGGAACAGAAACCGCTCCCAGGGCCATGAGGGCAAAATCAGTTGCAATCCACTCAAAGCGGTTATTCACAAAAAATCCCACATGATTATCCTTGCCGATTCCGCAAGCCTTGAATCCGGCCGCCAGCTCGCGTATCAGCAGCGTAAATTCCCGGTAGGTTTTTAACTCAACTGCATCAGTATTTTTTGTTTTGTGGGAAATTCTCTCAGGATACTGTCCTGAAGTAACAAATGGTATTTCAAGAATATTTCTGATCATTCAGTATGATAATTTGCTTTAGTATAATTGGCAACTTAAATTATTAAAAATCATATGCAAGTTTCATCATGAGACCGGGATTCCTGTCAGCAAAATTAATTATATCCTCCTTTTTTATTGAATAAAGTTTTACAGGCGTTTTATTGGAAAATGTCTTCTCAGATTTTTTATTTTCATAGGCTTTTTCAAGCGATCCTATAAAATCGCCGTGTTTGAGTTCAGCTATTTTTTTACCCTTTACAGACACGTCGATATTTCCATCCTGTATCAGATATATATGCTCGATTTCCTCCCCTTCCTTCTGTATGACACCTTTTTCTTTTCTTATTACTTCAACAAATATGGATTCAAGCCATGTTTTCTGATATGAGGAACAGCTCTGGAAAAAGCTGCTGGTGGAAAGCAGGTTCCATGTTTCACTGCTGCGTGTTTTTGAAAGCCGGATAAGGGTTTTTTCAAATTCTGTGCCTGCGATAAAACTCAAAAACCTGTCTCTTGTAATTGAATATGCAGTTACATCTGTCTCTGCGATTACGTCCGCTGTGCGTTCACTGCCGCTGATGAGAGCAACCTCGCCGAAATATTCGTATGTCCCGTATATCTTTTTCTTTTGAAGGCCGCTTCCTGAAACTGAAATATTACCGGAATAGATAATATAGAATTTGTCCCCGGTTGTCCCCTTCCTGACAATGTAATCCCCTTTATGGAAATCCTCCTCCTCTACTATGGTTATAAATTCCTGTGCTTTACCAAGAGGTAGATCCTGCGAGAAATCAAGGTGCTTTAAAATATTCAAAACCTGATAGGATTTTTCGTAATAAGGCGCTTTGGTCTTGAAATTAAGTGTATTTTCCATGCCGAACGTTGCAAGGGCTAAAGAAGTCTCTGCGGGAAAATCCTTTTTAGCGATATGATATACTACTGTTTTTTTCTGTAACTCCTGGGGGAGAGAATTCAGATACGCTATTGGAGTATGAAGAGGAGGCACTCCTGATTCATGATATATTACTTTTGAATCCCAGGGGAAATTTGTAAATTCATTGTATCTTTCTTTTGTTATTATTTTCTTTTCCAACAGGGTTTTATGTAGTTCAGGGTCATTGTTATGGTCAGAAGAATAGACAAAAGTCTGGTCCTGGAATTCCATTTTAAACCCCAGGGTAGGAATTGAATGAAGCGTATAAAACATTTCAAACTTTCCGCCGTGTATGAAAACAGGTTTCCCGATTTTAATCTGACTGAATTGAAAAAGTTTCAGAAGGAGAGCTTCTTCGACATTGGAAAGAGCCGCATACTTTCGGATAAAACTCATTATTACAGTTTTTGTCGAATAGATGGTAATCCGGCCTTCTTTCAGGATTTTCTGAAAAGTTCCTGCATCATGGTCTGCATGGCAGTGAGTAAGAATGATGCTGTCAATAAGTTTGGGATTGACATTTGAATCCTCAAGCCATTCTGTAGAGTTTACAGGAGGATCAACCATAATACCGTGATGATTAAGCCATATAACATAACCCGAAGTGTTTTCTGTAGGATCGAAACCATGGCTGGGGCCAAGGCATGTTATGCTGAAAAGAGGCGGTTTGTACGGCTCCTTCAGCCTTTCACCAAGTATATAGGTAGGTTTGTATATAAAATCGCCCGGGACTTTGGCTATGTTTTTTTCAGCATAATAAACCTCAAATTCCATGTCCCTGTTTATCCTGATCTCAAGATCACCAATAGTTGCAGAATCATCCCTGAAAAGTTTTATTTCAATAAGATCTGATATCTGCAGATTATTTCTGAAGTAGTCCATCTCTTTTCTTATGTCAGGAACAGCACAAACCGGACAGATATCGTTATAATCCTGCTTAAGATTGATTTCAAGCGGACCGAAAACTGCTTCCTGAAACATGTTTTTTATGCGGTCAAGCTGATTTTCCTTGCATACTATTGTTGTTTTTTTCTTTTTTATGAAAAAATTAAAATAAATTGGAAACTCAATTTCTGCGAAGCTTATCCCTTTTTTCCAGTCAAACATTTTCTCCATCAGTATAAAAACCTTAGGGACTCCTCCCGGAAGGAGCATTGTATCTTTGATTGTCTCAGGTGGAACGCCGAACTGTATATTCCCGGCAGGTGTTTCAACCAGAAATCCGCCGCGGTGCAGAGATTTGTAAGATACAATACTTTTCATAATTAAATCCTTTTCTAAATTATAATTAACGATTCTCAAGCGTACAAGTAAAATTACGGATTATTCTTTTCACATACCGGAGTACTTTTATGGTTCTGTAATTAAAGAACATGCCGCATTATTTACTCAGATTTAACCCTGAACCGTGAAACCTCGTCAATAAGCACATTGATGCTTTCCCGGTTTTTCTGGGTTATCCTGTTAACTTCGTTTACAGCGCTGTTTATTTCACCTGTACCTACTGCCATTTCATTCATGCTGCCTGTTATTTCCTGTGTAACCATATATACGTGATTCATCTCTTCAATAACGCGGCTGCTGCCTTCAAGCATCTTGGCAGAACCATCCCTTACCTTAACAGTGATATTATTAATCTCACCGATCGCTTCAAGCACCTGGGTACCACCGCTTGTCTGCTCTTCCATTGCATTCTTAATAATATTTTCCTGATTCTTTACAACATCAGTAAGCTGGAACATACTTTCGAATTGGGTTTTTGCCTTTTCGGACAATTCAGTTACCCTGTCTATTGCTGTTTTGAGATTCTTTAAAACCTTTATAATTTCTTTTCCCTGAGTTGCTGCATTCTCAGAGAGTTTACGGATCTCCCCGGCCACAACAGCAAAGCCTTTTCCTGAATCTCCGGCGTGCGCGGCTTCAATTGCGGCATTCATTGAAAGCAGATTTGTCTGTCCGGCAATACCCTGGATTATGGAACTTGCCTCAATCAATCCTTCAGAATCCCTTGAAATTGAATTAATCAATTCTGAAACTTCAATAATGCCGTTTTTTCCTGTTTCTGAAGCAATTTTCAATTCATCTACTGATTTGCTGTTATTATTCAGTATGTTGCCTACTGATTTTATATTGGCAACCATTTCTTCTATCGCTGATGATGACTGAATAACACTTGCGGCCTGATTATCAATTAAACTATTCAGATTATTTATGTCTGATGCAATTTCTTTTACTGTTTCATTTGCCTGTGAGACACCTGAGGACTGGTTTACTGTCTGATTTTTGATACCTGAGATATTGGCGGTTATTTGATTTACTGCAGAAGCTGTCTCGGTCATATTTGACGAGAGCTCATCACCTACCTCCTTAAGAGCGGTTGATTCTTTTTTTATTTTAGCAATCATTTTTGCTATTTTTTCAATTGTCAGATTAAAATAATCGCACATTTCCCGAATTTCATCCCTGCTTTTTACTACAAGCTTTTTGGTAAGGTCTCCCTCTCCTTCAGATATATCTTTAAGCATTGCGGCAGTTGATTTGATTGGTTTGATTATAAGTCTGTTCGAAAATAAAATGATTATAAATGTAACAATTATTATTGAGGCGAACGAAACGATCATCATTGTTATTGAAAGGGTCTTTATTGAATGAGTAATACTTTGCTGAGATTCATTGACAGGAACTCCGATAAAGAGAATTCCGATTATTTCTCCTTTGGTATCCGTGATTGGATTGTAGGCTGAGAAATAGTTTTTTCCAAGAACACTGTCACGGCCAATAAAAACTTTTCCGGCAATAACGTCTTTATATGCAGGGCTGTCTGTCCCGAGCATTGTTCCTATTGCCCTGTCTCCGCTCTCATTTTTCAGATTTGTAACAACCCGGATAAAATCATCATCCTTTTTCATGAATATAGTTGCTACAGTACCAAGATCCCTGAGCAGGCTGTCGATCATTTTATAACTGCCGATTATCGGTTTACCCTGTTCATCAGCAAGATAATTATTCTGCACCAGACTTAATTTCCCATAATATTTTTCCAGATATACACCTGCGGAATTTAAGTCTCCATTCAGTTTTGCGAGAACATTCATTTCCATAATATTATTGGCAGTGCCTGAAGCAAGATGAATTGCTGTTGCTGTGCTTAATAACTGTGTAATAAGGATGACAGAGCCGACAAGAATTGATAATTTAAGAGTTAATTTTATACCTTTTTCTGAATTGTTTTTTTTCACTTAAAAGACCTCCAGCTAAGTTTTCAAATTATAAAAACCTTTTTCAAAACATGACTTTTTTAAAATATGAATCCCTTTCGTCATGAGGTCTGATATGTTGTAAAACTGTCTAAAGCCTTAACAATTCAGCAGTAAACTTGCCTGTCCTGTCTTCGCTGTAGATTATGCTGTAATAACCGTTTTTAAACGGACCGGGATTAACTACAAGTGTCTCTCCGCAATAATCTGCGCATATTGACTCATGAATATGTCCGCACAGACAAAGACGCGGTTTTTTCACATCAAGAAAAGCCCTGATGGCAGGACTTCCGACATGCTTCACTCCCATTACCCTGTCTGAAGATGTATTGTAAGGGGGTTGATGCGTAAGTAAAATATCGGGTGACGAATCTTTCGAAGAGAAAAAATCAAGGAAAACAGATTCAGGAAAAGTATTGGGAGTGTTTACCGGTGTTGAAACTGACCCTCCGAAACCAAGTATTTTAAGATCAAAAGGTTTGTAATAAACCTCTTTCCCTTCAGCAGAAATACCAATATTCTCTATAAACTCTGCAACAGATTTATTATCGCAGTTACCGGTAATTGAAAAAATATTTTTATTAATCTCCATGATTGCGGAAATAATCTTTTCAGCATCAGGTGAATATCCGAAATGAGTAATATCACCGGCTATAAGGACAAGATCTGCTGATTTTATTTCATTTTTAATCCCTGAAATATATTTAATATTCCCATGGATATCAGATAAGCCGATTATCTTCAACTGCCAGCTCCCGTTATATTACTATATATCTTCTTCTTCATAATATGCAAGATTTTTTTCAGTCTCAAAAACCTCAACCCTGGTTAGAGAACAATCTCCTCCCGCATTCGGCAGTTCCTCTTTTATCATCTGAAAAATATAGTATGCAATAAGTTCCGCGCTTGGGTCTCTCTCCATGAAAAAAGGGATGTCATTAAGATTTTTATGGTCAAAGTCTTCAAGTATTTTTTTGAGTATTTTTTTAAGAATTCCAAAGTCAAGAAGCATTCCGCCCGGGTCCAGTTCTCTACCCTTTACATATACCCTTACTTTATAATTGTGTCCGTGCAGATTTTCACATTTACCGTGATAATTTTTAAGATAATGAGCCGCGGCAAAACTATCCTCTGCTCTTACTGTATACATTTAATCCGCCTCTATTGAAGATACACCAATATATTGATAATATCATTATTATGACGAAAAGATTATCAGCTTTGCTTAATAACTGCAATATAAACCTTACAGCAGGCAATCCCGATGTTTTGATTGAAGGAATAGCATACGATTCGCGCTGCGTAAAAACCGGTTATGCCTTTTTCGCGCTTACAGGTATTCATACAGACGGACATAACTTTATTGAAGATGCAATTGAAAGGGGCGCCTCAGCCATATTTGTTTCCAGGATGCCGGAAAAAATCAATACTTCAGTTTCCTGGATTCTTGTTGATGATACCAGAAAGGCTATGGCTTTCTTTTCATCAGAGTGGTACGGGAATCCCGCGGAGAACATCAAAATTATCGGTGTTACAGGAACTGACGGTAAAAGCACTACAGTCTCTTTTATTTACCAGCTCTTAAACCTGCTTGGAAAAAAGTCCGGTTTTATTTCTACAGTTGAATATGACGGCAGCGGTAAGCCGGAAAAAAATCCATACAGACAGTCAACTCCTGAATCACCTGATATAATGCATATTATTTCAGAAATGGTTCAGAACAATTTTGAATACGGAGTAATTGAATCAACTTCACACGGCCTTTCGGAAAAAACATCCCGTCTTGCCGCAATAAAGTATGATGCGGCGGTACTGACCAATGTTACTCATGAGCATCTTGAATTCCACGGGACAATGGAAAACTATATTAACGACAAGGCGAATCTTTTCAGAAAGACAACCGGATTTTGTGTTGTAAACTACAGCGAACCTTCAAAGATGAGCTTTATCAATGCTGCTGCCTCCCCGGTTGTTTCATATTCACTGGAAGATAATAAAAGTGATATTTATGCCTCGTCCATTATTTCGGACAGCCTGAGTTCCTCGTTTGATGCCAATTATAAGGGACAATCATTCAGGTGCATCCTTCCTGTTCCTGGTATTTTCAACATAGAGAATTTTCTTGCCGCTTCTCTTGCCGTCTCCGGTATTACCGGGGAGGATATGGGGAAGGTACTCTCCTTATCAGGGCATCTTGTCTCTGTAAAAGGGAGAATGGATATAATAAATTCAGGACAGGATTTTACTGTAATTGTAGATTATGCACACACACCCGGAGCATTTGAAAAAATATTCCCAATGATAAAAAAAACTGTGAAAGGCCGTCTTATCGCTCTTTTCGGTTCCGCGGGAGAGCGGGATACCGAAAAAAGGGCAATTCAGGGTAAAATTGCCTCCCGTTACAGCGATATACTGATTCTGACAGACGAAGACCCGCGCGGAGAAGATTCAATGGGTATTATCCGGCAGATTTCTTCCGGGATAAAGCCTGCTTTTGATAAGTCATCGCTTTATCTTATATCTGACAGGCAGGAAGCAATCAGCAAGGCTGTTGAAATCGCAGAAAAAGGTGATACAGTAATTCTCCTCGGGAAAGGGCATGAATCCACAATAATTTATAAAACCGGTCCTGTTCCATGGAATGAGAGAGAAGCAGCTCTTACTGCGTTAAAAAATGCCGGATACAGTGGGAATATATAATTCCTGCACAGAATTTTTATTCAAGTATTGAACTGTCAATATAAAGATATTCCCTTTCCATACCTGCAACACGCATCATATAAAGATATGGAAGGTCGGAGTGCAAAAGATATAGCCTGTCTGCGGGAATGGTCTGCGTAAAGAGTATTTTATCCGCAAGCAGCAGCCCTTTTTTCCCGTTATTTTTAATGATTATTCCCTTGCTGTTTTTGATCCCCGGGCCGCCGGAAAAAACGATGCCGTCTTTTGTATATACCGGAATTTCTTTGTAGAACAGCTGTCCATTATTTTTCTGTTTAAGATGTGCGCCAACATCGTTAGCTTCAGCCTCAACACTTTCTGAATCAACTGCCGTCACCCTGCCTTCTTTTAAGAAATATAAAACCTTTCTTGCAATATAATTATCAGGCAGTTTTATACGGACTGAAGTTCCCTTTCCCGGGTTTGTTTTTATTTCAAGTGACGCACCTTCAATTTTTGATATTTTTTCCTTTACAAGATTAAGCCCGAATCCGCGTCCTGAATGTTCATCAGCATCTTTTTTAGTAGTAAATCCCGGTGCAGTCAGTATTGAAACAATTCTATTTTCATCTGCAAGTTCTGTTATTGTATAACCGGTTTTTTCTGCAATCTTGTTAAGGTCAAGCCCTTTACCGTCATCCGTAATTTCAATAACAAGGTACCCGCTTCCTGAATATGAGCTGCAGACAATTTTCCCGCTGCGGTTTTTGGATTTTTCAAGCCGTTCCTCTACTGTTTCTATTCCATGATCAATAGCATTTTTGAATAAATGTATTACAGGGTCGTAAATAAGTTCAAAAATACTCCTGTCTATCTCAACGCCATTGTCATTAAAAACAATATTGACCTCTTTCCCTTTGCTGTATGCAATCTTCCGTATTGCGGCAGGTACAGATTTAAATTCCTCTGACAGACTTACCATTCTTAGAAGTCTTATACTTTTTTCCATTGATTCCAGAGTTTCCAGTATTGAATCAGGAATCACGTAATCCGCCCTGTTGTCTTTGAGCAAAAGCGATATTCTCATCGACTGTACTGATACAAAAAGAAAATCCAGACGGTCGATTTTTACAGGTATTGTCCTTTCTGCTGAAGGCTTTTCATCTGCAGACTTTTCCTTTTTATCCTGGCGAAAAAGGTATTCGTAGGGAATATTTATAATCTGTATATCATTTACTTCATCAACATTTATAATTTTATAGATTTCATTGTATTTTTTTCTGGTAGTTATATAACAGGTTATTCTTGTTTCTTCCCCCTTTTCAAGTATATCTAAAGAAGGGATTGTTTTAACAAGATTTGTATGAAGCTCAAGATTATTGATAATCAGATAGAGGCGCGGATATTTCATTGTGCTTGACGGCGATATATCACAAATAATTCTGTATAATTTTTCCCCTCTTTTCATTGAATCGGAGAGAAGCTGAATCTGAAAATCATTGAATTCTTTTTTAACCATATTTTCAATATCACTTTCAGCTTTACGGCTAATAAGCTCATTATTATGGATGTTCAATTCATAATGTTCCTCAGGAGGCTCAGATGCACTGGATTCAGAATTTTCTGGGACCTTCTCTTCAGATATTTCTGTCTCTTCGGGAATAATATCTTCTGCCAGCTCTTCCAGCTCTTCAGGCTCTTCTTCCAGTTCTTCAATTTCCTCGAGATCTTCAATATCTGTTTCTGATCCAGGTTCTTCTATAGTTTCATCTTTATTTTCATCTGTTCCATAGTCATCTTCTGATGTATCAACAGCAATACTCAGCACCCCTTCACTGCCGCTGTCTTCAATTAATTCAGGCCAGGATAAATTTTCCTCCTCGGTTTTATCTATCAGAATTTGCAGTTTTTCAGCTTTTCCAATAAGATCACTGCATTTTTCTTTTGTGAAAACCTCTTTCCCTGACCTCAATTTTTCAAGCTCATCTTCCATACTGTGTGAAAGATCTTTTATATCATTCAATATCAGGTAAGAGGACTCAGTTTTAATTGAATGAACTGCTCTGAAGGTTGTATCAAGCTGATCTTTGCTGCCGGGATCTTTTTCATAATTGATGAGGGAATCAATAATCTGGCTTATGTATTTTTTACTGTCTCTTATAAACAATTCCATTAAGTTATTCATACAGTTCCACTTTATTTTATATTATTTATTGATATTATTAATTCAGCCTCACCTGAAGTAATACCGAGATTCCTGGATATTAGCTCAATATCTATACCATTCTGATACATTGACATGACCTTATGTCTGATATCTTCCCTTGTAACAGCGCTTTCAGCCGCTCCTGCCGGATGCGTCGGCCCCGAACTCTGGGAGCTGCCCAGCTTCTCAATCCTGTCGCTGATGCTTTTTTTCTCTAGCTTCTGAAATATTTCCTCTGTACTTTCATCAGTATTCTTTTGCTTTTTAAGGGCATTGAACATTTTTTCTGATCTGGCTGTAATTTCATTAAGCTGATTTATTTTTGCTTCCAGAATCTGTAAATTTCTCTCTGTTGTCCTGTTAATTTCAATAATAATCTCATCTATTTCATCTTTAAATTCTTCTTTCTTTTTTTCGAAACCATCAAGAAAATTATAACTTGTCAGTTTCCATTTAAAATAATGGAAAATAAGAAATAATGCTAACGTATTAACTATCAAGGTTATTATTATGAGCATGGAAGATTATCCGCTGATATCAATGTTTCTGCCGAGATCAGGGTCAAAAAGAATTTCATGATTTTTTTGTTTTCCATCTGTACCCTTTTTATGCTCTCCCTGACTTTGGTTTTTTTCACCCTCTCCATCTTCCTTTGTTTTTTCCGGACCGCTGTCTGAGCTGTCGGTTCTGTTAACACTATTATCATCATGCTGATTTTTTTTAACTATTTCACTTCCCTGGATTTCCTGCTGAAGCGTTATACTTTCCTTGCTGACAGCCTGTTCCTTCCCCACCTGATTCATTTTAACAAAAAGAGTCTGAAGGTCTATCGGTTGTATTGACATCAATCCTCCTCGAAAGATTCATCCTCAGGCTCTTCATATTTTATTGTTTTAATTATTGAATCTTCATTTACAAATGTTAATCTTTTAAGTTCGTTTTTAACATCAAGCCTGGCATCCTTGATGGTTATTTTTACTCCGGGGTATACTGTCGCGGATGCTGATACCCTTCCCACTGCTTTGAGGGAGTGAATATGCTTGAAAATTTCCTCATTTTCGGCAGCAAGTTCTTTAAGTTCCTCATTAATTGATTCAATTCTGTTTGTTGTTTCATCAAGCATCTGCTGTTTATCTTCCGGAAACTTATCCCTTAATTTCTTTTTTAAATTTTCTAAAGTTACAAGATTTCTGTCTATTTCATCCAGTTCTTTTTCAAGCGCTTCTTTTTCCTTTTCCAGTCCAAGCAGCCTTTCCTTGCTTTTCGGGTCAAACCCGACTTCAATCTCGGTTGAACCAACTGCCATAGAACCGAATGTTTTTGCAGATATTTCTTCTGTTGCCCTCAGTTTTCCACCTACAATTGTAGCTCTTTTACCTTTACAGATTATTTTGCTGTTTGAATCAACATAGGAATTGATTATACCATCTGAAACAAAAACAATCTCTCCCGCCTGGACATATGAATTCTGAATAAATTTGGCTACTACGCCTTTTCCTGCTTTAACAAGCCCTTCCCCGCGGCAGTTAATCCCCTGATGGACGAGTATATTTCCTACTGCATCGAGATTGCATTTCCCTACATTACCCATAACTTCAATATTGCCGGTTGCCTTTACAGAAAAGCCATCCTCAACATTCCCTTTAACAACAACTGTTCCGAGAAAGTGTATATTTCCTGTAGTCAGATTTACATCCCCTTCAACCATATATACATTTTCGACTGTAATTCTTTCATTTACAAGAAGAACCTGCCCGTTGCATGAGGCAATCGCCTTCAGGCCGTCCTTTGAAAGCACTGTGTTATTGCCGATTTTAAGTTCTTTATCTATACCGTCTTTGGCATCAAGCGTTTTACCTGTAACAGTCCTTCCTTTTTTTCCTTTCTCTGGCGGAATTTTTTCTGCAAGGACTTGTCCTTCAACCACATTCTGTACAAGATTCTTGTCCCTGAAATCAATACGGCCATTTTTTTCTTTTAAAAATGAAGGTGTTGCTTCTATATTGAAATTATAGATAATTTCAGCATCTTTTCCGTTTATAGGAACTGATCCTTCTGCAACAAGAAAACGGCTGCCGTATACAGGATGATCCAAAAAATCTTCAAGCTTCTGCTCATCTACACCATAAATAACCATGTTATTTTTCAAAAATGAAAGAACAGTATCCTTTCCCAGATCACTTCCCCCGTTTCCCGGCATAGTAACGGTTATATATGCTTTCATATCGTTTTCTTCAATTTTCAGCGAAATAATTGAATCGTTGGAAGGAATATGATCAAAGGTTCCCACCTTGACCTGCATAGCATCCGCAAGTTTTACTATCTTTGAAATAAATGTCTTGTCATAATCTTTTACGTTTCTGGCATTCAGCTTATTGTATGCAGCCTCCGGTGTAGCTTTTTTTCCTCTTCCCATTGGCGGAAGCACCTTTATAAGTACATTACCCTTATATAATGTAACCACAACTTCGCCGTCTTTATTTACTATTTCAGGATCTTCCACAAATTCATCAGTACCAAAATCTTCAATTCCGGACTGCTCTTCTTTCCTGTCCTGTATTTTATAGACTACAAGGGTAAAATTCTTTTTCATCATACCCAGCAGGCCTTTAAAACCCTTTACTATTACTTCATATTCAAGTTTTGAAATAGTTGTGCCAAGTTCAATTGCTGCCTGTTCAAGGCATTCTTCGATTGTAGCAGCAGAAACCTGAACAGATTTTACGCTGCTGTCACGCAAGGCAAGTTCCTTCATGTAATTTCTGAATTCCCCGATTGTAAGGAGTTCTTTCATTATATTACATAATTCCTTTTTTAAGACTCGTCAGTTTTGACCTCAATCTGAGAATGGCTTTGGTATGCAGCTGCGAAATCCTTGATTCAGTTACATCAAGAACCTTTCCAATCTCTTTCAAGGTAAGATCTTCATAATAATAAAGAACAAGGACCTTTTTTTCCTTATCGGGAAGTTCGCTGATAGCCTGCACAATCACTTTTTTTATTTCATCTTTTTCTACGATAATATCAGGATTGAGACTCTGCGGAGATTCTATGCTGTCGACAATTGACACTTTATCGTTATCTTCTCCGGTATACCACAAATCATTAAGCGACAATATCGAGGATGTGCTGATTTTATGGATGCTTTTGTTGAGATCTTCAATTGAAATACCCATTTTTGCGGCTATCTCGGAATCGGTAGCCGATCTTCCCAGATTTGCTTCAAGACTGTGGACAGTTTCTTCAATTTCCCTTGTCTTTTGCCTTACGGAACGGGGAACCCAGTCTATAGACCTTAATTCATCATAAATGGCACCCCTTATCCTGGTTACTGCATAGGTCTTGAACTTGACATGTTTTTCAGGATCAAATTTTTCGATAGCGTCAAACAGACCGAAAACACCAAAACCGACAAGATCATCAAATTCAACATTATGAGGCATACCTATGGCAACCTTTCCTGCAACATATTTAACAAGTGGTGCGTATTGCCTGATAAAATAATCACGAAGCTTCTGGTTTTTATCTTTTTTGTATTTCAGCCAGAGTTCATGCTCATTTATTTCTGTTGTCTGTTTATCTGCCATATTTTATCCTTTATCATCTCTTGTCAGGATTGTTTTAATTGCTTTAGCCATTGTGCCTGCATCAATATTATTACCCAGAATATTTAATGAATCATTATTTATATTTTTGGCTCTGCTGCCTTCAGCCTTATCAAATACAAGCGGGTTGCTGTCTATTTCCGGCAATACACCATTATTAAAACCCTGGTCACTCACCCCGCTGTCATTCATAACTTCAACTGTATCTTCCGAATCATCAGGATTGTCTATAAAGCTGATATCTCCTATACTTTCCTCCTCAACCTCTTCAATAAAACTACCGGAAATATCTGGTTCTTCTTCCTCATTATCAATTGAATAATTGCTGGTTATTGTATTTTCACTTTCATAAGGATTTTCCCCGTCAAGAACAACATCAAACGATTCAGGATTGGGGTCTTCTGTGTTTTCTTTTTTACCGCTGTTTTTCAATGGAACACCTGAGATTATGTTTTTCATAACAGCAATCGCAGCTGTTATTATAATCACCAGTAATACGGTGCCGGCTAAAGAACGCCCAAAAACTATTAGTAAAGTATTTCCGCTTAAAATTCCCAGAAAAAACATGAAGATAAAAACAGGAATGGAAATAATTAATAATATTTTTAAATCAGGCAACCTTAACCTCCCTTAAATAAGAGTATTTTAAAAAATTATAGCAGTCAAGCATATTGTTTTAACTGTTTTTTGTGATAAATTTCTTAAGAAAGTTACCAACTCCTGTTCCTTCCCTGTATTCTATATTTTCAAGCCTGCTCACAATATGTCTCAGGCAAATTGAAGCCTTGCATTTGGGGTCTGTAAGTATAAACGGCTTTTGACGGAGTACAGCATTCTGAACTATAGGGTCATCATAGACATACCCGAGATAATCAACCTTTGTGTTTAAAAATTGTCCGGCGATATTCACAACACGCTGAGCTACTTTTTTGGCTTCAGTAACAGATTTCACACGGTTCACAACAAGTTTAATACCTATTTTATTATCTATCAGTTCTGTGGATATGATCTTGATAATCCCGTATGCATCGGTTATTGCTGTAGGCTCAGGTGTTGTTATGATTACGGCCTCGTCTGCCGCTGCAATAAACGAAAGGACGTTGTTTGAAACGCCTGCGCTTGTATCAATAATAATTATATCAGCAAATGAAAGTTCGCTCATTTCTGATATAAATCTGTTCCTCTCGTCATTTTCGAGATTAGCTATTTTAGAAAATCCTGATGCACCTGCAATAATCTGTATTCCGCATTTTGTATCAATCAGGATGTCCTTCATTGTTTTGTTGTTCTTAATGAGATTATAAAGATTATATTCAGGAATTATCCCCAGAATAACGTTTACGTTTGCAAGACCAAGATCAGCGTCGAGAAGAACCACTTTTTTGCCGATCTGAGAATAGGCAATTGCAAGATTTATGGAGAGATTTGTTTTGCCTACCCCTCCTTTTCCGCTTGATACAGTTATGATACGTGTTTTTGTTTCTCTTCCGCTCATTTTTTCGTCTGATTCAGTTTTCTGCTGAACCATCATTCTTAGATTTTCAGCCTGGTCTATCATTTTTGTTTCCATACACTTATCCTTTCCTTATTTTACAGTATTGAATTCACCCAGGTGTTCAAGGAACAACTCTTCTGTTGCATATTTAATATCGTAAGGGACATTCTGCCCTGTTGTAATATATGACACAGGCTTTCTGGCTTCATAAAGTGCGCTGATTATATTTCCCGCATGGCAGGTTTCATCAAGCTTGGTTACAACAACAGAACTGTATTTAAAAGATTCAAATTGCTGCATTATTTCAAAAATATCAGAAACTTTTGTAATTGCGCTGATTGCAAGATGAAACTCGGAAGTTGTGCCGCAGGCATCAAGCAGCTCTTTCATCTCAGCAAGTTTTTTGTAATCATGCGGGCTTTTTCCTATTGTATCAATAAGAACAAGGTCCACATCCTCACTGTAAAGCGCTATATATTTTCTGAGCTGATCAAAATTTTCAGCAGATACGACTGGCACGCTCATGATCTCGCCATAGGTTTCAATCTGTTTTCTTGCCCCGATCCTGTAGTTGTCTATTGTGATAATTCTGACTGATAACGGTTTGGTCTGTATCCCAAGCGCGTTAATTGCCGCAAGTTTCGCTATAGTCGTGGTTTTACCGACACCTGTAGGACCTACAAGAATAAATATTCTGGGGGTTGTCAACGGATTTTTATCAGGAAGAATATAGATGAGCTCCCGTATCCATTCCCGCACTTTTTTCAGCACATAATTAAAATTATCAAGATCATCAAGAGAAATGTTCTTTTTAATTTTTTCAGACATCATACCTATAAAAGAAAAAGAAAAATCATTTTTCATAAGAATCTTTTCTACACGGTTTATTGTCTCGTGTTTTCCTTCCTGCTGTGAAGTCCCTTCATCCAGTCTTATCTTTATTTCATTAACTGTTTTTAGTACTTCACTCAACGTATTTGTCCCTTTCGCAGTCTGTATAAGCTTTTCCTTTTCCTCTTCAAGCTTTGGATTTTTCTTCTGAAAAGGGTCCTGAGACACATATCCGTCAATCTGAACACCTTCTTTTTTGAATAGTCCCAGAAACCCTCCCACCATTACAGTTTTATGACTCAAAATTCTGATATTTTCGCCGTACTTATTTTTTAATCTGTCTATTACTTCTGAATAGGACAATCCCTGCTCTGAAAAATAATTCATATCTTCACCTGCTCCGGTTTTTTAATTCTGTAATGCAAAATCCACCTCTCCCTGAACTTCAAATCCGATATCGCCTGTAAGTTCTCTTGCAGAAATAACAGGAATACCGGGAAGTTCCCTCTCAGTACATTTTCTGACAAGGATTCTTGCTTCTTCCGAACAAAGAATTACAATTGTCTTATTAACTTCCTTGAGAGACATCAGTTTATTTGATATTGCATTAATAAAAGAAGATAGAAATTCCCTGTCAAGCACCGGCACATTGCCGTCAACTGTTTCTACCCGTGATTCAATTATTTTTGATTCAATATCCGGATTAATCGTTATTACATTAAGCTGTTTATCTTCGTCAGCATACTGCAGACAAATCTGCCTGCCTATAGCCTGTCTGGTTTTCTCTGTCAAAAATGTTACATCCCTTGAAACTGTTGAAAAATCAACTATTGTTTCAAGAATGGCAACCATATTGCGGATGGAAACCTGTTCCTTAAGGAGATTCTGAAGCACTTTCTGGATTTCGCCGGGTGAAACTGCTTTTTTTACTTCATCTACTATTGCCGGATATTTATCATGAAGGGAATCAAGTATTGACTGCACTTCCTGTCTTCCAAGTATTTCAGAGGCATATTTTTTGATTATTCCTGTAAGGTGGGTTGCAATAATTGAAGGAGGATCAACAACAAGATATCCTGCCTGTTCCGCCTTTTCCCTCTCTTCTTCAGTTATCCAGAGGGCGGGAAGACCAAAAGCAGGATCTGTAGTTTTTTCTCCCGGGACAGGCTCTTCAATTCCTCCGGAATTTATTGCCAGATAATGGTTCATTCTTATGGATGCTTTACCGATATCTACACCTTTAATTTTAAAACAGTACTCGGAAGGTTCAAGCTTCATGTTATCCCTGACACGTATTTTGGGGACAATAAGCCCAAGCTCTGCCGCAGTTTCCCTTCTGATTCTTGTAATTCTTTCAAGAAGGTCCGCCCCTTTTTCCTTGTCTACAAGAGGGATAAGGCCGTAGCCGAGCTCAAGCGACAGCGGGTCGAGCGGCTCAATTCCCGGGATCTCGAAACTGGAGGATTCTTTCTGTCTCTCATCACTTTTCTCGGTCTTCTGCGCTTCCTGCAGCATTTTCTTTCTGGAAAGCCTGTAACCGGCAAAACCTGTAAGGAAAGCCATCGGAATAAGAACATACCAGGGAAACCCAGGAAGAAATGCCAGAACAAAAAGAAATACTGACGAGATCCAGTAAACACGGGATTCCTGGGAAAACTGGTCAGAGATGTCACTTCCGAAGCTGCCGTCTGAAATAGATCTGGTTACAATAATACCGGTTGCCGTGGAAATAAGCAGCGCCGGGAACTGGGTGACAAGGCCGTCACCTATTGTCAGTGATATATAATTATTCAGGGCAAGACCAAAAGACTCTGCGTGATAAACCATCCCGACGATCATTCCTCCGATAACATTGATAAATGTTATAAGAATGCCGACCTTGACGTTGCCTGATACAAATTTTGAGGCACCGTCCATAGCAGAGTAAAAATCAACTTCCTTCTGCAAATGTCTTCTCTTCTTAAGGGCTTCATCTTCTGTAAGTGCCCCGCTCGCAAGTTCTGCGTCGATCGACATCTGTTTCTGAACCATTCCGTCAAGAGTAAATCGTGCCGCTACCTCTGCAACACGGGTCGCACCTTTTGTTATAACAATAAACTGAACAGCAATGAGGATAAGGAATATTATAAGGCCAATGACAAGCCCTTCCGGTCCTGATGTACCGACAACAAAGCTTGAAAAAGCCCTTACAAGTTTTCCGTTGAAATTCGCACCCTTTGAGAGGATAAGCCTTGTCGATGAAATATTAAGGGCAAGACCGAAAACCGTGGATATCAGCAGCAGTGTCGGAAATATGGAAAAATCTGTTGTATGTTTTGTAAAAAGGACAATGAGAATAACAAGCAGGCTTAAAAGAAGATTAAAAGCCATAAATGTATCAAGCAAAACTGTTGGAAGAGGAACAAGCATCATTGAAATGACAACAAGTACACCGGCAGCTACCATAAGGTCATTTCTGCCGTGAAAAAGTGAATTATTGACCATATTTCTGAAATCAGACATTCCTTATACTACCTCTTTCATACTGCCTTGCCAGACAGTTTATATACTTCAGACAGTATTATCGATACTGTCTCCCAGTATTTAACAGGGATTTCCTGTCCCACTTCCACTTCTGCGTACAAAGCTCTTGCAAGTGGTTTGTTTTCCATTATGGGAACAGCACTGTTTCTTGCAATTTCCCTGATTCTGAGCGCAATCTCATCCTGGCCTTTTGCGCTTACAGACGGAGCACTCATGGTATATCTATCATACATTATTGCAACAGAATAATGAGTAGGGTTTGTTACTATAACATCAGAAAGGGGAACATTTTTTGAGATATTCTGGCTCATAAGTTCCCGCATCCTTTCCATCAGCATATTCTTGATTTTAGGGTCGCCTTCGATCTGTTTCATTTCTTCCTTGATTTCCTGTTTTGACATTTTAAGCGATTCCCTGTGCTGCTTTCTCTGAAACATATAATCTGGCAGTGAAAGAACAATCAGCGCGAAAGCAGCCTCTATCAAAAGCCTGAAAGAAATCCTTGCTATATATGTCATTGAGAACTGTAC
This sequence comes from Spirochaetia bacterium, assembly GCA_963662795.1. GTDB lineage: Bacteria > Spirochaetota > Spirochaetia > CADAEX01 > CADAEX01 > JACKPD01. The sequence continues at coordinate 3,103,037 of OY759746.1, read as the reverse complement.
AGTCTGCCCGGTGAGATTGATCAGTTTGTTGGATTCAAGCTTTATATTCAGAATGACAATAACAGCAATTATCAGTATCTTGAAAATTGTCTTGCCAAGATTAAAAACCGCTTCCATTGAAAAAACTGCACGTTTGAAATATCTGACAAAGTCAGGCGCGATTCTGTTGAGATCAGGTGTAATCGGTTTTGTACTGAATAAAAAACCAACCTGTATAAGATTGCCGGCAAGAGAGGCGATAAATGCAACAGTCGCTACAGGAAGGAACATCTTAAGAAAATAACTGAAAAACACAGGAACTATTCTGTTATTGGATGTTATATCTGTTGACGAAGATATTGTAAAAAAATACTTCATCATATCTGTAAGATTATCAAACATGTATCCACCAAGAAAAGCAAGGGCCACGACTGTAAAAATAAGAACAAGCGCAGGGGCGAATTCCGAACTTTTTGCTACCTTGCCTTCTTCCCTGGCTTTGCGGAGCTTGTGTTCTGTCGGATCTTCTGTCCGTCCTTCATCTTCCGGAGCAAACCACTGAAGATGGATGAACGGTTCCCGGCAAGGTGATGCGAAGTCCTGCTTCAGCAATTCCTTTACAGGAACAGTATCAAATTTCATGGGCTGCCCCTGTAAAGAGAATACCAGTAAAGCACCTGGTAGAAGCTTTCGTCTATCAGCTTTGAGAAAGCCGCAGTTAAAAACGGTATTGAAAAAAGAATAATCAGAAACGCGACAATTATCGCAACAGGAAAACCCATCATGAGCAGATTCATCTGCGGAGCTGCTTTTGCAAGAAGACCCATTGAAACAGAAATCAGAAAAAGGGTAGCAAGGATAGGCATTGATATCATAAGAGAGTGCTGAAATAGTTTGCCGACTCCGTTCAAGGCCATCTGATATATATGTTCTCTATGAAGAAGAAACGTATAAGCGTTTAAACTTTGAAACGACCTGTAAACGCCGGTAAGGAACAGTTTATAAAATCCGCTTGAAGCGAGAAAAACAAACATGGCAAAATAGTTTAACAGCTGACCTACGATAGGTATTTCTTCCTGCGCCAGAGGATCGAATACAACTGAAGCTCCGAACCCTATCTGAAGGGAAAAAAACTGTCCTGCCATTAAAAAGGCTGCAAAGATGAGCTGTAGAAAAAATCCGGTAATTATTCCGATCATTATTTCGCCGGCAAGCAGGGCCAGGTATGCAAGCCCGTTTTCAGGAATTATATATCCGGTTTCAAAAATTGTTGGGAATATTGCTACAGTTGTAAACAGTGCAAGTGCAGCGCGTGCCATGTCCGGGATTGCCGATGATGAAAGAAGCGGCGCTATAGTCAGCAATGCGAATATTCTTGAGAATATGAGAAGATACAGCTGTGAATTTTCCGCAATGCTTTGAAGAAACATCTATTTCACCATCTGCGGAATCATTAAAATGATTTTCATCGTAAACTCCTGCATGGAAGTGAGCATCCATGGGCCTAAAAATATAATTGTCATAAGAATAGCAATAATTTTAGGTACAAAGGTAAGGGTCTGTTCCTGAAGCGAGGTTGTTGCCTGAATAACAGAAATGACAAGACCTACCAGCATACCTATAAGCAGAACCGGAAGCGACAAAATGATAAGTTGCATAATTGAGTTTCTGAAAATATAAATAACCAGTCCCATATCCATTTAAATACCCCTCTTATCCGAAACTGCCAACAAGCTGTGCCGTTATCAGACTCCAGCCGTCTACAAGCACGAATAAAATCAGTTTAAAAGGCATGGAAATCATAACAGGAGGAAGCATGATCATACCCATTGACATAAGGGTCGATGCGACTACCATGTCAATTATAATAAAAGGAATAAAAAGCAGTATTCCTATCTTGAAAGCAATAGTCAATTCACTTAAGACAAAAGCCGGGATAAGAACATATGTGGGAACATCAGCGAGATTATCCGGTTTCGCAAGTCCCCGCAGCTTCATGAAAAGCCTTATATTTTCAGGGTTTCCCTTCATCTGGTTATACATGAATAACCTTAAAGGGCCTTCAGCCGCTCTGTACATCTCTTCTGTGGATATTGCACCTTCAGAATACGGCTTGAAAGAGCTTTCATAAATTGTATTAAAAGTCGGCCACATTATAAACAGAGTAAGAAACAGTGCTATCCCCAGCAGGACCTGGTTTGGAGGGACCTGCTGAAGGGACAGTGCCCTTTTTATAAAATCAAAAACTATTGATATTCTGAGAAAGGAGGTCATCAGCAGGATTATGGACGGAGAAAGGGCAATTATGGAAAGGAGAACAAGCAGCTGTATCGAAAGGGCAACTTCCTTGTTTGATTCCGGCTGCCTTACAGTGATGTCCACAAACGGTATTGTCAAAGGAGATCCCGTATTCCTCTGCCGCTGCAGAGTCGGAGCCTGCTGTGAAAAGACCTGTGATGTTGTAAGAAATAACAAGAAAAAAATCAGTAAATATTTTTTATTCATTCCCCCCCCAAAAAACAAATAACTTGAATCAAGTTTCAGGCAATCTACATTTTCTTAATCCTTTCTTTCTGGTTTTTAAGAAATTCAGAAGAAAAATCTCCCTGTTTCTTCCCTTTCATAAACGTACCAACCAGATAGCTGTAGAAACTGTTTTCAGACGGCTTTTTTGTCTCCCCTTTATTAAGCCTTATCCTGTCAATTGTTTCCTTGTCTGTAATTTCAGTGATTAATGTAAGAGCATCATCCGATGCCCCTATTACTACAATCTGATTTCCGATTTCAACTACGTGCAGAGATTTGCTGGCTGTCAGTCCCTTGCTTGAGAGAATATTGATAATATCATTCTCTTCAAATTTTTGAGAACCTGCTTTTTTAAGAAGAAAGAAGAGACCGTAAATACAGATAATAACAAAAATCAGAATTAACACCATTCGCGCAAAATCCCAGAATGTAAAAACCCCGAGAGTTCTGTCATTTTCCTGCAATGTCTGATTTGCAGCTGCTGTATTTTCACCCTGATCTTCAATTTTCAAATCCTGCTCCTTCACTGGCGCAGGGACATTATCCGCTGTCTGTGAAAATAGAGGATTATTTATAACTGCTGAAATAATTAAAACAAGAAAGAAATATTTTTTAAATGTCATCCCCCCTCCCCGGATTATGACTGACTATGTCATTTCGCTTATTCCCGCTGTATTTGATACTATCTTGGTAACCCTGACACCGAAGTTTTCATCGATAACAACAACCTCTCCGTTAGCGATCAGTTTATGATTAACAAGAATATCGACCGGTTCACCTGCGAGTTTATCAAGCTCAATTATAGTACCTTCTCCCATACTCAGTATTTCACGTATCGGTTTTTTGGTTCTTCCAAGTTCAACCGTCATTTCCATGTTTACATCCATCAGGAGGCTTATATTACCCTGTTCGCCGCCTGAATGTCCTGAAGTCAATGAAGGATACTGCACATTCTGAATATTAACAAAACCCTGTTTTTGCCCCATACCTGCGCCCATACCTCCCTGCGCTCCAAATCCGCCCTGCTGCTGTCCTGTATACCCGTCGTTCATTCCTCCGGAAGGCTGGTTACGATTTGCCGCACCCTTGCCTGTATTCATTCCGGTACTCTGGCCCATTCCGGCAAAAATGTCTTCTTCGCCGCCGGAAGCAGCTTCCTGTGCAGCAAGTGTTTTAACCGTCTGGATTTCAAAAAGTTCATTAAAGATTGCCTGAGGATAACCCTCTATCGCTATCGGATAATTAAGTTTTACTATATTTCCGGAAGGAATATCTGAACCTGAGCTGTCAAGAAGTTCAGCGGAAGCCGGTTCTGTCATTATTGTAGAGTTGATTTTATCTCCGAATGCGGTGACAGCAGCGCCGCTGATCGTGTTAATCGCTTCGCTGATTGCAGAAAGGGAAGCATCATCCAGTTCTACCTGGTCAAGACCTGTCAAAAGGGCCGCGATGGCTTTTGCAGTATCAGGAGTTAAAAGGTAAGAATGATATCCTGTAACTCCTTCAGTAAATGCAGCGTTGACACGGACAAAATTTTCATCAAAAAGTGCAGGAATAGATTCTCCGTCGACAATTTCTATCGATGGCGGCGATATTGTAACTGTTTTACCCATCATACCTGCCAGCGTAGCACTCTGTGCATCTACAAGTGTATTTATAATTGCCTGAAAAGCCTGTTTTTCGTTTTCCTGCAGGCCGTCGCTTCCGCCTGAGCCGGCGCCCCCGCCGAAATCAAAACCGCCTGTCGAACTGCCGCTCATCAATGCATCAATTTCATCCTGAGATAATGCGCCGTCACTCATGCTCTTCTCCTTCAGCAGTTAATTCTTCAAACTCTTCTTTACTGAAATCTTCGAGTTTTTTTGTAATCTGTACTGCAACTTTATTGCCGACCATTCCAGGTCTGCAGAGAAACTTGGGCCTGTTTCCCAGCTTCAGCTTCATGTCGTCTTTAATTCTCACATTTTGCAGGCGTATAACATCGCCGACAGAAAGGGCCAGGGCCTCACGAACTGATATGTTTATCCTGCCGATTTCCGCTACAACATCCACATCAACAGTTGAAAGCCTTTCCCTCAGGATATTAAGGTTTTCAGTTGTTGTGCCTCTTCTTACAGAGGAATACCAGTACTGTGCGGAAAGTTTGGAAATGATAGGTTCTATCGTAAGGTAAGGGATACAGAAATTCATCATACCCTCTACCTCTCCTACTTTGGTTTCAAGTGTTACAAGGACAACCATTTCTGTCGGTGGAACAATCTGGGCAAACTGGGGATTTGTTTCAATCTGCCCCAGACGGGGACGGAGGTCAACAACCTGGCTCCAGGCTTCCCTCATGTTGCCGAGAATTCTTACAATAACCCCTTCCATTACAGACTGTTCAATATCTGAAAGTTCCCTGTTTATTTTGGTTCCTTCACCCTGTCCGCCGAATAACCTCTCAATAATTGAAAACGTTACAGACGGATCAATTTCAAGGATTGCGGAACCTTTTAGGGGATCCATATTTATGACAGCAATTGTTGTCTGATTGGGAATGGACCGGATAAACTCTTCATAGGTAAGCTGGTCAACTGAGGCAACATGAACATGGATCAGACTTCTCAGCTGAGCGGAAAGGGATGTTGTAGTAAGTCTCGCAAAGGTTTCATGCATTATTGATACGGTACGGATCTGCTCTTTTGAAAACTTGTCAGGCCGCTTGAAATCATAGATTTTGATTTTCCGCTGATCATTTACATGAGTAACCTCTTCAGATTCAACATCACCAGTTGTAAATGCTGTGAGTAACTGATCAATTTCATTCTGCGATAATATATCAGTCATACTTGTTAACCGGATTACCCCTCATAATTAAAATTCAACCATGTTGAATTCAGTGAAAATAACATCCTGAACACTGTCGCTGCCCTTGCTGCTCAGCATTCTGTTTATCCTTATTTTCAGCTCTTCCTTTATTTTCCCCTCATTTTTAGGAAGCAGATCTACTTCATGTTTTTCACCGAAGAAAACCCGTATCTCGTCTCTTAATTTCGGTGTCTTATCAATCAGTTCCTGATGCAGGTACTTTGATTTTTCATTAAACCCTACAGAAACCTTAATTATAACAATTATCTTTTTTTCAATATCTGCGGTCCTGGCCCTGATATCACTCGTTCCTATATCATACCACTGGAGATTCGGCTGCGTATTACGCAGCTCCTCAGTTTCAAAATAATAATCAGGTGCCTGTGAAACAGGATTCATTATTTTTATGGTAACAACAACAACAGTAACTATAAAAACAACTGCCGCAAGCACTATAGCTACCCATTTGAGTATTTTTATTACTATTGCAGGAAGAAATCCAATTTTTTTCTTCCCTATTTCATCTTCTTCTGTAACTGCACCGGAATTTTCAAGATCCAGATCATAATCTTCAGGCATTTTTCTACTCCTGATCTATTTTTAGAATTTTATCAAAAATATCCAATATTTGCAAACATTTTATTATTGCCTCTGTCATAAATGAGCATCGCTCAGGATAATTATATCAACCCTCCTGTTATAAGCCCTTCCTTCCTCTGTATCATTTGTCGCCATTGGTACAGTATCAGAAAATCCTGCAGCCTGCAGTTTTTTTTCATCAACATTAAAATCCTTCAGATAGTGAATTATCGAGGTAGCCCGCGCGGTTGAAAGCTCCCAATTGCTTTTCCATTCTCCGTTTTCATCTGTAGGAGTGCTGTCTGTATGTCCCTCTATCCTGAATTTCCGTCCCTTCATTTCGTCTGCTTTCATCAGATTCGATATATTCTGGATAGTGTTTCTTGCCTCATCTATATTAAGTTCTGCCGAGGCCGGACGGAAAAAGGCATCTGCCGAAAGCGAGATTACTACTCCCCTTTCATCCTCTGTTATCCTGACCATTTTACTTTTGAGTTCAGGCTGGAGAAGCGCAACAGCAAGCTTTCGCGCCCTGTCAAGCGATTTCCCTGCCTGTCTTGACGGCATTGCCATTATATTGTTTCCAAGCTCTGCAAGTTTGCCTTCAGCGTCAAGAGTATTTCCTCCCGAAAGCGCGCCGAGTCCCTGGAATGCAGAAAGGATCAGCCTTATATCTGATCCGTCTACAGTTGCTGTAGTAAACATCATAACGAAGAAAGTAAGAAGAAGTGTCGTCATGTCGCTGAATGTTACCATCCAGTCCGGCGCTCCTTCGGGAGGGCATTTTTTCTTCCTGTCTCTCGCCATTAATCCCTCCTATTCACCTGAGGACGACTCAGCCTTTACCATTTCCCTTTCTACCGGAGAAAGGAACGCAAGAAGTTTTTCTTCCACCATTCTCGGGTTATCACCTGACTGGATAGAAAGAACTCCTTCAACCATTATTTCCTTGACCATTATTTCATCTTTATGTCTGTCTTCAAGTTTACTCTTGATCGGGATAAGAATAAGGTTGGCAAATATAGCACCGTAGAATGTTGTAATAAGCGCGAGTGCCATACCTTTACCAACAGCAGACTGATCACCGAGACTCGCCATCATCGCGATAAGACCCTGCAGTGTACCGATCATTCCGAAAGTAGGGGCAAACTTCCCCCAGTCATCAAATACTTTTATTCCGCAATTATGGCGCTCTTCAATCTGATTCAATTCATTGTAAAGTACGCTTTTAATCAGGGAGGGGTCAGTCCCGTCAACAACAAGCCTTAATCCTTTTTCAAGGAATTTATCTTCAAGTTCGTCAAGACCGTCTTCAAGAGCAAGGAGCCCTTCCCGTCTGGCCTGTTCCGAAAAACTTACCAGTGTAGAAATAAGCTTTTCCCGTTCATAGTTTTTGAGATAAAGCGCATGCTTTGCGTATTTCATGATACCTAGAACTCTCTGCATGGGATTGGCAACCATGAGTGCACAGTAAGAACCGCCAATAACCATTATCGCAGAAGCCGGATCTATATATAGGCCCAGAGATGCGCCGCTTGCAAACATTGAACCGATAATGAGGACAAAACCGCCGATTATTCCGCCTATTGTTCCTATATCCATAAACGATTACTCCTCGTTCCTGAAACAGCCGATAAGCTGCCTGTATTTTATAATCCTGTCAAAAACAGACTGATAATCCTCGCGGACTATCAGCCTCTTGCCTGAAAGCATTACAAGTGTTGTATCGGGGTTAAGCTCGATATATTCAATCTGGTGAGGATTCAGATAATATTCATCACCATTCAGTTTCGTAACTTTTATCACATGCCTAACCCTTTACTATTCATTACTGTTTAATTACCTCTTAAGCGTCATTAATTCCTGAAGCATCTGGTCAGTTGTCTGTATTGTCTTTGAGTTTGCCTGAAACCCTCTCTGGGTTACTATCATATCAGTAAACTGTTCGGAAAGATCTACATTGCTCATTTCCAGTGTTCCTGCAATAAACTGCCCCTTGCCCGCAACTCCTGATGTTCCAATATTCGCGTCTCCTGAGTTATTTGTCCTTACATATGTGCTGTCCCCGGCTTTTTCCATACCGCCAGGATTTACAAAGCTTGCAAGCGCAATCTGACCAATAGTCCTGTTGGTTCCGTTTGAGTAAACGCCGGTTATGAAACCGCTTTGATCTATTTTGAAATTTTCAAGATAACCCATTGGATAACCATTCTGTCTGAATGCCTTTGTAGAACTTTTTTCAGCAAACTGTGTCACAGTATTGACTGCGCTTCCTACATCTCCGAGTGTCAGATTGAAAGTTTGTCTTACAGGTTCTCCGCCTTCAGGAACTGTGGCATCTGCAACATTGAATGATACCGGTAACTGAAGCTTACCTTCGTTTAAAACATCGCCCTGCTGATCCTCGACTGATGTCAAAAGGCCGAGGTTGCTGAATTCAACTGTAAATAAATTATTTTCGTTATTTACAGCACCGATATCAAGCGTGGTGGCCGTGTCTGTTTCAGCGCCGCGGTCTATAAAAACCTGGCCCTGCCATCTGTTGGCCTCTCCTACTACCTTTGTAAAATCTATGCTCATTGTATGCTTGTTTCCAAAGCTGTCATAGATAGTCTTATCGATACTCCAGGTGCCTTCCCTTGTTTCAGCAGGGCCGGCTCCTTCCGGTATTTCAAGAAGCCTCTTGTCAAGGTTGCACGCAAGCATTACTTCGGATGTAGCTGCCGCAGCATCTTTTCCACCGACAGGGATGGTAATATCCCCGGGGTCTGCCGCAGAGTTAACATACGTTGCTCCGTCTATAATTTCTGCCATCCATCCCTGTACCTTCATTCCGTTGGCAGGGTTTATAAATGTTCCGTTCTCATCAATACCGAATGCCCCGGCCCTTGTATAAAATTCTTTTTCACCGTTTTTGAGTATAAAAAATCCGCTTCCCTGCAGCGCAAGGTCTGTTGAGACGCCGGTGCTCTGAAGCGATCCCTGTGTATGGATTGTATCAATGGCAGCGACTGTCATTCCCAGGCCTATCTGTTTCGGGTTCACGCCTCCAAGTTCATCTGTCGGCCGGGCTGCGCCCTGCATAGTCTGGGACAGCATATCCTGAAAGTTTACCCTGCCTTTTTTAAAACCAATCGTATTAACGTTCGCAATATTGTTACCGATTACATCCATCCTTACCTGATGATTCTGTAAACCCGCAACACCTGCGTATAATGACCTCATCATATAACTGCCCCCTACCTGATTTTATCTATCTTAGACATATCGTAATATTTTCCGTTTACAAGAAGCTGCGGATATTCATGACCCGCGACCTCTTCCACTATACCTGAGACAACCTGGTCTCCATCTGTTATCTGTACATTTTTACCTATAAGATTAACCGCCTGATTGGCAGCAATAATATTCTGCATTTTACCGAATTCCCTGGTCATATTTGTCATCTGTTCAAGGGAAGAAAACTGGGCCATCTGGGCTATAAACTCTTTATCCTCCATTGGTTTGGTAGGATCCTGATGAGTAAGCTGGGTAAGGAGGATTTTAAGAAAATCATCTTTATCAAGTTCACTCTTGTATGTTCTCTGTGAGCCGAGCGTTTTATTGAAACTCTCAACCTGCATCTGTGTTCTGCTTTTTTCAATATCAGTCATAACATTGCTTATATCCACATTTACCTCCCGGTCAGACAACCATATCTATCAGTCTTTCTTCAGGAATCCCCGGCCGTCTTACCGTATGTTCCTCAATTTTTTCAAACTCTTTCCTGGCCAGCGCCCTGTCATTTTCCGAAGGAGTTTTTCCTTCATTTCCACCGCCTACTGAAACATCAAGCATTGCTGATGAGTAGCCGCTGTCCTTGAAGCTCTTTATCAGATTATCGATATTGCTTTCAAACAATTCCTTTACATTAATATTATCGACAATTATCTTCCCTGCTATATTGTTATCTTCAACAGTAAGTTTAATTCTCACATATCCGAGATGCTCCGGTTTCATCAGCAGTTTAATTTCTCCGGAATTATTGTCTTTGAGAATAAGTTTTGCGTTTTTTACAATATCTGTATTTCCGGATTCCCTAAGGCTTTCAAGCAGCTGATTCTGAAAGGAAGGCGCCCCTTTTGCGGCTGAAAAGCCCTCATTCATTTTTACCGCAGACTGTGATAAATCCTTTATTGATCCATCCTGAAGATTCCTTATGCTGCTGTCGCTGTTATTCGAAAACTTTTTATCAAAGCCGTTATCTTCTTTCTGAATACCTGCTTCGCTTTTTTCTGCAGCTGTTTTTTCCTTTACTCCCTTCCTGAGATCAAGTACATCAAATAGTTCTTTCTTTTCTTTTTTATTGATCCTGGAATTTTTACCTTCGGATTTCTCTTCCTTTGCTGCTGATTTACCCTTAATGTTACGCGCAATCATTTCTGTAGTGCTTTCAGGTTTAATCCCCAAAGACGAGAGAAGCTCTGCTTTCCCGTAAATCTTTTTAGATATTTCCGTTATTGAAGCCGCTGTACCTTCAGACTTTTGTCCATCGTTTCCGGTATTTTCACTTAAAACGTCTTTACTGTTGTTTATGGAATTCTGAGGGACAAGACTTCCGGCAATTCCGGCTGCGGTATTGCTGACTGAAGCATTGCCGCCCAAGGCAGCATCAGTTCCAGCGGTGTTTTTTTCTGTTACTTTCTGATTTTCTTTATCCCCGGTTTTTTTTACAGGTTTTTTTTCAGTGTTTTTTATTTCAGCCGCTTTTGCATCAGATGTTTTTCCGGAATCTCCGTCTGCAGCTTTTATTTCTTTTGCCGCTGCCCCGGTTTTTCCTTCTTTTCCTGTTTCGCCTGAGACGCCGTTTTTTTTATCTTTATTTAAATCATTTTCTCCACTTGAAATCTTATCATTATTTTTCCTTGAATCTGTTTTTCTGTTTTGATCTGCAGCAGCTTCCTTTTCAGCAAACAATTTTTCAAATGCAGAATTATCCTGGGATTTGTTTTTAACCGGGAACTGTATAAACTGATCTGCGAAAGCAGGTTCATATTTTACAGCAATTTCTGATAACAAGTATTACTCCTTAATTAGGCGCTTCTGTTCCTGGTTCAACAGGTTTTAATGCCATTTTTCTCTGTATGGCAGCAGACCGTTCTGCAGGCATAAGCGAAAGCCAATACGAAACCAGAGAACCCTCTCCTGTTTCCTGCGCAATCCTCTCTGTTACCCGCATTATGTCGATAACATCCTGATCATTCATTTCAAGAAGGATGTCCTTTGCCTTGAGAGGCGGCATACCTACAAGATATTTCGAAGACTGTTCAAGGTTCTCTATCTTATTTTCGTACAATCTTGTCCGCACGTTAAATGATTTTTCTCTCTCTGCAAGCGCAATTTCCATTTCATCAAGCATTTCGACCTTCTGCTTGATCTCAACCGATAGTTTTTCAAGTTCCTGTTCCCTTTTGTTGAGTTCTTCCTCCCGTATATCAAGGGATTCCTTCATTTTGCTGTATCTTTCCTTTTCAAGAAGAAAAACATCATCTTTATCATCAATCGTTACTACCTTTTCCTTGTTTATCAAACCGAATATCAATGAAAGCTGTTCCCTGGCATTAATAAGCCCCAGGTAATCAAACCAGATTACACCGCCCAGGAAAAGAACAACAATCAAGAGTATCAAAACAAAAATCCGCAATCCCGCTCCCGCGCCGCCGGTTAATCCCATTGTTTAACCTCCCCTCTGCCTGATGCAAAGTTTGTAATTACAAGATCATCTATGGTTCTGGATTCCGCTGCAGCTTCATCCTTTTTATGTTCTTCAGTTTTTTTATCTTTAAGTTTTTCCAGTACTTTTTTTTCCCTGAGGGCATTAATATATTTTTCTCTGACCAGCTCCTGTTCGGAAACTACAGATTCAAGATCCTTTTCAAGTTTTAAAATCTTATTTTTTATCGCAGTTATCTGTAATTCATCAAATAAAAGAGATGATGCATTATTATCGGCATATTCAAACCGCGAAGTTAAAATACGCTTCTTTCTTATTTTCATCTCTTCAATAGCACCGGCAATATTGATATATCTGCCGGTAACTTCCGCAAGCTCAAGAGACTTCTCTTTTTCCGCGTATTTTTTCATTTCCAGAAGTTTTTCAAGTTTAAAGCTGAATTGTTTCATCTGCCCTTACTCCTTACCCTTTATTCCGGTTATTTTTGTCAGCGCGGAAAAACTTTCCTCAAGTGCCGCTTTTTCTTCAACAGGCTGTATAAGGAATTTCCTTATATCAGGAAGTTTTTTTATCGACTCATCAATATCGGGATTCGATCCTTTGACATAGGCACCTACATTTATCAGATCTTCAGCTTCATTATAGACAGCCATCCTGTTTTTTAAATATCCTGCTGAAGTCCTGATATCTTCCGGAAGAATTTTACCCGCAATCCTTGAAATTGATTTAAGAACATCAATGGCAGGATAGTGATTGGCTTCAGCCATTTTCCGGCTTAAAATTATATGCCCGTCAAGAAATCCTTCAGCATTATCGGCAACCGGTTCATCAAGGTCATCTCCTTCAACAAGAACAGTGTAAAATCCAGTCATGGTTCCTTTTGATGAATTGGCGCAGCGTTCAAGAAGCTTCGGCATCTCTGTAAAGACTGACGGTGTGTAGCCTCTTGTCGCCGGCGGTTCGCCTATGGCAAGACCTACTTCCCTCTGCGCCCTTGCAAACCTTGTAAGCGAATCAAAGAAAAGCATTACATCCTTGCCCCTCTCCCTGAAATACTCGGCAACTGCTGTCGCTGTATATGCTCCCCTGATTCTTGAAATCGGAGGCGTATTGGATGAGGAAACTACAATAACAGACCTTTTCATTCCCTCGGGGCCAAGTTCGTTTTCGATAAACTCTGTGACTTCCCGCCCTCTTTCCCCGACAAGCGCTATTACATTTATATCCGCGTTAGTGTTTCTGGCAATCATACCAAGCAGTGTTGATTTACCTACTCCTGCTCCTGAGAATATTCCGATTCTCTGTCCTTTCCCTACAGCCAGCAGTGAATCTATTGCCCTTACACCGGTCTGAATCTGATCTGTTATCGGTTTTCGTTTAAGCAAATCCGGAGGTGAATTAAAAACCGGTATCCGCGACGCGGATCTGATATTTCCACGGTCATCGCACGGGCGCCCCATTCCGTCAAGGACCCTCCCCAGCATTCCCGGTGAGACAGGGACTTCAAGACTCCGCCCTGTAGCAACTACCGGATTGCCGATTTCAATCCCTTCAAAAGAATCGTAGGCCATAAGCTGGATTGTATCCTGCCTCAGAGAAACAACTTCTGCCCATACCGGAATATTTGTGTTATTCATTATAATGTAGCACAACTCTCCAAGAACCGCCCTGGGCCCGTGGCTTTCAATCAGGAGACCCTGTACCTTTACAACACGTCCTGTAAATTTTATGGGATCAGTTTTGTCAAGAAGACTATGGTATTTCTCAAAAACAGTGCTCATTCCCCTCCCCCGGCACTTTTTTAAAAGTCAATAAAATTTTACAGCAGATGCCTTTAGATAAAATCCTCAGTCACCTCTGTTTTTGATTTAATCGGCGCAAGATCAAGAATCTTTTCCCTTATCTCATTAAGCTGGGATGATATTCTTGCATCAATTTCGCCAAAATCTGTTTCAATAATACAGCCGCCCCTGTCAACGGTAGAATCTTCGAGTACGGTTATGGACCTTATATTGTCAACCATTCTCATGAAATCCTTTATATGCTCTGTCGTAAGTTTTACATCTTCAAGATTTACCCTGACGACAACCTCGCCCCTCGTTTTGAGTTTGCGCAGAGCCTGAATAACGTTATTGATTACTACATTTTTCTGATTTTCAGATATAACCTTGATTACTTTCTGCGATATAAGAAGAACAAGGTTTATGAGCTGGGTTTCAGATTCTTCGATAATGTGGTTTCTTTTTTCGATAGCAGTGCTCAGGACGGAATGAACCTTCTGGATAAGGCGTTCCACCTCTTCCCTGCCGGATTCATACCCTTTTTCGCTTCCTTCCTTGTAGCCGCGCTCAAGTGCATTTTTTTCTATAAGGTCAACCTTGTCCTCAGCTTCCTTTATCATGGCATCCTGTTTATCCAGCGCGTTTTTTAAAGTAACACCTGCTTCATCTTCAGCTTCCTGTCTTATTTTCTGGGATTCATTTTTCCCCTTTTTAATCTCGTCAAATGCGCTCTGTCTGGCCTCTTCAATAATTCTGTCAGCCTCTTTTTTCGCGCTGTCGATCATTGAAGTTTTTTCCTTTTCCCAGCCTGCCTTGAACGCTTCAGCTTCACGTCTTAAATCATCGGCAGTGGGGCCGGTATACTCTTCCAGTACCGGCTCTTCATCTATTTCTTCAACTTCCTCTTCAACCGGATCAAGGTATACCGTATTATTGAGATTTACTATTTCAACTGAACGAAAAACATTTCTTGCCAATCAACACCTCCTGCCTTTCGGGTATATCTGATGCCCTATACAACCAATTGAAATGGTTATACAACCATTTCATCCTCACCGGATCTCGCAACAACGATTTCACCCTGTTCTTCAAGTTTTCTGATAACAGACACAATCTTCTGTTGCGCTTCCTCAACATCTTTAAGCCGTATCGGGCCCATAAATTCCATATCTTCCTTAAGGGTGTTGGCTGCCCTTTTGGACATGTTTTTGAAAATCTTATCCTGTACTTCATTATCGACAGCTTTGAGCGCTTTACCAAGTTCCTGCTGGTCAACTTCCCTGAGTACTTTCTGAATGGCCCTGTCATCAAGGAGAACAATGTCTTCAAATACAAACATTCTCTTCTTGATTTCTTCCGCAAGTTCAGGATCTTCCTCTTCAAGCGATTCGATAATTGTTTTCTCTGTCGACCTGTCTACCCTGTTTAATATCTCTACAATGCTTTCAACACCGCCGGCGGATGTATAATCCTCACTGGAAAGGGTAGAAAGTTTCTTCTCAAGCACTCTTTCAACCTCACGCAGCGTTTCAGGCGATGTCCTGTCCATTGTCGCAATACGGCGTGCAACATCAGACTGTGTCTCATGCGGCAGGCTTGAAAGGATAATGGACGCTTTCTCAGGCTCAAGATAAGCAAGAATAAGCGCTATTGTCTGAGGATGCTCCTGCTGTATAAAGTTTAAGAGGTGCGTAGGATCTGTCCTTCTGATAAAATCAAACGGTCTGATCTGGAGCGAACTTGTGAGCCTGTTTATAATATCGATTGCTTTCTGGCTTCCAAGTGATTTCTCAAGCAGCTCTCGCGCGTAATCTATACCGCCGCTTGTGATAAAATCCTGGGCCATCATGAGTTCCTTGAACTCAATGAGTACCCGTTCCTTGTCTTCGGATTCTATACTTTCAAGACGGGCTATTTCAAAGGTAAGGGATTCTATCTCATCTTCCCTGAGGTGTTTGAAGATATCAGATGAAATCTCGGACCCTATAGTTACAAGAAATATCGCAGCTTTCTGCCTGCCGGTAAGATCTTTCCTCACTCCTCCCTTTTTTGAGGGGGGGTTATTTGACGGTACTTTTCCCATAACTTATTCCTCCAACAGCCAGGTTCTGATCAGTTGAGCAACATCCTCGGGATGTTCCCTTGCCATATTGATTGCGTTCTCCTGCATCTCAATCCTTGCCCTGTCCTCAACAGACATCTCGACACTTACGCCGTCTTCCTCAGCACTTCTGAGCGCGGCCTCACGCATTGCCTGATGCTGTCTGGCAAGTTCTTCTTCCCTGAGCTTTCTTTTCCGTTCAATGGTCTTGATAACAATTCTGAACACGATAAAAAATACTATAAGAAGCAGTGTTCCGATAATCGAATAGATTATCATCTGCCTTACTCTCATGCGGTTTCTGTATTTCTGGTCTTCGAGCTGAAACTGCTTTGACCTGTCAAACTGAAGCGACTGCACAGTAACAGAATCGCCCCTTACTTTATTAAAGCCTATGGCATGCTCAACAAGCGTCTTTGCTTTTGCCAGATCCACATCGCTTATATTTTCGTAGTTTCTGACAATGCTTCCATCCTTGTTAAGCTTAACAAGGCCGGAATCGTCATATTCCCATCGCCAGATTCCGTCAATGGCAACACCGACCGTTATCCGCTTTATCCCCCATGGGCTTTTTTCCTCGGTTATGTTTTTGGTATTGACAACCTCGTTCTGTATTACGTTGTTCCTTTTATATTCTCCTACCATCCCCTCAAGATCTTTATAGGCCGGAGGAGTCTGTCCTTCCTGTCCCGGAGGCCCCTCAGGATTGAACCCGGTACCCCGGAAGCTTTCATCGACCAGATTTTTGGAGATGGTAATGGAGGGGACAACCTCGGTTTCATCAAAAGGAGTACCCGGATTGTCAGCCTTCATTGTAACGGGAAAATGCTCCTCCGTTTCAATCTTTTTCTTTCCCATATCAAGGTCAATATCAAGGTTTATAATTTCAACCCTGTCCTGGCCGAATATCTGCCTCAGAGACAGTTTTATGGCACCCGAAAGCTTTTTTTCAAGATCGCTCTTGATTTTTATCTCTCTTTTTGTAAGCTCAAGCCTGTCAAATTCCGCAAGCCCTGTAAAATCATTGAGAATATGTCCCTGATGGTCTGTTATTGTTATATAATCATCTTCAAGCCCTTCAACAGCGAATTTAACAAGTTTCACAATACCTTCAATCTTTTTCCTGTTTTCCCTGATATCGCTTCCCGGACGCGGTGTAATTATAATTGAGGCGGAAACCTTTTTCTGGTCTTCCGCGAAAAGCTCATTTTCCGGCAGGACAAGAGAAATATCTGCAGAGTCTATATCCTCAAGTGATTCGAGATGTGCCTGCAGATTAAGGGTTATAGCGCGCCTTAAGTTTACGTTTCTCTCAAAATCGGTAACTGTCCACCTGTCCATTTTAAAGACATCCCAGGGGGAAGCTGTTTTTGGAATCAGATCCTCCCGGGCCAGAATTGAAACAACTCTCTGCGCTGTCCGCAAATCCTTGACAAATATCATTCCATCAGCTGAAATTGTATGCTCTACCCCTTCTTCGTCCATCCGGATCGATATTGTGTTGAGCAGATTTTCATCTTTTACAGGCGAAGTGAGAACGCTGATCATTGACGGTGAACTGTTATAGACTGAGAGCATTATAAATGCGGCAATAACAACTACGGCAATCGCAGCTGACATAATTTTCTGGACAGCTGACATTTTTTTCCAGATATTTGCTGTCTGGTCCAATATTTTTTTAAATTGTTCCTTCATTTCCCCTCCCCAGTGAAAAGAACAGTCACAAACTGAATAATATCATAACTGTAAAACAACAACCAATTCCATTTTTCAGTTTTACCTGATGCTTAATATCTCCTTGTAAGCCTTGATTCCCCTGTCAATAACCGCTTTTGTAAGAGCAAGAGATGTATTTGCTTTTGCCATTGCTATTGTCACATCGTGGGCATCAATACTGTCAGGATCTGTTATCATCTGCACATTAAGATTATCACTTTCCTGCTGCAGTTTATTTACTCCGTTTAAAGCCTCAAACATCATGTTTTCAAATGTCTGATCCGCTTTTTCAGTCTTGCCGGAGGGTGTGCCGGCACCTGCAAAATGCCTTGGGTCAGTCTGCTTTAATGCCAGTTTATGGCCTGACACCTGATCAAATTTCAAATACTCCATCTATTACCTCCCAATCTCAAGAGCTTTTAAAAACATGCTTTTCGATCCGTTAACCATAGCAATATTTGCTTCGTAGGAACGGGTAGCGGAAATCATGTCTACCATTTCGTTTACTATATTCATGTTTGGATACTCAACATATCCGGCCCTAGGCCCGGTTTTTATTGCATCCGGGTGTGTCGGATCATAGACAAGACGCGGTTTTTCATCCATATCTTTCTCGATTTTGGCGACACGCACCCCCTGGCCTATTCCGTTATCAAGAAAAGAAGGGAGAAACGGGCTTTTCCAGTAAGGCTGTGAAACCCTCGGCCTGAAAACAACCCTGCTTCTTCTGAACGGGCCCCCTTCTGAAGTTCTGGTAGTATTTGCATTGGCAATATTATCAGAAATAACATCAAGCCTCAGCCGCTGTGCAGTAAGTCCGGATGCCGCTGTATTTATATTTGTAAAAATTCCCATTTAATTCTCCTATCTCAGAACCATATTGATCTGGTTAAACTGGTTTGATACAGCCTGTGTCAGCAGCTGATAATTGAGCTGATTTTTCAGGGAAAGCATCATTTCTTCCTCAACATCCACGTTGTTGCCGTTGTTTTTAGACTGTGAAAGGTAGTCAAGTACCTTTCTTGGTCCTACAGACCTGTAGTCAACAGGCTGATAAAAAGGAATATGCCTTTTGTCAGTCATTTTTGCTTCCAGTGCAGGTTTGGCCTGTGAATCAAAAGCCCTTTTAAGCTGGGCTTCAAAATTGACATTGCTTCTCTTGAAATTTGGCGTATCCGAGTTTGCCAGGTTATCCGCGATTACAGATCTCCTCAGCATTGAAACATCCATTGTCCTGTGAAGAATATCAACAACCCTTCCGTAACTGTTATTCGCAAACATTATTCTCTCCTGAAATAAACCTTTCTATAAATATCGGAATTTCAGAGCACTTGATAACTTTTTTCACAATATATACCTGCTCAGATCCTGGTCCACAATAATACTGCCGAGTTTTTCATCTATATAGGATGGCGTTATTGTGATTGTCTGTCCTGCCAGATCGTTTGCCTCGAAGGAAACATCCTCAAGAAGATATTCCATTATTGTATGGAGCCTTCTCGCCCCGATATTTTCTGTCCTTGAATTAACTTCCTGCGCAAGAAAAGAGATCCTCTTTACTGCATCTTCTGTAAATTCAAGTTTCACCTCTTCAGTTTTCATCAGCTCAATATACTGTTTTATAAGGGCGTTTTCCGGCTGAGTAAGAATTTTCTCAAATTCTGAAGCTCCGAGAGCCTCAAGTTCAACCCGTATTGGAAATCTTCCCTGAAGTTCAGGAATAAGATCTGAAGGTTTGCTCATGTGAAAAGCCCCGGCAGCGATGAAAAGGATATGTGAAGTATCAATCATCCCGTATTTTGTATTGACTTTGCTTCCCTCAACTATAGGAAGGATATCTCTCTGGACACCTTCGCGGGAAACATCGGCGCCGCTCCTGTTTTCCTTGCCTGCGACCTTGTCAATCTCGTCAATAAAAATAATCCCCATTTCCTGCACACGGTTACGCGCAATATCGGAAGCTTTATCCGTGTCAATCAGCCTGTCAATTTCATCATTAAGAATAACATCCCTTGCGTCGCTGACAGCCATCTTTCTTTTTTTCTTCCTGCCTCCGCCGAGCAATCCTGAAAACCCACCCAGATTCAAATCCATATCCTCAAGGCTTGTCCCGGAAAATATTTCCAGGGCAGGCGCACTTTTTTTATTGACATTGACTTCAATCTCTTTATCCTCAAGCTTTCCGCTTCTAAGCATGATTCTGAATTTTTCCCTTGCGATAGAGCTTTTGTCACCAGCGGCTGAAGACGCTGCCTGATCAGGCAGGGACGTAAGTGCCTGTTCTGGAAAAACCTGGCTTTGCTGCACAGTCTGTATTCCTGATGGCTGCATTTCCGACTGAGGGGCTGATCTTGCTTCTTTTTTAATCCCGGGAAGCAGTATGTCAAGAATTATCTCTTCTGTCCTTGCCTCTGCTTCCTTTAGGACCTGTTCCCGCATCTCTGCCTTTACCATGTTTACGGAAACATTCATAAGGTCCCTTACCATTGATTCAACATCGCGTCCGACGTAACCGACTTCCGTATATTTTGTAGCCTCAACCTTTACAAACGGTGCGCCGCACAGTTTTGAAAGCCTTCTTGCTATTTCTGTTTTGCCGACTCCGGTAGGGCCTATCATAATTATATTTTTGGGAGCAACCTCATCCCTCATAGATTCATCAAGCTTTTGCCGCCTCACCCTGTTTCTGAGCGCTATGGCGACAGCTTTCTTTGCCTTGTTCTGACCAATTATAAACTTGTCAAGTTCTGCTACTATCTGTTTGGGTGCAAGTTTATCCAGCTCAAGCATTATATTTCCTCCATTACAAAATTATCATTCGTGTAAATACATATTTTTGATGCAATTTTAAGGGATTTAAGCGCTATTTCTCCTGCAGGCAGGTCCGCTGAATCCATATATGCCAGCGCGGCTGAATACGCGAAACTGCCGCCTGAACCTATCCCGATTACCCCTTCTTCAGGCTCTATTACATCTCCTGTGCCGGATATTAAAAGTATCTTGTTTTTGTCCGCAACAAGCAGCATGGCTTCTAGTCGGCGTAAAGCCCTGTCCATTCTCCAGTCTTTCGCAAGTTCAACCGCCGCCCTTGTAATGTCGCCGTTATATTCCTTAACCCTCGTTTCAAACCGCTCAAAAAGGGTAAACGCGTCCGCAGTAGCTCCTGCAAAGCCGACAATAATTTTGCCGTCATAAATTTTTCTGACTTTTTTGGCATTGCCCTTCATTACTGTGTTTCCAAGAGTTACCTGGCCGTCGGCTGCCATTGCAACATTTTCATTCTTTTTTACAGCAAGTACTGTCGTTCCCCTGAATTCCATATTATAAAAAACTCCTTCATTTTCCTTCATTCTTATTATCCCGTTTCCCGTGCGGATGAGCTTCTCTATAGACATTTTTAAGCCGCCCTATCCCCACATGAGTATAAACCTGTGTAGTTGAAAGGCTTTCATGGCCAAGCATCTCCTGCACGTATCTTATATCCGCCCCTTCCGTTATCATATGCGTCGCAAACGAGTGCCTGTAGACATGGGGCGAAATCTTTTTCTGAATAAATCCGTTGTCAGCTATTTTATCCAGCAGGTAGAATATCCCTCTCTCTGTAATTCTTTTTCCCGACCTGTTTAAAAAAACAGGGAGATTTTTTTTCAGTTTGAGCTTTTTAAAATCCTCAAAATAATCAAGCCCTGCAAGATAATCCTTCATTGAGGCAAGTGATTTTCCTCCGAGATATACTATCCTCTCCTTGCTTCCCTTTCCCCTTACCCTTGCGCTGCTCATGGCAAGATCAACCTTTTCCGTATCAAGTCCGGCTGCTTCCGAAACCCGGCATCCTGTAGAATAGAGGAAATCAAGAAGAGCTATATTCCTCTTTTTCGTAAAATCATCCGATTTCATGTTTTCCGCGCTTGAGTGCATCTGATTGATTTCAGAATACTGAAGATATTCAGGCAGAATAGTTTCCTTTTTCATGCTCCGGACCCTTTCAAAGGGATTTACCGGAGAAAGGCTGTTTTGAACGGCAAAATCGTAAAAAACCCTTGCGGAAGTTATTTTTCTGTTGATTGACACAGGCTTTAACCCTGAGTCCCTTAAAAAGGCAATATAGGAGCGCCCTGTGTTCTTTTCGGGGAGTGCTATATCAAGCCCTTCCCCTTTCATGTATTCTTCGAACTGATGAAGGTCGTTTTCATAGGCCTTGAGTGTTGCCGGAGAAAGATTTTTTAAACTTTTAAGGTAACCTAAAAATCTTTTAATCACTCTTCCTCCGCTTCCATTGAATTTTTGCACTCGTGATTGCTGCAGGAATAATATGTTCCCCTTGCCTTATCGTATTTTTCAACCATAAAATATCCGCATACAGGGCATTTCTTGGATGTCGGCTTGCTGTGGCTGATAAAATCGCATTCAGGATAATTTGTACAGCCGTAGAATTCCTTGCTTTTCCCGCCCTGTTTTTTTCTTGCCACTATCATTCCATCACATCCCGGCCTCGGGCACTCTGCAAGAGGTACTGATTTTGTATTTTTACATTCAGGAAAACCTGAGCAGGCAAGGAAATACCCGAAGCGACCAAGTTTTTTCACCATAGGTTTTCCGCAATTTTCACAGACATAATCGGTTTTTTCATCAAGAGCTCCCTTGATCGATTCAAGGGTTTCCATTACATGATCAACTTTTTCGTTGAATGGTTTATAAAAATTCCGTATCATGCCGACCCAATTTTCATTGTTTATTTCAACATCATCAAGCTTTCTTTCCATTTCAGCCGTAAAATTGACATCAAGAATATCGTTAAACGAATTGACAAGTAATTCATAAATAATTTTTCCAAGCTGTGTCGGAACAAGCTGCCGGTTTTTCCTTGATACATAATGGCGGTCAAGGAGAAGGGAAATTATGGGAGCATAGGTTGAAGGTCTTCCAATTTCCTTTTCTTCAAGCATTTTTACAATACTCGCGTCTGTAAACCGCGATGGCCCCTGGGTAAAATGCTGCTCCGATTTGTATTCAGAGAGAACAAGAAAATCGCCATGCTTAAGTTCAGGTATTTTTTCAGATTTTTCCTTGTTCGCAAGGATTTTCAATACCTTCTGATATCCTTTTTCCTTTACCCTGGTCATGCTTGCGCGGAAAAGTGCGTCTCCGCATTCAATGTCCGCGGTTGTGGTTTCTGAAACTGAATTCTTCATCTGTGAAGAAATAAACCGTTCCCATATCAGGGTATAGAGTCTGAGCTGATCTTTTGTAAGATATTCTTTTACATAATCCGGCGTATATGAAGAATATGTAGGTCTTATCGCTTCATGGGCATCCTGAGACCTTTTAGCGGGAGAATAGTTTATGGGATTTTCAGGAAGATCATCAGGATAATTTTCGCCTATAAACTGTCTGGCCTCTGTCAATGCCTGAATTGAAATACGGGTTGAGTCTGTTCTCATGTATGTTATAAGACCGACACGGCCTGACCCTATATTTATCCCCTCATAAAGCTGCTGGGCAATCTGCATGGTTTTCCTTGATGTAAACCCGAGTCTGTTGGCAGAATCCTGCTGCAGTTTTGAGGTTGTATAGGGCGCTCTGGGCTGGCTTTTCTTCTCTGTTTTCTTTATTTCACGGACAATAAAATCTTTGCCGGAAAGTTTTTCCTTGAGCAGTTCTACAGACTTGCTGTCAGATAAAACAGGTTTTGCGCCGGCAAACTGTACCAGCTGAGCTGTAAAATGGTGCTTGTCTTTTTTGAGTTCAGCTTCAAGAGTCCAGTATTCCTCAGGGGTAAAGTCTTCAACCTCTTTCTCCCTTTCGCATATAAGCCTCAAAGCGACAGACTGCACCCTTCCGGCAGAAAGGCCGTTCTTAACCTTTTTCCAAAGGAGCGGAGAAAGCCGGTACCCGACTATTCTGTCAAGAACCCTTCGTGCTTTCTGGGCATTGACTTTTCCGGAATCAATTTCCAGAGGCTTCAGGATAGCCTCCCTGATTGCAGCGGGTGTAATTTCGTTAAAAATTATTCTCTCAATCTTTGCCTTTGTATTCTTTTTCTCAAGAAATGATTTAAGATGGAAGGAGATTGCCTCCCCTTCCCTGTCGTTATCCGATGCAAGCAGTATGTGATCTACTTTCGACGCTTTCTGGGAAAGCTCTTTAAGTATTTTTGCTTTTCCCCTTACTGTAATATATTCCGGCTCAAAGTCCTTATCAATATCAATGGCCATTCTCGATTTCGGCAGATCGATCAGATGGCCGATAGAAGCAGCCACAGAGTAGCCTTTTCCAAGATAACGTTCGATAGTTTTTGCTTTTGCGGGTGATTCCACTATCAGAAGTGTTGTATTTTTTTTATTCTGTTCCGCTGCTGTTTTAGGCATTAATTGTTCTCCTGTACAAGACTCCCTTGTAATTTACGATCAGATCATTTATTTCATCTTCTACAGTCCCGGGACTGCCAAAATAATAGTTCTCGGTTTTATAATCCGGTTCCGATTCAATTCCGTAATAATCAGTAATAAAAGAAGGCTGATCAAAAACAGCGGCGCCGTCCTCAGCAAGGAGTCCTCCGCCCCTGCCGCGCTGTGAAAAAAGCCCCGCGCTGTGGATAAATATGTCACGGTTGTGTTCAAGCGCATAATCTGCCGTAATAAGGGCTCCGGATTTTAAAGGAGCTTCAATAATTACAGTTCCGGCAGACAGGCCGCTTATGATCCTGTTTCGCTCGGGAAAATGGTATTTCAGAGGTTCGGTTCCAGGCGGGTATTCGCTTAAAATGCAGCCGCCATGCTGAATTATTCCCTGTGCCACTCTTTTGTTGCAGACGGGATAAACCTTGTCAACTCCGCATCCGAGAACAGCAGTCGTCCTTCCGCCTGATTTTATGCTTCCCTTGTGAGATTCCGCATCAATACCCATTGCAAGCCCGGATACTACATTGATTCCGGATGACGAAAGATAAAAACCTGTTTCAAATGACGCCCTTAAAGCCCGCCCTGTGGCATGCCGTGTCCCCACTACAGAAATATTGAAACTGTCAGGATCAGGCAGGGGCCCCTTTGCATAGATAATAATCGGGGGATCGTATATTTCCTTTAAAAGAGACGGATAAGATGCGTCATATATTGAAATTAGATCAATGTCCTGTTTTTCACACATTCCGGCAATCATCAGAGTTTCATCGACCCTTTTTTCTGTTTCCAGCCTGGAAAACGCAAAAAATGATGAAGCTATTTTGAAAAGATCAGACTCGCCTGCCGCACTGAGGTCAGTAGATTCAGCAATCCATTCGAGGTGTTTGATTTTTTCATTTCTGTTAAACCCTTTAAGGTTTGAAACAAAAAGTGGAACAAGATTATAACCCGCCATAACCACCATCCATCAGCTGTCTTTTATTGTTTTCAGCCTGATCCCTGTATGTGCTGTTTTTTGAATTCTTTATGATATTGTCATATAACTCTGCCGCCATATCAGTGAGCCCTAACCTTATATATGCATTGGCAAGAAGAAACATCGCTTCATAGTCGGATTTCTGTGTCTCAAGCAGCCTCTCAAGATAATCCACAGCTTTATCCGGCTGATCAAGCTCAAAAACATATAACACAGATAATGCGTATAATGCTTTATGAAAGTTATTATTCAGTTCAATTGTCCGGAGATACAGTTTCTCCGACTCTTTCAGATATGAAAACTTTTCCGATTCACTCATCACTGATTTGGCATATTTTGCATGCGCAAGGGCAGAATAGTAAAACAGTACAGGATTCTCATTGTCGATCTTTATTGCTTCAGTAAACTGTTCGATGGCAAGAAGATACATTCTGTTATCAAGATAAAGCTTGCCAAGTGTTTTGTGATATGTGCCGAGGTTCCTGGCCGCATCAACTTTCTGCTCAAGAGTATCTTTATATTCCCTGATTGTTTCTTTCAATTCTTTTTCACGGATTTTAAGTTCCCCGGAAGAAAGATATGGAGCATCCATTCCATTTATATTTTCATAGAGATTTTTTTCTTCTTTACTGCATCCTGACGAGAGAATAACAAGAAAAATAAGTATATATTTTTTCATACTCTCTCTCCTTCAGGATGGTACTGTCTGTGATAGCCTTTGAGGTCATCCCTTGTCAAATGGGTGTAAACCTGCGTAGTTGAAATATCACTGTGGCCCAGCAGTTCCTGGACTGACCGCAGGTCCGCTCCTCCGGTTAAAAGGTGTGTAGCGAATGAATGACGAAGTGTATGCACCCGGCTTTCAATTCCGCAGAGGGAAGCAAGTTCATTAAATCGTTTCCACACCCCTTTTCTTCCTATCCCTTTACCCCTGTTGTTTAAAAAAACAAAGTCGGTTTTTATCTTTTTCAAAAGAAGGGGTCTTGATTCTGCCATATACCTTGCAAGCCAGACTTCAGCAGTTTCTCCAAGGGGGACAATGCGGTGCTTGTTCCCTTTTCCAAGAACCTTTATTACACTGTCGCTATGCATTATATTACCGCATTTTAGTGAACAGGCTTCAGATATTCTAAGTCCGCATGAATAAATAAGTTCAAAAATCGCCCTGTCCCTCATTCCTGCAGGTGTTTTAATATCAATACTGTTTAATAAAGTATCTATGTCGTCCACGGAAAGAAAATCGGGGAGCTTTTTTTCTTTTCTGGGGGACGCTACATACCTTGAAGGATTATCATTCCTTAAATCTTCCAGCAGCAGAAATCTGAATAAAGATCTTATACTGCTTACAAGCTTGCTGACTGTCGAAGCTACAAGATTTTCATGAAATTTTATTTTTCCTTCCTTTCTTTCAACAAGATAATTTTCAATATCAGCCGTTTCTGCATTCAGGAGTGTTTTACCTGTTCCTGCAAGATATTCTATAAAGAGAGCGGCCTCGGAAGTATAAATTAACGAAGTTGAATCCGAAAGATTCAATTCAGCCTTGAGGTATTGCTCATATTTTTTAAGAATATCGCCGTGCAGGAGATCAGTCACTTTATCTTGTCTCCTTTTCCGGCATATTCACTTTCCCTGTCGCGGTAAAATGTCGGAATATCAAGATCAGATTCGCTGGAATTTCTTCCTGTAAGATATAAATCATCCCGTCTGCCGAAAATACCTTTGCGCAGCTGGCTCCATTCATTATTGCTGAGGAATTCGCTTTTGACTGCGGCAGCCGGTTTCTCATCCTCTTTTCTGCTTTCATGGGGATTAAAACCTGTTGCAATAACAGTTACCCTTATCTCATCCTTAAGTGATTCGTCATTTACAGTACCTGTTATTGTAAGTACATCCCGGTCTGCCGTTGAAGTGATGATCTGCATTATTTCATGGAATTCCGAAAGTGAGAAATCAGGGCCTCCTGTAACATTCACAAGGATGCCCTTAGCCCCTTCTATACTTTCATCCTGCAGCAGGGGGTTGTTGATCGCGTTTGTAGCAGCATCTATTGCCCTGTTTTCGCCGCGCCCTGAGCCGATACCCATGAGTGCATCTCCCTTGCCGCTCATTATTGTTTTTACATCCGCAAAATCGATATTGATGTCCCCTTCCCGCGTTATAAGGTCTGATATACCCTGAACACCCTGTCTCAGCACATCATCAGCAATCAAGAGGGCCTGTTTGAACGGAGTTCTTCTGTCAATAATATTCATCAGATTTTCATTCGGGATTGTAATAAGGGTATCTACCGTCTGCCTGAGATTTTTTATTCCGTTTTCAGCAAGTTTTTTCTTTTTCTCCCCCTCAAGAGCAAAAGGCTTTGTCACAACAGCAACAGTGAGTATGGACAGCTCTTTTGCAATCGAAGCAATTACAGGTGCGGCGCCGGTTCCTGTTCCGCCGCCCATTCCGGCAGTTATAAAAACCATATCTGCCCCTTTAAGGACATTCTTGATTGTCTCCTTATCCTCAACAGCAGCTTTTTCGCCTATCTCGGGTATACCTCCGGCCCCCAGACCGTTTGTGAGTTTTGTACCGATAGGTATTTTGTTTTTTGCCTTGCTTTTGTTCAGATCCTGAACATCTGTATTTACTGCTATGAATTCAACATTGCTCAAACCGCTTTCAATCATCCGGTTTACAGCATTGTTCCCACCGCCGCCTACGCCGACAACTTTGATAACAGTAGGATTTGTATAATTCCTTTCTTCAACAACTGTGATTTGCATTCCCCCCCCCAGTGAAATACACTTAAAAACTAACCTTAAATCAAAAAAATTCTTTGAACCAGTTTTTAAATCTCCCGACAATAGTGTTTTCATTTGACAGAACAACTTTTCTGTCAAAATTTCCGCTTAATTCGTCGGTAAACATTACAAGCCCGACTGCTGTCGCATACATCGGATTCCTGAACTCTTCTACCATACCGCCGCAGCCTGTCGGATATCCTATCCTGGCAGGCATCCCGAATATCTCGCTTGCAAGCTGTGTCATGCCGGGCATTAAAGAACCGCCTCCGGTCAGAACAACACCGCTGTTAAGCAGTTTTATATAATTCTTCTTGTCAAGCTGCCTTTTAACCATCATCAGTGTTTCTTCAATTCTCGGCTGGATAATATCACATATTTT
Source organism: Spirochaetia bacterium (assembly GCA_963662795.1). Lineage (GTDB taxonomy): Bacteria > Spirochaetota > Spirochaetia > CADAEX01 > CADAEX01 > JACKPD01. Next base: position 3,075,247 of record OY759746.1, on the reverse strand, counting down.
ACTCCGTGAAATCGGAGCAGCCGGCCATCCGCCGACTCCCGGGATTATTACATCCTCATCATCTTCAATCAGAGGTGCATAGCAGCATCCCGAATCCAGCTTTACCTTTTCCGCCATTTCAAACGGTATTTTAAGGACTATTGAAAGATCATTGGTTACCTGCTTGCCTCCCACAGGTACAACATCTGTATGATACGGGGCGCCTTCATAATTAACAATAACATCAGTAGTTCCGCCCCCGAGATCAATCATCAGTACGCCCATCTCTTTTTCTTCATTTCTCAGTACAGATTTTGAAGAAGCAAGGGATTGGAGCACTATATTGTCTACCCTGAAACCGGCCCTGTTTACACATTTGATAAGATTCTGGGCAGAAGTTACAGAACCGGTAATGATATGGACCTCGGATTCCAGTCTTATACCTATCATCCCGAGAGGGTCCCTTATCCCGCCCTGATCATCAACAATAAATTCCTGAGGAATGACATGAAGCACTTCCCTGTCCATTGGAATTACAATCGCTTTGGCTGCATCAATAACTCTTGAAACATCTTCAGGAGCTATTTCCCTCCCTTTTCCCGCTACAGCTACAACACCCCGCGAGTTAATGCCTTCTATGTGGCCTCCTGCGATTCCTGTTACTACTGAATACACTTCCCGGCCGGACATCATCTCCGCGGATTCAATTGCTTCTGACACAGCCTTCATAGTTGCTTCGATATTTATAACAACGCCCTGTCTGAGCCCTGTTGAAGGAGCTTTGCCTATTCCGGTAATTTCGAGTCTGCCGTTTTCATTATATTCACCAATAACGGCGCAAATTTTTGTGGTTCCGATGTCAAGTCCGACTATAATATTATCAGAAGGCAACCTATCACCCCTCCTTAATCCTGAATACAACCTGACCGGATCTGAAATCCAGCTCGGTCATTTCTGACTTTAGCCCATTTTTTTCTATAATATCAAGTACAACAAATATTTGTTTCACCAGACTATCGTTAATTCCGCTTCCTGTGCGGACTTTTATGCTGCTGTCGGACGGATAAAGAAGGACTTCATAATCATTTTTATGTTTGTTAATGAATTTAAGCTCTGAAATCTGTCCGAAAAGGAGCGGGTTTGATTCCCTGAGAACTTTAAGCTCGGCAAGATAGGATGTAAGTTCTTCCGGAAGCCTTAATCCCAGCCTGAGATCGACAAATTTAAGCCCCGATACAACAGGCAGTTGATAATTGGAAACAGATTTTCCTATTTCGAATATTACTCCGTCCTCATCGAAGGCGACAGGAATTGTTCTGCCTCCCGAATTGACGAGCGCCACAGCAAGAGGTATCCGCTCGTTTATGTAGATAGATAATGAGGAGGGAAAGTGTTTTTCAATTTTCACACTTCTTATAAGCGGATGCTGCATGAGAGTGTTTTCGATCTGGGACGTATTGGCTGAAAAGTAGTATAAACTGTCTTCAAGACCTGCCAGTTTCAAAATGTCGCTGTTACTGATCGGAAAAGTGGCTGAGCAATGTACATCTATTTTATCAATAGTAAGCCCCGGCGCAATATAAAGCTGAAAAGCAACCTCAACCAATACAAGCGCAGCTAAAAGCACCAGCAGCATATTGTAAAGCCGCTTTTTCCGGAGGCCGGAATTATATTCCTTTTTCTCTCCATCCACAAAGCCGGTTGAAAAAACTATACTGCTCATAATGGTAATTCCCTTTCATTTTTTGTACTGCGGGATAAATTAAGTAGAATCCCGCACATAAGTAAAGTAACCATAATCGAAGACCCTCCATGTGAAAAAAACGGCAGAGGTATTCCGGTCGCAGGTACAGCTCCGGAGACAACAGCCATATTCATAAGAGCCTGATAGAGAATTGAGGTTGTAATACCAAACCCTGTATAAAAACAAAAACGGTCGGCACACCTGTATGAAATCATGTAGCCGCGCGCCGCAAAAATTGCAAAGAGAATTATAATTATCAATATTCCAATAAATCCTGCTTCCTCTCCAATTACAGCAAAAATAAAATCAGAGTGGGCTTCAGGAAGTGTCCCCATTTTTTTAAGGCCGCTTCCGATTCCCTTTCCCCAGAAACCGCCGCTTATAAGCGCCTCTCTTGCCTTGATTATCTGATATCCGACACCTGCTGGATCTTTATCCGGATCAAGGAAAGCAATAAGTCTTTTTACCCGGTGTTCCCTGCTGAATACAAGGATCATAAGAAATGGAACAGATGCCAGAAAGCCGGTGAGAAAATACCGGAATTTAACTCCTGCAATAAAAAATAGTGCCGAGCCGATAAAAATCAGAAAAACTGCTGTGGAAAAATCGTTCTGGGCAAATGTAAGAAGGGAAAACAGCAGTACCATGACAAGAGGATGTGAAAGTGAATAAAAACTGTCCAGACTGTCTTCTTTTTTACTGAAAACATCAGCCAGATAGAGAATAAGCGCAAGTTTCACAATTTCAGAAGGCTGAAAAGACCTGCCCCCGATTATAATCCAGCGCCTTGCACCCTGAATATCCCGGCCTGCCAGAAGAACAATGACAGAAAGAAGCAAAGAAGTGAGTACTATTGCAAATACCAGTTTTTTTAGTACTGCTATCGGAATATTCATCAGAAAAAGTGCCCCGGCAAATCCAGCGGCAGCCATTACTGCCTGTCTTAATAAAAAGAATTCAGGCGCTTTATTGAGCCTCAAAGCATTCGGATAAGATGCCGAAAAGAGAAAGGTCAGCCCAATACCCAGAAGCAGTACAATTACAGACAGCAGGAATGGATCGCTTGATTGTCTGTTTTCCCTTTCAACAATAAAATTACCTGTCATACTTCTCCCGTTACTGAATTTTCAAAGTAGATAAACTAAGGATTACAAAAAGACCGCCCAGAATCCAGAACCGCACAACTACCTTGCTCTCGTTCCATCCGCCCAGTTCATAGTGATGATGAAGAGGGGCCATTCTGAATACCCTTTTCTTCCTCTTTTTATATGAAATTACCTGTATTATTACAGAAAGAGCCTCAAGTACGAAAACTCCTCCAACAACTATCAGCAGTATCTCTTTCTTGATTAAAAGAGCTATAACCCCTATTACACCGCCAAGAGAAAGACTGCCTGTATCTCCCATCATGATTTCTGCCGGATGACAGTTAAACCATAAAAATCCCACTGATGCGCCGACTACCGCAAGACTGAGGATTGCAAGTTCTCCGCTGCCGGCAATATAGGGAATCTGAAGATACTCTGCATAATCCGCCCTTCCGGTAAGATATGTAAGGATTGCAAATGCAATTCCGGCAAGAAGAACAAGCCCTATCGCAAGCCCGTCAAGGCCGTCAGTAAGATTTACCGCATTTGTAGTCCCTACAAGAAGCAGTACACCAAAGGGGATATAAAAATATGAGAGATCAAGCACCGGATACTTGAAAAAAGGAATATAAAGGAGCGTTGTTTCCTTATTGCTGTTAACGAAAATAAAAGTAACTATCACAAGCGACAGCAGAATCTGGGCTATAAATTTAAACTTTGCATGCATACCGGCAGAATTCTTTTTAAAAACCTTGAGGTAATCATCTACAAAACCGATCAGGCCGAAGCCGAGTATTGATATGATGGATATCCAGGTATAGATATTTTTTATATCCTGCCAGAGCAGTACAGAGACAACAATGGAAAATATTATAAGTATGCCGCCCATTGTGGGAGTTCCGGATTTAACCTGATGAGTGCTTGGTCCGTCATCCCTTATCTCCTGTCCCATTTTTTGTTTTTTGAGCCATTCTATAAGCATAGGCCCGAAAAAAAGCGACAAGAACAGGGCTGTAACAGCCGCATAAGCCGCCCTGAAAGTGATATACTGAAAGATATTAAAAAATGTTAATTTACCGATAAGCGGCAGAAATATTTCTTTCAGCAATTTGGCACCATCCTGTTTATTTTTCCGATAATTTCAAGAAACCTCTCAAGAGACATTCCCCTTGAACCTTTAAGAAGGATAATATCTCCCGTACACAGATACCCGGAAAGCGCATCGTTCATCTTTCCCGGATCATCTGTCCAGAACATGTGTTTATCCTTTTTTCTGCCGGTTAAGCCGCTATATGCTTTTTCAATTTCCTTTCCAAAAAGAAAAACTGCATCAGCACAGCTTTGTACAGCCATATCTGCAACTTTATTATGGATATCATCCGAACTGTCTCCAAGTTCAAGTATTGAACCCAGCAGAACAGCTTTTCTCCCGCTCCACGGAATGCTGTCAAGAAAATCAAGGGCTGCTTTAACAGATTCCAGATTTGAATTGTAGCAGTCTGATATCACAGTTACAGGAGTATTGGTTATTTCGCCCCTTCCAAACAGAGGTTTTGCCTCTTCAAGAGCTTCTTTTATTTTTACGTTATCTATTCCAAGGTACTTGGCAGCTTTTAATGCAGCAAGGGCATTAAGCAGATTATGATTTCCGATAAGGGGAAATGCTATTTTTTCTTTTCCAAGTGTTATTTCAGTTCCGTTTAGCCCTTTATCAATTACAGAAACCTCATTCTTCTGACTTTCCAGGCCGTATAATGATATTATCTTTCCGTATCTGCTGTCGGCTAATATTTGCGGGGCAAAATCATCCTTTTCATACACAATTCCAGCTTTCAAATTGCCGAAGCTGTGGAAAATTTTCACTTTTTCATTTGCGATACGATCTTTTGAACCAAGCAGCCCTATATGGGCAGTGCCGATATTTGTAAGTACAGCATAATCAGGTCTTAAGATATCCACCAGAACATCCATTTCACCGGCATGGTTGATCCCCAGTTCAAAAACACCGAATCTGTGAGCGGTTTTTATTCTGAACATGGAAAGAGGCAGCCCTGTTTCAGAATTAAGATTGCCTTCATTCATTACTGTCAGATTCTCTTTTGCAAGTATCGAAGCAAGCAGTTCCTTTGTAGTTGTTTTTCCGCTGCTTCCGGTAATCCCGACAATAAAAATGTTTTCAAATTTGGCGCGGTACTGTCCGGCAAGCAGTTGAAGCGCCCTGAGAGTATTCTTTACGAGAATAAATACGCAGGACTGATTTTCCTTAAGAGCTATTGTCTCACTGTTTTCATTCTCTATTACGCAGCATACAGCGCCTGCAGAAACTGCATTTCCGATATATTTATGCCCGTCACTTTTTTCCCCTTTAAGGGCAATAAAGAGAGAACCAGGCTCAACTTTCCTTGAATCTATTGCAACAGAGCTCAAATAGGGTTCAGGCCCCTCTGTCAGCAGAGTGCCATTCATCATTAAAGCGGCTTCCCTTACTGACATCAGAGACTCATTACTCACCTGCAACTCCTTCCTGATTCCGCGAAAATTTTATTATTATGGCCTGTCCGGGCTTTTGTATGCTTAATTCCGAATCCTCATCAACAATTTTTTCAACTCTGGCCGGAGAACTGTATACAGATAAGGCAGCCAGCATTCTTTTGTTCTCCTCAAACCATTCTTTCTGCTCATATTCATAATTTCTGATCTCAGCATTCATCCTTTCATAACGGAATCCCTGCCATACATTCAGAAAAAGGAGAACAGGCACTGTAATAACAGCAAGTGCCACAAGAACTGTTTTTTTAACACTTTTCATAGTTCGTTAACCTTTTCAATGACACGCAATTTTGAACTCCGTGAAGGCAGATTATCATTGATTTCTTCTGCCTCCGGAACAACAGGTTTTTTTGTAATCAATTCAACAATTTTTACTCCCCTGCAATTACATATCGGCGTTTCAGGAGGGCATATACAATCTTTGGCCATATCCCTGAAAAAATGCTTCACAATCCTGTCCTCAAGCGAATGAAAGCTTATAACACCTATCCGCCCGCCCACATTAAGGACAGAAAGGGCCCCTTCAAGAGCTTCCTTAAGACGCGCGAGTTCGCCGTTTACAGCAATACGCAAAGCCTGGAAAGTGCGTGTGGAAGGATGAATTCTCCCATGCCTGTAGGAAACAGGAACAGCATTCCAGATAATCTCGGCAAATTCCCCTGTAGTTCTTATCCTGCTGTTTTTCCTGTACCTGACTACAGCTTCTGCAATTTTCCTGGAATACCTCTCTTCGCCGTATTCATAGATTATGTCAGCAAGCTCTTTCTGCGGATAAGTATTAACAATATCCGCGGCCGAAATTTCAAGGTGTTTTTCAAGCCTCATATCCAGATTTTCGTCCTTCCTGAATGAAAATCCCCTTTCCGCTTTTTCATAATGGAATGTTGAAATACCGAGATCAAAGAGGATTCTGTCCGGCCGTTCAAGGTCTGACGGATAATCCCTGAAAAAAGCATTAAACCACTTGTTGTAAAATCTCACCTGGCTTCCAAAGCACTCAAGCCTTTTTCTGGCTATATCCATTATCGCTTCATCAGCATCAAGGCAGACAACATTGATATCAGGATAGCGTTTTAAAAACCACTCGGAATGCCCGCCTTCTCCTGTAGTTGCATCGATAAGAATCTGACCGGGTTTATCAGGTTTTAAAAATGAGACAACTTCATTTTTCATTACGGAATAATGGACTACTTCAACCATGTTATACCGAGACTATTTTTCCAAGCTCTTCCGCAGCTTTCTGAAAATCAGCCTCATTCTCCTCCCAGTATTTCTGATAAACCTCTTCATCCCATATTTCAATATAATTATTTATCCCAAGTATTACACATTCCTTTTTAAGCTGTGCAAATGTCCTCAAAACAGGCGCTATATTTATCCTGCCGGATCTGTCGATTTCAGTTTCCTGAGCAGGTGCGATAATTCTTCTCTGGATCATCCGCGCCCTTGCCTGAAGAATTGAAGTTGCAGACATAATCTGCTGTGAAACCTTCTGCCACTCGGAAACGGGGAAAAGCCAGAGACACTGATCAACGCCCCTGGTAAGGATAAGAGAATCGCCATCTATGGCAGCCCTTAACTTTACAGGAATCATAATGCGCCCTTTTTCATCAATATTATTAACAAATTCCCCGCTTAACACACTAAATACCACTTTCCCCTATTTTTTACCACTTTTTACCACTCAAAGTAATAATAAAGGATTAAATTCATATGTCAACTTTGTTTTTTAATCCAACATTGAAAAAACTATATTTTACCGCCCTGGGTACTTAACATATTTTAAGTATGGAAGGATAATGGGATTACTTTTACTATAATTGAATAATACTGGAATAATATGAGGTGCTGATGAAATACGATATCAGGGAGATAGTATATCCGGAAGGAGACAGGCAGGAAATACCCCATATGCTGACTGTAAATCAGATAGTTGACATCAACGGCTATCCAGCGAGGCTTCCATTCCCAAGTATAAAAACAATAGCATTCAGGGTCTATAAAAAAACAACAAGGGAAGACAGGAATGAAACAGTTACGTCATTTCACCTCGAGCAGCTTACCTTATCTGAACTTGAAAGCCTGATCTGATCCGGTTTCCGACACTGGATATCATGTACTGCTGTCCATAAAAATCCTGTAATCAATGTCAGGAAAAAGATTGTTTTCCTTCTCTATCCCGGTCAGCCATTCAGTATCTACAGTGTTACGGCAGAGATTATCGTATATTACAAGAAAGTTATGTATATGTTCCTTTACCCGTTTCTCGGCATATGGTTTTGCAATTCCTGTCTGCATAATAAAAGGCCAGTCCGATGCCTGGGAGAGAAGAACCTCCCTCGCGGCCTGATTAAGTGCTCTTTCCTTAAGTCCTTTTTCATCAGGGAATCTTTTGACAAGTTCTGCCATTTTATCAATAACTATATGGACATGCTTATAAACCCAGTCATTGCTTCCGCTGCACCATATTCTGGCATAACCGTTGTTGCCCCAGCTTGCAAAAGAGATTTCGTTTTTCTGGTTTTCAGGCCATTTTTCAATATAATCATCAGCGCTGATCGTAGTGAGACTGTTATCCGATGAAGTGAGCCTTAAAACCTTTTCAAGCCAGGGTATACCCTCATACCACCAGTGACCGAAAATCTGCGCATCGTAAAGGCATACAAAAACAGGAGGCCTGTCCATGTGTTTTGAAAGTTTTTTCACCTGTTTCTGCATCCTGTAGATAAAGTTTTCAGCATGTTCATTCACTTTCTGCTGCGCCTCATCAATGTCATAAGGCTTTTTTTCTTCCCTCGGTTTTCCTGTATTTGCGTAATATTTGAATCCTGTGTTTACCCTTACACGATCTTTATAGACAATGTTTTCAAGGTATTCATCTGTCATTTCAAAACCGATGTCCCTGTAATATTCCCTGTAAGTACGGTTACCGGGATAACCGTCATCATATGACCAGACAGAATTGGATGTAAGTATGTCCCTGCAGAAAGCATTTATACCGGGAGAACATGATACAGGCGCATATATTCCGTATTTGGGAAATTCCTTCGCAAACAGGAATGAATAGCCTGCTGTAAAAAAATATTTAATATTATTTGCTTTAAGTGTTTTTTCAATTCCAGGCGCATATCCAAGTTCCGGAAGCCAAAATCCGGATGGTTCTTTGCCGAAAATCCTGCTGTGGGAAATTACAGCTGTCTGCACCTGGGCTTCAAGAGCATTGCTGTAATCAGAATAAAACGGGAGATATGCATGTGTTGCGGCTGATGTAATTATCTGGAGCCGTCCCTTCTTCTCAAGCTCCTTGAATCCTTTCAGGATATTCAATTTATAAAGATCAGTAAAATCAGTACGGTTCTGGATATTGGAGGAATGATACATCTTTGCAAGCCTGTTAAAAACCGGATCAAATGATGTTCGTTCTATCTCTTTTTTACCAAGTTCAATTCTCTCATCAAGATACTGTAAATACCTGCCCTGAAGCATTTCATCGGAAAGCATGGATGCAAGTGTCGGAGAAATTGCCAGTGTCACGCAGAATTGAACATTATCCCGGTCAAGCCTGTTGAATGCCCTTAGCAGAGGCAGATATGTCTCGGATATGGCGCCATAGAGCCAGTTCTCCTCTATAAAGCGGTTGTAAGCCGGATGTCTCACAAAAGGTAAATGAGCATTCAAGACAAATAATAAATATCCGTTATGCATTCGCAGGTCCTCTTAATTTTCTGTGTCAATCAGGTATTTATTATCAAGAAATGAAATAATACGCTGAGGTATGCTGTTATCTGAAGGTCCATCTGTAAAATCATAAAATCCGGAAAGGACCAGAAAATCCTCGCTTAAACAATCCTGACATGTCTTTATATCTTCCATTGTCCTTGGCGGGCCGGTTATTGTGTTTGATGTGCAGAGTATTCTCTCATCTCCGTACATATACAGTATAAGTTCGATAGAATAACTTGAATTATGTGATGGAAGATTTATATACCAGTTCTCATCTTTCAGCCTTACCGGGATATCAAAAAAATCCGGAATATTTTCATCTTCAATTCTATCTTCATTTGATTTTTCATGGACACGCAGCAGCAGTTTGCCCTGTTTTACAGTATTGGAATAAACAAGTCTGTCTTTTTCACAGAGGTCCCAGTATGCATAGGCAAGCAGCGGCTCAACAAGCATTATATGTATTTTTGTTTCATTGTAACTTTCAGGTATAGAATATTCATTTATGTCCTGGGTTTCAATTTCCTCATCCCGGAATATATCGAATTTTTTCTCTTCTCCCCTGATAATTATACTGTTGGATATAATTCTGTCATTTCTGTTTTCTTCAAGAGCTTCTATTACAGCATCGATGAGTTTTTCCAGAGGGAGATTCTGATAATTTATGATTCCTTCCTTTCTGGCCATTTCTTTCAAAGAAGAATATGAATATGACTTGAGTCTATCTTTGGTCATAAGGTCTCCCCCCGGTTTTAAAATTATCCTATTAAAATGATTTTGGAGTGTCAATAGCGATATTTTGTTTTTGAACTTTGGCTGTATCATGGAGGGTTAACAAATAAATTATAGTCAGACTCATGGATTTTCTGCTTTTTTCTGAAAAAGCATTACCATAACATCACCTGTCCCGGTTTTTTTTGCAACTTTATCAAATATTTTTTTTACGGCAGGAGGGGCAAGCCCTTTTGCAAGACCTCCCCATGTTTTTTTCCTTATCAGCTTAAAACCGTATTTAATGCATATATTCTCAAGTGTTTTAAGTGAATACAGAAAAAGATGATCAGCAATTGCGGACCTCCATCCGGACCTGAAAAGGAATCCCTGCAGACTTTTAATATTGGGGGTGACAATTATCAGAAATCCCCTGTCATCAAGAATCCTGTGGATCTCTCTAAGGAATGAAGCCGGATCATTGAGATGTTCTATAAGATGCGATGCATGAACAACAGAAAAACTTTTTTCAGGGAAATGTGCCTCTTCAAGCGTACAATTGTGAATATTTACCCCTCTTTGTTTATTTCCGTACTCTGCAGCCCTTGAGCATATTTCGACTCCGGCAGTTTCCCAGTCTCTGTTTCTGAATTCCAAAAGGAATCTGCCTGTCGCACATCCGATATCAAGAATTCTCAACTTTTTAAATGATGATAAATCAAGGCTGTCAAAACCTATGTCAGAAAGGGCCATCATCATAAGTGAAAAAAAGGATTCCTCATTCTCAATTTCGTATTTAAAATAATCTTCATCATACCTCTGGGACAGGTCAGGGAAAAGCGGTTGGGGATTCTGAAGGACAAGAGAGCAGCCTGAGCATTTTTTAAAACTATAGAGATCATAAGTATAAAGAAGAGTGTGCTTCTCTTCTCCGCTGCCGCACAGGGGGCATAAAATGCCCTTAAGTCTCTCTCCTGAAGGGATTTTTGAATAAGTTTTCAACTAATGCCCTGACCTATTTTTGGGAAACCAGTAAAAATTCTTTTGAAGTTTCGTTTCCTGCAAAATCTGATGCTGCAATTTCTACCCGGATCATTCCCGCGCTGATTTCGAACTGCCCAAGATAAATATGCCAGTTATTCACGGTGTTTTTATAGTATTCAGATACTTTCTTCATGTTGCTGCTTAATACAAGCGATTTATCATTCTTTTTAATGGAATTATAGGATATAGAGGCAGCTTCTTCGCCGTTAATGTAGACATTTATCTTATACGGGGCAAGCTGACAAAAATAATCAACATATTCGCTGGTATCATAGATTACCGCGCTTAAATCATATTTTCCGGCCTTTATATCATTCCGGGGTGAGAGTTTTATCTCATTCTCGCTTCCTGTCATTTCTATAAAAACCTCTTTAATGGCCGGTTTTGTTTTGTCTCCGGCAGGAGGAAGCAGCATGAGGGGGTTAACAATTTCATTGAGTTCGAGATCAATAACCTCAAAATGGAGAACAGGGCCGCTGGATGCTCCGCTGTCGCCTATAAGGCCGATTTTATCACCAGCTTTGACTTTTATGCTTTTTTTATCTATGGAATCCTTTTTCAGATTTGCATAGGTAGTTCTGAGCTGTCTTTCATGCTCAATTACGATATAATTGCCGAGCCCGGAAGGAAGGGCTGAAAAAGTATTTTCTTCCTGGTAATAGACAATTTCCCCGTCCGCAACAGACAGAACCTTCTGTTCTCCCCCCCCTATTCCTATACCTGTTTGATAGTGATCACCCCTGTTTTCAGCAAATGTTGACTGGAGAACCCATTTCTCAACCGGCCATTGCAGGGAATAAAGAGTTGCGGCATTTATAATTAATAACAGAAAAAAAACAAAATATTTTTTCATGCTGTTATTCCTCTCCGGGACAGTGGATTTAATCATCAAGTATATCTACCGAATATATAAAATTACCTGTTCCGAAATAAAATCTTCCGCCGCTGCCGGTCATGAAAACATTGCCTGATTTGCTTTTATTTCTGTACAGAATGCTGCCGTCAGGATAAATCAGATAAAAATACGACTGCCCTGCCGGACCTTCAGTTTTAACAGCGGAGAAACCTGAATCAGACAGATAATGTACAGCAATGATCTTACCCTCAAGAGGAGTGTTTGAAAGGGATTTAGTCAGAAAATCATAACAGTAAAAAATATTTTCACTTTCAAAAAAAAGATATCTGTTGTCATCTGAAAATGTTATGTACCGTGAATGTCTCAGATTATTATTGAACTGGTAAGTATATATCCTGCTGTACTGGTTGTGTTTTTTCTCCATTATAATCATGTACTGGGGATCAAGACCTGTTATCATGGCTATCAGGTCGGAATCACCTGAAATGGCAAGTCCGTAAACAGCATTTATTCTGCTCAACTCCGGTTTCATCAGCTTTTCAATTTTTCTGTCTTTATCCGTAATTATGACAGACCCGTCTACAAATCCTGCAATATAGGTATCAATATTGGCATCGGAAGATATAATTTCCGATTCATTTTCATAGGAAAAAATATTCTCCCCTTCAATACTCCATTCCGATATTTTTTTGCTGTTTGCTGAAATTACAAAAAGCCTGTCATCGATAAAATAGGGATAACCTGCTGTCTTTAAATTCGAAACAAAAGTTCTGTCATTTTTATTTACAACAAGATTTTCCGTTACAGAAGTATAATTGATAAAATATTTTTTATTCTGAGCAGTATTGTAAAAAACCCTGTCTATAAATGAAGTCTTTCCGCTGCGGTCAAAATATCCGAAAACCTCTCCAAGTCTGAACGGAATCAGGGAATTCTTTTCTGCGTCCCCCTGCTCAGGCTTAAGCGCATTCAGAACCCAGACCGGAGAAAATTTTATGGAATTATTCTCATATTCAGGAGCAAGAAATATATATATGATCAGGAAGAACAAAACACTGATTTTTTTTCGTTTTTTTTTCATAAATCCTGCTGTTTATCCGGCCTTGCTGTAATCATATTCAATTGTATATAATAGATTTGCAGGTGTCAACGAAATATTACGGAGGAGAACTGGACATGGATTATACAAATTTAAAAGAAGCTGCAGTTTTTGCATCCCGCTTTTCTTATGCACCTTATTCAGGGTTTCATGTCGGGGCGGCTCTTTTATGCACCGACGGCAGCATATTTACCGGATGCAATATTGAAAACAGATCCTACGGTCTTACAATCTGTGCCGAACGCTCTGCAGTAAGCACTGCGGCCGGCTGTGGGAAAAAAGTGTTTACAGCCGTTGCCGTATACTGCGCGGATTCCCCATCTCCCGTTCCTCCATGCGGAGCCTGCAGACAGGTGCTGTCGGAATTCTGCGAAGGAGATGCGCCTGTTTTCTATGCCGGCAGGGACAAAAATTTCAAAATGATGCTGCTTGGAGAACTTTATCCTGAAGATTCCCTGCATGACCTGAAAAAAAACTGACTACATTCAAATTTATTTGCTGACTGCTGTTAATGAAGTGTTAATGTCTTAAAATAATGGATATTGCCATAAAAGTTTATTGATAAGCAGTCAGGACCGGTCAGATACTTTTACTTGAATCTTTTTCCATCTTGTTTTTCCAGATTTCAAGATTCTTTTTCACAGTTTCAGAATCATTTGTCTCACCAAGATATACATGTATTCTTCTTAGGGCAGACAGATAGTTGAGCGCCAGTTTAAAATCATCAATCCGGAAGGTGTTAAGTTCATATTTTTCCCTGTAGCGGGTTGCCGCAAGCATAAGCATTTTCTTGACAAGGTTTAAGTGATATACCCTGAGTTCATATCCCGCTGCCGTAGGGTCCATCCCTGAAACAAGAGTTTTGTAGTTTATCATATTTTTAGCAACTGTTGCGAAACGCCCTTCAAGCTCTACAAAAGACCATTTCCATTTTGAATTTTCCCCGAAAGAATCTTTAATCATATCAATTGTAAACCCGAGTTTTTTTACAGTATTAAACCTTTTTTCATCAGAAAGCTCGGATATTTTATCCAGGGCTACGGACAGTTCAGAAAACGGGATATCAATTTCATCTGTTACAACACTTTCAAGATAGATAAGAGCCCTGTAAACTGATTTACGCGCTTCATTAAGGAAGTTTTCATTTTTTACACCAAGCAGATTTGAGGATAGCGAGTTGAGAAGTATGTAGTAGGAGCTTAGGTTTAAAACATTATCCGCGATTTCAATTTTTTTGTATTCAATTTTTTCTGTTATTTTTCCTGTTTTGAGATCTGTATTGAAGCTGTTTTCCTTTTTTACAATTTCTTCCATTATTTGCTTGTATTTTGTAATATGCTCTGTATAATTTTTTCTTGCCTCTTGAGTTATCTTACCCATTCAACCCTCTTTTTGACAGAAGCACCCTTGCGTGTTCAAGAGAAGCATTAGCGCTCTGGTCGCCGGACAGCATTCTGGCAATTTCTGTTACCCTGCTGTCATTATCGACTTTTTCCGCCCGTGTTACAGTTCTTTTATTTTCAATAATTTTATTAACCCTTATATGATTATCGGCATTAACAGCGATGGAAGCAAGATGAGTTATGCAAATTATCTGTTTGATTTTTGATAGTTTTTGAAGATGATACCCGAGTGAAACAGCCACTTCTCCTCCGATACCGGAGTCGATTTCATCAAAAAGCATTGAATCAACCGGGTCGCTGTCAGAGAGAACACTTTTTACGGCAAGCATTATACGTGACATTTCACCACCGGAGGCAATCTGGTCTATTGGCTTGAGAGGCTCTCCTGTGTTGGGCGATATCAAAAACTCCACCTGGTCAAATCCGTAACTTCCGCATACCGGTTTGCCGGAATCATTTTTCCGGGATTTAACCTGGATGCTGAAAACCACTTCCGGCATACCCAGCTGTTTAAGCACATCTTCTATCTTTTTTTCAAGAACTGCGGAATTCTTCTTCCTTTCCTCCGAGAGTACCAATGCTTTTTTCAGCACCTCATCTTCCGTTTTTTTTATCTCAACTTTAAGCTCTTCCCTGTCTATAGCCAGATTTTCAAGCTCAGCAAGACGAATTTCTGAAATATTCTGATGGTTTATAACATCGGCAATTTCAGGCCCGTACTTTTTTTTCAACCGGTGAAGAACAGCAAGCCTCTCCTCGCATTTTGCAAGTCTTGCCGGACTGAAGTTATCTTTAAGTACATAATCCCTGAGCAATTCAGCTATATCCTCAATTTCAAAAAAAGCGTTTGAAAGTCTTTCTGAAAGAGGCAGAAGGCTCTCATCTATAGCTGCTGCAGCAGATGAAGTATTCAGTGTATTTTTAAGGCGGGGAATAATTCCTGTAGCACTTTCTGAAAACTCGTCACGGGATTCCGCCACAAATCTGAAAAGCTTTTCATGTTCAACAAGCATCTTGTGCTCTTTTTCAATCTCTTCATCCTCAGCAGCCGATATTTTTGCCTCATTGATTTCATTTATTGTGAATTTGAGTATATCGATCTCGCGGAGCCGCTCTTTTTCAGAGAGTTCAAGTCCAGTGAGCCTTTTTTTCATCTTTCCAAGTTCGCTGAAAAGAGAAGAAAAGAATGACGTATCTCCAGGAAGTCCTGAATAGCTGTCGAGAAGATTCCGCTGCCTCTCCTCGCTCATGATTGTATGATGTTCGTTCTGCCCGTGAATATCAAAAAGCAGTGATGTGAGTTCAATCAGTTCGCTTCTGTTTAAAGGTGTAGACTGGACTGTTATCGTGCCTCTGCCGTTAGCTTTTACTGACCTTCTGATAATAATGGAATCATCCTCAGCAGATATCCCTTTAAAAGACAGCCAGTCAAGTACATCCTGATTGTTTTTTATTCCGAATACACCAGCAACTTCAGCTGAGTCTTCTCCCGTTCTGATTACTCCCGTGTCCCCTTTAACCCCTTTCAGAAGCCCTATCGCACCGGCGATGAGGGATTTACCTGAGCCTGACTCTCCCGTCAGAACATTGAATCCGGAGGTAAATTCGATTTTTATATCATCTATTAAAGCAATATTCTTTATATATATCTCTTCAAGCATTATTTGGCCCTCCAGACCAGTTAAGCTTGGACTTTACCTTGTTGAAAAAAAGATTTTGCTGAGACTTTATAATCAATGCACGGTACTGTGACTTGTCAATTAAAATATTATCGCCTTTCTGAAGTTTGAAAATTTCCTGACCATCTGAAGTAAGAATCAGGTCAACCCGCTGCTCTTTCTCAACCGAGATTCTGATTCTTTTATCCACAGGCAGAATAATTGCCCGGTTTGAAAGCGAATAAGGGCATATCGGTGTGAGCATCACCGCATCCATTTCAGGGAACAGAAGCGGTCCGCCTGCGGCTGCTGAATAGGCAGTTGAGCCTGTGGGACTTGAAACTATTATACCGTCGGCCCTGTATTCCCCAAGGTATAAATCATCTATGTAAACATCAAGCTTGACAATTTTTGCACCGCCGCCTGCAGTAATAACACTGTCATTTAGACAGCATACCTGGTAAACCTTTTCCCCTTTTCTGTATACGGAAACCCTGAGCATCAGATGTCTTTTCACCTGATAATCGTTATCCAGAAAAGAGGTAAGTGATTTTTTCCAGTCTTTTCTTTCTATTTCTGTTATAAACCCGATTTCTCCAAAATTTATGGCAAAGATAGGCGTTTTAAAAGGGGAAAATATCCTTGAACAGTATAAGACTGTCCCGTCCCCTCCGAGTGTTATAACAAGCCTGTGCTTTTTATTGAAATATGAGTCAGGAATATTTTTGCTGCTGCATATTTTATTTTCTATATTTTTTGAATCCAGGAAATCATGAATTTCAATGGACATTTTTTCCGCATCGTTTTTTTCAGGATTATAAATTATTAAAATCAGTTCATCATTGTTCATCTGAAAGTATTTCCTGTATTTTATGTATATCGCAAATTACTTCAAACCCTGTCACCTGAATTTTCTTAACCGTTTACGGCAGTGTTGAAATAACCTTGATTACCTTTTCCGCATTGTTTTTTCCAATATTCGGATACAAAGGGAAAAGCAGACACCTCATGTTAAGCTTCTGTGCCTCCGGGCAGTCCTCAATAGTAATATTTTTTATAATTGAACCTTCAAAGGCATCGGCAGTATCAATACCTTTTTTCTGGGCATATTTTTTAATTTCCTTTACACTGCTTTCAGCAATAACAGCAAAACTGCAATATACATTACTGAATTCATTTTTTTGAAGGAAAGTTTTATTCCTTGTTTTCATTACAGCCTGAACATAGTTTTCAGCTATTTCTGCTCTTACATTTACAATTTTTTCAATATTGGCAAGCTGTGTGACAGCGATAGCAGCATTCAGGTCTGGAAGCAGAATGTCGTTTCCATAAGGTAAAATGCTGCTGCGGAGCATATCTTTCTCTTTTTTGCTTTTTCCCGCAATAAAAGTGCCGCTTCCGGTTGTAATGATCCTCTCAGGGTCCATATTCATTATTGTAAAATTACCGAAACTGCCAAGCTTTTTATCCCCGGCCTGCGCCCCGAATGAATTGGAAATATCTTCAATAATATTTATTTCCATTTCTGATATTTTTTCAATCTCAGGGACAAATCCCAGCGGTGAGTCGACAACTACAGAATGTATGCGGCTGCGGTTTTCTTCAACTGCTTCAGACAGTTTTTCAAATGATATATTTGCGGTATCTGGATCGATATCTATAAAAAGGAGTTTTAAACCGGCATCATCCGCTGCTTTTTTATAATAGAACGAAGAGAGAGGTGATATTAAAACAAGATCTTTTTCAGGATTAATTGATGATTTTAAAACAATTTCAATTGCCCGCCTGTATTCTTTAAGAAGGAAGCCTTCATCTGCTCCGAGATGTCTGCTCAAGTCAGCAGAAAACTGTTTTGCAATACTTCCGTTCGCAAGTTTTTCGCTCACAAGACAGCTTAATACGCTGTTCATGTCTTTTCGATTAATAAAAGGTTTAAATACACTGATGCTCATCAATTATCCTTGTTTTTTATTTAAGACTTTCAAGCTGTTTCAATTCTTTGAGAGCAAAAAGGCGGTCAATATCAAGAATGATAATATACTGGTCCTCAAGAGGAGTAACACCCTCAATATACTCACTTCCGATCCCCTTTATCATCTGAGGGGGCGGCTGTATCTTGTTTTTATTGATAGTAATTACTTTAGCGACTTTATCAATCTTGACAGCCAGTTTCATCCCGTTGACCTTAATAATTATTAAACCGCTTAAAAGTTCATCTGATTCATCTTTTTTAATTTTTTCCAGGTGAAACCGCTTATGAAGATTGATTACAGGGAGTATGTCGCCTCTTAAGTTGAAAATTCCTTCAACAAAGGCCGGAGCGTTAGGTATATTCCTGATTTCATGCTCACGGACTATCCCCTCAACCTGCATAATATCTATACCATATTGTTCTTTTCCGAGATTAAATGTAACAAGCTGAATAGTATCATCAATAGCCATTTTATTTCCTTGGATTATCAATTTTAATCATTATGCATTAATTTTAATTATTTATCAATTTTCTTTTCAGGAATTAAAGGATTTTAGATAATATTGGCAGATTGATGGATTACAAAGGTTCCATAAAAATATTTATCATCTTGACACTGCAATTAAGTTTTTTTATCTTTAATTTGTACAGGGATAATGAAATAATATTTATCATATCAGGATGTACAAATCAGCAGGAGGGAATATTTATGTATAAAATTCTTGTTACAACAGACGGATCAGAACAGGCTTTAAAGACAATTGAAGAAGCGGCTAAACTTGCCCTTGCGATGAATGCCGAAGTTACTGTTCTTTCAGTCATAGAAAACGCAGATAACATGAATTATGCAAGCAATGTACCGCAGGACGTTATGGCCAGATTAAAAAAGGAACAGACAGGTTTCTATGAAAACGCTGCTGAAACCGCAAAGAAAGCACTGGAAAGCAAAGGGATCAATGTTAAAACAGTGATAAAAAAGGGATCTCCTGTCGAAAATATATGCACTCTGGCAGAAAAAGAAAAACACGACCTTATTATTGTAGGGCGCAGAAGATTAAGCAAATTTCAGGGATTTTTCCTGGGAAGCGTAAGCAACAAGGTTTTGCAGTATGCCAAGACAAATGTGATGGTAGTAAAATAATTTTTATGGAAATAAAATATCAGGGGGCTTTCCGGTAAAACGGGGAAGCCCCTTTTTTCAGCCGTTTTTCATATTTCCCGGCTGTCCTGTCGCCTGCAGGACATTATTCCAGAACTGGGAAGTGACATCAATGGTTTTTCTTCCTGTTACTGCTGCTTTAATAGGAACATGTATATATGTATCATTGATCATACCGACTATCATATCTGTTTTTCCTGCCATACCTGCGTGAACAGCATACTGCCCGAGAAGGCCGCAGAAAAGAGAATCGTTGGGGCAGGCCGGTTCACTCCTTATCAAATAGCTGGGATCGATATATTTAACATTAACTTCACTCTTCCTGTCCCTGAAGTAGCTTGTAATTCTTTCTTTAATATATACACCTATATCGTTTAATTTGATATTGCCTGACTTATCCCTTTCAGTATTTCCTTTAGCTGATACCATATGTTCCTGCCCTGCCCCTTCTGCAACACATATAACAGCGTGTTTTCTTTTAATGAGATAATTTTCAAGATGATATAAAAGCCCGTTAGGAGGATCAAGGTCAAAAGGCTGCTCCGGGACAAGAATAAAGTTTACATCATTCATCGCAAGCGATGCATAGGAAGCAATAAACCCGGAATGCCGGCCCATAAGCTTCACAAGACCTACCCCGTTGGGAGCTCCGTTTGCTTCTACATGAGCTCCTGAAATTGCCTCAACAGCCTTGGAAAAAGCAGTTTCAAATCCGAAAGATTTTTGTATGAAATTTATATCATTATCAATAGTCTTGGGTATCCCGATTACAGAAAGAGGAAGTCCCCTTTTTTCCGCAATTGAGGCAATTTCATGTGCACCGGTAAGTGTACCATCACCCCCGATTGTATATAGAATATTTATCCCCATTTTTTCAAGTGAATCAACAAGCGAATTGATGTTATCGGTTCCGCCGCGGGATGAGCCTAAAATTGTTCCGCCTATCTTGTGGATATCCTTGACTTTATCGGGAGTCAGTTCCACCGGGGCATAGGGACTTCCCTCTTTCAGCCCGTTATAACCGTATCTGATTCCCATGATTGAGGTTACACCGTAATGATAATGGGATTCCATTACTATTGATCTGATTACATCATTGAGGCCGGGGCAGAGTCCACCGCAGGTAACAATGGCAGCCCGGGTATATGGAGGATTAAAATAAAGTTTCCGTCTCTGTCCGGCAATTTCAAGTGTAGGTTCTTCTGTATCAGGTCCGTTAACATCAACAATAACATTAAGTCTGACACGCTTATTTTCATCAATAAAGGCCGATTCAAGATGAGGATAATTATCCAGAATAGGCGATCTGAATCTGCATTCACCCAATGTCTTGATGCTGAAATCCATATTAAACCTCCGGAACAGGGACAAAATATCAATTTATTGTAAATCAAATAAAAAAAAATATCTGCAAGTATTTTGATCAATTAAATATTTCATACAGTACTTCATAATACTTTTCCTGTATAACATGTACATTGTATCCGAAAATATATCAAATGGTTAGAATTAATGATTTTAATGAAAACACAACCTCGTATGAACTGTTTTTCTTTCTGTATGTCAAACTCATTAAAAAAGAAATAACAGCATTTGATCAGATTGTTTCACTGACAGAGAAAATACCTCAATCAAACACAAAAGAACATGCTCTCAAAAACGCCTTTTATCTGCTTCGCAGACTTAACTGGGGTTTTTTCAACCAGCTTTCACCGGATGAATATCCGAAACTCTGGAAAAAACTGACAATTCCAAATCAGGAGTATCCATTTGCCGCAGATTTAAAAAGGAATATGACTATTACCAATATTTATATCGGCTTTATTGATATCCACGGGTATACTGCCTTCTGCTTCAATTCAGGAATCAACACTTCGCGTCTTCAAAAACTGGATGATTTCATCGATAAAAATATTACGCGAATGGCAAGAGAAAACAACGTCATCTGCAAGAGAGCCAGGGGAGATGAAATTATTCTTGGAGGGTCTTCAGCCCTTGATGTTGTAGAAACAACAGTACAGATCGCAGATTATTTTGCCGGAAAAAATATTATTAAAAATGAGAAAATTATAAAATCCAGAGGTTCAAGACCTGCTTTTCTGCCGGATATGACAATATCTGCAGGAATTGCCGGCGGCAAAAAATATACACCTCTTATAATTACATCTGACGGAGACCTTTCAGGAACTGTAGTTAATACTGCAGCAAGACTACAGGCTCAGGCAAACAAGATATCAAAAAATACCAACAGGATATTAGTGTCAAACCATGTTGCAGGAAATTTCATTGCTGAAGCAACAATTAAGAAAGACCCGTTTCTTACTGAGCATCTGATAGATTTTTTCAATGCCGGCCATGTAGGATTCAAGGGAATAAATCTGACAATTTTTGAAGTAATAATAGACGACAAAGAAAAATACAGAATGAAATACCAGGGGATAATGATAGATTTAATTGATTCTCTCAGGAAAAAACTCTGGAATGAAAACGTATTTTCCAGTTTGATTGAACTTATATGTGATGTCTGTAACCGGATTCCTCTGTTCAGCCTGAAATTACCTGAGAATAATGGAAATATATTAACATTCAATAATATTTCAGTTATCAAACTTGCCCGTGATTCTCTGGACCTGTTTATGCATAACCATTATGAAGAAGCTGTCTCAAAGCTTTCGGAAGTAGCAACTCTTCTGCCGAACATTCCAGAGATAGACTATTTTGTAGTTGTTTACAGTGAAAATGTGTATGCCAGCTATAAACAGATTATTGATAAATACAGTACAGGGATTAAGGAACTGATAGTCAAACATACAGAGGAATACTTCACAAAAGAAGAAAAAGAAAAAATGGACAACATGAAAAGCCAGTCTGTTCTTCTTGACAGAATTAAGGATAGGATCTACGGAAAAATACCTAAAGAAAAAAGGAAAATAGTCTGGACTTCAATAGTCAACCATGAAAAGAAAGACCTTGATTTCAAGATATACTTCGGAAAATAAAAATTTCAGTACAATAAAATTATCTCCCACCCCGGAGAGTGTTAAACAGATCTAAATCCATTTTTTCAAAGGTATTTTGAAACATCAACTGAATCTATCTGTGACGGCTGAAGAAATTTTTCAGCATATTCTTTATAAGCTCCCGAATACAACAGAAGATTAAAAAGGTCCGGATCTACACGGTGCTGATTTTTCATATTATATAGAATTTCTATGGATTCAGAGAGTGTGTGGGCTTTTTTATACGGCCTGTCCGATGAAGTAAGGGCTTCAAAAATATCAGAAAGAGCCATAATCCTGTCAGGAATGGATAGCCTGTCTTCCTTCAGATGGCGGGGATATCCTGAACCATCCGGCAGTTCATGATGTATGCCCGCATACCAGGGAACCTTTTTCAATTCTTCAGGGAACGGAAGCTGTTCCAGCATAACGATTGTCTGTGCCACATGCTCATCAATCTTGAACCGCTCCTCAACAGTCAATGTCCCTTTACGGACAGCAAGATTGTAAAGTTCGCCTCTGTTGTAGAGATGCTCAGGAATCTTGAAATTAAAACCGTAATTCCCGTAATACTCACGGGTCCAGCTCTCCCTGGGGATAATATGTTCCGGCCGGTCATTTATTAAATATTCCCTGACAGGTATACCTCCGTATTCAAGACTTTCGCCAAGAGCTTCAAGTCTGTTTTTTTCTCCCCACGAAAGGCCGATCCGGTCATTAAAATGTCTGTACCATGTTGTGGAAGCAATTTCTTTTAACCTCTCAATTGTTTTATCATCCATGAATTCACGTCCGATATTGCATTCAGCTACAAAAGCAAAATCGTTATGCAGCTTCATCTCCTGTTCAGCCAGTTCCAGGTCGGCCCTTTTCTGATCCTTACCCTCTAGGACAGCCTCGAGTCTTCTTATGCGTGCATCCCTGAGCAGTACCTCAAAACGGGTACGTATCTCATGAATTCGATTATAGATTGTCTCCAGTTTAGTAGCCTTGTCAATTACATATTCAGGTGTTGTCATTTTTCCGCAGTCATGAAGCCATGCAGCAACTTCAAATTCCCGCTGCTGGTCAGTATTCTCAAAACGGAACGAAGCAAGAGGGCCTTCCTGAACTTTCTCGGCTTCCCGTGTCAGAATTCTGACAATCTCAGGAACCCGTTCACAATGTCTGGCAGTATAAGGGCTTTTGGCATCTATAGCGATTGCGACAAACCTGACCAGGTCATCAAACAGCCGCTTCTGCCTTTCCATCAATCCCCAGTTTTGGACCGCCACCGCCGCCGCAGAGCTGAGAGCTTCTACAAAGTCCTGAATACTTTCAGGAAAAGGTATTATTTCCCCTGTTTCATTACTCCTGGCATTGATTAACTGAAGCGCTCCCAGTGCTTTACCGCCGCCCCTGGGTTTTAACGGTACAGTCAAAAAAGAAATTGAGCGGTAATTATTTTCCTTGTCAAACGCCCGGGTACCTGAAAAATCGTATTTGCCGATTTCATAGGCATCGGGAATATTTACTGTTTTCCCTGTGTGAAATGCGTGAGTTACAACATTATGATGGTTTTCAACCCCGTCAGTATCGTAAAGAGGAACAGGTTTCATTACAACAGGGACTCCGCCGGCTCCTCCCTGTCTGAAATTGAGCGTATCATTCAGTACTATTTTAAATTCCAGCAGTGTTCTGTCCTGATCAACCAGATAAAGACTTCCACCATCCGCATTTGTAAGTTTTTTTGCCCCTAGCAGTATCATTTCTGAAAGCCTGTTAATATCAAACTCTGCCGACATAGCGATACTCATATCAACAAGCATTTGCAGTTTTATCAGGGTCTGCTTTAACTCTTCTGTTCGCTGGGAGATCGTAACTTTCATTACATCAAATCCCCTGGCCAGCAGGTTAAATTCATAAATAGAGGTATTGATTGAAAGTTTTCCATCAAAATTGAATTGCCCTATTTTTTCAGCATCTTCGGCAAGTTCTTTGAGGGCTTTGGCAAGACGCCTTGCCCACAAAACCACAAAAGGAATAGTAATTAACAGAATAATAACGGAAATAAACAATATCTTTCTTCTCATCTCAACAGCACCAGACATAAAATCGCTTAACGGCGCAGATGAAAAAAAATACATGGCATTGTTTACCGCAAATTTCCATTCTTCAGTATGTATCAGCATCTTTTCATCAATATCAGTATCTGATCCGGAAAGACTGTCCGCGGTTTTCCCCTTCCTCTTGAAAATATCATCAAGCATTGCCTTACTTCCCGGTGAAGACGCAATAATATCAAGTTTTTCAGTCAATAACGCAATACCGCCGTTTTTCGATATTTTCTGTGATGTAACAAATGAAGACAGGCTGAATATTGTCAGATCAACCCCGACAACCCCTCCCCCGCCGGAAATTGCGCATGCTGCAGTAATTCCTGGCTGCTTAAGAGAATTAAAAATATAGGGATCAGACAGGATTACGTCTTTATATTCTGTTGCGTCCTTATACCACAGACGCTGTCTGGGATCGTAACTGAAATGAGTTTCCCTGCGGCTGCCGATAACATTCCCATTCTGGTCAAGAAAGGTAAAAATCTGTATTCTGTTTTTTCCCTGAGCAGAGATTGTCCTGATTATAAAGTCGGTATTTTCCGGCGCTTCATGGGCTTTATTAACCAGAGTACTTTTTTCGGCTTTTATTACCTGAAAAAAAGTACCATCTTCCTTTCCTATGTAGATTGAATAAAAAGCCGGTTTAGTCTGCAGCATTCGGGTAAATAAAAGACGTGAAGGATGCATTAACCCGTCATCAAGTATTACAGATTTTACTCCAGGCATATATGCAGCGGTATATGCCATATCCATTGCCGGCCTCAAAAGAAGACCGGTCCTCTCCCGGGCAGCAAGACTGATTGCCCTGAAGTTGGTATCTGCTGATTCCCTGGCAGCCACGCGTGCTACTGACAATGTCATGGTTACAATTGAAAATGTCAGTAATCCTACAATGATAAGGACCCCTAAAACGATTGATATCTGAAAATGGATTTTGTTTTTTGAATTATAGATTGTATACATATGAAAAATTATAGCATATGCTGATTATTGATAATATTTTTTTTTATTTTTAAGATTTTTTTTCCAGTATTTTACCTGATATAAAGGATTTATTAAATCAAAATGCATTTTTGATATTATTTGAGCTTAATAATTAAGGTAATTCTTGACGTTTTTATTTGTTTTGTCTATTATATTTAGACATATCTAATTATAGAGGCAAATAATGACAGGGTACGATAAACCCAGAGGTAAAATAGTAAGAAGACTGGGAATAAATATTTTTGGTAATGAGAAATATGACAGACTGTTAAAGAGAAAACCGAATGCACCCGGGAAAAATCCCAAAGCTGTTCAGAGGGGGAAAAAAAGTGATTACAGCCTGCAGCTGCTTGAAAAACAGAAACTCAAATTCACATACGGCTTGTCCGAACCTCAAATGAGGAACCTGTTTAAAAAAGCGGCATCATCAAAGGGAAAGACAGGCGACACCATGGTAAAGCTCCTTGAACAGAGACTTGACAATATAATCTATATTTCAGGATTTGCACGGACCCGGGGACAGGCAAGACAGATGGTGACACACGGGAATTTCAGCGTAAACGGTAAATCAGTAGATATTCCATCCTACAGGGTTTCAATTAACGACAGAATTACTCTTGGAAGCGGTAAAAAAGCATCAAAACTTATCCGTGCGAATATTGCTTCAAAAACAGCACAGAACCCGTTATGGATAAAAACAGACCCGGAAGAACTAAGTCTTTTTATTCAGGGAACGCCTGATATAAATGAACAGAATACAGTTGCAAAAATGCATCTGGTTGTGGAGTACTTTTCAAGATAAATGATTTCACAGGCAATAAAAATGATCTTTAGCCAGGACTTCTCTTCCAGCTGACAATGAATAAAGGGATGATAGATGTTTTATAGCAGGTACTGATAATGCAATTAAGTTAGAGTATTTTTTCTACCTTGTGCTTTTTCCTGTTTCAACAACAAATATAGCAGTGGCAGCCAGTACTGCACCCCTGATTACATACTGAAGGGATATATCTGTACCCATAAGATTCATTGCGTTCATCGGGGAGATATATACAAGAGCCCCTATAAGAGAGCCTGTTACTTTACCGATACCCCCTCCATCCTGCATACCGCAGATATATACCACCGTGATCGGATCAAGCTTAAAAAGGGTTCCGGCAGTAGGGGTTGCAGACTGAAGGCATGAGGCGAACAGTATTCCCGATAGTCCGCTTAGCATGCCCATAGAAGCGAATACGATAAAGGTTATTTTTAACGCTGATTCCGTAAAGTTTTACGGCGGCAGGAAGTCTGCCGTTCTATGTTGTCTAACGATAACGGCATCACTTAGGCCGTATTCGGTGTGTGATATAAAAGCTTCTCACCATTCAGCCTTGAATACAACAGTATCTACGGCCTTCCGCCTTCAAGAGCCTGCTGTCATTAAATGGCGCGGCTGTATAAAAATCAGTGAATAAAATTCGTGCGTGCAATCTCTTCTTTTTCCGGAAAATTAACACCGGATTTCAGCCCTGCTTCTCTGCACTTAAGAAAAAACGCCATATTTCGTCCAAGAATTCTCATAGTCTGCAAGCCTTCAAGATCCTGCCTTACTTCATCCGGAGTGGTTCCATGTACCATGTTCCAATAGCGCGAAGAGATTACAGGCATCTGTGATATAGTGAAATACTTATTAATCTGATCAAAGGTTGCCGTTGTTCCAGCCCTTCTTGCCGATATAACCGCTGCAGCAGGTTTCAGATAAAAATGATCCTTTCCCGATCTTGATATCGCATAGAACGCCCTGTCCATAAAAGATGTTATAGCACCGCACGCCGCTGCATAATGGACAGGAGTGCCAAAAATAAATCCCTCAAAGTCTCCTGCTATTTTTATAAACTCATTAACTCTGTCGACAAAAACACAGCGTCCGAGTTCGGTACATTTAAGACAGGCAATACACCCGATAATAGGTTTTTTACCAACCTGAAAGATCTCGGTTTCTATTCCTTCCTTACCAAGAGAAGAAGCTGCTTCATTCAACGCGGTATATGTGCATCCTTCAGCATGCGGGCTGCCGTTAACCAATAAAACTTTCATGAATCCTCCTGATATAAATAACAGTTATTCCAGACTCCGTCTTGAGTCGCTTTAATATTTCTGAAATATAATATCCGATAAAGCCAAATAAAAAAGCCCCCATCGGGATGACGGGGGACTTAATTGCTGTGTATTTTCATCCCGCAAACGGGAACACCATGAACTCGCAGCCTATCGGCTTCCATGCCTCCTCTGCTGTCCCCGTTTACGTGGGTTTTTTCCTCCATGAAAAAAAAACCTGGAATGCCCGTAACGGGATAGCCAGGTTTACATTTCTTTTCAAGTAAAATATTCAGCACAGTCATTCAAATCAGCAGTGTAAATAAATAAAAAAAGCCTGGCAACGACCTACTCTCCCGCAATAAAGCAGTACCATCGGCGCAGGAGGGCTTAACTTCCGTGTTCGGGATGGGAACGGGTGGGGCCCCTCCGCCATAGTCGCCAGACTTAATTTAATTTTTTATTTCACCACAGTTATCAGGTGAAAACCTGATAACTCCAGCAAAATATATATTAAAAGAAGGGTTAAATAATAATATGGTCAAGCCTCACGACTGATTAGTACCGGTAAGCTCACATACATTACTGCACTTACACTCCCGGCCTATCAACCAGGTATTCTTCCTGGTGTCTTAAGTCACCTTAAAGGTGAAGGGATGTCTCATCTTGAGGGGGGCTTCCCGCTTAGATGCTTTCAGCGGTTATCCCGTCCGAACATAGCTACCCAGCACTTACCCTTGGCAGGATAACTGGTACACCAGAGGTTCGTCCGCTTCGGTCCTCTCGTACTAAAAGCAGCTCCTCTCAAACATCCAACGCTCGTGGCAGATAGGGACCGAACTGTCTCGCGACGTTCTGAACCCAGCTCACGTACCGCTTTAATTGGCGAACAGCCAAACCCTTGGGACCTGCTCCAGCCCCAGGATGCGATGAGCCGACATCGAGGTGCCAAACTTTGCCGTCGATATGAACTCTTGGGCAAAATCAGCCTGTTATCCCCGGAGTACCTTTTGTCCGTTAAGCGACGGCCCTTCCACGCGGAACCGCCGGATCACTAAGACCTACTTTCGTACCTGCTCGACTTGTTTGTCTCGCAGTCAGGCTGCCTTATGCCTTTACACTTACACGATGATTTCCAACCACCGCAAGGCAACCTTCGCGCGCCTCCGTTACTCTTTAGGAGGCGACCGCCCCAGTCAAACCGCCCACCTGACATTGTCCAGATACCCGATAAGGGCATCCGTTAGAAACCTAACCTGATAAGGGTGGTATTTCACCGTCAACTCCACTCATACTAGCGTACAAGATTCTTAGTTTCCCACCTATCCTACACATATCAGGACAAGTTTCAGTGCCAAGCTACAGTAAAGGTTCACGGGGTCTTTCCGTCTAACCACGAGTAACCGGTATCTTCACCGGTACTCCAATTTCACCGGGTCTCGCGTTGAGACAGCGTCCAGATCGTTACACCATTCGTGCGGGTCGGAACTTACCCGACAAGGAATTTCGCTACCTTAGGACCGTTATAGTTACGGCCGCCGTTTACCGGGGCTTCAATTCAGAGCTTCGCAGCAAGCTGCTAACCCCTCCTCTTAACCTTCCGGCACCGGGCAGGTGTCAGTCCGTATACGTCATTTTGCAATTTCGCACAGACCTGTGTTTTTGGTAAACAGTCGCCTGGACCTGGTCTCTGCAACCTCTTCTAAATTTTGATCTCCAAAAAAGGCCACACTTCTCCCGAAGTTACGTGTGTATTTTGCCGAGTTCCTTAACGCGAGTTCTCCCGAGCGCCTTAGCATTCTCAGCCCGCCTACCTGTGTCGGTTTACGGTACGGTCCCTTTTACTCTTAACCTTAGAGATTATTTCCTGGCACTATGACTACACCCGCTTCAATTGTCCTTAGACTCTCTCGCCATAACAGCTTACCTCAAAAGACGGATTTTCCTATCTTCTTCAACGGCTTACTGCTTAGACCGGAACTACCATTCTCCGGCCGGGCTTCACCTTATGCGTCATCCCTTCGAAAGTAAAAGAGGTACGGGAATATTAACCCGTTTCCCATCGACTACGCTTTTCAGCCTCGCCTTAGGGGCCGACTAACCCTTGGGAAGATTACCTTAACCCTGGAATCCTTAGGCTTTCGGCGGAGGGGGATCTCACCCCTCTTTTCGTTACTCATGCCTGCATCCTCTCTTGTGTTATCTCCAGCATACCTCGCGATACACCTTCTTCGACATCCACAATGCTCCCCTACCGCTTAATATTTCTATTAAGCCCGTGGCTTCGGTTCTATGCTTAGCCCCGTTACATTATCGGCGCATTACTACTCGACCAGTGAGCTATTACGCACTCTTTTAAGGTATGGCTGCTTCTAAGCCAACCTCCTGGCTGTCTTCGCAATTACACTTCCTTTTCCACTTAGCATAGATTTGAGACCTTAGCCGTCGGTCTGGGTTGTTTCCTTTTTGACCACGAATGTTATCACCCGTAGTCTGACTCCCATACATCCTGTAACGGCATTCGGAGTTTGGTTGAGTTTGGTACCCGGTGAAGGGCCCTAGCTCATTCAGTGCTCTACCTCCGTTACATTTAAATATGAGGCTAGCCCTAAAGCTATTTCGGGGAGAACCAGCTATTTCCAAGTTTGATTAGCCTTTCACTCCGATCCACACCTCATCCCTGCCTTTTTAAACAGACTAGGGTTCGGTCCTCCACTCTGTGTTACCAGAGCTTCAACCTGGGCATGGATAGATCACTTGGCTTCGGGTCTACTGCATACTACTCATATCGCCCTGTTCAGACTCGGTTTCCCTACGGCTCCGGGACTACTATCCCTTAACCTTGCAATATACAGTAACTCGCAGGCTCATTCTACAAAAGGCACGCCATCACCATGATAAATCATGGCTTTGACCGTTTGTAAGTCTACGGTTTCAGATTCTATTTCACTCCCCTTCCGGGGTTCTTTTCACCTTTCCCTCACGGTACTATGCGCTATCGGTAGCTGTCTTGTATTTAGCCTTGGAAGGTGGTCCTCCCGGATTCAAGCAGGATTTCTCGTGTCCCGCCCTACTCAGGTACTCTTTTACGTAGTCTTATTCTTTTCAATTACAGGGCTTTCACCTTCTCTGGCCGGCCTTCCCAGTACCGTTCTTCTAAAAATAAGTTTTTTCCCAACTACGCGGGGCAGCCTGTCTGCCCCTCAAAGAGCCCTACAACCCCGGTAATGCAACTGCACAGGCATATCACACATTACCGGTTTAGGCTCTTCCCCGTTCGCTCGCCGCTACTGGGGGAATCTCAATTGATTTCTTTTCCTCCGGGTACTTAGATGGTTCAGTTCCCCGGGTTTTTCCTCTTATGGCTATTTTATTCACCATAAAATGTCATATAATCTAATATGACGGGTTACCCCATTCGGTTATCCGCGTGTTAATGGATGTTTGCTCCTAAACGCGGCTTTTCGCAGCTTACCACGACCTTCTTCATCATACAGCTCCAAGGCATCCACCGTAGACCCTTATTCGCTTGACCATATTACTTTTTAACCCTTCTCTATATTCTCCGTACTACTTTTCTTTCATACAGGAATCTTCTTTTTAAAGACCGAAGCCATTGATGGCGTATTTCTGCTTTAGCCCGTTTACCGGGATTTCCACGGATGGTTAAATCCTGCCTGATTTTCTCTGGAGGCACAGGGACTCGAACCCTGGACCCTCGGCTTGCAAAGCCGATGCTCTAGCCAACTGAGCTATGCCCCCTAGTCGGGGACAATCCCCTGTGACAGAGGGTAAACCCCATCGTATGCCAAGTATTTTATACCCAGCATACATATATTAAAAAAAGAGGGAGACCTGAAGCTTATATGGGCCGCCTTACCTTAATTTCCTGTGATTGCTCACATTCAATTTAATAAGGACTTTATTTTACCCTGCTTAAAAAAGCAGAGCTTTATACCTTTCTCTTAGAAAGGAGGTGATCCAGCCGCACCTTCCGGTACGGCTACCTTGTTACGACTTCACCCCCCTCACCAGGCATACCTTCGGCATCGTCCTCCATTGCTGGTTAGACTAACGACTTCGGGTACCCCCAACTCGGGTGGTGTGACGGGCGGTGTGTACAAGGCCCGGGAACGTATTCACCGCGCCATGCTGATGCGCGATTACTAGCGATTCCACCTTCATGGAGTCGAGTTTCAGACTCCAATCTGTACTGAGACAGGTTTTCTGCGATTTGCTCCGCATCGCTGCTTCGCTTCACTCTGTACCTGCCATTGTAGCACGTGTGTAGCCCAGGATATAAGGGCCATGATGACTTGACGTCGTCCCCACCTTCCTCCGGTTTGTCACCGGCAGTTCCGTCTGAGTCCCCAGCATTACCTGATGGTAACAGACAAAAGGGGTTGCGCTCGTTGCGGGACTTAACCCAACACTTCACAGCACGAGCTGACGACAGCCATGCAGCACCTGTTTAGAGACTGCAAGCAGCTACGTAATCTCTTACGTATTCCTCTATATGTCAAACCCTGGTAAGGTTCCTCGCGTATCATCGAATTAAACCACATGCTCCACCGCTTGTGCGGGCCCCCGTCAATTCCTTTGAGTTTCACCCTTGCGAGCATACTCCCCAGGCGGTGCACTTATCACGTTCGCTTCAGCACTGGAGGTAAACCCCCCAACACTTAGTGCACATCGTTTACAGCGTGGACTACCAGGGTATCTAATCCTGTTCGCTACCCACGCTTTCGCGCCTCAGCGTCAGTTCATTGCCAGGAGTTCGCCTTCGCCACCGGTATTCTTCCAGATATCTACAGATTTCACCCCTACACCTGGAATTCTAACTCCCCCTCTTGAACTCTAGCATATCAGTTCTCAGCGCGTTTTTTCGGTTAAGCCGAAATATTTCACACCAAGCTTGATACGCCGCCTACACGCCCTTTACGCCCAATGAATCCGAACAACGCTCGCCACTTACGTGTTACCGCGGCTGCTGGCACGTAATTAGCCGTGGCTTATTCCCTGTCTAACGTCATCATGGAAGCATTCCCTCTTCCACTTATTCTTCAACAGGAAAAGAACTTTACAACATCTCTGCCTTCTTCGTTCACGCGGCGTCGCTCCGTCAGGCTTTCGCCCATTGCGGAAGATTCTTAGCTGCTGCCTCCCGTAGGAGTCTGGGCCGTGTCTCAGTCCCAATGTGGCCGTTCACCCTCTCAGGCCGGCTACCCATCGTTGCCTTGGTGGGCCTTTACCTCACCAACTAGCTAATGGGCCGCAAGCTCATCCCAGGGCAGAGCCGTAGCTCTTTTCGTAACATAACCTTCAAATAGTGCTACGATATTCGGTCTTACCCCATGTTTCCATGAGCTATCCCCATCCCCAGGGCAGATCACTTACGTGTTACTCACCCGTTCGCCACTCTCATCCAGGCCGAAGCCTGAAATCCCGTTCGACTTGCATGCTTAAAACGCGCCGCCAGCGTTCGTTCTGAGCCAGGATCAAACTCTCCATTATTTATTCCATCAAGCCTAAGCTTGATAGTTTCTAATTTCGTTTCTCTCCCAGCTTCACTCTTACAAAAAAATGAAACTGTCAAAAATTACTTCTTGACCCGCTTCAGGTCCCTTCTCTTCTTCTTTTAAAGAACATTATACCCGAATCAAATATAGTTTCGAGTAATTATTTTATGCAGATTATTAAAACAAATATTTCTACAGACTCACAAACATATAAATTGTTTATTGAGCGATATAAAGAATAGTTTTAATACTGCAAAATGTCAATAGATTTGGCTCTTTACTTTGCTGATTTTCAAATATCAAGAATCACTTATTGACTGCGAAATGAAAGATATATATTTTCCTTTTTTTAGTCAACCCGTATTAGAATTTTTTTAAAAAAAGATATATTATTAGTACATGGCAGATAGTGTTACGGCAGAAATAACTGAAAAAATCTCTTACAGCAACTGTGTAAATTGCGGTAAATACATTGAAACAGATTTAAAAGGAAAGACACTGTACTGCTGTACGGATTGTACCGAAAAGACAGGAAAATGCGGGATATGCGGCAAATTTTACAATATAGAAGAAATGCACATTGGGTCATTGAAGTGTAAAATAATATTTGATCTCAATAAAAAAGGTTTTCCATTTATACGTCAAACAAAACTAAACCTCTTTATTACAGGAAATCCATTTATTAAAACTGAACTGATATCACAGCGGCTTTCTCTTGTACTGAAGCTGCCTGTTTTTATGAGTGAACAGCTTAGAATTGAAAACGCACTCTCCCCTGAAAAGCTTATGGAAAGAATTGATGCGAAAATCAAAGCGGAGAATCTTTCAAATCATTTTATGTTCCTGAGCAACAGCAATAATATTGACTTTATTGAGGAGATGCTGGGGAAATTCCAGTTTGACAGATGCATAATCATCAATAATCCGAAAGCCGGATCAGAGCCAGACCACATGAAATTCCAGATATGCACAGAATGCGGCAATATCAACAGTTTTTCAGAACCGGATTACGAGGGAAAAAGCGGATGTCTTATCTGCGGGAATGAATTTTTCAGGACGACAGAGGGTGAAACATCAATACAGCAGAAATTAAAAAACTTCAGGGATTGTGAAAATTATTTATTTTCCTCATTCCCTGAAAAGTGCGTAAAATTTGATTTCAGCAATATAACCGACACGGTAAACAGTATTGTAAAATACTTTATTTACACATAGCGGCACAGAGGATCAATCAAGCATGATTGAAAAACCAATCCACCAGCTGATAGCCCGTGTTGTAAATACCGGTTTCGGGAACAGTTCCACAGCAGGTGCGACAGTGGCAAACAGTTCAAGGAATCCGTCAAGCAGCGCCGCCTCACCTGTCATGGGAATATTAAGCCCCCCGATAAAGTCATTTTCATTTTCATCGGCAAATGAGACTTTTCCGAAAAGTCCTATCCCGAGAGTACCGCTGAAGATCTCATTTATCGGCCTGGAATTAATAACCATATAGGAACCATTCAGAAAGAAATATTCGCTTCCCTCTGTAAAATCATAACCGACCTTTATATCATAAGGTCCGGTCTGAAACATGAGAACAGTATTCGGCATCCCGAAACCAAACCCTAGCCTTGTCTCTCCAAATGATTCCGCGAAAACTGAAAAAGCAGATATTAAAAACAGTAAAACCAATATCAGAATCATCTTTTTATTCATCAAAAACTCCTGAACTTGATATACAGACAGTAGTGCTGTATTTACTTTATTAATCGTCTAAAAGCTTTGCATTTTGAAGTATTTTATAAATTCTCTCTTTACCCGCTATATCCGGAGCTGAGGCAAGTTCTTTTGCCCTTATTTTGTCATCAAAACCAGCTGAAACCGCTTTTTCAAGATAGGTTATGCCCTTTTCCGTATCTTCAATCTCATTCAGGTAAACAGCGGCCATATCAAATAAGATTTCTTTGTTTTCAGGCTGTTTTTCCAGAAGCAAAACGCCGGTTTCAACTACAGATGCGAAATACCGGGTCTTGAGATAAGAATTGAAAAGCATTGTTAAATTATTGATATTATCAGGTTCTTTCTGCCGGATAAGATCAAGATACTTTATTGCTTCAGAATATTGTTCAGTCTTATAATATGTTTCCCCGAACGCGGAATTTATCTTTGCAAGCATTGAATCATCTTCAATTTTCTTTGCTTTCAGGAGAGTGAGTTTGTCCAGTGCAGCACTGTAGTTTTCTCTGTCTATCCTGATTACAG
Source organism: Spirochaetia bacterium (assembly GCA_963662795.1). Taxonomy (GTDB): domain Bacteria; phylum Spirochaetota; class Spirochaetia; order CADAEX01; family CADAEX01; genus JACKPD01. The sequence continues at coordinate 3,040,340 of OY759746.1, read as the reverse complement.
CGCTGTTGTAAAGCGCTTCCATATTTCCGGGGTCAATTTTTAATACATCATCATATAACTCTGATGCTTTTTCATAATTGCCGAACCGGTAGACACAATATGCTTTTGCAGAAAGCAATATTGTATTCTCAGGTTCCTCTTTAAGCATCCCGTCAAGAATTCTTATTGCTTCGCTGTATTTTTCAACTTCCATATAAGCTTTTGCAAGATTGAACGATGCAATTTTCATATTTTTATTATACTCAAGCGCTTTAAGATATGCCTCCGAAGCTTTTGCAGTGTCGCCGAGTTCCAGATAAGCATTACCGAGATTATAATACAGTTTTGCGGATTCACGCCTTGAAAGGCCGCCGGCACAGCCTGTCAACAAAAAAAGGATCAGCAAACCAAAAAATATGATTTTTTTAAGCTCTAAACCCATTTATACTCCAGCAGAAAGTACAGTTTCCTCAATCTTCCTTATCTGCGCCCTGTAAAGGTCTGAGACAACAGAACCGTAATCAGCAATCAGCTGAATAATATTTCTCGGGTAATCAGGTTCATCCTCTCCGTTGAGCCTGTCCCCGGCATCCCCGAGCCCGGGTAGAATGTATGCAAGTTCATTCATCACAGGATCCATCCAGAGTGTATATACTGTAACATTTTCAAGCGCCCTTACTATTCTGAGGGTCCCTTTCAGGGAAGAGATAACATTGAAAAATTTGACCGACCTGGGTTTTACCCCCTGGTCCATCAGGTATTTTATTATTGTGACAAAACTGCCCCCTGTCGCGTTCATCGGATCCGCGAAAATAAGGTCTTTTCCATTCATGCATTCAAGGTCAAAATACGATTTCTCAAGATCAAGTATATATTCCATGTTATGTTCTTTCTTCGTATCATCCCTTTTAATCCTGAAAAGGGCAAACGGAGTTACATAGTTGTCAGAAGAATATTCCTGTATTTCCTTTGACATTATAATCGACGGCAGGAGCGCGCCGCGGAGCATTACGCACATGACGCTGTTTTTAAGATCCTCATCAATATACGGTATTTTATGGACCGCATAGTTCTGAACAGGAGTTTTTACAGGAGTTTTCACCACAAGATAGTGTCTTTTAGTCTGATCCCCGCCGTAAAGGGAGAGGTTAAAAAGAAGTTCATAAGCTCTTTGTGTATAATAAAGAAATTCCCTGTGTTTGGTGTTGACATCCCGAAGTTTGGCAATCAGGCGCGATGCCTCGCCGTGAATTGAAACAGGCGTTTCAAAGGAATAAACCCTTATGCGGGGTTCGCCTGAAACAATTTCCTTCATGAATTCACCCATTTTATTAAAGATCTCTATAAGATTGTTTCTGTCATTGTCATCAGGGTTTTTAAGATTCCGGCTGTCTATGGTTTTGAATATTTCAGTCGCTTTTTCGTAATATGAATTCATCTGAGCAAGATATCCCTTATCGGTTCCGCCCAGGTATCCGTCCAGATCTGTTGCCTTTAGTATTATTTTTTTCCCCATGACTGCTGCTCCTGTTCTGTTTTGTTCAATAATATCAGTTATATCAGGTTTTGTGGAAGTAATTATACATAAAAAGGCAAATAAAAGGGATACCACATCTTTATACTCAAGGGGGAAAGGTTTTTTAATTTTATTTGCGATTAACAGATAAAAGAATTACAATATACCGAACATAATAGTGATGATGATTTAAAAATCAGGAGTAATTAATGCCGGTACTGTTCAACAAAACAAAAATCATATGCACAATAGGCCCGGCCTCAGCTGAAACGGAAACAATAATTAAACTTGCCCGAAACGGAATGAATATTGCAAGAATCAACATGTCACACGGTTCCGACGAAAGCAAACTGGCGATTGTTGAAAACATCAGGAAGGCCGAAAAGATGATCGGGTACCCGATACCTATTATTGCTGACCTCTGTGGACCAAAACTAAGACTCGGAGAAATGAAGGAGCCTTTTGAAATATCAAAAGGTGAAGAATTAATTATTACTTCAGAAAACATTACAGGAACCAGAGAGAGGGTCTCAACCAGCTATAAAAATCTTCCGTCTGATGTTCAAAAAGGAGACCCGGTTCTGATCAATGACGGCCTTATCAAACTCGAAGTAATTGATACAACAGATACTGATGTTATATGTAAAGTAATTGACGGCGGACTGATCCAGTCCAGAAAAGGAATAAACCTTCCTGGAACTAAAATATCAACCCCGCTTATAACAGAAAAAGACAGAAAAGATATCGATTTCGGGATAAAAATCGGAGCTGACTTTTTCGCAATGTCATTTGTTACAAGCGGCGCTGACATAAGAGAGCTTAAATCAATTATTATCAGAAAGACCTCAGATATACCTGTCATAGCAAAAATTGAAAGACCTGCTGCTGTTAATGATATTGATTCAATCTGTGAGGAAAGCGATGCTGTAATGATTGCACGTGGAGATCTCGGAGTTGAAGTTCTTCCTGAAGAAGTACCGATGATTCAAAAAATGATAATTTCCAAATGCATAGAAAAGAACAAACCTGTTATCACTGCAACACAAATGCTTGAATCCATGATAAGCTCCCCGCGCCCTACAAGGGCAGAAGCAAGCGATGTAGCCAATGCAGTTCTTGACGGCACCGACGCTGTCATGCTGAGCGGTGAAACTTCTGTTGGAAACTACCCGGTTGAAACTGTATCCATGATGAAAAGGATCTGCGGGAAAGCTGAAAAAAAAGGTTTTTATACTAACCGGATGAGACTGAGGAGAAATAAAGATGAAAACTCCAGCGATTTTCTTGTCAACAACATGACAAGAGCAGTCTGTTCATTTGCAGTTGATATTGACTCAGCTGCCATAATTGTCATCACAAAAACAGGTAAAACAGCGAGAATGCTTTCAAGGTTCCGGATAAATACGCCTGTCATCGCCTTTGTTGAAAAGGAAAAAATAATAAAACACCTGATCATGGTATGGGGGGTAAAAGGTGAGCTGATTGACAATATGTCAGATACTGACTCAACCCTGAAAAGGGCAAAAGAACTTGCCCTGAAACTTGGATATATCAAAACCGGAGATACTGTTATTTTTGTGGCTGGTATTCCGCTGCTTGAATCAAATAAGGTTAATATGATGAAAGTTGAAGTAATTTAGAAAAAGAATTAATCTCTTTCTAAATTTGTATTACAGACAGGACATTTAACGCCTGAGCACGGTATCCCTTTTTCATGAATGCCGAACTTTTCTTCCGGGTCTTTTGATGAAGATATTTTGAGGAACTCAGAAAAGTGCTATTCATGCTTCATTATGACTTTTTTAAATTAATTCGTGTTATTTCCTGTTTTATTTTTTCTGTATATTTATCAGACCACTCAATCATGATATCAATAAAAGTCTTTAATGTATTGGAGATATATTTTTCTTTATGATAAATAATATAAAACTGCCTTACAAGAGTCTCATCAAGTACGTTGATTTCAACAAGTTCATTTCTGGCAACCTCATTTTTAATAACATTTCTTGATATAAACGCGTACCCAAGTCCTTTTTTCACAAGGCTTTTTACTGATTCGCTGTTGGAAAATATACATCTTACATCGAATTCCAGATTATTTTTTTTCTTGAATTTCATGACAGCTTCGTTTGTGCCGCATTCTTCTTCAAACAAAATAATTGGAAGATTGTTTACTTCCTGAGGGCTTAATTCCTTTCGTTTCGCCAGAGGTTTACCAGGCGCCGATATAAGAACAATTTTTTCCTCAAGAAGATTTTTTACAAGTAATTTCTGGTTTTTAAGTTTTTTTGATATAATTCCGAAATCACATTCAAGATGGCTTGTAAGTTCAACTACCTGATCATTGGGCAAGGTTGTTACATTTAATAAAATTCCGGGATACAGCCTCTTGTATTCAACCAGAAATTCCGGCATAAAATGAGCGCCGTATGTCTCTGTTGTTAATATATTTATAATTCCTGATTTCTGCTGTTTTATGTCTCTGACGCATTCTTCAATTTTTAATTCTATTTCAAATATTTTTTCAGCCATTTCATAAATTTTTTTACCGGGATCTGTCAGTACAAAGCTTTTTCCGTTTTTATTAATCAAAACAAGGCCAAGTTTATCCTGGAATTCATAGATCAGTCTTGTTACAGACGGTTGAGTAATATTTAAAAATTCAGCAGCTTTAGTAAAATTTTTAAATTTCGCAGTATAATAAAAAATTTTAAGATGTTCGATGTTCATAGATCCCAACCTTCAGTAATTATATAGAACTGATAAATGTTGCCAAGTCTGAAACCCTGAATTTTCAGATAAAAAGGTTGTTAAAATTATTAAAGCATATTCAGATTTAAAAACTATCATGCCAGTTAATAATTGCTTTTACTGCTTTCTGCCATATTATATAGTTTTGTATTATTTCTGAATTATTACTTTCCGGTATAAATATTTTTTCATCTACTTTTTTCTCTTTTAATGACTTCACATCATTCCATATTCCGGTTTTCAATCCAGCCAGATAAAAAGAACCCAGTGAAGTTGTTTCACGTACAGCAGGTCTCTGCATTTTCACACCCAGAAGATCAGACTGGTACTGCATAAGAAAATCATTTCTGCTTACCCCGCCGTCAACAGATATTGATGAGATTTCCCCGAACCCGTTATTTCTGATAATTTCAACAAGATCCATAAACCTGTAGGCAATACCCTCTATCATGGCCCTGATTAAATCATTCCCTCCTGTATTAAGTGATAATCCTAAAAAAGCTCCTTTCAAGTCGGATTTCCAGTATGGTGCAGAAATACCGGCCATTGATGGAACAAAATAGGTGCTGCAGGGATTTTTTAAATCAAATTTTATCTCACTTAATTCCTGCGGACTGGATACAATTTTCAATTCGTTAATAAGCCAGTTTATACAGGACGCGACACAATATACTCCGCCGTCTATGGCATAATTTATCTCATCATTATATTGAGCTGCAATTGTTGTAGAAATCCTGTCATTTAATTTCAGTCTTTCTTTACCCGTGTTAAGTAACAGGAATCCTCCTGTACCGTAAGTAATCTTGGCTTCTCCTTTATTAAAACACGTGTGGCCAAAAAGAGAAGCCTGCTGATCTACCACAGATGAATGAATAGGTGCAGATATTCCTTCGCATACCGAAGGGTCAGATAATCCAAAAAACCAGGAAGACGGCACTATTTTCGGCAGCACATTTTCAGGAATTTCAAATAATTCCAGTAGTTCATTATCCCATTGCAATTCGTTGATATTGAACAATAATGTTCTCGAAGCTGTTGTAACATCAGTCATTATCGATTGTCTGCCTGTTATCATATACAACAACCACACATCCGATGTTGCAATAACTGCGTTTCCTTTATTGATTGATTCTTTCACTTTATCAACGTTTTTTATCAGCCAGTTCATTTTGGGTGCTGAAAAATAGGGATCAAGGAATAACCCTGTCTTTTCTGTAATAATTGCTTCATCAAGAACATCTTTCATCCGGTTGCAGAATTGACTGGTCCTTCTATCCTGCCAGACTATGGCATTATATAATGGTTCCCCGGTTTTTCGATCAAAAGGAATTATTGTTTCGCCCTGATTATCTATTCCAATAGCGAGTATTTGATCTTTCGTTATTTCAGTTTTGCATAATATATCCCTGATTCCAATTTTTATGGAATCAAGGATATTATAGGGATCATGCTCCACCCATCCGTCCTGAGGATAATACTGCTTAACAGGCTGAGTGCTTATTGCCATAATATCCCCATTTAAGGTGTAGAGGACCACTTTTGTAGCAGTTGTTCCCTGGTCTATTGATAAAATATATTCGTTCATCTTTATTCTCAATATTATTTCTCTTATTTCGAAAAATATAAATCAGGTAACCAGGTAGCAATTTCCGGAAATATAATTAATATAACTATCGTTAAAATCATGAGAAATATAAAAGGAACAATAGAACGATAGATATCACTAAGACTGATTTCCTTTGGAGCCATCGCCTTCATGAGAAAAAGATTATATCCAAACGGCGGTGTAAGATACGCTATCTGACAGGTTATCGTATAAAGAACACCATACCATATCGGATTAAAACCTAAAGTAACCACCAGAGGGATATATAAAGGAGCGACTATAATCAACATGGCTGTATCATCGAGGAAAGTGCCTAATAATAAAAATGAAACCTGCATAGCAATAATCGTACCAATTGGACCAAAACCATGACTCAAAAACAATGTTGATATCGCATGAACAGCTCCAAGTCCGTCAAAAATTGCAGCAAAGGCCATTGCCGACATGGCAACCCACATAAACATGCCGCTGACATTTAATGTGTTTGTTAAAACGCTATTAAGTATTTTCCAGTTCAACCGCTTCTTGATTCCTGCTGCAATTATTGTTGCGATAGCCCCAATAGCTGAACTTTCGACAAGGCTGGTTACTCCCAGTAAAAAAAGTCCCGACATCATCAATATTATAAATAAAGGAAGTAATCCGCCCCTGAGAGCTTTTACCTTTTCCATAACAGGTATATCCCATTCTTCCCTCGGCAAAACCGGTCCCAGTTCCGGCTGAAACCAGCACCGGACTACAATATAAAGAACAAATAAAGCAGACATTAAAAGACCGGGGAAAACACCTGCCAGCCAGAGATGTCCCACAGGTTGTCTTGCGATCATTCCATAGAGAACAAGAACTACACTGGGAGGAATCAGAATACCAAGAGAGCTCCCCGCCTGAATTACTCCGGTTACCATTTTTTTATCATAATTCTTCTTCAGCATTTCCGGCAGGGCAACACTGCTTCCGACACTCATACCTGCTACACTTAAACCATTTATTGCCGATATAATTGCCATCAGGACAATGGTACCAATGGCCAATCCTCCCCTAAGAGGACCTGTTAAAACATGAATCAGGCGGTACAAATCCTCAGATATTTTTGATGCGGAAAACAAATACCCTATAAATACAAAAATCGGCAGCGTTACCAAAGGATACCAGTTTATAAGCTTAAAAGCAGAATGGTACCCCATATCTATTCCACCGGTTCCCCAAAGTATTATTGAGAAAATAGCCGCGACTCCGCCTATAACGGCATAAATATGACGTCCCGACAAAAGTGTAACAAACATCGTAAGAAACATTAATAAAGCAATAAATTCAAAACTCATTATCTATACTCCAATTCTTTATCCAGGAACTATCTTTGCCAAAAGCTATTACGATATCCTTAATAAGTTCTGATATATTCTGTAATAACATTAAAATTATACCTATTGTAGCAATAATCTTCATTGGGGCTATAGGAGGGCCCCATGCCGAATAATTTGTCTGATTGTATTTTACCGCATAATAAGAACTGGAAATCCCTCCAATTAACAGACCTGTCAGATATGCCAAACTTAATATAAAAGTACAAATATCGATAATGGCTTTTTTTCTTCGGGACCATCTTTCATAAAAAAAATCCATTCTTACATGCCCGCCTATAAGATAGACATAAGCTCCGCCCAGCAAATAATAGGTTCCGTTAATAAATTGAGTTATCTCCAAAGACCATTTATTGGAATTACCAAAAATATTCCTTGAGACAGCTTCATAAGCCAATACAGCTATCATTAACAAAACAAGGAATTTTACAATATTGCCTATCAGGATGCTTATTGAATCCATGGACTTTACGTAAATTTTTATTGGGTTAATCAAAAATTCCACTCCTCCATTTGTCGTTTTACTGAAAATCCCTGCCGTATTCCTTATAAACAGCAATAAAATAAGGCAGTGTTATAATCTAATCCTGAATCTCTCCAGGATTAGATATTAAATATTTTCAACTTATTATTTACTTACCGCTGGTGTAAGGCGCACCGGCTTTCTCTCTGATAGCTGAGTACTTTTTAAATGCTTCAATAACTCTTGCTGACCTTGGGCTTTTCTTGGAAAATTCATCCCAGTATTTATTAGCCTGGACTTCAACGCCTGTCCACTGGCTGTCAGGAATTGATGTAAGCTCCATTTTGCTGCCTTCTGCTCTGTACCGTGCTTCTCCCCACCAATACCAGTTCAGTCTGTAATAGTTCGAACTTTCAATTGTCAAAAGAAGCAGCCTCTGAAGGCGTTCAGGAACAGCTTCCCATGACTTTGTATTTACAAAGAAACCCCCGGACCATGCGCCGGAAATTGGATTGGTCAGCAAATATTTACAAACATCAGCAATCCCTGTTGTGTAAAGCTCAGTTGCACCCGACCAGGTAACACCATCAAGCATTCCGGTCTGGAGTGCCATTTGAACATCTTCCACAGGCATTACAACAGGAACAACACCATATTCTGCTTCAAGAAATTTTCCATTAAAAAGAGAAGTAAAAAGTCTTAAGCCTTTAAGATCTTCTACTTTTCTAATTGGTTTATTGCTAGCTACAAGACAAGGGTCCCAACTACCCTGAGCAAGCCAGGTAACACCATCAATCTCATCATAAGCTTCTTTCCAGATTTCATTCAAACCGTAACGATTCCATAAAACATCAATATCAAGTCCAATTCTTCCGGCTGCTGGAAAATATGCGGAAAATACTGCTACATCCGCCGGTGAGCCCATAGATTCATCATCGCTGACTGCCATATCTATAGTACCTTTTTGAACAGCGTTAAATAACTCTCCATGAGGGACGAGCTGATCAGCTCCGAACATCTCAATTACCATCTCTCCGTCAGCAATTTTGTTAAATTCCTTGATTTTGTTGCCAATAATATCATCATTCATTGATGGACCGGCATATGTCTGCAAGCGCCATTTGATTGTATCTTTTTTTGTCTGTGCTGTTTCACTTCCTCCTGCTTTCTGGGCGCAGCCGGTAAATGTTACAGCCGCAAAAGCTACAATTGCTGCCATGCCGATAATTAAAAATAGACGACTTAGATACTTTTTTTTCATTTTAAACCTCCAGTAAAAAAATAAAAAATCTTTTTCATAAAAATCCCCCAAACTATTTTATTTCAATTCTCAAACATGAGAATTTTAATAGCCAAAAAATCAAGTAACTTCATAATTGAATTTTTTTATCAAAACCTTCTTCAGTACCTTTAACATTTCGCGGCAGTCTTTCTCGTCAAGATTTCCCATATTTGCTATCTGAAAAAGATTTTTTGATTTCAGATCGCCTTTTCCATCGTAAAATACATACCCTTCATTTTCCATTTCAGTTAAAAACACATTCATTGGTATTTTTTTGGGTAGATATACTGTTGTAACAGTATTTGCCATCTGAGCAGGATCAGTTAAAAATATTTCCAGTCCCATTTCGGATAATCCATCTCGTATTATCCGGGCCAGTTTTTTATATCTTCTGATCCTGTTTTCGACTCCTTCTTCAAGCAGCTCTTTAATTGATTCGAGTAAAACATTAATCATTATTACCGAAGGAGTATTTGGGGTCTGGTTTTTTTCTTCAGCGATTTTTATATGTCTCCCCAGATTTAAATAGATATTCCGGGGCTTTGTATCATAGGCTTTTTGTATCAGATTTTTTCTTAAGACAAGAAAAGAAGTACCGGGATGCCCTGAGACACATTTATTCGGCACTCCAGTACACACATCAACATTATACTCACTGAAATCAAGGTATTCTCCGCCGACGGCGCTGATTGAATCAAGAAAAAACAATTTACTGTATTTTTTGCATAAATTTCCAACATCTTTCACCGGATTGATTATTCCGGTGCTGGTCTCATGACAAACCATCCCGACAATTGTTATTTCTTTATCTGTTTTCAGGATTTTTTCGATATCTTCACAATCAGGATATTCTCCCCATTCATATTTCAGCTCTTTGTAATTAATATTGTAGCATTCGATAATATCTTTTAATCTGTTTCCGAATTCACCATTTGTAATGAGCAATACTTTATCACTGCTGCCGCAAAGAGATGAATATACCGATTCATTGGATGCGGTTCCTGATCCGCTTATAACTACGGAAGTATATGAATCGTCACAGTTGTAAATTTTCAGTATTTTCGGCCGGAGTTCAGATAATATTTCTTCAAAATATTTGCTGCGGTGGCAAATATCCGGTATTAAAGCAGCTGTTTTAACTCTTTCAGTAGTAATAACAGGTCCAGGAGCAAACAACATTTTTTTTTCCATAAAACAAACCTCTGAGGATAAATGCATGATGTCAAACAATCATGTATCATTTAAATATAAATGATTATCATTCATTCTAACCCTGGCAATAATTATTTGTCAACTTATTTTTAAATAATTATCATTTAAATATATATACTTATAGAATCTGGAATGGCTGATTATCAATTGACTGAAAACAGTTTACGGATCTATTCGAATTGTATTTTAATAAAATGTTGGGATGAAATAATCTTCTGGCTGAAATACTAATTAGAAGGCAAAAAAATGGGGATTTACCAGTTTTGATAAATCCCCAAATCACTATCTCCTAGGGGAGTCGAACCCCTGTTGGCGGGATGAAAACCCACTGTCCTAACCACTAGACGAAGGAGACATAAAGCAGTACCTGCATTATTCAAGTAAAGTATTCAAGCCATCAAGTACTGTATGAGCCGCAATGGATTCGAACCATTGACCCACGCCTTAAAAGGGCGTTGCTCTACCAGCTGAGCTAGCGGCCCAGTCTATTAGGACTTTGGCAATTTAGCAGTATTCAAAAAAATTGTCAATCATTTGGTGAGTTTTTTTAACCTTAAAATTGCTGTTTATGATCTGAAGGAATGAGACCATTCAGGCGGACTAAAAAGGAGTTTTTCAGCCGAAAGAAGTAAAACCGGCGTCAAAACTGTTTCCTTCATTCTCCCTGTGCTTTTCTATCACACAGTTGACTATGCTTCCCTTCAGGGGGTCTTTATCTTCCTGAAAACCTTTTATTTTAAGCTTGAGATAATTATCAGAGATCCCGTTCCAGACATCTTTTAAAGCCCCTTCCCTTCCCTCGATAATTGCGGAGGCGCTCATCCCTATACATTTTGATGCATAGGATGCAAAAAGCTTTCCGGATAAATTTCTAAGGTGTTCGGCCCTTTCCGTTGAAATCCTTTCAGGAACATGGTTTTTCATCCTGAAAGCAGCTGTTCCGGGACGGGGGGAAAAGGGGAATACATGAAGATAGGCGAATTCATTTTTAATCACGAGATCGCATGTATCCCCGAAATCCTTATCAGTTTCTCCGGGAAATCCTGTTATGACATCAGCTGATATCATAGGATTATTCCCCTTCTGCCTCAGGAGTGATACAGCTTCTGTTACCTTGTCTCTTTTATATTTTCTGCCCATTGCGGAGAGAATGGTATCCGAGCCTGACTGTACAGGCAGATGGAAATGGCCGCATATCCTTTCCATTTTTATGATATCAAGGTACCGTTCGTCTATGCTGTCAGGCTCAAGAGACGACAACCGTATCCGCATCTTTTCCGTGCCAGCAAGAATTTTCTCTATCAGGGAAACCAGGTCAAGACCGCCGGATTTATAGGAAGAGATGTTGACTCCGGTAAGAACAAGTTCATTGTAGCCGGATTTTTCAATATCAATAATATTTGAGATAACATGGTCAGGATCAAGGCTCCTGGATCTGCCTCTGGCAAGAGGAACCCTGCAGTATTTGCAGAAATTATCGCAGCCGTCCTGAATTTTAAGAAATGCGCGGGAATGGAACTGAAATCCTTTTGTGACAGTATAAAAACTGCTCTCCTCCGGTTTCACTGTTTGTGTTTGAGGCTGTGATTTCAGCTGTAATCGTGAGGCTGACTTTACCCCGGTGTTTTCCCTGATAAATTCTTTAAGCAGCGGTACCGCATCCTGAGGTTCGATACAGGAATCAAGAAGCAATTCCGTGCTTTTAAGCAGCAGATGTTTCTTGTCCTGGGGTATTACAAGCAGATTATCAGCAAGATCTTCTATCTTATCCGGGTCAAGCTGCGCATAACAGCCTGTTACAACTACGACTGCCCCGGGATAGTCCCGTGAGATTTTTCTTATTATCCTCCGTGCCTTCTGCTCGCTTTTTGAGGTTACCGTGCATGTATTTATAATATAGATGTCGGCGCTTTCTGATACAGGTACGATATCTGCTCCGGCAGACAAAAAAGAATCTGCAAGGACTTCACTCTCAAACTGATTCAGCTTGCACCCGAGTGTGTAAAAAGCAACGCGTGATTTTGATTTTTTCATTTAAAAACAGGCAATGTACTCCCTTGTCAGCCTGCGAGCTTCATCTGTACCCTGTTCTTACCGCGTACTGCCTCAGGGTTTGAAGGATTAAGCTTTAAAGCCTTGTCATACGCATCAAGGGACCATTTGTAATCTTCCGCCATCTCCCGCGTATAGCCGAGCCGGGCCCACCATCGTGCAATATTCGGGGAATGATACAGGGCTGTAGTGAGCGCTATATCGGCATGATGGAATTCGCCGATCTGTATAAAGATTTCCCCCATGTAATAATAAACAACATCAATCCGCCCGCCGCTCTGTACCAGCGAGACATATTCCTCAAAGTATTTAAGCGCTTCGAGATTGTTGCCGAGATAATAACTTGCTTCTCCGCAGTTTTCTATTATCCTGCTGTCATAGCGCGATATTTTAAGCGCCGCAAGGCTGTAATCAAGCGCCTCCTGGTATTTTTTAAGTTTTATAAGAGACCAGCCAAGTACGGTATATGAATCCATGTTACGCGGCATCTGTTCAATTTCATTAAGGCATATTTTAACAGCTTCTTCATATTCACCGTTTTTGTATTTCTGCAGTGCATCGGGACGTTCCTGTGAAAAAAGAGGAAATACCGACGCAATAAAAAAAATTATAATTATATAGAGTAGTTGTTTTTTCATGTTAAAACTCCAGTTTATTTAGCTGTCATTGTACAGATACCGTTGAAAATACACCCTTTTTCCATAACAACGGCAGGACTTGTAATATCTCCGGTAATAATGGCAGTGGAAAATAATTCAATCGTTTCTTTTGAATTAATATTACCCTCAACCCGCCCTTTTACTGAAACCAGGCTGGCATCAACCTGGGCTGTAATTACAGCGTCTTTTCCAACATACAGATTGCTTGAGGCATTTATAACACCATTGAACTTGCCTTTAATCATAAGAGGTTTTTCAAAAGAAAGTTCGCCTTTAAAATCAATATCTTCTGACAGGATAGTATCTATTTCCGATTCTTCAACATTTTTAATACTGACTTCAGCCATTTTATCTCCCTCCGGATTTCTATGAAAATATCGTACTTAACCTTCAAAGAGGTGTCAAGATGAATAGCAAAAAGAGCAGGTCTTTAGATGAGCAGTTATTCGATTAATAACTGATTTTTATACTTTTTTGTATTATATTGCAGAAATAGGACATTGAAATTTCATAGAAAACAGGTCATTATTACTAAAGTAAAAACAATTAATCATCTCTGACTAATTACAGAAAAAGAGCAATTCAAGGAGTAAATATGGGGTTCATAGAAAGAATGAAAGAAGAAGCACGGGCAAAAATGCTTAAACTGGTTCTGCCGGAAGGAAGGGATTCAAGGGTAATAACCGCGGCAAAAACATTAATCGACGAAAATCTGATTTCTGAAGTTTTTCTTGTAGGAGATGATAATGAAATCAGGAAAAACGCTGATTCCATAGGCGTTAAACTCAACGACAGAATAGTAATTGTAAATCCTGAAAAATCACCCAACCGTGATGAATATGTCAATGAATACTATGAACTGAGAAAACACAAGGGGATGACAGAAGCACAGGCTGCTGAGGAAATGAAAGGGGTGTTAAGCTGGGGCGCAATGATGGTACGGAAAGATGTTGCATACGCAATGGTTGCCGGAGCCGAGAATTCAACAGGAGCTGTTATTTCAGCCGCACTCAAGATTATAAAAACCGCACCCGGAATAAAAACAGCTTCCTCATGTTTTATTATGGATAAACCAGGTTCAAAATGGGGCCACAACGGAAGCCTTATAATGGCTGACTGCGCTGTAATCATCGATCCCACATCTGAACAGCTTGCCGACATAGTTCTTGCAGCTGCAGATTCATGCAGAAGCTATCTTCTGACAGAGCCGAAAATAGCAATGATGTCTTTTTCAACCAAAGGCTCTGCAACACATGAAACAGTAGACAGGGTAACAAAAGCGCTTGAGATTGTAAAAGCCGCCGCCCCTGATCTTGATGTTGACGGAGAACTGCAGCTTGACGCGTCAATAATTCCGGAAGTAGGTCAGAGAAAAGCGCCAGGGTCAAAAGTCGCAGGATACGCAAATACACTTATTTTCCCGAACCTTAACGCAGGAAACATCGGATACAAGCTTACACAGCGGTTCGGCGGGTTTGAAGCCTACGGTCCTGTACTGCAGGGATTTGCAAAACCGGTATCAGACCTTTCAAGAGGATGCAACGCTAACGATATAGTTTACAGTTCACTTGCAACAATAAACAAAAAATAGTCTTTCTGATATCAATATCAGCAATCTTACAATCCGTTCCCCCGACAGGAGCGGATTTTTTTTTAGGGGTTGACAACTTCGGTTTTATTTTAAAATATTCCTTCATGAAAGTATTACTGATTGGATATGGGAGCATGGGAAAAGAGATAGAAAAAATCCTAATCTCCCGCGGGCATTCCCTCACCGGATTTGTAGATCCTGTTGCATCAGGCGGACATAAGCAAGTTACCTTGGGTCTTCTTGAAGAGGCAGATGTAGTAATTGATTTTTCTTCACCTGCCGCTGTTGAAAGCAACTGTAATGTATATGTGCAGGGAAAAACACCTGTTGTAATGGGTACAACAGGGTGGGAACAGATACGGGAAAAAATTCAAAAACAGGTAAATAATGCAGGAATCGGTTTTATCTGGGGCTCTAATTTTTCCATTGGGGCTCATTTGTTCTTTATTCTGACGGAAAAAGCAGCTTTACTGATAAATTCCCTGCCGGAATATGATATGCTTTTACATGAGTATCATCACAAAAGGAAAAAAGATTCTCCGTCAGGAACAGCGCTTACTGCTGCATCAAAAATCATTGCAGGTCTTGACAGAAAAGATACAATCACAACAGAAACCCTGGACCGGCAGATAAAAGAAAATGAGCTTCATGTTACTTCTACCCGATGCGGTGAAATTCCCGGTACTCACACGGTGATGCTTGATTCTGCCGCTGATACGATTGAAATTACACACAGGGCAAGAAACAGAAACGGTTTTGCACTTGGTGCCGTAATGGCAGCGGAATGGGTCAAAGATAAAAAAGGCTTTTTTCCGGTTGAATTATTTATTAAAGAATTATTAGGTTAAGGAGTAAACTATGAGATTAAAAGGTGTATATACAGCTCTTGTCACCCCATTCAACAAGGACGGCTCGGTAGACTGGGAATCTTTGAAAAATCTTATTGAGTTCCAGATTGATGAGAAAATAAGCGGTCTCGCGCCGATGGGAACAACAGGGGAAAGCCCCACACTAAGCCATGAAGACCACATGAAAGTAGTGGAATTTGTTGTAAAACAGTCTGCGGGAAGAGTCCCTGTAATTGCCGGTTCCGGCTCAAACTGTACTGATGAAGCAATAAGGATGACAAAACTTGCCAAAGATTACGGAGCTGATGTATCTCTTCAGGTAGCGCCCTATTACAACAAGCCGAGCCAGGAAGGTTTATACAAACACTTCATGGCAATTGCCGATGCGGTTGATATTCCTCTCCTGGTTTATAACATTCCCGGCAGGAGCGGGAAAAATATTGAAAACAGCACAATGCTTAAACTCGCAAAACATCAGAACATCTGCGCTGTAAAAGAGGCAAGCGGAAATATAGCACAGGTCATGGAACTTGCGGCTGAAAAACCTGCCGACTTTGATATACTTTCCGGAGATGACAATCTCGGCCTTCCAATTATCGCGCTTGGAGGTACAGGAATTGTATCTGTCGCAAGTAACCTTATCCCTTCACAGATGGAAGAACTGGTAAAAGCGGCACTTGCAGGAAATATGATGAAAGCGCGGGAGCTTCATTATAAGCTTCTTCCCCTTTTCAAGGCAGAATTTATTGATACTAATCCGATTCCCATTAAATATATGATGTCGCTGAAAGGTATGATTAAGGAAATCTACAGGCTTCCGCTCTGCGAATTGAGCAGGGATAACAAGAAGCAGGTTAAGGATGTGCTTGACAAAATGGACCTCATATCAAAATTCACAAAGTTTTTTAAATAACGGTCATCCATTCCCTGGCTAGCCTGAGCTGATTAAAACCGGCGGAAGGACTATAGCCCGATTGATAATCGATAAGGCTGCCTCCCCGGAACAGGGAATTCAGGCAGCCTTTTTTGTTCCCTGATAGAGGGAGTCAGGGACAGATACTCAGCTTATGAAACAGCCGAATCAGCAAATACAGGATATTAACACTTTATCCGCTGATTCTTGTAAAAAGCGAGACAATTTGCCCGACATCAAGCTTTTCGGCCCTGATGCCGGGAGGAATACCTTCAGCATCCAGTACAGCAACGGTTTTTTCTTTACCGATTGTTTTGAGATTATTGAATATTGTTTTACGTCTGGAATTGAAAAGCATTCTCAGGAACTGCGAGAATTCCTTCCGGTTTTTAATATGAGTGAACCTCCCGTGCGGAGTCATCGAGACAATGGCAGATATCACATCCGGCGCAGGATAAAACGCCCCCCCCTTGATTTCCGACTCAATTTTAACATCACAGGCAAGCTGACATAGAACTGAAAATGATGAATATCCGCTGACACCCGGCTTTGATGCCATTCTCTGCGCAACCTCTTTCTGCACCGTGAAAACCATTTTTTCAGGGACAAAACTCTCTTCAATAAACGATGCAATCATTACAGAAGCTGTGTTATAGGGAAGGTTGCCGAATATTCTGTCAGGCAGTCCCTGTTCAGTGCTGTAGTTCTTCCAGGTTTTAAGGATATCGCCTTGAACAATCTCGATTTTATCCCTGAAAAGCGAGCGGAGCAGTTCGGAAAAACCCCTGTCAATCTCAAATACTGTCAGATGCCCGCCGGAATCGGGTGAGATCTTTTCAAGAATTAGTTCTGTTATCGAACCGAGACCGGGACCTATCTCCCATATTTTAAGGCCGCTTTTCAGATCTATTGCTGAAATAATCTGTTCCCTCACACTTCCTGAAACAAGAAAGTTCTGTCCGAATTTTTTCTGGGGAGCAAGTCCTTTTTCCGCCAGTAAACGGATAATATCTTTCGGGGAATTATAATTCATCTGTACCTCTTTAAAAAATTTAACAATTTAAACGGCCGAAGCGGGAACATGGCAAAGACTATAACAAATAGATTGATAATAATTAATAGACAAATTGACAACACTCCGGTTTTAACAGGCGGCAATAAGGCAAATAAGGATGCTGCTTTCCCGATTGATACAGATAATAACTCAAGAAGGTAATTTACCGCCATGGGAATCCTTCCTGTAAGCAGAACAATAATAAGGGACGGGAAAGCGGTGAGCATTAAAACAGTTACTAAAGGGGTAAGGATCAGGGAGGAAACAAGACCGGAGAGGTATATTTCTTTAAATACAATGGCAGAAAGAACATAAGAGGGGATCTGTGCGGCCAGCGTACAGGCAAAAGGGGCGGCAATTAACGGGGGTATAAAACCGGGGATTATTCTGTAGATGTAATCTGTAAGAAAAATTATACCGCAAACTGCTATAAATGAATACTGGAATGTGAGTTCACCGGCCTCATCCGGCGCTGTAAAAACAGCAACAGCAAAACAGAGGACAATCAGCCTCCTGAAATCCCCCTTTCTGGAGGAAAGCCTTGAGACAGAGGCAAGCAGAAAAAAAATAAAAGCGCGCAGGAGGGATGCCGACATCCCCGCAGATACTGCATAAAGGTAATTAAACACAAGTGAGACAATAATCGAAAATCTTATCCCGATAGCCTTTTTAAGAATAAAAAATATAAACATTGTAAGTATTCCAAGGTGCATGCCGGAGAGTGCAAGGAGGTGGGAGCATCCGGCCTTTCTTATGTTTTCTGCGAGAACAGGGTCGAGACCTATCCTGTTCCCGATGAGAAGGGCAGCGACCAGTCCGTTCCCTGTTTCTATTTTTTTCACACCGGAAAGTATGTAATCTACAGTTCTTTTTCTTAAAATAACAGATTCAGGAATGTAAACCGGAACTGCGGAATATCCGGTTATAACAGGCGGAGATTGAAAATACAGCGGCAATGAATAATCATACTGCAGGAAATCAGGCTTTTCTATCCTTACATGTGACCCCCGGTACAGGGCTTCACCGCGGGAGATAACCTTGATGCATCCTTCTGTTTCCGCCCTTATGCCGGTTTTAGATACGGCAGATCTTAATTTCAGTAAATAAAAAGCCTTACCCCCCCGCAGTACTTTTGAATCGGCAGTAAGCACGCCTTCAATATATGAGATATTATCAGATTCAAACGGAACAAATGGAACAGGAGTTCTTAGTACAGGGAGAAAAGCAGCAACGGAAAAAGCAATAATTGCAAAAACAGTGAGATCATAATAGTACTTTTTTATTGAAGAAATATTATCTGGCTTTAAGTTTTGACAGGGAAATTTCAGCTTCTCTGATGATTTCCGGTGTATAGGAATAATTTTTGACACTGGAAAGATTTTCAAAAGCAGTTATATCTCCGATTCTTCCAAGGTTTCTTATTACGGCAAAAACAATGTCATTGTCATATGTAAAGCCGTTTTGTGCAAAATTATTTGTTACTTCAAGAAACATGTTTAACCGCAAAGCTGCTTCATGCGTGTTTAACGATCCAAGGCAGTTGATGGCTTCTATCATCTGGTTTTTGACCGGAATGGTATTTTTATAGCTGGTCAGCCTGTCGAGATAGATAATTACAAGTTCAGTTGCTTCCGCCCACTTCAGTTCAGAAAATTTTCTTATACACATAAGGCGGATATTGTCTACCACGGAAGATTCCAGGTGGTCTTTCGGCTTATAATCAAAAGAAAGTTTCATTACAGCCTCAAACAGCTTTCCTTTTTCAATTATTGTAAGCTCACTCCCCTCCCACGCACTTTGAAGCACATTCTGGACTTCCCGCGGCGGACTGCTGAGAACAGCATCAAGCATCTTCTGATATGCTGCGCTTGCGCTGCTGCCCTCCGGAAGCTGCTGTGCCGTGAGAATCTGACATAATAGAAAGGTATTGGAAATTATAAGCAGAATAAAAATTAATAAAGATTTTTTTCTTTTTACTGATTGAAGAATTCCATTTATGAAATACATGGTCTGATTTATCATTTATCGGGGAAAAGGCCGTAAACAAAGCCTAAAACCCTGTTTTTCATATTGAAACCGAGAGGGGCCGCTTTTAAATGAAGAACAGATTGGTTTTTATTCTGGTTGTAATTAACGCCCCTTACAACACCGCACATTACAACATCTTCACCGGAGAGTTTTGTCTGAATTTTTACAGAAAGACCGGCCCGGGCTTTTCCACCTATCAGAATGGCAGCGCCGTCTTCCGAAATATCAAGAATCATGCATTTGATTCCGGATGTTTTTTCAATATTCTCATTGGCGCCTTCATCGTTCTTGATCGAATATAGATGCGCGTTTTTATTTACATCTGCCCTTACCGAACCCCGTTTCTGGCTTCTTACAAGGGTATCTGAATGGGCTACATGTAAAATAGGTACTTTGCTGTCTGTAAAATCGTTAAGAATTCTTGTTTCAAAGACATAGCCGGCATCGTCCGGTCTCCAGAAATAGACATTTATTTTTTGTCCTGACCAGGAAACGCCCATAGGCAGCGTAGGCCCGACAGGATAAGAGATTGCAAAATATTTTCTTAAATTCTCAACAACATTGGAGACATAATTCCCTACACCGGGAAGGGTGATCTTGATTACCTGCCTGACTGCTATTTTTCTGCTTGTGGTAATTCCAATTTTATATTTCGGCTGTTCAAATTCAACCTTTTTTCTGAAATCAAAAAGTTTTGAAATAAGCTCCTGATTTGCTCCGTATCCTGCTGTAGTTTTAAGTTTTATAATCATGCTGCGCAGGCACCTGTCGAGCTGCTTTACAGACCAGAAGAGTGATACAGGATTTTGAATATTGTTTTCAACCGCAACCTTTCTGAGTAGGTTTATTTCAGGAAAAGCAAAGCCGCTTTCTCTTCCCCTTGTATAAAACTGTATCCAGGGAAAATTATCGCTCGCGAAAATTTTGAGAAGTACGAGCACCGCTGCTATCAATATTATTGTAAAAATTAAAATTACTGTCATAATGTTTCTTGTTATTAATTATCGAACAAACTTTTTATAGTGTTAATTATATCTTTAAAAGATAAAAATTGATAGCAAAAAATATTACATATATCTTCAATAGTGTATAGATTAAAATTATGCGATTAAAAACAGATTTAACAGTTTTTGAGCCATTACTTATATATGCGGTATTGTTTTTTCCCTCAGTATTTTTATTTATGGAAAACAGTTCTTTCATCCTTACTTCTGCCTCATCAGTGACTGTATATCTCATAACTGCAATTCCCCAGATTATATTTATTATCTGGATTCTTGATACTAAAAATTACAGCAAAACAGAAGCCGGCATGACTAAAATAAAATCCTCCACAATTCCGTTAGCCATCTTTTATACTGCTGCGCTGCTCCTTTTTTCCACTGCCTTTACCGGTCTGTACAGCCGTTTTTTTTACCCTGACCGGGTAATTTCTTCCGTGACAGCGGCTAATGAAGCGGCTGCTGCGGTCAGAGATAATTTTTCCCTGCTTCCGCTATACCTGGTTGTTTCCGCGGTGACAGGATACAGGGAAGAACTTTTTTTCAGATCATATCTTTTAAATGCATTAAAAAATAACGGGAGATATTATATCCCGGTTATACTATCTTCGCTGATGTTTTCTGCCTGTCATGCGTATCAGGGTACAGCCGGAATTTTACTTTCATTTTCAGGAGGGATAGTATTATCCCTGATATTCCTTAAACACAGAAATATTCACATAAATGCCCTTTCACATACATTTTTTAACTTTTTTGTCATTCTTTCCTATGTATTTTCTTTTTAAATATTGGACTTTATAACTGCTGCATATTATTATTTACATATAGTTATTCATATATTGCAATTTAGCCGGAGGAGACGAATCAGATGAGAAAAAATATTATTTTAACAGCTTTTATGCTTTTTATACTGTACGGGAATCTGTATGCAGATACATTCAAAGACAGTCTGCACGCTATGGATATGCAGACAATTGAAGGAGATGTCAACTATTTTGACTTTTCACTTACAGATATAAACGGAAAACAGGTTAATCTTAAAGATTTTCAGGGAAAAGTAATAATGCTCAACTTCTGGGCCACATGGTGTCCTCCATGCAGAAAAGAAATGCCATCCATGGAAGTACTTTACAATAAACTAAAAGGGAGGAATTTCGAAATGCTTGCTGTAAATGTTCAGGAGGATCCAAAAACAGTCAAGGAGTTCATAACCAAAAACAAATATACATTCACCGTACTGGTAGATCCCAAGGCAGAAGCTGCATCAAGGTATCAGGCACGATCAATCCCTACAACTTATATAATTGATACAAATGGAAAACTTGCCGGAGGCTTTATAGGTGCAAAGGAATGGGATACAGATAACGTAATAAGGATTTTTACTGAATTAACAAAATAATCTGCATTTATTCAGGAATAAGTCAGCAGTGGAAAGGGGTTATAAACTGATGGAACTGAGCATAATCAGGAAAACTTTTATACTGATTTTTCTTTTTACTTTTTTCACGATTTCTGCGGCAAGTGCTTTTTTGCCTGAGGTCCCTTCGCCTGAAGTAACAGTAACGGCTGATGAAAAAAGTACTGCTGAAAATTTTTTTAAAATAAAAATTCTCTATAAATTCCCCGAAGGTTATCATCAGACCCACAATCCCGGCTTTTTCAGGGCTGATATAACCGGACCTGAAATATTTACAGACTTTAAAATTACATATCCTGAAGGGAAAAAATCAGGTGATTTAGTCAATTATTATGATAAAGCCATTATCACACTGTCCATTGACAGGGAAAAGGTTCCGCCCGGAGAATATAATATAAGAATAAAGGCAGGATACCAGCTATGCGATGAGAGCGGGACATGTTATCTGCCCGGCAGCTCTGAGGAAGAGATCAATGTAACACTTAAAGCAGTTAATGCTAATGTGTCCGATAACGGTAATATTTCATTTTCATCGATTCTTTACTACATATTGTTTGCTTTTACGGGAGGGCTTCTTCTTAATGTAATGCCCTGCGTATTTCCGCTGCTTTCCATAAAAGCGCTCTCGCTAGTCAAACAGGCAGAGGAGAACAAAAGGAAAATACTCCTTTCCTCTCTAAGCTATGCGTCAGGGATTGTCTTATCCCTGCTTATCCTTGCGGTTTTTCTGATTATACTAAGAAGCGCGGGAAGATTTGCGGGATGGGGTTTCCAGATGCAAAACCCCTGGTTTGTTATGGCCTTATCTGCTGTAATATTTATTTTTGCACTCTCCATGTTTGATGTATTTACGGTTACGCTTCCCGGTGGTAATACAGCGGGAAAAACATCAGCCGTAAAAGGTTATGGAGGACATTTCCTTACAGGAATCTTTGCGGTTCTTGTCGCAGCTCCATGTACTGCCCCTTTCCTCGGTCCTGCGATTGCCTTTGCCCTTTCCCAAAACAGTTTAATAATTCTTTTGTTTTTCATCTTTATAGGTGCAGGATTTTCCCTGCCGTTTATAATCCTCGGCTTTAATCACAAATTAATAAAAAAACTCCCAAAACCAGGCAGATGGAGTTCAATATTCAAGGAGCTTCTCGGTTTTATTCTTGCCGGCACTTCAGTCTATCTTGTATCAGGAATTTTAAAGGGTAGACCTCCTGAGACAGGAGTAAATATACTCTTTTTCTTTCTCGCCGCGTCCTTTGCCGCATGGCTTTATGGAAAAACCGCCTTACCCGGTGCATCTGCAAAAAGAACAGCCGCCGCCCTTCTCCTTTCTGCAGCAATTATTGCTGCCGGGTGGTTTTTTCTTGTTGATTTCAGCAAAACATCTGCTAATACCCTCCGGATATCGGGTGAACAATACAGCGATGAAACCGGCGTGAATGCCTATATAAAACCTTTTTCACAGGATATTCTGAATTCCCTGATCAATGAAAAAAGGGGCGTATTTGTAGACATATACGCAGACTGGTGCACTACCTGCAAAATAAATGAACGTTTTGTTTTAAGTTCTGATGAAATTATTTCACTTTTTCTGGAAAATGAAATCACATTGCTTAAAGGAGATTTTACAAACGGAGATCCTGACATTGGAGACTGGATGAAGGAAAACGGGAAAGCCGGCGTTCCTGTATATGCATACTATCCTCCCGGTGATGCAGATACTGAACCTTATTTCTTCCCTGAAATTATTACAAAAGCCCTGCTTGTCAGAAAAATTTCAAATACCGATTAAATTACTACTTGTTTTGCTTATTCAAATGTTATAATATCGTTAATTTTTTAATCTAAACCATAAAAATCAGGAGTGTACTGCGTTATGAAAGATATCAAAGAGCTGCTGCCCCACAGGGATCCTTTTCTGTTTGTAGATTTTATTGAAAAATCAGATGAGAAAGAAATCATTGCATACAGAACATACACAGATAAGGAATTTTTCTTTAAAGGCCATTTTCCGGAGTATCCTGTTGTACCGGGTGTAATACTTGTTGAAACAATGGCACAGGCAGGAGGGGCCGGAATATCATTAAGCGGGCTCCTGGGCGAATCACTCTTTTTCCTGGCTACTGTTGATAAAGCAAAATTCCGCAGACAGGTAAAACCCGGAGACAAAGTCAAACTTGTTATTACAAATATCAGGATATCCAAGGCAATGATTAAACAGTCTGGGAAAGCATACATAGGCGATGAGCTTGCGGCAGAAGCAGAATGGCTATGCCTTGTACAGGCAAAAGGGGTATAAAATGACATTAACAAAACGGTTGAAAGAGGTCAGCAGGAAATATTCAGATATACCTGCCCTTTATTCCAAAGACAGCAGCGGAGTATTTCAGGTCACAAAACACGTCGATTTTTACAGGGAGATTGAAGCTGCAGGAGCAGGATTTATCCAGGCCGGAGTAAAGAGAGGCGATCATATAGGTATTATTTCTGACAACAGAAGGGAGTGGATTATCTCGGACCTTGCCCTTATGGGCCTCGGAGCAGCGGATGTTCCAAGAGGTTCAGATTCAACTGCTTTGGAAATCTCATTTATATTAAAACACGCAGACTGCAGGATTGTGATAGCGGAAAACCAGGAACAGGCCCTCAAGATACTTGAACACAGGGAGACCCTTCCGGTTCTTGAAAAAATCATTCTTTTAGACAGCGATGAAAGTAAAATAAGTGATGATAAAAAAGACAAGATAGAAATTCTTTCTTTTAAGGCAGTTGCTGCTGCAGGCAGGAAAATGCTTGATTCGGACAAAGAGATTTTCAACAGGGAGATTGACAAGGGAAACCCTGATGATCTTGCGACAATAATTTATACATCAGGGACAACCGGGAAACCAAAAGGAGTCATGCTCACTCACCGAAACTTCATCTTCCAGCTTGACAGGATAAACGGAAAATATATACAGATAAAACCCTCAGACATCATGATGAGCATCCTTCCGGTATGGCATTCATTTGAAAGGACCTGCGAATATATTTTCCTTGATGCAGGTGGAGCGCTGGCCTACTCCCAGCCTATAGGTTCAGTTCTGATTGCGGATATGGCTTTAATAAAACCGGAATGGATTGTATCTGTTCCGCGAATATGGGAAGGGGTAAGAGCGGCAATTTTAAGAAAACTCAAGGCAGGGAAAAAGATCAAGAGAGCATTGTTCTTCTTTTTCCTCGAAGCAGCAAAGCTTTATAATGATTTTCTCGCAAGGTTTTCCGGTACTCTTCCTCAGTTCAGGAAACGGTGCAGGCTCTTTGACATAGCTGTTTCAGTGATTCCTCTTATACTTCTGCTGCCGTTTAAGCTGCTGGGCGGTGTTCTTGTTTTCTCAAAAATTACAAAACTTTTCGGAGGAAGGCTTATTCTTGGTATCTCAGGCGGCGGAGCCCTTCCCCCTCACGTCAGACGTTTTTTTAACGCTATGGGGATAAAAGTAAATGAGGGCTACGGCCTTACTGAAACAGGGCCCGTACTCTCAGTCTGCACACAGAAGAAAACTGTTCACGGCACTGTAGGCCCGCTCCTGCCTGATGTTGAGTTCAAGGTTGTTGACAAGAATATGGAATCTGTCTCACACGGGAAAAAGGGAATCCTTTATGTAAAGAGCGATCAGGTAATGAAAGGTTACTATAACAATGAAGAGGAAACACTGAAAGTCCTTAAAGACGGATGGCTTAATACCGGAGACATTGTAATTGCGACAATTAATCGCGAAGTTAAAATAATCGGACGTGCAAAAGAGACAATAGTACTGATGGGGGGAGAAAACATCGAACCTCTGCCTATCGAGGATAAATGCCTTGAGTCAGACTACATCGATCAAATAATTGTTCTTGGTCAGGACAAGAAATATATAGCAGCCCTAATAGTGCCGAACTTTGAACTTATGGAGCAAAAAGCAGCTGAGCTTGAAATCCCATACATGGATAAGGATGACCTCATGTCCAATCCCGAGATTAACAATCTTATCGAACAGGAACTCAAAGAAAAGATAAATGTTAAAAACGGCTTTAAGCATTTTGAAAAAATTTTCAGATTCAAACTGTTAAGCAAGCCGTTTGAAGTAGGAAAAGAGCTGACTCAGACATTAAAACTCAGGCGGTCGGTTATAAACGAAATGTATGCAAAGCAGATTAAGGAACTTTTCAGGTAAGGCTTTAACAGACAGTCTGCACAATTTTTAACAATAATGTATTATTTCCGGCTCCGCCATGGAGCCGGTTTTTTTATTCACCTCAAAACTGCAGAAAAAACTTTATTGATTTGAATTAATTAATAGCTTTACTTAAATCAGACCTGACAGATCGTCTGTTATTACTTTTATGAATCTGAAAAAAGCATTATACCGGGTTTTGGTTTTTATGCTTCTGAGTTCCTGCTGCTTAAGGCAAGCGGATTTCGCACCCGGGAAATCCGCAGGTACAACTTCGCAAATAAACAGTGAAGCCATACAAAATTATCAGAAAGCAAAAAACTGTTACATTAAAGGCGACTCAAAAACAGCTCTTGAGATTCTATGTACAATAGAAAAAAAAGCGCCCCTGTTTACCCCTGCTCTTGAACTAGCAGGACGGATCCATTTTTTTACCGAAAATCCGTCAGAATCAGAAAAATATTTTCTTAAAGCTTATGAAAACAAACCGCATAACATAAATTACGGGAAATGGCTCTGCAGGACTTATATGGCAAAAGGAGATTTGAATAAAGCAGAAGCTCTTCTCAATGTGCTTTTTGAAGATTCACCGGAAGATACTTCACTGCTGATACTCAACGGGCAAATAATGAAAGAGAATCACAATTATCCTGAGGCAATGGAATACTACAAAAAATCCTTTTTAATCGAGGATGAAATAGCGGAGGCTCACCTTGATCTCGCTGAAATTTACGCATCTTTTTCCATCAGGGATAAGGCGGCAGATGAACTGGAAAAGGCATTAAACATACTGGGTGAAGATCATGAACTTTATAATTCGGTCAGGGCAGTTTATGAGCAAATGCGTTAGAAAAGTAAAAAACTTTATGTTTATCCTGGTAATTACTTTGGCAGGCATTATTGCTTCCTGCGCTGTTTTTGAACACGCAATAGAGGAAAGTGTATTATTTGTCAGTGAGGATGGAACAAGCCCCTCCGAGGAAGCTGTTATGAGAAAAAGCGGTATCAGAGTTGAAAATATTACAGTAAGAAAAGTAATCGGCAGCGAATCGGTAAAAAATAATTGTGAATATATTCTTGAATTTCTGCTGGCAGAAAAAAACATAAACGCGCAGGCAGGGATAAAAGAGGAAAGGTACCCTGCTGATGTTGTTCTCAAGGAAGATTCTTTCCTTAAGGGGTTTGATGCCCTGAATACTGTAACACTTGAAATAGTAATCTACACAAAAGAGAGAAAAAGAGTGCTTAAGGCAGTATTTGTTACAGAAGAAAGTGCAAATACAATATCATCCAATTTATATCTTTACAGAATCCTGAAAAAGGGGATCAGGCAAACAGGATTATAAAAATCATTAAATATGAAAAGACAAACCTGTATTCCGGCTTTTATGATTTTACTGAAGTCAGCATGCTTATTTCTTTTTGCTGACGGAGAAACAGTTTCTTTTGATATAAACAAGGCAATAGATACAGCTTTAAAAAACAACAGGGAATTTATTTTAACAGGTAAAGAGATATCAGTTGCGGAAAAAAATCTGAAACTAATGTACAGGAATTTTCTCCCTGAAATAAATCTGGGCTATTCAGAATATACATCAGTATCATACTGGAATCCGGATTCAAGGGAAAAGAAAATATCCGCAGGTCTCAAACAGAGAATTTATGAAAAAGGATTACTCTCATCAGCTATTAAAATAATGAAGAAAGAAACTGCTCTGGGGAAATTTAAAATTACCCAGCAGCTTGAAGATTTCATTTTTGAGCTGATCAGCTCATATGTTGATATTCTGAGAATAAAAATTGAGATAGATATCAGCAGGGATGCGGTTGAAAGCGCTTATCTGCAACTGAAAATAGCAGAAAAAGAGAAGGAGCTTGGTGAAATTACAGAAGTTGATCTTCTTGAAATGGAAATCGCTGTTACCGGAATGGAGGAGGACATTCAGAATCTTTATCTCGAAGAAAAAAGAATAATTTTTGTCTTCTCCCGTCTTCTTGAGCTGCCGTCAGGGCTTACCCCTGTATTGGCAGGAAGTATCAATCCTGATTATAACGGATTCCTTCATCAATGCATTGATTATTATATAGGAAATTCAGCCGGGAACAGCAGTACAATCAAAGAATTGGTGCTTTCTCTTGAAAAAGCAAAAAATGAATACCGGCTTGCATCAAATAAATTTCCTGAAGTATCGGCAGCAGGTTCATTTTTTATAGCGGGAGAGGACTTCCCTCTGACGGAGAAAGGTTTTTCCATTTCATTATCATTAAGTTTCAATTATCCCGGAATCCCCTTATCAATAACAGGGTCTGCAGGAAGTGAGAATATTAATGAAAGATCAAGGAGTTTAACAGCGGAAACCTCGCCGTTTGGAGGACTTGAAAACTATTACCTTAAAGAAGGTGCCGAAGCTGCATTGAAAAGAAGGGAATATGAATTAAGCTCATTTCTTTTGAATAATGAATTTGAAATAAGGAAACTTTTTATTGAAATTGAATCAGGTGTTAAAGAACTTGGTTTATTAAGAAGGAAACTGAAAGTATCTGAAAGAAAAGAGGAAATTGAAAAACTTCAGCTTGCGCTTGGAGAAATTAAAAGAATTGATTTTATTGAAAATGGTATTGCACTTGTAAAAGAAAAAATCAGGCTGCTTGATTCGGTTTCCGAATTATACAGAAAGGAAATCAGGCTGTTAAGGTTATGCGGCATTATTAACATCAAAGATACGGCTGGATTTCTTATTAAATGATTTAGAGCGTCAGTACAGGTGATTGCATGTTATTTAATATAATAAAATTATTGTTATTGTTTTCTCCTGTAATCACAGCCTGCAAAGAAACCGTGCCTGAGTCAGAATATCACCCGGTACAGATACGGACTGCAGAAACAGAAACAGAGAATACAGCCCCTTCCGTATCCGGTTTCGGCACAGTTCTCTATTATTCAAAAGCTGATGTATTTCCCCCGGCGGAAGGGTATATTGAAAACATTTATTTTGAAGAAGGGGATAAAGTAAATACAGGAGATATTCTTGCAAAACTCAGACAGGAAAAACTGCTTCTTCAGAGGATGGAAGCCTCTGCTGCTGTAGAATCCAAAAAATCACTTTTATCACTTGCTGATGAAAGACTTAAAGCCGGCCTGCTTGAAGCAGAACAAAAAATAATAGCAATAAAATCAGGTGAAGCATATCTTGACCAGAAAAATGCAGAACTTGCCAACATGGAAAGGATATATGCGAACAAAAAGCAGCTTTATGAGGCCGGAGGACTTTCTCCTGAAGAACTGGAAAATTATAAAATGGCTTTTATAAATGCATCATACGAAACAGCAAGCGCACAAAACGATCTTGATATTTTAAAATGCGGATACAGGGATTCTGATATCCTGAGTGCAGGCTATCCCGTTCCTCATGAGACAGGTAAGCGCAATGAAATAGTTAAAAGAATTAATACCTCAATTCTCAAGGCAGAGAGAAATGCCGCTGAATCTGATCTCAATGCTGTTCTGGCCGAACTTGCAATTATAGATTTATTGATTAAAGAGACTGAAATACTCTCTCCCATTTCAGGAATAATTGGAAAAAGAGAAATGGACAGGGGCGAAAAAGTAGAACCCGGAACAAGGCTATTCACAATCTTCGACAGCAGCAAAGTCTATCTACGGGTTGAAATCGGTGAGCTCAGATCCTTCGAAATCCGGAAGGGAAATCCGGCCTCTGCTTTAACTGATTATGCTGCAATTACAGGGACAGTTGAGCTGATTTCACCTGTCATTAATCCTTCCAGCAGAAGCAGGGAGATAAAAATACTTGCGGATAACAGTAATAACCTTCTCATCCCGGGAAGCTTTGTAAAGGTCAGCATCCGCACTGGTGAAAATAAATTCTACACAGTCATACCTGAAGCTGCTTTATTAAAAGATGAAAAAACAAATATTCCTTCTGTTTTTATAGTAAGAAATAATACACTGTTTAAAAAAGAAATCGATGTGTCGTTTGTTCAGGATAACAGGGCCTTTATCCGTAATTGCGAAGATATTGACGACCCTGGAGCTGACATCTCAGGTGAAATTGTATGCCTTGATCCGGATAAACGGATGACAGACGGAATGAAGGTGGAGATTACAAAATGATTCTCCGCTATATGTTGCTTTTGCTGTTCAGCATGCAGATAGCTGCATGCGAAATAATTGATCTCTCTCCAAATATTGAATTCAAAACAAATCCTTCAAACAGGTACCAGGTACTGTCCCGGACTGATGATATTTTTATAGAATTCGGCTTTGCTCCTGATAAAATCTCTGCTGAATCATTTTTCAGTATTTCTGATTACAGCGGTAATGTGGGAGGCAGTTTAAGCTGGAAAAGCAGCAGGCTGATTTTCACACCTGAAAAAAAACCTATAAGCGGAAGAATATATACCTTTGAATTTAACGGAAGTGTACTCCGCAGGAACGGAGGTAAAACTCTTGTCAATGTCTTACTGCCTTTCTATTTTGAAACTGCAGCAGCTGATATACCGGTAATCAGGGAAATAAGTCCACCGGGAGGGTCAGTAATTTCAGGATCAGAAAAAATAAGAATTCTTTTCACAAAAGAGATGAATGATATTTCATTTAAAAAAGGATTCAGTATTTCTCCCGGAATCAGTTTTAACACCGAATGGAGTATGAAAAAGGACGAAGTAAGCATAATACCGGATGACAAATGGGAAAATCTTACAGTCTATACTTTTGATATCACTGACGAAATAAAGGATGCTGAAGAGATACCGCTGGCTGAAGGATACAGTTTTACACTCTATACGGATGAAGATCATGAGATACCTGAAATATTGTCGACAGATTCTGCTGTCAGTGATTTTGCCGCACAGTTCCCCTCACTAAACAGCGATTTAAATTCATTAAAATACAGTGATGCACTTAAAATAATTTTTTCAAAGCCAATGAATACGGAAACAACTGAAAATGCTTTGGCTATTACACCTTATATTGCGGGGAGATATTTCTGGCCGGAAAGCGCTGCGCTTGTTTTTATACCTGAAAAAGGATGGAAACAGGGGACTGAATATCTGTTATTTATATCAAAGGGAGCGGCATCAGAGGCAGGGATATATTTAAGGGAAAATTATGAAGAGATATTTACACCTGATATTGCTGAACTCAAGCTATCTGAAATCGACGGAAGAGCAGAGGACGGCTTTCCTGTCTCATCTTTCAGTGAAAGAACATGCATCGATATACAGCCATATGGAGTAAGCTCGCCCTACTCCTATTACTTTACTTTCAATTTTTCAAGGCCGTTCTTTGATGATAAATCAAAGTTTTCGGCGCAGAACAACATCAGTCTTTCCTGTATTTATCCGCCGTCAGGAGGGAGTCCCTGGCCGGCAAAATATTCATGGTTTTCAGATTACAGACTGATTATTAATTACATCGGCTTCACCCCATACAGCAGCGATGAAAATATATTTCATTATTACCTGCTTAAAATTAAAGGAGGTGAATCCGGAATTATCAATAATGAAGGCAGTTTTTTGAAAAAAGAAATTAAACAGCTTCTAAGGGCAAGATAGGGACTGGAAAATGAGAATACCTGTATTCCTTATTTTTTTTATCATATCAGGATGCAGCATGATTGATGAGTACCTCAACATGAATGCGGTAACAGTAACCGGAACAGTTCCGTCCGAAAACTTTATCTGCGCAAATGAGATTGATGCAGTTGTTATTGATTTTTCAGGCGATATGGAGAAGAGTAAAACTGAAAATGCTTTTTCACTTTCCAGAAACGGCAGCAAGGTTTCCGGAAGATTTTCATGGAAAGGCAATTCCCTTATTTTTATTCCAACCGTCGGCTTTACTCCTGAAAGCAGCTATGAAATATCAGTATCCCGGAACGCTGAAGACAGATACGGGAATTCACTGTCAGAAAAGTTTATTTTTACGTTTACAACTTCAGCAAAGACAGATGAACCGCGTATCATCTCAACCACCCCGGCTGACAATGAAATAATTGAAAGCAGCTCTCCTGTAATTACAGTTGTATTTTCTGAAAAAATAAAGGAGGAAAGCTTTTATTCTGCATTTTCCATTACTCCTGATGTAAAAGGGTTTATCAGTTTCAGCAGCACCGGGGAAGAAGCATGTTTTACACCGGTGGAAAATCTGCAGCCCGGCAGATATTATAAAGTGGAAATATCAGATTCACTGAAAGATCTTTCAGGTAATAATCTTAAAAACAATTTCAGTTTCTCCTTTAAGCCGGAAGAGAGTCTCCCTTTTTCGGTTAAATGGTTCGGCAGTACAGAAGGAAGCGAATATTATGACACAGCTGATATACCGGTCAATAACGGAGTAAGCTGCAGGGAATCATTTCTGGCATTATTTGAAGGCAGTGTACCTGATTCAATAAAAATGAATCCAGTTACAGTTGAACCTTATTCGCCTTATAGTTTCAGCTGGAATAATAATTTTTCAGAATGCACAGTAACATTCAGCGGTATTCTTGAATTTGAAAATATTTATGAAATCATTATTGATAAAAAGACATACAGGCTGATGACTGATGATCCTTCTTCCCGCCCTCCTCTGTTATCAGGTATAACCTTCTGCGGAGACAGTATAAATCCTATTTTTGAAAATTTCACCCTTAACAGCTCAATAAGTTTTTTATCATCAGATAATGCTTTTTTTGATCTTTATTTTCATCTGGCGGAAGGTGCTGTTTTAAGTGATTACACTATTTTCAGTTCAGTTGATTTTCTTACTGTAAATGGAGATCTCTCTGTAGAACAAAGAAGAATTATCAATCCTGCCATGGAAGCCCTGCCGCCTCCCCTTCCCGGCACTCCCACCCTCCCGGGCATCAGTGAATATATTGTGAGGATAGAATGCATAATAAGTGCAGGCATAAACCCCTCTGTTTTCAGAATAATAGTTGATTCAGCACTGGAAGACTCTTCCGGCAATACACTTGAGAAAGATGAAGTAATACAGGTAAACAGTCTGTGAGGATATCATCGCTTTGCTCAGAACATCCGGTTTCTGTACTGATGATTTATGCAGGAGTGATGTTTACAGGACTCTTGAGCGCTCATCATCTAGAAATTAATCTTTACCCTGAAATTGAAATTCCTGAAGCTTCTGTTATATGCAGTCACCCTGAGATGAATGCCCGTGAAATGGAACAGCTTGTAGCAATTCCTCTTGAGAATACCCTTTCGACAGTCAGGGGGATAAAAGAAATTAAATCAGTTTCAAAAGACGGCATATGCTCTGTGAATATTTTATTGGGTATGAATACCGGTATCAATTCAGCAGACGCAGAGATAAAAGAAAAAATTGACATTGCATACGCCTTTCTTCCTGACAAGGCGTCAAAACCTGTGGTCATTTTTAAAAACATATTTGAAACACCGTTTATGACTCTCGGGATATTTCCCGCTGAAGGAAAGAAGCCGTCTGATATTTGCGATCTGGTTGATAAAGAGATGAAGACACGGCTCCTCGCAGTTGAAGGTGTAGCAGAGGTCAGAATATCAGGTTCAGGGAAAAAAGAAATTGTAATAGATATCGATTATCCAAAGCTCATAAACACAGGGATTCCTCTTGATGAAATCAGCACCTCCGTTGCAGAGGCAGTTTTCAACTATCCGGTTGGCAAAATAGATAATGATATCAGGGAATTCAGGGTAAAAGCAAAAACAGATATTAAAGGCACAAGTGATCTCAATAAAATTTCAGCTGTCCGGGATAATGCTCTCAGGATTGGTGATATTGCTGATATCTATGAAACAGAGGAAGAAAATAATTCCTTTTTCATTTCCGGCGACAGAGAAAGAATTGAAGAATGTATTGGAATAGAAATCATAAAATCAGGATATACGGGGCTGATAGGCACCTCAAAACGGCTTAAAAAAAGTATCACCAAAATGCAGAGTATTTTCAGGAATGATTTTCATATCAGTATTATTGAGGATTCCTCAGTTTCGCTCTCCTCCTCTCTTAAGAGTCTGTATGTCACAATTGGTATAGGTTTTTTTTCAGCCGCCGCGGTACTCCTGCTGATATTCAGGGATTTTAGAATTTCAGCAATAGTTTTTATATCACTTCCTGCATCTTTATCTATTGTTTTCATCTATATGTTTTTTCTGAAAGTCAGCATAAATATAATTTCGCTTTCAGGTCTTGCAATAGGCTGCGGAATGGTTTTTGACAATTCAATAGTAATTCTGGAAAAGCTTCTGAAAACTCAACCGGTCAGTCCTGATTTAATTGGTAAAACGCTCCGGAATACTGTCTCAGCTGCCGCCGGGTCTACTGTAACTACCGTTATCGTATTTATTCCTGTATTGCTGATACCCGGAATTACAGGTAAGCTTTTTTACGACCTTGCTTTATCCATTATTATTTTTATCATTGCCTCATTTGCAGTATCTGTAACGTTAACACCGTCACTTTACATAATATTAAGGATTCCATTAAATTACATAGACAGAAAAAACTTAATGACCATGAATATTGCAGATTCATATTATAAATATCTGCTATGGACCAAGGGTAAAAGCTATCTAAAATATCTGCTCGTTCCATTATTTTCAGCTTCTTTTCTGCTGATTCCGTTTATCGATTTCAAAACAGCGCCTGACGGAACAGAAAATGTTGTTACTGCGCAGGTTGATTTCCAGCCAGGCTTCCGAATTGAGGAATACTGCGCCAGAACAGCCGCGATAATCCGAAGCCTGCTTGATAAAGGGATAGCCGAATCTGTAAATGCGGCAGGTGGATATGATAACAACTCGCCTTTTGAAAAATGCACTAAAGAAAAAGATTGCTGGAAAGCCTCACTTTCTATCAGGGGACCAGATAATTATTCAGGCAATACACACCAGTATGTAAACCTCATTGAAAATTATTTCAGTAAAAGAAAGATAAGTGCGGTAATCAGAAGCAGAGGCAGTTTTATGGATAACCTGCCGGGCAAAGGAAGTGAATTATTCGAAGCAAGGGTTATGGATAAAAGCAGGGAAGAATGCAGCAGAAAGGTTAAAGCCCTCACTTCATATCTGCAATCTGTTGACGGAGAATTGCAGCTTACAGGCAACTTTATAAAAAATATCAGGGGATTTAAAATAACATTCAGTAATGAAAAACTTGCTGAGACAGGTATCAATAATATGGAAATATTTGAAACACTTGCCGGTGCTGTAAAAGGGAGGGTTTTTCAATTAAACAATTTCAACGGAGAGACAGGGAAAAAAGTAAGGATCAGGTTTAAAAGAGAATATACAGATACACCTTTTAAAATTGCGTCTCTCAAATTTCCGTTTGAAAAAGGATTATTTGATATTTCATCCTCTGCCGCAGTTACGGATGAGATGAATTATCCCTATCTTGAAAGAATTAACAGAAAACCGGCACTAACTGTTATCGCGGCTCCTGGAAAAACTGATAAAAAAGATTTACTCGAACTTGTAAAAGGATTGGCTGACAGCAGTATAGAAGTTGTTTCTGCTTCTGTCAGCAGGGAAAACATTATTGAAATATCAGTATTGTTTCTCTCTTCCCTTCTGATGCTCTATCTTTTTCTTGGAGCGCAGTTCGAGTCATTCACAATTCCATTATTCATAATGATGACAATACCTTTCTCAGTATCGGGAAGCATATCGGCTCTATTCATTACAGGGAGATCATTCAACCTGAGTTCGTTTCTTGGAATACTTATTTTAAGCGGAACAGTTGTAAACACCGCAATCATAATATTCTCTGAAAGAACCGGGACCTGCTTTGATATCAGAAAATCTGTGAAGGGGGAAATGAAAGCAGTTACAGCTTCTGTACTTACTACAGCAGCAGCCCTCGTCCCTGCTGCGTTTCTTGATAAAAATCCGGTTCTAAGCAATGCCGCATGTACCCTGCTGGGAGGTCTTGCATCAGGTACTGCAGCCCTGTTTCTCATTTTCCCCATGATATTACCTGAATCCCGAAAGAGCTGCGGCAGGAGAGATTCCGCCGGTTATGAGTAAAAAGAGAGCTCTCTTTGTTTTGTTTATCCTTTCTTTCATTTTTCTTGCTTCTCTACGGAATATGAGGCTTGGTCTTTTACCTGAATTCGATACCAGAGTTATAACAGTTAAAACAGAACTTAAGGGAGCATTTGAAAATGAAATGGAAGAACTTGTTTCAAGACTCGAAGAGCCTCTGTCTCTGATAGGTTCAATTGAAAATATCATTTCTGTATCAGAAATGGAGAAAGGAACAATCTGGTTATATTTTACGGAAAGATGCCGCATGGACAGCGCATATATATCGGTAAGGGATTGTGTAAACAGGGTGTATTCCTCTTTTCCTGAAAATATACAGCGTCCCGCCCTTTCAAGAAACTCAGGTAATGATTTTCCTGTTTTTATGGCATCTTTTGATAAAAAACTTTTCAAAGGGGGAAAATATCTGAAACGGGAATTTGAATCCATGGAAGGGGCCGGTGAAATTGAAACAGCAGGCGAGAACAGCATGGAACTTGATATCAGGATCGATGCTGAAGCGTTAATAAATACATCCCTGAAGCCTGATGACATCAGGTCAGAAATTGCTTTCTCAAACAGCGGAGGAACAATTACTCCCGGAAATATGATACCTGTCAAGGTTGACTGTCTTATAAAATCAAAAAAAAATATTGCTGATATTATTATAATTCCCCCTTTGAGAATAAAAGATGCCGGTGATGTTGCTTTTCAGCCGGCAGGCTTTGAATCTGAAGGTCGCATAAACGGCAAGGATTCATTTATTCTCTATGTCATGAAAGCAGACAATGCAAACACAATTAAATTATGCAGGGCGCTTGAAAAAAAGACACATCAGACAGGAGGAACAGTTGTATTCAGCAGGGGAAGAGAAATAGAAAAAGCCCTTTCTGAAACTGCAGTATCAGTATTTTCCGGAATAGTATTTGTCATTTTGACAACATTCATTTTTATCGGAGATTTAAAATTGTCTATGCTTGCGTCGGCTAATCCGGTTTTTTCCGCTGTAACTGCTGCGTCTGCTGCAGTGATGAGCGGATTTGAAATCAATATTATAGTCCTTGCGGGAATAGCTGTCTGTACAGGCTTATCAATTGATAACGCAATTATATATACTGACACCTATAAAAAATCACCATGCGGCGGCAAACGCTCCGTAAGCCGGAAATTATTAAGCCCTTTATTATTTTCCGCACTTACAACTGCGGTTGTATTTTTACCTCTTTTTTTTACACAGGAAAGGATTAAAAATATGTTTATGCCGCTTGCCCTCACCATAGCGGCAGGGCTTTCAGGTTCACTTGTATTTACCTTTATTTTTATGCCTTCCTTTTTGCCCGAAAAAAACAGCATTCCTGTTAACAGGGGGAAAAAAGATATTCATAACAAAATCATTAAAGAAGCTGTTTTTTTTGCATGCAGTCATAAAAAATATATCATCCCGCTGTTTATTATTATATCTGCAATGGATTTTCTGATAGTAAAAAATCATGATTTTATCTTTTTCAGCCGTGATGAAGGAAAAAACCTTTCATTTATACTGGAATATGAAAGCGGTATTAACTTCCGCCACATAAAAAATACTGCCTCTGAACTGGAAATGGAACTGCTGAATTTAAATTGTATGGATGTAACTTCAAGGTACGAGAGAGGAAAGGCAGGATTCGATATTAAATTAAACTCATACAGAGACAGGGAACAGGTAAAAAAAAGGATTCTGAAGCTCAGCGGAAAGATTAATTCTGCCTACTGCTATTTCCCCGGCAGTCCTGAAATCAGAAACAGCTATGATATAGACATATATGGAAAGGATTTACCCGGGACTGCATCTGCAGCAGAAACTCTGGCTGAAATCATAAAATGCGGCAATCCTGATAGTGAAATCATTTATCACTTCAAGTCTCCGGTACCGGTTTGCAGCATTATACTTGATACCGCAAAGTGTTCATTATTATCTATTACTCCGGAAGAAGTATTCGATTACCTCTATATGTCTCTCACCTCTCCTGTAATATCAAAATATTATGAAGATGGAACTGAAACAGATATAAGATTCGGTATTTCATGTTCAGGGAACATGGGAATTGAAGATATAATGGAGATGTCGCTGAAAAACAGAAGCGGAAATATCATTCAGATAAAAAATATCGCATCCTGTGTAAAAGATGAGGCTCCCGGAAGGATATACCATAAAAACAGACAGAGATGTCTTTCAATATCGGTAAAAAACGGGCGGAAAAAAGACATTGATAAAATATTGCAGGACACTGTATTTCAAGAGGGATACAGGGCTGATGCAGGAAGTGAATATAAAAAGCTTAAAAACAGCGGTAAAGAATTATTTCATCTTGCGGGTGCATCGTTATTATTCATCTATATTGTGCTTGCGGTTTATTTTGAATCGTATTATATCCCTGCATTAATAATATTTCAGATACCATCATCCCTTTTTATTCCGCTGATAATTTTAAAATTATTAAATATTCCTTTTTCAATAATCTCATTTTCAGGGCTTCTGCTTACTGCGGGAATTTCAGTAAACAACATGATAATACTTCTGCCGCCATCAAATATACAGGGAAACGGCCAATTGCTGTCGCCTTGTCAAATTTCAGAGAAACTGTCAGATGTCTGTAAACCTGTATT
The DNA here is from genome assembly GCA_963662795.1 of Spirochaetia bacterium. Classification (GTDB taxonomy): domain Bacteria; phylum Spirochaetota; class Spirochaetia; order CADAEX01; family CADAEX01; genus JACKPD01. The sequence goes on along the minus strand of OY759746.1, from coordinate 3,001,745 downwards.
GATGGCTTCAGCAACAACACTGCTCAGCACTCTGCCCCTTGCCGCCGCAGGATGCGCTGAAGGTAATTTTTTCCTGCCGCTTTCAGTAACATTGTCCGCAGGGATAGCTGGTTCGCTGTTGTTTCTGCCCATCTGTGCCGCATCCTGTACCTCCTGTGCCGGAAGCGCAGGAGGTAATGCCCGGTAAGCGACAATAACAAAGCTCCGGATAAATATCAGGAATTCAGGGATAAAATCCTTTCTTTCAGTTTTACGTTGCCTTTTTCCGCCCTGGCGGTAAACCATTGGGAAATTTTCTCTTCCTTGAATGCTTCCTTCAGCAGAAGCATGGCATCATTTATAAATACGTTATCTTCCATTTCAAGCATCACTGCGGCTGGTTCAAGAATTTCAGGAGAAGCTCCTTCCATTACACTGTTTAGATAATAAAATACCTCTTCAATAAGTAGGAGGTCCTGCCCGTTTTTAATACCGTTAAGGCTTCCGAGTTCCAGTCTTGATTCAAGCGCATAAGGAGAAAGCGGCGCAGTTAAAATACAGTTTTTAAGCACATTTGAAGCTGATGCTGCATCATAAGTTCCTGATCCTTTTTTCATCCCGTTCCAGAAATGGTAATAATATCCCTGGATTCCGGTGAAATTCCTTTCAATAGCTGCGTATTGTGAAAGAAGTTCATCTGTGCCAAGACCGGTCTGAAGCATGGACGAAAGCCTGAGATAACTGTAAAAAACGATAGGAATTTCCGTCTTAAGCTCTGCAAAAACAGATTCCGCAAGCCCCCATTGTCCAAGAGTGAAATATTTATAGCCTTCTGCCATTTTCATGGATTCTGCTTTTTCTTCCGACTCATTTGCGTTGATATTTGTCTTGAGGAACTCAATTGTCTGGATTACCTGCTCTCTTGACATTGAACCGTCATACAGCGACCTTTCAAGCTCCGAGAAAGCCGCAACAAGAGCAGATAACGGTGCTCCGGCCTGTTCAAGTATTTCAGCCTGTTTTATCCCTGATCCCTGCAAATCCGGTTTTCTCACTCTCATTTCATCAATAAGTGAAATAATTAAAACAAGGTCTTCCTCTCCGTTCTGCGAAACACCAAGCAGCGAGATGAATGTAACAAGGTCATTTTCGGAAAAAAGGTTGACATCATTTTTCCAGGTATTCCTGAAATAATTCAGTGAGTCGCTGTATTTTTTTTCCGCGGCAAAAGCCTGTGCCAGGCTGAGGGAAGCTCCAAGCGAATCAGCCTCTCCGCTTTCAAGCGCTTTTTGTCCGTATTCTATACATTCACTGTATTTCTCTTTCTGAAGCATATATTCTGCGTAATTTGCATAAAAAATATACTTTTCCTCCCCGTTTTTACTTTTTTCCGCAGCCGAAAGCCCTTTATCCAGAATGGCAACTGCCTTCTCCTCCTCTCCCATATCAAGATAGGATGCAGCAAGATTTATTTTTGTCCTAAGGCGGTCGGGATATTTATTGTCAAGTTCTTCGAGGGCGGGAATAAGTGCTTCACCCTTGTTGTCTGTCATGACAGCGTTAAATTCTTCTATAAACTTTTCGTTCCTGTTTGCACATGACAGGAGAAACGGTGAAATAATCACCATTATAAGAAAAAGGTAAGTGCATAAGGAAAATATTTTTTTCAATTTTTTCTCCCGGAAGTAGTTTTTGCGGAAAAGAAAGCGGCGCTTCACCATTGCCGGCAATGCAGTGTTTGAATCCTGCAAATCTGATGCCGGCAGCCTGCAGACTGCGCCTGTGAGACCTGCAGGATAATAACACAAAAACAGTTTTATTACGATACCCAATTATGAACATTGAACTGTAAGTTACTTAATCTTGACTATTCTGATCATATTACTTATGTTTATCATGATATTTCAACAATAGTAAATGCAAAAAGGGGTTAAATATGCCTATTAAAATACCTGACAATCTGCCTGCACGGGAAATATTAAACAGGGAAAATATCTTTATAATGACGGAAGACAGGGCTTCCCACCAGGATATCCGTCCTCTCAAAATAGGTATTCTGAATCTAATGCCCACAAAAATTACTACAGAGACCCAGCTGATGAGACTGCTTGGAAACACACCTCTTCAGATAGAAGCTGTTCTTCTTCAGACAGAGTCTTACCAAAGCAAAAATACCTCATCCGATCACCTGAATGAATTCTATAAAACCTTTGGTGAAATCAAACATGAGAAACTTGACGGCATGATAATTACAGGAGCCCCTGTTGAGCAGCTTGATTTCGAAGAAGTTGAATACTGGAATGAGCTGAAAGAGGTAATGGAATGGACAAAACACAATGTATTTTCAACACTTCATATATGCTGGGCTGCGCAGGCAGGCCTTTTTTATCACTACAATATCCCGAAATACCCTCTTGAAAACAAAATGTTTGGAGTATTCAGACACAATGTTAATATTAAGCATACCAAACTGCTGAGAGGTTTTGATGATGTTTTTTTTGCTCCTCATTCACGGCATACTGAAGTAAGAAGGGAGGATATTGAAAAAACAGAAGAGCTTGAAATACTTGCTGAATCTGATGAAGCGGGAATTTATATTGCCGCATCGAAAAACGGGCGGGATATTTTTGTTACAGGGCATGCCGAGTATGATCCTCTTACACTTAAAGCTGAATATGACAGGGATATTGCAAAAGGATTAAAAATTGCAGTACCTAAAAATTACTACCCTGATGACAACCCTGATTTAACTCCTGTTGTAAGATGGAGAAGCCAGGCAAATCTTCTGTTTTCAAACTGGCTGAACTACTATGTTTACCAGGAAACACCATATAATCTCAGCGATATCAACTAGGGAAAAAGGTAATTACATTGAAAATATCGACAAAGGGAAGATATGGTCTGCGGGCAATGGTAGATATTGTACTTAACAGCAGCGGAAAACCTGTCAGTATAAAATCAATTGCAGAAAGACAGAATATCTCTGAAGCATATCTTGAACAGGTGTTTTCAAGCCTCAGGAAAGCAGGTCTTTTAAGAGCTGTACGTGGAGCATACGGCGGATTCGAAATAATCAGCTCTGCTGATAAGATAACAGCCGGTGAGATTCTCCGTTCCCTTGAAGGGCCGATGGAAACGGTGCAATGCACCGGATGTAAAAAAGCAGGAGACAAAGAAGAAGCACCTTCAGGTTCAGGTTATCAGACTAAAAACTGCGGAACATATACCTTCTGGAAAAACCTGAACACCCTGATTAACAACTATATGGATAGCATAACTCTGCAAAACCTTGCAGATGATTACAATTCCGGTTATATATAGAAGTGAATTATCCGCAAAAAAGAACAAAAAAATCACTATTTAATGCAATAATAACAAAAATTAAATAATATTTTAACAATTCCTGATTATAGTAAAGTGTATTTAAATAAAGGAGGAAAATATGGCAAAAATTAATGTTTATATGAGCATGTTCGGATTATTATGTATTGCAGTTCTGCTGTTTGTCATCGGAGTAATTTAATATTTTAAATTACTCCTTTTTTTTTGATGAAATTGAATTATACCATCGGATTTCCGATGGTACCGTGATTCCTTCATGAGGAATACAAAAAACTGCCTGCCGATCTGCCTATAAAAAACTTCTGCTAATTTTCTATTTTAAAACGGGCTACTTCACCCATAAGAGTGTTTATGCTTTCCATATTTTTCCGGGTGATTTCGTTTACCTGATTTATGGCAATATTTATTTCTTCTGTACCAACAGACATCTCATTCATGCTGTTTGTTATCTCCTGTGTCACACCGGAAAGTCTTTTCATCTCATCAAGTACTTCCCTGCTGCCTATAAGCATCTGAACCGATCCATCCTTAACCTTGACAGTAATATCATTAATCTCTTTGATCGCTTCAAGTACCTGGATTCCGCCCTCACTCTGTTCGTCCATTGCGTTTTTTATTACAGTCTCCTGATTTTTTACAATCTGGGTTAATTCAAAAACGCTTTCAAACTGCGTCTGCGCGCTCTCGGTCGATAAAATAACCCTGTCAATAGAGCCTTTGAGGCTGTTTAAAACCTGTGTTATTGATTTGCCCTGAGACCCTGCAGTCTCTGCAAGTTTTCGAATTTCATCTGCAACAACGGCAAAACCCTTACCTGAATCTCCCGCATGAGCTGCTTCAATAGCGGCATTCATTGATAGAAGGTTAGTCTGGCTTGCAATATTCTGAATAATATTACCTGCCTCGATCAACCCCTCGGATTCATTCGATATAATTGTTATTAAATCAGTAACTTCACTAATACCTGTTTTCCCCTTCTCTGACGCGGCCAGCAGATCTTCAACCGATACAGAATTTTTCTGCAGAATTGCAGTAACTGATTTGACATTTGCAACCATCTCCTCGATAGCTGACGACGATTCAATAACACTTGCCGACTGGCTTTCAATGAGTGTGTTGAGTTTATCAATGTGGCTTACGATCTCTTCAACAGTTGCCTGTGTCTCAATAACACCCGCAGCCTGATTTTCAGCCTGATTCTTTATTCCTGTAATATTTGCAGTAATCTGATTAATGGCAGATGCTGTTTCAGACATGTTTGACGCAAGATCTTCACCTACTTCGTTCAGGTTCGCAGTTTCAGTTTTTACCTTTTTAAGCATAGCCGCAATTTTTTGAATGGTAAGATTGAAATTCTCAGAGATTTCCCCGATTTCATCCCTTGTTTTAACTACAAGCCGCTGGGTCATGTCCCCTTCACCCTGCGCTATATTATTTAACGCAAAAGCAGTTTTTTTAAGCGGATTAATAATGGAAGTAGCTATCAGCCATAAAACCGATATTATCGAGACAACGCCCAAAATATAAATCAAAATTATTGTTTTTAATATACTCATCGCTTCAGCCAATATTTCATCGGTCGGTACAACTGTGCCGAAAATCCATGGGGTCACTGATTTGCCTACAAATACCGGCACATAGCTTTTCGTAGCATACTGTTTAAGAGATTCTGAATAATAAATACCTGTAAATATTTCTCCTTTATCGATCCTTGCCTCAATATCTTTTCCATCACTGTTTGCAGCTTCTCCCCATAATTTGTTTGTTCTGCTTTTGTCAGGATGGGTTACTACAATTCCCTTGTTTGATATGAGCCGGCCGAAACCGGTTTTGAAAAATTTTACACCGGAGAACATTTCCTGCAGATATTCCAGGGAAATATCTATACCGGCAACGCCTATGACCCGGCCATTCTTATCCTTTACCGGAACAGCCATACTCGCCAGAAGAATCTTTTTACCTCCGGCTTCGTATTCGTAAGGTTCAGTAATAATTTCATTACCGCTGTTTTTTGCAAGCAGGTAGTAATCTCCGTCACCGGGAACTGTATATGATTTAAGGGGCTCATATTCAATCCTGCCTGAATCATCACGAAACCAATATGGGATAAACCGTCCTGTTTCATCATGACCGACAGTATTTTTAAACTCAAAATCGCGGCCGTCAAGCGCATCAGGTTCCCAGCATGTCCATACACCCAGGAAGCTGGCATTATTATTCAGGACCTGCTTAACGAAAGCTGAAAATATTTCACGGCGGTTTTCAGGTTTTACAGATTCATATGCACTTAAAACATCGGCTAAAGATCTTGCTGCAATCATTGCAATTTCAAGCTCAGCGTTAGCAAGATTTGCATTCTCCCTTGAAAGGGTTTCCATATATAGAGTTGCGTCGTTTTTTTCATTATTTAATATCATTGTGTAAATAATAAAACCGCTAAGTGCAAAAACTGCAATTATTGAAAGAGCAATCAGAATTACAAGCTGGTTTCTAATACTTTTATTATTGATTTTTTTACTCATTTAATACTCCACGGCGTTGTCCTGTTGATACATATACGTTATAGGTATAATGATGCATTATTATATAATGAATAAATGAGTGTCAATATAGTAAATTTCAGATATATCAGCTAAATGAAAAATCAGCCGGATATCATGCCGGTTTATAATGTGAATATTCATTTTCAAGCAGGCTGAACAGTTTTTTCACAGAAATAATCTCCCTGATTTTATAGGCGTTAGCGCCGGCAAAAGCAAAACCGTCTGCAAGCATTCCCTTCTGAGCACTTACGAGCGCTTGCGCGATACAATAAAGCGACTCTTTGAAATTACAGGTTTTAAGACATTTCCACGGGCAGTAAAACGGCTTTTTTCTTCCCGCTTCAACCTCATCAAGGAATGTATTTCTTATTGCCCGCCCCGGCATCCCGACAGGACTTTTAATTATAATGATATCTTCCTGTTTTGAGTTTATATAAGATTTCTTGAAATCATCAGACGCATCACATTCGTCAGTCGCTACAAACCTTGTTGCCATCTGTACTCCTGATGCTCCCATATCAATAAATTTATGAATGTCTTCTCCTGTGAAAATACCTCCTGCGGCAATTACAGGTATTTTTTTTGAAAAAATCTGTTCATATGATTTTACAGCATCGATAACACCGGGGAATATTTTTTCAAGTGTATAATCCGGATTTTCAATATTCTCTTTTTTAAAACCAAGGTGTCCACCTGCAAGCGGCCCTTCCACAACAACAGCATCAGGCACATGGTTAAAATACTTCTCCCAGTTCTGGAAGATTATTTTAGCAGCCCTGTCCGAGGAAACAATAACTGCTGTTTTTGTTTTGCTGCTTTTAAGCAGTTCGGGAGTGATCTCTTTCGGGAGTTTCAGAGGAAGACCTGCTCCCATAAACACAATATCTATACCTTCTTCAAAAGATGCCTTTAATATTTCATCAAACTCGGTAAGTGCAAGCATTATATTTATTCCCAATACGCCGTCAGTCATTTTTCTTGCCTTGCGTATCTCTTCACGGATAGCCAGTATATTTGCATCTTTGCTTCTTTTCTTTTTATCTTCATCAAGGAAACTCATTCCGACAGAAGAGATAACTCCAATTCCGCCTTCATTGGCTACTGCCGAGGCAAGGCGGGATAAGGATACCCCGATACCCATTCCTCCCTGAATTACAGGTTTTTTGGCAACAATATCTCCTATAACAAGTTCCGGCATTTCATTGTATTTCATTGCGATCCTCCAGATCAGATTTTAAGCGTTTTTATTAATACAAATAATCAGCTTAAAGTAACCTGTCATTACGGATGATTATGTAAAATAAATGTAAAAGACCTAACATGAAGATATACACATTGATTTGAATCTGTTTTACAATGTAATTCACATGTGGAGGACAAGGAACAAGCCGCTATTCTATCATATTCTACTCTTTTCAGTTGCGCAGTTTGCCTGGCTGCTTCTTCTCGGCCTCTGGATATTCTGGTATGTCACAACCTATATTAAAACAGAGGCATTTACCAAAGCGGCAGAAGTAATCTCTGAAAGAAATGCCGGAAGCGTGGCAGTTCTTGTAAGCGGCATTATACTGCTTGTAACACTTTCTACAATTCTTTCCCTTATTTTTGCATATCTTGCACGGCAGATGAATATAACAAGCATGTATGACAACTTCATCTCAAATGTAACCCATGAATTAAAATCACCTCTTTCATCCATACAGCTGTTTCTTGAAACAATGCAGAAACGGGAACTGGACAGGGAAAAACAGAATGATTTTATCGACACAATGCTCTCCGATGTCGAAAGGCTGAACAAGCTGATAAGTTCAGTGCTTTACCTCTCTACAATGAAATACAGTAAAATCGCGAGTAAACTTGTCCACGACTATCATATCTACGATGCTGATTCAATAATAAGGGAAGTATTAAAGCGTACTCTTAAAAGCATTAAGCTGCCGGAAGAAAGAGTTAAAATAGAAGGGAGCGCCTCCTGCCAGTGTGTAATCGATAAAAACTGGCTTTACATTGTTTTTAATAACTTAATTGACAATGCGCTTAAATACTCAATAAATGAAACTTTAATTAATATAAAGCTGAGCAGAACAGCAGGGTACTTTCATATAGAGATACACGACAACGGTATTGGAATTGATAAAAAAGACCAGAAAAAAATATTCAGGCGTTTTATGCGCCTCAACAACCCGGAGAGCCCGAATGTCAAGGGAACAGGAATTGGATTGTTCTGGGTCAAGGAGATAATTGACTATCACGGCGGAAAAATATCTGTAATAAGCGGCGGTAAAAACAGGGGAACATCCTTTATTATCAGCCTCCCTGTCTTTAAAACATTCAAGAACAGACATATAAACAAACTCCTGCGCCTAAGCAGAAAACTGGAAACAGAAAGGGAAGATCAAAATGAATGACATATATAAAATTCTTCTTGCCGAAGATGAGGAAGCATTGGCAGCAGGGCTGAAATTCAATCTTGAGGAGGAAGGGTACTCGGTTGTACTGGCTGCTGACGGGAAAAAAGCAGTTGAAGAATTTTTCGCAGGTGATTTTGACCTTGTAATTCTTGATATCATGCTTCCCTACCTCACTGGTTTTGAAGTTGCTGAAGCCATCCGGAATAAAGATCCGCAGGTACCTGTCCTGATGCTTACCGCGCGCCACGAAATCAAGGACAGGCTGAAAGGTCTTGAGCTTGGGGCTGACGACTATATGACAAAACCCTTTCATCTTGAAGAGCTTCTTCTAAGGGTAAAAGGGATGCTTAAAAGAAAAAGCTGGTACTCAGACTTTTCAACCGCACCTGCTGTCTTCAGTTTCGGTGACAATGAAATAGATTTCAGGGATCTTAAATGCAAAGCAGGAAAAGAGGTTTTTCACCTTACCCAGCAGGAAGCAATGCTCTTAAAATACATGATTGAAAATGAAAACACTGTTCTGTCGAGAAAAGAGATACTTGAAAAAGTGTGGAACATCACATCAAGCATTGAAACACGAACTATAGACAATTTCATAGTACGCTTCCGTAAATACTTCGAGAAGGACGGAAACAACCCCCTCTATTTTAAAAGCGTCAGGGGAATCGGGTATATTTTCAGCAGAAACGGAGGCTAAGTTAAAAATGTTCAAAAAGCACTGTATAGGAATATTTTTAATAAGCTCTGCAATAGCTGTATCACTCTTTTTATTATTATTATTTTTTATTCATAAAAGCGGGGCTGCAAACAGTATGATTTTCACTGCAGTATCCATAATTCTTTTTTTTATACTATTTTATCTGCCCATACGTTTATTCCGGGAAATACTATATACACTGAACGAAATAATCAATTCATCAGTTAATTGTATTTTCATTAAAAACAGCATCGGAAAGTATGTTCTGGTAAATAAAGCGCTGCTTGATTTATACGGGATTGGCAATGAATCAGAAATGACAGGCAAAACCGATAAGCAGCTGGCAACACTTGATAAAATAACATTTGATGAAGCAACAAGATGCGGGCTTGAGGATGCCCTGATATGGAAAGAAAAGACTACTAAATATTTTAATGTAAATGAATTTATGAAAAAAGACGGTACAAAAAATATTTTTCAGGTAAAAAAAGCACCGTTTAATTCAGGTTTTATCAAAAACGGCATTCTGGGATTATCGATAGACATAACCCAGAGGAAAAAAATGGAAAAAGAGCTGAGCGAAATTCGATATCGTGAAAGACAGAAAATAATAACTGATATTCACGATATTATCGGATATACGTTTACCAACCTGAATATGCTCCTTGAAGCTGCGATAACTTTCCGGAATGACTCAAAGGAGATGGATAAATTTCTTTTTCTCGCAAAAAATCATATACAGCAAAGCCTCCTTGATGCCAGACTGACTCTTTATTCACTGAAAAACGTTGACAGCCCGCTGCATAAAGGTCTTGAATCCCTGAAATCTCTAATATCAATTTTTACGCGCTCAACAGGGGTAAACGTTAATATCAGAACAAGTGATATAGATGTAAATATCCTGAACCGGGTACTGGATCAGGATTTATACAGGATATTTCAGGAAGCGCTGACAAATGCTTTCCGGCATGGAGATGCTACAGCTGTAAATATTGACTTTTCAATATCTGAAAATAATATAAAAATAATTATTTCCGATGACGGAACAGGTTGTGAAAATATTGTTTTCGGTATAGGACTCCAGGGAATTGAAGAGAGAATAAAAAATAAAAACGGATCAATATATATCGAAAATCAGGAAAAAGGATTCACATTGATTATACAGATGCCATTAATGAATGAGGCTGCGATAAGTGAGTGAAATAAATCTTTTAATAGCTGATGATCAGAAACTTTTTGCAGAAAGCCTTAAAATGATTCTTACTGTCAGGTGTAAGGATTTCAAGGAAATATGGATTGCAAACAACGGAAAGGATGCAATAGATATTGCTCTGGAAAAAAAACCGGATATCATTTTAATGGATATTTTCATGCCCATTATAAACGGGGTTGAGGCAACAAAAGTCATCAGAAATAAGTTGTCAAAAACCCAGATAATAATCCTCACCACTTTTTCAGCTGATGAATATGTCCTTGAAGCCCTGTTAAACGGTGCTGCAGGATATCTTTTTAAAGATATCTCACCTGAAGAACTGATAAACGCCATAAAAACAGTTAAAGAAGGATCTGTACTTATTCCCCAGAAAATAGCAAAAAAACTGCTTGAACAAATACAGCCTGAAGGCAGGGAAGCAGTCCCGAAAGCAGCAGCGGCAAAACATAATGAGTCCCTTGACATATTAAGTAAAAGAGAAAAAGAAGTTCTTGATTATATCTCTCAGGGACTCGACAATTCTGAAATAGCGGAAGTAATGTTTCTATCTGAACAGACCGTAAAAAATTATGTAAGCAGTATTTATTCCAAGATAGGCGCCCACAACAGGATGCGGGCCATGCAGATCGGATTAAACGCCAAAAACAAAAAACCCCTTCAATAATAATCAGAATGTTACTTTAGTACTATAGATAAAGTATTTTTGTAATATTGCGGATCCCCGGATACTACCTCTAAAGTGTAATCAATGAATTATAACTTAGGAGGAGCAGATTTGAACACAAGAGTAATAATTATTGGTGCTGTCGGTGCAATGTGCATTGAAGCAACACGGGATCTTATAGAAACCAGCGGATATGCTGAATTCATGCTCGCTGACATGAATATTGAAAAATGCGACCAGTTGAAGAACGAATACAAAGACAAAAATATCAAAACCATGAAATTAAACGCTACAGACTATAATGCTGTCTTAAGTGCTATTAAGGGTTATGACTTTGTAATGAACGGCCTTGCATTCGGAATTGCTGAACCCACTATCAAAGCGTGTATGGAAGCAAAAATACCGAATACAAATCTGGATGATTTCCCCAAAGATTACTATTATGACGGATTTGAAAAAGCTGATACCCTTTGCGTTTCCGGAATAGGTATGACGCCAGGAACAACAGATATGATGGCAAAATGGGGTGTTGATAAATGCGACAATGTCAAACAGATCAATGTAAGCTGGGCATCTTTCAGGCCGATTGCCATTTCACCCGGCCTTGTTCTTACAACTTTCTGGGAAATGGACCCTGCGGAAACCGGAAGAGCATATTTCGAAAAAGGTAAAATGCACCCGCAGCCGCCTTTAAAAGAATCAAAAAAAGTAAAATTCGAAGAGCCCTTCGGGGAACTTGACGTCTATTTTGTGCCGCATCCTGAGACAACAAGACTTGCCCAGTTTGTCCCCGGAATAGAAAAAGTTGTAACTATGGGAACTTGGCCTCCCGTTGAAATGGAGCTTTTAAAACAGCTTATTGATTTCGGTATTTTCGGCAAAAAAGAAATTCTTCACAAAGGCAACAAACTAAATACGCTTGATGTAATGGGAGACCTGCTTCATCAGCTCCCGAGAGGCACAAAGACAAAACTCTGGGGTTATGCGCTTCATGTGGAAACAATAGGTAAAAAAGACGGACGGGATATTAAAATAACAATGACAACATCACATCCGTATTTTACGGAATGGGGCAATGAAAGGGCGTTTGCCAAGTGTGTTGCAATACCAATGTCGATTGCAACTCAGCTCATGATCTCGGGTAAAGCAAAATACAAATCAGGCTATCATATAGGCTATGAATCTTTTGATCCTGCTGATTTTTTTGCAGAACTTGCAAAAAGGGGCATAATGGTTCATGAAAAAATTGAACGGAGGGAGGTATAAAAACGTAAATATCAGCAAAGCCGGCAAGTAATGCCGGCTAATATTTTTTTTCAGGGGGCACTATGACAGATATTGAGAACAGAAAAAAAGAAATTGAATCTATTCCGTGGAAACTGACAAAAACGGAAAAGAATCTGATTATTGTTCAGTATGTAATGGTAATTATTTACTGTATTTGGTCATATACCGGTGCATATAATACGGATGCCAGAATTGGAAAAATCCCTGCCAACATTGTTCAATCCTGGATTTGGGGTGTTGTGATCTGCGCTGTTACATTATGGTTTGCTTATCTTATGTACAGAGATATTAAAAAAACACAGGAGGGCAAATAATATGTCAGCAGGAACTTTAGTAGTAAGTGCAATTATAGTTATTTATCTTGCGGTATGTTTATGGCTTGGTTATATAGCGTATAAAAGAGGGTCAAATAGTACTCAGGATTATTTTATTGCAGCAGGAACAATGCCTCCTTTTATTATGATGGCAACATTTGTTGCAACTCAGTTTAGTTCATACACGTTTCTTGGAGGTGCCGGATATTTCTTTTCTGATAATATCATGCCCGGAATGAGTGAACTTATAATTATAGTAATGAGTCCTCTATCATTAATATTTGCAGTAAGAATATACAAGGCCTCTTATTATCATAAAATGACAACTGTCGCTGATCTGATATCAGCACGATTTAACTCAAGGGCGGCTGTTGTTTTTTCAGCTATAGTTTTAGGCCTGCTGGTAAGCCTGGCTTTTTCAGTCTTTTATGTAAGCATTCAGCTTATAGGATCGGCTTATACCCTTTCCGGTCTGACTGGCGGTGAACTTAAATATATGCCGATACTTATCTTTTTTACAGTAATTATGGCAGTTTATACTTCACTTGGTGGATTCAGGGCTGTTGCTTATACTGATACACTCCAGCTTGTAATGTGTTTTATCTTTCTTTCAGTACTTGGGTATATTGTTGTAGCGCATTACGGCGGTTTGGGAGATATGTTTGAAAAGGCAATTATTGCAAGACCTGACGCGTTTCAGATCAAGGAGAATATAAACTATCTTGGAATTGTAGCACCTGTGGTTTTTATCGGATATCTTTACATGCCTCATATGACAATCAGATTATATTCAGCCAGGAATCTGAAGGGCGTTATGTATATGATAGTCGGATGTGCTTTAGCCGGAACAATAATGCTTGTCTTTTTATCTCCAATAACAGGTTCTGCAATATCAATATTTGCTCCAAACGGAATAGAAGGCGTTTCCAATGATCAGCTTCTTGTCAGGTGGGCTTTAAAGTATCTCGGTCCGGTAGGGGCAGCAATAATCATGAGCGGTGCAATTGCCGCATCTTTTTCAACAGCGGACTCTCTCCTCTTAATGGGTGCATCAGTAATTATAAATGATATTTGCATCAGAACATTAAAAGTTGATTGGGATGCAAAAAAAGCAATGTATATCAGCAGATTTGTTGTAATTACAATGATACTGCTTGCCTTTTTTGGAGCGCTTAATCCTAAGCTCGGAATAATGCGAATGATGCTTAAACTTACTTTCCCGAGTTATACAGTATTGGTTCCATGCGTTGTAGCAATATTCTGGAGTAAAGCCAACAGCAAGGGTATAATTACAGGCTTAACTCTTGGCTCAATTGCTGCGATAGCCCAGGCGCTTGGTTTTGTATCTCCTCCGTTTGGGGTTTACAGCTTATTCTATAATGTAATTATTACATCACTTGGAATTGTAATTGTAAGTCTTGCAACAGGCGGTCCGACCAAAGAAGAGTCGCTTGAAGTCTTTCAGAATCCTCCGGCAGCAGTATAAAAATTATGGATGATCAGTAATGAATAGTGGTAGCTGGTCATCCTTTATTTTTTCAAAGAAGATAAGATATCTTTTCCGGAGGTGTTAAGTTAAGGACAAAGCTGGAAGAACAGAATTTTTCATGATATGTACCCCAGTATTTTTGATATTGCATCGGATGTTTCCCTGAGCAGGGATAATATATACTGCATTTTGTTTTCAGCCAATCTTCCGAGGGGAGCAGATACGCTGATACTTGCAACTACCTTTTGAGTATAATCGCGAATTGGAACTGCAACACATTTTACCTGCTGTTCGCATTCTTCATTATCAAGAGCATAGTTTTGCTGTCTGACAAAATCCAGTTCTTTTACAAGATCATTTTTTGTAGTGATAGTTTTATCAGTTAATGCAGTAAGACCTTTTTTGCTTATGAGCTCATCAATTTTATTTTCATCAAAGTTGAGCATCAGGCATTTTCCCACGCCGGTACTGTGAACAGGCGCAATTTTGCCGATTCGTTGCAGGGTTTTCAGGATCAAATCCGGCCCCTCAACATAATCGATATAGATTACTTCAAGATCCTGAAGAATCGCAAGACTTGAGGATTCACCGCATTGACGTGATATTTCGACCAGATACGGACGAACAATATCACGGATCTTCATCTGTGAACTTATTAAGTTACCGATTACCAGAAATTTCATGGTTGGATAATAATTAAGGGTAACCGGATCCTGTCCGGCGTAATTCTTTGATTTAAGTGTCTTTAAGAATCTTAGAACTGTACTTGGAGACATTTCAACAGCGTTTGCTATATCAAGAAGTCTCATAGGAGCCTTATGTTCTGCCATGACTTCTATGATTTGAAGTGCCTTGGCTAATGATTGATTACCTTTTGTAGTGTTCATTTTTTTACCCTGCCGTTATTGGTATTATACATTTTTATTGGGGAAAGTCAATAATTTCAATTAGTGAAATTATATTTTATTTTTTAAAACTTTTTCTTGACAGAAAAGACAGTGTCAATTTACAATAGTGAAAGGCAATTGCATTTTTTAATATTCTACAACTTGATTTGATTATTTTAAGAAGCATATGAACTGCTTTTAAAAAATAATATTTAAATTGTTTTTTACAGGAGGAAAACAGTGAAAAGAATTATTCTCGTTTCATTACTTATTGTTTGTACCGTCTTTGCATTTGCAGGAGGCAAGAAAGAAGCTGATGCAGAAAAAATTGTGATGAGGGTCGGAACAATTGAAAACGTTAACAATCTTGGAGCAAAAGCTGTCGACAAGTTTGCGGCTATCATGAAAGAAAAATCAGGCGGCGTTTTTATTGTTGAACCGTATCACGCCTCTCAGCTAGGGGATACATCCAAGCAGCTTGCACAGGTTAAATCAGGTACAATTGAGGCATTCCGCGGCAGTATCAGCTCTCTCGGCAGACTGCAGGGAAGTCTTTCAATTGCTGAATTTATCTATCTTTTTGAAAGCCGGGAACAGGCTGAAAAAGTGGCTCTCGGACCGACAATGTCTGCACTGAATGATCAGTTATCAAAAGAACATGGCATCAGGTATGTTACAGCAAGCTGGACAAGACTTCCGCGCCATATCCTTACAAAAAACCCGGTTAAAAACATCGACGATCTTAAAGGTGTTAAAATTCGTGTTCCTGACGCAAAACTTTATATCGAAAGCTTCAAGGCAATGGGCGCAACCCCCACACCGGTTGCTTTCAATGAAGCATACCTTGCCATTAAACAGGGCCTTGTAGACGGAGCTGAAAATCATGTTGAATCACTTTATAACATGAAATGGTATGAAGTCGCAAAAAACCTCACCCTTACCTATCATTCCTACGATGTTACAGGATTTACCGTAAACCAGAAATGGTGGGATACTGTTCCCGAGAAGTATAAAAAACTTTTCCTTGAAACAGACAAGGAAGTTAATAAATGGTTTGTAAGCGAGATTGATAAACTCCAGGATGAGTATATCAACAAGATGAAAGCCGAAGGTGTTACAGTATGGGAAGTAGACACTGCTCCTTTCAGAAATGCTGTTATTCCGGCAGCCGCAATAGCTATCGAAAATGAAGGGTTCTGGGAAAAGGGTCTTTTTGAAAAAATTCAGAAAGAACTGAAATAATTTAACTTAAAAAGATGGGTGCCGTTTAGTCTGAATATATTCATGATTATCCGGCACTCAGATTTATCTTAAATATAATTTAAATTAACCTATAATTATTTTATCAAGGCAAATAATGAAAACAGTTACAGAGAAATCCAGAGATATACCGGTTTTTGCTGAAACAGATGTATTGGTAGTCGGTGGGGGCCCCTCAGGGCTTGCGGCCGCGATAGCATCGGCGCGCGAGGGGATGAATACCCTTCTTCTGGAAAGGTACGGCTGTTTCGGAGGCGTACTCAGTCAGGTAGGTGTTGAGGCAATAGCCTGGTACAGACATGAAAAAACCAATGAAGCCGGCGGACTCTGTATTGAATTCGAACAGAAAGCAAAATCCCTTGGAGCAACGGCTAAGGAAGTTCAATCAGACAGTGAAGCAATTGATGCTGAAATGTTTAAGTATGTAGCAGACCAGCTGGTAGACGAGGCTGGAATAAGACCTGTACTGCATTGCTTTGCAGCAGACGCGATAATTGAAAACGGAATTATAAAAGGTTTGATAACCGAAAGCAAATCCGGCAGGATTGCGATACTTGCAAAAAGGGTAATTGACTGCACGGGAGATGCTGATATTGCAGCTTATTCAGGTGCACCCTACACAAAGGCAGCTAAGAAAAGCTTAATGTCCGTAACACAGATGTTTTCCTGCCGGGGGGTAAAAAAAGATGAATTTGAAGATTATGTTAAAAATGTTTTAAAACCGACATACAGAGACTGGGGCGGAGAAAGCTGGGGGCAGGAAATAGCAGATAACGGATTAGACATGTTCAGCCCGTTTATGGAAAAACCGTTTCGGCAGGCTCAAAAAGACGGTTTTATTCCAAAAGATGAGAATATCGGAATAGGCGGAACATGGAGTACGCTGTCAAAGGAAGGGGACGCAACCCAGCTTAATCTGATTTTTATTAAAAATATTGACTGTACAGATATAAATGATCTGACAATGGCCGAAATCAGCGGCAGGGAAAGCGCTCTTTATACAATCAGGGCATTAAATAAATATGTGCCCGGATTCCAGAATGCCAGGCTGAGAAATTTCGGCATGACTCTCGGAACCAGAGAATCACGAAAAATTGAAGGACATTATTATCTGACGGAATATGATGTTAAAAATCAGGCAAGATTCGATGATTCAATCGGAATATATCCGGAATTTATTGACGGATGCAATACGCTGATTCTGCCGCTCACAGGACGGTACTTCCAGGTGCCCTACAGGACATTGGTTCCCAAAAAAGTTGACAATCTTCTTGTAGCCGGCAGATCAATTTCAGGCGACAGGATCGCCCATTGCGCTTTCAGAAACATGAGCTGCTGTATACTTACCGGACAGGCTGCAGGTGTTGCCGCTGCCATATCCATAAAAAACGGAACATCAACATCCGGCGTCTGCATTTCTGATGTTCAAAAGGTCTTGATATTGCAGGATGTCAGAATTAAATAGGAGTTATTATGACAAAGCTGTTTACGGAAAAATTCTACACTATTATATTGGCTCTATCTCTGTTCGGAATAGTAATAAGTGTTCTACTTCAGGTTTTTTTCCGTTATTTACTTAACAATCCGCTTATATGGACAGATGAATTTTCAAGACTTTCTTTTTGTTGGTTTACGTTCATGGGAAGCGCGCTTGCTTCACATGACGACAAGCATCTTGAAGTCAATTTTTTTTACAACAAGTTTTCAGACCCGGTGAAAAGAACTGTCAATATATTTAATCACCTGCTTATTTTTATTTTTTCCTGTCTGCTGCTGTATGCAACTTTTATTCAGATAATTATTGAAAAGAATATACGCAGTGCTTCAACAAGAATGCCGATGGTTTTTTTTACAATACCCATTTTTATTGGATTTATTGGTATTGCGTTTTACAGTCTGCTGTCAGCAATGAAATTCATTAAGAAGGATGCCAAAAATGCTTGACTACGGTTTTTTAATAGTTTTCGCGGTACTGATGGTAATAAGAATTCCGATCGCATTCTGCCTTGGAATATCATGCGCATTTTATTTTATCACAACCGGAAACCCGCTTATAACTCTTCCCCAGATGATGCTGAGTACATTTGATTCTTTTACACTGCTGGCAATACCGCTGTTTATGCTTGCGGGCCATTTAATGAACTCAGGAGGTGTAACAAACCGCCTGTTCGGATTCGCGAAAAAACTTGTAGGACATATTCCCGGAAGTCTTGGCCAGGTTAATGTGGTCGCCAGCTTGATTTTTGCCGGGATGTCAGGATCAGCCACAGCAGACGCGGCAGGACTGGGAACAATTGAAATCGAGGCTATGAAAAAGGAAAACTATCCCCCGGCTTTTTCAGCTGCAGTTACAGCCGCATCCTCTACTGTCGGAACCATAATGCCTCCCAGTCTCGGTTTTGTAGTTTACGGAGCAATGACAGGAACATCAGTAGGAGCTCTTTTTCTAGCCGGTTTCATACCTGCCATTGTAATGACTGCAGCAATGATGCTGGTTGTCTTTTTCATTGCGAAAAAAAACAACTTTCCCGTAGAAAAAAGAGCGACATTTAAAGAACTGCTGGTGTCTTTCAAAGAAGCATTTTTCCCTTTGCTTTCACCGGTAATAATACTCGGAGGAATTACAACAGGAATAGTAACACCGACTGAAGCAGCGGTTATTGCCCTTGTTTACGCTATTATTCTTGGTTTGATTTACAGGGAACTGACACTGAAAAAACTGATCAGGGATTTTATAAATGTAGGTAAAATGGGCAGCAAGGTAATGCTGATCGTTTCTTTTGCGCTGGTTTTTGGATGGATACTCACCTATGAAAGAATTCCAAGCAAGGTAGCGGCAATGCTGCTTAATTTCAGTGAAAATAAATATGTTCTCCTTGTTGTTCTTAATTTAATGATTCTTGCAATGGGATGCTTTATGGAAGGAATAAGTATAAAACTTATTATACTGCCGATTATTCTCCCGCTTCTGCAGAGCGTTAATATTGACCTGACACATTTCGGAGTACTGATGGAGCTGAACCTGAACATCGGCCTGATTACACCACCAGTAGGAGTATTTATATATCTTGTGGCTGATATTGCGGGGATAACCTTTGAAGAAGTTACAAAGGCGCTTGTACCGTTTATCGTGATCCTGGTTTTAGTGCTTTTTCTGCTGACATTTTTACCGCAGCTTTCAACGTTCCTGCCGAATCTTTTACTTTATAGTTAATAATTTTAATTTTAGGAAATATTTATTTACAGGAGATGGAAAATGGTTAATAAACTTGAAAATGTACCGGAGATTCTGCTTATGGGACCCGGCCCGTCCTGTGTTCACCCTGAGGTTTACAAAGCCCTTGCGGTAAGCACGCTTGGGCATATGGATCCAGTCTTTATGGATATAATGGATGCCATGAAGAAAGACATGCAGATTATTCTTAACACGAAAAACAAATGCACCGTGCCGATGTCAGGAACCGGTTCAGCAGGCATGGAAACCTGTTTTGTAAACCTTATTGAAAAGGGAGACCGCGTTCTGATACTTGAAAACGGGGTTTTCGGAAAAAGAATGATCGATGTCGCTACCCGCCTCGGGGCTGATGTGGATTCACTTTCCTTCAAATGGGGAACACCGGTTATTGTAGAAGATGTAAAGTCAAAACTTGCCGCAAATGATTATTCAATTGTTGCAGTGGTTCATGCTGAAACCTCAACAGGAGTCAGAAACCCTGTGGCGGAAATCGGCAGCCTGCTTAAGGGAAAAGAGACGCTATACCTTGTTGATACAGTAACCAGCATGGGCGGTATAGAGATCAGAATGGACGACTGGGGAATTGACGCACTTTACAGCGGATCACAGAAGTGCCTCTCCTGCCCTCCCGGTATATCACCGGTATCATTCTCTGATAGGGCAGTAAAGAAACTTCTTTCCAGAAAAACGAAAGTACCCAACTGGTATCTTGATCTATCCATGATTATTAATTACTGGGAAGGGGCAAAAAGGGTATACCATCACACAGCGCCAATCAATATGCTTTACGCCATGTATCAGGCGCTTGAGGTCGTCCTTGAGGAAGGGCTAGAGAATGTATATGCGCGCCACATGAAAAATCACAAACTTCTGGTTAAGGGACTTGATGAACTGGGGCTTAAAATGCTGGTTGAAGAGGCATACAGGCTTCCTGAACTCAACTCTGTCATAGTCCCGGAAGGAGTTGATGAAGCTGCAGTCAGGGCAAGGCTCCTCAAGGAATTTAAAATAGAAATAGGAGCAGGACTCGGCGACCTTGCGGGAAAAATCTGGAGAATAGGACTTATGGGATATACTTCAAGTCCTGAAAATGTTGATAAAATCCTGAAAGCGCTGAAATCCTGTCTGGGCAAATAATAATAAAGCTTACAGGTTTTTTATAGGAGCGCTGTTAAGGCCTAAGCGGCCGGGACACCGCTCCTTTTTTTTATCCATAATTGACGGCAAAGCCTGCTTTTTTAACTGCATTTTCCTGGCAGACGCTGAAGTCTAGAAAGGAAGGCTATGTGAAAGGGAAAGCCTTTCCTTTACTTCCCTGAATGATTTTTTAAGCGATTCGTTAAACGGCACACCTTTGTCCTTTCTCTCAAGCCAGGCATCGTGCTCCTTTTCCCCCGGAGTCCATATCCTGTCCTGCCCTTCGGCCTTTTTGGAGCTTCTTATATCCCTGCATATTGTGCCGGATATCTTTTTAAATCTTTCAAGCGGTATAAAACGGCTGATATCTATAGCCATGAAGAAATGGCCGAGAAGGATCGGAACATTATTCCCGTCTCTGTCTTTACCCGAAAGATTTTTAAGAAAATCCGCATCGGATAATGCGGAAGACAATATTTCAACTACCATTGAATATCCGAAACCCTTGTACCCTGCCGTAAGCTCCCCTAGCCCGCCGAGCGGAGTGAGCGCTGCTTTCCCCCTGTTAAGGTCGACAAGAACCTGCTTTGTATCATGCCTGTACTTTCCGTCCTCCCCGATAACCCAGCCGTCAGGCAGTTCTTTCCCGAGCCTCTCGTAAAGCTCTATTTTTCCCCTCTGTGTAACAGATGTCGCGCAGTCAAGAACAAAAGGAAACTCTTCATCAGTGGGAAATCCGAATACTAAAGGATTTGTCCCGAGCATGTTTTCGATCCCCCATGTCGGGGCTATTGAAGGGCGCGCGTTAGTGCAGGTTATACCGAAACATCCCTGGTCTATCGCTTTCAGCGGGTAATAGCAGGCTGCCCCGTAATGGGTTGAGTTCCTGACTGCAACAATTCCGGCACCTGTTTTTTTTGCCTTCTCTATCGCAAGTTTATTTGCGCTGTATGCAATAAAGTGCCCCATTCCGTTATGTCCGTCTATAACCGCAGTTGTATCGCTTTCGCTGACTATTTCAAGTTTTGTAACCGGAGACTGTGTCCCTGCCCAGATCCTGTCCAGGTATATGGGCTTAAACCTTCCGGCACCGTGGGAGTCAATGCCCCGCTTGTCGGCAGTAATCAGCACATCAGCGCAAACGGCCGCTTCTTTTTCAGGTACACCTGTTGCCGTAAAAGCGTCTTTCATGAACTTTTCCACACTGTCGAAATCCCACCAGACTGTTTTATCCATAAAATTATCTCCTTGATATCTTTCAGTTAATTGCCGGAACAGATCAGGCCAGATTAAGCACTGTTCTTTCAATTATATCAATAAATTTTCCCATTAACTGTGTTATCTGTTTCTCTTTATTATATATAAGGAAGAAATCTCTTGAAAGGAGATCATCGGGATCTTCAAGCGGTATTGATATGATATTTCCGTTTTTTTCTTCTTCCCCGCAAATTTTATTATATGCAATTGAGATTCCGATTCTTTTTTTAACAACATCAATAATCGGCCCGGCATGGCCGAGTTCATAAAGGGCATTTCCTTTTACCGAATATGCGTTGAAATAGTTATCAATCAGTTTTCTGCTGGCAGTTGATTTCTCAGGCAGAATGAAGGATTCTCCATTGAGCATGTCAGGGGTTATCATTTTTTCACCTGAAAGCCTGTGTCCCGGAGGAACTATAAGAGACTGGTGCAGGCGGCAAAGCCTGCGCGATTTTAAAATATGCGATTCAGGTTCCGCAGATGAAATACCCAGATCATATTCCATTTTTTTAATCAATGAAAATATTTCCCCGTTTTCCTTAAATGTAGAAACTGATAATGATATCCCCGGATAATTTCTGTACAATTCCTCAATTACACCGGGAAGAAAATAATCACCGAATGTTGCCTGGGCAGAAATTGAGATAATACCTTTGCCCAGTCTTTTTATCTCCTCTATTGTGTTTTCAAGAAGGGATTCTTCATCAAATATCTTTTTTGCCCTCTCAAAGAAGATTCTCCCTTCGCCTGTCAGGGAAATTTTCCTTCCCTGACTGCTGAATAGTATTATTCCTGTTTCTCTCTGCAGATCTTTAAGGTGCCTTGTGGCGGCAGGCTGTGCTATGTTCAATTCTCTGGCAGCCTGTGATACGCTTAGATACTTTGCCGCCAGGTAAAATGTTTTAAGGTGATGAAGATTCACATCTTTCTCATTTTTTTCCTGAGCGCTATAAGGCTTAGGAATTCAAATACAATATTGGAGGCAAGACAGGATGTGATTCCGGAGGGGTCAAGATCAGGCAGCACCTCAACTACATCAAAGCCTGTGAAATCAAGGCCGCCCAGACCGCGGATAAGTTTAAATGCCTCTCTGGAAGTAAAGCCGCCCGGAATAAGGGTGCCTGTGCCGGGAGCGTAGGCAGGATCCAGTGCATCAATATCAAATGTAACAAATACCTTGCTGTCCCCTACTTTTTCATGTATGAGTTTTATAACACTGTCAAGGCCCATATTAAACACTTCATCAATTGAAATAACAGTAAAACCCCTGCCTGTCGACTCTTTAAGTGAATGCTCACCATAATAAGTACCCCGCATACCAATCTGAATCGTTTTTTCAGGGATTAAAAGTCCTTCATCATTAGCTCTGCTAAAAGGAGTTCCATGTGTATATTTTTTCCCGAAATAGGAATCAGCTGTATCAAGGTGTGCATCAAAATGGACAAGAGCCATCGGCCCGTGTTTTTTAGCCAGCGCTCTCAGCTGAGGCACTGTTACGGAATGGTCCCCTCCTATCACAACAGGAATGACATTGTTGTCAGTGAACAGCTTCATTTCTTCAGTTACCGCATCATAGGTATCCATTATGTAGCCAGGAATTACATTGAGGTCCCCGTAATCAACTCCCGAAATATAATCGAATATATTTACTTTATGAAAAGCATTATATGGTTTAATCAAAGCGGAAATACTTCTTACAGCTTCCGGCGCAAAGCGGGCCCCTACCCTGTATGTCGCGCCAGTATCAAACGGAAGACCCATTACGGCAAAATCAAGCCCTTTTACATCCCTTTCATACGGCAGCCTCATAAATGTCTTTATTCCTGCAAATCTGGGTATTGATGATGAATCAGCCGGTTTTTTTTTATCTTTTTCCATATTTTCAACTCTCCTTGAGGATACAACAACTACTATTGTTATATGTCTTATATTAATATGGTATATATAATCTGTCAACTCTCTGCAGGGACCTGATTCCCGTTAGTATTTCTCATATTTACTTTTAAATTTTCCCTGTATTTAATTCTATTGTTATATTTATATATAGGAGTTTAACGATGATTAACAATCCTGAAATATATGACAGATTTAAAGGGGCGGAGACAGGAGCTTATATAGGCGATGCTCTTGCCATGCCGGCACACTGGTATTATAACCAGGAGGAATTGCAGAAAGTATTCGGGGTTATCAGGGACTTCAAGGACCCGCCGGAAATACATGCAGGCAGTTTTCTATGGAGAAGTTCCTATGAGCCGGAAGAAATTGAGTTTGACATACTGGGCAGACAGAGGAAATACTGGGGGGTCAAAAACATTCATTACCACCAGTTCCTTGAAGCGGGAGAAAACACACTAAACCTCAAGCTGCTTAGCCTTGCCCTCGGCATGGTTTCTGAGCTCGGCAGCTATGACAGGGACACTTACATAAAAAGGTATATGAAATTCATGCTGCACCCTGATGAGCACAGGGACACATATATCGAGGAATGCCACAGGGGATTTTTCATTAATCTTAAAAAAGGACTAAATCCGGATAAATGCGCGGTTGAGGAAAAACATATAGGCGGGATGGTCCATGTCATACCGCTTTACTCAAAGCTGCGTTCCATGGGATATGACCCTAAAGCGGCAGGCGAAACTGTGCAGGAGCATGTTTCTGTAACACACAAAGGTGAAAAAATCAGGAAAGGGGTAAATACGCTGATTTATCTCGCTGAGGAAATAATCGGCGGCAAAACTCTTGAAGATGCCCTGAAAAGCCATCTTGAAAAGCAGGACCTTGAATATCTTACAGGTAAAATCGCTTCTTTGACATCAAAACCTGATCTTGAGGTATTGGGAAAGGTTTTCAGCATAGCCTGCTATCTTGACGATTCACTTCCTGCATCTTTTTACCTTGCACTAAAATATTCGTCATTGCCGGAAGAAGCGCTGATACAGAATACTATGGCGGGAGGGGATAATTGTCACAGGGGAGCTGTTATTGGAGCGCTGCTGGGACTTGCCGGGGGAGAAAGTATTTTCCCTTCTCAATGGAAAGACAATCTGATTAAAATGAAAAATAAGGTTCCACTGGCAATAAAGGGAATAAAGTGAAAAAGATAATTCTTAAACTGTTTATTATACTCAATCTGCTGGCGGCAGTATCGTCATATTCAAATGGAAACAGCGAACAGGAACCGAAAACGCCCGGAAGTGCTTATTTCGCGGCAGGATGTTTCTGGAGCATAGAGGACAGGTTTGAAAAACTGGATGGTGTTATAAGCGCTGTATCAGGGTATACCGGAGAAGATAAAATCAATCCGACATATAAGGATGTCTGTTCAGGGACAACAGGTCACGCAGAAGCAGTAGAAGTGCTATATGATCCGGAAGTTATCAGCTATGAAAAGCTTGTGAGGTTTTTTTTCACAACCCATGATTTTTCCTATAAGGGAAGAAATGATCCGGGATTTATTTCACAGTACAGATCAGGAATTTATTACAGCACGGAGGATGAGAAAAAAACAGCTCTCAAAATAGTTGATGAATTTGAGAATAAAGGTATTAAGGTATACACAGAGATTAAAAAAGCCTCCGATTTCTGGAAGGCCGAAGAATATCATCAGGATTACATAAAAAAGAACACAAAATAGGCATTTACGTCATCCACCCATAAAGTTATTTTTATTTGGCTTTTCTTCCTGATATAATATTATCATTAACAGGAAGTATAACTGGTAATGAAAAATGGCGGGAAAGAAACTGATAAAAAAATTGAAAGACTTTCCAGGATGGCGGGCTCTGATGAAGGGTTTTATATTCTTGCGATACATTCTTTTATTGAATATTTCCTCAGGGCTGAAAAAAAATTACGGCGATGAACTCTCTTTTTCTGAACTGATCCGGAAGTTCAGGGACACACTGCCTGAGGAAAGATGTGATGAATTTATTGAAGGACTTTCCTGCATTCCCAAGATAGGACATCAGCATATACTCACAAATAAAGTCAGGCACCTTTTCCAGGCGATGGGTAAAGAGGAAGCCCGCTCAGCGACTCACCTTCTTATCCGTTTCTTCTCTCTTGCCGGAATTGAGGAGAGCTGTCTCAGCAGGTTCATCCGCGATCTTGAAGCCGGAAATGACAGGACTACATTTATCGAGCAGGCCGGCATCATAAAAGGGCTGAATGAACAACTTATCAAACTTCAGAAAAAAACACCGAACTTTCAGGGAAGCTTGAGAGCTACAGGGAATTAAAAGAAAAAATTCACGAGCTTGAAATCTTTATCTCGCTTAAAAACCTTGGAAGGCTTACAGTTTATACACGATCAAGAATGGATTATGAAAGATCAATTTCCGAACTTTTCCCCGAACAGAAGGAAGCCGTTTTCACATTCAGCTACGAAAAGGATTTTATAGGCGAAACAGGCAAATCAATTGTACTGATAGAAGCGATGAGAAGATTTCTTGAGCAGAGACAGCTTGATTTTTTCGAGGATAAAAAAACAGTACTGATTACTTTCACAAGAACGCTTGTCAGGTATTCCCGCTATATAGCGAAACTAATGAAAATGAATGTGCCTGTTTCGGTATTCAGCACTGCAGACAACCTGATAAACGAGATGATCCTTGAGATTGACAGTACAATAGCGTATGACTTTAATATTTTCATGGCATTCGCCTCAGAAGAGGCGCTTCCGGATGTCCTTGATGAATCTCACCTGCAGTCGGAAATCGATGATTTTCTGATCGGGTTTGCGGTAAACCGGAAGAATTAGATAAGCGGCGAGGCAAAAAGAGAGGGCCTGGCGGGGCACCTTACGGAAGAAAGGAGAAAAACAGGCTGGGAGGCAAGAGAGCGTTATATCTCCTATATATGGAGAGGAAAAACTCTACAGCATCAATTACGTGAGATTAAAGCTTCACAATTTTCTCTCGGAAAACACCGAAAGCACCATTGCCGGAAAGATAAGACATATTTTTATCAATGAGGTCCAGGATATTAACCCTTCTGTCCTTCTTGCGCTTAAAAAACTTTCATCGGGGCATTTATTTATGGCAGGCGACTATTCCCAGACCCTTTACATGCCGCAGCAGCCTTTTTCCAGGGCCGGAATTGATATAAGGGGTTCGGTAAAAAAATTAAAACAAATTTCAGGAATACAAAAAATATAATCGGTACTGCCGGGCTTTTCAGAAACTCCTTTCAGGCCCTTCCAATTATGCATACTTGTACCCCGCAACAGCTACATTGAAAAAATCTATAAACTGTCACGTTTTAGGAAATACCGCTTTCCAGAATCACTTATGAAGGCTTTTATTTTTTAAGAACATCGGGAGAATCTGTAAATATATCTACCATGCACTCATCAAAGGAGCTGGATTTCCCCGTAATACTGTTATACCTGCCCGAGATAGTCCGCTACAACAGATTTTCGCCTGAAACTGAGGAATCACTGGCTGTAAACCTGATATATGTAGCCCTTACCAGGGCAATGGACCATCTTAATGTTTTTGTCATTGAATCAGATAACAGGATAGTAAAGGCGCTTATAAAATCTTTACGATGATTTTAAAGGATCAATAATTCAAAAGAATATATACCTGATGCGGCTCCCGGGAGTTTTATACTTGACACCATCTGAAGGCCGGACTAATCTTTGAACTCAGTTTTTTACCAGTATTTTAAAAACTGCATATAATTTTAAAGAGGCGGATATTTTAAATGATAGTTGAAAACAACAAGGTAGTGACAATTACCTATAAAGCAAGCAGCCAGGAAGGGAAAGTTCTCGAAAGCTCAGATTACAGCGGCAATCTTGACTATATACATGGACAGGGGTTTCTTGTCCCGGGAATGGAAAATGCTCTTGCAGGAAAAAAAACCGGAGATAAAATTGATGAGATGCTGAAAGCTGCTGATGCATTCGGTGTTTATGAAGATGCCATGATATTCGGAATAAACAGGACAGATTTCGCTGTAAGCGATGAAGAGCTTAAAGTCGGGCTGGAATTTCAGGCAGAGATCAAAGGCGATGTGCGCTTCTGCCGTGTTGATAAAATTGAAGGCGATAAAGTAATAATCAACGCGAACCATCCCTATGCCGGAATGGACATCCGATTTGAAGCCGAGATTCTCGGCATCCGGGAACCCTCACCTGAAGAGCTTGACCACGGACATGTCCACGCCGGCGACCACAGCCATGGCGGATGCGGGTGCGGGGACGGAGGCAATTCTCATGGCGGCGGCTGCTGCGGAGAAGAAAGAGGCGGTTCTCATAAACACGACAGCGGGTGCGGCGGACACGGAGAGGGCAGCTGCTGCGGAGGACACGGACACGGCTGATGCTGATCCTTCAGCCGGGGTTAACAGAGCCTGACTCTACCTGAATAAGATATTGGATTTATTTTACTGCTGCCGGAACCTGCTGCCGCGTATAAGGTATAAGTGCGGCAGCAATCAAAATATTTATTACAGAAATTATACACAGAATAAGCATTGTATTCTCAGCTCCTGTATATTTTATCAGCGCAAGCCCCATAAGAGGTGATGCTGCCTGCATAATAAGAACAGGCATTGAAAGCATCCCCATAAGACTCGCATAGCCTTCCCTGCCGAAGATGGCAAGAGGCACCGTCCCCCGCGCTATTGAGCGGATACCGTTGCCGGCGCCATAGATTATAATTCCCGCCGTTACAAACCCTGCCCCAATTGTCATCAAACCGAGTCCGGCGGCAACCGCAGCTGTAGCCGCGACAAGGCTCCACACAGGATGAAGCCGGCGGCCGAGGAGAGCCTCAAGTATCCTCGCTCCGACCTGGCTTGGGCCGAGCAGGGCGCCGAGTCCTACGGCAACAGCAAGGCTCACGCCGCGCGCCTGAAGCAGCACAAGTATATGAACCGCCAGAATTGTTATTACAACAGAGGCAAGCGTCTGTCCCGCGGCAAGAAGGAAAAAAACCTTCCTGTCATCAGGTTTTACCGGTAGAAAAGGCCGCTGCCCGGATTTAGCTGTTTTAGCGGTTTTGCCTTCTTTCCAGATTTTACCGGCAGGCAAACCAGGTGAAGGGACCGCAGATGAAGGAATAAGCTCTTCTTCTGAAGGAATCAGAAAGAGGTAAAGAGGCAGAACAATAAATGCGTGGACAGCCGCGTAGGTAAGGCAGGCGAACCGCCAGCCGCCGTAGCCGGCCAGAAACGCGCTTAAAGGCCAGCAGATCGTGCTCGCAAATCCGCCGAAAAGCGTTACATATGTAATAGCGCTGCGGGCATTTTCCCCGTAAAGGCGGCCTAGTGTTGAAAAGGCAGGATCGTAAAGCCCTGTACCCATTCCAATACCGATAATTACCCACCCGGCTATAAAAACAGGTAAAGAGGGGGACATTCCGAGCATGGCAAGACCAGCAGCAAGAAAAACCGCGCTTGACACCAGGACAGGACGGCCGCCGAAGCGGTCTATCACTCTGCCGACACGCGGCGATACAAGACCGGATACCAGTAAAGCTGCTGTAAATGAACCGAATATCCAGCCCGAAGGCCAGCCGGTAGACCGGGTTATATGCGGTGCAAGAACAGTAAGGAGATAGTATGTGGTTCCGTAGGCTATTATCTGCGCTGATCCGAGTGCAGTTACAATGACTGTCCGGTTCATATTAACCCGTTCACAATATTAAAGCTGTTCAAAACAAAAAAACCTCTATAAAGTATATTTATTTAAAAACCTGCCGGCCGCACCTGGAACTGCCCGGCATGTATTACTGCATCTTACTGTGTAAATGATATTCTCCTGCCTGACCTGCTGCTTTCAAATGCCAGCTCTATTATCCTGATAGTATTGCGGCCGTCATGCGCTGATACAGCAGGGTTTTCCCTGCCCGAAACAGCATTGACAGTGTTTCTGTAAAATTCGCGGTAATCGCCTTTTACGCTTTCCAGTTTTCCCCTGAAGTTAAGGCCTTCTATCTCGGTGTTCAATACTCCCCATATCGATTCAGGTTCGCTTCCCCAGTTTATATCATCAGCAGGAGAAAGCCCTTTTTTAAGCAATTCCTCCTGGACATCTGTTCCGTATTTCACAAATGAGCCTTTATCCCCCAGAATGATAAAACGGGGCAAAGGCTCTTTTACAAGCATTCCAGACTTTAAAGTAACTTTAAGCCCCTTGTAATAAAGAATAATCTCAAAAGCGTCATCAACCGTCCCGCCGCGCCGCTGTGTCCTGATATCAGCCGCAACATATTCAGGCAGTCCGAAAAGTGACAGGGCCTGATCGATCAGGTGGCTTCCAAGATCATAGACCATCCCCGATCCCGGGCCGGTTTCCTCTCTCCAGGCATTTTCCTTTATATAGTTTCTGAACCTGTCGAAATGTGCTTCATATTCTACAATATTGCCGATAAGTTTTTTTTCAATGACTTTTTTTACTGTAAGAAAATTGCTGTCCCATCGCCTGTTCTGATGGACAGTAAGAATTTTCCCTCTTCGCTCAGCCAGCTTGATAAGAGAATCAGCTTCCGCTGCCGTAATTGTAAAGGGTTTTTCAACGACAACATGTTTCCCCGCTTCAAGAGCGTCAGAGGCAAGTTCAACATGAGATGTGTTAGGCGTTGCAACGACTATAAGCTGAATGGAATCATCTTCCAACAGTTTCCTGTAATCCGGGACAACTTCCGCTTGCGGATATCTTTGACGGGCAAGGGAAGCCGCTTCGCTTTTTCCTGTTACAATTTTAACAAGCTTTAACCCGGGGACACTGGCGATTACAGGCGCGTGAAACACCCTGCCCGCCATTCCGAACCCTATCAGGCCGACACCAATAGAACTATCCATTTATATTCTCCCTCAGTTTCCTGGTAGTAGAGAATATACCATTTTTCCTGTTCGTTCTACTGCGAAGCGGATTTTGCCTTCTCAATCAGCTCAAGAAGGCTCAATATTTTTGGAGGTTTGGGCTTAAGGGCCTGATCTATTTCCTCTTCCGTAAACCTTTCAGCCAGATAAGATTCAATATCCATCCTTCCTGCCCAGCAGCCTGCTATATTCCGGCAGAAAATATCACTGCCCGGCCTTATGCAGTATGAAAACGTTATATTGTGGCCGAGCATTTTACAGTAAATCTCCTCAACTGCCCGGTAATCCGGATTTACCGGATTACCGTCAGTAAATTTTTGTTCTTTCATTTATTACCATTTTCCGGTTTTTCTGATTTCTGCTTTCGGGAAATTCTTTAAAGCAGCAAGGTTTTTCTCAATTTCCTCTGAAGGAAGTTCATAGTCTGATAGCTTGCCGCCGAGAAAAGCTTCATAACCTTTCATGTCCATAAATCCGTGCCCGCTAAGGTTAAAGAGAATGACTTTCTCTTTTCCCTCTTCCTTAGCCTTTACCGCTTCCTGAATCGCTGCCGCAACCGCATGGCTTGTCTCAGGCGCGACAACAATACCTTCAGTCCTTGCGAATGTAATCGCGGCATTGTAGCATTCAAGCTGATGTATCGCCCTGGGGGATGAGAGCCCCTCAACAACAGTCTGGGAAACAAGCGGGGCCATCCCGTGATACCTCAGGCCGCCGGCATGAATAGGGGGCGGAACAAAATTGTGGCCAAGAGTATACATGGGAAGAAGAGGAGTCATTCCTGAAAAATCACCGAGGTCGTATGTAAACGGCCCTTTTGTAAGAGTCGGACAGGAAGCCGGCTCAACAGGGATGATTTCTATATCAGCGCCGTTGATTTTATCATTGACAAAAGGAAACGCAAGACCTGCGAAATTGCTTCCGCCGCCCGCGCAGCCTATGACAATATCGGGTTTCTTTACACCTGCAATTTTAAGCTGTTTCTTCGCTTCCTGGCCTATAATGGTCTGGTGGAGCATAACGTGATTAAGCACGCTTCCGAGCGTGTATTTGGTTTTGCCGGTGGAGTCTGCAACCGCGGCCTCAACCGCCTCGCTTATCGCGATACCGAGACTTCCCGGAGTATCGGGAGTTTTAGAGAGAATTTCCCGGCCCGCATTTGTTTCCATGCTCGGGCTTGCTATACAGGTTCCCCCCCAGGTCTGCATCATAATTTTCCTGAATGGTTTCTGGTCGAAGCTGATCCTTACCATGAAGACCTTGCACTCAAGACCGACAAGGGCTGCCGCGAAAGAAAGGGCGCTTCCCCACTGCCCTGCCCCGGTTTCTGTGGTAAGGCTTGTAATGCCTTCCTGCTTGTTGTACCAGGCCTGGGCCACCGCGGTGTTGGGTTTATGGCTTCCCGGAGGCGATACGCTCTCATCCTTATAATAAATTTTGGCGGGCGTTTTAAGAAATTTCTCAAGGTTATGCGCTCTTCGAAGCGGAGACGGCCTCCAGATTTTAAGGAGCGATTGAATTTCTTCAGGAATATCTATCCACCTCTTCTGGCTGACCTCCTGCTCGATCAGGCTTTTCGGAAATATGGGCTCAAGCATTTCCGGTGTTACAGGTTTTCCGTCAGGCCCCAGCGGAGGCTGCATTGGACTTGGAAGGTCGGCGGCAAGGTTATACCACTGCCTGGGCATATCCTGTTCGTTTAAAAATATCTTTGTATCCGGCATAAAATACTCCTTTTTTAATGTTTCTATGTGTAGTAACATTATATTAAATAGTGCTAACTGTCAATTCTTTTTGTAGAAACACTATTATTTTTTCAAGGTGTATTTCAGTTATCCTCAGCCTTTTGCAGGATCAAAATGCCATAGTCAGTCTTTTATTGGTTAAAGATGCGAAATACTATAATCTTTCAGCCATTTTTTTAACCAAATAGGCTGATATCAATCCGGTAAGCAGATAACTTACACCTATGGCGGTAAATATTCCGGGTATATCGAAGAATTTTCCCCCTAAAAACGCCAATGGTATAATAAGAATGAATACCTCGATTATACTTAAAAAACTTGCTATAAGCGGTTTTCCAAATACATTCAGTACTGGAACAGATATAAGATATATGCCCTGAAAACAGTATGCTGCAGAAACTATCCTGAGATAAAGCGATGCCGTTGATATAATGAACGGATCACTGCTGAATACAGAGGCAATCCTTCCTGAGAGAAAAAAAAGCAGCGTAAAAAAGAAACTCCCGAGGATAATCGACATCATGTTCCCTTTTTTGATCCCTTCCCTGACCCTTTCAAGTTTTCCGGCCCCGAGGTTCTGACCGACAAAAGGGCCGATTATGCTTGAGAGGGCATTAACAGCGGCAAGAGAGAAAAACTCTATTCTTGTGGCAATTCCGTAGCCGGCGACAGCAAGTACCCCTTCAGAAGAAATAATTCTCGTGATAACTCCGGCTCCGATCGGGATTATCATTCTTGTTCCAGTGTTGGGAATACCAATGGCAAGTATCTCTCCCCATGAATCAAGGACTTCCCGGACGCGAGGTCTTTTAAAAGAGATAATCTTTTCCCTTATTGTTAAAACATAAATAGCAACAAAAAAGGTAATCGAGCGGCCGATAAGGGTCGCGGCAGCCGCTCCCTTTATGCCGAACGGGGGGATTTCAAAGCCCAGATATGCTGTTGCAGCGTTCAGGACCGGGATAGCGCTGCTGCCGAATATAAGTACAGGGTCAAGAATGCCGTTCATCAGCGCGCCGATCATCATGATGACACCCGGTGTTTTTGAATCGCCTGTTGCCCTTATGATATTGTTGCCGACCATCGGGACAACTACGAAAATCATCCCGAAATACCATACAGACATATACTCTTTAATATACGGTATAACCCTGTCGCCGGCCCCGAGAAGCCTGAAGAGCGGATCAATTGTAAGAAGACCCGCAGTGACAAAGGAAGCAACAACAAGGAGCGAAAGAACAAGGCTGTCTGTGGCAAGACGCTTTACCCTTTTATAATCATTTTCACCTATCGCCCTTGAGACAAGGGCGGAAGTTCCTATTCCCAGGCCATGGGAGATGCTGCCGATTATAAGGACTACCGGGAAGGTAAAAGAGAGGGCAGCAAGCTGATCTTTCCCGAGTCTTCCGACGAAAAAAGTATCAACAAGGTTGTAGATAACCATTCCCAGAATTCCGAAAATCATCGGAATGGTAAGTTTAACAAGAAGGCTGCCTACAGCACCTTCCGTAAGGACAGCTTTTCCCCTGTTGCTTTTCATTATTCGCCCCTGTTTTTCCTGTTACAAAATTATTAATACCGGATTACACACTAAAATCATAAAAGAAAATGATAATATGCTTTACTTATTTAATGAGAGCCCTTAATTACCTGATCAAAAGCCGGCATTTAAAGAACTGACAAAACCTCTTCTCCGTGAACGGTTGTCTTTACCTTATCAAAAACTTTGACAACAACTCCGCTGCCGTCTATTACAAATGTTGACCTGAGAATGCCTTCATATTTTTTACCCATCATGCTTTTCCCGCCCCATGCACCGAAAGCTTTTATCACTTTTTTTTCAGGATCGCTTAAAAGAAAAAAAGGAAGTCCGAATTTACTTTTAAAGTTTTCATGGGACTTTTCTGAATCGGCCGATATTCCTATGACTACCGCCCCTTTTTCAAGGATTGCATCATAACTGTCGCGAAAGCTGCATGCCTCCTTTGTACAGCCCGGAGTATTGTCCTTCGGATAAAAATAGACAACAACCTTTTTACCTTTAAAATCCTTTAAAGAAATCTCCCTGCCTTCCTCATTTTTAAGCGTAAAATCAGGCGCTTTCATTCCTGCTGTAAACATATTTATTCTTCTCCTTTACATCTCTATATTTTTCAATTATATAATTTATCACTAACACCGTTTTTCTCATACTGCAGCCGGTACAGGTTGAAATAAGCCCCCCGCATTGCCATGAGTTTATCGTGCGGGCCTTCCTCAACAAGATTTCCTTCGTTAAGCACCAGTATCCTGTCAGCGTGGCGTATTGTTGAAAGGCGGTGGGCAATGACAAGGCTTGTCCTGTCTTTCAGTATTTCGCTTAACGCGAGCTGGATAAGTTTTTCCGTCTCTGTATCCACACTGGCGGTTGCCTCATCAAGAATAACAACTTTAGGGTCATTTGCAATAATCCTCGCGAAAGAAATCAGCTGCCTTTGCCCCGCGGAAAAGTTGACCCCGCCCTCCTTGACCATAGTGGAAAACCCTTCGGGAAGAGCGCTGATGAACCTGTCGGCCTGTACCGCGGCAGCGGCCCTCTCGAGTTCTTTACTTGAAATGGTTTTCCCTAAAGTTATATTTTCCTCAAGAGTCCCTGAAAACAGGAAGACCTCCTGCTGGACAGTCTGAATGTACTTTCTAAGGGAATCAAGCGAATATTCCTTTATGTTCCTTCCGTCCACAAGGATTTCCCCGCTGCCTGTATCCCAGAATCTGGCGGCAAGGCTTGCGATTGTAGTTTTTCCCGCACCTGTATATCCGACAACCGCAACTGTTTCCCCGGGATTAAGGATAAAAGAGAGATTCTTCAGCACAGGCTCGCCGGGGTTGTAGGAAAAATTAACTTTCCGGAATTCTATTCTGCCGATGAAGTCCATGGTATCCATTTTACCGCTGTCGGGAATTGAATTTTTAGTATCAAGAAGATCGAAAACCCTCTCGCTTCCCGCCATTGCGGACTGCATTATGTTGAATTTTTCGGAAATGTCCATTACAGGACGGTAAAACTGCCCCACAAGGTTAACAAATGCTATCAGTACCCCAAGAGAAAGTGTTGAGTCTGTAAAGTACCTGGCCCCGAAATAAAGGATAGCCCCTGTCGATACAGAAGTAAAAAAATCTATAAGGGGCCTGAAGGCGGCAAAAACATACATCTCCCCAAGCTCGGCTTTAAGCAGCTGCCTGTTTTTGGCATTAAAATCATCCCTTATCTTCCTTTCCCTGCTGAACATCTGTATTACCTCAATCCCTGAGATATGCTCGGAAAGAAAGCCGTTTACATTGGAAACCCAGAGCCTTACCTGCCTGTATGCCTCCCGGGCGCGGCTCCTGAAAAACCATGTAAGAACAAATACCGGAGGCAGGGTCAATACAGTTATTACGGCAAGCCTTGAGTTAAGGGTAAAAAGGACGAAAACAACGCCTGCCATAACAAACACATCGCTCAGTAAAGAGGTGGCGACTGACGTGAATAATTCATTTACTGTTTCAACGTCGGAAGTTACCCTGCTTACAAGGCTGCCCACCGGGCGGCTGTTTAGAAAGGAAAGAGACTGCCTGAAAGTATGCCCCAGGACTTCGTGCCTCATGTCCCGCATCACGCTCTGGCTGATGTAAGCCATGATATAAACCTGCAGGAACGAAAATGCCAGTATTTCCAGCAGAAGAAGGAGGTAAAAAACAGAATACCTCATCAATCCGCTGAAATCACCCTTCCTTATCAGCCTGAGTTCCTCATGCGAAAGGGTTTTAAGATTTTCAACTGTTACAGCGGCTGAATCCTGATTTCCGATAAAATATCCGGGATATGAGGATTTAAGTAAAGCTAAATCAATACCTGACTTTTCGGGTGAAAACAGATACCAGCCCTCTTTTTCAAGCAGACCTTTTTCAATCAATTCCTTTTTTTCGCTGCCGGTTAATATACCCATTGCATCAGAAGTGACAAATATCAGCCCCCCGATATGCACAGGCGGTAAATCAGATTTATCCAAAACCATACTAACGCGGGGGTCGGTTTTCTCTTTCGGTTTCTCAATAAAGGCGGACCAGGAAACAATAATATGCCGGTCAATAGCTCTCTGAAGCAGGACAGGTGTAACAAGCTCCCCTATGGTCGCAAATATCAATCCCGCTACAGCAACCATAAACCAGAAGCTGTAAGGCTTAACATACCGGAAAAGCCTTTTCATTATCGCGGCATCAAGACCCCGGATAATTTTTTCGTCATCCATGGGCTGATCCTTCCTCGTGTCTTGAAATCTGCTGAAGATTATAAATCCTTCTGAATATCCCGTCCTCTCCGAGAAGTTTTTCAGGGCTTCCCTTCTGTGCTATCCGGCCGTTTTTAAGAACCAGTACAAGGTCAGCTTTCATCAGGGTTGAAACACGGTGGCTTACAATAATATTGGTCCTCCCCTTCCTCAGGGCGATCAGATTGTCAAGAATTTTCTCTTCTGTCTCGGTGTCTACCGCCGAAAGGGCATCATCAAAAATAAGTACTTCAGGCTCAGATGCAAGGGCCCGCGATATTGATATCCGCTGCTTCTGGCCCCCGGAGAGAGTAACACCTTTTTCACCCACAGTCGTATCCCAGCCTTCGGGGAATGAGGAGAGGTCCCTGTCTATCGTGGAAATCCGGGCCAGATCTCTAAGCCTGTTTTCCTGCTCTCCATGGCCAGGCTGTGAACCAGTAAGCGCGTCGGAAATTCCGAAGGCAATGTTTGCTTTTACAGTGTCTGAAAATAAAAAAGTAGTCTGCGGAACCGAGGCAATCATCCTTCGGAGTGCTGACAACGTGTATTCTCTTATGCCGCGGCCGCTGTAAAAGACTGTGCCTTCCGGCGCTTCGAGAAGCCTCGGCAGTATCCTCAGCAGAGTACTCTTTCCGGAGCCGGTCTCGCCGAGAATTCCAAGAGTCTCTCCCTGCCTGACCTTGAATGAAATATCATCAAGAACAGGAGTCTTCCCGTCAGGGAAGGAATATGTAAGGTTTCTGACTTCAAGCTCTCCCGGAAGGATAGACTCATCCGCACCCGGAAAGGAGATGATATCAGGCTGTTCATTAAGTATATTATTTATCCGGCTTAAGGATGCGGCCCCCCTGTTTAACAGGTTGATGGTAAATCCGGCGCCTATCATTGGCCAAATAAGCATTCCAAGATAACTCAGGACAGCGACAAAGTCCCCCGGGGAAAGCGTTCCCTTCATGACGCCGGAGCCTCCGAACCACAGCAGAAGAAGGGTTGTAAGCCCTGAAAGAAAAGTGATCACGGGGAAAAGGAATCCCCATATTTTAACGAGAGCCAGATTGCTTTTAAGGTATTCTTCATTGGCTGAAGAAAATCTTGACAGGAAGTGCCTTTCCCGCACAAAAGTTTTTATTACCCTGATGCCGGACAAGGCCTCCTGCGCTTCATCGCTTACATGTCCGTATGAATCCTGCACTTTCTGGAACCGCGGCCCGAGAAGCCTGCCTGCGCCCAAAACTATCAAAAAAACAACAGGAAGGGGCAGTATGGTAAAACCTGCAAGACCGGGGAACTGTTTAAACAGGATTATCAGAATAACAAGCGTCATGAAAAAGCCGTCCACGAAAGCGACAAGGGCCATACCGGTTGCCATCCTGATATTGTGCATATCGTTTGTAAAGCGGGACATGATATCCCCTGTCTTCATGTTATTGAAATAAGTTGAAGAGAGTTTCAAAAGATGACTGAAGAGATTTTCCCTGAGCTCATTTTCGATCCTTCTTGAGGACCCCTGAATGAAAACCCGCCATCCGAATCTTCCGGCGGCAATTGCGGATGCAACACCGATCATTGCCACCATAAGGCTTCCGACACTTTTTAATTCAAAATCACCTGAGGCAATCAGATCAACCGCCCTTCTTATCATCTGGGGGATAACAAGCTGTCCGCCGTCTGTTATAACCAGAAAAAACAGGCCGAAAATATACGAGAAAAAATGTTTTTTGACATAGGGATAAAGTGTTTTATATTCTTTAAGCATAATAGCCGCATTCTGCTGATTTCATTGTTACTATTTAATTTAAGTCTATTATCGCACAGCGGCAATATTTCATTTGATTTTTTCAAGAATCATGTCAAAAAGCCAGGTGTTAAACTTAAAATCCCTTAAATATGCGCAGTGGCCGCCGTAAGGCTCAATACGCAGATCAATGCTGCTGTTCTTTGATTTTATTATATCATCAAAGCCGCTTATATCAATGACCGGATCATCTGAGGCGGTAATGACTAAAACCGGCATTTTTATTGATTTGAAGAAATCAAGGCCGAGCGTATAATGTCCGAAATACTCTTCCATACTGTCATATTCCGAGTATTGATCAACAAGATGTCTTGTAAGGTCAACACAGCTGCCGGTATCCAGATAGCGGCTGAAATCGTATACATCAGGAAATGCCTGCTGTTTTTTAATCAGGCTCTTTTTCCATTTTTTAAGAAAATATTTTCTTATTAAAAAGTATTTATCAATATTTTGTGTAGCAGTAAGCGGGTTTAAGGGAGGGTTTACCGCAATGACTTTATCAGGCAAACCGCTTCCTGCGCCGCCTGCAGTTTCATCCCCTGCCAGTTTCGCGATCCTCAGTGCAAAATTGGCACCCATGGAAAAGCCTATTACATACACGTTACTGTCTGCACCGTAATCTGCTATAATCCTTTTTACCGCACTGTAGGCCTCATCTATAAGAGTACCCAGGAAAGGGCCTTTGTTAAGGTGATGGGAATTTCCGTGGTCACGGAGATTTAGACGGAATATATCATAGCCGAGTTGATAAAAAAACCGCCCCGCAGCTACCATGTATGCTGAACGTTCGCTGCCCTCCCAGCCGTGAAGAAGGATTATCAGTTTTTTCAGAGACTTTCCGCTGTCTGAAGTCTCCCTTGAAGTATCGTGTGACGATATAAACCCTGTAAGCCTTACCCCGCCGCCGGCGTCAACAAGGACTTCCCTGCTTTCAAGCTCAAAAGAAGTTATCCCCCTGTTCCGTATTTTCATGCTTGAAAGCACTGTCTGGAGAACAGGATTTTTCAGGTAAAACGGCGGCGTTATATGGCTTGATGTATTGTAGTTCATAATTTTATTATATCCGGATTGGCCCTTAATAACCAGACTTTAACCGGCTGAATCTTTTTCTGATCTTAATTCAGTGGTTTAAAAATTCCTGACTGCCCTGACATTATAAAAATTACCTTTACTAAATGTTCCCTGGGTACCGCTGGTGAAATCAAGGCAAGATGCTGTTGTTGCGCCACCTTCTGATGAACTCCAGTAAAAAAGATCTGCAAAGCCGCCGATCAGGTTTAATTTAAGCTTCCCGTACATCAAAATAAGTTCATCACGGGAAGGCAGATACCAGTCAGTATATGTGCCGTCATCATAGTCATCACAAAGCTGTGCGGCGCTTCCGGTATGGCCTGTCTGGGCTATGATCGCAGCAGTATTAGCCAGCCCTGTACCGACAGCTTGCTGGGTAGAGCCATTTAATGTTGTCTGGGTTGACCCGCCATTGATCCATTCCCAGGAGGCACTCTGATCGGCAGTCGATGACACAAGCCCTCCGCCTGAGCCGTCGTTGTAAAAAACATAACCTCCCTGGAATACAGTTGCTGAAAACTGATACCCTGAGTTAAAAATAACCTGGTTTCCGTAAGCGGTTCCGTCACTGTTGGTAGCATAGGCACGGACATAATATGTAGTATTTTCCGTAAGCCCTGACATATTGACAGTGAAAACTCCGGGGCCAGAACCGCTTGCCATGACTGTACCTGTAAAAATTGTCGGATTAGGGGCAGTATTATATACAACTCCGCGCCCTGTAACAGCAGAGCCGCCCTCATCAGTGACATTACCTTCAGCAGTAGCCGAAGTCCCGGCAATATCAACCGTTAAAGCCAGATTTCCCGCAATAGCTGATGTGATAACAGTCGCAGCCGGATTGGGAAGTACTGTAACAGTAACCGTATAATTCTGAATTGATGAATCCTCAGCTGTTACAAGATAAACTACAGGGAAGGTAAAATCCTGCGCTGCGCCGGATGGCGGATTTATGCTTACACCTGTATGGACAATATTGGGAACGAGCGCGGTAACATCTGTACCGAAGGGAACTTCGACTGAAATATTCAGTCCCGCGATAGCGCCGCTTGCAGTTACCGGGCTTGTTATATCGAATGAAATAATTTCTTTCGCAGTATTGGGGGCTATTGTCACCGACACAGTATAATTCTGTGTTGAAGTATCCGCTGCCGTTACTGTATATACAACAGCTGCCGAAAAGTTCTGAGCCACCCCGCTTGCCGGGCTAATATTTGCCCCTGTATGGGTGATGGCAGGGACAAGAGCCGTCACATCAGTGCCGAACGGGACTGTGATATCAATATTTGTCCCTGATATCACTCCGGTTGCAGGGATGGAGGGGATATTAAAGGAAGTAATTTCCTTTGCGCTGCCTGAGGCAACTGTTACACTGACTGTGTAATTTGTTGTTGAAAAATCGTCGGCTGTAACTGTATAGGTTACCGGAGAAGTAAAATCCTGTGCGACGCCGGATGGCGGATTAACATCTTTTCCTGTATGAATTATT
The DNA here is from genome assembly GCA_963662795.1 of Spirochaetia bacterium. Classification (GTDB taxonomy): domain Bacteria; phylum Spirochaetota; class Spirochaetia; order CADAEX01; family CADAEX01; genus JACKPD01. The sequence continues at coordinate 2,960,803 of OY759746.1, read as the reverse complement.
GACGGCACAAGCGATGTCACATCAGTGCCGAAAGGGACTGTGATATCAATATTTGTCCCTGATATCACTCCAAAGGCTGTAACAGGGCTTGTAATTTCATAAGAAGTTATCTCAGGACCTGACTTATCCTGATATTGCTCAATATCAGAGAAATCTCCCACCGTGCATGAGATAAACAACAGAGTTGTAATAAATATATATATACATATTCTTATGAATTTTTTCAAAATAATAAGATGATTATATAGAAATATTCTGATTAATCAACTTTTTATTTATTCCGGATATAAAAAAGAGATGGGTTATCCTGTTTAAACTGACAGCCGGCAGATCATTACACCATGCATGAACCTTATCAGAACTGGCGTTTTTCTTTCAGCAGGCAGAAATCACCCTTTTCCGCAGGGATATGCCGGGCTATTGTGCCGCATTTAACCCTCAGAAGAAAAAATACCGGAAGCCCGCTCCCGGAAAGCGCCTCGTAATTCCCCTGCCCCTTGCTGATAATAACGTCTGCATTGTTAATCAGGCCTGAAAATTCAGCGCTTGTGAATTTTAAAACCGCTCCTGGAGTTGATGAGCCGCTGGAAATTACTTCACAAATTTCATCCATCCCGGTAAACCGGGCATCCTCCATGGTAACATCGTTTATTACAGCACTGCCCCTTACCGCAAAGCGGATTTTTATCCCGGGGTAGAGCCCTGAGATTGTCTTAACAAGAATCCTGTCAAAGACTATCTCCCCGGCATTATCCCCTATGTATAAAAGCTCCTTTGAGGATGAAAGAGCCCTTCGAAGACCTTCAATATCAAAAAGCTCACTCCGTTCCCTGTGTACAGCCCTGTCCTCCTGATCAAGTATTTTTTCTATTTCCTCCATCAGGTCGGTATTGGTGTTGGCTCCGTAGTCGATAATATTGCCTGATATTGCTGTCTCCACCGCCGCAAGAAGAGGATCATCCGATGACTCAACCCTCTTTACAAGATGGGGGTATACCTCCTGTGCGGCTTTGTTGCTTTTCTCTTTTATCTCATTAAAAGGGTCAGGATTTCCGCTTATCTCACTGATTATCCGGTAAACCGGGACAGCGTTTTCAGGCGGAGAGGCTGTCATTGAAAGTTTCGGGACAAGGCGGGACACCTCGTCAAGGATCTGTTTCTGCTGCTTTTCACTGCAGCCTGCAAGGCGGGATGCAAACAGTGCCTGGTTGAAAAAACAGGGTATGCAGTCAAGGTAGGTATTCATAAAAGCCTCCGCCAGCAATCATAGCAAAAAGGGGAAAAGGTTTACAGCAGTTTCAAGCAGTTTACGGGGCAGAATGCAATAAATGATTTTTCCCCTCTTATAACTTATTTTCAGCTTAGGCTGGTTAAAACCTTTTTTATAACTGTGTTTTAATCTGATTCTGAAAAATACCCTTTGAAGCTCACATTGCAGTATAAATTATTAATACGGCCGGATTTTATCTCTAACTGCGTCATCATCAGATGTACACAATATATGTACCTTTTTATTTTACCCTTGCCGGCTGCATATACCTTTTGTTATGCGGGAGTGTCTTTTTTATTTATTCCATCCATCCGTTTTCTTTCAGATACCGTACGTTATCAGCTATCACTTCATCGCCTTTCCCGGGAAGATACCCTTCAATTATAATAACGCCCTTGTAGAATTCAGACAGCGTCTTAAGTGCCTTATTAATATCAGAATCTCCCTTTCCGAGCGGCAGATGAGGGCGGGAGGCGCTGCTGTCGCTTAAATGGATATGCCTTATCCATTTATGATTGATACTGTTAATAAATTCGGACGGGTCCATTACAGTCCTTGCATGGGCTATATCAATTGTCAGTTTAAGGTTTTTCCATGACTGATTCATAAGATCAATGACTTCTTCAGGGTTAACAAGAATCTCCCTGGGCCGCTTTTCCATCACCTCAAGCCCGATTACAACTCCCTCCGAATCCGCAATTTTATCTATCTCTTTAAGAAAAATATATAATTCCCTGGTGTAATCTGCGCTGATCCCTTTTGAAGAAGAAATCCTTCCGGGATGAATTACGACTGTTTTTGCCCCGATCTGCCCGGCCGTTATTATCGAGTCGATGGTCTGTTTTCTTGATTCATCCCTGATCCCTTTATTGAACGAAGTCATATTCAGGTCATACGAGGCAGCATGCAGTGATAAAGCCAGATTCATCTCCCCGGCTGCCGCCTTAACAGCTGCCGTATCATCATCAGATCTGAGAAGGTGCTCCATCCACACTTCAGCAGCATCAAGGCCGGCATTTTTTATTCTTTTAAGCGCCCCTGCAACTGATAAATCATTATAAAACCATGTCCCTGTCCCGAACATCATACTTTTTCTCCTGTCAGATTAAATTACATGTGTATATAGAAAATCAAATTTAACGGCATCCCCCGTGTTGCAGCTCTCTTTGGAATGGGTTTTTACCTTTATGTCATTGCCGTTGAAATCAAGAACATAGAAGAACCCTTCACCGACAAACAGCCGCTGCTTAACAGTTGCGGCATATTTACCTGTTTTTATATTAAGAACAACATCTTCCGGCCTGATCATAATTGTGGATTTTTTATCAGCCACGGAAATATCAAGTAATTCCGGACTGACAAAATTGGCATTTCCTATAAAATCAGCCACAAAATAATCCGCAGGATTCTTGTATATTGAAACGGGATCATCAATCTGATGAATATTTCCTTTTTCCATTACAACGACACGGTCAGAAAGCAGCATGGCCTCAAGCTGATCATGTGTTACAAATATTATGGTAATACCTGTTTTTCTCTGCAGTTCCTTTATCTCTATTCTCATTTCCTCCCTGAGCTTTGCATCAAGGTTTGAAAGGGGCTCATCAAGCAGCAGCACCTCCGGGTTCATTACAAGTGCCCTCGCAAGTGCTACCCTCTGCTGCTGTCCGCCTGAAAGTTCATGAGGGAACCGCAATGACAGGTCTCTCATATCAACAAGTTCAAGTATCTCGTCAACTTTTTTCTCAATTATTTTTCTGGATTCTTTTTTTATCTTAAGCGGATACGCTATATTATTAAAAACATTCATATGAGGCCAGACAGCGTATGACTGAAAAACCATACCCAGTTTTCTGTCCTCCGGCTGAATAAATATGTTCTTTTCAGGGCAGGATACTGTTTTATCACCAATTATTATTTCACCTGAGGAAGGCCGGATGAACCCGGCGATCATTCTCAGGTTAGTCGTCTTGCCGCATCCTGAAGGCCCGAGAAAGGTAATGAATTCACCGTCATTTATTTCAATGGTAAAATCCCGGACAACAAGATTGTCATTATAACTTTTATTCAATTTTTTGATTACTACACGTGACATAAAAAATCCCCCTGTCTTATCCCGGCAATCAGTATCCGGCTTTCCCTTTTGTAAGTTTTCTTGTGATAAGATTAGCAATAATTAAAACACTTATCATAATTACTGATAACGCGGCAGATGCTACAGTGTTGCCTGAATCCTGAAGATTAAAAACCATAACACCGATTGTTTCATTTCTTGTTGACCAGAGCAGCGCTGAGATTGTAAGCTCCCTCAGGCAGGGTATAAAAACCATGAACCAGCCTGCAAAAAGGCCCGGCAGAATTAATGGGATAATTATGTCTATATAGGTTCTCAGCCAGCCTGCTCCGGAAATTCTTGCCGCCTCTTCCAGAGACTCATGTACCTGGGTTAAAGATGAAGATGTAGTTCTGACGCCGTATGCCAGATAACGGGCAATATACGCAACAAGCAGTATCCAGATTGTGTTATAAAGCCTGACGCCTATTAAAGGGACCGGTTTAAGCCATGCAAGAATCATCCCGACTGCCACAACCGTCCCGGGAAGCGCGTAAGGCATATTTGATATAATTTCAAGCGCGTACCTTCCCTTTATTTTAGTTTTGACAACTATGTATGCTATTAGAGACCCGAGGATGCTTATAATCGTTGCAGCAGAAAAGGCAAGAAAGAGACTGTTTTTTATTGCCCTCTTTACAGTAAGATTGCCGAAAAAGACATTATAGAAATTTTCAATTGTCCAGTTGGACGGAACAGGCGGAAGCCCGTATATTTTTGTGATTGATGTCAGAACAATAGAGAGCAGCGGGGCAATACTTGTTATAAATACAGATACCGAGCATATTCCCAATATCCACCAGGTATGCTTCCCTAGTGAAATAATATTCGGCTGTATGCTTTTGCCTGTAAGGACCGCGTATTCTCTCTTGCTGATATAAAGTCTCTGAAACAGAAGACCCGCACCGGCGACCATTCCCAGCAGCACAGAGATTGAAGCAGCAAGGGAAAGGCTGTTCGGGGAACCACTTCTGGTCACAGCTTCATATATCCTGGTTGTAAGTACATAATAATTTTCTGAAAAGCCGAGTATTGCAGGAATACCGAAATTAGCTATTGCCATTATAAATACCAGTACAGCACCTGACGCAAGGGCCGGGAGCATAAGAGGCAACGTTATCCGCCTCATTACTGAGAATATTTTCGAACCAGACATCTGGGCGGCCTCTTCAAGTTCCGGGTTCATCCTTTCAAGGCTTCCCAGCATATTTATATAGACAAGGGGGTAAAGGTGAAGGATCAGCACAAGAATTATGCCATCTGCGCCGTATACATTCCAGAGTATTTTATCGGTACCGGCAAGATATTTATATAATGTATTAAGAATCCCTACCGGACCCAGAAGCTGCATCCATGCCAGAGCCCCCACAAAAGGAGGAATGATAAAAGGAATTACAAATGCTGTTCTGAAAAATTTTTTAAACGGGATGTCTGTCCTTCCTATTACCCAGGCAAAAAACGAACCGATAATAATTGACCCCGCCATTGCAGAAAGACTTATATAAAGGCTGTTCCTCAGGCTTGTAATGAATTTTTTATCAGATACCGCATTAATATAATTCTGCAGAGATATTCCTTTATCATAAATAAAACTCTGCAGCAGTATTTTAAGAAGCGGAAAGACTACTACAGCGAAAAGAATGACACACGCAATAAGCATAACGGCAATGCCGCTGTTTATTTTTTTTCCCCTGTTTATGTTCATTATTTAATCCTGCTATTAAATACTATTTATACAGGGCGGGATATTATCTCCTGCCCTGCTTTATAATCAGGTTAGATTATTATTCACCGAAAATTTCAGTCCACTTTTCGTTTATCTGTTTTGTATTATCTTTTACAGCTTTCCAGTCAGTAGGCAGTTTTTTGATGTTTTTAATATCAGGCGCTCCGGCCGGGGAAGCCACATCCTTTCTTACAGGATAAAAATCTCCAACCTTTACAATTGCTTCCTGCCCTTCGGGAGACAGAATATAATTTACAAACAATTCAGCAGCTTTCTGATTTTTTGTGTCTTTTAAAACAGCTATGGGACTTGGTATAAAAACCGCACCGTCAGAAGGCCATACATAATTTATTGGGGACCCTTTCGCCATCAGGGGGCGCACCATATAATCAAGCAGTACTCCGACTCCAAGCTCACCTGTTACAACCATATCCCTTACAGTTGAATTGCTCTGGATCTGCTTTCCTCCCATTGCCTTGAATTTTTCAAAGTATTCCCATCCGTATTTTTCTACGATAGTTTCAACAGAGGCCAGCGCGGCGCCTGATCTAAGGGGTGTTGGAAATCCGACTTCACCGTACTTTTTGTTTAAGAGGTCTTTCCAGCTTTTGGGCGGTTCTTTTACCTTCGTCGTATTATAGGCAATAACCATATTTATAAGTCTGCCGGCATAGTAATAACCGTCAGTGTCAACCATTTCCTTTGACAAATTTTTGGCTTCAGGCGGATTGAATTTCACAAGCAGTCCCTGATCCTTGAACTCCTCGTAAGTCGAAGGTTCCGCTACCCATACCAGGTCGCCCATAATCTGTCCTGCCTCTTTTTCAGTCATTATTTTGGTAATTACAGCGCTGGTACCGGATCTGAATGCATCAAGTGTAATGGCAGGATATTTTTTCATAAAGTCATTCTGGATCCTGTCAACAATCGGCTGAGGCACTGACGTGTATAGCGTAATAATGCCGCCGGGCGATCCGCTGTCACCGGTTGCCGTATCTTTTTTTTCACTGCCGCCGCCTGCAAAAGCGCAGACAAGAGAGAAAAACAGCAGCAATACCACCGTAAAAAAACCCATTTTTTTCATAATTATCCTCCTGAAAATTATAAATTAAATTCATTCTTGACTTTTTCAAGATCCGAAAAAGAATGAATCGCTTTATTGCCGTCATCAATCGCAAGAGCAAGGCTTAGAATATTGGCAACCGCCATGGGAGCCACAAGTGACGTTATAATCTCTCTGGGGCCTCTTCTTGCATGAAGGACAACCTCTGCCCCTTCGGTAAGCGATGATGCGAAAGAATCAGTCAGCGCGATTATCGGGATTTTTTTCTCTTCCGCTATTTTATAGATAATGCTTATTTCACGGTGAGGCCGGAAAAACCCGATGGAAATTATGACATCCTTACTGCAGGCGTTAAATAATTTTTCAACTACTTCCGCACCGCCTATAGTCATTGGAATTACCGAATACCCGAGACGATTGAACCTGAAGCTTATGAATTCAACTACGCTTCGCGATATCCCGAATCCTGCGGCATAAATCCGCCTTGCATTTTTCAGAAGTTTTACAGCCTTATCCGTGTTTTCCTCTGACCAGAGGTCCTCGACTTCCCTGAGCATTGCCTTGTCAATATTAAGGGCGTTTTTAAAAACATTTTCCTTTTTTTTAATCTGTGAAATTGTTTCTTTCATCCTGATGCTCGGGGCTGTTTTATTTCTGACATGCTCTTTTAATGATTCCTTGAAATCAGCAAAACCGTTAAACCCCAGCATCCTCAGGAATCTTATGAATGAGGCTTCACTGACGCCGGACCTCCTGCTGATTTCCGAATAGGTTAAAAAACCGATATCATCGATATTTTCCAGTACAAAATCAGCCAGGGAACACTGACTCCTTGTCATATCAGATCTGTTTTTTTCAATCAGACTATTAATGCTTTCAAACATTATGCGTTGTACCTGCTTCTTATTTTAACTTTATAATATTATTTATGGTGTATTTACTTCATTATTCAGCATATTTTATGAATTGTCAATTTTTTTTTATTAATAATTATAAAAAATGCAATAGCTTATAAAATTTAACAATGTTTGACAAACCAACCTGCCTGTACTAATCTGAAACCATATTTTCATAATAGCTATAGACAGATACTGTATAAACTGCAGCAGCATCAGGGAGTAATTTTGAACGCAAATGCCTTAAGATTAGGCTCATTTATCGTCTTATTTGTACTTTTCTCATGTACTGAAGCGCTTTTTCCAAGAAGAGACCGCCTTTTTTCAAGAAGGATACGCTGGCCCAGCAATTTTTTCATGGTATTCCTCGGAGCGCTTTCAGGAAGGGTAATCCCCGTTTTTATCCCTGTTTCGGCAGCGCTTGCAGCTGAGGAGAGGGGGCTCGGCCTTTTCCATCTGGTAAGACTTCCGGAACCTGTCACATTCATCCTTGCATTGCTCTTTTTTGACCTGATTATATACTGGCAGCACCGCCTGTTCCACGGGGTGCAATTTCTCTGGAAGATACACAGGATGCACCATACGGAAAGGGACCTCGACGCCTCATCAGCCCTCCGTTTTCATCCGTTTGAATTTATAATTTCACTTGTGATAAAGACAGGGGCGGTATGGATAACCGGAGCATCAGCTTTATCAGTAATTATCTTTGAAATTGTGCTTAACGGGGCTGCCATGTTCAATCACGCCAATATTTATATTCCGTTAAAAGCAGACAGAATAATACGGAAAATTCTTGTTACTCCCGATATGCACAGGATACACCATTCAGTCTACAGAAAGGAAACTGATTCCAATTACGGCTTCAGCCTTTCGTGGTGGGATTATGTCTTCCGGTCCTACACCGGTTCTCCCCGTGACGGACAGCTTGAAATGAAAATAGGACAGAGGGGCTTTGAGGACCGGAGGCACCTTCTCTTTCCATGGATGTTAGCGCTCCCTTTTTTCAAATCAGGAGTCTGAAAAACACGGGCAAATACTACGGTGCCCTGAAAGCGCTTGAGGGCCTTACCTTTGATATTGAAAAAGGGAATATAAATCTCTTTTATCAGTCCCCCAGGCAGCGGGAAAACAACCCTGCTTAAACTACTCGCAGGCCTGGAAGAGCCTTCCGAAGGGGAACTGCCGCTTCTTCTTCCCTCGATAATTGCCGGAGCAAACATTGTCTTTCCGGCAGCGTTTTCCGACTATTTTCTTCTTTTCCTGATAGGGGGAGGACAGGGACCCTCCTTTCTTTTTTCCCTTTTTCCCTCTTCTCAATTCATCAGACAGGCAGACAGCTTTTTTTAAACCCTGTATTTCTCATTCTGCCTGTTACCTTGTTTTTTATCACTGACAGTATTATTTTAAAGAGCTACCGGAAAAAAAGATGATCTGAACTGCCTGACGGAGGTTTTCATGAAGACAGGATTTAAAATTACTCTGGTTCTGATTATTGCGGTGATTGTCTCTGCCCTTTACATATACACGCCCCTGGGGGATGCGGTAAATCTTCAGAACCTTCTTTCGCAGAAGGAAAAACTTCTTGAATCGGTGCAGCAGTCTTTCATCCTTTCTGCCGGAATTTTTATTGCCCTTTATATTGCGGTAGTCGCTTTTTCCATACCAGGAGCTACTGTAATGTCTCTTATGGGCGGCTTTTTTTTCGGGCCCCTTTGGGGAACACTTTTCATTAATGCCGGAGCAACAACAGGGGCGTTCTGCATCTTCCTTGCCGCCCGCTATATTCTCGGCAGGGAAATTCAGGGGAAATACAGCGAAAAACTTGCAAAATTCAACAGGGAAATTGATGAGAACGGAAAGAACTATATGCTCACCTTAAGGCTTCTTCCTGTTTTTCCATTCTTCCTTATCAACCTGCTCGCAGGCTTTACAAGGATACCTGCCGGAACATTTATCTGGACAACTTCACTTGGAATTATCCCGGGATCCTTTGTTTTCGCTTATCTGGGTTATACAGGAGCGAATGCGGGACCTGAAGGGAGTTTCGGCCTGCAGGTTATAACAGCGCTTACGCTGCTGGGACTGTTAAGCCTTGTTCCTGTCCTTGTAAAGAGGCTGAAGCGGGCTAAGCATATCGATAAGGGAAAAGGCAATGAGTAAATATACACACGACATAATTGTAATCGGAGGCGGGGCCGCAGGCCTGACTGCAGCATCAGGGGCTTCCCAGCTTGGACTGAAAACCGCCCTTTTTGAAAAAGACAGGACAGGAGGCGACTGCCTCTACTATGGCTGTGTTCCAAGCAAAACACTGCTTAAAAGCGCATCGCTTTATCATCAGGCGGGCCTTTTCCCTGCTTACGGACTGCCTGAGCTCGTTCGGGGCAATGTCGATCTTAAGGCAGTTATGTCCCGTGTGCACGATGTAATAAGTAAAATTGAGAAGCATGATGCGGTAGAAAGGTTTGAAGGGCTGGGAGCAGAGGTTTACAAGGGCTCTCCCCGTTTTATATCCCCGCATGAGATTATACTTGACGGTAAAATATTTTCAGCGGCCGCCATCGTAATCAGCACAGGCAGCGCCCCTTTTATACCTGAAATTAAAGGACTTGCTGAAACAGGATATATTACAAACAGGGAAGTTTTTTCTCTTGATAAGCTTCCAGACAGCCTTGTTGTTATAGGAGGCGGGCCAATCGGTGTTGAACTGGGCCAGGCCTTCCTGAGACTGGGGAGTAAAGTAACAATAATCAACAGCTCATCCCATCTCCTTTCAAAAGAGGATGATGATATGGCGCAGGTAATTGAGGATCAACTGATAAAAGAAGGTGGCGTGATTATCAATAACGCAAAAGCGCAGTTGGCTGCTGTTTCATCTTCATCTTCCCTATTCTCAGGGTCCGGAGGGATGAAAGAGGTTACATATACGCAAACTGACAATCCCGGTAAAATCTTTAAAGCAGAAGGAGAACTGATCCTTGCCGCAGTTGGAAGAGAAGGAAACACAGCCGGCCTTGACCTTGAAAAAGCCGGAGTTGAAACCGGGAAGAACTTTATCCCGGTAAATCAAAAACTTCAGACCCGGCAGAAACATATTTACGCTATCGGGGATGTCAACGGCAGCCATCTTTTTACTCATGTCGCGGGAGCGGAAGGCTCATTCGTGATAAAAAAAGCAGTTCTTCATCTTCCGGGAAATTTCAACTATAACAATGTCCCGTGGTGCACCTACAGCGATCCCGAACTTGCGTCAATCGGGTATAATGAAAAACGGGCAAAGGAAGCCGGTATCAGTTTCGAAACTGTAATATCTTACCTTGATGATATAGACAGAGCACAGGCAGAGCAGAGGACAGAAGGAAAAATCAAGATACTTATTGATAAAAAAGAGAGAGTTATTGGTACGCAGATAGCAGGGGCCGGCGCCGGTGACCTTATCCTCCCCTCGTTATACGCAGTTACAAGAAAGTTGAGGCTTATGGAAATCATGAGTCCCATCTACCCCTACCCCACAATGGGAGAGATACAGAAAAAAGCCGCCTCGGTTTATTATGGGGCCAGATTTTTCAACAGTAAAACAAGGAAGATACTTAAAAAAATATTCGGCTACAGGGGCAGAGGCCCGGTCATAGAATGAAGATGGAAAGCATCCAATGTATTTGTAAAAGGAAACGCGGGGAAAAAATCGGGAGACGATTACGCGGTAAGGCTTATATTATATTTGAATATTCACCGGATGATGCTGGCCCGTTCGTAAAGGCAAAGTACAATATCGCGAAACTTCTTTACGGAAAATATCCGCCTGACACGGCGCTTAATTATGTCTATGCCAGCAGCTGGGACAAAGAATATATCCAAAACGTATATACTTCAAGCGCGGTCATGTTTGCGTCCGACAGCGGAGGAGAACATCCGGGAGAGCGGAGAGCGCACAGGGTAAATATCCTCAATGACTACCTGAGGGTCTTCGGTAAAGAGCCGCCGGTAAAAGCTTCGCTTGACGTCATGGGGGACCCGGACAATACTGAAGAAGAGTCGCAGGCTTTTATCGATTACATCAGGGTTTTGCGCCATTAGATTTTAAGGATTTTAAGGACTTTAAGAAGTTAGCTGATAAAGGAGTAATATGTTGTTTGATATAAAGCTCAGGGCTGTAAAAGACAGGCTGATGAAAACTCTTACAGGCAGATGGGCGGAAAATATTAATCCTGATATTATCACCCTGGCAGCTTTTACCGCCGGTATTGCCTGCGCTTCGGCAGCTTTAACGGGAAGCCTGAAAGCAGCTCTCTTACTCTGGATTCTTAACCGCATTCTTGACGGCCTTGACGGGGCTGTTGCCCGCAGATATAAAAAACAGTCAGATGAAGGTGCATATCTTGACATAATGACAGACTTCACAGTATATGCTGCAATTCCTCTCGCCCTGGCGTGGCAGTATAATTCTGTTCTTTTGTGGAAAGCTACGGCATTTCTTCTCGGCACATTCTATATTAATGCGGTATCATGGATGTATCTTTCAGCGTTATTGGAGAAAAAGAAAAAACAGTCAGACAACAGACTTTTTACGTCTGTTGAGATGCCTTCCGGCATTGTGGAAGGAACAGAGACAATCATTTTTTATTCACTGTTCTTTATCCTCCCGGCTTACCTGGTCTGGATTTTTTCTATTATGGCGATACTAACATTTATAACAGTTATTCAGCGCTTGTTTTTTGCCTTAAGAAATTTTTCCGAATAATTATTATAAAAAACCATATCCTCTATTTGATATACTTGTTATTCCTTACTGTTTCAAGGGGAAGTTTTTTAAATATCTCATCCGGAAGCGAACACTTCTGAACAATGAACAGCTCATCGCTTTTTTTATCCAGCATCAGGTTTTTCCTGATATCATCAATTCTTCCGGAATAGCTTACAGGGTTGATCCTGTACAAATTACTGGTTTTGCAATCAGCAATCATAATGCTTAAAACCCCGCCGATAAGATGTTTTTCCGCCGCGAACCAGCCGCCGTTTTTTCCGCATGATACAACAAAACGGAATAACGGGAGACCTGGATTTTCAAGTTCGACTGTAAATTTTCTGTCAGTGTCAACCGGACAATTTTTAAGAATGAAATTCTCTGATTTTTCTGAATTATATATTTCATCCCCGCCGGACGACAGGACTTTTAGATTGATTCCGGGTTTGATAACCTTAATATTCAGATTATTTTTACTGCAGCATTTCAGTGAAGCGCAACCGGCGAGAATCACAGCAGATATCAGATTGGGAGAGATTTCCGAACTCATTTTTTCAGCAATAGTATCCATACTTTTTCCTCCATCACTATAAATAGCAAAATTGATGTCAACAGACTGAAAATAATCCATTGAAATGCATAAGCATTTTACAGTTGCTTCACACGTTTATCCGGTAAGCAACAGCATCTTCCTGTAAATTATTACAGCGACAGCTGATAAAAAGTATGTTTCTGTACTAATCATTTTACTTTTTCTCTATCTTTTATAAATATTTTTTTTTAATAACTAATTCTAATCCTGATAATTACTTTATGCAATATATTTATTTTATTTTAAAACAACTGATGCTGCTTTTTTTCATTTTTTTCCCTGACAGGTAATTTAAGTTACGCGAAAATGAAACAAAAGTTACATATACAGAGTATAGATTTCAGAAGGTATATATATACTTCTTAGTTTTCATTTCTTATCAACTGCGCTGGAAAGAGGTCCGGCATGATTGTAATCAGCCGGGATGTAACAGGCATCAGTAAAATTATTAAAACCTTCCGGCGGTAATAACTGTAGTTTTCCACAGGCGAATTCATCGGCACAAGACAGACCGCATGCCCGGTCCCGTTTTTGGCCCCGAATGATCCCACATAACTTTCAATATCCCAGTAGCAAAGGAAAACGCATGTAAAAAGCGCCCAGTCCTCACAGTCGCCTCCGCCCTGCTGAAGAAATTCATCAGTCCTTAATGCAAGACAGTTTGCAATGTATGCATAATTTTTGTATATCTTATTACTCCAGCTTATAACTCCTCTGTGATCCGTATCAGCTGATTCGTAGATATTTTCAAGCTTAAAGTTTATTATCCCGCTAATTTCCCTGAAGACTGTTTTTCTCTCTATTCCTGATGGTTCAGTAATTTCTGTAACTGCGGTTTTTTTTACAGCAGGGAGTCGGGGCAATGAACCGGAAGGAAGGGGTAAAGGGACAGGGGAAGAAGGAGACAGAGGTTTAATAATCGGTTTCGGGGCCGGTTTAATGAAGGAATAGTCTATTGAATATGTATTAACTTCCGGCGGGTTAAAAATCTTTGCAAAAAGATCTATACCGAAGGCGCCGAGTACTGCCGCGGTAATCGCCATGCATATAATATGACCTAAAGAATATGATGTATTATTATTGGAAAAATTATTGACGGGGCTGCAGATGGAGGAAACAAAAACCGGCGAAACTTTATTCGCAGCCACAGAAGAAGACGTGATACTTGCAGCCTCGTGATATCCGCCGCTTTTTTGCTCAATATCACAGCAGGGATTCTACGCAGCTGATTTCAGCTCTGCAGAAGTGCAGATTACCTGTCCGGCATCATGATTTGAGGCATTGAGTGAAAAAGTTTTCCCGCCTGAAGTTTGTGTGCCCCAAAGGTCTGTTTCAAGGATTCTGTCATATCTGAAGAGATGACACCAGGCCTTTAAATAGCCTTTACAGTATAAAGGGTCACAGACAGAGATTACCGTGATATTTCTGTGTGAAATATTTCCGGCTCCGTTAATATATTTAATACTGTATTCATTGTTTTCAGCCAATGTCATATACACACCTTGTTATCTAAGGCCTGAATTAATAATTTTATCCTGCAGATATCAGGGTTATTGCGGCAACAAACAGGGAACTGCCTGAGCTTATAGCCTGCGGGAAATTCCGGAGGGATTTGTATGAAAGGCTTAACCAGATAACACTTTCAGTTCCGCCTCTGAGAGAACATAGTGAAGATATTAAAGAACTTGCTGATACATTCCTTTCCGAATGGACCAGCAGATATGGTGAAAGCAAGTATTTAAGCGAAGATACATATTCCATGCTTTCAGATTACCCATGGCCCGGCAATATCAGACAGCTTAAAAACACTGTATCCGCACTTTGCTGTATATCTGTTTCAGACCAGATTATGACTGAGCTCCTCCCCCAGGAAATACTTTTCTGGCTTATAACAAGCGGTGTATTATCCCCGCTTGAAACAGATATAGATGATGAGGGATTCAATATTAAAACAGTAATCATAATTATGAAAAAGAGATATACCGTAAAGCTCTTGAAAAAACTGACGGCAACAGGGAGAACGCAGCCAAACTGCTGGGATTAAACCCTCCGGTCTTCAGAAAAGCTCTAAGGGAGAGATTTTCAATCACTGAATGATGGAAATTCCGAATATACTCAGGGCATGTTAAAAAAAATAATTAACAGGACAATTACCGCAATTATCAGTATTCCGATGGCAGAAAGATAAAACCATGCAGGAAGCTCTTTTTTTGCCGGCTTTAAATAGTCCGGCATAGACTGCAGATTTACTCCGGATTCTGTATCGCCAAGATATCCGCACGCAGGGCAGCCTTTTAAAAAATCATCGGCAACCCCTATATAAAGACACTGAGGACACCTGACCCCTTTAAAAAATCTGCCGCAGTGAGGGCACCTGTCTGTTTTTGGGGGGACATTTTTTCCGCAGTTCTGACAGACAAAACCTTTCTTCATGCTTCCCAACTATTTTCTCCTGAACGCGAGAATTGTAAGATCATCATACTGATCGTCCTGCTTTAAATTCGTAAAAACAGTATATTCCTGTCCTTCCTTGTTTTCAACCGGATTTGAGAAATAGCGGCGGTACTGTTCAAAATGCTCTTTCAGGAATCCGTTAATTTTATTGTCAATTTGTATTCTATTTTCTGAAGTAGCTGTTGGATCAGTGTATAACCTGAAAATTCTCTCGACTGAAACCAGCGCCAGTACTGCTTCCTCAATTGTCCCGGTGCAGGAGCTGAAATCAAATGACTGTACTTCGTCACTCACCGGATTATGATATTTTTCAAGGGTATATATCGATCTGCTGTAAAGAGCGTTTAATAAATCGTATATCCTGGGCAGCCCGAATTCCTCATCACCGGCAGATACATAGTGGTTACCGTGCAGATCCCCGTCTTTCATCCCCGGTTCAGCACAATTTATCAGTTCAAAATTGCTGTTCCGGAACTTCCTTTTGGCTTCTTCTACACCGTCAGTAAAGAGCAGAAGAGCATCATTTTTTTCCAGTTTCATTTTCACCTGCTGAAATTTATCACCTACCATTACAGAGGAAAAAACTCCTGAGGCCGGCGATTCCGGAAGTGTAATCTGTTTCATCCTGTTTTCCCTGCTGTTGTAGAGATGGACAATATTGTCTCCCGCGTTACAAAGATAACAGTCGCCGTTTTTTATATTGATAACAACAACAATCAGGGTTGCAAACCTTCCCTGGAATCCCCGTTCTTCAAGCATATCATTAATATTGATTATAACTTCAGGAAGATTAACCCTGCTGCCCGGTTTCCAGTGCCGGAAATAGTTGGTAAAAATTGTAGCAACCTCGACCATGATAAGGGATGCCGGAACTCCCTTGCCTGAGACATCACATTTTATCAGGGCATAATTCTCTTCATCAAGTTTAACATAATCAAAATAATCGCCGGAAACTCCCTTTGCCCCTTCGTAATATCCGAAAAATTCAAAATTTTCTGAAGATTCCTTGCCTGTGGTAAGTTTTTTCCCGTGACTGTCCTTTTCAAGGGGGATAAACATTTTTTGTATTTCCTTACCTAAAGTAAGGTCTTTACTCGCTGCAGCAGCCTTTGCAAGCCCCTGAGTCATTTCATTAATTGTTTCTGCAAGAATATAAAGCTCATCCCTGGATTTAACTGTAATTAGATGGTCTTTGAGTGTTTCCTTATCTTCTGTGTCTCTTATTTTTTCAAGCCCCAGTACGAGTTTTTTTATCGGACTGATGATAATTGAGGAAAGGATAAGCGCCCCTGCCATTCCGAACAGGATTGCACCGGCTGCTATGATAAGAGTCTGCTTGATAAGAAAATCGTTTGAATTTCTGATTTCAGAAAGTATACCGCTGGTTGATACACCCAGCCTCACAAGGCCCCGGTAGTAGATATTCTCTCCGCTCTGCCTGTATATTACAGGTTTGTAGAAAGTGTACACAGCATCTTCCAGTGAACCGCTTTCAGCATCAAACTGGGGATAAACCCGTATTCCGCTCCCTATCTCTTTAAGTATTTTCTGAATCTGCTGATCAAGATCGCGTATCCGGTTCTGCAGGTCCTGAAGCGCAGTCTCGTTGCCTCCCCTCCCTATAAGGGCTCTTGCCTCCTGTCCGAGTTTTTCGACTTCCTGGGCAAGTACAGATACCCGCCCTGAAGCTTCTTCATCTATGTTTTTCTGAAGCGTTTCAGACAATGCTGATATTGCATCGCTGATTCTGTATTTTCCCGGAATAAGTTCCTGTGAATCTATTTTGGAATAAATATTCCTGTCATCGCTTGCCCAGACATAATCATAACCGGATCCGCTTTCTGAACTTTTTCCTGCGATTGTAACAAAAACAGCATCTGCCATTGCTTCTCTCTGGGCAGGAAGAAGTCCAAGTTCAAGTGTATTTGACGCCGGCAGATATGATCTTGCTCCGGAGGTGAGACTTTCAAGTAATACTTCCGACTGCTGCCGCAGCGCAGTAACAAGATTTTTTCTTTGCGTTTCAAGCATGAATCTTCCGAGAGGAAGCGCCACCATTATTACAACAGCGAGTACTATAAATATTACAAACAGGGTAAACTTAAGCCTTAGCCCCATCCCTTTTCTTTTCATAACAGTAATCCTCTCTTTTCTTTCCCTGTAGGAAAGAGGTATCCCTTTCATAATAGCGTCAATATCTTTTCTCAGCATCTGACCTTCTGTCCATACCGCTCTCAGCCTGTAAGCTGAAACCGCAACTGCAAGAGCGCATATTATCAGAACAAGATAGATACCGGCGAGACCGGCGTTGAATGTAAAAAGTTTTTTTCTTACAGGCTTCCAGACAGGTTCCCTTCCGCTGACGAAATATCCAAGCTTTACCGTACCTGAAGGTTCAAGTTTTATAACCGGTTTTGTTATATAAAGGCCCCTGCGCGGATGATCAAGCGCTATGCTGTAAACACCTTCAAGTATGTCTGATACAGTAAAATCTGTTATTGTTCTATCGTTGACAATTTTATAGGAATTATCCGCGAGATAAAAACTGTAATCCCACGGTTCCTTCCCGTCTCTGTCAAGGTGGATTGTCCTTATACTTCCCCCTGCGGTAAACCCTCTTCCTTTAATGCTGATGGTAATCCTGTTCAGCTGGTCCACAACAGGGTCTATGGAAGAAATAATTGTTACCGGTATATACTTATTCAGTTTAAATAATTTGGCGGAAGGTTTGCTTATATTGCCGGCTTCATCAACAGCGGAAACCGAGACACCCCATATTCCATTATCAAGATTGCTGTAGGCAAGATACGGATAGGGATTTCTGTTCTCTTTCTCAGGCGGCTTCACCCTTTTAAGAAGAACGCTCTCTTCTGTATCTCTTCTGTAATTTTCATCAATAAGCTGAAGGTTATAAACAAAGCCTTCGACAGGTTCGCCGGCAGGGGGCTGCCACATGATCCTGAAAGTATTGGATTTTACAAACCCTGTCTCATCCTTTTCCATTTTCTCAAAAGAGACAGGCCCCGGGGGAACAGTATCCCTGTAAACCGGAATTACAGAAGTTTCAGACCAGTTGCCGGCATAATCCGATGCCGCAAGATATATATACCACTGTCCGTCTTCTTCAATATCAACATCCCCCTTAAGCTGTCTTGAGGTATTTGTAATTTTTCTGGGCGGGGATCCGAATCTGCTTCTTCCTGCCGAATAACTGAAACCGGCAATACCTGATGCGTCATTCGGCAGGTTCCAGCTGAAACTGTACGTGTCTCCTGAAGATTTCCTTGAAGACAGAAAATTCAGCGGAGTTATAACAGGACTTTCAACGCTTGTATCCGGGGAAAGCATAACAATCCGGGATTTATTATTTCTTATGTTCTCCCATAAAATATACAGAGACCCGTATGCTTCTACAGGCTGGCTGAATATGGAATCCCCTTCCATCAGTGAAATATCCTTGTCCCGCCAGAGGATACCGTTAAAATCAGAAATAATCACATGATAATCTCCCATCCTGTTGTCAAACCATGTGATAAAGATATTTCCCTTGTATTTGGCAATTTTGGGGTAATTACAGGTCCGACCGTCAGCTGAAACCTTTTCAGGGTCTTCTTTCGGATTTCCGTCAAGATCAAGCTTAACATAGTAAATCTGCGGATTTGCCTCGCTGATATTTCTTCTTTCCCAGGCAAGATGGATTGTACTGTCATCAATTTTAAAATCCGGCCTCTGGTTGTCAAAATCGGCTGATTCTACGGTTCTTCCGTTTATCCTCTCATCAAAATCCGTAATCCTCTTTGCTTCACTCCAGGAGTTTCCCCCGTCTGTACTTTTTTTAAGATAGAGCTGATATGTAGAGCGTCGCTGGACAAGGAAAGACTGGAATACAACATATTCAACTCCCCCTTTTGAGACAAACTGGGGAAGAAAATTAAGTTCAAGACCCGGCTCGGGTACAAGCTGACTAAAATCGCTCCAGGTTTCTCCTGTATCAGACCGTGCATAAAATATTGATAAATTATTGCCGGATTCCTTTGTGACAAACATTATAAAGGTGCCGTCCTCTTTTATAAAAAGACGAGGCCCTACAGTCATTGTGAATGATGTTTTTCTGGTAATCTCATTAAAGGTTTTTCCATTGTCGCCGGATGAATAAATCTTGACTGTATTTTCATCAGCAGAAACAGAAACATATATGTCGCCGTTATTTTTTACGGTAAGTGAGCAAACAGGTACTTCGTCACCGTTATAATTAAAAGGGCCGGCAAACCTTTCATTGCGGAGCCATTCCTTCCCGTTTTTCGATGAGGCAAGGGAAATATATACTATCCCGTTTTCAGGGCCCTGCTTGATAAACTCATGCCAGATTACTACAGTGTTGCCTCCCCCGAACGCTGCACTGTGAAATCTTCCGTTCTCGGGTACCAGCACTTCGCTGTTTTCCCAGTATATATCTACCGCTGATACACATAAAGGAATAAGGAGAAAGAGAAGTACTGATGCGAACAGCGCAACTGATGAGTATTTTTTGACGGGAATCATATTTTGGAGTCAATCCTCCTCTTCAGTTCGACAAGGGGTGAATAGTTTTTATTTTTCTTATCCTGCAGCAGTTTTTCAACTATTGCAAGAGATGCATAGTAATTTCCATTTATAAATTCCTGCTCCGCCAGCCTGTACTGCTGCTGTGCGTAACTGGAAAGAACCACAAGAGTCGATCCGCCCATTTCAGACTGGACCCTGTCCTTGAGGGTCGTAATTTTTGTACTGTCAGGATTCATCTCGAAAGCCCTGTTAAGATATTCGAGCGCAGTCGGGTAATTGCTTCTTACATTGCTTAAGACAATTGCGTATGCTCTCTGGTAAAGGGTTTCCGCTTCCCTGATTTTTGCAGGGTCAGGAGGAGGAGTTCTGATGCCCAGTTTTATTTCTGTTCTGTATATTGTCTGATTAATTCCGGGCCAGGAAGGATTTATAACCTGAAGGTCTTTTAACATTATATATGATTCAGAAGGATTAACATCTATCCTTTGTACTGCGAGGTCGTATTTCTCCTTAAACAGGATATTGAAATTTTCCTTATCTTTCAGATTGAGGATTTTAAGGGAAAGAACGCTTGCTTCCTGATTTAAGGGGAAAGGAATGTTTACATAACGCAGTTTCTCTTCAGCAGATGCCAGTGACTTAAGCATTTCCGCCTTGTTTCCGGCCTTATCTGCAGCGACTGCTTTCGCGTAATCACTTCGCGCTAAATTCAGAACCTGGGTCATTTCATTATACAGAGGGTCTGTTTCTGCGATAAATCTCCCGGATCTTACAGAAAGGGCGGTCTGGATAAGATTAAGCCAGTATTCAATTTCCTGATTATCCTCTGTATTTACAGTTCTCCACATAGTCTGGGAGTTAATAAGCAGGTTTTCAGCATCACCGAATCTTTCCCTGGCATAGTAATCCCTTGCAAGAACAAGGTTTTTTCTTACTGTTTCGACAACCACTCTTGTCTGAAGACGAACTATTTGTTCCGAAATTGCGGCAATTTCCCTGTCCGAATTACTGCGCAGCTGGGGATCTTCATTATAGGTAAGTGAATTAAGATAGCCTTCCCTTGCAAGCTGCAGTTTTTCCCTGGCAAGATTAAAATTAAGCCTGTCAAGATTGAGCTTCGATTCTGCGAGATATCTGTTGCCCTGGTTCCTGTATATTTCAGCCTGGGTAAGCAGTTCTTCAGCGCTTAGCTGATACTGTTTAATCTTTCCCTTCAGCAAATCTATTTCCGATAACGCATTATCCGTATTGCTCCTGCTTTCCGCGATTATTGGATGGGAAACGGTGCTGCTTCCCAAATCTGTAATCAGTGCCTTGAGATTCCTGAATTCTCCCTCAGTAACAGCGATATTTCCAAGCGTATCCCTGAAAATGACTACCGCCTGCCCGGGATACTTAATATTTGCGGTGTAGGCTGTATCGCCGATTCCTATGGTTTTAACAGAACCATCAACCATTTCAAATCCTTTTCCCGCGTTATCTTTTTCTGTTTCCAGATCGGACGAAAGCGGTTTATAAACCAGATCAAAACCTGTTCTTGTTACGGAAATTGCAAGATCATTAAATTTCTGCATGTAATTCCCGAACAGTTCTTTCATCTGTATTGAAAGGTCAAGCAGTCCTGCCACTTTAAATGAATTACTTTCAAGTTTTAAAAGTGAAGCTTCATTTTCCTCCCAGGCCTTCCGGTTTATGGAGATAATTGTATTGTCAGCCTTTATCTGTTCCCTGAAAGTAAGCAGTTTAGAAAACTCTTTTTCTTCAGGATAGTTTTTTTCGATTACTGATATTCTCTGCATTATCTGGGAAAGGGTTGCATAATCCCCCCCCGCTTTCATCATCTTTTCCGATTCAAGATATTGAGGCATATAATTATATATTTTTCTGACATCATTTTCAGATAATTCAAGGCCATTTGCTGGGGTTATGCTGTAACCTTTAAGGCCAATCAGGGTATATTCGTTTTGCCTTCTGTCTCTGGCAAGGAATAAACTCTTTTCCGCTTCTGTATATGCGCCTGATTTAAATTCTGCCTCACCCTTATTATAAAAATCATCTGCGGCAGATGAAAGCAGCAGGGAGTTTTCATCTACAGCATTGCTCCAGATAAAATCAATGGCAGCAAGTACTCCTTCACCCTTTTCAACCGTTTTTCTTCCTGTAATTACCCTGTTTACGGTTGAAAGATAAGGCACATCGTAGTCCCCTTCCTTCAGCAATTCGTTCTTTTTTAGATCAAGAGCAATGGCTGCGGATGATGCCTCTTCCCTGATAAAAGCCATCCTTTCGATTATGCTTATCAAATCACTGTATTCGCCGGGACGGAGAGTACCGGTATCAGTTCTTGATGATTCCGTCTCTGCTTTCATGACTGCAAGATTAAATTCATTTTTTCTGTCAATCTGTATCTTTATCAGGTTTTTTATTGATGAAATCATGGCATCAGCTTCTGCAATTGTCTCTTCTTCGGTGTAATCTTCCACAAAGAAATCCCGGTGAAGCCCGACCGCAGAACTGTAAAGGGCAAGAGCTTCCCAGTATTTTTTTTCATCAAGAAGGACCAGTGCCCTGTCCATAATATCCCTGAACTGCAGGTCATTATACCGGAATACAATCGTTCTTCTTGCCTGTTCAAACGACTTGACTATAGCCTGGTCAGGAGCTGCATCAATCTTCTCCATTTCATTTATCAGATTATATGCTTCGGCAATATCCTGGTCTGTCAGGTTCTCCTTTTTCAGCAGCTGAATAAGGTTTGAGTAGTTAATATTGTACTGATTTCTTGCGCTTCTGATTACAGCCATAAGCGATTCAACTTCATCAAGGCGCTCAGGCTGATTTTTTACAACTTCTGCGAGTAATTTGACAGCTTCGCTGTATTTTTTTTCCACTACAAGCTGTTTTGCTGCAGGCAATACATCTTCCTTCTTTCCTCCGGAATATGCTCCGGCCAAAAGAAAAGCTGCAAAGAGGATAAAAAATAACAACTTTTTCTGGTCTATAAACATTTTTAAAGCCGCAGCCCAACCTTTATTATACAATCTAACATATTATCGGCACTAATTAAACATTTTGAAGCACAGAGAAAATGCTCATCCGGGAAAAGGTATACATGGAACAGGCAATGATAAAACAATTTGAAACTGACTGAAGTTTCACACCTGTATACAGAATTCATTCTTTGTTAAAATTATTCCGATAAAAGAAATACTCGATTTTTTTAATTTTTTTTGCTATTATTATAGGTAAGAACAATCAAGATGCTGAAAAGAAAATTGTTACTGTTGTTATTAGTTTTCCCATTATATTTCACCTACAGTGCGGATATATCCGATCTTTACTATAATGCGGACAGCATGCTTGATTCCCTTTCAGATCCCAACACAGGATTGACTGCATTTCCAACTCTTGTAGTTCCGATGGGAGGACGTTTTGAAGCAATGGGTACTGCATTTACTGCAGTGGCTGATGATGCAAGCTATATTGAAGCAAATCCGGCAGGAAGCGCCCGCCTTCAATATACAGAGCTATCCTTCTACCACAATGACTGGATTGCCGATACAAACATAGAAAGCGTGGTTTATACATCACGGAAGAATAATTTAGGCTTCGGCGCAGGTGCCAAATTCCTTTATGTCCCTTTTACAGAATATGATACCTGGGGAGAAAGGCAGTCAAGCGGCTATTATTCCGAATCCGTAGTTATCCTTAACACTTCATACAATTTCCTTTCCAATTATGATTATTACGGAATCTCAGTTGGAAGCAATCTCAAATTTGCCTATAGAAACATACCCCGGGATATTTATGCAGGCCAGTCTGCCTATTCAGTAATGGCGGATCTCGGCGCTCTTACACGATTTAATTTTCTCAAATTTTACAGCTCAAGGGATAAAAACACTTCCTTTGGACTTGTTTTAAAAAACCTCGGGCTTAATGCGCAGGACGATCCCCTTCCGCTTGAAACAGCAGCAGGAATTGCCTATTCACCCGTACGCCCCCTGATACTTGCTTTTGATATTACTTACCCGATTTCACTGAACCCGACAGAACAGCCGGCTGAAAAAATGAGCTTTGCGACAGGTGTTGATGTTACTGTTACAGATTTTTTCTCTGTCCAGAGCGGATTCAGGTACAGGGGTTCAAATCCCAGATTTTCACTCGGGAGCAGGCTTGATCTCGAAGACATCAGTTTTAATTTTAATTATACGCTTGACCTTACAACACAGGTCGGGCTTGACAGATTCAGCCTTGCCTCTTCCCTTAATCTCGGGGACCAGGGCAGAGATCTTCTTGCCAGAGAAGTAGACGGATACTACATAAAAGGGCTCATGGCATATTCTGAAGGCAATCTGGAAGAAGCTGCCGCCAACTGGGAAAAAGCGATTGAGCTTGATCCCGGCTTTACCCCGGCAGTTGCAAATCTTATTACGGTAAGGAAGACAATGGAACTTCTTGACGAGATGCAGTCAATTCAGACTGTTGAATAAGAAGTCTGCCTGCTGTTTAATTTTTTAGTACTTCCGGCTTTTATTTTACCTACTCTGAAATCAGCTGCTGATATCTGCCCTGTTTAAGAGAGAGATAAACAATAACAATATATATATCTATATCTCCTGTCATGGAGACAGGGTCAAGATCTTTCAGGCTGGAACTGCTTTTTTCAAATCCTTTAAGCAAGATTTTGTTCAACACCTTTTTTTGTCCTGAAGTAAGCTGTTTCTTTATGCCTCTCTCTATATAAGAAATAAGCTGTGAACGTTCCAGCCTGTTCTCTTCAGAGACAAGCTGCTGGAAATGATTCGAATTATTGACTGCAGCGATCATCTCTTCAATATTCTTCCCTTCTGCTTCTTTGAGAACTTTTTCAAAAGCAATGGCAAAACTACTTTCCCTGAAAATAATCCTGTCAATTATTCCCCTGTAGTGTGCCCTTAATTTTGAAGCTGTCCCTGTTTTTTTGTATTTTCTGCCCAAAAAAAGATACAGTAGAACAGCTGCAGCAATCCCCCCGGCAATTTCATCAATCATCGGGATGGGATCCCTTATGACGAAAGAAAGAAAAAAATACACAAGCAGAAAAAATGCTGCTGAACTTAAAAACCTGGGAATAAATCTGGATTCTGTAATCCAGTTATTGACAGATTCTTCTACAATCCTGTAAAGCGTATTCCTGAAAGCTGTAATGCTTTCTATTACAGGTTCTTCTCCGTACTTTCCTTCTACCTGAAAAGTACCCCCCTTTGCAATTATTTTATCAAATTCCTCAAAAGGATGAAGGTATATTTCCCTGCCGTCAGGTTTTACAAGATGAAAAACAAAAATGCTATTATTAAATTCCATAAAAACAAAATAATAGGCAAAAAAAGGTATGTCAACCAGATTTACTTTTATCCTGTTAATATTTATATTTTCCGTAATTATGGAGACTCCCGGAATCAAAAAATCGGTTTTTATACATGAAAAAGCGATGCCGCTATTTCTCAAGGGGGGCGATGAGGTTGTGATAATCTTTCACGGCTATCTTGGCAGCCCTGATGATGTTGCCCCTCTTGCCGGAGAACTCAACAGCAGGGGGTATACTGTCTCCGTGCCACGGCTGCCGGGCCACGGAACATCAGGAGATGATTTTCTTACTGTTGACGGAAAGGATTGGCTAAGAAAAGCATTTGATACCTGTGCGGAATTTAACGGCAGGTATAAAAAAGTTGTTATTGCCGGTTTTTCAATGGGAGGGCTGCTGGCAATAATTGCTGCTTCAGTTTTCTCTCCCGATGCCCTTGTTCTCGTAGCTCCTGCTATAACCAATAAAAGAAGGATCAAGATCCATCTTTCTCCAATAATGATGCTTTTTATAAAAAAAATGAGAAGAAAGAAAAAAGCGGAAGCGAAAAACGATTTTGAGGCATTTTTGAAAAAGGAATACTGGTCTTTCGACTGGCCCAAAGCTGCATATGCGATTTTAAAACTACAGGGAGAGGCGAAAAAAAGGCTTTCGACGTTGAAATGCAGGACTTTTCTGCTTTTATCAAAATCAGATACTACAGTACCGGTAAAAGCCGGTGATATAATAAAAAAAAGAATCAATCCGGGAATCCTCGATGAAGAGAGGCTTCAAAGCAGTAAACACATGATTTTCAAAGGAACGGAAAAGAAAAAAGCAGTTATTCTTATTTCTGACTGGATTGATTCAGCTTTAAATTAACTTTTAAAGAGTATTCTTAATTGCTAAGCTTTATCTGCCTCAATCCATTTTTCAATCATTTTTTTAAAAGGGGAATTCTCTTTCTTTAGTTCTCTTGACCCGCGGGTAATCTTGCAAAGGCTTAATCCCAGGTCTTCAGAAATTTTTCGCTGGCTTTTTCCGCCATATATTTGAAGGACAAGAGCCCATCTGGCGGCAACTTCCGATATTTCATTCGGTGTAAGTATGCTCCCGAGAAATTCCTCAATAAGTTTTTGATCATCAGTCAAGGCCAGAGCTGTGCTAAGCTGTCTGAGTGATTTTTTAAAATCATTATTTTCCATAACAATAATTCTTGATTATCTTTTTACAGCTGTCAAGTATGAATCCGGAAAGGGAAGGTGATTCTTTATATAGTAATAAAATAATTCTTATTATTGACTAAAAAGGCATGAATAAATATTCTTTAATAAACTTTATATAGTGTGGCTTCTTTGAAAAAAATATTTAAATATTTTTTACCATCAGAAAAAAATAAAGATTACCTTCTCCAGAGAAAGACAGAATACACCTTTGTTTTTCTATCCCTGCTAACACCATATATTCTTGCCACAATAGCTTTAAAATTGATTACTGTAGGCGTTGAAACAAAAGAACTATTTTTCAATTTGTTTTTTATTGTCCTTTTACCAGTGATTTTCCTGCTGCTGAAAAAAGGAAAGATAAATCTGACAATAAACCTGATGATTTTACTTGGAAATTTAAAAGCATTCGAACTTATGTTAAGGCTTAATGATATTCAGTTTTTTGTACATATGTTTCTTGTCCTTATTGCAGCCGGTGCAGTTCATACAAGAAAATATCAGCTTATTACGGTCTATGTTTTTGCCATATTGTTATTTGGAGGAAAGATTTTTATTAATCTTGGATATCTCTCACATGGATATATTACCATTAATGTAATGCATCAGATATATCAGGCAGTTTACACCGGAATTATATTTATTCTTTCTCTTAACTTTATTACAAAGATTATCTACAGGGAGATTACGCTTTCCTGTGAACTTGAAAAACAGGCAAACACGGATTCACTGACCGGCGCTTACAACCGGCGTAAATTCTCTGAATCAACTGCCGGAATACCGGAGTGTAACAAAAAGGCATTCTGCATGATAGACATTGACCACTTTAAAGAGATTAATGACAAATGGGGGCATGAAACCGGTGACAGGGTTTTAAGCGAACTCAGCAGGATGATTAAGGAAGCTTTGCGGACAGGGGACATTTTTTACAGATGGGGCGGAGAGGAATTCCTGATTATAATTTACTGTACAGATATTTCTGAGGCCAGGATAATAGTTGAGCGC
The DNA here is from genome assembly GCA_963662795.1 of Spirochaetia bacterium. GTDB lineage: Bacteria > Spirochaetota > Spirochaetia > CADAEX01 > CADAEX01 > JACKPD01. Next base: position 2,933,849 of record OY759746.1, on the reverse strand, counting down.
ATCAGATTATCTATCGGGGAAAAAAAGTTTTTAAACAACACTATTTCAGTAACATTCAGCGCCGGAATTTCCATGATTCAGGAAAATGATGATTTTATGGATCCTGTAAGAAGGGCTGATATAGCTCTTTATAAAGCAAAAAATCAGGGACGGAACAGGATTGTCGCCGAATAATTATTCAGGTTTTATTTCACTCTTATGCTCATGAGGGTTGCATCATCCTCTGAAAACCTGCCTCTTTCGTTTACCGCATTCATTAAAATTCTGTTAAAATCAGGAGATTTACAGCTTTTTACTATGAGCCTGTCAAAATCCTCCATCACGGGTGATATGTCAGCTTTCCCTGCCGGATATAATCCGTCTGTGCACATAAGAACAAGATCTTCCGCACTTACCAAAACTTCAGTTTCTGAGTAGACAATATCAGCGTCAGCGCCTATCGCGATTTCAGGATTTGCGTGTTTTGATATAATCCCGTTCGCGCAGATTATAAATGGAGGCTGCCCTGCGTTGGCAGAAATTATTTTTTCTCTGTTGCCTTAAAAAGGCCGGCGGAAAATGCAATAAAAAGATCGGGATTATTCCTGAATGCGGCAAAAAACCTGTTATTGAGCCATTCAAGAAACAATGCAGGGGATATTGAAGAATTGTCTTTGATATATTCCGGAAAAATTAGTGCCTAGAGTATCGCTGTAAAAAAAAGCCTTAAGTCCGTGTCCTGCGACATCGCCGAGCATAAACAGGTATTCTTCGTTACCGAGGTTGAAGATATCGTAATAATCTCCCCCGAAATAAAGGTCATTTGCGAATTTACGGGTTATTTCCGCATCAAAATGACAGCTTTCCGGCATTGGAAATTTCAGGAGTACCTTTTGGAATTCCGATGCAATACAAAGATTCGCGGAAAGAAGTTTATCCTGCTCTCGTGAATTATACTTTAGTTCCGCAAATTTCAATGCCCGGTCAACTGTATTTGTCATTTTTTCAGAGTTGATTCAAGCAATATGCGTACTGATTCGTTATCATCTGCAATCAGCAGTAATTTATCCATTAAAACTCTTTTCCGCTTAAAAAGCAAATATCTTTCTATATGGTTGTTGCAAGGCGCTCTTTTAGTTTATAATTACATCCAAAACTTATTTGCACAATTCAGGAGTCAATATATATGAGAAAACTTGATCCCGTCTCGATGAAAGACTGGGAAATAGCAGAAGCAGCAGCGGAAAATATGAAGACGGTATATACTCTTGCCGGGGAGATGGAGCTTGAGAAAATGGAGCTTCTTCCCTACGGGCACTATATCGGTAAACTGGATTACATGAGTATCCTTAAAAGACTTGAACATGTAAAAAACGGTAAATATATAGAGGTAACAGCAATTACCCCCACCCCGCTTGGAGAAGGCAAAACAACAACGACTATGGGTCTTGTCGAGGGTTTCGGGAAAAAAGGGAAAAAAGTAATAGGCGCAATCCGTCAGCCGTCCGGAGGGCCGACATTCAATGTTAAAGGATCTGCGGCAGGAGGAGGCCTCGCGCAGTGCATTCCGCTTACAGAGTTCAGCCTGGGCCTGACCGGCGATATAGATGCGATTACAAACGCGCATAACCTTGCCATGGTAGCTCTTACCTCAAGAATGCAGCATGAGTTTAATTATTCAGATGAAATGCTCGGGAAAAAGAATCTTAAAAGACTTGATATAGACCCAAGGAACCCGGCAATGGGATGGGCCATCGACCTTTCCGCGCAGGCACTTCGCGACATAATAATCGGGATAGGCGGAAAAATGGACGGCTTCATGATGAAAAGCGGTTTTCAGATAACTGTATCATCAGAGCTGATGGCAATACTTGCCGTCGCTGTAAGCCTTGAGGATTTAAGGCGGCGAATCGCAAAAATGGTTATAGCTTATGACAAACACGGAAACCCTGTAACAGCTGCAGATCTTGAAGTAGACGGAGCAATGACTGCCATAATGTCAAAAGCGATTAACCCCAATCTTATGCAGACTATTGAAGGCCAGCCTGTCCTTGTTCATGCAGGACCTTTCGCAAATATCGCGATAGGACAGTCTTCAATAATTGCCGATCTGATCGGCTTAAAACTTGCAGATTATCATGTTACTGAAAGCGGGTTTGGAGCCGATATCGGTTTTGAAAAATTCTGGAACCTCAAATCCCGTTTTTCCAACCTTTCACCCGACTGCGCTGTTCTTGTGTGTACGGTAAGGGCCCTCAAGATGCACGGAGGAGGCCCGCGTGTTGTTCCGGGTAAGCCTCTTGACAGTACTTATACAGAAAAAAATACTCACCTTGTCGAAAAAGGACTTGATAACCTGATGGCCCACCTTGAAGCGGTAAAGAAAAGCGGCATTTCACCTGTCGTATGCATAAATCACTTTGCAACAGACGATGATGAAGAAATTGCCGTAATAAAAAAAGCATGTACAGATGCAGGCGCAAGATGTGCAGTATCAAAGCACTGGCAGTATGGGGGGGAAGGAGCTATTGAACTTGCTGACGCTGTAATAGACGCCTGCAATGATAAAAATAATTTCAGTTTTCTCTATGATGATGACGCACCGCTTCGTGAAAAGATATACAAGGTAGCCACCGAGATATACGGAGCTGACGGAGTAACTTATACAGAGGCAGCAAAGAAGAAAGCTGAAAAAATTGAAAAAGATCCGGTTCTTTCAAAACTTGCCTCATGCATGGTAAAAACCCACCTGAGCCTTTCCCATGATCCTGAACTTAAAAACAGGCCTGTCGGGTGGACCCTTCCCATCAGGGATATTATGGTTTACAGGGGGGCAGGATTTGTGGTGCCGGTAGCCGGTGAGATAAAACTGATGCCTGGTACAGCTTCAGACCCTGCTTTCAGAAGGATTGATATAGATACAAAAACAGGAAAAGTAAAAGGGCTTTACTGATCCCGGGTTTTATCCGGAATAAACCGCCGTCAGAGAGAAGCCGGGACGGGGTCAGCCGGGAATGCCGTCAGAATAAATATTTTAAGTGTTAAGGAAATTTTTTATTTCCGGGGACACTTTATTCTTAATGTCTTAAATTAACTTCAATTATTAACAAGAAAAGCAGGGAAAAATCTCCCTGCTTTTCTTTATAAATTTATAATATATACTTTTTTAAATATTTAACTATTTTAAAATTAATTATTTACCTTTTTTGAAACACATAAACCAGTCAAGGCAGTATTTCCCTTCTTCCTTCTTCTCTACCCTTTCTTTTGCTGAACCGCATGAACCGGGGGGCGGAATTATTACATCATCGCCGGGCTGCCAGTTAGCAGGTGTTGCAATCCCTTCCCTGTCTGATTTCTGAAGAGCAATAATAAGTCTTTTTATTTCATCCATGTTCCTTCCGTTTGAAAGGGGATAGTATATTACTGCCCGGATTTTTGCTTTTGGATCGATAATAAAGACAGCTCTGACTGCCTGGGTTGTTGAGGCATTAGGCTGAACCATACCGTATTTCTTTGCGACTTCCATTGTAAGGTCTTCTATCAATGGAAAATTGACCTCGATATTTTTCATCCCTTTAAATTCAATTTTCTCCTTTATTGTCCTGAGCCATGCTATATGAGCGTATAGGCTGTCTATTGAAAGCCCGATAAGCTCTGTATTCAGTTTTTTAAAGTCCTCCTGCATGTATGCAAAAGTCATGAACTCTGTTGTACATACCGGGGTAAAATCCGCCGGATGACTGAATAGAATAACCCATTTATCCTTGTAATCTGAGGGGAAATTAATTTCTCCCTGGGTAGTTTTTGCCTTGAATTCCGGTGCAGAATCTCCGATTAATGGCATCCTGTACTGTTCAACAACCTGTTCTTCCATTTTTTACTCCTTATTTTAATTTACTATATTAATAATCGTAACGATTATTAGTTTTTAGATAAAAAAACTACTGGCACTTTTTACAAAGTCCAAAGAATTCAACCCTGTGATCCCTTATTTTAAAGGATGTTTTTTTTGATGCTTCCTTCACAAGACTTTCGTCAGTTTCCATTTTAAGGTCAACTATTATGCCGCATTTTTCACATATCAGATGATAATGATTTTCAACAACCGCATCAAAATGATCATATGTGCTGCCAAAATCAAGCCTTTTGGCAAGACCCTGATCAACAAGGATATTAAGATTTCTGTAGACTGTCCCGAGGCTGAGATTTTTAATATCCTTTTTGGCTAAATCGTAAATCCAGTCTGCAGTCGGATGAGTATTTGTCCCCTGAAGTATCTCAAGGATCCTTTGTCTCTGTCTGCTTTTTTTATATTTTACTGTTCCAATATTAGTAATCATTATTATAATTATAATAGTTATTTACTTATAATAAGTCAAGCAGAATATTTATTTTTTTTTAAAGTCAGCATACGGCAGACCGGATGTTTATTTCTGCCGGATTATAAGCAGCTACAGAAGTGTTTTTATATAATCTCCAATTTTATCGTAACTGCCCTTTTCATCTGCAATGGTATCTATCATGCCGACAATAGCGGAGCCGACGATATAGTAATCCGCAAGACCTTCAAGCTGACTGATCTGGTCTTTGCTTCTAAGCCCGAATCCTGCCATTACTTTTGATCCGCTATTTTTAAGGTTTTCAAGAAATGAGATACATGAATGATCAATAACTGTCTTTACCCCTGTTGTGCCGCTTCTAAGTGCTGCATAGATATATCCACTGCCGAGTTCAGCAACTTTTTTTATCCTCTCATTCTTCATGGAAGGGACTATTACAGGCACACATTCAATATTATGGCTTCTGCATATTCTTCCAAGACCTTCATCATAGTCAAAAAGCATATCCGGCACTATTACTCCCTCTGCTCCGGAAGAGGCAGAATCCTTTACAAATTTCTCAATACCGCGCGCAAATACAATGCTTCCGTAAGTCATGATAAATACAGGAATATCTGAAAAGGAAGTTATTTTACTGACAAGAGAAAATCCGTCATCGACTTTGAATCCCTTTTCAAGAGCAATTGAGCAGGCTTTTTCAATTGCAGGGCCGTCAGCCGTCGGATCTGAAAACGGGAACTGAATTTCAAGCGCGGAAACACCGCTTCGTACAAGTATTTTGGCAATTTCGAAAGAAGTATCAATATCAGGATATCCTGCCACAAGGTGGGTCATAATTTTGTTATTTTTTTCCTTCATTTTATTGCTGCTCCCCTTTTTATTTCACTTTCCAGAAATCCGCCCCAGTTTTTCCTGTCAAGCTCCATCGCTGAAATAAAGATATCCTTATCTCCCCTTCCCGACATATTTACAATTACAGCTTCGCTGTTTTTATACTCTTTTGCTATTTTAAGCGCAGCTGATGCTGCATGGGCTGATTCAAGAGCAAAAAGAAGGCCCTCTTCCCTTGCAAACAACTTCAAAGCTTCAAGTGCTTCCAAGTCAGTCGCGCTTGTAAATTCGATCCTTCCGGATTCTCCAAGCATGGCCAGCTGCGGTCCAATTCCAGGGTAATCAAGCCCTGCCGATATTGAATGTGTAGACAGAACCTGACCGTCATCATCAAGGAGAAATCTGCTTTTATATCCCTGTACTATCCCTTCCTTCCCTTCTCCCGACATTCTTGCGGCATGTTCTCCAGTTCCTCTTCCCCTGCCGCCGGCCTCAACACCGATAAGACGGGGGGTATCTTTCTCAAGAAACGGAGAGAAAAAGCCCATGGAATTGGAACCGCCTCCGACACAAGCAATTAGCGCCTTTACATCGAGAGATTCTTCTTCAGCCTGCTTTACAACCTCGCGGCCGATTACAGACTGAAATTCCCTAACCATGTCGGGAAAAGGAGAAGGGCCGAGCACTGAACCCATTAAGTAGTAAGTATCAAGAGGATTCCATGCCCAGTCGCGCATTGCCTCATTTACCGCATCCTTGAGTGTGCAGGAGCCGCTTTTTACAGGTCTGACCTCTGCACCGAACATTTCCATGCAGAACACGTTCGGCCTCTGCCGGGCGATATCAACCTTGCCCATATAGATTACACAGTCAAGGGAAAGTTTCGCACATACTGACGCTGTCGCAACACCATGCTGCCCTGCTCCGGTTTCCGCAATTATCCTCTTTTTACCCATTCTCTTTGCAAGAAGAGCCTGTCCTAGCGCGTTATTGATTTTATGGGCGCCGGTATTTGCCAATCCTTCAAGTTTCACGTAAATCGACCCTCCTCCTATTTTCCTGGAAATATTATCTGCCCTCATAAGTGGAGTAGGACGTCCCGTAAATGTTTTTGAAAGATAAGCAAACTCGTCCATAAACGACTGATCATTAATGGCATCAGTATAAGCCTTTTCAAGTTCATCAAGTGTTCCGCGCAGAACTTCAGGAACATACCGTCCGCCGTATTTACCGAAATAATTGTTATAGGTATTCATCTTCCCCCCGTATCTCAAATTAATGAATAATTAAAAGCTTTTGATTTGCCTGATAAAACTTTCAAGCTTTTTAAGATCTTTTTTTCCGTGATATTCTTCAAGTCTGCTCGAGGCGTCAACAAGCTCAGGGCTGTAACATTCAATTACAGATTTAATATTTTCATCAGACAGCCCCCCTGCAAGCCATAGGGGTTCCCGTTTTCTTACTGCGTCTACTATATGGCTTTCAACAGCTACCCCTGTGCCGCCTTCTCTTCCACCGATAGCTGAATCTGTAAGAAATCTCGGGCAGCCGTAAACAAGAGAATAATCAGGGAGTTCCCCGCTGCCGTCTTTATGGTATTTTGTGTTATTATTTACGTTCATAAAACTCATGGACTTGTAATAAGGGATTCCGGCATCACGGCAGAAAGCAGGAGATTCTGAGCCGTGGTACTGTACTGCGTCTATAAATCCGTAGGCATAAAGGCTTTTCAGATATTCGATCAGAACAGTATCGGGATTTCTTACAACTGCTGTCTTTAATATATCAAGCGATGATAATTTTTCCGGCAGACCGGTTCCTGCCCGGCGGGGTGAATCGGCAAATACAAATCCAATCATATCTGCCCCCATATCAGCTGAAGCATTTGCGTCACCTGTATTGGTAATCCCGCAGATCTTTATTAAAGGTCTGTTTATCCTGCCGCTGTTCCCGCCGGCAGACACTATGCAGTTTTTATAAAGTCTTCTCCAGAAAAACTCACTTCCCCTTTTTACGTTGACGCCGTCTGATTCATTATATGCCGTACGACGGCGGGCAAGCTCCTGCATCTGATGAGCAAGAGTTTTATCTTTCACGAGGGCCTCTCCGCAGAGTACGCCGCTGAATCCGCCCTGATACGCATAATCCGCATCCTCCGCATTTTTTATGCCTGATTCAAAAACCAGGGACGCGTCCCAGTCAATACAGCCGGCCAGCATCATGGGAAGTGCCTTGTCAACCCTGAAGTTTTCAAGGTTACGTGAGTTAATTCCCACAACAGGAGGTTTTAACTCCTTTATTTTTTCTATATCAGATAATGAATGCACCTCTACAAGCACAGTGAGCCCCAGCTCTGAAGCTCTTCTCAAAAGACATCCAAGCGTCTCTTTATCAAGTATGGAGGAAATAAGGAGAACAGCATCCGCCCCTGCCCTCCAGGAGATATCAATATCTTCATTTGTAAGGAGAAAATCCTTTCTCAGCACAGCAATTTTCGGAAATGCTTTTTTTATATCTGCCAGATACTGCAAAGACCCGCCGAAGTATTCTTCCTCTGTAAGGACAGATATTTCACTTATCCCGGCCTTCGCGTAATGAGCCGCTATTGAAACAGGGTTAAAAGCGCTGCTTATAATACCGGCGGAAGGAGATTTCCCCTTCACCTCCGCAATTACAAAGCACCTCTTGCCGGAAGCATTGTCAGATATCCCACCGGGATTTCCCCCCTTCCGGTCTGAGATAAATGTGTTTCCGGCTGCAAAGGGAACAAGCGGGACCTCCCTTTTTTCAGGCAGTCTTATTCCCTGGGACGCCCCTTTCACCGAAACCCTGATTTTCCGGCGCACGACAATTTCTTCCAGAATGTTCACTTATTTTTACCTTTTTCCGGAAGCATCCTGTTCATGCTTATAAGACTTTCAAGTTTTTCCCTGACCCGTCCGCTTTCAATACTTTCCTTTACAATACCGTAACCTTCCATAATGCTTCCTGCAATACCGCAGACGTAAAGGGCCGCCCCCCCGTTAAGTGAAACAGATTCCTTTACAGCCCCGTATCCCCTGTTGTTCACTACTTCAAGCGCGATAGATGCGTTAACCGCAGCATTTCCCCCTTTAAGCCCTGAGATATCATGAATTTTCAGCCCGTTCTGAAGCGGATCAAAAGTAAAGATATCCTCATTGCCTTTTTCATCTATTGTTACAATCCTGGTGCCTCCTGTAACAGATATTTCATCCTGTCCGTCAAGCCCGTGAACAATCATTACCCGCTCTGCTCCGAGTATTTTTGCGGCTTCCGCCATCGTCCTGCAAAGAGAGGGATCATAAACCCCTATGAGCTGGTATTTTGTATCCGCTGGATTCACAAGCGGTCCGAGAAGATTCATTATTGTCTTAAAACCAAGCTTCTGCCGCACCGGTCCCGCGAACCTCATTGCGCTGTGATAAAAAGGGGCAAAAAGAAAAGCAAACCCCTCCTCATCAATCATTTTTTCCGCTTCACCCGGAGTAATGTCAACAGGAACCCCGAGCTCACGGTAAAAATCAGCGCTGCCTGTAAGCGAGCTTACTGCCCTGTTTCCGTGTTTTGCTACTTTGGCTCCGCAGGATGCGGCCGCAATCGCGGCGAGGGAAGATATGTTGAAAGTCCCGAGTTCGTCTCCTCCGGTTCCGCATGTATCAATTACCTTTCCTTCAATTCTGATGGATTTCTTTTTTCTTTTAAGGACGGAAGCGCATCCTGCAATCTCTTCAGCCGATATTCCTTTCGTGTTAAGGGCAGTAAGAAAACCTGCAATAACTGCCTCGCTCAGATTTCCTTCGGTCAGCTCTTCCATAAAATCCGAGGCTTCATCAAAAATAAGATTTTTATGTTTCATGATTGAAGTAAGAATTTTTTTGGGTGTGCAGGATTCCCTTCTGTAATTTATAAAATTTTTAAGGAGCTGGATCCCCGATTCAGAACCATAGGATTCAGGATGGAACTGGACCCCCTCAACATCATACAATTTATGCCTTACACCCATTATCTCACCGTCGCTCGAAGTTGCTGTAATTTCAAGTTCAGCAGGCAGTTTACATGAGTCAATAACAAGCGAATGATACCTGACCATATCGAGAACCGGGGAGAGGTTTCTAAAAACCCCTTTGCCGTCATTGGTTATTTTATCTGTTTTGCCGTGATAGATTTTAGACGACAGAATTATATCGCCCCCGAAGGCGGCCCCTATAGCCTGATGCCCGAGGCATACCCCTAGTATAGGTATTTTTCCTGCAAACTCTTTTATGCAGTCTATGATGATGCCGCTTTCCTCGGGCCGCCCGGGGCCGGGAGAGATGATAATACCTTCGGGAGAAAGTTCCTTTATTCCTTCAACAGTAATCTCATCATTTCTCCTGACCTCGACTTTTTTGGCCGTTATCTGACACAGATACTGATAAAGGTTATATGTAAAAGAATCGTAATTATCAATAATCAGGTACATTTTCTAGACCTCCAGTCCAAGTACTTTTGCAATTGCCCGCATTTTTTCACAGGTCTCTTCGTATTCCCTCTCTGGTACGGAATCCGCGACTATTCCGGCGCCGGACTGCAGGGTAAGAATATTCCCGGCTTTCATGCCGCTCCTTATATTTATACATGAGTTGAGATTGCCGCCGGGTTCAAAATAACCGACAATTCCGGCATAAAAGCCTCTCTTTTCCTTTTCAAGGCGGTCAATTATCTCTATTGCCTTAAGCTTGGGCGCGCCTGATACAGTTCCCGCGGGAAAAGTCGCCCTCAGGGCCTGAGCACCTGTTACCCCGTCCCCAAGCTCACCCCCGACCTGCGAAACAATATGCATCACATGGGAATATCTTTCTATTGTTCTTGATTCGGCGACCTTTACGGACCCCGCACGGCAGACCCTTCCAAGATCATTTCTGGCAAGGTCTACAAGCATAAGATGCTCACATCCCTCTTTTTCATCTTCAAGAAGTTCTTTCTCAAGCGCAGTATCTTCCTCCTGATCACTTCCTCTCCTCCTTGTCCCCGCAATAGGCCTCATTGTTGCCTTATCTTCATTTACAAGCAGATGCACTTCAGGAGACGAGCCGAACAGCTGAAAATCTGTAAAGTCGAGAAAAAACATATAGGGAGAGGGGGATGCTGATTTCAGTTTCTTATATGCCTTGAACGGGGGCATATCAGTTTTGATTCCAAGTTTTCTTGATACAACACACTGAAGGAGATTACCCTTTTTTATTTCATCCTTTATCTTAACGACATTGTCCATAAACTCTTCTGCAGGCGGATTATAAACAACAGAACACTCATATTTTTCATCCCGGTCAACAAGATAGTTAAAATCAAGGTCTTTTATCCTTTTTTCGACACCTGCGATCCTGGACACAAGGTCAATTACGGCCTCTTCATAGTTAATGCCAAGCAGGTAGATAAGATCTGTATAGTGGTCAAAAATCAAAAAAACATGCCCGAAAAGCAGCGATGCTTCAGGTATTTCAGGAAGTATTGTTTTTTCCCCGGAACGGTTTCTGAACTGAACCTTGTCGCAGTTTTTTACAAATTCGTATGAAAGATAGCCTATCCCGCCGGCCGGAAAAGGGAATTCAAGCGCTGCATGCTGTTTTGCAAAATACCCTGCAGCATCAAGAATGTCGCGGAATTCCGGCATTAAAACAGCTTTTCTTTCCGGTGACGAATTTGTTTTTATTATTGATATTTCATCGTCATGCTGTACAAGCCTGAATGCTTCATCTATAAGAAGAAGCGAGTGCCGCGATTTTCCTTTCATGTAGGATGCGGATTCAAGCACTACGCGGGCGCCCAGTTTTTCCGCAAGACCGCACGGAGTATAATTTTCTCCGGAAATAATTTTAAGAACAGTATCTTCACGGGCCGGCATTGGCTCCTCCTGTTGCTGTTGATTAATGGTTTCTACACGTAGTAACGTTTCTATGTATAGAAATATATACCTCAGGATCTTTCAAGTGTCAACCGCTTCTGCAAAAAGAATTGCTTTATTTTTATTTTTTTTAAGTCTATACTGCAACCATGATGACAGCCCGGACAAAAGAGAGGATTTCAATACGCAAGCCGGATGACATGCATCTTCACCTGAGGCAGGGGGAACTTCTAAAAAACTGTATCGCGGATACTGCCGGCGGGTTTGCCAGAGCGCTTGTAATGCCGAACATTCTCCCGCCTGTTAACAGCGCTCAGAGACTTACAGCCTATTTGGGTGAAATTGAAGAAGCGCTTAAAGAGTTGCCCGGGGAACCGGATTTTACCCCTCTCATGACTTTCAAGCTTTACCCGGATATGAAAGAAGATGTTTTAGAGGCCCTTTTAGAGGCCGGAGCCGTGGCCGGGAAGCTCTATCCTGAGGGAAGCACAACAAACGCAGAGGACGGCGTTAAATCGTGGAAACAGATACGGGAAGCCCTCTCATTTATGGAAAAAAAGGGAATTGTTCTTTCCATTCATGGAGAAGTGCCTGATTCCTTTGTTCTTGAAAGGGAAAAGGACTATCTGACTGAACTCGGCGCAATACTTCAAAACTATCCTTCACTCAAGGTTGTTCTTGAGCATGTTTCAAGTAAGGAAGGAGTGGATTTTGTACTTTCCGGACCACCAAATCTGGCCGCAACAATAACAGTCCACCATTTATATCTCACGCTGGATGACCTTATCGGAGGAGGTATAAATCCCCATAATTTCTGCAAGCCTGTTGTAAAAACACCTCAGGACAGGGATGCGGTAAGAAAATCAGCACTGTCGGGAAACAGTAAATTCTTCTTCGGTTCTGACAGCGCACCCCACCCTGAAATATCAAAACTTAAAATAAACGGAAACGCAGGTATATATACGGCTCCCTGTGCGCTGCCTCTGCTTGCTTCTTTTTTCGATAATAACGGATCGCTTGACCTTATGGAAAAATTCACATCACTTTTCGGGGCGGAATTCTACAGCCTGGGCCTTAATAAAGGAACAATAACGCTTGAAAAAAAGAGCTTTAAAATTCCCGGAAACAGGGGAAGCGTTATTCCATTCATGGCCGGTGAGGATGCGCAGTGGAGTATTGTCTGAAGAACAATTATTTTCATGACTATTTTGCACTGCGGGATAAAATTGACAGTAAAGCCGCAGTAATTACTGCATATTACGCTGACAATATTATATGCCGGTCAGGCTGTTCCTCCTGCTGCATACCAATTTCCCTGATGCCTGTTGAATTTTATGCCATAAAAAAAGAACTTGAGGATAAAAAACTGCCTCCCGGTCTTTTCGATGGCTTTTCCGGCCGATGCACTGCCAGCAGAAGCGTAAAAACAGAATATGCTTCATCTGAACCGGATGGAAACATCGATACGGAACCTGAAAGCTGCATCTTCCTCAACAACTCTGCCTGTTCGATATACCGGCACAGGCCTGTTATATGCAGGACCCAGGGGCTTCCGCTTCTGTATTATTCTGAATACCCTGAAAATTATACACTAGCTGTCTGCGGGCTTAATTTTACCGCAGTTGATGATGATTTTGAATTTGACACTGAATTTGCCATAGACCTTGACATGGTAAACTCTTCGCTTTACAGAATAAACAAGGATTTCAGCGATAAAAATCATTATCAGCCCGGTAAAGACACAGACGGGCGGATTCCTCTTAAATTACTGTTTGAAATTTTGACCGCAGACAGAAACTGAAAGTAATTGAGAATTAATTAAAAAACAGTTATCTTTAAGGCAATACGACTGGAGATAAATTGGAGTTTAACTATGAAAAAATCCGCTTTACTTATGATAATATTTCTTTTAACAGCGTCGCTGACAGCAGTATATGCCGAAAGCAGCTACCGTAGTCAGGACGCTAATATCCAGCCTGGGAAGCTGGAAGCGGGAAAAAGCAATAAAGATATAAATCTTGATAAGCTTGAGGAAAAGCTTGAAGGAAAAGGTAAAATAGGACTGTCACTCGGCTATCCGACCGGAATCACATTCGGATACCAGATGACAAACCTGATCGAATTCAACGCGGTGCTTGGTTTGTATTCTTTTGATGAGCTGGCACTGGGCGGAAACGCCCTTTTCACTCTTGCAGATATTGTAATTAAGGATAATGTATTTCCCCTTTCTTTCGGCCCGGCTGTTTATTTAAGGACAGGTGATAAATTAAGAACAGATGTTCTGGGGGTTTTAAGGCTTGAACATACATTCGCAGACGAACCGCTTAACGTTTATATTGAAGTGGGTGCAGGTCTCGAGGTAACACCGGATACGGGATTTTCAGGCTCAGGGGCAATTGGTATCAGATATGTATTCTAAACTGATGCAGGGGAGAATCTCCTGCATCAAAACACCTAAACAAGACCGAGTGTATGTTTGAGTGATTCAAGTGTATTTTTCATCAGCATTGTTATTGTCATGGGGCCGACACCGCCTGGAACAGGTGTTATATAGCCTGCAATCTTTGAAACCTCTTCGAAATCGACATCACCTCTTAAAATCGCAATCTTTTTTCCTGTTTTTTTGCTTATCTTATCGCCGATCCTGTTTGTACCGACATCAATCACGCAGGCGCCCGGTTTTATCCACTGCGGTTTAACAAGTCCGGGGCATCCGGCTGCAGCGACAACAATATCCGCTCTTCTGCAGTGATATTCAAGATCTTTTGATCCGGTATGAAGCACTGTAACTGTAGAGTTATGCGCCTTCTGGATAAGCATGTTTGCGAGGGGTTTCCCTACAATATTGGATCTCCCGATTACAGCTACTTCAGCTCCGGATAGGGGAATTCCTGTTTTCCTGATAAGTTCAATTATTCCTGCCGGAGTACACGGATTAAATCTTGATTCACTGCACCCTAAAACCATTTTACCGACATTTATCGGGTGAAAGCAGTCAACATCCTTGTCAGGATTTATGGAATAGATAATTTTTTTTTCATTTATGTGATGAGGAAGAGGAAGCTGCACAAGTATTCCATGGATGTTATCATCGCAGTTGTATTTTTCAATTATATCAAGAAGTTCTTTCTCGGTAGTGTTTTCAGATAGATTAACCTGCACTTCCCTGAAACCGAGACTGCCGGCTGTCTGTATTTTAAGCCTGACATAGGATACAGATCCCGGATCATCTCCGACAAGGATTGTTGCAAGTCCGGGTACCTTACCGTATTTTTCCCTGATTTCTTCTGTTTCCTTCCGTACCAGGGAGAGAATTTCCTCTCTCACCTCATATCCGCTTATTATTTTTGCAGGCATATATTCTCCGTGGTGTTTAATCCTGATTTTGCATATTCAGCCGAATCTAAATTATAAAATCTTTAACAGCTTCTCAATTATATCATCTTTCATGGTAAATGAGTGTTCTTCAGCAGGAAACCTGCCTGCCCTGACATCCTCTGCGTAATTCTTTATGGCATTTTTCATGACATCATGAATCTGTGCGTATACTTTCACAAATTTAGGTGTAAATTGTTTGTAAAGTCCCATCAAATCGTGGAAAACCAGCACCTGTCCGTCACAATTTACCCCGCCCCCTATTCCAACAGTCGGAATTGCGAGTTTTTCAGTAATTACTGCTGCAAGATTCATAGGTATTGCTTCAAGTACTATCATGAAAGCGCCCGCATCTTCAACCGCAAGGGCATCATCTACAAGTTTTTTGGCAGCATCAAGTGTTTTACCCTGAACCTTGTATCCTCCAAGCAGGGATGCAGTCTGGGGTGTAAGTCCGATATGGGCACATACCGGTATTCCTGCTCTGCAGACAGCGTTAATAACTTTTGCGCTGTTTTGGCCCCCTTCCAGTTTTACGGAATCTGCCCCGCCGCCCTGATAAAGAACCCCTGCGTTTGCAATTGCCTGTTCAATTGATATATTGTAGCTCATGAAAGGCATGTCAACGATTATGTGTGTATGGGGCGCTCCGCGGACAACAGCCTTTAAATGGAGAAGCATATCTTCCATTGTCACAGGAACTGTACTGCTGTAACCGAGTTCAACCATTCCAAGAGAATCACCGACTAGTATACAGTCAATTCCCGCTTCTTCAGCCACAAGAGCCTGAGGATATGAGTAGGCGGTGAGCATTGTTATCTTTTCTTTTTTCTTCTTCATTTCCAGATAATCATCTGTAAGATATTTTTTCTTATCCCTGTTTTTCATATCTTTTATATTCCTTGGATCAAATTTTTTAGCAGCCGTATTTTTACGCTACAGGTTTTCCAGCCGATATCTCCCGCGCTATTATCCTTACTATATCCGCTGCTACCTCATGTTTTGAAGCCATGGGGATCTTCTCGAGTATTCCCTCTTTTGTAATAATATACATTTCATTTGTTTCAGATTCAAACCCCGCTCCTTTTTTGGAAACATCATTTACAGCAATCATGTCCGCACCGGCTTTTTCCATTCTCCATCTTGCGTTATCAAGCAGGTCTGATTCCTTCAGGGCATAAAGCGCACGGAACGCAAGAAGAAAAACTGACGGATATTTTTTCTTTATCCTGTCAATAATTTTGGGGGTAGGTTTAAGCTTTAATACAAGCGAATCATTGTCATGAGTGGATATCTTTACCGCTGATTTTTCATCAGGCTGCCAGTCTCCTACAGCCGCGGCAGCGGCAAAGATATCATATCTTCCGCTGTCAAGTTCTTTCCCGACAGCCCCTGCCATCTCAAGTGCGGTTTCAGCATGGATTACCCTGATCCCGGATGCGGGCTTTACAGTAATTTTGCCTGCAATAAGCGTAACATCAGCTCCGGCTTCACAAGCTTTCTCTGCAAGCGCAACCCCCATCTTTCCGGTTGAGTTATTGCTGATTACCCGTACAGGATCTATATATTCGACAGTCCTTCCTGCCGTAACAAGGACTTTTTTCCCGCTGAGAATCTGCACGGACGGGGCAAGAAGTTTCAGGACTTCACCAAGTATCTCTTCGTTCTCCGGAATTTTAGCCTTTCCCTCCTCAAGGCGGGGCTGCATAACACGGATTCCCGCGGAAACAAGCTTTTTAATGTTCTCTTCAACAAAGGGATGATGGTACATCGGCTCATGCATTGCCGGCACCACAATAAGGGGAATCCCTTCCCCTATGGCTGTTGTTGCAAAAGTAGTTACCGGAGTGTCGTCTATTCCGCCGGCCATCTTTCCGATTGTGTTTGCCGTGCACGGCGCGACAACGAGGAGGTCTGCCCTTGTACCGGTGTTTCCGGCAAGCTCTACATGCTCTATACTTCCCGTAAGCTCAGTAACCGGTTTTCTTCCCGCAGCCCAGTGCATCAGGTCCGGGTGGATTATGCCGCATGCCGATGAGCTCATTACGGGATAAACGTCTGCGCCGTGCCTCATAAAAAGCCTTGCAAGGTCAGGCGATCTTACCGCCGCCACACTTCCTGTAACGCAGAGTATAATCTTTTTACCTGCAAGGCGGCCTGAAATCGAACCTGTTATATCAAAAGAAGGATGTCTTTTATTTCCCATTTCCTGTTTTCATCTCCCCGGAAAGCATAATCAGCCTTTCCGAAATAAAAAGAAGGGATTTTTTCAGCATCTCAATGTTATTGAAGGAACTGTAAATGTTTTCAAGTTCATCCCTGCTTTTACCCTTGTATTTTATAATATATTCGCACAAAAGGGGAACTGCTCTTGTTATATTGTCAATTATTGAAACATGTGCCCTGTTAGGCGTCCTTGACAGGGGATTTAAGTCAACAGTAACAACTCTTTTACCGAGAGCGACAAGAGCCTCTGTCCTGTCCCCGTCTTCAAGAGGGACAAAAACCATATCCGCCTTGAATATCCCTTCAGGGTCAACTATCCTCCTGTCGCTTGTAAGTTCTTTAATAATCTCACTTTTTCCGCTTACGCCCAGAACCTTTTCCGCTCCTGCCCTGCGGAGTACTTTAAGGATTGCCTCTTCCCGCCCCGGCTGCCGGTAAAAAAGATTTATCTCAAGCGGAGCGCCAGACACCCGGGAAAGCCTTACAAACTCTTCAGGGACAAGTACAGCGGTATTTCCGTTAACAGAAATTACCGGATGCTCTGCCAGAAGAAACGCGGCTGCCGCGGCGTTTATAGCCTGGATAGCAAAATCCGCAGTCTGTTCTCCCAAAAGGTAGTCAAACGCCTCCCCCCTTCCCTGGGCAATAAGCCCTGCAGGCGCGACAATCTTTTCCTCACAGCCCCTTATAAGGCTTTCCCTTATCATCATTGCTTTATACCTTGGATGGTTTTCAGGAATATTAATCCTCGCTGACAATGCTTACTCCTCCCTTTGCAATATTTGAGAAAAAAAGATACGGTTTTTTTATAAAATTCGCAGGGCTTTCAATCTTAAGTTCTTCGATTATTCCCTCGGCAATTTTTTTTATAACCGGTAAATCGCTTTTTGAAAAAATGGAAAAAGTGCCTTCTCCGAACATCAGCATACTGCAGTTGATTTTGTTTTTATCGAGTTTATCCATTATCTTTCTGACGCTGACAGGAATTATTCCCGTGCTCTCGGCAAATTCCCTTGAGTATTTTAAAAAACTGGCAAAATCAGGAGTTTTTTTAATCAGCGAGTGATATTTCTTCCCTCCCCCGGTGATTTTCCTTCTTATATCAGGGTCGGAAAGCGCATCCCGGGTTGAAAGAGGACCGTATACGACAAACATCGCATAAAGTCCTTCAGGATATGGAATTGAAACTGTCGCGCCAATCCCGGGGGCTCCGGGTTTGACAAGTATTTTTACCCCGCCGAGTGTCTCACCCATTACAGTGCCGAGGCCGGTTTTACACAGCACTTCAGCAGAATGGGCTATCTGCGAAGCCTGCAGGCCGCTTAAAGGGTCACCGTAAAGTCTGTTCAGGGCAAACACAAGGCTGAGAGCGCCTGCTCCGCTTGAACCGAATCCTGCTCCCTGGGGAGTTTCTATTTTATGCTCTACCTTGAGTCCTTCGCCGGCAATACCGGTTTTATTAAAAAAGAGCTCCAGTATTTTAACGCTTACCGGGGTATCAGAACTTTTTATGCTGTTTATTGATATATCATTTACTTTTTGTTTCCGGCTGAAGAGGCTCACGGCTGTCTGTGCTCCCTTGACAATGGAAAATCCGGCGCCGAGAGACCCGCAGTAAAGAGGGTCATCTTCAAGGTCTCTCATATAAAAAAGCCCGGTTACATGCCCGGGAGAAAATGCAGTTACCCGTTTCATACAAAACAGATTATCCAATAAATCATTCATTTATTCAACAGATAGTTTTCCAGTAAAATCATATCTGCTATAGTATGTTATATGACTATAGCAATTATAGGAGCCGGCGCTGCGGGGTCGCTTTTTGCGGCATACCTTGCAAAGGCAGGTTATAATGTCCTGATTACAGATAAAGACAGGCCGCGGGCAGAAGCAATAAGGGATAACGGGATAACAGTTCTTTCTCCTTCAGGGGCCGTAATACTGCATTCTCACCCGGCTGGAGTTCTTTCTTCTGACTTAAGGGGTGCTGATTTTTACCTCTTCTGTGTAAAATCCTACTCCACACTGGAAGCGGCGGAAACTGTTTCAGGTTTTGCCGGTAAAAATTCCATTGCTGTTACTTTTCAAAACGGATCCGGCAATGCAGAGGCTATTTCACGCTTTTTCGGCAGGGAAAGGACTGCTTCCGGGACAACTACGGAAGGAGCGTTTTTCCTTGAGCCTTCCCGTATAGTCCACGGAGGAAAAGGGAAGACGAAAATCGGGATGACGGGCAGTACCGGGCAGAAAGAAAAGCTGATGCCGCTTATTAAAGCCCTTAGCACGGCAGGTTTAAAAGCTGCTTATACAGATAATCCGGATAAGCTTATCTGGAAAAAACTTGCGGTAAATGCCGCGATTAATCCTCTAACCGCTATCACAGGATGCAGTAACGGATTTACAGCTGAAAATTCTCACCTGAAGAATATTATCCGAATGACAGTAAAAGAGGTCTGCACAGCCGCAGCTTTAAGGAATATCAGGCTTGAAGAAGAAGCTGTCTACCGGTCGGTTCTGAGTGTCGCAGAAAATACTGCTGCAAATAAATCTTCCATGCTGCAGGATATTCTTTCCGGAAGAAAAACAGAAATAGAAGATATAAACGGATATATAGATAAAATACTGGAAAAGGACCTGTCCTCCTGCATTTCAGTCAACAGGATACTTCTGCTTTTCATAAAAGCATTTGAATCAAAAAACAATTAAGCCCTTGGGTTTTAAGGTTTTAACCGTCCTGAATCAAGCAGGGTCAATCAAGTATCAAAAAAGTACTTCTAATAATAAATTATTGCTGTTATTATTGCATCCATGGACAAAGAACGAGTCAAAGAACTGATACATCAGCTGCTTATTGAAATAGGAGAGGATCCTGACCGCGAAGGTCTTTTAAAAACACCGGAGCGCTTTACTGATGCAATCGCATTCCTTACAAAGGGCTACCATGAAAATATCGATGATGTTGTGAACGGCGCAGTATTTTCTTCAGAAGCAAACAATATGATAATACTGCGGGATATTGAGGTTTACAGCCTCTGTGAGCATCACATGCTCCCTTTTTACGGCAAATGCCATATCGGCTATATTGCTGATAAACAGGTAATCGGGGTCAGTAAAATAGCAAGGATTGTGGAAACCTATGCGAGACGGCTGCAGATACAGGAAAGGCTTACTGCGCAGATAGCAAAAGAAATAAGGAACTGTGTAAATGCAGACGGAGTAGGAGTTGTAATGGAATGCCGTCATCTCTGCATGATGATGCGGGGGGTTGAAAAACAGAACTCCCTGATGACAACCTCATCAGTCCTTGGAAGCTTTCAGACAAGTCTTGCTACAAGACAGGAGTTTTTAAACCTTATAGGCAGGCATGTAGTATAATACTATTTGGTTAGCATCAGTTTTATAAGACTTAAAAAATAGTAAATCTGTTTGTAGATTGTTTTTATATCAGCTTCAATATCATTTCCATAAGACGATTTAACAAAAGCCGGGTTTATTATTATCCCCATTTTTGGAGGTTCTACAAACTCGGGCAGTATTTCCGCAAGTTTTTGCGCAATTTTTGTAAGGTTCCGGTATGTATCCTGGGCCATTACAAGGACCTGGCTGTTGATATCGTGAAGAAGTTTTTTAACCTCCCCCTTATATCTTGGATCAGATGTCATCCGTTTCAGAAATGTGTTCATCTTTGCTCCGACATCCTCATCAGCTGACAGAGACTGATCAAACTCCAGTATCCTGTCTGAAACAGTAATCAATTCCTCAAGTGCATCAGACATTTCCTTGCTGAAAATATTTGTTTTCCATTCAGCTTTTACAACAAGAAAATTGACAATTCTCATTAAATCCTTTTTTACATAATCAAGCATGAATGCTTTCATGTAATTCATAATTTCAATATAGAGATATCCGCCAAGCATTTTCGCCCTGAACACACCGTTATTGGCTTCAGTATAGTTTTTCATTCTGCTGATCGCGATTGTCCCGAAAATCTGGTTTAAAACCGACTCTTTGTGTGAATTCTTCTTTTCCGTAGCAACTTTCTGGATAGTCATGGTTACTGAGGTTTTAAGCTTTCCAAAATATTCCTCGATAATATCATCCACTTTTTCTTCTGCTGATGGAGTATAGAACGGGTCCCGGGTAATCAGCTTTATAATATAAGTAAGAACCTCGGAATTATTGACACTCCCGATAATCTTGAGGAGCTTGTTCCAGTCGTCGCGGGAAAGGATATCCTGCCCCTTGAAAACCTTTAGTACTTCAAATACTTCTTTCCAGGAATCATAGCGCAGAATAAGCGGAAAGATGGATGATAAATCTATCAGATCGTCTACAATATAGTCACAATTTATCGGCTGAAAAGCGGGTTTATACTTGAAATCCATTTCAGCAAACCCTGAATCAAACTTTCTAAGGAAGAAATAATAATCAAATTTAAGGAGTTTGAGAAAAACCAGATACTGCCTGTAAAAACGGGCAATATCCCCTTTTTGTTCGTCGCTTATGGATTTAAGAAGAACAGCAAGTTCTTTTTTTATCTGTTCAACTTCACTGCTGTCTCCGTTTGCGAGGCGTTTTTCAATATTATCCTTATGAAGCCGGCTGATCAGTGTTTTTTGTTTTTCCGATAGCACATAATCAATAAACAGGTATTTCAATGCAGGGGATGATTCCTGACCGGAAAGGAGGCTTGACGGGACAGCAATGACACTGTATATCTGATAAAAAAATTTGGCCAGCGCAGGCTGTGCTTCTTCTACTCTGACATTGATAAACTTGAATTTATGTTTTTTAAGTATTTTCTGAATATCTTTAAGAAGTTTTCTTTTTTTTGCATCAGGGCTGTTATCACTGAAAAAATTTACTATTCTTTCCCAGATAGAGCGATTTTCATTTATTTCATCAATATCTGAACGGCCTGTATTATTGTCAGCAACAAATTTCTCATCCATTTGTTAATAATAATTATAAATAAGTCTGCCTGTCAATCTTTATAAAACTTTCCCTGATATGTCTCTCTTTCCTCAAGTAATTTACGCAAGGCATTTATTACTTCCCCCTTCGCCAGATCATGTCTGGGAGCAAGCCGCCTTGACATGGGAGTATCGCAGGTAAGGCGCATCACAACTGTCTCCGGCGGTAAAAGCTCTATTGCCCCTGCCAGATACCTGATATGCCTTTTAAGACATGGAACTGAAAAATCCCCTGCCATAAACCGGTTTTCAAGCTCTGTTCCTGATGCGACATGCAGATTATGAAATTTAATTCCATCAGGCTTCATTGAGGAGACATATTTTACACTTTCCATCATATCCTCATAATTTTCATCCGGAAGTCCAAAAATCAGGTGAACAGCAATCCTTATCCCTCTTGAGCGGAGAAGTTCAAATGCTTTTTCGAAATCGTGGGTAGTATGACCCCTGTTTATCTTTTCAAGTGTCCTGTCATTACTGCTTTGAAGACCGAGCTCCACCCAGACATCAAAATCGCTTTTTACATATCCGGCAAGCAGATCAGCCTTAAGCGGGTCAATACAGTCTGGTCTGGTCGATACAATCAGCTCCCTGAAGTCTTCAAGTGAAAGAGCATAATCCCATGTAGTTTTGAGCAATTCCGGATCGCCGTATGTTCCTGAAAATGCCTGAAGGTAAAGCAGAAATATTTCTGCTCTGTATCTTTTCTTAAGAAAAGCGGTACCTCTTTCTACCTGTTCCTTTATCTCTGTGCTTCTGTCAATATATGTAGCCCTTGCCCCGTGGGCATCGCAGAAAACACACCCCGGGCTCTGTCTGTCCTTTCTGTTCGGGCATGAAAATCCTCCATCCACTGAAACCCGGAAAACCCTGGCGGAATATTTGTCCGAGAGATATTCTGAATAGCTGTAGAAAAGTGATTTTTTATCCATACCAATTGACATTATATTCCCGGTAACATAGAATTTTCATCTATGAAAATCAACAGGTTTATAATTATTTTATTTATTATATCTTTTACAGTCATATCATCCCTGATTCTATACAAATATCAAAGTCCCGAACAGCATAAAATAGTTTTATGGACAGACAATCCTGAACTTATCTCCTATGTCGAATCTTTCAACTCGGAACACAGCCGTATAAAGGTTGAAATTATATATAAGCCCAATCCCGCGAGAGAACTGCTGAACTCAAAAAAACATCCTGATATCATTATCGGGACATATCTTAATTCATCCCGGATGATAGATAATTTCAGCAGAATAAATCATCTATTCAAAAAAAACAGGATAGACAGGGATTCATTCTACAAACAGCTGCTGCAGAAAGGTTCGAAAAACGGAAAACAGCTATTACTTCCCGTCTCCTTTAACCTGCCGGCCCTCATGTTCCGCAGGGGAGATGTAAGCTACAATATCAGCAACTTTGTGCTTACCAATGAAAATATTATTGAAATCAGCAAAACATTTAATCAGGACGGGAACAAAGGTGTTTCAGCCTTTTCTCCGAGGTGGAACAGCAGCATGCTTTATTATAATGCTGTGATGAACAATGCTGATTTCAGGGGAAATGACAATAAAAAGGTAACATGGAACAAAGAGGGAATAGAAAAGTCGCTCAAACAGACACGGGATTTCATAAATACCATAAACGGCGGAATTGCGAATGATATCCGTTTCGAAGAAAAACATCTTTACAAACCAGCGGAGAACCTGATTGCCGAACAGAGGATCTTTTTTGCATATACAGATCTTAAGGATTTTTATGCCATCGCACAGCAAAAAAGGGCCGGTCTTAATTTCAGATGGCTTGCGAGTGAAGATAAAATACCGGTATGCGATGACATAATCTACGCGGGAATACCAAGACATGCTTCAAATAAAAATGGAGCAGGGATATTTTTCCAGTGGTTTTTTGATCATGACACACAGGAAAGGATAATGGAATCCGGCAAAACAAAAAGGATCAGGTCCTTCGGCCTCTGCAGCGGATTTTCATCAATTAAATCAGTCAATGAGCAGGTATTCCCGAAATACTATCCGCTGCTTGTAGGACATATCCCGCCCCAGAACTTGCTTTCCTTCCCATCCCCTCTTCCAGTCGAATGGGAACAGCTGAAGAACGAAATAATAAAGAAATGGCTCTACAGGGAAGCGGCAAACGAAAAAACATTGACAGATCTTGATACCGCTGTCAAAGACTGGTACAAAATTCATCCTGAATTTTAAGAGCTGTTTCTATCCCGCTATTACTGTCCCACTTTACCACTTTAATTCTTTTAATATGGGTATTTACATGCTGTGGTTGGCATGGAAGTGAAACAGTTAAACAGAAAACCTTCCCGAAACACCCTTGATTTTTTTAAAAAGCCATTTTACATTTTCAAGCTCACCAGGGACACCTCCTGCCGCATGCTTCCAGACAGGGCTGCTTTCCATGCACATATATACCGAAGCGCCGCCGGAGACCTGAGTAAGTTTTTCATAAAGCAGGCGGTAAACCTCTTTTCTGCGCTTCTGGACATATCTGTATTTGCCGTCCCTGCAGGGAACATATTCATCAAAAAGATAGGGCCTCTGCCCGATTTTATCTTTAAGCGCAGGGGGATACCTGAATGTGCCAAGGCTTATCCATTTGATTTTCCCTTTGGGAAACTGTGAAAGTTTATCTGCAGTTTCAAGATACTCCTCTTCCCATCCCTCTCCGCAGATAACAGGATCGAAATGAAAAGCAAGGTTATATCCTGCAGACACAGCTTTTAATGCCGCATCAAGCCTCTCATCAAGTGAAAAGGCTTCGGTTTCTTCCGCCTCGACAACAGATTCGGGATTCAGAGAAAAACTTATTACAGCGTTTCCCTTGTTTTCAATATCAAGCAGATGATCGACAAAGCAGGTTTTTGTCTTTGCTTCAAAATAGATATTATCAATGCCGGAGAGCCCTCTGATAAAATCCTCTGTCATTTCAAAAAGAGGATCAAACTGAAGGGAGTCCCCGGTCTCGCCTGTTCCCGCCCTTACAATCCTGTCCCTGTTAAGACGGGCAATTCTTTTAAGCTCTTCAACCGCCGGTTCTGTATCTGCATATACTGTTACCGGTGCAAAGTTTAAATAGCTTTTCATGATGCAGTAACTGCATCCGAGCGTGCATCCGTTGTAAAGATCTATCGTAACATAATTACAGCAGATATGCCCTCTTGTACCGGGGCATTTGCCGACTGTCTGCCCTTTCCTTTTTGTTATATAAAGTGTTCTGCTGTTAAGATGATCGGGGGATATCTCTTTTTCAGTGGCAATGACATAAAGAGGGAGCTCAAGCCTTTCAGACGCCCGAACAGCAGGAGGAAGGTTCAGCACATCTTCAGAAATATAGATCCGGTCAAAAATGCTTTCATAATAATTTTTATAATAATCTGAAAATTTCATCAGAGTTTTCCTTGAGCCTCTCCAGGGAAGCAATTATTTTTCCAAGCTGCTTCGCGCTTTTAAAGGAAAATGAGACAGCATAGGCATCACCTTCAAACCAGGGGGGAGATTTTAGTGTTATCCCGGTGTTTTTAAGATTTAACTCGCAAAACGCATCAAATTGCCTGAAACTGCCGGTAAGTCCCGGATATCTTCTTCTCTCAGCTTCTGATGAAGGTTCTTCAGAAGCCATAATCTCTCTTGCGAGTTTTACAGCTTCCTTTTCACCAAATGTGTTTCGGCTGATAATCTCGGATATATTTACAAGCATGATCCTTCTTTTGCTGAATGAGAGATGAGAGAAATATTCTTCAATCAATTTAAAAGCTCTTTCAGGTATATTGACGCAGCTTCTTGCAGTCTTAAGATCAGCCATCCCCTTTTCAACAATATTTTTCATAAAATCAGGGAGAGAAGAATAGATAAGAACAGAAGGGATAAAAGACCCTCCGCTCTGAACAAGACGCAACAGCCGCTCATCTGCCTCACCGTGGAGAATATTTTCAATAAACAGATATATTTTTTCTTTTTCACTCCAGGAATAGCGGTCTGTCCTGCCTTCGGTCATAAGCGCGGTTTCAAGCTTTTCCTTCATAGTCAGATTATTACTTTTCAGATTCCTGCAGTAAATTCTCTCCATACCGGACTTTGCGGCAGCTTCAAGAACATGAAATCCCCAGATAACATTTATGCCGTCAACAAAAGGAAGATCATATAAACCATTGCTTATTACCTGCCCATCTTCCTGATAAGTGCTGAAAAAATCCATCAGCCTGTCCGCACAAAGCAGTTCGTTTATATTAAATTCTAGAATATCCATCGGAATTGAGCTTAACAGAATGGAAGATGATATCCAAGATATACCCCCTGTCATACTGCCTTTATTATTGACAATTTACCGGCCTCACAATAATATAACCCCGAAAAAGGAGCATACTGGTGATTACTATGGAAAAAAAGGGTGTTGCAATTCTTGGATGTGGAACTGTAGGCGGAGCAACTGCAAAGCTTTTACTGGATGATATTGACTTCCTTAAAAAAAGGACAAATATAGATTTTTTTCTTAAATATATTATAGACATTAACTTTACTCATGCCAAAAAGCTTGGACTTGACAGCAGACTTTTTACAAGCGGTCTTGATTCCGTACTTTCAGACAAGGACGTAATCGTAGTAGTGGAGCTGATGGGCGGTACTACAATAGCGCGTGAATCTGCAAAAAAGATATTAAAAGCAGGCAAGCATCTTGTTACTGCCAATAAAGCGCTGCTTGCCCACTACGGAGTGGAACTTTTTTCCCTTGCAAGGGAGAACAATGTAACAGTTTCCTTTGAAGCCAGCTGCGGAGGCGGCATCCCTGTCATCAGAGCATTATACGACGGCCTTATTGCGAATAAAAATGAGGCACTTTACGGTATTGTAAACGGTACATGCAATTATATTCTTACTGAAATGACTACAAACGGGATAACCTACAGGGAAGCACTAAACGGGGCACAGGAAAGAGGGCTTGCTGAAGCTGATCCGACTCTTGATGTCTCAGGAATGGATTCGGCACACAAACTGACTATACTCAGCTCAATTGCATTCGGAATGCAGGTAAATCTTGACTCGATCCCTGTCTCGGGGATTGATAATCTTGATCTTTTTGATGTTGCTTCCGGAAAAGAGCTAGGCTATATAATTAAACTTATCGCCATGGCAAAAATATCTAACGGAAAACTTTCAGTTAAGGTAGCTCCTTCATTTATCAGCAAGGAGCATCCTCTGGCATGGATTTCCGGCCCTTTTAACGCAATCAGCATTTACAGCCATGCTGTCGGACATACAATGTATTACGGCAGAGGAGCCGGAGGTTCTCCTACCGCTTCCGCGATAATATCTGACATCATCAGCGTTCTTCTGGGAACTGCACAAAATACGTTCGGAAGCCTGCCCATCTGGCCTGATATAACTGCTCCTGCAGTAATGCTGCCTCCGGGCGAGGAAAGCGGCAGATATTATATACGTATCACGGTAAAGGACCAGCCGGGAGTACTGGCTAAAATCGCCTCAGCTTTCGGACAGCACAGCATAAGTATTTCAAGCGTTCTGCAAAAAAGGAACGGGGAAGATTCCATCGATAACTATGTGCCGATTATCATAACAACGCACAGGGCAAAAGAAGGAGATGTCGGCAGGGCAATGACAGAAATAGACGGTTTTGATTTTGTAAAAGGCAAAAGTGTTTATTTGAGCATAATTGATGAACATGAGGAGACGCTCTGACTAAACTATTGACGGTAAAAAGACGATCATGGTATTATCTCATTTAAACAAAGGAGGTACTGATGGAAGATCATAATACTTTCTGTCAGGACGATGAATATTCAACAGACAAGATTTACTGTGCAAACTGCAGCAACTGCAGAATAGTACGAACTCTTGAAGGCAGCGGAACTCAATATTACCTCAGAGTCAGGTGTGCTGCCGGAAAATGGGTTAAAAAACTTGGCGGCGAAAAATTTTACAAATACTTTACCGTTGCGAGACGAAGTCTTTCCTCCTGTGATAGTTATGTGCCGATGGGTGATCCTAAGGAATATATCAAGGAACTCAAAAACACACTCCCGATAAAAGACGAACTATATCAATAAACATAAACAAGGCGAAAAATGAAAACCCGTACAATCAATCTTCTTCTAACATCTGCAGTTTTATTATTCCTGTTTTCAGGCTGTAGGGGTGTACCGAAAAGTATTCCTGAAAATCTCCAGCCGGAGGAATATTTTAAAAACGCACAGAGCGCTGTTGTTGACTGGGGTAACTATAAGGCAGCGCTGTTTTATTACCAGGAATTCATCAAAAAATACCCGGACATGAAGGGAAAAGTTATTGAAGCTGAATATGAAATTGCTTTTATCCATTACAAACAGGAAAATTACAGTGAATCAATAAAAAGATTCAAAGAGATCCTTGCCAGATATGAAACAGAAGAGCGGGTATATTATCCTGAATGGCCGAAAATACTTTCAGAAAAAATACTTGAAAAAGCGGAAGAAGCGAACAAATACTGATATTTTCCGTTAACAGAAATTGCCTCACTTACATTATACACTGCAGCTGTATTCAGCCGCAGATTCATCATGGCGGCAGGATTATTGTATAAAGACTGACATTCTCCGCCGCTGCTTTTTCAAATACCATTTCTTTTGTAATACTTCCGCGAGGCTTCGGATGGGCAGGTGCATCACCGATGAGGATGACTACCCTGTCATCAGCTTCCCAGGAATAGCCGTAAACACATTCGTAAAGTGCCTCATAAACAGCTTCGGGCCGATCCTTTCCTCCCCACACTTTTACAG
This sequence comes from Spirochaetia bacterium, assembly GCA_963662795.1. Classification (GTDB taxonomy): domain Bacteria; phylum Spirochaetota; class Spirochaetia; order CADAEX01; family CADAEX01; genus JACKPD01. The sequence goes on along the minus strand of OY759746.1, from coordinate 2,905,409 downwards.
AGTTGACAAGCCCCTTGACAGCCGGTATGTCCTCTGTAAAGGGAAATGTTTTTGTTAAATACTCTTCACCGTAATCCTTGTAATAAACAACTCCTACCCTTGCCTTTTCATGCCCTTCCAGTTTTTCTTCAAGCAGTTTTAAAAAACCTTTCTTCAGTATATCAATATCATTTTTCATGCTCTCGGTTGTATCAATGGCAAAAACAATATCTATGGAAGGGGCGTCGAATAAAGAGATTACTTTTCCAATATCAGCAAGCAGGTTATCTGCGCTTGAATAGATTATATCTCCGCTTCCCTTGTCCGCAATTTCGGAAAAACTTTCTACAGCTTCTTTCATATAATCGCCGGCCGGTTTTACAGTTACCGGGATCTGGATAACATCAAGAACAAACGGATTATCCAGAAAACCGCCGCTGTAATCTCCAAACTGCTTTGTGAAGCTGCGTATATTCAGAAATGTACCTGAAGTTATATAGATTTCTCCGCTGCGGCTCCAGGGATAACCAAATTCAGTAATATAAGGTATAAAAATATGAAAAGCCTGACCCAGTTTTTCATGGTTTTCAGGCGTGGAATCAATAAGAAAATAAAGCCCTCTTGCCGGATCAAGCTCTTTTCCGTCAAGAATTCTTTTTTCATCCCCGTTAACGGTATTATAGACACCGGAGCGCAGCGCATAAACCGCGTTTTTTTTCTCCGGATCTGCTGTCGATTCAGTTATCATTACCGATCCTGTCCGGCCATTAGATTTTATCCAGAGATGATATCCCCCGTCAGCCTGTTCCTCAATAATAATATCTCCGGCAGTTATTTTAAGGCTTCCCACAGGGTTTTTATCCTGCGGGTGGATATAGCATACACCGATAAAAAAAAGAATCAGGTAAATTAACTTTTTCATATTATATTATCGGGATAAATTATTGAGTTTTAAGCACTTATCTGTCTTAACTTTAAAATGAATTAAAAAGATCGGTTAAGGTTTATATTCTATAACAGCTGGAAATGAAGAATTAACAAAATTGCTGCCGTCCCTTACAAAAAAAATCATCTGCTGTATAAGCGCATCTGTAAAAAATAAAGCGCCCGGAGGAATATCATCATTATTAAACTCGATAAACAGTGTCCAGTTTTCCAGATAACGGTATATAAAAAGATTCTTTTGCCCTGCTTTAAAGATAGTGTTCGATGCTGTTTTTACTTCACTCCAGCTCTCAAAAACCGGAACTGAGGTTTTTGAAAAATATACTGTAACTTTTTCAGCTGTCCCTGACCCTGCCGGCAGCTGATATATTCCTTTCCACCCTTTCAGGACATTTACACCTAACCCCGGCATACCTGAAAGAGCGGACGGTCCTGATTCGAGAAAAGCTGTAATGGTTTTCTGCTGCGCGGGAGAATATTCCGGGATAAACAAAAAAATTGCGGCTGCAAATATAAAAAATATTCCGGATTTTATCAGTTTCCTGAATCTATTCAACCGTAACACTTTTTGCAAGGTTCCTCGGCTGGTCAACGTCCCGTCCCAGTTTTAAGGCCATGTAATAGGCAAAAAGCTGCAGGGGCGTGATCATTACGAAAGGATACATATACTCATATGCATGAGGAACAGTAATTACGTCATCTGCTATCCTTGCGACTTCCTCATCACCTTCGACACAAACTGCGATAACAAGCCCTTTTCTGGCTTTTACTTCCTTCATATTGGAAATAACTTTCTCCCTCAGCCTGTCGTCAGGGACAAGAAAAAGGGACGGCGTTTCCTCATTTATCAGGGCAATCGGTCCGTGTTTTATCTCTGCGGCGCTGAACCCTTCCGCGTGTATATAGGATATTTCTTTTAGTTTTAAAGCACCTTCCAGCGCAACAGGATAGTTGATGCCTCTTCCAAGAAACAGGAAGTTTTTCGCAAAACTGTATTTGTCCGCAAGTTTTTTAATCTCTCCGGATTTATCAAGTGTATGTTTTATCATGTCGGGAAGCGTCTGCATCTGTTTTACAAAATCGCTGCCAGCCTCAAAAGACATGTCCCTCATCCTCGCGATCAGCAATGTAAAAATATAAAGAGCTGTAAGCTGGGAAGTAAATGCCTTTGTCGAGGCTACAGCAATTTCAGGCCCTGAGTGAATATAGACTCCGCCGTCTGTTTCCCTTGCAATTGTAGAACCTACAACGTTGCATATGCCAAGCACTTTTGCCCCCTTACGTTTAAGTTCCCTCATGGCATACAGCGTATCTGCTGTTTCGCCAGACTGCGACACGACAAAATACAGCGCGTTTTTCTGAATAATGGGATTTCTGTATCTTAATTCAGATGCGAGCTCCGCATTTGCGGGAATCCTTGCCACAGATTCAAGAAGATACGCTGCGACAAGTCCCGCGTGAAAAGATGTTCCTGCGGCAACTATTATTATCCGTTCAATGTTAAGGAGCTCACTGCTTGTCATGTTAAGCCCGCCCAGATGCCCTGTAGCCTGGTCCAGGTTGAGCCGGCCCAGCATCCCTCTGGTTATTGATTCCTTCTGTTCATATATTTCCTTGAGCATGAAATGATCATAAAGCCCTTTTTCAAACGATTCAAATTCCCAGTTTACCTCATTTACATCCTTGTTTATTTTTCTGTCGTTGAGATCTGATATCCGGTATGCATCCCTTGTGATTGTTACAATCTCGCCATCCTCAAGGTAAACGACCTGCTTGGTATAGGATATCATTGCTGTAACATCAGACCCGATAAACATTTCATTTTCACCTATGCCGATAATCAAAGGTGATCCGTTTCGGGCGCCGACCAGCATATCAGGATGGTCAGCGTGCATCACTACTATGCCATAAGTTCCTTTTACACGCTGCACAGCGTCCCGTACAGCCTGAGTCAGGTCTCCGGCATATAAATCTTCAATCAGATGAACAATTACTTCCGTGTCTGTTTCTGATTTAAAGACATGCCCTTTTGCAAGAAGTATTTCCTTTAATTTTGTGTAATTTTCAATTATCCCGTTATGGACCAGGGAAATTCTGCCGCTGCAGTCTGTATGAGGATGGGCGTTTTCATCAGTAACACCCCCGTGTGTAGCCCATCTGGTATGGCCTATTCCGTTAGCTCCGAAAGGCTCAGATGGAACTGCGGCTTTCAGGTCCTTTATCTTGCCTGTTTTTTTTATCACATTAAACCCTGAAGCAGTACCTACACATATTCCCGCAGAATCATAGCCTCTGTATTCAAGGCGCCTTAATCCTTCAAGTAATATATCTGATGCCGGTTTGCTTCCGCAGTATCCTACTATTCCGCACATAATAAAAATCCCCTTCCCGAATAATGGTATACGGTATACTAACCCTATTCCTTCAATTTATCTATATTGTTTATTGTTATTTTATTTCCTGCTATTGATATAATCTTTTCATTCTGGAAATCATCGAATTTTTCCTGTACCAGTTTCACAGGCAGTTCCATATTCTTTGCGATATTCCCTGTTATCTGGTCATAATAAAGGTTATCAGTATCTACGCCTGCTCCCTGAAGAGTATAATAAAGGTTCATTGCAATAAGACTTTTTATATCTTTTTTAACAAGCATTTTAATCTGCTGATTCGCCTGTTCAAGCCTTCTGCAGAGTTTATCAATTATATTGAGCCCTATCTTCGCGTTTTTTTCTACCATCTGGACAAATCCTTCCCTGTTAAAGGCAAGAAGATGTACTTCCCCTACAGCTGTCGCGTTTGCAGTCCTTTTCATCCTGCTTACAATTGCCATTTCCCCGAAAAAATCTCCCTTGTTAAGTACTGCAAGCATATGTTCCCGTCCGCCAATGCTTTTAGAGATTTTTACAGCGCCTTCCTGGATAATATACATCTGGTCGCCCTCTTCCCCTTCCCTGAATATAAGCTGGCCGTTTTCGACAACTCTTCCGAACTTGTTAAAAAGGGTAACATCTGACATTTTAAAAAACCTCCGGCATCATACTGAATCAAAATATATATTAACAATGTTAATATATATATCGTCAGGAGGAAAGTATGTATAGACCGATTTTTTCAGTCGCGGCCGGGTTTCTAACTATTATTCATTTGTCATGCGCCCCGGTTGAGATACTGAATCCTGATCTGCCTGACAACATTCTTCCCCCTAAAATAATCGGTTTTTCAAATATTGAAAGCAGAAGAGTGGAATTCCATTTCTCAAAAGAAATTGTTTCGCCGGAACCGGAGAAAGATTTTGAAATAAAACCAGCACCGGGAAATATTTCTGCAGAAGCAAATGGAACATCAATCATTATTTATCTGTCTGAAGAGCAAATCCCCGGTTTAGAGTATTTTATTAAAGGACGCGTAAAAGATAAATACGGTAATACACTATCATTCAGCACAAATTTCTACGGTTTTAACCCGAGAGTTCCTGATATCCTGATAAACGAATTCACAACAAACGGAAGCTCAACCCACCCTGATATGGTGGAACTTTATATTAAAACTGCAGGAAATATGGCAGGGGCTGTGTTTTACGCAGGGTGCTGCTGTGAACATGACCTGGAATTTATTTTTCCCTCTTTTGAAATTGCTGAAGGCGAATATGTCGTAATACACACAAAACCGCAGAATCTTCCGATCGAAATTGATGAGACAGGAGAAACAGGCGCGCCGGACGGACCTGACGCTTCCGGAGGGCTTGATGCTTCCCCTTCAGCGAGAGATTTCTGGATAAGTGGAGGAAGCGGCCTTTCAGGCAATAACGGCGCACTTACCGTATATGCCGCACCGGAAGGAAATATTATCGATGCTGCTGTCTACAGCAACAGGAACTCGCTTTCTGATGAAAAATACAGGGGATTCGGATCTGATGTAATGCTGCATAAGGCAGACTGCATATCAGAGGCCGGGGCATGGCTGTTCTCAGGTGAGATGATAACACCGGAAGAATGCGTTAACCCTGAAGACTCTACAGCCACAAGATCAAACTGCAGAAACAGTGCTTCAGATGATTCAAACACAAACACAGACTGGCATATTGTTCCAACAAGCGGTTTTACATTCGGCAGCGTCAATAACGATGAAGTTTATATCCCTTAAGAATAATTCCCGGGTTTTAATAAAAATTCAAAATGAACATTTCACTTTGCAAGCGTCATAAGATCTTTAAGACGGAAATCATCTGTAATCCGGTCAAGGTATTCAATTGAGTCAATAAGTTTCTTTTTTTCATCAGGCAGCAATTCAGAATTCGATGTGAGCGCGGAAAAAATTTCCTTCAGCGATTTAACCAGAAAGGCGCATTCAAGAATGATAAGTTTTTCTTCCTTGCCTATATCCTTGTTCCTTGCAAGGGATGAATAAAGCATGCTCCTGTAACCTGCAATGCGCGCGGGGATATCATCCGTGTATATTCTTGTAAAATTATCAAGCATTTTTTCAACGCGGGTGAATCCAGGATCATATCTGTTGATACGGTATTTTTTTGAAAGTTTTTCCAAATATGTCCATCTGGTTAAATCAAAATCAATCAATGTTCCGATAAGTTTTCTTATTTCGGGATTTGCGTTCTCGTGAATATGGATATCAGGGTACTTTTCTATCTTTGCCATGATCTGCTCAAGAACACGGTCGGCAAAATCCTTTTTCTCCCCCTCATTTTTCCTGGCTTTTTTCTGTTTTTCCGCGCTGCTTTTCTTTGCAGCGTTATTTATTTTTTCCCGTTCTTTTTTTTCAATATCAAGCAAGGATTCTATCTCATCACGCAAAAACCTTGCCATGTCAAAGCCCCCTTGTCTGATCTCAAAGAGTCTTTGCTCAAAAGCCCTCTTTAGACGGGGATCAAGCATATACATAACTATAAGATCGTTATATTTCCTTCGAATTCTATCTATCGCTTTTTCCGCTTCTTCTTCGCTGATCCTTTTTGCCATCAGCCCATTATATTTTAAATAAAAAAAAACTCCAGTATTTTTTATGTATTTGTTTAAATACCGGAGTTATATGAAACCAGTTTAAATATAACCTATACTTCTATGGCCTGGACCTCTTCCTGCGCTTCCGCTCCGGCAGTTTCTTCAGCATCTGCCGCGTCAGTTAACGCGCTATCATCCTCTCCTGCTTCTCCTTCGCTTTTTTTGCAGGGCTTGAACTCAACATGCTCGGCAACGATTTTAAACCGTGATTTATTCTTTCCTTCCTGGTCCACCCACCTGTCCTGCTTTACCCTGCCGACAATCCTCACGCCTCTTCCTTTCGCAAGATGGTCCCTGCATGCGTCTGCAAGCCTTGCCCACGTCTCTACATCGAGGTATGAGACCTCATTCTGGAATTCCTCCTCCTGTTTATAATACCGGTTGGTAGCGATATTAAACGAGCAGACGCTTTTCCCTTTAGTCGTTTCAGAATAAACAGGGTCTCTTGTCAGATTTCCCTCGACAAGTATGGAATTTAAATTATTCATCTTTTCCCTCCGTTTTTATTTATATTCAAAATAACCGGAGAAAAAGACGACCTGATTCATAATTCAAGGCAAAAAAACTGCTTATTTTTAATACCTGTGTCTGTTATCCATGTACCGCCTGATGTTATCTTTTTTTTCTCTTTACACTGCAAAAGGCGCTTTGACAAAAAAGTTTATTAAATATAAAGTTAAAAAAATAATTCAAGAGAGGTTATGAATGAATAAATACTTTTCAGAGGGGAAAAAAAGAACAGTCAATTTGTTACTTACAGCCGCACTTCTTATCTATAGTTTTGCGATGCTTGTATCCTGCCAGTCCTCGGCCGTTTACCATGTCGCAGAAAATCCTGCCCTGCAAAGAAGCGAGAATAACGGAATAATAGTAGAATGCCGCTACCTTGACAGAGCCGCTATTGAAACAAGGCACGGTAAAGACGGTAACCCGTTTCTAGCCCCTCCCTATATTTTCACACCACAGTACGCTATTATCTTCGAGCTTAAAATCCTAAACAATGATGGAGCCCCTTTAAAGCTTGATATCCGGGATGTTGAGTTTTATTACAACGACAAAAGATACAGGCCGATGTCAAAATCCGCAATGGAAATGCAGATCGAAGAACTTACAGAAAAGGGAAGTAACAGAATTAAACAGGAGCGTATTGCAAAAATGTTCATGCTCGGGGATGTAAAAAATATTGAAGGGAACAGCGAGGCGAAAGGATACCTTGTATTTATGGGAGCAATGAAAGATAAGGGAAATGGAGAACTTACTCTCACATTTTTAACCCAGGACAACCTTGAGGCCGGAGAGTTAAAATTCAACTACGATTTCAGACTGAATAAAAGAAACAGAAGAAGATAAATTAAGTTTTACTCAGATTTAAAAAACAAAAAAGGCTGCACCCGAAGAATGCAACCTTTTTATTAAATTAACAAACAATCTTAGTAGTTAACTTCTGTTTTGAAGTAGATACCGCCCTTCATGGATGCAGGTGTTGCATCAGCAAAAAGAGGTGAATAAGCACCCAGAGCATCTTCGTTCATAGAAATATAACCGAGTCTGTAAATGCCTTTTCCAGGTTTTACAGCAACGCCGAATTCCATTCCGAGGAATGATTCATCATTTGTGAAATCTGTTGCATAGTCGCCCATTGCAAAGAGCATACCTGCATTTACATCAAGCCATTCAAGAACAGCGTATGTTGCGTCAAGGCCGAGGTTTGCAAGAGCATAGCTTCCGTCCATAACATCAGCAGCGTCTGAACCAAGGAATAAACCGTTCAGGCCAAGGTTAACTGTCGCGCCGTATGCGCTTACTCCAGCAGCTACGCCGTACTTTGACCATGATTCGTCAAGCATTGCGTCTTCATCAATTTCAGCATAGCTTTTTGTCATTCTGAAATAACCACCTGCTGTAAGTTCAACACCGTCAGCAACTTCGCCGGTATACATAGCTTCAAGGCCGAACATGCTGTTAAGAACTTCTTTGCCGTCAACATCTGTAAAATCGCCATCTGACATGTAATATACTTCTACAAATACTGGTGCGTAATCAACTGTTGATCCAATCAGCCAGCTAGTACCATTATCTGAGTATGTGTCAAAATTCATAGCAAAATAAGGTTTTACAATACCCATGATGTCGAAATCAAGTCTCATTGCATCATTTTTTGTGAGGTATGCAGCATCTGAATATTCAAGTTCATAGCCTGTAAAATCTACAGTTTCTGAATATCCGTAGTTGTAAAGACCAACACTTGATACAATTCCGAAACCCTTGTCTGCTGTTCCGAAATATTTGCCCCAGTCTGTAATAACATGAGCATAGTTAAGTGTAAGCGGTTCATCAAGAATAGAATTTTTACCTTCAGCTAAATCCAGACCGCCTTCTTCCAATTCGAACTTGAAAGTGTTGTAGTCATCCATAACAGCCTTTACATCAAATTCCATCTTGTCTGTCTTAGAAGCATACTCCTGATCGCCAGTATTCCATGCTGCTGAAAAATCGTATTCACCGGAAATAGCAACTTCAGCCATTACAGGAGCAACTGCGAAAGCAATTAGAGCAAGTGCAAGAACGAAATATTTTTTCATCTTACTTCTCCTTTTAATAATTGGGATTCAAGCTCACAGCCTGAATAAACTCCCTTAATATCTATCGAAAAAAATTATATCAATGTTAATTTTTAAAGTCAAGAAAAATTAAAAAAATAATAATTTAAGCAAAATTATTGCCGTAAATTGTTGAATTATTGCCTTTTTAATGCTCAAATCCCTTTATATGATTAAATATATACTCTTTGACGCTGACCAGACCCTGTATCCGGCCTCTTCCCGTATTGAAGCCGAAATGATAAGGAGAATGAACATTTTCACTGCCGGATTCCTTAATGTTACGGTAAAAGAGGCCTCACGCTTAAGGGCGGGACGGGACAGGAGCTATGATTCAACGCTTGACTGGCTGAGGCGGGGCAAAGGGCTTAAAGATGAGGGTATCGAGGCATTCTTCATGGCAGTACATCCGACAGATTTCACCGGTTTTTTCCCCCAAAACCCCCTTCTTGCCGAAATGCTTTCAAAGGTTACTGTTCCGTGCTCAATCCTTACAAACTCATGGGCACAGCATGCCCTTAATGTTACTGAATACCTTGAAATAAGTGGATATTTCGAAAATATTTTTGACCTTGTATTCAACAATTACAGGGGGAAACCGAACCTTTCAGCCTTTGAGAATGCACTTGATTTTTTAAAGATCTCTCCGTCAGAAGTCCTGTTTATTGACGATATTCCCCGCTTTACAGAAGTCTTCCGTTCAATCGGGGGCAACTCTATCCTCATCTGCGAGAAAGGAGAAAACAGGCAGCCCAGCCCCGGCATAAAATCAGTTCGCTACATAACAGATATCGCACCTGTCCTTAAGGAATACGGCTTGATGAGGGAATAAAACATACTTATTATGAACTATAATATGATTAAAAAGTGGTTCACGGGAGGATTCAAATGAAATCAATAACAATTCATGGTATTGACAGCAATCTCGATAAAAAAATATCCGAAAAATCTAAAGAATACGGCTTGAGCCAGAACCGCACTGTTAAACAAATACTGCATGACACATTATTATCTGATTTGGAAAAAGTGAACGGGGCAGATTAGCAATAATGACAAAAATACTGCTTGATACAAATGCCTACAGCAATTTCATGACTGGAAATCAGCTGGTTTTTGATTAGATTGCAGAATCAGAAATTATTTATATTTCTACTGTTATGCCTGGAGAGCTTTTTGCCGGATTCAGCGGGGGCAAAAAAAATTCTCAGAAAATAAAAATGAACTTAAAACTTTCCTGGGTAAAGAAAGTGTAACAATAATTAACGTCACTATTGGGACATCAGAAATATTCGGAGAAATCAAATCTGAATTAAGCAGAAAGGGCAAAATGATACCGCTGAACGATATCTGGAAAGCCGCCCACGCAATAGAAACAGGTGCCAAGTTAATTACTTTTGACACACACTTCTTCAATATCAATGGGTTAAGAATGTGGGAAAAGATAAAAAATTACCCTGAAGGGCTATAATTTATTTCACTAAACCGAATACGGAAACAAGCGTTCCTATCACGATAAATATAGTCGTCAGGTAAATAAACATCTGGATGACCCGTTTATTCATATCTTCGAATCTCTTGTCTACCTGTTCAAATCTCCTGTCAATCTGCTCAAACCGCTTGTCCATCTGGTGGAGTATCTTTTCAATAAGTTCACCCTGATGCTTAATGGCTTCTTCTACCCTGATAATCCTTTCAGTAAGGGAAATATCAAATCCACGTACTTCAGCCTGAGGCGCAGCTCCTCCTGTAGGGAAAGGCAGGACATTGTATTCCTTTATCCAGTCCGCTATGTGCTTTTTGATATAATCTCCTATAGCCTCAAGCTGCTCTTCCTTCATTAAAGCTTCTCCCATAATCCCTTTCCTCCAGTTTACTACTATACTATGTAATATACAGGGAAAGCGGAAATCTGCTTCAAATCCCGGGAGATACAGGATATATCATACAGCGGCGAGGGGGGAATATCATTAAATCATCTGCTTATGCAGTGTAGAATTAAAAAATAAAAGTTATTATAATGGGTATCAGAAAATATTGAAAAAGGAGCATAAAATGAGTTTCATAGAGTATATCGAAGCAAGAGAAATACTTGATTCAAGGGGCAATCCCACAGTAGAGGTTGATGTTTATCTTGAAGACGGTTCAGTCGGAAGGGCGGCTGTTCCCTCAGGCGCATCAACAGGCGAACACGAGGCTGTTGAGCTCAGGGACGGCGATAAAAAAAGATACATGGGAAAAGGCGTCTTAAAGGCAGTTGAAAACGTAAACGAAATCATAGGCCCTGAGCTTGAAGGGTTTGACGCGCTTGACCAGGTGGAAATTGACAGGACAATGATTGAACTTGACGGCACGGAAAACAAGGGAAAACTCGGCGCAAATGCGATACTCGGCGTTTCAATGGCAGCTGCCCGCGCTGCGGCGGATTTTCAGGGTCTTCCTCTCTACAAATACCTGGGGCCGTATCACGCATGTACACTCCCTGTTCCGATGGCAAACATTATCAACGGAGGGGCCCATTCAGATAACTCAGTGGATTTCCAGGAATTCATGATAATGCCGGCAGGCGCTGAATCGTTCAGCGAAGGCCTCAGGATGATTACAGAGGTATTCCACAACCTTAAAACAACACTTAAAGGAAAAGGATACTCTACATCAGTCGGAGATGAAGGTGGGTTCGCTCCCGACCTTAAATCCAACGAGGAAGCCTGCGAAGTAATAATGCAGAGCATTGAAAAAGCAGGATACCGCCCGGGTGAGGATATACTCATAGCGCTTGATCCCGCCTCCAGCGAGCTTTATGACAAGAAAAAAGGGAAATATGTCCTTAAATGGTCTACAAAAGAAGAGCTCACTTCAGCAGAGCTTGCTGACTACTGGGCTTCCTGGTGCGCAAAATACCCGATTATTTCAATTGAAGACGGAATGGCAGAGGATGACTGGGACGGCTGGAAGCTGATGACGGAAAAGCTCGGCAAAAAAATCCAGATTGTAGGCGATGACCTTTTTGTTACAAATACAAAAAGACTCAGCAAAGGGATTGAAATGGGAGTTGCCAACTCAATTCTTATCAAGGTAAACCAGATAGGCACCCTTACAGAGACCTATGAAGCTGTTGAAATGGCAAAACGGGCCGGCTACACCGCGGTAGTTTCGCACAGAAGCGGTGAAACAGAAGACAGCTTTATCGCTGACCTTGTTGTAGCTCTAAGCACAGGGCAGATCAAGACAGGTTCGCTTTCAAGGTCAGACAGGCTGGCAAAATACAATCAGCTCCTTAGAATTGAGGATATGCTTGGAAGCACAGCAGAATATCCGGGGAAAAAAGCTTTTTATTCCATTAAAAAATAACAGATAAGTATTTCATACACGGGGAGAAGCCGTTTTCAAACGACTCTCCCCCTTTTTTAATCTTCAAGGATGATAATTTCGACACGCCGGTTTTTTGCCCTTCCCTCTTCGCTGCTGTTGTCTGAAACAGGCTCTTTTCCCCCCATTCCTTTATATATCAGTTTATCAGGCCCTATGCCGTATAAAACGAGCATCTGCGCAATCTTTTGGGCCCTGCTGACAGAAAGTTCAAGCTGGCTTTCAGCGCTTCCCACATCGGCAGTATGGCCTGTAACAAGAAAACTTCTTTCCGGGATTTTAAGCAGCACACCTGCAATGGTCCGGATTTTTTTATCCTCTCCCGGCAGGAGCTGATCGCTGTCAGGGACAAAGTGAATTTTATTGACTGTAAGGGATACTCCTTCTCTTTTCTCCTCAACTGAATAACCGTCACTTTCAAGTCCGCTGTCTGTCATGGCCCGGAAAATCTCTTCCTTGACATCACCCCTTTTCATCGGAATAACATCGGTGTACCAGGTATGCGAAAACCCTTTCTGGCTGTAAGTGAGGTCAGAATAGCGGTATGTCTCATCAATATTATCCTGTATAAAATAAGGGAGTCCTTCAAGGGCAGTGAGATAGATTACAGCCTTATGGCTGCCGGATATATCAATCAGCGCTTTATCACCTTCCGGGTCATCCCCCTTTTTATAGCGGACGGCATACTGCGCCGAAACCTGATGAACATCAAGCCCCTTGAAACGTGTTAATCCGTCATATTTATACTGGCAGATAAACCTGACTCTTGTGTAAATTCCTTTTTTAAGCGGATCGGTCAGAATATCGCCCGTGGAAGTCCACATCTGATCCTGTTTCAGCGATGTATCAGCCGGATAAACAGGAAAGCCGGTTAAAAAAGGGAAACTGCTGCCGGCTCCCCTTTTTATTGACCCGTCAGGAGAGAGAATAAAGCTGCCTTCAATCGTATCATCAATCTTTCCGGCTTTATCTCTTCCTTCATTTTTAAGTTCTTCAAAAACGAAAGTATTGCCTTCAAATGTTTTTATATTATTTTCTTCCGAGACAAGTGAGTATTTTTCCCTGACCTCTCTGTATACAGAACCTTTATAAGTGCTGTTTTCCTTTATTCTAAGGTTATATACAGTTCTTTTCTTATAAACACCGGCTGCGGAGGGGCTGAAAACAAGCTGCTGCGCTTTAACCGGCAAAGCTGCAATAATAAATAAAAGGAAAAAAGCCGAAGTCCTTAGGGATTTAAAAACCCTATTTCTTATAAAGTTTTTCGATATAATCCTTTGTACTGTCAAGCTCCATCCTGCTGATGGTGCATTTTCCTTCAAGAACAACACCGTCCTGTATGATAAGTTCAGGAGTCCTTAAGTCTCCCAATACCCTTGCCGTTGAAAGAAGTAATATTCTTGTCGTGGCAGTAATATTGCCGATTACAATACCCTCAACTACAACATTGGTAGCTGTTATGTCTGCCTTAACTTTTCCTTCAGGGCCTACCTGAAGCTGGTCAACACGAAGGGCGGTCCCTTCAAATCTTCCATCTATTCTGAGATTACCTTTTACAGCGAATCTGCCTTCAAAAACAGAATTTGCTCCAATCACTGTTCCTGCCCCAATATCAATCTGCACTTGATTTCTCCAGTAAATAAACTCAATGTCAACACTAAACCCAATATATCACTAATAAAAAGTTAATGCCATACTGTGCGGAAAACAAAAAAAAGCTGTCCATGCTAATGCATCTGGACAGCCCCCCTTTTTTATGCCGGGCGATATTAAATCAGCCCGATCCTTGTTTTACAGCTTATCACCAGCCGTCTGCCATATCATCAATATCCCTGCTCTCTTCCGAAAAGAGGTCAGTTACAACCCTGAGATCATCAAAATACGCATAGTAAACTCCATAGGTATCGACCGGATCACAGTCTACCCTGAAACCTGCGAATTTTATCCCGTTTACATTTGCATAGTGAAAATCCCTCTGAATAATATTCGGAGGAACAGCTACAGTAAGTTTTTTCCAGCCTGAGAAATTCATTTTACCTACAACAAGCTCTTGCGGATTATTGAAAAAATCAAGCAGAATAATACTTAAAACATGATTGTTGTTTCTTCCGGCAACCCATACTGAGATGGTTTTTGTTACTCCAGGTATAGGAAGAGGTTTTACCGGCATTACAGCGAAGGAATTGACACCCCTTCTGTCATAATGAACCTTTAAACCCAGAACATATTTATCTTCTTCATTAATTCCAAGCTGTTCCTCATCTTCTATCGGAGCTTTTTCAAGAGGTGAGCCTGGAAGTTTTCTTGTAATAACAAATCCCTCGTCACGGGACATTGATGTATAGAAAAAAGCTGGATCTTCAAACTTGGTAATGGAAACTTCCTTGAGTTTCTGCTGGGCAGAGTCAACACCGATGTTTTCCGGAACAGGTTCTCCGGCTTCCCGTGTCTGGGCAAAAATCGCTGCTGATCCTGAAAAAACAAGTACCAATATCAATGCAATCATTATTTTTTTCATCATTTTCCTCCCGCATCAGCCCAGATTTCCTGAACAGTTTCTGGCTGGGACAGATCATCACCGTCAAACCGGGATATAAATACATCTGTAAGAACCTTGATCTGATCAAAATAGATATAAAAATCATCTACCCTCTCAGCAGGTCTTGTCCACATTACAAGTTTAACAAGGCTGAGCTGTTTTAATTTAGGAATATATGTCCTTCCCTGGGGGATGTACCCGGGTATTTGAACTTTCAGATTTTTCCAGCCTTCATAATTAAGATTACCGAGCGGAAGAACGTGTGTTACTCCCCTGTAATCGGTTAAATGAGCTTCAAGATAATAATCATAGTTTGATCCCCATGTCCACAGGTCAAGGACCTTGCATCTTCCGGGAATAGGAATACCTGTATATTCGCCTTTCTCGTTCTTTCTGTCAGGTATCAATTCTATATAATTATATCCCATCCGGTCAAACTTTCCGTTAATCCCCAAAACCTTGTATTCCTTGCCTTCCTTGTTGGACCCGTATAACGCCGCTGGCCAGGTAACTGGATAAGCTGTTTTAGGGTATCCTTCGGTAGTAAACTTACTACCAACTATTATCCACTTGCTCTGATCCGGGTTATCAAAATCATCCAGAATGCTTGAAACCAAGTTTTCTGTTTCTTCATCAGCCGTAACCGGTAAAGCGAGTAGCACAGACATCAAAATAAATAAGCCAAAAATCAGGCCGGCTCGTGTCATTACCATCTCCTTTTGCGAAAAATACCGCTTATATCTTACTTAGATTTGATTATATTTCTTACAGGATTCTTTGTCAAATATTTTATTTTTTTTGACCGATAACCCTCAATGTAAAAACAGGATGATAATTTACCATACCTGACATAATTGCCCCTTTTACAGGAAAAATAATCCTTTGCAGGGAAAGATTATAATCATAGCTCAATAATCCTGCAATAGCTGTCTTTAAAGGGGCTGCCGGTTTAATGGGAGTCGGGAGGTTTTTTATGTTGATAAAATCGAAAATCATCATATTAGCGTGATAATTTTCAATCAGACTTCCTGAATTGCTGTTTAAGGACCTTATGCACAACACAGAAAGAGCTGATAAGTCTCTTTCAGACCTGTGAGGAAGATCTGCCTGTGCTATAATGTCTTCATCCAGTAATTGGAAATATGTCTTTCCTTCAGGGTTAACTGCAATAAAACTCTCTTTCAACCAGGAAATCAGCTGTTTTTCAGGTTCAGTATTTTCTTCTTTTCCATAAACATCCTGCGGAAGAAGGAAAAAAACTTTTTCAATACCGCTCCAGATACCTGATAACCCCTTTTTTTCTGAAAATTCCGGGGAAACGCTGATACCTGATTCCTCATCAGTATTATAATCAAAAAGTGGCCCGAATAAATAAACTCTTCTGTTTTTTAAAAAAGAAGCATAAGTTTCTTCATTTTTAATCATCGAATAAAGATGCGATGTAAGGACAATCCTTTTTTTACCGTCATCCCGGCGGGAAAAAACACTATAGAATTTGTCAAACTCACTGTAAGTTGTTTCAAAAAATGTAAAATCGACCCGCTCCCTGATCCCTTTTTTTCTTATATCTTTTAATCCCATACCTGATGTTTCAATTGTATAAGGATCATATATAAAATAGACCTGCTCAGATGAGAGGTAATATGCTGCAGCAACTGTTATAAGAGATATAAGCAATACCAGAAAAGGAAGGGCTGAAACTGACGTAAATATTGATTTTATCCTGCGTATTTCTTTAATCCGGCTATAAAGTGTTTTTTCAGACATGGACTTCCAGCTGTGAAAGAAAAATGCCCCTCGATGAGGGGCATGATTTATTGGAATCAGTCGTCAAAATTACCGGCTGTGCCTTTATCACCGTCGAGCAATTTAGCTTTTTCAGCAATTTTAGCGGGTGTCCAGTCTGCCGGATTCTCGATTTTCTTTCCTTTAGGCCCAAGATCGTATGAACCGGCCTTAAGAATAGCCTCAATTGCAAGTGGAGCAGTGTCTTTGGCATTGAATACACTTACAAGTATGCCATAGACAAAATCCTCTACCCTTTTTGCCATTCTGTCCCTTACATCTGCAGGCTGTCCGCAGAATTTGTTTTCAAAAGGAAGGTTGAGTTTTTTGTAATCGCCTTTTTTCCACCCTTTTTCATCAGCATAGGCAACTACTTTTTTCCACATCTCTTCAGTAAGCCCTTCATTTTTGACTTTTATGAAATTGCCGTTAGAATCAAGTATTGCGTTGCCGTAATCATTTACTTCAAGACCCCAGGAGATCATCTGGAGAGCTGTTGCAACATTTGCCTTGGTTGTATGGGTATTCTGCGCAATTGCCCTTAATCTTTCAGAGCTGTTGCCGGATGTACCGTGCTGGGCGCCGGAAATGCCGTATTTTTCAAGCCCTTTGTGGATATCCGCAGTAAGCTCCACCTGAATACCTGCATCGCTTGCCTCAATACCGTGTGTTGTACCGTTATTAAGCGCAATCCAGTCAGGGAAAATACCATGTGCGTTAAGCCCTGCGATAAGGAAAGAGGCTTCCTTGAGTGTTGAAAGGCCGGTTGACCCTTTTATTTCTCCGACTTCAGTTTCAAGACCTGCCCATGAGGGAATATATTTGTTGAGCTCAAGATTTGCAAGAAGATTTTTATCATCAGGAAGATGTGATGCATCAACTGCAATGGAAGTAATACCTGCATCAAACATACTGGGGATTTCTGTTCTTGCAGCTTCAATATCCTTGTCGTCCTTGATTCCATAGTGGTCCGCATGGACAGCAACAGGAACAGTGATTCCAAGCTCATTGCAGAGTGAATCTACATACATAGCCATATTCCAGTAACTTACAGGACAGTAAGAAGATGCGCCGCCTTCGGACTTCGCGATTTCAATAATTATTCCGGCATTTGCCTTCTGGGCAGCCATCAGGGCCCCTTTAATAACAAAACTGCTTCTTCCGTTTGCGGCAATAGTCATTGCCTTCCCTTTGCCAAGCATTGCCCTGTCAATGACTTTACCGCTTACAATAAGAGCTTTTGAATTGGGAAAAAGCTTTTTGATATTGGGTGGACGTCCGATTTCGAGCGCTTTCTCGAAATCTTTATTATAATTTCCCATGATTTTCCTCCTGAATATTTTTTATGGGTAAAAAAATATGTTTTTAAAAATATTTTCAGCCTGGCTGCCTGTTCCGTCGCCTGTACTGATAAATATATATTACCAATAGTAATTAAGAGTATTACCGATGTCAAGTAAATGGGCTTATGAACGGTTTTACAAAATTTCAATTGAATGAAGCAAGGCAGCCGCTCAGGTTCGGATATTTTTCATCTGCCTATAAGTCGACCCTGTTAATTTTCACCAGAAAATATCCGCATAGTACAAGCAGAAATTGTATTAAACCTGATGCGGCGTATTGTCTAATATAGAAGAAAAAAGGTATTAATGCCGCAGCAGCCGGAAACAGGAATAAGCCGCTGATGAATAATCCCTTAACAATACCGCTTTCCATTTCCCTGTAAACAAGAAAAAAAACTGTAAAGCCGGCCATTAATAGCCAGGCGGCAGGCAGGATAAAATAAGAATAAATATCACCATAACTGTTATTGTGCAGTGCTGAATAAACAGTAAGAGCTGTAAAAAATCCCGAGAAAAATAAAAAATAGTGTTTCATTTTCTCATCAGGCCCTGCATACATCATATTGCGAAAATTAAAGAGGCAGAAGGCTGTTGAAATCAGCTGAAAATAAAAAAAATCTGTAAAAAAGTGGTACAAATAAATGTTTGCCAGTGAATATGTCCTGTTTAAAAAACCGGTAAGAAGGTTAACAATTAAAATAGCAGGGATAAAATAGAATATGCCGTGAAGATAGTAATCCCTGAAATCATTCCATATCTGTTTAAGCCTGTCTGTTTCAGGTTTTCCTGAAATTAACCATAGAGATGAAAGCGGAAAAAGCAGTATTGAAAATAGTGTCATGGACACAGATTTTATTATCTATTACCTGTTTTTGCAACTATCTATTATGTTACCGTTTGACTCTTTTTTTTTTCAATGATATATTTTCATGAAATATTTAATTGATAGGTAGGTGTGATTGGCCGCAAAAGAAAAAGATTTAAGAATTAACGAAGCTATACGTGTAAAAGAGGTCAGACTTCTTAGTGATGATGGTGAACAACAGGGTGTTGTTTCAATAACAGAAGCTCTGGCAATGGCTAAAGAAGCCGGACTTGACCTTATTGAGGTTGCCCCTCAGGCTGTGCCTCCGGTATGCAAGATACTTGATTACGGTAAATTCCGTTTTGATCAGGAAAAAAAGCTGAAAGAAGCGAGAAAAAAACAGAAACTGATTAAAATCAAGGAAGTCAGAATGCAGCCGTTGATAGAAACACATGATCTTGCTTTTAAAACAAAACATGTTAAAGAGTTTCTTGATGAAGGCAACAAGGTAAAAGTTACAATCCGTTTTAAAGGACGGCAGCTTGCCCACACGGAATTCGGCAGAGACGTGCTTCTTAAAATGCTTGATCTTCTTGAAGGCGAATTTGTCATGGATAGACCGCCGATGATGGAAGGACGCTTTATGTCAATGATACTAAATCCGAAAGGGAAAAAATAGAGGAGTAGGCTCTATGCCAAAGATGAAAACCAGAAAAAGCGCTGCAAAAAGATTTTCTTTTACAGGCAGCGGAAAAGTAAAGTACAAGAAACAGGGACTGAGACACATTCTGACCAAAAAGAATTCAAAACGAAAAAGAGGTCTCAGGAAAGGCGCAATACTTTCCAAACCTGAAACAGCAAGACTCAAAGCAGTAATGCCTTACAAGTAATTGAAGTAGTAGAAGTAGAAGGAGAATAAAATGCCCAGAGCAGTCGATGGAACACGAAGGCACGACAGAAGAAAAAAGATTTTAAAACATGCCAAAGGATTCAGGGGAAGAAGAAGTCTGCTCTTCAGAACCGCAAAAGATGCGGTAATGAAGGCCCTCCAGAGTTCCTATGATCACAGGAAAACAAGAAGAAGGGATTTCAGAAGACTCTGGATTACCCGTATTTCTGCTGAATGCAGAAACCAGGAATTTACATATTCAAAGCTTATCTGCGGACTTAACAAGGCAGGAGTGGAAATTAACAGAAAAGCGCTTTCAAACATGGCGATTGAAGACAAAGCCGCTTTTGTTATGCTTGTAGAGAAAGCCAAACAGGCAATGGGAGCCTGATCATGTTATCCCTGGAACAGATCAAAAGACTTGAAGATAAAGTCTTTAAAGCTGTAGAACTGATTAAAGCTCTGAAAGAAGAAAACAACATACTTAAATCAGAGCTTAAATCGGCAAACAGCAGAACTGATGAACTCGAAGCGATAATATCTGATTTCAGAAGTAATCAGAGTGAAATTGAAGAAGGTATTGTAAAAGCTATAAGACAGCTGGAAGACCTTGATAATATTTCAGTCTCTGATGAAAAATCTGACAGTACTCCAGGGAACGACGCCAGCGATTCAACAGATTCTGAAGCAGATGAACCTGAAAAGAATTCACTGTTTGAGAATTTCAAGGCATCCCCTCCGGCTGAAACCAATCCGGCCGGTGATATTTCAGAAAATGAGGATGATAACTCTGAAGAAGAGTCTGAATCCGCATATCCGGAAAGCAGCGCGCAGTTAGATATTTTTTAATTATGGGAAGCAACCTTGTTGAGATAAAGGTATTAGGTACTTCCTTCAGAATACAGGTTGATGAAGATCCTGTATATATGAAGGAAATACTTGATTACCTTGAAAAAATAATCAGCAAGGTTGAAACCACAACAGGAATGAAAGATCCTCTCAGAATAGCTCTTCTTACATCAGTATATCTTATTGATGAACTTTACAAAGAAAGAAATTCAGGTAACAATCAAATCATTGAAAGTGAGTTTACAGAATTGACAGAAAGGATTATTACCTGTATAGAGAGTGTACTTGAAGATGATTAACCTGCGGAAACCGGGCGGTGTGTTAAATCTCTTGGGACAAACCATAAAAAGGGGATTCCTTGTGCCGGGTTTGAATTGAATTGCTTCTTGCAAATCAGAATTTCCCGCAAACGAAACCCACTTGAACATATGAGTTCAAGAGATTTTCGCCAAGCGGCTCCGCGGGGGTTTTCTTTTTTCTGATGGATTTAAGCTTCATCTTATTTAAAATCGTATTTAATATTTTACCGCAAAACTTTATACTTCAAACAGGAGTTATGACATGAAAAAAACTTTGGCACTATTAATTACTTTTTTTATTATTCTTGCAGTTTTTTCCGGATGCGCAGGAACCCCTGCCCCATCAGTCAAGACTGATGACAAAGTCCCGCAGATAAAGCAGGAAAATACATCAACAGGTCCGGTAATAATCAGGATTCCGGTTCTGCTTAGTGAAATAAAATATCAGCGGAATGATTATATTGATACAAAAACAGTCAACACCTATGAAGATGGGAGCGACCGCCTGATCAAATCAATAACTTACGACAATTCAGGAGTTGTACTTGAAACATCTTCTGCAGAATACAGCAGTGACAGGGTTTTGTTCTCCTGGTTTGACAGGGAAAACATTCTTCTTAAAATGAAGATGATTACCTATGATAAAACAGGGAATGTTACAGCGACAATTCTGTATGATAATACAGGGAAACAGATTTCAAGATCTGTTTACAAATATGAAGGAAACAACTCCCTGAAATCAAAATGGGAAATATATGATTCAGCAGATGTGCTGCTTGGATATAATGAATATATTTATGAAAACGGTAATAACATCAGAACAAACAGCTACTCCCCGGCAGGAACACTTGAAGAGTACTTTCTCTACAAATACAGCAATGAGCTGATGACAGAAATGAGTCATTACAGCAAATCAGGGAAAAAAACATCCGGCGCAGTCTACGAATATAACAAAGATAACCTTATTGCCTCTGAAACTATCTACAAAGGCGAAAAGAGTGTTATAAATGAAATAATTTATGAATATTCTGAAAAAGAGGGAAAGAGAACAGAAAAAAGCATAATCAAAACTCCGGACGGCACTGTTGTAGAAACTGTTGAAAAAGTATTTGCATTTATTGAAAAAGAAATCAAACCAGGGAAATAATAATGAACAGAGAAAATACCATGAAAAAATTATCAGTTTTAGCAGTCCTGTTTTTTATCGGAGTTTCCGTTTATGGAGACGAGAACACGGCAATGTGGACAAGGCTTTATAACAGGCTCAATACGATTGAATATAAATTAAGCATAATGCAGAACATAGCGGAGCAGGACGGCCGCGAGCTTATCCCGGTAATTATGCAATCACTAACAGAAACCAACACTATCAGAAGCAGCATATCAGATATCAGCGAAAAAAGACTTTATGACAAGCTGCAAAAAATAAGCATAAAAAAACTGGGTGAACTAAAAGCGCTTGAAGCTGAGGACCAGATTTACAACGCTCTTATAAACAGCGATAACCTGATTATCAGGGGAGAGGCAATAACAGCACTTGGGAAAATCGGTTCAACGAAATATACCGGGGAACTTGTCCTGATGCTCAGGAATATCAATATGCGCCTCTACGGTAATGCAAACATGAGGGAAAACGAAACTTTGGCATATGCCCTTGTTACAGCATTTGAAAAACTTAAAGCTGAAGAAACCTATGAATCTGTATTTTACGCTTCTTCAGGCTGGTATTCTCCATTATCAGGAGTAAGGGAAAGGGCAAAAGAAGCTCTTGGAATTATAGCGGATGATCCTTCTGAAATACTGACCGGAATCATCAATAAAGATTCAGATTTCAAAAACAAATATCTTGCGCTTGAAGCTGAAAACAATTCTGCGGCACCTGATGACAAAAAAGCAGTTTTTGCAGCAGGGGCGCTTGACCAGGGTATAACCAACAAGCCCGGCAATATTGCCGAACAGACAGAACTCTCAAACATCAGACTCCTGTCATGCAGCATGATAGGAGCCTCGTCTGTAAAGCCTCCGGAAGCAGTTCCATATCTGAAAGAAATGATTTTCAGCAATTATGACATAAATGAGAAGCTCACAGCAATTTCAACACTGGGTACCTATAAAAGCGATGAGGCTGTAGCTGCATTAAGCGCTTTTTTAAGGGATCAGAACGACAGGCAGTCTGCCGGAATTACTCAATCTATTGACAGAAGGGCAGTTATTGCAGTTATCAACGCACTTGGAAATACCGGGAATAAGGCTGCTTTGGAAGAAATAATGGTAGTAAATACCATTAACTGGTCAACTGCCGTACTAACAGCAGCCCAGGCAGCAGCAGCGAAACTCAAATAAGAAAAGGGAATTTCCAGCCTCGCGCCTCAGATCCGCTTCGGCCAGTGTCATTTATTCAGGATATTTAAATTACAGGGTATACCGGGAAATAATAAAGCAGGCTATTGATGTAGACCTGCTTTATTTTTATTGACATCAACAATAATAAAATCATATCATTAATTGAAAATATGGCCATACTAACCAGTCTCCAGATATCAAAACTATATGAACTCTACAATGATATTGATATTACTTTTACAAAAGATATTGTCGCTGCGACACATCTTAACCAGAAAGAGATATATGTAAGATGCGGCGGAGTTCACAGGAAATGCCTGCTCTATTCAACATCAATGAAAAAGAGCAGAATCATAGTCAACACAGGTGATAATTTCATCTCGCTGATAAGGGAATCAGGAAATCTTGTATCACTCAGATTGTGTTTTAATGTACCGGGTAAAAATGACATAATCTCATTCTTTGTAAACGCAAGAGTAACAGGCTACAGTGCCTATACTACCCCTGACTCAGACCTGAACTATGCATTTTTGTCATATACACAGCGGCCGCCGGATGACCTTATAATCAATCTGGGACAGCTTCTTGAAGCAAACATCAACTTTCAAAAAAGAAAGGATCTCAGAATTATTGTCAATCAGACCAACTATAAATTACTTGGACTCAATTCAAGAGAAGTAAATCTTGTAATTGAAAATATACCGAGGAAAGTAATACTTGTAGATATTTCCACTTCCGGAATTATGACAATAGGAGTCAAGGCTTTTAAATTTCATTTAAATAAATCAATTATTATAAAATTCAATTCAGGAAGCAGCAATTGGCAGATTTCCGGAAGAATCGCGAGAGTTGATAATATTCCGGGAAGAAACGATGTTGTGCTCATCGGAATTGAATTTTCAGGGGAAACAATTCCTGTAAGCTTTAAAATCAGTATAGAAAACTATGTAAAAACTTTAAAAGAAGCGCCTTCTTCCGTTACGGAGAAAGGCGGCAGCGAATCTGTTTCAGGCCCTGAATCAGTATATGCTGAAACAGCTGCCGCTGCTTCTGAATCTAAACCGACTGATGCCGATGAAGCAGACAATGCACCGGCAGCTGTTTTACCGGAGAAGACGATTGAATGAGATAATATTTATCAAAATACCCGAAAAATTTGCAACTGAAATCAACGGTTTCAAAATAAATCCTGAAATTCCCCTTCCTGTTGAAAAAACCGGATCTATAGAAAAAGGATCTCTTGAAGATTTGACATGGGAAAAAATAATCGCTGCAATGCTTAAGATACTGGCATTTCACAGGGATCTTGAGAATCTCGATTATTACAGGAATTTCATAGCAGCGGTAAAACCTGAGCTTGCAAGCCAGCTTATTGATGCCGGAGTTGAAAAAGCGACAAATAATGATTTCACTACAGCTGAAGAAATATTCCTTGCGGTTGAAGGGCTTGAACCGGATAACACAACCAATATTATAAACATGGCCATGCTGTATGAACACCGATCTGAAGCTTCATCAGCCTCTGCCAGTGATGAAAACCGTAAATATCTTGATCTTGCTTTTGAAAGCTATAAAAAAGCACTCGAAATTGATCCATCTTCTGATATTGTTCATTATTTCGCGGCCCGGTTCTTCATGAACCGGCAGAATTACGACAAAGCCAAAAATCACTATTCCGCCTTTCTTGATTTAAGCGAAGAGACAGAGGACAACAGGGACAAGAGAGATGAAGCACTATCAATAATCAGTCAGATTGAATCAAACGACTGGCTCGATTCAAAATTCAAACAGGCACATGACATGATACAACTCTGCCGTGAGGATGAAGCCATCAAAATTATATCTGATTTTCTTGAAAAATCTCCTGAAGTCTGGAACGCATGGTTTCTGCTTGGATGGGCATGCAGAAGATCTTCCAGATTTGAGGAAGGCTACAATGCTTTTACCAAAGTTCTGGAATTAGGTGAAACAACCGCAGATGTACTAAACGAGATTGCATTATGCAGCATAGAAACAGGAAGACTTAAGGAAGCGGAAAAATATCTGCTAAAGGCGCTTAAGCTGGAACCGGAAAACACAAAAATAA
Organism: Spirochaetia bacterium; assembly: GCA_963662795.1. GTDB lineage: Bacteria > Spirochaetota > Spirochaetia > CADAEX01 > CADAEX01 > JACKPD01. Next base: position 2,880,560 of record OY759746.1, on the reverse strand, counting down.
TATCGAATCTCGGCATTTTTCACTATAAAAACGGCGATACGGCCAATGCAATGGCATTTTTCCTTTCCGCTCTTGAATATGACAGCAGTGATGAAATAGCAAAAAAATATATCGAAATAATAAATAACCGGAATTAAGATCACTTCCAAAAAAACTCCTGAAAAAATCAGAAATTTTTATCCTCTGAGTTAAAGATTATAAAGTTTAAGGCCGATTAAAGATTAAGAAAATGTTGGCCTGCTGATAAGACAGACCTACCCTTTATCATTACTATTATCGGCAATAATTTAGGGTCTTTAACATTTTTTTAAAAATTTCAGGCAAGGACGCCTGATTTTAAATCATGGAGGAAAAAATGATAATTAATCACAACATGAGCGCTATGTTCTCACAAAGGCAGCTGGGTGTTACAAACGGCAGCATTACAAAAAACATGGAAAAACTTTCATCCGGCCTGAGAATTACAAAAGCAGGGGATGATGCTTCCGGTCTTGCTGTTTCGGAAAAAATGAGGGCACAGATCAGAGGTCTTGAACAGGCATCAAGAAACGCTGCAAATGGTATTTCTTTTATCCAGACCTCGGAAGGATATCTCCAGGAAACCCAGGACATTATGCACAGGATGAGAGAACTTGCAGTACAGTCTTCGAACGGTATTTACACAGCAGAAGACAGAATGCAGATCCAGGTTGAGGTTTCACAGCTTATCGATGAAATTGACAGAATTGCGTCACATGCACAGTTTAACGGCCTTAACATGCTTACCGGAAGGTTCGCAAGAGAGAGCGGCCAGAATACTGTGACTGCTTCAATGTGGCTGCATATCGGGTCAAACATGGATCAGAGGGAAAGGGTTTTCATCGGTACAATGACAGCAAAAGGCCTGGGCGTCAGGAATGTTGGAGATGACACGATTCTTACATTATCAACACCTGATAATGCCAACATGTCTATTGGTATAATCGACGGAGCTCTTAAAAAGATCAATAAACAGAGAGCAGACCTCGGTGCATACCAGAACAGACTTGATACAGCAATAAAAGGTATTGATGTAGGCGCTGAAAACCTTCAGGCTGCCGAATCAAGGATCCGGGATGTGGACATGGCAAAGGAAATGGTTGACTATGTGAAGAACCAGATCCTTATCCAGGCAGGAACTGCAATGCTGGCACAGGCCAACACGAAGTCACAATCAGTATTGCAATTACTGGGATAGAGTATTATTATATATAATAATACATAAAGAATGGGCAGCCTCCCTGCGGGACAGGGCTGCCCTGTTGTTCTTTGAAATAAACTCCTTGTTTATCGTGAATAACTTTGGGAACACCTCCCATTGGGAGAGAGATGTTCCTTTAACTGGTGCAACTCAAAAGCGGCGCGTGAAGCTTCTGCAGCTGCCCCGGAAAAAGGTTATCATTAAGGAAGGCAAAGGATGCCTTCTATTAGAATTCAAGGAGGGGCTATGATTATTAATCACAACATGAGTGCAATGTATGCCAACAGGCAGCTCGGTGTTTCAGGCTCAGAATTGGGCAAAAATATTGAAAAACTGAGTTCAGGCATGAAAATTAACAAAGCTGGCGATGATGCCTCTGGACTTGCAGTATCAGAAAAACTGAGAAGCCAGATACGGGGACTTAATCAGGCTGAAAGGAATATCCAGAATGGTGTTTCTTTTATCCAGACCTCGGAAGGATATCTTCAGGAAACTCAGGATATTCTACACAGGGTAAGAGAGCTTTCCGTACAGGCTGCAAACGGTATTTATACCGCAGAAGACAGGATGCAGATCCAGGTTGAGGTTTCACAGCTTGTTGATGAAGTTAACAGAATTGCATCGCATGCACAGTTTAACGGCCTTAACATACTTACCGGAGCATTTTCAAAAGCAAATGATACAGCAAACGTAATGAGTCTTCAGGTAGGGGCGAATATGGACCAGTTGGAAACTATTTTCATCCAGACCATGACAGCTCAGGCACTGGGACTTATAAGTGAACAGAATCCGAACGGCATGATTTCAATTTCAACACCTGAATCTGCAAATATGTCAATCGGTGTTCTTGATAACGCGTTAAAAGCTGTAAACAAGCAGAGAGCAGATCTTGGAGCTTACCAGAACAGGTTTGAAATGGCTTCCAAGGGTATTGCTATTGCTGCCGAGAACATGCAGGCCGCAGAATCAAGAATAAGGGACGTGGATATGGCAGGCGAAATGGTTCAATACGTGAAAAACATGATATTGAATCAGGCCGGCACAGCAATGCTGGCACAGGCCAACACAAAGTCCCAGTCTGTACTTCAGCTTCTTTAAGCCCATGAAGTGAATAACACGTGTTATTTTAATTATTTTTGAGAAGAGATCTGGACGTCATCTTCTCATACAGACAACAGGGGGAGATCGCGCCTCTCTCCCGCTTTTTTAAGAGGTAAAAAACTATGGAACTGGATATTCAGGGACGAATAGGTAATCAGCCGCCAGTTCAGAACCAGAATAAACCTAATCCTGCACAGGTTTTGCACGCACAGCAGAATGAAGCTGTTAAAGAAGCTGCAAAAGAAGCTGCTGCCGAAGCGGAAAAAATACAGCAGTCAAAAACAAATACAGTTTCCAAAGAGGAAATTGAAAGATATATGAGCAGGATTATCAGAGATGCTTCACTGCTGAACAGAGATCTCAAGTATTCGATCAACAATGAGACTGATCAGGTTATGGTTAAAGTGATCGATAAATCCACCGATAAAGTTATTAAGGAGATCCCTCCTGAGGCAATTCAAAGACTGCAGGCGCGTCTCAAGGAACAGATAGGTTTATTGATAGACGAACAGATTTAGTATGCGGGAGGGGATAAATAAACCTGGATGTCTGATATATCAATCCCCGGCGTAACAAGTAAAATCAATTCAGATAAAATTATCGAAGGACTCATGAAAGTCGAGCGTATTCCGCTGGAGAGGCTTGAAGAAAAAAATGAGCTTAGTAAAAAACAAAAACAGACATGGCTTGATCTAAACAGGAAACTCACAACGCTCAGGGACTCTTCCCGTAAACTTTACAGCTTCCAGAATCCTTTTGAGGATAAAAAAGTTTTTTCTTCTGACGAATCATCTTTAACAGCATCTGCAGAAAGAAATGCAGCTGTAGAGAAACGTGATATCAGGATTATGGCAATAGCAGAGGCAGACAGGTTTGTATCACGTCCTGTTTCCAAAAAAGAAAAAGTAGAACAAGGAAGGTATACCTTCCTTGTGGGCGAGAAAAAAATAGAATTGGATTTCCGCGGCGGAACAATCAGGGAATTTTCTGACTTTATAAATAAGAACAGTCAGGATCAGATTAAGTCAACCGTAATAAATTATGACAGCGATAATCTTTATTTTGTGATCGAATCAAAAATAACGGGGTTGGAAAACAGACTCTCATTCAGCGAAAAAGCAGCTGATTTTGCGCTTAAAACAGGAATAATGGAAAAATCCCAATCATCCGCAAGAGAAATTATCCCTTCAGCCGGCAATATAAGCAGATGGAATGCGCCGATTGATGAGAATGGATACTCATTAGCGGCAGAAGGGAATTCCTTAACTTTATTTTCCGGAAAGGAACTGAGTATCGCTATCAAGCCGCCCGCTGCTCCTGCAAATAATATGGTGCTTGAATTTGATTTAACCCTTAAAAAACTTTCAGAGGAAGAAGCTTCAGCTGCGCCGGCGCCTTCTTCCGGCCCTGTTCTTCCTTCTCCGGGAATAATGCAGTTTGAGGATATTACAATTACAAACAACCCTTTTGATGTCCCGTTATCAGATCAGGTTCCCCCTCCCCCGCAGGAAAAAATTACAGATATGTCTGTATATTTTTTAGGGGCAGGAAACGGTATAACCAGAGGCAGCGAGATAAGCGATACAGAAGAACCACAGAAGATTAAAATACCTCTTTCCGAATTAAGCGGGGCACTGTCATCACTTAACTTAAGAAACAGGAACACACACAGGGAACTTACTGTTTCAAATATAAGGATATATAACCCCGAGGAGAGAGGAGAACTGGTACCGGCCAATCCTGCATCAAAAGCTGCCGATGCCGAACTTGAAATAGACGGTATAAAAATTACAAGGGCATCAAACACTGTTGATGACCTGATACCCGGAGTTACACTTAATCTCAAGGCTCCCGGTGAGAGAAAAACCGAAATTGAAATAAAACCGGATACGGAAAACATAAAAAACTCAATTATTGAGCTTGTAGGATACTATAACAATCTGATGGCGGAAGTGCAGATTCTTTCACGTAACAATGAAGATATTATCAATGAGATTGAATATTTTTCCGATGAAGAGAGAAAATCGGCTAAAGAGAGAATGGGTATTCTGCAGGGAGAAATTTCACTGACACAACTAAGGGACCGCCTGCAGAGGATAATGACTAATGCCTATCCATGGAATGACGACAACAAGATGACAATACTTGCACAGCTTGGTATTTCTACCAATACCGGCGCTCCAGGATCCAGAGCCGCTTCCAAATTGCGGGGATATCTTGAAATAAATGAAGAGAAACTTGACGCGGAGATTGAAGCAAACGGTACAATTCTAAAGAATCTGTTTGGTTATGACACGGATTCCGACCTTATAACTGATTCAGGGCTTGCCTATGAGCTTGATAATTATTTAAAAGCATATAATGAAACAGGCGGAATCATATCACTTAAAACAGGTACCATTGACCGCAGCATAAGCAGAACAGAAACTGATATTACAAATTATAATAAAAAACTTGTCAAAACCGAACAGGATCTAAAAAGGAAATACGGAATGATGGAAGGCTCTCTTCAGGACCTTGAAAAAACATCGGCCTCTATCCAGAATATGAATACGAATAACTCCAGATAACCCGGCAATTTCCGACAATTAATCAAGGGACCTCGACAATAATTTTTTTCTTCGGGAGCATATTGTGCAAATTCTGATCGACAACAAATTAATTGATTTCACACTGGAGCGGGAAAAAAACAGTTTTGAAGTTATTACAGCGCTTTCAAATTGGCTTAACAGCAGTAATATGCTTATAAGCAGTGCTTCAGTTAATGACAAAGAATACTATATCAACGACAAATCTTCTCTTGATAAAATCAGCATAGAGAAAATTGATAAAATCAGCATAACTACTGTAACACTAAAAGAGTTTAAATATTATCAGCTTATTCTGATACAGGATTTTTTTAAAACTCTGCAACAGCTTACTGAGGGAAAAAACAAGACTGGAATTAAAGAATATCTTGCAGAATACAGTACAATAAAATCCCATCTGGAATCTGTCATTGACAGGGTATATAATTCAGAAGGAAGCGGATTTATAGAATCCATAGCAGAAAAAGAAGAGTTCTCTGAAAATGATTTAATTGATTTGAGAAATTTCAGTGATAATATTATTTTCATAGCTGAAAGCCGGAAAAAGGAAATAATCCTGACCAGGGAAGAACTGGCAAAAGAAAAAGCATGGTTTGAAAACTTCCTTCCTGAGCTGGGCAATATATCTGTACTGATGCAGACAGGAAAAGACAGCGCTGCAATGGAAAAAATAATTGAATTTATTGATTTTTCAAAAAAATTATCAAGACTTATGAGCTATTATAATATCGATACCGGTAAAATCGATTTAGAAACTTTAAGCAGTTATAATAAATTGCTCAATGAACTTGTAGACGCATTGTCGCGGTCAGATTCTGTTCTCACAGGAGATTTGCTTGAATATGAAATTGCACCGGCAATAGAGCAGTTTTTTGATATAATGAGTGATGATATAATGGCTGATGCTTAATTAAAAAATAATGAAAAAAAGCGGGAGAATTTAATGATAAATTCCTTATTTTTAATGCAGTCAAATTTTGCACTGCCTACAGCAGATTCAAAAACTATTTATATCACACTGGGAATATTCGGCGCGTTTATACTGATTATGATAATAGGTTCTTTGGCAGGAAGAAGAGGTGCCTCTGCAACTGGATCAGGTTCATCAAAGCCGCTTTCGCCCAGGGCAGGGAAAAAAAGGTTTAAAAAAATAGCCGGTAATCTGGGACTTACCGCAATGCAGACAAAACTGCTCGAAGATATTGCAGCAAAATACAGGATCTCTTCCCCTATTATCTTTATAACATCCCCAAATGTTTTCAATACTACCATGAAAAAAGCTGTGCACGACTATGACAGCGGAGCATATGCTCCGGAAGTAAAAGAAAACTACAAGATGATGCTTTTTACAATCAAACAGAAAATGGACAGGAACAGCGGAACTGGTAAAAAAATAGGAACATCAAGACAGCTTAATTCCGGCAGACAGATAAATATTACAACAGGGACAGGAGCAAGATACACAGCCCAGATATTGACAAATCTAAAGGATTCAATTTGTGTTACCATCCCGCTGCAGCCTGACGGAACACCGCTGCGGTTAAACAAATGGGAAAATGTAACAGTTTCTCTCTTTGAAAAAGGAGACAGGGGTTATACTTTCGCGTCAAAAGTAATGGGCTATACAACTATGAAAAATGCGGCAGCTATGATGCTTCAGCATTCCAATTCAATAAGCACATCAAAACAGCGGCATTTTCCCAGAAAAGACCTGGGGAGGCCATGTTATTTCTATAGAGTTTCCATTGCGACGGTCGGTTCCGGAAAATCGGCTGTAAGAAAAGCAGTTGTTAATGACGCTAAAGGTAAACTCGGTACAGTTGTTGAAATATCCGCAGGAGGATGCAGCATAAAGGCCGGGGCCTATCTTAACCGGGGAGAGCTTTTAAAAGTTGATATAGGTCTTGAAAGGAAAAGCACAATGACTGCTCTTGGTAAAGTTGTTAATATCCGTAAAGAGGGGCCCGGCAACAATGTAATGCACATACAATTTACAAAAATGACAAAAAAGAACATGAATTCAATAAATTCCTATGTATATGGAATAGGAGAAAAAGAGAGCATTCTTGATTACTAATGCCAAAACTGGTAAACTTTAGCTGAACATGATTGTAAAACAACTTGATAATATCAAAAAGAAAGACTCTTTTCTTTACTATAGAAATAATTACTGCGCAGATGCGGTTTTTGAATATGGTAAAAATTCACAAACTGAAACAGCATCTGTGGAATTTTCGATTGAAAAAACAGCAATCGGCGATACAATAATCAATGTTCTGATAAACAGCAGTATCAATTACCCAATGCTTCCTGCCATTAAATCGCTTAAACAGTTTGTATCTGATATGCAGACGGAAGGATCACTTAACTGAAAACTTTTTTCTCACAATCTGAAAACGACACAATAGAAATTGGAAAGAAACTGGCATCTGTCCTGCAGGCCGGTGCTGTTATCTCACTATCCGGAACACTTGGCACAGGCAAGACAGTTTTTACCCGCGGTATTGCAAGGGGCCTTGGAATAGAAAGCAACATAACGAGTCCTACTTTTACTCTATTATGCGAATACGAGGGTACACTTAACCTCTATCATATGGATCTCTACAGGATATCCACATCTGAGGAATTTGAAATGATCGGCGGCAGGGAAGTTATCTACTCAAATGGTGTTTCAGTTATTGAATGGGCAGAAAAAATCAGCGATTATCTGCCTCCTGATATTATCAGGGTGGATATAGCAATAAAAGAAAACAACAGCAGAAAAATTACTATTGACGGAATTGAATTATGAATATACTTGCTTTTGACACAAGCACTGATAATCTTGGAATTGCACTTAAAAACGACAGGGGAACATACTCGTTTACGCTATGTGAGGCATTAAGGCATTCGGAAAAGCTTCTCCCTCTTGCGGAACTGGTACTTGATGCTGCCGGAACAAAAATATCTGAAATTGATCTTCTTGTCTGCGCTAAAGGACCCGGCTCATTTACAGGGCTTAGAATCGGGATGTCAACTGTCAAAGGAATGGCAGTTGCGCTATCTGTCCCTGTTGTTTCTGTACCGACACTTGATTTTCTTGCTTCAGGATATAATTATTTTGACGGGGCAGTTGTTCCTGTCCTAGATGCAAAAAAGAACAGATTTTATACTGCGGTATATGATGGAGGAATCAGAAAATCGGACTACCTTGACGCAGACTGCAGAGAAATTGCTGAATTAACAAAAAAATATAAAAAAGTATTGCTGACAGGACCTGACAGTATTAAATTATTCATGCAGCTTAAAGATGCGGCAGATATCGATGTAAAAAATATTTTTACAGATGATGCTTCAAACAAGAGCAGAATTATTTACTGTCTCGAATTGGGTCATGAACTGTTTAAAAAAGGAATAATAGATTCAGATGACTCAGGCCCGGTTTATATAAGAAAGAGTGATGCTGAAGAAAAATCTGCATCGGAGTAATAAATGAATAGTGACAATATACTTGAAGAAATCGAAGATCTCGAAGAAATTGAAGAAGTCGAGGAAATAACCGCCGAAGCAGATATACTTAAAGTTTTTGCAAAACCGGAAACTCCGGAAGATATAGAAAATTATCACATGAATACTGTACAGATACTTAATGCCACTTCATTCCGGTTTGAGATACAGAAATTCAGAAAAGCCCCTGTTCCTGTTTTTTTTATGGATAAAAAACTGCGGGTAATCTGGATGAACACAGAAGCCGACCGCTATTTTACAATCGAGGACAGCAGCAGTTATATATTTATCCAGAAGCTTTTCCACCCTTACATGAATAAAATAAGGCTGCAAAGCCTGTATGATTCCATTTCCTCTCCGGAAAGAGGGTTTTCGTGGGAAGGAAGGGCGGAAGTTTCCGGCCGTGACAGGGCTACCTCAAAGGCCAACTTAATAGTACTACCCTATTTTAAAAATGTTAATGAAAAAAAATCAAAAGGGCCTGACGGATATTTCGGAATAATAAATGATATTACAGAGGATAACAATATTCTTCTGAAAAATATTTTCAAGACTCTCCTTGAAGCTTCAAAACTCAAAGATGACGATACAGGCAATCACATAGAGAGGGTAAGCCAGTATTCATACAGGATTGCAGATGTGCTTTATAACAGCAAGAAGTATGAACAGGTCAATATGGAATTTGTAATAAACATTAAATTTCTGGCAGCAATGCATGATGTAGGGAAAATAGGAACGCCTGACAGCATACTTAAAAAACCCGGCAAACTTACCGATGATGAATGGCAGATAATGAAAGAGCATACAATAAACGGGGCATTTATTTTAAGTTCCTATCCGGATAAAATGGCGATGGAAATTGCCAGGTCACACCATGAAAAATGGGATGGAAACGGCTACCCATACGCTCTGGCAGGCGATGATATACCATTATCTGCAAGGATTGTTGCGCTTGCCGATGTTTATGATGCCCTGAGAATGAAAAGAGTCTATAAAGAGGCCTATTCACATGAAAAATCACTGGAAATAATACATCAGGGCCGCGGTAAGCATTTTGACCCTGAACTTATAGATCTGTTTATGAATATAAATAAGGATATTGACGGGCTTTATAACGAGCTTGCCGATGCGGACGAATAGGGATAATATTTTATTCTTTTTTCAATATGTCATCCAGTGATGGAAAAACGTCAACAGCAGAACGGGCAGCAGCCCTGTTTTCTTCCTGTATAGCCTGATAAACTTCTTTTCTGAATACTTTTATATTTTTTGGAGCTTCAATCCCGATTTTTACCTGATCCCCTTTTACATCGACAATCGACAGTTCAATATTGTCACCTATTATAATGCTCTCATTAATTTTTCTGGAAAGGATCAGCATTTAGAACCGCCTTTTTCAGCAAGTTCATCCATTATAAAATGTCTGACGCTCCATTTCTGGTTTGTTGAAATAAACTGCCGTCCGGTCCGCTTTTCCCTGTTGATAATTATCGGCCCCTGAAGGTTGGCTGTCATCTTTTTCTGATCGTCCGGTACAGTTACTATTGAAAAAACAAGCATTTTATCCCTGTCTCCGGGGTTAAGGTCAATATCCAGAAGATCGCTCTCATCCACATCAAGTGTATAATCAGGCCTGAAAATCAGCGGATCTATAAGAATAAAAGCAAGATCAGGTACATCAATCGCCTGAAGCCAGAAAAACGGCCATTGACTTGCGTTTAAAAGGGCATATTCCCTGATATTGTCAAAGCCGAATATTCCTCTAGTAAATGTTATTTTCTGCTTTTCTTCAATATTTATGACACCGAACGGTTTTGTTTTAAGCTCCATTAAAATTACCTCAGAAAATCGAGAAGTGTTGGTTTAAGTATCCGCGCAGCTGTCTGCAGCGAAGCCTTGTGGGTAAATTCAAGCATTTTCAGTTCTGTAATTGCTTCTGCAAGATCAATATCTGTTTCCCGTGAATCCATTGCTGTTATCTCGGGAATCTGATACTCAAGCCTTCCTTTAACAAGTTCAAGCCTCTCATCCCTGGCTCCAAGTTTACCGGCCTGGGAAACAAGATGACTTATCCCGTCCTGTATTCCCTTAAGTGAACCGCTTCCTATATCGATGACATTTCCAGTATAAAGGCTGTCCCTGAGCTTTATCGCCATGTCAAAGATCGACCCGCCCGAAATTCTGGCATCCGGTGCAATATTGTGGGGAGGTTTCGTGTTTGTTGCTTTGACAAGGCCGGTTTCCTGAAAAACTGTGCCTCCGGAGACATCTTCAATCCAGAGCTGATGAGGTTCAGTTGTAGACAGGGTTAAAGAGTTTTTAACAGGATCAAGAGAAGCTTTTACAGGTGCTCCGGAATCGTTGATTCTGGAAATTACAGCATGAATATTATCTCCTGATTTGAAATCGACCTTTACGCCGTCAATAAGCACAGAAGAATCATTCTGAACAAAAAAGTTTTCGGAGTTCCTTGATGATATTACAATCTGCTGTTCAGCCCAGAAGAGGGTATTGCCCGGGAATCCTGATTCAACATATGCATTATCAGATACTTCAGCCATTCCCGGATTAATTGTACCTGTATACTCCACCTCAGTAATAAGCTCCCTTCCGCTGCCTTCGACATACCCTTCAACCGGCCTGAATGCAAGACTTAAAGATCTGTCGCCTGAAAAAAGGGCAGTTCCGTCTCCATGGCGGGAGTTTGATATCTGAACAAGTTCGTTTAAAAGCTGATTTACCTCATCACCCATCATTCCTGTTTCTTCTTTTTTATAAGTCCCGTTTGCCCCCTGGACAGCAATTTCATTAAGCCTCTGCATTATGCTTAACGACTCCTGGAGATATCCTTCAACTACCCTTCCCCTGCTCTGAACCTCGCCTGTATTATCAGCAAACTGTTTCAGTCTTGAAATATTTGATTTAAGTACTACAGAGTGAGCAGCGGCAACGGGATCATCCCTGAGGTTTTGGATCCTGCTCTGCCCCGCAATCTTGCCCTGCATACTGTTTAAAAGGGCTTCTTTTCTTCTCATATAATACTGCATATCGTTATTAGGCATATCTGTACTTATTCTTTTCATACCATTACTTCCTTATCATTTTTAAGAGTCATACCTTGAGTCTGTTTATGATTGTGTCAAGCATATCGCTCATCTGGGATATAAACCTTGCTGCAGCAGAGTAACCGTGCTGAAACTTGATCATCTGGGCAAGCTCCTCATCCAGGTTAACGCCTGAAATTGACTGTCTTAAATCATCAAGCTCTTTCATCACAAGGTTCTGCGTTTCAAGGGCTGTTTCCGATTGCTCCCCTTTAAGCCCTATATCTGCCACTGTTGAAGAAAAATACTGATCAAAGCTTGTGAATTTACCTACCATGAGATGCCGGTTCCTGAGAGACGCTATTGCAAGAGCCGCAGAACCGTCCCCCGGATTTGCAGGCCGCCCGTTTTCACCGAAGCCGGCGGCAATTGTGAGCGGATCTGATATTATTGCCTTGTTAATTTCTATCCACCCTCCGGGATGGCTTAAAGGCGCGACAGCAAAACCCGCTGCCCTGTCCCCTGTCTGCAAAGCTGCTACAGCATCTGCTGTTTCCCAGGTATAAGCACCGTCAGGGCCGCTTCCTGCAAGAACAGAGGCATATCCGGCAAGGAACTCACCTGAATCCTCAATATGTTTTATGACAAAATCAGGGGTTCCGATTCTGTCCGAGGTCATTGCCCGCAGTACAAGCTTTCCATTCCGGTCAAGAACCGCGTTAATTTTTGAAGGCGAGTTGTTTATCCTGTCAAGCACATCCTGGACAGTATCTGTCGGAAAGTATTGAACTGCAATATTTTCATCAGCACCGGATAGAGTCATGGTTCCGCGTATTCCGATAAGATCCTGCGGAGAGAGAGCGTTTCCCCCTGTAACCCTGAATATATAGCTTGAATCAAACTCTCCGTCGCCGTTTCTGTCGTAATTTCCCTCTGCAGAGAGGACAAATGGGTATTCCCTGAAGAATTCCACTCCGGTTCTGCCGTTTGCTCCCCATCCCTGTTTATGAAGATCATTTACATTATCGATGAAGTTAACAGTCATTAAATCTATCTTCTGGATCTCATCACGAATATCAGAATCCCTCATTTCAAGATATGAGGCAAGTTTCCCTCCCTTGAAATAAGCTTCCTCTCCGGTCCCGTTCCAGACAACTTTTGAATATCCTTCATTTACCGGATCAATCTCTGTAGAAAGATAGTTGATGGCCCTTCCCTGTATCAGATGGAGTCCTGATGTATGTATCTGGAATTCATCCGCATCGCGGTTATCAACTGTTATATTGATGATAGAAGAAAGTTCCTGAACAAGAAGATCCCGCCTGTCAAGAAGATCGTTGGGATTGTCCCCCATTGCTTTTATTTTTACGATTTTTTCATTCAATGCAGAAACATCAGACAGAATACTGTTGATCCTGCTCACAGCCCCTGTCACTTCAGTTTCTACCATATCGCGGGTCTGTTTTAACGACTCATAGCGGTTATGTATTGCATCGATAAGTGTTTTACCCCTTTCAAGCACACTCTGCCGGGCTGCCCTTTCAGAAGGATTTATGGAAAGTTCCTGCCACCCTTCCCAGAATTTGTCCATGGCAGATCTTACGGAAAATTCGCCGGGTTCGTTGTAGATTTTCTCAAGCATGAGAAGATACTTATCTCTGCCATCCCAGTATCCCTGCTGGTTTGCCTGGGATACGATTCTCCCTTCAAGTATTTCATCCTTGATCCGCTCTACACTTGCCACATCAACACCCTGGCCTATCTGCCCCGGGGTGTTTTCCCTGTTGAGGTGGGGTGCATAAAGCGGTTCAAATGTTTCCATTCTTACCCTCTGTCTGCTGTATCCGTCTGTTGAAGCATTTGTTATATTGTGTCCAATGGTTGTAAGGCTTTGATTGTGCGCTACAAGACTTCTTTTACCAATTTCTATTCCTGTAAAGGTTGACTGCATATATCTCTCCTTATCTAAAGCTGTCTGTCCAGAACAAACGGGGGATCAGAAGCGCTCCTGTTAACCCCTTTATTGTCATAAATTGTCCCCTTCCTCATCGGAAAAGCTTCATCAAGAACCTTTCTTACAGCACTGGTTACTGTGGAAAGATAGGCATCAATCCTCAGGGTGAGTGTTTTCACCTTCATGACGCTGATTTTAAGATCCCTGTAAAGGGAAGTAAGAGAAGCGCTCCTGTCGGGACAATATCTTGAAACAAAGGCATAAAAGCTTTCTGTCCGGTCATCACTGCAGTAAAGTTTCATTGCCTGATATATTTTTGACCTTTCTGTCTCTGCTTTGTCTATTTTATCCGCATATTTCTGAATTCCAATAAGTTCCCTGTCAAGTTCAGGCCAGTTTTTAAGGACAATGTGCTGTCTTATCCTCTCTTCCGAGGAATAAAAATCCCTGAAAAGTTCAAGCTGGGCGATCATGCATTTTTCCAGATTTTCAGAATATTCTTCCAATGTCATCACAACTCCCGTAATCAGGCTAAAGCCTTTTGCTTGATTATCGGAATTTTCTGAAGGATTATTATGAAAAAGAAGGGGTGTATAGAGGGTTATTATTTATTATTGCTTTTTTTAAGGAGACTGAGATCAGACAGCAGCGTTTTATTATCAGGAACTATAGAAAGGCCTTCTTCAAGAACAGTGCGGGCTTTTTCAAAAGCGCCGCTGTTGTAATGCGCAACAAATTGATTGTGATACACAATCCCAAGGTTGAATTCAACTGTCTCAACAAGCTTGAGTATTCTTGAATCATTTTCTGTTTCTTCTGCAGCAGCTGCTGCCAGATCCAGTGCTGAAATCCATTCATCTTCGGAAAAAAGCCGCTGTATTTCCCTGGAATAGATAAAAACCAGATATTCCTGTTTTTCCCTGATGCTGATGAGATTATTGGCATGATACATGAGAATTTCTTTATGGGAATCGGTAAAATTCTTTTCCATAACAAAATAATAAAGTTTTTTTTCATTTATTACTTTCTGCGAATCTTCAAGAATACGGCCGCTGATCAGGGGCTCTGCAGAAAAATATCTGTAGAAATCTTCGGCCTTTTCAGTCCGTCCTTCTTCAATAAAAAAAACTATCTGATTGTAAAAAAGCTTTCCTGCCGCATCAGAAATTACAGGATGATCCCCGTACCGGGAAACTGCGGCTGACAGGAAACTGACTGCTTTTCCGTATTCTTTCCTGTTGCCCAGTTCAACCGCATGATTTTTAAATTCCCTCATCATATCGTCATATGCTTCATCTGTCCCAAGAAGGGCATAGCGGTCCACGGCAAGGGGCAGCGTATCATAGTAATTGGCTTTATGCTGCAGTTCTGAAATTCTGTTCTGAAGAATAAGGGCAAGGAATTCCTGCTGCGATATTTCCCTCCTGTCTCTGTAATTTGCCGGAGGGGTATAAATAAAACCTGTTTTTCCGAATGAATCTGTAAATTCCTTTTTTTCCCCCGGATCAAAACCGTATTTTGTTGTAGTTTCTACATCAACTGTTTTTCCGGGGATTACAACAGCGCAAAAGGCATGGTCGCTTGTTCTTATTCCTGTTACATCAAGATTGCTGCGCAGAGCAAGGGCATAATAGATAATTCCTGAAGATACGCAGTTGAAAATCCCTTTATCAAGAAGAACATCAAGCCTGGTTTCCATCTCGGAATATCTTTTCAGCAATTTTTCATGAAGAAAAACCAGCAGTTCCCCGCCTGTATTATAGTTATCCGCAGCGTTACCTGTGTTGCTGCCGGATTTTGCCAGATAATCATCAAACTCTTTTGCCAGAGAATCATATTTTTCAATATATTTTTCAGTATCTGCTGTTTTAACTCCTGAAAACCTGAGGGCATACCGGAAAAAAAGCCGGTGATCCATACCTGATATCTGCGAAGCAGCAACAGCATCAGGGTCCGGGGTAAAGACAGCTGGATCGTTCCTCTGTTCAAATGGAACTCCGTCTGCATAAGGATACGGCCTGGAAAAGGCATCTGCCGTTAAGGATGATACCGTAAGAAGTGAAAAAATGAGGTAAAAAGTATTAATGAATCGTGCTCTTTTCAGTTTTAATATTTGCATAAATTGTCTGTAATGTTATCTTATACCCATAGTATAATAAAAAAACTCAAACTTTAAAACACAGTTGCTGAAGCTATTTTGCCGCAGCAGAAAAAAATCAAGGAGCCTGGAATGAACGCAGAAAAAGACATCATCATCATCGGAGGGGGCCCTGCAGGGCTTACAGCCGCCCAGTACAGCGCAAGAGGTAATTTAAAAACCCTGTTGATTGAAGAGATGGGCAGCGGAGGGCAGGTTTTGCTCATAAATGATCTTGAAAATTATCCCGGATTCAAAGAACCGATAAGCGGAATGAAGCTTTCCGATGATATGGAAAAGCAGGCATTGAAATTCGGTGCGGAAATTATAAATGAAAGTGTAACGAAAATTGAGAAAAAAGGTAATATTTTCCATGTAATTACTGATTCCGGTGAACATACAAGCTATGCAGTTATTGTCGCAACAGGGGCAAAGCACAAAAAACTCATGGTCAAAGGCGAAGACGAATTTTCAGGCAGAGGGGTGTCATACTGCGCAACCTGCGACGGTCCTTTTTTCAAGAATAAAAAAATACTTGTAGTAGGCGGAGGAGATGCTGCCTGTGATGAGGCAACATATCTTTCAAAACTCACAGACAAGGTTGTAATGATACACAGAAAAGAGAGGTTCAGGGCCCAGAAAGCGCTTGCGGAAAGGGTTGAAAAAAACAAAAACATAGAAATAAGATTTAACACGGAATGCAGGGAGATAAAAGGTACTGCGAAAGTAGAAAAAGTTGTTCTTGAGACAACAGACGGGAAAAGGTATGAGGAAGAGTTCGACGCAGTTTTCATTTTTATCGGCTCTCTTCCCCAGACAAAGGTATTACCCGATGTCTCAAAAGATGAGGCAGGTTTTGTAATTGTTGACTGTAATATGGAAACATCCATTAAAGGACTTTTTGCTGCCGGCGATGTAAGGGATACCCCTTTCAGACAGATAATTGTATCATGCGGAGACGGAGCTATTGCGGCTCATTCAGCAGCCCTTCTTATTGATGAACTGAAAGGGAATGCTTATAACTGAGAGGCAGCCTTATATCCGGGGAAGAAATGAATATAACAAAATTAAGATTATATGGATTCCTTATTCTGCTGCTGGCAGCGGCGGCAGGGTTAAAACTTTACTCGGAAAATCTCAACAGGAAAAAAGTTTCCCTTATTGATTCTGCAGGCAGCAGCCCTGCTGAAAGAAACGAATCTTCCTCCTTCACCACTTTTTCAGCGGAAGAAGAGAAATACTCAGCAATTGCAGAGAAAATGGGCCCTTCCCAGCTTGCAGGCCAGGTGATGATGATCGGGTATACGGGTAATGAGCCGTCCCCTGAAGTTATTTCATGGATAAAAAATAAAAGCATAGGCGGAATAAAAATATTCGGATGGAATGCCGACAATCTTTATACCCTGAGCAGAAGCATTAAAGAGATGCAGAGTGCATCCGCTGAGTCGGAATATAAAATACCGCTTTTTATTGCTACAGACCAGGAAGGGGGATGGGTCCGCCACATAAAGGGCAATTCATCCATCACAGCAGGAAACATGTCGCTCGGCGCCTCACAAATAATTAATGATTCATATTTGACAGGCATGTATATAGGCAGAGAACTTAAAACCATAGGGATAAACATGAATTTTGCACCTACAGTGGATGTCCTTACAAATCATGAGGCCAACGTTATAGGACCGAGAGCTTTTTCAGATAATCCTCTTAAAACAGCAGTGCTTGCAGCTGCTTTTGTAAACGGAATGAAGAAATCAGGAATTATATGCACAGCAAAACATTTTCCCGGCCACGGAAGAACAGAAGATGATTCCCACGGCAAACTTCCGGTAATAAATGCAACACTTGAAGAGATAAGATCCACAGATCTGCTCCCCTATGATTTTTTAATAAGGGAAGAGCTCCCGGCAGTAATGAGCGGACATCTTGCATTTCCTGAAATAACAGGTGATAACTCCCCTGCGTCTCTTTCTCCATTCCTGCTGAAAAAGATACTGCGCGGAGAGATGGGTTTCAATGGAATTATTATAACAGATGACATGCAGATGAACGGGGCTTTATCAATGAGCAGTATTACCGAAAGCTGTCTTTCCGCACTTAAAGCCGGAAATGACATGATTATGGTTTCCCGTGATCTATCTGATTATGAGAATATAAGAAACAGAATAATAAATGAAATTAAAAACGACAGGGAGTTTGAAAAACAGATCAGGGAAAGTGTAAGGCGGATATTAAAGACAAAAAACCAATACCTCTCAATTGGGGAAAAAACTCCCGGTTCGGAAAAAGAGAGGAATGTATCTTCAATACCGTCTGAAGATGCCGAAGCTTTTTTCCGCCAGCAGGCATTCAGAAGTGTTACACTTATTTATGAAGACAGGCCGCTGAAAAAACCGCAAAAAGGAGAAAAAATACTTCTTGCAGGACCGCACCGTCTTTTTTTTGAGGAAGGACTGAAGAGATTTCCCCAGGCGGATACATACTATTTCCCGTATAATCCGTTTTATTCAGCAGCCGGTGAAGATATCAGCTCTTTTTCTTCAGCATCTGAAGGCTATGATCTGATTATATTCTGCGTATCAAATCCTGCAGGGACACAGTATCTTGAAACCCTTGAAGGGAAAAAAAACAGGGTAATTGCCATGTCTGTACTCTCCCCGGCATACCTGGAAAATTCAGGATGGCTTGATTCAGGTGTTGCTGTCTACGGTACCGGCAGGGAATCATTCACAGCCGGGTTTGCGGCAATAGCAGGAGATTTCATTCCAGAGGGGAAACTGCCGATTATCTTAAGCGGTAACAGGTAATATGCCCTGGTCATATTTTCTTCAGCATGATACAGAAAATTTAAGTGTTTTTCTGCGGTCAAGGGAATACTGCTGTATTAATTTCGCATCATCTTTCAGGAAAAAACATCTGGAAGGAACAATCAGGAACCGGCTTTTTACAAACAACGATGATATTATAATCCATAAAAAACGGGACAATAGAACAGTTGACAGCGCAATTATGCTTACAAAAAGCGGACAGCTTTTCCCTGTCTCGAAGCATCAAACCGGAGAAAACAATTTCCCTGATATCAGTGAGGGTCTTGATCTTTTCAGAAATTCACTGATAAAAGTCAACACGATAATGGGTGATAAAATTTCTGTAGAAAAAATATTAAAATCATCATTCAGTACTAAAACAGCAGTGGAAGGTAAAAATTCTTTCAGCTATTTTGTAATGACTCTGGAAAATGATGCATTTAAAAAATCGAGGAATACTGTCAGCGGAGTGCGGATACGGACTGCAACAGCTGATGATCTTTACGGACTTATTCCTCTGCAGGAAAATTATGAAATTGAAGAGGTACTCCCCTCCCCTGAAATGTTCAACAGTTATGTTACTGCGCATCACCTTGCAGCCGTACTGAAAGAACAGATTACTGTTGCCGCAGAAAAATCGGGTAAGATTATTGCAAAGGCAAATACAAACGGGCAGGGGTTTTGTTTCTATCAGATCGGCGGAGTTTACACACTTCCGGAATACAGGGGAATGGGTATTTCTACTTCAGTCGTAAGTTTTTTGATCGAAAAAATAATGCAATCCGGAATGAAATCTTCACTTTTTGTTAAAACAAACAACAAAGCGGCAATCAGGGTTTACACTAATCTCGGTTTTAAAATAGCTGAAGAATTCCAGATAACATATTTTTTCTGATTTAAAGGCAGATACTGATTGCCTGCTGAAGCAAAAGGGTTAAATTATTTTACCAGTGGTTGAAGGCAGAAATACGGTTTACAGACTGCCTGTCCCTTACAATAAGTTTGTCATCTGTATAGCCGACCAGGAGCAGCATTACAACCCTCATGGAATAGGGCACTGAAAGCAGGGCTTTGACATCTGCCTCGTCATAGGTTGTTACAATGCAGCTTCCGAGTCCTTCATGCTCTGCCTGTATCATCATGAAAGAAACTGCAATGGAAATATCAATCGGATAAGCCTGCTGGCCGTTCGGCATGTCATACTCAATGTTTGTGGAACATGCTGCAATAATTATACCTGCGTTACCAACATATTCCTGACCGTATGCGGCTTTCTCAATTTTCTCCTTTAAGACCTTGTTGTCAATAACGATAAATCTCCATGGCTGCCTGTTTTTGGCGGAAGGCGCGATCCTGCCTGCTTCGAGTATCCGCATGACAATATCTTTTTCAATTGCACTATCTTTAAAATTTCTGGAGCTGATCCTGTTATTTATTTCTTTTAATAATTCCATAATTGAAGAAAATTATAGCACATTTCCTATTATAGTCAAAGAATATTATTATGACAGATTGACGATTCAAATATGATAAAATACTCTTATTAAGGATGAAAAATTTTATATTTTTATTATTTATCTTTACATCAGCCGTGGTATTCAGTCAGAACATAAATTTTCCGTCTGAAAATTTTGAAAAAGATATTGTTTTTTTTGAAGCGCTTTATCCATGCAATAACAACTCAAGCCGGGAAAAAGCAGTTTATTTTCACATAAGGGAAAGGCTTGATAATCTCTCTGTTTTCTATTCTGAACAGCCGCTGGATACGGTAAGGGGACAGCATTCATTTGCATCCAACATAATTGTTGATTTCGCAGGAAAAAGTGAAAGCAATCTGATTATTATCATCCCTGTTAATAATCTTGGCGACAGTTCGCTGAATGTTGCAGCCGGTCTTGCACTTTGCGAAATATTCAACATGGATTTGCCTGAAAAAACAATAAAAATTGTTTTCACAGGCGCGGATTTTTCATCATATGATCAGAATCAGGATTATTATCATTACAGCGATGTTCCTTTCTCAGAGGCGGTCAATGTAAAAAGACAAACAGGTTCTGCTGTATTTCTTCAGGATTATTTTTCTGAATCCGACTCCTCCCTGATTTATTTAAATATTGAAAAATATGATGAAATAATTGAGATTGTAAGTGCAACAGATGCAGGACAGGCCCCTTTCTGGTTTCTGAAACAGGCCTCAGAGATAATGGAGCAGAAAAAAATTGATTTTTTTATTGATGTCAGAAAAAACAGACTGTTCAAGGCCGGTTATGACATAAAATCACAAACTGATATATTTGTAAAAAATAATATCCCTTCACTTTATTTAACTTCAGCTGTAAAAAGGGAAAAAACACCGGCAACACCCGCCATAGAGAAAGAAGAATTTACAAAAAGATTAATATCCTTTTTCATCTCACTGACCGGGGCAACTCCGGGAAAAAACTGGGAAAGAAACTATATAGTTACTCCATTTAAAGGCGGATATTTTTTCGTTAATGAAAAGTCATTTATTCTGCTGTATCTTGGAATAATCGCGCTTTTCGGCGTTTTTGCAGTTTCATACAGTAAGAATCTGACCCGCTATCTTGTGAAAATAATCAGACATTTTTGGGTTATTCCGTTCTTTTTTTTCCTGTGCTTTATTTTTCTTCTTCTGGCTGCCTTTACAACCGAGTTTATAGTCTCCCTGAAAGGCTCGCGATTGCTTTGGATCGAAACCCCTTTCAATGTTTTTATTATCAAGATACTTACCGCATCAGTATTCTTTTTTTCCTCACTTTTTATTTTAAGGAAGATCAAACTGCCTGCTGTCGGAAGTTTTTATTCATCAAGCGCCATATTTATAATGCTGATAAACCTTATGATGTTTCAATTCATCAGTATAACACTTTCTTTTTATGCGCTATGGGCACTGATGTGGATTATTATTTTTTCATTTTCAGGCAGCAGAATAGTTAAAACCTTATGCATTATAATTTCTTATTACCTGATATATGATATTGTTCAGTATATATTCAGCGTTCCCGCCCTCAACCTGTGCAATATTCTCATCACAGACAAATTATTCGGGAATCTTCTTATTGCCGCAATACTTCTCCCCATGATCATGATGATACTCCGTGTTCTTATTATACAGACCCATATCGAATCGTTTAGATACAGATTATTGAGAAGATCAATCTATGCAGCCACTTTATTATCATTACTCACTCTTGCTTCCCGTTATTATATGAAAGATCTTTATGCAGACAGGAAACAGCCTGTCCTTGCCGTGAATATTGTTGATACTGACAGCAAAGCAATGAAACTTGAAATATCAAGTCCCGTAAAAACCGGACGAATAGAAGCTGTAATAGATGGAACCGGCTATTTAATAGATAACAGGGAAATTTCCTTCTCTGTTGATCTGAATAAAACAGATGAGGAGCTGCTGGATGTAACGGAAAATCTATCATGGTTTTTAGACAGGAAAAACATTGTCCTTGATATTATTCCTGCCGGGAATCCTGAAAAAATTGAGATAACATTTTCAACTGAAGAGAACAGCATAATTCTTGACAGTAACTATCCTTTTACACTTAACCAGAACCTTGATGGAGGAGAATTCCATATCGGCGACAATCCTGAATTTCCCCTTACACTTGATATCCTCACAGACAGTGATACAGTCCTCTGGTTCTCGATAAACCTTATTTATAAAGAACCGCCTGTTGAAATGGAACTGTCAGGGGATAATATGGAATTCAGAAAACAGGTAATATTAAAAAAGAGCATTTATGGATAATGTTTTCTTTCATGTTGATATGGATGCGTTTTATGCTGCGGTAGAACAGCTGGATAACCCTGAATTAAGGGGAAAACCTGTTGTTGTCGGCGGGACCGGAATCAGAGGAGTTGTCTCAACATGTTCCTATGAAGCCCGGGTTTACGGAGTGCGTTCGGCAATGCCTGCAGGGGAAGCAAAAAAGAGGTGTCCGGATTGTATTTTTGTTCCAGTAAGAATGAATAGATATATGTCTGTATCCAGAAGTATTATGGAAATTCTGCAGTCTTTTTCTCCTGTTGTAAACAAGGTTTCGATTGATGAAGCCTACCTCGACATGACAGGGACCAGCCTTATTTTCGGGACTCCGGTTGAAGCCGCTGTAAAACTCAAAGCAGAAATAAGAGAAAAAACAGGTCTTACTATCTCTGTCGGAATAGCAGAAAACAGAATGCTTGCAAAACTTGCATCGGAATACGGAAAGCCTGACGGTCTTTACCAAATAGAAAAGGGGAAAGAAATTCAATTTCTCGATTCTGTTAAATTAAAAGATCTGTGGGGAGTAGGGAAAAAAATGCTCCGAAGGTTACACGAACTTGGCATATCGGATGTCAGGCAGCTGAGGTCCTACTCGAAAAAAATGCTCATTGGAATGCTGGGTGATAATGCTGCAGAATATATCTATAAAACCGTAAGAGGCGAAGATCCCGGTATCTGGAACAATTGCCCCAAAAGCAGATCCATAAGCAGTGAAACAACATTTGATAAAGACATTATTGATATCAGGATTCTGAAAAAAGAACTGCTTGATATATCGCAGCAGCTGATGTTCAGACTGATGGAAACAGGCTGTTCATCAAGAACTACCGCAATCAAGATAAAATATCATGATTTTGAATCAATAACAGCCCGGAAGACCATTAAGGCCAAAATTATGTGCTCTGATGAAATATACATGGCACTGCAGGAACTTCTCGAATCCAGGCTTGACAGGTCAAAACCGGTCAGACTTATAGGAGCTGCTTTAATGTCGCTGGAAGGGGAAGAAAAGGGGGAACAGCTTGATCTTTTTGAAAACAGTTATTCAAAAAAAAGGGAAGTTGAAAAAGCAGTCCAGGCTTTATCAAAAAAAAAGCCCGGACTTAAAGTTTTCAAGGCGACACTGATTGATAAAAGTAACCCCTGAAATTGAAGGACTATAAGGCTCAGGATCCCGTGATAGATTGTATAAAATATTTCATGCTTTCATTTACCATATAATAACTGCCTGAGGCGTTCCACAAGGTAAATCCTGAAGATCCAGCCTCGGAAAGGCCTTTTATCTGCATGTTCAGATAATTCGAATATTGCGGCTGCTCAAAAGATCTTTCACTTCCGATAAGAAAAGCCTGCACATAGGGTCTTATCAGACTTCTGCTGCCGGCATTAAAGCCGGCACGCGAAGTACCCTCTTCGTAGATTTTTTCAGCCTTTTCATTGGAGGGAAGATCTTCAAGAAAAGCGGAAGGGAAATGAGAGGGATAAAACATCGGACAGATAACATCAACGTAATCAGCGAACATATCAATCTGCTGACCGTTCCAGTTTCCCATCCTGTACCAGGCATTAAAACCATAGAGATCTGTGCTTACTGGTATTGTTATTTTTTCCCGTACTTTAATTAAAAATGATTCAAGCGCTTCGCTTCTGTTCATTCCCTCTTTTTTATGCCTGTATTTTATCTGCTGAAGATTTCCCTCAGTAGGAAAACGGATATAGTCAAACTGTATCTCATCAGCGCCGAGAGCCTGTAGTTCCTGTGCCAATGCAATATTATAATCCCATACAAACATGGAATAGGGATCTACCCAGAATTCTTTCTGCTCCAAAGATTCTTCACCTGTTTTAACCAAATTACCCCATGGTGAATCTGTTGTTTCATCCCATAGGGCGTATTTGCCTGAATCCCAGGAAAAAAGCTGCCTGTCCTTGAAAACAACTATTCGGGCTATTACATAAATGCCCCTGCTGTGGGCTTTTGATATAAAATCTGATGCGTTTATGTGTTTTCGTACTGCACCTGCATCAAGTGCGGTTTTGTTGCCGGTATTGTAAGTTACAAATCCATTATCATCCTTGAAATCAACAACAACAGAATTCATTCTGTTATCAAGCAGGAATGTAAAATAATTATCTATTCTCCTGCTTGCAGCATTAAGGGAAGAAAGATAAATCCCTTTTTTCAATGACGCCTTCTCTTTTCTGGCGGTTTTATTTTTATCTTCATATATAACCTTAAAGGGGAGTTTCACTGAACTGCTTAACCATCGTGATTCTCTGCTGTCGTATGAATACTTATAGCTTCCGCTGTACACATGAAGTATACTGCCGGCTGGATCAAAACTCATTGAAGAAATACCGTGTTTTTTTATTAAATCAGGGACACTGATGCTGCTCCAGGTTGAATCAGCTTTTCTGTAGAAAAATATTTCCGCAGTATATCCTGTTGCCATAAAGAAGCTGCCCTCATCAGCGCCGTATTCAAGCGCGGATATATCCTCATAAAACCCTGCCCCGCGGGCAAATTTTTCCATCCTTTCCGCATACGAAGTCCAGGACTTACCCCCGTTTGATGACTCAAAAATTCCGCTGAAGGATGTTCCAAGCAGTATATTTCTCCCATCCTTTCCGGCAACAGATGACGCAGTAAGATAATATGATTTTTTTACCGGATAAACCGGATGAACGGTTTTCCACTGCATCCCGTCGTCTGCTGTAACATAAAGAGTATCAATTGTCGTTGCGCACAGGATGGATGGATTATCATGATCAATTGAAAATGATGTAAGATTCCGTTTTTCTGAAGAATTGAATGGATATACAATTTTATCAGGGAGTCCTTTATTCAATGCTTTCCAGGTAAAACCCCTGTCAGTTGATATTTCAAAACCCCTGTTCCTGTTTATGGAATAATAAGTCATTCCATTGGAAATCATTTTTTCCGGATCGGCAAAAACTGATACGGTTGAAGATAATATTATCAATATGCAAAAAATTATAATTTTTCTTCCAGTTGTACACAAATCAGGCATAAATAATATTTATCTGAAAAGGATATATTATCAAGTACAATTCATTTTATTCCGAAGAAAATAACAGAGATATTATGATTATAACTATTCCTGATGAACAAAAAACAATAATGGCGGACCTTGATATTCTGATAAGAATGATCGCGTTTATAAACGATACACTTGATTCTGATATTGATACAAATCTTTACAGAAACAAGTGCATTGAGGATATTTTTTTTATAAACAATACATTGACCAGAATAGAGAGAAACCTTGGCAGAATTACAATAACGGAAAACGATTTTGTCCACATAATTAAAAGGATAAAAAGCGTCAAGGATAGTGCAATCATGCTTCTTGAAAATATAAAAAAATATAAATACAAACAGTCTGTAATGTTTGAACCTTTTACTGAAGACTTCAAGGAAATTCTTGAATTATATAAAATCAGCTCCCAGGAAATACAGAAAAAACTGGGAAGAAAACAATTTTTATACCAGCCTGATACCCAGATATCAAAAGAAGAACTCCATTTTCTCTTCATGAATGAAGAAATTCATCAAGATTGACTTTTACCCTATTCATCATTATCATGAATTCCCATATTGAAACTATATTGATAATGCGCAAAGGTGAAACAAAATGGATGAAAATCTAATCTCCGTTATGCTTAAAAACAATATCGACCCGCAGATGTCAGAGCATCTGCTTGAAATAATTAATAATCCTGATTTCAGAAACAGCGAACCAGTTGCGGTAAAAGGGATCCCTTCTTTTGACGGAAAAACAATTGTAGATATATCAGGCACTATAAGATGGGAAGGAAGCTTTGAAACTGCAAGAAAGAATCTTGAAAATCTTACAGACACAATAACAATCCCGGATCAAAAATCAAAAAACGGCAAACTTATACTTAACAGGGAAGAACTTGAAGAAATCGGACTCCACCTTCTTCCGTTCACATCGCTTGGCATATTAAACGGCGGATCTGCGACAAGTTACATAGATTACCTCCGAAATGAATCATTCAACAGACCGCTGTTCAGGTGCTGCAAGGGATTATTCGACAAATTTTCAGATAAATACAGAAACTCTCCCAAAGGGCTGGCGCCGGCTTACATCAACAGGGACTATTCGGAAGGACACAGTTTTACAGAACTGAAAATGAGATCAATCCTTCTAAAGATAAAAAAATACCGGGAGAATGTGGGAAATGCGGATTTCTCGCACCACCTGTTCCAGATGACAAGCTGCAGCAATAATACGCTGATAGAAAAAAGATTTAAGGAATACGGGGAAAGCCCTCTGCTTGAAAAACTCATCGAAGAAACCGGAGCAGACCTGACTTCACCCCTTACAGGGATACAGCCGATGATCCCTGCTTTCACCCACTCATCGGAAGGGAAAAAAAGAGATTTCTTTACAAACGCATGGGGGAAAAAGGGAGAGATGATACCGCTGCCGGGGGGGCATGGCCAGAATTTCCAGGTTTTAAAAGATGTTTACAGGAAGTTATATGATGAGGGCAAGCGGTTTGTTTATCTGGGCAATGTAGACAATATAGGGTTCAATATTGATTTCGCTGAAGTGGCAGTCCTTGCCCTGTCCGGCAAACAGGCGGCTTTCGATTTTTCCTTCAAGACACCGGTTGATGTTAAAGGGGGAATCCTTGTTTACGATGAGAGAGAAAGGATCAACTGTGTAGATATCGGGCCTGCAATTTCGGTCAAGGATGTTGAAAACAGGGAAAAGCAGGGGGAACTGATTCTTTTTAACTGCGCAACTGGCCTTTTTAATCTCGAATATCTGATAAACAATATCGACAGAATAATTGAAAGTCTTCCGCTCAGGATCAGCGACCAGGAAAAGGATGCAGGCAGATATTCACAGGCAGAGCAGACAACATGGGAAGTAATCGGGATTCTTGATGATTTTTTGATTTTCGGCGTTGACAAGTATAAACGATTTCTTGCCTCCAAGCTTTTTATGGAAAATCTATTAATAAGCCGCCCGGGGAAAATTGCAGAATTTTTTGATGACAATCCTGAAGATGTGATGAATGGTGTTTCCATAAAAATGAACATGGGTCTTCAGAATATTCTAAAATCAGAAATGGGAATGAAAAACCTGAACGGGGTCTGGCAGTAGAATCAGAAGCAGTTGCGGCTCAGGTGCGGCACTCATACATGGTTTAAGAACATGCAGGAGCGCAAAAAAAAGCTGCCGGCTCTCCATACACCTAAGCGCAGCAGCAGGGCAGCTTATATTTTAAAGGCACCGGATATTAACAGTGCCGGCAGTCAGGGCATCAGCCCGCTTCTATTGCATCGACAGGACAAACTTCCGCACAGACCCCGCATGAAGTGCAAAGATCCGGGTCAATATATCTCATGTCATCTTTTTCGCTGATTGCTTCAACAGGGCATTCGGGTTCACATGCGCCGCAGTTTGTGCATTCATCTGTTACTTTGTAAGCCATTACTGACCTCCTAAAATTTTATTCACAAATATAGTATATTAACTATTGTTTTTTTTCAATCATTATGTCCAGAATAATGTAATTATTACTGAGTAGGAAACATAATGACCCTGGAAATTTACAACAGTGCCGATCTTCTTGATAAATCTGAAATATCGGCGTTCATGGAAAAAATCACAAGGGTACTTAAAAAAAAGGGTAATATACTTCTTCTGCCCCCTGATATCTCCCGTTTTTCATCCGGTGCCGGCATGCTTTCACAGATGCTCTATAATTCCGGGACAGGAAGCAGGATTAAAAAGATCATTCCCGCGACAGGAACCCACAGCCCCATGACCAATCAGGAAAAGAAGACAATGTTCGGAGAGATACCGGATAGTCTTTTTGCAATACATGACTGGAAAAAGGATCTTTGCCATGCGGGAACAATTCCTGAGGATTTTATCAGGGAGAAAACAGGTATATGCGGATATTCAATTCCAGTGTGGCTTAATAATGAAGTGTTAAGTTCTGAATATTCATCCATTGTTTCTATAGGACAGGTAGTTCCGCATGAAGTAGCCGGAATGGCAAATCACAACAAGAATATTATTATAGGGACAGGGGGAAGTGAGATAATCAACCTTTCGCACTACCTGAGTGCGGTTTATGGAATGGAAAATATTATGGGCAGGAGCGAAAACCCTGTCCGCGATTTATTCGACTATGCGGAAAATAATTTTCTTCCGGACAGGGACATATTTTATATCCTTACGGTATGCGGCAGCGGCAGTGAAAACCCGGGCGGCGGCAAAGGCGGACCCGAAGGCAAAAGAGGTTCTGTAAACGGCAGAATGTACGGGATTAAAGGTATTTTTGCGGGCTATGGCAAAGATTGTTACCAGAGGGCATGCAAGGCCTCTGAAAAGGAAAATATATTCACTCTCAGGAAAAAACCCGCAAAAATAGTTGTTTCACTTGATAACAACATAAAAAGCATGTGGATAGGCAACAAGGCAATATACCGGAGCAGACTCGCGGCCGCTGACGGAGGGGAGCTGCTGATAGTTGCACCACAGGTCAGCATGTTCGGAGAGGATAAAACACTTGATTCAATAATCCGCAAATACGGATACATGGGAAAAGAGGCTATAACAAAAGCAGTTGAAGCCAATAATGATTTAAAGGAAAACCTGTCAGCTGCCGCCCACCTGATACACGGTTCATCCGAAGGCAGATTCAAAATAACATGGTGCCCGGGGAAAATCGGGAAGGAAGAGGTATTGAAGTCAGGATATGATTATACCGCACCGGAAAGAGTGCCGGATCAATATAATCCTTCCAATCTTGAAGAAGGATTTAATAATCTAAAAGGGGAAGAAATCTACTATATTTCCAACCCTGGTCAGGGACTCTGGAGAGGCTGAGAAGACTTTCCGGACCCGCCCCGGTTTATTTCTCTATATGCATTCCAGAGTTTTGCAGCATAATAAAACGGGGAATGATCAAAAAAGTCCATTCTTCTTGTTTTTCCAAGATATATTAATAGTTCCTCAACCCCAAGTGTCAGAAATATTTCCTTTTCCTTAATTCCATTGTCTGCTGCAAATTTATTCAGTATTTTATCCTTCAATTTCCCTTTTTCATCAATGAATTTGAGCATTCCCTTGTGGGTATATTCCTCGCCTGTTTTGGCAAAAAGTATTTTTTTTGAAGGAACGGTAGTAACAATATCATTATTGTTTACAATCCTGTACACCCTCGATTTAATTGAGTCGGCAAAAACCCTGTTGCCTGCCCTTGGGCATCCGTAGGTATAAACACAGTCTGCATCCGGAAACCTTGATGCGGCAATTAAAGCAAGCGCGCCGCCGAGGCTGTGACCGGTAAAAAAAATCCGAAGGTGAGGATTTTTATTTTTCCCGTCAGAGAGATACCGGTAAAGCATATCTTCCCCTTCCCATATCTCATCCAGCACTTCCCTGAAACCTGAATGAACAAGACCGCCGCTTTTCTCCTTTTTCATTGCTATTTTCAGATCAGCAATAAACCCGGGAACAGATCTTAATCCTTTCATCTCTGTGCCGCGGAATGATACTACAAGATAATCGCTGCAGCCGGCAGTAAAACACCTGGCAACCTTCTTTCCGATAAACGGACGGTAGTCATAAAGGCCTGCATAATAAAAAGCATATTTTACAAAGGAAGGGTGGCAATAGGCAAGCAACGCAGACTCAGAGAGAAAACATGCGTTTTCAAGTGAGAATTCATCTTCTTCATACAAAAATCCGGTATGTCTTACCCTTTCAAAATAGGGATAATCCATATTGGGAGGAATAAGTTCATCACTGTCAAATTTTTTTGGCAGCTTTATTTTTTCCGGAAGCATTTTCACCCTCAACAATAAAATCAAAGATACTCTGCGCATCAAGCCTGCAGCTTTTAATCAGCTCCTTTCTTGAGCCATGCTCAGGGAAATAATCACCAATACCCCTGTACAGGAATTCTGTTTTTATCTTTCTCCTGTATAAAAGTGATGCGAGATGCTCACCTGTTCCGTTGATTTCTGTATTATCCTCAAACAGGTAAACCTTTCTGTAACCGGAAATCAGTTCACACAGATAGTCTTCATCAAGAGGTTTTAAAAAACAAAGATTATAAATATCATTTTCTATCCCTTTCCTGCTCAGGAGAAAACCTGCCTCACTGATAGAGGAAAGTATTCCGCCATGTCCAATTAAAAGTATTTCCGAGGTGTTTTTATACAGGAAACGGCCCTTTCCTGTAGTCACTTCGTGAGACCCGCCTACCGGATCAGGAGCAATATCCTTGGGAAACCTTATCATGACAGGTTTTTCAGATTTAAGGGCATATTCAAGCATCCTGCCCATATCAGCCTGATCATAGGGAGAAAGCAATTCAAGATTGGGGATACTCCGGAAAAGTGAAATATCAAAAATACCCTGATGCGTCTCACCGTCGTTTTCAATAAGACCTGCCCTGTCAACAATAAATATCACAGGCAGAGACTGAAGCGCTGTATCATGAATTACCTGATCTACCGCTCTCTGCATAAATGTTGAATATATTGCAACGACCGGCTTCATACCGGATGCTGCAAGGCCTGCCGCAAACGTTACGGCATGCTGTTCTGTAATTCCGACATCAAAAAACCGATCCGGATATTTAAGCTTGAAATTTTTAAGCCCGGTACCTTCGGCCATTGCCGCAGTAATAGCGACGATCCTCTTATCCTTCCCGGCATACTCAATGAGGGAGGATGAAAATGCTTCAGTATAGGTAATTCTGCTTTTCTTCTCCACCTTTCCGTCTACCAAAGAAAAAGGAGAAACGCCGTGGTAAAAGGTAGGGTCGCCTTCAGCCTGTTCATACCCCTTCCCTTTTACAGTGGA
Source organism: Spirochaetia bacterium (assembly GCA_963662795.1). Classification (GTDB taxonomy): domain Bacteria; phylum Spirochaetota; class Spirochaetia; order CADAEX01; family CADAEX01; genus JACKPD01. The sequence continues at coordinate 2,849,537 of OY759746.1, read as the reverse complement.
AACATGAATTACAACCGGTTTGGATATCTTTTTTACACTCTCAAGCACATTTATCAGCTGCCCCATGTTGTGCCCGTCAATAGGCCCTACATACTCAAATCCAAGATCAGAGAAAAGGTTTTCCCTGAAAAAAACCGCTTTTACCCCTTTCTTGCACCTGACAATGGAATCATTTAAAAAACCGCCTATCAGCGGGATTTTTTTTATAATATTGTCAAAATTTCTTTTAAATGTCTGATAAAACAGGGTTGTTGTAAGCCTGCTTAAATAAAGCGACAGTGCCCCGACATTTGCGCTTATTGACATATTGTTGTCATTAAGGACAACAATCAGCTCTTTTCCCAGATGCCCGGCATGATTGATGGCTTCAAAAGCGATTCCGCCAGTCATCGAGCCGTCTCCGATTACAGCAATCACCTTACCCGGGATGTTCTGCATATTCATCCCCGTAAGAAGGCCGAGGCCGGCCGAAATGGAGGTCGATGAGTGGCCTGTATTGAACGGGTCGTGAATGCTTTCAGATCTTTTGGGAAAACCGCTTAGCCCCCCGGACTGCCTTACGGTATGAAACTGCTCTTTCCGCCCGGTAAGTATTTTATGGGCATAACACTGATGGCCGACATCCCAGATTATTTTATCAACCGGAGATTTGAATACCCTGTGAAGGGCAATTGTAAGCTCCACTACACCGAGGTTCGACGCAAGATGCCCCCCGTTTGCACTTACAACTTCAATTATTTTATTTCTTATTTCACCTGACAGTTTTTTTAACTCCTTTACTGAAAGAGTTTTCAGATCTTCAGGAAGGTTAACTGCCTCTAAAATCGATTTATCCAATTTATGTCCCCTGAACTATTTTTCATCTGTACCAGAAAGAATCCTGCTGCTTTTATCTGCCCCGGTATAGCGTAATTCATCTGATTCTACTTAAACCTGCCGGCTTGAAAACAGCATCACAGTTCAAATAAAAATACCCCGAAAAGAGATTATAATACATAGCTTATAATATCATTCCGGGGCTTTAATAGACAAGAAAACTGCTTGTCAGTCGAGTAAACAGATTTATTTTTTGTTCTTGTGTCTGTTCTTTCTGAGTTTTTTCTTTCTTTTATGAGTTGCAATTTTATGTCTTTTTCTCTTTCTTCCGCAAGGCACAGCAGCTCTCCTTATTTATCAATTCCAATCTAACAACCATTATGCAAATGCATCAAAACAGAGTCAACCCCATAATTTTAAATGATGTTGAAAGATTAACAATTAAAGTATATATTAAAATCAATATGGATCAGATCTTAAATGTAATTTCAATCTGTCATACTGATAATGAAATTAATGGAATTATTAAAAAATGTAAAGAGCGTGAACCGTCATATACCATGCATTTTTCACAGAATGAGGATTTTTTTTTAAAAATTAAAGAATCTGTTACAATACCTTATTTTAAAATTCATCATAATTTCGACAACCCTCAGCCGGAAAACGGCTATACAGGCAAACTTGTTGCGATTATGGAGCAGATTATTCCCGACCTTGCCGCAATATTGAAGGATACAAAGTACTACTTCGATCCGGCAGAACTTCTTCGGCCGGTTTTCTATAAATCTTATAATATTGAAGGGCGTGATTATCTTTATCTTGTGAGGCTTGATCTTTCCTTCAAGCCTCACGACTGCGAGATCAGCGAAATGGGGGGAAACGATATAACCCATACATTTACCACGCAGAATCTGTTTCTTGATGTCAATATACTGCCTGTAGAAAAAGTTGTTGAAAAGGAATACGGCAGGCTGGATTTTATTATAAAACAGTCAATTTCGCAGACATGGATAGGTGAAACAGGGAGAGGATATTTTATACAGGGTATCTGGATGGACAGCGAACTGACAAGGTTTTTTACAAAGCTTTTTCTTCAGGATGATTTTCTCTCATACCCTTATTACCCGTTTGTCTGTAAATACCGGACAATATCCCATGTTCCGATGACTTTCTCTCCGGATGCAAGGATAAAAAATATAAAGATACTTGACAGATCATTTAATTTTCTTGAGCCTTATATGAGAGATATTGAAGAAGAATTTAAAATTTCCACTTTTTCTCCTGAAATGGAACTTTACAAAAAATTGAAGAAAAAAATCAACAGCGAGTGGTATCAGGATTTTAAATCCCTCGAAATACGAAGATATTTAAACAACCGTGGAATGAAAGAATATGAACTTAAAATCTGATATTTTCCTTAATAAAGAGATAAGGGAACTTAAAGTTACTGTAATGGGACTTGGACTTAACGGCGGTGGTTTTGCGTCCGCGGAATTCTTCGCTTCAAGAGGCGCGGATGTAACTGTAACTGACTTAAGAAGCAGGGAAATACTGAAAGCCACAATTGATAAGCTTTCCGGATACAATATCAGATATGTGCTTGAAAAACATGTGAGAGAGGATTTTACCGGGGCGGATATCGTAATTAAAAATCCGGCAGTGCCGGCGGATTCGCCATGGCTTCAGGATGCGAAAAGGATTGAAACAGATATTTCCATATTCCTTACACTTTCTTCAAATCCTGTAATAGCTGTAACAGGAAGCAAGGGAAAATCAACAACTGTATCAGCCCTTTACCATGTGATAAAGGAAATTCATCCCGGGGCGAAACTCGGCGGCAATATCACAACCTCTCCTCTTTCCTTTATTGAAAGCCTTGAGACAGATAAAAGCAGTCCGATAGTACTTGAGCTTTCATCCTGGCAGCTTGCGGACCTTGCCGGTAAAAATGTATTGAAACCGGCAGTTTCAGTCATAACCAATATTCTCCCCGATCACCTGAACCGGTACATGGGCATGGAAGAATACGCAGCCGATAAAAAACTTATATACCATGACCAGGGAAAAAAAGATTATACTCTCTGCTTTTATGATGATGAGTGGGGAAAAAAGTTTGCGGCAGAAACTCCGGCAAAAGCACTCTTTTTTTCGGCTGAGAGACTGCCCGTCGGGATGGACGGCGCATGGCTTGAAAAAAACGATGAAGGTTTTATCCGCCTGGCCGGGAAAAAAGAGAGGCTTATTGGTGAGAATATACTCATGCAAGGCCGGCATAACAGGCTGAATCTCCTTGCCTCAGGTGCCGCGGCATACCTTTACGGCATTGAAGCTTCAGTTATTGAGAAAAAACTTGCTTCCTTCAGGGGCATACCCCACAGAATGGAGTATATCTGCACAAAAAAAGGGATAACTTTTTATAATGATACAACAGCTACAATACCTGAAGCAGTAATAGCAGCTGCTGAAAGCTTTAAATCTCCGGTAAGGCTTATATCGGGAGGAACAGACAAAAAACTTGATTTCAGTGTTCTGGAAAGGCTTGCCGGAAAGACAGAAATGATTTATCTGCTGGAAGGAAGCGCGACCGATAAAATGATCCCTTTTCTGGATAAATATAATATCGCCTGGTGCGGGCCGTTTAATTCCCTTTCAGAGGCAGCTGAAAAGGCTTTTTCACAAAGCAGAGAAGGAGATACTGTAATAATGTCTCCGGGATGCACATCTTTCGGTATGTTTAAAAATGAATTCGACAGGGGAGATACATTTAAAAATATCGTTGATTCTTTTTAAGGAAGTCAGTTAAAAACGACCCTGTTCCGGCCGCTTCTTTTAGCTTCATAGAGTGCATTATCTGCCCTTTTTATTACATCGGAAAAAGACACATCATCTGAAGTATATCCGGAAACACCAATGCTTACAGAAAATTTAAGGTGCCCTGCTCCGCAGTCAATCAAAAGATTATCCAGCCTTTTCCTGATCCTTTCGGCGACAATCATTGCTTCCTGTTTAGTGACCTCTTCAAGTATAACCGAGAACTCTTCTCCGCCCACCCTGCCTAAAGTATCAATTTCCCTTATAAGTGTTTTACAGTTTTCACACATTTTTTTCAGCAGATTATCTCCTGTATCATGGCCGCATGTATCGTTTATCTGCTTGAAATTATCTATATCTATCATCAGTACGCTGAATTGTTTCCCATATCTCGAAGTTCTGTTAAAAACATCTTTCGCTTTATCGTAAAAACTCCGGTGATTGCAGACGCCTGTAAGTGAATCAGTTGTAGCGAGCAGATGAAGCTCTTCCTGCATCTGTTTTTTTTCCGTAATATCCGCTACAACCCATATAATACCGTCATTAAGATGAGGAGGATTTACAGCCTTACCATAGAGTGAACACCAGAGTATTCTTCCGTCTTTTGCCTTGAGCTGATATTCAGTCTCAATTACCCTTCCGTCAACAAGTGTGCTGTAATATTTTTTCCCGAATTCCTCATATTTCTTGTTTGATAAATGTATTATTTCAACACTTTTTCCTGTAAGCTCTTCTTCGCTGTAGCCGAAATATTCACAGATCCTTTTGTTGACTTTTTTTATTGTTCTCCCTTCCTTAAGTTCAGCTATGCCGATAGAGGTATTATTAAAAAGAGTTTCGAATTCCAGTATTGTCTTTTCCAGGTCCAGTGACTTTTTCTTTTTATCAGTTATGTCATAACCTTCCGCTGCAAACCTGTCTTTTTTTACTTTATAAAATGCCCACATCTGCGTACGAAGAGTGCCGTCCTTAACTTCAACCGTATATTCATGGAAAACTCCGTCAAAAACCAGGTTTTTACCTGTCTTGTGAACATCCGATCTCTCTTTTGAAGTGTTTTTATCACTATTTTTTTCAGCGGAAATGAATCTTCTTTTAAGGAACCCGGCCCATTCTTCAGATGATTTTATAAAAGCCCCAAGTTCTTCCTTTTTATAAAGAAGATGCTTTTCACATCCCCTGTTCCAGTAGAATGTGCTGTCGCTTTCAGAAAAGCAGGTAAAGAGAATATTTGAGCTTTCCAGTATTGTCTCAATTACAGACCAGCTTTTATCCAGAGCCGCCTTATAATGTCTGTTCTGTTTTTCCAGTTCGGAAACAGCTGACTGCAGTTCCTCAAACTCTTTTTCATTACGGTTCATTTTATTTTATTCTTCCTGAGTCTTTTATAATAAAAATATCTACCTTTTTCCGCAACCCTGTAGCAATAGTATTTGGATTTATTCAGCGGAAAGTCATAACATCCCGCCATATGAAGAATTACACCTCCGAACCCTGTTTTAAACCTGTAAAGTCCGTGCATGGGGTGAGCGGGGTCATCTGCCGGCGGTATCCCGAACATATCATATGTTAAGCACCCCTCATCTTTAGCGTCGCATATTGCCTGCCACTGAAGGGCATAGGAGGGCATTTTATCCCTGCCTGTATTTCCGGAAGCGCCGTAAAGGTAAACAGCGTTCCCTTTGTAAAAACATGTAATTATTCCGGCAATAAACTGCCCTTCCGTTTCTGCCATATAAAGTCTTATGTCTATTGGTGAATCACCCTGAAGTGAAGGATTCCCGGCAATTTCGAATATTTTCCTGTAATAAGCATAAGAATGGAGCGATATTTTATCCCTTTCTCCGGTTTCTCTGTAAATATCATACCACTTATCCAGAAGTTCCGCTCCGTACCTGCGGACAGATACCCCTTTTTTTGCCGAAAGCTTTATATTATAGCGGGTTTTACTCTTCATTCCCGCAAGCAGGCTCTCTTTGTTTCCGGAAAGGTCTATTATCACAGTTGAAGGGGGCTGAATATCGGAAACCGATTTTACAAATGGTGTGAGGGGAGAATTCCCTTTATTCCAGATAAGATCGTAGCGTATAAAAATACAGCCCCCCGGCAGATACTTTCTGACGACAAGTGAGATATCTTCAAGTGATTCTCTGTAACTTTCATCCGGTGCATGAGGAACATAGGCTAAAGAAAAGCCGGGCAGGAATTCTCTTATAAGAATTATCAGACTTTTCCCGTCCAGGGAAAGATAGAGAGGTTTCCAGCCGAATGAGGCTTTAAGAAGGGCCCACTGCCTGCTCTGAAGAAAAGAATGCCCTTCACAGGGCTCAGGCAGATTATTATCATCTGCCATGGAAAGTGAAAATGTATTTCTCATTACAGAGACTTAGCCTCTTTTTCAGCCGACTTTGCCGGCCTGTACCCTGGATGTTTTAATCTCTTTTCCGGCGGCAACAAGAGCCGCGTTTCCGCAGTAAACAATATTATTCCTTACTTCAAGGGTATTTTCAAAAAATTTATCGATCGTGATCCTCTTTAAATCCTCTTCAGGAGCGCTTAAACCTGAAAGCAGAACACGGTCTCCCGGATTTGCATAATCTGCAAAAAGCACCTCGACTGTCCTCTCTTCCCCTTCCGGTGTTTCCGCATTTTCCGCCGCAAGCAGCATCCCGTTGCTCTCTGCACCCCTGAGTTTTGCCGGTTTAAGATTGTAAACTACAATAATGTTTTTACCCAGAAGTTCTTCTTCTTTATAATACGGGACAAGTCCTGACACGATCTGCCGCTCTTCACCGCTTCCAAGGTCAAGTGTTTCAATATAGAGTTTTTCCGCTTCAGGATGTTTTTTTATTTCTTTTATTTTAGCGATCCTCAGGTCAACAGTTTCAGAGTATTTTTTTTCCATTGATACTTCCACGGCATCGGATTTTTTTTCCGCATTCTGTTCCATTGCTCTCTCCTTCTGGCTGCCCTTGAATCTTTCCCTTAAACTTTCAATCAGCTCATCCTCAAGTTTTTCAAAACATATCTCTGGTTCCATTTTCCTTATTTCTCCTGAAGGATCTCCAAGTTTATCCCAGGTGAAATCTTCACAGCCCATAAAATCAAGTACTCTTTTTGAAGTAAAAGGGGTAAACGGCTGAATCAGCAGCGCTATATCGCGGACAAGATAAACAAGGTCGGAAATCAGTTCATGCGCTGCCTTCGGATCTTCATTTTTCATTTTCCATGGTTCTGAATCCTGAAAAGTCTTGTTCCCGTATCCTGAAAGCTCAAAAACCGCATGAAAGGCATCCCTCAGCTCTGCCCTGTCAAGATGAGATGTTATACGCTCTTCATATACTCTTACCTGTTTCCAGAAATCAGAGTCCCTGCGCTTTGCGCCGTCAAGCACCTTCCCGTCATAGAATCTTGCGGCAAAGGTAAGCGTCCTGTTTATAAGATTGCCGAGATTTCCGATGAGTTCGGAGTTGACCTTTTCCTGAAAATCCTTCCATGTAAAAAGCGCATCAGATTTTTCAGGCCTGTTGTAAAAAATATAGAATCTCCATACATCCGAGGGAATCCCTGTTTCCTGGCAGTCTGTCCCGAAAATACCTATCCCCTTGCTTTTGGAAAATTTCCCGCTTTCATAATTCAGGTATTCAGTTGAAGACATGTGAAAAAGAGTAGTCCAGTTCTCACCCGACCCGAGCAGTGTTGACGGAAAGATTACAGTATGAAAAGGAATATTATCCTTACCGATAAACTGGAAAAGCTTTACATTATCCGGATTTTTCCACCATGCTTCCCATTCATCTGTATGATTTGCGGCAATGGAGATATATCCGATCGGGGCATCAAACCAGACATAGAATACCTTGTCGCGGTATCCGTCTTTCGGGACTGGAATACCCCACTTGAGGTCCCTGGTGATACACCTTTCCTTGAGACCGTCCCTCATCCAGCTTTTTGTCATCTGGAGCGCGTTTCTTGCCCAGAACCCTTCCACCGATCGTTTATTTATCCATTCCTCAAGGAGGGGAATTATTGCTGGTAAATCTATGTAAAGATGATTTGTCGATTTCAGGGCAGGTTCTCCGGAACACACACCGCAGCGGGGAGATACAAGTTCTGTCGGGTCAAGCAGCTTCCCGCAGCTTTCGCACTGATCTCCCCTTGCGTCATCATAGCCGCAGGACGGGCAGATGCCCCTTACATATCTGTCTGCGAGAAATCTCTCGCATTTTGCGCAATAAAGCTGTTCTATTGTTCTTTCCCGGATATAGCCTTTTTTATCAAGGGCGTTAAAAAGCCCCTGCGTTATTTCTGTATGTTTCGGTGTAGAAGTTCTTCCGAATCTGTCAAATGATATGTTGAACCATTGATAGATATCGCGATGGACTTTATGAAACCTGTCGCAAAGCTCTTTCGGGGTAATTCCTTCCTCAAGCGCTTTTGTCTCTGTCGCGGTTCCGTATTCGTCTGTCCCGCATATATAAAGTGTTTCATACCCTTTAAGGCGGCAGAATCTGGCAAATACATCTGCTGATAAAACCTGTATAAGGTTTCCAAGATGCGGAATGTTGTTTACATAAGGTAATGCTGATGTTATAAGTCTTTTTTTCATGGCATTTTACTATATGTTTCAGTTTTTTTAATGTCAAGTAAGCTGGTTAAACTACATTATTGTTCTATATTATAATTCAATTTCCCTTGACCAGAGGGCTTCTCTTAAGTAACTTTGAATTTATAAGTAAACTATTTTGATAAAGGAGGAGGGATACATGGGCGACGGTAATTTTAATATGAATTTCAGACCACCGAATATAAAAATAAACCCTAAATTAATAATTATTTTTATTATAGTGCTTTTGGCAGGTTTTATCGGTGTCTCAACATTTTATATGGTAGACCAGACTGAGCAGGCAGTAGTTTTAAGGTTAGGGCAATTTAACAGGATTACAGAAGCAGGTCTTCATCTGAAAGCGCCATTCGGTATTGAAAAGAATTATAATGTTCCTACACAGGTTATTCAGACAATGTCATTCGGATTCAGAACAGAACGTCCCGGAGTGACATCTGTATACGCAACAAAAGATTATCCTGAAGAATCAATTATGCTTACAGGAGATCTGAATATAATTGATGTAGAATGGATTATACAGTACAGAATTTCAGATCCTATGGCATGGCTTTTCAATGTTGAAGACAGAGAAAGAACAATAAGGGATATTTCACAATCAATAATCAATATGCTTGTTGGAGACAGAGGGTTATTTGACGTTATTGGCAAGGAAAGAGCTGAAATTGAGGCAAGAGGAAATGAACTTATCAATTTAACACTTAAAGCCTATCATCTTGGCATAAACGTGACTACTGTTAAGCTTAGAAATATTGTTCCTCCGGTTGGTACTGTTCAGGATTCTTTTGAAGATGTAAACAAGGCACAGCAGGATATGAACCGGCTTATCAATGAAGGTAAAGAAGCTTACAACAAGGAAATACCAAAGGCGAGAGGAGAGGCTGATAAGCTAATTCAGGAAGCTCTCGGTTATGCGGCTGAAAGGGAGAATAGAGCTAAAGGTGATGTTGCAAGGTTTAACTCTGTTTATAATGAATACAGAAACAGCAGGGATGTAACAAGAACCAGGCTTTATATAGAAATGATTGAGGAAGTGTTTAAAAACAAGGAAAATACTGATCTGATTGATAAAAATCTGAAAAATTTTCTGCCACTTAAAAACCTTCAGAATACAGGAGGTGTGAAATGAACAAAAAATTCATAACTGTTTTTATTACAATTATTGTTCTCGTAATAATACTTATTGCAATGGGTCCTTTTTATATTCTTGAAGAAGGCCAGCAGGCAGTAGTTATCAGATTCGGAAAAATCATGGATACTCAAACTGAAGCAGGGCTGAAATTAAAGATGCCTTTTATTGACAATGTTATAAAGTATTCCAAGAAAATGCTTTCATGGGACGGAGCAGCGCAGAGTATTCCTACCAAGGAAAACCTCTTTATATGGGTAGATACAACTGCAAGATGGAAAATAGTTGATCCTGCGAAATTCTATGAATCAGTAACTTATATGGAAAGTGCTTACGGAAGACTTGATGAGGTTATTGATTCATCAGTCAGAACAATTATATCCAAGAATTCGCTCAGGGAAGCTGTTAGGAATTCAGATATTCTTAACAAGAGTCAGACTCCTGCCCTTGTTATTGGAGAAGGGACTGCTGTTGAAGAGACAGGTATGCAGAAAGAACTGCTTGATCTTGAAAGCATGGCATCTGCCATCAAGTTTGAAATAATAGAAAAAGGCAGGGAATTACTTTCTGTTGAAATTCTTAAAGCTGCAAGTACAATTACACCCCAGTATGGTATCGAGCTGATAGATATAATTATAAGACAGATCAGGTATTCTGATGACCTTACAGAAAGTGTTTACAGCAGAATGATCAAAGACAGAAACCAGGTAGCTCAGGCTTACAGATCATACGGTGAAGGTAAAAAAGCTGAATGGTTTGGTAAACTGCAGAATGAACAGAAAACTATTCTCTCTGAAGCTTATAAAACATCTGAAGAGATTAAAGGTAAAGCTGATGCTTCTGCAACTATAATTTATGCATCAGCATATTCAAAAGATCCTGATTTTTTTGAGTTCTGGAGATCTATTGAAAGCTACAGACAGACTCTGCCAATGTTTAACAAGGTACTTACTACAGATATGGAATATTTCAAATACTTAAATGAGCAGTCTCCCAGATAGTAAAAGATTTTAATCTTATGATTCAAAGCTGTCATGTAATTTAACGCATGGCAGCTTTTTTTGTGACAATTCATTTGATTATTTCATAAGATTTAATTTATTTAAGATTCAACCAACTATTAAAATATGATAAATTGCTCTTATTATGAGCAATAAAAAAATTACCCTTAAAAAAGGGAAAGATATACCGGTTAAGGCCGGACACCCCTGGATTTTCTCGGGCGGAATTGAAAAAACGGAAGGTAAAATTTCAAACGGTGAAATAGCCGACATTTATTCCTCCTCAGGGGAATACCTTGCTACAGGTTCATTTCATCAGGGCAACAGCATCAGGGTAAGAGTTTTAACCAGAAAAAGAAATGAATCAATCGATGTGAATTTTTTCATGGAACGTTTTAAATCCCTTGCATCGGTCAAAAAAGAACAGCTTCCTGCTGAAACAGACGGATACCGGCTGGTACATGCTGATGCCGACATGATGCCCGGGCTTGTTGTTGACATATACGGGGACAACATAGTATTCCAGATAAACACAGCCGCAATGGAAGTTATGCGGCATAACATAATTGAGGCTCTCGCTGCCGTATTTAAACCGGTATCAATTGCTGAAAAATCAGACATGGATAACAGGAAAATGGATAATCTTAAAGCGCTTGATCCTGTAATCAGATACGGCGGGAGTACGGGGACTGCGTTTTTTAATGAAAACGGGATCACCATGATTTCGGACATGCTTGAAGGGCAGAAAACCGGTTTCTATCTTGACCAGAGAGACGCCCGTATTTTTATAAAAAGGATGTCAAAAGGGAAAAGGGTGCTTAACCTGTTTTCATATACGGGGGGCTTTTCCATATCAGCCGCAGCAGGAGGCGCATCAGAAATAACAAGTGTTGACGCTTCAGAGCGGGCGCTTGAGATCGCAAGAGAAATATTTGCAGTTAACATTTCTAAAGTCAAAAACACCGGGGGAAATTTCCCATGGTTAAAAAATATCAGAACAGAATTCATACGTGAAGATGTCTTTGATTTTCTTGCCCGCCTGTTGAAAGAGAGGAGATTGGGAGCTTATGACATTATTATCTGCGATCCGCCGGCATTTGCCAAAAAGCGGGAACACACAGCAGATGCCCTGAAAGGATATACAAATCTCAACAGGATGTGTTTTGAGGCTTCCTCTTCCGGTACGGTACTGGTAAGCAGCTCCTGTTCGGGGATGATCGGCTGGGCAGAGTTCACAAACATGCTGCGCCTTGCTTCCGGACAGGCGGGAAAAGAGGCGTCCATAATAGCTGACTTCAGCCAGGCAGCCGACCACACACGGAAAATATCATTTCCGGAAGGCAGTTATCTGAAGACAACCGCCCTTCTTGTTGAATGATTCCGCGGCTGAAAAACGGATTATTTAAGGGTAGATGCGTCAACAGATACTATATTGCCTTTATTATCCTGGAATAAAATAAGGTTATCCTTTTTAAGGATAAAGGTATCAGGATCTGCCTCAATTTCGGAAAATGCTTCCGCAGTAAGATTATCTGTATAGCGCGTGATAACCCATCCTCCTCCGGACTCTTTTGCGGTGCAATAGATATCCTTCCCGGATAAAAGAATGTATGAGCCGCTCCACACCTCTTCAGTTCCGGTCTTTAAAGGAAGAAGATCTTTTTTCCCAAGAATGGAAAGGCTGTATTTTCCTTTTCCGTCATTTACCGGTATTACAAAGCCTGAAGAAGTTTCCGCGTAAAGCCTTCCTGCAGATACAGGAGCATCTGCAGGTATGGAAACGACCTTGTTTGAAGTGCTGAAAAAAACAAATTTACCTGATCTGGGAAGAGGGCCTTCTTCAAGCCTTAAAAAAGGGGTTCCTGCGGTTTTTTCCATTTCCGCCGCAAGTGACTTATCTCCCGGGGCAGCTTCCTTTTTCTCAATAAGTTTATTTGAATCCTCGGCAATTTTATCCCGTGCTTCAGAAATTGCCTCTTCCTTTTTTTCTATTTCCTTTTTTGCAGTTTCAGTCTCTTCCTTTTTAACCGCAAGAGCTTCTTTTTCCTTTTCTATTTTTACTTCTTCCGCTTCAAGTTCCTTTTTTTTCTCATTTTTCTCAGCTTCAGATGCTTTGCTTTCACTTATCTCTTTCTTTTTTTCTTCAAGAGCTTTTTCCTTCTCTGCTATTACCTTCTCTCCCTTTGCTACCTCTTCCTCTTTTTTTGCAAGATTATCCCTGCCGGCAGCAATTGATTCTTCCTGGAACTCAACAATCTTTTTCCTTTGCTCTATCCCCATGTCTTCTTCCTTGCGGAGATCTTCAATTACATCTTTTTCAGCAAGCTCAAAAGGATCGGGAGCGGCAGATTTTTCAAGAGGAATTACAAGTCTTGTTTTCCCCGGCCAGTTAACATAATTGATATCAATACCTGCATTTTCGCCTGAAATATTTGTAAGAACCATATTTATGTATCTATCCGAGAAAAAACCGATATTCCCCCTGTAGACCGCATTGTAATATGTTATAAATTCCGCGATAAGCATGGAATCTCCGCTGCTGTAGCTGTACATATTCTGAAGATATGAGGAGATGATAAGCCTCAAATTCCTTATGTGGTCAACTTTTGCCCCTTTTTCAAGTATAAAAACATCGGCGCCCATTTTATCAGGTTCTGACGGGTCCAGAAGATGCAGAACCCTGTATTTACCCGGAATGGAAGCCTGAACCGAACCTGGAGAGATTGCCCCTGCAAGGAGCTGCCCTATGGACATGATTTCGCTTTTGGATTCAATAATTTCATTCGGCCCTTCATAATTTATGAATTCAACTTCCCTGAGGTTTTTCTCAAGCTCTTCCCTGTCTACGGCAGCTTCAGCTGAAAGCGCTGCGGTAAAAACTGCAGCAGCCAGCACAAAAATTAAATATTTCTTCATTTCACACCTCTTTTCCCCGGTATATCATGCAGGAGCAATCCGGTTTTACTGCTCCATATATTTCAGTAATTCAATTACTTTCAATTGTAATTCACGATTTCTGTTTCGTTCAAGCATTTTAAATAAAAGCTTTTTCCCTTCCTGCGACGAAAAGTATCCATGATATGCTGTAATTCCTTTAAAGGACTCAATTATTGTTTCATTAATACCGGGATAATCATGGAAACGGTTCCAGGCGGATATAATTGCCGCTATGCTGCGCCCGTCATAATCGCTGCCCGCTTTTCCAAGTTCTTTTATCTCAATTGAAGCGGCGTAAGGATCGGTTTCCGTTTTCAGCATTTCCCTTAACAGGGCCAATGCCTCATGGGTTCCTATCCTTCCCAGAATTCCGGCCGCCATGGATTTAACTGCAGCGCTCCCGGTCCCGGCAATGCCTTTTCCGGCAATAATATTTCCTGTCCCCCTTAAGGCCGAATTTCTGATCATCTGAATCAGGTATTCTTCATCACCTGCAGTAATTCCGGATGATAATGTGTTTCCCGCCAGTTTCATAGCTTTTTCCCTCTCACCAGGATCTTCTGACGTGAAAAGTTCGTTAATATAGATCAGGAATCCTGTATCAGGCTTAAGGCTGTATAAATCCGCCTCATCTCCGGAATACTGCTGTTCACTTTTATTGTCAGATGGAGATGATACCGAAGTATGAAAAAAATAGATATTCCAGTCCTCCCCTCCTGCGGCAAGCAGGGCCCCTTCTTTATAAATAAAGGGCAGACGCGGAAATTCGTCCCTGATATCACGTATCCCTGCTACAGCTTTTACAGGAATTGAGGTTTCCCCGTGAGTACCTGATGCCGGATCGAACCAGGGAACAAAACCCCTTCCGCTTAAAAAATAAACATACTTTCCTGTTATAAGAGGCTTACCGGTAATTTTCATTGAACTGCCGGAACTGTACAATAAATTCATTTCTTCATCATAGACTGATGCGCTTCCGTTTCTGTGTACCATTGCAAGAAGATTACGGCCGGCCCGGATTGATGCAGCTGGAGACTTTAACTGAAAATTTTTCTGAAGCTCAAGGTTCTCACTATATACAGACAGCCTGCCGTTACTGTCTGATGCGTAAACTTTCCTTCCGGCTGAAAAAAGGACTGTGATGCTGTTTTCTGAATCTTTTATACTTTTGGTTATTTTTCCGCTGCTGTCTACTGATGCAATCCGCCCGTCAGACATTCCGGCGTAAATGCTGCCTGAAGCCCCTGCACATGGAGGGCAGGACAAAAGCAGTGCTTCACTTTCCGCCTCTTTAATGCTGTTTTTTAAATCCAGCTCCCATCTTTTTCTTCCTCTATAGGAATAGGAGGTCAGAATACTCTTACCGCCGGCCGTAATAACAGCCCCTGTCGAACTTATCACTGGAGCACAGAACGGGGATGAATTGTTTTTAACGCTCCACAGAATACCGCCGGCCGCGTTAACAGCTTTAAGGGTATTATCCCTGAAATATTTGTAGATTATTCCGTCTATACCCTGTGTGTGAAAGGGATAAAAACTGTTCCTTATTTTCTTTCTGGATAAAAACACTCCAAAGCTGTCAAAATGGTACAGATACCTGTCCTCAGAGAAGAAAAGAATGCCTCCGCCGGGATATTCGAGTGGAGGTCCGCTGATCCTGCCCCCTGTTGAAAAAACTGATTTAAGCGAAAGGAAAGCCTGAGTTTCATTTTCTGAAGGGTGTATGAATGAAGAGCAGGCTGTCATCAGAATAAAGGTAAACAGCCGTATCTGTGAAATTCCCGTGCGGAAAGATTTCATCCTGAAAGATTAACCCATATACTCCAGAACGGCAAGCGATTCAGCGTGCGCTGTCTGCGGATAGAAATCAAGGAAGTACAGGTTTTCAAGCCTGTAGCTGCTGCGGGTAAAGAAACCGATGTCTCTCCCAAGTGTTCCGTAATCGCAGGAAAGATAGATAAGTTTTTTAATCCTGCTTTTAACAATATATTTTTTTACACTCATCGAAATACCGCTTCTGGGAGGATCTGCCACAACTGTGTCAGGAATGGTTCTGCCCCCGCCTCTGTTCCAGCGCGGGATAAAACTTTCAGCAGTCATTGTGTAAAATTCAGTTTTAAGCAGCCTGTTCTCTGCGGCTGCATTTCCTATATTGCTCCTGGCATACTTAACCGCATTTTTATCAGACTCGACAGAGACAAGCATTTCTCCCCTGTCAGCCAGAAAAGCGCCGAAGACTCCGACACCGCAGTAAAGATCAAAAAAACTCCTCCCGCTTATATGATCGAGAATAAGGGGAATGGTTTTCTGCAGCATGTCAAGGTTGCTCTGGAAAAAACAGTTTACATCTGTCTGAATCGTCTTTCCGCTTACAGGAACAGATATTGAAAGATTATCTGCTCTTTCCCATTCTGCCTGCACTTCTTTTCTCCCGTCTGAATTTTCCCACCCGGGAGAAGCAGATCTTTCCGATGCATGAAAACAGGTCTCTTCAGGGGCAAACAGCGTTACCCGCTTTCCAGGCAGGCGGGGACGGCTTTCAAGATATTTATTTATGCCTCTGTTACATACCGGACAGGAGTCAATGCCTGTTATTTCACTGCTGTTCCGTTTTTTAAATCCCGGCTGCCTGCTTTCACCCGGCTGATGCAGCTGAGCACGGCACCTGTATCCGTACGGATTTCCCGGAACTGTTTTAATCTCATTGAAAACAGTTTTACCGTTTCGAAGCAATGCCTCTTCCACAAGACTTTTTCTGATCTCAAGCTGATATTCATAATCAGAATGCTGCAGTGTGCATCCGCCGCAGATACCGTAAAGAGGACACGGAGGAGTAATCCTGTGCTGAGAAGGTTTTATAATTTCCAGTAATTTACCGTTGGAATATCCGCTTTTCGTTTCTCCAATTTCTGCGATAACTGTTTCTCCGGGAAGTGTATCAGGAACAAAAACAACCCTGCCGTTGTTTCTGGCAAGGCCGCAGCTGTTTGATATTATTTTCTCAATTTCAAGTTTAACAGTTTCCAATTTTATGCTCAGATGGATAGCCTGTTATGAGAATGGTAGAAACTGTCACGCAGCGCTTTAACATCCTCACTTACAAGATAATCGTCAAATTTCATCATCTTGTCGATATATTTGCACTCAGGGCAGAATTCTATAATCCTGGTCGCTATTGTGTCTACAAACTGATGATCATGTGAAGTAAAAAGCATTGTCTCGGTAAAATCGATAAGCCCTGTGTTAAGGACTGATATCGACTCAAGATCAAGATGGTTGGTCGGCTCATCAAATATAAGAACATTTGCCCCGGAAAGCATCATCCTTGAGAGCATACAGCGGACCTTCTCCCCTCCGGAAAGCACCCTTACCTTCTTCTGTGTTTCATCGCCTGAAAAAAGCATTCGCCCGAGGAAGCCCCTCAAATCAGTTTCCTCATCAGGATTTGTAAACTGCCTCAGCCAGTCGACCAGATTAAGATCAGAATCAAAAAAACTGCTGTTATCTTTCGGGAAATATGATGTTTTTATGGTTATTCCCCATTCAAAACTGCCGCTGTCCGGTTCAAGATTACCGTTAAGAATCTCGAAAAGTGTTGTTTTCGCAAGATGATCAGGGCCTACAAATGCGATTTTATCATGTCCGCGTACTTCGAGGTCAAAATCCTTAAGAACCTGAACCCCGTCTATTGCTTTTGAGAGACCGGTAATTTTAAGAATATTTTTGCCGCATTCCCTGTCAGGTTTAAAATTGACATAAGGAAACTTTCTTGAGGTGGTAGGCATATCATCAATAGTGAGTTTCTCAACAAGCTTTTTTCTGGATGTCGCCTGCCGTGCCTTGGAGGCATTTGAGCTGAACCTCTGGATAAACTCTTTCAGTTCGTTTATTTTATCTTCACGCCGCTTTTTTTCGTCTTTTCTCTGCCGGGCCGAAAGCTGGCTTGCCATATACCAGAAATCATAGTTGCCGACATAAAGGCTTACCTTACCGTAATCTATATCAGCTATATGGGTGCATACCTTGTTAAGAAAGTGTCTGTCATGCGAAACGACAATAACTGTATTCTGAAATTTGAGGAGGAATTCCTCAAGCCAGTTTATAGATTCAAGATCAAGATGGTTGGTGGGCTCATCAAGAAGAAGGATGTCAGGATTGCCGAACAGCGCCTGCGCAAGAAGCACCCTTACCTTTTCTCCCCCTTCGAGCTCTTTCATCTTTTTTTCATTAAACTCATCCGGTATGCCGAGACCGGACAAAAGAGTGGCAGCTTCCGATTCCGCTTCCCAGCCGTTCATCTCTCCAAATTCGTTTTCAAGCGTTGCGGCTTTAAGTCCGTCAGCTTCTGAAAAATCCTCTTTAAGATATAATGCATCTTTTTCCGTCATAATATCATAAAGTTTTTTATGTCCCATTATCACTGTCTGAAGTACAGTGAATTCATCAAATTCAAAATGATCCTGCTTAAGGACGGCAAGCCGCTCCCCCGGGGTTATGCTTACTTCCCCGCTGTGATAATCTATTTCACCTGACAATATTTTGAGGAAAGTGGATTTTCCGCTTCCGTTTGCTCCTATAAGCCCATAGCAGTTTCCAGGAATGAATTTAATATTCACATCCCTGAATAAAACCCTTTCTCCGAATTTCAGTGTTATATTTCCTGTACTGATCAATATTTGCTCCTGTATTTCTGATATGGTCTATATTCTATAATTGATAGCTCCTCTTGTTCAATAGAAGCTGCCTGACAATTTTGTTCCGGAATATTGTTTAATCAGGGTCACCTGAAATTATATTTCAGCCTTGCATATTTTTTGTTTAATAAAATCTGTAAAGTATTATATAATAATAATTAATATGAATCTTAATTATTTAAAAACATTTTACTATTCAGCGAAACTCGGCAGTCTTACAAATGCTGCAGCGTTTCTCGATATAACACAGCCTGCAGCGACAAGGCAGCTGCAGGAACTTCAGGGAAACCTTGATCTTGTCCTTTTTGATAAAACCGGGAAAAAGATGATATTAACGGATGTAGGCTATATCCTGTATAACATAGCAGAAAAAATTATAGACCTGGAAAAGGAAATTGATAAAAACATAAAGGATTATCAGAACCAGAAAAGCGGAAATATAAAGATTATTACAACAGAAGGCTTTGGAAACTATTATCTCCCGGAAATGATACTTTTGTTTAAAAAGATGTATCCTGATGTTGTAATAACAATCGATATTGATATTCCTGCGAATATTCCTGATGAACTGTCAATGATGAAGTATGATATAGGATTTACAGACAATCCATCCGGCGGAAGTGATATAGTATATACAAACATCCTTGACGATTATCTTTTTCTGGTAACCAGTACAGCAAATCAATTGTCAGAATTAATTTATTTCACACCGGAAAATATCTCTTCCCTTAATCTTGTAACAATGGGGAAGGGATCAATGGAAAGGAAGCTGATAGATGATTATCTTCTGCAGAACGAAATTACAGCCAACATTGTATGCGAAGTTTCAAGCTACCATTCCCTGAAAAACTATGTAAAAAACAATATCGGAGTGGCTATTGCCCCTAAGTATATATTAAACGATGAAATTACATCAGGGAATCTTGTCGCTATTCCGGAAAGGGATAAATCCATAAAAACCAATTATTACCTGATAAGCCATAAAGATAAATTTTTCAATAAACCACTCTATATGTTCAGGGAAATTGTACTTAAATGGTCAAATTTTTATTCAAGAGGACTTCTTGATAATTCAAAATGGGACAATATTTTGCTTTAGAGGCCTGGTTTGAATATTTTTTTCTAAAGCAAACAACATGGCACCATAAAAATGTGCTATATATAATTAAGAAAGGGACGGCAAGGATGAACATACCTATAAAAAAACGACTGACTATACTCTCAGTTATAACAATAACCATTCCCCTGTTTATACTTTCACTGATTTTTTTTATGTTTGCGGGAAAAACAATAATCAAGGAATCCACAGACAGGACAATGGAAAAGATGCTGCTGCTCGACAAGGCAGTTACACTATACATGGAAAAAATAAAACATACTGTTAATACAATTGCCAACAACCCTATTATTTACGGACTCGATACAAGGGAATTAATAACCTACAAGTATAATCCTGAATGGACAGACATGATGCCTCTTCACAATTCAGTAACAGAAAAAAATATTTATGATTATCTGAAACTGATCAATATAAATAATCCTGATTTTGGAGCAGTTTATGTCGGGACTGCATCCGGAAAGTTTGTAATGTATCCGCCTTCCAGCAGAAGACCTTATTATGATCCGTCAAAAAGGCCATGGTATAATGAAGCTAAAGAAAAAAATGGAAGAACAACAATTACAAGCCCTTTCCAGTCCTCTGATACCAATTTTTTTGTATTTGCAGTTGCGCAATACGCCTACTTTATCAACAGTCAGGAATACGGAGTGGTATCGGCAAATGTAGAGCTTTCAACTTTGACAAGAATTTTAAGCGATCTGAATATCGGCAGCAATTATGTCATTCTTTCAACTGCCGACAATATAATTCTGGCTAATACAAAAGAACCGGAAACAAGTTTCAAAAACCTTGATTCATCTGATCTGCCGGAGTTATTT
Source organism: Spirochaetia bacterium (assembly GCA_963662795.1). GTDB lineage: Bacteria > Spirochaetota > Spirochaetia > CADAEX01 > CADAEX01 > JACKPD01. The sequence goes on along the minus strand of OY759746.1, from coordinate 2,829,587 downwards.
CATGAGTTGCCGAAAATCGACAGCAGCTGGACAGAAATCAATACCGGAGACAATATCTATCTTGCCAGCAGGATCCTGTCAGAAGGAACGGGCTGGTACCTTTACACACTTATAGACAAAAGCGAGGTTGTAGCTCCCTTCAGAAAAGTATTTTTTCTGATGGTTGCGATATCAGCGCTGATTCTAACAATATTTACCCCCTTTGCAGTAAAATTTTCAATTGATTCTCTTGTTCCACTAAAAAAACTATCCGATCATCTGTTTTCAGTTGCACAGGGCAGCGGTAATTTACAGAAAAAAATTCCGCTCTACTCATCTGATGAAATAGGGACAACGATTGAAAATTTCAATCTTTTTTCAGAATCCCTGAATAATTTATTTATCAGGATAATCGAAGCTGAACAGTCAATATCATCAAATAATTCAACTTTTTCGAATCAGATGCTTATGGCATCAGCTGATATAACAAAAAATATATCTTCGCTTGAAAACATTGAAAAGGAAATTCATCACGCAGAAACATGCATAAACAATTCATTAAAAATGTCTGAAGAAATTGAAAAGGCATGTGCAGGAAAGAATGAGAAAAGCAAAGATTTTAACAAATGCCGAAATAATAAAGATGGAGATGGAACAGCTTGTCAGCTATTTCAAGTCTCTTGTTTCATATGTTTATGACATCAGGAAGACAACAAATGATATAAATAACTGCATTGACACGACGACAGAATATTGTAAATCAAATAAAGATGAACTCATTGCAATTGGAAAGCTGTTATCGGTATATAAACTCAAAAATACAGAAACAAAACCCCCGGATAAATCCAGGGACCCTTCAGGGGATAAGGATAACAAAGGAAGAAATTAAATGTATATAAAATTACCCTTCCGTATCCGGAAGGGTAAGCTGTCAATCACTTGTTCCGGATTAAAAAGAAATACCGACCCTTATAAATTCACCGCTTTTTGCAGCTTCAACTGCATCATTTATTCCTGACAGCGGAAATCTTATTTTGACAATCTCATTAAACGGATATTTTTCCATATTTTTTTCCAGAAAAAGAAGCGCCTTGCCAAGATGTTCAGGGTTATAATTATGAATTCCCCTGATGGTAAGATATTTACGCGTAATTGTATTGCCGTCAATATTTAAAAGACTCCCCGGAGTTACAAGCCCTGCGATCAGATACCTGCCTCCGGTTCTAAGATTATCAACCGCTGTTTTCACAACTCCATTGAAACCGCAAACCTCAATGGCGGCATCAAGTCCGATTCCTCCGGTTAAATCTCCTATTGTATTTTTCAGCTGTGCGTCATCGATGTTTTTTGTATTGACTGCAGCCGTTGCCCCGAATTCTTTTGCCATCTCAAGCCGTGAGTCGATTACATCTGCTATTATTATTTCTTTTGCCCCTGCTTCCTTTAAAAGGGCGCAGGCATTAAGACCAAGCAGCCCTGCCCCCTGTACCATTACACAGTCGCCCTTTTCAATGCCGATGGTATCGACAGCATTTATAACTGTTGATAAAGCGCAGTTTGCAGGAGCTGCAATCTCATCAGGCAGGGAATCCGGTACTTTAAAAACTACCGTACCCGGCACAATGTAAACATATTCGCCGTATCCTCCGAGCAGTGGTGAGTTCAGATTATTATTTATGGATGTGTGGCCGTATTTAACAAGCTTCTCACACTTCTGGGGAAGTCCTTTTTTACAGTAATAGCACTTTCCGCAGGAAGCCATAATTGTCCAGGAAATCCTGTCGCCAATATTAATTTTATTTCCGAAACCGTCAGTTACAATGTTGTGACCCATTTGAACAACTTTCCCGGTTATCTCGTGGCCAAGTATTAGCGGAACAGGTTCCGACCTTTTACCTGTTATGGTATGAAGGTCTGATCCGCATATTGTACTGAAAGAGGTTCTGCAGAGCATTGCGTTATCATCAATTTTTTCAGGCAGGGCAAAATCCCTGATTTCTATTTTGCTTCCGACTTTTTCAAATACAGCTGCTTTACATTTTTTAGGTATTTCCATAAAACACAACCTTTTTTACTTAACCAGAATTGAAGGAAGCCATGTTACAGTCGCGGGGAATATACAGACAATAACCAGTCCCAGCTCCATAAGCTCCCAGAACGGGATCGCTCCAAGATATATATCCTTGGTTTTAACCTCAGGCGGGGCACAGCCTTTTAGATAAAAGAGATTATACCCGAACGGCGGTGTACAGAAGGAATCCTGAAGCATAACAGCAATGGCAACAACAAACCAGAGCATGTCAAATCCTAGCGACTGTGCAATCGGCAGATATATTGGAAATGTAATCATAACAATAGCTATCCAGTCAAGGAACATTCCGAGAACAAAACAGATAAGCATCATTATGATAAATGTACCCCATTTCCCGAAACCTGCGCCGAGGATAAAGTCCTTAACAACGCCTCCTCCACCCAGTCCCATGAATACGCCTGTAAAACAGGTAGCTCCGATCATAACAACAAGCACCATTGCCGATGTTTTTGTCGCATCTGAAATTATTTTTATAAAACTTTTCATATTGAATTTGCCGTATGCGACATAAAGTACAAAAGCGAAAAAACAGCCTGAAGCTGAGGCTTCAGTAGGGGTTGCAATACCTGCAAAAAGAACCCCAAGAACAGAGAGGATCAGAAGCAGCGGCGGTAAAAGATTAAGAGACAGCATTTTCATCAGCTGCCTTGTTGAAACCTTTGCCCTCTCTTCTGCAGAAAGAGCCGGTCCCTTATGGGGATGTCTCCAGCACTGATATAAAATATATGTTATATATAATGTGGAAAGGATAAGCCCCGGAATAATGGCGCCGGCGAAAAGTTTTCCGACAGTCAGTCCGGACTGTTCAGCCATTACGATAAGCATTATGCTTGGAGGTATAAGGATTCCCAGGGCGGATGATCCTACTATACTGCCTGACGCAAGTTTTTTGTCATAGCCGTTCTGAAGCATTATAGGGAGACCGAGAAGTCCCATCGTAACGCACGCGGCGCCTGTAATACCTGTGCAGGCGGCAAGCAGCGTTGATACAACTACAACTGCAATAGCTATTCCGCCCCTTATCGGTCCGAAGAGATACTGCGCAGTTTTAAAGAGCCCTTCTGCCATACCGGAGGCGCTCATGAGCTGGGCCATAAGGATAAAAAGAGGGATTGCGGCAAGGGTATAATCTTCCATCAGTCCGTTTATTCGTGACATAAAGAGAGACAATGCGCCGGGACCCCAGCCGAGAACAGCAAAGATTGTGGCAAGTCCGCCAAGAACAAACGCCAGCGGCTGACCAAGGAAAAGACCAAAAAAGAGACCTCCAAACATTAATATTGTTACAAGTTCAGGTGATATGTCGATCATTTTTTATTCTCCTCTTTTTTCTTTTCAATTTCTGCTTTCACTGAAGGAATCACACATGTCGGTATTTCATCTTTCTTATACCTGCTTTCGTAATTATTTCCGGTAGAGACAATCATGATGCTCCTGACAAATATTGCAAATCCCTGCATTAAAAGTAGTAATGCGGCCAAAGGTATCATCGTTTTTACAGGATACACAGGCATTGCAAAGTTGCTCCATGTTCTTTCATGTATTAGCCAGGAAGCTTTTGCGAACTTAAAACCTTCGTAAAAAACAACAATGAGGCTGTAGATAAAGTGTAAATTTTCAACAATTGCTTTATATCCAGATATTCCCATGATAAAATTCTATCAGACTGGGAGATTACAAAATGGGTAAATACAAAGAGTATTCTTATGAACAAAAAGTGCTGCTGCCGATAGATTTTTCCGAGCAGGTTCTTCCCGGAACCTTTGAACACACACTCAATTTTCTCATTGACCGGGAAATTGATTTAACCATGTTTTATGAAAAACATAAAAATGATGAAAATGGAGCTCCCGCCTACGATCCGGCGATCTTACTGAAGATAATTCTTTTTGCTTATTCACGGGGAATTATTTCCAGCAGAAGAATTGCCCGATTATGTCGGGAAAATGTCGTTTGCATGTCCCTCTCCGCAGATACCCGGCCGCACTTTAGCACCATAGCTGATTTTATTTCTACGATGGATAAAGAAATCGCTCCCCTGTTTACCCGGATTCTCTCGGTCTGTTACGCCAATAACGTCATCGATAAAAACATGTTTGCCATCGACGGCTGCAAGATTTCTTCCAATTGCTCAAAGGAATGGAGCGGAACGAAAAAAGAACTGCTAAAAAAAGCGGGAAAGATAGAGGAATCTATCAAATACCTGTTGGAAAAACATAAACAGGAAGATAAAAGCCGGTATAGTCAAAGTCAGGAAGAGAAAGAAAAGGCTTCGATAGAGAAACTGAAAGCTAAATCCCAAAAGATCCATGACTGGCTGAACTCAAATGACGATAGAATGGGAAGCCAGGGGAAACCAATAAAAAGCAATATTACCGACAATGAAAGCGCGAAGATGTCCACCTCCCATGGAGTTATCCAGGGTTATAACGGAATTGCGGCGGTTGATGAAAAGAACCAATTAATCGTTTGGGCGGAAGCATTTGGCGACAGCAATGAATCCAAACATTTCCCCGAGATTCTGGATGGAATAAAAAACAATTTTAAATCGATTCAGGCATCGGAAGATATCTTGAAAGAAACAGTGATTACCGCCGACAGCGGTTTTCATAATGATAATAATATGAAGCTGATTGTGGAAAATAACCTGACAGCCTTTGTCGCGGACAACCAGTTTCGAAAGAGGGATGTGAGATTTGCATCAGCCCAGAAACATAAACAAAAACCTGTCACGAATTGGGAACCTGCCAAAGGGAAAAAATATTACTCAGTAGATGATTTTATCTATGATGAAAATACAAAGAAATTAATGTGCCCAGCTGGTTTCGAAATGAAACTGAAGTGCAGGAACTTTCAAAGCTCTGGCTATAGTGGAACATCCTACATAGGGAGAAAGGAAAACTGCTTAACCTGTCCGCTAAGAAAGAAGTGTATACGTAAAGAGAGCACGGAAGTCAGACAGGTGACCAGGTTTGATAGTAGTCGGGGAAAAGAAAAGGTCTCATTTACAGAACGAATGAGGAGAGTCTTTGACGCGCCTGAAGGTCGGAGTATCTACAGTAAAAGAATGGGTACTGTAGAACCGGTGTTTGGAAATATCCGATCGACACTGGGGTTAAATTATTTTACACTGCGAAGTAAGAATAAGGTAAATGTTCAATGGTTGCTTTTCTGTATTGTGCATAACATTGGAAAAATACAGAGGTATGCGGAAGCATAGGGGAAAATAGAGGATGAAATGAATCAGGGATTACATTTTGACCTCACAAGACAATCTTATGGACTTTATGATCTTGTAGAATGGGAGAAGTAAATGAAGATTGAAAATCGGGGTTTTTCTACAGCCTCAATGAGAAAAGGAAAAAAGAAAATGACGGAAGAGATAATATCAAGAATCGCCCTTCCCCGTACTCCAAGCATTTCATAGAACAGATCGATGGAGACATGGGCCTTGTAAAGCAGCGCGTAAGCTGCTCCCATCATGAATGTAGTTGCGTATAACGCGGTACTGATCTCAAATGACCAGATAGTCGGATTATTGAATACATAGCGGAGCACAACCTCGTAGCACATTGTAAGTGCAAGTAAGACTATGGCCCACCTGAATACCTTGCCGACCCACTCATTGATTGTATCAATGATATCTAATATTTTAAGCATAAAATCTCCAGATTCGGTTATTTATAAAATCCCTGTTTCATTTCATCTGAAACAGGGATTTTATTATAATCTTGAATTATTTGGCGTATGACCTGATTTTATCAAGATCAGGAAGGGGATTATCTTTCCAGCCGTGGTTAAAAGGATAGGAAAGCTCTCTCCAGGGTGCATAGTGATGAAGATATTCACCCATTGATAATGCTATCTTGGCAAAAGACGGATTTGCTGCAGATTCCTTATAAATCTGTTCCAGAGAAAGATTTGCAAGTTTCTTAAGATCTTCCATTGGCAGTTTATATTCCTTGACTCCTGCTCCTCTGAATTTTTCTGTTCCGTCTGCTGAGCTGTAATCCTGGAATGCCAGTGTTCTTGCCATTGTGGCCTTCGCTGCTATCCTGAAAGCGCTCTGAATATGCGGAGGGAGTTTATCCCATGCATCCTTGTTAAAAAGAAGGTTACACATTGAACCGGGCTGATGCCAGCCTGGATGGCTTGAGAACTGTGTGATTTCACCGTATCCAAGGCCCCAGTCAAATTCCGGTGTACAGGATTCCGCCGCATCAAGAAGTCCTCTCTGCATCCCCTGATATACTTCAGAACTTGAAATACTTACCTGAGAAGCACCAAGCTGAGCAAGTATGTTGCCCTGGTTTTTCCCTGACATCCTGAGTTTAAGTCCTTTGTAATCAGCCAGGCCTTTAATAGGTTTTGTTCCCCGGGGGCCTGATTCTACAGTAATCGGGCCATGCGGGATCGGAACAATATTGAAATTTCCATAGATCCTGTCATATTCCGCCTGTCCTCCGCCGAATTCAAGCCAGTTGATGTAGTCATAGGCATCCATCCACATCGGAAATGAGGCTACAAGGTTAAAAGCAGTGTCCTTGCCTGCCCAGTACCCTGGAAAATCACTACCGATCTGTACTGTGTTGTTTGAAACAGCATCAAAAACTTCATTTGATTTTACAAGTTCGCCGGCCGTAAAGAATTCGATTTCTACCTGGTCTCCAACAAGTTCATTTACAAGAGATAACCAGTATTTGTCCTGTTCAATTAGTGCATAGTTAGGTGTCCAGCAGGTAGCCATTTTAAGCTTGATTTTTTCCTGTTTAACGGCTGCAACTTCTGCACCCTCCTCAGCACTTTTTCCCTGGCATCCAGAGAATAAAATAGCAATCAGCATGATAATAATTATCATTAAGCTATTTTTTTTCATTTAGTCCTCCTGTTATAAATATATTTATAATGTTAATAACTATTATTATACTACTTTTTTTATTTGTCAATTTTTATTTTCAATATATTTTCTTTTTTTCAGAATTATTTCCTGTGATCATTTCGATTTAAAATCAAGCAGCTTCTTCCAGCTGGAATTAAAAATCAGTTAATTCGCTGTAATCCTGCTGTTATACTGCCGCCATCTTGCAAAAAGAGCCATAAAAATGGAAACTGTAGAATATAAAAACCTTAACGGCAGCAGATTGGAGTATTTTACATGAAAAATCTTACTGAATCTTTCAAATCCTTTTATGAAATCATTATAAAACTGAGAAGTGAATCCGGATGTCCCTGGGACAGGGCGCAGACAGCCGATTCGCTTAAGACAAACCTTCTTGAAGAAGTATATGAATGTATAGAGGCAATATCTGAAAATGATGATGCCCACACAGCAGAGGAGCTGGGCGATATTCTTCTTCTTATAGCAATGATAGGCAGAATCAAGGAGGAAGAGGGAATCTTTAGATTCACTGAAGTAATAGACGGTATATCGGAAAAACTCATAAGGAGACATCCTCATGTATTTTCTGATGCTGTAGCAGATACGCCTGAGGAGGTCAAAAAAAACTGGGAAATCATAAAACAGACAGTTGAAAATAAAAACAAAGAGCTTTCCCGTCTTGACGGGATATCAAAAAGTATACCTCCGCTTGAAAGAGCTTATAGATTCCAGAAAAAAGCTTCCAAAGCAGGATTTGACTGGAATAATCATACAGATGTATGGAAAAAGGTGAAAGAAGAAATAAATGAGCTTGAAAATGAAATAACTTCAGGCGAAGAAAAAGCTAAAATTGAACAGGAATTCGGAGATGTACTGTTCTCTCTTGTCAACGCGGCAAGATTTTTGAAAATTGACCCTGCCATTGCACTGCACCATACAAATGAAAAATTCCTGAGGCGTTTCAAAATAGTGGAAAAAGGGATGAAAGAAATTGATGTCCCTATGATTCAGGAAAATCTCGAGGTTATGGACAGGATCTGGAACAGCGCAAAATCAGCTGAAAAATGAGATATAATCTGTCAGCTCACTTCCTGCAAGTATTTTTTCTCTTACAGCTATGATATCTGCAAGGGGATTATCAAGTCCTGTAGCTTCTTTCAATATTTTAAACAGTCCCCTGCTGCCATGCCCCTGTTTTACAGTTATGCGGAAATTTTCATAATTGCTCTCATTAAGTCCCGCATCCGGCATGTTTTCAATCTGTACAAACTCAGACAAGCTGTTTTCTGCAACATAATTTTCGACAAGCATTCCAAAGTCTTTGGATACAGGATAGCTTATCCGGTACCTGCTGCCGGTATAAAGAGACATTAGAGAAAGTTTCCTGTCTCCTGTGTTTATCTTCTGGAAAACCGCATTTACAAGCGCTATCCCTTCCGGAAGGACATTGTTAAGCTGATCTATAAAAAAACCGCTTTCATACTCCCTGTCAGTTTCAACTGAAGCTATTTCCTCATCCGATTCAATACCGAGACTTAACGGATGTGCAAATTCCAGCCGCGGCTTGGGATTAAACCCTTCCGTAAAACGAATGCTGAGGCGGCTTCTCTGAAATGCTTTCTCAAAAAGCCTCATAATATCAAGGTGGCCCAGGTAAATCTGGCTCCCCTTTTTTGTGAATGAAAATATGACCCTGTATCTATCGGTGCCGGAGGCAAGGGTATAGACATCATCAGGCTGGCCCGGACCGTCGGAACTGTCATCTAAAGCTTCAACAACAGACACATCATTTCCGCAGACTCCGCATTTATAACCGCAGACCTCTTCACACCTTTCCGTAAGCTCACCGGCAAGAGATTTTTTATATTCATCCTTAAAATATTTTTTTGATACACCAAGAGAAATGTTGTCCCAGGGAAGTTTTTCTTCAAGGCTTTTCTCCCTGTAAGTTTCCGAGGCAACATCCCAGTTCTGTTTTTCTATCGCACTTTTCCAGATATCACGGCTGAAATGTTCTTCCCAGGCATCAAGCCTAGCTCCGGCGTTAAAAGCATCATGAAGAAGCTTACCTGTCCTTTCATCGCCGCGTGAAAATATACCTTCGATAAATGACATCATTGGAGACTGATACCCAAGCTTTATATTCTGTCCTTTAAGCCTGTTTTTCATATAGTGAATCTGCTTTAATGCTTCTTCTTCTTCCATCTGGAAAGCCCATTGATACGGAGTATGGGGTTTAGGTATAAAAGTTCCAATATTTACATTTATATTGATTCCTGTCCGGCCCTGTACCTTGAAAAGAAAATCAATAATTTTATCGCTTTCCGCATTCGGGTCAGATGTTCCGGGGAGGCCGATCATAAAGTAAAATTTCGCGACCCTCCATCCCGACCTTTTGGCCTGCTGAATAATTTCTATTGTCTGTTCAATCTCGACTTCCTTGTTCAGGCTCTTTTGTGTAAAAGGGTCGGGACTTTCAACCGCAAAAGTTAAGCCGCTTTTCCTTACTTCGCCAATTTCCGCCAGAAGCGGAAGGATGAATGTACTTAGCTTAAGGGATGGAAAAGAGAAAGAGACGCCGAGACCTGAGTATTTTTTGTTGAGTTTTCCTATGATGGATGTAATTGAACTGTAGTCACCTGAGGAAAGGGACGAGAGTGTTATTTCCCTGTAGCCGCAGCCGAAAACAAGATCATTTATCTCTGATTCAATAATGTCATAAGGCTTTTCCCGCTTTGGTCTGTAGTAATATCCTGCATGGCAGAACCTGCAGCCGTTGGGACATCCCCTCATTATTTCAACAACTCCGTTATCCTGTACAGCACGGACAGAGGGAACAGGATAGTTTTTAAAGCTGCTTTGTTTTTTACTGAAATTTTGATAAACGGCCCGTGTTGTTATCTCTTTTTTCCCCCGGTACCAGAGATGCGGATTTACCCTCATCATTTCAAGTATCTCTTTTCTGCCTGCACCTCTCTTTTTAAGGACAGAAGCTTTTTCTGCAAGCTGCGCAATTTCAGATTCAGCTTCACCGATAAAAAAAAGATCGATAAAATCCCCGTAAGGCAGGGGATTTGTCACTCCAGGCCCGCCCGCGATTATTATAGGATGGGAGTCCTCCCTTTCGTCTGTTTTAAGGGGGATCCCTCCAAGTTTAAGAATGTTAAGAATATTGGTCGCAGTAAGCTCATAGCCGAAACTGAAACCCAGTATATCCAGATCATTCAGCAGAAGGCGGTTTTCAAGTGTAAAAAGGGGAACTGAGGTCGAGTCAAGAAGCTTCTCCAGATCAGGGGCCGGGGTAAAAACACGGTCGCAGACAACACCGTCAATACTGTTTAATATACTGTATAATATTTTAATTGCGTTATTGGACATTCCGATCTCATATAGATCTGGATACGAAACTGCCATTTTAAGGTCTGTTTCTTTAAAATTGCGGTTATTGTGTGCCCCAAATTCCCCGCCCGCATACCTGCCGGGATTTTCCAGCCTGAGCAGTATTTTTCTGAGTTCCATATCTGTTAATTTATTCATATTTTAAAACCTGTACCGTCTGAAAAATATATTGATAAGAAGGGCGGCTCCTGACATGGCAGTCCAGAGGGAAGAGCCTCCGTAGGAAAGAAACAAAAGAGGAATTCCTGTAATGGGCATTATACCCATTGTCATTCCTATATTTACGATAAAATGAAATAGGATCATCGCAACAATCCCTGCTGCCAGATTGGCTCCGAAGAGGTCCCTTGAAGACGCGGCTATTATAAGTCCCCTTATTATAATAATGAAAAAAAGGATAAAAATCAGGATACATCCGGCAAAACCTGTTTCCTCAGAAATAATGGAAAAGATAAAATCGGTTGACTGCTGGGGAAGATATCTCAGGTGACTCTGCGTCCCGTTGAGAAATCCCTTGCCGAAGATTCCTCCGGACCCTACTGCGGTTATAGACTGGATAATGTGCCATCCTGCCCCTTTCGGGTCAATATAGGGATCAAGAAATACTACAAGCCTCATAATCTGGTATGATTTTAAAATTTTTCCGGCTGCAATGGAACCTGCCATACCTATCGAGATAATTGAGGAAGAATAGATGCTCCAGTAGTAAAAAGTTTTTTTTGTATACACATAACCCAGAATGGAAATTATCACTATTGCGGAAAAAGATATTAACAGCAGAGTGTAAAGCTTCTGGTCTATAAGAAAATCTGCAGATGCATTATTGGCGCTGTAGATAAACTGCATCCAGACCGGGAAGACGGTAAGGATAATCAGGATTGACCCGGTCAGAATGATATAAGATATATGTCTGACAGAAGCGCCTGCGGCGAAACTGATAACAAGAAACACAGGAATATATACAAGAGCAGTTCCCATATCAGGCTGGGCAAGAATAAGCAGCATAGGCAGTAAGACAATCAGAAATCCTTCCATAAGGGTCTTCAGTTTTTTCATGCTGCGGGAACGCTTTGCGTAAAATGATGAGAGCATTATTATTGTTGTTATTTTGGCAAATTCTGACGGCTGTATTCCTATATCCATTATCCCAAGCCATGATCTTGCACCGTTTACCTTTTTCCCGAAAAGCAAGGTTATAATCAGGAGAAAAATCAGGCCAAAATAGAGATAGACAGAAAAATTTTCTGCATGTTTATAATCAATAATTATTATAAGGGCCATTATTAATAAGCCGAGAGAAACCCATACAATCTGTTTTATATATTCATTGGAGACTAAAGTTCCGTCAGAGGCTATATTGCTCGAATAAATAAATAAAATACTTGTCACGGCAAGCATAAGTACGCTCGCGAGAATAAAAAAATCGAAATTAAGGTTTGATTTTAAACTCATTCAGCCCTGACCCTTATAATATCCCTTGGTGTCTTGAGATACCAGATATTAAGCTCCTTTGCAGCTTCTTCGTAATTCTGATCAGAAAAAATACCCTGAAATATAACGTTAGCCGCCTTTGGAGCCCACCATTCCCACTCGTTTATTGCTTCAACCATGACAACAACAACAACCTGTTCATCCGGATCAACGCTGTCATAAGGGGCATATGCCGCAAACCAGGAGGTCCACCTGTCTTTGAAACCGACCTCTCCTGTTCCTGTTTTTCCCGCGACTTCTGTTGCTTTTGTTGTAAGAACTACCCTAGCCGTCCCTTTTGTTATAACTCCCCTCAGGTTCTCTTTTACTTTGCGGAAAGTTTCTTTTCTGATTGTTGTACTGTGAAGTATTTTGGGCTCAATATTCTCTATAATCTCACCGGAAACAGGATCCCTTACCTGTTTAATAAAGTGGGGAACGTAATTTACACCTTCGTTAACAGCCATTGATACGGCATTTGCAATCTGAATCGGGGTTGTTTCAAGGTATCCCTGTCCTATGGACATATTGAATGTATCTCCGCCAAGCCATGGGACATGGTAAGCTGAATCCTTCCATTCAGGTGTCGGAACAAGCCCTTTTGCTTCACCGGGAATGTCAATTCCGGTTATCTGCCCAAGGCCGAAACGGCGGGCGTAATCCGCAATCCTTTCGACACCAAGATATTCCCTTCCTACAGTCCAGAAATATATATCGCACGATTCAGCGAGAGCGCCTGCAAGATCAAGATATCCGTGTCCTGATTTTTTATGACAGTTAAATGTTCTGTCACCCAGATGAACGCTGCCTTTGCAGTCTATTTTTTCCCAGGGAGAGAAGACCTCTTCTTCAAGAATTGCCGTAGTCATTATAAATTTAAATACAGAGGCCGGCGCGTATACAGACTGCACTGCCCTGTTGAGAAACGGAAACCTTGAATCAAGAGCAAGTGATTTAAAATATTCCGAGTTTGTATCTTCATAAAATTCATTGGGATTAAACCAGGGGTACGAAACCATGGCCAGAATTTCCCCTGTGGAAGGCTTCATTACAACTACGGAACCTACCCTTTCGCCAAGTGCTTTTTCACATAATTTCTGTATATGTCTGTCGATAGTAAGAACAAGTGACTTACCTATTACAGGCGGTTTTTCTTCTGTTTCACCGAACTCCCCGGTTTTTCTTCCCCTGACGTCTACGGTACTGTACCTTCTCCCTGTTTCACCGCGGAGAAGCATATCATATTGTTTTTCAATACCCATTTTTCCAAGCTCTGAATCAGGTGCATAACCCCTGTTATATAAAACCTGAAGTTCTTCTCTGGTAATATCACCAACATATCCGAGGATATGAGATATTGATCCGTAATCAAGATAGCTTCTTACAGGTTTACTCCTCCATGTTACTCCAGGGAATTTTTCAATATTTTCAGCTATATAGAGGATTTTCTCATATTTGATATCATCCTTGATCTCAACAGGTTTGTATTGATGAAGCGCTTTCGAAGGTATTTTTACCCTTATGTCATTTTCATCAAGTTCAAGAACTGCAGCAAGCTTTTTTACTACATCATCAACTTTCTCTTTATCAAGTTCCGCAGGAATAATATCTACAGCGAAAAGATCCACATTCATGACAAGGGGGAGATCATAATTCCTGTCGTAGATTTCACCCCTCTGGGTTGGAATTACCGATTCCCGCATTGCAACTGCCCAGGCCATCTTTTTATATTCAAGTCCTTTGACAATCTGAAGAGAGAACAGGTAGACGGAATATATAACAAGGAACGTTAGTGAGAATATCATAATAACAGTAATTCTGGATTTTAGCGATTCCTTGCTTCCTGCCTGAAAGTCTCCGGCGGTCATATTAAAAACCCCTGTCTTCGGCAGAATAGAATTTAAAAGTTTTCATCAGGGCAAAAATAAACGGCGCTGCAATACAATTTTCAACCAATTCAATGGCAAACCTTGAGGTAAATATGGCTGGACCTGCTTCGGGTTTAATAAAAAGGGCGGATATTAAAAGCGCGCAGAATGCTTTAAGCAATGTCGCCACCATAACCATTATAACAGGGAAGAATATAGGGTCAATAAATATTTTGCCCCTGAAACTGCCGTAAATATAGCCGACAGCAGTTTTTATAAAACTGTTAAATCCGGGGGGAGAAAGGCTTAAGAAATCTTCAGCCAGGCCTGTTATAAATCCGCTTACCTGCCCCTCCATTCTTCCCCTTCCGTTGGAGAAAAATACAAGTATTACAAGTGTAAAATCAGGAAATACAAAACTCCCTGGAAGTTTATTGAATAAGGTGCTCTGGAGTACGACAATAAGGAGCATAATTATTGTTATTGATAAAAGTTTACTCTTTCTCATTGAATTTCCGTCTCTTTTTTCAGCACAAAAACATATTCAAGTCTTGAAAAATCCACAACCGGTTCAATCTCAAGCTCAAGTGATGTTTCATATTCTTTCGCAACAACACTTCTTACCCTGCCGATGTAAATTCCGCCCGGATAGATAGAGCTCATACCGGAAGTAACAACAACATCTCCATAGCCGATCTTGTCTCTCGCGTTTTTGTTTACATAATTCATAAGACAAAGAGACCTGCTGTCGCCATTCCCGCTTAATATTCCTTCATATCTCAGATTCTGAAGTCTTGCCGCTGCAGAGAATTTTTTATCATAAAGCGGTATAATTTTTGAGGAATAAGCTCCTGTCTCTATCACCCGTCCCACAAGCCCCTGAAAGCCTTCATAGAAAGCGACAACCGCCATGTCCTTTGTTATGCCGTGTTTCGATCCCTTATCAATAATAATGGTATTATAAAAAATACCGGGATCGCTGCCTGTTATCTGGGCAGGTATTTTTTCCATTTTGCTGTTGCCGCTCAGGGAAAGCTGCCTTCTCATCTCCTCGTTTTCCCTTTTCAGGTCAAGATAATCTTTTTCAAGAGATTCATATTCTGAAACTTTTTTAAGTAAATCCCTGTATTCAGTTTTTATTTTTTTAAGCTCATTGATTGAGTTGCCGGTTTCATTAATAAAATCCGTAAAATACGCGAACCCCTGCTGAAAAACCGAGAGGAATGAAAATCCCAGTTCAGAAAGTTTTAAGACCTCTTTTCCCCTTCTGTCAGATACCATCAGGACTGAATTAACCAGTAAAAGCAGGATAAATAGTAAAGTTTCCTTTTTTATCCTGCTTTCTCCGTTTTTTTTTCTCATATGTGTCTTAACTTCAGTTTAATGAGTTGTAGATTGTTTTATTGGAAGAATTTTTAGCAAAATCGTAGTACATCCCTGCGCCAAGAGCGACACAGTTAAGCGGCTCTTCCGCAAGTATTACAGGAACCCCCGTCTCTTTTGAAATCAGGTTTGAAAGGCCCGCCAGAAGTGATCCTCCTCCGGTCATTACAATTCCTCTCTCAACTATATCTGCGGCCAGTTCCGGCGGCGTCTGTCCCAGGGTTCTTTTTATTTCTTCAATTACTGCATTTACCGGTTCCTGAAGAGCCTCTCTCACTTCGATAGAATCCATCTCAAGCCTTCTGGGAAGACCGGTTATTGCGTCTGTCCCTTTTATTTCCATTCTTTCAATCTTTTTATCCGAATAGGCATTTCCTATTTTTATCTTGAGGTTTTCCGCAGTCTGTTCTCCAATTATCAGGTTATGGACGCTCCGCACATGCTTGATAATGGCTTCATCAAATTCATCACCTCCAAGCCTTATGGCATTGCTTACAACCATACCTCCAAGAGAAATAACGGAAATCTCTGTTGTCCCCCCTCCGATATCACACACCATGTGGCCTGCCGGTTCAAAAATCGGTATATTAGCTCCTATAGCAGCAGCAAGGGATTCTTCGATAACCTTGACTTCTCTGGCCCCGGCTTTATAAGCGCTTTCTTCCACAGCCCTTCTTTCAACTTCTGTTATGCAGCTTGGTACGCCTATTACCATTCTGGGTTTTACAAGCCATCTTTTGGGAAGAACTCTTGATATAAAATATCTGATCATTTTTTCAGTTGTTTCAAGATCTGCAATTACACCATCGCGAAGAGGTCTTATTGCTATAATATCACCAGGGGTTTTCCACAACATTTTCTTTGCGTCTGTCCCTACTGCGACAACTTTTTTTGTTCCCCTTTCAACAGCAACAACAGACGGTTCAGATACAACAATACCCTTTCCCCTGACATATATCAGTGTGTTACAAGTTCCCAGATCAATACCGATATCCGATGTAAAAGCGCTGCTGATCTTGCTGATAAATCCCATATAACCCTCCCGGATGTATATACACAATAAGTCCCATAACAATTTTTGATATTATAAGTGAAAAAAATAATAATGTAAATTAATCAGCGCTGAATTTCTCTAAAATAGTTTCAGTCTTGTCCCGTAATGTTCAGGGTCGGCACGAAGAGCATTGCGCCATTCAGCACGCGCTTTTATTTTATCTCCTGCTGTTTCATATAACAAACCCAGTTTGTAGTATGCATCTGCCGATCTCGGGTTTTTCTGAATTATTCTCTGGTAGCAGTCTTCAGCCTTTAACATCTCGTTTCTGTCCTGATAGATTTGCCCTAAAAGAAACAGATTTTTTTCTTCAATCTGGGGATCTGCTGTTTTATTGTTGGATCTCAATAGATATTCTTCCGCTTTATCACTTTTTCCCAGATCAATATAAACCTGCGCAAGTATGAGAAAAAGAATATCTGAAGGATTGTTCTCAGCTGCAATTTCAAAATATTCCGCGCTTTTTTCCTTGTTTCCAAGTTCTACATAAGCAAGGCCCAGATAATCATAGGTATCTTTGCCGACATGATTTTCAGAAAGGGATTTTTCAAGATACTTTACAGAAAGGTCGCAATAGTATCTTCCTTTATGATAATAAGCCTTTCCCAGAACATAGTCTATCTGCGGCCTCATTTTTTTTTCATCAAACAAAACTGCTTTTCTTAAAAACAGCACAGCATCATCAATAAGAGGAAGTCTTTCTTCCAGGCTGACCTTTGCAGCACCCTCGTAAAAAGATGAAAATCCCCTGAACATGAGCGCATCAAAACTGGAAGGTTCTTTTTCAAGAATATTGTCGCAATACTCAATAAGATCGCTGTATTTCTGATTGTCCCACAGCTCCATTATAACGTCATTCCGTGTCGGTTTATTAATAATCTTTTTAAGGGTATTCCTGTTTTTTACAGACAGATATACACCGCCTGCCACGAGTATCAAAATCAGCAGGAATGCAAATCTTTTAAACCCCTGTTTACGGCGTTTTTTTGATGAAAAACTGAATCTTCTTTCAGGGAGAATCACTTTTATCTGTTCCTCTATAATTAGTCAAAAAAAAGCAGGCCTGTAAGCCGGGTTCTGTACCTTTTCAGGCGGTTACCATCTATCCAGGAGATTCATTTCTGAATCTCTCCAGCAGCCTACCCGTGGAATGCCGAACCGTCAGGTTCAGCCGGACGAGCAGCCCATCCACTGCTTGGCTTTGCTCCCAATGAGGTTTACCCTGCTGTTCCCGTTACCGGAAACACGGTGGGCTCTTACCCCGCCATTTCACCCTTACCGCATATCCAAAAACGGGTATGCGGCGGTATATTTTCTGCGGCACTTTCTAATCCATCTCCTCTTTCGATTCGATAGTCCGGCTGTTAACCGGCATTGCGCTCTGCGGAGCCCGGACTTTCCTCTCCGTCCAAATGAACGAAGCGGTAACCCGGCCTGCTTAATATAATTCTATATAATATCTGCCCTAAAGTCTATCTGCGTCAGAGTCCAGGTCCTCGTCCTCATCATCTTCATCAGCGTCCGCGTCCACTGACGGGTCCGCTTCCTCGTCTTCTTCGTCCGCGTCCTCATCAGTGTCTACAGCATCTTCTTCCTCGAATTCCTCTTCTTCCTCGAACTCTTCTTCTTCCTCGAACTCTTCTTCTTCTTCGAACTCTTCTTCTTCATCGTCAAATATTTCATCATCATCTGAATCGAATTCTACGGCATGCCTTATTGCCGGTTCACCTTTTACTATGGAAGTTGAGTGAATATCTTCAATTACATCTTCTTCATAATCGTCATCAAGAGGTTCATCGTTGTCAAAATCCTCATAATCAGAAAAACCTCCAATATCGCTATCCTTGAAAGTGATAAAATCAGTATCATCAGAAGCAATATGGAACAGAATTCTGCTGCAGTATGGACAAAACAGGATTTCATTACCCTGTCTTACATCGTTTACGAACTGAGCCGGAAGTATCATGTGGCAGCCGGTACATACAGTCCCCTTGACAGGGACAATACCCAGGCCTGACTTATTTTTAATAATCCTTTCAAACTTGAAAAGAATCTCATCATCAAGACCGGGAACAATGGATTTCTCTTCCTCTTCAAGCTTTACAAGAAGAGTCCTTTTTTCCCCGCTTTCACTTTCAATCCTTTCCTCTTCAGCCTTCATGTCTTCTTCCTGCTGACGGATCAACTGTTCTTCTCTTTCGATATACTGATTTAATTCCTCAATTTCCTTCTCTTCCTTGAGGATATCTTTTCTCAGCTGCTGTTCCTTTTCTGTAGCTTCCTTTATCGCTTTATCAAGAACTTCATATTCCCGCTGTGTCTTGATAATATCCATGTCTTTTTCATGCTTTTCCCTGAGTTCTTCAGCTTCCCGCAGCTTGTCGCGAAGCGATTTGCATTTTTCCTGTTTTCTTTCAAGAAGGCTGCTCTTTTCAATAAACTGTTTTTTAAGTCTTGTCAAAAGCTCATTCTTTGTAACAAGGGCTTTGGGGATATCCCTGATTTCATTTTCAATCTCATATTTCTGAAGCAGTATGTCCTGTAAATTTTGCAGTTTTTCAAACACTTCCTGAATCATTTCAACACTCCTGATATTGTTTCTATTATCTATTGATCTATATAATCTTTCAAGCGTCTGCTCCTCTTCGGATGCCTCAGCCGCCTTAGTGCTTTAGCTTCTATCTGTCTTATTCTTTCTCTTGTTACATTGAAATAGAGTCCCACTTCCTCAAGAGTAAGAGAGTACCCATCTTCAAGGCCGAATCTCATCTTAAGCACTTCCTGCTCTCTTGGGGGAAGTGTTTTCATGACATCCTGCAGCTGTTCCTGCAGAAGCGTAAAGGCTGTCTGTGTTGCCGGGTTTTCAACATCCTTATCTTCAATAAAGTCTCCAAGGAGTGAATCTTCCTCTTCCCCTATCGGTGTTTCAAGCGATATAGGCTCTCTTGCAACATTTTTTACCGCTTTTACCCTGCTGACAGACCACCCGAGCCGCTCTGCTATTTCCTCATCTGTAGGCTCGCGTCCGAGAATCTGCATAATCTGTCTTGATTCCCTTACAACTTTGTTTATCTGTTCTATCATGTGGACAGGTACCCGGATAGTTCTTGCCTGGTCAGATATAGAGCGGGTTATAGCCTGCCTGATCCACCATGTAGCATATGTTGAAAATTTGTAACCCTTTCTGTATTCAAATTTTTCAACTGCCTTGATAAGACCGATATTTCCTTCCTGAACAAGATCAAAAAAGTGGAGTCCGCGGTTTGTATATTTTTTAGCAATACTGACAACAAGTCTCAGGTTTGCCTTGATAAGCCTGTCCTTGGCATTTTTCATCATTATTCTGCCATAGGAAATTTCCTGGGCCATCTTGAGTATATCATCAATCGAGTTTTCAAAATCAGATTCCATTTCCCTGAGCCGCTTTTCATTGATCTGAATAATCCGGATCTTTTCTTTTATGGAATCTGAGGGCATCTGAAGTTTTTCTTCAATTTCAGCCCTTTTTGAAGTTGTCGCAAGCCCTCTTCCGAGGTTGCGCAGTTCTCTCATGTTTGTAACACCAAGACGCCGCTCTATCTTCAGCTGCTCCTTCATGTATTTCTTTATCTTTTTCTCAGCATTGATAAATTTCTCTGAAAATTTAAGGATTTCATCCTGATGTATTTCTACGCCTTTCAGATAATTAAGAAGCGGAGTTGATTTCAGCTTCAATTCCGGGTCTTCCAGTATGCTTCCGCCGAGAGATATTATTTTTCTTTTAATTTCTATGTACTGCTTAAGCAGGTTATAGCATTCCTTAAGGGAATCGCGGTAGAACTGATTTAACCTTC
Source organism: Spirochaetia bacterium (assembly GCA_963662795.1). GTDB lineage: Bacteria > Spirochaetota > Spirochaetia > CADAEX01 > CADAEX01 > JACKPD01. The sequence goes on along the minus strand of OY759746.1, from coordinate 2,809,630 downwards.
TTCTTTCAGCAAGGAGTTCAGATATCTCTTTCTTGGTAAGTTCCATATCGCGGGGATCAAGACGGGAAAAGGTTTTCTGGGCAAGGTCAAAAAACTCAGGGATCAGCATTCCCGACTCCCTGATAACCCTTTTTATTATATTCTCCCCTTCTTCCATCTGTTTGGAAAGTTCAACTTCCTGTTCAGCTGTTAAAAGGTGTTCCTTGCCGATTTCCCGCAGGTAAAGCCTTATAGGATCATCTATTGCATTATCTTTTTCGGATGAGACTACCCTTTTGGTCTCTCTCTCCTCAAATTCATCTTCTTCCTCTTCTTCTTCCTGGGGTTGCTGCTGAACTTCCTCTTCTTCAAAAGCAATATTATTTTTTTCGAGAAGCGCTATAACATCTTCGATTTTATCGCTGTTAACTATATAATCAGGCAGATAATCATTAAGTTCATCATAGGTGATTTTCTTTTTTGATTTTCCGTATTCAATAATTTTTCTGACAGCGGGATCATTCAGTAACTCTGACATTACCATTAGTTCCTTTTAGTTTTTCAATTTCTTTATCATAAAAAAGTTTTTCAGCAATCAGTTTTTCCATGCTGTATGGGTCAGCCCCGTTATCCTTTCCAATTTTTTTTTCCAGCTGCAGCCTCTTCATTTGCAGATTTTTCAATTTAATCATATTAATACTATCATCGATAAATTGCTTTGGATTCATGGTAAATTCATCGGATGAAAGCTTTTTTGCGACCAGCTTTTTCAGATCCTGATTATCAATTTTTTCTAATACAATTTCCAGTGAAAAAGAATTGTTTCTGTAGCACTCTTCAAGGATTATATATAAATTTCTTGCTGCTGTATCCTGTATATCATCAATAGAAAACTCATCACGAATCATGTAAAAATAATCATAATTATCTACTACGGCAAGCATTAAATATAATTCAGAAGATATTCCCTGCCACCCTCCGGTTGCAACGCCGGATTCGGTCTTGTTTTTGAAATCTTTTTTTATATAACTTGTAAAATCATCATAAACAGGTCTGTAATCCATGTTAAGCGCTTCGGAAAGAGCTTTAAGCCTTCCTGTCCTTCGGACTTCAGACTCCTGAATGGAAACAAACATAAACAATCTGTTTAAAAAACTTTTAATTCCGTCCTCTCTTGTGAGATCATAAATATCTTTATATTTATTTAAAAGAAAGTCAAAACAATTTATAGGATATTTTAAAATATTTTTCAACGCCTCTGCACCGGAATTTTTCATAATATCTGCAGGGTCGCTTCCGGCCGGAAGTTCGACAACACTGCATTCGAGCCCTGCTTTTTCACAGATATAGGAACTTTTCACGGTAGCTTTAAGTCCCGCTTCATCTCCGTCAAATACAAGAACAACGGCTGAACAGTTTTTAAGTATAATATTGGCGTGGTTTTCTGTAAACGCAGTCCCAAGGGGCGCTACAGTATTTTCTATACCGGCCTGGACCATTGCCATGGTATCCATATACCCCTCCACGATAAATACGGAATCATTCTTTCTTATCTCTTTCTGAGCAAGGTTAAAACCGTAAAGCTCATCGCTCTTTCTGAAAATTGGTGTTTCCGGTGAATTTATATATTTAGGCGGTGAGCTGTCCGGGGAACGGCCCCCGAAAGCAATTACCCTGCCTGATTTAGAAATAATCGGAAAAATGATCCTGCCTGAAAAAATTGAAACTCCCCGGTAATTGGAGGAAAAAAGGCCGCATCTGGAAAGAAAATCCTCCGAATAACTTTTCTTTTTCAGAAAATCAAAAAGCCAGCGCCTGTCCCCGGGCGCATAGCCGAGGCGGAATTTCTCAACTGTTTCCGGATTTATCCCCCTCTCCTTCAGATATTTCAGCGCTTCCTCTGAAGAATCTTTTTTTGTCAATATATAATGAAAGCTTAAAGAGACCTTCTCATAAAGATCATAAAGCTGCCGTCTGAAGGTGTTTTCGGCAGAAGCATTTTCCCTGTCATCAATATCGAGGCTTATTCCGGCTTTCTGTGCCAGATACTGTACTGCTTCAGGAAAGGTGAGTTTTTCCATTTCCATGATAAAACTGAATACATTTCCGCTTTTCTGGCACCCAAAGCAGTAGAACATCCCTTTTTCCGGCGTAACAGAAAAAGAAGGTGTCTTTTCCGTATGGAACGGGCACAGGCCGGTAAGATTCTTGCCAGTTCTTCTAAGTGTTATGTAACTGCCGATTATATCGGCTATATCTGTTTTGTCGGCAATTTCGTTGATTATTTCTTCAGGTATAAACATCTGTTTACTTCTTCAAATACAAAACTCTGGCTTCATTATGTTCCGAAAGCTTTCTTGAAAAGAAATGCTCTCCTGAGGTCCTGTCCTTTAAAAGAAAATATAAAAAATCAGACTCAGCCGGATTAAAAGCTGCATTTATCGCAATCCGCCCGGGATTGCTTATTGGGGACGGAGGAAGGCCCCTGTGGATATATGTATTGTAGGGAGAAGCAATCGCAATATCATCATAAGTAAGAAATTCCGGATGCGGTTTCTTCTGGATTTCGGTTATGACATATTCTACTGTCGCACAGGAACCGAGCGGAATTTTTTTATTAATCCTGTTAAAAAACACTGAAGCAATAAGGGGCGCCTCTTTTTCGACACGGTATTCCCTTTCGACTATGGAAGCAATTGTTATCTTTTCCCTTATCTCTTCTGCCAAAAGAGTCCGGTAACCCGGATAGATTGATTCAAGCTGCCTGAAAAAATTTTCAACCATAAATGAGACAACCTTCTCGGCAGGGTAGTTTTGCGGAAAAAGATAGGAATCGGGAAACAGATAACCTTCAAGGGAATCGGAGTTGATATTGAATTTTGCTATTATTTCCTTGTCGTTTACAGCAGTAATAAAATCAGCGGCGCTTGATATCCTGTTTTTTTCCATAATCAGGGAAATACGTGATGAGGTAAGTCCTTCCGGAACTGTTATCTTGTAAAGAAGACCTGAGCCTGAGACAATAAGATTATGAATAGAGAGAGTGCTCATACTGCTTCTGATGCTGTACTGACCGCTTTTCATTTTCATATCAGTCCCTTTTATTCTGCTTATTATCTGAAGCAAGAAAGGAGACCGTATCAGCTTTTTTTCAGCAAGATTTTCCGAGATTGACCTTAGTGTTTCGCCTTTTCCAATCTCAACTATTACACCTTCGGCCGGATCGGCTGAAACAGGCGAATCATAATATATAAACAGAATCCCTGAAGCCAAAAGCGTTGCAAGTATAATTACCACAGTTATCCCAAAAGATTTTTTCAAATAAATTTCTCCCGACTGTCAACGAAAAGCCCTCATTTCATGAAGGAAACAAGGGCTTTTGTCTCCTGTTTTCACCTATTTTATAAGTATGAACTCTACTCTTCTGTTTTTCCACCTGTTGGCAGCATCTTCAAATGGAACAACAGGGCTGCTTCCGCCTACTCCCTGCTTACTCATCCTTTCGGCAGAAACCCCTTTCTGTGTCAGAATTTTTTTGACTGTTTCACATCTGGCATCTGACAGGGGGAGAAGCTCTTCTTTCTGCTCTTTTGCCGCCTTGACCGGATCATACCAGCTCATATTATTGGCATGTCCTTCAATTTTAATTTTATATGCGGAATATTTATTCAATATTTCAGCAAGCCTGTCAATTATTTTTTCATTTTTTTCCTTTATCTCAGGAATATCGGTTACAAGTTCCGGGCTGTTAGGCGAGAAATTTATGCTTGATATCTTTATTTTGAGATTATTTCCGTCCCTGACAACAAGAACATCAATCGGGATAATACCTGAAGCAGTTACTTTATTGCCGAGGGTGTCAGACGCAGTAAGCGTATAAGGATAATCCTCAGCAGCCTGAACAAGTTCTCCCCCTTCAGACATTCCGTCCCATACAATCTTTCCGGAAGGCATTCCCCTGCCGCTGAATTTCCTGAAACTGTTAAGATACGGGTCTGAAATCTCCATTTTCCAGTCTTTTATACCGCTCCTGTCTTTCAGGCTTATCCTGATGTCAAGCTCATCGTCAACTCCGTCATTATCCGGCGAAAAAAGATAAGGAGAAAGGACAACCTCAGCCGATGGAGGAGTTGTATCAAGTGCAAAACTTCTTGTCCCGGATTTACGGATATCTCCCTTTTTATAACTTACTGTTAGTTCTGCCGTGTAATTATCATCTTTTACAGAAAGCAAATCTGCTTTTCCGTCCCAGATTACTATTCCCGGAACTGCAGAGGATCCGGTGAATTTTTTTACAGCTGTTCCTGAAGAAGAGATAATATCAAGAGACCATGAATCAACCGGCACTTCCGGAGAACTGATCAGATCAAAGCGGATAGTATCGAAAAGATTGTCGCTGTTTGGTGAAAACCCATCCCTTTCTACTGACGCAATTGCCGTTGTAGGCCTGTTGTCAAGCTCTATATTTATAATCTCTTTCACAGTCCTGTTCCCGGCCGCATCTTCCGACTGGACTTTTATTCCGTAAAACCCGTTTTTCATCAGGTTACCGTGCCTGTCCCTTCCATCCCAGATATAACCGGAAGGCCGGCCTTCAAGATATTTTTCATTAACACTTTTACCTGCAGTATCATAAACTGTTACCAGCCATTCTTTTTCCGCTGACGGATTTATCATTTTCACAGGAACAGAATCACGTTTTCCGTCTCCGTCAGGTGAAAAAAGGAGGTATTCTGTTTCAAGTGTAATTACCGGATATGTTACATCCAGTGTAAAAAGGCCTGTAGCCGATGAAGGTTTGTTCCCGTTAACATATAACAGAACAATTTCCGCCTTATAAAGCCCTTCAGTTATCTTTCCGGATTCATCTTTACCGTCCCAGGCTATCTGCTGCGGAACCGGGTCTTTCCCCTCTTTTATAAATACGGTCCTGCCGCTTTTATCATTCACTGTCAGGGAATAATTTTCAATTCCTTCATTTTTCGCAATCTGGGGATAAAAAATTACTGAATCCTTAACCCCGTCGCTGTTGGGGGAAAAAGCGTCTGTACTTGCTGTTATAAGGACAGGAGTTTCTTCCGTATCGATAAAAAATTCAATTTTTCCGGAAGAACCGCTGTTCCCTGCGGCATCGGAAGATGAAAGTTCAAAGAAATACTTTCCATCAGCAAGCAGTTTGCCTTCATCTCCGGTTCCGCCCCATTTAAAATCGGAAGGTACATTCCCTTTCCAGTTAAATTCCCTCCTGATTTTTCCACTCTCATCACTTACTGTTCCTTTCCATACCTCTTCGGAAGTTGCATTCATCCTGAGGCTTAAAGTATCCTTACTGCCGTCATTATTGGGTGAGAACACAGGATATTCAGAATTTACCGATGCTGCCGGCGGTGTAATATCAATTATAAACCGCGGAGAAAGTACTTCAGGCATATTTCCGTTTTCATATATTACCTGAAATTTTCCTCTATATACGCCTTCCGCAAGAAGTCTGCGGCTGCCGGCAGCTGTGCCGGAACCTGTACGGCCGTCAAAAGTATATAGATAAGGGATAGTATTAAGCCCCTCTATTGTCGCGGCATTTTTCCCGTCAGCTTCAGAAACAATATCAAGAGTCCAGCCCTGTACACCTGTCCGGACCGGTACATCAATCAAAAAATCAATTGTATCCTTTACACCGTCGCTGTTCGGCGAGAACGCTGAAGCTGAAATACCAAGGTATGCCGGGGTCTGTATTGTGCTGATAATTATATTTTCAACAATACCTTCTGCTGAGTTGCCTGCAAGATCTTTTCCTGTAATCCTGTAGGTATAAACACCGTCATCAGACAGGATACCGCTGTCTCCCCTGCCGTCCCAGTATATGTCCACAGGGGCCTTTCCGCTGAAATCATATGTTTTTACAACTGTACCCCTGTTGTCAGTTATTTCCCCTTTCCAGACGGCTTCAGTTGAACCGCTCTGCCTTATTGTAAAAATATCCTTGCTCCCGTCATTATTGGGAGAAAAAATCCGTTCGGCTGCAGAAATATTTTTTTCAATTATTAAATCAGGCTCAAGATTATCCAGCTCCGTCTTAAAGCTTTTTGTCACTGTTTTATTGCCGTTATCATCCCATGATTCAATCCGGAAGCTGTATGTCCCGTCAGGAACAGTTATCCTGTTGTTATCAGTTCCATCCCATACCAGGGTATCAGGAACTGCGATACCTGATTTTACATAAAAGAGGCGGTCAAGAATGTTTTTAAAGGTAATATTTTCAGGGCGCTCTTCCTTGTTTACATAGTTCCTGATTTCCTTCCCGTCTTTATCGTAAATAGTGAAGCTGTATCCTTTTATATATCTTTCATCATCAATTTTAAGCGGAATAACCAGCAGATCCTGAATCCCGTCATTATTAGGTGAAATATACTGAATATCCTCATATTCAAGTTTAACGGACGGCCCTTTATTGTCTTTGGCGCCAAAAGGAATTCTAAGGCCTGCCCCCACAGCTGTAACATCTTCCGCGAGAACAGTAACGGCCGCATCTGTTATAAGCTCTGTCCTGTTCCACTCCCTTTCATTAAGAGCTTTAATATTAAGGCTTTCAAGGTTTGTTTTAAATCCGTATGAAAGGCCTATGGTCGGGGCAAAATTGACAAAATCAGAACCATTGTCATTAATATTATTAAAATCGAATTTTGAAGAAAGGCTCAGTTTCAATGAATTGGCAAATGTAAAAGACGCTCCTGTATCAAGCTTTACGTTTCTGAACGCAGGGAAAAGGATATCCGTGGTAAAATCCGCCTCGAATTTATCTGACTGAAAAAGATTAATTCCGAATCCCAGCCCCGGAGTATACAACGACGGCATGGGAGAAAACTCATTATCCGGCTCAAATCCCTTCCCGAGGTTTTTAATGACACCCGCCCATCTGAAATTCCTGTCGCTTAAAAAAAGCTGCGGATAGTGAATAAAACCAAAATCAAGAGAAAGCATCCAGTCGGAACCGCCGCTGCCGCCTGCCCCGATATTTAATCCGGCGCCGACCGACAGGTTTTCGTAAAGGTCTTTAGCATAAGAGACAGCACCGCCGGCAAAAAATACAGAGTTCAAATAGCTGAAATTGCTGTCAATAATGTAAAGAGAAGAGCTTAATACCCCGGCCTTACCCGGCGCAGATATTCCGGCAGCAGCAATATTGCCCCAGCCCTCGCTGCTGTCATTGCCGTTTATGGCAGTATATGCAAGCTCGCCTGTAAAACGCTGCAGATAACCTGCTGCCGCAGGATTGTTGAGAGAGGCCAAAGGAGAATCAAGTGTTACAAGAGAACTGCCCGAGGAGGCCAGTGAAGGAGATAAAAGATCATAGAAAAGATCCCCGCCCGGTACAGGGTTATAATCAGCATAAATGTAGTCAGCAGAAAACACTAATATAAGAAACAATACTATGAAAATTCTTCCTGTTAATCTGTTTTTCATAAAAATTCTCCCTATTGTTTTCATATGCATCAAAGTATATAACAGGATTTCCTGTTTTTCCGTTAACTTGATTGATTTTTAATTTCAGGCATTACGGAAGAGTTTTAAACTGGCTTATCAAGTACCTGGATTTCTTCAATTGTGAGAGAATTGAAAAGCTCTTTTTCAAGACGGTATTTAAGGGAATAGAGCTCCCTGCACAGTTCCTGTTCATGTTTTCTGAGGAATACGCAAAGAGCTCTTTTTTCTTCCTGTTTTAATTCCAAAATTTATACCTCTAATTCAAGCCCTTCACGCGCTACAAGCAACTGAGGACTATAATTATACAGGTTTTCAGCATACCACCGGGCTTTATCTAAAATATCATAAATTTTCCTGTCTTCGTAAAGCGGTTCGTGATGGAAAAGTGCGAGTTTTTCAACTCTCCATTCAGCCGCGAAATCTACACCGAGACTGAAAGAAGTATGCCCCCAGTCATATTTGTCAATAGCCTCGTCCAGGGTATACTGGGTATCAAGGACAAGCATGGATGTATTATTGTAGAAATTGCATGTATCATTATTCTTTATAAAATCCCCTTCCCGGAGCTCCGTATCTGTGGAAAAAATAAAATTCCGTCCGTTTTCAGACACTTTATACGAAAAGCATCCGCCGGGGTGGTTTACACCGCGGTATGTAAGCTTTGCATTTCCAAAACTAATCCCTTCCGGCGGAAGTACAACATAATTAATTTTTGCACTGAATAAATCCATTGTAATCGGGAAATAGGGAGGTTTCATCTGATATGAAAGGATTTCCCTAAGGTTTTGAAGCGGACTGTAAAACGTAATGGAACAATCGGAATTATAGACCTGAGGCGCAAAGAAAGGAAGTCCCTGAATGTGATCCCAGTGAAAATGGGTAAAAAAGATATGATAATGCCTTATGTGCCTGTTCTGTCTGGCAAGAGATGCGCCGAGTTCCCTTATTCCTGATCCTGCATCAAATATTATCATTGTATCATCAGCCAAAGTCACCTGGATACAGGTTGTGTTGCCGCCGACAGTTGTAAAGATATAATCAGGAAGCCGGGATAAAAAAAGTTCCCTTGTTTCGGGAGAGCGAAGATCTTCAGCTTTTATCTGCTGTACAACAGCAGATATTTTTCTTTGCAGCTGGTTATTGGTCAACGGTACAGGAATAGAACCTCTTACACCCCAGAATTTTATTCTCATTTGCCATACCTGATTTTATACTTGTAAAATGCATTACTGTATTTTAAATAGCATAAAAATACTTTTAAATATAGTTTATCGTATAGGAACTGTTTGTCAATCTGTTTATTTTTAAGACACCCGTTTCAAGGCCTGCGTTAAGCACCTCTTCCGGTCAACCTTCAGACAGGGGCTCTTTTTTTCTCAGCATCAGTTTTTCTTCAATTTCTGCGGCTGTATAATGCCGGCCCCTGTTTATTCCGGGGCAGTTGCGGGAGAGGGCATCCCAATCCTCCCTGGAATTAAGGGATGAGCTCCAGAATGGATATGTCATACACTGAAGCGGCCTTGATTTATAGACAGTGCATCCTCCATCCGCCCAGAGGATACAGTCATTATTGCTTTTTTCGATAAGGCTGATTCTGATAAATCCTCCAAGATTTACAACCTTGCAGTATCTGGCAAGGAATTCCTTTCTATCAACTCCGATAACTTTTGAAAGTTTTTTAATATCATTTTCAGATAAAAAAACATAACCCGGATCATGCCTGCAGCACCTTGAGCACCTGGTACATTCGAAGTCAAGTCCGTCTTTGTAAAATGGCTGATCCATAATTCTTTCCTTAATTGCCTGATAAATAAAAAACCTTCCTTTTGACAGGAAGGTTATGGGGAGAGAAGGATTCGAACCTTCGAAGGCGTAGCCAACAGATTTACAGTCTGCCCCCTTTGGCCGCTCGGGAATCTCCCCTATTTAGTTAAGATAGTTAAACAGAGTTGCTGTTAAAAGTCAACAACCGCAGTAAAACTTTTTAGCCGCCTGTCAGATTTGAACTGACGACCCCGAGATTACAAGTCACGTGCTCTGGCCAGCTGAGCTAAGGCGGCAAATAAATATCCTGTTTTTATCCGGGATAAATAACGTGGTCGATATTATTAAAACATCGGCGGAAAGTCAATATACTTTTCCAAATTTATGCTGTTTAAGGTGAGGACGTCAGTATGATTTGAAAATACGGCAAGCGTACATTCAAACTGTGCCGTCAGATTATTATCACCTGTTATTATTGACCATTTATCAGTATGAATGTGGATATCTTTGGTACCAAGCGTAAGAATCGGCTCAATTGTTATTACCAGTCCAGGGACAACAGGCAGCCCCTGTCCCTTTTTCCCTACATTAAGAACTACCGGCTCTTCGTGGATGTCTCTTCCAATACCATGTCCGGCAAGATCCTCAATTACCCGGCATCCATACCTCCTTGCGGTTTTTTCCACAGCGTTCCCAATATCTCCAAGCCGTTTACCGGAAACAGTTTCTGATATACCGGCCATCATGGCTTTCCAGGCTGCCTTTACAAGCCTTTTTTTTTCCGGTGTTCCAACGCCTGCAATATATGTCCATGCTCCGTCCCCATACCAGCCGTTTACTTCTACTGTTGTGTCAACAGTTACAATATCTCCCTCCTCAAGCTCATAGCCGCACCCGATACCGTGAGCCGCAACATTATTTACAGATATGCATACATTTCCGGGAAATCCTTTGTAGCCTTTCAGGGCCGGCACTCCATGTCTGCTTTCAATAAAATCACGGGCATAGCTGTCAATATCAATGGTTTTAATTCCAGGTTTTATTATTCCGGGTAGAGAAAGGAGAAGTTCTTCAACTATTCTGCATGGACGGCGGATATGCATAACATCAAGACTGGTTTTAAGCATAATATTTTTTTTCAATCAGCGTCCTCAGAAACGGCAGGAGTAAACAGGATAAATGGTTTCATTATATAAAGATTATCGATATTGAATTGTATTACGGTAAGGGAAATCAGCCTGACCAGACAAGAATAATTTTCGAAAGTGCAAAAACGGCTGCACTTATAAGCAGTGATGCCAGAAAAAAGATATATTTACCTGTCAGGTGTTTTTTTCTTCCAGCTCCGGACAAGACAAGTACGCTTCCATATACTATTGAAGACGTAAAAAGTATTATAGCTGCCCCGACTGTGATATTAAGCAGCATTATCTGTGTTGAATCAAGAAAGGATTGAAAATTTCCTGAAATATAGAGTGTAAATACAAATAAATGGATAAAGAATAAAAAAATCAGGATTTTCTCGGATGCGCGGAAAAACCATTTTCTAGTTAAATCAATCATCATTTATATAATATGCCTAAAACAACAATTTTTAAAGATGCTGATGCTCTTTATTGTTGCCTGATGCCGGTGATATATCGTAAAATCAAGGCATGGAAATGACACTTCCGGAAATAATAAGCAGCTTCAGCGCTTATCTTGAACCTGTTCCTGTTCCGGCTTCTGTTTCTGCTTCAGCTGAACAATCCAATCGGGAAAAAAAGCCGCCGGTAAGGGCTGTGCTGTTTGATTTATACGGGACACTCTTTATTTCAGAGGCTGGTGATATTTCAACCTCGAAAACTGTCCCGGACTCACATCTTTTCAGCAAGGCTTTAAAGTTGTGCGGACTGACAGATGCGGAACTGATAAAAGGGGATGGACGGAATTCCATAAGGGATATTTTTTACAGGGCAATTGCCGACAAACACGCGGATGAAAAAAAGATAGGTAATAAAAACCCCGAGGTTGAAATAAGGGATATCTGGGATATAACACTCAGCCAGCTTGGTCTTGCAGCGACAAAGGAAAAGATAGAGGAGATTGCTGTTGTCTACGAGTCTATAGCCAACAGGACATGGCCTATGCCCGGTCTTGCAGAAACATTATCGTATATCAGGGAAAAAGGGCTGATTATGGGAATTATTTCAAATGCCCAGTTTTATACAAGGCTTCTTTTTGAAGCATATCTGGGAATAACTGCCCCGCAGCTTGGTTTTAACCCCGGGATCTGTTACTATTCCTATGAAACAGGAACTGCAAAACCAGGTATTGATATGTTTGAAAAAGCTTCTTTATGGCTTAAAAAGGAAAAAAACATTTCCGCTGATGAGGTGCTTTACATAGGCAATGATATGCTTAATGACATAAAAACCGCATTTACAGCCGGAATGCAGACATGCCTTTTTGCGGGAGACAGACGATCTCTCCGGCTGAGGGAAAACAACACGGAATTGTCCGGCATAAAGCCGGATTATGTAATTACAGAACTTTGCAGTCTACGGGCTGTTTTAAATTTATAAATGGAGTTGTGCAATGAAAAAATTTTTATTTTTCATGTTTCTCCTCGCTGCCGCAGCAGTTGCTGTCCTATATTTCGGCTGGGTCAGAGTGCCTGAAAATAATTCCGCAGTGTTTTTCTCTTCAATTACCGGATATGAAGAAACTCTTATGCAGACAGGTGAATTCCACTGGAGATGGCAGAAACTTATTCCGGGGAACTCGAAAATTTATCTTGTAAATACCGGCAGCAGGAAAACAGAGTTTTCATTGAAAGGGAAACTTCCTTCAGCAGATACTTTATCGGCAGCCTTCCCCGGCAGCCCGGACTTCACCTGGACGGCTTCGATGACAGCTTCATACAAACTTGAAGATACTTTTATCCATGATTTTATAGTCAATATCACATCAGAAGAACAATCAGATGCTGTTATTGATCCTGAAAAAACAAAAGCAATCCATGAAATGACAGATACTCAAATTGAACTTACCCTGAGAAACCACATAGACAATGCTGTCAGCTATATAATTTCCGGTACTGATGAAATTATTGATCCATCAAAGGAAATTTTTTCAAAAGAAGCATTGAGCGCTGAAATTTTTGAAAAAGCGGACAATATAAAGCAGGTTGAAATTGAAATTCAAAATATCAGCTTTCCGGATTTAAGGCTCTACAGAAAAGCAATGGATCAGTATGACGAGATATCCTCCATCAAAAAGAAGCAGATGCTTGATTCAGAAATCAAGTCAGCCGCGTTTGAAACAGACCTTGCCAAAAGGCTTGATATTCTTGAAAAATACGGACAGCTGCTTACAAAGTACCCTATTCTGCTTGAATATCTTAAAATCAACCCTGATATTGATATTATAAAGGCAAACATAAAAAAACCGGATGGCCAATAATGTCATACTTTATTAACTTTGATAAAATTGCCTATCTTGAAGGGAAAAAGCCGGAAGGCTGTATTCTGTGCCTGGTCCGTGATAATTCAGATAAAACAGTAAACCTCAAAGTGTATGAAACAGGCTTTTTTACAGTTGCCGTCAATCTGTATCCATACAATCCCGGGCATATTATAATTTTCCCGAACAGGCATGTAACAGACATCAGAGCCCTGTCGCATGATGAATCATGCAAACTCTGTGAAACACAGAAGATGTGTCTTGATATTCTTGAAAGGGTTTATAAGCCGCACGGCTACAACATAGGATACAATATGGGGCGCATTGCCGGCGCTTCTATAGAGCATCTTCATCTCCATGTAATCCCACGCTACCCGGGAGAGGCAGGCATCGTCGACCTTATTGCGGGACAGAAAGTTCTTGTTGAAAATCCTGTTGAAACATGCGAAAAGCTTAAGGAAGAGTTCAGCCGCCGCCCTCAAGTTTCAGGAGCTGAATAATTAGTCCTTTAAAATACTTGATGTTTTCAACAGTTTCAGAAAGATATTCCCGGTATGGCTTTGACTTGCCATTGATTGTATAAATTGCTGCAAGAGAGTTTCTCACTTCATACAGGGAAGAGTTAAGCAGTTCTGAGAAATTTTTGATGACAATATCAAATGCTTCAAGGGTTTTCTGGGTAATCTCCTGGCAGATCTTGTCCTTCTGCAAAGTAAAAGTTTTATACATCTTTAAATAGGCAGTATCATTTCCAAGACCATATCTCAGCCGCAGGAACATTTTTCCGTCTTCCATCTCGGGACTCAGCGAATTATCAAAATCCTGTATCTTTACAAACGAATCGTCAATTGTTGATATCTGCATCATTATTGTGTTTGCGGTAATCTTATCCTGAGCAAGCACTGTTCTTGTCATAAGATCAATAATATGACGGAGATTCGGATTATAATAATGAATAAGGTAATTATTGAGCAATTCCATGCTTTTCAGATGCGAAAAATAACTCAATCCCATTTTTTCATAATCAAAGCTTGTGTAGATTCTAAAATGCATGAATTTCTTCATCTTCCGCCCTTTGAAAAATTTATCAATATTTTTTTCAATCAGCTGATTTCTTGCCTTTACATATTTGGAGTTTACCTGTTCAAGCATTTTTATCTTCAGATTTGCAAAATAGAAATCCTTAAGCCTTAATTTGGGTATATAGAATGCAAGTTTGTAGTAATAATCATTTCTGTAGTACTTTATAAGCTCTACAAGAGGTACTTTTTTACTGATTCTTCTGCACTCATCATGGATTTCATTCATTTTTAAATAAAACCATTTAAGCTTTTCTTCTTCGCTTTTATCCCCGTTTTCCCCGGCCTCACCCTGAGCGGCAGGGACGTCATCTGTTTCTCCGCTTTCTCCCGTGGAAAGCTTGTCCTCCAGTTCCTTTACAATGTCATTTTCATCTGACTCAATGCTTTCTGCCTGCACCTGTTCATTGAAATTATCTTCACCTTCAGTAAATTTATAAAAATGTCTTCCTATAAGAGAATTGATTTTTACCGGTTTTATTACCTTCAAAACCATGTACACCGCATAATAGAATTTTTCCATTTCATCAATACAGGCAAGAATTGAAGCATTTTTGAAATTATAGGAGCTGTTTTCCGAATAAGGGTTAAATCCGAAACTTTTAAGAAACTGAAGATATGGAAAACAAATTACCGGCCTGAAATAATAAAGCGGGAGTATTTCATCTTCCATTTCAAAAAATATCTCATCAGGAATATCCTTGATATGGCTGTTGAATTTTTTGAGTATTTCTTCTTTTACGGCAGATTTGGTCTCTTTTTCAAACAGTACTTTTTCAGCTTCATCATCAGTTAAAAGATCGTCCACATTTTTAACTGAATCTGTCATTCTGGAATTTATCAGCTCAGTCAGCACCTTGTTAAAGGTATCGCCCTGAGCCCAGAAATCTTCAAAAAGCTCCCTGAGCGGAAGTATTGTCAAATAGAGCTTATATACAATTTCAGCAAATGATTTTGAAATAGTTCTTGTCTCAAAAAATGTAATTCCGGGGGCTTTTTTGGTTATTGCTTTTTTAAGCTGATTGAACTTCATTGAATTATAAATAGTTTCTTCAGATCTGCCGGAAAATATTTTTTTCAGTTTCAAAATCAATCTTGCAAAAAAACCAAGAGATTCTATTTCATTTCTTAAGAATTTATCTTTTTCTTCTTTCGAAACATCAACATGATAAATACTTTCATCCGTACCGGTTTTAAGATTCATACTCCTGTTGATTTTTTTAAGCAGATCCTTCCTCTCCCTGTCGGATATGGAGGAAGACATCTCATCAAATACATTTTTAACCATTATATGCCCTCTGGCTTATATCGTGACGTTCTTTTTATCAGCAAAAGCCGTCCCTCTTTCATTTCAATTTCAATGCGGCTGCCAAGCGCAACATTGCTTATTCCGCAATCTCCGGATATCCAATTCAGTGAATCAAGTTCCCATTTAAGGCCGCGGCTCTTCATCCTGCAGACACCCCTGGAAACAGGAAAAAGTGATATAATTTCACCTGCGGATGTATTCATGGAGAAAGTGCCTTCAACACTGATAGCAGTTTCATCTTTCATTATCCATATATCGGGGTGAATATCCCTGAAAAAGAGATAAAAAATACCAATAAAGTGATCTGTCCTTCCTCCCCAGCCGCCGGCAATTATAATCGGACGGCACCCTTTTTCAGCAAGAAAATCAAATCCAAGCTCGGTATCTGTATAATCTTTTTCAGATTTATACCGGATTATTCTTTCTTCCGGATAATCCCTTAATATATTTTCGGCATTTTTTATGGAATCCATATCACCAAGTATAAAATCAGGTTTAATCCCGATTTTTTGCGCTAATTCGAATCCGGAATCTGCGGCTGCTGTCAGTGAGGCATCCTTCAGGATTTCCGCAACTTCTTCTGAAAGGGAAGGTCCCTCCCCTCCCGTAAATAAAATTCCTTTCACCATATTCCCCTGATTGGCTGTTTTGTCAAATTTGCTGATCTGATTTAAAAAGTCTAATATATATTCTTTTTTTACTAAAGGATTTTTTTAATATCCCGAAAGAGATAGTAGAACGGCAGACAAGGATGTCTGCTTTAATATCAAGGAGGATATGATGGTTATTAACCACAATCTAAGCGCAATGTTCGCATCGCGGACACAGAAATTCAACAATTTAGGCATTGAAAAAAACATGGAAAAACTCTCATCCGGCATGAGAATCAACAGGGCTGGCGATGATGCGTCAGGGCTTGCTGTTTCTGAAAAGATGAGATCCCAGATCAAGGGCCTCAACAGGGCGGAACAGAATGCCCAGGACGGTATATCATTCATACAGTCTACTGAAGGTTATTTACAGGAATCCCAGGACATACTCCAGAGATTAAGGGAACTTGCAATCCAGGCATCAAACGGTATCTACACAGCAGAAGACAGAATGCAGATACAGGTTGAGGTTTCTCAGCTGGTTGATGAAGTAAACAGAATTGCTTCACACGCACAGTTTAACGGCCTTAACATGATGACAGGAAGGTTTGCCAGGGAAACAGGTGAAAACGTTGTTACAGCAAGCATGTGGCTCCATATCGGCGCAAACATGGATCAGAGGGAAAGAATTTTCATCGGAACAATGACTGCCCAGGGCCTTGGTATTCAGAGCCCGTCAGGCATGCCGGGCTCTGCAACCTTTATTTCCCTTTCCACTCCGGACAGGGCGAATATGGCTATTGCTCTTGTAGATTCCGCTCTTCAGAAGGTAAACAAGCAGAGAGCAGATCTCGGCGCTTACCAGAACAGGCTTGACCACGCTGTTAAGGGTCTTGCTGTCGGTTCTGAAAACCTTCAGGCCGCTGAATCAAGAATCAGGGATACCGACATGGCAAGGGAAATGGTTGACTTTGTCAAAAACCAGATCCTTATACAGGCTTCAACTGCAATGCTTGCCCAGGCTAACCAGAAGAGCCAGTCTGTTATGCAGCTTTTCCAGTAAAAAGGGAAAACTGAATTCAGAATTGAAATAATATTTCTGAAAACCCGGCCGCTTAACAGGCCGGGTTTTTTTATCCTGTAATTCCGCTTCCTGTTCCGCTTTTTTTGTTTTTAAGAAGTCATTGAAATACCGCTCTTATTGACATCATATTTACAATAAGTGTTAACTGTAATAATTGTGAAAATACCGCATCAGATTAAAGATTTTTGCAGAATATTCAAAGACTCAGGCTTCATGTGCTACCTTGTAGGGGGAGCGGTAAGGAATTATATCCGCGGAATAAAGCCTGCTGATTATGATTTTGCAACCGATGCCCTGCCGGAAGATGTTATAAAACTTTTCAGATCCGTAATTCCGACAGGTATTGAACATGGAACAGTTACTGTTTTATTCCAGGGCTTTTCTCTTGAAGTTACAACTTTCAGAATTGACGGGGCCTATACAAACAGCAGACACCCCGATTCCATAGAATACAGCTCTTCAATAGATGCAGACCTTGCAAGACGTGATTTCACAATCAATGCCATGGCGCTCGATCCATTGACAGGTAAAATTCTCGACCCCCAGGATGGGCTTAAGGATCTTAAAAACAGGATTATAAGGGCCATAGGTAATCCGCAGGAAAGGTTTGCGGAGGATGGACTCAGGGTGCTCAGGGCTTGCAGGTTTGCATCCCAGCTTGGTTTTGAAATTGAGGGGGACACTCTTTCCGGCATAAAAATGGAAGCACACAGATTAAAATTTATCTCAGCCGAAAGAATAAGGGATGAGATAATAAAAATACTATTATCTGATAAACCCTCTACCGCTTTTTTCATAATGAAGGAAACAGGAGTACTTGAATACATCATCCCGGAGCTGCTTGAGGGGAGCGGAGTCGCTCAGAGGGAAATGCATAAATTTGATGTGTTCGAGCATGCGCTTTATTCAGCAGATTTCGCAGAAAAAGATCTGATTTTAAGACTTTCCGCCCTGCTGCATGACATCGGCAAACCTGCATGTCTTGAAGTGAAGGACAATGTTCCAACCTTTTACAACCATGATGAAGTATCTGCCAATATTGCGAAAAAAATATTGACCAGACTGAAATTCCCTAAAAATACTATTGCCCAGGCTGTTCACCTGATAAAAAACCACATGTTTAATTACACTGAAGAATGGAGCGATAGTGCTGTACGGAGACTTATCGCCAAAGTCGGGGTAAATTACATAAAGCCGCTTTTAAAGCTCAGATACGCAGACAGGGCCGGTATGGCGGGAAAATATATCAACTGCCCATCTGATTCATCCTTTATAAAACGGATAAACAGTATTATTGAAAGCGAATCTGCTTTCTCGATAAAAGATCTCGATATTACAGGTAATATCTTATCAGAGTCAGGAATACCCAAGGGGCCTGAGATGGGAAAAGTCCTGGAATTCCTGCTTGAATCTGTACTTGAAGATCCTCAGCTTAACAACAGGGAAAAACTCATAGAGATAGCAAGAAATTATTACAGGTCAAGATTTGATATTTAGCTCAGTACGATTCGTAAGGGTGACTTTTTAAGGTCCCTTTTATTCAAGTCCGGCTTCGATTTCGCCCATTTCTGCGATAAAAGCCTTATAGGCGATACTCGCCGCACTCTGCTCTGCAGCTTTTTTGTTTTTACCTTCGCCGGGCCCGAAAGTCCGGTCTTTTATCTTGACTTCAACAAGAAAAGTCCTGTCATGATCGGGACCGGTTTTTTTAAGCATTTTATATTTGGGATAGGTTTTATATTTTTTCTGTACAAATTCCTGAAGAAGTGTCTTGTAATCCTTGTCGTGCCTGTTCTCAATAACTTTCATTATTTCGGGAACAATATGGGTAAGAATAAATGTCCGGACAGCCTTGATTCCTGAATCAAGGTAATATGCCCCTATTATGGCTTCAACACAGTCGGCGAGTATTGCTTTCTTGTTTCTGCCGCCTGAATACTCTTCCCCCCTGCCTATCAGTATATAGTTATCAACTTTTATTTTTCTGGCGACTATGCTGAGGGTGTTTTCACTTACGACAAAGCTTTTTATCCGCGCCAGGTCACCTTCTGCCTTGTCAGGCAGCAGATAATAAAGATATTCGCTTGCAACAAGACCAAGAATGGAATCACCCAGAAATTCAAGTTTTTCGTTGTTGTCTACATCTTCCTGGGTTTCATTCGCATAAGAACGGTGGCAAAAAGCAAGGTTCAGGAAATCAAGCTTCCTGAACCTCAGCTCCGCATGACTTTGGAATAGAAGCAACTCTTTTTTTCTGGATTGACTTATTTGAGGAGTTTTCAGTTTGAATTGTTTCTGAAATCCCAATACGTTCAATTTATTTTGCTACTGATCTGATAAACTCTACAGCATCTCCGACTGTTTCAAACTCATTGGCTTTCTCATCCGGAATCTGAATATTCATCTCTTCTTCGAGAGCATATACAAGTTCGTATGTATCAAGGCTGTCTGCTCCGAGATCCTGCCTGAAAGATGCTTCAGGTGTAATTTTTGCCTCATCTACATCAAGTTTCTCAGCAATAATTTTTTTAACTTTATCAAAAAGTTCGTCCATTGTTTCCTCCTGTAAAGACAGAAAAATTTAAAATATCTGCTGTATGTATATAATTTACAACAGCAGTCTGGAAAAAGAAGAAACTTATAAATTAATTATGCAATTTCTTCAAGCCCTAAATACTGTTTTCCTTTATAAAATCCGCATTTTGGGCAAACTCTGTGCGGAACTACCTTATTACCGCATGTTCCGCATTCGCTAAGAGTAGGGACAGATATCTTCATATTGATAGATTTTCTTGTTCTGCTTTTTGCTTTCGACGGTTTCCTCTTTGGTACAGCCATTTCTTACCTCTCATTTATATTTTAATAATCTTTAGTAATCATCATTGCTATTATTAATGGAAAACATACTGTAAAGACGCCTGTTTTGTCAAGAACCATAGCCGAAACGCTTTTTGAGTTCCTTTTCCACTATTTCAGGCACCATATTGGAGATATTGCCGCCGAAGGAGGCCAGTTCCTTTATTGCTGATGACCGCTGAAGTGAATATTTTGAATCAGTCGGTATAAAAAACGTATCAATCTCAGGATTCAGCCCTTTATTTATCATTGAAAGTTCAAGTTCATAGGCAAAATCCGTGAGTGATCTGACACCCCTTACTATTACTTTTGCACCGTTCATGGCAGCAAATTCTACAATAAGCTTGTCCCAGATGTGCAGATGAACGTTTTCATAACCGGAAAGAATGCTTTTCATCATTCCATAACGTTCTTCCGCAGTAAAAAAGAATTTTTTCTGGGGATTTACGGAAATGACAACAAGGACTTCTTCGAATATTTTTGCCGCCCTTTCGATTACATTCAAATGCCCATTGGTAGGGGGATCGAAAGAACCCGGAAAAACCGCTTTAACCATTACTTTACCCATATTCTACCTGAATTAATTAATTAATTTGTATTAATAATTATATCACTGTGTGCCAGATAACCATGTAAGGGCACAGCAGATACAAAAATTAAAATTAGTTTTGACAAAAAGCTGTAAAATAATATAATGTTATATTATGAAAGGTACAAGGTTTGTGTCTGTTTTTACACGCAGCAATGTCTATTTATTGTTATTTTCTGCTTTACTTGCATTTTTGCCGGTAATGTCATGTACCTCATCGCCTGAAGCCGTACAGAAAATAGTTGAGCCGGAACCGGAAGCAGTCGTTCAGAAGGAAACCGCAGAAAGCAGCGGGTTTAAAGTTTCAGAAGATGTATATTCAAAGACTTTTTCTGATATCACACTACTGATCGAAACTCTTAATACGATAATCAGGTCTTCAAATTTTGATGAATGGAAAAAATACCTTACAAAGGAATATATTGATTTTTACAGCAATCAGGATAACCTGAAAATCTATAATGAAACTCCGATACTGAAGAAGCACAATATTGTACTCAGGTCCCTGAAAGACTATTTCAACTATGTTGTCGGGCCAAGCAGATCTGATGTTCAGCTTGATGATATATCATTCATTGACGATAATAATATCAAGGCATATATGCGAATTGACGGGGAGCCGGTTGTACTTTATACTCTCATCAATATACAGGGTAACTGGAAAATTGGACTTTAGCTGTTGTTTTGCAGAAAAACAATTTGGAGAAAAAATATGAAAAGAGTAATTTTTGTTATTTTTATTTTAACTGCTGCATCGTTTTCTGTTTTTCCGCAGAGCGGAGAAAAAACAGTAGAGGAAAAATATCTTAGCACAAGCATTGAAATAGGTATAATAAGCGAACTTGCTGCAGCTGATACAAGAGAGCAAAAACTTGTGGCGCTTGATACAATTGAACAGATGGTTAATGACGGAAAAGTCAAGGAAGGAGATGTACAGCTGCATGCAATACTTACATCCCTTTCAGGCGAAGGCACCGCCATCGTAGTAAGGGAAAGCAACAGAAAAACCAATTATTATCCTGAAGTCAGAAGAAGAGCGGCTAAATTACTCGGAGAAATAGGCGGTGAAAATTCCAAAAACTCACTGATAAATATTGCGCTGAAAGATGTTGAACCGATGGTTCTCTCCCAGGCTGTTTACGGTCTTGGTGTTATAGGCCTTAACAATAACAATGAAGCGCTGCTTGCAATTTCAAGTGTTATTGATGCGGATTCAAAAAAATATATTGTGGATGACAACCTTGCAGTAGCATCACTGCTTGCAATAGAGAAAATAGCCAAGAAAAACGGCGGATTTGAGGATGACCCTGACCCCAAATTTATATATAAATCCATAGTCGCGATACAGCAGGGTAATTACAGCACCAATGTAAAAAAATGGGCATCTCTTCTTATAGACCGGTTGAGACAGTACTGATAGATTATTATCTTCCGGAAATGAAAAAGCTGCCTGACGCTAAAGCGTAACCGGCAGCTTTTTTATGCATGCATAAATATTAAGGATAAATGACAGGCCTTCAGACAACTACCTTGACCAGTTCTTTTCTCCAGTCAGGAATGATTTCCCTGTCTTCATATTCTATCTTTTTTATTATTTTAAATTCATTTTTGGGAGACTTGGCATCAAATTTAACTACACCGAAATTACCGCCTCCGAGATATACAATCTGCTGACCGTCCTCAAGTTTCTCAGTTTCAGCAAGTTTTTTGACAACACAGTCAAAATGGGCCGGATTACCGTTTACCGGTACTGCAAGGGCTGCAGTAATATCCTGAATCACCTGCTCACATATTTCGCATGTATAGGTAACTTTGTTTACTTCTGTTTTCTCTCTTGTAACATTTCCTTTTCTTCTGCTGCCGCGGAAGTTCTTCCTGAAATCTTTTTTATTATTATTATTTCCTTTCGGATTCATACTTTGTTTTCCTCTTCAAGATTTAGTATTTCAGATGATAGTATCTGTGCTATCTGCTGAATTGCAAGCGATAAATATTTTTCATCATTTATTTTTTTCTTCAATTCTTCCAGTTTAACAGGGTCAGTTTTTTTTGCTATTCTTACCATAATTTAATGAAACTCCCCTATTACGTTCTCGCTGTGGGTCAATGTCCCTTTCAGCGGATTCAAAAAAATCAGATCAAATCTTATATCAAGCTCTGAAACACTTTTTTGATTTTCATACAGGTACTGTTTTACAGTTTTAATCAATCTGCTTTTTTTCACTCTTCCTATACTGAATCCTGTTTCAGAAAAAGGGACGATTCCCCATGATTTCACCTCTACAAAGACAAGGCAGCCGCCCTCTCTTGCAACTATATCAATTTCCCCTTTTTTACTTCTGTAATTTCTTGCAACTACAGTATATCCCTTATCCTCAAGATATTTACAGGCTTTGTTTTCTCCGGATTTCCCTTTATCGTACCGGTTCAACCTGAAAGCTTCCCTTCAAGCTCGGAAAGATCAATTACCTTCACTATAAAAAGCCTTGTGTTTGTAACAAGATCAATTTCTATATTGCTATCTTCGCATTTATTGCCGCTGTTATCAATCAGGAGCTTAATAACCGGCCTTAACGGGGCAATCTTCTTTACCTTGACCACCTTTCCGATGCTTGTGTCATTAAGGATTACAAAACTTCCCGGCGGATAAATACCAAGTACCTTGATAAAGAGCTTTACAATTGAGGCATCATATTTCTTGGAATTTTCATTAAGAATCTGTTTCATGGCAGCATATCCGATCATTGAAGAACGGTAGGATTTCGCCCTGTTCATTGCCTCAAAAGAATCAGTAACAGCAATTATTCTTGAAAGAAGATTTATCTGGTCACCGGCAAGTCCGTTGGGATAACCCTTTCCGTCCCACCTTTCATGATGCTGAAGCACAATCCTGGCAATTGTTTCAGGAAAGCCGAAATTCTTGATAACAACCTGATAGGAAACTGCTGAATGCATTCTTACAATATTCAGCTCATCCGGTGTAAGCTGCCCGTTTTTATCTGTAATTCTTTCAGGTATTTTAAGCATTCCGATATCGTGAAGCAATGACGCCACAGCAAGATGCTGAAGCCTTATTGCGGTGAGCCCGAGTTCCATACCGACAAGTATTGAGAGAAAAGCGCAGTTTATACCGCTTACAGCGTATTTTTCACCCAGTTTGTCGCTCTTGCTGATATAACCGATAAGTTCATGTATATCCTTTATATCTTCAGCACCTGAAACAATATCGATAATCTGATTTGCAAGTTTATTGATTGTATCAACTTCGGGTTTTTTCCCTTTTTTGAGTCCGCTTACAATTCCTGAAAAAACTTCAATCATAGCCGCATAACTGCTGAAAAATTTTGAATCTGCAGCATCGTCAACATCGCCGGCTTTTGACTTCTCAGCTTCGTCTGGATCTACAATCTCCCCTTCCGTATATACTTCTTCTATCCCCCAGTTTTTTATACGCTCAATCTCTTTACTCTTCAGATTCAGATTTGCAGGAACCAGCATACTTTGTAATTTTTCATCAATATAAACATTTGAGGTAAAAGTATACCCTTCCTTCAAATCTGAAACTTTAATTTTATTCATAATACACCATTTTAAACTTTAAGTATAAATGCAAGAATTTCCGCCACTATCTCATAATACTCTTCAGTTATTAAATCTCCCACATTAAATGTATAAAAAGAATCAGAAAGCTTATCGTCGTGCACAACAGCTATACCATTTTGCTCTGCAATTTCCAGTATCCTGCCGGCAAAGCGCCCTCTCCCTTTTGCAGTGATAACCGGTGCCGGTAAATCCCTGTCATAACGCAGCGCAACAGCCTTTCTGATCTTCATCCCGTTAAACTTCTACATCAACACCCATAGATGCTGCAACTTCTGAAAAACCTGTAAATGCATTAAGTTCATATACATTATCGTCAATTTTTAACCCCAGGTTTTGAAGTTTTTTTATAAATATGGCAAAGTTTTTATCTTTGGTGTCAGATAATCCCTTTTTATTCGCATATATCTTTAATTTTCTTCCCTGTCCGCTGATTTCTGATAATGAAAAAAACCAGATCGAATCATTTTTTTCAGCATGAACTACCATATCACTTAAGGACATATTAACACTTTTCAGTCTTATTGTCCCTTTTACAATGTTTTTTCCTTCACCGGTCCGGTAAGGGATAATTATCCAGTGTCTGTCGGGAAGGGTGATGTGGTTGAAAACAAACAATGAATCATTTCTGTTTTCAACATCTGCAACTGCTTTGACAATATCAGCTGCCGCATCATCTTCAGAGCTGCCTCCGCTTTTATCCCGGTTTTTCTCTTTCCCGCTTCCCTTCCCGCCATCTGTGCCTTCCCCTCCGGCACCTGATACTGCATTTAAAAGAGAAGAAATTGACGACTCGTTCCTGAAGCCTTTATTCCATGCCTCAAAAGCGATTGAGCCCTGGTGTTCTTTTGTTATTTCTTTTTTAACGATAAGGCTTTTAAGTATGGCTGCAAGCAGATTATCCGGTTTACGTCCTGTTTCACTGAAAAAAACAGCTGCCAGCCGTTCAAGGCTGATCAGCGCATCTGAAAAAAAAACAGGACCGGCTGCAGGAGCCTCCTGTTTTTTCAATACTTCAAGATGCAGAATATTTCCGCTGAAAAAAATCCTGCCCCTTATTGTTTCACCGGGGCTAAAAATTGAATTGCTGTAAACAGTAAGGAACCGGGTTCCGGCCTTGATATTCCAGAATTTACCTGAAACTTCCCCGGTTCTCTCAACAATCTCAATTTTACCTGAATAGCTCCGTCTGCCGTTAATACTTCCGGCAGCCGGATTTATTTCAATCATTCACATAATCAGCTTTTTCGTTTGATAAGCTCTTTTACCTTGGCGGCTTTTCCGATTCTGTCGCGGAGATAATAAAGCTTTGCTCTTCTTATCTTTCCAGGCCTTACAAGCTCAATCTTCTGGATTCTCGGGGAATGGAAGGGAAACACCCTTTCAACTCCCACTCCGTATGATAATTTTCTTATTGTAAAGGTTTTTCTGACTCCGGTATTATTCTTTGCAATACATATACCTTCAAAAACCTGTACTCTTTCTGTTGTACCTTCAATAATTTTGAAAAAAACCTTGACAGTATCTCCAATACTGAAATTTTCAGTATTTTCCTTTAAATGTGCTGCCTCTACCGCTTTGATTAAATCCATTTTAAACCTCCTGCACTCTATTCAATCCCGTACCGTCTTCACCATCATTCATACGGTTTTAGAAGGTCAGGTCTGTAATTACTTGTTTTTTCAAGACTCTTACCAAGTCTCCATTTTCTAATATTTTCATGATGCCCTGTTAAAAGAACCTCAGGCACCTTTAAACTGTTAAAAACTTCAGGCCGTGTATACTGGGGATATTCAAGAATACCCCCTTCAAAGCTTTCCTCTTCAAGCGAGGAGCTGTTTATAACCCCGTCAAGAAGCCTGTAAACTGAATCAATAATGGCAAGGGCGGCTATTTCCCCTGAAGAGAGAACATAGTCGCCGATACATATTTCATCATTAACATATATGTCAATTATCCTCTGGTCAATACCTTCATACCTTCCGCAGATAAAAATGAGTTCTTTTTCTCCGGATAGTTCTTTCGCATAACTCTGACTGAATACCTTCCCGGAGGGGGAAGGATAAACTGTCCTTATTTCCTTAGCGTTTACTGAATCAAGAGCACCGGCAAGGGGTTCCGGCTTCAGTATCATTCCCGCCCCGCCGCCATAGGGATAGTCGTCACAGGTTTTATGCCTGTCAAGAGCAAAGTCCCTGATATTGATGACAGAATACTCGACAATCCCTTTTTCAACAGTTTTTGCCATAATTGAACTCTTGAAATAGCCTTCAATAATTTCCGGAAATAAAGTCAATATATGAACTTTCACGGAATAATCCACTCTGTTAAAAGTTCAATTGTTCCGGCTTCAATATCAATTTTTCCCAAAAACTCGCTTTTAAAAGGGACCAGAAAAACCTTTTTTCTGTTCTTTTCATCAAAATCGCTGCTTTCTATCTCAAGAAAATCATCAGCCCCTGATTCAGAAAGGACAGATTTCACCGTCCCGTATATTTTCGCAGGCTGTTCAGCTGTTTCCGTTCCGACAAGAGTGCAGCCGTAGAGGTCGGAAAAATAGAATTCCCCTTCCTCAAGCGGGCAGGCCTTCTCACGCGGGACCCAAATTTCCCAGTCTATAAGCTTCCTGGCCTCTTCCGGCGTATCAATCCCTTTAAATTTTATAATTATATCAGAGCCGTGCAGGGAAACATTTTCTATTGTTTTTTTAACACTTCTTTCCCTGTATTTCAGGCTTATCTCTTCAAGCTTAAAGAAATGCCCGCTTTCTCCGGAAAAATTAAGGATTTTCACATGTCCCTTGACGCCGAAAGAGGTTCTTACCTTTCCGATTGCCAGATTTTTTTTGTCAGACACCTTGCTAATCTAATATTTCCAGAACAACCCTTTTGCCGCTTTTTGTTGCAGAAGCGCTAAGAACAGTTCTGATAGCTTTTGCTATCCTGCCGTGCTTGCCGATTACTTTACCAATATCATCCTGGGATACTTTTAATTCAAGTATTGTAGATTTCTCACCTTCGATCAGGTTTACATTAACTCCGTCCGGGTCATCCACAAGAGATTTAGCAATATATTCGACAAGATCTTTTTCCAATGTCATTTTTTATCTCCGGTTTACTTAAGAAAAATATTGCTTTTATTCAATAATTTCTTCACTGTATCGGTAGGCTGTGCTCCCTTATCGAGCCATTGCTTGATTTTTTCAGCATCAAGTTTTAACTGTCTTTCTTCTGCCTCGATCGGATGGTAAAGACCTACTTCTTCAATAGTTTTGCCATCTCTGGGCGAAGCTGAATCCATCACTACTACCCTGTAATACGGCCTTTTTTTTGTGCCGAACCGCTTCAGTCTGATTTTTACACTCACTCGAACTTCCTCCTTGTAGTATTTGTTAGTTTTACACTAATTGCCGAACTGAGACAATAAATCGGCTTGATATTTCTTGTTTTTAACAACCTTTTTCATCATCAGTTTGGTTTTTTCAAATTTCTTTAAAAACCGGTTTACTTCTGAAACAGAAGTTCCGCTTCCCGCAGCTACCCTCTTTCGTCTTGAGGGGCCTATAATTCTATAATTACGCCTTTCCATCTTTGTCATGGAAAGGATTATTGCTTCTTCCTTGACTATCTCTTTCTCGTCAATTTTGCTTTCGTCGATATTCCCTTTAAGACCCGGTATCATTTCAATAAGGGACTGTACGCTTCCCATCTTCCTCATTCTTGAAAACTGATCAAGATAATCTTCAAGAGTAAAAGATGATTTCGCCATCTTTTCCTGAAGTTTCTCCGCATCTTCCTGGTCCATCGACTGCTGGGCTTTTTCCACAAGAGATACAACATCGCCCATTCCTAGAATTCTTGAAGCAATCCTTTCAGGATAAAATACATCAAGATCCTCTGTTTTTTCACCGACACCGATATATTTGACCGGTTTACCGGTAATTGTTTTAAGTGAAAGGGCCGCTCCGCCTCTTGTATCCGAGTCAAACTTGCTTAAGATTACGCCGCTTATTCCTATCTGTTCATTAAACTCTTTCGCAATATCTACAGCATGCTGTCCAGTCATGGCATCAGCAACAAGAAGAGCTTCATCAGGCTGGGAAATCTTTCTGATCTCGGAAAGCTCTTTCATCATGGCGGTGTCAATGTGAAGCCGGCCTGATGTATCTATAATTACTGTATTAAAAAGGTTCTTTTTAGCGAAAGAGAGACCGTTTTTAACAACCTTTACCGGAGTTGAGCCCTCTTCCCTGTAAACCTCTACCCCTATCTGTCTGCCGAGAACAGAGAGCTGCTCAACAGCCGCAGGCCGCACAAGGTCGGCGGCAATCAGAAGAACGCGCCTTCCCTCTCTGGAAAGAAGGGCTGCAAGTTTTGCCGCCGTTGTTGTCTTTCCTGAACCCTGAAGGCCAAGCATAAGTATCGAAGAGACGACATCAGGCCCTTTAAGCTCAAGGCCCTGTCTCTCGTCGCCGAGAAAGCTGACCATTTTATCATATACAATTTTGACAAACTGCTGTCCCGGGGCAACAGATTTTAATACTTTTTCTCCGACAGCCTCTTCAAGGGTTGAATTTATAAACCTTCTCACTACCCGGAGATTGACATCCGCATCGAGAAGAGCTGTCTTTATCTCATCGACCGCATCCTGAACATTTTTTTCAGATATTGCCGCTTTTCCCGAGATTGATCTTACTATGTCTGAAAATTTGGTTGATATTCCGTCCAGCATATTGTTATCGATTTATAACCTTAATAAGGGCGAATGTCAACCTTAACTGTTTTGCCATTACCGTATATGGATAAAATGTTTTTCAAGATATTTTATCCTTGACTGGGCATCATATACATGGCTGCTGAGAGGAAATTCATCAATTAGTTTCCCGTAATAATACACTGACCTTGAAGCGTTTCTCTTTACACTGTCTGCCTCATAATACTGTCCCAGCAGGTAATAGACCGTGTCCATTTGCGCATAATCCGGGTTTTCCTCCGGTATAATCTCAAGCATCTCTATTGCTTTTTCGTAAATTCGCCCTGATGCCTGCAAAACCGCTGCCTTAATGATTTTTTCTGTAATCTCATTTTTTTCTATCGCGCCGTCTTTTCCGGCCTCTTCACTTACGGTTGAAAAGAGTGATAACAGACCGGAGTTTTCAATATCAGGAACATTATCTTCCTGCTGAGGATTTTCCGCTGCCCCTTTTTTCAGGTCTATCTCAGAAACTTCTGACCTGCCGCTCCTGTCCTGAAGCTGAAAAACCATTTTATAGGGGCCCTCATCCCTTACTGAAAATCTGAAAAGTGTACTGCCGGGATTACCGGGCAGATTTTCCTTTGATTCAAAGGAAAGGCCTTTTCTCCCTTCTTTTTCACCTGCGTATATCCAGCCCTGCCTCTCAAGCATAATCTCGATAATGCCGGGACGGCTGTAATACAC
Source organism: Spirochaetia bacterium (assembly GCA_963662795.1). Taxonomy (GTDB): domain Bacteria; phylum Spirochaetota; class Spirochaetia; order CADAEX01; family CADAEX01; genus JACKPD01. The sequence goes on along the minus strand of OY759746.1, from coordinate 2,780,415 downwards.
TGTTTCAGGTTTATCTTTCTGAGCTGAGGGTGCATCAACAGCGGGCAATTCCGTGTTCTGCTGCACAAGTTTAGGCAGAAGATTGTCCTGAGCACCGGAAACCAGTCCTGCTTTGGGGGCAGTTGGAGACAGAACAGAGGCAGGTCCCGGGACAGTTGTTTTAGCTTCCGCCCCTTTTGCAGGCGCTTCCTTCGACTGCGCCCGGGACGGCGGAGCTGCGGCAGGTGTCTTTACAGAAGGGGCAACTAACGGTTTCCTGACGGCTGGTTTTGACGGCAGCACTGCTGAAGGTTCCTTCTGCGGCGATGTCTTTACTTTATTATCCTTATTATCCTTGACCGGAAGGTCCTTTGAAAGCGGTACAGTCGCAGCTGAGGGCAATTCCAGCTTGTTTGAAGTGACATCAGAACTCTTCACAGACTGATTCCGGGCAGCTTTTTCCGGCAGTACCGGCGCAGGCGGAAGTGAATACGGGGGCCTGTCAATTTCTCCGGATAAGGCAATTCTGCCTGCAGGGACGGGAACAGCTGTAAAAGGACTTGCCGGAACAGGCAAAGGCAGGGGCCATGCAGTGTCATGTTCTGTTTCCGGGCAGATACTGCCGGATTCAGGATTAAGGGCCTCGGCTTCAACAGGCAGATAATCAGGAGGGGCAGTCTTTTCTTCACTGATTGAACTGATTTCAGGTTCTGTATCTTCTGAATTTTGATCAGGTATAACAGAGCCGGACGCACAGGAAAAAAAGAATAGAGTTGAAATAGTAAGGAGAAAAAACAGGATAGTGCTTTTCAGCGGACATCCTCCAGAATACTTTCAATATGTTTTCTGTTTTCATCTGCATATGCTTCAATAATGACATCAGCGGGATCTTTCCAGAACCGCCTGATCTCTTCATCGCTCCATTTATCCGCAGGAGTTCTGTACGGTTTCCATGTGAACTCAGGTGTTCCGGTGTATGCTTCCGGGATTTTAAGGTCGCCTGCATCAATTGAAATTTCAGGCAAATCAGGATCTTCCGCTTCTTCAGCAATTGAGGAGGAATTCCTGTAATTTCGTTCCGCAATGAGGTTAAAAACAAAAGAGGCCAGCAGGAGCACAGTGATGAAGATAAGTGTAAAAGCTGCAATTTTAATAATGTTTTTCGGAACAGAAAATCTGCCGAATATCTCTTTTATATCCATCTTCAACCTGCCTGGGCCTCTCCCCCTTTATCAACCCTGAATGAGATAATCCTTGAAATGCCTGACTCTTCCATTGTAACACCAAGAAATGTCTTGGCGCCTGTTACTGTTTTCTTGTTATGTGTTATTACAACAAACTGCGACTGACTGCCGAACTCTGTCAGGATATTAACAAACTTGCCCACATTACTCTCATCAAGGGCCGCGTCAATCTCGTCAAGGACACAGAAAGGAGAGGGTTTAACCATGAAAGTGGCAAAAAGGAGGGCAACCCCTGTAAGGGCCCTTTCTCCCCCTGAAAGAAGGGTTATATTTTCAAGCTTTTTACCAGGAGGCTGTACAAAAATATCAATACCTGATGTCAGCACATTCTGATCATCTGAAAGCCTGACTTCTGCCCGGCCTCCTCCGAAAAGCCGTCTGAAGATGGCATAAAAATTCTTTTTTATCTGGTCAAAGGTTTCAAGAAAAAGCTGCTCGGATTCTGTTTTTATCTCTTTTGTGATTTTTTTAAGATCTTCCTTCGCCTTTACAAGGTCATCCATCTGTCCTTTAAGGAAATCGTACCTTTCCCGCACCTCTGCAAACTCTTCAGGCGCCATAAGATTTATCTGCCCCATAAGCCGTATTTCTTCTTTTATTTCCCTGAGCTTTTCCTTAAGATCCTTGAGCGGTACAGTTATCTCGAATATTCTTGATTCATATTCAGACAGGTCGCGGGAGAAATTCTCCCTGAAATTGTCATATATATTTCTGATCTCTGTTTCAAGCATTACCCTGTCCATCTGCAGTTTTTCAATCTGGGCAAGGAATTTTTCAAGATCCTTTCTTTTTTCCCTTGACTGCCTTTCCTTATTAACCAGATCGCTGTTCTTCTTTGATATGCCTGATTCAAGAACGATGAGCTCCTTATGGAGTTTCTTCTCATCATCAATCAGGGCTTTTTCCTCTGTTATTACAGAATCAATCCTGACAGAGATATCGCCTATCCTTATATTGCAGTTTTCCGCTTCCGTATTGTTATCCTTGATCTGTTTCTCGTAATCCTCGATGTTCCTCGCGAGAGCCCTGATTGAATCGTTAAAAGCCCCCTGCTGGGTTTTCATCTTGACCTGCTCTACCTTAAGCCCTTCAAGCGAACCGCGATAGTTTTCTATCTTTAAGGTAAGCTCCCTGTTTGCCGTCTGCAGTTCCCTGATTTTTTCCCTCAGATCCGCTACCCTGCCGAAAAGATTTGTAATTTCGTTATCGATGCCCCTTTTTCTGGTTATAATACCTTCGGGAGCAAGGAATTCATCGATAAAAACAGGAACTGTCCTGTTATAGGTCTCGAAGCTGCTTTTAATGGTTTTTAGCTTTTCAAACCCTTCCTCAAAAGCGGATTTTGCCGCTTTCGCGAAATTCAGATATTCTTTTTCATCAGTTATATCAAGCTCAAGACTGTCGTTGAGAATCCTGATCCGCCCTTCAAGTATAATCCTGAGCTCTTCAAGACTGAGGAGCACGCTCTCCTCAGCCGTTTTTCTCTCCGCCTGGGAGTACCCGGTATCTTTGAGTGATTTATCAAGCTGTTTTACTATATCTTCAGTGATATTACGCAAATCTGTCTGAAGGGAATGCTGCCTCTTCTCCGATTCCTTGATATCTTCTTCATTTTCAATAATCAGTTTTTCATTTTCCCTGATGGTACCTGCCGCAGTCCTGATTTTATCCTCAAAAAGAGTGATATTATCCCCTACTTCAGAAAGCCTTTCATCAATTTCCCTTAAAAGGTTCTGCTTGTCGGTTATCTGATCCTTTACGGAAAAAATCTTTTCCCTTAGCGCCTTGTCCCTTATCATGCAGGATTCTATCTGCCGCTCAATCTCTTTCTTCCTGTCTTCAAGCATACGGTGCTGATTTTTCTTGTTGTCCTTCTCAAGACCTATGCCGTAGAGTTTTTTCTGCTTTTCTATCAGCTCAGATTCCATAGAGCTTACAAGCCCCGTATTTTCTTTCAGAAAATCATTTATAGACGCAATTTCCTTTTCAACATCAGATTTTCTTTTATCGCCGCTTTTTATATCATCCTCTGTCTTGTCCTTGCTGTCGAGAAATCCTTTAAGACGCAGAAGCTGTATATCAAGCTCGAATGTAAAAAGCTGGTCCTTGAGCGCCCTGTATTTCTCGGTTTTCGAAGACTGGATTTTAAGCGATTCATAGGATTTCTTTACTTCGCCTATTATGCTGTCAACCTGGCGCATGTTCTCTTCTGTCTTTTCGAGTTTCCTCTCCGCTTCCGCGCTTCTTACCCTGTAACGGGTAATGCCGGCCGCTTCCTCAAAAATATGGCGCCTTTCTTCCGGTTTGTTTGATATAACCTGGTCTATCTTGCCCTGCTCCATTATGGAATAGGCGGATTTCCCAACTCCTGTATCAAAAAAAAGCTCACGCAGCTCTTTAAGCTTTACAGGGGTATTATTCACGTAGTATTCACTTTCTCCCGAGCGGTACAGCCTTCTTTTAATGGAAATTTCAGGAACATCAAGATTAAGCATGCCTGAGTCATTTGAAAGTACAAGCGTAACCTCGGCGATATTAAGCGCTTTCCTCGACTCTGTGCCATTGAAAATCACATCTTCCATCTTTTCTGCCCGGAGAGTTTTTGTTGACTGCTCGCCTAAAACCCATTTTATTGCATCTACTATATTGCTCTTGCCGCACCCGTTAGGACCCAGAAGGGCAGTTATTCCGTCAATGAATTCTATCTTGCTTCTGTCCGCAAATGATTTAAAACCAAAAAGCTCAATACTTTTTAAAAACACAAGGCCACCTGAATTATTTTTTAGAATTTGCGAATACCATACATGGATAATCTGCCTTAGTATAGCATAATTGACCTGATTGGTAAGTGATTTTATACTTACCCCGGATCAATTTGTTCTTTTTTTGATCCCGTAATAAAAAAGCTAATAGGGAGATAATTGCTGAATGTCTGTGATCTGCGGAATAGATGAGGCGGGAAGAGGTCCTCTTGCTGGCCCTGTAACTGCCGCGGCTGTAATACTTTCGGATGACTTTCCGCGGGAAATACTCAAAGACTCAAAAAAACTCACCCCCGCGGCGAGAAGCAGAATATGCGCAATGCTGATAAAAGACTGCTTTTACTCAATCGGGTGGGCCTGGCCTGAAGAAATTGACAGGATCAATATCCACCACGCGACACTTCTTGCGATGAAGAGGGCCTATGAAGAACTTCCGGAACAGAGCGGGGCGGATATTGTGCTGGTTGACGGACTTTTTACCCCTGATATCAGCTGCAGACGGGAAGCCATAGTCAAAGGCGATGACAGGATTGATGAGATAAAAGCCGCGTCAATAATCGCTAAAAACGCGAGAGACCGCTGGATGATAAGATATTCATGGATAGAAAGGGATTATATGTTTGAGAAGCACAAGGGCTATCCGACTCTGCTTCACAGGCAGATACTTGAAAAAATCGGCCCCTGCCCCATTCACAGGATGAGTTTTAAATATACCTCTTCATGATCTGTTTTTTTTCATGAAATCGATAGCGCGTGTAAATTCCTTTACAAAATCATCAAGATCTTCTTCATAGACAATGATGGAGCGTCTTTCGAAGCCCTCTTCCCCGTGTTTGGCGCTTTCCACAAGATTGAGAAAATGATCGCCCTTTCTGTTTTCCTTGATATTGAAGAAATAAGTTCTTTTTTCAGTATTCAGTTTTGATGAAAAAACTTCACCGCGTATTCCCATGTCCTGTTACTCCCGGGGGGTTAGATAGGTGCAATTTAACGTATCGATACTATTTATTCAAGTAAAAACTATTGACAATCAAAGCGATTTCTCATTATATTTTGTTCAAGGATGTGATCATCCAGATGCGCCTGTCGTATAATGGCTATTACCTAAGCCTTCCAAGCTTATGATGTGAGTTCGATTCTCATCGGGCGCTTATTAAATAAATCGTTACGGGATAACAATTTATGCAACTTCCCTTAAGTTATATGTCATAGCAATAAATGCCAATGACACCCAAAATGACACCCTTTTTAAATGTCCATTATCCCCATTCATTCTATAACCCCCTCTATCTCAACCGCTTCCGGCTTGTATAATTCGCTTGTATCAGTGTCAAAGCTGTATTTATACATCTCAGAGTCGGCACAATAGAAAAAATTGTCACCTGCAATACTGCAAGTAATTACTTTCGGCGTTGAAACAAGGACACTTGTAACCGCTGGATCGGTATCGACTACTTTATAACTGCCTGTTGTTGTATAATAATATAATATCAGTTTTTTACCTGCGATATCGTAAACACCTTCTTTCGGATTTGCATAACTCGATGTTTCCGCGGCAAGCTGATAAATGGACGCAGATATGTTTTCCGTGCTGCTATAGGTTAACCTGATTAGCTGATTTGACGATTCATTCCGGGTAAAGAGGCTGTTGTCAAAATATGCTGTCTTTCCTCCAAGTCTTTCAACAGCGCCGACCGCTGTACCTGAAATAGAGAATTAATCCCATGGCCTTATAATCCCGATATACCCCGATTGGTCAAACTCCATTCTATAAGCGGAAATCCCGTCACCCTCAAACATGACATAATAAATCTCTGCCATGTCCATGTCCTCAACAATTTCCTTTCCCGGATAATCACCCATAAGGGTGAGATAAAACAGCAGACAGCTTGACTCAAGAGAATTGTCTTTGTAGGTTGTCCCACCTGAATAATAACAGCGGATATTATTTTGAGCGAATGTAAACACATTATCTGTTGTAGGGGAAACAAATACAAAGGAGCTTGCATTGATCCCGTCATCTGCTGCACTCCGGGCTGTACAGGCTAAACTTGAAAGTTCCATTTTATTGAGGATATTGTCAGAAACATAATACAGATACCCTTCTCTTTCTCTCAACCTATCTTCAAGTGTTCGGCTCTTTAATCTCCCTTATAACTCCAGTATCACGATTTACAACCGTATAAAACGTGTCTCCCTCATAACTGTAATTGACATAAAGGTAATCGGAATTAAATACACGGCTTGAGTTGACTGTTACGGTTGTTTCATTCCCCTGGCTGTCTGTAAAAGTAGCTTCATCTGTTTCTGTACCGATAACCTTCATTTATATGGTACTTTTACTTTGCCGTCTTGATTCAATACTCTGTTTGCAACTGCCATAAACGACCACCTTTGCTAGAAATTCCATATTAAACATACAGCATAATAAAGCATAGTACAGCAGCAGGAATGATGGCAGGAGAAATAAATATCGAAAAAAATTATTATCTTGATACATCAAAGACCGCAGGATTCACTCCCCTACATCTTACTAAATTGTGATTTTTCCTAAAGTAATCAAGTTCAACACCAAAGATTCTAAATCCACACTTTTGATACAACATCATTTACATTGATAATTTTGGAATCACTGTGTAATATGGTTTCAGGAGACAACGAGATGAAATCAAGATTAATCATAATTTTTCTGGCATGCGCGATTCTCGCGGTAATTCCCCTGTTTGCCGAATCTGACGAGTCTGCCGACAGGGAAACAATGAAGGAATTCCTTAAATCAGACATAGTAAGAAAATTCAACGATTCATCATACGGGTACGCTGTTTTTCCGACCATCGGAAAAGGCGGCCTGGGTATTGGCGGAGCGCACGGCAAGGGGCGCGTTTACAGGAACGGTATAATGACAGGCGAAGTGAGCATGACTCAACTTAGCATTGGTTTTCAGGCTGGAGGGCAGGCATACAGCCAGGTAATTTTTTTTGAGAACAAAAAAGCGTATGATGAGTTCACAGCCGGGAATTTCGAGTTCGGCGCCCAAGCCGAGGCAGTCGCCATTACTGTCGGGGCCGGGGCAAGCATAGGTTCCGAAGGAAAAACAGCAAACACTGACAAAAAACAGGCAGAAACCGAATACTACAAGGGGATGGCTGTTTTCACGATGGCAAAAGGCGGGCTGATGTACCAGGCTTCGATCGGCGGGCAGAAGTACAAGTTCGAGCCGGTGGAATAAAGACCCGGCAGAGTGTACCGGGTTTTATGAGATAATACTATCCTATGGTTACATTTGAAAAATTATACATTTCAGTTTCATCCCAGGAGAATTTCAGATTCGAACCATCCAGCTCATAATAATAAAGTTTTTCATAATAATAATCTTCTCCATAATCACTGCCATATGTTTCAATTATGCGGAACATGTCTGAAGTTGCGGACCAGGTACCTGAGGAGTTATAACTTGCATCTGTGTCTACGTATGAGTAATTACCATTTCCTGCAAGATCCATATATATGCTGTCATCGGCATTTAAGTACCATCTATCCTCAAATCCCGCCGGATTTGAAAATGATTTCTTGTAAAAGGTGACATCCTGATCATCTATATTTATTGTAAAAGTATCGCCGCTCATGGAAATGGGAATATCAAAGTTATCAGGATCGGAGGCCCAACCATTTTCGTAATCAACCCATTCTTCCGCCACTGTAACCTTCATTGTATCTCCGGATATGGAGAAAGTCCCTTTTGAACCTTCTTCCTGAACCATATCCGGATATATTGTTTCTGTATACGCAATTCTTGTAAATTCATTGCCTGAGATGTCAAAAAGCATGGCCTTGGCTGTCCCCTCATCTTCCCCGACAGCGACCCATATTCCCTGAAGATCATCTTCTGTAACGGAACCTCCGCCTCCTGAGCTGTCGCACGCAGCAAATAAGATAAAAGCGGCAACTGCCGCGGCAATTATAACCAATTCCGGCTTTTTCATGGCAAAACAATCTCCTTTTGATATTGTGATACGGCTTCGGGAAAAAATGAAGCCACAGTAAGAATAAACCCGCCTGACCGATCAGTCGTCCCAAAATGCAAAATGAGACTATTTATTTATATATATGCTTTTTTATGGTATTTTCAGATAATGGCTGAGTCATTAAAGGCAATCTGCATTTTTTCAGGTTTTTTAGCGTTTCAGGGTAGAAATATCCTAAACACCGGCACTACAAGGGAATGGCTGTTTTCACGATGGCAAAGGGAGGCCTGATGTACCAGGCTTCGATCGGCGGGCAGAAGTACAAATTCGAGCCGGTGGAATAAAAAAACCCCGCCTTTGCCCCGGGGAAATTTTATTACATATAAAGTGAATAATCACTCCTCTGGCATTACCGTCCATTTCGGATCTGAAATTGTTCCGCCGGAATATGTAAAAGTGCTTCTATCAGATGTTTCAGAAATCATCCTGTTCCAGCCGGCAAAAAGTGTAACATCATCATAGATATAAGTTTCACTTCCATCTTCATATCTCCCGCCAATAGTTATCTTTCCGGAAGAATAATAATAAACATATCACTTCACGGGAACAGAATCAAAATTGCCATGATAAATATCTTCTCCGGTTATACTTATTACTTTTTCAAGTGGCCGAAAGTAAGAATTATAAACACATATAAGACTGTGTATATGTTCTGGAATTGGGGTGCTCCGGATCAATACGAGTATACCGGAGATGCAAAACAGAATGGAGATGGGGCAAACAGTATCTTTAGATATGTCCGGGCTGCCCGGTGGTTTTAATTTTAAAATTTCAATAGTCTGTATGCCTTAAAATATTAAAACCCTAATCAACATTCTTATAAATGTAATGATTTTTTCATTTACTATGTTTTTTGCAATAATTGTTTACTTTTCTGCAAGACTGTAATATAATTCCATTTAATACTAATAAACCGATCTGGAGGGAAATAATGTTAAAAATGGATGCACGTAAGTTATCAATTTGCATGATTATATTGATATTTCTTACAGTAACTTCTGCTTTCAGCGGAGGAGGCAAAGAAGCAGCTAAACCTGCAGCAGCGCCTGCTGCAGAGAAACCCGGTATGGTAATTGAGGATGTCAATCTTGATGCGCTGGTAAAAGCAGCACAGGCAGAGGGAGAATTAGTTGTATACATGACATCAAGCCGTGTAAAGGAAGCCGCTGCAAACTTTGAAAAAATGTACGGTATCAAGGTCAAAGGGACAAAAATGAAGACCGGAGAACAGGCTGAACGTGTAATACGTGAAGTAGATGCCGGGAATGTACAGGTTGATGTTGTTGCGCCTGAAGACGGGCCGCTTCTTGTAACAACACTGCTGCCGAAAGGATATTTAATCAACTGGATACCCAAAGACATGGTAAGTGTTCTTTCCGCTGATGATCTTTATCCGCTCGCGCACCGCTGGCAGCCGAGGATCTTTGCATATAACAGTGAGACCTATCCCAACGGATCACCCGTAAAAAATGTATGGGAACTGACTGAACCTAAATGGAAAGGCAAGGTTATCCTTCCGGACCTTGCTATAAACCCGGCGACAAGGGCTTTTTTCGCGCAGCTTGCCTTAAACCCTGAAGTGCTTGAAAAATCATATCAGGATTTTTACGGTAAAAAACTTAAATTGAAAGAAGAAAACGCTGCCTGGGAATTTATTGCAAGACTCTTCGCCAATGATGTACTGGCACTGGGTTCCGACAACGACATAAGTGAAGCAATCGGCGCAAAGGGCCAGAAAGATCCTCCGGTAGGAATGATTACATTGACCAAGATGAGGGATAATGAAACTAAAAATCTTAGTCTTGCAACCTGCCAGGGACTCAAGCCGTTTATGGGATATGCCCTTGCGACTTATACAGCACTAGTCAAAAACGCGCCCCATCCCAACGCTGCAAAGCTTTTTATCCGTTTCCTCCTTACCCCTGAGGGTATTGAGCCGTGGCTCACAGATATGGGCGGCTATTCTCCAAACCCGGCAGGATTTGTCAATCCTGATAATGAAGGGACATGGGCAGAATGGAAACCTAAACTGATATTTGTTGAGGACGACAAACTTATGGAACTAAGTCAGGAAGTTAACGATCTCTGGCTTCTTTCAAGAAATTAATTTTATTTTTTAATTATTGCCGGCAGTATCGAATAAAACCATACTGCCGGTTTTGTATACTATAAAATTCATTTATAAATATAAGATCTTGATTGTTTATTCTTCAACGGCATTCAGCATCAGCGGGGAGAACAATCTATTAATATTCAGCATTCTTTTTCAGCAGAATGATTAGTACTGGAGGTAATGCACAAGTGCAAAATATTAATTTAAAGATAACCAGGGCTAAAAATACAATCAAAAACGGGATGAATGACCCGACAACAGTCATAATGGTAATTTTGGTTGTAGTTTTAGCCTACCTGGTTATTGCCCCTATCGGATCAATGGTAATAAATTCCTTCACCGTCGGGGTAAGAGACAGTTCCGTATCCGGAGGCAATGTCGGGGATATCACCGGAGCATTTTATAAAAGAGTATTCAACTCGCGGGTAAGTTCGGTCTATTTCTATAAACCGCTGATGAGGACCCTCTTTGTCGCAATTATGGTATCAATAATTGCAATACCGCTTGGCGGGCTTCTTGCGTGGTTTATGGTCAAAACAGATTTGCCCGGCAAGAAATGGATGTCATCCCTTATGATGCTTCCCTATATAATGCCTTCCTGGACATTCGCGGTAGTCTGGCTTACAATTTTCAAAAACCGCCGTCTGGGGGGATCCGCGGGAGTTCTCGAGTCTTTCGGATTTACATCTCCCGACTGGCTGGCATACGGGGCCTTCCCGATAATAATCTGCGAGGCTTTCCACCTTTTCCCGTTTGCCTATAACCTTTTTTCCAACAGCCTGAAATCAATGGATATTCAGCTGGAAGAATCCGCCAGAATAGTCGGAGCGCCGAGGTCTGTCATTACAAGAAGAATTATTCTTCCCCTTATGCTCCCAGCGACTCTTTCCGCATTTCTGCTCATATTCACACGGGTCATCGGATCCTTCGGAACTCCATATATACTTGGAACAGGTGTAAAATACACTATTCTGCCCACAAGTCTATATGCGGCTTTCCGTTCAGGGGAAACAGGAGTAACAGCAGTCATAGCCATCTGCATGATTCTTGTCGGAGTTATGCTGATTTCCCTTGACAGCTTCTTATTGAAGGATAATAAGAGGTTTGTCACTATCGGTGTTAAAGGCTCGATTCAGCGGCTGACTCCCCTTGGGATAAAAAAGCCTTTTTTTGTATCTTTTGTCCTGATTATTCTGTGTGTAACAATTTTCATACCATTGTTTACCCTTGTTACGTCAACGCTTACAATTATACCCGGAGTTATCACAAAAGCGAACCTGACTCTCGCATACTGGATCGGCGACACGCTTCCGGCAATGCCCGGACAGATGGGACTGCTTAGAAATCCCGATGTACTCGGCTCTGTCGTAAACAGTCTTAAAACTGCCGGAGCAGCAGCAGTCCTTTCAGGTTTTGCCGGAATTTTCATCGGTTATGTTGTAATTAAAAAATCGCAGTCATTGAGCGGCAAATTTTTAAAACAGATTTCATTCATGCCCTATCTTGTTCCTAGTATTGCCTTTGCAGCGGCAAACATATCGCTTTTTGCAGTACGCAGAGGCCCTGTTCCGGCTTTATATGGATCCATGATGCTTGTTGTTATTGTTATGGCTGTAAAGTATCTGCCCTATGCTTCGAGATCCGGTATTGCCGCGATGATGCAGCTGGGCAACGACCCGGAAGAAGCTGCTCAAGTTTGCGGTGCTCCGTGGAGAAAACGCATTACAAGAATTGTTGTACCAATTATGAAGGGCAGCCTTGTTGGAGGAATCATGCTTCCGTTTATTACCGCAATGAAGGAACAGAGCCTTGTAATAATGCTTGCAACACCGGGAACAGAGCTTATGACGACACAGGTACTTCGTTATACCGACTACGGATATATGCAGCTCGCGAACGGAGTTGTACTTATGATAGTAATTTTAATACTTGTATTTAAATTTGTGATTGAAAAATTAACTGGAGCACAGGCAACTTCAGGATTAGGGAGATAAAAGAAATGACAGGCATTGAGCTAATAAATATAAATAAAACTTTTACCGGAAGTACAATCAAGGCAGTTGAGGATTTTAATCTTTCAATTCCACAGGGGAGTTTCATCAGCCTTTTAGGCCCTTCCGGCTGCGGAAAAACAACAACTCTAAGGATGCTCACCGGCCTTGAGACACCGGATGAAGGCATAATCCGCCTGGGGGACAAAGTACTGTTTAACGGTGAGACAAAAGAGCTCGTTCCCACGGAAAAAAGGGGAATGGGTCTGGTTTTCCAGAGTTATGCACTATGGCCGCACATGACAATTGAACAGAATATTTCATTCGGCCTTGAGATGCAGAAAGTGCCGAAACAGGAAATTGCCGGCCGTATTGAAAAAATAATCAGCCTTTTAAGGATAGAGGGACTCGAAAAAAGGTATCCCAACCAGCTTTCCGGCGGACAGCAGCAGAGGATTGCCCTCGCCCGCATGATGGTCCTTAACCCCCATATACTGCTGCTTGACGAGCCGCTTTCAAATCTTGATGCGAAGCTCAGGCTGGAAATGAGGGCAGAGCTTAAGCGGCTCCACAGGGAACTTAAAAATACTGTTATATATGTTACACATGACCAGATGGAAGCAATGACACTTTCTACCGAGATAGCGGTAATGAGCCGGGGAAAACTTCAGCAGTACGCACCCCCGATGGGGATGTACAAAAAACCCGCGAATCTGTTTGTGGCTGATTTTATCGGAAGCCCTCCCATGAACCACTTCAGCATAAAAGACGGTGAGTCCCTTGCAAAAACAATTATGCCGCTGTTTCCGGAATTAGCGGAAAAGGCCTTTACAATAGGACTAAGGCCTGAATCAATTATGGTTAATCCGCATTCAACTGCAGCAAGGGAAAATTTCTGGAAACATACAGCCCAGATTGAAACAGTTCTTCCGACCGGATCTGAGTGGATTATCGGTCTCAGAATCGACAACGTTTCATTCTTTGCACTTCTTGTCGAGGATTGTGACTATAATCCAGGTGATAATGTGAAAGTCGTAATTGATCCCAAAAATTTTCTTATTTTTGATAAAGAAGGTGTCAGGATAAGCAGATAAAATTCAAAAACTTATTACTGTTCATTTCAGCAGCTTTGGCAGCAGGGACTGCCGGAACACTGTTTTTATTGAATCAGTTTATACTTCGCTGATAACCCGCAGATCCTGCGGGTTTTTTTTAAAGAAATATAACTTTTCTTGACTATATGAACTCTCTAATGCATTTTATATATATAAATTAATGAGGAGTACAGTATGAATGAAGTTATAAAAAATATCATATCCAGAAGAAGTGTAAGAAAATTTATCCCGGACAGACAGATATCTGAAAGTGATTTAAATCTTATCCTTGAGGCGGCAAAATCAGCCCCAAGCGGAATGAATGCACAGTCATGGCACTTTACAGTTATCCAGAACAAACAGAAGATAGAAAAACTGAATTCCCTTATAATAGAATCAGCTATGCAGTCGGCTGATGAAGAGATGAAAAAAACTCTGAGCAGACAGAAACTCAATTATTTCTATAATGCTCCATCAGTTATTATTGTTTCAAATGAGCCTAAATCTTCTTCTTCCTCAACTCCGGAATATGACAGCGCCGCTGCTTTACAGAATATTTTTCTTGCAGCTCATTCCCTCGGTATCGGTTCCTGCTGGATTCAGATATTATCATTTATCGATGAGTCGGCAAGTATAAGGGATTTTCTTAAAGAACTCGGAGTTCCAAAAAGCTACAGGGTTTACGGAACAGCGATAATAGGATATCCCGACGGGGAAATCAAAACGGAAATTAGCAAAAAAGACGGAACAGTTAATATTGTAAAATAAGGACATACTGTCCAGTTTTTATAAAGCCGGACACAGAGGTATAACTGATGATAGTTTTGATTGCGGACACCTTGAATCAGTAATATTTTTTTGATATTTTATAGTTACAAATCAAAGGAGAAGAAAATGAAAATCACAAGGTTTTTTTCAGTGCTTCTAATTTCAATGCTGGCTTTAGCGCTTGTTACAGGGTGCAGTAAAAAACCGGCGGAAAAAGAGCAGAGCTACGCATTGTTCATGAGCCACATGACAAACGCATTTACAATTGAGATGTCAGATGCCGTAAAAAGCAAGGCAGCTGAACTTGGAGTCAAGGTTACTGTTTATGAGGCTGAAAAAGATGTTGCAAAACAGATCAGCCAGATTGAAACAGCTGTTCAGCAGGGGGTTTCAGGTATAGTTATTGAACCTGTTTCTGTTGACGGCGTAGTTCCGGCAATTGAAGCGGCAAGAAAAGCAGGTGTTGCTGTGGTTGTTGTAAACCAGAAAATAAGCAAACCTGAAGCAGCCAACAGTTTTGTAGGCGTTGAAAACTTTGACGGCGGCGTTCTTGAGATGAAAACAGCAGCTGAAGCAATCAGCGGAAAAGGCAATGTTGCATTTCTGCTCGGACCCATGGGTTCAGACGCACAGATCGGCAGAACAAACGGTTACTACGAAGTTCTCAAAAGCTATCCTGATATAAAGGTTGCTTTTGAACAGACAGCTAACTGGAGGACAGACGAAGCCCTAAAAATTGTTGAAAACTGGCTGCAGACCGGTACACCGCTTGCTGCGGTTGTTGCCAATAACGACGGAATGGCCCTTGGAGCATTGAAAGCGGTTGAGGATGCAAAACTCCTCGGCAAAGTGAAAATATACGGCCTTGACGCAACACCTGATGCGCTTGCGGCTGTAAAAGACGGACGCCTTACTGCAACAGTTTCCCAGAGCACAACCCTTCAGGGTACAACAGCTATGGAAACAGTAAACAAGATTGTAAAAGGCGAAAGTGTTGAGAATGAAATTCTTGTATCTTTTACATTAATTACCAAAGATAATGTTGACCAATTTATAAAATAATTGTAAACATAATCATAGTATTTTGTGCAGGGGCAAACCCTGAAAGAGAAGACTGCGGACCCGCAAAAGGGTGTAAAAACCGCAGTCTTTTTTTATTTGTTATTACTATTGATTTACTGTTTGCCCTTCCCTTTCATATCAAGAAGTACAGCAACAATTATGATTGAACCTTTTATTATAAGCTGAAAATATGAAGAGACACCCAGAATATCCAGGCCGTTCCCGATTACCGCAATAATCAGGGCGCCGATTACCGTTCCGTACCATTTACCGGCCCCACCTGACATGCTTACACCGCCTATTATTACGGCAGCAATCGCATCAAGCTCATATCCGGCCCCGGCTGTAGGGTTTCCTGAGACAATACGGGAAGCAAGCAAAAGCCCCGCTATCCCTGCGAGAAACCCGGCAATGGTATAGACAGCGACTTTGATATACCCGACATTGACGCCTGAAACCTTTGCTGCGGTTTCATTACCTCCGACTGTATAGACATGACGTCCGAATACAGTTTTTGTAAGGATAAATCCTGCAATACCGGCGATGCAGACAAAGAAAACTACAAGGTGGGGGATATATTCAAATATAAACCCGCCGGCAATATGTTCAAAGCTTTTGGAAAGGTTAAAGACAGGCTGACCGCGGCTTGCAATAAGAGCAAGTCCCCGCACTATGGTCATTGAACCAAGTGTTACTATAAAAGAGGGGATATTACCGTACGCGACACCCAGACCATTAAGGAAGCCGATAAAGCTGCCGGCACCGGCTGCAAGAATTATCGGTACAAAAAGAGGATACTCCCCGGGGTGGGCAAAACTTGCAGCGATTACCCCTGTCAGGGCCACTGTTGACCCGACAGAAAGGTCTATCCCGCCGGAAAGAATAACAAATGTCATTCCTGCGGCAAGTATACCGTTTATGGAAGCCTGCTTGAGTATGTTGATAAGGTTAGTAGGCCTTGCGAAAGCGTTCGGTGAAAGAATCATCAGAACTGCAAGTATTACCAGAAATACAATGAAAATTCCAAGTTCTCTCAATGAATGGAGATAAAAAAACCTTCCATTATTTCCTTCATGCGATGCTTTAATTGTATTGTCATTTAATTTTTTAAACATTTGCCACCTCAAAAGTTGATGCATGTCTCATGATATTTTCCTGTGTAAACTCAGCCTTCGAAAGCTCTCCGGTAAGTCTTCCGGCAGCGAGAACTATAATCCTGTCAGAAAGCCCCATCAGTTCAGGTATTTCTGATGAAATCAGAATAATCGCTTTGCCGGCCTTTGCAAGGGATGCCATAAGGAGATAGATATCCCTCTTTGCCCCGACATCAATCCCCCTTGTGGGATCATCGAGAATAATTATATCAGGATCTGTTAACAGCCATTTGGCAAGCACTACCTTCTGTTGATTTCCGCCGCTTAAGGAATTTATCATGCTCTTTCCGGATAAAACCCTGATGTCAAGTTTTTTAATCTGTTCATCAGCAGCGCGTGATTCTTTTGCAAGATCTATGACGCCGAGTCTGGAAAGCTTGCTCAAGTGCACAATCGTAATGTTATGAGCAACCGTAGTTTTCAGGTCAAGTCCGGTAAATTTCCTGTCTTCGGTAATCAGGGCGATCCTTTTTTTTATTGCCTTATCCGGATGTGATATTTCAGTTTTCTCTCCCCGGATAAATATATCTCCTGAATCCGGACGGGTAACACCAAATATTCCCTCAACAAGTTCGCTCCTGCCTGCTCCGACAAGACCTCCGATACCGAGTATCTCTCCACTATGAAGCCTGAAGCTGATATCTTTGTATTTTTTCTTCCGGGTCAGATGCTGCACTTCAAGCACAACATCACCTGGGGTCTGTTCCCTTTCAGGGTAAATTTCCCTGATCTCACGGCCCACCATCATTTTGATGATTTTGTCATTATCAAGTTTTAACGCATTTTCCGTACAGATGTGCTTTCCGTCGCGGAGAACTGTTATAGTATCGGCAATCTTGAATATTTCATCCATCTTATGTGATATATAAATTACTGCCACTGATTTAGACTTTAGAAACTTTATCTGCCGGAAAAGATTTTCAACTTCCTTGTCAGTAATTGCAGATGTAGGTTCATCCATAATTACTATCTTCGATGACAGCGAAATTGCCTTGACTATTTCTATCAGCTGGGTCTGCGCGACACTCAGTTTCCGCATCAGGCTTTTCGGGTTAAGTGAAATACCAATATTTTCAAGCAGCGCTTCAGTTTCCAGTCTCTGTGCCTTATGGTCAACAATACTTAAACCGCCGAAATTAAACTTTTTAATCTCCCTTCCTGTAAAAATATTTTCTGATATTTCCATGTCAAGAATAGGGTTTAATTCCTGATGAATCATCGCAATTCCATTGACAAGGGCTTCTTTGGGATTGCTGTATTCTGCCTTTTGCCCGTCAAGAAGGATTTCCCCGCTGTCCGCACGGTATATCCCCATCAGTATTTTCATCAGGGTTGATTTACCTGCACCGTTCTCACCGACAATTGCATGCACTTCTCCCGGTTTTACTTTCAGAGTAACATTGTCAATGACTTTTACCTTGAAGAAGCTTTTATCTATATTCAACATTTCAAGAACAAATTCTGACATCAGGACTGCAGCTCCTTATTTGATTATAATTTACTAATTAATAAAAGATATCAAAAGTTGTAAGGCTGAACAAGAGAAATAAAAATTTCCTGATCGAACGGAATTCAGAGAAGTTTGTGGGTTTCCCTGTATATTTCCTTCTGGACATGATGGAAGCACTTTACTATATCGGGATCAAACTGTGTCCCGCTTCCTGCTTTGATAATTGCTACTGCCTCTTCATGGGACATCCTCTTCTTGTACGGCCTGTCTGAGATAAGAGCGTCATATACATCAGCTACTGCCATTATTCTGGCTGACAGAGGGATATCAAATCCTTTCAGGTGATCGGGATATCCGCCGCCATCCCATCTTTCATGATGGTAACGGGTTATTTCGATCGCGATATTGAAAAAGCTCTGTCCGCTTATATTCCGGCTTGCACGCTCAAGGATATCGGAACCTGAAACTGTATGTTTTTTTATTTCTTCAAATTCATCCATTGTCAGCTTTCCTGGTTTTAAAAGGATTGCATCCGATATGCTTATTTTGCCGATATCATGCAGCATGGAGGCCTTTACAACATCGGAAATATAGACTTCAGAAATGTACCGTGAATACTTTGATATTTTCTGCAGCCGGGCAAGCAGCTTTCCTGTAACAATGGCAACCCTTTCAAGATGATTTTGAGTTTCACTGTCACGCAATTCAGATACATAACCAAGTATTTTAAGCGTTGCTCCATGGAGCTCATCCTCATGCTGTCTTCTCATCATTTCAAGGCGGATTATCATGTTTTTCAGAAGAAAAGTTATGGCAATCATGGTAAGTATCGAACCTGTCAAAACAAAATAGCACATAACATCATCATATGACCGATGGAATATACCGAGAAAAGCTATTGCAGCAGTATTGAATGCAGCAATTATCAGCGCGGATTTTTTTGTGGCAATGAATATGGCAAGCAGTACCGGAAAAACAACAATAATATTATTGTGATTATAAAACTGTCTGATATACAAATTAATGGCAATCATTGTAAAAGACAACGTGACAAGCAGCAGATTAATACCCGCTTCAGTTCTCTTCTTTTTGATAATCAGACAGGATAA
Organism: Spirochaetia bacterium; assembly: GCA_963662795.1. GTDB lineage: Bacteria > Spirochaetota > Spirochaetia > CADAEX01 > CADAEX01 > JACKPD01. Next base: position 2,761,664 of record OY759746.1, on the reverse strand, counting down.
TCCAACAAACGCGTTAAGGATATTAAATGTAATAATCCCGACCGATGTTTCATGAATAAAAAAAAGATGCTGCAGATTATGCGAAATATTTATGACAGTGTAAACAGCAAGCAGCACAAGAGAAATATTAAGATATGTTTTATTCCTGAATTCTTCGTAATCTTTCATTTAATATTTAATTACAGATGGCTTACCGCTCCCAGGTTTTTATCATTTCAAGTCTTGCCGCGGATTTTTCCCGGGCAGTAAGCGAATAATAATCGCCCCTGATTGCAGCTTCGAAAGTACCGTAAACAGAATTGGGAAGGACTATCCAGTTTGTTCCGAATTCATCAATATTGTTATCTGAAAAATTTTTTCTTTCTTCATTATTTTTTTTACGAATAGAGCTTTCAAAATCATCAAGATTATCACCCGCAAGAAGGACAATTTCAAATCCTTTTTCTCTTATCTTTTCAAGCCTTGGTTTCTTATCGGAAGTTTTTTCCATAAGAAAAAGATGATCGGAATCAGCGTTGGGAAATGAGAGGGAGGTGAGATTTTCCATAGTACTTTTAAGAACAGAGGATGGCCGGTTTGATACGTAAAAAACCTCAAATCCGTTTTTTTCCGCAAAAGAGGCGAAATCAAGCGCGCCTGGAACAGCATCTGCTTCTTTTGAATTGCACCAATCTTCCCAGGTATCAAAACCCCAGTTGTTTCCGGTTTTGACCATCCAGGCGGCATATTTGCTGTTATCAAGCATTGTTTCATCAATGTCAAAGACAACAGCCTTCTTTCCCCCTTTACCCAGAGACAGGAGGTAGCTTTTACCTGCATTGAAAGCCTGATAACAGAGCGCAGCATATTCGCCTGAGTTCTGCTGCCAGAGAATTCCCATAAGCAGGTCATTGTTGTAATTTAATCCGTTATCCCCTGCTTCTTCTCCTGAAACAGTAAAGAGCGGGAATAATAAAAAAACAACAAAAACAGTTAAAATAATCTTTTTCATTTTATCTTCTCCCTGTTAACATTCCTTAAACTTCATCATTGGCATAAAGGCTTCTCATAAGCTGCGGAACATATTCATATATTTCACCATTCGTAAAAAATCTTTTTAATTCAATCTCCGCTGCCTCGACTGAATCGGAAGCATGAACAAGATTCTCCTGGATACTCATGCTGAAATCGCCCCTTATGGTTCCAGGCAGGGCATCGCGTCCATTTGTAGGGCCTACCATCGTCCTTATTACATGAACAGCGTCTATTCCTTCAACACAACAGATAAGTACAGGACAGACCCTCATCGCATCCTTGATGCGCTTAAAAAAACTTTTTTCCTTAAGATGTGCGTAATGCTCTGTAAGAAGTTCATCGCTGAGCCAGACCATCTTCATTCCGGACAGCATAAGTCCTTTTTTCTCGAAACGGGTTATGATATCTCCGATAAGTCCCCGCTGAACAGCGGAAGGTTTCAAAATGACGAGTGTTCTTTCCATAAGAGAATATACCAGATACTTCCTGTTCTTAGTCAATAAAAAAAAGGATATTCCGCATTAAATTTAACTGCAGAATATCCTTTTTTCTGATTTTTTTAAAATAAATTAATTCATCATTACCGATTTTTGTCAGTTTATCAATAACACCTGTTTTATTTACCTTTTTCTTTTTTCTTTTCCATTTTTTCCAGTTTTTTTTCTTTTGGAGTTTTTAAAGGTTTTTTCTTTTCATCTTTTTTTGCGTCCTGCGATTTTCCCATAATTTAATTCTCCTTTCTGTTTTTTAATATAACGTAAATATATTTTTTTTCAACCAATTAATACAGATGACAGCATAAAATACTGATATTTTTTTCCACCCGGCATGAGTTTTCGGATAGCAGACAGCAGTTAGCATAACCCGGCAAATTTGGAAAAAATATCAATCAGAATAATCCTGATTGATAATAGAGAATTTTAGGTCTACACTTGATAGATATGGAAAGATTCCGGGGGTAAATCAATTGAATCTAAAAAGTTTTCTCCTTCTGCTTTTAACAGTCACTTTTACCCTTTGCGGACAGGTACTGATGAAAAAAGGGCTGATGCAGACACAGGCAGTTACTTTCAGGAATATTATCTCAAGCTACACGATCATTGCCGGAGGTTTATGCTATATCGGGAGCTTTGTAATCTGGCTTCATGTACTTAAAGTTCTCCCGTTAAGCATAGCCTACCCTGCCGCAAGCATATCCTATATCGGCGTTATTATCGCTTCCGCCGTTTTTCTCAATGAACCAGTTAACCTGTTTAAAGTTATCGGCGCTGCGCTTATAATTGCCGGAGTATTTTTCATCAGCAGAGCTTACAGATAAAACTCCTAATAATTCATGCTAACCAGATTTTTTTTCTGTTTCTGGATTTTAAGCATCAGCCATTTTTCATTGACAATCGTTCTTGTATGCTTGCCGAATCCGATTACACCCGACTCATCATAAGCTGTCATTTTAAGATGAAAGCGGTTGTTTTCAATTTCAGTTATTTCCACAGTTATGCTGACAGTTTCACCGATTATAGTCGGTTTTTCATGAACAACATAGGTCTGCTTGCCAACCGATATAAAACCATCAGATAGTTTTGAATCGAGCAACTGAACAGACCCTTCGATCATAAGAGCGACAAGACTAGGAGTTGCAAGAAGATCCTTAAGCTTTCCTGAACCGTATTTTAATGCAGTATCTTCTTCTGTCACTTTTTTCTGAATAGTAATGTTATCGCCTGCTTTGAGACCGGGTTTTTTTGAAAATATTTTCTCCATAATGCTTCTCCTGTTATTAATTATACATGTTTTATCACAAATATGCCCTTTCGTACTGCACCGGCCTGTAATTAATTTCGCTGCGCAGCTCTTTTGCCGCCTGCAGAGGGAAATAAGGATTTCTAAGCAGCTCCCTTCCTAAAAAAACAAGGTCCGCCCTTCCGTTTCTGATTATCTCCTGCGCCATTGAAGAATCTGTTACAAGCCCGCCGGCAATAACAGGAAGCCCTGTTTCCCTTCTGATTATCTTGGCAGCCGGAATCTGATAGCCGTGAAAAGGATGAAGAACTGCTTTCGCATCTACACCGCCTGAACTTACATGAACAATATCTATCCCCTCATTTTTCACAAGATTAATCATCTCTGCAAGGTCTTCCGGTTCATTACCCCCTTCCATATAATCTTTTGCAGAAATACGGAGCGATACCGGTTTTTCCTCCGGCCAGACCTTCCTTACTTCCCTTGTTATTTCAAGCAGGAATCGGACCCTGTTTTCAGCGCTTCCGCCGTATGCACCGCCATAAGGCGATGCATCATTTCTCCTGTTTGTGACAGGGGAAAGAAATTCGTTTATAAGGTATCCGTGAGCTCCGTGAATCTCAATAATATCAAAACCGGCCTCAAGCGCCCTCTGAGCCCCTTTTTTGAACGAATTGATGACATATTTAATATCTTTTTCATCCATTTCTCTGGGATTTGAATAAGAGGTATCTGCCGGATCAAAATTAATCGGTGACGGCGCTATTATGTCTTCATGATTTACCGTGCATTTTCTCCCGGCATGGGCAAGCTGAATTCCTGCTGCGGCGCCATGCCTTTTGACCCTTTTTACTATTTCTGACAATCCTTTTATATGAGAGTCATCCCATATTCCAAGATCCCGGGCTGATATCCGACCGCGGCTTTCAACTGCTGTCGCTTCAACAATAATAAGGCCGGCACCACCTACAGAGCGTGTCTCGTAATGATTCAGGTGCCATTCTTCTTTGGCATCACCGCTTTCATCTGATGAGTACATGCACATCGGCGGCATTACAATCCTGTTTCTAAGAGTTAAATTCTTTAAATTAAATTCCGAGTGTAATTTCTTCATAGGATTAATATAATGTAAAACATGCATATTCAGCAAACTAATAATACTTAAGAGTGGAAATTATTTTATTCCGGTGTCTCTCCTGAAAGGAGAATCAGGCGGTCTTATAATCCACTGGAGCAGAACAAGTATGCCGAAGGCTGTATATGCAGTCTGAAATACGATAAGATCAAAATCGTAATAAATGAGCTTTTGAAGCCAATGGCTGATGAATGTCCCTGAATAGGATTTCATTCCGCTTTTACTGCGAAAAAAACCCTCAAGATCGGTTAGCGGGCACAGTCTGCCGATCCAGGTTTCAGCAATAATATAGATAATCGCAAGCAGATGGATAAAACGGAACCAGAACCTCCGGACAAATCTTTTCCTGAGGATAATGCCGGCCATGATTACAAGAAATCCGCCGATGATAAAAAAAACAATAAGCGAGTGTACGATCAATATACAATCTGCCGCTATTCTGTACATAATAATTATTATAAAACAATTCCGCCTTGATTTCTTTCCCGATTTCAGGGTTTAATATTGTTTTTGTAGTTTTTTTAATACTGGAGAAAATATGACCGGCATTGGTACACTGGTTAATGCTCTGGCTGTAGTTGCCGGATGCATTATTGGACTTTTTTTACGAAAAGGTTTTCCTGACAGAATAAAAAACATAATTACTGACGGCCTGGGGATAGCTGTAATCTTTATAGGTATCTCGGGAACACTTGCCGGAGTATACCGCGTTAAACCTGACGGCATGCTTGACAGGGCAGATATCATGATGCTGATCATTTCCATTGTAATCGGCTCAGTAATAGGAGAGTTCCTCAAAATTGACAAAGGATTTGACGCGGTAGGAAATTATGCGAGGACTAAATTATCGAAATCTGGAGATTCCCATTTTACAGAAGGGTTTATCGGAGCAAGCATCCTGTTCTGTGTGGGAGCAATGGCAGTTGTGGGAGCGCTTGAAGACGGACTGATGGGAAACCCCGCAACACTCTTTGCAAAATCTTTTCTTGACGGCATTGCCTCAATAATTTTCGCATCAGCCTACGGGGCGGGAGTCATGCTGTCTGCTGTTACAGTTATTGTCTATCAGGGCGCAATTACTGCCGCCGCAACATTTATCAGGCCGCTTGTAACAGATCAGGTGCTTATCCAGATGTCTATGACAGGCTCAGCCCTCATTTTCTGCATAGGGCTTAACCTTCTTGGAATAAAAAAAATAAATGTAGCCAACATGCTGCCGGCCACATTTATTCCTATGGTGTGGGAGCTTGGGAAAAGGCTTTTTTTATAAATCCATTACTTGATTTCCGGACGCTCCCCTTATTTCCGGGAAGCTTCAAGTCCTTCATCAAGCGCTTCGAGAATATCGTCTATATGCTCAAGCCCGATTGAAAGCCGGATCAGATCGGGTGTAAGTCCTCCGGACCTCTGCTGCTCTTCTGTCAGCTGTGAATGGGAAGTTGATGCCGGATGAAGGACAAGGCTTTTCGCGTCACCCACATTAGCGAGATGAGAGAAGAGCTTTATGTTGTCTATAAACTTTACCGCTGCCTGATATCCCTCTTTTATGCCGAACACAACCATCCCTCCGAATCCTTTTTCAAGGTATTTCTTCGCGGTCTGATGCGACGGATCACCCGGCAGACCGGGATACCTTACCCACTCTACCCTTTTATCCCTTGAGAGGAATTCCGCGGCTTTCATTGCGTTTTCACAATGCCTCTGCATGCGGAGAGACAGTGTTTCCGCCCCCTGAATAAAAAGCCATGCATTATCCGGAGATATTGCCGCGCCCAGGTTTCTTAACGGGACTGTCCGGAGCCGGAGAGCGAATGCTGCAGGGGCAAGCTGCGGCGGAAGGTCATAGGCCCACTTAAGTCCGTGGTAGTTGGGGTCAGGTTCGCTGAACATCGGGAAATTCCCCTTCTTCCAGTCAAACCTGCCTGAATCAGTTACTATTCCTCCGATAGCAGTGCCGTGTCCTCCAATCCATTTTGTAAGAGAGTTAATTACAATATCTGCTCCATGTTCAATTGACTGAAGGAGATACGGGGTTGTAAATGTAGCATCCACCACAAGGGGGATATTATGCGAATGGGCTATGTCTGCAACTGCTTTTATATCTGTAAAATCAAGAACAGGATTTCCCATTGTTTCAACATAGACAATCTTTGTTTTGGGCGTTATTGCTTTCTCAAAATTATCAGGATTTTTCGGATCTACAAAATTTGTCCTGATTCCGAAATTGGGAAGAATCGTATCAAACATTGTATATGTTCCGCCGTAAAGGTTATTTGCGGAAACTATCTCATCCCCCTGTTTTGCAATTGTAACAACTGCGTAGTTGACTGCGCTAGTGCCTGAGGCAAGGGCAACTGATGCGACTCCACCTTCGAGGGCAGTTATGCGCTGTTCAAGCGCATCCTGTGTAGGGCCGCCCAGACGGGTATATATATTTCCAGGTTCCTTTAAATCAAAAAGGTTTGCAGCATGCTGAGTATTTTTAAACAGATATGAACTTGTCCTGTGAACAGGGACAGCTCTCGACAGACTGCTGTCCGGCACCTGCCCTGCATGGAGGGATAATGTTTCAAACCTGTATTTTTTATCTGCCATATTGCGGCCTCCTTATTTTTCATACATACTAATTCAGACTAACTTGGTAGTATATTAAGATTAAAACCCCATACAGTCAATATATTTTTTCCCCATCTGTAATCAATCTGCCGGAAGCCGCACCCTCACAGGTTTTAATCCGGACGAGGTATCGGGGCTTCCTTTGAAAACCCCATGGTAAATACAGGACTGGGGAGATATCCCTCCCTGAAAACCCGGATCTTCATCCCTGTCGATAAGGTTACAGACGCGGTAACCTTCTCTCCTGCGATATAAAGATAATATGGGGCGGATGTGTCGGCCCTCTCCCACCACACAACCGGCTGCCCCGTGTGGAGAATTGATGATTCTGAGGGAGTACTTCCGTCAATAGTGTAGCGAATTTCACCACCAGCTGTAGCTGTTGTTGCTATAAGTTTAGTTCCCCGATCGGGCTCTTCATAATACCCTGCACTGAAGACACCTCCGTCCGTCACTATGTAGTTCATACTGGTGTGACCGCCGTCCCATTGACTCTTCCTGGTTACAGTTGGGCCGGATGCGACAAAACTGTAGTTTTCAAGTGCATAACTGCGTTCCTCTCCCGTCTTTACCGCAACAGCTCTCACTTTTTCAACCGGAGCGTCTATGGTGAATGGGCCTGTGTATGGTGTCGAGAGGGCAGAGGGTGCGCTGCCGTCGGTAGTGTAGTAAATTGATGCACCCGGCGTCGCGCTTGACATGGTTATTTCTGCCGGATTATTGAGTTCGCTTCCGGATGGGCTTATTACAGGGGCTTCCGCAGTCCCTGATGCCGCCATTATGGTGAACACTGCTTCGGTTACGGCACTCGCCTCTTTCCCTGCCTCATAAGCAATGGAGCGGACCATGCTTGAGCCGCTGATGGGAAAAGGAGCCGTGTAGGGGGTTGAATCCTTCGTCGGCTCCAAGCCGTCTGTTGTATAGAATATATCTGCTCCCGGAACCGACACATCAAGAGTAATCAATAATTGATTCCCGCTTATAAGATAATGCTCACCCGATTCAGGCGAAATAACCGGGGCTGCGGAAATTCTGTCAGGATCGGTAAGATCGACTGCCTGCTCATCGCCTCCTCCGCCTCCGCCCAGATCGCAGGCTGATGACAGAATTATCGTTAATATTGACAATGTCAGAATAACTATTATTTTTTCTTTATAAATCTTCATAATTTTCTCCTTCGAAATCTGGCTTATCCGTTCGGGATTTTATTATTCAAGACTCCTTACCGGACGGAGACCTATTGAGCCGTCTGCCAGATAAGGCTTGTTGTTGAGAAACGTTCCTATCTGAAGTATTTGTGCGGAATAGCTCCAGCTGCTCCCGAGGTTCATACGGTTTTCAGGATTGGCGCCATGGGCATCAAAGCTCCATTCAGAGACATTGCCGCTCAGATCATATAGCCCGAGGGCATTGGGGCTTAAACCTTTAACAGATATAGTAGAGTTAACTCCGGCGGCTCCATGAAGCGCTACATCTGCCGTATTATCGATATCACCGTCACCGTCATAATCGGATGAGGCTGTCACGTTGTATGCGGCATCTGCCCCGCTTGCAAAAACTCCGGGATAAAACTCCCCCGCGTCCATTATGTCTCCATCGCTGTTTGAATCATTGATATACCGGGCTGCAAGCTCCCATTCAGGCTGTGTCGGAAGGCGAAAACCGTCGGCGCCAGGCTTGACGTAGGGTGCATCCTGGCTTCCCGGTACCCCTTCCGTTGTTGTAGTTGAATCGGTTACAGTTCTTTGCAGAACAGAAAAAGCTGCATCTGTATAGTAGACAGGAGTTAAAGCAGTAGCATGGACAGCATTGTAGTATTCGGTCAGGGCGTTCATCCATATCATGGCATCCCTCCAGCTTATCCTGGTTACAGGGTGCTGATTGGTCCCAATCGGTCCGCTCCCTATAAAATCTCCCCCCTGGGATCCTGAATTTGCAAAGGTGTATGTTCCCGCACCCGGATCACCACTGCCGGCTGTTGCCCAGTCATAAACCTCGCTCCAGAGCTCGTATGTTACCTCTGTCTCCCCCATCGCGTAAGCATTTGCTACGTTTTCAATGATGTTGTCAAACAGGTTGGCCGGAAAAGTGAGGCCTCCAGGTACATTTACCATGGTAAAGGCTGTCATAGACCGGACATCCCCATCTGGTGCTGAGGATGATGATGATGAACTGCTCCCTGCAATATCGCAGGCTGTAAATATTATCAGCGCAGCAGTTATCAGAGATATTAAAATAGTTGTTTTTTTTATTATATTTTTCATAAATTACTCCTCCATCTATATGCTTTCCACCTTTTTAAGGGGTATAGATTTTCCTTAAAGCCTACTTAAAACATAGGAATTAAGAAGGATATCGGACATAGACCATACGGAGTATTTTGAGAGAAAAAGATACAGAGTTATTTTATTTTACGGGTTTGAGCGGGGATAATTTACCAATGCATGGATTTTTTGCTGTAACCAGCCTACCTGAAACTATTATTCTGAGTTCATCAATGGATAAAACATATTCTAATAAGCTGTGAGCGGTTTTTTGCTCCGGTTTTCTCATAGATATTGTGGATGTGGGTTTTTACAGTTAATTGGGATATGTAAAGTTTTTCTGCTATATCAGCATACTCAAGTCCCTGCAGCAGAAGCATCAAAATTGTCTTTTCGCGCTCTGTTATACCAAACCTCTTCATTGCATTGTCCAGCATATCAAGCCTGCTGCCTGTTACTATGTAACCTATATGATCGCCAAACTCGTCAAATATAATTTTTATTGAAACATTCATGGGAACCGCAATTCCACTGCAGCCCCTCAGGTAAAGAACCTGATTGATTACGGAATGGCTGTCTTTACTGTTTTTGTCAATCATATCCCATACTTTTTCCCTCCCGAGGAAAAGGCTGTAGAAGCAGCACTGTTCGCTGCAGGTGTCATCGTACCCAAGGATATCAAGGCCGCTTTCATTCATGGATACAAAATTCCCCTTCTCATCGAAAAGGGCAACCAGGTTGTTTATGTTTTTAAGAATGATATCTGCCGTAAAAGGGACATTTATCATCATCAGCCTGTATCTCGTTATTGAAAACAGAACAATCACAAGATAGGGAAGGAGAAAAAAGTGTCCAAGTGGAGGTAATCTTGTCAAACGGAATAATGGAAACAGGATCTCGAAAAAAGATGCGAATAAAACCGGTACCGACACTGCTGCCATGTAGATCAGGGCCTGAGTGCGTATTCTCTGCTTTTTGGAATTGCGGTATTTTCTTATCAGGTAATAATAGTTGAATACGATAAACTGGATACAATAAAGGATGTAAAGATAAAGCCATGGAGAATTTAAAGGGTAGACAGGATAATATCCATAAGGGCCAGGAAGGTACTCGCTGGCCATTGTACCATCAGTAACCCCGCGGTAGAGAAAAAAAAGTGATGGGACAACTATCATCAGAATCAGATACCGGGGAGAGCTTTCATTATCATGGTATAAATATATAACAAGAAGCATCCCCAAACCAATAATAAGAACCCAGGATGATGCGGTAAACCGGTTCCAGAACCAGGCTGCTTCCGGGTCTTTGGCTACATATAAAAATATGCTTGAAACGCTTAATATCAGCGTAGAGAGGGTAAGGAGGATAAAGATAAAAAGCTGCCTTGACCGGGGGTGATAGAACATTACATAAAATAGCAGCACCAGCAGGATTGATGAGGATATTATCGATAGTGTTGAAAATGGAAACATGTTATTTTCCTGTCTGTCTCCATTTTAACCTGTAAGGCTGTACCTGTCCACATTGACTTCAAAGGGCATTTGTAACCACATTCAGTAAGGCAAAAACCTCCGCATAAATATTCTCCTTTTCATTTGCGAAAACTCTTTAGTCTTAAAGCATTACTAACTACACTCGGTCTATAAAACAAAACTGTTTTTTCTTTTCCGCCTCATTTCTTGAAACTCTTTAGTCTTAATGCATTAGTCACTTCATTCAGTAAGGCAAACACCGCCTCATAAATATTATCCTTTTCATTTACGGAAACTCCTTAATCTTAATGCATTACTTACAACTGAAACAGACGAGAGAGACATTGCCCCCGCCGCAAACATTGGATTTAAAAGCGGCCCGCCGAAAAGGGTCAGAACACCGGCCGCTACAGGTATCAGCAGTACATTATATGCAAATGCCCAGAAAAGATTCTGCTTTATGTTGCCGAGTACAGCGCGGGATAACATAATCGCTGCGGCAGCGTCCCTCACATCACTTTTTACAAGAATTATATCCGCGCTTTCGATCGCGACATCAGTGCCGCTTCCTATTGCGATGCCTACATCCGCGGCTGCAAGGGCAGGCGCATCATTTATGCCGTCGCCTACCATGGCAACAATATAACCCTGTTCCCTCAGACGTACAATTTCAGCAGCCTTGTCTTCCGGCAGTACTTCCGCGCGTACTTCTTCAATTCCCGCTTCAAGCGCAATTACCTGGGCCGCTTTTTCATTGTCCCCGGTTATCATATATGATTTTATTCCCATTTTTTTAAGCCCGGCTACCGCTTCCCTGCTTCCGGGCTTTAAGCTGTCGCTCATCGCGACAAGCCCTGCGGCCATCCATTCCCCGGCTTCATTTACGGCCATATAAATAGGAGTTTTCCCATCCTCTGCAAGCTCACCTCCTCTTTTAAACAGACCTTCCGCTTCTGATGATTCAAGCCTGACTCCTTCCCTGCCAAGCAGTTTTTTTGTTCCGGCAAGCACTTCAACCCTGCCTCCGGCGGAAATGACAGAAGCCCTGATGCCGCCGCCGGGTATTGCGTTAAAATCTGACGAAGGGTTAAGATCAAGTTTCTTTTCGCCGGCTTTACGGACAATAGCCTCTGCAAGGGGGTGTCCCGATGAGGTCTCTGCCGATGCCATTAGAGAGAGAAATTCGTCCTCACTCATCCGGAGTGGTATAATGTCGGTAACAACAGGTTTCCCTTCCGTAAGTGTCCCGGTCTTGTCAAAAATGACTGCAGTTATGCCGGCTGCAGTCTGCAGTGCTTCACCTGTCTTCACAAGTATTCCAAGCTCGGCTCCCCTTCCGGTGCCTACCATTATGGCAGTGGGAGTGGCAAGTCCAAGCGCGCAGGGACATGCAATAAGCAGCACGGCAGTAAGAACTGTCATGGAGAAAGGTATTCCCGCACCTGTAATCATCCATGCGGACGCAGAAATCAGTGCGGCAAGCATCACGGCAGGGACAAACCATGCGGAAACTTCATCGGCAAGATGCGCTATCGGAGCCTTACTGTTCTGGGCATCTTCCACCAGTCTGATAATCCTTGCGAGTGTAGTGTCACGTCCTACACGCTCTGCCCTGAAAATAAAACTGCCTGTTTTATTTATACTGCCTCCTGTGACAGCTGATCCTGCATTTTTTTCAACCGGCAGGCTTTCTCCTGTAAGCATTGATTCATCAACTGCGCTGTATCCTTCAGTTATGATGCCGTCAACCGGTATACGGCCGCCGGGTTTTACCCTTATCAGGTCTCCCGGTTCAAGATCAGAAACAGGTGTTTCCCTCTCATTGCCATCAACCAATCGTACCGCGCTATCCGGAGTCAGATTCATCAGCGCCTTGATAGAGCGGCTTGTTTTTCTTTTTGCCCTGCTCTCAAGAATTTTTCCGAGAAGAATAAGGGTAATGATAACTCCTGCAGTTTCGAAGTATAACTGCTCTACAGCAGAAGTCCTTCCGGAAGCAATCAAAACCAGATTAACGATGCTGTATAAAATCGCGGCAGAAGCACCTACAGCCACAAGGCTGTCCATATTAGGGCTTAACCTGAAAAGAGATGGAATGCCTGCAGTAAAAAACCTTCTTCCTGCATAAAGCGAAGGCAGGACAAGGAGTAAACTGACAATCCCGTAGTTAAGGGGATATGTCATCGGCTCAATAAACGACGGAAAAGGGAGGTTAAGCCCTGTCATGGGTGCCATTGCAATATAAAAGAGGAGAACGGCTGCCGCAGCTGATATGATAAAATCCTTTACCATATCCTTCAATTCCCTGTTTTTCCTTATCTCTTTTTCATCACTATCTTCAAGCTCAACCGGGATATAGCCGGCTTTTGTAATCGCTTCCCTTATGTCTGATATTCTCACCTTTCCTGATTCAAGCCAGATATCAGCCCTTTCACCAGTAAGATTTACATTTATATCCCTGATGCCGGGAATTTTTCTGACAGTTCTTTCAACATTTGCGGCACAGCTTGCGCAGTGCATGCCTTTGATTCCCAGTACCTCTTTTCTTGTATTATCTGTTTTAAGTTCCTGCATTTCTTCCTCCGGATTCACAGTGCTTTTTCTAAATTCCAGCTCCTTGTTCAAAATAATACCGGAAGGGTTTATTTTCAAGAGTAAATCACAGTATTTTAGTATGATTTTATTTGCCGAAGGACCGATTTGCTTGTATCTTTTGATAAAGTTTAAGTATATTAATATTTTAAATAATTCAAAAGGCGAGGTAAATTATGGCAGTAATAACACTAAAAGGAAACAAAATAAATACATCCGGTTCCCTGCCGGCATCAGGTGCTAAAGCTCCTGATTTCACTTTAACAGGAAGTGATCTCGGTGATGTGAGCTTAAAAGACTTTTCAGGAAAAACAGTTGTACTTAATATCTTCCCCAGCATAGATACATCAACATGTGCGGCATCTGTCAGAAGGTTCAACGAAATTGCGGGCAGTAAGAAAGGAGCTGTGGTTCTCTGTATATCCCGGGATCTTCCGTTTGCCCAGGAGCGTTTCTGCGGCTCAGAAGGGCTTAAAAACGTAAAAACACTGAGTGAAATGAAAGTCCTCTCTTTCGGAGAAAAATACGGAGTCAGAATTGCGGACGGTCCGCTTCAGGGACTTCTTGCCAGAGCTGTCGTTGTAATCGACACTGATGGAAAGGTTAAATATACACAGCTTGTTCCGGAAATTGCGAATGAACCTGACTATGATTCTGTAATTAAGCTGCTCTGATTTCAATATAAAAACAGTCCGGGAGAGATACTTAATCTTCCCGGACTGAAATTTCAGGTAACTGTAATTTATTTTTTTACTAAAACTCATATACAGGCAGGTAAGTATTACTTTTACTATCCGATTGCAACCCTGCCGGTTTCTCCGCTTCTTATCCTGTAGCATTCCTCTATAGGCAATACAAATATTTTCCCATCACCTATATTTCCGGACCTGGCGCCCTTTATTATGGCGTCTACCGTAGGTTTCACAAAATCTTCGTTAACAGCTATTTCAAGCCTCACCTTTTTCAGGAGATTAACTTCCATTTTTACCCCCCTGTAGTGTTCTGTGTAACCCTCCTGCTGTCCGCATCCTATTGCGTTAGTTACAGATACTTTATATATTTCTGATTTATATAATTCCTTTTTTACATCATTCAGTTTATACGGCTGAATATAGGCAATAACAAGTTTCATCTGATTCTCCTTCATTTATCTTTTTATCCAATTTCAATTTTCTGATCCTTCAATAGGGGTTACTGATTTGTAAAAATCTGAAAACCGTAATATGATTCGCTTCCGTGTTCAGTCAAATCAAGACCCTTAAGTTCATCTTCAGGTGAAACCCTGAGACCGGCACTCTTTTTAAGTATAATGAACAATACTGCCGAAACTGCCGCTGTCCAGATAAATACAGCTGCAATTCCCGTAAGCTGAATCACAAGCTGTTTAAGCCCGCCGCCGTACCAGAGACCGTTAACAGCATCAGTAGAACCGAATATCCCGACCGCAACTGTTCCCCAAACACCGCACACACCATGTACCGATATCGCGCCGACAGGATCATCCACATGCATTTTTTTATCAATAAATTCCACAGATACAACAACAAGCGCACCAGCTATGAGTCCGATCATAATTGCTCCCAATGGAGTAACTACAGCACATCCGGCAGTAATCCCGACAAGACCTGCAAGCGCGCCGTTTAATGTCATGCTCGGTTCTGGTTTTCCCGTAAGGCCCCAGATTACGGCCATTGAAGAAACAGCCCCTGATGCAGCCCCAAGGGTGGTGTTTACGGCAATAAGTGAAATTGCCTCATCAGTTCCCGACAAGGTGCTGCCGCAGTTAAAACCGTACCATCCGAACCAGAGTATGAAAACACCAAGGCTGGCAAGCGGCAAGTTATGCCCCGGTATTGCCTGTACTGTTACAGATTTCCCGTTCCTTACATATTTTCCCGTCCTCGGGCCTAAAATTACTGAACCTGCAAGCGCTGCCCAGCCGCCGACTGAGTGAACAACAGTAGACCCTGCAAAATCATGAAACCCGAGAGCAGCAAGCCAGCCGTCTCCATTCCATATCCAGTGTCCGACTACAGGATAGATAATAGCTGTGATGAAAACGGTATATATCAGGTAGGAAGAAAATCTTGTTCTTTCCGCCATCGCGCCCGATACAATCGTTGCCGCGGTAGCTGCAAAGACTACCTGAAACATCCAGTCCCTCAAAACTGTAAAATCAGCTCCGTTTAAAAAAAACTGATCTGATCCGAAAAGGCCGGATACAGAGCTCCCGTACATTATTGCCCAGCCGGCACCCATGTATACGATAGCCCCCACGGCAAAATCCATCAAATTTTTCATAAGGATGTTTCCCGCATTTTTTGCCCTGGTAAGACCTGTTTCCACCATCGCGAATCCGGCCTGCATAAAAAATACAAGGACGGCGCAGAGAATGAGCCAGATCATGTCAAAAGCGTTATCGTACTTTGCAATATCCGACTCTGCAAATAGTCCTGCTGATGCAGCCATCAAAAACAGTAATACAAGTAAAAATTTCTTCAGCATTAAATAACCTCCTATGCTATTTGCAAACATTCATCAGCAATAAACGTGCCAATATGTTTTTTTTATTTTATTTACTTGCACAACAGGGATTTATTCAGAGAGAACAATATGTTCGTTCAGATATTCTGACTTTGTATGATACATTTTTGTTTAACGGAAAAGTTAAATACATACATTTATGTAGTAATTATTTTTCATGGGATTGCAAAATTCATGATCAGTGTTAGAATAAATTGTGCGTCAGATTTAAAAAATAATTTAAAAAGAGGAGTTCTAAAATGGCTTCAAAAATTATTATCAGGCAGTTTTTATTAATATTTTTCATTGTCCTGCTTTCTGTTTTTTCAGGGTGTAAAGAAGAGGATACAAGCGAAAGCTACTATGTCAGATTCAACCTGAATGGAACTGATTATGAATTTACTTACGGAATTTCAAAAGATGAGTACGGGACCATATATTCGGGGGATGCAAGCGGATTCAGAACAAAGGACGAGGGTATCTATTCCGGAATTTATATTGTCGCCGCCCCCTCTCCAATAGATTTGAATGATACTATTATCACTTACTGTTCTCTTTCTATAGCTGATACAGATGGAACATATTCAGGATCAGAACCTACCCACATTAAAATCGATGGCACAGTGGTTTGGGAGTGTGATGGAGGTACAAGTTATACTGTCACGAAATTAGGGAATTTCGGCGGCGTTATTTCGGGTACTTTTTCTGGCGTCGACACGACAAGGGAATCAACAGTAACTGACGGGGTATTTTACGTAAAAAGGCTTCAGGACAACGTTACTGAATTCTAGTTTTAAAAAACACTCTATTCAGTTTTACAATATTGTTCATTGGCCCGGTGTTTCCAAACTTCGCATTTTAAGTTTAGAGATATTTTTCTGCCGCAGCTGCTGCATTTTTCCTCATATACGGCATAAGGAGCACCAGATAATTCCGCCAGCCCGAAACAACTGCTTCCTCATCAAGCCGTCCGGTTGTTTTAAGAAAAGGCACCCGGTAATCGCTTAATATCCACAGTGAATCAATTATGGAAGAAACTTCAGGTGATGATGAAAAGCCTTTTTTTAAAATCCCGTCTCTTTCAAGTCCAGATAAAAGCCCTGAGAGCATAGAACATTTCATTATGTAATTTTTCAGATACATTTTTTTAAGGTTCTCATCCCTGTCAAGAAGGGATGAGATTTCGTTGTAAAAAAATGAATATTTATTGTAGAGGGAAAATAGATTTTTAAGGATTTTAATATATTCATCCATCCCTGAAGCACCGTTACCGGCATCAATGTTTTTTTTAAAATCTTCAGTAATAAGCGGGAAGATGTCCCTTATTATCTCCTCCTTGTTTCTGAAATGGTAATAGAACGTTCCAGGACTAATTTTGAGTTTATCAATAATATGGTTAGTAGTAATTTTATGGCTGCCGTGTTTATTAAAAAGCTCAAGAGATGTTTTTATAATTTTGTCTTTCATATTCACAGCCATATTCTTTCCCTTTTTTATTCATTGATTTTAACATAAACAGATTCAAGTATCGATAACGCGGAATCTATTCCGTCAAAACTTTTGTCTATATTTCCGTTCCTTCCAAGAGGATTTCCTGTCCCGGCGGGGACCATTTTAACAGCGGCAGGTCCATGGCCGATTTCCAGATCAGCATGATAAATCACTGAAGGCTGTCCGTTGACGCCGTTAAAGTACGGACTGCTCTCCGGTAATTTCTTCCTCCAGACTTTATTCCAGTCATAGCTGTTATTAACCTCAAGAAAAACCCTATATCTGCCGGCCGGCAGTTTCAGAGAAGAGTTAATCCTGCTGTTCTCAGAAATGACACGTGATGCGGCTGTCACAGCATCGATTGAGTTACATATTCCGGAACTCCGGTGCGACCAGACAGGAAGACTTTCCGGCCGGCCCTCTTCCGGTGCGGAAATCCAGCAGTCTCCCGCTGTTTTATCAGAAATTACTATTGTTCCCATGTAGTTTTCTTTTTCATCTTCTATCCAGGCCGCAATCTGCGGCCCTTTCTTAAACGGGAAAATAAAAAACCATCCCCGGTTAGCAAAGTATCTGCCCGGAATAATTTCAAGAGCAATCTGTCCGGAACCATTTGCCGGCCGCGGACTGTCATTCCCGGACGCATCTGTTGCAGATATAATCAAAAAAATCATTAAAACCTGTAAAAACCTTTTTTTATTAATCATTGTGTTGCCATCCTTAACTAATTTTATTTCGAATAAATATTCGACTATCAAAGTATATCGAATATTTATTCGATAGTCAACTATTGACAAATAAATAGTTTTTATGCATTTTTTACGCATGTCAATTATAAAAACAACATTGCTTCCTTTTTTCCTGCTTGTTGCAGTATCATCAGGTATTCATGCCGAAATCCAAAGGGGTAAATGGGGTTTTGTCCCTATCGCCGCCCCGTTTTATACACCGGATACAAGCTGGGGCGGAGGCGCGTTTCTGCTGGCTTACCGGGATGTAATTACAGGAGAAGATACTGAAACAGATCAGTTCGGATTTTTCTCTCTCCTTACAATGAAAGGCCAGAAATCTGTCGGCATTACACCGGACCTGGTATTATCAGAGAATTTCAGAATTCTGCTTAAACTGGCATACAGCAACAATAACGCTGATTTCTGGGGCATCGGACAGGAAGCGGAAGAAAGCGATCTTGAAACATTTACCGCTGAAGAGTTCCTTCTCCAGGCTTCACTATTAAGAAAAGTCACCCCCGACCTTTACATCGGCCCGCAGGTGCTTTACAGGAACATCACCATTTTAGATTCAGAGGAAGAGGGGATTATCGAAAGGGGCGGCTTTAACGGCTCAGGCGGTGGAATTGAAACAGGCTTCGGAATCAGATTTATCTACGATACAACTGACAGCACATTTTATCCTACAAAAGGATTTTACATAGAGGGATCATCCCTGCTGAGCAGCATTTCTGCCGGAAGCGATTATGATTATTCCAGTTTAAAGGCAGACACAAGATATTATCTTGAAATAACAGGCAAGCATGTTCTCGCGTTCCAGACTGTGATTGAATTATGCACAAACGGGGTCCCTTTTCAGTCGATGAGCAAACTCGGGGGAAGCACAATAATGAGAGGTCTTCCTGAAGGGAGATATACTGATATCAACAGCCTTTCATTTCAGGGCGAATACCGCTTTCCGGTTATGGCATTTCTTGCCGGTGCCGTATTCGCTTCAGCCGGCTCTGTGGAAAACGATATATCCGGGTTTTCAGCAATTTCGGATTATCACTATGCCGGCGGCGGGGGTTTAAGGTTTCTCATTAATCGGGAAAAGCATATAGCGATCCGACTTGACTTAGGCCTCAGCGAAGAAGGACTTAAAACATATTTCATTTTCAGGGAAGCTTTCTAACCGACCGGAGAGCATTGTCATCTAAAAACCCGTTATGCGTCTCTTTTATTAAACCAATTAATTACATAAATATTATTTGACATTCAGAAACCTAAGGATGGTAATAGATTATTATCAAATATATGGAGTATTAAATATGAAAAAAATTATTCTCATTTTACTGCTCTGCCTTATTCCTTCAGCAATTTTTGCAACAGATTTTTATCTCGGGCCAAAAGCCGGTCTAAACATCAACAAGTTTTACGGATCCGGAATTGACAACCAGATTGATGCAATCAACGCAACATAAGGCACAGATGCAGAAAACGTCTCAAAGCTTTCAGGCAGTTTCGGGACTTTTTCTAATTTCAGATTCAGCGAAACATTCTCACTGCAGGTTGAACTATATTTCACTTCTTATGCCGGAAAGCTGGAAGATGGAGACAGTTCCATAACAACAACCCAGGGGGGGAATTGACCTGCCGATACTCTGTAAATATCATATAAATGATTTCAGCCTTTTCGGAGGATTATGTATATTTATCCCCATGGGAGATTCAGAAATAGAGGTTAACGACGGCACTGACGCTGTCACTGAAGACGGAGACACACCAGACACAAACTTAGGCTTAGTATTGGGAACAGGATATGATATCCCGATGGGAAATGGATATCTTGCTCTTGACGGAAGGTTATTTTTGGGACTCACAGACGTTGATGGTAACATCGAGGACATAAAAGAAAGAAAAATCTCTTTCAATATTGGTTAGGAATTCAAGTTGAATTAGAAATACAATTCATGCCCTTTACCAATAAACAGACTGCCGCCTAATAAATTGCGGCAGTTTTTTTTACTCAAAACACCAGCTTGTAATTAACGGTTAAGAACATATATAATATTATATATGTTCAGTATACGAAAAATTTACGATATGGTTTCTCCCGCAAATCAGGACGCTATTGCACAGGTGCGTGAAATATTGAAGGCCCAGTTTCCCCTTGCAAGAAAAAAGGATTTTGATAAAATTCCGAAGCAGCTCCATAATCCGATAAAATACCGCTACAGGTCAATCCTTTTTGTAGCTGAAAACGGCAGGGGAAAGGTCCGGGGGTTTGCCATGATGCTGCATATGAGCGATGTTGAAATCGGATGCCTCGAGCTTATCTCCGCAGCTCCGGGAAAAACCGGCGGGGGAATAGGCGGCATACTTTACGATCAGGTACGCGAGGAAGCGCGTGCTCTTAATTTAAAGGGGCTTTTTTTCGAGTGCAGTGTGGATGATCCTGAAATTATTACAGATACCGCCCTGCTTGATCAGAACCGGGCACGGATGAAATTCTATGAGAGGCTGGGCGTCCGTCCCGTAATCAATAATGTATACGCATCCCCTGTTCACCCCGGGGATCAGGATTTATATTACCTGATGTTTGACAACCTCGGAAGGGAAGAACTGCTTGACCGAAAAACAGTAAGAATAGCGGTTAAGGCAATACTTGAAAGGAAATACGGGGACCTTATCCCTGAAAGCCAGATAAACGAGGTAGTTAAATCATTTAAAGATGATCCCTGCAAATTGAGGGAGCGCAGGTATACAAAAGCGCCAAAAGCCCATACTGCAGTCACAGCTGTTCCAGGCCTCAGTATTCAGCTTATAGTCAACGTAGGTCACGATATACATCATGTCAAAACACGCGGCTATGTGGAAGCGCCTGTAAGAATTTCAGCCATACTTTCAGAGATTGAAAAAACAGGACTTTTCAGCAGGATTCCCGCCAGAAGGATAGGAGAAAAAACACTCCGGGAAATACATGACCCGCATTTTGTGGAATATCTCAGGAAGATATGCGCAGAGCTTCCTCCTGATAAATCGATCTATCCGATCATTTTTCCCGTCCGGAATTTGAAACGGCCGCCGAAAGACACAGAGCTTCAGGTAGGCTATTACTGTATAGATACATTTACACCGATCAACAGAAACGCGTGGCTTGCGGCACGCGGGGCAGTAAACTGCGCTGTAACAGGAGCGGAAATGGTTCTCGGGGGATCGATGATGGCATATGCACTTGTCCGTCCGCCGGGGCATCACGCGGAAAAGAGATCTTTTGGCGGATTCTGTTATTTCAATTCATCCGCTGTTGCCGCCCAGTATCTCAGTAAACACGGAAAGATCGCAGTCCTTGATATTGATTTCCATCACGGAAACGGAACTCAGGATATTTTCTACCGCCGTTCCGATGTCTACACTATATCCATTCACGGAAATCCGAAATTCGCATATCCCCATTTTTCAGGATTCCCGGATGAAACAGGGGAAGGCGGGGGGAAAGGATTTAACCTTAATCTACCGCTGCCTGAGACAATTACACCGGAAAAGTACAGGGAAACGCTTCAGAAAGCCTTAACAGCAATTAAAAAATTCAAACCCTCTTACCTTGTACTTGCGCTCGGTCTCGATACAGCGAAAGCAGACCCCACAGGGACCTGGACACTCAGCGCAGAGGATTTCCGCCTCAACGGGCAGATGATCGGCTCTTTAAAACTACCCATCCTGATTGTTCAGGAAGGGGGCTACAGGACCCGCACACTCGGAATCAACGCGGCCCGTTTCTTTGAAGGACTTTACAGCAGCTATAAAAGCAGGATCTGATGAAGAACTCTTGGTTAAATAGCAGAAGTTAACAGTAATGCAGGTATCCTGAAAGTATCCGTACAGGAGAGAAAAATGGAAAAAACAAGAAAAATAAAAACTATTTTAAAAGCAGAGAATGTCACGGAAGGGGCCGGCGTCAGGCTAAAAAGAATTTTCGGCAATAACGATACAGCACTTACAGACCCCTTCCTGCTGCTTGATGATTTTCATTCAGATAAAAGAGAAGATTATATAAAGGGCTTTCCATGGCACCCCCACAGGGGTATTGAGACAATCACCTATGTCCTTCACGGGAATGTAAGGCATGGGGACAGCATTGGAAACAGCGGAACAATATCAGACGGGGATGTGCAGTGGATGACTGCAGGCAGCGGGATAATCCACGAGGAGATGCCTGAAGGTGATAATAACGGGCTGATGTGGGGCCTCCAGCTTTGGGCCAACCTGCCCCGTTCAGAAAAAATGTGCCGGCCGCTCTACAGGGATGTGAAAAACGCAATGATTCCGGCTGTAAAACTTGATAACGGGACAGAAATAAAAATCATCAGCGGAGAGGTAGACGGTATAAAAGGCCCTGTTGCCGATATCGCCATAAAACCCGAGTATCTTGATATAACCCTGCCGGCAGGTGTTTCTTTTTCCCGCCCGTTTGTTAATGACCACACCGTATTTGCCTATATAATCAAAGGGGAGGTCATAATCCGGGATGACGAAGAGACATCCGGAGGAAAAAACACAATTACTGTCCCGTGTGAGCAGCTTATACTGTTTGATGAAGGTGATGTGGTCTCCGTCACCGGAGGAGAGGGCGGAGCAAGGTTTCTGCTTGTGTCGGGAAAACCCCTTAAAGAGCCTGTCGCCTGGTACGGCCCGATAGTGATGAATACGGATGATGAAATAAAAACCGCGATACGTGATTTAAAGGACGGGACATTCATAAAATAGTTGACACAAAAGGTTCAGAATATAATTATTACACCATGAAAAATCTGCTACAGCTTTTTACAATCTTTTTCAGGATAGGCCTTTTCTCAATCGGCGGAGGATATGTTATGCTTCCCATGCTTAAAGAAGAGGTTGTAAATAAAAGAAAGTGGCTCACAGATGACGAGATTCTTGATTTTTACGCTATCGGCCAGGCAACACCCGGGATTATAGCTGTAAACACTGCAACGTTTGTAGGATACAGCCAGAAAGGTATTGCAGGCTCTCTTTCCGCCACAGCGGGAATGGTTGCCCCTTCAATCATAATAATTACAATTATTTCAGCCTTTTTTACAGAATTCCGGGAGGTCCTCATTATCCAGAAAGCGTTCGCGGGCATCAGGGTCGCGGTTTCCGTGCTGCTTCTTTTTATTGTCGCAGGACTTATCAAAAAAGGGGCAAAATATAAAACAGGTATTGTCATAATACTCGCAGCTTTTGCAGGAATAACTTTTTTTAAGATATCTCCTGTTCTGATAGTAGCCGCGTCTGCAATCGCAGGAATAGCCTCAGGTGCTTTCAGGAGAAAAAACTGTGATCCATCTTGAGCTTTTTGTAATGTTCTTTAAAATCGGCCTCTTTGCAATCGGAGGAGGCCTTGCCACCCTGCCGCTGCTTAAGGAAGCGCTTCTTGATTCGGGCCGGATGAGTCATGGAGAATTTATAGACATGGTTGCAGTCTCTCAGGCGACACCGGGGCCGATAGGAATAAATATGGCGACTTACGCAGGATTCAAGGCGGCAGGTGTAACAGGAGGTCTTATAGCTACTGCAGGGATTGTTACCCCTTCCCTGATTATAATTATACTGATAGCCAGGTTCATGCAGGATTACGCCGACAACCGTATCGTAAAGGATGCACTTGCAGGAATAAGGCCTGCAGCAGCCGGGATGATAGCTGCCGCCGGATTATATATATTCGGGAATTCAGTTGTCATGTTTGACCTTTTCCCATCAGCAGGCTGGTTTTCCTTAAGGACAGCTGCACTTTTTGCCATACTCGGAACATTTTATCTGTTCAAAAAAGGTAATCCTGTATTCTATCTGATGGCAGGCGCAGCTGCCGGGATTATCTTCCTCTGAGTTTTCGGGATATCCCTGTCTTTTTGTCAAGCATATCTATAATATAGGGACGCAGGTCTGATGCCTCAATTATATCATCGATTGACCCGACCTGTTTTGCCCTTTCAACTGAGTGTATCGCGTCAAAGCTATGGCCCAGAGCATTCTGTTTTTCGTTATACACCTTTTTAAACAATTCATCATACTCACCCTGAAGTCTCCTGTCGTTATTCAACGCATCCTGAAATTTCACAATTCTCTCATCAGAGCATGCTTCCTTATATACTTTTTTGGGAAAAACTACGGCGGCAGCCGGTATCCCCCCTATGACTGACGCATATGAACCTTTTACAGCGGCAGCTGTAAGCTGCGGATTCAGGGCTTTTGAAAAAACAACATAGGCCCCGCCGTGGTATCTTGCGATGACAACAAATATTACAGGCCCCTTGAAGTTGACAACCGCCCTGCCTATTTCGGCCCCGTATTCAAGCTGCAGCTTACGCAGGGATTCAGGCGATCCGTCAAACCCTGAAAGGTTTGCAAGTATAACAGCAGGGAGCCGTCCGGAAAAAGCATTCAGGGCCCTCGCAGTTTTTTTGGACGACATGGGATACAGTGTACCGCCGTTCCAGCTTTCCGGACCGTCATACGGTATTTCACCTATCCTGGGGATTGTCCTGCTTTCAATGCCTATCATTCCGGCGGAAAATCCCCCTATCCTTGTTTCCCAGACTACAGATGTGTCTGAATCAGCCATCAGCTGCCATCTTTCAAGGTAATCCGAATCCTCATCTTTAACAGCATTCATAATCTGTCTTATGTCAAAAGGCTTTTTCCGTTCGGGGTTCTTTTCATTACTGAAGATATCGCCGATTGTTTCAAATCCCTGCCCGTAATTGTCAATATATGTATTTACAGAGATATCCCGCCCCGAAGGATCTTCCGACTTTCTAAAACCTGAGTATCTCTCAGATTCAGACGGCAGAAGGTAAGTAAGCCTGTAATGCCTGAAAAGTATATTATATGCCTCAGCGATGTTTAAAACCCTGAACTGCGCCTGCCCGTTGGGCCCCATAATTTTTTCTACACCGCCGATATCAAGATTGTTGTCACCTGACACGCTTCCTGAAAAATCAAGCGCTTTTTTTCCGGTAAGCAGCATCGATGAGTCATCCGTCATAATTAAAAACCCGCAGGTATGCATCAGCATTGTCGCCTCCGCGTTCCAGTACGACTGGGCCCCAACATTGATTGATGAGACAATTATATTTATCTCGCCCCCGTTTTGGGTGAACTCAATAATCCTTTTAAGCACAGCGGCAGTCCAGTCAAGGTTTTCAGTCCCGCTTTCCATATCTATCCTGGCGCCTGATGAAACCGGAAGCCACTCAACCGGTATTTTTTCTTTTTCTGCGAGATCAAGAGATGCGATTACCCTTCTGCACTCACCTTCTGAAAGACTCCCCATATCCTTCAACGGGTCTGACAGTATAATCACACGCCTGTAAACACAGCTGTATTTCAAATCACTGTTTTCAATTATCCCGAAAATTATATTTGCTTCATTAAGGCCTGATTTTCTGTTTTTGACAGAAATTATACTTTGGGTTTTTCCTGCATTGTCTATTGCAATATCATATTCCTCGAATTTTCCGCCCTGCGGGACAGATCCGCCGTAAAAGGATGAGCCTGTAAGCATTTTGGTAATTTCATAAGGATAGAGAACATTTCTTCTGCGGGCTAAAATTACATTCCGGGCGTAACTGTCTACAGTGACGAGCGGTTTTTCAGCAGGAAGTCTGCTCCTTATTACAAGCTGTTTATCTGCGATAGAAGAAATATCAAGCTCAAGCGGACGGGCGGATTTCTCGCTCCAGCGCTTTCTCCGGGTAAGAATAACCAGTTTTTCAAGGCCTATCCCGTCAGTCAATGCAATCAGGGCTCTTCCATATTCTTCCATTTTTTTAAGTCCGATCCCCAAAAGCGTCCTGTTATGTATAACTATCCTGTTCCATAAAAGCCTTTCCCTGTATGAGGGTAAAACTGAGCGCATGGCATTGACTGCATCAATCAGCAGGGCTTCAAAGAGATCAAGCTTTATGTTTTTACCGTTATCAGCGGTATTTACGGTTTTCTCTGAAACATCAATAAAAGAGGCCAGTCTGATGTCCTGAGGGTTCTCCTTCGACCTTGCTTCACAAAGAACAACCCCTTTATTTCTGTATATTACTTTAAGTTTAAAGTTTATGAATCTGTAGACTTTAAGCTCCCTGTACTGAAGCGGGCTGAAACCTCTCCTGTTATTTTCCTCTTTCCAGTTATTATTTTCAAAGTTATAACTTCTATAGTTTGTCTCCTCCGAGTCACTGCAGATGCCAATAGTTATTTTATAATCCGGCGGCAGATTTTCCAGACTCATCAGGTAATCAAATATATGATCCGGATTTTTTTCCTTGTCGTTATATACCAGTATTATCAATTCTTTTTCCGAATCTGATTTTTCCGGTAATTTCCCGAATCCTGACACGGGGGAGAAGACTGCAGCTGATTCTCCGGCAGAAGAGAATTTGAAAACTTCCGATTCCCTGAAAAATGAGACGCAGGAGATGATATCCGAAGTGCCGTATTTCCCTTCAGTGCAGAAAATATCTGCAGCTTCATTATTGCAAAAAAAGGAAACAGAGATATCTCTGTCCCTGTTAAACCGGAGGCCGATATGCTTCAATCCCGTTTTTCTGATATTTTCATCAGGGGACAGGCATAATGCTCTCAGACTCTTCATAATCTCCGGGCCGGCATCAGAGATATCCATACCTGTATGTTCTTCCTTAGACAGGTCCGGCTTTAAAATATCTGTTATCAGATACTTAAGGCGCACAACAGCGTTTAAAAGAAGGGGGTTTGATCCTGCCGAAATGGAAATGACTTCATCTGAAATTTGCTGTAATACTTCACTATGCTTTTCTCCAATCTGAATATTCTCAAAATCCAGAAAAACAGATTTTAAAATTTCCTCTTTGCTGTGTATATTTTTATGGGACCTGAAAAGATAGTAGAGCGCCAGATCCAGTTTATTTTTTTCATATCCGCCCGTATAATCATTACCTGAAGAATCATCAAAAATAAAAAATTTCAGGGCTTCATCCATATCTTTAAGAAATTCATCAGGAAGCCCTTTTCTTCTGTCTTCTGTCCTTAAGAAAAAATGAGAAAGCATCTCCGGGTAGGTAAGAGGCCTTGAAAACAGGCTCGAGGCAATTTTTTTATTTAAAAACAATTTTTCAACAGCAATATATATTCTAATCAGTGATAAAACGAATTCCATGAATTCCTGCGGATATTCACCAGCATGTAAAGCGTTAGATGCTAACTCTCTGTAGATGGATAAAACATCAGGCCCTGAGTCATATCCCAGAAAATGGGCAAGCATCATGTCTTTAAGTTTTTGAGCGGCTGATTCATCTGATTCATTTATCAAGGAAATACTGACCGGCTGCAGCTTTTCTTTCTCCTCAGTATCGGCTTCTCCGGGACCTGACGTACCTGCAGGCTCGATTCTGACAAGACTCTGGCCGGCCGCGACCTGCATGCCGTCCGATACATACACTTCAGCAATTACGCCGTCTGAAGGAGCGTTTATAACCATTTCCATTTTCATTGCTTCAAGAATTATTACCGGCTGACCTTTTTTTACGATTGTTCCCGGGGAGACTGCAGCGGAAAGAACAATGGCAGGCGACATGGATTTTATATAACCCTGTGACTGAGCCTCTACATTAATTGCGTACCCGTCAACTTCGCATAGAAAAGCATCTCCCCTCTCTGTAACAATAAGACTGTATCTTCTTCCGTTTAAAATCAGTTCCGATTCAAAATCATTGACAGAGTATCTGCAGACAATATCATTATCCTTAAAACTGATGTGATAAAGGCCGGTAGATAAACTTTTTAAATGAAAAGAATAACTGCATCCCTGTGATGAGAGATTCACATCAAGACCTTCCATTGACGGTATTCTTCCGGGTTTCCCCGACCTTGATACCTGGCTGCGGAAATTAAGAAAATCAGCGTTGTGCTGCCTGATATAAAGCTCAATAGCGCAGGAGACCAGAGAAGCCGCGATTTTATCATCCGGAACAGCTGACTCTTTTCTGCTTATCAGCTCTTCCACAAAACCTGTATGCGTACCTCCTCTTTGTATTTCCGGATTATCAAGGAGGGACAGAACAAAAGCCTTGTTGGTTGTCCCGTTTTTAATTTTTATCCTGAATTCCTGAAGAGCTCTTTTCATTCTGGCGATTGCCTCTTCCCTGTCTGATCCGGAGGCTATTATCTTTGCAATCATTGAATCGAATTCCGACGGGATGCTGCTGTTTCTTTCAATTCCGGAGTCAACCCTTATGCCAGGTCCGGCCGGGGCCTTGAACAGCAGAACATCTCCCGGAGAGGGGGAAAAACCGGACGCAGGATCTTCAGCATTTATCCTGACCTCCATAATCGCCCCTTTTGGCGTATGTCCTTTCAGATCAACCTTTTTCCCCATTGCAACATCAATCTGTCCTTTTACAAGATCAATCCCGTAGAGTATCTCGGTTACAGGATGTTCAACCTGAAGCCTTGTATTTACCTCCATGAAATAGAACTGATTCCTCGTTAAATCATAAAGGTATTCAACTGTTCCGGCTCCGGTATAGGATGCGGATTTTATAAGCCTTGATGATGCCTCTTCCATACTGATCAGTATTTCCTTATCAAGCAGCGCCGGCGGAGTCTCCTCAATAATTTTCTGATTTCTCCTCTGGATGGAACAGTCCCTTACTCCGAATGTATTGATATTCCCGTGAGTATCAGCTAAAACCTGAACCTCAAGGTGCCTCCCCTTTTCTACAAAACATTCCATAAAGAGAAGATCGTTGCCTGTGATTCGCAGCGTCTCATCCCTTGCGGATTTGTACATTGCCTCCATTTCCTGTTTTGCCCTTACAATCCTTATTCCCCTGCCCCCTCCGGCGTTGGACGCTTTTATAATAACAGGATATCCGAGTTTTTCAGCAACCCGATGGGCATCATCAATATCTGTGAGAGGCCGCATGCTCCATGGCAGCACAGGAACATCGCTTTTCTCAGCCAGCGCCTTTGCCGAGATTTTGTCTCCGAGAAGCGCCATTGCCGCCCCGGAAGGGCCAAGAAAAACAATGCCGTTCTTTTCAATTTTTCCGGCAAATTCCGAATCCTCAGACAGGAAACCCCACCCGGCCCAGACTGCGCTGCAGGAGGTTTTCTTCAGGGCATCAATCAGAAGATCGTGGTCAAGGTAAGGTATAACTGCTTTCCCCGGGCTGCCGGAAACACCGGAAATACCTGAAAGAAGGTACGATTCATCCGAGCTTTTTGCAAAAAGGGATTGCTCTTCCT
Source organism: Spirochaetia bacterium (assembly GCA_963662795.1). GTDB lineage: Bacteria > Spirochaetota > Spirochaetia > CADAEX01 > CADAEX01 > JACKPD01. Next base: position 2,732,821 of record OY759746.1, on the reverse strand, counting down.
TTTCGATGTAGAATGAAATACTTTTTAGATTTACAGAATAAAGATTATTGTACTCTTTTAATGACCTTATAAACCTGTAGGCAGCTTCGCCCCTGTTTAGAATACCTATTCTGCCGTCCGGCCTCAGAAGTTTTTTCTCATTTTTTTCCATTTTTCACCCCGTGATAACTCTCTATCAACAGGGTTTAGTAATAAACTGGAAAGTTTTAAGTATGTCAACTTTCAGGGCGTCAAAATTATAAATTTCATCTCAATTATTATAATATTTCAGCAATGTTCATTTTTTACTGAATTATTGTAATGCAATAATACTGTGAAAAATACGATTACTGAGCATAAAACTTCACATAAAAAACACCTTTTATTCATACTATTTCTATATGACTTATTATATTGTATATATAGCAAATCATACGGAGGAAATTACATGGGATATTTCAGCAATCAGTTTTGCAGTTTTTCAAATCTGAGAGGAGGAAATTTGTTTATGGGATTACTGATTATTATTATAGCTGCCGCAGTAGTGTATGCACTGGTTAAACAGCATAACAACAGAGAAAAAGAAGACCCAGGCGCTCTTGATATTTTAAAACAGAGACTTGCTGACGGTAAAATAAGTGTTGAAGAATTTGAGAGGCTAAAGAATTTAATAAAAGAATAATCATGTAAGGTGCTTATACCATATATTCATGGATTCAATACCGGTTGAAATATTGGTATTGTTGATGAGCGTGCCGCTGTATTTATAATTACTGCTTTTGAAAACAGCATTCATGGCAGTAGAATTAAGTCTTGCTATAGTATAAAGGGTTTTAATCGGCCCGTCTTTCAGATGCGCCTCAAGCGCATTCATAAGTTTTCCCGCAAGCCCGTATCCCCTGTACTCCGGGTTTACAGCGAAATCTGTCATTTCAGCGTTGAGTTCATCCAGATCTTTTTCGGCTGAAGCTGCGGCAATAACTTTCCCCTTATCTGTAATAATCATATAATCAACATTTGCTTTCATGGTTCCGGCAATATACTGTGCGCTTGAAAGGGGAAACGGGTAGTTGGGGAACTGACTCCCGTAAAAGCCTGCGAGAGATGCTATATCCGGCTCATCAGCCTTCCTGATTTCAAACTCAGCAGGTTTACCGGCCCGGCCGGCGGTGTTTTTTACCCCGGAAAGAAGAGAGGCAATAGCCTCTCCGGCTTCTGTTTCAATAAAAACAGACCTTTCGCTATCATAATATTTGCATGCGAAGATACAATCATCCCCGTTACGGAAAAAAGAGGGGATATAGGCTTCAAGCCTGTATTTTGCCAAAAGAAAGAGCGGATAATCAGCAGATCTTATCTTTGCAAAGCTTTTCCCGTATCTTTTTTCCATACAGATCCTGTCAATATAGTCAATAACATTTTTTTTATCTGATTCGGGGTCAAGTTTCATTAGATAGACTCTGTTGTTGTTTTTCCCGTACTGAAGTACGGTTTTTCCTATATGTTCTACAATATCAGCTTTACTGTTTTCAATATTATCCATCATTCTCTTCCCTTCTTTTAAAGCGCGGATTGTTGCCCGGGATAAGGGTATTTGCCTTGTCATATTCACAAAGGAGTCTTTCGATACCGACAGAGTCCATGTGTTTTTTCCAATTTTCAGAAAAATCAAGACGACAGTCCCTGCAGTTGTTATCGCAGTAGCTGGTATGATAGGACTGGGGCTCTGAGTATGTAGTAATTACACCTTCGTAATTTCTGAGTACAATTTTATTGGAGGACCAGGAAATAAGATAATTTGGAAGTACAGGTATTTTGCCTCCGCCTCCAGGCGCATCAACGACATAAGTCGGAACACAAAATCCGCTTGTATGTCCTATCATGTTTTCAATTATCTCCACCCCTTTGCCGACTGAAGTCCTGAAGTGGTTAAGCCCTTCTGAAAGATCGCACTGATAAAGGTAATAAGGTCTTACCCTGTTTTTAACCAGCATCTGGCAGAGTTTTTTAATAATCCGGGGGCAATCGTTTACATCACGCAGCAGCACAGACTGATTTCCGAGCGGAATGCCGGCTTCCGCTAACTTTGCAACAGCGTCTCCGGATGCCTCAGTTATTTCCTTCGGATGATTGAAATGGGTATTGATCCAGAGGTTTTTGTATTTTCCAAGAACAGCGACAAGAGAATCAGTAATTCTGAAAGGAAGCACAACCGGCATTCTGGTTCCGATCCTGACGACCTCAACATGCTCAATGGATGAAATCTCGGACAGTATCCCGTCAAGGTAATCATCAGAAAGCATAAAAGGATCTCCTCCTGAAAGAAGGACATCCCTTATCTGTTTGTTGTTTCTGATATATTCAATTCCTTTGATAATTGATTCCCTGTCCGGTATGGAATCAATATCCCCCACCTTTCTTTTTCTTGTGCAGTGCCTGCAGTACATGGAGCAGATATTCGATATATGAAAAAGGACCCTGTCAGGATATCGGTGGGTTATCCCTTCCACAGGGCTGTCCGCATCTTCCGAAAGCGGATCGCTCATGTCATTTTTAAGTATTTCAAGTTCCCGTACATCCGGAAAAGCCTGCTTGAAAACAGGATCATTTTTGTAATTCTCAATATCTATAAGCGAAAGATAATAAGGGGTGATGCTGACAGGAAAGCGGTCTACAGTCATCTCAAGGGATTTCCGCTCATCATCACTGAAAACTATTCCTGTAAGTTCTTCAAACTTTTCTACAGTTCTTATTGTATGCCTAAGCTGCCAGGCCCAGTCTTTCCAGTTTGATTTCACGTTTTTCTGATAAAAATATTCCCTGATCCTGTTCTTTTCAGTCTTAACCATCTGTCCTCCTATTGAATTATATACTTAGTATACACTATTTATATCACTCTTAATTATATTTATATTGTTCTCACACAAGTATTTAACATATTTTTATTACATAGTTGCCTATATATTATACCCTCTTATTAAGAAAAGTCAATACCTTCAGAAAATCTATTGATAACAGGTTAATTAAAATCTATATTTAGGTAATGAATGATGATCACTTTTTAAAGATGTATTTATCACTTAGAAAAATAACACAATCCATGGATATTCATTCCAAAAAACTGCTCAAGCTTTACGGGATTACAGGATCCCAGATTTTTCTTCTGAGAATCATAAAATCTTACGGTGATATAACAATTTCAGGGATAGCAAAAAAAGCCTCGCTGCGGCAGGCGACAGTAACAGATATTTTATCCCGGCTTGAAAAAGCAGACTGTATAATTGTTACAAAAGGATCGGCTGATAAACGGAACAAATACATTACGCTTACAGAAAAAAGCGAAAGTATCCTGGCAAACAATCCTTCTTTTTTTGCAGATGAATTTATTGCAAAAATCAGTGCACTGGATGAGTGGGAGAGCGGTTATCTTTTAAGCACGGTCCAGAGACTATCATCGCTGATGAATTCCGAAAATACGGATTATTAACAAACCTGACGGCTGATCAATATATATCTCCGGCCGAAAAAGTTATTTAATACAGAAGTATTTACAATTCAGCATCATTTAACTATTATCAATTCTCGGCTTTTTTACAAATAAATGTACCGGCAACGGAGGATTATCATGCAGAACAAAGAATATGATGCAGTTCATATTGGACACTACACAAAAGATACAATTGTTACCTTAAAAGGGGGTACACGCATCGTAGACGGAGGCGGTTTCAACTACGGCGCCCATGCGACACATGCACTCGGCCTTGACGTACTTGCCGTAACCCGCCTTGCGGAAGAAGATTCCCATGTAGTTGATGAACTTGAAAAATCCGGTATAAAAACCAAAGCGGTTTTTACAGAAAAATCAACATGCCTTAAAATGGATTATCCGACAGAAAACCCTGATGAAAGGATTTTCACGGTTACAAGCGTTGCGGAACATTTCGAAGTAAGCGATATCAAAGATATAAAAGGAAAAGTATTTATTGCTGCCCCCTCATTTCTCGGTGAAATGAATAAAGCATTTATAAAAGCCATGAAAGAAAGATGCAGGTACCTTGCGCTTGATGTGCAGGGATTTGTCAGGGTTGTCTACGGAAATACAGTTAAATATGAACAGTGGAAAGAGCAGAAAGAAATTCTGCCGATGGTTGATTTTTTCAAGGTTGATATCGCGGAAGCGGAATTCATGACAGGGACAAAAGACCGGCACGAAGCCGCAAAGATACTTAAGGCAATGGGACCCGCCGAGATAGTGCTGACTCATAAATCAGGTATACTTATCTACGACGGCCGCAATTTTTTTGAGACTGAATTCCACCCGAAAGAACTTATCGGAAGAAGCGGCAGGGGCGATACCTGCATTTCCACTTATTCCGGGTGCAGGATTTCCATGCCGCCAGAAAAGGCAGTAATCTGGACAGCCGCCCTAGCAAGCCTTAAAATGGAAAAAGAAGGCCCGTTTGACAGGACAAGGGGAGATGTGGAAAAAATGATAGCGGAAAAATACACAATTGAAATATAAACTTATAATCTCCGATGTTGACGGAACACTCCTTGACAACAGCCATAAGATTACAGAGGAAAACAGAAAAGCTGTTTCCGAATTCAGAGCCGCCGGAGGACTTTTTTCACTTGCTACAGGGAGAATTGAAAAAACAGCCCGCGCCATCCACAGTGAACTTTCGCTTGATCTGCCCCTGATCCTCTATAACGGCGCCAAAATCATCGACCTTAAAGATAACAGGACAATTTACGAAAAGCACCTTAGCCGTGAGCAGGCGGAATCGGCGCTTAAAGCGCTGTCAACTTGTCCGGTTTCAGTGATTTTTTATTCAGACAATGAAGGATACACTCCCGATTATACAGAGAACATCAAAATACACGCTGAAATGGAAGGAATTCTTCCCAACCTCTCAGCCGACATGTCAGAGGTAAACCTCTCCCGTGTAAACAAGATTCTATTCGCAGGAAATGACGATGAAGGTGACGATCTTCTCTTTGCCGGTTATTTAAGGGAATATGAAAAATTATGTCCCAGATTGCCTGCCATAGTGCGGTCAAATAAAAAGTACCTTGAGATTCTCCCTGAAGGGGTAAACAAGGGGACTGCTGTTGAATTCCTGGCCAGACATCTCGGAATTGACATTGAGGAAGTCATGTGCTTCGGAGATAATCTCAACGATTTCGAAATGATTGAAAAAGCAGGCATGGGAGTCGCAATGGGAAACGGACATGATGCCCTGAAAAAGATCGCAGGACTTGTTGCTCCTGCAAATACTGAATCAGGAGTCGCAGATATAATCAGAATATTTATGTATTATTAATTAATGTATTTAAAAAACTATAAATGGCAGACCGGGACTATTTCTTCGACACTTGCATAGGCAATTTTAGACTGCGATTTTTTTGCCTTTTTCTTAATCCCTGACATAAACTCGCTGATATTTTCAACAGTAATTCTGCCGACAAATGGATTAATTTTTATTAATGCGCATGATACAGTTAAAAGAGGTATTTTCCGCATATGATTATTTCTATCTTTTGATAAATAATACCCATTTGAAAATTCTTCAGGACTATGAATAGATGCTATTGACTCAGTGAATTCATGAATTATTTTCTGTATAATTATCAGAACACTTTCCTCGGATGTACCAGATAAATCAAAACTTGTAAAAAAATCATCACCGCCGATATGTCCTACAAATGAATTTTCCATATTGATGTTTGTCTGGAGCAAATCCGCAAAATAAAGTATTGCCCGGTCTCCCTGTCTGAATCCATACTTATCATTAAAAGGCTTAAAATTATCAAGATCCCAATATGCCAGAATAAACTCATTTGCATTATTATTTATAATACTTTGTATATTATCATTAATAATATTATTTCCCGGTAACCTTGTAAGAGGATTGGATTCACGAGCAATATACATTTTTTTTTCATTCATGATATTTATGAATGATGCAACAGTCAGAAAACCATAATATTTTAATTCTTTTATAATAATAATCCCTTGTGATGCCTGATTGCCGGCAAGAATGCTTAACAGAACTCCTTCTTTGGTTTTGATATCAGCAACAGGGCATTTATAAATAAAATTATCTATAATGCCTATAGCCGGATTTGATATCAAAGAATATCCATATGGATGAAAAAGATATTTTTTTAGCGGTTCTACATTTATTATTCCTACCGGATAATAATTTGAATCAACAACCGGCAAAAAATTAATATCATGATTATTCCTGAATTTTTCTACAACATCCTTGATATTTTCATTAATAATTATCGGAGTTATTTTAGTAACTTCCTTTTCGATAAGTGATTCAATTGAATTTTGTTTTCTTTTACTTTGATAATTTGCTATATGAGGATATAAATCTGATAACTCATCGATATTACAAGTCGGTCTGGCAATGAAAAACCCCTGTATCAGATCAAAATGAAGATCCTTGCATGTTATCAATTCATTTTCATTCTCAATTCCCTCTGCAAGATTAATTATGCTTAAACTTTTTGATAGACTTAAAATGTGTGAACAGAAATTTCTTTTTTTAATTTCACTGTTTAACCCGGATATTAAAAACCGGTCAAATTTAATCAGATCAGGCTCGGAATGATATAAAAGCTCAAGTCCGGCAAACCCGGAACCAAAATCATCCAGCGCAATTTTTATGCCCCTCTTTTTTAATCCGATTAAAAATGTACGTAATTTAGCGACAGATTTGACTGAATATTTCTCAGTCAATTCAAAAAACAGTGCATTACTGGAAAGACCATATTCAGACAAAATAATTTCTGTTTCCCCGCTTCTGTAATCAGGCATTTCAATAATACGTGGATCATAGTTATAGAACAGCTTGATCTCTCTGTAAAATGGTATTTTAACAAATTTTTTTATTGCCATTTCCCGAAGATAATAATCAATTTTAGATAAATACCCTTCCTCATGAGCTTTGTCAAAAAAGTCACTGATGTCTTCAAAACCAGCATTTTCAGTACCTCTGATTAATGCCTCAACTGCATAGGTTCTTCCGGTATAGCAGCTGACAATAGGTTGAAAAGCATAATCAAGACGCTCGACGGCCTTTAGCCATTTATCGTTTAACATATACTTTTATATTAAAAAATGTTTGTTTAAATATTATTAATCAATGTTAATATTTCATTTAATAAAAATTGCTGATTAATTGATAAAAATTCCGTTATTTTTTATTTCTAAAAACAATAATATAACTTTACATCAGAAAAATTCGGTATAAAATTAAATTATGAAAACATATTACACAGATAAAGCGCCCTCCCCCGCAGGCCACTACTCCCAGGCGGTTGTTCACGGCGGCCTGATTTACATTTCAGGCCAGCTGCCTGTCGTTCCCGGTACAGGTGAAAAAATTACAGGTGAAATAGAGGATCAGGCAAGGCAGGCGCTTTCAAATTTGAAGGCAATACTGGAAGAAGCCGGCAGCGGAACTGAAAGAGTAATTAAAACAACAGTATACATTTCAGATATTTCACTCTGGAGCAGGGTAAACGAAGTTTATGCAGATTTTTTCGGCAGTCATAAGCCGGCAAGATCGGTAGTTCCTGCAGGGAAGCTTCATTACGGATTTTTGATTGAAATTGATGCTGTCGCAGCTGTTGATTTTTAAATAAATCTTTCTACAGGCCGGGGACAGAGGTGCAGTTATTTAAAATGCAAAAAGGAGAATTAGATTATGTATAAAGTAATGTACGGATTATTGGCATTTTCAGTTTTAAGCACTCCTTCTGTATTTGCGCAGTCGGGATACGAACAGGATGTTATTAAAACTTCAAAAGGAGATCTTGTTATCACATTACTCGGCCACGGCACTCTTATGATGGAATTCAGCGGCATGGTACTTCATATTGACCCTTACAGCCAGGTAGCAGATTATTCAAAGCTGCCGAAAGCGGATCTTATCCTTTTAACGCATCACCACGGAGACCATCTTGACAAGAAAGCCCTGGCCTGTATTCAGGGAAAGAACACACAACTGATCCTGACATCCATTTGTGCTGAATCACTGGGAGGCGGCATGGTAATGAAAAACGGGGATAAAACTTCCTTCAAAGGCATTGATATCGAAGCTGTACCTGCGTATAACATAGTACACAAAAGGGACAGCGGACAGCCTTTTCATGTAAAGGGAGAGGGAAACGGTTATATACTCATCTTCGGCGATAAAAAAATATATATTGCGGGCGATACGGAAAATATCCCGGAGATGAAAAAACTGAAAGATATATACTGCGCTTTTCTGCCCATGAACCTTCCCTATACAATGACTCCTGAAATGACGGCAGAAGCAGCACGTACATTAAAGCCAGCAATCCTTTATCCCTACCACTTCGGAGAGACAGACACATCAAAACTTGTCAGACTGCTTGGAAACGACAAGGCAATTGAAGTCAGAATAAGGAAGATGAAATAACAGTAAATATTCGGCTTGAGCTTTAAAAAAGGCTGCCCTGGTTACAGGCAGCCTGTTCACACTTAATGAGTTAATTAAGATCGAGCCCCTTAACACAGGAAATCAGTCTTTTCTTTTTTTCTTCTTTTTATCTGAACCGGCCTTGATGAGTTTCGAGCCCTTGTCAAAGGTTGACCACCATTTATCTCCGGCATTATCCTTGCCGCTTTTCCTGCCTGATGCGCTTCGCGGTTTTTCGCTGCGTTCACTGCGTCCGCCGCTGCCGCTCTCTTTCCTTGAGGACCTGCTGTCCCTGTCTGCGAATCTTTCACGGTTATCGGCGGCCCAGCCCGGAAATCCGGAGGTGTTTTCACTGGTGTCCCGGCCTTTGGAGCTTATGCTTTTGGGCCTGCTGTCGCGATTACTATCGCGGCTTCTGTCACGGCTGCTCCCGTGTCCGGGAAACCTGCCGCCTTCGCGGCTGCTGCCGCTGCTGTTTCTGCCGGTATCGCGGCCAGAGCCTCTTCTTGAATCCCGGCCGAAATCACGCCCGGAACCGCTTCCCGAATCACGCCCGGACCCCCGTCTTGAATCCCTGCCCCTGTCGCCTCCGCGGTCGCTGCGATTGTATGAGGTGCTCCCTGAGCCTCCCCTTGAAGAGCTTCTTGAACCTGACCTGTCCCTGTCGTAGCTTTTTCTGGCTGACTGGGGTTCAAATGTCTGGGTGTCGTCATACCCTTCGCTTTTTCCATCCATCGCAAGCTTTAAAAGAACAGCAGCAACATCAAGTGATGTATAATCATCGCCTATAAGGCTTTCAACAATCCTCACATAGCGTGAAAGAGAGCCTTTTTCAGCCAGAACCTTAATTTTCTCGCTGTAGCTTTTTATCATTGTGCTGTCAAGGTCATCAATTGTAGGAATTGTGCCGCGGGCGATTTTAATCCCGTTGGATCTTTCAATTCTTCTGAGGTTGTAGACCTCGCGGCCTGTAACAAAGGTAAAAGATCTTCCGCTTTTTCCTGCCCTGCCTGTTCTTCCGATCCTGTGGATATAATCTTCATCATCCCTCGGCAGATCATAATTAAATACAGCAGCTATATCGTTGACATCGATACCGCGGCCTGCAACATCAGTTGCTACAAGTATTTCAACAGTTCCGGTTCTGAATCCTGCCATTACTTTCTCACGCTGTTTCTGCGACATATCTCCGTGAAGTCCTTCAGCAAAGTAGCCTCTGGTTTTCAGAACCTCTACAAGATCGTCAACTTTTGATTTTGTATTGCAGAAAATAAGGGCAAGCTTTATATCATAATAATCAATCAGCCTTGCAACTGCCTCCGGCTTTGATCTTTCAGAGATTTCGAATGACATCTGGTCAATTATCGGAGCATTTATTTTCTGGCTTGTTACATCGATTACAACAGGGTCTTTCTGGAACCTGTTGGTAAGGGAAAGGATATCCTTTGACATAGTGGCGGAGAACATTACAGTCTGCCTGTCCGGAGAAGTTTCTCCCAGGATATACTCGATATCCTCCCTGAAACCCATGTCAAGCATTTCATCTGCTTCATCAAGGACAACCATCGATACAGGGGTAAGGGATATTGACCCGCGCCTCATGTGATCCATCATCCGCCCCGGTGTTCCGACAATAATGAGCGGCTTTTTCTTTAAGGCTTTAAACTGCCGGTCAATTTCCTGTCCGCCGTATACGGCAACAACAGATGCATCTGAAACACTTCCCATGAATTTCATGAGTTTGCGGAACTCTTCTGTAATCTGCATAACAAGTTCTCTGGTCGGACACAGGACAAGCGCCTGAAGTTCTCTCGACCCTGGAGTGAGTTTTTCAATAATAGGTATGGCAAACGCGGCAGTCTTTCCTGTGCCGGTTTGAGCCTGTCCTATAACATCCCGTCCTTCCAGTATTATCGGAATTGTCTCCGACTGAATCGGGGATGCTTCTTCGAAGCCCATTTCTTCTACCGCGCTCAGAATATGGCCGGAGAGAGGGAGTTCGTTAAATCGTAATTTTTTCATTAATGTTCCTTATCATTGATTCGGGTATACAGGTGGGAATCCGTGGAGAAATAAGCCGCACTTTGCAAACCTTATTAGTAACTGCGGCTAAAATCCAAACCGAATAATTTTTACTAATTTCATATATATACTATCATACTATTAAACGCCCTGCAATATGGCGCACTGACGTTTGAAAAACTTAAAATTATGCCCTTGAAATTGATTTTTACTGCAAAATGGTCAGATTTTAATATGTCCACAGTCATTCGGCCTTACGCCGGTCCTGAATTTTCATGACAAAATCTGTTACAAGAGATGAAGGCATCAGTTTTACAGAAAAAACAAGCACTCTATTTAATAATCCGTGTACTGCAATTCTTTTCCCCTTAAGCATAGCTCTGTAGCCGTACCTTGCAACATCCCGTGCAGCTGCAATTCTTCTCCCGGCTAACAGCTTTGAGCCTTCAAGATTTGCCGCGGATTTAAATCCCGTATCAGTCGCACCCGGACAGAGCGCTGTCACGGTAACGCCGCTTCCTTCAAGCTCTTTTGCGAGGGCCTGGGAAAAGGACAGTACATAGGCCTTTGTAGCATAGTAAACAGCCATGAGAGGCCCCGGCTGAAAAGCCGCGGTAGAGGCCACATTCATTATAGCTCCCCTTCCCCGTAAAACCATAAGGGGAGCAAATAGTCCTGTGAGCTTTGTAAGGGCTTTGACATTGAGATCTATCATCCTGCTCAATTTGTCAGGATCTGATTCAATGAACAAGCCGTAATCTCCAAAGCCCGCGTTGTTTATCAGATAATCAATTTGCAACCCTGATTTTTTTATTTCATCAAATAATTCATCGGGAGAAGCTTCATCAGAGAGATCAATCTGAATTATTGTTACCCCTATCCCGTATTTTTCGGTGAGATTATCCCTGATTGTTTCAAGTTTTTCCCTGTTTCGGGCGGCAAGCACCAGATTAATCCTGTCAGAAGCCATAAGGCCGGCAAGTTCAAGCCCGATTCCGCTGCTTGCGCCTGTAATAACCGCTGTTCTGCTCAAAAAAACACCTCGTAATTCATCCTTCAATCATTTTTCTTTTAAATATAAGCATTTCTTGTCATCAAGAGCAAAATATTTAATATGCTGCCTTTAAAACTCAATATTTTCAGGTAAGGTTTTTACTGATAATCAGGTATTATTCTTTTATATATAATAAAAATAATCTTGCTGACTTTCAATTGTAGACATAGAATATACAGGTGAGGTAAAAAATGGCACTTAAAAATAGTCCGCGTACAGAAGCTGTAGTAAAGGCAGATATAGACTTTGACAGTCTCAAACATAAAGACGCAGAATCGGTAAAGGTATCGATGCTGACCCATCTTAAGTATTCTCTCGCCAAGGATCAGTACAGTGCTACAAAACTTGACCTTTTTAACGGTCTCGCAATGACCCTGAGAGATTTCCTGTTCGAGAGATGGATCGAGACACAGCAGACATACTATAACAAGGGTGCCAAAAGAGTTTATTACCTTTCTCTTGAATTTCTTATGGGAAGAACCCTTACAAACACAATAATAAATCTAGGCATGCATGATGTGATCAGCAAGGCTGTTTCTGAACTCGGTCTTGACCTGAATGAAATAGAGGAGCTTGAGTATGACGCTGGGCTTGGGAACGGAGGACTGGGAAGGCTTGCAGCATGTTTTCTCGATTCCATGGCAACACTTGAGCTTCCGGCGTACGGCTATGGAATAAGATATGAATACGGAATATTTTTTCAGAAAATTATTGACGGCTATCAGGTTGAAGCGCCTGACCCCTGGCTCCGATACGGTAATCCATGGGAAATTCCAAGGCCTGAGTTTCTCTATCCTGTTACTTTCTACGGTTACCTGAATGAATATAATGACCAGGACGGCAAATATCACTGCAGATGGGAAGGGGGGACCCAGGTAATGGCCATGGCCTACGATGTACCGATTCCAGGCTATGACAACAATACTGTAAACAACATGAGGCTGTGGGCTGCAAAATCCACACGGGATTTTGAGCTTGATTATTTTAATCACGGCAACTATGAACAGGCAGTTTCAGACAAGGTTGTAACAGAAACACTTTCAAAGGTGCTCTATCCCAATGATAATGTTTTTGAAGGTAAGGAGCTGAGACTCAAACAGGAATATTTTTTTGTTTCAGCGACACTGCAGGACATAATCAGAAGATATAAAAAAACTCACGGAAATAATTTCTCCCGCTTTTCCGGCAAGGTAGCGGTACAGCTTAATGATACACATCCGGCGATTGGAATCGCGGAACTCATGAGAATTCTTCTTGATGTTGAAAATTTATCATGGGAGGAAAGCTGGGATATTACAGTAAATACTTTCGGGTATACAAACCACACAATACTTCCCGAAGCACTTGAAAAATGGCCGATGAGCCTGTTTTCAAAAGTACTACCCCGTCATATAAAGATTATAAATGAAATCAATTTCAGATTTTTAAGCGGGATTGAAAGAAGGTATCCCGGAGACAGCAGCAAACTTTCCAGAATGTCAATTATTGAAGAGGGGAGTGAAAAAAGGGTAAGGATGGCAAACCTTGCAATAATCGGGAGCCACTCGGTAAACGGTGTATCACAGCTCCACTCTGATATTATCAGGGACGATATTTTTAATGATTTCCATCTTATGTATCCGGGAAAGTTCAACAACAAAACCAACGGAATTACCCAGAGAAGATGGCTTGCAGTCTGCAATCCCGGACTTGCAGGTCTTATTACCGAAAGCATCGGCTCCGGCTGGATCAAGGACCTTTACAAACTTAAAAAACTTATCCCCCTGGCAAAAGATAAATCATTTCTTTCCGGATGGGAAAAAGTGAAGACTGCAAACAAAAAAGCACTTGCTGACTATATCTACAGGCACAATTGTATAGAGATTGACCCTGAGTCAATTTTCGACTGCCAGGTTAAACGGCTGCATGAATACAAAAGGCAGCTTCTTAATATCCTGCATGCGGTAACGCTTTATAACAGAATAAGGGAAAATCCGGCTTCAGTAAAAGTAAAGAGAACAATAATTCTGGCAGGAAAAGCCGCACCCGGCTATTACACTGCAAAGCTTATTATCAAGCTTGTAAACGCAGTTGCGGAAACTGTCAATAACGACAGTTCTGTTAACGGAATGCTGAAAGTCGTTTTCCTTGCCAATTACGGCGTAAGCCTCGCTGAGAAGATAATACCGGCAGCAAATCTTTCGGAACAGATATCAACAGCAGGAACAGAAGCATCAGGAACAAGCAACATGAAGTTTGCTCTTAACGGGGCGCTGACCATCGGAACACTTGACGGAGCAAACATTGAAATTCTCGAAGAAGTAGGAAAGGATAATATATTCATATTCGGTCATGACAGCGCGGGACTTTCAAAGATTAAGTCTAAGGGCTATGATCCGCAGTATTATTACAATACAAACGATGAATTAAAAAAAGCTCTCGACATGATTTCATCCGGGTATTTTTCACCGTATAACACTGATCTGTTCAAACCTCTTATTGATTCGCTGATTTATCATGGCGACAACTATATGCTTCTCGCCGATTATCAAAGCTACATCGACAGCCAGAGACAGGTTGAAGAGCTTTATTTCGACAGGAGCAGGTGGAACACAAAATCAGTTTTAAATGTTGCAAAATCCGGTAAATTCTCAAGCGACAGAACTATAAAAGAATACGCAAAAGAGATATGGGGGGCAAAACCCGTAAGCATAAAGCTTCCTGGCTGATTTTAATGTAATAACGGCATCAGCCTGCAGGCTTAAAGCCGGCCGGCTGATACTTTTTCCCTTCCGTTAATTTCAGATTGCATTCACAAGAGTGATTTGTGTTGTCTCTGAAATATTTGCGATATCACTGACAGCGGTTTTTATTTCTTTCACCCTTTCTCTTATTTTATCTGATTCATCTTTTACAGTATCTGAAAGAGAACGGAGCTGATTAAGTGAACCTATAATCTCGCCTGAGCCTTCGGACATCTCATTCATCTGAATAAGTATTTCTGAAATAACCAAAGCAACCTGTTTGATATCTGTCATCAGGACCTTCATCCCTTCGCTTGATTTTTCTGTTACTTTCCTTGATCCTGAAACATGTTTTTCGATATCGGAAAGTGTTGAAGATATCCTGTTTGAATTTTCTGAAGCGCTTTCAGCAAGTTTTCCTATTTCACCGGCAACAACCGCAAATCCTTTACCGAAAGTTCCTGCGTGAGCTGCCTCTATCGCGGCATTTAAAGAAAGCAGGTTGGTATTGGTGGAAATGGATTTTATCATGTCTGTCATCTCAAAAATCCCTGAGACAGCCTCTGCCACGTTCTTCATGGCATCTATTGTCTCCTGAAGACTGCTCTCCCCGGCAAGTGCCTTGTCGGCCATATCTTCAATAAGAATTTTTCTTTCGCCTGCCTTTGAAGCAAGAGTCCTTATGACTTCAATCATCTCCTCTACCGCAGCGGATGAATCTCCCAGATACCGGGCCTGTTTCATTATTATTTCGAAAAACTGCTCAAGAGATCCTGTAATAGCCTCAATGCTTCTGTTGACATCAGAAACCCTGCAGCTCAGTTCAGTATATATTTCTTCAAGATGTTTTCTTTCCATCCCGATAACCTTCTCCCTGTAGTGGTTGCAGTTTTCAGGTTTGTTCAATCCGTTGTGTATGGCCTCTGCCATCTTTTCACAGCTGTTATAGCCGCAGGAGCAGCAGTTGATAATGTCATTTTCATTAATTTTCAGCATACTACGGTAAATTGCTTCCCTTTCTTCTTCTGTCGGAACTGTTATGGAGTTGTTTTCCGAAAGTCGTGTATAACTGCGGTCATAAAGACCTTTTTTCCAGAATTTTGAAACAATTTTACCGATATTTTTCTGAAACCCCGGACGCATACCCGGCAGAATGTTCCTTCTGCCGGCGTATAACTTTTTAAGCTGTTCGCTTCTCTGGTTCACATGATATTCAACTTCATCAGGAGACTTGCCCGCATTACCGGTACCCGGCCCGCCGTTGCAGCCGAGGCTGCAGTTGAGGCAGTCGATGAGAAGGGGGTTTTTCCCTTCCCTTATCATCTGCGGAAGATGGTCAAGATATTCATATACAATTTCCGGCCCTTCAATTTTCCGTGTCACACTGCCGATTTCGGGTCTGTCTCTTAGAGCTGTCTGAAGAAGTCCGCCAGGGGTTGAAAAAAGGACAGCCCTTTCCGCGGGAGGATTATCATAATCAATCCCGCCGAAAGCGGAGAGATTCACTTTTGTATTTTTAATATGCTCTTTCAGCGAAAGCATTGTCACATTGAAGAGGTCTATTCCAATTTCTTCGAATTCCCTCTTTTTTGCCGGACATGGAGAGATACAGAGGATTTTATGACCGCGGTACTGAGGATAATAATGTTTTATCATTTTAATCGTATGAGTCATCGGACTGTCTGCAGGCGCAAGATATTCAAGGAGTTCAGGTATATAAAGTTCAATATAGGAAACAATCGCGGGGCACGGCTGGGCAATAACCGCTTTCGGGTTTGAAGCTTCTATATGCTCAAAATAGGATTTTACAGTAAGTTCCGCACCGAAACTGACATCAAAAACCGCTTCAATACCGATGCTTTTAAGGTAGCTGTTAAGTTTCAGGAAATCACCGGGAAAAACCGCAGCTGAAGCCGGTGCGACAATCGCGATCATTTTTTCTTTTTTTCTCAGGGATTCAAGAAAGGGATGCATGTCATCAATAATATTTCGGGCATTGTGGGTGCATGCGGCGATACAGCTGCCGCATCCAATACACAGGTCATGGTTTATTACTACCTTGTCCCCGCTGCCGTCTATGCAAATTTTCACCGGGCATACAGCTATGCAGGTGTGGCAGTTTCTGCACTTGTCTTCATCTACATGGATTACAGGTTTGAGTACTTTTTTCATGTGGAATTCTCCGTTTTAATAAATATTCAAAGCAGCAAATGGATAAAACAATAATCCATTAAAACGCTTAAAGATCTCCGCAATCTATGCCGGAGCTATATCTTAAAAACTATACTTCAAAATAAGTGTAGCCCCTCATCCCTTCCTCAAAGGCGGCCATTATCTCCTTTCTCTGTTTCGGCGTAACCTTCTTTTCCTTGACGCCCTGCTCTGCAAGGGTCCGAATCTGCTCAAGAAGAACAGCTGGCTTATATTCCACATAACTTAGAACATCGGATACGGAATCTCCGCTTATCTCCCTTGTCAGCTGGATTTCACCGTCTTCATCAATGGTAATGCTGATTACATGTGTGTCTCCGAAAAGGTTGTGCAGATCGCCGAGTGTTTCCTGGTAAGCCCCTACCAGAAAAACGCCGAGAATGTAGTCTGAATCTTTCTTGAGCGAATGGAGCATTATGCTCCTCTTTATGTCGTATAACCCTATGAATTTATCGATCTTTCCGTCGCAGTCGCAGGTTGTATCCGCTATTATAGCCGGGACAAGAGGCTGTTCATTAAGTCTGTGAAGAGGTATTACAGGGAAAAGCTGGTCTATTGCCCAGCAGTCAGGCAGGGACTGGAACAGGCTGAAATTGCCGTAATACACATCTGCCATGATGGATTCAAGTGTTTTCATTTCTTCTGGAACATGCTTTAAGTCAGCGGAAAGAACTGAGATCTTCTTGATAACACGCCAGAATATTTCTTCCGCATAAGCCCTGTCGCGAAGAGTTACTTTTCCGAGCTGAAAAAGATTCCTGAGTTCATCCCTGTAAAAGATCGCGTCGTGGTACTGCTCCTGAATGTTCTTGAGGGTCAAAGTCTCAAGTATCTCCTTAAGGTTTTTTATGTTCTCATGCGCATTTTCAGGCATGGCGGGAATACCGTTTTCAGGGATAAGACTGTTGACATCGAGAATGTTAAAAACAAGGATGGAGGAATAAGCGGTTACAGCCCGGCCTGATTCCGATACTATATTCGGGTGGGCAGTCCCCGCTCCGTCAAAAGCCTGTTTCAATAAATCAATTATTGTTCCGCAGTATTCTTCAAGCGAATAGTTCTTACTGCTTTCAAAAATTGTTTTTGACCCGTCATAATCAACAGCAAGCCCTCCTCCAATATCAAGATAACCCATCGGAGCATTTTCATTTACAAGATTGATATAAATCCTTGCCGCCTCTCCTGCCGCTTCCCTTATATGGCGGATATCAGGGATCTGCGAACCCATGTGATAATGGAGAAGCTTAAGGCATTCAATCATGTCCTCTTTTTTAAGCGTATCAATTACATCAATTATCTGGGAAGCCGTAAGGCCGAATACAGAATGGTCGCCTGCCGATTCCGCCCATTTCCCCCCGACAGTGGAAGAGAGTTTTGCCCTCAGGCCTATATTGGGCATTATGTTGTTTTTTCTTGCACGTGAAATTATGGTATTAACTTCATTAGGCCTCTCGAGAACAAGAAATATTTTAAGCCCCAGCTGCATACCGTAAAGGGCAAGATCAATAAATTCCTCATCCTTGTATCCATTGCATATAATAAGAGATTCTCTGGATTTTATTGATGATATTGCTATCATCAGCTCTGACTTGCTTCCGGCTTCAAGGCCGTAGCTGTAATCTGTACCGAACCGCACCATTTCCTCGACTATGTGCTGCTGCTGATTTACCTTTATGGGATAAACGCCGCGGTAATTACCGGTATAACCGTATTCTTTAATTACATTGTTAAAACTTTTATTTATCCGGTCTATGCGGTTGAAAATCAGATCAGGGAAATGCATGAGAACAGGCATTGTAATACCTCTCTCGTCAAGACCCCTGGCAATCTGAAAAAGGCTTACAGGTTCAAGGGCATCGCCCTTTCTGAGTGTTACTGTAACCTCGCCGTCTTTGTTTACCTGAAAAAAATCAGATCCCCAGTTTTCTATGCCGTAAAGCTCTACAGCATCTTTGATACTCCAGTAGTTTATTCCAGAACTTCTCTTCATTTTTTCTTATCAGGCCTCCCCTGAATTATTGATTTTTACACGGAAAGAATGTCAATTGGCATTTTCATGCTGTCACTCAGACTCATAAGTCAGAAGTATATACTTTTTTCGCAGCAATTTGAATATTATTTCAAAAAATTAAAATGAACAAGTAAAGGATAATGAACTCACTCATTATTAAACTGCAATGATGAGCTGATAGATTGATAACAGCTGCTTCTCTCTGATATAATGGCCTGATAATTTTTATTTCACAGGAGGCCCGGAAAAATGGCAAAAGTTCTTATAATAGGAGCAGGCGGAGTAAGCCAGGTAGTGGTGCATAAATGCGCCCAGGTACAGGAAGTTTTTTCTGAGATAATACTTGCAAGCAGAACAGAGGAAAAATGCAGGAAAATAGCTTCTCAGTTAAAACGGCCGATACAGACAGCGCAGGTTGACGCTGAAAACATTCCCCAGCTCATTTCTCTTATAAGAAAACACAAACCGGATATGATAATAAATGTCGCCCTTCCCTATCAGGACCTTACCATAATGGACGCATGCCTTGAGACCGGAGTCAAGTACCTTGATACGGCAAATTACGAGCCTAAAGATGAAGCCAGATTCTGCTATAAATGGCAGTGGGATTACGATAAGAAATTCAAAGACAAGGGGCTGATGGCCCTGCTCGGAAGCGGGTTTGACCCAGGCGTCACCAATGTCTATACAGCCCATGCACTTAAGCATCACTTTGACGAAATAAACGAACTTGACATTATTGACGCTAACGCGGGAAATCACGGCCAGCCCTTCGCTACCAATTTCAACCCCGAGATAAACATCAGGGAAGTCTCCGCAAGGGGAAAGTATTATGAAAACGGCAAATGGATTGAGACAGACCCGCTTTCCGTAAAAAAGGATTACAATTTCCCGGAAGGGATAGGGGCAATGAAGATATACCTGATGTATCATGAAGAGCTTGAATCTCTTGTAAAACATATACCGACAATAAAAAAAGCAAGATTCTGGATGACATTTTCGGAAAATTACCTCAACCACCTTAAGGTACTTGAAAATGTAGGTATGACAAGGATTGACCCTGTCATGTACAACGGACAGGAGATAATACCGCTCCAGTTTTTAAAAGCGCTTCTGCCCGACCCTGCCTCCCTTGGCCCCCTGACAAAAGGAAAAACCTGCATCGGCTGCCTCATGAAAGGGGTAAAAGACGGAAAGGAAAGGGAATACTACATCTACAACATCTGTGACCATGAAGAGGCATACAGGGAAGTAAAATCCCAGGCAATATCATACACAACAGGAGTTCCTGCCATGATAGGGGCAAAGATGATGCTTACAGGGAAATGGAGCGGCAAAGGGGTTTTCAATATGGAACAGATGGACCCTGATCCATTCATGGAAGATTTGAACAAGTATGGACTCCCGTGGAAAGAAATATTTATAAAAAATTAGATCCTTCAGGATGCCCTTCCCCCTCTTTTGTTGTGGATGAGGATGATCTTGAAAACAACCTTAAAGTACTCGACTCGGTACAGAAGAGAACAGGAGCTAAAATACTGCTGGCGCAGAAAGGCTTTGCAATGTTCTACTTCTACCCCCTCATCAGAAAATACTTAAAGGGTGTCTGCGCGAGCGGCCTTAATGAGGCGCGGCTCGGCTATGAGGAATTCGGCGGCGAGGTTCACACCTACAGCCCTGCGTTCAGGGAAGAAGAGTTCAGGGAAATAGCCCGTCTCTCAGGGCATGTAGTTTTCAACTCTTTCAGCCAGCTTGAAAAATTCCTCCCGCTTTTAAGAAAATACAACAGCTCAGCCGAAGCCGGAATAAGAATTAACCCCCAGCACAGTGAAACAGAAACCGCGGTCTATGACCCGTGCAGGCCGCTCTCGCGGCTTGGGGTAACGGCAGCGAACTTCAGGGAAGAACTTGCTGAAGGGATAACAGGTCTTCACTTCCACACACTCTGTGAAAAAAATTCTGATTCCCTCGAAAGGACACTTGCCGCAGTAGAAGAAAAGTTCGGAAAATATTTAGGCAGGATGAAATGGATAAACTTCGGCGGAGGACATCACATAACCAGAGACGATTATGATATTGACCTTCTCTGCAGGCTGATTTCGGATTTTAAAAATAAATATGAAGTTGAAGTATATCTGGAACCGGGAGAAGCAGTTGCGCTCAACACCGGAGTACTTGTTTCAAGAGTACTTGACATAGTGGATAATAACGGTAAAATCGCACTGCTTGATGTATCAGCCCAGACCCACATGCCGGATATAATTGAGATGCCGTACCGTCCTATGATATTAGGGTCAGGATTTAAAGGTGAAAAAAAATACAGCTACATTTTAGGGGGAACATCCTGCCTTGCCGGAGATATAATAGGGGAATACTCGTTTGACACTCCCCTGAAACCGGGAGACCCTCTTGTATTTACAGACATGGCACACTACTCCATGGTAAAAACCACGACTTTTAACGGTGTGCCCCTTCCGGCGATTGTAGCCTGCAGCAGTAAAAACGGAAATTATAAAATAATCAAGGAATTCGGATATAAAGATTTCAAAGGGAGATTGTCCTGATATGGCGTTAAGCAACACAGAAAGACGGCATGAATACGGTACAGACAAGAGCGGCGTCAAACAATTTTTAGGGTCTGAAGTTTCTTCCTCTGCGGAAGAAGCTCTCTTCCACATTATCCCCGCACCGCTTGAGAAAAGCGTTTCCTACGGAACAGGCACTGCAAAAGGGCCGGCAGCGATTATTGAAGCATCCCAGCAGCTTGAAAAGTGGGATGGATATTCAGTTCCCGGAGACAGGGGAATATTCACACGGAACCCTGATAAATCAGCCCTTTCAGGAAGTACGGAAAATTTTCTTGAAGAAATTGAAAAGGAAATTTACTCAGCCCTGAAGGAAGGACATGTTCCTGTTCTGCTGGGGGGAGAGCATACTGTTTCCCTTGCAGCCTTCAAAGCCATTACACGGAAAGGCTCACCGTTTGCAGGAAAAACAGGCATACTTCATTTCGATGCCCATTCAGATTTGCGCGACATTTACGAGGGAGACAGGCTGAGCCACGCCTGCGTTATGCGGCGCGGTTTTGAACTCGGTCTACCGCTTTTCCAGATAGGTATACGGAGCCTCTCTCCGCCGGAAGTAGTTTTCAGGAAGGAAAACGGGATATCATTTATTGACGCGAGAGAGGTAGTTGAAAAAAACATTACTTCAATAGTATTCCCGGCAGATTTTCCTGAATATTTATATATCTCCATTGATGTGGACGGATTTGATCCTTCTATTTTTCCTGCGACAGGAACACCTGAACCCGGCGGACTCGGGTGGTATCAGGTACATTCAATAATTGAATCAGCAGCGCAGCAGAGAAAGATAATTGGATTTGACGTTGTTGAACTTGCGCCGTTCACACACCCCGGATTTCACGCTTCTGATTTTGCGGCAGCCAGGCTGATCTACAATGTTATGGGGATTATTGAGAGAAGCACCTGTAAACCTTAATGCCGTATCTGTCTCTGAACCCTGCCCCGGGCCGTGCCGGAATTGCATAGGCAGCTGCCAGTCCGGCTCAGCCTTAAGGCCGGACCGCACGTACCGCCTTTACGGCCTCATCTGCAAGCCGGTAGATTTCGTCGTATTTTTTCGCTTCGATAAGCTCTGATTTAACCATCCAGCTTCCTCCGCAGGCAATAACGTTTCTGCATTTAAGGTAATCCGCAATATTGCTTAAGCCTATTCCTCCTGTCGGCATAAATTTCACGTTATATACAGGTTCAAGAGCTTTCATCATCGCCGTTCCGCCCGACACTCCAGCCGGAAAGAATTTAAGGATCTTAAGATTTCTCGAAAGACCCATCTCTACCTGCGTCGGACTGTTGACACCTGGATATACAGGTATCCCGAGCTTTAAGGCCTGATCAACAATTTCAGGATTAAAGCCGGGTGTAACTATGAAATCGGCCCCTGCACCTGCGGCCATCGCAAGCTGGACAGGAGTAAGAACAGTTCCGGCCCCTGCAAGAATCTCCGGCAATTTCTTTTTCAGCAGGGAAATGCCTTTTTCCGCGGCATCTGATCTGAAAGTAATCTCTGCAATCGGAATTCCTGCTTTTAACAGCGCTTCAGCAACAGGAAGAACTTTTTCAGCCTTGTCAATTTTAATAACCGGGATAATTCCTGTTTTGAAAAAAAGATCTGATAATTCCATATTCAACATCCTGATTTGTTATAAGGCGCTTTTGACATACTGTTTACACGTATGAAAAAAACACCCTGTTAAATTATCGTCCTGAATGATTATTAAATCAACAAAAGCGGGAAATGAACCCGGTTTATATTGTTATAAGATTGTAACCGTTCTGATTTCGATCCGTCTGAATTTAATCTTGTGATCCATTACCCTTAACAATAAAGGTTCTTCAACTTGCAGAAAGTTGAATTTATTGTTAGCATCATTCCTAAAATCAAAACCGGAACAGGGGGCTATATGGGCAAGGAATATACTGAAGAGCTTTTAATTGATTTCGGCAGTGACGGCAGAGCGCTTTTGCCTGTTGTAACCCAGGATTTTGAGACAAAAGAGGTGCTTATCCTCTCCTTTGTAAATAAAGAGGCTTTTGATGAAACCAGAAATAGCGGTTACGCTACCTACTGGAGCAGAAGCAGGAATGAACTCTGGAAAAAAGGTCTTACATCAGGCGATATGCTTAAAATTGTTGAAATCAGGATAAACTGCGAGCAGAACTCGCTTCTATATCTTGTAAAACCTGAGGGGAAAGGGGCCTGTCACGCGAAAAGGGCAAGCGGCCTGCCCCATACAAGCTGCTACTACCGAAAGGTTAATGAAGACAACAAACTTGAATTAATAGAGGAATAATTTATGAAAAATAATCAACTTGTCATAGGAATGCCGGCAGGCTCGCTTGCAAACTCGAAAAGAGGGGGAAACCTCACAGAACTTCTTGAGTATTCAGGATTTCCGACCAAAGGCTATGAATCAGGAGGCCCGACATCATTTACATCCGTGAACTTTCTTTTCGGCTGGGACGGCAGGCCCCAGGAATTCGGCACTCAGCTTGCGCTTAACGAACTTGATGTTGCGATCGCCGGAAATGACTGGATTGAGGAACGGCGGCTTGAGCTTAAAATTGAATATGGTGTTGATATAAAGCTTGAAAAAATCATGTCATTGAACCGGGGAAATGTAAGGCTTGTAGGTATTGTTGATGAGGAAGCAAAAGAAACTTCAACTGTCCAGTATCTCAAAAACTTTTTTAAAGCAGGGAATAAACTGATTACAGTTGTTTCCGAGCTCCCCTACATGTCTCTTTTCTGGATACAGGAAAAAATGAAGGAAGCAGGGCTTGGTGAGTTTTCAGAAAGCTGGTCGGTCCAGAAATATAAAACTCCGCCGAAAATTGATAAAGGAATTCTTATATACGAGACATGGGGAAAAACAGAGGCGAAAATAAAGAACCTCGGAGCGGACATAGGGCTTGAGATTACCCAGTCAGGAAGCGCGCTTAAAAGCTACGGACTCAAGATAATTGATGAGGTTTTTTCGTCAGAAACAAGTATATGGGCAAGCCCTGAACTTTTTAAAAGCAGTGAGAAGAAAGAGCTGCTTAAAATGCTCACCCTTAACCTTTACGGAACAATCAACGCGGAGAACAAGGTGCTTCTTATTTTCAATGTTCCGGAAGACAAAAAGGAAATAACAGAAGAGTACCTTACAAAATACAATCTTTACGCTGATGAACCCACAAGAATTCCCGGATCCAAATACTCGCAGTACAGCATACAGCTTGAAGCTGACAGAAAGGAAACTCCAATCGCGAAGGTAAGGTATGAACTGATAAAACTGGGAGCAAGAAGCATAGATACAATGCCTCTTCTGTCTTCCATTCCTGATATCAGCTCTGTCCTTGATTTTTAAAGAGACCTTACTTCGACCTGCTGCCTGAAGTTTTTGTACCTTTCAATATCAAGATACTTTTTATTTGTATTTGCAATTCTGGCTGACGCGGCGGCAACCCCGCTGCGCAGCATTTCTTCAATATCAGATTTTCCCTCAAAGTTGATTCCCCGGCACAAGGCTCCCAGAAATGCGTTTCCGGCGCCAAGCGGATAAATATTGCTCAGCCTGACAGGAAGGAGAGCGGAAAACATATTATTACCGTCAGATATTACAGCTCCATTTTCGCCGAGAGTTATGCTGACAATTTCCACACCCATTCTATTGATTTTACTGCAAAATGCGGCAGCTTCACTGATGTTATTTATACTGATTCCAAAAGTCTGTTCAACTTCGTAAGTATTTGCTTTAAGAAGATAAGGTTTGCCCTCAATACCTTTCAGCATGGGAAGCCCTTCCCCGCCAAGAACTGATCTTTTTCCTTTCCCGACAGATTCAGCTATCATATCCCTGTAAATTTCGGGGTAGACTCCGGGAGGAATACTTCCTGTAAAAACAAATAAACCATCTTCAGAAAGATATTTTCTGAAAAGATCAAACACTGCTTCAATATCCTTTTTTCCGATTTCACATCCCCTGTCGTTTATCTCGGTTATCTTTCCTGTCGCGTTATCATGCATTTTCAAATTTACACGGAGATCTCCGTTTACTTCGCAGAATTCATTCGGAAGGCTGTTTTCCTGAAAATATTTCTCAGTCATTATCCTGTTGTGCTTGAAGCTGTAGCCGAGGCAGAAAGCATTACCGCCCAGTAACTGGTAAGTAATGGCTACATGATATCCCTTTCCGGCAATTGTCATTGAACTGGCATCAATACGGTTCATCTTACCGTACCTGAATTTTTCAAGTTCAATAATCTTGTCAATCGCCGGATTCAGGGTCATGGAAACAAGCAGTTTATTGTCGTTCATGACATTATTATAATACTATAAACTTGGTTTGTTATATTTTTTTCACATAAAATAGCTGCATTCCATACTATCTCCAGCATGGAATGCAGCCTGTCTGTCAGTTCCCCCCGATTATTCCCACTTCAGGATCGGAGTTCTTGCGGCCTGGACAACATCAGCCCTCCTTATGGGGGTTTTATGAGGTGCGTTCAGAACAATTTCAGGTGTTTCAAACGCCTCTTTTTTAATTTTCTTCATGACATCCGCAAAATTTTCAAGCGTTTCGCGGTTTTCCGTCTCAGTAGGTTCTATCATGATGCTGTGTTCAACAATCAGAGGGAAAAATACTGTCGGTGCGTGGAATCCGTAATCAAGAATCCTTTTTGAGATATGGTCTGTTGTTATCCCTGACGGAAAACCTTTATCGTTGATTATGAATTCATGCATGCATTTTCGCCTGATAGGCCAGTTATAATCATCCTTCAGAAGGGAAAGAAGGTAATTCGCGTTCAGGACAGCTGTTTCAGAAACATCCTTTAAACCGGCAGCCCCAAGAAGCCTGATATAGACATAAGCCCTTAAATAGATAAGAAAATTACCTGCGAAACTGTGTACCCTTCCGATTGTATCCGGCAGATCTGTTTCAAAAGCATACTGTCCTCCCTTTTTCACAACACGGGGTACAGGCAGATACTTTATCAGGCTTTCAACTACAGCAACAGGACCTGCGCCCGGGCCTCCCCCTCCGTGAGGAGTGGAGAAAGTCTTGTGAAGGTTCATATGCATTATGTCAAAGCCCATATCGGCAAACCTTGCCTTGCCGAGTGTCGCGTTAAGGTTTGCGCCGTCTCCATAAAAAAGAGAGCCGTTATCATGGAGCATCTTTGCTATTTTCTTTATATTTCTGTCAAAAAGTCCTGTTGTGCCGGGGCTTGTCAGCATCATTCCTGCTGTATTTTTATCTATCATCCCTTCAAGAGCCTGGATATCGACATCGCCTTCAGGAGTGGACTTTACCTCTTTAAGTTTGAAACCGCACATGGCAACAGATGCCGGGTTGGTACCATGGGCTGAATCAGGGATTATAATTGTATCCCTCATTTCGCCTGTTTTCTCAAAGTGCTTTTTTATAAGCATCACACCTGTAAGTTCCCCGTGGGAACCGGCTGCGGGAAGAAGCGTAACTCCTTTCATCCCTGTAATTTTTTTAAGGTATTCTTCAAGTTCGAATATGATTTTAAGCGCACCCTGCGATGATTCCGGGCCGCAAAGGGGATGAAGGGCCGTGAATCCCGGATCAGATGCAAGCTTCTCATTGATCTTGGGGTTATATTTCATTGTGCAGCTGCCCAGCGGATACATGTTCTCATCCACGCAGAAATTCTTTTTGGAGAGATTTACATAGTGCCTTACAAGTTCCGACTCGCCGACATCAGGAAGAGAGGTTCCGGAATTTCCGATATATCTGTTATCAAGCGGATATTCCTTTCCTTTCCACTGCGGCACAGCATAGCTGTTTTTTCCTGTTTTGCTTTTGTCAAATATTATTTCCATACACTGCCTGACTTTATTTTTTCAATAAAATTGTCTATCGACTGCATTGTGTCTGTCTCTGTGGCGCAGAAAAGAGTGCAGTCCCTGAATTCCGGAAAGTATCCGCCCAGGTCGAAACCGGCTCCGGCGGCTGCGCTGTCAAAACCGGATTTTCCGTTATGCAGCACAAACTCGTTAAAAAACGGGGCATCGGAGACCGGGGAAAATCCGGCGGAAAGAAGATTTTCACGCAGATATGATGCTGTATTGTGATTAAGTTTCCCAAGTTTTCCAAGCTGAGGACCTGTTGTCCCCAGATAAACAGCAGCCTTGACCGCAAGAATTCCTTCGTTCGAGCAGATATTGGAAGTTGCTTTTTCCCTTCTGATATGCTGCTCCCTGGCCTGAAGTGTAAGGGCAAAAACTTTATTACCGTCAGAATCGACTGTAAGCCCTATAAGGCGCCCGGGTATTTTGCGGGTAAAGCGTTCCTTCGCTGAAATAAAACCGAGCATCGGGCCGCCGAATGAGACAGGGCTTCCGAAACTCTGCGCTTCACCGCAGACAATGTCGGCTCCCATTTCGGCAGGACTTTTAAGAAAGCCGAGGCTTAAGGCTTCAGTTACGGTATAAATGAGATCAAGCTTTTTCTCTTCTTTAAACGCGGAAAAACCTGGCGAGGCTGCGTCAGGAGTCTCTATACATCCGAAAAAGTTGGGAGACTGTATTACAACAGCTCCTGTTTCATTGTCGCATAACTTTTTAACCGCATCAAAATCCGTTACAAGACCCTTCAGGGGGATTTCCTCAACTTTAAGACCGGCGGCCCATGCGTATGTTGCAAGAACTTCCCTGTAAACAGGATTTACAGCGCGGCTTACAAGCACCTTGTCCTTCCTGCTGTTCCTTGCTGACATCATAACAGCCTCGGCAAGAGAGGTTGCACCGTCGTACATGCTTGCGTTGGTAACATCCATACCGGTCAGACGGCACATGTAGGTCTGGAATTCAAATATGGCAGTCAGTGTTCCCTGGCTGACTTCAGGCTGGTAGGGGGTATAGGCAGTATAGAATTCCGATCTTGACGCAAGATCGTCAACAACTGCCGGTATATAGTGGTTATATGCTCCCGCACCCAAAAACATCCTCCGGGAACTGTTTTTGCAGCTTTCACTTTTCAGAATATCAAATATTTCCATTTCCGATACAGGTTCCGGAAGCCCGTCAAGTTTGTCCAGAAGAATATCCTGAGGAAGGTCGGCAAACAGATCATCAATTTTTGATACCCCGATTTTTTTAAGCATCAGGGTTTTGTCATCATTATTTAAAAGGGTATATTTCATTTCAGCCCCCGGCAGCAAGAAAATCGGTATACTGCGCAGGAGTCATCAGTTTTTCAAGCTCTGCCGTATCAGAGAGTTCCAGTTTTATAAACCACCCGTCATCATACGGAGATTTATTCACTGTTTCGGGAGCATCCTCAATTGCGCTGTTTAATTCAAGCACCTTTCCCGATACAGGCGAATATACATCAGAGGCAGCCTTTGCAGATTCAACGACAGCAATTACATCGCCTGCCGAAATAGTGCTGCCTGACGAAGCAGACAGTTCGACATAGACTATATCTCCCAGGCTGTTTTGGGCAAAATCAGATATCCCGCAAAGAGCATTCCCTTTCCCGTCCGGTTTTATCCACTCGTGTTTGTCCGTATACCTGAAACCTTCTTTTACTTCCCTACCTTTAGTTGCATCCATTCCTTTCCTCCCTTATCCGTTAAAACTATAAAACGGGCGCTTAACCACAGAAGCCCCCACATTTTTGTCCCTGATTACGATATCAACATCACTGCCGGTTTTTACAATTCCGGTTTTTACAAGCGCAAACGCTATCCCTTTTTTCAGTACAGGAGAATA
Organism: Spirochaetia bacterium; assembly: GCA_963662795.1. GTDB lineage: Bacteria > Spirochaetota > Spirochaetia > CADAEX01 > CADAEX01 > JACKPD01. The sequence continues at coordinate 2,704,051 of OY759746.1, read as the reverse complement.
TCCGCCGCTTGTAACATGTCCGATATCAGCTCCTTCATACATTACCCTGTACCCTTCCCGCGGTATTCCCTTTTCCTTTATTTCAAGGCAGACAATTCTCCGGGAAGCCCCTTCCGCCTTGACCTTTCTGAGAATATCCGAGGCTGTATATTTCTTATCCGAATTTACTATCCAGGAAAGCCCGGCTTCTACCGGATTGACGTTTTCATTAAGCTCATGCCCGTAAAGTGAATAACACGCTTCAAGGCGGAGTGAATCACGGGAAGCAAGTCCACAGGGAATAAGATTAAAAGGCTTTCCTTTTTCAAGCAGGATGTCCCACAGCGCTCCCGCTGACTCAGGATTCATAAAAAGCTCATAGCCCGCTTCGCCGGTATATCCTGTATTTGAAATCATGATCCTGTTTCCATTGAACTTTGACCAGGTAAAATGAAACCTTTCAAGCGCTTCAAAATCAATGTCAGCAAAGATTTTCTGCATAATATTTTTTGAAGAAGGACCCTGAATATCTATCTTTGCGGTTACATCTGAAAGATCCTCGAGAACAACATCTCCCTTAAGGCCGGCTTTAAGCCATTTGAAATCTTTTTCCCTTGTTCCGGCATTTACAACCAGATAAAAATCATCACCGGCAATCCTGAATATGAATAAATCATCAATAATTCCGCCCTTTGCATTACAGAGGCAGCTGTACATACCCTTGCCGTCTTCCAGTTTTGAAAAGGACGTTGGGACAAGAGACTCGAGATAATTCTGACTGTCTTTTCCCTTTACACTGAATTCTCCCATGTGCGAAATATCAAAAATTCCTGCATTGGTTCTTACAGCCATGTGCTCTTCAATAGCTGAAGTATACTGCACAGGAAGATCCCAGCCTGCAAAATCAACAATCCTTCCGCCAAGCTGCAAGTGTTTTTCATATAAGGGAGTGCGTTTTCCCATAATACTGCCTCCTTAAGGCTAACTCTGGATTTTTAAATACCTATCTAATTATACTTATCCCATATAATCAATTTGTCAATATATTATTGATAATATAATCATATTTTATCTTAATCTTATATGTTTTCATCATTAATTGCACATTTTAAAATTGCAGAAAAAAGTTATTGGCTGTATAATAAGACGGGAGAACAATTTATGCATATTAAACTTGATGAACTTAATAAAAAAATCATTTCCCATCTTCAGAAAGGGAGAAAATCCTATAAGGAAATAGCGGATGATCTTTCAATTGCGGAAAACACTGTAAAATCAAGAGTAAGAAAACTTGAAAAAGACAAGGTAATTGATATTACAACAGTGCTTAACCCAGAAGTACTGCAGGACCACCAGATTGTACTTGTGGGAATTCAGGTCAAGGACTTAAGCTATGTCAAAACAGGAGAAAAGCTGAGCAAACTAAAAAGGGTTATACATGTCTGCGTTGTTACAGGAAGATATGATTTTATTATTCTTGTTCATCTCGACAAGGAACTGGGGATACTTGAGTTCCTTGACCAGGAACTTTCTCAGATAAAGGGGATAACAGTCTCTGAAACTTTTGTAGTTTATAAATCTTTCAACCTGAAAATACCGTATCTGCCGGGTGATGTAGACGGCACCATAACCGAAAGCAAAACTCCGGTAGATACAGAAGAATAAACCGGTTACGGCGCATCGCCGCAGAGGACTTAAAAAAATTACTGCGGCGGTTTTATTTTAAGAACAGAACAAGCATAATCACCTGAAACTTTGGTCATCGTTTCAATCAGATCGGAAGGGGATGTCCATTTTCTCGGAGCTGAGATCCTGCCGTCAAAATAAATTCTGTAAACATCCATTTCAGCTGAATTGTTTTCCGGAATAAGCTCCCTTATATAATAATATTTCCATTCATCCTTTCCGTTTTTAGCGTTAAACGCTTTTTCCCTGTACCATTCGCCGCTTTCCATTAGATAATCCCCCTAGTTTGCGCTGTCTATTATTTTTTTAATATCTTTTTCCATTGCCGCGGCTTTTATTCCTGCATCAGCTTTTGCCTGTTCAAGTTTCTTACCCGGTTTTTCCCTGCAGGAAATATAGAACTTTATCTTCGGCTCCGTACCTGAGGGGCGTACAGTAATCATGCTGCCGTCTTCAAGGGAAAACTGAAGAACATCTGCTTCAGGGAGTTTAATATTGTTGATTGTTATTCTGTTCTTGTAATCCCTTGCTTCTTTTATCCTGATCCCGCCGATCTGTTCAGGCGGAGAGCTTCTCAAACCGCCCATAAGGTTTTTCATAATCTCAAGACCGCTCTGCCCTTTGAATGTCCCCGATACCTGGCTCTCTCTGAAATATCCGTATTTTTCATATATCGAATTGAGAAAATCAAGAACAGACATTCCGTTTTCCCTGCTGAAGAGAGCCATTTCAGCTGTTACAACTGCAGCTGAAACCGCATCCTTGTCACGCACCCTGGTCCCGACAAGAAAGCCGTAGCTTTCCTCTCCGCCGAAAACATAATTCTCGCCTGTTTTTTCAAATCTGGCAATAAGGTCTGCAATCCACTTGAATCCGGTAAGAACATCATAAACGCTGACCCCGAAACTCTCGCCTATGAGGCGCTGAAGTTCAGTTGTGACAATTGTTTTTATAATGGCAGGTTTATCCGGCATCCTTCCCTGCGCCTTTAGGGTCGAAAGGATGTAGTAAGAAAGCATTGAACCGAGCTGGTTTCCGTTTATAAGTGTAAATTCCCCGCCGTCCGGGACTGCGATCCCTATCCTGTCCGAATCGGGGTCAGTCCCCATTACAAGGTCCGCATCGACTTCACCGGCAAGTTTTAAAGCCATAGCCATCGCTGAAGCTTCTTCTGGATTAGGAAACTTTACAGTCGGGAAATTGCCGTCAGGTTCTGCCTGCTCCGGTACTGTAATTACATCAATCCCTGCATCTTTCAGTGCCTTTTCGACAGAGATCCTTCCTGCGCCGTGGAGCGGCGTATAGACAATTTTCAGTGTCTTTCCCTTCTTTCTTACGAGATCAGGCCGGAGGAAGCACCCTTTTACCATTTCAAGGTAAGGCTCATCAATTTCACGGTCAATATATTTAAGAAGCTTTTTATCAACGGCCTCTTTCTCCGTCATTTCCCTGATATCTTCTCCCGCGCTGTTGCGTACTTCTTCTATTATCAGCCTGTCATGGGGCTCTACTACCTGCCCTCCGTCTGACCAGGAAACCTTATATCCGTTATATTCTGCAGGATTATGGCTTGCGGTAATTACAATACCGGCGGTACAGCCCAACTCCCTTACCGCAAAGGAGAGCTCAGGCGTCGGTCTTAAGGATGTAAACAGATTAACCCTGATATTGTTTGCGCATAGAACAAGCGCCGCCTCCAGTGCAAAAAGGGGCGAGAATCTTCTTGAATCATAGGCAATTGCGACAGACGCCTCATTTCCGCTTCCCCCGCTGTCATGCTTTACAGCCTTGTTGATGTAGTTTGCAAGTCCCTGTGTTGTTTTTCTTATTATGAAAGGATTCAGCCTGTTGTAACCCCCTCCGATAACTCCCCGGATCCCCCCTGTCCCAAAATCAAGCTCCCTGTAGAACCGGTCTCCAAGCTCGCTGTAATTTTCTTCAGAAAGCAGTTTTGAAACCTCATCCCGGAAGTCCATGACCTTTTCAAGTCTGATATATTCTTCTGCCAGTTTTTTTATTTCATTTTTTTCCATGACATCCTTCCTTCACAGGTATATTTATCAAGTATAATTATATAATACATTGTTTGACGTAAAAATCAAATCAGATTAAGAAATCAACAAGGTCGGAAGGCTTTAAAGCAAACTTTGCCGCTCCGGCTTTCTCAAGCTGCTCTTTTGTCCTGTACCCCCAGAGTACCGCGGCAAAATCAAACCCGCCGTTTTTCGCGGTGAGGCAGTCGACATCGGAATCTCCTATGTACAGGATATCCTGTGGTTTAAAGCCTAATTTTTCCGCAATCAGCAATGCCCCGTCAGGATTGGGTTTTTTGGGAAACCCTTCCACAGCACCTCTTACAATTTCGAACTGCCCTGACGGGAAAAGCTTATCAACAATCCGCGTTGTTACTGGATGAGCCTTGTTCGAGTAAACAGCGCTTTTTATCCCTTTCATTTCGATTTTTTTTAAAAGTTCAACAATCCCATCATAAATATAGGTATCTATTACAGGGTCAAGAGCATACTCTTCGATCAGTTCTTCTGTGTATTTCTCAATTTTTTTGTCATCAGGTTCAGCTCCGGAGAGTGCTTTTTCCATGGCATCCTTTAGGCCCCATCCTACAATTGAGGATACATTATCAAGGCTGATTTCGGGGAACGAGTGCCTCTTGAGAATCAAATTGATGTAAAAACCGATATCATCTGCTGTTTCGATCAGGGTCCCGTCAAGATCAAATATAGCTGCTTTATATTTCATAATTCCTCATTTGACATTTTATTAACCAGATGTAAAAATACCTCTGCTCCGGGTACAATATAGCAATTTTAATAAGATTATCCAAACAGGGACAGACAGTTAAAGTGAAAAAAATAAAGTTAAAAGGCGAAAAAGCTTTTAATGATTTTTATGAATCAATATACGGATCCCGCTGGGACAGTTTAAAAGAGGCGTTTGAAAAAGAACCTGATTATATGATTTTAGGGGAAGGCCTTTTATCCCCGTATTACATGGACAGCGCTTCTGTTTATCCGGTCCGCGCGCTTGACATAGCGCCGGGGCAGAAGATACTTGACATGTGCGCGGCGCCGGGGGGGAAAACCCTTCTTATAGCGCTCGCGCTCGCGCAGGCGCCGGGCACAGGAAGCCGGGAAAAAGATGACGGCAAATGCAGCGGGACAATAACTGCAAACGACAGGTCGCCTGACCGCAGAAACCGCCTTATAAAAGTGCTTGAAGGTTCTCTCCCCCCCCGGCTGCGCGAAAGCGTTACAGTAACAGGCCACGATGCCTCGAGGTGGGGCATATATGAGAAAAATATTTACGACCGCGTTCTGCTTGACGCTCCCTGCTCATCGGAGCGGCATGTGTATCTGTCAAAACCCCACCTCGATAACTGGAGCCCGGCGCGGTCAAGGCAGCTTTCGGAAAGACAGTTCGCCATGCTTGCCGCCGCACTCGATGCTGCAAAGCATGGAGGAAAAATTGTTTATTCAACATGCTCAATATCACCTTCAGAAAACGATGGAATTATTGAAAAGCTTTTTAAAAAAAGGGCAGGCCTGTTTGAGATAATATCAGATAAAATCGAAGAAGCCGGCTCCGGACGGGATTTCATTCCTGAAAAAACTGAATGGGGAAATCTGATCATGCCTGATAAAACAGGCGGATCAGGGCCGATATACTATTCTGTAATTAATAAACTTTAATCGTCACCATATTTATGATAGAATTAATACTTAAACAGGTATATGCCATATCCGACAGCTGAAACTGCGGATGACATAAGGAGCTCTGCTATGAAATACAAATCAATCAGAATTATTGTTGCAGCATTCATATTTTCAGCGCTTGCGGCCGCTACCCCATTCCCGGACAGACTGGAAGCCCAGGAGGTAAAACCGAGGGTAGCTGTGATTCCTGTTTCAATCGCGGATAAAAACAATATTCAGCTCAACATTATATCAGGCAGGGTGACAGATACGGCAGGACTGATACTCAGGTTCATGAACGAATATGAATATGTAAAGGATCCGGCGCCCCTTGCCGGATACTCAAGGGAAGAGATGCTTGCGTACTGCACAAGAGAAAAAATTGATAATCTTGTTTACGGCAGGGCGGTCCAGGAAAGGGATGATTCTTTTACAATTGAAATGTCGGTATTCAGTCGAGAGGCGGAAAAAACAACTATAACAAGAAAAGAAAAAGCGGAATCGGCGCTCGATATATTCAGCACAACAGACAGGATAACCTTTTCACTTATCGAGGGTTTCAGCGGCCGCCATATCGCATTCGGATCAATAGCAATAACATTTGCATCGGACAAGGGCTCGTTTATCCCCTTTATTGACGGTGAGGAATACCCTGCCGATACAGATTCATTCAGGCAGGTGCTGACCGGAGAGCGGATCGTACAGATTAAACAGAACAGGATGACAGGTACATACGTTATCCATACGGAAAAAATAACTGTAAGGGAAGGGGCGGAAAGCAGAATTTCACTCGTAATCCCCTACCTTCTTGAGGATGAGCAGGAGGTTCTTTCAGATTTCGATAAAATAATTGAAAAAAACAGGGATAAAACTTCGAGAAAGGATAAGGTAGTTGATGCCTACAATAAAATTGAATCGCTCCTTATCGACACCCCCTATAATCTTAGCCTTTCAGAACTGCGCGATAAATACAGAAATGAACGGGCGGCGTGGGAAACAGAACTCGATGCAAAACCGGTTCCTGATAAACGGGAAATTATTATCGGGTTTCATGCAGGGGCAGGCAACAGCAGGATCAACGAGACAGAAAGCAATGAGAACAATGTAGAGAATGTATTTGATCTGGATGAAGTAAATTCGCAGAAAAACCTGTCTCCGGTTGCAGGTTTTTTCCTTGAATACCAGATTTTAAACAATATAAGCCTGAGGACTGAATATAACAGGAAGGAGCTTGTTTTCTATAAAGATGGAGGAGAAACTGAATATATGAAAACAACAGAGATCCCTCTTATGCTGAAATATATGTATAAAACCGATTTCGGCAGATTCGGCTTCCTTTTGGGACTCTTTTACCGGGACACATATGAAAGGGGAGGCGGTATGGAAGAAGCAGGTGATCTTATCCCTGATATTAATTATTATGACCTCGCAGATGATACAATGGGGATACTGGCAGGACTTGAATACAGCCTTAAAATAAAAAGACATGTTTTCAGCCTCGGTATGAGAGTTTCATCCGCATCTCTGCTTGAATACGGATACTACGATAGTATTGAAGACGATGATGGAGATTTTAATCTTTCAACATACACATCAGAAATACTCATTGGGTACGGCTACAATTTCGGAGGGAAGGGAAATAAAATTCAGACTGATGAAAACCGCAACAAATGGCTTTTCCCTGCCCAGATCGGGTTTTTATCCATACCTTCTGACGATAACAGGGAGCTTTCTCTAACATTAGATGCAGGGTTCCTCTGCAAATTTACGAAAACAGGATATTTCGGCCTGTCAGTATTAGGCTTTAGTGAAGGGGCTTTCCCTCTTCTGACAGCGGCATGGACAAAGGATCCTGACACTGTAATACACAGCGTGGGGTTTATTGTTGTACCGATTGAGGGTATGACAATTACGGCATTAAAGTACAGTTACGCGTGGAAAAGATTCAGCATCGGCACAATGATTGCGGGCGAGGTTGCCGACTTAAGCAATCTTGCATACGGATTATCTGCCGGATATTATTTTTAATTATTGCAGACATGTTTAATACCATATATAGTCTTTAAAAGATATTTAAAAACTACACCTGAAAATGGAGAAAAAAAATTGAACAGAATTACCTCAGCTGTCAGATGCGCCTCGTATTCTCCTTCACAGCTTGCATCTTCCATCAGGGAGGCGGTAAAGCTGTCGGGGGACCTTCCTGACGTCAAAGGGAAAACAGTACTACTAAAGCCCAATATCCTGTCAGCTTCAGCGCCTGAAAAGGCAGTTACAACACACCCTGAATTTGTAAAACAGTGCGTTCTCCTCTTCCTCGAGCTCGGCGCCAGAGAGGTGCTCGCAGGAGATTCTCCGGGCTACCACTCATCTGATGCCGGAGGAAAAAAATCCGGCATTATGGAAGCTGTTACAAGCGCTGGCGGTACATGGGTTGATTTTTCCGATTCCGTTACAGTAAAGAACCCTTCAGGTAAACTTGTCAAAAGCTTTAATCTTGCTTCTGTAATAAAAAAGGCGGATGTTATAGTTTCACTTCCCAAGATGAAAACGCATCAGCTCCTTTATTATACCGGGGCAATGAAAAATATTTTCGGCCTCATTCCGGGATTAAAAAAAGCTTCCTTTCACCTCCGCTTTTCAGAAAGGAATCTTTTCGCCCGCATGATTGTAGACTTAAACCTCGCGGTAAAAAATGTCTATTCCATTATGGACGGGATAACAGCAATGGAAGGGCACGGCCCCGGAAGCGGCTCTCCCCGTCAGACTGGGGTGATCCTCGCGTCCTCAAATCCCCTTGCCCTTGATATCGCTGCCTCCTCCATTATGGGCTATAACCCGCTTGACCTTCCTGTAATAACTGACGCGCTTGAGAGAAAATACTGGCTCGACAGTGTTGCCGGCTTTGAAATAAGGGGAGAAAAAATCGAAGACCTTGTTGTAAAGGATTTTGACAGGATAAAGATATTAAAAGACGCATCTATGTTTAAGGATAAAATGCCGCCCCTCTTTTTCGAGATACTGAAAAGGTTTACCATTCCGCGTCCTGTTTTTGATCACGATAAATGCATTGAGTGCGGCTACTGCGTAAGGATATGCCCGGCAGGAGCCCTGACCCTTCCGACCGGGCCCGACAGCAGGGTGCACATAGACTATAAAAAATGCATCAACTGCTACTGTTGCCATGAGATATGCCCCGCGAAGGCCATCAGCATAAAAAAGCTCCTTTTCCCTGGAAAGGGCTGACCCGCCCCGCTCCCTTCTGCCTTTTAAAAGTAAAAACAGAGAGAGGAATAACTTTATCTGTTTTTCCTCTCTAACCATATTCCCAAAAAAATCCTGGCGGGTTAAAATCCTCACCTGTAAGGAGATTCCTGATTTGACTCAAACCGACCTCATTTTTACAGCGCTTTTATCCCTTCTGCCGATATCAGAACTCAGGGGGGCAATTCCCTACGCCCTCGCTAAAAAGGCAGACCCGCTGTTCGCATATATCTACTGCGTGGGCTTTAATATGCTTGTCGCGCCGCTGTTTTACTTTTTTATCGCAACATTTCACCGGCTTTTTACAAGATTCAGCTGGTATAACATCATTTTTGAAAAACTGGTAGTCAAAACGCGAAACAAAGTAAAATCCAGTATAGAAAAATACGGGTACATAGGCATAATGCTCTTTGTTGCGATACCCCTGCCTGTAACCGGTGCCTATACAGGAACCATGGGCGCGTGGGTGCTGGGACTCGGGAAAAGAAAAACAATGCTGTCAGTAAGCGCGGGAGTTGTGATTGCAGGTATTATTGTTTCGCTTGTCGCTTTTTTCGGTGTAGAAACCTTCTCGTTTCTCACAAAAAGGGTCTTTATCTGATGTTCAATCTTGATGAAGTAAAAAAACAGCTCAACCCGCAGCAGTTAAAAACTGTTACAACAATAGAAGGGCCTCTTTTGATAATAGCAGGTGCCGGATCAGGGAAAACAAGGACAATCACCTACCGGATGGCATATATGCTATCACAGGGAATACTGCAGGCTTCCATCCTGGCCCTTACCTTTACAAACAAGGCTGCAAGAGAAATGGAAGAGCGGGTAAAAAAGATTACAGGTAAAAAGCTGACAAACCTCACAGTATCCACATTCCATGCGTTCGGGGTAAAAATTCTCCGTGAAGAAATCGAGAGACTCGGGTACAGGACAAATTTCAGCATTTATGACCAGACAGATAAAATTTCGCTTATTAAAAGCACTGCAAGGGAGCTTAAGATCGATCCCAACTCGCTTGATCTTTACAGCCTTTCATCAATATTTTCATCCATAAAAACAGGTCTTGCAAAGTGGACGGAAAATACACAGGAATACAAGGATATATACGAAGAGTATCTTGACCACCTTAAAGTCTATAACGCAGTCGATTTTGACGACCTTATTACCCTCCCCCTAAAACTCTTCAGGGAAAACAGCGATATCCTTGAGAAATACAGGGAAAAATACAAATACATTATGGTTGATGAATTCCAGGACACTTCCCGGATACAGTATAACCTGGTGCAGCTCCTCGCGGAAAAATCGAGGAACATCTGCGCTGTCGGGGATGATGACCAGTCAATCTATTCATGGCGCGGGGCTGATTATTCCAATATTCTTCAATATGAGAAGGACTTTCCCGAGGTGGAAGAAATAAAGCTTGAGCAGAACTACAGGTCTTCAGGCAATATACTTAAAGCTGCAAACACACTTATCTCAAACAATAAGAACAGGAAAGCAAAAGAACTCTGGACAGGAACAGAAAGCGGAAACCTTATAGAAATATATTACCCTGAAAATGATTCACGGGAGAGCGATTTTATCGCGGAGATGATAAAATACCATAAAAAACAGGAAAACCTCAATTACCACAGTTTCGGAATACTTATAAGGACAAACAGCCTTGCCGCTTCAATTGAAGACGCTCTCCTGGGTGCAGGTATTCCATACAAGGTTTCAGGCGGAACAAGTTTTTTCCAGCGGCAGGAAGTAAAAGATCTTATCGCGTATTTAAGAATTATGACAAACCCTGATGACGATGTTAACCTGCTCAGAATAATAAATACTCCAAGACGGGGAATTGGAAAAAAATCTGTTGAAGTTATCAGCACAATTGCGAAAAACAAAAAATGTTCGCTTTATTCCGCAATCAGCGCAATCTGTCATTCAAATGAGCATGGGCTTTCAGATAAAATAAAAGGGTCGCTCCAGGAATTTCTTGATCTAACCGGTTTTTTCAGGTCAAGATTTTTATCAGGAAAAAAGATGGCAAAAACCCTCGAAGAATTTGTTGAGAATATCGATTACTGGGGCTATCTTGTTAATGAATATCAGAAAAATGAAAAAGTGGCAAAATGGAAATTCAAAAATATAAAAATATTCACAGACCTGCTTGAAAGGTGGGAAAGCGACCCCGATAATATTGATCCTGATATTTTCAAGTACCTGAACAGGATAACACTCATCACCCGGGATGATATCGACGACAATGAGCAGGGGAAAGTAAACCTGATGACAATACATGCGGCCAAGGGCCTTGAGTTTGATATAGTATTCCTTGCGGGAGTTGAAGACTCAATAATACCTCACGCGCGCGCAATCGAAGAAAATGAAAGCAACATTGAAGAAGAAAGACGACTTTTTTATGTCGCAATCACAAGGGCACGGAAAAAACTTTTTATAACTTCCTGCAGGCAGAGACGATATCTGCGTGATATTATTGATTCAAGACCATCACGGTTTCTCGAAGAACTTCCGGTAAATCTTTTAAACAATTACACAATGGATGCAATACCGGATGTGGACAGAACGAAGAAAATGTTTGAAGATATTAATGCAATATTTAAAAAATAACAAAGGAATCTCAAATGCAGAAAGTCAGCGAAACTGCATCAGCGGTCAAAAGAAAATATCCGGAACCGGTTATACTGATTATTGTAAAAGACAGAAAAGGGAAATATAACCCTACTCCATGCAGCTGGGCAATGACAGCATCTAAAGATCCCCTTATATTTGCTTTTTCACTGTCCCATAAGCGTTATTCGCTTGAGGCAATCAGGCGCAAGGGTGAGTTTGTTATATCATTTCCGTCAACTCTTATGGCGGATGAAGTGCTCTTTTACGGTACAAAAACAGGACGGGATACAGATAAATTCTCACTTAAGCCGCTCAAAACCGCCAAAGCTGAATTGGTTGACAGCCTTATACTGGAAAACAGCGCGGCAAACTTCGAATGCCTCCTTGAATCGGAATATGTCGCGGGAGACCATATCATTGTTACAGCAAAGGTGATTAAAGCCTGGGAAAACGAGGATGAAAGCATAAAAAGGCTCTTCAATCTGGCGCCCGGATATAAACTTTCAGGTGTAGCAGAGGAAAAAACCAATGAGATCATGTGATTTTGATAAATTCTGATTGCTGAATTTCTTCAGCAGAAGGGGTTGTCTCATTCTCAAGCATTGTAAGATATTTTTCAGCATCTAAAGGATTTCTGCCGCACATTTGAGGTTCCGGTCTTAAGGATATGCATACCTTCGGCCGGTTTTCCTTTCCGAAGAGAGTACAGAGGTTATTATCATTAAGATTAACGCATCTGACACCTGCCGGTTTTCCCACTGGCATACCTGGAATATACGATGTAATGGAAATAAAAATGCAGCAGGCGCCGCATCCGGGTCTGCAATTGATCTGTATTGGCATAATAGTTTTATATCATGAAAATGAGAATTTTTAAAAAAAACTTTTTATAAAGACTGATAAAAGAGAACTAAAAGGTTGACAATCACAATTCATAGTTATAAAAATATTTTCAAGGAAAACTTTAAAAATGATATTTCTGTGCAGCACGGAGTAAGTACAGAAAAGGAATGAAATGAATACTATTCTGGTTCTTGAGAACCCTTCCGGCTGGAAACTTAATATTCCCGGTGCGGATATTATTAAAGCCAGTGATTATCTTACTGATGAGTCTTTCAGTTATTTAAAAAACGTAAAAGTTCTTAACCTTTGCAAATCATACAAATATCAGTCAATAGGATATTATGTTTCACTGATAGCTGCAGCACGAGGGCACTACCCTATCCCTTCCGTAAAGGCAACTCAGGACCTGAAACAGAGCATAATCATAAAACGGGCATCCCACGATCTTGATACACAGATACAGAAAAGCCTCAAAAGAGTACATGGCGAGACATTTGAGCTAAACATATATTTCGGAAAAAATATAGCTAAAAGCCATAACAGGCTTGCCAACATGATTTATAACGTTTTTCCCCTCCCGTTTTTCAAGGCAAGCTTCCTTAAAGTAAAAAACAAATGGCAGCTTGATTCGATCAGCCTTATCGCGATCAAGGATATCTATGAAAGCCATATTGATTTTGCTGTACAGAGGATAATAGATTATGTAGGAAGAAAATCTGCAAGGGACAGCAGAGGGAAAAAAATCTACAAATATGAAATGGCAATCTTAAGAACACTGTCAGATCCAAATCCTCCTTCTGATAATGATGCTATTGAGAAATTTCTTGAATCAGCAGACAGAAACGGCGTAGGCGTTGAAATTATTTCAAAGGATGACATAGCCCAACTGGACAGGTTTGACGCGCTTTTTATAAGAGATACCACTGCTGTAAACCATTATACATACAGATTCGCACGCAGGGCGGAATCATCAGGTCTTGTAGTTATTGACGACCCTCTTTCCATATTGAGGTGCACAAACAAGATTTACCTTACTGAAGTAATGCATAAAAACAAGGTACCCACTCCTCCTACAATAATTATCAGCCACGGAAATGTAAAAAAAGTGGAAAAGGAAATCGGGTTTCCCTGTGTTCTGAAAGTTCCTGACAGCTCTTTTTCCCTGGGCGTATTTAAGTATGAAACAAAGTATGAACTCGAAAAGGCGCTCCCTGAACTGTTTAAAAAATCTGCACTGCTCCTGGTACAGGCATTCACTCCGACAGAATTTGACTGGCGTGTAGGTGTCTTGAACAGCCAGCCTATTTTTGTGTGCAGATATCACATGGCCCGTGAACACTGGCAGATTTATAACCATAACGGCAGCGGTGCTCCCGAATTCGGAAACGTAGACACTCTTTCCATCGCAGACACGCCGAAGAAGGTTATCAGCGCCGCGCTGAAGGCGACCAATCTTATTGGAAACGGTCTATATGGGGTTGATTTAAAAGTTATAAACGGTAAACCCAGCATTATTGAGATAAATGACAATCCGAGTATAGAGGAAAGCGTTGAAGACAGGATTCTTGGAAACAAACTCTATGATATAATTATCAAAGAATTTATAAGACGTCTTGACCTGCTGCACGGGAAAAAATAAATACGACCGGACAGTCATGCGTTTTTTTTATGTTTTTTATGTTTTTTTTGTATAAATAATCATGAACATTATTTATTTTATATTTTCATAATTGTATAATCCTTGCATGCGGCAATTCGTAATAGTAAATTTCATGTATACATAGTTTTTCTGCTTAATTTATTAACTCTGTTATTTCCGGTTACGGAAAAAGCTGCAAAGGGGTCAATAATGAAGGTTTTGATGCTTGGCTGGGAACTGCCTCCTGCAATCAGCGGCGGACTGGGTACTGCATGCAAAGGTATTGCGGACAGCCTTGCAAGAAGTGGTATCGACCTTACATTCGTAATTCCTTCCGACAGGGGTGGAAAAGTATCACTTGACGGCAGGATTAAAGTAATCTCTGCAGATAAATACTATCCTGCTGAAGAATTGATAAAAAAAATATCAGGTAAAATTGATAAAAAATCAGCACAAAATCCATGTACAGTCAGCTCTATTTCCCCGTATTATACATCGTATACAACATCCGGAATGAATTCTCCCGGACTCGCAGAAAACAGTGAAAAAATTCTAACGTTAATGGAAAATCAGAAAAATCAGGGAAGCATAATACATTTTACCGGTAATTACGGTAAAAATCTTTTCAATGAGGTAATAAATTACAGCTTTATAGGAACAGCTCTTGGAGCTGAAGAAACATTTGATATAATCCATGCCCACGACTGGATGACATACCCGGCCGGCATATGCGCAAAGAAAATCAGCGGCAAACCCCTTGTCATCCATGTACACGCAACCGAGTATGACAGATCATGGTCAGGAGCAAATACCGACATTGTCAGAATTGAAAAAAAAGGGATGGAAACCGCCGACAAAATAATCACTGTAAGTCATTACACAAAGAATATGGTAATTAATAAATACGGTATAAATCCCGACAAGATTGAAGTTGTGCATAACGCGGTAAGCAGGGATATCCAGTTCAGCCGCTACCAGATAAGAAAAAATTTCAGGGATAAGATAGTTCTTTTTCTGGGAAGGATAACTTCCCAGAAAGGTCCGGAATACTTTCTTGAAGCAGCCGTCAAGGTCCTTAACAAGATGAACAATGTAAGATTTGTCATGAGCGGCAATGGGGACCTGTTTCCTGGAATGATAACAAAAATGGCCCAATATGAAATTGCGGAAAGGTTTCATTTTACCGGGTTTCTAAGAGGCGCTGAAGTGGAAAAAATATTTGCAATAAGCGATTTATACATCATGCCTTCCGTATCAGAGCCCTTCGGACTGTCGCCTTTTGAAGCGCTCCTTTATGACGTCCCTGTTATAATATCAAACCAGTCAGGCGCCGCAGAAATCCTTACACATGCATACAAGGTAGACTTCTGGGATACAGATAAACTCGCAAAAGCAATAGTTTCCCTTCTTGAAGATGATGAACTAGGGGCGGATATTGTAAAAAAATGCAGGGAAGATATGAAAACCATCAGCTGGGACGCGGCAGGCAGGAGAATATCCGGTATATACAATGCACTCTGCTCTAAAGCAGCTGTATAAAATATTCTCAGCAGCAGTAGCACTGCACGGGAGAAAAAGCAGTTATTTATGAAATCACTCTGCATATATTTTCAGATACATCAGCCGCTAAGGCTTAAA
Organism: Spirochaetia bacterium; assembly: GCA_963662795.1. Lineage (GTDB taxonomy): Bacteria > Spirochaetota > Spirochaetia > CADAEX01 > CADAEX01 > JACKPD01. The sequence continues at coordinate 2,688,682 of OY759746.1, read as the reverse complement.
AGAGACTACAATTTCTTCAGTATCGGCTCTGATCATTTCTATGAAGATGATGACCTTAACAGGGAAATAACCGGTAAAGTAAGCAGAAACTGCTATATACCTGCATGTAAGCTTATGCTCAAACTTGTAAATAAATACAAGGGCAAATTCAGATTAAGTTTTTCAATTACAGGTACAGCAATTGAACAGCTGCAGAAATATAATCCGGAAGTTATAAGACTTCTTAAAATACTGGCCGAGACAGGCTGCGTTGAATTCCTATCAGAAACTTATTACCACTCGCTTGCCTTTTTATATTCACGGGAAGAATTCATTAAACAGGTTGAAAAGCACAAAAATTTAATCACAGACCTTTTCGCTGAAGAGCCTGTCACATTCAGAAACACAGAGCTTATCTACAATAACGATATTGCTTCCTCTGCCGCAGAGCTAGGGTTTAAAAACATTCTGGCGGAAGGGGCTGACACCAATCTCGGCTGGAGATCTCCCAATTATCTTTACCACAGTGCAGTAAAAACAGGCTCTGAAGATAGATCTGCAGGTGTAACAGGGGATTCAACCCTTAATCTCTTATTGAAAAATTACAGGCTCTCTGATGATATCGCATTCAGGTTTTCGGATAAAAAATGGAAGGAATATCCTCTTTCCGCAGAAAAATATTTAAAATGGATAAAGCAAGCCCTTTCTGACCGTGAGCTTATCAATCTCTTTATGGACTTTGAGACATTCGGGGAACATCAATGGAGAGAAACAGGCATTTTTTCTTTCTTTCAGGACTTTGTTTCTGCAATCATTCAGAAAACAGATATAGATTTAATCCTGCCGAAAGAAGCTGAAGCACGCCATAAAAGCGCGGGAATCATTGATGTTCCGGACTACACATCCTGGGCAGATAAAGAGAGAGACTTGTCAGCATGGACTGGAAATGCCATGCAGAGGTCTGCACTAAATATGATTTACAGGCTGGAAACAGCAATAAAACAAACCGGAAGCGATGAGCTTATCGATACATGGAGAAAGCTCCAGACATCTGACCATTTTTACTATATGTCCACAAAATATTTTCAGGACGGAGAAATACATAAATACTTTAACTATTTTTATTCACCGTATGACGCTTTCATTATCTACTCAAATATTGTAAATGATCTGCATGAGACCTTAAATAAAAGGATGTCTGATGAAAATACAAAGACAAGTTCTGTATTCCCATCAGACATTGTAAAAATCCCGCCTCCAATCATGGATGCATCTTAATTATTAAAAACTGCGGTTTACCAGGTTTACCATTTTGCAAGGTCAAGCTGCTTTTCACTCTTTGCAACTATGGCAGTTCCAACCATGTCTCCGGTAACGTTTACAGAAGTTCTGCCCATGTCAAGGAGGGCGTCAATTCCGAGAATCATCGCATAGGCTGCTGCAACCGGTGTCCCTGCCTCAACAGGAAGGCCTATTGAGTTTAGAACCATAAGAAGCATTATTGCCCCGGCCCCGGGTACACCGGCTGTTCCGATTGAAGCAAGTACTGCTGTTATGATTATAGTCATCTGCTGTCCGAATCCGAGAGGAAGTCCTATAGCATATCCTATAAACAGAGCGCAGACACCCTGATAGATCGCGGTTCCGTCCATGTTGATAGTGGCTCCAAGCGGAAGGGTAAAAGAATAAACATTTTTTCCTATTCCAAGATTCTCAGATGCTGCCTTCATGGTAACAGGCAGTGTACCTGAGCTGCTTCTTGTTACAAACGCTGTAATCATGGGAGCTCTTGCCCCTTTAAGAAACTTTATAAAACTCAGTTTGTTAATTGTAAGGATAAGGCCGTAAACTACAACTACATGAATAATCAGTGCAAGGTATGTTGTAAGCGTTACTGCTCCCAGAGGCCCGAATGCCTGGGCTCCCTGTTTCCCGAAAACAACAGCGATAAGAGCGAAAACACCTATCGGCGCATACTGGAGGACCCATCCAACAACCATATACATAACCTCTGCCGCACCGTCAAAAACATCAAAAAGTACATCGCCGGCCGCCTTTATCCTCGCGTCACTGCTTATTTTCAGGTAGGAAATACCTATACCGAAAAGTATCGCGAAAAAGATAATCGGAAGAACATCACCTGATGATATTGATGCAAAAGGATTTGTGGGAACGATTTTAAGAAGAGTATCGATAAGCGAAGGCTGAGTTAATGTTTTCCCTGCAGCATCGGCGGCGCCCGCGAGAGCAAGTCCCATCCCGGGCTTGAAAATATTTGCGGCAAGAAGACCGATTGCTACAGCAAATGCAGAAGTCAAAAGATAATAGACAATAATCTTTACCCCTACTTTTCCAAGTTTTGCAGGGCTTATGCTCGCAGCACCTACGACAAGTGTTGAAAGAATTACAGGTGTTACAATCATTTTAAGAAGATTGATGAACAGGCTGCCGAAAGGATTAACCCAGGCTATTTTACTGCCAAACACAATACCTGCTATTGCTCCGAGTATAAGACCGACAAGAATTCTCATTAAAAGGTTTGTTTTGAAATAAAAATCAAACATCCCTTTTTTCCTGATTTCAGAACTCATTATTTCCCCCTTTGGATAATTTAATTAATTAGACAACGGGAAATACAGTATGTAAATACACCATATGAACCATTTATCATGCATAAAAGGGTGATATGCATGAATAAGCAGGCTGAACCGTACACCAATTGGGGGGGGATAGTTTTTTAAAGCAGATTCTCATTCAGTACTTTTTTCATAAATTCCACTTTTGATGAAACATCAAGCTTACGGTAAATATGGAGTATATGCTTTTTGACAGTTGCGCTTGAAATTTTAAAGATACCGGCTATTTCCCTATATGTATAACCGTTTGCAATGCTTTTCAGTATTTCTTTTTCCCGTGCGGTAAGATTGTAGGCATCATCATCTCCGGGAACAGATGTTTTTTCATCTTTCTTGAATTCCTCAAAAAGCTTGCTTGCCGCTTCAGGACTTATGGGAGAGCCGCCGTTTCTTATGGATTTAATCTGGTCTGAAAGCTGTGACGGTTTTGTGTTTTTAAGAACATACCCTGAAGCCCCGGCTTTTACAGCCCGGATAATTTTTTCCTGTTCACCGAACACAGTAAGCATTAATACGCTGATATGGGGATAACACTTCTTGACAACCTTTGTCGCCTCAATACCGTCCATACCCGGTAAACCGATATCCATCAGTATAACATCAGCACGTCCGCCGCGGGAAAGATCAAGAATCAGTTCTTCAGCACAGCTGAATGTAGAAATAACATTGATTTCCCCGTCAAGGCTCAAAAGGTAGCGGAGCCCCTCTCTGACTTCATTTACATCCTCAACAATATACACGCTAAGCTGTTTCAATAACTGCTCCTGCAGCAGGGAAAACAAGGAAGACAGATGTCCCTCCGCCATGTTTTGATTCAATCCTTACAGTACCGCCGGTTTTTTCAATTCTCTGCCTGATATTTCTAAGTCCGTATCCTTTATCAGCGCTGCCTTGAATTTCGGGATTAAAGCCTGTTCCATTATCCCTGAATACTATTTCAAATATTTTCTTCATCATTGAAATTTCAATTTTAACGTTATTCGCCATTGAATGTTTCAAGATATTACTGGTAAGCTCTTCAATGATTTTAACCAGTTCTCCGGCAGTTTCTTCTGTAATACCTGAGATAAATGTTTTCTTTCTCACTTTCCACTTAACGGCAGCAGTAATATTTTTCAGCTCAAGGCGGTCCGGTATTTCCTCCTCGATAAAACAGATCAGCTGCTCAGAGGCATTCTGCCTGCTTATGCCGTTCACAATATCCCGGAGTTCATGCATGGCGTTTGTACAATTATCATCCGTCACCTTGAGCATCCTGAGAAGATCGCCTTCCTCCCGGCCGGCAAGGCTGATGGCTACATTGTTGCAGATATTGATATTGGTAAGTTTTGCGCCGATTGAATCATGCAATTCACTTATTATTCTCTCCTTCTCCTCGATTATCCTGAGCCGGGTGTTTTCATGCTGCAGATGTATCACTTCCCTTGTTCTCTCGTCGACTTTTTTCTCAAGGCACTGTGAATATTCCTGTACAAGTTCAAACAGTCTGTTAAACTGAGCTCCAAGGATGGAAAATTCATTTTCGGTTGTTACATCCGCCCTTGCAGCATGATTGCCGCTCTCAATCATTTTCATTACTGAAACAAGATTTTCAAGAGGCTTTACTATAAGCTGACGGCTTATCCCCGCAAGCGTGATTGTCAGCATTATTGTAAGCAGCAGATACACTGCAGATATTACCAGAAGTGTTTTATCAAGCCCCTCAGTTATTCCTGAATAGGGGTATCCAATTGCGATAATCCAGCCGGTTATTGTATTTCTGTTATAAACAATAAAATAGTCATCCCCCTTCAGGCGGGTAAAAAATCTGCCGGTATGAGCGTCTATCATATTTTTAAGATTTTCGATGAGCACATCATGTATGGATGATGATATTCCTTCCAAATCTTTGAACTGACTTGCAATTATATAACCTGTATCGGTGAGCAGCACTATTTTTCCGTTATTTGTAATATTTATCTCTTCAAGGAAATCGCTCATCGAGTCAAGCATTATATCTATGCCCAGAACTCCGGTGAATTCTCCGGTTTCAGTATTATAAACAGGATTTACGCTTGTAATTCCGGTTTTATCTATGCTTGCATAGACATAGGGGTTTGTAATTGCATGGGATTTTTTTTCAATTGCAGTTTTATACCATGGCCTGTAGACAGGACTGTAACCCTCAGGGAAACTCGGGGTATAATCAATGAATCCCTCGCCATAGCCCCATTCGTACATTTTATCAGTTTTTGTTCCCAGGTAAATGGCCCTTAAATATTTTTTCCTTGCAAGAACATTTGAGATAAACAGTTCCTTCATCTCAGAAGTCCTCACTTCGTATACAGCGCTGTAATTAATCAGCGATTCCGAAAGATTTTCAATATCGTTAAAAAAGCTCTTTATCTTATAGTCGGTTTCATAAAGAACAGTCATTGACTGATCTTCCGCAGCATTAATAAAAAAAGTACTGATATATTTTATGCTGAAGACAAGTATGGCGGCCAGGAAAAGAATCATTGTTATGAGAATATAACCTGATAATTCAAACCCTATGCTTTTTCTGAATCCGATCATGTCTTTATAGGCCTCAATTGATTATAATACTGATATCATGATAACGGTACTTTTTTTTGTTTACTGAAAAAAAGCTTGTCAAAATAAATACAGAAGCGCTGTAAATAAAAAACGGCAATATTTTATTATTGAAATATATATAATTAGATAGTAAAATACTGATGGAGGAAATTATGATAACTTATGCAAAACTTGATAAATTGATTGCTGACCTTGTTGCAGCAGCAAATACAGCAAAAGCGGAAGATTTTGCCGCACTTAAAGACATACAGATCGGAAAACTTTATTTTGCTACAGAATCCCTTATTGGCGCAGTTGAAAATTTCGTTGAAAAAATTGATTCGGAAATAATGAAAAGAGACGAAATAGTTATTCCGGAATTGGGACAGAAAATAGCGAAGGAAAACGAACCTGTTCTAAAAGTAAAAAAATTATCCAAGGCAGAAATCAAAGCTGCCGAGACAAAACTGGCTGCAAAACCGGCTGCCAAGGCAAAAACAAAACCTGCAGCAAAACCAAAAGCAGCAAAAAAACCAGCTGCCCCAAAAATCAAATAAAACTGTTTTTATTAAAATTACTTCAGCCGGAGATATTTTTCTTCGGCTGTTTTTTTGATTTTCGAGTACGGGGATTAAAAAAAACTCCACACCTGCAGAGGAATTTATATGACAAATAAACCATCAGATAGCGGATATTTTAAAGCAATAGAAGGGATAGATGTAAGAACACTTGTATACGGGGAAAACACACTGATGAGTGAATTCAAAATGGCTGCAGGCAGTAAGCTGCCGTTACACAGCCATCCGTCCGAGCAGACAGGGTATCTTGTATCAGGGAGAATCATTCTTTATATTGCTGATATAGCACACGAAATGAAGAAGGGGTTCAGTTGGTGCATTCCTCCCGATGTTATACACCATGCTGAAATAATTGAGGATTCTATTGCTGTCGAGGTGTTCTCCCCTGTCAGGGAAGATTATAAAAAATATTACAGCTGAACCGTAGATAAGCTGACAGGTTTTTAACTTAAACAGCGGAAGCAGAATTTGATGTGCTGTTTAAATGCTCAGTCAGCATATTATTTCACCGGTAAGCATCAGACCATTTTTTCAGGTTTCACAAGATCGTCAAACTCTTTTCCCGTAAGCAGGTTCAATTCTATTACAGCCTCCTTCAGGGTAATCCCTTTTTCAAAGGCCAGCTTGGCGACTTTTGCAGAGTTTTCATAGCCTATTTTAGGATTTAAGGCTGTGACAAGCATAAGGGACCGGTCAAGATTGCTTTTCATTTTTGCCCTGTCAGGTTTTATGCCGCAGGCGCAGTTATCGTTAAACGAATTCATAGAATCAGACAGAAGCCGGACTGACTGCAGATAGTTGTAAATACACAGCGGCATAAAAACATTCAGCTGGAAATTCCCCTGGGAAGAAGCAAGGGTTACTGCTGTATCGTTTGCCATGACCTGGCAGGCTGCCATTGTAAGCGCCTCGCACTGGGTAGGGTTGACTTTTCCGGGCATAATTGAGCTGCCGGGCTCATTTTCAGGTATTGTAATCTCCCCCAGCCCGCACCTCGGTCCGCTTGCAAGCCACCTTATATCGTTTGCTATCTTCATTAGATCCGCGGCAAGGGCCTTAAGCGCGCCGTGCGCAAAGAGAAGATCATCCCTGCTTGAAAGCGCGTGGAATTTATTTTTCGCTGTGAAGAATTTTACATCGGTTATTCTGCTTATTTCTTCAGCTGCCATCCGTCCGAAATCAGGGTGCGCGTTAAGCCCTGTCCCGACGGCAGTGCCGCCGAGAGCAAGAGAGCGCAGCCCTTCGAGCGACATGAGGACATTCTTCCTCCCTTTCTCAAGCATGTGGGTCCATGCGCTTATCTCCTGGGAAAAGGAAATAGGCACCGCGTCCTGAAGATGGGTGCGTCCGGTTTTGATTATACCCTCATTTTCTTTTTCAAGACGCTTGAATGTCCCAAGCAGTTTTACAATCGCTGGAAGAAGCGAATTTTCAGTCTCAAGAACAGAGGCGATATGCATCGCGGAAGGGAAGGCATCGTTTGAGCTCTGGGACATGTTGACATCATCATTGGGATGTATTTTTTCCCCTCCGGATGCGAGTAATTCGTTGGCACGGTTTGCTATAACCTCATTAACATTCATATTGCTCTGGGTACCGCTGCCTGTCTGCCATACCGACAGGGGGAAATGCCCGTCAAGCTTATGATCAATAATTTCATCGCAGACTTTTACAATGGCATCCATTTTCCCGGCATCAAGCTTTCCCAGGCTGCTGTTAACAGCCGCAGCTGCCTTTTTGATTACGGCAAGTGCGGTAATCACCTCCATGGGCATTTTCTCTTTCCCGATCCGGAAGTTCTCAAGACTTCTCTGTGTCTGGGCGCCCCAGTACCTGTCTTCCGGTACCCTTACCTCGCCCATCGTGTCTTTTTCAATTCTAAAGTTCATAATACATCCCGTTATCTTTCAATATCTTGATACAAACCATATAAGGTTATAAAAGATTCCTGAATAGTCAATAGAATCATTTGACATTTTAACCCAAAGATTTTTTTCACCATCAATATTAATATCCCATTCAATATTTAATGTTATAGATTTCTGGTCCCCCTCCAACAGTATGACTGGTAACAGTTACAGGAAAATTTCCCTCAGTATCATAAAAAACTTCAATTTTCACCAGACTGTCAACTACAATATCGGATGAAACAATAAATTGAGAAGAATCACCATCATCAAGATTAAAAACAAACCAACCCTCATCCCACAGGGTAGCATTACCTGTGGCAGAGTAAGGAGGGCTTTCCATATTCATATGAAATGTATCCAGCAGAATCCCTAGATTGCTGCAGCCGGTATTTTCTATAAAGCCGGAGGCCTCATCCGCGGTATGCAGGAAATCCGAATCAAAACGGTTTATCGGTTCAAGTGCGATACTTACGTTCAGGGATTCAGCTTCTGCTGAGGATTCCTTTAAAACTGCGGAAGGAATACGGTAAGCATTCCTGCTTCCTCCTACTGAAGAAGCCCTGCCGCGGAAACTGCCTATTGTTACAATTTTCGCCCCGGTCCTGCCTGCAAACTGAATCAGCTCAGAAAGTCGTTTCCCTGCGGCCGCTCTTGTTTTTTCGTCTTCCGCAAGGAGAGAGAGACCGGCTGTTGACAAAACAGCGCCGGAAGAAACAGCGGAAATCGCAAGACCTCCCGACAAAAGCGAATCCCTGATAAAGGAAGCATCGACCTTGAGCGGCTCAACTGTCATAAGTTCAACACCGGCATAACCGTAATTTGAAGCTTTTACTGTTTTTTCCATAAAAGAACCTCTTAGCATGGCAAGAGGAAGTACAGCTTTCACCTCGGGAGTTGTAATGCAGAGTGAGTATTTCATACTTTTATTCTTCCTTATATTTTTATACGGCATCAGGGTATGCGCTGTCAGGACGGATTCACACCACCCATAAAATCATATATTATTTTCTTCTGTATGTCTGAAATCTGGTTGAGGGAATTCTTAAGCAGCGCTGTCTCGATATTGGTAAGTGAAGATCTCGAGACAGTATTGCCGGGCTCAAGGTTGTTATCCATTGCCGCAGACTGGGTATTAAGACGCATCTGCATAAGAAAATCATAAACATGCTTTATTTCATTATAGCTTGATTCAAGAATTATTCCTTTTTCACTAAGCTGTGAAAGTCTTTCCCAGGTATTTGTATTTTCAATATTATGCTTTAAGGCATAAATTCTGGCAAAACTTACAATTGGAAGCAGCGCTTCCTTTATATCGAATATCTGGTTACTTGAATCATCAGTATTAAAGATAATATTACCCATAAATCCTAAAGGTGTTTTATAAAGAAGGGTATTCTGGGCAAGGTGGGCAAAGAAAGGGGGATTCACCGCCAATAGCCTTTTTATATGGCTCCTGAGTTCCTTCGCCGGCACAGAATCGCCGTATATCACCCTGAAATCGAAGAACATGTTGAATTTAAGAAACTCTTCAGCTTTAGGCTCTGTTATCCACGCAGTAAAATATTTTTTCCAGCCGGAAAGGGAACAGACCCATGCAGGATTGCTTGCCATGATTTTCCCTTTGCAGAGCTCAAACCCGGACCTGGCAAGCTCGGAGCAGACCAATTCCCCAAGCTTTATGAAATACTCAACCGCGGATTTTTCTTTTTCGTCATCCGCCATATCAAAGTAGATAATCGCGTTATCCTGGTCTGAAACAAGCGTAGGCTCTCCCCTTCCGTGGCTTCCGGGCGATATAAAGACATAGCTTACAGGAGGTGGCCCCAGCTCAGACTCTGCAAGTTCTATAATTCTTGCAGTAAGTGAATCGGAAAAGGATGATATCATTCTGGTTATATTCTGAGGCTTGACTCCGGTATCAACAAGTGTTTTCATCATTACAGGCATTTTGCTGAAAGATCTCCTGAGTTCAGTAAACGAACCTGCCGAATTAATTTCAGAAGTCAGTACTGCGGCAGGATATTTATGAAACGCAAGAAGCTCTTTTGCCCTTACCACAGCATATGGATTGCCCCCCTCATCCCTTACAGCAAGATGGCTTATGCTGCCTCTTCTCATTACTGAGATTGCCTCATAAATAAGGGAACTGCCTGAAATTGAAATTAAAGGCGAACTCATTATTTTATAAAGACTTTCCTGAGGATTAATCTGCCCGGATACGACCCTCATTCTGATATCATGATCTGTTACAATTCCTATTATCTCCCCGTCCTCCGACGAGATAAAAATTGAGGAAACTTTTTTCTCAGTCATTACTGATGCGGCTTCACGAATTCTGGTTTTCATGGGGCAGATTACAGCCTCTTCTGCTATGTTGACGACCGGCTCGCTTAAAAAAAGAATCGCTGTCTGCAGCTCCCCGATTATTTTATTTTTCTTCCTGTCCCTTATATAGCTGAGTCTGCCGCTTTTTTCGGTTTCCCTTACATTTATTATAAACCCGTCACCGCCTGAAAAATTTATCCTGTCTGTATCAAGAATGACATCGATGAATTTACCGTCTTTTTTTCTCATTCCGGTTTCACAGACAGACGGAAGTATTTCGTTATGCATCAGGGATTCGATATAAAATCTTCCATGGGAATCCACAGATTCGGGAACAATAATATCCTGAATCGCAAGGAGAAGCAGTTCATCCTCAGTATAGCCTAAAATATTCTGTATCTTCGGATTTGAATAGGTGCATTTACCGTTCTGTATAATAAGAGTGCCTTCTCCTGTGGCTGATACAAGGGTTCGGTATTTCTCGTTTGACTCGGCGAGTGCTTTCTCTTTTTTCTGCTTTACTTTTTCAGATTTTATACTTTGAGTTACCAGGAAAAAAAGCAGAATAGATACTGTTACTATTATTACAACAGAAAAACTTATAATAAAGCTTTCTATCTTTTTTACCTCAATCTGAAGATCATCTATGTAAATGCCTGTTCCTATAATCCAGCCCCAGGGTTCATAAAGTTTAACATAGGAAAGCTTTGACATAATCCTGCTTTTTTCATCCTTCCACTGCCACTGATATTCAACATACCCTTCCCTGTTTTTTCTTACAGCTTCAACAAATTTCATGAATACAGCTGTGCCGGCATTGTCCTGATAATCGCCGACATATTTTCCTTCAAGTTCTTTTTTGTAGGGGTGGACAATCATCACAGGCTTCATGTCTGTAATCCAGAAATAATCCTTGTGTTCCCCTCCATATCTTATATACTCAATAATTTTTGCAGCTTTCTGCTTTGCCTCATCTTCCGTAATAAGGCCGTTTTCAACATCGAGATTGAATTCTTCAAGAATGCTTACAGCCGAATTTGTAAGCTCTTTTATCATTTCCTTTTTCCTGGCAAGAAGAACATCTTCAATTTTAGGAATCAGGATATTGAAAATAGTAACAGTAAACAGTAAAACAGCGAGAAACGCGGGAAAAATTATTTTTAAATAGCTTATTCTGCTAATTTCTTTTTTATTGGAGCGGGAGGAATCTCTGCTGTCAGCAGCACCGTTGCTGCCTGTCGTAACAGAAGAATTTACCGCGGAATTGCTGAATACGGCTAAGCGGAATTTTTTCCAGTTATCATAAGAAATACTCTCTCCTGGTTTGGAAAACAAACCTGCTTTCCGAAAAGCAGGAGCACCTCCTGAAGGCATCGTAAAACCGTGATAATCTGTCCCGGCAGAAACAAGAAGATCAAGTTCTTCAGCTATAGAAAGCAGTTTTTTTTGATCAGCTTCCTCATACATTCCATATAAAGCCTCAATTCCGTCAAGTCCGGCTTCCCTTAAACGGGAGATAATTGACGAAAGAGCCGTAAAATCTTTTGAAACAGTCAGCGGATGGGCAAGAAAGACCTTCCCTCCCTCCGCATGGACAATATCTATGACAGTTCTATAATCAACAGCAGTTCTCGATGGCAGGTCATCAGGAAAAAAAGCCTTTATTGCTTCGCTCCTGTAATTAAAGCCGTATCCAAGCAGATGGAGCTCACCCCACTCAGATGAAGCAGTAATTTCAATACCGCTGACAAACCCGATACCGCTTTTTACACAGAGGTCATGAAAAAGCTCCTGTCCCTTCAAAGTATCATGATCAGTAAGGGAGGCGAACTGAACGCTGTTTTTCGATAAAAATTCCACAAGTTCATCAACAGGCAGAATACCATCGCTGAGATTTGAGTGGCAGTGCATGTTTACAGTCAGGAAAGGCTCATTCATCATTTTTCATTATAATACAGCTTTGCCTCCAGGAGTAACTATTTTTATCGACCGGTCGGTCAGTTTTTTGCTTGACTTATACTGCTTTTAGCAGTCATCATGAAGTTTAACAACTTTAAGGGGGTATATATGGATCACGGTCCTGCCGTTCAGCTCGGTCCGGATAATGCAATCAGGTATAAATCAAAACTGGGAGTTATTCTCTTTTTTGTCTACGCATTAATTTACGGATTATTTGTAGCTATCAACACATTAAATCCTGTAATTATGGAGAAGGAAATTTTTCTGGGGCTTAACCTCGCGATTGTTTACGGATTCGGTCTCATTCTGTTAGCAATCATTTTGGGAATAATCTATAACTATTTCTGTACAAAGAAAGAGGATGAACTGAATATCAGTACCGAAGGGGGCGCCAAATGATCTATACAGCATCTCCTATCGCAATCGGCGTTTTTTTCTTTTTTGTCATTATGGTTCTCGGCCTCTCTTTTTATTTCGCCCGTCAGACCAGTTCATCAAAAGGGTATTATACAGCAGGGGGAACCATATCCTGGCCTGTAAACGGAGTAGCATTCGCCGGTGATTATCTTTCCGCAGCATCATTTCTCGGAATCTGCGGTATGATCGCTACCGCCGGATATGACGGATTTCTATATTCGATAGGATATCTTGCCGGCTGGGTCGTAGCCCTGTTTGTAGTAGCAGAGCCCATGAAAAGACTTGGGAAATATACATTTACAGACGCGCTTGACTCAAAATTCAATTCCAGGGGAATACAGCTTGTCGCCGGGATAAGCAGCCTTGTAATTTCAATCTTTTATCTCATACCGCAGATGGTTGGAGCAGGCGCGCTTGTAACTCCGCTGCTCGGACTTCCCCACTATGTCGGTGTAATTATGGTTGGAAGTATTGTAATACTGATTGTCGCGACTGCAGGGATGAAATCAACTACCTATGTCCAGTTCCTGAAAGGGGGGCTGCTGATTGTTTTTTCTACAATACTTGTTTTCAGTATCCTTGGAAAAGGATTAAACCTGAAACCTAACGATAATTATCATGAATTCAAAAAGATTGAAGCAGTTGCCACCGGGGGCAGTGTAACATCCATAGCTGATAAATCCTATGCAGTTTCCTCACAGGTTAAATCAGGAGATCTTGATTTTGTAAAACTTGACAAAGGCGGGATTTCAACATGGTGGCAGCTCAGTCAAAAAGAAGGAAGCTGGACACTTACAGAAGTGCTTTCAAAAACAAAAACAGATAAAGGCAAAGTGCTGTACAACGGTGAACCGAAAGAAGCGGAAAAATTCTACTCTGTTGGACACATGACAAAAATTGTAGTGGATGGAAAAGAAGTTGAAAAAACAGGTCCACTCGGTCCATTTAAGTTTTTCTCTGTAATCCAGAAAAGCGGAGTCAGTTTGTTTAATCCTGTAACAATAACAGACGGAGAAGACAAGGTTACTATCTGGCACCAGAAAAATACAGAAGGCAATAAAATATTAAGGCCGGGCCTAAAATTCAAGATTGAAAGAGATTCATCAATTACTTCAAAACTTAATTTTGTATCCCTTATGCTCTCGCTTTTCTTTGGAACTGCCGCGCTTCCTCATGTTCTTATAAGGTATTACACAGTACCGAGTCCCAAGGATGCGAGAAAATCGACAATTGTGGCAATTGCCGCTATAGGATTTTTCTATATCCTTACACTTTATATGGGTATCGGGGCGATGGTAAACGGCGGTATGGATGTTGAAAGCAGCAACATGGCAGCGCCTTTACTGGCGAAGACCTTTGGTGTTTATCTGTTTGCCATTATTTCGGCAATCGCATTCGCTACCGTCCTTGGAACTGTAAGCGGCCTCATAGTAGCGGCATCAGGTGCGGTAGCCCATGACCTCATGACCAACTTTCTGGGAATGAAACTCTCAGACAGCAGCAAGGTAAAAGCGGGGAAAATATCGGCCGTAGTTGTAGGAGGCATTGCCATTATACTCGGGATACTTTTCAAAGGGATGAATGTTTCATTCCTTGTAGGACTTGCGTTCGCTATTGCGGCATCTGCAAACCTACCGGCGATAATCATGCTTCTTTTCTGGAAAAAAACCACCTCAAAAGGAATAACGGCATCGGTTGCTGTCGGGGTAGTTTCATCAATTGCTATTATACTTTTATCTCCCAGCATGTTCGCAATGTACGGATGGAATCCTGCAGACGCAGTTTTCCCTCTGGACAATCCTGGTATTATTTCAATACCGCTTTCATTTACAGTGCTTGTAGCTGTATCGCTTTTTACCCAGAAAAGCGCCTCAAAAACTGCGTAAACAAAACTGTTTTTCAAAACCCCCGGATGCAATTGCCCGGGGGTTATTAATACCCTCTGGCTTCAGCAGATTATATTCAGGTGTTCATTACATGAGTGATATTTGGGGAGAATATCTCACATGAGGAATCAGGTTGATTATTTCAATCAGTTTTTCCTGATATTTTTTATTCAGCGTGTTTCCTTAAAAAATCAAGCAGGGACATTCTGTCTTCCCGGTCTTCAATATTCCAGAATATTTTTTTTAATTCTATTCCGGATTCTTCATACTCATTGATCCTGATATTGTCCGCAAAGGTGTGATGTCTGACATAATGGCCCAGAATCCTCCCTTTTTCATTAACAACAACAAGCTCCGGTGTTTGTGTTAATTTAAATTTATTTATATATTTCATGCTTAATTTATCCATTGGATTTTTCTTGATAAGCAGGTACCTGTCAATTTTCATATTTTCGCGATAAATACCTTTCTTCCTGAGACTGGAAATAAAATTATTCATATAATCCCGATCATACTGAGATGAGAGCCTTATACTCATCTGAATATAATGTTTGTCCAGAATATCTTTGATTTTAGGGGCTTGTTCAAAATTAAACACGGCATCATCATTATGGAAAATATATAAATATCTTTTCCCTCCGGTAAGTTGAGGAGGCTCCGGTATAAAAGTGCATGAAACAAAAAAAACAGCAAAAAGGAAGAAAATCGATATTTTTTTCATACATAATTCCCTTTTTTTAGAATCAATATATATAATTATAAAATACTAATTTTTTATTACAATGAATTAATTCCTGCAATATTTTAATTTTAATTGCATAATTCAATCCGTGGAATTAGAATTTAAAACAACAACTGTTGTCTGCCGTTTTCCGGCAAATTATTATCATAAAGGCGGTAGCTCAAATGGAATTGAAAGAAATAAAGTCAAAAGCAAAAACCATGGGTATCGTCCCGGGTAAACTGGGAAAAAAAGAACTTATAAGGGCCATTCAGGTAAAAGAAGGCAACAGCCCCTGCTATCAGTCTGAAATAGCACCGGTATGCGCGCTTTATGACTGTTTATGGCGTGATGACTGTGTTAATTTCAGGTAATAATTAACCTCTAAAACTTAAGTTTATTAAATATATCAATCGGGTATAGGGGGACAGTTTTATTATCAGCAGCAAGTACCGTTTTGTTATTTTTTTACTGCTCGCAGCAGCGCAGAATGTATGTCCCCAGACTCATGAGTTACCTTTTCCTTCCGGAAAAATATACAGCTATACAGGGTTTTCACTGTAGTATAACGAAATTTTTGAACAGCCAGACTGGGTTGCCTGGGAGCTTACAGCGGATGAAGCGCGCGGCATTCATAGAAGAAAAGACAATTTCAGGCCTGACCCCAATATCATTACAGGCTCCGCCGATCCTTCAGATTATAAGGCTTCAGGATACGACAGGGGGCATCTTGCCCCGGCGGGAGATATGAAATGGTCGGAAGAGGCTATGGGTGAATCATTTTACATGAGCAACATAAGCCCCCAGGAAGCGCAGTTTAACAGAAAAGTCTGGAAAGACCTGGAAGAACTTGTGCGGCAGTGGGCAATAAGCAATGAAAAAATCCTTGTTGCAACAGGGCCGATAATCACAGAAGGATATAAAACAATAGGAACAAATAATGTAGCAGTCCCCTCATATTTCTTCAAGGTAATAGCTGATTCATCAGAACCTGATATCAAGGGGATCGGCTTCATTATCCCCAACAAAAAATGCACGGCAGTATTACAGGCTTTCGCTTTCCCTATTGATTACATAGAAAACATTACAGGATTTGATTTTTTTTATCAGCTTGATGACGATACAGAATCCATTATTGAAAGCTCCATCGATATTTCCAAATGGAACTGGAATTACTGACTACCATGTTTATAAACAGAGGCATTTAAACACACGTGAATAACGGTATTCTTCATTTTCCTGATTTTTTTCATGCGCCTTAATAAAGCTTATTGCCAAATTCCCTGTCTTCTGGTATACCTGAAATCAGGGTTGTCCAAAAGACAGGCAATTCAATATGGGGAATTAGCTCAGCTGGCTAGAGCGGTTGGTTCGCAATCAACAGGCCGCGGGTTCGAATCCCGCATTCTCCATTTTTTCTCTATGCCCTGTCTTCCACTACAGAGACAGGGAGTATCGAAAGACCGCTCTCCACATCAAAATAACGGGCTTTCTCCATTACAGGCACAAAAGCAATATCCTCACCAATATGAAACAGGTGATGAGGAGGAACTCTTGAAATTATCTGGGTATTCTTTGTCTTTGCCCAGATGTGTATTTCAGATCCGAGCGGTTCCGATACAGTTATAACAGCCTTAAGTGAAGACACGGCATTTGTCTCATCATACGGCAGATCTTCCGGCCTTATTCCAAAAACAACCTGCTTACCAGCATAAGGTTTAAGAAGAGCAATGTGTTTTTCATCCGGAAACAGGGTGCAGGAGCCTTCTTCAATTGAAATTTTCCCCGCTTTTTCAACAACATCAACCTTGATAAAATTCATAGGAGGAGAACCGATAAACCCTGCGACAAACCTGTTTACAGGCTGATTATAAAGATACAGAGGAGATCCTATCTGCTGGATTATCCCGTCCTTCATTACAACAATCCGGTCCCCCATTGTCATGGCTTCTACCTGGTCATGGGTTACATAAATTATTGTAGCCTGAAGCCGGTCATGAAGCTGAATAATTTCAGCCCTCATCTGCACCCTTAGTTTGGCGTCAAGATTTGAAAGCGGCTCATCAAATAGAAATACTTTGGGGTTGCGGACTATAGCCCGGCCTACGGCGACCCTTTGGCGCTGTCCGCCGGAAAGCTGTTTCGGTTTGCGGTCAAGCAGCTTTTCAATATCAAGAATTTTTGCAGCCTCGCGGACACGTTCATCAATTTCTGTTTTATCGAGTTTTCTGATTTTTAGTCCGAATGCCATGTTGTCGTAAACACTCATGTGGGGATAAAGCGCATAATTCTGAAAAACCATAGCTATATTGCGGTCTTTGGGGGGGATGTTATTCACAAGATCCCCATCTATAAATATTTCACCTGAAGTAATATCCTCAAGTCCTGCAATCATTCTCAATGTAGTGGATTTGCCGCAGCCGGAAGGGCCGACAAAAACCACAAACTCCTTATCCTCAATAGTGATGTTGGCCGAATCCACTGCTTTGCTCGAGCCATCGTATATCTTTGTCACATTTTTTAAAACTACGTTAGCCATTTAGTACTCCTGGTTTATATATCAAATATTTATTTTTCTGTGTCTGTCATTCCTGTAACAAACTGTTTCTGCATTACCATTACAACGACTACAGGCGGTATCAGCGCGAGAAGCGTTGTAGCCATTACAATCTGCCACTCAATCTGGACATCGGCCCCCGAAAGCATCCTGTTGATACCTATAAGAAGAGTGTAGTATTTCTCCTTGGTAGTTATCAGAAGCGGCCAAAGGTACTGGTTCCACCCGAAAATGAACTGTATTACAAACATGGCTGCAATCGGTGTTCTTGTCATTGGAATCAGTATCCTGAAGAAAAATGTCATCGGTCCCGCTCCGTCAATCTGTGACGCCTCAACAATCTCCTTCGGAATTGTCATAAAAAACTGCCTAAAGAGAAACACCGCTGTTGCTGATACTACCATCGGAAGAATCAGCCCCGCATATGTGTTAAGCATCCCAAGGTCCGAGATTACCTTGTATGTGGGCATGATACGAACCTGGACAGGCAGCATCAGTGTGATAAATATACTCCAGAAACAGAACTTGCGGAGTTTGAAATCAAAAAAAACTATTGCATATGCGGCAAGAAGTGAAATCATAATCTTGCCGACAGATATCCCCAGCGCCATTATAAGAGAGTTCTTGATCATGGTTAGGGCGGGTGCGCCCATATTCTCAGATCCCTCAAGCAGGGCCCGTGTATAATTCTCGACACCATGGACGCCCGGTTTCAGCGGCATCGGCGCGGCAAGGATATCGGCGCTCGTAAGGGTTGAGGCAACAAAAACTACATAAATGGGAAAGATAATAATAAAAATCGCAATCATTAAATAAAGATGCGGTATGATTTTCTGAAATTTTGAATGTTCTGTCATAATGCCCTCTTAATAATTGACTTTCCGCTCAATAAAGCGGAACTGCACAATTGTAAGTCCGATAACCAGGATCATAAGGACAACCGACTGGCTTGCAGAGCCGCCCAAATCAAGGTTAACTACCCCGTCTCTCCATACCTTGTAGACAAGTATACTTGTCGCCTTTCCCGGGCCTCCGGCCGTTACCTGGTGGATGATGGGGAAAGTCTCAAAAAAAGCATAAACAAGGTTCATGACAAGAAGAAAAAAACTTGTGGGGGTGATAAGGGGGAATATGATATGCCAGAACTGTTTATTGTTATCTGCCCCGTCTATCGCGGCAGCTTCAATAAGTGTCGCCGGGACACTCTGCAGTCCTGCAAGGAAAAAAACAAAATTATAGGCTATCTGTTTCCATGACGCAGCGATTGTTATAAGCGTAAGAGCGTGTCCTGTATTAAGGAGATGGCTCCATTCCATTCCGAATTTATGTTTAAGTGTCCAGGCGATTATTCCAACATTGGGGTTAAAAAGAAAAAGCCAGAGAACACCGGCAACCATAGTCGCGACAGCATAAGGCCATATCATCATGGTCTTGTAAAATGAGGCAAACCTGATTTTCTTGTTTGCCTGGACAGCAAGAAACAGGGCAATTATCATTGAAAAAAAAGCGACAAGAACAGCAAAAAGGGTAGATACCCCGAATGAGTCCCAATAATCAGGGTCTGTGAAAAGTTTGACGTAATTTTCAATACCTACAAAAATCAGACGCCCGCCAAATGCGTCCTGAATGAAAAACGACTGCCAGATAGCCTGTCCTGCTGGCCAGAAAAAAAAGATAAAAACGACTATCATCTGCGGAAGAACAAGAAGATACGGCAGCTCCTTGTTTGAAAATTCATATTGTTTAACCATCCTGACCTTCCTGTGTTTTTAAATTATCCCGACACAACGGGAAAATTAAAACAGCAGAGGCAGGGGAGACTTTTTAACACTCATCCGACCTGCCTCTGTATTCCAGTTATATCCAAGTTATTGTTTTACAAATAACTTACTTGTTTATTCTTTCAAAATCGCGGAGTGTTTTATTACCGTCAGCTACCATTTTGGAAAGCCCGTCTTTTACACTGATTTTGCCTCCCAGGATATCTTCCCAGGTCTGATCTTCGATTTCGCGGATAATATTAAAATTACCGAATCTTATTCCCATTGAATTGGGTGTAGGAGGTTTGTTAAGAAGCTGATTAATCGCTACTTCAAGGCCTGGATTATCTTTATAATATCCCTGGCTCTTTGTAAGTTCATAGGCAGCTTTTGTTATCGGGAGATAGCCGGTGTTCTGATGCCAGAATGCCTGAATTTCAGGTTTTGAAAGAAATGCGAAGAATTCAGCAACAGCCTTAAGTTCTTCCTTGTCTTTTCTGTCAAAAACCCAGAGGCTGGCTCCGCCGATAATAGAGTTCTGGGGAGCGCCTTTTACGTCAGGATAATAAGGAAGTCTTGCAACGCCGAAATCAAACTTACAGTTAGCTTTCATATTGCCGTAACCGCCGATTGATTCAAAATGCATACCAACCTGACCAGATGTAAAAAGAGGATTAGCCTTGTTTTCACGGCCTCCGTAAATAAATACTTTGTCCTTGCTCAGATCATATATAGTCTGAAAATGTCTCTGTACAAGGGCATTGTTAAAAACAAGTTCTGTATCAAGACCGCCGAAACCGTTTCCTTTGGTACCAAAGGGAGAGTTGTGCCATGCGGAGAAGTTTTCAAGCTGTATCCATGATATCCAGTTTGTAGTAAATCCGCCTTCCATACCGGAAGCTTTAAGTTTTTTGGCAGCTTCAAAAAATTCCGGCCATGTGGCTGGTGGTTTTTCAGGATCAAGTCCTGCTTTCCGGAAAGCATCCTTGTTGTAATACATTACAGATGTGGATGAGTTGAAAGGCATTGAAAGCATTTCCCCTTTTGAGGTTGAATAATAGGAAGTTATTGTCGGAATATAGGCTTTAGGGTCAAACTTTACATTGTTTTCCGCCATAAGTTTGTAAACCGGCTTGATTGCCCCTTTTGCTGACATCATTGTCGCGGTTCCAACCTCATAAACCTGAATAATTGCAGGCGCCTGACCTGCCCGGAATGCCGCAATACCCGCGTTCATTGTGTCGCTGTATGATCCCTTATAGACCTGATTAACGACATAGTCAGACTGGCTTGCGTTAAATTTTTCAGCCACCGCTTTAAGCATTTCTCCGTTTTTTCCGGTCATTGCGTGCCAGAAATCAATTGACACCGGAGCGGCAAAAATTCCTGAAGAAAGCATCAATAGGCAAACTAAAACCAATAGAAACTTTTTCATTTTTTCCTCCTTGGAAATTAAAAAATAATTATACACCCGTTTTAATAAAACCCTGTATTGTTTTCATAATTTTTTATAAAAAGATGAAAACCTCCCCTATTTCAGACTGTCAGAACAAAAAAAAACGGCAAAACAAGATATCACTCAGATAACTTATTTTACCGGCTCTCTTTTTCTCCGCCATAACAACCCTTTTCAATTTCATTATGCGGCATAAATATGCTGCTGTCAAATTTTTTATTATCAAATTAAAACCGGCTGAATAACACCTGTAAAATACCTGAAATACTGGTTGACGAACAGCAATTCCTCCGGTTAACCTTAGCGGAAAAATATCTTAAGGATTAATCTATGATTATTTTGCTTATATATCTCGCAGTGCTTTTCTCAATCGGCATACACGATTATTACAGCATTAAGGGTTTTGACGACTATGTGCTTGCCGGCAGAAAACAGAAACAGGGTATCGTCACCATGTCGATTCTTGCGACTGTTGTCGGCGCATCAGCGACAATGGGGATTTCATCCCTTGCTGCCAGGTACGGGATTACAGCCTTTTTATGGCTCGGCAGCGGAGGGATCGCGCTGATGCTGCAGTCTGTTTTTCTCTCTGAGAAGGTTAGAAACCTTAACGTATATACCCTTCCCGGGCTTGCAGGGCTTACTGCCGGCAGAGAGGGTAAAATACTTACAGCCGTTATTATTGTAATTTCATGGACAGGAATAATCGCGGCACAGTTTGTCGCGCTTGCAAGTATAGCATCCCTGCTTACCGGAATAAAGGCAGGGGCTCTCTTTATGATAATCTGCTCTGCAGTGATTATTATCTATACAGCTTTCGGCGGGCAGTTTTCAATAATGAGGACAGACGCTCTGCAGTTCGTACTCCTTGCAGCAGGAATCACAGCAGCGCTCTTTGCAGTTATGGGCGGCAGCAGCATCAGCATGGCGGATATTATAAGATTTAAAGGGAACGGAAGCGGAGATACTGTCACTATAGTTAAAATATTTCATCTTGTATTTATTGTCGGCGGGGCATATTTTATCGGGCCTGATATTTTTTCCCGTAACTTCACTTCAGATTCAGCTGTTACTGCAAGAAAAGCGACTATGACGGCCGGAGCGGCACTGCTACTTATCAGCATTGCCGTAACTTTGACAGGCGTTTATGCCGCGCTGTTAAATCCCGGGTTAAGTGAAAATCCGTTTATTTTCATTATAAAAAATGCTGCAGGCAAATACGGAGCAATAGTTATCATACTGGGACTGCTGTCCGCGGTTATTTCATCAACAGACACATGCATAATGACTGCATCTGCCATTATCGGGAAAGACATTATCGGGAGAACAAATGTCATAGCAACAAGGGTAATTGTGCTTATAACCGGTACAGCTTCTCTTTTTCTGGCCTTGTTCCGGAAAGATATCCTCTCCCTGCTTACAGGAACCTATTCAGTTTTTTCGCCCGGCGTTGTTTTTCCCCTTTTTACTTCTCTTTTGGTCTATGGAAAAAGAAAAATATCAAAGCCTCTCTGGCTTGCCGCAGTATGCGCCGGAGGATTATTCGGGATAGCTGCCAACGTCACAGGGAAGGAATACCTCTCTCTCGCCGGAATGGCAGTATCTGCGGTTTTGTCCTTTATATCTGTCCGGAGAAAGTCTTAAATAATAGGCGGATACTGGCTTATAAAGACAATATTATTCTCAACACTCTCAATCCCTGCAATTCTGGCAGCATTTCCGCACTGGTCAATCATGCTGTCAACCTCAACAGTGCCTGCAAGTGTTGCTTTGCCGTCTTCCACTTCGACTTCGAGAAGATGTACAGCAATGTTCTTTTCATAAAGAATTCTGATAATTATCTTCTGCGCGGTAAGCATGTTTTTCAGGTACTTCTGCCCTTCAGCCGCAAAATCCTCTTTCAGATAAGACTCTATCAGTGCAGAAAGCATAGTGCTGACTGAATCTGTAGAAAAATAATCTGTATTGAATGTGATATCATATGATTCAGGGCTGCTCCAGTCCTCGTGATAGTAATATTTATGAAAGCCGATCCTTTCATGGTCTGATATTTTCATGACCTTTTTGGCCTCTTTTTCATCGTAACCGAACTCATTCATCAGCCGTTCAATCCTTGTCTCATCTGAAGAGACAAGCCGTATACGCAGTACACCCGGCATCCCCTTGAGAAGAAACGATCCGCCGCGGCCGAGCAGGACACATCCCTCATTCTCAACTGCCTTCTCAAAAAAATAGAGTTTGAAATAATTGAAGAATTTTTCGTTTTCAAGGAAAAAACTGTCACGGAAAGAAGGCTTTTTCTCGTCATATTTTTCAATAATTTCAGTGTCAATATTATATTTTTCAAGCGCATCAAGGATATTGTTCTTATCAATATAAAACCAGCCGAATTTTTTCGCCAGCGCAGGCGCTATTTCGCGGCTTAAACTGCCGGCCTGCCTTGATATTGTAATTATTGCCATATTTTGCCTCCTGATTAAAATTCTATTATGAGATATGGATAAAATCAACCAATTATAATATTATCTTCAAAATACTTGCAGGGCTAAGGTAATCAGGTCAATCATGACAGAACCACTTCCGAGACTGGACAGCAATAAGGAATTAAAAGAAAAGCTCCTTACTTTTTGCCGCCTTAAAAAAGGGGAAGTCTGGATTGATCCGGTAAAGGGGCACCGGATCGGAGTACTTGATGCCACATCTGCCGATGATGTCGGGAAAATAATGGGAGAGGACAGGGCAGACCTTATAGTCAATGATCCTCCCTATAATATTAAGCTTGAAAACAAGTCTACAGGTAACCTGTTCAGCCATGAAATTGAAAAATATATTGATTTTTCAAAACAATGGATTGAAAACGCAGATCTGTTTTCAGCGGATGACTCATGGTTTTATCTGTGGCTTGGTGCGGACCAGAAAAACAATTTTTCCCCTCTCCCGGAAATAATGATGCTGATGAGGGAATTTCAAGGCTACAAGTCAAGAAGCTACATTACGCTCAGGAATCAGAGAGGTTACGGAACACAGAAAAACTGGATGTGCATCAGGCAGGAGCTCCTTTGCTATCAGAAGGGTTCGCCTTCCTTTAAGGTAATTTATACAGATATCCCGAAAGTCCTTAAAGGATATTACAAAACCATCAACGGCACTGTGACGGAAAATATGGAAAGAAGCCGTTCGGAAAACATCCGCCCCGGGAATGTGTGGATTGATATCCAGCAGGTTTTCTACCTTATGGAAGAAAATGTTCCAGGTGCCTATGCGCAGAAAAGCCTTAAATCGATAGAAAGGGTACTGCTGACAAGCAGCAGGAAAAATGAGATTGTAGCTGATTTTTTTGCCCATTCAGGCACGACCCTGATAGCCGCGGAAAAAACCGGGAGGCGCTGCTACACCTTTGACCTTGATCCTGTTTTTGCAGAGCTCACAATAAGAAGGCTTGAAAGATTCAGGGAAACCGGAAAAACAGGCTGGCAGTGCGGCAATCCGTTCCCGGAAATCGGAGAAGCGGATAATGGAAGGCCTGCCTTGCCATAAGCTGATGACCGGCTGTATTATTGATTAAAATCGCAGGTTGTGGTATAAAAAACCCCTTCCCCTGACAGAGGAAGGGATTAACAAATCGATAAAAGAAGGAGAAGAAAGGGTGGAGGCTCTTTACCCTTTTTTTATGATATTATAGAAAATTCTGATAGTCAAATTAATTTTATTAAATGTTATTAAATAAATAACTTTTGTTCATGCAAAATCTGTTTTTGGACTTTGCAGTTATCAATTGTTTGATAAACTATAAAAACACATGAGGAATGAATATGATTAAAGCAGGCGCCATCGATAAAGGGATGTTTTTACTTTTAAAAAATGATCCGCATCTGGTAGTGGAAAGGGAATTTGTTAATCCAGGGAAAGGCTCGGCATTTGTACGGCTGAAACTTAAAAATCTGATTACGGGTCAGGCCCTGCGGGAAACAATGAAAACACAGGATAACGTGGAAGAGGCAACTGTAACTGAAAAAGGGTGCCAGTACCTTTATGCGGATCCGGAAGCATACCATTTTATGGATGTTGAGACATTTGAGCAGTTTACAGTCCCGTTTGCAGGATTTGAGGATAAACAGCTTTTTATGATTGAAGGAGATACCTACAAGGTTGTAGTCTGGGACGAAAAACCAATTGATGTAAAAGTACCTTACAAAATGATATACACTGTTACGGAAGCAAGCGAAGGGATCAAAGGCGATACTGTTACAAAAACAACAAAACCTGTGAAAGTAGAAACCGGCCTTGTCGTAAGGGTTCCCCTTTTCATCAAGGAAGGAGAACGGATAATGGTTAATACAGAAACAAAAGAATATGTTGAAAGGGTAAACAGCTGATTCTTCAGTAAATCAAAAATTTCAATATAAAAGGCTGCGGATAGTTCCTTTACAGGAATCTCTCTCCGCAGCTTTTTTTTCTTTTTTCTTTTGTATTATATATAATATTTAGTATATTCAATTAATAATTTTTAATCGATAAGGAGAAAGGAAATGAAAATCAGGATTTTTAGTAGTATTGCACTGATATTACTCATAATTTCTACAGTCTTTGCGGAAGAAACTGCACAGAATATTTATACAGAATCTATTTCCTACACTGTCGACGGACAGAAACTCATAGGCTTTCTGGCATATGACAAGTCGAAAACTTCCAAAAGGCCCGGTATATTGGTTGTTCATGAGTGGCTGGGAATCAATAATTATGCAAAAAAACGGGCTGTTGACCTTGCAAAAGAGGGTTATGTAGCGTTTGCGCTGGATATGTACGGCGACGGAAAAGAAATCCCTGCATCTGAAGCAAGGGCAAAGTCAGGAGCAATCGGATCAGACTATCCACTGATCAAAAAACGGTTTAATGCTGCTCTTGATATATTAAAGAATGCAGAATATACGGATAAAAACAGGACAGCGGCTATAGGCTATTGTTTCGGCGGAGGTATCGTGCTTAACATGGCAAGAATGGGCACTGATATTAATGGAGTTGTAGGATTCCATTCATCAATCAATACAGGGCTTACTGCCAAAAAAGGTGATATCAAAACCAGAATACTTGCAATACAGGGAGATTCCGACCCTGCAGCTCCTGAAGAAAAGCAGAAAGCTTTTGTAAAAGAGATGAAAGAGAGTGAAGCTGATTTCTCATATATTGTTTACGGGAATCTGCCTGCCCATAATTTTACAAATCCGGAAAGCAAGACTTATTTTGAGGATGAGGCAAATATGGCCTGGGCATCAATGCTTGTATTTTTCGATTCAATATTCAGATAAGCTGTTTTATGCTTTTTATTAAAGCATAAATAAATTAAAACAACAAACCCCTTCCTTGAAATTAAAAAAATGGAAGGGGGGTTTTTATATCATCTCCCGTCATATCCGGGGATTTCTACTTATCTTTTAACAGTTCGCTGACAGACACTGCAAGTCCCGCGATATTCTGAATATCGGACGGGATAATAATCTTGGTAGCCTGGCCGTCAGCAGCTTTCATGAAAGCCTCAAGGCTTTTCAGGGCAATGACCTGCTTATTGGGATCTGCTGACTTCAGCATTTTAATACCTTCCGCTGTTGCATGCTGCACTTTAAGTATGGCTTCCGATTCGCCTTCCGCTTTTCTGATAGCGGCTTCCTTCTCCGCCTCTGCTTTAAGTATTGTAGATTCTTTCTGCCCCTCTGCGACAAGAATTGCTGACTGCTTTTCCCCCTCGGCTCTTAAAATTGCCTCCCGTCTTCCCCTTTCCGCACGCATCTGTTTTTCCATTGCTTCCTGGATATCCTTCGGCGGCAGAATATTTTTCACCTCTACCCTGTTTACCTTTATGCCCCACGCATCGGTTGCCTCATCAAGAAGGGACCTCATTTTTGTATTAATTGTATCGCGTGAAGTAAGTGTCTCATCAAGCTCAAGGTCTCCGATTATGTTTCTTAACGTTGTCGCAGTAAGATTCTCAATAGCTGACATGGGATTTTCAATTCCGTACGCATACAGCTTTGAGTCTGTTATCTGAAAATAGACAACAGTATCAATCTGCATTGTAACATTATCCTTTGTGATTACCGGCTGCGGAGGGAAATCCACAACTTTTTCCTTTATCGACACCCTTTTTGCGACCCTGTCGAGCAGAGGCAGTTTCAGGTGCAGCCCGACACTCCATGTCGTAAGATAAGCGCCCAGTCTTTCAATAACATAAGTTTCCGCCTGAGGAACAATCCGCACATTAGTCAGCAGCAGCAGAACAACAATAACTGATATCAGAATTATTAATATCATATTTCCCCCTTTTTATTTACAAGAAGCCTGACGCCCCTTATTTCAGCAATTACAACAGTCTCTCCCGGATCAATTGCAGTATTAGTGACAGACTCCGCACTCCAGTCCTGCCCTTTTACTTTTACGATGCCGGTTTTAAACTCTTCAATCCTGTTTACTACAACACCTGTTTCACCTATAAGGCTTTCCGAATTTGTTTTTGTTCTGCCGATTTTAAGGTATTTCACTGCGATCGGTCGGGCAAAAACAAGAAGGGCAATCGCGGACAGCAGGGAAAGGAGAATCTGCAGCAGAAGAGGCAGACCTGCCAGGGAAGACGCCATACCGATCAATGATCCGCAGGCAAACCATAAAGTTGCGAGGTTAAAAGTCATTGCTTCAATAATGATGAATAAAACTGCGGCCGCAAGCCAGATATATTCCAGGTGAAGAAGTAAATATCTCATTTTATCCCTCTTTCTTTAAATGAACATCAATCTGACTGAATGGAATCTCAATTTTCTGCTCCTTGAGTTCCTTCCAAATATCAAAATTATTCCAGGCTATTGCAAGGCCCCTGTTTGAAACGTCCTTTATAGTGGAATAGAGTACCATTTCTATTCCTGAGTCCCCGAAATTATAAAGCCTCGCATCAGGTTCGGTCCCTTCCAGCCAATAGGGATTTCTTTTAGCAATATCTGTAAGGATTGATCTAACCAGGGCAACATCGGTATTGTAAGCTACAGAAACGCTGTTTTTGATAATAACGCTTCTGTCCGAATAACTGTCATTGTGTATGACATCAGAAATAAGAAGTGAATTGGGAACAATAATTGTCTCGTTCATTAGTGTCGTTACAACAGTAGAAATGGTATTTATTTTGGTAATTACACCACGGTTCTGTGCTACCGTAATAAGATCCCCTTCCCTGATCGGCCTTGTTATTACAATAACAAATCCCGCGAACAGGTTTGCGACAAGGTTCTGAAGACCGAAACCGAGACCAATACCCAGCACCCCGAATAAAACCGCTATGGAGGAGAGGTCTATGCCTATTATTGACAGCCCGACAAGAAGAGTCAGGACTGTTGCCCCGTATCTGACAAGCCTGGCTATTGTAAATCGTTTTGAATCTTCATTACTGTATAAATCCATGGACGAGGTATCAATTACTTTGGATACAAGTTTTCCCGCCCAGGAAGCGAAAAAGAAAACAGGTATCATCATCACAATTGTAAGAACTGATATGGAAGTACTTCCAGCCACAAATACCGGCTCATTCAAAACCCTGAACACAAGGAGAAAATATTTTACAACCTCATCACCGAGAAGTTTGTCGGCAAGAACCACAAACGCGGTTATTATGATAATCCTGAAACAGTTTCTTATATAAGTTGTTATTTTCTTTTTGATTCCATCTTTAAGCTTTGATTTGCCAAGCGCTCTGACAATAAGCTTCAGAATAAACTTATATACAAAAAGTAAAATCAGCAGCGGTACTATAAAATTGAGTATAAGCTGCTGAAGGGTTAATGGTATTTTTTCACCGTTAATAATTAGATTTCTTGATAACAGATCTTTAATAAAGTCCAGCATACATCTATATTAATATATTTTATAAAACTTGTCAGAAAAAAATATTGCCCGGTTAAAGGAGATGAAAATTGAGTATATTTGAAGCTGGAATGCTGATCGCTTTTGGAGCTGCGTGGCCTACATCCCTCATAAAATCCTGGAAATCAAAAACTGCCAAAGGGAAAAGTCTTCCTTTCATGTTTATCATTGTTCTCGGATACCTGTCCGGTATTGCCAACAAGATTTTCTACAGCAGGGACATTATAATAATATTCTATATAATAAACCTTTTAATGGTACTGGCGGATGTTGTTCTGTATTTCAGAAACAGAAAAATTGATAATACAGCGGATTTACCGACTGAGCAATAAAAAAAGGCAGGGCTTTCCGGGGTAAACCCGTCTGCTGCCATGCCTTTCTATGCAGATCGTATTGCAGACTATTTGACAATAAGCCTGAAAAACCTTTTCTTTCCTGCTTTAAGCATAATCTCTCCGTCCCTGATATAGGATGAACCAATTACTGCATCAAGGTCGGATATTTTTTCTTCAGAGACTATTGCACCGCCCTGCTGGACAAGGCGCCTTGCCTCTCCCTTTGACTGGCACAGTGAAGTGCGGGCAAAAAGATCAACTACATTGATCCCCCCCCCGATCTCATCTGCGGGAAGTTCAAGAGATGGTATCGAGGATTTATCCGCGCTGTCAGATCCGCCGAAAGCAGCTTTTGCGGCTTCAAGTGCTCCGTCAGCTTCTTCCTTTCCATGTATTATTTTTGTTATCTCGTATGCAAGGACCTCTTTCGCCCTGTTGATTTCCTGATCCTTAAGTTTCCCAAGCTCCCTGATTTCTTCAGCCGGTAAAAAAGTATAGAGAAAGAGGAACTTTTCTACATCAGCATCAGCAACATTCCTCCAGTACTGGAAAAAATCATATACCGATGTCATTTCAGGATTAAGGAAAAGGGCTCCTTTTTCAGTTTTACCCATCTTCTTACCGTCAGACCTGGTAACCAGAGGGAAAGTAAGGCCAATTACCTCATTTCCTTCAATTCTTCTTGTAAGGTCTGCGCCGGCTACAATATTGCCCCACTGATCATCCCCTCCGATCTGCATACCGCATCCGTATTTCCTGTTAAGTATTAAAAAATCATAGGACTGAAGAAGCTGATAATTGAATTCAATAAATGAAAGGCCGGTTTCAAGCCTTTGCTTGTAGGCTTCAAAACTGAGCATCCGGTTTACAGAAAAATGACGCCCTATCTCACGCAGAAAATCTATGTAGTTAAGGTTTGCAAGCCACTCGGCGTTATCAAGAAGAAGAGAGTGGTCATCGCTGAAATCAATAAACCTTGCGATCTGCTCCCTGATTTTATCCGCATTGGATTTAATCTCTTCGTAGGAGAGAATTTTTCTCATTTCTGTTTTACCGGAAGGGTCGCCTATTCTCGCGGTCCCCCCTCCAACAAGCGCTATAGCCCTGTGCCCTGCCCTGTTAAGGTGCGCCATCGCGAAAAGGGGGACCAGGTGCCCGGCGTGAAGGCTTGGCCCTGTTGGGTCAAAACCGCAGTAGAAGGTAAGCACTTCTTCAGTAAGCTTTTTATCAAGTAAATCGAGGTCTGTACACTGTTTTATAAAACCTCTTTCATTAAGTGTCGCCAAAGCCTGATTCATTATTTCTCTCTCCTGTATTCGCTGTCTGCCTTTGCTATAAAATCAGATATCTCTGCTATTTTTATTCTCACCTGTTCCATTGAATCCCTGTATCTCAAAGTTACTGTATCATCATCCTTTGTCTGATAGTCAATTGTCACGCAGTAGGGAGTGCCTATTTCATCCTGCCGCCTGTAGCGCCGGCCGATCGCCCCGCCCTGATCATAAAAGGTCGCAAAATTACCCCTCAGATCAAGTTCTATTTTCTGTGCGAGTTCCGCAAGGCCGTCTTTCTTCACAAGCGGGAAAACGCCGAGTTTTACAGGAGCTAGCAGCGGGTGAAAATGCATTACCACTCGGGAGTCCCCCTCAGCGACAACCTCTTCTTCCCAGGCATCTGAAAGTACTGTAAGAACTGTCCTTGTAAGCCCTGCTGAAGTTTCAATTACAAAAGGAATAAATCTTCTGTTTGTCACCTCTTCAAGGTATGACTGGTCTTTGCCTGAAAATTCCGTATGCCTTGTAAGGTCGTAGTTGGTCCTGTTGTGTATCCCTTCCAGTTCCTGCCATCCCATCGGGAACTCGTATTCAATATCGTAGGCATCCTTTGCATAGTGTGCAAGTTCTCCGGGGCCATGCTGATGGAAACGGAGTTTATCCTGCCTGATTCCAATTTTTTTGTAGTATTCCCATCGCTCTTTTTTCCAGTATTCAAACCATTTGTCATCTTCTTCAGGAGCGATAAAAAACTGCATCTCCATCTGCTCGAATTCACAGGTCCTGAATATAAAGTTTTTTGTCGTTATCTCATTCCTGAATGCTTTTCCTACCTGCGCTATTCCAAAAGGTATTTTTACCCTGCTTGTCTGGAGTACATTTTTAAAATTGACATAAATTCCCTGTGCAGTCTCCGGACGGAGGTAGACAAGGTTACCCCCTTCCTCAACCGGGCCCATATAAGTCTTGAACATCAGGTTAAACTGCCTTGGATCTGTTAGATCGCCTCCGCAGTCGGGACATTTCTTCGCTATCCTGTTTTCATCAGGAATTTTATCCTCCCTGAATCTCTGTCTGCAGTTTTTACAGTCTACCAGAGGGTCTGTAAAATTCTCGACATGGCCCGATGCTTCCCATACCCTGGGATGCATCATTATTGCGGCATCAATTCCCACAATATTATCGTGGAGCCGTGTCATCTCTTTCCACCAGAATTCCTGTATGTTCTTTTTAAGCTCTACCCCTAGAGGTCCGTAATCCCATGCGGAAGAGAGTCCTCCATAGATGTCGCTTGATTGATAAACAAATCCTCTCCTCTTGCATAAAGATACAAGGGTGTCCATTGTAAGTTTTTCAGCCATTTACTACCTCATTTTTTAAAATATCAAGAACCCTGTTAATGCGGGCCGCAGTTTTTTCCATTCCAAGAAGTTTCAGTGAACCTGTTATGGGAGGAGAGACCCTGCTGCCTGTTACAGCAGTACGCAGCGGCATGATCAGGTCTCCAAGCTTTACATTCAGCTTCCCTGAAAGTTTCTTGAAAAGCTCTTCAGTTTTTTCCTCATTGTTTTCAAATATTTCTTCCAGAACAGATTTTATAATTTCAAGTATTTCCACGGTTTTTGCAGCATCAAGTTTTTTGGGAATCAGATCTTCGATGTTATATTCATCAATCTCCCTGAATAAAAATGCTGAAATGTCTTTTATATCAGAAAGAACTTTAAGCCTTTCCTTTACAAGGGGAACCAGACCCTCAATAATTTTAAGTTCTTCCGGAGATGGATTTTCTCCCACAAAGCCGGCCCTTGCGAGATAGGGAGTCAGCATTTGCCCAAGCTGTTCATCGCTTTTTTGTCTTATATAGTTTCCGTTAAACCATTCGAGTTTTTTGTAATCAAATACACCGGGAGCTTTATTAAGTTTCTCAAGTGTAAAAAGTTTTTCAAGTTCCTCTTTTGTGAAGAATTCGCGGGAATCATCAAAAGACCAGCCGATCAGTGAAACATAATTTAATACTGCCTCGGGGAGATACCCTTTTGCCATAAAATCGCGTACTGCAGTTGATCCGTGCCTTTTTGAAAGCTTCTGTCCGTCGCTTCCCATAACCATCGGAAGATGGCAGTAAACCGGGGGCTTCCAGCCGAACGCCTTATAGAGAAGAACATGCAGTGAGCCGGACGGAATCCACTCCTGAGCCCTTAAGATATGGGTAATATTCATAAAATGGTCATCAATTACATTTGCAAGGTGATAGGTCGGGTATCCGTCTGATTTAAGCAGTACAGGATCGGGATTTATATCGCTGTTTTTTTTGATAATATCTCCGAGAAGGTAATCAGTAAAAACTGTTTCACCTTCCAGAGGAATTTTAAGTCTGATAACAGGCTTTATGTTGTCATGCTTGCATCTGCTTATTTCCGCATCAGACAGATTTCTGCACTTCCGGTCATAACCGAAATCTTCTTTATCTTTTTTCTGTTTTTCCCGCAGATCATCCAGTCTTTCAGAAGAGCAGTAGCAGTAGTAGGCATGCCCGCTTTCCACAAGACGCCTGGCATATTCCCTGTAAAGCTCTGTCCTCTGCGACTGCACGTAGGGGCCGTAATTGCCGTTTCTGTCCGGCCCTTCATCCCAGTCAATTCCAAGCCAGTTGAGTGTGGAATAAAGATCCTGCAAGGCCTCTTCCTGGAACCTTTCCCTGTCTGTATCCTCAATTCTGAGAATAAAGTCACCGCCTTTGGATTTTGCAAAAAAATAGTTGAACAATGCTGTTCTGATACCGCCGATATGCTGAAGCCCTGTCGGTGAAGGGGCGTATCTTACTCTGACACCCATCTGATACTCCGTAGTTTAGTTAAATTAATAAGCCATTATAGTAAATTAAAGAATTAAGGGTCAAGAATGCGCTCTTGAAGTATGGTCAATATCTCTGTTTGTACTGTCAAATGCCATAAGCCCATTCTTTTGCCTGCTCTATAATCTTTGAAAGGAAAAGAACATGTATATCTCCCTTTTCTTTATCAAGGGCAGCCTCAAAGCTGTTAGCGTTATTTATTGAAATAAAATCATCTTTTGCCGCGAGTATCCTGTCCCTTTCTTCCGGCGGGCTGCAGAGAAAGGTAAAGTAGATTCTGCAAAGAGTCAGAACTGGCGAATTGTTTTTTCCTTCAGTTGCTTTAAGCACTTCAAGGGCCTTGTCATATTTATTTATTATTACAAGTGCAAGTACATATTTGACAGCTATCCACTCCTGCCCCTTAAGGGATTTATCCCTGTAGGCTGTTTCAAAATATTTTTCAAGTACTTCCGGTTTATCAGTTAAAAGATGTCCGGATGAAAACATGAGAAATGTTTTACTGTAAAGGTTTTTTCTTTTATCCCTGACATGATTTTCAAGCTTAAGGAGACTCTCCCCGCTGTTTCGGAGCAGACAGGCATGCACAAGGAGCCTTACATTTGAATATGTAATAAAATTATTTTTATAAATCCTCTTTTCAAGCAGCGGGATAAGGGAATTCCAGTCCTCTTTTTCTACATATTTCAGTATTGACCAGTTGGCAAGGAAAAACACATTAAGCGAAATTATAAGCAGCAGAAAAATAATAAGAAATATCCAGTTTTTTCCCCAGAAATCGCTGATAAACTCAAATCCAAGTACGCTTACCGGCAGAAAAAAGATCGCGAGAAACGAAAAAAGCATAAAAAAATTGAAAAACAGTATAATTAGCTTATATTTCAAGAAAAAACTCCAATAATAAATATAACTGGTATAGTATACTAAAAAATATATAATTAAAATATGGATTATAATGAGTTATGAAATCTCTGACTATTAAACAGATAAAACCGGACAGCTATTATACGGCACCTCTTTATCTTGATGATAAATATATAATTACCGCGCCCGATATCCCTGTTACAGCACAGCTGATTGAAAAACTGGAAAAATGGCAGTTTGCAAGCGTATTAACTGACGGTGAACCGGGAAGCCAGCCTCTCATGCCGGATATTGAAGAGGCGGGAGTCAAGGCTGCAAATCTGAACGATGATCTTGCAAGTCAGGAGATAAGAAATGAAGCCCAGTTATTTTTCAGGGAAATCTGCGGTTTTCTTGAAAACACATTCGACATTTACAGGAACAAGGAAATAATCAGCTATAATCATATAATTGAACAGATAAAAAAAATAATTCCGTTTATCAGGGAAAAGAGAAATTTCATACTTGATATGTCAAACCTGAAAGTTACGGAACATAATTACCTTATATCCCATTCTGTGAAAACAGCAATTGTAAGCATAGCCCTCGCTGATTTTCTTAAGCTTCCGCCCCACAAAACTATCGAACTTGGAACTGCAGCGCTGACACATAAAATCGGCATGCTGAAAATTCCGGATTCAATACTTACAAATCCCGGCGGACTGAAGGAAAGTGAATGGAAAGCAATAAGGGCATATCCCATACTCGGCTATAAAATACTTCAGGAAGCTTCATTTCCGCCGGCGGTCTCAATTGCAGTTCTTGAACACCAGGAAAGGAACAATGGGGCAGGATACCCCAGGAAGTTACAAGGTGATCAGATATCTTTCTATGGAAAAATAATTGCTGTAATCAGTTCATACTGTGCTGCCATAGAAAAAAGGCCGTTTAAAGGCAGCAAGGACGCGCACGCCGGAATACTTGACATTCTGAAAGAGATGGGTAAGCAGTATGACGATAAAATCGTCAGAGCCCTGATTTTCACCCTTTCTTTCTATCCCATAGGAACCAAGGTACTTCTTTCAAATAATTCCATTGCTGTTGTAACAAAAACAAATACAGCAAACCCGAAAGAACCTGTGATAAAAGTACTTACTTCAGAAGATGGGACTATACTTACAGACAGCGTTATTGTTGACCTTACGCAGAATAAAAAAATCCAGATAACAAGGCCGTTAAGCCAGGTTGAAATTTTAAAACTTGCAGACAGAATAAAATACGACACCTGATGAAAAAACCCGGCAGACCTGCCGCCGGGTTTGAATAAACAAATTTCAGTTTATATTAACATTAATGGTCGCAGACATTTGCACCGGTAACAAGAGTCCCTTTAAGAAACTGATCAATAATTTTTTCAGGACTCTCGGGAGGAGCGCCGATTACGACTTTTATTCCGTTTTCTGAAAAAAGAGACTGAGCCCTCTGCCCCATGCCGCCTGATACAATCATATCAACCTTTTTTTCCGCAAGCCATCTGGGAAGAAGCCCGGGTTCATGCGGAGGGGGAACAACATCTTCCCTTCCCTTTATTACAGAATTATTCTCATCTACTTCAACTATTGCGAATGTTTCACAATGACCGAAGTGCATGCAAAGCATACCGTTGGAAACCGGCAAAGCTATTTTCATCTTTCATTTCCTCCATTCATTATTTTTTTATTTTATCTGATTTATTCAGCATATTCACAATTTCACCGAATGACTGATGTGAAGGCGAACCTGCAAATCTGGTTACAAAAGGGGTCCCTTCATCGCCCGAGATTCCAATGGAAGGGTCTATTGGAATTGAACCGAGAAAAGGAACATGAAATTTATCCGCCATAACCTTCCCGCCCCCTTTTTTAAAGATATCTGTAACCTTCCCGCAATGGGGACATGCAAAACCGCTCATGTTTTCCACAATACCTAGCACATCAAGGTCAAGCCGCAGGCAGAAATTGACCGACTTTCTTACGTCAGAGGCTGCGACCTCCTGGGGTGTTGTCACAATAACTGCTCCTGTTACATCGCCGATAAGCTGAAAAACAGACAGCGGCTCGTCACCCGTGCCCGG
Source organism: Spirochaetia bacterium (assembly GCA_963662795.1). GTDB lineage: Bacteria > Spirochaetota > Spirochaetia > CADAEX01 > CADAEX01 > JACKPD01. The sequence goes on along the minus strand of OY759746.1, from coordinate 2,652,624 downwards.
GGGACAGTCAACAATAAGATAATCAAGCTCTCCCCAGTCAACATCCTGCAGGAACTGTTTTATGATATTCATTTTCATCGGGCCTCTCCAGATAACAGGGTCATCCTGCCCGCTTAAAAGAAAACCGATTGACATTACCCTTATTCCGTCAACGTTTACAGGGCTAATTACACCATCCCTGGCCATAGCCTGTTCATCCCTTATTCCAAGCATTGTGGGAATGCTCGGGCCGTGAATATCCGCATCCAGAAGCCCGACAGTAAATCCTTCCTGAACAAGGGAGGATGCAAAATTTACCGCAAAAGTGCTTTTGCCGACTCCCCCTTTCCCGGATAGCACCACTATCTTGTTTTTGACTTTTGAAAGTCTTTCATCAATTACAGAATTTTCTGTTTTAGTTTCTTCCATATTGCTATTATCTCCTTTGCCGCAATACTCTCTGTTATTTCTACAGCGCTTATGCCTTTAATCTGGGCCAGTGTAATATTCATATCGTACGGTATCCGTCCCAGAATTTCCGCATTTTTTTCCGCTGAAAGTTTTTCAATATCCATCGTAATTTCAGGATTTATATCCCATTTATTTATACAGACAAAAACAGGTATATTAAAATGCCCTGAAAGATCAAGCACCCTCATAAGATCGTGGCGGCCGGACATGGTAGGTTCTGTAACAGCAAGGATATAATCTGTGCCTGTAAGAGATGCAATTACAGGGCAGCCGATACCCGGAGGTCCGTCTATAAGAATCAAATCCGCGCTTTCCCTTTCAGCAGCAGTTACTGCTTCATTTCTTACAAGCGTGACAAGTTTTCCCGAATTTTCCGCGCCGGCATCAAGGCGCGAATGAACCATTGTACCGTATTTTGTTTCCGATATCATCCACTCTCCGCACCTTCTTTCAGGAAAATCAACAGCACCGGCAGGGCAGTTGTCAACGCATACACCGCACCCCTCGCAGGAGACAGGAAGAACAAAATATCCGCCTGTCGTTTCATCCCTTGAAATTGCATCGAACCGGCACAGATCCGCGCACCGGCCGCACCCGGTGCAGATATCGGGGTTTATTACCGCCTCATTTCCGCTTATAAAGCTGTTTACGGCAATTCTGCGGGGCGATGTTACAAGATGAAGGTCCGCAGCATCTACATCGCAGTCTGCAAGGACAGAATCCCTGCTCAATGCGGCAAAGGATGCGGTAATGCTTGTCTTGCCTGTTCCGCCCTTGCCGCTTATAATTACAATCTGTTTTGCCTTTTTTTTATCATCCATATTCAGTATTTTATCCTGTTCATAATTCCTGCTTTATCATCCGTGTACAGCTGAGAAATAATAGCTGCGCCCGTTTTTTATCTCATTCATTATCAGTCCGCTTCTTTCAAGCACCTCAATCAGCTTTACCACCTCATTGAGGTGCATTCCAAGGCTGACCGACATATCTTCCCTGGTACAGGGCCTTCTCTCAAGCAGATTTAAAACCTCCTGCTCATCAGCTTCCCTGAACACTTCCCTCTCCTGCATTGAGAAATCAGCGATAACTTCCGCGTTATCGGGTAAAAGCCTGAGAAGACTTTCCATCTTCTGTCTTGTTACAGGAAGGGCGAAATTCTCACACGCAGGACGGGCTACTGTATTAAGCTGAATTTTGTCTGTACGGACACCCTTCAAATTCCTCTTTACAGCCTCTATTTCTTTTTCGTTATCAGAAATATTTTTAAGGAGAAACACTTCAAGCCAGACAGTTCCCCTGAATTTACCGGTAAAGCTTTCAAGTCCGGAAATAATCTGATTGAAAAAAAGACCCTCTGCAGGCCGGTTTACAAGCCGAAAAACCTCATCTGTCCCGCCGTCGAGTGAAGGGGCAACGAGGTCTGCGTTCATCAGTGCATCAGCTACATCATCTTTCCAGAGCATTGACCCGTTGGTGAGAACTGAAACAGGTATATCTGTAATCCTTTTTATCTCATCTATAATACGCCCTATGGAACTGTTGAGCGTCGGCTCGCCCGATCCTGAGATTGTTATGTAATCAGCACCGGCGCAGCTTTTATCCTTTTTAAGTTTCTCCCTGAAATCATCCAGTATTTCATCAGGATCATAATAATTATCACATTTTACAGTCAGATTGGTTGTGCGGCCGAGCTGGCAGTAAACGCAGTCAAAGGAACATGTTTTAAACGGGACAAGATCAATCCCGAGCGATCTTCCGAGTCTTCTTGACGGTACCGGTCCGAATATATGACTGATTTTTTTCATCTGACTGCTTCCTTTTTTATTGTATTTATTGCTTTTTTTATTTCATCCCCAAGTCCGGGGAAAATATTGATAATCGACTCACCCGATGAACACCCTACCGCCGCAGCCCTTTTTTCAGGTACCTTAAGCAGAACAGGGATTGCTTCTTTCCTGCAGTATTCTTCTGTCTGCGGAAAAGGGTGATCAGATTTGTTTATTACCACACCGAATGGAATTCCAAGTATCCTGACTGTTTCAACTGCTATTTTTAAATCGTTAAGAGCGAAAGGGGCAGGTTCTGTTACCAGAACAGCGTAATCCGCCCCCTTAAGTGCTGTAACCATCGGACATGAAGTTCCCGGAGGACTGTCTATGATAACAAGGGAAGCTCCATCCCCTTTTTTCCTTACCGCCCTGATAAGCGGGGGAGACTTTGTGTTTCCGACATCAAGCAGCCCCTGATAAAAAGAAATATGATCCTTATTTCCGCTTGATATTACGCCTGTTACCCTCTGAATCTCACTGATGGCTTTTTCCGGGCAGGCAATTGCGCACCCTCCGCAGCTGTGGCAAAGTTCGTGAAAAATCAGAGGTTTTTTGCCTATCATGGTTATAGCGTTGAATCTGCAGACTTTTGCGCATCTTCCGCAGCCTGTACATTTTCCGCTGTCGACTACCGGAACAGGAACAGTTATCTTTTCCTCTCCCGTTATTTCAGGCCTGATAAAAAAATGGCTGTCCGGCTCTTCAACATCGCAGTCAAGAAAGGTTACATCCTCATCAGAAGAAAGGGCAAAAGCAACCGAAAATGTAGTTTTACCGGTGCCGCCCTTTCCTGATGCAAAAGCAATAGTCATTACCAGTGCCCCTCTACATCCGAACCTGAGGATTCTGCAAGTTTGTCCTGCAGAAACAAATCAAGAGCCTGCCTCACTGTTTTGGCTTCAGTATTGTAAACCCTTATTCCCGCCTCTTTCAGTACCCTGAACGCTTTCGGGCCGCAGTGCCCTGAAATCAGGACTTCCGCGCCTGTTTCTGCGGCATTACCTGCTGCCTGGATTCCGGCACCCTGCGCTGCATTGAGATTCACAGAGTTATCGAGCGACGAAACTTCTTCTGTTTCTGTATCAAAAATAACAAAATTTCTGGCCCTTCCGAATCTGCTGTCCATATCTGCATCAAGTCCTTCACCTGATGCTGTTACTACTATTTTCATACATTCCCTTCATTTCTGTTAAGTTCTTCATCAATAAGTTCAATCTGTCTTTTTACTTCATCAAGATCCTTTTCGAGGAATTTTTTTTCTGAAAGAAGATATTCCTTTTCATCCTTAGGCTCATTATCAATTTCCAAACCTCTGCCCATGCCTCTTCCAAAAAAACCATGGCCAAAACCTCTTCCGAATCCTGCTCCGGGTCCGCCGTATCCGAAATGGCTGAAAAATCCTATTCCCCTGTTTCTGAATGACCTGTAAAGCGGATTTTCATAACCCGGTACTCCTGTACCTGCGCAAAATCCTGCTCCTCTTCCTGTCATTGATCCTCCCCCTATCGGGCCTGTTCTGTCACCTTTTGGCATATATATACCCTCCATATTTAAAGATTTTTTCCTTAATAACACAGTTTATCCGGTTTTTAACTTTCATCACTGATGATACAGGTTAAACCGTCTGCGGCACATTCTGCGCCTGCCGCACCCCGGCATTAAAAACCTGCTTTCTGAAAGACGTTCTTCATGATATGCAGCTGCAACTTCCTCAACAGAGCCCGATATAAACGGAAAACATTTAATTTTGAATAAATTCAAAAGCATAGCTGTCTCCCTTGAGACCGCACCGCAAACTATTACATCCACGCTGTTGTCAGCCAAAAATGAGACCCTGTCAAATACTGTTTCTGCAGGAAGCTGGAGACTGTATTCCGATTTTACTTTTCCATCTTCAGTTTCCTGAATCAGGATATTTGACGAAACATCAAAAACCGGCGCTATCCTGCCCTGCCATACGGAAAAGCATGTTTTTATATTTTTCACACTGATATTACTGCAATTACCGTGCCATCTAAGATATTTAAGTAATATGCATTAATAATTTAAGATTTCAAACCATTGTTTGGAGTTTTTGGAGATAAATAGTGATTGTTTCCGGGAAATATTTGAAGATTTTTAAGCAATATTTGATAATTAGTAGCATTTATGCAACTATTAATATTGTTTTAGTGGCAAGAATGCTACCTTTACAAATTCTAATATTTTGCAAGTCCATTTTTAAAAGCTGAGAGATGGTTTTTAGAGGCATCACGCAGCCTGATAAACAAAGACTTAAGAGATGAGTTTTCAGGTCTGCTTACCAGCTCAGAGGCGATGAAAATTTCATACATTTTAATATTTTCTATCTCTGCTGCAACACCTGTCTGAAATGCCTCTTTAAGCGATGAAGGAAGAACAACATATTCATTCGCCCTGTCCGCCGGCATGGCAAGCCCTTTATCCTTAAAAGCATCTTTAAGCCATGCAATATGGTTTTCTTCAGATTTTATAATATTTGAAAACGGTTTTTGGCTGCCGAATTTACCGATAATTGCCTCATATTCAGCCCTTGTGCCAGATATTCATCCTGGACTGCGTAATTAAGCATTTCTTCAATGCTCAGGTCTTTGTCAGCAGATGCTGCCCCCGCTCCCCACTCTGAAGATACCGGTTCAGCCTGAAGCTGAAAAATCATTAAAAAAGAAATGATAATAAATAGCGAATATTTTTTCATTTTATTCTCCTGATACTAATTAATAACAAAACCAACAATCAACTATATATAATTTATCATATATAGTTGAGAATGTCATCAAACACTTATGTCCTTTTTTCCATGCGGTATTATAATTTCAAGTTCCTTTATTTTTCTGAAAAGCGTTGTTTTGTGGATACCAAGGAGGTTTGAAGCTTTCTGCCTGTTAAAACCGGATTTCTCAAGAGCGTCTATTATAATCTGTTTTTCAGCTGTTTTCTTTGCCTCCTCCATGCTTCCTGTATCATCTGAAAGATTGTTCCTGCGCAGGTAATTATCAGCGCCTGTTATCTCATCCGGAAGCTGTTCTGGGGTAATCCATCTCCCTTTTGAAAGGACAAATGCCCTTTCAGTAACATTTTCAAGTTCCCTTACATTGCCGGGCCAGTCCCAGGCTATCATTATTGAATAGGATTCCGGGGTAAAACCTTCGATATCCCTTTTCTGCAGGAAGTTGAATTTCCTCACAAAGTGGTCAGCAAGGAGCGGAATATCCTCTTTCCTTTTGCGCAAAGGGGGTAGTTCTATCGATACAACATTTATCCGGTAGTAAAGATCAAGCCGGAACTTCCCCTCTTTAACAAGGGCCGCAAGGTCCCTGTTTGTTGCGGTTATAATCCGGGCTTCTGTTGTCTCTGTACTGGTTGATCCGAGCGGCTCATAGGTGTGCTCCTGAAGAACACGCAGAAGCCGTATCTGGAGCGCCGGGCTTATCTCCCCTATTTCATCCAGAAACAGGGTGCCGTCTCCTGCGAGGGCAAATCTGCCGGGTTTATCCGATGCAGCCCCTGTGAAAGCCCCTTTTTTGTATCCGAACAGCTCTGATTCAAGGAGAGAGTCAGGAAGCGCTCCGCAGTTTACCGCGACAAACGGCTTGCCTTCGCCACGCCCCATTGTGTGTATGGCCCTTGCGAGCAATTCCTTGCCTGTCCCGGTCTCGCCAAGTATCAGTACGGTCGACGGGCTTCCCGCAACCGCTGTCGCCATATCTGAAACATTCCGCATGGCAGGGCTGTGGCTTACTATATCGCCAATGCTGAAACTTCCCGTAAGCTCCTTTCGAAGGGCTTCTATCTCTGAAAGGTCGCGGAATGTTTCGACACCGCCTATAACCTCTCCTTCGCTGTTTTTGAGTACCGCAGTTGATACGCTTATCGGGATCCTGCTGCCATCAGCATCTATTATAAAACCGGTTTTATTTATCACAGGCTTTCCGGTTTTAAGTGTTTCCCTTAAAGGACAGCCCTCTTCGCACATGCTTGACCTGAATACTTCTGAACAGAACCGCCCTTTGGCATCAGAGCGGGTGATTCCTGTAATATCTTCCGCCGCACTGTTGAAAGAGGTAATATGCCAGTCGCTGTCTACTGTAAAAACGCCGTCCGAAATACTGTCAAGAATTATATCAGAATTATCCATCCATAAGCTTCCTTCATTTAATATATAAAAATTTTCATCTTTAGGCCACCGCAGCAGATATATGCTTTAAATATCTCTTTTTTATTGACATAATCAAAAATCTCAAGTTAACTGATGAACGTCCGTTTCTTTAACTATGAACACAATTAAATCTATATTAAGCCAGCTTGGCGGTTCACGATCTGAAACCCGAAAAGATTTCGAGAACCTGTTAAATAATTATTTTATCGACCCGTTTTACATAAGCCGTACAGACGCGCTTAAGGATAATGATATCCTTAAATTCGAAGCCCAGATTGTATCCGATGCTTTTGAGGCTGTCACAAACGGCATGCATGATGAAGAGATAATGTCGCATCTTTCAAAAATAAGACCTGATTCCTTTTTTTCTGACTGGAGATATCTTACAGAAGCACTTTACGATATTTACAGGAATTCGCCGGAAGAGGCCTCTATCGCAGCAGACATGATAAATCCCGGATCCATTCCGGCACTTTTATCTCCTATTCTTCAAAGCCTTATTGACAGATCAGGATTTGACAGTAAAGACGGATTTACAGAAGTTGAAAGAAGTCTCCTGCGCGAAATTGACAGGGAAAATCATAATTTCACATTGAACCTGAATATGTGTATCAGCAATCTTGAGAACGGGGAAGAAGACAGTTTTATTGACAGTGTTACGCTGATTATTACAGATATTTTTCCCAAAGACCCTAAAGCGGCAGAGAACATAGCAGTCTGGGCACTTAAACAGCTGTTTTCTCACGATATGTCACCTGAGCTTTTAATTGAAAATATAAAACTTGTATTCGGAGAAACAGATTCACTAAGGTTAAGCGCACTTGCCCTGATGGAAGAAGACAGGGAATTGAGCCTGCTGTTCTGGATAAAAACAGCAGTGTCGCTTTTAAGGAAAAACTGCGCAGAACCTGTTACAATATCAGCATATCTTGAAATTATTGAAGATTTAAAACTTTCATGCGCAGACAGCAGAGAAAGAGCGGAAAGCCCTGATGACGCCCTGATTGCAGAGCAGATTGAAAATCTCTTTGTTGTACTTGACAGAGAACTTGAAATTAAATTTCCGAAGCTTTCTTCAGGGACTAAAAAACCGGCAGCGACCGCGGCCGCCGGCAGGGCTGCAGCAACAGGAGCCTCCGGAAACAGGACAAATCCGGCAGTAAAAAAATCCGCACACGGGAAAAAACAGCTTCAGCCGCTTCAGCTGGAACTTTTTGCGTAAAGATGAGACTTGCCGCGAATTGAGGGAAGAGGTGATATGGAGATAAAAATGGGTGATGTAAAATCTGTAAAAAAAGCAATACTTGAAACCGGCAATATCAAAAGTCCTGAGGATATCATATGCAGCATCCCGTTTGCCCCATGCTATATCGGCCCCGGTAAATGGATAAAGGCGCTTAAAGATCTATATGCATTAAAAAACAGCGAAAATGACCGGAAGCAATGATCCCTCAGTATTCCCTTCTTTTGTTCCGCTTTGACAGTCTGATGAGCTGAAGTGCCGGTATCTGAGGCCCCGCAGCTCATCAGACAAATCAATACTTTATAATACTTATTTCAGGGAATAAATTTTCATCTGCCTTGATGCGAGTTTTTTCCATCCATCGAAAAGAGTTTTTCTCATGGCTACATAGTCAGGTTTTTCAGCTGTTTCAAGATAACGGCCCGTACCTTCAACCGCTTCGACGACCAGCCCTGAAAAATAATTAATCTTGCGTATACCGCACTCAATTGTCTTTCGCATAACTTCATCAGTCAGGCCTGTTGCTCCGTGCATGACCAGTGGAACAGGAACTTTATTTTTGAGGGCAGAGATCAGATCGAACTGGATAACAGGCTCTGCCTTATATAAGCCATGAGCTGTTCCTATCGAGACGGCAAGCGCGTTGACGCCTGTCTCGGCAACAAATTTTTCAGCTTCATCAGGGTCTGTAAAAAGGCTTTCGGAAGCCTTATGCTCACCGTCTACCACCCCTTCAACCCCTGTAATCGCCCCTATCTCCCCTTCCACGGACGCGCCGTAGCTTTTGGCAAGTGCGACAATATTCCTTGTAACCGCGGCATTCCCGGCAAAGGGCAGTTTGCTGCCGTCAATCATTATGGACGTGAAACCGCTGTCAAGCGCTTCCCTGACAATGTGCTCTTCTTTCGGCCCTGAGTGGTCAAGGTGAAGAACAGAGGGGACCGAGGCTTTTTCAATAGCCTTTAATATGGAAGGAGCCAGTAGCTGTCCGCGGGCAGCTTTCCAGTGGCGGGTAGCTATCCCGATTATAACAGGAAGTCTAAGCTCCTCCGCCCCTTCAATTATCGCAAGGGCCATATCAAGGTCAACTACATTAAAAGACCCGACAGCGCCTTCTGTTTCAAGTATTTTTTCAAGTTTTACAAGCATTTAATTATTAACTCCTTTTCATTTCTCTGCATTGTTATTTTTTGTTTTTTCCTGATATTCATATACATCTTTGAATAATGAACTATCAGAAAGACTTAAGTATAATTTTTTTCTGAATCTGCTGTAATTTTTATATATTTCCGCGTTTGTCCTGTCAGGACTGTAAATCTCCGGATCGCCCAGTGCAATTCTGTCGAAACCTTCTTCAATGCTGCTGAAGATTCCGGCCGATGTTCCCCCTATTATAAGGGAACCTATAGATGTGGCTTCAGGATTGTGATACCGCAGGACTTTCCTGTCGAAAGCGTCAGACTGTATCCTGTTAAAAAGATCAAGCTGGGTTAAGCCTCCTGCGACAGCGATTCCGTCAAGTGTGCCTGTATTTTCTTCGATAATTGACACGTTATCTGCAAGCTCAAGTGCAATTGATTCAAGCGCTGCCCGCGCGATATCCCCTTTTGTGTTCGCAAGTGTGAGATTGAATATAACACCCTTTGCATAAGGGTCCCAGTATGGGGCTGCGCAACCTTTAAAATGGGGAAGGATTATTACTCCTCCTGCTCCGGGAGAAGATAGTTCCGCCAGATTGTTTATTTCCCCGATATCAAGTTTTTCAGTATCATTGACTGTATTTACTGCTCCGATTATACCGGAAAGCCATTTGTAAACTATCCCGGAGGTAAGTATCCCTGCCTCGGCCACCCAGCTGTCTGGAACGGCGGAAATACTGCAGAGTATACGCATTTCCCGGTCGAAGACAGGTACATCGCTGTGGGAAATAACAAAAGAACCGGTTCCTGTATTTGCTTCCGCTCTCCCGTTTTTAAAAACACCAAGGCCTATTGCAGCAGTCTGCTGATCGCCCCCCGCAATTACTACAGGAAGTCCTTCCGGGAGGCCGGTGTTTTCAGAAAGTGTTTTTGAGAGTATTCCCGCTTTTCCTCCGGGTGGAACAAGATCAGGCAGCACACCGGGAGAAATACCTGCGGCATGCAGCATGTCATCGCTCCAAAGCCTTTTTTCAAGATCAAAAAGCAGCGTGCGGGAGGCCTGTGTGTGGTCTGTAATAAAATTACCTGTCAGAAGAAAAACAACAAGATCCTGTACTCCCAGGAATTTTGACGCTTTTTTATAAATCTGATTTTCATTATCGCGAAGCCATAATATCTTGGGCGCTGAAAAATATGGATCAATCCTGAGTCCTGTTTTCCGGTATGCGCTGTAAAGATCTATGCCGGCCCGAAGATATTCGCATTGGGGCAGGGTTGTTTTATCCTGCCACATAAACGCGTCATAAAGCGGCTCTCCCTGCCGGTCGACAGGGATTACAGAGGCCCTCTGACTTGAAACCACGACTGACAAAGGCAGTATTTTATTTTCTTTCAGGTAAAGGGCAGTTTCAGCAAGCGTTTCATAAAGAGCGTTTTTCCAGGTATCAGGGTGCTGCCTTACCTGCTGATTGCTGCGGAAAACAGGCTGATAACTTCTTACAGAAGTAAAAAGGAGAGTTCCGTCTGCCTTATAAAGCATTGACTTAAAATTTGTGGTACCAATATCTATGGTAATAAAAGATTCCACCGGAACCTCCTTCTTTTTCAACTCTTATATAAATCCGGAATAACCGGATTTATCAGAATCAGTTTTCCCTGATCCTGTCCTTTTCAGTTTCATTTAATCTGTGTTTTTACTGTTTTAAACCACTCTGAAAAGCCCTTGTCTTTAAGCACTTCCGGGTTAACCATAAATCTGTATTCCTCCCCTTTGAGAAAATGCTCAATATCTTCCATAAGAAGACCTGGCGATTTTGTCAGCGCCTCTGTTGTTGTTCCGGCTATATGTGTAGTAAGGGTAACATTGTCAAGATTCATAATTTCGCTGGTTTCAGGTATAGGTTCCGTCGGAAAAACATCGAGCGCCGCTCCGGCGATCCTGTTTTCCTTAAGCGCTTTAATAAGAGCTCCCTCATTAACAAGTCCCGCGCGCCCTGTATTTATAAGGTATGCTGTTTTTTTCATCATCCCGATTTCTTTCCCGCCTGCCATACCCTTGTTTTCATCAGTAAGACGCGCATGGATAGTTATAAAATCACTATCAGAAAAAAGTGTTTCCCTGTCGGCAGGTGTGCACCCGAGTTTTTTTATGGAAGCGGGGTCAGCATACGGATCGTGGACAAGTATGTTAACATTAAAACCCGAAAGCTTTCTAGCTACAAGCCTGCCGATAAAACCGAATCCGATTATACCTATTGTTTTACCTTTGAGCTGCGGAACAAATTCCGAATTGGGAAAAGTCTTTCTCCATGTTCCGGTTTTTATCGCATGGTGCGCGCGGGCTATGTTTCTTGATTCAGCAATCATCATCCCTACTGCAAAATCGCTTACTGCTTCCGCGTTCCTTCCCTGTACGTTAAAAACAAGTATTCCTTTCTTTGTAGCTTCTTCCACATTTACATTTTCAAGCCCTGCCCGGCAGACACCAGCTATGCGCAGGGAAGGCATTACATCCATCACCTTCTTTGATATCGGCACGAAAAGGCCCATTATCATTTCAGCGTTTTTGCCTGATACTGCAACAGGCTCCGGAATCGATTCAATTTCCGGGCCCCGTTTTTCAACTTCAAGGCGCCTGTTCTGCAGAGTCGGCCAGTCCTCTTCCCAGTTTTCAATAACTGCTTCTTCCACGTAGGGCGCCATGAACTCGTCATACGCCGGCTTAAAAAGTGTTTTCGGAATCATTGCATCACCGAATACCAATGCTTTCTTGATAGGTTTCATAATTTTTCTTCTCTCCTGTATATTTTCTGCCCAGGCACCAGAGGCACCATATAACGGCAGCTGTTTACTTTGGTTAATATTATTCCAGTACCTGCGGTATTTTCCGCCGGCTGAGACTTACTGTATTTTTTAAATTCCTGCTTACCTTTTTTTACCGGCTACGGCCAGCTGCGATTCCTCAATTCCTGTAATACCTTTTTTCCCGAGCCTGAAAGTGCAGGCAATTGTAAGAATATCCACAATTACAAGCTGGATAATTCTCGAAACCATCGCATCCGGCCTGTATCTTGTCTCGTTGCTGGAAGAAAGCAGGGTTATATCTGTATTTGCAGCAAGGGTTGAGTTTGCATAACTTGTAATCCCGATGGTTCTGCAGCCACGCTGCCTGGCCGCATTTAAGGCATCAAGAATATCCTTGCTTTCACCTGAATGACTGATGCAGACAAGACAGTCCGATTTACCGGTATGGGTACCCAGTATTGCCATAATATGGGGATCGTTTTCCTTCACGGCATTAAAGCCAAGCCTGGCAAACTTGTGATACATATCTCCCATGACAAAAGCCGATGCCCCCACTCCGATAAATATAATCCTTTTGGCTCCTGTCAGCATTCCAACTGCATCTTCTATCTGGCGGTCTGATACAATAAACCCCATATCCTTTATTGAATTGACTGTTGAAGAGATTATCTTCTGCTTTGTAACGCCTATGGAATCTCCTGATTCTATCTCTGAAAAAACAGTCTGGCTCTTTTCCCCTGCTGTCGCCTGCGCAATCTGCACCCTGAAAACCTGGTAGCTTTTGTACCCCAGTTTCCTTATAAACCTCATTATTGTTGTTTCACTTGTACCGCACTTTGCAGCTATATCCGAAATGGAATGAAGCATTACTTCGCTGCTGTGGGCAAGAACATAATCAGCAATGTTTTTCTGAACATCTGAAAGGGTGTGATATCTTGTTCTGATCGTTGTCAGAATGCTTTCTGCCGGAGCAGCAGATCCTTTAGGATACGAAGATCCTTTAGGATACGAAGATCCTGAAACTGCCGGATTGTCTTCATACACAGTAAAATAACTCCTCTCAATATCTCACAGGCGTTAATAATTAACTCCCAATTATCATTATATATTACATCTGCAGAATATCAAGAGCCAAAAGCGGATAAATTTATGCTGTCTGCAGAACTGACTATTTGCTTTTCATGTGGAAAGAAGGCAACCGCAGGCCGCCGGCAATACAAGTGATCAAGGGTAAAAAGCTGTAAGAAGGGGAATTATTTCATTACCATTTTAAAATAACATACAAATATTTCACATCAGAATTCTTCAAAAAAACGAAGTTCCCACACATGGGGCACCGGGTCCTCCACAAGGCAGGGGCGGATCTTTTCAAGCAGTTTTTTAAAAACACCTGTTTGCATAAAAGCTGCCGCATACTCAGGTTTTTTCCAGGTTCCTATGGCCATGGCTTCGGATTTTTTATGGTCCACTAAAAACTGCATTCTAACGCACCCTTTTTGTTTCACTGCCTGGGCGGGAATTTCTTTTTCCCACAGGATACATGCTTCTTCAAGATTTTCAGATTTGAATTTATAGCGCATTGTTGCTGTGTACATTTTTAAAAACTCTCCTTTTTGATTACCTGATACTTTTATTTTTTCAACGGTAATCATTCTTTCCGTTCGAATAATAAAAACTCAACAGTTTCCGCTGCAGGGGCTGTATTATTTCCCCTGTAAATGCAATTTCCTGTCTTTTACAATGTAATTATCTCATATCCGTTGTTTATATAATCATACATTGCAGGATGACCGTTTACATTCCCCTTTATTGGTTTTTCCTGTCAGCAACCGGTCAAGTGTCGAGCGGTCCGCAGGTGCCGCTCCGCCCGAAGATGTCTTATCTATCCTTTGTTTTTCCCGACAGTAATCTGTCAAGAGTCGAGCGGTCCGCAGGTGCCGCTCCGCCCGAAGATGTCTTATCTATCCTTTGTTTTTCCCGACAGTAACCGGTCAAGTGTCGAGCGGTCCGCAGGTGCCGCTCCGCCCGAAGATGTCTTATCTATCCTTTGTTTTTCCCGTCAGTAACCGGTCAAGAGTTGAGCGGTCCGCAGGTGCCGCTCCGCCTGAAGATGTCTTATCTATCCTTTGTTTTTCCCGACAGTAATCTGTCAAGAGTTGAGCGGTCCGCAGGTGCCGCTCCGCCTGAAGATGTCTTATCTATCCTTTGTTTTTCCCGACAGTAATCTGTCAAGAGTTGAGCGGTCCGCAGGTGCCGCTCCGCCTGAAGATGTCTTATCTATCCTTTGTTTTTCCCGACAGTAATCTGTCAAGAGTTGAGCGGTCAATACCCAGCCTCTGCGCTGCCCTGCTTTTATTGAAATTTTCTTCTTTGAGCATCGTTATTACAGCATTGTACTTGACTTCTTCCAGCGTATTCCCTGAAATATTTTTTGTGCAATCCTCATTGTAAATATCTTCTGCAATCAGATGGATTAATGAAGAGTCAGGTTTTAAGCCGCCGGCAGTAAGGACAATTCTCTCAATAATATTTTTAAGTTCCCTGACATTACCGGGCCAGGAATATTTCTTAAGAATATCAATAACCTCTTCAGAGAGGAATCCTCCCTTAAGACCGTATTTATCATTAAAAACACGGTAAAAATGACCGGCAAGGTATTCAATATCATCGCTGTGCTGTCTGAGAGGCGGAAGATGGAGGTTAAGAAGGTTAAGTCTGTAATAAAGATCAGAACGGAAACAGGCTTCCTTTACCTGTTTCTTCAGATCGCAGTTGGTTGCTGCAATAACACGTACATCAAGATCAATCGAAGTATCAGACCCTATCCTCATTATCTGTTTTTCTTCAAGTACCCTTAAAAATTTCACCTGAAGGCTTTTATCGATCTCACTGATCTCATCAAGAAAGATTGTCCCTGTATTGGCAATTTCAAAAAGTCCCCGTTTCCCCTTTCTTGATGCACCTGTAAAAGCACCGTCCACATAGCCGAAAAGCTCGCTTTCAAGCAGGGCGGCAGGTATTGCTGCGCAGTTTACCGCTATAAACGGAGCGTTACAGCGGCTGCTTCCCGAGTGTATACTCTGTGCAAACAACTCCTTACCCGTACCGCTTTCCCCCTCTATAAGAATTGAGGCATCGGAAGCGGCATATTCGCGCGCAGAGTGGATTTTTTTTATGAAGTTTTCATCAACAGTCAGAATATCATCAAACGTGTATCTGGTTGAAAAACCCTGATGGAGCTGCTTCCTGAATTTTTTGGTTTCCTGTCCTGAACTGTTTAAAAGCTCCCGGATCACAAGAACAACACCAAGATTTTTATCATCTGTCATCACAGGACTGGTGTTTATAAGATAATCGCCCCCTGCGGGTTTGATTATTTTTTCATGATTTGACAAACCTGACTGCAGAACTTCTGATATTGAAGATTTAAGCTTTCCGAAGCAGTCCTGGGTTTCAAGAAGGCTTTCAATTTTCTGCCCTATCACTGATTTCTGCCGCTGATTGAATATTTTTTCAGCACTGCTGTTAAAAACCCTGATCACTCCGTCGTTGTCAGCAGAAATTATCGCGTCATTTACAGTATCAAGTACATTTTTAACATATCTGTTGTATTTACCGCCATCGGGCCTGCCGTAAAAGGCATTCTCTGTTCTTTCAATCGCCTCCATTACATCATCCCTGCCCGATCTTATCAGATGCAGGTTTTCGCAAAGCGACTTGAGGTTTTCTATAGCGGTCTGGTCTCCAATAATGGTATCTATCTTGTGAAGCTTAATAAGATAATCTGCCGCTTTTTTAACATCTTCTATATTATATTCTTCTTTTTCGTAAGGGATTAAAAGTTCATGAACGTCAAGGTCAAGGATTTCCGATACAGACCTGCACCTCTGTACCGCATTCCGGTAACCGGCGATCAGTATTTTCCGCTCCTTACTGTGATAGGGATAAAGCACACGAAGAATATCAAGGTCGCTGACCCTGATTTCGACAACAGGGATATGCACATGTTTTTTTATAATTTCAGCAGTTCCGCCCCTGCTTATGATAACTCTGGCCCCGTTTTTCTCGGCACTCAATGCTGCAGGTATGGCGCTTTCAACATTTTTCTCGTCCGGCATAACTTCAAGATCGTAATCCGATGAAAATTGACTGGTAATTTCGATGAGTTCTTTATAGGGAAGTATTGCAAACGCACTTTTTATCATATTCAAGCCTTACCCATTGCTGTATAAAACAACAGCAGATGCTGTAAAATACAGCATTTTTTGTTTCCTGCAGCCGGGTTTTTCATTCTACACCATTTTATTCAGCTGCGCCATGTTTTTTTCACCTGCCTGCCGGGCAGATAAAAACAGCTTCTTTCATCAGTTTAACTGAATTAGAACAGTATTTTCCGGTAAATACTGTTCTGCCGGCCTGAATCAGCAGAAAATCCAGAATGAATTTTTTAAGTTGGCACAATTATTGCGTATCAATAACTACATATTTTTTTCTACAAATTTCTTGTGGGATGTCTTAAAATTATTTTAAGACCAAGATCTGTTTTTCAATAAATTTTTTAAGGAGTAAAAAATGAAAAAAGGGAGAATGCTGATCGTCATGCTGATGCTTGCAGCCATTTTTATGGTTCTTGCAGTATCATGCGGAGGACAGAAAGCAGCTGACACCAGTGCAGCGGCGCCGAAAGCTGAAGTTATCAAGTGGAGACTTCAGTCATGGGCGCCTGCAGGTGATGCGACTTATGAAGCTGCGCAGAAATTTGCGGATATTGTAAATACTGCTTCAGACGGAAGACTTGAAATTACACCGTATACAGCAGGTTCAATCATTCCGGCCGGAAAAGAGTTCGACTCTGTTATGTCAGGTTCTGTTGAAGCCATACACGGCCCTCCGGGCTGGACAATCGGATATGTTCCGGCTGCAGTATTTTTTACACAGTATCCAGGCGGTCTTACAGCTAACCAGCTTGAAATGTGGATGAATTATGAAGGAACAGGGATTGCGAAAAAAATCTATGCAGACCTCGGAGTTGAGTATATTGGTATTTTAACGTTAAGCCCTGCTGAGGTTTGGTGCCAGTCGAACAGACAGATCAAATCTGTTAAAGATATCAAGGGTCTTAAAATAAGACTTGGAACAACTGCTCTTAATGCAATTTTCCAGAAAATGGGCGCTACCCCTGTATTCCTTCCCGGCGGCGAGATATATGAATCTGTACAGCGCGGGGTAATTGATGCACTTGAATACATCAATCCGTCACTCAACTGGGGCATGGGATTCCATGAAGTGGCAAAATACATGTATCTTGACCCGTCAAGGGCTCCCTGCGACACACAGTGTATCTATGTAAACAGCGATGTATACAGCAAACTTCCTGCTGACCTTAAAGAGATTGTAAAACTTGCCACAGATCAGATTGCAAGGGAATACTATCAGTCATCAATCGCAAAGGATGCCGGCGCTGTTGAAAAGTTCAGAGAATACGGAACTGTCGTCGAAAAAGTTCCCCAGGATGTCATAAATCTGCTCTATGAAAAGGCAAACGAATATTTTGCTGAAGAGTCCCAGAAAGATCCTGTATATGCTGATATCTATAAAAAAGCCATGGCTTGGAAAAAAATCTGTGAACAGTTTGACGTAAAATAATACACAACAGTCCGTTGTCTTCACCCTGCCTTACAGTAAAGCAGGGTGGGAAACGGGCTTTTTAATTACAGGAGTAATTTATGGGAAAAATGTTTATTGGTGAAAATTGGACGCCTGTGAAGAAATTGGTATCAGGCATCAACGCTTTAAGTGAAGGGACAGGACAGTTTGTCAAATTTCTTGTTATGGCTCTGGTAATGGTACTTTTTATTGAAGTTACAGCAAGATATGTCTTTGATTCACCAACAGTCTGGGCGCTTGAAACTTCAAAAATGCTTTTGGGTTCAATAGGGACACTGGGATGGGGTTATACCCACAAGCTTGGCGGACATGTAAGGGTAGATGTGGTATATGGAATGCTTTCCAGAAGAATACAGGCATTTATAGATGTAATTCTTTCAGTAATTTTTCTATTCCCCCTTGTGTATGTATTGATTTTTACAGGTTCAAAATGGGCACTGAGGGCATGGAAAACAGGTGAAAAAATGATTGACAGCAGCTGGCTTCCTCCGGCAGCTCCTTTCAGAACCTTAATGGTAATTGGATTCTGCTTTTTTGCTCTTCAGTGCATTGCGCAGTTTATTGAAGATCTTTATTACCTTATCTATAAAAAGGAGCTCAAGAATGTTTAATTTTTTGTCACCTGAAGTAATTACAATAGGAATGTTTGCAGCCCTTTTTGTAGGAGTAATTTCCGGCTTTCCATTGGCATTTCCAATAGGCGGTGTCGGAATTATTACAGGGCTTATGCTTTTTGGGCCTAATTCCTTCGACCTTATCTATGGCCGTGTATACGCGATAGTAACTGACTACGGTCTGATGGCAGTACCGCTCTTTGTTTTTATGGGTAACATGCTTGAAAAATCAGGCATTGCAAAGAAAATGTACGACGCCCTTTACCTCTGGTTTGGCGGTTTCAGGGGCGGCCTTGCAATAGTAAGTATCGTAATAGGAACAATCATGGCGGCCAGTGTGGGTATTATCGCAGCTTCAATTACAATGCTCACTCTTGTCGCGCTACCCGCAATGGTTGAAAGAAAATATGACAAGGGTATTGCGACCGGAGCAATCTGCGCAGGAGGTTCACTCGGGATTCTGATTCCCCCCAGCATAATGCTAATAGTTTATGGCCCGGTAGCGCAAATTTCTGTCGGCAAGCTTTTTATGGCAGCTTTTGTCCCTGGCCTTATGCTTTCAGGGCTTTACATTATCTATATAGCAGTAAGATGCCATTTTCAGCCTCATCTTGCACCGGCAATTCCAAAAGAAGAGAGGAATGTTACTTTTGCCAAAAAGACAATACTTGTTGTCCAGACAGTTGTTCCTGCCGCAATCCTTATTTTCTCTGTTCTTGGAGCTATCTACTTCGGTATAGCAGCCCCGACAGAAGCTGCTGCAGTAGGGGCTCTGGTATCAACCATTCTTACAATTGCGTATAAACAATTTTCATGGAAAGTTCTGAAAGATGTATCACTTTCCACAATAAAGCTAACCGGTATGGTTCTGCTCATTGCCAGCTGCTCAACAGCGTTTGTAAGTGTATTTTTAAGCGCAGGCTGCGGAAAAGTAGTTGAATCATTTATCCTTAATTTTCCCGGCGGAAACTGGGCCGTGTTTACAATGATTATGGTGATCTGTTTTATATTAGGCGCATTTATTGACTGGATCGGAATTATATTTGTAATGGTCCCGATACTCGCGCCCATTATACCTAAACTCGGATTTGACCCGTTATGGTTTGCCATGATGGTAATTGTCAATCTTCAGATGTCATTTCTCACACCTCCCTTTGCTTATGCCATGTTTTTCCTCAAAGGGGCGGCACCGCCTGAACTGGGCATTGAGACAAGCGATATAATACGGGGCATGGTTCCTTATGTATTTATCATTATTGTTGAACTTGGATTAATGATAGCGTTTCCTCAGATTGTCATGTGGCTGCCGAGCACAATGTAAAAAAAATGTGTTTACAGGAAAAAGTTTTGACCAGAGAAATTATAAATTCAAAGAAAGCCCCCGCTGCAATAGGCCCCTACTCACAGGCTGTTAAAGCGGGAGAATTTCTATTCACCTCAGGAATTCTTCCCCTTGACCCTGAAACAGGAAAACTGGTTGAGGGGGGAATTGAGAACGAGACAGTTCAGACCTTCGAAAATCTGAAATCCATCTGCGAACAGGCCGGTTCTTCACTGGACCGGATTGTCTCTGCAACAGTATATATTACGAGGATGCAGGATTTCGAAAAAATGAATAAAATTTACAGCAGTTATTTTTCAGACAGCTTCCCGTCCCGGGCAACTGTAGAAGTAGGCAGCCTTGCAATGGGCGCGTGTGTTGAAATCCAGGCTGTTGCGATCTGTGAAAAATAGAAGGAAGGAAAATGGATTACAGTAAAAAAGCGGAAAAACTACTTTATGAATTTAAGGGAGACAATTATTTATACGGAAGAGGAGTCCTTGATAAAATCGGCACAACTGCCGCGAAATATGGTAAGAAATGCGTCTTTGTAAGGGATATTTTCCCCGGTTCGGAGAAATTTCTTGACAGTATCAGGGTCTCCCTGAAAAAAGCAGGTGTTGAAATCGCGGGAGAAGCGGACGGGGCAAAACCGAACTGCCCGAGAGAGGACCTCTACAGAATCACTGATGCTGTTAAAAAATATAACCCTGATGTACTGATCAGTTTTGGAGGGGGAAGCACAATTGATGCTGTAAAGGCTGCTGAAGTCCTGAGAACCATAGGAGGCGGAATTGAAGACTACTTTGGAATGGGAAAGGTAAAAGAAGCATTAGGCAAAACAGGAAAAAAACTCACCCCCCATATAGCAATTCAGACAGCGGCAAGTTCCGGCGCGCACCTTACCAAATACTCGAACATCACCGATGTCCACACAGGACAGAAAAAACTGATTGTAGATGATGCTATTGTCCCTTTAATACCTGTATTTGATTATGAAGTAACATACGGCTCCCCTGCCTCACTTACAATGGACGGCGCGCTTGACGGAATAGCGCACTGCCTTGAAGTGCTTTACAGCGCTGCCGGAAACAAGGATGCATACGGCAAAATAAGCGAAGTAGCTGAGAGCGGTATCGGACTTGTAGTCGGGAATTTACAGAAAGCGCTTGAAGACCCTTCTTCCAAAGAGGCAAAAGACTATCTGTGCCTTGCAACCGATATGGGAGGATACGCGATAATGCTGGGGGGGACAAACGGCGGGCATCTTACAAGTTTCTCGCTTGTCGATCTTTTAAGCCACGGCAGGGCCTGCGCGATAACAAATCCCTACTACACTGTATTTTTTGCTCCGGCGATTGAGGAATCACTGCGGATGGTTGGTGAAATATATAAAAAAGCTGGCCTTACCGGTGCAGATCTTGGTAAATTAAAGGGGAGAGAACTTGGAATGGCAGTTGCAGAGGCGATGTTTGAGCTTTCAAGGAGAATAGGTTTTCCAGTGAAGCTTGGAGATGTTAAAGGCTTCAGCGACAAGTATATAGAAAGGGCGCTTGAGGCTGCGAAAAATCCGCAGCTTGCGATGAAACTGCAGAATATGCCGGTGCCGCTCACAGCTGACATGATAGACAAATATATGAGACCGATACTTGAAGCAGCAAAAGACGGGGATTTAAGCCGCATCATTAATGTTTCAAAATAGAAACAGGGAGCTGATATGAAAGTACAACTGGCCTATGGAAAAGGCAATCTGGAGGTAAATCTTCCTGATGATTGTAAAATAGATGTAATAGAACCCAAATTTGAGAAAGGGCTTGCCGACCAGGTGGGCGCTGTAAGGGCCGCGCTTCAGTCACCGGAAGGGACAGGGCCTTTATCAAAGATCGCTAAATCCTCAGACCGGGTCGGCATTATATTCAGCGATATTTCGAGAGCTACCCCTTATAATATTCTGCTTCCTGCAATTTTCGCGGAAATTCCCCACGTTCCTGCTGCAAACATTACACTTTACAATGCGACAGGCACACACAGGACAAATTCGGAAGAAGAGCTGAAACAGATTCTCGGACCCGGAATTGTCGGTAAATACAGAATAATACAGAATGACTGCAAGGATTCAGCAGCCCACAGATATGTCGGAACAAGCAAAGGAGGGAATAAAATAAATATTCTCTCCGACTTCCTGGACTGTGATGTAAAAATTCTTACGGGTTTTATTGAACCCCATTTTTTTGCAGGTTTTTCAGGCGGTGGTAAAGCGATTATGCCGGGCCTTGCGACACTTGAGACAGTGCAGTTTAACCACAGCGCAGCGCACATGGACCACAAACAGGCGATCTGGGGAATAACAGAAGGGAATCCTCTATGGGAAGAGGTCAGAGAGGCAGCCGGATTTGCAAATCCTACCCTTCTTCTGAACGTAGCCTTAAACAGGAAAAAAGAGATTACAGCCGTCTTTGCGGGAGATTACATCAAGGCGCATAAAACAGGCTGCGAATATGTAAAAATACACGCGATGGCTGGCGTCAGGGAACCCTATGATATAATACTGACAAGCAATTCAGGTTATCCGCTCGACCTTAATATGTATCAGGCTGTCAAGGGAATGAGCGCCGCCTCCCAGATTGTAAAACAGGGCGGGCACATAATCATTACAGCGGACTGCTGGGACGGGATACCTGAGCATGGAAAGTACGGGCAGCTTCTCGCATCAGCATCAACACCAGATGAGCTTCTTGACAAAATCAGGACACCCGGTTTTGTCATGCACGATATGTGGCAGGCACAGATACATGCCCTTATATGCAAAAAGGCTGATGTTCATTTCTACAGCGATAATCTTACGGATGAGCAGATAAAACAGGCCTTCATGATTCCGTGCAGGAATATTGAAAAGAGGATTGCGGAAATTGTAAAATCCTTAGGAAGACCCGCAAGTATATGCGTAATTCCGGAAGGGCCTCAGACAATACCCTACATCGCAGGCTGAAAGGACTGAAGAATTCCGCCGGCCGGAACACTGGAGATACAAATGGAAATGTTTCCTGAACTTATTAAGATAAAACAAAAGCTTGATGATGATCATATAGCTGATTTAGAGACCCATGTAAAAAACGAATGCGGTAAAATTATTCATCTGTTCAAAGGAGACAGGAGGATAGCAATCGGAGCCGGCAGCCGCGGAATAAGCAATTACGCTCTGATCATGAAGACAATTATAAAATATTTTCAGAATAACGGTTTCGAGATGATAATAGTGCCCGCAATGGGAAGCCACGGCGGCGCAACAGCAGAAGGGCAGCTTGAAGTACTCGCGAGCTATGGCATAACGGAAGAGGCTATGGGAACGAAAATACTTTCTTCCATGGAGGTTGTTGAGCTTGATTCAAGCGGCCTTGAGAATAAAGTCTATGTCGACAGAAACGCCTATGAATGCGACAGCATAATAATAATGAACAGGATTAAAGCCCATACAGACTTTGCAGGAGAGATTGAAAGCGGCCTTCATAAAATGTGCTGTATCGGGCTTGGCAAGCATAAACTCGCACTTGAAATCCACAGCTTCGGCGGTTACGGTCTTGATAAACTGCTTGTCCCCACAGCCCAAAGAGTCGCCCGGGAGGCAAACGTAAAAGCAGGTTTTGCGATAGTTGAAAATCCCTATCACAAAACAAAGATATTCAAAGCCCTGACTCCGGATGAATTCTATCCTGAGGAAAAGAAACTGCTTAAAACTGCAATTGAAAATATAGCCCAGCTTCCTGTCAGCAAACTTGATATCCTCTGTATTGATGAAATGGGGAAAAATATAAGCGGCACAGGAATTGACCCTAATGTTACCGGAGACCTCGGGATAAGGGGACTTCCCCCTAAAACCGACGCGGAGATCAGAATTATCGTTGTAGACGACCTTACCGAGGAATCCCATGGGAATGCCATTGGAGTCGGTCAGGCGGATCTTATCACGGAAAAGCTTTATAACAAGATCAATTTTCAGGCGACAAATGAGAATGTAATAACATCCGCCTTTCTTGAAAGGGGACGGATTCCGATAGTAAAGAAAAACTATGAGGAAGCACTTTCCACGGCCCTTCAGGTATACGGGAAAAAAATTGAGGATGTAAGAATGGTAAGGATACGAAATACACAGGAGATGTCGTATTTTTATGTATCCAAACCTGTTTATGAAGAGATAAAAAACAACAAAAACTATGAGGCAGTCGGCACTTTCGTAAAATGGGAAGAAACTGATAAACTGTAAAGCCTCTCAGGAAGAGATAAAATGAGCACCACTATTTTTTTTCTGAATACAATAACCGGACTTGAAAAAAGCTTTAACACACTGTGCGATGAGCTGATAAAAATAAAAACTGTAAAAAAGCATATAAGCGATGAAAGCATTATAACTCAGATAATCGCTGCCGGGGGCCTTACAAAAACAGTTAGGCGCAGGTTTTCGGAAAATGTTATATCCGCTGAACAAGCGGGGGCGGATATTATCCAGGTTACATGCTCATCAGTTACTCCTTTGATAGAATACGCGCAGACACTCGTTGATGTGCCTCTCTTATCAATAGACGGGCCGATGGCTGAGGCTGTTACTTCCGGTTATTCAAAAATTGGAGTACTTGCGACAAATGCAGGCACACTCAATCCTTCCGGGCAGCTTCTCCTGAAAACAGCTCAAAAGCTGAACAAAAAAATTGATATGAAAACCGTACTCTGCAGTGACGCCTATGATGCCATGTTAAGCGGCAATACGGCTCTCCATGATGAGATAGTAATTAAATATCTTAAAAATCTCATGGGAAAGGTCGATGCCGTAGTTCTGGCACAGGCATCAACGGCAAGGGTTGCGGAACTGCTTTCAGATAATGAGAAAAAAACTCCGGTTTTTACAAGCCCTCTTTTTGCCGTTAAATATCTTGCAAAGAGAGTTGAGGAAAATTTCAGGTAGGTAAGTCTGCAGCCGAGGGGCCCTGTCACGGGGACAGTCTTCTGCGGTATGAACTTTCATACAATAAGGGTTGAGACATAATTAACTAAATCAGTTATAAATGGTATACAGCCAATAAAAGAGGAGAGGCGGTCATGAAGCAGGGCAGATATGAGAACGATCTTGAGCAAATATTCAATTCAGCAGTAGACAGGGTAAACCCTGAGAAAATTCTTAAGGCAAGCTTGAGCATAACCGGAGATATTCTCAAAATCAAAACACCGCAGACTGAAAAAGATTTTGACCTCTTGAAATTTAAAAGAATCTGGGTAACAGGAGCCGGCAAAGCAACAGCAAGCATGGCTAAAGGGCTTGAATCAGTTCTCGGAAGCAGGATTGAAAAAGGAATTATTGCTGTAAAATACGGCCATACGGAACAGCTCTCTGGAATTGAACTAATTGAAACCGGCCATCCTGTACCAGACGCAAACAGTGTACGGGGAGCAAGGGAGATAGCCGCGCTTGCCGAAAAAGCAGACAGCGATACGCTGATGATCAACCTTATCTCGGGAGGAGGTTCCGCGATCCTCTGCCTGCCCTATTCCGACAATAATTTTATGCTTGCACTTGAAGAAAAACAGGCTACAACAAGGCTGCTGCTTGAGTGCGGCGCTTCGATCAAAGAGATCAACTGCATCAGAAAGCATATATCAGGGATCAAAGGGGGACGCCTGGCCCGTCTGATATATCCTGCCTCCTGTATAAATCTTATACTTTCCGATGTAGTTGGAGACAGGCTTGATACAATAGCCTCGGGCCTTACAGTTGAGGATGAGACAACCTATGCGGATGCCTATTCATATTTTGAAAAATACGGCCTGCTCGATAAGATTCCACTCAATGTTAAAAACCTTATTGTTTCAGGCAAAAAAGGCGAAACAGCGGAAACCCCGAAAAAGGGAGACAGCGCATTTACAAAAATCGAGAACATCCTGATCGGAACAAACCACACTGCCCTTCTTGCGGCAGAGGAAAAGGCAAGGTCACTCGGCTACAATCCCCTGATCCTGTCATCAGGCATAACAGGCGAAGCCAGGGAAATCGCGAAATTCTTTTCCGCCCTTGCCAGGGACACATCACTATACGGCCACCCGGTAATAAAACCGGGATGCATAATAGCCGGTGGGGAGACAACTGTAACATTGAAAGGGAACGGAAAAGGCGGCCGGAATCAGGAGATGGCCCTCTCGTTCCTTAATGAAATGACCGGCAACCCTGATGCCTATAGGGGAATTTATTTTCTTTCAGTCGGGACAGACGGAAACGACGGACCTACAGATGCCGCCGGTGCGTTCGCCTCTCTGGATATACTTGAATCAGCCAAAGAGAAAGGGCTCTCCCCCGCTCCGTACATTGCCCGAAGCGATTCCTATAACTATTTCAAATCAGCCGGCGGGCTTTTGGTAACAGGTCCTACAAATACAAATGTCTGCGATGTGCAGATTATTCTCGTGGTTTAAGACTCCCCATAAAAATATTTCCATATTTTTCAGCAAATATATTGACACTTGCATTCAGAAATCATTATTATACATTCATGTATGTATAATAAACAGGGAGCTTGTGTTGAGAAAAACAAAGGAAGATGCTGAGAAAACACGCCAGGATATAATAAATGCAGGTATTTCCGTATTCAGCCGCAAATGGTTTGCAATTGTAAATATGTGCGACATTGCCAGGGAAGCAGGCGTTACAAGAGGGGCAATTTACTGGCATTTTAAAAACAAGGCTGAACTATTTATAGAAATACACAACCTTGTCGTAAAAGAAATTGAAATCATCATAAATGACTCCATTGCTCAGGGAATAACACTAAAGGAAAGAACATTTTCCATACTCAAGAATATTATCATGAAATACTATAATGATAAAAACCTGAGACAGATGAGCAGGGTTCTTTATCTGAATCAGGCTGTTCTTGAAATGCCAGAGTTCAGAGAATGGCATTTAAATTATCATCAGGAAAAAGGGCATTTTTTTTCAGAACTGTACCAGAAAGCGGTCGGTGTAAGCATTGATCTTAAAAATGATGAAAACGCACATATTGAATTTTTGTCAGTTGTAGCTTATGTACAGGGTTTGCTTGACATGATAATTTTCAAGGAGGAAACTAGTCTTAAGAAGCTTGATGAAAAGAAAATTTCCCAGCTTGTAAATATTTTTCTTGACGGTCTGTTCAATTATTTACCGAATAAATCAGCATAAATCATAATAAAGGAGAGTTAAATAGAATGTCACTTAAACAAATTATTACAACAGGTATTGTTTTCCTGATTGCAGTATCATTAACAGGCTGCGCTGCAAAAAAGCCGGAAGAATCTCTGGAAACACGGAGTATGGCACAAATTCATGAAGAGGAAGGGGTTCCGGTTTCAGTAATACCGGCCAGGAAAGAAGCTTTTTCAGTATCGCTGCAGTATACAGCGTCTGTAACAGGTATTACTGAGTCAACAGCTTCAGCATCAATAGATGACAATGTTGATAAAATCCTCTACAGGGTTGGGGATTTTGTAGAAAAAGATACAGTTATTGTAAAATTTCCTTACGACAACCCGGCTGCCAACTATTTTCAGTCAAAAGCAGCCTATGAGAATGCGCTTGACTCATTTAAAAGAATTGAACAGCTATACAACAGCAAAGGTATCTCGAGGCAGGATTATGACAACGCAAAAACAGGTTATGATGTCGCAAAGGCAAACTGGGATGCTGTAAATAACATGGTAAATGTGAAAGCCCCGATCAGCGGATATATAACACGGCTTGATGTCAGGGAAAGTGAAAATGTTGAATCAGGAACAGTACTTTTTACCATCGGCAATAATGACAGACTCAAGGCCAGGCTTTGGGTTTCAGAAAAAGATATAGCAAAAGTAAGGTCGGGTATGAATGCTTCAGCAATCTGGGAAGGCTATGAAATAAAGGGGAAAATTGTCCAGACAGACCTTTCACTCAACCCGGAAAAACAGGCATTCGGAGCTATCGCTGAATTTGACAACAGCAGAAGGCAGTTTAAAAGCGGGGTAACAGCAAAAATAAATATTTATATTTACGAGAACAGCGCTGCTTTTACAGTGAACAGTAAATATCTCATTGAAAGCGGCGTGGAAAAATATCTTTATATCGCCGCCGGCGATGCTGCTGTAAAAAGAGAAGTAAAGACCGGGGAAAGAAGCGGTCAGACTGTCGAAATAAAGAGCGGGCTTAATACCGGGGACCTTATAATTACGGAAGGGAGCAGATTTCTCACGGAATCAGGCAAAATCAGGATTGTAGCAGGAGAATAGAATGTTTTTATCATCACTTTCAGTAAAAAGGCCGGTTCTTGTAAGCATGGTTCTTGCAGCGCTGATCCTTTTCGGGGCAATAGCGTTCCTTGCGCTTCCGCTCAATTTTTTTCCGAATGTAGAGTTTCCTTTTATTGTTATACAGACGGTATATCCGGGGGCAAGCCCTGATCAGATTGAAACACAGATAACAAAGAAAATCGAAGACCAGGTTGCCACAATCAGCAGCATCAACTATATAAACTCTTTTTCACTTGAAGGGGCATCCATCATTATAATGCGGTTTGAGCTCTCAAAGGATCAGGATGTCGCCAATCAGGAAGTAAAAAGCAAGATTGACGCTATAAAAAATGATTTCCCTGATGACGCATACGACCCTGTTGTCGACAAGTTTGACATACAGGCGATCCCGGTAGTTGATGTAATGTTTTCGGGGAACATACCAATGCAGGAGCTGTATGACATAGCAGACAACAGGATAAAGGAACTGCTCTCCCAGATAGAAAATGTGGGAAACGTTTCACTCACCGGAGGACAGTCCAGGGAAATCAGCGTAGAGTTTGAAAACAGGACAGTCTACCAGAATGGGATTTCACTTGCCGCGGTAAACCAGATGCTCTCATCCTCAAACCTGAACATGCCGGCCGGTACATTTAAAAACAAAGGGCAGGAATATTCCGTAAAACTTGACGGGGAATTTCTTACTCTCGATGAAATCAGGGACCTCAATATCATGACAGCTTCCGGACAGAAAAAACTGGGCGAAGTTGCTGAAGTAACAGACTCAGTCGAAGAGATACGGGAAAGAACAATATACTATGACAATAAAAGCAAAACGCGTAACGAAAACGCGATTCTTTTAAGTATAATAAAAAGTCCGGAAGGTAACGCTGTAACCATTGCTGAATCTGCCGTTAAGATTATTGATGAAATAAACAAGGACCTTCCGCCGGGAGTAACGCTTGAGGTCGTAAATGAAACTGCAGATTATATTGAGTCATCAGTAAACGATACCCTCTCAAACATTATCATGGGTATTGTCCTTACATCTTTGATATTGCTGTTTTTTCTTCACGACTTAAGATCTACACTTATCGTAGCCCTCACAATGCCGTTCTCTCTTATCCCGACCTTTCTTACATTTCAGGTTATGGGTTTTTCACTTAATATGATGACACTGATGGGGCTTTCAACATCGGTCGGCGTTCTTGTTATGAACTCTGTCGTAATTCTTGAAAACATTTTCAGACACAAGGAGCTCGGGCACAGGAGAAGGGATGCAGCCTTAATCGGGACGGACGAGGTAACAGTCGCGGTAATTGCATCTACCCTTACCAATATTGCGGTATTCCTTCCTCTCGCGGCAATGGGGAGCATGGTTGGAATGTTCCTCAGGGAATTCGCCCTCGCCGTAGTATTCGCGACAATTTTTTCACTCCTTATCGCCTTTACACTCACCCCCATGATGGCGTCTTTTATCCTTCCTGAACGGGCATTAAAGAAAAACAAGGTCGGACTTTTTCTTGAAGCTATTTTTGACAAAGTTGAGAAAAAGTATAAACATCTTCTTGAATCAATTCTGAAAACAAAGCTCAGAAGCTTCTTTGTTGTAATCGGCACAATCGTATTGTTTGTGTTCTCAATGGGCATGTTCAAATATATCAATTTTGAATTTTTTCCAATGATGGACGAAGGAGAAGTCAGTATTTCAGTTGAAATGCCGCAGGGTTATGACCTCTCTGAAACATCAGCTGTAGCGGAAAATATAGAACAAAGACTTACAGATTTACCAGACCTCAAACACATAATTACAAAACTTGGAAAAATATCGGACCTCAATACCGGAACAAACATGGCTGTCCTGAATATCAAGCTTGTTGAGAAGGGGATGAGGGAGCTTTCCAATCAGGATTACGCTTCAATAATCACCTCCCGCCTGGCAGATATTCCAGGTGTGGATATCAAGGTTGCAGCTGTTTCAGGCGGCGGGGGTTCCGATGAAAAACCTATAGATTTTTATCTTGTGGGACAGGATAACGCCGAGCTTGAAAAATACAAGGAAACCCTTTTCAACAGACTGAAAAACATACCCGGATTTTTGAACCTGGACACCTCTTCAAGGGCAGGGAAACCTGAAATTACTATTGTACCTGACAGAAAAAAAATAGCTGATGCCGGTCTGACTATATATGACATCGCATTCACGGTAAGAAGCGCGATTGAAGGGATGGTTATGACCCAGTACAAAGAGGAAGGCAAGGAATACGATATCCGCGTAGTGCTGAAGGATGATTCAGTTGAAACCTATGAGGATGTAAAAAATATTATGATAGCGACTCCCGGCGGGATTAAACCTGTATCGCATTTTGCTGATGTAAATTTCACGACAGGGTACAACAAAATCCTCCACAAGGATAAAGTCAAGGCTATAGAGTTTACGGCAGATATTGCCCCCGGGTTTGCGCAGAGCCAGCTTACAGATATCGTAAAAAAGGAAGTTACAGGGCTTGACCTTCCGTTCGGATACAGGATGGTACTGTCAGGCGATGCCGGGGAAATGGAGAGCACAAACAGGGAGATGGGAATTGTATTTATAATTGCAATAGTCCTCACCTATATGCTGCTCGCGGCAATGCTTGAAAAACTGTTTCAGCCGCTTCTTATACTGTTTACCGTACCGCTATCGCTGATCGGCGTTGTCTACGCTTTCCTCATTACCGGGATAAACATGAACTTTATTTCAATGATGGCGATAATCATGCTGGTAGGACTTGTAGTAAATAACGCTATTCTTATTCTCGATTACGCCAACCAGCTTACACGCAAAGGCCTGACAATGCACGAAGCGCTGCTGGAAGCGTGCCCTACAAAACTGAAACCGATTATTATGGCAAATCTCGCTACAATACTGGGGATGCTTCCCATGGCGATGGGACTCGGTTCATCAGGAGCGGAAATCAGGCAGCCGATGGGTATTGTAAGCATCGGGGGACTTGTAACATCAACCGTTCTCTCGCTCATAGTAATACCGGCCATTGAAAACCTGCTTTCGAAAAAAATGACAAAAGCCATGGAGGTTTTACAGTGAAAAAAACAGCAGCAATCTGTTTACTATTATTTTCAGCAGCCATTTACGGTTTCGGCTCTGAAATTACCATAGATGATTATATCAGGCTCGTCGAAAAGAACAGCAAACAGCTGCTTCAGGCGGCCAAAGATATCGAAATAGCAGACGCGACAGAAAAAACAGTAAGATCCCAGGCTTATCCCATGATCGGAGCAGAGATCGGATATACAAGAAATCTCAGCGATATAGAGCAGTCCTGGCCTGTCGCGGCTGACACAGCAAGCGGAATGCTTATTTATCAGGATATCGATGTGAATACTGACAACGAATTCAGTTTCGGGCTGTCGCTAAGTCAGCAGATATTCAACATGAAAGTCTTTAACGCAATCAAGGCAAGCAGGGAATTCAAACTGATGAGCGGGTATATATATGATATTCAAAACCAGACAGTAATAACACTTGCCAAAAAGGTATATTACCAGAATTTTCTACTTGAGAAACTGCTTGAGGTGAAAAAGGAAGTGGAGAATAACTCCCATGAAAATTACCTTAATGTCAGGAAAAAATTTGAGAACGGACTGGTATCACAGTTCGAACTGCTCCGTACAGAGGTGGACTGGAAGATGAAAATCCCTGAGACAACCCAGGCAAGAAAAAATCTGGATCTTGCTAAAATCAATTTAAAAAATCTCGCCGGGATACCTCTTGAAGATGAGGTTATACTCAAGAGCGATATTAATGATTACCCGGAAATGCCCCAGCCTGTACCCCTGCCTGATATTTTAAAGGAAAGACCTGACTACAAATCTCTTGTAAGAGAGATGTCTTTAAGAGAGATAAATGTAAAGGCGGCAATGTCTGATCATTATCCTACTGTTGCCGGTAATATTCTATACGGCGTCTCTACAGGATCAGATGATTTTTCCCTGGATGGCGATAAAACAACTGTCACACAGGTCGGAATAAAAGTATCTCTGCCGATTTATTCCGGAGGTGCACTTTCGGCCCAGGATAAAAAGGCAAAATCAGAATTTGACCAGACAGAAATCAAGCTCAAACAGCTCAAGGAAAATATTCTTTCAGAAATAAACAGCATTTACCTGACTCTTAAGGAAACAGGCGAAAGGATTGAATCCGCAGCCGCGACTATGGAAACCGCTATGCAGGCATACGAGATAGCACAGACATCCTACAACAGCGGGATGGCAACACAGCTTGATCTGAAGGATGCGGCATTAAGTCTTGAGCTTGCAAAAATAAGTCATATTTCAGCTGTTTATGAATATCTTGCCGCTACCTTCGACTGGGATATGGCAATCGGGAAAGCAGTAATGGATTAAGGCTCAATCCGGAGCAATAGTAAATTAATTCAAATTTCGGATAAAACATGATTGACAATTGTGTTTTATCCGTATTTTTATATACATAATGAGCAAGCATATTATTTTTACAGGCAGTACAAAACAGAACATTTTTATAATTTTCCTTTTTATTGCTTTTACAGTCGCATTTATTCTTACATTCTATGTTTCCGCTGAATTTACAGTTTTTCTGCGCAATGCAGTTATTAACAGTATAAACAAAGACATCCTGCTGAATCACTATGAGCTTTTCTGCAAAATCTGGGCGCTAGCGATAGAGCTGACGAAAGTTTCCATACTTGCTGTTCTCTGGGTTTCAGCCTCATTTTTAACTATTACTATCTATAATAATTTTATCGGCAAGCATAAACGCTGAACAGCTGTTTTTTTAATCCTGTACAATCTGCCGGTTTTAATATTAAAATACCTTCACTAAATTTATCCGGGAGATTTGATTATGAAAGATATAGATGTAACTCTTCCTTCAGGCACCAAAATTACAGTTCCATACGGTACGAGAGTAGAAGAGATCCTTGAAAATGATGAGTTTAATTCAATCAGTGACCCCTTTGTCGGAGCTTTTGCGAATAATGAACTTACAAGCTTAAGCTTTAAAATCGGCATAAACTGTCTGGTAAAACCTATTGCGGTGAGTACGCCCACAGGCAACAGGATTTACAGGGATTCCCTCTGTTTTCTCCTTACTAAAACAGCAAAGAAACTCTTTCCGGATAAACGCCTTGTCATAAGCAATTCTCTGGGCAACAGTTATTATTTTTATTTTGTAGACATTGAAGAAGTTCCCGAGAGGGACATCAGGGCAATAGAAAAATCAATGAGAGAGGATGTCAAAAAGGACCTTCCAATAACAAGGCAGGTAATTTCATATCAGGAAGCTGTGTCCCTTTTTGAAAAAAACAACTGCAGAGATACTTCACTCCTCCTTAAACACAGAAACGACAGCAAAGTAGCGCTTTATACATGTGAAAATTACAGGGACCTTGCCCATACCCCGATTGCACCAGGCACAGGCATACTGAAATATTTCGAAATCATGAAATACTCCAGCGGCTTTCTTCTCAGGTATCCTGATACAGAAGATCTGCAGCACATAAAACCATTCAGGGATATTCCGGTACTCTCTTCGATATTCCAGGAATATAAAGCCTGGGGCAAGATACAGAAATTCAGCTCTGTCGGTGAACTTAACGAGCACATCGATGAGGGAAATACAGAAGAGATAATCAGGGTTGCCGATGCTCTTCACAATAAAAAAATAGCGCAGATAGCAGACCAGATAGCGCTTAAACGGGGTAAAGTCAGGCTCATACTTATAGCAGGCCCCTCTTCGTCAGGTAAAACAACATTTTCCAAAAAGCTCTCAACCCAGCTGCGCGTTGTAGGCTATAACCCCATTATACTCTCTCTGGATAATTATTATGTTGACAGGGAAAAAACGCCGAAAGATGGAAACGGTGAATATGATTTTGAATCGATAGATGCAATAAATATTGAACTCTTCAATAAAAATCTGCTTGATTTTATTTCGGACAAAGAGGTTGAGATCCCTTACTTTGATTTCATAACAGGGAAAAGCAGCTTCAAGGGGCATAAAATCAAAATGGACAGCAGGAGCATTCTGGTGGTTGAGGGAATACACGGCCTTAATGAAAAGCTGACAAGTGAAATAGACCGTGATTTCAAGCATAAAATATATATCTCGGCTCTCACACAACTTAACCTTGACGACCACAACAGAATTCCGACAACGGACAACCGTCTGCTGAGGAGAATGGTGAGGGATTACCAGTACAGGGGTTATTCGGCCCTTGATACACTTTCAAGATGGCCTTCTGTGAGGAAGGGAGAATACAGGAATATCTTTCCATTCCAGGAAAACGCGGACAGCGTCTTCAACTCAGCGCTTGACTATGAACTTGCTGTCCTTAAGTCATTTGCAGAGCCTATACTAAAAACAGTCAAGCCCTGCAACGAGCTCTATTCTGAAGCAAAAAGACTGCAGCGTTTTCTTGAAAACTTTACAAGCATCCCCGCCCGCTTTGTCCCCAGAACTTCAATATTGCGCGAATTTATCGGGGACAGCGGTTTCAAGTATTGACTCTGAAGTTAGCTGCTGCACTTTTCGTAAAGTACAGCAGCGGTTTTTATTTTTCAGGGAGCATTGTAACATCTACCATTCTTTCAGGATTGAAATAAACAGATGCCGCGTCCATTATCAGCCTGCCGGTAATACTTTCAGTCATATCCTCATAATTCCTTAACCAGGCGAGGCCAGAACCGTCAAATTCGGCGTCCTTAATTGCCGACAGCCAGAAGCTGTTTTCCTTTATCTGCTTCCGGTATTCAAGTTTTGACGAGCTTTTAAACTTCTGCAGAGTCCCCTCCGGAACCTTTTCTGCAATGGCTGCAAGCTCCCTTAAGACAATAGCCTTGAGTTCATCTGCCCTCTGCGGGGAGCATACAAAATAAACAGTTATCTGAAACTGCGGGAGAGGATATTTATCGACTGACGGATATACATTTATACTGTAGGTTCCCCCTTCGTCTTCCCTTATTACTTCCCTGAGTCTTACATCCGCCGCTTCGGCAAGCGCTGTAAGAAGAACAAGGTTTTCCCTGCTCCAGCTGAAATCCCCGCTGAATACAAGCGCGATATCCGCCTTTTCCTCTTTCCCCATATAAATAGTCTTTTCTATCTTTCCTTCAGGCAGCCTTATTCCCGTATCCTTCCATGTCTCTTTTCCTTCCGCTTTATCCCTGCCTGGAATTGAAAAAGCAAGATACTTCTCAGCCAGAGGAATTATGACATCAGGGCCGGCAGAACCTGTAAAAATCCAGGTAAAGTCTCCGGGGTCGGCAAAGCGTTCCCTGAAAACTGAATATGCCTTATCAATATCAATCTCTGAAATCATTGTACTGTCAAAAGGCCTGCCTCGCATATGACTTGAGGTAAGGATATTCCTGAGTGTGCGGCCGAAGATAACCTCCGGGTCAGCTTCCTGGTTCTGCAGATATATGCCCAGCCTTGAGATATAGGAATCGTAGGAATCAGGGTCTTTTTCCGCAGCATTAAAATACAGGTATACCATCTGGAACAGGGTTTCAAGATCAGAAAGGGAGGAACTGCCTGAAAACCCCTCTGATGTCTCGCCGATATACGGAGAGACATTTACAAGCTTGCCGTCAAGATACTTGTCAAGCTGTATCCTTGTCCGTCCTCCCAATAAACCGCGGGTAATAATCCCTGAAGCAAAATTCGCCGAAACCCATTCGTCATCCGCAACAAGAGAGTGCCCGCCCAGGCTGAAAGCGCTGAACAGGACTTCATCTTCTTTGAAAGGTGTTTTTTTAATAATTACCTTTGCACCGTTTGAAAGCTCATAATATTCAATATTGTTCTGTTTATCTGTTTTTACAAGCCTTGAACTTCCGGCTTCCGGCATTTCATTTATCAGAGCACCCTCGCCGGCCGCATCAACATAAGGAGGATACCGGGAAACAAGCGCTTTTTCAAAAACATCTTTCACATATTCTTCAGTAAGCTTTGCTTCAGATCCTTTGCCGTTATCCGGCAGGCTTAATAAAACAAGGGGCTCTTTTGCTCCGAAAAAATAATCTGAAAGAGAGTTAACCTCATCAATTGTTATATCCGGCAGAAGATTTACGGCAAGGGTGTATTCATTTTCAATTCCGGGAACATATTCATTGTCAAAATAATTTCTTGTCAGTTCAGACGCCAGTGCTTCCGAGTTTGTATTTTCAGATTCCCTGTAAAGCTGCGCCATTATGGCAGCATACTTTTCTTTTGCCCTTATAAACTCTGTATCTGTAAAACCGTCCCTGCGGATCCTTGAAAGTTCGCCTGCGAGCGCTTCAATCCCTGTTTCTACATTCTCAGGGTCTGCTGTACAGACAGCAGAAAAAACAGATCTCAACGAGGTTAGTTTCCCAAAACCTGCCCCTGCGCTCAGGAAAGGAGGGTTTTTCTCCTGTCTTTTTTCGTTATACCGGCTGTTAAGCATGGAGAGATAAAGGGAAAATACGAGATTCTCTCGATAATCCCCGATTGTCTCCTGATCAATATTGTCATGAAAATATATTACTTTAAGTTCTGCGGAAGTAGCTTCTGTGTCCCTGATAACAGAAACATCAGTTTTTTCCCGTCCCGGGACAGGATATTCAGGCCTCATTTTTCTGATTTTCTGAAGCGGCATTGCGGAAAATGTATCTGTGATTCTTTTCTCCATTTTGACTTTATCAAAATCACCAACAGCTATTACAGCCATCAGATCCGGGCGGTACCAGTCTTTGTAGAAAGATAAAACGTCATCACGGGTAAAACTTTCCAGAACTTCTATGGTTCCTATAGGCTGTCTTTCTGCGTATCGTGATCCTGAAAATATTTCCTTCCGCTGCACCTCGCTTATTCTTTCAGATGAGCCTTTGTTTTTTCTCCACTCCTCAATTACAACTCCCCTTTCCTTTTCTATCTCTTCAGGGCTGAATGTAATGCCGGACGCCCAGTCAAAAAGGATAAGCAGCGCTGAATCAACAAGATCTTCCCTGTCTGCAGGAATATCAAGCATATAAACTGTATTGTCGTAGCCTGTGTAGGCGTTAAGATCAGGTCCGAATTTTACCCCTTCCTTTTCGAGGAGATCAACCAGTGTATTTCCCGGAAAATTGACAGTGCCATTAAACGCCATGTGCTCGAGAAAATGGGCAAGCCCCCGCTGGTTTTCTTTTTCAAGTACAGATCCTGCATTTACAACCAGGCGGAGTATTATCCTGTTCTCAGGTTTCCTGTTTTCCCTTACATAATAGGTAAGCCCGTTTGCAAGAGAGTTTTTAACAAGCTGGGGATCTGTCGGTATTGCTTTATCATTGTTTAATGAGAATATATCTGCAAAAGCTCCCTGCCACGTAAAAAGCAGAAGCAGTGTTATTAACAGGCCTAAGTATCTTTTTTTAGAAGTCATTTTTAATCCTTTCCAGTTTCTGGTTTTTATTTATAATTTCAAGGAAAAAGCTCCTTGGTATCATTTCCGCCCCGAACCGCTCAAGATGGGCAGTTTTCATCTGGCAGTCAATAATTGCGATGCCTTCACGTGCCAGCTGTCTGACAAGTTTCACAAAACCGTATTTGGATGCATCAGGTTTTTTCGCGAACATTGATTCTCCGAAAAAGCATCTTCCGATCCTTACACCATATACCCCGCCGGCAAGAGTCCGGCTCCCTTTTTCAAAAACCGCGGCAGTAAATATATACCCAAGCTCAAAGAGCCTTATGTAGGCTTTTTCCATCCCGTCAGTTATCCATGTGCCCCTCTGTCCGGGACGGTTTGCATTTTTGCATTCCCTTATTATCTGACTGAAATTCGCATTGAATTCAACATCAAATAACTCTTTTTTCAGGAGCCTTTCAAGCCTTTGCGGGACGTGAAGTTTTTCAGGAAAAAGGACAAACCTGGGATCGGGAGAAAACCACATTACAGGGTCCCCTTCGCTGAACCACGGGAAAATTCCCTGCCGGTAAGCGGAAATCAGCATTCCCGGGGAAAGGTTTCCTCCTGCGCCTAAAAAGCCGTCACTGTCTGCTGTCTCAGGGTGCGGAAATTCAAAATACTGGTTTTCATCAAGATAAGGGAAACCGGACGTCATTATGCCAAAAGGTTCTCCACTGAAATTTTTTTTATATTCAAAGGATATCAGGAAAACCTATTCCTCTGTATACTCTGAAACCGGCAGTCTTATTACAATAGAATTATCCTCAGCATCAACTATGACTCTGCCGCCTGATTCAAGTTCTCCGAAAAGCACCCTGTCAATGAAAAGATCTTTTACTTTCTCACGGAAGACCCTTGAAATATTCCTTGCACCGTATTCCCTTGAATAACCTTCTTCAGTTATAAAAGTTACACACTTTTCAGTAAACTCTGCAGTTATATTTCTTGACGCCAGCTGGGCAGTAAAGAGTTTTATCTCTTTTTTTACTATGCTTTTTGCGTTATCCATATCAAGATCGTTAAAGACCACAACACTGTCGAGACGGTTTCTGAATTCAGGCGCGAATATCTTTTCCACAGCAGAAGAAAGAGCACTGTCTCCGATCTTAAGACCTCCGAAACCGATCATCGGCTTTCCCAGCTCCCGTGCTCCTGCATTGGAAGTCATTATCAGTATAATGTTTCTGAAATCAGCTTTTCGTCCGTTATTGTCAGTAAGGGTGGCGTAATCCATTACAGACAGAAGGATATTGTAAATATCCTGATGCGCCTTTTCAATTTCATCCAGAAGAAGCACAGCATGCGGCGTTTTTATGATTGAATCTGTTAAAAGCCCGCCCTCTTCATATCCAACATATCCCGGAGGAGCGCCTATCAGGCGGGCGACTGTGTGCTTTTCCTGATACTCGCTCATGTCAAACCTTATAAGCGATATGCCAAGGGCAGAAGCAAGCTGTTTGGAAAGTTCAGTTTTTCCCACTCCCGTAGGTCCTACAAAAAGAAATGAAGCCACAGGCTTGTCAGGCTCCCTGAATCCGGCCCTTGCTCTTTTAACAGAATGGCAGACACTCTCAACAGCTTTATCCTGACCGAAAAGATATTTTTTTATTTCAGAAGAAAGATCCTTAAGTTTGGATTTTTCTGTAACAGTCACGCTTTTTTCAGGAATTCTGGCAATCCCTGCGACAATTTTTTCTATTATATTTTCATCAACCAGAACCGGCGCTGCTTTTTCTGCAGCTGCAGTATTTACGCTGTCTGCAGCTGCAACGCTGCCGCTTTCCGCGTTATTTTCATCAGCACCTTCATCATTTCCGGCCGCCTTATTATTTATTTTACTGTCATCAATCCTCTTATCATTTTTCGGGATATTTTTCAGTTTAGCCGGCCTGTTCTTGAAATCAAGAAGCTTCATGTATGCCCCTGCTTCATCAATAACATCAATCGCCTTGTCAGGCAGATGGCGGTCAGTGATATACTGGTCTGAAAGCGCGACAGCCGCTTTTATTGCTTCATCCGTATATTTTACATTGTGATAGGACTCATACCTTTCCTTGAGGCCCGTAAGTATTTGTTCTGTTTCGCTTAAGCTTGTTTCAGGTATTTCAATTTTCTGGAATCTTCTTGCAAGGGCCCGGTCTTTCTCGAATATTTTCTTGTATTCTTCAAAAGTTGTTGAGCCTATACACCTCAGGCGCCCGGATGAGAGCAGCGGCTTTAAAAGGTTGGAAGCGTCAAGGGAACCTCCCGACACAGCCCCTGCCCCTATTACGGTATGTATTTCATCTATAAATATTATTACCTTTTCCCTTGTTTCAAGCTCCCTGAGAATTCTTTTAAGACGTTCCTCAAAATCTCCCCTGTATTTTGTTCCGGCGACAAGAGAACCCATATCTATCTGATAAACTGAGTAGTCATGGAGAAAAGAAGGAACGCGATATTCCGAAATCATCGCTGCTATGCCTTCAGCCATTGCGGTTTTTCCGACACCCGGATCGCCGACAAGAACCGGATTATTCTTCATCCTTCTGCAGAGTACCTGGACAATCCTTTCAAGTATTTCTTCACGTCCGATAAGCGGTTCAAGTTTTCCTTTTTTAGCTTCAGCAGTGAGTTCTCTTGTGAATTTCTCAAGGAAGCTTTTTTTACTTTCTTTAGGTTCTTTTTCCGCCCCGCCTGCTTCATCATTATCAGCATCTGTTTTTCCGTTATCACCCGGCTGAATAATAAGGGAATCAGGCTCTTTATCAAACCCGTGTGAGACAACTCTCAGAAGGTTGATTTTTGTAAGCCCCATTTTTTTCATGTAATATGATGCGTAGCAGTCTTTCTGCTCAAATATCGATACAATAATATCTGAAAAGACAAGCTCTCCTTTGGATGAGCTTTCTATATGGATAAGGGCTCTTTCAATTATCCTCTGCAGGCCAAGGGTCTGTACAGGCTCGCTTTTTTCTGTGACAGGGATTTCTTTTTCAAGATATCTGGCCGTTTCATTTTTTAATTCATCAGGGTCGATCCCGCATTCCTGAAACAATTCCCTGGGGCTTTCGAAAGAAAGGGATGTGTATATTAAATGTTCCGGTGTAAGGAACTCATGCTTCCGGGACAGCGCCTCATCATATGCGGCATTAAGTATTACCTGTACCTCATCGTTTATTTTCATTATTCTTTCTCCATCGTGCATTTCAGGGGATAGCCGGCGCGGGACGCCAGATTTTCCACCTGGTACATCTTTGTCGCTGCTATATCGTAGGTATATGATCCTACTTTGCCCGCCCCTTTTTTGTGCACTTCAAGCATTATTACGTTGGCTTCAATAGATGATTTATGGAATACTTCCTTTAGTACGGAAACAACAAATTCCATAGTTGTATAGTTATCATTATGGAGCACAATTATATATCTCCCAGGCTCCTTGACCAATTCAGAGAATTTTTGATCTGTACTGAAAGCAGTTTTACCGGACATATATATAATATAACTTCAAAAAATCCGAACTACAATAGAACATTGGATAAAGATTGATATCAGGTTTTTTTCCAGAAAAGCCGGCCGCCGCGGTATTCTTTTAAAAGCTCACCCTTCTGAAGCAGATAAACGAGGTATGCCTTGAGAGAACTCTGGACAAGAACATACTGATTATCATTAAGTTCAATATTATAAAGGGCGCATAAACCTGAGAGAATCCCGTCCAGCTCAATCTCTTCTTTGCAGAGATCTGCGATATTGCCGCTTATTTCATCAATTTTCGCCCTGTTTATGGCTACAAGTTTTTTTATATTGTCAGTAAGTTCCGCATGGGACGGCAGAAAATAATCCGCTTCAAGCGATTCAATTACCTGAAGTGTTTTCAGGTGTTCCCCGATATCAAAGAGATAAAAAATACTGTACTTGTTTACAATGTGTTCGGAAAAAAGCGTATCTGCCAGAAAGATCACATTGTCCGGGGTTTTTACCCCGATCATCCCGAAAAAATGACCCGGGAGAGAAATTGTCTCCAGCTCAGCTCCACCCGGAGAAATAATTTTATCCCCGGGTTCAATTATGTCAGTCACTCTTGATTCATTTGCCATAAGGAATTTATTGCGCAGCCCCTTATGCGGGAACCCTCCAAAGAGAAACGCCGGCTCAAGAACAGGATTCTCAATAAAAGCGGCCTCGACCCTTGTAGCAGCTATCCTGCATCCGGTTTTATTCTGAATAAAAGCGTTTCCCCCAGCGTGGTCAGCATTTGAATGGGTATTGATAATCATCGAAAGCTTCCAGCCAAGGCTGTCTATCAGCCTGCAGATCTGCCGGCCGGCCTCCTTATCGTTGCCGCTGTCAATAATAACCGCATTGCCGTTATCCGCATAAATTCCGATATTAGCCGGAGAAGGAATATACCAGGTATTTCCCTTGATCTGTTTAATCTCAAGTGCTGCCATTTACGATTCTCCCTTATCTGTTTTTCCGGGCAGAGTTCAGGGTAGTGTACCGTCAACTCCCGGTATGTCTGTCAATTATATTTATACAATAAAAAAGGCCTCTTAAAAAGAGACCTTTAATCAGTTTTATGCAAAAAATAATCTTTGACTATCCGTATATATGATGATAGTCATGGAGAAGTTCTTTCACTTCATCCACACACCCGCCACAGACAGTCCCGATTTCAGTTTTTTCCTGAAGCTCTTCAAATGTTTTACCGCCGTTTTTAACAAAATCCTCAATTTCCCGGTCTGTAATATTTTTACAGTGGCAGACAACCCTTGCCGGTTCAACTTCAATCTCATTCTCAAGGCCGTTGCGTCTGTAGTAATCCTCAATAGCTGCCCGCAGTGCCCTGTCGCCGAGAACTGAACAATGAATTTTGTGTTCAGGAAGGCCGTCAAGGCTTTTTACAATATCTTCAGGCTTGATGTGATATGCTTCTTTCAGATCCATTCCGATAACCATCTCTGACATCATAGAAGTACTTGCAATTGCGCTTGCGCACCCGTAGGTTTTCCATTTACAATCTGTTATTTTATCATCTTTAACCTTGATAACAACAAGCATCTGGTCGCCGCAGGTAATATTTCCAACTTCTCCCCTGCCATCGCTGTCATATTTATCTTCATCATCCAGAATATTTCTGGGATTTGTAAAATGTTCCTTTACTTTTTCTGTATATAACCATGATCCTGCAGTCATTTTTTCCCTCCTGTATAGGCCGTCGACATCTTTCTGATTTTAGCTATTACCGGCGGCAGTTTTTCTATGACATAATCAATATCGCTTTCCGTATTTTCCCTTCCAAGACTGAACCTTATAGAGCCATGGGCAAGCTCGGGACCAAGTCCGATTGACAAAAGGACCTGTGAAGGCTCAAGAGAGTCTGAAGAACAGGCAGAGCCGGTTGATACGGCTATCCCCTCCATATCAAGATAAAGAAGTATGGATTCAC
Source organism: Spirochaetia bacterium (assembly GCA_963662795.1). Taxonomy (GTDB): domain Bacteria; phylum Spirochaetota; class Spirochaetia; order CADAEX01; family CADAEX01; genus JACKPD01. The sequence goes on along the minus strand of OY759746.1, from coordinate 2,610,216 downwards.
CTTCCGCCCCTGCGAAAGAAACATTCAGTGTATTTGGAAGAACGTCGGTTTCATGTCCGTTAACTGTAATATCAGGGACTGATTTTACAATTCCTGCCTTTAGCCTGTCCCTCAGCCGCTGCATGGTCTTATATTCCATGTCAATTTCCTTCAGCGCGAGTTCAGCCGCCCTGCCGAAACCTATTATCCCGAGATTATTAAGTGTCCCGGCCCTTCTGCCGTCTTCCTGATGCCCGCCATGTATAAAAGGACAGTATGGTGCTTTTCTTCTGGCATAAAGAATTCCAATGCCTTTGGGAGCATAAATCTTGTGGCCTGAAAGGGAAAGATAATCAACTCCAAGGTCTTTTACATCAATAGGTATTTTTCCTGCAGCCTGAACAGCATCGGTGTGAACAAGCACCCCGTGTTTCTTTCCTATCCGGGCAATTTCTTTAATATCCTGGATTGTACCGATTTCATTATTAGCCATCATAACCGATATAAGCGCTGTTTTATCTGTAATGCTCTCTTCAAGCTCTTTAAGATCAATCTTTCCCTTGCTGTCAACACCCAGCATTACAGGCGTCCCCCCCTGATCTTTTATAAAATCCATTGTTGAAATTATACTGGGGTGCTCAATTGCTGTAGTTATAATCTGGTCCCGTCCTGCCTTGCTGCAGCATCCGCCTGAACATCCCTTATTGGGACTGCAAACTACATATTTTAAGACTGTATTGTTTGATTCAGATCCGCCTGCCGTAAATATTATCTCATCAGGTTCGGCATTTATCAGCTTTGCTATGTTAATCCTTGCTTCAACAATTTTCTCCGTCGCAAGCCGGCCCGGTGTATGAAGACTTGACGGGTTCCCGTACAAATCAAAGCTTTCTATAAGTGCCTCTTTTACTTCCTGCCGGATAGGTGTTGTCGCATTGTAATCCATATAAATTTTTTTTGATTCACTCATCAGAAAAACCCCTTTTTACCTGAAATTAAAACCTGTAAGTTATTTTTTTCCCATAATACCTGTCAATTACCTGGGCAAGAGTTATATTGATCATATATTTTTTAACATATTCCTGGTAATCTGCCCAGAAACTTCTTACTCCGCATTCAGAACTGTTTTCGCACAGTCCATTATCATCAATACAGTCAAGAAGCGCAACTTTCCCCTCAAGAGCAGAGGCAATCTCATAAAGCCCTATCTCGTCAGGTTTCTTTATAAGCGCATAACCGCCTTCACGACCTCTTACGCTTCTTGTTATATTGCCCTTTTTAAGGAGTTTAAATATATTTTCAAGATACTTTCTCGAAATCCCCTCTTTTTCCGCAATTTCATGAAGGCTCACTGTACCGGTACCCCCGTTCGTGGTAAGATATGTAAGAGCCCTTAATCCATATCTTAATCTTGTTGAAATTTGAAACATCGATACTTCCTTTATTTCCTACTGCTTTAATATGATATAATCAATGCAATAAAAAGTCAATAATAACTCATCCTGTTTTGGATTTTCTGCTGAATATCCCCTTCACTCCGCCGGAAATGAGGGATGTAATATCGGAGATTATAAACGGGACATTTAAACCTGGTCTGCATGCAATATATTCAGGTTCCCAGACCGGGTAAAACTTTTCCTTGAATTTTCTTAAGCCCCCGAAATTATAAAAATGCTCTCCATGACTGAAAATAAAGTTGCCCAGCTTATTCCATGCAGGAGCGGAAGGGCGGCTTGTAAGACCTGATAACGGAGCAGCTCCCAGATTAAAAAACCTGTATCCCTTTCCGCTTCCCCAGAGGAGAAGCGATGTAAAGAGATAATCCATAATACCGGACGGTGCCTCCTGAAGAAACCGCATAAGATCAATGGAGAATTCTTCCCTGTTATCAGGAAGCCATAAATTGGCAAAAGCAAGAATGCTGTTTTCTTTTTTCACTAATGCACACGGACAGTAATTGAAATATGCTTCAGAAAAAAAGCCAAGGGAAAATCCCTTTTCAGCTGTATTTTTATCACTCAACCATCTGTCAGAAATATTTTTCAGTTTCTCAAGAAGTTCCCCGCTGTGAGGCGGGTAAACAACCTCAAAAAGAAGTCCGTCCTTTTCCCCTTTTCTGTAACTGTACCTTATATGCTTTCTTTCAGGCGTATCAAGCGTAAACCCTTCCAGATTCACCCTCGCCACTTCCCCGATCTTGAAAAAATTCATACCAGCCTCAAGATACAAATCAAGCGATGATTTATCAACGTGATAGAAAGCGGCCCTTGCGTTGTTCCTGTCCGCATCTTCAATAAATTCCCAGATCAGCTCCTGCCATTCTTCCCTGTCCCCGACCGGATTTCCCATACTGACCCTGGTATTTTTCATTGTACCGGACATAATGAAAGAGCTGCCTGTTGTACTGAATAATAATTTCTTGTCGCCCGTCAGCGCAAGAAAGGAACAGGAGGACGGGGATGACAAGGCAAGCCTGTAAGCTGAATCAAGGTCTTCCCCTGCTGTTTCCTCTTCTGATTTTTTAAAGGAACGGGGGACCCCCGGATGTACGATCCGTATAATACCAAGCAGAATCACGAGACAGATAACGCCTGCTTCTCCCCTGAGAAATCTCGGAGCATGCCCCAGCAGGGTAAACTGCCACCACAGCTCATGCGAATAGTCAACATGTTTGTAGTTGAAAAAACCCAGCCAGATTGAAAAAACTATAACTATTCCCGTAATGACAATTTGCTCTGTCCGGAGATATGAAACAAACAGTTTTTCAAGTCTGTAAAATTCTTTTCTTCCGTATATCAAAACAGAAATAAACAGCAAAATGGCAAAAACCTTTTCAAAATCAAATCCTTTCAGGATACTGAAAACACATCCGGCCGACATGAGAAAAACAGTAATTGTCCATGAGGCCTTTATCCGCCGTCTGAGACCATTTGCCACGAAAAGCATGGCAGTTCCGGTAAGGCTCGCAAAAAAATGGGATGACTCTATCAATACAAGCGGAACAAAAACACTGAGAGCCTTAAGCCTGTCGGAACTGTCGGGGAAGGCGCCTGTGATAACAAGGAAAGCTCCTGTTATAAAGGTTATTACAGCCGCTGTTTCAGGTATAATTTTTGAAAAAGAAGACAGGATCCCTTTAACAGTACTGTAAACCGCCTCCTGTCTTACCCGTATTTCATGGAAAATCAGAAGCAGGGAACCTGCACAAAGAGGAATAAAGTAATAGGTTATTCTGAATAAAATGAGATTGGATAGAGTTGATGCAGGATCAAAACCGGAGGATGAAGCAAATAAGACAATTCCTGCCTCAAAAACTCCAAGACCGCCGGGGATGTTGCTTAACATTCCGATTAACTGGGAAAAAAGGAAAAAACCTGAAAATGCTATAAATCCCGAAAATGTTATTTCAGGGAAAAAAATATAAAGAGCCAGCGATGAAAAAAGCCAGTCAGCGACGGAAAAAAACAGCTGCTGAACAGATATAAAAAAGGAAGGTATCTCAACCGAAACATTCCTGAAAGATAAAATCCTTATTTTAAAAAACGGCAAAGCAAAGTATGTGAGGATTAAAACAGCAAAAAAAACAGAGAGGGGCCATAACGGCAGATTAAGTCCTGCATTCCACCCTACGGGTAATTTAATCATCGGGAATAGAAAAACACCCAAAAAAAGAAAACCTATCCAGAAGGAGATGGCGGCATATAATACTATTTTTGCGATATCGGAAAGCGAATAGCCCCATTGGGAATACAAATGGAACCTGACAGAATTCGTCCCGGCACCGCCTAAACCCGTGCTGTTACCGATCCCGTAGCTTATTGAAGTCAGCAGGGCATTTTTCCGGAAAGGTAATTTGCCTCCGACAATCTTTACAGCTGTCCTGTCATATCCGATTGAAAAGAAATACGCCAAACCGGTAAATAAAAGCGAAAGCATAAGTCTGTCAAAAGGAGTTTCATGTATCTTTCTAGCAAGGTCTACAGACCTGAATTCAATAAGGGCTGAATGCACTGCAAAGCCCGCAAGTGTAAATAAAAAAAGAGGAAAAAATATTTTCAGGAAAACAATGGTAATATTTTTAAAAGAGCTACTTTTCATATTTAAAAGATTATTCTCTCTGAAATGGCTTGTCAATTTAGAATATTAAAATCGTATACAGCTGAAATTATATATTAAATCTGTTATACTATAAATTCCATTATGCTCTCAAGAGGTAAGCTGAACAGATGATAAGTTCAATAAAGTTTGACAGAGGATATCAGGTAAAACTTCCCGGGATTGGCAGAAAAAAGATTCAATTCAATAACAGACTCAATCTGCTGTCCGGTCCGAACGGATCAGGGAAGAGTTCAATTCTCAAAGCGCTTGCAGAATCCGCAGGGTGTGCAGGCGGCGGATGGTCAGATGTGTATCAGCAGTCAATAATGGAACAAAACAGTGTCGAGACAGTTGGCGGCACCGTCCCGTCATCATCCCGGCTAATCAGTATGGAAACAGCAAATTCTGCTTATTCTGTTGAATGGGACGGCAGTCCGGTTTTCTTCCAGGACTGTTATGCCAATTCTGAAAAATCATTTATCAATCCTGATTTTTTTGATGATTTTACCAATCTCCGCTCAACAGGTGAAAAGCGGATAGGACTGATAAATGAGCTTATAAATTATATTGAGGACAGATTCCTCACCTGGAAAATGAAGAAAGAGGACAGACCTACACTTCTTCTTGATGAAATTGACAACCATATAGGATTCGCGGGCCAGGCGTTTCTCTGGAAGGAAATTTTTCCCCGCCTAATAAAAAAATACCAGCTTGTAGTCTCGACCCATAGTATTTTCCCGCTGCTGCTGAAAAAAGACAACAGCCTCAGGCAGGATAATATCATATCACTTTACAGAGGATATGAAGATATCTGCATAAACGAGCTTGCAAAGGCTGTTGATTTTTATAACAGCAGTAATTAAAACGTATTGTGCATCAGCGGGTTAATTATTACGAAATGGATTATCAGTTATCAGCCGCCGAGCATCTCTTTTTTAAGATTTTTATCAGCAGGGTCGCTTCCAAGCCAGATGGTAAAAAGAACTTCACGGAATCTGTCGTCATTTATCACGACAAGCTCTTTATCTCCCTTATACGCAGTTACCCCTTTGCCAGGAACGCTTACAAAGATAAATGAATCGCCTTTGGAAATTTCATCACTGAAAACAGCAATAAAGCTGTCAATCCTGTCCTGAAGGGAGGATGTATCGCCGTCCATAGCTTTATCAAATCCTTCCTGTACTGTCTCTTTCATCAGTTTGCTGGTAATAATGCCTGAGATTATATCAAGCCTGATAACCGAAGAAACCGGCCCTCTAAGCACTTCTTTTTCATCCGTAATCTTCTTTTCAGCGTATAGTGAGCCTACATAAAGTTTCAATACAAGTTTTTTTCTTATCCCGGCACCGTTTAAACTGTACTGTTTTCCGCCATAGGATACAGAATCCGAAACTGCAACACCGGCAATTTCCGGGCCGGCAAACGCTGCAGCACTGATAAGAATCAGTACCGCTGCTGCCACCAGTTTTTTCATGTTTATACCTCTTAAAGGAGTATATAGGCAGATTATTCAGCGGGCAAGTTATTTATAAGACAATAGAGCTGACAGGCTGAAATTCGATAGTGCTGAAAACTGTATTTTTCATGTCCAGAGCGGATTTTATCGAAAAAAGCATAGCAGATATTTTCCCGGCGGAAACTGCATTACTGACAATGGAGAAAGTAACGGAAGCCCTTAAATCGGGAGAATCGCAGAGTTTCGAATTCAGAATAAGAATCAAAGATGATTTAAAATGGTTTGAATCAAGGATGGTTGTCAGCGGAAGGCGGGAGGTTCTTGTAATTCTAAGGGATATTAAAATGGAGAAAACAGAAGAACAGCTGCTGCTCTTAAAAATAAAGCTTAATGACTATTCATATTCCCATAAACTGCACGAGTCGCTGATGAAAGTTCTTGATGAACTGGAAGCACAAACAGAAAGCACCACGTCATTTTATCACCTGCTGGATGAAGCCCAGCGGAAAATCAAACTGCACGCATGGCGTCAAACACTTTAAAAAATTATACCGGAACATTTTATGATAAAGATCCGGTAATCGATATAACAGAAAATCAGGTCCTTGCAGAATGCGCGGCAAGGCTTGTCAAACAGATGCGTTTATTCAGCAGAAAAACGGAATCTGTCAAGATAACATCAAACATCAATGTCTCGGTCAATCATTCGCTTAAAATAATTGAGAGAACGATTCCCAAAATGATAAAAATTGAAACCAGGCTTGATAATAATGTTTACCCTGTAAAAGCAGAACCGCTAGATTATCCTTAATTTGTGCAGCAAGGCATCTGATGCGATGCCTGACGGCGGATTACTCAGGATTGAAACCGGTCCTGAAGATATTAAGGAGAAGTTTTTCTCCGAGAACAGACTGATACCCTGCAGAAAATACACTTTTCTTGATATTTCAGATACAGGATGCGGAATTGACAGCAGTATTTCAGGAAAGATTTATGACCCGTTCTTTACAACAAAAGAAACCGGGAAAGGAACAGGGCTGGGATTTTCAACCGTTTATGGAATTGTAAAAAGCCACGGAGGATTTCTGACATGCGACAGTTCTCCGGACAGCGGAACAGTCTTCCATCTCTTTTTTCCGGCATCCGAAGAAGACATTATCAATAAAAAAACCAAGCAGAATATTATTGACAGAAAAATTACAGCCGGCAGAGAAACGGTGATGATTGTTGATGATAATAAAGCGATTCTTGATTTCATGAACATTAGTCTGACTCATTACGGATATAATGTTATCCAGGCTGAATCGGGTGAAGAAGCAATTGAAATCTTAAATAAACTGGTAAAAGCGATAGATATTGCTGTACCTGATATTAACATGCCCGGTATGGGGGGCAGAAAAGCCTGAAAAAGCTGATTGCCGCTTCTCCTGATTTAAAAATTATCATTGCAAGCGGTTATTCCAGCAATCTGCCTGAAAAAGGATTACTACTTAAGGGAGCATCAGAGGTCATTTCAAAACCATACGCATTAAAGGATCTGCTGTCAGTAATAAGAAAGGTTCTTGGGGCCGGCTTCTGATGCTTGAGAATATTTTTAATATGTTATAATGTTGATTCATGGAATGGAAAGCAAGTCATATACTTATTAAAGACAGGCGCCTGGCAGAAGAGCTTCTCAAAAAAATTAAACAGGGCGCCAATTTTGAATCACTCGCCAGAGAGTATTCCACATGCCCCAGTAAATCAAAGGGAGGGGATCTCGGTTGGTTCGGTCCCGGGCAGATGGTAAAACCATTTGAGGATGCTGTAAAAAAAACCGGCGCAGGATCTGTCAGCGATGTAATATCAACACAGTTCGGTTATCACATTATCAAGGTTACCGCAAAAAAATAAACAGCCCCGCTGTAAACCCTTATCTTATCTTCTTTCAAAACAACTCATAATTCATAAAAACTCTGCATACAGCCCGGTACTGAATGCAGCAGGATTTGATAAATGTAAAAATTATTTTCATTTTTATCGCAATTATCAAAAAAATATCCAATATTTCATCTAAAATGGAAAACTTTATGCATTTTTAATTCATTATGAAAAAATCTTTACTTTTAATAAAAGCTGGTTTATACTTTTTCAATCAAATTGAATACAAGGGGAATCTGATGAGCATATCAGTCAAAACAGAGGGATTTAACAGTCCTCTCCTTCGGAAAACAGGCAGGGAAATTAAAAAACCGGAAAGGGTAATGGGAATAATCCTGCTTGCCCTTCTTGTATTTTTTGTATTCATGCCTCTTATCAATATTTTCCAGACCGCTTTTACATTTACACTTTCGGACAGAAGACTTCCACAGGTAGTTCTGCACGGATTAAAGGCAGTTCCGGGAAATTTTACTCTTGTGCACCTTGAGAGGGTTTTTTACAGCGATGTTTCAAAAAACATGTTCTATAAACCATTATTAAACTCAATTGTTGTAACAGGAGGCCTTACAATCCTGTCTATGCTGATAGGGTGTATTCTGGCATACCTTGTTGTAAGAACCGATCTGCCGTACAAGAAAATAATTGCCAATGTAGCAACTATACCCTATGTCATCCCGTCCTGGCCGATAGCCCTTGCCTGGCTTACCCTGTTTAAAAACCAGAGAATAGGTGGAAGTCAGGGATGGTTTCAGTATCTCACCGGCATCGCCCCGCCCGACTGGCTTTCCTACGGCCCTGTGCCGATAATAATCTGCCTTTCGCTTCACTATTATGCTTTTTCCTTCATTACGGTATCAGGCGCGCTTGCCTCGATAGATTCTAACCTTGAAGAAACAGGTGCGCTTCTCGGTGCAAACAGAAGACAGGTTATGTCAAAAATAACACTGCCTCTTGTTATGCCTGCTATCCTTTCAGCTTTTATTCTGACTTTTTCAAAAGGTCTTGGAACTTTCGGAACGCCGGCTTTCCTGGGGCTTCCTGTTTCCTATACAACCCTTGCGACTCAGATATACAGTGCTATCAGGAACAATCTCCCCGGAGATGCATTCATTATAGCAATAATAATGATAATTATATCCGGATTGACTATTTACATGAACGTAAAGGTAATCGGGGCAAGAAAAAGCTATGTAACAATATCAGGTAAAGGATTCAGGTCTAAACCGATGAATCTTGGCAAGGCTAAGTGGTTTATTTTTGCCCTTGTAATGTTATTTGTTGTTACCTGTATTTTCCTTCCGCTCTATGTTCTTCTTTATCAAACCTTTATGGAAGTAAACGGGAACTATTCATTAAGCAACTTTACTCTCCATTACTGGATAGGAGCATCAAATACAATAGGAAAAAGCGGAATAGTACTGGGTGAAGGCCAGGCCGGAATACTCCGCAATCCTGATATATGGCTTACAACATGGAATTCCATAAGACTCTCAATAACTGTATCCATTTTAGCCGGAATAATCGGTATTTTCCTGGGCTACGCGATAGTCAGAGGCAGAGGAACAAAACTCGCATCAGCCTGCGATACTTTTTCATTCGCACCCTATATTATTCCCTCAATCGCGTTCGGCGCAGTATACCTCGGAATGTTTTCCAGGCCGATCGGATTCTTCCCTTCACTTTACGGAACGTTCGCACTGCTTGTAATTGTATCGCTTGCCAAACGTCTTCCGTTTTCATCCAGGACCGGGTCCGCGGCCATGATGCAGATAGACAAATCACTTGAAGAGGCCGGGACTCTCGTCGGAGCCGGTTTCTGGACAAAATTTACAAAGATTATTTACCCGCTGACAAAGAGCGGCTTTGTAGCCGGTTTTATGCTTTCATTTATATCAACGATGAGGGAGCTGTCTCTTATTGTATTACTTGTAACTCCTGAGACAAAAATACTCCCGACAATGACTTTCAGATACACCGAAGGCGGATATCACCAGTTTGGTGACGCAATAGCAATGATACTTGTGTTCCTGAGCCTGCTGGGGATTTACATTATCCGCAAATATCAGGGGACAGATATGGCAAAAGGAATTGGAGATTAATTTATGAGCGGAAAAGTAAAAATAAGAATTGAGAATCTTTCAAAAATTTGGGGTACAACCAAAGCAATTGACAATCTTACTATCGATATCCATGAAGGGGATTTTCTTACGCTTCTCGGTCCGTCCGGCTGCGGCAAAACAACAACCTTAAGATCAATTGCAGGACTTGAAAATCCGACAGAAGGAAAAATTACAATAAACGATAAGGTTGTTTTTTCCAAAAAGGATGAAGTATATGTAGATCCGGTCAAACGTGATATCGGACTTATTTTCCAGTCATACGCACTATGGCCCCATATGACAGTAATGAAAAATGTAGCTTTCGGGCCGACAATCAAGAAACTTCCGAAGAATGAAGTTGAAAAGCTTACAATGGATATCCTTAAAAAGGTACACCTTGAAAACCATGCCCACAGATATCCAAACGAGCTTTCAGGCGGTCAGCAGCAGAGGGTAGCAATTGCGAGAATGCTTATTGCAAAACCGGGTATATTCCTTATGGATGAGCCGCTTTCAAACCTTGACGCGAAACTAAGGCTTGAGATGAGATCTGAAGTCAAGAGGCTTCACCAGGAAGCAGGAACAACAACTGTTTATGTAACACATGACCAGGAAGAGGCAATGACGATGTCTTCCCATATATGTATTATGAAAGATGGTGTTATTCTTCAGAAAGATACGCCTGAAATGCTTTACAGGAAACCTGCAGACCTGTTTGTGGCAGATTTTATAAGCAACCCTAAAATGAATTTCATTGACGGCGATGTAATAAGGGAAAACGGCAAAGCGCATGTAAATGCCAAAGGCTTTATCCTGCCAGTGGAATCAGATCTTATCGGGGATAGAAAATATGTAAAAGTAGCTTTCAGGCCGGAAGACGCTGAATTAAATCAAAACGGTGTAGCATTCAGGATTGAAACGCAGCTTCCCACAGGCCCGGCGCAGATCAATAACCTTTACAATGAACACTGTACTGTAACTATGATTACCAAAAACTATGTAAGGTCTAAACCGGGAGAAACAATCAAAATCGGAATAAAGCTGGACTGCCATAATATTTTTGATATTGAAACTGGAAAAAGAATTTTCTAAATAAATTATTTTTCTGAAAACCGGCTAACAAGCTGTAAGCTGCTGCCGGAAAAAAACAAGGGGGAATTGAATGAAAAAAACACTGTTAATCGTATTGATCCTTCTCATCGGCTCAGCAATGCTGTTTGCCGGAGGAGCAAAGGAACAGTCACCTTCAAAGGTGGATCCTGCAATTGATGCATGGCTGAAACAGGCCCAGCTCGGTCCTTATCAGCCGGCAACTGAAAACTGGGATGAGATTATCAAGGCAGCCCAGGCAGAAGGTGAAATTGTACTTTACGCGGATACTTCCAGAATCTCTAAATTCCAGGAAGCTTTTGAAAAGAAATACGGAGTTAAAATTGTCTATTCTGATATCGGAGCCGCTGAAATCAAGGAAAAACTGAAAAAACTTCAGGATTCAAAGGTTTATGAAGTAGATGTTATTACATGCGGCGATACACCTGAGCTTTACGCTGAATTTGTAGATTTCAACAGGCTGTTCAAATATGTTCCAAGAGATGTTGAAGCTGTTATGTTTGACCAGTTCAGGAATGAAAAACTCGGCATCCAGAGGCTCGGCGGTAAAATGATCGCGTACAACACCGAAGTATACCCTGAATGTCCTGTAGATTCATGGTGGGATTTAACCAGACCTGAGTGGAAAGGAAGACTTATAATGAAGGACCCGATGCTTGGCGGTTCCGATATGAACAACATGGCGATGTTTATAATGCATGCCGAGGATATGAAAAAAGCCTACAAGGAAGAATTCGGCAAGAATATAGTTTTAAGCGAAGGCTGCCCCACAGCAGGACATGAGTTTATAAAACAGCTTCTTAAAAATGACATTATATTCGAAAAGGGCGGAAACGACGCAATCGAAGGAGTCGGAGCAAAAGGACAGAAGAATCCTCCTCTCGGAATTATAAGTCCTTCAAAAATGAGGGTTGCGGAAGAACAGGGTCTTAATGCGGCTCTTGCATGGGATGTAAAACCGTTCTCAACATTCCTGAACCAGACTGCTGTTGCCGTCCCCGTATACGCTAAACATCCCAATGCCGCAAAACTGTTTATCAAGTATTTTTACGGTGATGAGAAAGGCGGACTGGGATTTAAACCCTATAACACAATCGGAAACTGGTCCATAAGAAAAGATGTTAAAGTACCAGAAGGACAGAAACCCTTTCAGGAAATCAATGCATGGAGGGAAGACGGCGACTGGCTCTACAATAACGTTATTATATTCAGGGATTTCTGGATGAAGAATATGTAATTTTTAATCCATTCGGAATAATTAGAAATGCGGCCTGATCAATAGTATTAGGCCGCATTACTTTATTACATCAAGGTTGGTAAAATAATGATTCGCGGACATTTTGATTCAACAAAAATTGATTTTATCTTTTTCGATAAAGGCGGAACACTCAACACTAATCAGAAACATGCTGATGATGGTGTTGCAAAAGCAAAAGAGATTATGGATTTTCTGGGTTATGAAGGTGACCCGAAAGAATTCAGAAAATTATTAAAAGAACGTGATAAAAAATTGAAGGACTGGAGTTTTACAAACTGTTATGAAGAGACAGTCGAAGATATGTGCAAAAAATGGCTTTTTTATGATGCACCTCACTTTGACAGGATTGAAAAAAACGCTGACAAGCTTGTCATAATGAATGCGCATGCTAAAGGCAACAGGGTAATGTATCCTGATGCGGCACCTGTAGTAAAGGAGCTTAAAAAAAGAGGCTACAGAGTCGGACTGATCAGCAATACAGTCAGCCCTACGATGCTCCCGGCAGAACTTAAAGCTGTGGATATTCTGGATGATTTTGAAGTAGTTATCATGTCTGCAGAAGTCAGAATTAAAAAACCAAATCCGGAGATATTCAGGATAGGCTGTGAAAAAGCAGAGATAGCTCCTGAAAAATGCGTCTATATCGGAGATCAGCCCAACCGTGATGTTGAAGGCCCTCGAAAATCTGGTTTTGCAGGTGTTATACTTTTAAAAACAGAAGCTTATGATCCTGAAGATAAAGGGCATCTAAGGCAGCCTGATGCTGTTGTTGATACCCTTACAGAGCTTCTTGATATTTTCCCCTGCAGGAAAAAAGAGTCTATCGCTGGTATCTCATAATATGCAGACAGGAGACCCCATACACCGCTTAATCATGCGGTTAACGGGGTTCTGTTTTAAAAAAAAGGGAAGAACTATTTTACGGCTCTTCCCTTCTTTATTTAGTAAACCTTAAAATAATCATTTAAAATCAATGCTTGCCTTTATCATTGAGGTTCCTTCGTAGAATTCAAGATATTTGGCGTCCCCTTCCGGAGTCATTGTGTGATCCGCATCTCTCCACCATTTATTGGCAAGGAAGTTTTTCTTTACAAGTTCATGCCATTCCGCGGGAACCGGAACATCTTTTGCTTCATAGCTTAAGCCTTTTGGTGAAATGTTATACATTGTATATCGCATCGGGTAGCTTGTAAGAGCCGCGTTTGTGATATGATAAACTCCGTCAACATTCTGATACCTGGTTGAAATATGGTGATGTCCCGAAAGAACAGCTTTAACACCGTACTTCTTATAGAGAGCCTGAACCTCTTCCCCGTTATCAAGCTTGAACCAGCTCCAGTAATTATGATTTGTCTTGTCCCCATCCGCAAAGGGTACAGTCCCATGGTGCTGCATTACCATGACTGTTTTTCCCTTGTTTGCCGCAAGTGTTTTCTCAAGCCATACCATCTGGGCAGGATCTATGCTGCCGCTGAAATCCGCCATTCCGGCTACCGGGTCCCAAATCTGAAGATGGGTGGAATCAAGCGCTATAAGAACAAGACCGTCCGCGAGTTCCCTTGAGTAATATGTTCTTCCCGGATCCATTCCACCGCCGTACATCCCTGTAAAAGTATTTGAAACAGCATATTTGGATACACCTACCGGCTGATCTTTTTCGTTGTGTCTGATCGGACTTGAATCATGGTTTCCGAGAATAACAAAATAAGGAACATTAAGCCTTGAGAGAATTTCTTTTGTCTTGTCAATGTTCCAGGGTTCTGCGTCTACGGTAAGGTCACCTGTTACAAGAACAAAATCAAGATCAGGGTCTTTATTGAATTCTTCAACAGTTTTTTCAAGTATGCTTACCGTCTTAAGTCCAAGCCTGTACCCGTCTGAATTACCCTTCTGTTCAGGAAGCACAAGGTGGATGTCTGATATTACAGCGAATTTCAGATTGTCAAATGCAGGCAGTTTATCCATAGCTCCGCCTTTTTCCTTTCCGCCTCCTGCAAAAAGCAGGGGAACAATCATCAGAATAATTACCAGAAAAAACAATTGTTTCTTTATCATATTTTCTCCTTATTTGAATTATCCTATATTATAGAATCAGGATTTCGCCAAATACAAGAAAAAGATTTTTTTACAGGAATTTTAATTCTGGATTTAAAACACTAATCAGGACTGCCGCTTTAAAGGAAACTATGCGGCAGCCAAGTATTATTCTGTATAACTTAAAGACCCCATTTTTCTGACAGGTAGTTTTCAATCTGCTCTCTTCTTTCATCAGAAAGGGCGGTGTTAAAATAAAGCACTTCCGCTATATCACCAATGAAACTGTTGTTTGAGGTGAGAGCAGCAAGATAAAGCCTTGTTATGGTAGGATTTGTCGCAGCGACATTGATATTGTCAACCTGCTCCGCACCGTTGAGCCATATTTTCAGTTTGTCCGCTACTACCGCCTGTGTCATATCGCAGACTGAGCTCATCAGTTTTGTCTCACCATAAAGGACCGGAAAAGGAGCCGCGTTATACGCTGTATACTGGTAAACCCTGAGTTGCTGCCCTGGCGCCAGGTGATATAAAACCGGAAATGAATTTGTTCCGCCGTTCCGCGCTCCCAAGATATAGCTTGCCGCGATATAACTGTTTATCCTGAATACAATAAAAAAAGATATTTGAGACTGCGCTATTCCGAATCCTGAGCCGGTTGTCAGCGCGGTGTTATAAAGGGAATCTGTATTGTCTACAAACCTCACTACCGGCCTTCCAGTAAGGCTGTCTGCGACATACTTGGGTTTGTTTGTCTCTGTAGCCTGCGAGAGGACATTCCCCACTGTACCTGAATCGGTCCAGGATGCGACAGCATCAAACGAGTTAAGCTCTGTTATTGAATCAGCTTTTAGCCAGAGCATATTGTCGGTGAGAATTTCGATATTGTGTATTGTTTTCTCAGCAGTTTTTGTCTCGACATATTCATCCTTTGATCCGTAGCACCTTACAACTGCGGTATATGTGGCAGTTTCTCCTTCTCCGTCAATTGTCCCTCCTGTAGTTTCCCAGTAATATTTATAACCGCTTTCCGGATTGCTTACCTGCAGCTGCAGCGTATTATCCTCATCAATAAATGCATAACTTATTCCCTCAATAACAGAAATAGAAGGGCTACCCTGTCGCTGAGAATAGCCTCATTTACACCCAGCATATCATCAGCTATTGAACAGCCGGATGCGGCAATTACCGCCGCAAGGGCAAATATTATTTTTATTTCAACTGTTGTTTTTTTCATATTACGTTTGACAATGCCTCCAGTATTTTTTCATCATAAACACCTTTATCTTCCATGAGTTTTTTAAAGGCAGTCTCCTTGTCATAAATATCGCGGTAAGCGCGCTGGGATATCAGAGACACGTAACTGTCAACAACCCTTATAACTCTTGCTATAAAAGGGATATCCTTTGCCTTGAGGTTTTCAGGATAGCCGCTGCCATCCATGTTTTCATGGTGCTTTGTAATACCATCAATAAAAATCTCCTTCTATTCCTTATCAACAAAATGGATCATGTCAAGCCCTGATGTTGCGTGTTTTTTAAGCATTTCAAACTGCTCGTCAGTAAGTCTGGGTGAATCAAGCAGCGTAGGGTCTGTGCTTAAAAATCCTATATCATAAATAAGTCCGACAGCATAATAGATCATCGATTCCCTTGTAGGACGTCCCAGCAGCGCTGAAATCTTGTAGACAAGCTCAGCCGCGTTTTTTGAGCAGTTTTTCCTGTGGGTAGCGCTGTCTATCGCGTCTCCGAAGGCCTTGCGCTGTTCAACAATAATTCTGAGTTTTTCCTTGTCATGATCTTCAGGAGAAGGCAGCGCCCTGGATGTGCTTTCACCATGCTCACCGGAGGAGGTCCTGTCCTCAATCCTGTATACCGCGTCAGCAACATCGCTCATGACAGGAGAAGGAAGGGCATCGTATGAGCGGACTGGCGCCATCTCTGCATACTTCATGAATGTTTCCTGCTGCCTGCGTGAATTACGGTATGAAATAAGGAAGAGAATTATTACAGCGGCAAGCATCGCAATAAAAATCGCGCCGATTACTATAGTAACAATAATGACTATCCGCAGATTCCCCTGAGACTCCTTGTCCCTCATCGTTATAAAAGACTGCATAACTGTATTAATCTGTTCATTGGAAGTATTTTCCGCCTCAGCTCTTTCCTTTACTATCTGCTCCTGGAATTTCATGAAATTTTCCTGTTCAGCCTTTTTTGCAGCTTCATCCTGCTTTCTTCTGGCTGCTTCTGCTTCAAGGACTCTCTCTGTTTCCCGTTTTCTCTCGGCAAGCAGTCTTTCGCTTTCAATTTTCCGCTCCTAGGCAATCCTCTCCATTTCCTTCCTCTGCGCCTCTGCTATCCTGTCAAGCTCCTTTCTCCGCTCTTCCTCAAGGCGTGCTGTTTCTGTGCGCAGTTTTTCATCCGCAGCCCTTTTAAGTTCCTCGAGTTCCTGTGTCTTTCTCTTTTCCTCTGCCATTGCCCGTTTTAGCTCTTCCTCTCGCTTAACAGCAGCCATAAACTCATCGTTTTTCTGCTTAAGTTCATTAATCCTGGGGGAAGCAGCAGCAATTTGCTTAAAATACGGGTTACCAGTAGCAAAAGCGCTGAATTTATCATTGCTGTTATTATCTGAAAGCCCTTTTAAGGTAAGAATAATAAATATTTTCAGAAAGCGTCTTCTCTTCTTCAGGAAGTACTGCAAAACTGTCATGGCTTTTAAGTACAAACTGTATGCGTGATAAAGCCTTGTCATAATCCTTGATGAGGTAAAACGCCCTGGCCTCATCAAGATATTTCGTATATATATCCTGTCCGTACAGTAATGCAGAAACTGCCAAAAAAATCAGTATAAATCTGTTACTTTTTGCCATAGTTGATCCCCGCCCCTGCAATAATCTGAAGCTTCAGGTTATTTTCAATTTTGTTATCACCAAGAACAAAAGTTCCACTCAGGTTGCTTTTCACATAAAAGTCATATTTTTTATAATCAGACAGGTCATACTTAAGACCTAACTGACTGTCAAATGCGCCGTCAAAATAAGATGTCATGAAACTTACAAGATAAAAATCAAAAATTCCGCTTAAATAAAATCTGTCAGTAAGCTGATAGTCCCTAAGTCCTATTCCTAAAATCGGGGAAATAAGTGATGCGATATATATGTCTTCCCCGACATCCGAAGGATAGTTATATTTTGTCTGTGTCAGGCCGAGCCTTGCATAAACCGGCAGATCTGTGGCAAGGAATTCGCTGTTTGCGGCTATTTTCCATGAAAAAACCGACGCGCTTTCCGGATATATTTCAAGAAAGTATGATTCAGCGGAAAGATCAAGGCCGCCGGAATAACCGGCTTTGTAATAGAACACTGATCCGCCCAGCGATAATCCGTATCTGTAGCTTGTCTTGTCTTTATCATATACATCGCTGAAAAATCCCGATCTGTAAAGAATCAGGTCAATGGCGCCCAGTTCTCCCTTAAAAGTAAAATAACCCTTATCGTTCTCAGTCCGGATATATTCCGAAACCGCCTTTTCAGCGGCAGTATTTTTCTCTTCCTCAAGTGCCTTCGCAATCTCTTTAAGACGATCGTTTTCCTCTTTTATACGCTGTTCTTCAAGAAGCCTCTGCTCTTCTGCGAGTATTTTCTGCTCTTCTTCCTGTTTTATCCTCTCTTCCTCGCGCTTTCTCTCTTCCTCGGCAAGTCTTTTCTCTTCAGCAAGCCGCTCTTCCTCGCGCTTTCCCGCCTCCTCGGCAAGCTTCTTTTCTTCAATTAGCCTTTTTTCCTTCTTCACTTTCTCAAGCGAAATATAAAGATCCTGGGCCTCTACATTATCAAGGTTATTAAGAAGAATCTGGTCAAGAACATTACCGGCAAAACTGTAATTTCCCGCTATTATTGATTTTTTTACATTTTCAACAAGGTATGATTCTACTTTTTCAAATCCCTCTTGAGTGCTTTTCTCAGCAATAACAACTTTTATTTCTTCCGTATTTCCTGCTGAAAAAGCCTTATCTATGCGATCCTGCAATTCATCAGCAACAGAAGGCATAGCTATGGCGGCAAGCAAGATAAAAAAAAACAACTTTTCTCAGGTATCGATTATCGGGGATTGAACATATAAAATTAAGTATATAATAGCAATGGAGATATTCTCCTTTTTAATAAAATGTATCAATAATTCTCCTGTTTATAAAACAGGAAAATATATATAATATCACTCAATCCTTTTCTAAAGCAGCAGTTTAATGAATAATGGCGTATTTTTTGCGGTCCTGTGTTTAATTTTTTCAGGACTCAATGACTTTGTATTTAAAAAATATTCGACAGGCGCTTACCGGTCGCGCGGGATGTTTGTTTCGATGATCGGACTCATCTGGTTTCTATTTCAGATGACATTCTATTTAGCAACAGGCAATACGGGTGGTATAACAGCTAAGGCCCTTGCATTCGCTGTACTGCCCGGATTTTTTGTTTTTCTTTCAAATATTCTGCTTATCGAGAGCATGACAGTTCTTGACGCAAGTACAGGATCAACAATATACAGACTTAACACTGTGCTTGTTATTATTCTTTCGATTATACTGCTTCATGAAAAACTCAAGGCAATTAATTTTACCGGTATAATAATCTCTATTGCAGCCGTCCTTTTCCTCTTTGAAAGAGAAAAAAAAGGGACCGGCAGCAGGTTTTTTATTTACCTCATGATCGGGATAGCGGCATCCGTCTTCAGGTCATTATACGCGGTCTCATCAAAATATCTTATTTCTGGCGGAACAGATAAAAAGGCAATCATAATCATGAGCGCTTTATTCTGGTTTGCGGGGGGAGCTGTATATTCATTTTTCCGTGAAAAAAATACAAGGATTACAGCTATTAACTTCAAATATTCCCTGATATCGGGATTCCTGATCTTTATCATTGCGCTCTTTCTTTTCTATGCAATTGAAAACGCAAATATAAGTATTGTTATCCCGATATCAAATATGGGGTTTCTTATAACATATATTCTCGCTATAGCTACCGGAATTGAGAAACTGACACTCAGAAAAATATCCGCTCTTATGATGTCGGTTCTTGCAATTGTTCTGCTGTCAGTTTAAGTAAAACAACAAGGTATTAACTGGACAACAACCTGATGCCTCCTGTTTACATAAAGCCGGTTCCGGCTATACACTTAATACATGCTCGAAGCAGTAAATCTATCCGCATCATACCCTGGTATGTCATTATTCACGGGATTAAGCATCAATATAACAGGGGGAGAAACAGCCGCGGTTCTGGGACCTAACGGCTGCGGTAAATCAACCCTTCTTTCCCTGATAACAGCGCAAAAAAAGCCCCTTGCAGGGAGCGTTAAGCTTTCAGGCAGGATTATTGAAAAAGGAGATAAAAGAGTCGGCTGTATTCTGCAGACCTACGGTATTTTTCCATGGCTTACAGTTGAGAAAAACATAAGGGCCCCTCTTGAGATCTCCGGGCTTGAAGAAAACGCAATCAGGAAGAAGGTATCAGGTATAATGAAGGATTTTTCCATAAGCAGCCTGAAAGAACGCTACCCTTCTTCCCTTTCGGGCGGGGAAAAACAGAAAACCGCGCTTGCAAGAACAATGGCATCAGACCCGGAGCTTCTATTGATGGATGAGCCCTTCTCAGCGATAGATGCGCTTACCAGGGAAGAACTTCAGGATTTTTTAAAGAATCTATTAAGAGGAAAGAAGATAACAACACTGATTGTAACCCACAGCATGGAAGAAGCGGTTTATCTTGCTGATACAATTTATATCATGGGAGAAAAACCATCTGAAGGATTTGTTTCCGTCTACCGCTCAGGACAGGATTTCAGGGACAGAAAAGATCCGGCTTTTTTTTCACATATAAACAGTATAAGGCTCATAATGGAGAGTACCAGGTGAGAGAGTTTTACCGTAATTCCTCAAAGTTTTTAACCGCTTCGCTTATAATTGTCTTTATCTGGCAGATAATCTCAATGACCGGAGCCGGCCTTTTTCTTCCATCCCCTGCCACCGTAATAATAAGACTTATTGAGATCTTTCCCTCTGTTCTTTTAAGGCACACGGCGGCAAGCTTTCTGAGAACCATTATTCCTGTTTTGCTCGCCTCAATCCTTGCATACCCGGCCGGAGTTGTTTCAGGTCTGAGCCGGAAAGGTGATTTTATTATTTCACCCCTGTCATATCTTCTGTATCCTGTGCCAAAGATAGCTCTCCTTCCCCTGTTTCTTCTCATTTTCGGGCTTGGAGAACTATCAAGGATCCTGATTGTTTTCTCGGTAATATTCTTCCAGGTGCTTTTATCCGTACGCGACAGCGTAAAAAACATTGAAAAAGAATACTTCACATCAATTTCCATTCTGGGCGGGAGATTCTTCCATGCCTTCCGCTACGTAATCTGGCCCCACACGCTTCCCCGCTTCATCTCTTCTGTGCGGATATCCGCGGCAACATCACTTAGTGTACTCTTTTTCGCCGAAACTTTCGGCACAGACAAGGGGCTCGGGTTTTTTATCATGGATTCATGGATAAGGGTAGCATATAAGGATATGGCGGCAGGCATCCTGTGCATTTCTCTTCTCGGGCTTGCTTTTTTTTATTCGCTTGACGCTGCTGAAAAATACTTCTGTCCCTGGATAACAGGCAACAACAACGAAAACAGGTAACAGGGAAAAGGTAAGTCAGCCGCTGACAAATTTTTATTGTTTAAAATTTCATTTGCTGATTAAAATTACATCGTGATATAATTTAAATCTGAGGATAATCAGAATTATGTATAAATTATACCGGTTCTTCCCTCTTTTAGCTTCGTTCTTTATAATTACTGGGTGTCTGAGCGGCCCCGGCGCAGGAAAGTCTTCAGTTCCTGAACCGCCGCAAATCGGCGCGGTTAACAGACTGGTCAGGAACGGTCTTTCAATTACAATTCCTGAAGGCTGGCTTTTTTCATATCAGGAAAAACCGGGCACCTGGGCAGGTATTTATACTCCGGACAATATTAATACAGGGATTATTGAAATCTGCTCAAGTAAAATAAGCCCGGAAAAACCCGGTATTCCGGAACTGTTTAACAATAACCCGGTTAAGAACAAAGTCCTTTTAAGGGAACTGAAATGGGTCCTTGTAAAAGATGAAAATCAATCAGAATCACATGTTTATATTACACAGCCTCCCGATGGCATAAAAAGCGAAGTATACTGCATGCAGCTTACCGGATCTGCAGTTACAGGACTCTGGCTTTCAAGTAAAAATTTACCGGTTGAGGATTTATTGCCCATTGCATACGCTGTTTCTGTAAAAATTGAAGACACACCAATGATTACACAGCAAAGAATAATTGACAGGCATTTCAGTATTTTCAGCCAGGACGGCAAATGGATATGGCATAACGATATAAAAGGCGGATGTATATTTACAATTACCGCAGGCGAATTTCCGCTCAGCATAAGCATCCAGGATGATGATACCGGGGATCTTTTTAAATCGTTTTCGAAAGATGCGGCTAAGGTATCAGGAAAACAGGTTTTTATCGGCAACAGGCTCCTTGAAGCAGAGGCCATGGAATTAAGCCTTGATACTTCCGCAAGTGTTTATTTAAGAGTCAAACCCGGAGAAAGTTATTTTTTAATTACAGTGACCTCAGCACCAGGCTCAGTAGATAATCCTTCAGAACTGCTGGAACTAAAAGCGGTAAAAGATTTTTTTGCATATAACGCTGTTTTTTAAATAGCTCAGGAGATAAAAATGAAAATAAGGATCCTGTTTCTTTTATTATTTGTTATCCTTGCGCTTCAGAATTTATACAGCCAGAACCCGAAACCGCGCGTAGCAGTATCTGTCCCTGTCAATAATATGGGGGATGAACAGTACGATACTTTAAGTACTGTAATACAGGACACAATATTGCTGTCCCTGAAAATTATTGACAAATATGATGCTATCCCCATTTCGCAGGAAGACAGGCGTTCCCCTTCCGTTATTGCTGTTGAAGATAATATTGACACTATTATTTTCGGTGAAACATCAGTCAAAAAGGGATACACATGCGTTATAAAACTTTTAGTTTTCGATAAACTTAAGAATACGGTAGTTCTCGAAAAAGAGGAAACCGCGGAAACAGTTCTTGATATTTTTGACGCATCAGACAGCATAACCGCCTCACTTCTTGAGGCGTTCAGCGGGGTCCATATAGCATACGGGACATTGTCAGTTGATTTTGAAGACACCGGCATGTACCAGATACTTCTTAACGGAGAACCTATAGGATCAAGTTTTACACAGCTGCCGAAAATTTTAATCGGCAGATATAAGGTTGAAGTACTTCAGGCAGGAGCTCTTGAATATATTCCGGTTTTTGAAGATATGGTAGAGATCAGGGAGAACAGAACCACAAGAATAACTATCGCATCCCCGCCGATATCCGATTTTGAAGTTGAGCAATTTTCAGAAATAGACCGCTTTGTCCTGGAGAACTGGTATAAAAGCGATTACAGGGGAAGAATTGAAACCAGACTGTCAGAAGCGGGATTATCAGCTTCCGGCCGGTCAGGAAAGGATTACCGGATTCTTCAGACAAAGTATTCAATATTTCCAAAGTTATTTGAAAACAGGATTTCAGCTGAAAAAGCTTTTTCAGAAAACAAGCCTGCTTTTAACAGGAAAACATACGATTCACTGCTTAGCGGGAATCTCAGGGAAACACCGCCTGACAGTTACGCATTCCCGCCGGGGACAGCAGCTGTTCTGTCTGAAAAAAAGAGTATACTTGAGGAAAAAATGAGGGAATCCGGAAGGATTCCTCTAGTCCGGCCGGGAGATATAATTATTGACGGTAAATGCGGGGACTGGACCGCGATTCCTGTTTTGGCTGATGATGAGGCAGGAGATTCTCTATCAGGGACCGCGGGAGACATATCTCTGGTTCAGATGGCAATGGATGATCAATATTTATATATGCATATTGGTACCGGCCGGGATCAGCTTAAAAGCATAGACGGTCTCTGGTATCAGGTATTCATTACTGTTCCCGGCGGCAATATGAATTTCGTCTGCGGGGTTAAGAACGGTTCCTGGTATGCAATTTCAAGCAAATGGGAAAGTGAGAGCAGAACGTCAACACAATTGTTTTCAGGCATAATGAAAAAAGGTGATAATTTTATTGAGTGCAGATACCTTCTGTCAGATATCTATAAATACCTTGAAAAGGACAAAAAATATTTCGCCATGGCCCAGTCCGGCATTAATTCCGGAAGGCAGCAGGATATTGCCTATTTTAAATCAGATGACCAGTCAGTCTCATTTATATCGTTCTGATATTTGGATAAAAGTCAGTCTGCAATTACCTGTACTGCTCTGCTGTAGCTTATCCCTTTTTTAATCAGATTTTTATCTTCAAGCCATTCTCTTACATTGCTGAATTCTTCTTCAGAAGGTAGCGCCGCTTTCGTATAAACAGGAAGCGTAATTACACCTCTTACCGCTTCGGGAAATCCGCATTCCCTTACAAGAAAATCATCCATGGAGCCGGGAGCGGTACCGGCAAGATATTGGACTGCCATGTTATACGCTTTATAAAAGTTTTTGACAGCATCCGCCTTTCCGGAAAGTGAGGCAGAGGAGAAGATCATCACTCCGGGGTTTATTCCGAGACGGTCGGAACTGTCTATGATTACAGCACCTGATCCTCCGGATGCGGCGGCAGAGGCAAGAGGCTCAGGAAGTGTCGCAGCCGGGATTTTTCCGGCTTTAAGCATTTCAAGGCGGACCGGGATCTGGGGGATTACGGTTTTACCGTAACTGCCTGATTCAAGCCCTGCAGATGCGGCCAACCTGTCTGTGCAGTACTCGATAACAGTGTTTAAAGACACTGCAACACTTTTTCCTTTTATGTCACTGATTTTTTTTATTCCTGAATTACCTGATGCGACAAGCTTGTATGATCCGTTTGTAAGCGAGGTAATCCCGACATCAAATCCGCCATTAATTGCAAGAAGCGCGGCAAGGATGTCTGATACTGCGCCGTCAATATTTCCGGTTTGAAATGCGGTGTCACGGTTTACAGGGCTTGTGAATTTTTCAATTTTTACACTCACACCCGCTTTTTCAAAATACCCTTCCTTCCCTGCAAGAAGGACAGGAATTGAATCAACATCTGGAAGCACGCCGATTATCAGATCCGGCCGGTTTTCAGAAAAAGCCGTTCGCGGCAATAATAAAAGATATAATATTGATATCAGTTTAAAAAAATATTTCACCTTTGTATTGCTATTCATTTTCATTCCATTCCTTATAGTTTTTCGTTAAAATTCCGAATGATTCAAGAATTCTTGAAGAGAAGTTTTCCGCAAGTTCATCTATAGTTTCAGGCTTATTGTAAAAAGAGGGCATTACAGGATAAATAACAGCACCGGCTTCACAGAGCGCGGTGAGATTTTTAAGATGAACGAGGTTAAGAGGAGTTTCTCTTACAGCAAGAACAAGCGCCCGCTTTTCTTTCAGGCAGACATCAGCAGTCCTTTCAATAAGAGTACTGCCGCTGCAGGAGGCGATTCTTCCGGCGCAGGCCATTGTGCAGGGGATAATTATCATCCCCTCCGTCCTGAAAGATCCGCTTGCAATGGAAGAGAACATATCGCTGTTTTCATGATAAATTATCCGGCCTGGCAGATTATCGCTTCGGATGCGCTTATCAAGCTTCCCTGCCATATCCAAAAAGCTTTCTTTTATTTCATATAACATAACTTTTTTCGCAGTATCTGAGAAAACCAGGTGAACATCAATATCAAACTGAATAAGGGCTTCTATAAGCTTTACCGCGTATATGCTTCCGCTTGCCCCTGTTACTGCGACAATAATTCTTTTCATAACCCGCTCCATCCTGAATATGCATCAGCCATCACTGCAATCAGCAATACAATTCCAACTATCCTGCTTACCGTATAGGCCGCAAAATTGACCCTGCTGAAAGAAGTAATAATTGTATGCAGATGCTGAAAAACAAACAGAAAGCCGATAACGGCAATTCCTGAATAATAAATTATTCCGCTTTTCATTATAAATCCTTCAAGAATCAGCATGACAATCGTGAATATATGAAGCAGTACTGCAAGCCAGTAAGCTGTTTTTACGCCAAACTTCGCAGGAATGGAATAAAGATTTACTTTCCTGTCATGGCTTTCATCCTGAATTGAATAAATTATGTCAAATCCGGCGACCCATGCGCCGTTGGCAAAAACAAGGGGAAACATCTGCCATTGGAAAACCCCTGTTACGCCAAGCCAACCTCCGGCAGATGCGCACGCACAGGCTGCCCCCAGAAAAAAATGACACATCCATGTAAAACGCTTTGTATAGGAATAAAGAATCATAAGGGCACCGGCCAGCGGAGTCATGATAAGACATATTGGAGGAAGCATTGCGGCTCCCAGTATAAAAACAGCAAAGAAAAAAACAGAAACAGATAAAGCTTCCCTGACCGATATCTCACCGGAAGGGATATGACGCGATGAGGTTCTGGGATTCTCCGCATCTATCTTTCTGTCTACAATACGGTTTACGGCATTCGCAAAATTCCTGGCCCCGAAAAAAGCAGTCATAATCCAGATAAAATTAATTAAACCGGGAATACCGCGCGAAGCAAAAAAAGACGCCGCTACTGCGAAGGACGCGGAGAATATCGAGTGTGAAAACATAACAAGAGAACTGTAAGCAGTAATTTTTTTAAAGCTGCCCTTTAAAGTGTTCATGATAGTGGAATCTCTCATTATCCTTTCTCCGGTGATTCCCTGTCAGTATCGAGACCGTATTCTGTCCATTTTGAAGTAACCAGATTCTTTATTTCATCATTCATTATTATCTCATCAGGCCACGGTCTCGGATGCCCTTCCTCAGGCCGTTTGACTGTGGCGTCAATCCCTATCCTGTTTCCGAAATGGGGATACGGGGATGAGTGGTCAAGCGCATCAAGCGGCCCCCTTGAAATAATTATATCCCTCCCCCAGTCAATATTGTTGAAGACTTTCCATGTAACAGCAGAATAATCATGGGGAGAAATATCTCTGTCCACAATTACTATCATTTTTGTATACATCATCTGCCCAAGCCCCCAGAGATTATTCATTACCTTAAAGGCCTGGCCGGGATATTTTTTGTCAATTGAAATAATTACGCAGTTATGAAAAACCCCTTCGAGCGGGAAATCAATATCCATAATTTCAGGACACTGCATTCTCAGCAGCGGAAGAAAAATCCTCTCAGTCGCTTTTCCGATAAAACAGTCTTCCATTGGAGGTCTGCCGACTATTGTCGCCGGGTAAACAGGATGTTTTTTCCTTGTGAGCTTTGTAATATGAAAAACCGGATAGTAATCAGCCAGGGAATAATAACCTGTATGGTCCCCGAACGGTCCTTCAAGAACAGGTGCCTCATCAATATCAATAAATCCCTCAAGAACAAATTCAGATGAGGCAGGAACCAGGATATCACTCTCCAGGGATTTTACCATTGACAGCGGCGCTTTTCTGATAAAACCGGCAAACAATGCCTCATCCACAAATTCAGGAAGAGGCGCTGTTGCTGCATAAATTACAGCAGGATCACAGCCTATGGCAACAGAAACCGGCATTTTTCCGCCGATTTTTTTATATTTTTCATAGATTCTTCTGCCGTCTTTGTGCAGATGCCAGTGCATTGCAGTACTTGTATTATCAAGAACCTGCATTCTGTACATACCCATGTTCTGCATGCCGGTTTCAGGATCACGGGTAATTACAACCGGAAGTGTTATAAATCTGCCGCTGTCGCCTGGCCAGCATTTCAGTACCGGAAGTGATGATAAATCGCACTCCTCAACTATTTCCTGACATGCTCCCCTGCCCTTTGTAACGGGGAAGGCCATGGCAAGACGGGCAAGACGCGGTACCGCCTTGATTTTATCAATGAGGGTTGCATATCCTGAAAGATCAATAATATCTCCGATCTCTGCGGCTACATCATCAGGAGAGGAAAACCCCAGCGCAATAGCCATCCGTACGGATGATCCGAAACCGTTTATAAAAAGAGGATAATCAGAACCTTTGACATTTTCAAAGAGGAGAGCTGGTCCTTTTTTTTTCATTACCCGGTCCGCGATCTCGGTTATTTCAAGTTCAGGAGAGACAGATGTCCTGATGCGGACAAGTTCCCCTTTTTCATCAAGCTTTTTTATAAAATCCTGCAAGTCGGCCAAAGCCATGGTATTTTCTCCTGAATTGAACATTATATATTGAGCATTATATATTGGAGAGGAGTTTTATTCCATGATACCGGTAGGATATTAAATACAAAAATCCGGAATTACCCTCATATTGCGGCTAATTCCGGATCTGGCAGGATTGTAAATCAGACCTATGTTCCTGTTACTGAAGTCTGTGTGTCTTTTGCAAGCGCGTTTGTAAGTCTGTCAATAACAATCGCAAGAAGTACAATGCTGACCCCGGCCTCAAAACCTCTTCCCACTTCAATTCTGTTGATTGAGAGAAGTACCTCCATTCCAAGCCCTTTGGCGCCGATCATTGAACCTACTACAACCATGGCAAGAGCCATCATTGTTGTCTGATTTATACCGACCATTATGGAAGGCCGGGCCAGCGGAAGCTGCACATCGAACAGAATCTGCCACCTGCTTGAACCGAACGCTTTCGCCGCCTCAACTACATCTTCCGGCACTCCCCTTATACCGACACAGGTCAGCCTTATGACAGGCGGTACAGCGTATATAAAGGTCGCGAATGCTGCCGGGACTTTTCCCAGGCCGAACAGCATAAGAGCCGGAATAAGGTATACAAAACTCGGAAGAGTCTGCATAGCGTCAAGAATCGGTCTGATTATTGTTTCAACAGTCCTGCTCCAGGCCATGATAATCCCTATAGGAATTCCAATAATAAGAGCTGTAATAACAGATGTTATTACAATTGCCAAAGTCATCATCGCAAGATCCCAGTAACCGAAACTGCCGATTATCATGAGTAAAAGTGAGAATAAAATCCCTTTCCAGACAGAGGATAATATCTTCCACCCGAGAAGTCCGACAGCTATAACTATGACAAACCAGGGTATTGCCAGAAAAACCCTTTCTACCGACATAAGCATTACAAGACTTATTTCCCCAATTAGATCAAAAAAACCGCCGAAATTCTCAAGCACTGCCTCCATGATATAATCAATCCATTTAGCCATCGGTATACTTAGTATTTCAGGAAATTCAAACATTTTCTCCCTCCTCCTTTTGATACATGGCATCAAGAATCATTCTCGGCCTTATCTCTCCAAGAAACCTCCCCTTTTCATCAACAACAGCTACGGAATAGGAAGTGTTTGTCGCGACAGGAAATAGTTCCTCAAGCGTTGTATCTATGGTGCACCGGGCAACATCCGTATCAATACTGTCGCCGAATTCGCTGCCCCCTTCCTTCAAAACCTTGTCAAGCGCATTTATTGTAGTAACACCAAGAAGTTCCCTTTTTTTGGAAATAACAAACGCTGATTCCTTTTTTGAACTTCTTAAAAGGTGGCGGGCGGTTTTAGGCCCTTCCCATCTGTAAAGAAGAACATCGGGATCTTCCATTATGAGCCCTGCAGTAATAATCTTTGCAGGAGATGCATCCTTTACAAACTCTTTAACATAATCATCCGCCGGGTTTGTAACAACCTCTTCCGGCGTTCCTATCTGGACTACTGAGCCCCCTTTCATTATGGCTATCCTGCTTCCTAGCTTTAAGGCTTCATGAAGGTCATGTGTGACAAATATTATTGTCTTTTTAACTGTATCCTGAAGCTCTACCAGCTCATCCTGCATCTGTCTCCTGATAAGGGGATCAAGGCCGCTGAACGGTTCATCCATAAGCAGTATTTCAGGATCAGTGGCGAGCGCCCGCGCTATACCTACCCTCTGCTGCATTCCTCCGCTTAAATTCCCGGGATAATAACTCTCCCAGCCTTTAAGACCGACAGTCTCGAGGGCGGTTTGTGCCTTTGCAAGTCTCTCCTTCTCTTTCATGCCCTGAATTTTAAGTCCGTATGCAGCGTTATCAAGCACCGTCTTGTGGGGAAGCAGTGCATAATTCTGAAAAACCATTGAAGCCTTATGCCGTCTGAATTCCATCAGCGCTTTCTTGTCAAGCTTTCTGACTTCACTTCCTGAAACAGTAATACTGCCTTTAGTTGGTTCTATAAGCCGTATAAGTGTTCTGATAAGCGTTGATTTCCCGCTTCCGGAGAGGCCCATGATTACGAAAAACTCTCCTCTCTCAATATCCAGGGAAACATCCCGAAGCGCAGCTACGCATCCGCTTTTTTTAAGCTTGTCATCATTTTTTGTCGTTTTCATCTGTTCCCATGAAAGGTCTTTGGGCTTCTGCCCAAAGACCTTCCAGAGGTTTTTAATGGAGACTATATGGTCCATTTCACTCATGTTATTTTTCCTTATTCTATAATGAAGTCAAAGCTTTTTTTACCTTTTCATGGACTTCTTTGGATACCCATTTTGACCATTTGTCTTCCTTGTTTTTCAGGAACCACATAGCGGCATCATCTGTTGAATATTCTTTTTCTTTCATTATTGCAAGAAATTCGTTGTTTTCAGGTGTAGTGGTTTCATATTTTGTCAGAAACTCAACAATTTCGGGAGCCTTCTTTTTTACTGAAGGATTTATAAGTATATTGACTTTTGCAGGAGGCCATTCAGAACCTTTAAGCATTGTCATATCAAGAGAACCCAAAACCCATGTAGGGGCCCAGTAATATCCGACCCATGGCTCTCCCTTTTTGTAGGCTGCGATCATTGAACCTGAAAGGGCGGCGTCCGAACCGGGAAGAAAAGCATTGTAGGTTTTATCAAGACCGAGTTTTGTCATTTTTTCCTGCCCGACTTTGGTAGCTCCCCAGCCCGGCGGGCCTACAAAAAGTCTTCCCTTTGACGGATTTTCAGGATCCTTAAAAAGCTCCCAGTATTTCGGCAGCATTTCTACTGATGTAAGATCTGGTGCGGAAGCCTTAATGCCCCTCTTGGTATCTCCCTTTATCATATAAGTTGGGATATACCACCCCTGTTCGCTGTCCGGATAATTCGGACCAAGATCAATTATACTGCCGGCTTTAACGCCTTTATCATATGCTTCCTGTACATTGTCCGACCATGATTCCATGTTTACATCGATATCACCCTGCATCATTCCCTGGTAAATGGTTATTGTCTCGCCCGGCGTATACTCCGGTGTGTAGCCGTATCCGTGCTGTATTATAAATCCCGCGATCCTGTTATGGACCTTGACGCTGTCCCAGCTTACATCGCCGAAAACAATAGTACCTTTGCTATTCTTTTCACTGCTGCCTGCAGCAAATAGAATTCCTGTGACTGCAGCTGCGAAAAGAAATAAAAGAACAATTCTTTTAATTTGTTTCATCATCTAACTCCTTTTATGCTTAAAATAATTAGGGAAAAAATTCCCCCGGCCATTCCCAAAATAATTAATTTAAAGGAATCCCCGGCGTAATTTTTTACACCAGTTAATCTTATGATGAGTTAGTATAATGTCAGTATTCTTAATATTTTCAAAAGAGATTGGGGAATATTTTCAAAAACGATAATACAATACAAAAACATAATATACAAAGATAAAGATATAGCATACTTACTTTCTTGTCAAGCCATACGGTCTGTTTTCTTAAATACTATCCGTTATGTGAAATATCTGTTCAACTGCCGCTGACAGTAAAATCATTATCAATAAGGGAAAACATTTTTTCTGCACCGCTGCTTAAAATTATTTTTTTCTCTTTCGTAATTATTACAGCTTCTGTGTTTTCGAGATTTTCCACAAGATCAATCGCTTTTACCGACCCCAGCATAAATAAAGATGTGGAAAGACAGTCACCGTCAATTGATTTTCCGGTTATTACAGATATTCCCATAATATCATTTTCTACCGGATATCCGGTTTTTGGATTCAGGATGTGATGATATTTTTTACCATCAGCCTCGAAATACCGCTCATATATTCCAGATGTCACGATTGAAATATCTGAAGCCTTGATTATTCCAAGATAACTGCCGCGTACATCAAAAGGATTCTGTATACCTATTTTAAAAGGAATCCCCCCGGGTTTGCTGCCAAACAGCAGAACATTGCCGCCCAGATTTATGATAGCGCTTTTTACACCATTGGCTTCAAACAATTCAAGCACCTTATCCGCAATAAATCCTTTTGCAACAGCTCCGAGATCAATTGCCATCCCTTCTTTTCCGAGAAATACACTTTCACCGGCAGGAACTGCATCGCCTGCCGTTATCGCATTATTTGTCCGGCTGTCATCCAATCCACCTTCAGTTGTCTTAACCTCTGCCGATTGACTGTCTGCCTGGAACCCGGGACTTTTAATTTTATCCGCTGTAATAAATATTTTTTTATAATCAGTCAATTCAACAGCCTTTTTTATTTCAGGGTCTGTAGGCAACCTTGCAGATTCGGTTCCTATTCCCCACAAAGTGACAAGGGGTCCAATGGATATATCAAAAAGCCCTTCAGTCAGAACCGAATATTCAAGGCCTTTTTTAATTGCATATAACGTATCTTCAGATACTGATGCCGGAAACTTTCCAGCATTTTTATTTATCAGGGATATTTCACTTGTTTCAATATTGCGGCTAAGCATATTTTCATATTCAGAAATCAGATTAAAAGCTTTGCGGAATACTGTACCGTTTTCCCCTTCATAGACAGTAAGGTCTACAAGTGTTCCAAGCAGAAACCTGCTTTCGGTAACCGGCTGGTTTTTTTTTCCTGCATTGCAGCCGGACAAAGTGCCGGAAAAAATAATAATCGCCGCAAGAATAATCAAAAAATGAATTTTATGTATAAAATTCACAGCAGTATGAATACCGCAATATTTTTTTATTATCATGTTGTATTTACCTTTTTAAAGAAGTTTTGCAGCAAGTTCTGAAAGTCTGCTTCGCTCTGACTTTTCAAGAACAATGTGCGCGAACAGTTTCTGCCCTTTAAATGCCTCGACAAGATATGTAAGCCCGTTGGAACTTGCGTCAAGATAGGGGCTGTCAATCTGGTCAGGATCGCCGGTAAGGACTATCTTTGTATTTTCACCAGCTCTGCTTACTATGGTCTTTATCTCGTGAGGGCTTAAGTTCTGCGCTTCATCAATTATTATATACTGGTTCGGAAGTGATCTTCCTCTCATAAATGTCAGGGCCTCAATTTCGATCTGCCTGTTTTTAAGCATCCCGTCTATGTTTTTCTGCTCCTGTTTATCAGAAATTGCTTCCGTTATCTGACTTAAATTGTCAAATAACGGCTGCATCCAGTGCGACATTTTTTCATCTTTGCCGCCAGGAAGATATCCTATGTCTTTCCCCATGGGAATTACAGGACGACTTACAAGAACCCTTGTATATTTTTTTTCCCTGATAACTTTATGGAGTCCGGCGGCAAGTGCAAGCAATGTTTTTCCCGTTCCTGCTTTTCCGACAAGAGTTACAAGAGAAAATTCATCATTAAGAAGCATATCAAAAGCAATCTGCTGTCTTTCATTTAAAGGGTTTATCGCGGATACCGGCGTATCCACAGGTTTGATAATTTCTATGCTTCCGGCCCCGTTTTCTCCTTCCCTGAAGCGGCCGAAAAGCTGGTCTTTGTCTGCTGTTCCGAAAACAACATACTGATTGTTAATAAGTTTTTCAGGCCAGGGAGCAACAGCAATACAGTCCGCTCCCGGCATACATTCAAACCCCAATTCAGTTTTTTCAGTTTCATTTGTTTTATTGACATATTCATAGGCTATTGAATTTTCCGGAAACATCTCCCGGGGATATGCCTTAATTCCTGAATAAAAATCCTTAATATTGATTGTTTGTTTTTCGTAATCGACTGCTTTTAATCCAAGCGCCCCTGCCTTGACTCTCGCATTAATATCCTTTGATACAAAAAAAACCTTTTCCCTTTCACGGTGAAGGGCCAATGCTGTCAAAATTATTTTATTATCAGGCTTTTCCCGAATCAGGCTTGAAGGAAAATTCTCCGGCTCATCAACAAAAACCTTGATAACTACGCCGTTATCTATCTTGATACCTTTGTTGAGGTCCCCGTGTTTACTTATGGAATCGAGAAGCCTTACCGCGTGCCTTGCGTTTCTTCCCCTTTCATCACTGAAGGATTTAAGCTTATCCAGTTCCTCAAGTACGGAAAGCGGAATAATAACATCAGAATCCCGGAAGGAAAGGATAGCATCACTTTTGTGGATAAAAACATTTGTATCAACTACGAAAACTTTTCTGTCTTTAGGGTCAGGAGTTTTCTGTTCATTATTTTTTGATTCATTACTCATTTTTCCACTCCATAATTTTTCCCGCCGGTATGGCTGTACTGCCCCAATTTACCGCGCAGAGACGGATGATATTATAATTCCAATTTCATTTTCATATTTATCGAAAAGTTCTTTTTCAGCAGAAGCTTCAATTATGTAGATGGTTTTACCTTTAACAGATACAGCTGTCAGATATTTATAATAACTGTTTCCAAGAGGCATAAGCCACGTAAAAGCAATGCCGTCAAGATTAACAGATGAAAACGGCCGTTCGTCAATCAGCGGGTAACCTTCACTGACAAGCTGTGTTTTAAGAGCTTCCGCCCAGAATGATATTTTTTTACGGGGAGAATTTTTCTCTGTTTTAATCTCTGCCTTAAATCCATCAGGTGAATATATTATCAGGCGGGCATGATTACCTGAGGCGGCAAAACCATCAGGAATTTCAGCTAAAAAGGGACGGCAGCCGGAAAGCAGCACTGCTCCTATCAGGGCCGGAAGCGCCAATTTTGCAATTTTCATCAGCAGGGCAGTATTTTTATTCATCATAGTACCCGCTGCCTGCGAAATCATAAAAGTCAATCCTGTTTATCCATGGGAAAGAAGATTCTTTTTTTTCCGGTTCAGGATTATCTTCTGATGAAAAATCGAGATCAAGATAGATATAGGCAAAATCATGTTCCATTTTTCTGATCCTCCCTTTAAGACTTTCCATTTCGGTCACAAGAGAAGTAAGCTCTCTTTCAAGTGACAGCGTGCCTGAAAATCCGGATGACTCAATAAGTCTCATATATTCAGATAAAAGTTTTTCCCGCGACTTGAGCTGATTAACCAGAACATTATATTCGGTTCCGGCATCCTGTGTGCTGACGTTCCAGGACAAAACAATTCCTGATTTTCTTATCATTTTTTCCATCATGTCTTTGCAGGAATGAGGATATCGAAGTGATACGCCATAATCTGATTTTCTGGTATAATATCCGCCTCCGGCTTCACAGAAAGCAGCTATTTCATCTCCGCTCTCCTGCGGATTTGAAACAGCCAGGCTGGAAGATATGTAAAAGGTCAGTTTTTTATTTTCAATTTCCGATGCAGAAAGCAGATCGGCAGTCAGGATAATTACCAAAACAATAAAACGGAAGAATATTTTATCAAGCGGGCCATTGAGTCTCATCTGATTTCCATCCTCCCGAGTGACTCTGTTAAACTTTCTTTCCATTTATCATAACTTTCCGGATTGGGGAAATAAATTTCAGCAACGTATAAAAGTTTACGCCTGATAATTGTTCCTGCGATGTAACTGTAAGTGGATGACCTTTTTCCTTTAAAAACAACATATTTCATGTTTCCCGATTCACCTTCCTCAGAATCGGAGAATCTACTGCTTATTCCATGGGCGATCGCCTTCTGCCAGAAACTGCTGCTGCCTTCAGGATCATTGTCAATTGTGCCTATGCGGAGAACTGTTCCATCAGATGATTCCGCATGAAAATATCTGAATCCCTGTCCCCGCAGCAATGCGAACTCTTCAGGCAGAGGGACTGAGATCTTCCTGAACAACTGCTTTATTGAAACAGAAAATGGATCAAGATGCCCGATCCAGGGGAACATTCCAGCCGGAACTGACGCATTATCGTAGTTATACGGCACTATATTTAAAATTATTACAGCGTAGCTTACAGCTTCATCAAGCGTTTTGAGTTCTGCTTTCAGCCGCTCAATCTGGTCGTCAATTCTTTTCAGTTCACGGAGAATCGGTACCTTTTTCTCTGTTTCATTTACTGTAAAAAGAAGATTTTCAAGCCGCTTTCTTGCCCCCAGGAGAACACCGAGCCTTGTTTCAAGATCTGTGTATTGCTCAGTAACATCGGCAGCTTCCTCATATTTATCAATTACATTGCCAAGCTGTAAAAGAGAATTGAAAGCTTTTCTGAAATTCGCCGCCGGCACTCTTACTGCAGCATGAGACGCAGACGATGATTCGATCCATCCGCCGTAATTTTCAGCTATTTTTCCGGCTTCAAGAATGGTTTCAGCAGCAGAGGCGCTTTGAATTGTACATCCGCCTGTATATGTTTTTTTCCTCTCTGCTGTATTTTCCGTTTCCTGCTGCCGGGCTGATGCAGCAGGTGCTTCTTTCATCATTACTGCAGCGGGTGCTTCACCCATTGATTTAAGGCTTAAGGTCCCGTCCCCGAATGCAAACCCTGCCTCTGCCTCGCCCGGGGCTCCTGCCGAAGCCGGCAGAGGCGCCTGAAGTTCATCCGGTGTACTCTCAAAATTATAATCTGCTTCCCTGTCATCAGAGCATGAGACAAGTAAAGCGGATACGGAAAACATCAGAATCAGTATTTTTAATAATATATTATATTTAGAGACTTTTCCCGGATATTGCAACAAGAGAGTTCCTTTGAACAATTTCAAGTCCAAGTTCAATATCTTCTACCTTGAAAATTACAACAGCCTTACTGTTTTTATTTTCAAGTGAAGCATAAAGATATTCAATATTGACGCCGTTATCCTTGAATATCTCCATAATTTTATGAAGCCCTCCAGGTTTGTCATCTATTTCAATTCCAAGCACTTTTGTGATCCTGACTGTAAAACCGTGTTTTTCAAGAATATCACTGGCTTTATCAGGTTCGCTTACAATAAGCCTCAAAATTCCAAAATCAGCAGTATCGGCAATTGTCATTGCTCTTATATTAATCTGACCGTCTGCCAGAACTTTGGTAACATCGGCAAGCCTGCCTGATTTGTTTTCAAGAAAAACTGAAATCTGGTTAATTGTCATAGCAAACTCCTCTCTATATTATCCTTTTATCGATAACTCTTTTTGCCTTGCCTTCGCTGCGGGCAATTGTTTTTGGTTCAACAAGTTTAATTATAGCACCTATTCCAAGTTTTGACTTTACAGTTTCAGATATTTTATTTCTAAGCTCTTCCATTTTTCTTGTTTCATCCGAGAAAAAGTTTTCCTCAACCTCAACCTGAATTTCAATCTCATCAAGATGGGTATCTCCCCTGCTGAGTATAATCTGATAATGAGGTTCTGTCCCTTCAATCCTGACAAGAACATCTTCAATCTGGGATGGAAATACATTTACACCGCGGATAATCATCATGTCATCATTTCTGCCGAACAGCCTGTGCATTTTTACAAGCGTCCTCCCGCAACTGCATTTTTCCCTGAAAAGATATGTTATATCACGGGTTCTGTACCTGATAAGAGGAGTACCGGTTCTGGTAAGCGTTGTAAAAACAAGCTCCCCCTTCTCTCCTTCAGGAAGGACTTCACCGGTTTCGGAATTTATTACCTCGGGATAAAAATAATCCTCATTTATGTGAAGGCCGTTTTTTGCCTCACATTCTGAAGCAACGCCGGGGCCTATAATCTCTGTTAACCCGTAAATATCATGGGCGCTCAGGTTAAGTTTCTCCTCAATTTCATTCCTCATATTATCGCTCCAGGGCTCAGCTCCGAAACATCCGGCTTTGAGTTTCAGCTTTCTGAAATCTATACCCATTTCTTTGGCTGCTTCTGCAAGATAAAGCGAATACGAAGGAGTACAGGTTAAAATTGATGAGCCGAAATCTCTCATGACAGCAATCTGCCTCTGTGTATTTCCCGCTGATATTGGAATTATATGAGCGCCAATCCTTCTGGTCCCGTAGTGAACGCCGAGTCCTCCTGTGAAAAGTCCATATCCGTATGCATTTTGGACAATATCTTTATGCGTAGTACCGGCCATCGAGAGTGTTCTCGCCATTGAATCAGACCAGATATTGATATCATTTTCAGTATAGGCATCCACGACAGGCGTTCCGGTTGTTCCGGAGGAGGCGTGCACTTCAACAATTTCCTCCATCGGAGCTGAAACAAGACCGTAAGGATAAGTTTCCCTTAAGTCGGATTTCGAAGTAAACGGGAGTTTTTGAATATCAGCCAGATTTTTAATATCATCCGGCTTTACTCCCGCATCATCAAATTTCTTTTTATAAAACGGGACCCTGCTATAAACAAGGTCAACCAGCTTTCTAAGGCTTTCAAGTTGATGCTGCCGCATGGTTTTCAATTCTGCGCTTTCTGCGTCCGGATTCCAGATCATATTCAAACACCTCCAATAGTTATATTAAATTAAACCTCAATATGACTGGCCGGTCAAGTAAGTATGATATCTTTAATTCAGAACAGAAAAAGAATAAATAAAAAAATTGCAATAATAATGAAATATCAATTAGTTTTTCTCATTCATTTTCGCTATTTTTATTTTTACATATTGATAAATTATCCAATTCTGTATAATATCTGTATTTAATTTTACACACCCTCAGTGAGAATGTGTTTAAAAATCAAACAAAAAAAGAAGGGTAGGTTTATGAAAATAGAATTTGCGCTTTATGCAACAATTGCAGGAAGTCTTGTTGCATTGCTCTATGCCTTGTTAAGAACAAAATGGATATTTAAAAAGCCGATAGAAAATGAAAAGCTTAAGCAGATCAACGGTTTCGTCGCTGACGGCGCAATGGCTTTTCTTTCACGGGAATACAAGACTTTAATCCCTTTTGTCCTGGTTGTCAGCGCTTTCCTTATTATAGCAAACCAGGGTTACATCAAGCTTCAGGCAGTTGCTTTTCTAATCGGCGCTGCATGCTCAGCACTTGCAGGTTTTATCGGGATGAAAGTTGCGACTGCTGCCAATGCAAGAACTACTACCGCTGCGGCTGATTCCGGGCTTACAGAGGCGCTTAAAATAGCATTTGCCGGCGGTTCTGTTATGGGGATGAGCGTTGTCGGTCTTGCACTGTTTGGTATCTTTGTGGTGCTTCTCGGATCAATTAATTTCCTTGGAGACTCTATAGCGCTGTTTTCAGAAACCATACTCCCTGTTCTTTCCGGTTTTTCACTTGGAGCCTCTTCAATTGCCCTTTTTGCAAGGGTCGGAGGGGGAATATTCACTAAAGCTGCTGATGTTGGAGCAGACCTTGTCGGTAAGGTTGAAGCAGGAATACCTGAGGATGATCCAAGGAATCCTGCTGTAATTGCTGATAACGTAGGAGATAATGTAGGCGATGTTGCCGGAATGGGTGCGGATTTGTTTGAATCCTATGTCGGCTCCATAGTAGGCTGCATGATCCTCGGCGCATCCATGATCGGTTCAGATACAATGCGGCTGAAACTTATTGCTCTCCCATTGCTGCTTTGCGTAGTCGGAATAGCGGCTTCGCTTATCGGAATATTCATGGTAAAGGCAAAACCTGATTCCGACCCCCAGAAAGCCCTTAATTCAGGTTCGTTCGGTGCGGCAATACTCGCGGCAATTCTTACATACCCTCTCTGCCTTTTTGTATTCGGCGGCGAAACTTTCAACAACGGGGTCGGCCCTTTTCAGGTATTTTTATCATCTGTAATCGGTCTTGCAGCCGGTGTAGCAATTGGTATGCTTACTGAATATTATACAGGGACA
This sequence comes from Spirochaetia bacterium, assembly GCA_963662795.1. Classification (GTDB taxonomy): domain Bacteria; phylum Spirochaetota; class Spirochaetia; order CADAEX01; family CADAEX01; genus JACKPD01. The sequence goes on along the minus strand of OY759746.1, from coordinate 2,571,429 downwards.
GATAAAAAACCTGTTTTAACCATAGTCGAATCCTGCGAAACCGGAGCTGCTACAACTATTATCACAGGAATGGGAGTAGGTATGCTTTCAACCTTCCCTGCCATTGTTGTTATTATAAGCGCTATACTTTCGAGTTTTTATCTTTCCGGGCTTTACGGTGTTGCTATTGCGGCACTCGGAATGCTTTTAACGCTCGGCATCCAGCTGGCTGTCGATGCCTATGGCCCGATTGCCGATAACGCAGGGGGTATGGCGGAAATGGCGCACTTTCCGGAAGGTGTAAGGAAAATTACAGACAAACTTGACTCAGTCGGCAACACAACAGCGGCAATTGGAAAAGGCTTTGCCATCGGTTCAGCCGCACTTACCGCAATCATTCTCTTTACAGCATTCAAGGCAACTACAGGGGTAGGAGAAATTGATCTTACTAATGTAAAAGTAATTGCCGGCATTCTTCTCGGTGCCGTAATCCCGTATCTTTTTTCATCTCTTTCCATGACTGCAGTCGGAAAAGCCGCTTTTGCAATGATTGAAGAGGTTAGAAGGCAGTTCAAGGAAAAACCTGGTATTATGCAAAATACTGATCTTCCTGATTATAAAAAATGCGTTGATATAAGCACAGCTTCAGCTCTCAAAAAAATGATGCTCCCCGGTATTATAGCAATATCTACTCCCGTAATAATCGGGTTTACCGGCGGAATTGAAATGCTTGCAGGCTTATTGACAGGTGTTACAGCTTCGGGTGTTGTACTTGCAATTTTCATGTCAAACACAGGCGGAGCATGGGACAACGCAAAGAAAATGATCGAGGCAGGAGCAAGCGGCGGGAAGGGGTCACCGGCCCATAAAGCAGCTGTTGTAGGCGATACAGTCGGGGATCCCTTCAAGGATACGTCAGGACCATCGCTCAACATACTTATCAAACTTATGGCTGTAGTCTCTCTTGTTATAGCTCCAATGCTTAAAAACTTCTGGGGTTAAGAGATCATCAACCTTTTTCTTATCTGAATATTTTCAAAGCTGTCTGCCTTTAATGCGGACAGCTTTTTTTTATGTTTATTCTGCAGGTTGTTCATGAAGTTGTTTTCTGCGGTGTCACCCTCCATTTCAAACAGCATTTATTCTTTACACAATAACGCAGGCTGTCCTATAATAGACATACAATCATGACTGACCAGGAACTTCTTGCGATTTCAAAGTGCTCTTTGTTTAAATCTGTAAAACTTGCGGAAATTAAACTGCTTTTCCTTACCATCCCATATATAATTAAGCAGTACGAAGAAAATGCAATTGTAAAAGTACGGGGAGATAAATACGAAAGTCTGATTATTGTGCTCAGGGGCGAGCTTGATACTGAAATTAACGACATAAGCGGAAAAACAATAAAAATTGAAAAACTTAAAAGTTCTTCAATTGCAGCTTCTGCAATAATATTTGCTTCAGACCCCTCAATTCCCGTTACTCTTACAGTATCTCCCGGCAGCAACGCAAAACTGCTCATTATTCCGATTGAAGCAATAATGAAACTATTCAGAAATTCTGAAATCATTCTGCGAAACTATCTCAGGGATGCGGGAGATAAAATAAATTTACTTGCTGAAAAAATCAGTCTTTTAAAATTTTCCAGTTTAAAGCAGAAAACTGCAGGATATATCCTTGATCTTTCTGAAAAGCAGAAATCAGATACTGTAATCCTCCCCTATACAAAAGAAGTAATTGCAGAAATATTCGGTGTAACACGGCCTTCCCTGTCGAGGGTTTTTTCAGGGCTGTCAAAAGAAAAAATAATTAAGCAGCAGGGGCGAAATCTGATAATAAAAAACAGACCTGCCCTTGTACTGATATTGAAAAACACGGGTTTTGGGTGAAAAAGCTGAATGCTAAGCGCCTGCCTTTAGCCTGACAGGGTCAGGTCCCTAAAGCCAGTTTTCCCTGACAACATGTCCGTCAATACCAACTACTATCTGCTTTACAGGGACCTTTCCTGAAGCTTTTGCCGCTGCATTTTTAACAATAGCGGTAAGCCCCATACAGCACGGAACTTCCATTATAAGAACTGTAATTGTATTTAATCCGGCTGTTTCAATCAGGCTGATGATTCTTTCTGTATAGATTTCCGATGAATTGTCAAGCTTGGGACAGGCAATGACAAGGGTTTTCCCCTTGAGAAATAAGCTGTGAAAATTTCCGGCGACAAACGCTGTGCAGTCTGCGGCAATAAGAAGATCGGATTTCCTGAAATGGGGCGAATCCGGATTTACAAGATGCATCTGCACAGGCCAGTTCATAAGTTCAGAAGGCTGTTCTGCCTCTCCTGATGCTCCTGCGGATGTAACAGAAACAGCAGCATTACCGGCAGCAGATGAAGGGTTAAGGCTCCTGCTTAATGTTCCGGGGCACACATTAATTTTCACCTCTTCTTTGATGTAATCAGATTTCCTGTAACCATTTTCTTCCAGATATTCAAGCGCGGCATTGTAAAAATCTTCCGCATTATGGTTTTTAAGGTGGGCAATATGCGCTTTTATTGTGGCATCCCCTTTTGAAACGATATTTGCCATCACTTTTCTCTCATCATAGGGTTCAGCTTCTCTCTCTTCAACTTCGATTGCACCTTCAGGGCAATGCCCTATACAGGCGCCGAGTCCGTCGCAGAACAGGTCGCTTACAAGCCGTGCTTTCCCGTCTATTATCTGAAGAGCCCCCTCAGGACAGTCCGGAATACAAAGTCCGCATCCGTTGCATTTATCTTCATCTATTTTAATTATCTTTCTTTTCATATAAATCTCTCCCAAGTTTTCAGGTTTCACAAATAATCTATAAAAAAATCCGGAGAGAGACTGTAACCATTGTTACACTTATTCAATTAATTTTTCCAGTTCCAGTACAAGTACGCCTGCATCCCTGAAATTATAAACATCTGCCGCTCCCTGGATTTTTTCAAGAAGCAGCAATGCATCTTCAGGAATATCAGAGGCCTTCAATAAATCAATCATTTTATGCACTTTTCCGGGGCGGTGTACCCTGACTGCTTTTTTCAGTTCCTCCAGATATCCGGTATTCAAGGGAGAATTCCCTTTATCTGTATCCGGTTTTAAAGTTTTAGAGGAACTGTCGTTATTTATTGTTTCTCCCGGTTCAATTGAAGATAAAAGATTGATAAAAGCATCCAGTTTCTGCGCAAATACCGGAAGAAGATATTTGAGCTTTGCCTTATCATCATGTTTTATTGACTGTTCTACAGATTCAGCATCGGTTAATAATTTCCCAGCCCCAAGATTACCGGCAAGACTTTTAATACTATGGGCAAAAGTATAAATCCACTCATAGTCTTCGTTGTTATATTTTTCAATTAACGCCGAAGAGGATCCTTTATAATTTGTTTTTACTCTTTCTACCAGTTTGAGATACAGACCTGTATCACCGTCAAGCATTTCAAGCGCTTTTTTGGTATCAAGTCCTTCAAGAAGGGGCAGCGGCTGTTTATTATCCTGAATTCCTTTTTCAACAGGTTCAGGGTTTATTTCATCTGAAAAAAACAGTTCATCAAGCTTGTTTCTTAATGAAGCAAGAGATACGGGTTTTTGAATAAATGAAGCAACACCGTCATTCAGCATCTCCCTGTTTTCGCTGTCCAGACTGAAACCTGAAAGTATAAAAACTTTCACAGCCGGATTGATCTCCCTGAATTTATAAAGAGCTTCCCTTCCTCCCATCCCGGGCATGATCATATCAAGTATTACGAGATCCACTGTATGTATATTATCTCTGTAATATTCCAGCGCAGATAATGCACCTCCAAATGAAATTACAGTATAACCAAGCCTTTTCAGCATCTCGGCTGTAAGCTCTCTGACAATTTTTTCATCATCCACAACCATTATGGTTTTATCCGAATGGGAAAATCCGTCAGTTTTTTTATTAATCATATTACTTCCTGCACTTTGCTATTATTTGTCTGATGATTATATGAAAAATTTTACCTGCAATATGTTTTTCAGGGAGCTTTTAATCAAACTGCAGCGTGACTTTCTTTATATTTATTCATTATCTCAAGTATATCATCAACAATAGAAAGAAATGTATCTACAATTTTTGGGTCAAAATGGCGTCCGCTGCTTTTTTTTATTTCATTAAGCGCGTCTTCAACAGTAAATTCATCCTTGTAAACTCTCTTTGATACAAGTGCGTCAAATACATCTGCGACAGACACAATCCTGCTTATTAAAGGAATCTCCTCATAGCTTAGCCCATTGGGATAGCCTGTACCGTCCCATTTTTCATGATGAGTAAGCGCTATCATTTTGCCCATTTTTATTACTTCAACATTTGAACTCGATAATATATAGGAACCTATCTCGGTATGTTTTTTCATTTTATTCCATTCATCAGAATCATAAGCTCCTTTTTTAAGGAGAATGCTGTCGGGAATTCCAATTTTACCAATATCATGAAGCAATGAAGCATGATACAGATTTTCTACCATGCTTTCATCCATGCCCATCGCTTCTGCAATAGCTCTGCAGTAGCTGCTTACCTTTAAAAGGTGGCTGCCTGTATCATCATCCCTGTATTCAGCCGCTTTTGACAGGAGAAATATTGTTTCCTGATAAGAATATCTTAGTTCAAGAACAGTTTTCCGCAGTTCAAATGTTCTTTTTTCAACCTCGGATTCAAGCTTGGCATTCTGGATTTTAAGCTCTTCCTGGGCAATCTTTAAGGAGAGATGTGTTTTTATTCTTGCCTTGACTTCGTTAACCTCAAATGGTTTGGTTATATAATCAACAGCCCCGGACTCAAACCCTTTGTTTTTGTCAGAAGCATCCTTGTTGCCTGACAAAAATATCACAGGTATTGCTGATGTTCTACTGTTATTCTTGAGCCTTCTGCAGACCTCAAATCCGTCTATCCCTTCCATTACGATATCAAGGAGGATAAGGTCCGGTATAATTTCATTTACAAGCTCAAGTGCGCTTTCTCCGTCTGAAGCGACAATCACATCATAAATAGTGTCAAGCATGCTTACCATGATATCAAGGTTGTGAATACTGTCGTCAACAACCAGAATAGTACATTCCTCTAATTTTTTCATAGTTATATTCAGTATAATAGTAATTATAAGAATATTCTAGCTTTTATAATTATTGCATTTTGTTTCCGATTTTTATATCTTTGAATATATGAAGATTGATCGTTTCATGAATGAGAGTATACCGGGAATCTCAAAAAAAATAGGGAACAGCATTAAAAATGATTATCACGTGACAGCCGGGGAGGAACTGGGAAGATCAGGAAGAGATGGGGTTTATGATGTCCTTGAGGCCTTTCTTTCAATTCTTTTTCCGGGGTGCTACAGCAGGGACACAATTTCAGCTGAGGAAATTGATTTTTACATCAATGAAAGATTACGATATATCAGCTACAGATTTATCAAGTATCTGAGAGACAGTTTCAGATATATGTGTACAGAAAAGGAGTGCGGAGATTGCGACTGCGGTGAAAAAGCCGGGAAAGTTCTCATGGATCTGATAGAGTCTCTTCCTGAAATAAGGGAAATTCTTATTACTGATGTTCAGGCAGCAAAAGACGGTGATCCGGCAGCAACATCTCTGGATGAGGTAGTGCTCAGTTACCCATGTATTGAAGCAATTTCCACACACCGCATTGCGCACAAACTGTATTCTCACGGTGTTCCTATTATCCCGAGAATCATGTCGGAAAGAGCACACTCAAGAACAGGGATTGATATACATCCGGGAGCAAAAATCGGCAGAAGTTTTTTTATTGACCACGGTACAGGTGTTGTTATTGGCGAGACTACTACAATAGGGGACAGGGTAAAGCTTTATCAGGGGGTAACATTAGGCGCATTATCCCCTTTTGACAAGGAAGGAAACCCGAGAACGGGTGAAAAAAGGCATCCTGATATAGAAGATGATGTAATTATCTACGCCAATGCGACAATTCTGGGCGGAAGAACTATAATTGGAAAAGGTTCTATAATCGGGGGAAATACATGGATAACAAGTTCCGTAGCACCGGGAAGCCTGATTTACAGGAGCTGACCATTCAGCGGGTAAAAAAACTGCCCGCAGAACAAGCCGTGAGGATATATAATCCGTTATGACAGGTCCTGCAGGCAACTTTTCTTCACATTTTAAAAAGTTCAGTCCATAGGAGAAAACTGATCTTTTGGGGCTCCGCAGGCAGGGCAAACCCAGTCCTCAGGGACATTTTCCCATGAAGTTCCTGCTTTTACGCCGTTGTCCGGATCACCCTCTTTGGGGTCATAGATATACCCGCATACATCACAAACATATTTTTTCATAATATCCTCCTTGCTTATGCACTATAGTGCGTTATTGCCGCTGACCAAGTTCCCTGTCAAGCATATAAAGACCTGTTGATTTGCTGCCGACCATTTCCAGTTTGGCAAGAACATCCGATACATTTGCCTCTTCCTCAACCTGTTCAGTCACAAACCACTGAAGGAATATTTCAGTTGCAAAATCTTCCGCTGAGCGGGCAGCTTTAACAAGTTTATCAATACACCCGGTTATATGCTTTTCATGTTTAAGTGAAGCTTCAAACGCATCTTTGGGAGAATTCCATGATTCCTGCGGTTTATCAATCTGAGCCAGGACCGGTTTTTCACCTCTTTCCTGAAGAAAACGGTAAATTTTCATCCCGTGACCGGTTTCTTCCATTGACTGCTTGCTCATCCACGCAGCCATACCCTTCATGTTTTTGCTTTCAAAATCAGATGCCATAGCAAGATAAAGATATGAGGAATAAAGTTCCTCGTTGATCTGCTTTATAAGCAGTTCTTTCAGTTTCTGTTCCATTTCCGCTCCTTAACCCTTCCAGTGACCATGCACGTTGCAGTATTCCCTTGCGGAAACTTTTGAGGCTTTTATACAGAATTCAGCAGACGGGGTATCTCCTGGTTTAAGGTATTTCTTATAGGAAAGACCATCCGCGACAAGCTCAATCCACTCAATATAATGATTGTCCAGCATTGGATGCAGTGTGCTGCCTACAGTTACCTTGTAGCCCTCAGCGGTTTTTTCAATGACAGGAACATGTTTTTCTGTTGATGAGTCTGCGGTTTTTTCTGTCATTAAAACCATTTCTTTCCCGCAGCATACAAGATCTCCGTCTCCAGCGTGTAATACTTCAACGATATTTCCGCATAGTTCACATTTGTAGACTTTAAATTTTTCAGCCATTTTAATTCCCTCCGTTTTATAAATTTACTTAATTTATTGTTCAAAAAAACAATATTCTACCAGTTCTCTCCAAAAAGTTCAAAGTACGATTGCGGATGCGCGCATGCAGGACAGGAAAGAGGAGCTGATTCTCCTTCATACAGATAACCGCAATTTATGCATCTCCAGACTGTTTTTGATTTTTTCCTGAAAACTGAATTCTCAAGAACATTTTTTCTCAGATCAAGGTATCTTTTTTCATGCTGTTTTTCAGCAACCGCAATCGCCTCAAAAACCGCAGCTATTGCAGGAAAGCCCTCTTCCCGTGCTTTTTTAGCAAATCCTGGATACATCTCTGTCCACTCGTAGTGTTCTCCCCCTGCCGCTTCCTTCAGGTTGGCTGCAGTATCGCCGATAACTCCCGCAGGAAAAGAAGCCTTTATTTCAACCTCGCCCCCTTCGAGCAGTTTAAACAGCCTTTTGGCATGTTCTTTTTCCTGGTCTGAAGTTTCTTCAAAAATTTTTGAAATCTGTACAAAACCTTCCTTTTTGGCCACGCTTGCAAAATAAGTGTATTTGTTTCTGGCCTGTGATTCACCGCAGAATGCAGTCAAAATATTTTTTTCTGTCTGTGTGCCCTTGATACTATTCATTTTCTCTTCCCTCCAGCAATTTTAATTTTTCTATTGTAAGATCAGGATGTATTCCAAGCCTTGTTAGGCTGAAATCAAACCTGACAGGATCCATTTTATCATACTTTTTCAAATTTTCAGTAATTTCAATTGCAGTTTTCAAAGAAGGGGTAGCTCTGCCTGTTAGTCCTATATATTTTCCAATATTCATCATGTGGGTATCCAGAGGGACAATAAGTCCTTCTTTATCAATAAAATCCCATCCGCCCGGATCAATATTATCAGACCTTGCCATCCATCTTAAAAAAAGATTAAACCTTTTAAAAGCGCTCCCCTTCCAGCTTTCCGTAACAAGTATTCCAGGGTTTTTTTCACATCCTGCAAGAAGTTCCCTGCTGAAAGAATGCACCGCAGGAATAAGCGAACCTTCATCAGCATAATATTTTTTAAAGCAGCGGCCTGCTGAGCCGTGTTTTCTTATCAGGCTGCCTATACCCGATAAAAAACCTGCCAGATGTGATGTTTTGAAAAATCTGTAGGAAAATCCTTCATACATTTTTTCAAAATCCCTGTATTCAAGCTTCCTGACGTCTTCAAAAGGCGATGGGATTGCTGAGAGAACTTTGTCGACAGCAGACATAATAAGTTCTACCCTGCCAAGGGCAAGTGATGACGCAATCAGTCCTGCCGTCTCCCTGTCTTCCATTTTATCATATTTTCTTACAAAAACCAGAGGATCCGGATTTATGTATTCAGGTTTATGATACCTTGAATAAATCTCCTCAAGAAGCAATCCTGTCCTGTTGATGTTAAGCAAATGCAACTCCGGTTTTTGATTAAGTAAATAATAAGTACTATATTGTTTTAATTATTTATTAGTTTTATATTTAGTTTAAGATACAAAAAAGGAGTTTTCAATGGCAATCGAAATAAAAAAAAATATTTTCTGGATTGGAGTCAATGACAGAACTACTGATTTGTTCGAAGGACTTTGGCCGATCTCAAAAGAAGGTGTAACTTATAACTCTTATCTTATTAATGATAAAAAGAAAGCTATTATCGATCTTTCAAAATCAATAAAAACCGACAGTTTTTTTGATGAGGTTGCGAGTGTTGTTGATCTGGATAAGATTGATTATGTAATTATCAACCATATGGAGCCGGACCATACCGGCGTACTTAAAACACTAAGAAGACTATCCCCCGGGGTTAAAATTCTCTGCACAGCAAAGGCAAAAAAAATGGTTGAAGACTACTACGGCCTCACAGATAATATTTTAGCTGTAGAGGACGGGGAAGTACTTGATCTTGGAGAAAGAAAACTCGTTTTTTACCACATTCCGTTTGTCCATTGGCCGGAAACCATGGCAACATATAATCCTGAGGAAAAAATACTTTTCCCGTGCGATGCTTTCGGCAGCTACGGGGCTTTTTCCGGAAATATATTTGATGATGACTGTAAAAATATTGATTTTTATAAAAAAGAAGCGCTGAGATACTATGTAAATATAATCGCGAAATTTTCACGCAATGTATTAAGTGCCATTGAAAAGCTTAAAGGCATCGATATCAAAATAATTGCTCCTTCTCACGGCCTTGTATGGCGGGATAAACCGGGAGAAATTGTCTCCTTATACAAAGAATGGGCAGAGCTGGCAGGAAAACCCGGTAAACCGGGCGTTACCCTTCTTTACGGTTCCATGTACGGAAATACGGAAAAAATGATGAACTCAGTAGCACTCGGGGCATCCTCCGCGGGTGTGCCTGTTGAGATATTTGATGTAGCCCGCACTGATACAAGCTATATCATGCCTTCTGTCTGGACAAGGTCAGGGGTCATAATCGGGGCGCCTACTTACGAGGTCGGTCTATTCCCTCCCATGATAAACACACTTGAACTTCTCGCGCTTAAAAAGATAGAAAATAAAAAAGCTCTTTACTTCGGCAGTTACGGGTGGAGCGGCGGCGCTCTTAAAAAAGTAAAAGCAATTACAGAACCTCTTAAATGGGAATTCACAGGTACTTTTGAGTTCCAGGGCGGAGCGTCTGAAAAAGATATAGAAAAAGGGTATGAAATGGGGCGGAAATTCGCCTTTGACCTTTTGAGCTGAAAGTTATACGCCTCTTAACAACCGCATCGGAAGAGAATAAAAATCAGTATCATCTGATGCGGCACTGTATTTTATCCTATTAAACCTTAATACAAAAATAAAAAATATTTTTATGCCGCACAAATTAATGATATAATTACATAATCCGGTTTTTTATTAATCAATTGATGAAAAATCATTGATTAATTATAATCACAATTAAAGAGGTAACCGTGAAGTTATCAGGCAGTGTTCTATGTTTTTTTCTGCTGCTTCTGTCAGCAGGCGAAATATATTCATTGGATTTTGACATAAAAGCAACCCCGACCGCAATTTTTCCTGTCGGCGATGAGACAACCCGATATTTTTCGCCCGGCGGCGGAGTATGCCTGAACACCGATGTACAGTTATTCGACCTTCTGGCTTTTGGTCCTGAATTCAGCTATTATGTGACTCCTCTGTTAAATACCGGAACATATCCCAATTTCACTTCAGCAGGGATTAATGCAAGCGTGTTTTCCTATCCGCTTTCGAGGCTTGCCCTGCTGTTCGGCGTGTCCGGAGGTTTGTACCAGTTCACATACAACGAACTTTCATACAGCGATCTCTGGTGGAAATTATATGGGGAAGCAGGGTTCAGGATGTCCCCCACCCTGGTTTTCTCTGCCGGGGCAGGATATATAAATTTTACTGCTTCACAGGAGCCGATGTATACCGGAATAGTTTTAGGTCTCTCGGCCAGGCTTTCATTTGACACAGATACAGCAGCCGGAAATGTGGGAGTAACACTTGAACAACAGGAACCGGTATTCCCTCTCCTTTACAGCATGTATAAAACCAACAAAATAGGTACGATTGAAATCGTCAATAATGAATCCGCCGAAATACGCAATGTATCTGTAAGTTTCAGGGCTGAAAACTATACCTCTTCCCTCATGGCCTGCGGTACAAAAGAGTTACTAAAAAAGAAGGAAACAGCAAAAATACCGCTTTATGCCGACTTTATGGAGACCATACAGAACTTCACGGAAAACGGGATGATTCCGGGCGAACTGGTTATAAAATACGAACTTCTTGGAGCAGAACGCACTGCATTTCAAACGCTGGTTATCCCGGTGTATAACCGAAACTCGGTCAGGTGGACCAGTACAGATGTCCTTGCCTCATTCATTTCACCCAATTCACCTGAAGTAATGGATTATTCAAAATATATTGTGGGAATAGCGAGGAACAATCTGCGAAGCGGCCTTAACCGGAACATGCAGTTTGCCATGTATCTGCTTGAGGGGCTTAATACAGGCGGCATTACCACATCCAAAGATGACACAACCCCCTACACAGTTTTCCACAAAGACCCGGCACTGCTTGACTATATACAATATCCATTCCAGACACTTTCCTACAAGCTTGGGGATTATGATGATCTTGGAATACTTTTCGCAGCCGCGCTTGAATCTGTGGGAATAAAAACAGCCCTGATTCCTCTTGATAATGATTTTATTACAGCTTTTTCACTCGATATCACACAGGAACAGGCCGTAGCACTTTTTAACAATACTGATAATTTACTTACCATCGGGAACGAAATATGGATGCCCCTGTCTTTATCTGTCCTGCGTGAGGGTTTTATCAACAGCTGGTATACTGCTGTAAATAACCTTTCCAGAGCCATCAACAGCGGCAGACCGGTTGACTTTGTAGTGCTTCAGGAAGCCTGGAAAACGTATCCGCCGTCCGGAATTACAGGGAATGAAGCCGCTTTCCAGAAGCCGGCGGCCTCAGTTGTAGAAAAAGCTGTTGAAACAAGTTTCTTAAGATACATTGCTGCAGAATTCGGTCCAAGAATAAAAGATGTGCAAAATGAAATTCGCAATAGCGGAGGATCAGTTGTTCTTTACAATAAACTGGGCTTGTTATATGTAAGGGCAGGATTGTATAATGAAGCAAAAGCGGAATTCATCAAATCTGCGGAACTTGATTCAGCCGCGGCAATGACAAATCTCGGAAACATCGAAATACTGCAGCGTAATTATAAAGAAGCACTCGGCTGGTTTGAAAAAGCGCTTGAAATTGAACCTGACAACAGGGCCGCTCAAAGCGGTTTTAACAGAATGCAATCCCAGCTTGCCGAATAGAGAGAGGAACAGGAGAAGTATTTTTCATATGATTTCCCTGAAACGGTTAAATAAATTATTACCTGCCGATATGACAGAATCTCTGAAAAAATCAAAATATTGCCTTATTATTTTTCTGCTTATCTGCATATATTCTTCACCCCTGCTTACAGCAGACTCATCTTCAACAGGCGTAAGGATTTATCCCGGTTATTATTTCCCAGTCAATGATCCTGTATTTAAGCCCGGTATGGGCGCGTCTGCGGCCTTTGATTTTACACCGCTCCCGTTTTTAAGTATTTTTGCCCAGGGGGAATATGTCAACATAGGCCTTGAGAATATTGAACCTCTTGCTTTAACGGACGGAAGCATCGGAGCCGGACTGCTTTGGCAGATGAATGACCGGCTGACTCTGAGAACTGATTTGATGACCGGCATTTATTCAGTCAGTAGAAATGAAACTTCAATATCAGGAATATCAGCCGGGACAAGAATTGAGGGTACCTATCATGTCTCCCCTGTATTAAGCACATCAGTATATGGAGCATACAGGCATTATGCATATACACCGGAACCCTTCATGAATTCCTTAAGTATCGGAGTAGGCATATCCATCAACCTGAAGGAAGCTCTTTCCCGGGAAAGGAATATTAGCGCGGAAAAAGAGGAACAGGAGCCTGTTTTCCCTGTATTGTATTCATGGTATGATGATAATCCGTTCTCAATTATAAAAATTACAAATAATGAAAAAAATACAATTACAGATGTAAAAACATCATTCTATCTTGAGCAGTATATGGGACAGCCGAAAGAATGTTCAAGCTTTGAGAGCCTGAAGCCGGGGGAATCCTTTGATGTTCCGGTTTCCGCCTTTTTTAAGGAAACAATGCTTGAGTTAAGCGAACCGCTTAATGCCCAGGCGAAGATTATTGTTGAGTACAGAAGACTTGGAGCAAAACAGAAAGCTGAAATACCGGTAACCATGAATGTTTTTCACCGAAATGCCATGTCGTGGGAAGATGACAGGAGAGCTGCGGCATTTGTATCTTCGAAAGATCCTGCCGCATTATGGTTCTCAAAGTATGTCTCAAGCATTGTAAATGACCGCTTCCGGATGGGTTTAAACAAAAATATGCAGTATGCCATGGGTATTTTTGAAGCTCTTGATATCTACGGAACTAATTATGTTATTGACCCTTCAAGCTCATACGCGGAAATCGCCGATAACAGCACTGCGATAGACTTTCTGCAGTATCCCTATCAGACCCTGATGTACCGCGGGGGAGACTGTGACGATCTATCGATATTGTACAGCTCACTGCTTGAAGCAATCGGTATTGATACTGCATTTATAACAATACCCGGCCATATCTTTATGGCATTTTCCTCCGGAATGACAGAAACTGAAGCAAAGGAGTCTTTTTATGCTCCGGAGCTTCTGATTTATCATGACGGGACAGCATGGGTCCCGGTTGAAATTACACTTATCAAAGAAGACTTTAATAAAGCATGGAGAATCGGAGCCAAAGAATGGAATGATGCCGATTCAAGAGGTACTGCCAATATTCTGCCGATGAAGGAATCCTGGAAAATATATAAGCCTGTAAGTATTCCTGGAGCTGTTTCCAGATTCAGTCTGCCTGATGAGACAAAAACCGCGATTGCCTTTGATAAAACACTTAACAATTATGCAGAGCGGGAGATCCGTCCCCAGATAAGGCATTACGAGGAACTGCTCGCAGTTTCCGATACACCTAAAAACCGCAATAAGCTAGGCGTTTTATACGGGAAATACGGAATGATACTGCAGGCTAAAACAGAATTCACCAAAGCTGCCCGCGGCAAGGATATGAACGCATGGACAAACCTCGGGAACATACTGTTTATTGAGCAGAAATACGATGAAGCTCTTACATACTACAATTATGTTCTTTCAATTGACAAAAACAATTCTCTTGCGCTGCTTGGAGCCGCAAGATGCAATTATGAACTTGATGATTTCGGAAACTCCGATGCAATGTATGCTTCGCTCCAGAAACAGGATGCACCGCTTTCCAGGAAATATGCCTATCTCGGGTCCTTTTTTGATACCAGGGGAAGGGCCTGGTCGCTGGCAGACCGGCTTTCCACCACAGAATGGAGCCTTCCTCCCGCAGCTCCTGCAGAAACTATAAGCACGGGAAAAAAATCGGAACCTGCTGTGCAGCCTGAAGAACCCGATCCTCAGGAAAAGGTGCCGGAGAGTCCGGCTGATGAACCGGAAACAGCACCTGCTGAAGATTTTCCTCTTAACGGAAACGCGGGACTTTCTTCAATGCTGTCTGTTACAGGAGAAGGTAACAATAACCTTGCGAAGATACCTGATGCAGCTGAACAGCCGGCTCTTGAACCTGTTTTAGCCGCTGAAGAAAAACCGGAAGCAGCACCTGCTATTGCCGTACCGGAGGCTGAGGTTTCCGTTGCTGTAATAGAAAATATCGCCCCTGAAGTTAATGAAAAAACGACCGATGACAAGGCGGACAGGGTTATAGAAACAGCTGAGGCAGGGCCGGAAACCGAGCCAAAAGAAATCTTACCGGTTGAGACACCGACTGCCCCAATGGAACTTGCTTTATCGGATATTCCGGAAACAGAAGGTCTATCAGCAGGATTGCGCGGTTCAGAAATCAGCCCTGGTATTTTAGAGAGTGAAGAGATTAAAAAACCGCCAGCCCCTGCTATTAAACCTGTTCTGCCAAAGCCCTCTTCTGTAAAAGAAGATCCTGTTGATGAGGCCCCGGTTATCGAAGAATTACCTGCCGCGCCAGTGCCTGCAGTACCGGTACCGGAATCAACTGAGACTGTAAAAACAGAATCTCCGTCAAAAGCCGCTCCTTTCATTGCGCTGATGGCGTTCATAGCGGCCGCAGCAGCTGGGACTGCTGTTTTTGTGCGCGCCAGGCTTCGCATCCTGAGAAAGAAGTTAAAATCAAAAAACAGGAAAGCTGAGAAAAAAAAGACTATAATAAATAAAAGAGAAGTAACAGATTATGATAAAACGCATTAGAAATCAAAAGGCTCTAATAGCTTTTTTAATAACAGCATTCCTTTTAATCAGCTTCATCAGCAGCTGCAATAATTTCATGTCAGGGGATGATGACCTCAAGGCGGCAATAGAAGATGAAGTTCTGATTGCCAATGCGGAAGAGGTTACAATAACTGTCCGCGCTGAAAGCGACAGTATGGGAACAACAAGCCCGCTCGGGGCAGCAATTGTAAAAGTCGGCGTTCCTTTTAATATAACAACAACTACAAACAGCGAATTCGCTTTTTTAAACTGGATGCAGATCGGCGGAAATTCCGGTGATATAACATTCACAAACGCGGCAAGCAAAGAAACAACTGCCACAGTAAATAAAAAAACTTCCAATCTTGAAATTCGTGCAATGTTTGACACAAGACCGTACGTTGTTTCTACAGCTCCTTATGATAACGAACAGGAAGTAATTATCACTAGACCGATAAAAATTACTTTTTCCAGGCCGGTTGATATAAATACTGCAACCCAGAGCAACATCATTATACAACGCCGGTTAAGCGGGTCATCTAGTGATCCTGATCCCATTAATTCTTTTTTTGAGGATCCGGTCCTTGATGGTTCTGTATTAACTCTAAATTTAAAATCAGATAATTTTCTCGGAACAACCGATGCATACTATGAGATTTTTGTAACAATTCTTCAACAAATTGAGGATCTCAATGGTAATACAATGACTGCAGGTAAAACAGTCCGCTTTGTTACCAGTAAACTAAAAGATACAGAACCTCCTACAGTTTTGGACATTACGGTTAAGAATGAAAGCGGTACAGCTCTTCCAGTCAATAATCCGACAAACTCACGAAATATTCTTTTAAATTTCGAAGTAGGAGATAACAGCGGTTCAACCGAACTGAAGGCTCTTATCAAAGACGAATTTGACAACACTCTTTATAACAATACACATACAAACAATATTCCTGTTACACTGCCTGATATTGACGGGAATAGAACAATTTCTGTTATTGTATATGATCCATCAAACAATCCATCACTCACAAAAACAGCAAACATTATACTAGACAGGCAGCCTCCGGATACACCGGCTTTTACTCCGTCGCCACCAGCTGCATTAACAAATTCACCGCTTTCTTTCACAGTTTCAGGTGCAGACAACGGACTTTCGGGAATCAAAGAATATAAGGTTACAGCAGGTGCATCAGGTGTTGTGGATCCATCTACTAACGGGGTTTTCACAGATATCACCCCTGCAGCACAAGGCAACAATACAATAACAATTGCAGCCTATGACAAGGCAGGAAATGTGAGCTTAACAGCTTTAACGGCTGAAGTAGTTTATGATTCCATTCCGCCTGGAACTCCGGAAACCCTTACCAAATCAGAATCATATTTAAATATAAACACGACAAGCATGACAATTACAGCTCCTCTCGCATCAAGCGGTGCGGTAGAAGATGACACGATAAGCCTGCTGATCGACGGAGCAGTCAAGATGTCAGACACATTGACTGCTGCTGAGGTTACCGGCAATTATATATTTACTCTCAACTCAGCGACTTTTGGAACAGACGGGACAAAACAAATCACAGCACGAGTTACAGATAAAGCCGGCAACCCAGGCGGACTAAGCGCACAGCTTGAAATCACTAAAGATACTGAAAAACCGGTAATCACCATATCATCACCCGCAAACGGCGCTTATGTGAATGGAACTCAGGACATCAGCTTTACAGGAAGCGAAGGAACAGTTGAAGTGCAAATTAATTCAGGCAGCTGGCAGCCTTTTGCGAGCGGTAATTCGATTGATTCGATCACCTCTTTCGACGGGCTTTCATCCGGACCTTTCACGGTTGGAATACGTGCAACTGATACGGCAGGTAATGTATCAGATATCGCTGCCCGGAACTTTTTTAAAGATACAATGCCACCGACAGTCTCAAACGTTACAACAACCACAGAGACTGGTACATACCCTGCCGGAACTGAAATACCCATTAAGGTTAATTTCTCAGAAGCTGTGACAGTCACAGGAACGCCCTATCTCACACTTGCGCTTTCACCTGGAAACAAAAATATAGGATTAGACGACCCATCCGGTTCAGGCACAACAGCGCTCTCATTCACATACACTGTTGCAGCCGGAGATACAAGCGCAGACCTAAACTATGCAAGTACATCAGCCCTTGTGCTGAACGGCGGTACAATAAAGGACACAGCCGGCAACAATGCCACGCTTACTCTTCCGGCACTTGCCTCTGCCGAGTCGCTCGGCGGTACAACAAAGAATATTGTAATCGACGCTGTTCTGCCAACAGTTTCAAGCGTTACGACAACAAAGGAGAGCGGCTCCTATCCAGCCGGAACTGAAATACCTATCACGGTCAATTTCTCCAAAGCTGTGACAGTCACAGGAACGCCCTATCTCACACTTGCACTTTCCTCTGGAAACAAAAATATAGGATTAGACGACCCATCCGGTTCAGGCACAACAGCGCTCTCATTCACATACACTGTTGCAGCCGGAGATACAAGCGCAGACCTAAACTATGCAAGTACATCAGCCCTTGTGCTGAACGGAGGAACTATAAAAGATTCAATTGGCAATAATGCCACACTTACTCTTCCGGCACTTGCCTCTGCCGAGTCGCTCGGCGGTACAACAAAGAATATTGTAATCGACGCTGTTCTGCCAACAGTTTCAAGCGTTACAACAACAAAGGAGAGCGGCTCCTATCCAGCCGGAACTGAAATACCTATCACGGTCAATTTCTCCAAAGCTGTGACAGTCACAGGAACGCCCTATCTCACACTTGCACTTTCCTCTGGAAACAAAAATATAGGATTAGACGACCCATCCGGTTCAGGCACAACAGCGCTCTCATTCACATACACTGTTGCAGCCGGAGATACAAGCGCAGACCTAAACTATGCAAGTACATCAGCCCTTGTGCTGAACGGAGGAACTATAAAAGATTCAATTGGCAATAATGCTAATCTGACATTGCCGGCACTTGACTCTGACGAATCACTCGGCGGTACCACAAAGAATATAAAAATCGATACAACCGCACCGACAGTCTCAAGCGTTACGACAACAAAGGAGAGCGGCTCCTATCCAGCCGGAACTGAAATACCTATTACGGTCAATTTCCCGGAAGCTGTGACAGTCACAGGAACGCCCTATCTCACACTTGCGCTTTCCTCTGGAAACAAAAATATAGGATTAGACGACCCATCCGGTTCAGGCACAACAGCGCTCTCATTCACATACACTGTTGCAGCCGGAGATACAAGCGCAGACCTAAACTATGCAAGTACATCAGCCCTTGTGCTGAACGGAGGAACAATAAAGGACACAGCCGGCAATAATGCTAATCTGACATTGCCGGCACTTGACTCTGACGAATCACTCGGTGGTACCACAAAGAATATAAAAATCGATACAACCGCACCGACAG
The DNA here is from genome assembly GCA_963662795.1 of Spirochaetia bacterium. Lineage (GTDB taxonomy): Bacteria > Spirochaetota > Spirochaetia > CADAEX01 > CADAEX01 > JACKPD01. The sequence continues at coordinate 2,552,890 of OY759746.1, read as the reverse complement.
TCTCAAACGTTACAACAACCACAGAGACTGGTACATACCCTGCCGGAACTGAAATACCCATTAAGGTTAATTTCCCGGAAGCTGTGACAGTCACAGGAACACCCTATCTCACACTTGCACTTTCCTCTGGAAACAAAAATATATCATACACAAGCGGATCGGACACTTCTGCCCTTACTTTCAGTTACACTGTTGCAGCCGGTGATACAACCTCAGACCTTAACTATGCTTCTACAGCAGCACTTGTTCTGAACGGAGGAACAATAAAGGACGCGGCCAGCAATAATGCTAATCTGGCATTGCCGGCACTTGACTCTGACGAATCACTCGGCGGTACCACAAAAGACATCATAATTGAAGGAATCCTACCAACATTAACCGGCACCTTTGTGTTCACCAACCCATCGACTGCAACACTTACATCTGTTCCTGTAACATCATTAACTGTTGCAGATACCACGTCGCTTTCTGCCTATATTGTTACGATCGAAACTACCGCACCGGCGTACAGCGCTGAAACATGGGAAACTCTTACAGGCACCTCGCAGACACTTACATCTGTCAACCTTGCTTCTGCTACAACTGACGGGGCTGATAAGGCTTTCTATCTTTATGTAAGGGATTCTGCCGGTAATGTTACCAAATCAAACTCGGCTACAATCACTGTAGATACGACAGCTCCAGAGATAAATACCGGTGCTTCCAGTCCAAGCGCTTCAAGCGCCAACAACAAATTAACAATAACTTTATCCTCTGCTGAAGTTTCAGGAATCAGGATCATTTATTACTGGCCGGGGACAGGTACCAAGGCTCAGGCTATAACCGACGGCACGGTAAAAACATATACCCACGCAACAGCTGTTAAAACAGGGTCGCTGACAACAACAACAGCTCTGGATGTTTCAGTTCAGGAGCAAACTTTCCGGTTCAGTGTTGCAGACGACCTGGGAAATGAAACAAGCAACGGATATCAAATGACTTGGGATACCGACGACTGGACATATGGAGGAGCCGCCTCCCGATCAGCAGGTTATACAGAAAACTCCATAACCACTTCAATATCCGACTATACATCTGCTTCTGTCAGGAACGCAACAACAAGATATTCAAAGCACAGGGTGAGTCAGGTTGAAACTACAGAACCTTATTCAGGTATTACTCAGAACCAGGTTAAATCTACCACTTCAAGAAAAGCTGTGAAAAGTACTGTTCAGGTTGCCGGCTATCAATTTGATTCAGGAGTTAAGGGAGTTCAGACTGTAAGCAGTGTAAATACAGCACCGGAAAATGCAGAAGCCTCTGTCGGCATGAACAAAACAACACAGGGAACGGGAGAAAATGTATCAGCCGTGAATGAAATAATTCAGGTATCTTCTCCGGAGCATGCTGCATCAATACCTGAAACCGAAAAGACAGTTTTTAATAAAAAGATGACTGTTTCTGAAACTCCTGAAATATCAGCTGCAGAATATTTTAAAAACCACATCGCGCTGATGGCTCTGCTGTTTTCAACCGGGATAATGATTTGCGCATACCTTTATTTCAGGCGTAAATACCTGATAAAGAGGGATGAAAAATGAAAAACTGGCTCTTTACCGTAACACAGCACTTTAACAGAGACGACCTTGTATTTCCAGGCGGATGTGTTATATAATATATTAAGTGGAGGATTCTATGAAGAAAATATTCTTATTGGCGATGGTGCTGGGCACTGTTGCAATTTCCACAGCTTTATTTGCTCAGGTTTCAGGACAGGATATTGTTATCCAGTCGGTAAACGGAATTGTGAGTTATGAGGTTTCTGCGGGCAAATGGGAAGCTTTATCCGCTGACAAAAAAATTGCGCCCTCGACAATGATAAACACCGGTCTTAATTCCTCTCTTATTCTTAAGATTGGAGACAGGGTGGTCACGGTCAAGGCAATGCAGAAAGGCACTGTTGAAAAACTGACAAGCCCTGCTCAGGGTCTTTCAGGTATTAAACTGGGCGCTGCTGTAACAGACAGTACTGTAAATGCCAATTCTGTCCAGGGGCGGACAAACATTTCTACCGCTTCAACACGTGCAAGCGACGCAGTAGAAGATGTGCAGTGGGTTGAAGAGAAAAAGGAATAAAATATTTAAAAAATTAAATCAATGTATAAAAAAGACTGTTTTTAATAAACAGTCTTTTTTTTTACTTCTCTGAAAGTGTAAATACCCCGTCCCAGTCCTTAACCGGCGGATTTTTAAGGAACGCCTCACATCGGCCTGCAAAGAGCGGAGCAACCATATCCTCATTATCCTTTACAGCAATTTCCTTAAAAATATCACGGGCTTCTGTGAATAATTGTTTTTCATAGAGGTCTATCGCCTTTTCCCATTGCGGTATTATTGATGCGGCAGAGCTTTCCGTAATCATATCAGCATCCTTGGCAAACGAAAGCAGCTCAAATATCCTGAGCGGCCTGTTGACACCGACAACCCGGATCCGGTCAAGACGGCGGAGGAGGAATTCATCCCCGACCTGGGCCCTTGTATGCTCGCTTATCAGGATACCGCGGGTACCATACTGTTTATTTACCCCTTCAAGCCGCGCGGCAAGGTTTACCGCGTTTCCCATAATTGTATAGTCCATTTTATCCGGTGTTCCCATATTTCCGACAATCATATCTCCTGTATTAATACCAATTCTGGTGAATAGCTGTGACGGACAGAGATTTTCCGCAATAATTCGTTTATTCAGTTCTTTTTCCGCTATTTTCATCTGTATCGCTGTGCGGCACGCAAGGGCAGCATGCTCAGCCATATGAATGGGAGCTCCAAAAAATGCAATGATCGCATCTCCTTCATATTTATCAATTGTTCCCCTGTTTGCAAGAATTGTATTACTCATATCAGTCAAATAGAGGTTCAGCAGTTTAACCAGATCGGCAGGATCAAGACTTTCTGAAATAGTTGAAAATCCCCTGATATCTGTAAAAATTGCAGTCATTTCCCGTTTTTCCCCTCCAAGATTTAATTTTGAAGGATCTGCAATAATTTCATTTATAACAGCAGGGGCAAGATACCGGGAAAAAGCGGAGCGCAGGAATGATTTTTCCCTGATTGTATCGAAGAAATTAATACCTGAAAGCGTAAGAAAGGTTGCGGATATTGAGGCAAATGGAACTACTACGCCTATATATCTGCGGAAGAGGACAAACAGAATGAGCAGGGAAAAAACAGATACTGCCAGAGTAAGAAACCCCGCAATCATCGCGTTTTTGGTATTGAACCGTTGGATAAAGATGCCGAGTGATACCGAAAGTATTAGAGCAATAATTATGGAAACGTAAGCCGGTGAATCATCCAGAAACTCTTCAGATATAATCATGTTTGTTACTGCAGCATGAATACCGACATTAGGAAATCTCTCCTGGAATGTAGTCAGGCCGTCGTCAGTCATGGAAGTGGCATCAACGCCGATAATACAGAAGGCGCCGGCTGTTTTTTTCTCAGCTTTTTCCCGGATAACAAGCAGGTCTGCGTACTGCTGCCGTGCAGCTTTAAAAAAGCCATTAACATATTCAACAACCGCAGTGTTGTCCTTATCAATATCTGAAAGGATAATATCTTCATATTTGCCGTTTAAAAACTGATCAGATGTATCAATAAAACCCTTTCTGTAAGCAGCATATGTTTCAAATGTTATCCCTGCCTGATTATTTTCTCCTTCAAAAAGCATCTGTTTTACATATTCCGCATTATTGTACTTATCAAGAGGAGTCTCACCTTCATTCCAGTAGGAAAAAAATCCGGCATCTTCCATGGCTTTAAGATTTTTAACAAATACTGCTTCCTGCCTGTTATTCGCAATCAGGTCCCATGATGAAATCTGATTATAGTCCCTGAATTCCTTTTTTGGCCATTTAACAAGAATTGAGCCGTCTTCGGTACGGGGAATTCTGACATCCCTTGCCGTGCCGTTAATAACAGCATTTTTAAGAAAAATATAATTATTTGTCACCTCAACCGCAGGGTTTCCCAGTTTATCGAGGAGTGGAACAAATCCAAGTTGTCCGTAGTATTTATCATTATATTTCAGCAGAAGGTGTACCCTCCGGCGGTATCCGTCCTGATCGGGCGCTGCGTTCACAAATCCGGCACCGCTGGCATTTGTAAGCAGCTCAGGGATGGCGGGAATTATACCCGGCAGCTGCGGCGTCAGTGTATCGTTTAGTGCTGTTATATTTTTAAGCGCGACATTCTCTTCAAGCCATTTAACATCGTAAGGCGACATATCAAAGGTTTTGTCTTCACCTATTATATCTTCCGGAGTAACCATGGTCAGGGTTAAATATGATTTGCCGAAGAAGCGGAGTGTCTTTGCGAAGTACGCATCAACGTCCCTGGCAACATACGAAATTGAAGTATTCAGCGATTCGCGCACCGTGCTGTTAAAATTCAGCATCTGTCTCTTGTAGGCATCAGCATCGGAAGGGCCGATCTGCCGGCCGGCAAATGCATCCATAACCTGGCTGATGGTATCATCAATCTGATTAAATCCATAGTTAAGGTATTCAGGCAGCTCCTGATTCACATATTTGGGATCTACCTTGACCGGACTTTTGTCGAGATAGCTTAAATCGAATACGACTGAATCAGCTCCCATTTCACGGAGAAAAACAATCGCGTCTGCCAGAATATCCCTTGTCCAGGGAAATATTCCAACGTTTTCAATAGACAGATCATCAACTTTTACAATAAGAACTGATTCATCTTCTTTAAGGGAAGGCAGAGTTCTTAAAAAAAGATCGTAAACTTTTCTGTCAAGTGAAGTTAAGAGAAACAGGGAACAAAAAATGACAGCCAAAACCGGAATAACAATAAACAGATACTTTTTCATTTTTACATTATAATATGTTATCACCTTTTTTAACAATTATAAAAAAGGCTTTCCGCTGCCGGAAAGCCTCCTTTCATTTACTGTACTGAAAAGAATCCTATTTTTTATATACCGGTTTTTCTTCATAGTGGGTATGAAGATACTGGTGGGATTTATGACTCAGCGGTTTTTCAAGGAAATTATCATATATATGAATAATTTCAGGATTATTGTGCGAACACCTTATAGCTGAATGTTTATCATCGAAATAGATGCCGGCAGTTCTCGCATCCCGTACTTCATCCTCTGTTCCATAGGGCTGACCTCCGCCTGCTATACATCCTCCGCGGCATGCCATTACTTCTATAAAATCATAAGGCCTTTCCTTTCCTTCTCTCTTTGCAGTCCTGATTTCTTCAACCAGGTCCTGAACATTTGCCATACCATGCGCTACAGCTACCTTGACCTTGGTACCTTTAATATCAACTACACCGCGTTTTACCCCTTCCATACCTCTTACCACTTCAACATTTACGTTGCCAAGCTCTTCGTCGGTAACAAGTTTGTATGCTGTTCTGACCGCAGCTTCCATAACGCCTCCGGTTACTCCGAAGATGGTTGCCGCTCCTGTGTACATACCTATCGGGCTGTCTGACTGTTCCTCTTCAAGGTCGGCAAAATTGATACCGGCGATCTTGATCAGACGGGCAAGCTCCCTCGTTGTAAGTACAAGATCGACATCACAATACCCTGAAGATTTCATATCGCCGCATCTTGATATCTCAAACTTTTTGGCAGTACAGGGCATAATTGCGACAGAACATATTTTTGCAGGATCAAGTTTTTTCAGCTGCGCGAAATATGTTTTGGTCATTGCCCCCTGCATCATCATCGGCGATTTTGCAGTTGAAAAATGGGGGATCATGTCCGGATAGTATTTCTCCATGTAATCTGTCCATGCCGGGCAGCATGAAGTAAGCTGGGGAAGCACACCTTTGCCATTTACCAATCTTTCAACAAACTCGCTTCCTTCTTCCATTATCGTAAGGTCTGCGGAGAAGTTTGTGTCAAAAACTGAATCAACGCCGAGCCTTCTGAGCGCCGCGTATATCTTGCCCGTTACCACCTCTCCCGGCTTCATTCCGAATGCCTCGCCGAGCGCAACCCTTACAGCCGGAGCAATCTGTACAGAAACATGGACACCAGGTTCACGTACCGCATTGAGGAATTTCTGTGTCTCATCCTTTTCATAAATCGCTCCTACAGGGCAGTGGGCTGAACACTGGCCGCATTTAATACACGGGCTGTCGTTCAGCTGAACATCAGCGGCAGGTGCAATCCTTGTATTTTCTCCCCGGTTGAGGAACTCAAGCGCCCAGACATTCTGAAGGTTCTGGCACACAAGAGCACACCTTCCGCACTGGATACATTTTGTAGGATCAAGAACAATTGATGTAGTTGAAACATCCCTGGGAAGTCTTCTTACGTTCTGATCAAAAGGGATTTCCCTTATACTGTATTCTGCCGCAAGTCTCTGAAGCTCGCAGGTCTGGTTCCTTGCGCAGGTAAGACATTCCTGCGGATGGTTAGAGAGAATCATCTCTATTACAGTTCTTCTGACACTCTGGATCTCGGGATCATGTGTTATATAATTCTGCCCCTCAACAATTTTTGTCGAGCACGCCCTTACAAGACGGGGCTGCCCTTCAATCTTGACAACACAGATACCGCATGCGCCCCAGGCGTTAAGATCAGGATGAGCACAAAGGCTGGGTATTTTAACGCCAGCAAGTTTTGCGGCATCCAGAACTGATGTCCCGGTATTTACCATAACAGGTTTACCATTAATTTTTATTTCTACAGTTTTCACTGCTTTATCTCCTTGCCTTTAATTTAATATTTCGTTATTGCGCCGAATTTACAGTTACTGTAACATTCACCGCACTTGATACACTTGCTCTGATCAATAACATGCGGCTGTTTTCTTTCGCCGCTGATGCAGTTGACAGGACATTTTCTTGCGCAGATGGTACAGCCGATACATTTTTCAGGGCTTATTTCAAACCTTACAAGGTCCTTACACTTACCGGCTATACATTTCTGGCCATCAATATGCTCAAGATATTCATTCCGGAAATATTTCATTGTGGAAAGGACAGGATTGGCTGCAGTCTGGCCGAGCCCGCAAAGCGCGGCTTTCTTCATTGCAATACCTATCTCTTCCATTTTTTTCATATCATCGCGTGTAGCATTTCCCTTTGATATCTTGTCCAGATACTGGAAAAGTTTCTTTGTCCCGATGCGGCAAGGCGAACATTTTCCGCATGATTCATCTACACAGAACTCCATGTAGAACTTAGCGACATCGATGATACAATCATCCTCGCTCATGACAATCATGCCACCGGAGCCCATCATTGTGCCAATTGCTGTCAAGGTATCAAAATCAATAGGTGTATCAAGGTTTTCTTCGGTAATAACTCCGCCCGAAGGGCCTCCTGTCTGAACAGCTTTAAAAGCCCTGTTATCCTTGATTCCGCCGCCGATATCATAAATAATCTCCCTGAGTGTTGTTCCCATCGGGACCTCAACAAGCCCGGAATTGTTTATCCTCCCGGTAAGTGCGAAAACTTTTGTTCCCGGTGATTTCTGTGTTCCTATTGAAGAGAACCATTCGCCGCCTTTAAGTATAATTACAGGGATATTGGCAAGTGTCTCAACATTGTTTATAACAGTCGGTTTGCCCCAGAGTCCTTCAACTGCAGGAAACGGCGGCTTGGGAGTCGGCATACCTCTTTTCCCTTCAATAGATCTTAAGAGCGCTGTTTCCTCACCGCAGACAAATGCGCCCGCGCCCAGTCTGATTTCGATATCAAAATCAAATTTGCTGCCAAGTATATTTTTACCGAGAAGACCATATTCCCTTGCCTGTTTCATCGCGATTTCAAGCCGTTTAATGGCAAGCGGATATTCAGCCCGAATGTAGATGATTCCTTTGTTTGAGCCGATCGCATATCCGGCAATAGCCATTGCTTCCAGTACTGAATGGGGATCTCCTTCCAGAGTACTTCTGTCCATATAAGCGCCGGGGTCGCCCTCATCCGCGTTGCAGACAATATATTTCTGGTCCGCGCTTACCATTTTGCTGAAATTCCACTTCATCCAGGTTGGGAAACCAGCTCCGCCCCTGCCCCTGAGTCCTGAAGTTTTCAATTCTTCAATAACCTGATCGGGAGTAATATCAAAAAGACATTTTTCAAGAGCGCAGTATCCGTCTCTTGCCACATATTCTTCGATATTTTCCGGGTCAATAAAACCGCAGTTTCTAAGTACTATCCTGTACTGTTTCTGATAGAATTTTATATCGTCAGCTTCAAATGCGTCTTTTCCCTTTACCTCTTCGCCTTTATATAGCAGGCGTTTAACAAGACGTCCCTTTATAATGTTTTCTGCCACAATTTCTTTCGCGTCTTCAGGTTTTACTTCCACATAGAAAGCTTCTTCCGGAAGGACCTTGACAATCGGCCCTTTTTCGCAGAATCCGAAACAGCCTGTCTTCACAATCTGGACATCTTTTTTTAATCCGTTGACCTCGATTTCTTTAACCAGGGCCTGGTATATGCTATCTGCTTTAGATGATTCACAGGCTGTACCGCCGCAAACCAGTATATAGTTTTTAAGTGCCATCAACTTCCTCCGTTAACCTTTAACAATATCCACAGAAGGCTTGTCAAAAATATGATTACTGACAAGTTTTCTCTGCATGATATGTTCATCGACAATTATTCTTGCGACTGCTTCATCAACCTTCCCGTAAATTGTATCAGGCATGCCAGGTACTTTAATTTCAACGGTCGGTTCTACATAACAAAGGCCCATGCACCCTGTCTGCTTGACAGTGATCTGCTTAAGCCCTTTTTTATCGATTTCATCAAGAAAAGCATCCAATGATTTTTTTGCGCCTGCCGCGATTCCGCAGGTCCCCATTCCAATAATTATTGCAATGTCATTTTCCGAAACATCGCGCCTGTCAAGGGTCTTCTTTTTGTCTTCCCTCAGCTTTCTCAGGTCTTCAAGCGTCATTTTAGCCATTACCTGTCTCCTTATTCAAATTTTCTTCCTGGGACTGCAAGTACTGCCTTGCAAGGTTTATTGTATCGGCAGTTGAAAGATCTCCCAGGATTTCTAGCAATTCGGATCTTTTTATATTATAACAATCTCCGTTATCAGCCTCTCCGCCGCGTTTAAGCGTCCTTTTGAACTCAAGTTCATAATCCCCGTCAAACATCATGGCCTGCAGTACGGTTGATGTTATGTCTCCCTCGGGAGGTGTATCAATATTTGCAGAATCAAAACTGAATTCAAGCCTTGTCCCCTTCCCTTTTTCTGATTCAAGAGAGAAGGCCCCTCCGGAAATATTAACTGCCTGCAGTAAAAAAGGTATTCCGAGGCCGATTTTTCTCTTTGCATGTTTTGTGCCGTCTGTGTAGAAAGGGTCTCTCGCTTTCTCAAGCTGCTCTTTTGTCATCCCTTTCCCGTTGTCTTCAATTACTGTTTTAATCAGGCTGCCGGATTTCTCATATAAAAGACTAATTCGGCTGCTTTCAGCTTCGATCGAGTTTTGAAGACAATCTGCAATAAAATCACAGATGGCAGCATGCACAGTCTCACCCCTGGTTTTTTAAATTAGCAATAATTTCAGGGATGGAATCCTTTGTCAGCTTGCCGAAAACCTCTCCCCCAGCAACCATAACCGGGGCAAGACCGCAGCAGCCGACACACCGGACTGATTCATAGGAGAACATTCCATCTTCAGTTACTTGATTAATCCCTATTCCAAGTACTGTTTCCAGCTCCTGAAGAAGATCCTCTCCACCTTTTAAATAACAGGCAGTGCCCAGACAGACCTGAATATTATACTTTCCCGGTTTGGTAGATTTAAAAAAATGGTAAAATGTCATTACCCCGTATACCTTGGCAAGGGGTACCTCAAGAAGATCAGAAACCTTTATTGCAGCCTGTCTCGGTACGTAACCGAATTCTTCCTGAACCTTGTGAAGAACCATTATCAGGTTGCCCGGCTTCTCTTTCCAATCCTCAATAAAAGCAAGAAGCTCTTTTGAGAATTTTATCTCTACAGCAGTTTGTACAGACATGAAACCTCCATTATTTTATCTGTTCTTGAACAGTATTTTCCGACAGCATTATATGTTATTATTGAGTATTATTCAATATTAAATACCTCAAACTGCGGTTTTTGTGATAATTTTGTCTGCATGATGTTTTTTAAGCATGATAAAAACATTATTGACAATTTAATGTGAATATAATAACATCTTTAAGCTATGAACAAAGAAATTATCCTTAGATTATCCAAATATAAAAGGCTTCTCCAGAAATTAAAGGCGCTTGGTCTTGAAAAAGTTTTTTCAAACAACCTTGGTGATGCGCTCGGGGTTACCTCCGCACTTGTCAGAAAGGATTTCTCCTGCCTTAAAATTAAAGGCAACAAGAGAGGGGGATATGTAATTGACGAGCTTATTGCTGAGATCGATACAATCCTCGGAAAAAACAATCCCCTTGAAATTATTGTTGTCGGATGCGGCAAGATAGGGACAGCAATAATGCAGTACAACGGTCTTGCAAGGGACGGCATAACAGTTGCCGCCGGATTTGACATTCTGCCGGACAAGGTCTCATACAAGGGGGATATCCTTATCCTTCCGATGTCTGAGCTTGATAATTTTGTTCACGACAGACAGATTAAAGTCGGGGTTATTGCTGTTCCGGAGTCAGCTGCAACCGAAGTTTTTGAAAAAATGATAAAAGCCGGTATTCTCGGCTATCTTAATTTTTCACCGGTTGAGCTCAAGTGCACCAAGGACTCCCAGATCCCGCTGGACAGCAAAAGCTGTTATGTGATCAACAACATAAATCTCGCTGTTGAAATAGAAAATCTTTTTTATCATGTGAACAAAAAAGAGGAAATGATGGCTGACTTAGTGAATAATAACCCGAAATAGAAGCATTATTTTCTGTGCCGGCAATATAATCTGTATATTTTATGAATTTTTATTCAGGATTAGAGCAGCTGAATGCATTTTCTACAATACTATATAAAACAATATTCCGAAAAAATGGAATACAGTACCGGCAAGTACTGCAAAATGCCATAAAACATGGAAAAAATACTGTCCGGGCAGTATATAAAAAATTACGCCGCCCGTGTAGGAAAGTCCTCCGGCTATAAGCCAGAAAATCATACCGTAATTAATATGATCAAGCAGCGGGTTCCAGGCGATAACAACAAGCCAGCCCATAGCAAGGTATATAAACATTGATATTTTTTTAACGCCTGACTTGAATACAGATTCAAGGACAATGCCGAGCACAGTCAGTCCCCACACTATCCCGAAAATAATCCACCCCCAGGTACCGCCGATTTGGAACGCTATCGGCGTATAGGTTCCTGCAATAAGTATGAAGATAGCGCAGTGATCAAAAACCTTAAAAACTTCCTTTGCCTTTGTAAATGAAAGACAATGATACAGGGTTGAGGCAAGATAAAGGAGAATCATCGCACTTCCATATATCGCGACACCGCAAGTTATTATGGCAGGGCGTCCCCGGCTTATTGAAAAAACAACAAGAATAATTGTTCCTGCAACTGCAGCAAGAGTCCCGATGCCGTGTGTAACGGAATTAAAAACCTCCTCCCGGACGGTCTGAGGTCTTTCCTTCTGATTTTTTATATATAGTTTTAAGCTGCCGATAAATCCCGGTCTGTTTTGGTTAATTTTCCCATCAATAACTTCTTTTTTCATCCCTGAAATAATACAGAACAATGCAGTCTTGGTAAACAGGGAAAATAATTACCTGCACACCATTGGGCAGTACACAGCTTCAATGATATATCAAATATTTGTGCTATATTTATGTCATTGTTTATTCTACTAAACCGTTTTTACAATTTTTACGGTCATTTTTTTGTATTTTAATATTCTTAAAGCAGGTTTTTCATGTTATTTATGTTTTTTTATTGACAGTTTTCAATATATAGCTTAATTATATTAAATATTCTTTATTTATTCCTATTCACCAGAGGTCGTAATGAGTAATATTATGAAAACAGGGGCAGAAATTCTTGTAGATGCCATTCAAAAAGAAGGAACTGAATATATCTTCGGATATCCCGGTGGTTCAGCCATTCCTATTTTTGATGCATTGCTTGATTCTCCGATTAATTTGATTTTAACAAGGCATGAACAGGGAGCCACACACATGGCAGACGGATATGCCAGAGCAACAGGCAGGCCAGGCGTAGTTCTGGTAACGTCAGGACCGGGAGCGACAAATACAATTACCGGTATTTTTACAGCGCAGATGGATTCAATACCTATAGTAGTCATTTGCGGGCAGATGCCTACTTTTACACTCGGGCTTGACTCATTTCAGGAAGCTGATGTTTCAGGTATTTCCTCACCGGTTGTCAAACACTCCTATCTTGTAAAAAACGCGGAAGATATACCCAGAATTGTAAAGGAAGCTTTTTATATAGCTCAGACAGGAAGGCCTGGTCCTGTCCTCATTGACCTGCCAAAGGATGTAACAAGCAAACTGCTTGATCCCTCAAAAATATTATCAGATTTTACATTGCCGGGTTATAAAATACCTGATTCCCTTGATTCCGAATCAATAAAACAGGCAGCAAAATATCTGAATGAGGCAAGAAAACCTATTCTCCTTGTCGGACATGGAGCCATTATTTCAAAAGCATCGAAAGCAGTTGCTTATCTTGCGGAAAAAATGAGAATACCGGTTGTCAATACCCTGCTCGGGAAAGGGTGTTTTCCCGAAACCAATGAACTGAATCTTGGGATGCCGGGTATGCACGGGACTGCATATGCAAACAAGGCGATTGTTGAATGTGACCTTATCATGTCAATAGGCTCAAGATGGGATGACAGGATCATTGGAAAAGTTGATGAATTCTGCACACGGGCCGTAAAAATTCATATAGATATTGATCCCGCTGAAATAAACAAGGTTATCCAGGTTGATCTGGGAATTGTCGGCGATGCAAAAAAAATTGTTGAGGCAATTAACGCTATTGCCACAAGGGGTGAAACTGAAGAGTGGATAAAATATGTCAATAAGCTGAAAAAACAGTATCCGCTTAAATATAAAAAACAGGGAAAGCTTAAGGTTCAGCATGTTCTTGACGAACTTTATACACTGACTAAAGGGAAAGCAATTGTCACAACAGATGTAGGTCAGCATCAGATGTGGACTGCGCAATTTTATAAAACTTCTTTCCCCAACCAATGGATTTCATCCGGAGGAGCCGGAACTATGGGATACGGTTTTCCCGCGGCAATAGGCGCACAGATAGGAATGCCGGAAAAACAGGTTGTAGCAATAGTAGGCGACGGCGGGTTTCAGATGACAATGAGCGAACTCTCAACTGCAGCTGTAAACAAGCTGCCGGTAAAAATTATTGTAATAAACAACAAATTTCTCGGAATGGTAAGACAATGGCAGAATATTTTTTATGAAAACAGACTCTCCGGTGTAGACCTTCAGGGCAACCCCAGTTTTGTAATGCTTGCCAAAAGCTACGGGATTAAGGGGTACTGCATAAAGAGAAGCGCTGATGTCAGAAAAATACTTAAAGAAGCGCTTGAATATAATGACGGACCATGCCTGATAGATATCGAAGTTGAAAAAGAAGATAACGTCTATCCCATGGTTCCAGCCGGGGCCCCATTAAGCGCGATGATACTTGAAGCTCCGAAAATAAAACTTGATAAACCGGTTGGAGGTACCTGATCATGACCGAAGAAATTAGAAAACATTCCATAAGCCTTCTTGTAAACAACAAACCCGGCGTACTTATCAGAATTGCTCTTGTGTTTGCGCGGAGAGGTTTCAATATAGACAGCCTTGTTGTATCTGAAGGCAATGTCCCCGAATTCTCAAGGATGACAATAGCAGCGACAGGAGACAACAAAACTCTTGATCAGATAATCAAACAGTTAAATAAGCTTGTCGACGTTGTGCACGCAACTGATAATACCGGTAAAAATACAATTGAGAGGGAACTTGCCCTGCTTAAAGTATTCTGTGATTCTGAAAAAAGGGCAGATGTTTTTCAGCTGATCACTGCATTCAAGGGCGCTACAGTTGATATTGCCGACAAAACAGTAGCTTTTGAGGTTACGGGATCATCTGAAAAAATTGATGCCGTTAAAAAAACTTTTGAACCTTACGGGATTCTTGAAGTAGTAAGAACCGGAAAGACACTGATTGCAAGAGGCGACGAAAGCACATCATAATTTTCCGGTTATTTTCCTTCAGGCAGGCCGGTGGTGCTTTTGATCATCGACCTGTCTATTCCTGAGCATCGCACTACTTTTTTCTTTAATGCAGCTTCAATAATTTCTTTTTCCCCGAATATCAAAACTTCTTTTTTCGCCCTTGTAACAGCTGTATAGAGAATTTCATTTGTAAGCATTTTTTCTGCTGATTTATCCAGAATTACAGCTGCAGTATCATATTCATTCCCCTGGCTTTTATGTATTGTCTGGGCATAGGAGACTTCCCAATCTTTAAGCATGGCTGCGGGAACCTTTCGGATCCGGCCGTGGTTATCCCGGAAAATTGCATGAAATATTGAATTTTCAAATATTATAATACCCCTGTCACCGTTATAGAGATCATTCTGGTAATCGTTGCGCAAAATCATCACCGGCATTCCCGGATAAAATCCCCTCTCCCCTGCAGAAAGTCTTTCCGATATTTTTTTGTTAAGATTATCAGTGCCCCACTGCCCGTAGTTATGCGGTGAGAGGAGAACAAACTGCGATAGAAAATCAGGCAATAAGGCAATGTCATCCTGTTCTGCATATTCTCTTAACTTTTTGTATTTAAGAGCGGCCAGGTTAAGGACAGTGTCGAGTTCCGGCCGCATCAAAAAAACAGCGCTGCCTGCCTCTTTGCCTTCGGCATTCCCGAAGGCGTCATCTTTTAAGCTGCTCTTTTCCTCAGGCAGGATTAACTTACCCTGTCTTATATTTTCCGCGAAAACCGGTATCTCTCCTTTGGATCTTTTTACCGTATCAAGCCTGATATACCTTTCATGAAGAATATGCCTTTCATCATCCACACTTTCCATAATATCTGAAAAAACAGTTCCTGCGCCGACTGACGGCAGTTGCTGAGGATCTCCGACAAGAACAAGCCTGCAGTTCTCCCTGAGCGAGGATAAAAGGATATTCATTATTCCAAGATCAAGCATGGAAGATTCATCAATAACAATAAGATGGTACGGGAGGATTGCCTGGCGGACAGCAGATTTCTTTTTATATCCTATCCCTAAAAGTCTGTGCATGGTTTTTGGTTTTTCCATTACACTGTATGCCGGATTACTGCCGAGAGCGACCTCAAGTCTCTGAGCGGCCCTTCCGGTGGGTGCGGCAAGAGCAATAAGTCCGGAGATAGAAGGATCTATGGAAAGATGGGCTTCAATCACAGCTGTTATTACAGTGGTCTTGCCTGTTCCCGGACCCCCTGCAATAACAGAGAGGGGCCATTCAAATGTTTTTAAAATTGCCTGTTTCTGTTTTTCCTCAAAAATTATCTGAGTTCTGTTCTCTATTGATGCTATTACAGAATAAATTCCCTTTTCTTTTTTGGAACCGCTTTTTATTTCAGATGCTTTTTCCGGCATCAGATGCTTTTTAAAAGCAGTAATAAATCTTTTTTCTTCACGGTACAGCTTCTCTGTTGAAAGAAAGCTGCCATTTTCAAGCAGGACAAACGGAGATCTTACTCCACGGTCTGACTCTTTATCTGAAATAAAAAGAGAAATGTTTTCCCTGATTATCCGGCGAGGATCATCAATTGAATTAATCAATAATTCAAGCGCCTCCCTTTCCTTATCCGATGCTGTAAATTTAAGTTTTTCAAGCTCTTCCTTTACAGTATCAATATTTAATCTCAAATGTCCTCTTTCAAGTAATAAGAATACTGCACTTAAAAAATAAAAAAGGGAGCTGTTATCCTGTAAACCGTATTTGCCGCATAAAAACCTCGCAAGAATCGGATATCTTGAATCTATTCCGCTGTCGAGATATTTATTATAAAAGGGATCTGCTTTCAAGCCGAAACTCCTTTCCCGGTCAGTATTCTTTTAAGTCTGAGCGTTTTTTCTCTTTCAAAAGGAGAAAAGTAGATGCCGGGATGGATATTTTTTGCTGAATCTTCATCTGGTGCTGCAGAAAGGCCCCTTAAAAAAAGATAATAACATCCTCCTGCGGCAGGAGAGGAGGCTGAGTTTTCCGATTCAATTATCATCTCAAGTGCAGCCATATAAAGATTCATCTGTAGCATATAATTGTTTTGCCTCATGGCACTTTCAAGGCTTGCTTTTTCATAATCGGCAAGAGATGCGCCAAGATAGTTTGTTTTCCAGTCAATAATATAATATGCATTATTAAAACGGAAAATAAGATCAATAAATCCTTTAAGATAGCCGTCCTCAAGCAAAATATCCGGCATATCAGGTATGTCAGCAATATGACCTTCTTTTACCTTTATTAAAAATTCAACCTCATGCCTCCTGTCGGCTTCACTGATTTCGCCGATCTTTACAGGAACACCGTTTGGATAAATAGTGCAGTTTAATGTCCTGTACAAAAGCCGGACAACTGACTTACTGCAAACTTCAGCAAGAGATGATGAGACATAATTTCTCGCGGATGAAACAGCAAGGTCAATCAGTTCCTGATCCCCGGCAGCAGCATCCTCACTTCCTAAAGAAAGGGTTTTTGCGTAATCGGAAGTTTCAAGAATTTTATGCATGATATTGCCGAAGTCTGCTCCCTTTATCCCCTTGATTCCTTCAATTTCAATAGTCTCTTTTTCATCATCTGTTTTTTCCTCTTTCATCTCCAGATGCTTAATCCGGTTATGCTGCTGCTCAGACTCAGATGCAGAACCCGCTGTCCCGGTTCTTGACAGACTGGAGTAACTGTAAAGCGGTATTCCTCTCCCTGCTGTTTTTTTATCATAATCAGGTTTAGCAAGGTGCAGCCTGCCCGCATTTTTTTGTTTAACAGGCAAAAAACAGACTGGAGGAGTTTTTTCAAATTCAGAAGATTCGACATCAAAGGATCTGAATTTAATATATTTCCTTTGTTCGGAGAAATTTTTTATCAGTGTATATATTTTTTCAGAGACAATGGTTTTCGCTTCTTCCATTTTCATCTTTTTTGGAATATGTTCCGGTCTGATATCGAGAGGCAGTGAAATTGCAATACCTCCTTCTTCAAGTCCGCTGCACAAATTTTCATAAACAAGTGATGCGTAAAAACTGCTCAGGTTTCCAGGAGCTCCGTTTTTGATTAATGGGAGATACAGTTTTTTTGAAGCACGTGTCATTGCAACATAATAGAGTCTTTTTTTCTCTTCCCACATTTCCCTGAATTGTTTTAACCTGTTTTCGTTTTTTCTGGTAAAATCAGCATATCTTCGGCCGTTTTCAATATATTCATACCAGGATTCCCTGTGCGGCGCGGGCTTTGAAGTACTTAGACCCCCGGCAAAAAAAACGACAGGGAACTCAAGCCCTTTGCTTTTGTGTATTGTCATCACATTTACACAGCTCCTGTCATGGGCAAGCCTTATATTCTTCTGATCGCTCTGCTGCGAACCTTCAATAACAGAAATCAGATAACGCAATATCGCAGCGGCGTTTTCTTTCTCCTGAATGTTTTTTACAGTCAATAGTTCCGCTATCTGAAGAATATTTGAAACCTTTCTTTCGCCTCCGGGTTCAGCCAGCTTTCTTGCAATATATGGAACCCTGTCGGTTTGATTTAACTCTGCAATTCCGGCAAACGGATTTTCACTGTAAAAGACAGTGTCGAATACTTCATAAAGATGCCCTGATGCAGTTTTGGCGCTCCAGAGTGAAAAGATTGTTATAACCCTTTCAATGCTGTTGTCTTTTTCAATTCTGAGGATGTCTTCTGCTGAAAACCGGAAAAAATCGGAAAAAAGGGCTTTTTTAAGTACAGGAATAGAGGCAGGCTGTGAAAGCGCGTATAAAAAATCTGCAAACTGGGCGGATTCCGCAGAATCAAAAAGATTTATATCACCCTCGTAGACTGAAGGAATGTTCCTCTCTTTCAATGCATCAAGCATTGATATGCAGTCGCTGTTGGCTTCCATGAGAACACATATATCAGATGGGGAAACACCATTTAAAAGAAGGGATGCAATTTCATCAGCATAAATATTCTCAATTATTACTGATATTTTTCCCTTTGAACTGTTATCGCTGTTGTTTTCCAGCCCAAGTATTTCTATTCCGGTTTCAATAACCGGGGCTGATTCCTCATTGCCAGTTATCTTATCAGTTTCCGCCTGACTGGCAGGCGCGCTTTTCACATCAGCATAATTAATCCTGTGACCCCCGCCGGAAGTATATGAAAAAACCCTGCTGAATATATCGTTAATCCCGCTGACCACGCTCTCAGGAGATCTGTAGCATGTCGCAAGCCGGCACCTGGAGACAGGCGAAAGCGATTCAACTGCCCTGAAATAAATTTCAAGATCTGCGCCCCTGAAGCGGTAAATAGACTGCTTGGGATCTCCTATCAGAATCATTACATGGGATTTTTGATTAAAAATTCTGCTGAATATCTCCCACTGCGCAAGGTCCGTATCCTGAAATTCATCAACTAGAACTACTTTGTATTTCCGCATCAGCTCAGCATTCAGTGATGAATCAGGATTACTGACAGAGTCCCGTGTTATCCTGATAAGATCATTGAAATCAAGAAGGGATGCGCTCTTTTTTTTCCTTTCCGCGATAGAGCTGATTTTTTCCGATGCCTTTTTAATGAAAGTGAAACCAGCAATATTATGATATAGATAATTAATAACAGAACCGCTTTCATCCCGGTCCGCAAACATGTCAACAGCGTTAAAAAAATCAGAAACAGCCTTTACCAGCTGAAAACTTTTATTATCAAGACTTTCCGGATCAAATCCCCTGCCCCTGATAAATTCGATTGTCAGTTTCCTGAGTTTTCCTGCGTCTGCAGTAAAATCATCTGAAAATATTTCATAAAGACTTTGCGATGAGGCTACAAGACGCAGCAGTGCTGAAAGTTTTTCAAAAGTACTGTCCCTGAACCCGAGTTTTACGGTTTTTGAAATATTTTCAACAGTCCCGGAGTCGAAACTGCACTCATAAAGAGCCCTGACAGCCTGATAAACCGGACCGGATGAGTTATTGAACATAAAAATATTTTCTTCAAGTCTTTCAACATCTTCCTTTCCGGGAATAACAGTATTTTCTTCCGCTTCCAGCACAGACGGGTTTTCCAGAAGTGAAATAAAAAAATCTGCCGCATCTTCAAATTCTTTATTGTTTTTTCTGAAACTCTGGTAACAGCTGTCAAGGTCGTCTTCCGCAGTCCTGAAATAATCAAGAACAGTTTCCCTGTAGAGATCTTTTGAATCCATTATTGCAGTTCTGAAAGCCGCCTTGCTCTCAAAAGGATAATTCTTTATGCAGGACTGGCAGAAAGCATGTATTGTAAATATCTGGGCATCGCTGAATCCTGTAAAGGCTTTCCTGAGCCTTTCCGTTTCTCTTTTACTGTACAAATTACTGCTCTCATTGATTGTTTCACGAAGAAGAGCCCTGATCCTGCTTTTAAGTTCAAGTGCGGCTTTTTCAGTAAATGTTACGGCAAGTATTTCAGATATGTCATACCCTTTTTCAGCTATATAGCGGATAACTAGATGTTCCAGGCTGTAGGTTTTTCCCGTGCCGGCAGATGCTTCAATAACCATGTTCCGGTCCAGGTTGACTTTTGATATTTCGAGTTCTTCCATACTTTCCTTTTAATGCCGCATCCTGATACTTACAGATACCGCATTTATTTAAAACACCAGATGAGAATAGAAATTCTCAAGCAGCTTTCTGAAATACACATCATCAAACCATGGAGAGACATTATCAAAACCTTTAAGGTATTTCATGTCGCTGAAACTGTTATTCTCATAATACTGCTTCATGGAGATTATAACATCATCAGTATTACCGCCGTTTTTATAGCATTTTATCCCGTTTTCGATACAATCTGGATCAACAACCCAGGGATTAACAGATGCAGAAATAAATGCGTCCGCAACTGCACTTTCCGCAATGCCGGCGGCCACATTTCCGGAGGAAAATACCCCTTTCCTGTTCCCGTTCAGATCAAAAACAGAATAAGTAACTGCTGAGTTTTTCCCGTTTATCTTTGAAAGCAGCAGGTAATTCAATAAATGGCCTGCAATGTTTTTTAATTTGAATTTACCGTTTACTACTGAAAAATAATCACTTCCGCTGCATCTGAGCTCAGGAAGATTTCCTGATATTTCAAGAACACCTTTTTCCCCTTCAAAAACAACTGCCGGAAAAGAGAGAGAAACTATTTCATCATTCTTTTCAACATAACTGCCCCGGCCGATAGTTACCTTAACTTTTCCAAGACTGAAATAACCTGATTTTTCAAGATTTTTATAAAAGTTCAAAGTGTCTTTTTTTAACAGATCATATTCAACCCTGGTTGCAGGAATATTGCCGGCCCTGCTGTCAAGGATTCTCGCTTTCAATGCTGATTCGATAAAATCATCAAAAGACTGTTGTTTTGAAATTTTTGATATCTCATCCGTAATATTAAACTGTTCATGCCATGGAATTCCAATTGTTTCAGTTATATCGTTTTCAGGGAGGCTTAATGGATTGGAAGAAAGGCCCATTATTGTCCTGCTGTAATGACTCAGCGGCGTTTTCAGAAACTGCAGGAGACTGAATATATCTGTGCCTGCTTTAACAGGGCTGCAGTCCGGCACCGCTCCTTCCATCTGTTTTTTGACAAATACAGGATAGAAAACATTATTTCTTTTACCTCCTGATGTTACGGAGGAAACACACAGAGCCGGAAGATAGTTCCTGCTGTCGTATGATAATATTTTACCGTTGGAACCGTCAAAACAGGCAGGGTCGTAAGACTTAAGGGGATGCACAGAAGTTATCTGCTCAGCGGCATATTTACCTGTCATATCTTCTATTTCGGTAACCAGAACGGAAGGGTCCTCGGAAGTTCCCGTGACCGGGTCTGTACCGTTATAAGATATTACAAGTTTTTCCTCTGCCGAAATTATTGTTTCAAGAAAGGCAAAAGAATCAGTATTCTGCTTTGTAAGGTCTATGCTTTTTTCTGTCAGGTTCCGCAGATCATACCCCGGCGGATTGTCTTTTCCGGGGAAAGTATTGATATCCATGCCTATCAGAAATATTGCCCTGAATGGAATGGCCCTCAAGGGTTTAATCGAGGAAAAACAGACTCCGGAAGAAAGATACTGGCCCTTATAATAACCTCCCGCATCCGAGTACCCGTCAAGAAGAGCTTTAAACACCGGGAAAGGAAAGAGGTTTTCTGTTTCCTCCTTCTCCCTGCCGCCGGCCAGGTTGTTTATCTGCCGGAAAATATTTTTAAGAAAGCTTTTATCCTTTTCATGCTGAAAACCGGGAACAGGCTCCAGATATCTGTCCATAATTGTTTCAAAAAAAGATGTCCAGCCGGTAAGTTCCATTTCCTTTTTTTTGATATGGTACAAATCACGGTAAAGCGACTCGGAGACTGCAAACATCAGGGAGATTTTTTTTTCTTCATTACTGTCAGTCAGACTGTAAGGAAGGACTGCCCCTTTATCGGAGAAAACTACTTCCCCCTCTGACTCGTCAAAGACAAGACCTGATGCGACCCTTTCAAACCCTGCCGTCCATGTTCCTGATTTATCAATGTATGAAAGGGCATCCCTGCGGTGGCCCGAATCAAGGCCCCATTTGATTGAAAGTTCTCCGCAGATATCAAGCCACTTTGCTATATCCTTTTCATCCAGTTCAAATTTTTCCATAAAACATGGATTGGAAAAAAGGGTAAAAAGTTCTTTCCTCGTAAACCTCGCTCCGCATAATTCAGTCAGGGACAGGAACCCTTTAACATACTGGGACTGCATTGCAAAACTGATATCCATAATGTTATACGGAACATCTAGCAGGTCATCCGATGAAGGAAAGATTGATTCAATATACGGGAGATAAGCATTTATATCCGGCGCCGCAACACCTATTTCGTGGAATTTGATTTTTTCTGAAGAAACAAGTCCTAAAATACTGTTTTTCAATATTTCAATTTCCCTTTTTTTCCCGGGAGCCGAAATAATCTGAAGCGAGTTGTCGGCAGCCGTAAATTCAGGAACAGGATGTATTTTATTGTTGAAAATCATTGTTTTAAGACTGCCAAGCAGGGTAGATGAAGAAGGACAATCAAAATACTCTTTTACAGTAATTTTTTTATCTGACAATAACCGCGATAATCCTGTGACAAGACTGCTCCATCTTTGAGAAGCCGGCGAATCATCTGCATCAGCCGGTTTTCCATTTGTACTGAATGACGGAGAAGGAGAAAGTATAAAATGGTCCACAGTAACATTACAGACTGATGAGAGATACTGGAAAAAAGAAACTGACTGTTCGCTTAAAAAGGAAGAACCGAAGATCGCGATATTCATGTTTATTTCAGGAACTGCATATTTATTTTCAAGAATGCCGGTTATAATCTGTCCCGGATGAATATACCGCGATCCTTCAGAAAATATCATGTTCCACAGAACCATCTGCCATTTTTCATGTCCCAGAAGATAACTGTATTCAGAATTATCAAGGAAACTCTTTCCCTTTCCCCAGGAGGCGGTCATTTCTGCGCAGTTAAGCCCATAATGATAAAACAGCCCCGCAATACTGTCTGAAAGGAAAAAGAGCCTTTCCCCCCTGATAAAAGCCGGATCGTCTGACACATCCTCTTTACCATTATCGCTGTCTGAAGAAACAGCTGAATCATCAATATATTTTTTCAGCCCGATGAAATCAGGATATTTTTCAATAGAGGAAAGTATTGACTCAAGTTTTCTGTATATTATGATCTTGAGGTCATCAAGATATACGATGCTTTTTTTTTCAAGTTCTACGGTAAGATCAGGAAAGAAGCTTAAAACATAACGGACAGCCTGCTCCTGAAACATAAAGGAAATCCCGTTGCACAGCCCTCTGTCCGAAGCAATCCCGAATTTCAGCCACTCTTCCATATTCCTGTTCTGAACAATTACAATGGAATTATTATCAAAAAGTTTTACTTTAAAGATAGTGCCTGAATAAAGGGCAGAGAGTTTTTTAAGGGAATTGCCGTAGTATGCAGTATAACCTGCCATTTATCCTTTTTCCTGAAATACCGGTTTAGAGTTATCTATAAATATTATAATCATAAAAAGCGAAATTAGTGAGACAATCGCGGGAATAAACCAGAAAAATGAATAACTTCCGAAATTTGACAGAGAAATATCAAAGACATTGCCGGCGGCAAGGTTCCCGACAAGGTTTCCGGCGCCTGATATTACAAAACTGTAAACAAGATGGTTCGAAGTCCTGGTTTTACTGCTGCAGTACATGTCCAGGTAAATATATGCGGCAGCAGAGAAAAGGGCAAATGTTACGCCGTGAATAAGGATTGCAGACAAAACAGGAATTATCCCGTCTGAAAATGCAAAGAAAAAAAATCTCAGGCAATGAGCGGCAGCGCCTGCCGCCAGTGTTTTTTTAAATCCGAACCTGACAAGGATCCTGAATAAAAAAAACATTAAAAATATTTCCGAAATATTGCCTGAAGAGATGACAGGCATAATCCATTTATCACTGATTCCGGCATATCTCAGGTATGGAGAAAGACCCATATAATAGTATTTATCAACGATCGACATAAAGAAACTTATCATAAAAAAAACGTAAAGCCTCCTCCTGTCGGGAGATGAAAGATCTTTTCCAAACAGGGAAAGGCCCGCATTGCTCTTTTTTGATTCTTTTTTTTCTGAATGAATGGTGAGACTGAATAATCCGAGGAAAAGAGCGGTGGCGGAAGAAAAATACAGTATATCACCGATTGATTTTTCCAAATCCATGAAAAAAATATCCCCCAGCCACACATAGCTGAAAAAAAGAGACATAAATATCCAGCCGAGTGTTCCCCAGACCCTTATCGAGCCGAACCTAAACCCTTCTGTTTTAAGAAAGTTAAAAACCATGATATTTATGAGCGCTGTCGATGGGGTAATACACATCATGAGAAAAAGATAGATAAATAATATCGGCAGAAAACCGCTCTGCTGCCTTAGCATCGTCATAAGCATAGAAGCAGCAATATTGCAGACAGAAAAAAGTTTTTCAGCGCTGATATACCTGTCTGCAATATAGACAGAGATAAGCGGAGAGAGAATGCCTGCCGCGGTTGACATTGAAAGTATGATTCCGACTTTTACGCCGCTGATGCCGGGGATTTCCTTGAGATAGAGACTCATGACCGGTATAACGCCGCATATTACTACATACTGAAAAAAAGTTATTGCCCTGAGCCTGAAACTGAAATTTTTATTCAAAACCCGAACCTGATCCTTAAAGCTTATCCGGAATATTAAGAATATCCCTCGGCTTGCTTCCGTTCTGGGGGCCTACAATGCCTCGTCTCTCCATCTCTTCGACCAGCCGCGCTGCCCTGTTATACCCTATTTTCAGTCTCCTCTGAAGATATGAAGCAGAAGCCTTACCGGCGGTCGCTACTATTTCGAGAGCTCTATCCATTAACGGATCATCTCCGTAATCATTTTCGTAATCCGACAGATCATCCTCATCATCATCGATAAATATCTCGTCATCAATGTATTCAGGCGCGCCGTATTCCCTCACCTTTTCCACAACCTTTTCCGCTTCACTTTCAGACAGATATGCACCCTGGATCCTTGTCAGATACGGGTTCCAGGCTGATGTAAAAAGCATGTCTCCTTTCCCCAGCAGCATTTCGGCACCGACAGAATCAATAATAATCCTTGAGTCAGTCTTGCTGGCAACCATGAATGCAATCCTGGAGGGTATATTGGCTTTTATCAAACCTGTAATAACATCAATCGAAGGCCTCTGGGTTGCAAGGACAAGATGAATACCGACCGCCCTTGACATGGCAGCAAGACGGGCAAGTGTGGATTCAAGCTCTTTCCCTGTGGTGGCCATAAGGTCTGCGAACTCATCAACAACTACGACAATGTAGGGAAGCGGAAGAGTGGCGATATTTTTGCTTTTAATTTTTCTGTTAAAGGAATGTATATCCCTCACTCCCAGAGCATCAAGCAGCGCATACCGTTTTTCCATTTCAAATATGCAGTACTGAAGTGCCTGAAAGGCCTTTTTAGGATCAGTTATAACAGGTGTAAGCAGATGGGGTATGTCGTTATAAAGTTTTAATTCTACTATCTTGGGATCTATCAGGATCAGCTTCACATCCTGCGGTTTCTTAGTGTAAAGGAGAGACGCAATTATGGAATTGACGCATACTGATTTTCCGGAACCTGTTGCTCCCGCGATCAGAAGATGCGGGGTCTGGGTAAGATCAATAATCTGCTCCTCTCCGGTTATATCCTTTCCGAGGATTATCGGCAGATGATATTTTGTGTACTGGGGATAATCAACAGCAATAAGCTCCCTGAAAGATACAATTGCCCTGTTCCTGTTGGGAACCTCAATACCGACCGCGTGTTTTCCCGGGATGGGCGCTACAATCCTGACCCTTGATGCGGCAAGACGAAGTGCGATGTTATCGGCAAGATTTGTAATCCTGGAAAGTTTTACTCCCGGCGCAGGTAATATTTCGAACATTGTAATTACAGGCCCTTTTCTTATTCCTGTAACCTCTGCCTCAATTCTGAACTCGGCCAGAGTCTGCCTCAGTATTTCAGCCTCATCCCTGGTACGGGCATCAATGCTTGTATATCCGACTTCACGGTACTCATCGAGAATATCAAACGGTATTTTGTATTCCTTTTTCTTTATAATGATTTTTTTCTGGGCCGCGAAATACTCCTTTACAATAGACGGGTTCTCTTCTATCGAAGCATCTGTTTCAGCCTCAATAATTTCTTCATTTACCATTTCTTCTGTTATTTCATCCTGTAAAGGATTTGCGGAAGCATATATTGTTTCGGAAGGTATATCTTCAGGATACATTTCTGTTTCTCCGTTATACGGTTCATCTACAGGGGAAATTTCAAAGTATTCATTTTCATTTGAATTTTCTTCTCCGGTTTCTGCTTCCGTAAAAACATCCTCCTGTTCTGTACCGTCAGATGCTGTCCCTTCCGTTTCCCTGTTCACCCGGAAATAGGCCGGTTCATCAAGCAGCTCATCCACCGGGGGTATCTCCTCTCTAATGGAACTTATACCTGAAAGACTTAAGGAGGCAAATCCTCTCTTCCCTGATACATCTTCCGTCCCTGAATCTGTGGTCTCCTCAACACCTGATTTATTTACGGATTCATCTGAAGGTATTTCATCTGTTAAAGATTTCTCCTCCTCCGATCGGGCATCTGCCCCTCTTCTGCCTGACAGATAAAAGCCTGCTTTTATAATCAGCATTACCTCAATCAGAGCTATCAGAAAAACAACAACAGGCGCAAATTGTCCGAAAGATTTCAGCAGGGCTTTTTCAAACCAGCCTGCTTCCAGGGGAAGAAAGTGAAGCCTCAAAGCAAGTCCGGTTGTTAAAAACGGTAATATTGTCAGAATCAGTAGAATGACATTGTCCCTGTGGAATTTTTTCCTTACAAGAAAAAACGAGCATGCCAGAAGATAAAGCGGAACATAAAACGCGGAATCCAGATAGTAGCTGTAAAGAAACTGACCGGGAAACAGCAAAGGGTTTGTTTGAACACCTGTTTTAGCCGCAAAAACAGCTATTGAAAGATATAGAGCCAAAGAAGCAATCAATAATGCCGCCGCTGTCCCTTTTTTGCCTGTATACACTGAAAATACTCCACTATGACTTATTAATAGCAGCAGGACTTTTCAAAGCAGCTGCTGCAATTGATGCAATTATATAGTTTATTATTATATTTCGGAAGGGATCAGGTAAAACTATTCAGATTTGATATTAATATATGTCTCGGCAAAAATAAGATCAGGATTCTTGATTTTGTTATCCTTTGCAATTTTTTTATAAAGCCATGGAGTTCTGTAGTAGGTTTTAGAGATATCCCAAAGAGTATCGCCCCATTTAATCCTGTATTTTACACTTTCAGGTGCTTTTTTTACAGGCTCAACAGCTGCTGCAACCGGGGGAACAGGCGCGGCTGCCGGAACGGCAGGTTCTTCCTTGACCACTGGTACAGGAGCAGGTACCGGTTCGGGGGTTTTAGGCACTTCTACAGCCGCGCTAGGCGCGACAGCTGTGACAGGCGCCGTTGTCCGGTTTTTGGCAAGAGTTGGTTTCATAAAAAGCGTATATATAAGTAATGCCAGTAAAGCTATGAATATTATTCCAAGAACCAGAACAGCTAATTTCAGGAGTCTGTTTTTTTTGCTGCCCTTATTTTCAGCTTCATAGAGCCAGGGCGAATTATTCTCTTCCTCATTATCATCTTCTTCTGATTCATCAATGGTAGCTTCTTCAGTTATTTCCTCATTTTCATCACTCTGCCCGATATTCCCGAAGCTCTCATCGCCGGTTTCAAATTCGTCAAAAGCAGAATCTCCGGAGTTATCCTCTTCGCTGCTGAAATAGTCTTCCTCATCCATCTGGGCAGATATGTCTGCCGCATTTTCAGAGTCTGAATCACTCATGTCATAGAAACCCGCATTCTCCTCAATGGAATCAAGGCTTATTGAGAGGAACTGTTTAACACCTGATAACGGCTCAAACGCTTCCGCGTCAAGAACCCCGTCACTGCTTATATTAACAAGCATCTGGATTTCAACCGGTTGTTCAGAATCCTGGCTGATGCCATTCAGAATCAGACTGGCAACATAAACCGGGTCAAGCATACCATCGCCTTCTCCCCGGAATATATCAATTTTTACATCTTTCTGATTTTCCCGGACCGGAGATAGGATTATTTTTTTTCTTCTTGCATCATTTTCCCGGAGTATCGGAAAGAACGTTCCATTTGCAATTCTTATTCCGATTGTAGGTTTATCCAAGTTACTGCCTCCAAAATATCAGCATAACTGAAATATTCAGGGAACCACAATTCCTTCGGTTGGTTCCCTTATATATAAAGCCTATAGCTGCGTACATATTTTGTCAATAATTTATTTTATTGACAATGATTTAGTGATTATACCATAATGACATATGAACTTTTTACTTTTTATTGTAATTATAATTGCGGCAGCTGTGGCAGCTGTGGCAATATTGATAATATCTTTTATAAAAAATTTATCATCCGGCGGAATAATCAGTTCAACTTCAAAAAATAAAGACAGAAACGCGATTATAAAATCTGCAAACAGAAGACTGGAACAGAACCCTAAAGATGCGCAGGCTATTTCCGACCTTGCCGACCTTTATTATTCAGAAGAAATGTATGACAAATCACTTCATTTATTAAAAATACTTCTTGATCAGACAGGCACGAATTCATCGCTTGATGAATTCGATATTGTTTACAAATATGCTGTTTCCGCCCTGAAGACCGGCAGAACTGATGAAGCATACAAGTACTTTGCATATGCCCGATCCATTAATAAGGACATTTTTGAAATCAATTATAATCTCGGGGTAATTGAATTTGACAGAAAAAATTATGAAAAGGCGTTACTGCTTTTTACTGCGGCGAGACATCTTCTTCCGGACCACACCACGACTGTCCAGTACATGGGGAAAATACTCTTTTTCATGGGCAGGTACAAGGACGCGATATCCTATTTAAAGAAAAGTTACGAAATTACTCCGGGGGATAAGGAAATCCTTTTTTTTCTTGGACAAGCCTATAATGAAACCGGACAGATTGAGAATGCCTACAGAATTTTTTTCCATCTCCGCCCTGACCCTCAGTACGGTCCCCAGTCATGCCTTGAAACCGGCAGAATCAATATGAAGAAAAGGAATTATGAAAAAGCTGTTGAAGACCTTCAAATCGGTCTCAAACACAAAGAGATACCGCCGGATGTAAGGCTTGAACTTTTATATGTGCTTGTATCAACATATATTAAAGAAAACAAGCTTAATGCCGCCCTTAAAATAATTGATATCCTGATCGGGATAAACCCCGAGTATAAAGATATAAACGGTCTTAAATTAAAGTACAGTGAACTCGCAGAAAACAAAAACCTTAAAACATATCTTATATCGCCGACATCCGAGTTTGTAAATCTTTGCAGGAATATAGCTCCGTTATTCTACCCCAAAACGCATTTAAAGATAACTGATATTACAGCCGCCAAAAATGACTATGTGGATATAGTAACTGAGGTAAACTCCGCACAGGTGGAGGATATAGTACTTTTCCGGTTTATACGGACAACGGCATCTGTCGGAGACCTTATGCTGAGAGATCTTTATTTCAAAAGCAAAGATGTAAGGGCAGGTAAATCCTACTGTATTTCCGCAGGGTCATACACGGAAACCGCTGTAAAATTTGTTGAAGCAAGGACTATCGATCTAATCGGGAACAAAGAACTTCTTTCCATTCTGAACAGGGTTTCAGGAAGGGATTAAATCTTCTTTTCTTATAATAACGATGTGCCTTTCTTCTGTCATGAATGGAACCTGTACCTTGTGTATTTTATAAACCTCTATTCCTGCCTCATCAAGTTCCGCTTCTACGTTATCCTTTATTCCCTTGTAGGCAAAAATTGAGCCGTCCTCTGCAAGTATTGAAAAAAGCTTTTTATAATAATCGTTAAAATTCCTGAATGCCCTGAAAGCAACAAGATCAAACTTATCGCTGATATTCTCAAGTTCCGATTCTGCTATATCCACATTATCCAGTGAAAAAAGCACCCTGCAATTATTCAGAAAATCACTCTTTTTGGCGGACCTTTCAACCAGTGTAAACTTTTTATCAGGAAAAAAGATAGAGAGAGGAATTCCGGGAAACCCGGCCCCTGTTCCTATATCGGCAGCAGTTTTAAAATCCATTCCTGACAACAGCCTGACGCCGGCAAGTGAATCAAAAAAATGACGGATAACCAGGTCTTTTCCCTCAGCCTTTACAAAACCGCTCTTTCTGTTCCAGACAGAAAGTTCACTGTAAAATTTCACAAGAGTGTCAAACTGTTTGGCGGTAAAGGGAATCCCGAGCTTATCAAGACCTGAAGCAAAAAGCTCTTTCACTTTTTTCTCCCGAGATAGATCATAAGTACGGCAATATCGGAATTCCTTACACCTGATATTCTCGTTGCCTGCCCGATTGTCGCAGGCATTATCGCCTTGAATTTCTGCCTTGATTCTGTCGATATCCCGTCTACAGTATCGTAGTTGAAATTATCGGGGATTTTCATTTTTTCCATTTTTTCAAACCGTTTTACCTGCCGCTCCTGTCTGTCTATATATCCTTCGTATTTGATATCAAGCTCAATCAGTGAAAGCCATTCCTTCCTTGTTCCGTCTATTACATCATCAAAATTTCTGAAAGTCTCTATTGTCACATCCGGATCTTTTATTGTCTGTTCATAGGTTTTTCCTATATGCTTCTTTAAAACAGCGTATAAATCCCCTTCAACCGTTTTAATTGCGCTTTCGGTTACCCTTCTCTGACGCAAAAGTTCCCGGACCTCATCAGTCCTGGACAGCTTTTCCTGAAATTTTTCCCAGGCTTCATTCCCAAGCAGTCCTATCTCCTTCGATTTAGGCATCAGCCTCCGGTCTGCTGTATCGTGGCGGAGAGAAAGCCGGTGCTCAGCCCTTGAAGTAAACATTCTGTAAGGTTCTTCTGTCCCGAGAGTAACAAGATCATCAATCAGTACGCCGGTATACGCCTCCGTCCTGCCAAGGATAAAAGGCTCACGCCCCGCAAGATAAAGCGATGCGTTTATTCCTGCCATAAGCCCCTGGCAGGCAGCTTCCTCATATCCGGAAGTGCCGTTTGTTTGTCCGGCAACAAAAAGTCCTTCGATTTTTTTAGTCATCAGGCAAGGTCTCAGCTGTCTCGGATCGATAAAATCATATTCTACCGCATATCCGGGCCTTATAACTTCAACTTTTTCAAGCCCGGGAAGGGTTTTAAGAAATGCTTCCTGTACATCTTCCGGGAGGGAGGATGAAATTCCGTTAAGATACATCTCTTCCGACTCAAGCCCTTCCGGCTCGACAAATACCTGATGGCGCAGCTTGTCTGGAAATCTTACAACCTTGTCCTCAATTGAGGGGCAGTAGCGGGGTCCTTTTCCTGATATTTTCCCCCCGAACAGGGGCGATCTTCCTATATTATCCCTGATTATCTGGTGTGTCTTTTCATTGGTGTAAGTTATATGGCACGGCAGCTGCGGCCTTTCAACATTCTCCCTGCTGAATGAAAAAGGGATAATTTCACCGTCTCCCTCCTGCCTCTCCATTTTACTGAAATCCAGGGAACCCCTTCTGACCCTCGCTGGGGTTCCTGTCTTGAGCCTCCCTACAGAAAACCCCATTTTCCGTAAATTTACTCCAAGACCCAAAGCGGCAGGTTCGCCTATCCTGCCCGAGACAGAAGTATAATCGCCGATAAATATCATTCCTTCAAGGAAAGTGCCTGTTGTAAGAACGACAGCATTTGCTGTAAATCTCCGGCCCCTTTCTGTTACGACCCCTTTGATTTTATTCCCGCTGCTGTTTAAGATAAAATCCGTCACTGTATCCTGAAAGAGCTGCAGATTGTCCTGCCTTTCCAGTGTCCATTTCGCAAGCTGGTTATAGGCGAATTTATCAGCCTGAGCTCTCGGCGCCTGGACAGCCGGCCCCCTGCTTTTATTCAGCATCCTGAACTGGATCATTGTACTGTCAATCAGGTTTGCCATTTCACCACCGAGGGCATCCACTTCACGGACAATATTGCCTTTTGAAAGGCCCCCCACTGCAGGGTTGCACGACAACTTTCCTATTGTATCTACATTCTGGGTTATAAAGAGAGTCCTGTATGAAAGCCTTGCAAGGGCAAGGCCGGCTTCTATTCCGGCATGTCCGCCGCCGATTACAATTGCATCAAAATCCATATTTATTTACCTGCTATTTTCCTACACAAAATCGTGAAAACATGAGATCAAGAATATCTGCTGTTGTTATTTCCCCTGTAATTTCCCCGAGACTGTCAAGCGCTTCCTTTATATCCACAGCTACAACATCAAGAGGCATGCTGCCCCTTATCGCAGAGCGTGAATTTTCAAGTGATAAAAGGGCACTGTCAATCAGGGTCTTCTGCCGCTGCGAATCAATTACAGCCCTGTCATCAAGCATAATATTTCCAGCCCCTGCCCTGGAAACTATTTCCCTCTCAAGTTCATCAAGTCCTGAACCTGTAAGCGAACTGACAGCAATATAATCTTCAGGAATTTCCTTTGTGCTTATATCTGATTTATTCCAGACTTTGATGAGTTTTTTCCTGTCAAGAAGGTCTATTCTTTTTCTGTCCTCATCAGTAAGGCCGTCGATTCCGTCAACAAGGTATACTATGATATCAGATGCTTCTATGATTTCTCCGCTTTTTTTAATGCCTTCCGCTTCTACCGGATGATCGGAAACCCGTATCCCTGCCGTGTCATAGAGTTTGACAGGAATGCCGCTTATAACAAGCAAAGATTCAATATAGTCCCTTGTAGTTCCATGATACTCGGAAACAATGGCCCTCTCCGCCCGGTTTAAAAGGTTAAAGAGCGATGATTTCCCCGCGTTTGTCCGTCCTGTAAGAACGGTCCGGACCCCTTCCTGAAGAACTTTTCCGATCCTGTAGGTAGAGGCAAGCTCCTTCAGGCCGGAGAGTGCAGTTTCAATTTTACCGGTACTTAAAACTGCTTCGGGGTCTGCCTCATCTTCCGCATAATCGAGCTGGAGCTCAATCTCGGCAAGTATCTCAGAAACAAGTGTTTTAATACTGTTTATGCTGTTAAAGACAGAACCTGAAAGTCTTTCAAGGGCAAGCCCCATTGCCTGCGGCGATTTTGCCCTGATAATCTCGTTGACAGCCTCGGCACCGGTCAGGTCCATTTTTCCGTTAAGAAATGCCCTTAGAGTAAACTCTCCCGGAGCTGCATCCCTGAAACCCTTAATACGGAGGGCATCAAGAATGCCTGTAATTCCCGGCATACTGCCGTGGCAGAAAATCTCAACCATATCCTGTCCTGTATAGCTCCTTGGTTTTCTGTAGACTCCCGCAACAACCTGATCCACCGTATTTCCTGTATCAGGATCAATTATCCTGCCATAATGCAGTGAATAGCCGTCTGAGTCTGAAAGGTTGTCCTTTCCCCTGAAACAGGAAGACAAGGTATCTATACATCCATCACCTGAGGTCCTGATAACAGCAAGCGCACTCTCTCCCCATGGCGTTGCGAGCGCTGCAATCATGTCATCGGTATCATATTCATAATATTTCATATCCTTAGCAGAATAGCTTAAAGAAAGAAGGGTTTCAATATACTAAAACTTTACGCTCACTCCCCCGCCCGCCAGAAACCCGGCAATATCAGTGAGCTCTCTAACATCATCTGAATACCAGTATGAATATCCGGCTTCCGCAAAAACAGAGAAACGATTCCCGAATCTTCTTTCTACCGAGGCCTTTACTGTTCCCCCCTTATACTGCCACCCCCGGTATTCAGTGCCAAGAAGATCTGAATCAGAGACATACCCAGCACCTGCGGTTATCAGGGAAGATAATGTCATTGCCCCTATATGCCTTACAATTTTAAACCCGCCATAGGGGATAAGAATATCAATAAAGGCATCATTTATATCTTTTATGCTGAAATATTCAAATCCGGCAAGAGGATGAAAAACATAAAGGCCGCCACTCCATAGCAGGCTGACACCTGATGTGTAACCTGAAAATTCTCCACCTGAGAAATAATCCGTATATCCGTTTACTGAAAAACCGATAAAATCATCCAGACGGAGAGGATCGCCTGCTTTCGGATATTTTTTCACCTTGAGTATACGGGCATATGAAATATCTCCATCAGTTTTTTCTACAACGAAATCGCCCGTTATTTTTCCGCTTTTGTAATCAAACGAATGGAGGAAATCCCCTTTACGGAGGCCGCGCTTTTTACCTGAATTTATTATAACCGCACCCTGGTATATATCAATTACCCTGAAACTGTCTGACCACTGTTCAAACCCGATAAGGAGAAATTCAAACTGGTCGACTATTCCTTCAAGACTCTTCTGCATGGCAATGGCGGAATTTTTTCCTGAGCCAATATGCTTGAGATAGAAAACCTCAGAGGCGCTCCCGTCAGATCCAGTATTCAAGTCAGCATTTACCTCCGGGGGTACTTCAACTTCCGGGTTTACTTCAGTCTCCACTTCTGTATCTGAATCATTCCGGACTGTAAGGGTTATCTGGCAATCGAAAAAATACCCGCTTATTTCAGATTCAACCTCCTTAAAAACAGTTATAACAGGAAAAAGCGAATAATTCCCGGATGCATACTCTTCACGCTTTCCCTCTTCCTGAGGAGATTCTGAAACAACAAAAAGACCGGAAGAGGTCAGTATTTGTATAAACTGATTATTGAGATATGATGTGACCTCATTTTTTTTATCAGCAGTCAAGGCATCTGAAAGTGATTCATCCCAGGTTAATCCCCTGTACCCGATATTGAATTCAGAAGTTTCTGATGCAGAAGCAGTTGCAATCACTGCAAAAAACAGAATTGCGGAGACAGATATTTTTTTTATCATGGTTATATCCGGATTTTATCAGTTTTTCTCAAGTTTTAATCCGTTTCCGGAATCAGCAGGTATTCTTGTTGCAAGTATATCATCAGCAAAACCGGAGCTGATTAGGTCCCGGTTTTCAAGGAAGAGATTATATCTCTCTTCAGGATTTGCCTCCAATATCAGACTTTCACCTGCATTGTCAAAATCCCCTGATGCAGTCACTTTACCTTCGCTGTCTTTTACAATGAGCGTACAGTTTCCCGATACAGCTATTTCCACATTTTCCGATAACTGCAGCTGATCGCCGATTCGGATCATCTCCCCGGGATCAAGTATCACACTGCCTCCCTTAATCTCGGGAGTTCCCGACACAGTGATATTCCTTAAATTTAGGTTATTATCAAATCCTTCAGCAAAAATAAGGTCGTTGCCGAATTTTTCCAGATTATAGTTTTTAAAGGCCTCAGGATCAACTGAAGATTTTCCGTCTGATGTTTTTGTAAATACTCCTGCCTCATCAATGAGAAGCGGGTATAAACTGCTGCCTATAACAGTTCTTCCCTTTGTATTTTCAATTTCAGGCCGGAACGGGGCTTTATCCTTTTGTACAGTCTTTCCGTTTATCATCCAGACAATCAGGCTTGAGCCGCTGTCAGGATAAACCGATATATTAAGATTTATGATACTGCCGGTTGCGGATATTGAATCATAGGTCCTGCTTATAAACCTCCGGCCTCCCGAAACAAGCTCGAGATAATACTCACCCCTTCCGGAGAACCCTGAGACAAGTCTGAATATGCCGTCGTCAGAAATCGCTGTAAAGAGAGGGATTGTTCCCTGTTTTTCTGAAAAAGCGGCGGAATAATCCGGCAAAAATCTGAATTTTATTGAGAAAGGCTGCATTTCTCCCTGTTTGGAAAATGGAACAGACAAAGAAGGGCTGGATATGGAATCGTCATTTTTAAAATAGTAGCCATATATGCCGCTTCGGAAATCCAGTGCCGGAGATCCTGTAATAATGCCGGCCGCCCCTTTTATCGAATTATAACCGGAATCAGTTATTTCTCCCCTGAAATGGAAAAGTGTGCTGTATGAACTTTCCGGAGTGAATTCATTGAATCTTTTTCTGTTTGATTCAGAAACAAAAATAATGGATTCATTATAAAACGGTGAGATAAAATTATCAAAAACAGCTTTGGAGGGGGCAAACGGAAACATTTCCACTCTGACAGGGAATGCACCTTCATTGGCGGTTGTTTTCCAGCTGTATTTATTTCCCCCCGCGGAGAACAGCCCTTCATGTACAATCTTTCCGTTTATTTCCCATCTGTAGTACGGGTCACGGCCTGCCGGGTATACGGAATCAGCAATCAGCAGGACATTTTCTCCGGGAGCCGGATCAGGCGGATAGGAAAGCATTGTTTTTACAGCGTAATTACCGGTTTCACTGAAAAAATCTGTCACACTGCTGAAAACAGCAGTATCGCCTTTCAGAAGTTCAAATTTTATATGATAAAGCCCTTTTTCCAGATTTCCAGGCAAATCTATCTCTTTTTTCCTGTTGTTTCCTATCGTATTCTTACTTATTTTATTTGCAGCAAGTTCTGTCCCCGCGTCATCATAAAGAGAGATCATAAGGTAGTCAAAATCACTTACAGATTCATCATAGACAAGAGTAACAGGGAGAGCTGAGCCTGTTTCAAGGATTGAACCGTTTTTAATGGTATATACAGTTACAGCCTCTTCCGAATCATTTGATCCAATCGGATTTGTACAGGCAATGAGGAAAATTGACAATACTACCAGAATAAATTGTTTCAGATAGAGTACCTCAATATATAGTTTAATATATTACGGCTCTTTTTTCAAACATTTTATCTTTCAGACGTCCACAGGTCTGCAAGGGCAACTATGGTTGAACAGGCCTTAACCATTGAGGAAAGGACAGCCCATTCTTCCCTGCTGTGGTAATTATGCCCGCCTGTAAAAATATTCGGGCATGGTATCCCCATTTCACTTAACCTCGCACCGTCCGTGCCTCCCCTTATTATCTTTTCAACCGGCTGTGCTCCCGATTTTCCGACTGCGTCAAACAGGAGCTTTAATCCCCTGCTCTCTTTTCCAATGAAATCAATCATATTGCTGTACTGTTTGGTAAATACAGTTTCCACTTTGCTTCCGGGATAGAGGTTTTCCAGCGCTTTTGCCGTGTCTTCTACAGCTTTAATCCGTTTTTTCATGCCCATTCCGTCAAAATCCCTCAAAAGGAGCTCAACTGAAGCTTTTTCAAGTGTTCCGGTTATGCTGTGGGGGCAGTAATATCCAAATCTCCCGTCCGTAGATTCAGGACTTTCTGATGATGGCAGCATTGAAACAAATTCTGATGCAATTTTAACCGCGTTTACGAGCTTTCCCCTTGCCGACCCGAGATGTATGACCCGCCCTTTTATTTTTATATTTACAGCCCAGGCGTTAAAACATTCAGTTTCAATATTCCCCTCACCGTCACCGTCAAGAGTATAGCAGAAAACCGACTTTACCTTTTCAAGGGGAAATTTAGACATACCACGCCCTATTTCCTCATCCGGGGTAAAAAATATTTCAACAGGGCCATGTTTTATCTCTTTATGGCTGACAAGAAAATCTGCGGCTGTCATTATCTCCGCAACACCTGCCTTGTCGTCCGCTCCGAGAAGAGTAGTTCCATCCGAAGTAATTATCGTCTCTCCCCTGTACTTTAAAAGAGAGGGGAAATCCTCAGGATCAAGCCTTGCGCCCTTAAGCTCTATGGGTTCACCGCTGTAATTACGGTGTACAAGAGGCTTTACATTTTTACCTGATACATCTGAAGCTGTGTCAGCATGGGCAAGAAATCCTATAACAGGAACATTCCCGTATCCCGGAGATGGTGGGATAAGCGCTCTTATATATCCGTTTCCGTCAAGCTCAACTTCTGAAAGTCCTGTTTCGATGAGCTCCTTTTCAAGAAGCTTAAGAATATCCCACTGGCACGCTGTTGAGGGGGTTGAGGAAGATTCTGATGAAGATGTAGTTTCTATCTTCACATATCTTAAAAATCTTTCAAGAAGTTTTTCTTCTTCGTTTTTTATTCCGTATATATCCTGCATTTCAATAATATATACCCCGCAGCGGGGTTAGTCAAAGATAATGAGTGTTATCGGAAACTTCGTATCCAGGCAGATCTCTGTATTTCGCTATGATGGAAGACGCCGCATCCCTTCCGCTCTTAATTGCCTTTACAATAAGCGAAGCTCCGGCAGAGCAGTCCCCGGCAGCGTATATTCCTTCAGCATCTGTCATATTATTTTCATCTTTTTTTATATTACCAGCCCTGTCAAATGTCACTCCCAGTTTGGAAAGAAGGCGGCTGTGTTCCGTGTGGATAAATCCGGCTGCTATTATAACAAGGTCTGCATCAGCTTCAAATTCACTGCCTCCTACAGGACTGAAGCTGTGCCGCCCCGATGCCGGGTCATAATTCCAGCTTACCCTGCGGCAGAGCGCTTTTTCGACATATACATCCTTGCCAGTAAACTGATAGACCTCCGTAGCCCAATACCGCTGTCCGCCCTCTTCATGAGAGGATGAATTTCTCATTATCCCCGGATAATCGGGCCACGCAGGATTGCCTGCACCGCTATGGGATTCGGGCGGCATCATTATTTCAAACTGACAGATCTTTTTTGCCCCCTGTCTCACGGCAGTCCCGACACAATCGGCACCTGTATCTCCGCCGCCTATAACGAGAACACTTTTACCTTCTGCATTTATACGCTTTTGCCAGCCTGTTCCGTCTCCGGCAGACTCTCCTGAAAGACATCTCTCCGATGATGAAAGATAATCAAGCGCATATACAATATTTTCAAAACCTGAGCCGATTGCCTTGATTTCTCTCGGTTTGCCCGCTCCTGTCGCAAGTACAATAATATTATAAAAACGGCGCAGGTATTCAGCGGAAATGTCATCACCGATAACAACTTCATTACGGAAGACAACACCCTCCTCCTTAAGCTGCTCAAGACGCCTGTCAAGAACCCACTTTTCGAGTTTGAATGAAGGAATGCCGTAGCGTAGAAGTCCGCCCGGTTTTTTATCTTTTTCAAAAACTGTCACGCTGAAGCCGGCCCTCCTTAACTGCTGGGCCGCGGCAAGTCCTGCCGGCCCGGAGCCTATTACAGCGACCTTGATTCCGTTTTCAGAGACAGGGGGCAAAGGAATTACCCAGCCGTTTTTAAAAGCTGTTTCAGCAAGCCTGTATTCAATGCATTTTATGGAAACAGGATAGTCATTGACAGAAAGGGAACATGATGCTTCACAAAGTGCGGGGCATAGTCTCCCTGTAATTTCGGGAAAATTTCCTGTTGATTCAAGGCGCAGGTACGCTTCATGATAATCCCCGTTCCATATATTTTCATTTATTTCCGGGATCAGTGTACCCAGAGGGCATCCCAGGGCATGACAGTACGGAATTCCGCAATCCATGCACCTGCCGCATTCTGTCTGTATTTTTTTAAGGTCAGGATTATTTGTAAATTCCCTGTAATGGGATACCCTGTCCCGTACAGGCTGATAAGTCGGATATGTTTTACTGAATTCAAGAAATCCCTTATTCTTTCCCATTGCAAAGCTCCTTTTCTTCCCGTTCCCATAACGGTCTCATTATGCTGCCGTATTCAAATGGTATTACTTTTACAAAGAGAGGCCACATTTCCTCCCAGTGAAACAGTATGTTTCTCCCGAATTCGCTGCCTGTATAGTCAGCATGCTTTGAAATAATTGCTTTCAGTTCTTTTTTATCCCGTTCAAGGGATACAGGTTCAATATCAACCATCTCCAGGTTGCACCTCGTATCAAAAAGCTGGTCCTCATCAAGCACATAGGCTGTCCCGCCGCTCATTCCCGCAGCGAAATTTATCCCTGTTCTCCCGAGAATAACAACTATTCCCCCTGTCATGTATTCACAGCCGTGGTCCCCAGTCCCTTCAGCTACAGCTAAAGCTCCGCTGTTTCTCACACAGAACCTCTCTCCCGCCATACCGGAGAAGAATGCGCTTCCGGAGGTAGCCCCGTAAAGGGCTGCGTTGCCGGCAATGACGTTTTTCCCCGCGCGGAATTTCAGGGTATCGGGAGGGAAAGCCGCTATAATTCCGCCGGAAAGTCCTTTTCCCGGATAATCGTTAAGCGAACCTTTTATGATAAAGGTAATCCCCCCGGAAAGGAATGCCCCGAAACTCTGCCCTGCGTTTCCCCTGAAACGGGCTTTTACCATACCGTCTTCCATGCCGCGGGGGCCGAATTTACCTGACACGTGCCATGAAAGCCTTGCTCCGATTGATCTGTTTGTGTTTGAAATATCAGAACTGAAAACCGCTTTTTCTCCCGCATAGATTTTTTCAAGGACAGATTCAATAAGTGCATCTTCGACAGGGTCGTGAAAATCAATTTTTTCCCTTTTAAAGTTTCCTGATAATGAAGATTTTCTCATTTCATCAGGAACCGGTTCAAAAGAGATCAGACGTGAAAGGTTGATTTTTCTCTCTGCAATAACAGGGTTCTCATCATCGATTTCAAGCATATCTGACCTGCCTGTCATCTCATCAAGGCTCCTGAAGCCGAGCGATGCCATTATCTCTCTTAAATGCCTTGCCGTAAAAATCATGAAATTCATTAAATGTTCAGGCTTTCCTGCAAACCTCTTCCTGAGTTCTTCATCCTGGGTCGCAATGCCGACGGGACAGCTGTTTTTATGGCATTTTCTCATCATAATACATCCCAGACAGACAAGTGAGACAGTTCCAAACCCGAACTCTTCGGAGCCAAGCAGTGAAGCAATTGCTATATCCCTTCCTGTTCTAAGCTGCCCGTCTGTCTGAATTCTTATCTTGCTCCTGAGATTGTTTTTTACAAGTGTCTGCTGTGTTTCAGCAAGCCCCAGTTCCCACGGGAGCCCGGCATACTTAACAGATGAGACAGGTGCCGCGCCTGTTCCGCCGTCATGTCCGCTGATGAGAACCATGTCAGCACCTGCCTTGGCAACGCCTGAAGCGATTGTTCCCACTCCGGCTTCTGAAACAAGCTTTACGGAAATACGCGCCTCGGGATTGGCGTTTTTAAGATCATATATGAGCTGGGAAAGATCTTCTATTGAATAGATATCGTGGTGAGGAGGAGGGGAAATAAGTGTAACACCGGGAGTTGAATACCTGACCGAAGCAATAAGTTCATTCACCTTGTAGCCCGGCAGATGTCCCCCTTCTCCTGGTTTTGCCCCCTGTGCAATCTTTATCTGAAGTTCTCTGGCGTTTGCTATATAATGACTTGTAACTCCGAACCTCGCCGAAGCTATCTGTCTTATTTTCCCCGCATCGGACACAGGTACTGAAGCATCGCTGCTCTCTTTTCCTGATACCCTTGACTCTTCCTCTCCCCCTTCGCCCGAGTTGCTGGAAGAGCCCAGAGCGTTCATGGCCGCAGCCAGAGTATGATGCGCCTCAACGCTTAAGGAGCCCAGTGACATGGCAGAGGAAACAAATCTCTTTACAATTGAATCTTCCCTCTCAACCTCGTCAACCGGGACAGGATCCCCTTTTTTAAATCTGAAAAGAGATCTCAGCGTTGTGTTTCTGCTGGTCTTATTATCTATTTCCTCTGTATATTTTTTATAAAGTTCATAATCGCTTCTCCGGACAGAACGCTGAAGATAAACAACAGCCTCAGGCGACATCAGATGCTGTTCCCCTCCCCTTCTGTAGTGAAGCGTCCCGGCACTTTCAGGAAAATCCACCGCCTTGCTGCTGATTGCGGTCCGGACCGCCTGTGTGTATCTTTCAGCGGCAGAGGATGCGATCTCGTCAAGACCTATACCGCCGATCCTTGAAACAATCCCCGGGAAGAACCGGCTGATAAAATCAGATGAAAGCCCTACCGCCTCAAGAGTCTTTGCTCCCCGGTAGCTTCTTATGGTCGATATCCCCATTTTTGACATAATCTTTAACAGACCCTGCTTTATTGCTTCAATATAGTTTTCAAATGCCGTGTCCAGCTTGATATCATCCTCAATCTTTCCGTTTTCCTTCATATAACTGATAAGCTCAAATGCAAGATAGGGATTTACCGCGCTTGCGCCGGCATTGATAAGCGCGGCAAAGTGCATTACCTCCCTGGCCTCGCCGGTTTCCACTATCAGCCCCGCAAGCTGTCTTTTCTTTCTTGAGGCAAGGTAATTATGCACTGCCGAAACAGCAAGCAGCGCGGGAATGGGTATCTGCCGGTTTTCAAGATTTTTGTCGCTAAGGACAACAAATGTCGCTCCCATGTCAATTTTTTCTTCTGTCCTCAGGCACAGACTTGTAAGCGCCTCATCAAGCTGCTCCGCGCATTTATCCGTACAGTAATAAAACATTTTAAGGACTTCCGTCCGCTGCCCTTCAAGATCAATTTCGATAAGTTTTGCAATATCATCGTTTGTAAGAACAGGATGGTTCAGCTTGATCTGCCTGCAGTGCAGAGGAGTCTCCTCAAGCAGGTTTCTCTCCCTCCCTATAAAACTCATAAGCGACATTACAATCTTTTCCCTGAGCGGATCGATGGGGGGATTTGTAACCTGTGCAAAAAACTGCCTGAAAAACGGATACAGCATCTGGGGCTTTTTTGAAAGGACTGCAAGGGGAGTATCATTCCCCATTGAAATTACAGGCTCATGCCCCGTTTCCGCCATTGTTTTAAGTGTTATGGCAAAATCCTCCCCTGTATAGCCGAAAACGGAAGAGAGAAGATTCACATCCGGTTTTTCTATAATATTTTCCCCTGGAAGCTGAAGCATGTTCTTTAGATCAATCTGATTTTCTCCCAGCCACTTCCGGTAAGGCTTCTGCCTGGTAACAGATGCCTTGATTTCATTATCATAAAGAACCCTCTTTTTGGTAAAATCAACTATAACCATCCTTCCCGGGGAAAGCCGTCCCGTACTTCTGATATTTTCATCTTCAAGAGGAATAACGCCGGCTTCAGAGG
This sequence comes from Spirochaetia bacterium, assembly GCA_963662795.1. Lineage (GTDB taxonomy): Bacteria > Spirochaetota > Spirochaetia > CADAEX01 > CADAEX01 > JACKPD01. Next base: position 2,510,212 of record OY759746.1, on the reverse strand, counting down.
CAAGTATAAACCTGTTGTCTCCTGTAATTGTCCATCTGGCAGGCCGGAGTCCGTTCCTGTCCAGCGAAGCGGCTGCCATCTTTCCGTCTGTAAAAACAAGGGCGGCCGGCCCATCCCACGGCTCCATAAGGGCCGCGTGATACTGGTAAAAAGCCCGCCTGTCCTGGCTTATATGATACTCGCTGCTGAACGGCTCGGGGATCATCATCATTACCGTGTGGGCGGCGCTTCTGCCGCTCCTTAAAAGAAGTTCAAAAACATTATCAAAACAGCCTGAATCGCTTAAAGCGTCATTAATGACAGGCATTACTTTTTCATAGTAAGGGTCACTGCTTTCCGCGATAATTGTCTGCTCCCGGGCTTTCATCCTGCTTACATTGCCCCGGATCGTATTGATTTCCCCGTTATGGGCAATATACCTGAAAGGCTGGGCAAGCTGCCATGATGGAAATGTATTTGTGCTGTATCTCTGGTGAACTACCGCAAAGCAGCTCGTGAAAAGGCTGTCCGTGAGGTCAGGATAGAACTGTTCCAGCTGGGGCGCAATAAAAAGCCCCTTATAGACAATTGTATATGCGGAAAAAGAAGGGATATAAAAATCTTCTATTGAATAATTTGATTCTTCCTTTTTCTCTATGCTCCGCCTTATAATATAAAGCTCTTTTTCAAGATCATCTCCCGAGAGCGATCCGATTTTCATGACAAGCTGTCTGACATAAGGTCTTGAGAGTAAAGCAGTCTCTCCAAGGCATTCAGGCGCAACAGGAACACTGCGCCATAAAAGAATTTCACCTCCGCGGCTTTTAATTATTTCTGTAATATCTTTTTCAATTTCTTCTGCCTGTGAGGGGTTTCGGGGCATAAACAGCATCCCGACACCGTATGAGTTCTGCTTCGGGAGGGTTATTCCTGACCTGGCAGCGACAGCTTTAAAAAAATCATGAGGTATCCCGGAAAGGATCCCTGCCCCGTCACCGGAATTTGAATCACTTCCGGACGCTCCGCGGTGTTCAAGGTTTTTCAGAATCAGAAGCCCTTTTTCAATAATATCGTGGGAGATTTTTCCGCTTATATCCGCAATAAAGCCGACTCCGCAGTTATCGTGCTCAAAAGAGGGGTCATAAAGTGTTTTTTCAGACATATTCCCTTCCTCACGGCAATGACTTGCCGTTTGATTTTCAGGAATCTAACATCACCAGTATTTTTTGTCAATTAAGTATAACAGAAAGGGCTAAAGGATATTCTCTATTATAGAGTTATTGGATATTTTTTATTTATTTAATATTTGCAAAGGAATCTTCATCTACTGTTACGGCAATATTGCCGGACTACAGGCAATAACCTGCCTTAAAAGTGAGTAAAAATTTATTTAAGCCTGTTCTTCAGCTCCCTGTAGCTGAACATATTTCCTATATCCATCAGACAGGAAAGGGCCTGGGATTTTACTTCAATGCCGTTTTCCTCAAGAAAAGCAACAGCATTAAGCCCCCCGGGGACAATTCCTCCCGCTCTTCCTTCGTTTACCGGTATCCCAAGCAGTTCCTTTCCAGGCCATCCGGCGGCAAGGGCGCCGCCGAGTCCGGCCGCACGTACAGCATTGTTGATATCAATAAACTCTTTCCTGCTCACGCCCGGCATTTCTATAAAACTTGCGCCTGCCCTGCCGTTTCCGGTTTCAGTAATACCCCGGATATCTGTCATTCTCCCTTTAATGAATATCTCAAGGGGATCGATAGTTGTCCCGTCATATTTTATCACCTCAAGGAATCTCTGGGGCTTCATGTCTGATATCTCAAGAATGCCGCCGAATAAAGAAACAGCAGGTATGCTGTTTTTAAGAAGGACCGCGTTGACGTTGATTGAGCTTACAGTGCCGATACCTGTACAGTCCCATGGTATCTTTACAGTTCCGGCGGTCTCACCCGGCCTGATTACTGTCACAAGTTCACCCATGGTAAAACCTGATTCAAAACTTTTTGCGAGCAGGGGAACAGCTGGGGGTAAATCACTGTTTTTTACAAGAGTCACATTTATGACAATTCGTCCTGTGCCGTTCCAGATATTGTAATCCATCCGCCAGGTCATCTCATCAATTCTTGCGGTAAGAAAACCCACCTTCTCATGTATTCTTGCAATTGAAAGTTCATCAGAGCCCAGCGGTGTAATCAGCCGTCCCAGTTTTCCCGCCCGCTCTGTAAGCCCGCAGCGGTCCATATCAAGGAGGTGAAACCTTACAGTCCTTTCGCTTATGGAGCTGCCCATCCTGTTAAGCTCTTCTGTTATTACAGCGCTTGACAAAGGCTCTGACGAATCTTGAAGAATTTTTAATATTGAAAGTCTTTTCTTTTCAATTCCGCTGTTCACCTTTCCATTAACCGCCTTTAAACCCTGAGTTACGCATTCTCCGGGTATGAGCATTGGTATTATTCACTTCACATGCGCCCGCTTCTCTCCACCGAATCTTCACAAAATAATCATTTATTATTTTCAATACTGCACATATATTGTATATATGGCAAGAATATATATTGTTGAGGATAACGATGCAATAAGCGAAGCGGTAAAAGGTTATCTTGAGCTTAACGAGCATGAAGTCGTCAGGTTCGCAAAACTTGACGGGGTAATTGACTCTGTCAGTAAAAAACAGCCTGATTTAATTATTATCGACATAATGCTGCCTGACGGCAGCGGGTTTAATCTCGCGAAACAGATCAGGAAAAAAAATGATATCCCGTTTATTTTTCTTACTGCAAGGGACCAGGAATCAGACAGGATAACAGGGTTTGAGATCGGAGCTGATGACTATGTTGTAAAACCTTTTTCACCGCGGGAACTGGTACTAAGGGTTGAGGCAGTTCTGAAACGGACTCATAAGCCGGCCGGATCTGAGGCGGAAGGGAGAAACGGAAAATCAGTCTGGACCCTTGACGGAATGACACTTAAAATTGATGAGGAGAGTCACACCGTAATGGAAAACGGGGAAACAGTGGATCTTACTGCAGCGGAATGGAAAATAACAGATTACCTTGCCGGCAATGCAGGGATACTTCTTTCAAGGGAAAAGATCCTTGGAGAATGCCTTGATTATTTTTATGAAGGATCGGAAAGGACTGTTGATACACACATAAAAAATATAAGGTCAAAAATGAAAAACCAAAACTGGATAAAAACAGTCAGGGGGTTCGGCTACAGGTTTGACGGAAAGATATCAGGATAGGACATGGCATCATTAAAAAAGAAAATAATACTTTCCTTTTCAGCAAGTCTTGCCATATTTCTCATTTTTGTATCTGTAATTATCTTTTCCGGCCTGAATATTGCCTTTAAAGGGTGGTACAGGGCTTCAGAGGCAAGGTATGCATCCTCAATTGCAAGAACACTTGAAAAATTCTACAGCAGATCTGATAATTTTTCAGTTGCAGGGATAAAAAAAGCACTTGAGCAGCATCTCGGAGAGAGGTTCTCGCTTATTGTTTTTTCACCTGACGGGAATATCATCCTGTCGCATAATATAAAGAGAAACCGGATTCCTCCCGGCATGATGATGCCCCCTGCCCAGCGGTGGCCCGGCGGAAATACCTACCTGCCAGGCGGGCCGGGAATGAACAGGAGGGATGGACCGGGGATGATGATGCCTGATGCGCATATGGAAATGATGCCTGATTTTTTCAAGGCGCTTACCCCGGTTATACTGGAAGGACGTACGGCCGCGTATATTTGGGTAAAATCCTCGAGGTTTGAGACAGAGGACGGCCTTAACCGCAGGCTTCTTCAGGCTGTATTCCTTACGCTTTTTATCGGAATCACATTATCTGTCGTGGCAGCGATACTTTCAACATCGCTTATTTCAGGAAGGATCACAAAAGAGGCATCCGCTGTTTCAGGCGGGCTTGAAAAACTCGCAGCCGGAAGCCGGGATGTTGAATTCCCCGATGGCAGTTCCAATGAGATTGCAACAATAAGTAAAAGTGCGCTTATATTGCAGGAGAGGCTTTCAGGAGAAGAGAGGGCTCGAAAACAATGGACACAGGATATTGCCCATGACTTAAGGACTCCGACAACTGCAATAAAGGCGCAGCTGGAAGCCATGGCCGACGGCGTACTCAAACCGGACAGCAAGAGGCTTGAGATGCTGCTCGCAGAAGTAGGCAGACTTGAACATCTTGTCGAGGACATGAACCGGCTCACAAATATTGAATCTCCGGAAGCTGCACTTGTCCTTTCAGATATTTCATCAGGAGAACTCGCAGATGTATTAAGGGAAAGGTTCGCGGTCCAGGCAAAGGAAAAAGGGGTTACCCTGCAGATTGAAAATGATGATTTTATAATCAGATGTGATGTCAATCTATTAACGCGGGCTTTAAGCAATCTTGCTCAGAACAGCATCCAGTACAGTCCGGAAGGGGCAAAAATCAGGATTTCAATATCCCGGTCCGGCAGCAGCGCCGTTATATCTGTGGAAAATCCGGGAGAAATACCTGAAAAGGAAATAAAGAGAATCTTCGACCGCCTTTACAGGGGTGAGTTCAGCAGGTCGACCAGGGGATCAGGACTCGGGCTGACAATAGCAAAGGCCGCGGTAGAAAAACACGGAGGAGTTATTACAGCGGAAAACACTAAAAAAGGGAGGAACAGGATTGTCCGTTTCAGTATAATAATCCCTGCATCCGCAGAAAATCAGTCAGGCCGGAAGATTTCAGCAGACATCTGATAAAAACAATGATCCAAGATCTTCCGGCGTACTGCAGAAAAAATCAGGTTGCCCCGACATAAGTTTTTCAGATTCCTGCCAGCCGTAGCCTGCCGCAACTGTTTTGACACCGGCTTTCTTCCCCTCTGTAATGTCTCCGAGCGAATCCCCGATCATGAAAGCATTCTTTTTATCAAACCCGTAATTAGCCAGAAAAAGAAGTATCTTATCCGACTTGCTCCCTTCGTGGTCTCCTCCCGCAATATCCGAGACAAAAGAGATCAGTCCTTCTGACTCAAGTCTTTTTCTGACTACCGCAGAATTATTCGCAGTGTTTATGCAGATTATATTTCCGGCATTGTGAAGATTTTCCATCAGCATTCCAATTCCGGGAAAAAATTTTACATCGTCAGTTTTTTTATCAAATATGGCTATTATATCCTGGACATACTTTGAAACAGATTCATGCTTATCCAGGCCTGCCTGGCTTAAAATAGATCCGAATGTAATATGCTCAAGCCGGCTTATCTCTTTTTTTGTAAGCCTGTAGGGAATATTGTTGATAACACCGGCATCCGCAAATGCATTTATCCATAAAGAAAGAGAATCGGCAATCACCCCGTCGTAATCAAAAATAACAAGTTTGTTTTTTATCATAATAATCCTGTAAGTTAATTTATTTAATGCTAATCCGCACTAAAATCAGCTTGAAATTTCACCTACAAATTTGTAGCATATATTCCATGCCAGATTCAATTCCTTCGAAACATTACAGACGTAAAATTCAGGAACTTTCCCTGCTTTTTGATATAAGCCAGATCCTGCAGAAAAGCGAAAACATGCAGACGGCCCTTTCTCCCATAATAAAGCACACTGTCCAGTCGATGGAGATGCTTCAGGGAGCCATAACACTGCTTAACAGGCATTCAAGGGAAATATCAATCGAAGCATCATACGGAATCAGTGAAGTTTTTGCGGAAAAAATAAAATACAAGGTAGGAGAAGGAATAACAGGTAAAGTTATTGAGACGGGAGAGCCGATTACAATCGAAAATGTCTCGGGCAATCCTCTTTTTCTGGACAAAACAGAATCAAGGAAAAAATGGAAAAATCAGTCTTTTATCTGTATTCCCGTGAAAATAGGGACAGAAACCATAGGAACGATAAGCTGCCAGAGACAAACCTCAGAAGGGTTCAGCATTGAAGAGGACGCAAAACTTCTTTCCATAATCGGTTCAATGATAGCCCTCGCCGCCGAACTCAGGAGAACATACCAGGAAGAACAGGAAAAGCTCAAACATGAAAACGAAAGACTCCAGAACGCGCTTAAGAATAAATTCAAGCCCAAGAACATAATAGGAAGTTCTACCGCAATGCAGGAAGTCTTTGACCTTATTGCACAGGTTTCGGGGAGCGAGGCTACTGTTCTTATAAGGGGAGAAAGCGGTACAGGGAAAGAACTTATAGCAAACGCGATCCATTACAACAGTAAACGCTCTGATATGCCTCTGATAAAGGTAAACTGCGCGGCTCTGCCGGAAACAATTATAGAAAGCGAGCTGTTCGGCCACGAAAAAGGTGCTTTTACAGGAGCCCTTTCTACAAGAAAGGGACGCTTTGAGCTTGCTGACGGGGGAACAATATTCCTGGATGAAATCGGAGACCTCTCCCCTACAACACAGGTAAAACTTCTGAGAATTCTTCAGGAAAAAGAATTTGAAAGGGTCGGAGGAAATGAGACAATAAAAACCAGTGTAAGGATTATTGCGGCGACAAACAGGGATCTTGAACAGCTCCTCACTGAGGGGAAATTCAGGGAAGACCTTTATTACAGGCTGAATGTTTTCCCGGTACACGTACCTCCTTTAAGATCGAGGAAAAGCGATATAATGCTTCTTGCAGACTATTTTACAGAAAAATACAGCAAAAAAAACAACAAGGACATAAAAAGGATATCAACTCCCGCGATACAGCTCCTTACAAGCTACCACTGGCCCGGGAATGTGAGGGAGCTTGAAAACTGCATTGAAAGGGCAGTCCTTATAAGTACGGATGATGTTATCCACGGCAATCACCTTCCTCCGAGTCTGCAGAGCGCTGAATCTACCGGAACTGAAATCCACAATACGCTTCAGCAGGCGGTTGATGAACTTGAGAAGGAAATGATCCTCGACGCACTTAAATCAAGTCATGGAAATATGACCAAAGCGGCAAAAATGCTGGGCATCAGCGAGAGGATAATGGGCTTAAGAAAAAGCAAATTCGGTATAAACCCGAAAACACTCACCCGTGAAAAATAATACATTCATGTATATTCATGCCATTTTTCTACAATAATGTATTTTTACAGGATTTAAGTTTTAATTAAAACGGTAAAACTAATATATTGATCAGCAGCATCTGCTTGTTTTACAACAACTTATATCAACATTACCTATCTATTGCAATCATGGCACGTTTTTTGCATTATATATAGCAGAACAATCTGACTGGAGGTCATTTTTATAACTTATGGAAGAAAAAACTATTGATTTCATCAAAACCCCGTTAAGCGAAGTATACGGGGAAAACTGTTTTAACGATGCAGTAATGCGGACAAGACTGCCCAAAAGCATTTACAGGGAGCTCAAGGAAGTACAGAAAGGGAACAAGACGCTCTCTCTCGAAGTTGCGGAAGTAGTTGCAAGCACAATGAAAGACTGGGCTATTGAAAAGGGAGCAACACACTACACACACTGGTTTCAGCCCATGACTGGTTTAACGGCAGAAAAACACGACTCTTTTATATCACCCACAGCGGATGGAAAAGTTATACTTGAATTTTCAGGCAAGGAACTCATAAAGGGAGAACCTGATGCCTCATCTTTTCCAAGCGGAGGACTCAGGGCGACATTTGAGGCCAGAGGCTATACAGCATGGGATACAACATCACCCGCATTCCTCATGAATGACAACACAGGTGTAACACTTAAAATTCCAACAGCTTTTTTTGCCTATACAGGCGAAGCTCTTGACAAGAAAGTCCCGCTCCTTAAATCAATGGAAGTCATAAACAGGGAAGCCATGCGTGTTGTCCGGATTCTTGGAAACACAACATCGGAAAAGGTTATCCCGACAGCCGGAGCTGAACAGGAATATTTTCTTGTGGATAAATCATTTTTCGACAAAAGGATGGATCTTTTCCTTACAGGCAGAACTCTATTCGGCGCCATGCCGGCAAAAGGGCAGGAAATGGAGGACCATTATTTTGGTCCGCTCAAGCTCCGCGTTGCAGACTTTATGAGAGAGCTAAACTATGAACTCTGGAGACTTGGCATTTCCGCAAAAACACAGCACAACGAAGTTGCTCCAAATCAGTTTGAGATAGCGCCGATCTTTACAACTGTAAATGTAGCAACCGACCATAATCAGCTCACCATGGAGGTAATCCAGAAAGTCGCGAACAGACATAATCTTGTAGCGCTCCTGCATGAAAAACCTTTTGCCGGCGTTAACGGATCAGGCAAGCACAATAACTGGTCATTAAGCACAGATGACGGGATAAACCTGCTTGACCCTGGCGACAGCCCGCATCAGAATATACAGTTTCTCATATTCCTCTCTGCCATTATCAGGGCCGTAGACATATATGCTCCGCTTTTGAGGTGGTCCGCAAGCAATACAGGAAATGACCACAGGCTGGGCGCAAATGAAGCTCCTCCTGCGATTATCTCAATATTCCTGGGTTCTGAACTCAGCGATATTCTGGAGAAGCTCTCTGAAAACAAGCCGGTAAAATCAACAAACGGAAATTACCTCGAACTTGGAGTAAACTCGCTTCCAAAGCTTCCAAAGGACTCAACAGACAGAAACAGGACCTCCCCGTTTGCTTTTACAGGCAACAAGTTTGAATTCAGGATGGTCCCTTCCTCCGGCTCAATCTCAATGCCGAATACAGTCCTTAACGCAGTAGTTGCTGATGTGCTGTCTGAATTTGCATCAGAGCTTGAAAACTCAAAGGATATTACAGGCACAATAAAAGAGATTGTCGCACGGACTTACAAAAACCATAAAAAAATAATTTTCAACGGCAACGGATATGCGGAAGAATGGTTAAAAGAAGCTGAAAAAAGGGGCCTTCCCAATATAAAGTCAACCGTTGAGTCAATACCGGCGCTTTTCAGTGAATCTTCAATAAAACTTTTTACAAAATACAGCATAATGACCAGGGAAGAACTTGAGTCGCGGTATACTATATATCTTGAAAAATACAGCAAACAGATAAATATTGAAGCCGGCGTAATGATAGATATGGTAAGACTTGAAATTTTCCCTGCCGTACTTAAATATACCGGAAAATGTGCAGATATTATAAACTCCATGACTGCTGCCGGCATTAAAAACGGGATAAGCGAACAGAGGGAAATGCTTGAGCAGATGATGAAGAATTTTGAGGAACTTAAATACAGCACAGATCTGCTTGCAAAAGAACTCTTAAATGCCAAATCTGTTGAAGATCATCTTTCACAGGCAAAAACGTATCATGAAAAGGTATTCCCTTTAATGAGCAGGGTAAGATTATATGCAGATACACTCGAAAAAATGACAGGGAAAGAGGATTGGCCATTCCCGACCTATGTTGACCTTCTTTTCAAGATTTAACTTTTTATTATCTATAAAAACATTAGGGGGGAAGCTGCTTTCAGCGGTCTCCCCTTTTTTTCAGTATCCGCAATATTTGATGTCAATTAATTGACACTCAGGGTAATTCATTATAGTATAACACTATCAAGTGTCCCGGTAGCTCAGTAGGATAGAGCGGTTGCCTCCTAAGCAACAGGTCATGCGTTCGATTCGCGTCCGGGATAATAAATATTTTATTACAAGATAAGGATTTACACTTTTTTATCGACGTTATTTGTCAGCGAATGCATAGCAAATAGATATCAGGAGGTAAAAAAGTGTATCCTGATCCATTCAAAAGAAAGGTTATGGAACACTGTTCTTTAACTATGAAGATCAGCTAACCGGGAAAAGAAAATTAAAATCCTGCGGAACTTCAAAAATTGGTGAGGAAAAAGAGTTATAAAGGATTTTATTGATTCTCTTACCACTTATTCATCTGTAACTTTTCGTAATTACTCAGCTAAATATCTTAAATATGAAACCAGTCCCAGAAGACCAAGACTATCCATGGAAGGAACGAACTATAGCCAGGGATATGTTGAAAAATTGAACAGGTGGATTTCAAAGTACGTTTATACCGGCAAATTTGCTGATATGCTGTTAAGAGATATAAAAGAGGCCATATCATTGATTTGCGGACCTGACTGATTACAAAAAATGGACTGCTTTACTTGCATATCAGATATTCAGATTCGCAGCCTTTACCAGACGTAAGGCGTCAGAAATTCTTGCTCTTTAATGGGAACAGATACAGGGGAAATACTGCACAATAGACAGGGCATGGAAAAAAGCAGGTAACTATGTTTTTAATATTAAAGGATTACACCTGGGAGAAACATGGTGGAGAAAAAATTTTATAAAAGCAATCGAAAATTTGAAGATCAATTATTTAGAGAGAAACCTTACTCCTCAGAGCTTCCGGCATTCCCTGAATACCAATCTCCTGCTCGCAGGCTGCTCTGAGTTATATGTGAAGAAATACCTGGGAATAAGGGTACACAGGCTATCTATACTCATATAACACCGGAAAATCTAAGTATTATCGCAGAAAAAATTGATGAGACATATTCAGATAAAAGTAATATTATTGAATATAAAAAGCTTGGATAAAAAACGGGCAAAACCCTATCCGTTCTGCCCGTTGAACTTAATTTATATTTTTTGTCATTTATTCTCAATAGCGTTATTAGTAGAAAATATTACAATACGGACTTCGAAATCTTTTTAAAAAACTGGTTTATAATGAATGTATTTATAATAAACCAGTTGATTATTTACAGTGATTACAAGCTATTTAACCTGTATTTTTATACTGCCTCTTTAATTACATTTTTCTTTTTAAAAATATCAATATCAAACAAGCCTTCTGATTTTGCAACAATTATTGAAACTATTGCATCACCAGAAACATTTATTGTTGTTCTAGTCATACTAAGGATTCTGTCAACACCTAGGAGAATACCAACAGCTTCAACAGGAACCCCAATCTGCATGAGAATCGCAGATAAGAGTATTAGAGACGCTGAAGGAACCCCTGCATTACCTATGGACGCCAGTGTAGCAGTTACAACTATCATTGCAAGTTGAAGAACAGTAAGTTCAATACCGTAGGCTTGAGCGAGAAAAAGGGCCTGGCAGCTCATGGAAATAGCTGACCCATCCATATTTATTGTAGCACCAAGCGGAATAGTGAAAGAACTGATATCCTTGTGAACACCACACCTGTTGGTTACAGAGTCAAGGGCCACTGGTAAGGTGGCATTACTGCTTGCAGTAGAAAAGGCAACAGAAATGGCGGGAGCAAAATTCTTAAGAAACTGAATAGGATTCAGCTTAGCCACTGCAGTGAGTAAGGATCCATATACCACAATAGCGTGGATAAACAGAGCAATGACAACAGTGATCATATAAATCGCCAAAGGTTTAAACGCAGCAATTCCAAGTCTTGTAAATGTATCAGCAGTTAGGCAGAATACGCCAAATGGAGCAGCTTTCATAACGATCCATACAATCTGCATAACCACTTCATTCCCCTCTACAAATACTTTCCTTATACTTGATGTTTTTTCTCCAAGAATAGTTAATGCTGTGCCTATCATCATTGCAAAAAAGATAACTTGAAGCATCACCCCTTCAGATAAAGCCTTAAATGGGTTCTTGGGAATAATGTTTAAAAGAACGTCTACCAATGCAGGCGATCCACTTTTCGCTTTGTAAGACTCAATTGTTTGTGCATAATTGGTCAAATCGAATCCTAGTCCAGGTTTAATCATTAAAGATATGGTTAAACCAATAATAATAGCAACCGTAGTTGTCGTCAGATACCAACCAATTGTTTTTGTCCCAATTCTACCAAGTCTGACAACATCTCCCATATCGGAAGTTCCAACTATCAAAGAAAATAAAACAATTGGAACAACTATCATTGAAATCATATAGGTAAAACCCATGCCCCCCAATTTAAAAATAAAACCAGTCAGAACTGTCTTTACAAAAGGCGTATCAGCAAACCCATTTAAAATGATACCTACGATGATACCAGCCAACATTGCCAGCATAATAATTGTTGCTATACTTTTTTTCTTTTTCATATTATCTCCTTATAAAATAATATTTTCTGTGTTTCCTGAAACATTCATGTTTCACATTTCTTATAAGTTTTTTAGTCACCCCTCCTGTTTATTTTCTTTTAAACAAACCATTCGGCTGTTCAAGTCTGGAAATACCGGGATCAATATATGGATTATGTATTTTTAACTCGTGCTTATTTATGCCGATAGATATACTTAAAAAAGTGAGTAAGCTTTTATACACTGCGACATATATTATTTGATTTATATTGACAACAATTTTCCGTCTCCAGAAATTGTCCCGATATTGTACCAGCACAGGAAAGATCATTCTATTTCCTCTGCTGTTTTGATTATTGTAGTAATCAAATTTTCTATATCACATTTATCAATACAGGAATAAGCGACTCTCAAGTATTTGTCTTTAAATGAAATCACCCCGATTCCATACTCGTTTAAAAGATGTTTTCTAATATTTTCAGCACTTTTTCCAATTAATTCAAAGCACATAAAGTAACCGGAGTTAAATGGCGCCGGTTTTATTGATCCGTTGAACTCACTCTTGTCTATAATTTTTTTCACTATTTCATATCATAGGTGTCCAAAACAATCATAACAGCTCCAGTTGAAGATTGAAACTAGTTTTTTTAGTCTGTTCTGAAGGCGGTTTATTGAGAACAGTCCAGATATCTTTTCTTGATGTCAGTATTACAGGAATCAATTTCATCAGTGAAAAATGAGTCCATTTTCTACATGAAAACATTTTAAGGAACTGAAGTAACAGAAAAGCAATTAGGGCAATCCAGATTTGTGTCATTACAGCATTTCTGGAAGTACCAAAGAATTTCTTGATCTTGAGGTTCTGTTTGATAGTTTTAAAAAATATTTCAATCTGCCATCTGTCTTTGTAAACAGCAGCAATTGTTGTTGGAGACCAAAGGAAATTATTGGTAAGAATTACAATATATTTACCGGTTTCAGGATCTCTGCTTCTGATTCGTCTTAATTTTAACGGGCATTTTTTACTGGTGTAAAATCCTTTCATTTCTATGATCTGATCAGATGTAATATTTTTAAAGGAGGAGGTATCTTTTCTCTGGACAATTTTATAATCAGCATTCTTTTTTAACCTGGTAACAAAATAAATACCGGTATTACAATAATTTGCGAATAATTTAAAGTCAGTATAACCACGATCAAACGTGATGACATCGCCTTTGTTGAAAGCCATTTTTTTCAAGGAATTGACTTCATGTGTTTTTGCAGTTGTAACTGATACAAAAGCTGGAATATATCCACTATGGTCAAGTTTTACATTAAGTTTTATTCCGCCTTTATATTTTCTGAAATTTGCCCATGGAAAGAGATTTAAACACAAGTCAATAGTTGATGCATCAACACTGTAAAGAGGATTTTTAAATTTATGTTTATGCGCTCTCTTCATGGATAATATCTTATCAAGAAGATCAGTGAAAACATTTTCATAAACTTCACAGCTTCTATTATTATTTGCGTAAGATAATGTAGAGCGTTTTACCTTTTTTACACCCATATGATAAAGGTGGTTACTGATTGATTCAAAAGAGTTTTCAATGCCTCTTAACCCGGTCTGTCCTGAAAGTTGTGCAAAGAGCATGGAGACAAAATGCTGCCAACAGGTAAAACCTTTGGAAGCAAAGTCCCCTTTATGTTTTTTTACAGATTTTTCAAATTCATGTCTCGGAATTATTTGTAGAATTTGTTTTAAAATGGTATTATTGTAACTCATTGCCTGATTTCCTTTTCCTGTAAAGAATTAGCCGTCCAAGCTTAATTCATTATAGTTGGGATTTCAGGCAATTAATAGTCCTTGTTTTGGACACCTATGATTTCATATCTTTTCTTAATTACATCACCCCCCTTCTTTTGTTCTTCTTCAGTGGTTCTTTCTTTTAATGCTTTTATTATTATTGACTGGGCTGGTTTTGATGCAGTTGAAATTGAGCATCTTATTGCTGCCATTATTTTTGTTTCAATTACCTGATACTGTTCACGTGTTAATCCTTTTGCTCCAATAGAAATAAAACCAACCCTAAATCCCCAAACAAAATACTCTTTAGTCGGACCGTCTATTTTCAAGGCTAAAATATTCTCATGTAAATTAGAAAATATCGAAAAAAGTGACTCGGGATATATATCTTCTTCATAGAATAAACCGTAATAAGCATCATCGTGAATTATCAGAAGTTTGTATCCTTCTTCTGCTAGTTTAAAGAATTCCTGTTTTAATTCTTCAGCTTCTAACTTAAGAGGTGAATATCCAGTCGGATTTTGAGGAAAATTTAAAATGATAGCAATTTTTTTATCTTTCCTTTCTGCCCTAATCGCTTTAACCAGGCTTTCAATATCAAGATGTCCTTCAGAGTGGATATTATATGTTTTTATTTCAGCACGATATTTTTCCCCGAATATAAGGTCATAATTGGGCCAGTAAACAGAAGGAAGTAATATTGTTGTTGAGTTATCAATAAACAAATCTCCAACAACAGAAAGACCGTGTGTAAGTCCAGCAACAACTATCGGTTTTGAAAATTCAATTTTATTTAAAGAAGGATTTTTCCTTTTAAGATCTTTTTCCCATAAATCCCTCAGTTCAGCATCTCCTGCAGATCCTGCATAACTTATTGATTCTTCAAGATCAAGATCAGAAAAGAATTGTGTAATTGAAGAAATTGAAATTAGTTTATGGTCTTTAAATGCCATACCCTCTGTTGCATTATATTTAGTGGCCAGTTCTTTCGCTTCTGCTGACTGTATCTTAGTATCTTTAGGGAAGTAAATTCTTTTCCCGAAGTCTGAAAGTTGGTTATAAAGAGCTGTCCCTTCAATTTTTTTATTAAGTTCAATTGCCAGATTGTTCATTTTTGTACCTCCGTATTTTTTATTGCAATATTTTCATCCAGGTACTCCATGGATGCTTTATAAATTATTTCATAAAGATTTTTTATATTTTTTTCATCAACACAAGCGAATGCAACTCTCAGATATTTATTCTGCATTGATGTTGTACCGATACCATAATGTTCAAGAAGATATTTTCTTAAGATTTCTGCTTTTCCTGTTTTAACAGTAAAACACATAAAATAACCTGAATTAAAAGGGAATGGAGAGAGTATACTTTCGCTGTATACGCTAATAATTTTTTTTACTGCTTTATACCGGTTTTTAAGATCTGCAAAATATTTTTTCTTTTCTTTCTCTGTCTCTTTGTCCATAATCATTTTTTCAAGAATAAGTTGTGAAATCTTAGATGAGTTTGAAATTGATGATCTAATTAATCCTGATAGTTTATTTTCAAGTGCAGCATAGTGTTCATTTCCAAATCCTTTAGAAGAAAATGTTATAAAACCAACCCGTAAACCCCACCCATAGTATTCTTTACTTGCACCATCAACCTTTATGGCTATAATATTCTTATGAAGATCAGCAAATATGGAAAAGAGTGATTCACTTGATATGTTATCCTCATATACAAGTCCAAAATATGCATCATCAAGAAGGACTGTAATTTTATAACCATCATCAGCAAAAGCTTTCATAATCTCTTTTATTTCAGATACTTCTCTATGGGTCAGAGAATATCCAGTCGGATTATGGGGAAAGTTGAAAATTGTAAATATTTTTTTATTCTTTTCAATTTCTCTTATTGTTTTTTTAAAACTTTCAAAATCAATTTTCCCCTTTTCAAAGAAATTATATGTTTTAATTAAGCAGTTTCTTCTTTCCTTATATATAATTTCATAATTAGGCCAGAAAAGATCAGGAATTACTAAAACTGTATTTTCGTCAGTAAAAAGATCGCCAGCAATAGATAGGCCATGGGTAAGTCCACCTGTTACAATTGGCTTTGAAATATTTTTATTTTCAAGTGAGTTGTTTTTTCTGTAAAGCTCCTTTTTCCATAATTCCCTTAAGGAAGGAAGACCCAGGATAGGGGCATAAGTAACAACATCTTCAATATTTAATTCCTGTAAATAATTTCTGATGTTTTTCAATACAAATGGGTGATCCTCTGCAAAAGCCATACCCTCTGTTGCATTATATTTGTATGCATATTTTTTAGCTTCTTCAGATTGTTTTTTTGTTCCCTTTGGGAAATATATTCTTTTCCCAAAGTCTGAAAGCTGATGATAAAGAGCTGTTCCATCTATTTTCTCATTAAGTTCAATTGCCAATTCGCTTATCATTTAATACTCCATTTAGTCGAGATTCTTCAAAACATTTATTTTACATTCTTATAATTTATCATCAAGTTTTATATTTTTTTTCTTGAGCTTTCATTTCAGGTACACCTTGTAATCGGAATATTTCTGATACAGGTGATATTTTATTTTGAACACTATTTATCCCTTTACTATTTTTTATTTCTTTGAGAATCACTTGTGTCGCTAAAATAGATTTTCTAAGTATCTGATTAGCATATATAACTATTTTTATTTTTTTAAATGCCTGTACCTGTTCTTCAGTAAAACTGTAATAATTGGTAGGAACAATAACTATAGGTATTTTACCTTTCCAATTATTTGTAAAATTTATAATTTCATCCGGAACATTTAATTTTGAATGCACAAGAATCAAATCCGCACCAGCTTTTTCATAACTATATGCTCTTTCAAGTGCATCTTCTATTCCCCAGCCAGCAATAAATGACTCTAATCTTGCAATAACACAAAAAGAGTCACTTTTCTGAGTATCTTTAGCAGCTCTTATTTTAGAAGAAAATTCATTTATATCTAGAAGTTCTTGTCTTCCCCCTTCAAGAAGACTATTATCTTTGGGGAATTTTTTATCTTCAATACAAATTCCTGCGATATCAGAATCTTCAAATAGTTTAACAGCATAAATTAAATTATTAATATTACCATACCCTGTATCACAATCAGCAATTACAGGTATTGATATTACTTCATTCATTGACCTGGCTGCTGATAGATATTGGCTCATGGATATTAAACTAGCATCAGGAATACAATAAGAAGCCGAAACACCTAAACTACTTGACCACACGAAATCAAAATTAGCTTCTTCAATTAATTTTGCTTCAAGAGCATCTCTGGCTCCTATCCCAATAATTAGTTTATTCGAATTAATTTTTTCTCTTAATAAAACTGATTTACTATACATTTGTTCCTCTTTCAATTTTCTTGTTGGTGACTAATTATTTATATGAAAGTAAAAATAAATCAAATTATAAATATTTATATAGGTATAATAAATATTTATATCATTGTTATATTTATATGTTTTTGTTGATATAAATTGATTTTTATTTATAAATATCTATTTTAAGTCTAATTAAATTAAATTTAATTTGACTATTTGCAATTTTGGTATAAAATATATTTATAGTTATGGATTATAAATTAAAGACATTTGTTACTGTTGCGAGAGAAAATAGCTTTTCAAAAGCGGCAAGCATACTATTTATGACACAACCAGCTGTTACAATACAAATTAAAAAACTTGAAGAAGAATACGGCATAAGGCTTTTTGATAGAAATGGATCAATAATAAAGCTAACAGAACCAGGTAAAGTATTGTATGAACATGCTGAAAATATTTTAAAACAATACGAATTAGCTAAAAATGCGGTTTGCAATGTAAGTATAAATATAAAAGGCGCAATCACAATTGGAGTATCAACCGTTCTTGGGAAATATCTTCTTCCAAAAATACTTGGTAATTTTAAAATTAAGTATCCAAACGTTAATATTACCATGCTTGCTGGAGATAATGCTTTCCTTGTAAAATCACTTAAAGAGTTGAGCATGGATATTGCAATTATTAGCGAACCAATTGATTTTAACAATCATGTTACTATTCCATTTTTCGATGATGAAATTATTGTTATAGTAAATTTACATCATGTATGGTGTACTAAACCTTTTATTGAAATTGATGACTTACTTTCAGAACCAATAGTAATAAGAGAAAAAGGATCCGGAACAAGAGAAATATTTGAAAGATATTTAAAACAGAATAATATAAATACTGACAATCTTAAAATAGCTTTAGTTATGGGAAATGCTGAATCAGTAAAATCAGCTGTATTAAGCGGAGTTGGATATGGAATAGTGTCAGAGCTAGCTTTAAATAATGATACTGAAAAAAATCAATTTAAAAAAATTAATATTAATAATGTTCGAATCAATAGAAAATTCCTTCTAGTTTTACCTAAAATTAAAGCAGAGAATAACAATATAAAATATTTTGTTGATTTTTTATTAAACAGCTCAACACAAATATAATAAATATCAATATCATTTCAGAATATGCTTCAAACAGAAGTCTTTATTATCATTCAAAACCTCGATACTCCTTAACCTTTTTTACACAAAAAACTGGTGAGAAATCATCCGGATCATAGTGAGAGAGTATTACGACCATAAGGCCAATGTGTACCTTTTTATGTCAACATATATGACGTATGATTTTTGAAAAAAATTATGCGGCATTTTTGTTTTTCTGCCGTGTTTTTAGAGAAGGATTTAAAATTACGGTTTGCCTGCCTTTCCATTGCTTACCCTTCCCGCTCCATCTCTGGTGGTTGTTTTTATATGCTTCAGAAATTGTATTGCTTCTTGATTTTGCAAGCTCAATAAAACTTCCATCCCTCATTTAAGCTGGAGTGAAATACTGATTGCCCGAATTCCTGTGATAATTATTATACCAGTTAACAAAATCAGCCATCCACAATCTTGCTTCATGGATATTTTCAAACTTGCCAGGATATTTAACGCTGGTTTTCATTATTCCGAAAGATGATTCAATAAACGGATTGTCACTGCTTACCCAGGGACGTGAGAAGCTGTTTTTTATTCCAAGATCATCAAAAAGAGAGAGAAGGCTTATCCCTTTCATGGGATTACCGTTATCAGAATGAACACTTACTTGTGGATATTTTTCTTCCTGAAGTGTTCTTTCAAAAAGATCTTTGGCATATTCATCGCTGCAGCAAACATCTATAATATCTTTTTTTTATCTGATAACTTTCCCGGTATATGTTTTTCTGCGTATTTCCTTTTATCTTTTGTTTCCCCTTTCTTCCAGCGCTGATAAGTTAGCAGCGATATTTCAGCTGTACTGCATACGCCATTGTCCATTGTTTCCTGAATCAGGATTACAGCTTTAGGGCACCTCTAAAAACTCAATGGAATTTTCATAATCTTGAATAAATGTAATACTCTCCCTGGGGGAGGATAAAATGAAAAAGCAACGCGGATTTTTTGATGATGAATTAAGACAAAAGCAGGGAGACCCGCTGATAACCTTGAATAAAATAATTCCATGGGAAAGTTTTCGTCATACCTTAAACCGTGTGTTTACAAAGCAGGCCAAGGGTCCTGGAGGAAGATCTGCCTATGACTATGTGCTGATGTTTAAAATACTGATTCTTCAGAGACTTTATAACTTGTCAGATGCACAGACTCAGTTTCAAATAATGGATCGTTTTTCTTTTATGAGGTTTTTGGGATTAGAGCTTCAGGATCAGGTGCCGGATGAAAAAACAATATGGCTATTTCGCGAAACCCTTACAAAATCAGGCAAAGTAGAAGTACTTTTTGAAAAGTTTGGACTATACCTCTATGACAAAGGAATTATAGCGCAAAATGGGAAAATAGTAGATGCCCGCTGGGTTACAAAGACAGGGCAAAGACATTATGGCTACAAGAATCATATAAATATTGACCGTAAATCAAAACTGATAAAAAAATATTGTATAACATCGGCTTCAGTGCATGACAGTCAAGTTATGGAAAACCTTATTACAGAAAAAGATTATCATCATGAAATGTATGCAGACAGTGCTTATTCAGGAAAAACAATTAAAAAAAGCACATTGGAGGAAAATAATATAAAAAACCGGATACATGAAAAAGGGTATAGGTATAAAACTTTAAGCAGGCAGCAAATGGTAAGGAACAGGAAGAAATCAAAAATCCGCTGCAGGATAGAGCATGTATTTGGGTGCATAAAGAATTCGTTGAAAGGTAACATGATAAGAGGAAGTGGGATTATCAGGGCCAATGCAATAATTGGACTAACAAATCTGACTTATAATATGATAAGATACCTGCAGATATGCAGGGCATAACGGCTTGACTGCAGACAGACTGCATACTGGAAATCATGGGTTTATTAAAAGGATCGAATATTTGGCACAAGTCAAAAAATAATTGGTTTTAACCAAGGGTTTTTAGAGGTGCCCTATAATGGGTGATCATGTTGTTATGTGTTGTTTAACGAGTAGATGGGATTCAAATATGATGTGGGCACTCTATAATGAGCCCAGAAAACAAGACATAAAAAAACTGTATGATTAAGGTGTAAAACCCGCTATAATTAAAAGAGCGGAAAACACAATGAAAAAAATGTACAGGTATAGTAATTACCTGACAATGGTAGAAGTCCAGCCTTGGCTCCGCCGTGTGGCTTGGACAAGAAGCGGGAACACTGCTCATAACAGAGGATAATTCGTTGCGCTCGGAGTACCTCGCTTGGCCTGCGGCATATTTTGCTATCATTTAAACAGAGCAATTAATATTTAATACTTCTCGGGTTTCGTAAAAAAGTCAGAAGTGTTTTAAATGTTAACTGCAAAACATCGAATAATCGCGAGACGTTATGCTCAATACCAGCCGGTCAAATCAGGACATAGGTAACACTTTTTATCACGACATAGGTAACACCACACATGTAAATCTTTTAGTACAATCCTATTTAGGAGGACTGAGAGATGCCATGGAAGGAGACCAATGTTATGGATCAGAAAAAAGAATTTGTTCTGGAAGCACTCAAGGGAACAATGAATTTTACCAGTCTGTGTGCGAAATATTGTATCAGTCCAAAGACTGGCTACAAGTGGAAAGAGAGGTTTCTTGAGCAAGGCTTTGAAGGACTTGAGGAATTATCAAGAAAACCAAAAACAAGCCCAGAGAGTTTATCAGAAGAAGAGATACTCTCTATAATTAAAATCAAACATCAAAAGAAGAATTGGGGAGCTAAAAAGATCAGAGAGATTTACGCTAATAAATATCCTGATAAGAGGCTGCCCTCAGTGAGTACATTTAATCGATTTTTTCAGAAGGCTGGATTAGCCAAGAAGCGTCGAAAGAAGAGAACAGCTGAAGGTATTAGAATTGAAAATCGTGTAGAAGCAACACATCCAAATCATGTATGGACGGTGGATTTTAAAGGATGGTGGTATACCCCTAACAGAGAACGAGTAAATCCGCTTATAGTACGAGATGATCATTCCAAGTACATTTTAACAATTAAAACTCTGGATAAGGGTGATACAGCAAGTGTTTACAAGGAATTCGACCAATTATTCAGGGAATACGGTCTTCCAGAGGTAATTAGATCAGATAATGGCCCTCCTTTTGCGAATATGCGAAGTTTATTCGGTCTGACAAGATTATCAGTTTGGTGGCTATCATTAGGGATTAAGTTGGACAGAATAGAACCAGCATCACCTTATCAGAACGGAGCACATGAACGGATGCATTTGGATATGGCGAATGAATTGGAAGGCCAGATTTATGGAGATATCAGGTATCATCAGAAGATGTTTGAAAAGTGGCGTGTAGAATATAATGAAGAGCGGCCGCATGAATCACTGAATATGAAAACACCCTCTACAGTATATAAAGTATCAGAGCAGGAATATTATGGGGACTTTGTGGAGTTTGCATATCCGATAAATTACAGAAAACGTTTTGTAAATAACCGAGGATTTGTCAGCTTTAAAGGTGTTCGCTATTTTGTTGGGAATCCTTTTGGGGGTTATAACATAGGCATACATCCCACTGAAACAGGGCAGCTGGATGTGTGGTTCGCAGACTCTCTTCTTGGGTATTTTGACCAGGAAAGTTTGTTGCTGGTACCGGAAAAGAAGTATACACTTATGAAAAGAAAAAGAAGAAAAGTGTTACCGATGTCGTGACACAAATCCGTTACCGATGTCGTGAAACTGGACCAGACAAGATAAAATAGTCCGGATCCTCGGCCGGCGGGCGGAGAGATGCAGTATTGTGAATATTACTTTAATACCTTTTGTATATAAGCTATTAATAAATAATTGAAAGTAGTAAAACTTTTTTAATTGACTTGGATTACAAACTGATAAATTATTAAAATTATTCTAATAATTTATATTTTAGCAATACAAGTCAAGAATCCAAATCTTTGAATCTGTAAAATACAGTATGTACACAGGAGGAGATTGTGGAACGAGAATATACACGAAATGATATAACCCTGGCTGTACGCAAAATGCAGGATTATATCCTATCACATGTGCATGAAAAAATCTCGGCGAATGATCTTGCATACGCTGCTGGCTATTCAGCATGGCATGCACAACGAATATTTAAGGAACTTATAGGTCAACCACCTTTTGATTATATTCGTAGACTGAGACTTTCGCAGGCTGCGCTTGTATTGAGAGACACACCATCTAAGATCATTGATGTCGCTCTTGATTTTATGTTCGATTCCCATGAGGGGTTTACCCGTTCCTTTTCGAAAGAATTTGGTATTACTCCTTTAAGTTATCGTAATCAGCCACGTCCGGTAAAGCTGTTTTTGCCCTATCCTCTTACTGTGTGCAAAAAAGACAAAAGAGGAGAAGAAATAATGGATGACAATGTAATGAAAACTGTTTTTGTTCAGATAATTGAAAGACCAGCTCGAAAAGTGCTAATGAAAAGAGCTAAGACAGCAAGTGATTATTTTACCTACTGTGAAGAAGTTGGTTGCGATATATGGGGTATCCTGACAAGCGTTAAAGAAGCTTTGTATGAGCCAATTGGGCTTTGGCTTCCCTCAAAGCTCCGTCCAATAAACACTTCCGAATATGTTCAAGGAGTTGAATTACCTCCTAATTGGCAAGGAATAATTCCTGAAGGATTTGAATTAGCAGAATTTGGACCAGCAATGATGATGGTTTTCCAAGGAGAACCATTTGCTGATGAGGATTTTCTGGATGTAATTAATTCAATGATGAAAAAAATTGATAAATATGATCCGACACTTTATGGTTTCGCCTGGGACTTTGATTCAGCTCCCCGTTTTCAACTTGAACCACAAGGCTGGCGAGGATATATTGAGGCACGTCCAGTCCGTCCTTTAGGAAAATCAAAGATAAAATAATATTAAGGTGTCGTTAAGTATAAAGTTTTCTAACAGCTTCATTAAAAATGATAGAAGCATATATATAATATAAGGATTTAGAATGAATAAAAATATCGTATTATTGCTAATTGTATTACTCCTGTTAATTTCTTGTAATAGTAATGACAACTTTAAGGAAAAATATATTAAATATAATGAACATAGTATTTACTATGAAATATATGGGAACTCACCGAAAACAATTATTTTAATTCATGGATGGACTGGTAATATACAGAACTGGAAATACCAAACAAAAGCTTTTCCCGAGTATAAAGTTATTGCTATTGACCTGCCTGGTAATGGAAAAAGCAGTAAGATAGAGAATGTAGATTATACAATGGAAATATTTGCTGATTCAGTCTATAAAGTACTTGAAAAAGAAAAAATTAGCAAAAGCTTCTTCATAGGTCATAGTATGGGATTATCGGTTTGCGAAGTTATAGCACAAAAATATCCGGAAAAATGCATAGGTATATGTAGTATGGATGGAGCACATTTTGAGATATCAGATGATGAAAAAGCTGTAAAGGAATGGATAGAATATAATCGAATCTTTGCAAATACTATGAATAACGAATCAGGACGGGAAGCTTTTTTAGAAGCGCTTTTTATGCCTGATTCACCTATGTTATTAAAAGAAGAAGTGTTTGCAGGTAGCAGAAAAGTGCCATTATCAATAGGAAAAGCGATGATTGAAGGAGTTGAAAAAGATCAAAAATATTGGAGAAAAAAAACAATAAACAAACCATTTCTGGCTATATATTCTCCAGCTTATCAACTACCTGTTGATTATAAAAATGAATTAAGCAAAACATTTCCAATAATTGAATATTATTATATTCCCGATGTAAGTCACTTTTTAATGATGGAAATGCCCTATAAAGTTAATCAGCTAATCATAGATTTCCTAAAAAAATACTATTAATTATATTTGAAAGTCCATCCTTGGCTCTGCCTTCACCTCCCCCCACCCCTGGCAAAGAGGAAAAACCGCTTCTCTGCGCGTTTGAGTGGGTGTACTATAAAATTATTGGAGCTGATTGCGGAGGAGCTTACTGTTGGGAAGTAATAATCACATAGAATTCCGACCGACGAGCAAAGAATAATTTTTAAGGCTATAAAATGAGATACTATAAATGCCATAAATGCAATGAATATATTACTTTTAATCCTTTTATATGAAAGTATCACGATTTTAGGTATTTCTTGTGATATACCATTAGAAGAAAAACCTGCTTTTCACAGATTTAGAATAATGCTAATTATTAATATAAAACAAATCATGTACTTATTTTATTATTTCTAGTATCTTATATGTAATGAAACATATTGCACTTGTAGCACACGATAATTTAAAAAAAGACATGGTAGAATGGGTTAAATGGAATTGGAAAATCCTTTTAAACCATCAGCTTGTCTGTACCGGAACAACAGGAAAATTAGTACAGGAAGCTTTAAATGAAAGAATAGACGAAAATCATCCTTTAAAACATAATATAATCTTATTAAAATCTGGACCTATAGGTGGTGATCAGCAACTTGGAGCAATGATAGCAGATGAAAAAATAGACGTACTAATATTCTTCTGGGATCCAATGCAGCCCCAACCACATGATGTAGATGTGAAAGCGCTTTTAAGAATAGCAGTTCTATATAATATCCCGACAGCGAGTAATAGAGCAACAGCAGATTATTTGATATCTTCAGAGTTAATGGAAAAGCATTACTTAGCTGCAATAAAAGATCATTCTGAGTATAATAATAGAGAGATCAACATCTAACTTATAAATAATACTTAGTTAGCTTTTACACCTGCAGAACCTACTAACACTGGCAGCCCTTCTTTCTTCTTTCAACAACAAAATCCCTTTCCCATATACCCTTGCATGTGTGGATATTTTATAATTAGCTTTTCACCAGATACAAAAATAAAAATCGACTCCTTAAGAGAAAGGAGTCGAAAATATAAAAATCAATTTAAAATATTTTTATTTTTTTGCATTAATTTTTTCTCCTAAAATATGATTAGCTGGAAATGGCATTGATGTTAAAGGAACCGCGGCTAGTGCAAAAAGTAATTCTTCATTATCATCACCTGCGATTCTGTTTGTACGTAAAATTCCACACTTCCTGCAACGATGAATTAATGCCCATTCATTATTTGATTTTACCCAAATACCAATTGGATCCATAATACCTCTACACCATGAGCGGCGGTCTCCAATGCAAATATCTGCATGACAGCTTCTTAGGCAATGAGGACAATGATTACGGTTTGATGTCCCGTTTAAGGTAGCAGTTACAACACTTCCACAATGTTCGCAGATAAATGCATTATTTTCATTTGTATTTATAGTATTTATATATTTTTTGTGCATACTCTTCTCCCGAGTTGATAAAACCGTAAAACTTACGGACGTAATGGAAAAGAGATTGGATGTCCTGTAATGTTAAGAAAATAAAAATTACCAAAAAATAATAGGATTTTTTTACATTCTGACAAAAACAGGAGCATCCTTAATTACAAAAATAGACATTAACGACCTCCTGAAAATTTAGAATAGTTTATTATTAATTTTTATCGGTAATTTGTCAATGAAAAAATTACTTAACTATACTTCATTTCCAATTCTCACATGGCATTAAGAATTCTCCTTTCCTTATCCCCCATCCTGATGTAGGATTATAAGATTAAGAAGTTTTACAGACTGTTTTCGCTTCAAAAATAAGCGCCTGGGCTCCGATTAATGGGAGAGGATATGCAATAATATAAAAAATAAAAGAATTAGAGAGATCAAATAGCCATGACTGTATAGGTAATAGTAGAGAAGAAGGAAAATATAAAAATGGAAATTGTAGAAATGACAATAGCAGATTACGAAAATGTATATAATTTATGGATAAATACTCCTGGGATGGGGTTGAACGCACTTGATGATTCAAAAGCAGGAATTGATAAATATTTAAGGCGAAATCCTACGACTTGTTTCACAGCAAAAGAAAATGGGGAAATTGTAGGTGTTATTTTAAGTGGCCATGATGGAAGAAGGGGGTATATTCATCATACAGCAGTAAAGCAGGAAAAAAGATATAATGGAATTGGAAAAGCCTTAGTCGATAGATCTATTAATGCACTTAGAGAAGAAGGAATAAATAAGATAGCTTTTGTAGTATTCAGGAATAATGATAATGGAAATAATTTTTGGGACAAATTGGGTTTTAAAGAAAGAAGAGATTTAGTGTATAGAGATAAAGTAATTTCTTTAGAGGAATTAGAAAGGATAGATACTTAAAACGAGGTAATAAACAGAAGAAATTCAGCCTTGGGTCCTCCCTCCCCTCCAGAGAAAATCTTCTTCTTACTTCTTAGATCCCCTTGAAGAAAATCATTTTCCAAAAGATGAGTCAGAATCTCATTTTCCGGGTTAAAGAAAATGACTGAATAATTCAGGCACCACGAATTTATTTTAAAAAAATGTTTAAAAATACCCACCCTGCCAGATATTTGTACCCAGCACAATCAGAGGTGCCGTAAACAGCAGAATACAAACTACCAGAAACATAATGTCCATCCATGAGAATGCCGGAACAGAGCGCATACTGCGAGGTCCGTTGTCGAGCCCCCGACCTTCAAGGGCAACTGCGATCCTACCAGCCCTGCGAAAAGCTGAGACAAACACTGCGAAAAATATATGAAAAGTACGGCCTATTTTGTTTAATATCCTTCGCTTGTTAACATTGATCTCCCTCAGGTCCACAGCAAAACGAATAGTACTCAGTTCGGATTTCAATTCCGGTCCGAGCCGAAAGGCGATCAGTGTTGAGTAAACTAATTTAGGAGGGACTTTGAGATAGTGCAGCAGGGAGTGCGCAAACTCCTCAGGATCCATGTCCTGAACAAAAAGCAGAGAAAAGACACCGAACACCAGGGAGCGAAAAAAAAGTAATAATCCGATGGTAAAACCGTCAGCAAAACCGCCGTTACGATGAAAAAGCAAGTTTGCCCATAAAAATCCGGCCCCGATCAAAGCGAATGGGAACATTTTGCGTAGTAATACCGAAGGATGCAGAGATGTAAAGCAAAGCGCCGATAGAAGCCCCGGAACAAGCCAGCTCAGCGTAATTTGAAGAGATCCGCTAAAACTCACTCCAAGAATAAAAATCATGACTCCTGCTCCCCGAGCCAGGGGGTTCAACCGGGAAAACGGGCTCCGGCATGCCGTGATACCTTTTTTTCCTGTACCGGTTTCCAATCCCTTTGACCCCGATTCATCCATTTCAACACTATCTTCTTTATTTCTGAGAACCCCCCGATCAAGTATTAAGATAGTATCGGCTACCGCACGGGAAAAACTGTCATCGTGAGTTGCTACCAACAAGGTTTTCCCTTGGTCTCGTAACTGTTCCATTAACCGGATAAGTTCGCATACCCCCGGGCTATCCAGGCCGAAGGTAGGCTCATCCATGAGAACTATCTGTGCTGGAATCACAGAAGCCACCGCCAAATTAAGCCGCCGCTTCTGCCCGGTGGACAGCGTATAGGGATTTCTGTCATTAAGTTCCATAAGATCAAACCGTTTCATAACCTCACATATTGTCTCTTCATTTCCCTTGCAGGCTGTAAAGAGTTCAGCTTGAACTGAACTGCTTATAAATAGGTGTTCCGGATTCTGAGGGACAAGCATAATTGGCGTCTCATGGATATCCTGATCTGCTGAAGGAATAAACTCTATTGTGCCTGATTCTGCTTTGAGACCAGACTTAACCCGCTCACAAAGTGCGCCTGCTATCAGGTGCAATAGTGTTGATTTACCGCTACCGTTTATCCCTTTTAATACCGTAATCTCCCCGCGGTGAACAGTCAGGTTAAGTCCATTCAGGAGCAACGGCAAATAAGGCTTCCCGGAATAACGGAAATGGAGATCAGTTATCCGAAGCACAACTGGATTTCCATCTGTTTTTCTGCCGGATATGGTGGGGAAATCCCTATCCCATTCCACGGATTCATTTACGGAGGTTACTTTCCCTTCACTATTTAACAACAGGATGCAATCAGAAGCAGGCAGTCCATCGGTTCGGTGCTCAATTATAATCAAAGTCATGCCGGGAATCTCATTCTTCATGCGAGACACTATCTGGAGAACTAACTTCCGATTTCTGTCGTCAAGATAAGCGCAGGGTTCGTCGAGGACTAGTACTTGAGGAGGTGCAAGTGCAGTAGAAGCCAGGGCAACAAGTTGTTTTTCGCCACCACTCAGGGTTAGAATATCCCGATTCGCAAGGTGCGAAATACCAAACTGATCCAAAATCAGAGAAGTACGTCGTGATATTTCCTCTCGACATTCATTTTTATTTTCTAAAAGCAGAGCAATCTCACTTTCTACAGTCAGAGTACAAAGTTGTGATGAAGGATCCTGAAGAATAAATCCGCTTAGTTCAATACGTTCGAGGGGCGTCAGCATGGCCGGATCACGGCCATGAACCCGCAAATACCCCTTCCGGATGCCGGGAACAATCCCCGGAAGCATGCCTGCTAAGGCAAGTCCCAGAGAACTCTTGCCGGAACCATTGTGTCCGAGTAACCAGCAGACTCCTCCGCGCGGAATACTAAAATCTGCGGCATTGACAGCGCAAGAAACGGAACGTGGATATCCTATTGAAAGCGCCCGCGCAGAGACTGCAGGGAATACTTCTTCGACAATGTCATCGGGGATGATCTCCGGCAAATTATATATTCCTGAATCTCCGTATTTATTTACCATCGGTTTCGATGGCCAAACCATCTAATACCCCAGTTTTAAGCAATCGATCAGCAACGATCTTCGGCAGTACTGCTCCCAGTATCATGCCACTTAAAATCCGGATACTGAACATGGTTATAAGCAGCCCAGGCTTTAGACTCTCATAATCAAAGCGCACCCAGTTATAAACAAAACTGAACAACGCTGCACTGACACCAGAAAAAAGTAGAACAGGCCATCCATAACGTCTCCAGCGTGTAGACAGAAAAGGCATCTCTGAGCCGAGTCCCTGAATAAAACCTGTTAAAAGAAGAATTGCCCCTGCCGCGTTACCTGAGAAGATCTCAGCGACTACAGCAAGAATTGCAGTAGCAAACGCAACCCAGGGTTTACGAACTACATAAGCAGTGAAGGTTGATCCCGCAAACCAGAATCCAAATACGATATCCATTGCCAGTGGACCGATAAGGCCCTGGGCAAGTAGCCAAATCTGAACCCAGGCAAGATAACATACACCGAAAACAACAGAGGATATAGCCACTACAACAGTATCTCTGGTTGACCAGGAAAGTGATTTTTGATTAGTTTTCATTACAGTATTTCTCCTTTTTTACTGGGACTATTCGCTGAAAGTGTTACATGAATTACTACATGCGAAATCTGAGTAGTTATAAAACTTTCATAGATTGACTGAAAAACATCTGCAACTGTACCGTCTATGCGGGTGCAAAAGTTTTTAGAACAGGTAAATGTTTCCTTTCGTTTGGTGATGTCCACAACATCGTAGATACAGTCCATATAGTCTGGAGTCCCCAATGGATAGAGAGAAAACTGGGCAGAAATCTCTCTGTCGGAAACATTACCATCGGGAAGAACTAAAGCCGGAAACGCATCATCCAACTTGTCACCGGCAGAACAACATTCTGTCTCACCGGGGCATCCCCGGCTGAAAAGTATGCTTGCCGCCACATGTTCCCCCTCCTCAGCGGCTGCTGCAAAGGAGTCCCGTAACGCCGTAAAAACATCTGTTACTCCGCCATGTACCAAGGTACTGAGATCATCGGTCTGTACTGTTAATCCTGTTCCCTTGCCAGCCTTCAGCTGATTTACTGCCGGCATAATGACATCCGTAAATCTTGCTGTCATAGGATATAATGAAAATTGACTTCCACACTTCAAATGTGTACCCCCTTGAATTAGGGGGAGATAGACATGTACCTGAATTCAAACAACCGCATGTTGCAAGCAGTTTCACTGAAATTCCGCATTGAATGCGAAAACCCTTCCCTTCGCTGGCATTACCCAGATCAGGTTCAATGGGTCGAAGGCCCTTTGTGCCTTCCTCTCAGCCCGGCAATGTTCCGAACTCCCCTTAAAAATTAAGCTCATATTATTACAAGTCTTGATTATTAGTCAATAATCTTGAAACAGAATATTTAATAAAAGTTGAAACATGGAAACTACAATTCTAGTGTTAGTAGAAATATTAGATGATGCTAGAGATGAAATGTTACAAAATAAGATAAAGAAAAAAGGAATTTGTATAGAAACATTTTCCAAAAATTATAGAAATGACAAACAACAGGATATAAGTGAAAATAGATGAATTGTACAAATAGAACAATTTCCTGACATCCCCTTCTCCATAGCCTGAAATAATATTTCCTTTCCATTTTCTCCGCGCGGGTGTAGAATAAGTAATAATTTTATTCAATGAGGGTTATATGATAAGCTATGGATTCATATTAACAAGCTTAATTGTAATTTTAACGCCAGGGACTGGCGTTATTTATACTGTTTCAATTGCTATCTCAGGAAATAAAAGAGATAGTATTACTGCAGCATTTGGTTGTACTGCAGGAATAATCCCTCACTTAATTACAAGTATGATCGGCTTATCTGCAATATTTTATGCGAGCTCAATACTTTTTAAAATAATCAAAATAATAGGTGTCGCTTACCTTTTCTATCTTGGTATAGGCATGATCAGAAATAAAAGTAATATTCAGATTACTGAAGGAATCAAAGAAAATAATAAAGTAAAAATCTTTTTAAAGGGGATTTTAATTAATTTATTAAACCCAAAATTATCTCTTTTTTTCTTTTCTTTTCTACCTCAGTTTATTGACAGTATATATAAAAGCTATCTTCCTCAGATAATATTACTAGGAGCATTCTTCATGATTATGACACTCATTATATTTATACTTTATGGACTTCTTGCAAATTACTTCAAGCAATTAATCCTCAATTCAGCAGTAATTGCGAATAGAATTCAGCAGTCATTTGGACTGTTATTTATTGGACTAGCTGCTAAATTAGCATTAAGTGATGATTAATTTGTTTTACCATTATTTTCTACTAATAAGCAGGAAAGATTTCCATTGCCCAACTCCAAGTATATCGTCAATTTTATCAAAATATTAATCTTCCCTCATTCGTAGCATGGATATAAAATAACTAATGCCATAATGACAAGGAGGAAATAATCATGCATCTTTTAGCAGAAAACGCTATATGGATATCTTTTTCTGAGTTTGTCACTCCTGATGGAAATATATTGAAAGCAACAGGAGAAACAAGAATTACTATTGATGAAAATAAAATAATAAATAAAAGCTGGGCGATGCTTAATGATTTAAAAATTGAAAATTTCTATTCAATAACAAAAATTACAGAGACTAAATATTCATTTATATCTGAGAATCCAGGTTTAGGTACGCTAAAAGGGATATTCACATTAGACAGAAATACAATTTTTTCAAAATTTCAAATTGCAAATAGCGACATGAATGGATTTGAAATAATAATTCGTGAAAACAATATATGTAAAGCTTATGGAGCTCTATATAATGGAGATGAATTAATCAATTCCTGGAGCGCAATTATGAAGCGCAAAGAATAATTGGAACAACACAATAACAGCGGATATGAGGTCCCGTTCTGCGACATCTAAATTGTCAATCGACCAACATTACATATTCGTAAAACGTGACACTATTTTTTATAATTGACTATGTAAGACTAGTCGCCATGGCCAGGTAATGATAATCTAAAAAATGTTGAGGAAGAAATGATTAGAGGCATATTTTTTGACTTATACGGAACGCTTTTTCTATATGGTGACATGAAACAAGCCTGGAATGTTTGGTTGAGCACTTTTTACAAATGCATGCGAGATCTTGGGCTCTCAATTACCATAGAAGATTTTTCAGGCGCATGTGACCAGTTCTTCGGAAGAGAGGAGCCTGAAAATCCTGACAGTGGAATGACATTGCTGGAAAATCGAATTAATGAATTAGTTCATAATTACAGATTATTAGCTTCAAAGAGAGATATAAAAGAAATTGCCGACATTATAGTTACCAGTTGGCAAGATTTTATTGAACTTGATCCTGATACAATTCCGGTTCTTGAAAATCTAAGCCGTAATTATTTTATCGGACTTGTAAGTAATTTTGATCATCCCAGACATGTTCGAAAATGCTTATCTGAGTATCAACTTGATAATTTTTTAGATACAATTGTGGTATCGGCAGAAGTTGGTGTAAAAAAACCGGATCCGAAAATATTTGACAAGGCTTTAAAAGATACCAATATTCGAGCAAGTGAAGTGATATATATTGGTGATACAAGTGATGACATAACCGCGGCCAAGGCTGCAGATATGCATTCAGTATTGATACAAAGAAAAGTCCGTGGAACTGATGTTAATGCTTTGGATTTCGCAGCTAATCAAAGTCACAGGATGGTAAAACCGAAAATTCAAACTCACACAATATCAAGCTTGCCTGAATTGATTCCACTTATCGAGCAATTGTATAAAGCCAATAGGCAATAATATTTAATGATGAATACATATAATTATTTATTCTTTCCCCTTAGTATCCCAAACACAATATAATATTTCTCAATAAATCATTTTAATGGTAATTAAAATACTACTTGACATATAATACTGTATATCGTATAGTATTATAAATAGGACATTATAATGGACATACAATTGAAAAAGGGTTTATTAAATTCTTGTGTTTTGACCGCTGCTTTAAATGAAGATACATACGGATATAAGATTACACAGGATATTCTTAGTTTAATGGATATTTCTGAGTCATCACTTTATCCGGTATTAAGGCGGCTTGAAAATCTTGGTTACTTAAAAACCTACTCTCGTGAGTATGGAGGAAGGTTGAGAAAATACTACTCAATAACTCCTGAGGGCATTTTAAAACTGAATGAATCAAAAAAGGAATTAAAAGAATTAAAAAAAACTATTGATTATATTGTGGGAGGAAACTCAAATGACACAAGATGATTTTTTTAATGAATTGGAAAAGAAGCTTCATTTCATGAACAATGCAGAAAAAAAAGAAGCCATAAATTATTACAAAGAGTATGTTTTTGAAGCAGAGTCTTCAGGGAAGTCCTGGGATGAAATATATAAATCCCTTGGCTCACCAAAAGATGTTGCAGCAATTATTCAAGCTGACTATCGCATTAATAAAGCAAAGGAAAAACCATCATTAAGAAATTCCGTTAAGCTGTTAATTGCTGTGCTTAGCCTTTGTGCACTGCCAACGGCATTGCCCCTTGCTATTGTTTTACTGGCAGTTATTATCGCAATTATTGTTTCGATTTTCGCAAGTCTAGTTTCAATAGGAGTTGTTGTCGTTGTATTTTTTATTGTTGCTTTTTCGATAATCAGCACTTCAATCACAATGATAGTCACTGATCCAGTATCTGGTATTGGTTTACTTGGTCTATGCCTGATTGCAACAGGATTGCTGATACTAACTGGCTACGGAATAATGAGAGCAAGCAGCTTTATCATTGTCTTGCTTGCAAACTTTATCAAAAAAATAAATGAAGGACTAAGGGGAAAGAAATAAAATGAAAAAGCGTTCTTTTACAATTATTATAATATCCGCTGTATTTATCATAGTTGGCTTCGCAATGACAAGTTATTCAATAGTTGCCAATAATGGAATCAGAGCATTTTGGAATAAAATCACTCATTTCAACAAAACAGAAACAACTGAAAACAGGAAAATAATAATTAATGATAATATTAATTCTATTTCCCTGGAATTTATCAATTCAAACATAGACGTCCAGACTTCTGATGATGACAATATTAGAATTGAATATGTAAAAAATCCACATTTTTACTATAACGAAACATTAGCCGGGCCGGACATTTCAGTATCAGTATCAGCAAAATTCAAAATGTGGAATTTTGGTATTCGTAATTTTAGAAATACTGCTGTAAATGTTTATATACCAAATGATATAATTCTTCAAAAATTAAAACTAAAAACGGTAAACGGAATAATAAGTATGAAGGATATATGCGTTGATTCAGTTAGCGCAGATACTGTTAACGGCAAAATCGATATTAATACAATTATTAAGTCAGATATAGATCTCAAGACTGTAAATGGCGATATCTATTTGAATACATTTGATTATTGCAATGCTGATATAAATACAGTAAACGGCAGTTCGGAACTTCAACTTTTTGGATCCCGAAATGATTATGATATTAATATGGTATCATTAAATGGGAAGCTTTATATAAACAATGATTCCTATAGCAAAAAACTTAGAATTGATAAATCTAATGAAAAAGCAGTTATTAACCATCATTCGGTAAACGGGAAGTGCAGAATTACTGTAAATGAATGATAATAAAAATGAACCGAAAAAATTGTGTGAAAACCTGAAAAATAATTGTAGGATAAAGGATTCGAACTAATAAAAAATGTTGAGGCTTTTACAGAGGCATTCCCAGTCATAACTTGTATATTGAGTTCCCTGATCGGAATGTATAATGACAGACGTTTTTGGCTTTCTATTCTTTACAGACATAAATAAAGCATCAGTTACCAAATCACTTTGCATATTGTTTTTCATTGACCATCCAATAACTTTTCTGGAATAAAGGTCTATAACAACAGCTAAGTAAAGCCATCCTTTCCAGGTTCTTATGTATGTTATGTCAGTACACCAGACTTTATCGGGTTTATCCACTTTGAACTCTCTCTCAAGATGGTTTGGATAGAGCTTTGAAGGCTCAGATGATACGAACGGACGTTGCTTATATTTTCTAACAGCAACTATTCTTTCTTTTTTCATTATTCTGGCAATACGGGTAAGACTACAACAGAGACCACTTCTTTTATGTCTCTATATATCCTGGGAATTCCGGATGACCTGTCACTGATTTCCCAGAATTATTTAATTTTTTCCAATATAAACTTATTTTTTATAGCTCTATTTGATTCAGGAGATTTAAGCCAATGATAATATCCGGAAGGATGAACCTTAAGAACTCTACACATAGCTCTTATTCTGAAGATCCCGGTATTTTCTTTTATGAATGCGTACTTTACCGGGATTCTTTTGTTCTCTTACGCGGCGGCTTTTTTTAATATATCCCGCTCCTCCTGTACTTCTTTAATTCAGCTTTTAGCTTTTTAATTTCTTTCTCTGCTTCAGTTAAAATCCTTTTATCACGGCTTTCTCCGGATTTCCAGCCGCTACCTTTTAACCATTTATACAGAGTTACATCACTAATTTTCAATGTTTTTGAAACATCCATTACAGATAAACCGTCATCCATAATTGCCTGACAGCTTCTGCTTTAAATTCCTGTGTATACTTTCTTGCAGACACTAAATACTCCTTAGTTTTTTAGTATATCATATCATAGCTGTCCAAAACAAATACTATTAATTGCCTGAAATCCCGTCTATAATGAAACAAGCCTTGCCAGCTAAATCATTATAAACAAAGGAGATCAGGCAGTGAGTTATAAATCTACCATATTAAATCAAATTCTTCAAATAATACCGAGACTTGAATTTCAGAATTTTGTAAATCGTCATCAAGCAGAAAAATCAGCAAAGGGATTTTCTTCATGGACCCATTTTGTAGCAATGATTTTTGCCCAGTTATCAGGGTTGGATAATCTCCGGAGTATTACTAATGCATTAAACTCTCAGGCAAAAAGTCATTATCATCTTGGTATCCAGCATGTTAGCAGATCAACATTAAGTTATGCTAATAAAAACAGAAGCTCCAAAATGTTCGGAGATATTTTCTATTTTCTCCTGAATAAAATACTGCCCGCAGCACCCAGGCATAAATTCAAGTTCAAGAATCCACTCTACAGTATTGATTCCACAACTATAGATTTATGTCTTTCTGTATTCAACTGGGCAAAGTTTAGAAAGACCAAAGGTGGAATTAAATTACATGTGAAGTTTGATCATACAGGATATATTCCTGTATTTGCTGTTCTCTCTGATGCAAAGGCTAATGATCTAACTGCAGTTTCCGAAATACCTTTCAAAAAAGGAGATGTAGTAACCTTTGATCGTGGTTACAATGATTACTCCTTCTTTGCAAGTCTTTGTACTAAAGGTACTTACTTTGTCACGAGACTAAAGAAAAATGCAAAGTATAGAATACTTGAAAGAAAAAAAGTGAAAGATTTTAAAGATGTTGCATCTGATCAGATAATCAGTTTTACCGGTTTTTACTCAATTAAAAAGTGTTCTCTGAAACTACGAAGGATCAGGATAAAAGATTCGGAATCCGGTAAATATATTGTTATTTTGACAAATAATTTTGAATGGCCTCCTGATATCGTTGGTGCTATTTATAAAGATCGATGGCAGATTGAAATATTTTTTCAGGCAATGAAACAAAAACTGAAAATAAAAAGCTTTGTGGGCACTTCCAGAAATGCTCTAATGATCCAAATTGCATCTGCACTCATTACCCACTTGTTACTGAGCTATATGAGATTTTTATCTACATTAGGATGGACAATATACAGCTTAGCATCTCTGCTTCCGACAGTTCTATTTTCAAGGAAAGATCTTTGGCTTTGGTTAAATGAACCTTTTGAACGTGATTCAATTCAAAGGGAAATTCCTGGTCAGTTAGTATTGCTATGATTATTTTGGACAGCTGTGATACTTTTTAAAAGCATGACAGTCTGACAAGCTGTTAAGTTATATTAATATACATTTACTCCTATATCCGGCCTTACTGGCTTAAAGTCAGTTTATTCCATACTTTAAAAATAATAATAGACGAATTTTCTCAACAATAAACGAAAAATTGTTTCGCATGCATCTTCTGCTATTACCTTGTCGGTTGAAGAACTTAGTCAACTTGAAGAGCTTGATGAATGGCTATCCAGAAAAATATCAGTCACTTCATCAAATGAACCATCTATAACAGAAGAAAACTGTATTGAACAAGAAGATGAAATATAAGAATAAGTTGTACAGGTAGAGCAATTACCTAGCCTCCAGAAATTCCACTTTTCATATCCCGGGCGAGGGTGTAGAATTGGATAATTATAACATTCTTACAAAGAGTAGGAGTAAAGTAATTATTTGCAATATCGTATAGAGGTTCAATAATGATATTTGAAACAACAAGATTAATTCTAAGGAAACCTATTATTTCTGATGCTACAGATATTTTTAATAATTATGCTCAAGATTCCGAGGTTACACGCTATTTAGTTTGGAAACCCCATGAAAACATTAATATTACAAAATCCTGGATTAAAGAATGTATCGATACCTGGGATGAAAATGTATGTTTACCTTTTGTTCTATGGCATAAAGAATCAGAACAAACAATCGGAATGATCGATTTTAGATTTTATGATTTCAGGATCCAGATTGGATATGTATTAGCAAAATCTTTCTGGAATAAAGGATTAATGACAGAAGCTGGAAAAGCAATCATAGATGCGCTTATTTTAAGAGATGATATTTTTAGAATTGAGGCTGTACATGATCTTGAAAATACAGCTTCAGGAAGAGTAATGGAGAAACTGGGTATGAAATATGAAGGTATTCTTCGTAGATATTCACGGCATCCGAACATTTCAAATATTCCACGAGATTGTAAAATATATGCAATAGTTAAATAATAACAACTGAATACACCTAATAGCAAACATTCATCCCGGACCTTCGACCAGCAGATTATAATGAGCCCGGAAAACAGGACAGAAAAAACCTGTATGATTAAGGTGTAAAATCCGCTATAATTAAAGGAGCGGAAAACACAATGAAAAAAAGACAAAGATTTGACAAGGCATTCAAGGTAAAAGTAACACTTGATGCACTTCGAGAGGAACTAACCTTACAGGAAATTGCTAAAAAGTATGACGTACATCCAAACCAGATCAGCCTATGGAAAAAGCAGGAGGAAAGTTGAGGAAAAAGATATTGAGATACTTAAAAAGATAAGGGAAACATTAATTCTCCTGCCATTTTATGGCTATAGAAAAATAGCTCTTGAGATCAATAGTAAAGGCTTAAGTGTATCCCGGAAACAGATACGCAGAATCATGAGAAAAGCAGGGCTTATGGCAATATTCCCCGGAGAGAATCTTTCAAAAGCAAGGCAGGAAAGCAAGAAATATCCGTATCTGCTTGAAGGGGAAATAATAAGATACCCGAATCAGGTCTGGGCTGCTGATTTGACTTATATCAAACTGCCATCAGGGCCTGTGTACCTGATGGCGGTAATAGATCTTTATTCACGCAAAGTGCTTAACTGGATAATAACCAATACACTTGATGCGCCAATATTTGCAAACTGCTTACATGAAACAATTGAAAAGTATGGAGTGGCTGCAATTTTCAACACTGATCAGGGCTGCCAATTTAATTCACCCTGCTGGACAGAAGTACTGCATGATTATGGCATAAGAATAAGCATGGACGGGAAAAACCGTGCGCCTGATAATATTTTTGTCGAAAGGCTCTGGAGATCACTCAAGTACGAAGATATTTATATAAAACATTATGAAACAGTTAAAGAACTTAAGGAAGGAGTAACGCAATATTTTAATTTTTCTAACACCAGGCGTTTCCACCAGAGTCTTGAATACAGGACTCCTGATGAAATACATGAATCATTTCAGGCTGTCAGCCTGGCGAACAGGCGGCGTGATACACCTTAAACACTTGTCAAAAGTGTGTTGACAAAAGGGCGCAGTTTAAACCTCCAGCCAACTGGCAAGGTCAATTATGCAATATTATTTGTTGAGTTGTTCCAGAAAAGTATATTATCATTTTTTCAACTTAAGCAAAAATAATCAAAGGGGTAAGAAGAATGTTCAAAAATAATTTTATTATACTTACTGGTGCTATGGGATCTGGTAAATCTACAATAATAAATGAAATTATGAAAAAAGATATAAAATGCATCCCTGAACCAGCAAGACAGATATTAAAAGAACAGAGAGCAATTCAAGCTGATGGTGTACCTGAAATTAATTCAGCTTTATTTAATCAATTGATGCTCTCAAGATCAACCAAGAATTATCTTGATTTCTTACATAAAAATAA
The DNA here is from genome assembly GCA_963662795.1 of Spirochaetia bacterium. Classification (GTDB taxonomy): domain Bacteria; phylum Spirochaetota; class Spirochaetia; order CADAEX01; family CADAEX01; genus JACKPD01. The sequence continues at coordinate 2,470,938 of OY759746.1, read as the reverse complement.
ACTTATAATCTTTGATAGAGGAATTCCTGATATGATTGCATACGGAGAATTATTTGGTATTGATATAAAAATATATAAAAAATCTTCTGAATTATATAGATATAATAAAAATATATTTTGCCTTAAAGGTTGGGAAGAAATATATACAACTGATGATGAAAGGAAAATGGATTTTCAATCAGCAAATGAATTTGGGGAAAAGATTTATAGAATATATAGACAGCTAGGATACAATATAATAACAGTACCACTGATCTCTATTAAGGGTAGAGTTGATTTCATTTTAAATAAAATTAATGAGCTTAATGTATGAAAAATATGACAAATTATATAATCAATGAGATTAATACTTGTGTAGCATCTGCAAATGCCAGAAATAAAGAATCTCAAATATGGAAAAAGCCATTAATTAGTTTTCTAAAAAGTGATAATTCTCAAATTATTAATTTAAAGGGTATTGTATCAATAGATCATTTATTACCAAACGAAATCCTCTCGGATGCAAAAAGCATTATATGTTTCTTTATTCCGTTTACAGAAAAAATAGTAAAAAGTAATATTGGGAACAAAAGGGCATCCAAAGAATGGACAATTGCATATATTGAAACTAATAATTTAATTAAAGAAATAAATGAAATTATAGAAAAATTAATGATAAAGAATGGCTATAAAGCTGGAAAAATACCTGCAACAAATAATTTCAATAAGGAGACTTTAGTAAGTAATTGGTCTCATAGGCATATAGCATTTCTTTCTGGATTGGGGAGTTTCGGACTGAACAATATGTTAATTACTGAAAATGGTTGTTGTGGAAGAATAGGATCAATAGTAACAAATTATGATATAGATTTCGAGAATAAAATAAGTGATGAAAAATGTTTGTATAAAATAAATGGAAGTTGTAGAATTTGTATTGATAGATGCGTAAACAATGCTTTCCATTCTCTTAATTTTGATAGAAATAGATGTCATCAAATGTGTTTAGAAAATGCAGAATATTACAAAGACTTTGGATATGCAGATGTTTGTGGCAAATGTCTTGTAGGCTTACCATGCTCGAGTACTGATCCATCAAAAAAACTAAAAGGGATTTCTAGCATCTGAATATCCCAAATAGTTAATCAAAGGCATGGCTATTTTTTAGTGACGATCCAAGAGAAATCCTTGATGACCATGGGAATCATATAGAAAATATTTTTACCAGTGGTATTCTGAAATTACTGATAAAACGATTTAGTAAATGAGATAAAAAATATTATCGCAAAACAGTAGTAAATTGTCAAGGAATCTCAATCATCTACCCAAGGTAAAACTGGGATATTAAAAGAGAAGGTTCCCCCCCCAATAAATCATGAAGCAATATTCTCGTCACTTAAATTCTTAAAAATATCTTTATATTTTCTGTAATACGTATCAATCAGAACTGGTTTAAAAATCAATACATCCGGGTTAATGTTAACTGCTCTCTCGAGCAATAATTCTTTTGGAGTCGCACCTTTGTACGAATTATTGCGTCCTGCATTAAAGAACTTTTGGTAAACAACTGCTTTTTCGAAGAAATTGTTCTTTGATGAAAATATTTCACAGGCATAAAGCTCATCCTCAATCAGTCGGTGAGATGTTTCAACATCTCTCTGCCATTTCTTTCCAGATGCTCTTTTAACTCAAGAATAAACATTGTTGTATTGGTTGAGTTCTTTTCTATGGCATATGAGTAAAACAATGCTCCTGTACTTACGTCTCTGGCTGTTATTTGATATCCGGAAAGCTTATGAACAATATATGAACCATACATTTCAGGAATATCATCAAGATATTTGATATCAACCTGCACTTTTTCAAAAGGTTTCATTTTAGCCTTTATTTCCCTTAAATCCCGCTTTCTCTGATGTTTTTTTCTCTTCTGGGGGCAGGAAATCAATCTCTCTCATGACTTTTAGAATTGTATTCTTGCTGTATGGTATGTTGTGCTTTCTTTTTATCATGGCAGCATTTATTCTTTTGTTACTATTTTTGGCCTCTTTACAGATATCTACGATTTTAAAATACCAGAATAGCTTTATTTCATTTGGAAATTTTTTGGGGCGTTTTGATCTGTCTTTGAGGTCTCCTTTTTTTTCTTCTTCAAATCTTCGAAGCCATTTTCTTACAGTTTTTGTATAGTTGGTAATATGTATGCATAGGTTCCTCCTTTTTTGGTTTGTCGTAATTCCATGCTACTCATTTTCTTTGATTATGGGCAGCGGGGGGGGAACCTTCTCTTTTAACTGTTCATCCCCAAGGTAAAATCTACTTTTCAGATTCCTGGAACAGGTGTAAAATACCAGACAGAGGATTATTATGCCCCCCAAAAAAACATTAGTAATATGCCATTCAATGCACCACGGCAATACAATGAGAATTGCAAAAACTATTGCCAGGGAACTTAATGCTGATATTAAATTGCCTTCTGAAGTTGATTCAAATGATTTTACCAAGTATGATTTAATCGGTTTTGGATCCGGTATTTATAACAGAAAACATCACATTAGTCTGTTTAATCTGCTTGATACCATAAAACAGCAAGATAAATTAAAATCATTTATTTTTTCAACAGCAACCATCTGCTATAAAAAAATGCACGAACCGTTAAGAATTGCCTTAATTACAAAAGGGTTTATTGTAATCGATGAATTTATCTGCAGGGGATTCATGAATTACGGTTTTACTAAATATTTTTTTGGCGGGTTAAACAAGAAAAGGCCAAATGAATTGGATTTAAATAATGCAGAATATTTTGTAATAGATTTAAAAACCGTTTTTCTGTCTTCCCTGGATAAAATTTAATTTTGCCTCTCTATATTTTACTTATTACGGATTCAGTTGCAATATAAATAAGGCTATTTATATCCCTATCCCGGGTGTATGATTGCAAGATAGACACAATATTGCGAAGGATAAGAGTTTTACACAATAGGTGCAGAAGATATAATAAGACGGCCCGGCTATCCTTAGCCTCAAAAAATAGAAAGATGGAGGATGAAAGGACATAATAATTGACAAAACACGATAGATTTAATACAAGAATAAACATTACTTTCTTATATGGGGAAGACCTGTGAGAATCAGGCACAGTCGCGCTACGGTGTTGAGACGCTTTTAAACAATCTCTAAGTCCGAATGCCATGGTAGTAATAACCAAATTTTGTCGCGTAAACAAAAGGAGATACAATGAAAAACAAAACGATGATTACTGGTTTTCCCAGAATCGGGGAAAACAGAGAACTTAAGAATGCGTTGGAAAATTACTGGTCCAACAAAACCACATTAAAAGAACTTGAAAAGGTTGCACGAGAATTACGGAAAAAACATTGGGTTGAGCAAAAAAATAAGGGCATAGATTTTATAAGTTCAAATGATTTCAGCTATTATGATAATATGCTGGATACATCACTGATGCTTAATGCTATCCCCGAAAGATTTCGCAATATTAAAGATTATGCTGAACGCTATTTTGCTATGGCGAGGGGAAATGCTACTACCGTCGCAATGGAAATGACTAAATGGTTTAATACAAACTATCATTATATCGTTCCAGAACTGGATGATAGTATAAAATTTCAGCTAAATCCAGAAAAACTTGTTAAAGAATATCAGGAGGCAAAAGATATTGGTATTAAAACTAAAATCAATATTATTGGCCCAATCACCTTTATTGGCTTATCAAAAACTACAAATGGAAAAGACCCCTTTGTTTATTTTGATAATGTGCTTTCGATTTACAAAGAATTATTATTAATACTTGAAAAACTGGATAATTCAATTTTTATTCAGTTTGATGAACCAATTCTTGTAAAAAATCCAACTGAAAAACTACTTTCTCTCGTAAGAAATACTTATGAAGAATTGTCGTTTGTCAGTAAAAACATCAAAATTATTGTTAACACCTTTTTTGAACATGCTTGCGAAGCTGTAGAGGAGCTTGCAAATACATCTATCTGGGGTATTGGGCTTGATTTTATCCATGGAAATAAAAATCTGGATAGTCTCAGCTTTATTGGTAATAAAAAACTTATTGCCGGTATAGTTGATGGTCGAAACATCTGGATGAATAATTTTAATAAATCTTTTGAACTTCTTAATAAAATATCGGAGATAGTCTCAAAGGATCAGATAATAATTTCTACAAGTTGCTCTTTGCTTCATGTGCCATATTCTTTAAAAAAAGAACCGGAAAGTGATATCAAACAATGGATGGCCTTTGCTATTGAAAAAGTTGAGGAAGTGGCTTTTCTTGGAAGGATTTTTCATGACAACGTTATATCAAATGAAGATAACTGTAAAATTGATCAAAACAGGAAAGTATTAAATGAAAAGGCAACGTCAAAATTAATCACAAATCAAGTAGTAAGCGACAGATTAAAAAATGTTACGGTTTTATCAAGAGAAGGCAGTTTCAATGAGAGAATAAAAATCCAGAAAGAAGAAATGAATCTTCCTCCATTGCCCACCACAACAATTGGCAGTTTTCCACAAACACCGGAAATACGTAAAATTCGATTGGATTTTAAAAATAATCGAATTTCATACAAGGAATATGAATCAGAAATAAAAAAATACATTGATTATTGCATATCATTTCAAGAAAGCATTGGTCTTGATGTATTAGTTCATGGCGAGCCTGAAAGAAATGACATGGTTGAATACTTTGGTGAGCTTTTAGACGGGTTTCACTTTACGAAAAACGGATGGGTGCAAAGTTATGGCAGTCGCTGCGTTAAGCCCCCGGTAATTTACGGTGACATAAGCCGCCCTGAACCGATGACTGTACAATGGATTTCCTATGCACAGAGTAAAACTCAGAAAAAAATGAAAGGGATGCTAACCGGACCTGTAACAATAATTAACTGGTCATTTGTAAGGAATGATATTCCCCGTTCAGAGATTGCAAAGCAGATAGCTGTTGCTTTGTCTGATGAAATAAGTGATTTACAAAATGCCGGTATAAAAATAATACAGGTTGATGAAGCAGCATTTAAAGAAGGGTATCCCCTGCGTAAAGAAAGAATTGAAAAATATGAGCAGTGGGCTGTCGTTAGTTTTAAATTAGCAGTTTCTACTGCAAAAAAAGAAACACAAATCCATACTCATATGTGTTATAGTGAATTCAATGACATTATAAAAAAAATTGAAGAGATGGATGCGGATGTCATAACGATTGAAACAGCAAGAAGTGGTAATAGACTATTAAAAATATTTCATGATACGGATTACAAAAATGAGATCGGGCCAGGAGTATATGATATTCATTCTCCACGGGTTCCTTCAATTAATGAGTTTAAAGAGCAGATAATAGAAAGACTTCAAGTTGTTAATAAATCAAAGATGTGGGTCAATCCGGATTGCGGTTTAAAAACCAGAAAATGGGAAGAGGTAAAACCTGCATTAGCAAATATGGTTCAAGCTACATTAGAAATTAGGCAGTAAAAATCTTTAAGATGAATATTCCAACTTTACGGCCATGTAGAGTTGGAATAGAGCCTGTAAAGAATTCCGTGTAACTGACTTTTTATTCATCAGAAAACCGCTCTCCATATTCCAATAAAAATCGGTTCAAAGCTGGTTTCCACTCACGGAGAGGCATGCTCCATTTTTATTATGGCTTAATCATTTGTCTATTATATCGGGGGCGAACCAAGGTATAGTCCTGGCAGTACTGTAATTGAAATTTAATTTATCATCACCGGCTTTAATTGATATTTTTTATAAACTGCAGATTCTTGAGGCAAACTGTGCTGCCCCAAATCCATTATCAATATTTACAACAGAAATACCTGATGAACAACTAGTAAGCATTGACAGTAAGGCCGCGACTCCGCTGAATGAAGCACCATACCCGGTACTGACAGGTACTGCGATGACTGGAGTCTTTACAAGACCTGCAATCACACTCGCAAGCGCTCCTTCCATTCCTGCAACAGCAATAATTACTTTTGCATTTCTGATTTCATCAATACATCTGAACAATCTGTGTATACCTGCTATACCTACATCATAAAATCTTTTAACACTATGACCATAAAATTCTGCTGTTATTGCTGCCTCTTCGGCCACAGAAATATCTGAAGTGCCGGCACAAACTACAGCTATAAAACCTTTTCCTGATATTTCCTGTTCAGTACATAAGAGTGTAAATATAGAGGCATCCCTGCTGTAAACTCCATGAGGAAACTCATTGGAAATTGACAGATAAACTTCAGAGGTCATTCTGGTAGCAAGGATATTAATTCCATTTTCTTTCATGGATTTCATTATTTCAATAATCCGCTCAGTTGTTTTACCCTTACAAAAAATTGCTTCAGGATACCCTGTACGTATTACTCTTCCTGTATCAATAATTGTATGACCGATATCACTGTAATAACCGTTGTCAATCAATCGGCATGCATCCTCAGTTGATAATTGATTGCGTTTATATTTATCCAGAATCTCTTCAAGTTTTTTCACTATTTATTTCCATTTTGATAAAATATATTCATGCTTCCGCTTCTATATCCCTCAGGATCAACAACTATATACTCGTACCCATTTTTTTTAAGCACAACATAGATTTTCTGCATCATTTCATCCCCAGCCAGTTTTGATAATTCTTCTTTTGATATTTCGATTACTCCACTTCTGCCGATGGTACGAATCCTTACATTGGTAAATCCTTTACCTTCAATATATTTCTCAGATGATTCGATCATTTTCAAAGTCGGCAGCTCTATCCGGCTGTTATATTGGAGTCTGGTAAGAAGACATGTTGAAGATTTTTTATTCCAGGTCGGCAAATTCATCATTCTTGAAACAATTCTGACGTCTTTTTTTGTAAAACCACATTCAACAAGAGGACTTTTTATTTTTAATTCTTTCAGTGCTTTTAATCCAGGCCTGTAGTCGTTGAGATCATCAATATTTGAACCATCAACAATATTGAAAAAATTATTTTTACCAGCCGCAAAAATAATTTTTTTCATCATCACTTTCTTGCATTCATAACACCTGTTCAGTGGATTATTCAAAACAGATTTTGGGATAACCGGAATATTCTCTACAATATGCTGTGTTTTTTTTATGTTCTTAAAGAGCTGATCTGCAGCTTTTCGTGCATCATTCATTATAGAATTCTGGATATAGGGAGTGCTGACAGTTACTGCAATAACTCGTCCTGATGAATATTTTAATGCAGCTGCAAGCAGAAAAACGCTGTCTGTTCCCCCGGAAAAAGCAACTGCCATATCACCAACTGCAGAAAGATATTTTTTCAAATTATGATATTTTTCTTTTAATTTCATAATTTTACTTCTTTATAAAGTTCTTTTATAGATATCTTATTTTCGTCTGCAAGTCGGACCATGTCATCGTATTCAGGTTTTTTGGAAATACAGTTACCTTTATAGAAAAGTTTTTTAACCCGTAATTTTCCATATTTTGATTCAAATACTCCCTCCTTCCTTTCAAGCATTTTCTGTTTTACATTATATGACCTTATCCCGGCTGTGGTTGTTTCAAGAAAAATAATATCTGTCATAATTTCTTCAAGTTTAAGGGTCGTCATAACTGAAAGAAGTGTGCCAGGTCTGTTTTTTTTCATATAAACCGGTGTCAAATAAACTTCCTTTGCACCTGCATTAAAAAGTTTATTCATTACATTGCTGTAAAACTCAGGATTCATATCATCAATATTACAGTTCATCATAACTGCATCATCATCCGGCCTGTTGGAAAAGTTATCATCAGCCGAATTGTTTGAATCAAAGGGTTCAGCAAACATAATACGCAGGATATTAGGGATTTCAACATCCCTGCTGCCAAGTCCGTATCCTGTCTTAATAATCCTGTATGAATATTCAGTTTGAAATTCATCAACCACGGTTTTAAGTATTGCGGCTCCTGTCGGAGTAGTTGCTTCGTGATTTATCCTGCCGTATGTTACGGGAATGTTTTCAAGAAGTGCTGCAACGGCAGGTGCCGGGACAGGTAGAATACCATGGGCACAATTAACAAACCCGCTTCCAAGTTCAACCGGAAGTGATATTATTTTGTCAGGTTTAAGAAATTCAATTGCGGAAGCGGCACACACAATATCAGCAATTGAATCAACGGCACCTGCCTCATGAAAATGTACTTCACTTATACTTGTACCATGGACCCTGGCTTCCGCTTCTGCAAGATTAGTAAAAATTGCAAGACTTCTTTCTTTAATCGGATCAGAAAGACTGCTCTCCTGTATAATTTTTTTTATATCTTCAAGATTTCTATGCGGGTGCGGATTAATATTTTGTGATTTCTGTTTTTTGCTGCCATGTTCGTGTTCGTGTTTATGTTTGTGCTCATGCTCGTGCTGAAATCCTGAACCGTTATCAGCAGTCAACAACTCTTTATCTCTTATCAAAACTTTGACTCCGCTGATACCTTTTCGTTGATCTTTTGCAAATTCAATTTCTACACCATGGAGGTGAAGATGTTTTATAGTTTCGTCAAAATATGATTCAGGAACGCCGAGTGATACCATTGCGCCGATATTCATATCTCCGCTGATTCCGGCGAAAGGATTATAAATGAGAATCTTCACCCAGCAACTCCGGATTTTGCGGGTTTTTGATTCAGAACTCCACCCATAATGTATGCAGCAACAAATACAAGTAAAGTCCCTGTTATTCCGGCAAGAGAAGTGGAAAGCATTTCATTACTGATAAAAGGAATAGAATAATCCGGCAAAGGACTTACAAAAAGTGGCATAGATTCATGCAGAAAACCATACTTTTGTGCTACCCATTCAAGCCCGTCGGGGTAGCTGCTGGCAAAAGGACTTAAAACCAGAGCAATAACAGCTGCAGCTGCAAGAGGTATTTTATATGTATTCTTTTTTGAAAGATCATTTTTTGTTTTTTCTTCTGCACTATCTGAAATACTTCCAAATGCAAATACTGCAGCAGCCGTTATAAGTGCTTCACCAATTCCGATGATTGCATGAACACCAGCCATTGCAGGGATTACAGCAGAAGCAGAAATAGTACCGGCAGACGCAAGCTCAAGGGAGCATGCAAAAGCTGCAATAATAACAGAAAACCAGGATGAAAGAGCAATTACTGTGAATTTCATTGAAACCGATTTTCCTTTCCCTTTAAGCAGATACAATTTGGCAATAGCCCCTGGAATAACAGCTATAACAGCCATGTTAAGAACATTGACACCAAGAACATCAAGACCGCCATCTGCGAAGGCAAGACACTGTACTACAAGTACTATGCTCATGGATAGAACTGCATGCGGGATGCCCAGAAGCATGACAGCAAGTGTTGCTCCTATAAGGTGCCCAGATGTACCGCTCTGGACAGGGAAGTTCATCATCTGTGCAGCAAAAATAAGTGCTGTAACTGCAGCAAACCTTAAGGAAGCAGGTTTTTCATTTGTTTTTACAGCAAACCATGCGGCTGCCGCAATACCTGCCGCAGAACCTGCAGCTGAAATCTGGGGAATGGTTCCCTGGATCATGTGAGTTGGAATATGCATTTTTTTCTCCTGTAATTATTTCAGAAGTTCGTTTCTGTTGTGCAGTATCCGTTACTGCCGGATCTTTGATAAGTTTGTAAATAGCAGAAATACGGTATTCTTTTACCGCAAAAACCGGTTTCATACCGGTAATTTATATTATTATGCTCACTTGTTTTCTGTCAATATCTTTTTGATATATTTAATTGCAAGATTAATTGAATCATTGAGCGAACGCTCTTCAATCCCTGGTATTATATAATGAGGCTGGTTAATAGGGATAAGAATTTTTTTTGCAGTGGAAAGAGATATTATTTCAGCAATTGCGGGTGTAATTTCCCCCATCATCGCATTGGGAAAAGCAATCCCGATAGGTCCGATAATGAAATCAGCTTCCCGTACTGATATACGAATTGCATTCTCACCTGACGCACCCCGGGTTGCCTTTGCCTGCATCATCCTTTCTGTCGCAGATGCATTTGTACCAAGCGCTATAACAGTAACATTATCCTTGATATCTTTCTTAATTTGGTTGATTATTTCAGCCCCAATTCCGCCGCCCATTCCGTCTATCACTGCAACTATCATTCATTTACCCCTGTCTGTGCGTTTTCAAATGATTCATAATATCAAGAGTTGATCCTTAGTCATGATTTACAGAACTATGATACCTTCAAAAAGGTTATTTCTCTATCTGTTTTTTACTGAAATACAATTATATTCCTTAAATTCTTTTTATCAATCACCTGAAAACTAATTCAGGAAAAACAACATAAAGAAAATACTAATGTCAACTATTTTAAAATTAATCCCATATTATAAGTATTTTGACTTATTATTTTTGTTACTTTTCGTATTCCAGAAAAGATTATATCTAAACATAAATATTTTATAAGTTAGTTGTTTTTATAAATCTTAGTTCCCAAAATAATGTTAATGGCGGTGTACGGGATCAGTTTTACGAATATTTATGGAAAAAAGAAATATCTCATGAGGAAGTTTCAAACTTTTTAAATACTTATAGATCTCATTGTCGTAAATGGTATAACAATTCAGATGAAGCTCCGCATGGTAGTGTGGCGGTAAATTTGCCTGATCTTGTTACTCCTTATATTAAATTAAGTGATTGTGATATCAAAGGCAGTATGAAAAATGGAAAATTCATTATTGCTGTTGAAAATCAGGATATCATCCAAATATTAAGGATATTAAGTGATCGAAAAGATGAAACTATGTCTCAAACAAGATTACCAATAGAAACACTTTTAGATATGTAAAAACGAAAACATTAATAAGAAAAATTATTGCTTATTATATTTCATTAATTAATTTTCCTTTTAGTTGTTTTTCTCATGTAAGAAATTACAAATGAAGAGAAAATACCTGAAATTCAATTTAAAAGTGTCTGGAATGAATATAAATTGATCCATTTGTATTTAGAAAGAAAGGTATATGATTTTCTTTTCTGGTAATAATGCTTCTTCCGAAAAATTGACAATTCGAAAGAAGCTTGACATTTAAAATAGCCCTAAAGAAAAATTATTCTTCTCTTAAAACTGTTTTCAACTGGGCTGTTTCAATGACAGTCATAGCAGCATCAAATCCCTTGTTTCCTGCTTTCGTACCTGCCCTTTCCAATGCCTGTTCAAGGTTTTCGGTTGTTAACACACCGAATCCGACAGGGACCCCTGTCTCAACGGCAATTGATGCGATACCTTTAGAGGTTTCATTAGCCACCATATCAAAATGAGGTGTATCTCCCCTTATTATCGCACCCAGACAGATAATTCCCCTGTATTTTCCCATAACCGCAGCTTCCCGCGCAGCCCATGGAATCTCAAAGGCACCAGGAACACGGATAATTTCAATAGATTTGAGAGATGCCCCATGACGGCACAGTGCATCCACAGCACCCTCCAGAAGTTTTTCTGTAATCAAACTGTTAAACCGGCTGACAACCAATGCCCAAAGTCCTTCACTGGCATTAAAGTTTCCTTCATATTCCTTAAGACCTAAATTATTCATACATTCTCCCTGAGAGACAAAAAATGTCCCATGCGTTGTTTTTTAGTTAATAAATACTGGTAATTATATTTATCTGGAGGTATTTCAAGAGCTCTTCTTTCTACCGCAAATCCTTCTTTTTCCAGAGCTGCAAATTTTTCAGGATTATTGGTAAGAAGTACCAGGTTTTTTAAATCCAGAGCTTTCAGAATTCTGACTGCTGTATCGTAATTCCGGGAGTCTCCTGAGTGTCCCAGTGCAAGGTTAGCTTCCAATGTATCCATCCCGTTCTCCTGCAGCTTGTAAGCCCGGATCTTATCAAGAAGTCCAATACCCCGCCCCTCCTGGGAAAGATAAATCAGTATACCTCCCTCTCCGGATATGAGGTTTAAAGATTGTTCCAGTTGAGCTCCGCAGTCACAACGTTGAGAACCAAAAAGATCTCCCGTAAGACACTGGGAATGAATCCGGACCATTACCGGTTCTGTTTCATTTATATGAGAGGAAAGAACAACCGGATAATCTGTTTCGACAGAGAGTTTTGGAAATATCGAAAGATTAAAATTCCCTTGTTTTAAAGGTAACCAAACTGTTTCAAGCGGCCGGTATAGATACGTTGTAAGTTCTTCCATAGAAAGACAGAAAAGCTCTTCTCTTTTTGCATAATTATCCAGCTCAACACCCCGGGCCATACCTCCATTTTCGCCAAGAATTTCACAGATTACAGCTGCCGGTACCGTACCAGCCAATCTTGCCAAATCTACAGCTCCTTCGGTATGTCCGGCCCGGCCAAGCACTCCCCTGGAATTGGCTGCCAGCGGGAAAATATGCCCGGGTCGTGTAAAATCACCGCGGGTGGATTTCGGATCCGCCAACAGCCTGATTGTCAAAGCCCTTTCTCCTGCTGAAATTCCCGTTGTGGTTCCTTTCGCATCTACCGATTCTGTGAAAGGAGTGAAGAATGGGCTGTCATTTCCCAAAATTGAAGATTGCAGCCCCAATTGTTTTACAAGTTCCGGGCCCAGAGGAGTACATATCAGTCCCCGACCCTTTCGTGTCATGAAATCAACCATTGCAGTTGTAGTTTTTTCTGCCAGACATACTAAATCACCTTCATTCTCACGATCTTTATCATCAGTTAAAATGATAATCTCTCCATTTTGAAGTTTTTTAATAGCAGTTTCTACTTTCTGCACAATGTCTTTTCTTGTTAGTATCCCCATTTAATTATCCTCTCTTTGGTTAGAGCACTGTTACGTGCAGTCACTTCCTCTCTGCGGAGGAAGAAGTCAGTTTCGATATTTACCATATCCCCCGCATGTTTAAATTGCAGGGTTGTTGTATCCCATGTAAGCGGAATGATATTAATCACTATTTCACAGGACCTTAATTCAGCTATTGTAAGACTGATGCCGTTCACGGTAAGAGAACCTTCGGAAACACAGTTTTTAATAAGTTCCGGTGCAAGTTTCAGCCGTAAATATCTATTCATTCCCTGTTTCTTCATCCCCAGTATCACGGCTGTCCCTGAAACATGCCCCTGGACAATATGGCCGTCCAGAGACTCTCCAACGACTAGAGCCGGTTCCAGATTGACTGGAGATCCTTTTTTTACATCTCCCAGAGTAGTCTTCAGTAAACTCGCTTCCAGAGCCTGGGCTGAAAACCCCTTGTGTGTCAGTGCAGTAACAGTCTGGCATACGCCGTCTACCGCCACCGAACTGCCTGTTTTCAGTGAACCTGCAATTGCCGGAGCTGAATAGGTAATATGTCTAATGCCCCTTCCTGTCCGGATTGCTTCTATCCACCCTATTTCGCGGATTAACCCTGTAAACACGACTCACCTGCCTTGTCTGTTTTTTCATATCGGAACAGCCTATCAGATCCTATTCGCCTGTTTTCCACTTGTAAAAGTCCCACTTGGGCAGGTAAAAAAGGATGGTCGGGTGAAAATGAAGGTATGCCTTTCCCAATATTTCGGGGAGACCTGTAAATACTCAATTCCTGGACAAGATTATCTGCCAGAAGGGCCGCAGAAATTTTCGGTCCCCCCTCGACCATGAGACTGATGATCCCCCGACGTCCCAGCTCCTCCATGAGTGATCCAAGTCGGATATAGCCCTGAGGATTTCCAGGAACAAGAATGACTGGAACATTTTTTAATTCCCATTCTCTCCTGTTCTTCTCCAAAGCTCCTTCCCCCCCTATAATCCAGGCCGTTCCAGGCGGATAAAAAAGAGGAATATTTACATTCAGATCGAGGCTGGTATTGAGAATGATCTTAAGCGGATCAGGCCCTTCTGCATAACGGACATTAAGTTTTGGATTATCAGTTTTTACGGTACCCGATCCAACCAATATCGCCTGATGCTTCGCTCTCAGTTGGTGTACTTCCCTGCGGACATCTTCTCCGGTAATAATTCCACCACCCTCAGGGAATGAGGCAAAACCATCATTGGTCTGGGCTATCTTCAAATGAACCCATGGCAAACCGGTACGGCGATGATAAAAATAAGTTTTATTGAGGAGTTGACATTCCTGTTCGCGAATTCCTGTAATAACTTTTACTCCGGCAGCTCTGAGACGAACGATTCCCTTCCCTGCCACAATTGGGTTAGGATCCAGAGATCCCACAACCACTGTAGAGATGCCGGCTGCGATAATTGTCTCGGTACAAGGTGGAGTAAGCTTGCCCTCTCCGGAGTGACAACAAGGCTCCATTGTGACAACTAAAACCGCGCCGGCAGGGTCCTCATTACAAGCAGCCAAAGCTGCAGCTTCTGCGTGCATTCCTCCCCTTCGGATGTGGTATCCAGTTCCTATTATCCGGCCTTCCCGGATGATCACAGCACCGACATAGGGATTCGGCGCAGGCCAGCCCATTCTTGCAAGAGTCAGGGCTCTGTCCATCAATTCATTGTAGTCAATAATGCTCTCCTTCAGGATAGGAGAGGTTTAGGGTTTGATTAGAAGATAAAAAAAGCCCCGGGAAAGCAATTAGCTTTCACGGGGCCTGAAATTCCATTAAAAATATGCCCCTGAATTGCAGGGTACATATGATCTTCTTCCATCCGGACTATACCGTCGGCGCTGGAATTTCACCAGACTCAATTCCCCAAGGGGAAGTCGCGGGCTGTTACCGCCGGTAAGGAATTGGAGCCCCCTTGCGGAAGTTCCTCACCTTGCCCCGAAAATCTCTTTATCCTTATCTTACGATTTGGTATATAAACAATATTATTTTTTTTTATTTCTGTCAATTATTCAGAACCTAATTATTACATGGCAATATAATCGGGAAAACATTTATGGGCATCCCTTGATACTGTCAGTTCAGAGTGAAAACCAACAGTATGAGAAAATGCTTTTCTTTTACTTAATCAACTTATTATTTTAAATAATTACTTCTGATAAAATGTAAAAAGAATAGATAGCAGAACAAAAAAAAGTGACTGTATTATTAAGTAAAAACACGGTAAATAGTCTATAATTCATACGATATTTAATATTTTAACAATGATTTGCTATATACGAACGCCTCCTGAGCAACAGGTCATGTGTTTGCGAAGCGTTGCGTTCGGGATAATGGCGACTTGTTGTGCATCAATGTTTTATGGAGTTTCCAGCTTAATTGCGGAAGCTTTTTTTATGCGGTTTTTTGCCATTTGTGATAAAACTGTGACAAATGCATGAGAATGAGGATTTTTAATGCAGAGCGGACAGGGGCTTCTATAATTCAGGGTAAAGCTTTTTTGTGCATTCCGGGCAGATACCATGAGAAAAAAATTCAACCTCAGAATGTTCTTCGATGTAGGATTCGATCTGATTCCAGACCCCTTCATCATTTCTGATTTTCTTGCAGTTAGAACAGATGGGAATAATGCCTCTAAGTGTTTTTATCTCAGATACGGCAGTATGAAGATCGCCCTCCGCTCTCTCAAAGTTAAGAACGATGAGTCCAATAACAATTAGTACATGCGCCAATAAATTAATTTCCAGTAAAATGCCCTGAATAGCTGAAGCAGCCATGAAATCCGTGATTCGTCCCTCAATATAAACAGTAGGAAAAATTCGGTATAGATTGCAAATAACCAGAAAAATCAAAGACCCGGTTAAAAGCAGATTTTTCTCTTTGTGCTGCCATAATGTTCTGCGATGAATTACATACAGACAGTAAGAGAAAAGAAAGGACCATACCGCAGAAATTATAACTATCCTGGCATTTACATTTGGATCCCGATAAGTAAAATAGATAAAAGAAATAAAATCAGAAAAGATGCAGAAACATAATACTGCTTTTTACCTTTACCGCCGTAGAAGACCTCAAGGCTGTAAGCATTTAATCCGGCCGAAGGAGTAATTAACATGTTTGCCGTTACGATCGTGATAAAATCAGGGAGATAACCCCTCAGACTCAGCAGCATTAGGCCGGGAGCATTCAGGAATGTGGCAATAACCCAGAATAAAAAGCCATTATAGGTTCTCCTCCGGATAAATATAAAAAGCATGCAAAAGAAGAGTACAAACATAATCAGTCCTGAAAACAGCGCAACAGTCCTCATATCAAACCATATTTTCATATTTTTCCCCTTTTACTGGACTGGCTGTATCACGTCAGACTGTTCATAAAAATCATTGTTTAATCTGTTTGTCATAGTAAATTATTGTTCTTCCAGGACTGGTTGATGATTTTGAATAATCATCAAACCCGGCGGCAATGACATATACGGCATTAGTAGTACCGCCTACATTTATATGTTCTTCATCGACAGAATGGCTTTTACCCTTGGAAAGATTAACACCGCCTGTCCAGTACGTATAATTGGAAGTTGTAGTCTCTATGGCAAGTTGTATCTTGCAGTTTTCAAGGTCCCCTTCCCCGTCATTGATAATTGTATAATCTACCAGAACGCCTGAACCGTCCGAAACAAAACCATCAACAGAGAATTTCAAGACAAGAGCAGGGGGCGTTCCCATGTCTGTCTCACAGCAGAAAGCACAAATATAAATGCTGTAATTAAAATCAGTACCAGCTGTTTTTTCATAATTGCTCCAATATTAAAAAATAATATTTATTATAAATCATGGTTCAGTAAAATCAACAAATATCCGCCTGACCCTGTTGTTAATAAATTACTTGTGTATTTTAGACTCTTTTTAATTATGCCTGGATTTAATGAGGTTTTTTTGTCATTTATGAGAAAAATATAACAAATTCATGGCTTATATATCGCTGAAATTACTCAGCATATATATAAATGCTTTTATTTTTTTTCTTCTTCTTTTTCTTCTTCTATCCATTTAACTTCATCATTAATTTTTTCTGCCCGTGTTGAAGCGGTTGAAATATTTGTCCTCTCCTGTGTAGAAGTAATTACAGGCGTTTCCGTTATTCCTGCGCCTAATTTTATACCGGTCCTGCTTTCAGAAGAAGAAGCGATCAGCTTTTCTATTGTTCCTTTCTGCATTGCCGGTATAGTTATTACCCGTTCGCCCATTTTAAGGGTAAGAGAGGAGTTGAGTCCGGTATTTATTTGTGTAGCCTGTGTAAGTTTTTTGTCTGCAGTGACTGTTTCCCATTTACCTGTGGAAACTTCACAACTTACAATTCCAGTTACAGATTGTATAACTATTTCCTGTTCAGCCGTCTGCGCATATAATGCTGAAGAAATTGTCATTATGCCAATAATCAGCACTAAAAAGGCTATTTTTTTCATTGATATCTCCAATTATTATAATTATATTATTTTTTCAAATAAAAACAAGATATGAACAGCCTTATTAAATATGGTTTGCAGTAATGGACGCCACCTGAAAAACGGGTCATGAGTCCGTTTCTCATCCATGAGAATAAATATTTGTAATTATTGGTTTTAGCCAGATTTCCCGGTAAATACGGGAAGTTTTTTACTCAGTAAAATTTTCACTGATTCACTTTTAAGCAGGAACAATGACCGCTGGAGAAAGATGGGCAGCCGGGAATCGGTTACCCGGCTGCAGGATAAAATAACAGGTGAATGCTTTATTTAAAAAACTTCAAATATTCGTCAGTTTTTAATAACTGATCTTTTTTAACATAACCCTTATCATACAATTTTTTATACATATTAAAATAGTAGTTATCCAGTATAACCTTTCTTTCAGGTGTAAGGTCTACCGTATTTTCCCAGGAAAGCTCAGTAACTATTTTTTCTTTGCCATCTTTTTTCATAATCCAGTAATCAAAAGCAAACTCAAGATCTTTATATTTCGGGTCAGTATCTGCCGGTTCTCCGATAAATGAATATGTGTAGGCTACACCAGGGAATGTTGCATTAACTATTGAGGGATAATTCTGTCTGAGCATATGATGCACCCAGTAATATTTTTTATCCAGCCACTTCCATGAATCCTGAAAATCAAGTTTACCATCTTTTACTGCAAAATCTTTGCTCGAATCATATTTAAAATCAAGAGATGTATTGTATTTATGCACAAGTTTGTTTCTGTCTGTAGTCGGTTTTCCGCTTGCTGCTGCATCAAACTCATATGCTACTTTTTCAACTGTTTTGAAATCAAGATTTTCAAAGTTATCACCTCTTGATTTCAGAGTAATTTTACTTTTTGCAGGATTCAGACTATCTTCTTTTATCCTGTATATAAGTTCCTGTTTCTGTAATTCCCCATTTTCTGTAACAGCATATAGGTTAGCTCCTTTTTTAGCCGGTCCCTTGTCTGCAGGGAATACAACGCCAGCTTCTTTAAGTACCTTAGCTATATCAGCTGTAAGAATAGGGTCTCCTGCTTCGTTAAAATTAAACTTAAAGAGGTTTTCATTTAAAAGAATTTTGTATTCAATAGTCGGTATCTTCCCTTCTGCAATTTCCTTATCAATTTTCGCAGCAGAATCAGATGCTACAGGCGGATTTGTGGCACATGAAAACACAAATAAGAAAGTAAGGCAGAACAGCAGTAAAAACAACTTTTTCATCAGATTTCTCCTTTTATATACAAAGATAATATATCCGTGGAAAAACCCCTGTCCAATTCAATTATTTTATTGATAACGATAACTTTTTTCTTTCAGACAAATTCAATGTCAAAACAAGCGGTTAATATAGTCATATTTAATTCTTCTACATCACTAATTGTAAATACCGTTTCTAAGGACATTGAGGAAAAACTCCCAGTTTGCGATGTAGTCCTGTTTAAGGGCATTTAAATCATTGACATAATCAAGCTCTACAAGAAAGTCATATCTGGTCTTAAGCAATAGCCACATAAGAAGGTCAAATATCCGGTCTTTATCATATCTTAGATTTGACCCGTCAATATTGCCGAAAATAGTCATAAACTGCGAATTAAAAATATTTCTGACTTCCTTTTCTATTTCTACATCATGTATTTTATATGTTTTTACAATCATTTTCACATATTCAGGATGATCGATGTAAAAATTTATGGCAAAGTCTGAAATTATTTTAAACCGGTCAAGGATATCGGCAGGCAGTTCCTTCTGCATACCATCAACCTTGTTCCTCAGATAGTTATAAAGTTTTTCATAGGTGTACATGACAATAAAAATATATAGTTCTTTTTTTGATTCAGTATACTCATAAAGTCCCCCCTTCGATATTCCGGCTTTTTTAACAATATTGTCGGTAGTGCTTTTTTCATACCCGTTTTCACAGAATTCCTCTATACAGGCAGATATAATCCTCTCTTTTTTTGCTTCCGGCAGATTCTCAAAGGTTTTTTT
This sequence comes from Spirochaetia bacterium, assembly GCA_963662795.1. Classification (GTDB taxonomy): domain Bacteria; phylum Spirochaetota; class Spirochaetia; order CADAEX01; family CADAEX01; genus JACKPD01. The sequence goes on along the minus strand of OY759746.1, from coordinate 2,451,683 downwards.
CACGTCACAGCCTCTTACTTTTTTATTTTGAATGAAAATTCATGCTATTATAATAGTTTTGTTTTGGATTTTTGAAAAGATTTGATTTTTCTATTTTAACAGAATAAAAACTTAATAAATACGTCATGTTTATCAAGCAGGGCAGATCCAGGTACCTGGATATGTTTCTGCCCTGCCGTTTTTTCATTTATGACGCTGTTCAGCAGCCTTTGAAAGATTTTTCAACAGTCTCCTGATTCTCAACCTTTGTAATCAGGCTGACACCTATCGTAAAGATTATTGAAACCGGAAGTGCTATTACCAGAGGGTCCACAAAAGGCCACATACCCCCCAGAATTGTATTCCGGCCTGTTAGAAGTTTTGAAATGCCGAAGACTGCAGCCTCTTTTCCATGCAGGAAAAGAAAACAGAATACAGTAGTGGAAACACCTGAGACAATACCTGCTATCGCCCCTTTTCTTGTCAGCCGTTTCCAGTAAAGCGCAGCTGTATACGGGGCAAGAAAGCTTGAAGCCATAAGACCGAAAAAGATTGCAGTAGCCTGCGCTATTATCCCCGGGCCCATTTTAATACCGAGAAAAACTGTCGCGAGAATGCTTATGGCAATACCTATTTTTGTAATAACTATTTCCCTGTTTTTATTATCCCTAAACCTGGGGATAATGTCTCTTCCAACCGCTGTTCCGATTGTATGAAACTGTGAGCTTAATGTTGACATGCCTGCCGAAAGAATAACAAGCATAAACATGTAACCGAACCAGACCGGCATGGCTTCTTTTACAAATATGGGAATTACCTTGTCCTGATTGCCTTCAGCCATCTGGACAGCAAGCTTTCCGAAATTTTCAATAAAATAGACATTTGAAAGTGACCCGATTATAAAGGCAGTACCGGTTGTAGCAAGAATAAACAGCCCTCCGACTGCAACAGCCCGGTTAAGCTCTTTATTGCTCTTTACAGTCATATACCTGACAACAAGCTGTGGCTGAGCCAGTACACCGATACCTACGCCAAGAACCAGAGATGAATATATTATCCACCATAAAGGGGTATTAAGGGCAGGTGATGCAGTCCATCCGGCATGACCTATTTTCGCAAATCCTTCAGGGATTTTTGATGCAAGCGCGGTAAGAGAGGAATGGGCTTCTGTAATACCGCCGAGTTTGAAGTAAACAAAAATCAGCAGAAATATCATCCCGAAAAACATGAGACTTCCCTGCAGCGCGTCCGTGTACATGACTCCTTTAAGTCCGCCCATAATTACGTAAGCTGCGACAAGAATAGTAAAAATTGAAAGCGCATAAATGTAAGGCATACCAAGCAGCCCTTCAATCAGTCTTGAAGCGCCGATAAGAACGGCTGCGGCATAAAGGGGCATAAAGATAAAAATTATTATACCTGCGAATCTCTGTATAAAAATACTGTCAAGACGTTTCCCCAGTAACTCAGGGAAGGTGTGGGCGTCAAGATTAAGCCCCATCCGCCTTGTTTTCTTGCCATAAAAAACAAAAGCGATGAATATTCCGACACCTATATTGCAGACAGTCAGCCACAGCATACTCATCCCGAAAAAAGAAGCAGCTCCGCCGAATCCTACAATTGCAGAAGTTGATATAAAAGTCGCGCCGTAAGACATTGCCATAATATAGGGATGAATATTTCTTCCGCCAACCATATAGTCAAGGCTGTTTTTTGTGTGGGAAAACCCCAGATACCCAAGGTAAGAAATAACTGAAAGATAAACTACAATTATTGTAATCAGCCAGAACATATTCATACGGCCCCTCCTCCTGATATTTCTTCATCAATTTCAATCTCGGTTTTCAGCCATTTTTTTTCTTCCTCATTTTCTTCCGCGCTGACATCCCCCTCTTTATTCCAGTTGACTATGCCATAAATAATGCATACAGCAGCTGACAGAAAAACCAGAGAATAAGCAAGAAAAACTGAAAAATCTGCAAATCCGCCCAATGTAGACCCCCTTTTTGACAATATACCGACCAACCGGTCGTTATATGCTTAAAAAAATTCTCCCTGTTTTCAGGGAGTTGCCGACTAATCGGTCAGGTCAGGTTATGTTATATTCTTTTTTTCCAATGGTCAATCACTTTTTTTTATCCGTTGCCGGGCAGCCGGGAGAGAAGTTTTTCATCACAGCCTACCCCGCGGAAACAACCGGAAAATCATTGATCTCTGTAGTATATCCGGGGGAAAGCTTCTGCTGCCTCATTTGCCACTCAGGGTTCCCGGTTCCGCATGAAAGGCTTGAGACAGTATTTCTGCCATATCTGAAGTTTATTTCGCTGACTGCCTGCTGCAGTTTTTTTCACTTTCCCTGTGCCTGTCTGGTTCAAACACAACAGTTACAGCTCCCGCTGAGGATATGGAGCCCTTCCATGGAATCTCCTTTAACAAAAAAGCAGTATGAGGAGGAGGGTCGGTCAATAATATATGTGTTGAAATCAATTTCCGCATCAGCGTATCCTTCGGAGGGAGACGGGAATCCGCATTTTATAAGATCGTTAAAAAGCCATATACGGGGTGAATTCCCGGAGCTTTGATCCTGTAAAACTGATATTTTTTGAAGATTTATGCTGTCCACAGATACATACTATACACATGTTAAGTATAAATCAATACATCTTTTACATTTTAAGCAGGTCTGCCCTTGTAAGCTTTTTGCCGGAAGGGGTAAAGAAGAGATTGTCCTTCATTACATTCTCAACAATTTTCATCCGGTCATATTTTAACTGATAATTATATTTTTTCAAAAAAATCAGCAGCAGCTCCGATGCGGCAACAGCATCCGAATATGCTGAATGCATGAGAGGATTTTTGATATCGAAATGGCGGGTAAGATAATCAAGGCTTTTTGACGGAAGTGAAGGAAGTATTTCCCGCGCGATTTTCAATGTACAGAAACCTGGAAACGCGGATATATCCACGCCAAACGGAGAAAACTCATTCCTTAGAAAACTCATATCAAACTCGGAGTTATGGGCAGCCAGATATGTCCCGTCAATAAATTCAAGGATATCGCATGCTATTTCCGAGAAACTTGGGGCGCCTGTAACCATACTTTCAGATATACCGTGTACATGGGTTGGGCCTACTTCCCTTTGAGGATTTACAAGTGTCTCAAACGAACCGAGAAATTTACCTTCTTCATCAATTTTTATTATACCGATCTCAACGATCCTGTCGTTTTTTAATGGTGAAAAACCTGTCGTTTCAACATCAATTATTGAAAAATAATTCAATTCTTTTATACCTGCCTGGCGCAATATCAGCTATTTTTATTTATTGTACAGCAGAAGAGATTATTCCTGCAACTTTTCTCTTCTGAAGAACCCCTTTGCCGTGAGGGGCCTTTACGATTTTGTCAGAGATATCTTCTCCTGCTGCTCCGACTTTGTGCATGCCTGAGTTTCAGGCTGCGGTATTTCCTACATCAAAAACAACACCGTCGACTGCAATATATTTCGGCATGCCGTTTTTTCCGTTGTAAGCCTCAAGTTCTTTCAGTGTAAATCCTTTTACAAGATAACCAGAGACAGGCAGCCTTGCAAGAACTTTTTTCCCGTGAGGAGCAGATGTAATCTTGCCGGAGATGTCTTCTCCCGCACTGCCGCTCTTATGGCTGCCGCTTTTCCAGGCAGGGACTTTTGATACATCGTAAACCACACCGTCAACAGCTATAAAAAAACCTGCCTTGCTTTCACGGTTATACTTTTCGAGGTCCTTATCCGTAAAGTATGTTTTACCGTCGAATTCTACTTCCCCGAAAACAGATAATAATGAGAAAAGAAAAATATTATTTTTTTCATGATAAGAATTCCTCCGTTAAAAAAATATATTACAAAAGGATATTGGCAGCACGAAAAATAGTTTATTGCTTATAAAAATGGAATGACATTTTTCCGCGTTGCTTTGCACAATACATTGCTGAATCTGCTTTTTTAAGGAGATCGGAAATTGAAACACCATCTTCAGGATAGATAGATATCCCGATACTTACCCCTAAGTTGATTATAAGCCCCTGGAGATTCAGAGGCTGTGAAATACTGTTTAAAATCTTCCCGGCAATTTTTTCTATGTTATCCCTGGAGTCCACATCATGAAGTATTACAACAAACTCATCTCCTCCATGTCTGCAGACTATATCGGATTTTCTTAATGAGTCCTTTATCCGGTTAGATGTTTCAACAAGTACCTTGTCTCCTGTCTTGTGCCCGTAAGTATCGTTTACCTTTTTGAAGTCATCAAGATCGAGGAAAAGTATGCCGAGTATCCTGTTTTTCCTGTATGAAAGATTTAAAAGCTGTTGTGATACAATCCTGAACAGCCTCCTGTTGGCAAGCCCGGTAAGCGGATCATAAAGTGCATAATACTGCATTGTCCTGTTTGACAGCAGCAGAATAAGAAAAGAAAGGGTTAAAAAAAGGGCAATTGTTATACCGCCGATTCTGGCAAGCAGAATCTTCCTGTTTGATTCAGGATCGTTCCACCCTCCTGCAGGAACAGCCCCAAGTACCCAGGAATCATCTCCCAGCTGAACAGTAAGTATTACAGGATCATTGTTGAATATTTCTTCCTTCCCGAAAAAAACATCTCCGCATTCACCTGAACCGTCTCTTCCGCTAAGGGCGATTTCAATCCCTGAAACATTGTCCTTCAAACCTGAACGCTCATAAACACATTCGGCGTCAATTACAATGCTTGCAAGTCCCCAGTATTCTGTTTTTTCCGTATCCCTGTAGACAGGTATTCTTCCGATAAAGCCTGTTCCGCCCTGCACAAGGCTGACTGGCCCGGCAACTACTTTGCGCTTTACTTTCATCATTTTAAGAACTGAATCCCGATGTTCCGCGTTTTCAAGATATGCAAGACCTATCGCCTTTTTATTTTCTTCATATGGACTTACATAGGCAATAACATTTCCCGGCGCTAACGCGATATTTCTGATTGAATTGGATTCCTGAAGAACAAATTCAGCCAGCCGGTCCATTTCACTTTTTTTAAAATCCTGATTTACTGCTATACTGGCAATAAGACCGTATGTGAGGTTGAGATTTGTGTTAATTATGCTTTCAAGCTTTACTCTTACAATATTAGCTTTTTCCGCAGTCAGGACCCTGAGGACCGCCCTGTTTTCTTTTATAATCAGTCTCACATAGTATTCTGATAACAGGCTCAAAGCGGATAAAAACAATATTGTGATAGCTATTATGTATCTTCTTTTCATATGTTACTTTATTAAATTCAGTAAAATAAATTTATAGGCCCTGATTATTCAGAGTCCTGGGTAATTTTGTAATTTTCTCCATATTTAACAATTTCCACGCTTTTTATTCCTGCTTTTTCAAGTTCCTTTTTAAGGTTATCCTGAGCATCAGGCTCACCGTGAACAAGAAAAACCTTTTTTAATTTCTTTAAATCAAGCCGCGATACATAATCCCTGATTTCATTGTAATCTGCATGCGCGCTGAATGCGTTCAGCGACTCGACCCTGGCTCTTAAAACAAGTGTATCGCCGAATATTTTTATTTTGTTATTTTTTTCCTGTATTCTTCTTCCCAGTGTATGCTGTGCCATATAACCGACTATAAGAATTGTGTTTTCAGGTTTTTCAACTGTCTGTATCAGATGATGCCTGATCCGCCCTGCCTCGCACATACCGTCTGCGGAAATTATTATTGCGGGCCCTGCTACATCATTTATGCTTTTTGATTCCTCAACGCTTGATGTATACCGGAGGGAGTTGAAGCCGAAAGGATTCTGATGATGCTTTATAAAAGCTTCATTGGTTTCAGCATCATAGCATTCAGGATGTATTCTGAAAATGGCAGTAGCGTTAGTTGCCATAGGGCTATCCACGAAAATCGGCATTTCAGGGATTTCTTTTCTGTCCAGAAGAAGGTGAAGATGGTAGATAATTTCCTGTGTCCTCTCAATCGCGAACGCGGGAATAACTATCTTGCCCCCTTTCTGCGCAGTTTCCCTTATAATCTCACCCAGTTTTTTCTCCGCATCAAAATCACTATCGTGGAGCCGGTCGCCGTAGGTGCTTTCAATAACAAGATAATCAGGATCCGGTATTATTTCAGGATCCCTGATAATGGGTTTGTTGTTTCTTCCGAGATCGCCTGAGGATGCAAATATTATCTCTTTTCCATCTTTATCCTTTATCCTGAAAACAGCTACTGAGGAACCGAGGATATGACCCGCATCATAAAAGGTAAGTTCAACTTCAGGAGTCAAAAGTATAGGTCTTTTATATGAAACAGTGACAAACTGGTTTCCTGCTTTTATAACATCTTCCTCATCATAAATAACTTCTCCGCTGAACTGGGTTCCGTTCTTCAATGCTTTTTTTCTGAGATATTCAATATCTCTCGCCTGAATATGGGCGCTGTCCATCATGATCAGTGAGGCAAGATCCCGTGTTGCAGGAGTTGCGTAAATATTTCCCGAATATCCGTTTTTAGCAAGAACCGGGAGCATTCCGCTGTGGTCAAAATGGGCATGGGTTAGAACGACGGCATTCACATCTTTTATATCCTTTGCTATAGCCCTGTTTCTTTCCTCTGATTCCTGCCTTTTCCCCTGGTAGGCCCCGCAGTCAATCTGTACAACAGATCCGTTAACTTCGAGATAGTGGCGTGATCCCGTAACTTCCTGGGCAGCCCCTCTTGAATAAAAATTAATTTCCATAATCAGCTCCTTGCAGCTCAAATATGCATGAATAACCGGACACTCTGGGTGCAGTAAAACTTCATTATAATTCAGTTTGAAGTTTTACCTCTTTTATTCTAAATCCGAATGCACCTTTATGGCAAACAGTAATTCATATAATTGCGTTTTTGTAAACATTTCCTGCCGATTCATGTATAATCCGGCACACCAGACACCATTGGAACAAACATTACACCGGCAAGATCCTCGCGGATGAATCTGCTTCTGTATCTGATAACTTTAATAAGTGTCTGGCTGACAGAACCTAAAGGGAGAATCATCCTGCCCCCGTCTTCGTTAAGCTGTTTGAGCAGTTTTTCCGGCATGGCTGGAGGAGATGCGGTTAACATAATTACATCAAACGGTGCCTGATCCGGAAGGCCATTGTAGCCGTCGCCGTGTATAATTTTACAGTTCAAAAATCCATTATCGGTAAGTGTTTTACCGGCAAGCACTGCGAGAGGTTTTATTCTTTCAATTGTATAAACAAAATCGGATAAGCATGAAAGCACAGCGCACTGATAGCCTGACCCTGTGCCGACTTCAAGGACTTTCTCGCTGCCTGCAAGGGATGCCGCTTCAGTCATCAGCGCCACTATATAGGGCTGGGAGATTGTCTGTCCATGCCCGATTGCAAGAGGCCTGTCCTCATAGGCATAAAGTTCCTTATCCGGCGGGACAAACAGGTGCCGGTTGACTTTCATCATTGCTTCAAGGACTTTTTCTGAAGAAATACCCCTGGCCTTTATCTGATACTCAACCATCTGCTTTCTTTTGTTTTCAAATAAATCCATAAAGTAAATTTAATACAGAACTATTATAAAATCGAGCCTTGCACTGTGAAGTTAGCGGTGATAATATTGTAAACATGAGAGTCACAAAAGCATTAATAAGCGAAGGCAATTTCCTTTACAATCTCAGGAACATAAGGGAAAGAACAGGGAAAAACAGAAAAATATGCATTGCTGTTAAAGCGGATGCCTATGGACACGGGGCCGCGGCGTTAGCAGGCAGGGCCATTGATACCGCTTCTGCGGATTACCTTGGAGTTGCGGCTGTAAGCGAGGGGGCATCCCTAAGGGAAAAAGGACTCAAGGCGCCGATACTTCTTTTCAGTCTTGCGTCATCCGGCGAAATAGGTGAACTATTTGATTTTGATATTACCCCTTTTACCGCAGACACATCTTACCTCAATGATATAGCAAAAGAAGCTCAAAAAAGAGGAGTCAGGAAAACTGTCCATCTCAAGATTGACACCGGAATGAGAAGGATCGGATGCAGACCTGAAGAGGCTCCGGCAATAGCGGAATTCATTGCGGAAAATAAAAACCTTAAACTCGGCGGCGTATGTACCCATTTCCCGGTATCCGACACAAGGGACAGGGAATTCACGGAAAACCAGATCGCTTTATTTAAAAATACTGTTGATAAGATCAGGGAGAAAAAAATCGATACAGGACTTGTCCATGCGGCAAACTCAGGTGCCATTCTGCAGTACCCTGATGCTTTTTTTGATATGGTAAGGCCGGGGATAATACTTTACGGCTCATACCCTGACACAGAGACAGAAAAAACATTTGACATAAAACCGGTAATGACTTTTGAATCTTCAGTACTTTTTATTAAAAAGGTTAAAAAAGGAGACAGGATTTCCTACGGACTTACCTGGGAAGCAAAGGAAGATACCTTTATAGCTACTATTCCGGCAGGCTACGCTGACGGGTATAACAGGCTTTTAAGCAGCAGGGGAAAAGTCGAAATAAAGGGCGCAGCCTACCCGGTGGCGGGAAGGGTCTGCATGGATCAGTTCATGGTGGATATCGGGAAAAACCGCAGTATCGAAACAGGTGACAAGGTTATACTGTTCGGCGGGAATTCAGCAGTAAGCGGCGATTCTGTCGCGCAGCTTTGCGGGACAATACCATACGAAATATACTGCAATATCAACAAGAGGGTGCCGAGAATTATTGTTTAGGGTTCCCTTTAAGTATTTCCTCCATTTTGGACAACCGCTTTGATATCTCGTTTACACGGAACTCTATTGAATTGAGTATCCAGAATTGAAAATGTTCCACCTTGGTCTGCCTGTGAATCATCCATATTATCTTCACTGAAACAAGAAGAACACCAAGTTCAATTGAAAACAGGGAAGGATACGGAATATTTAAATGGAAAAGGTGCCTTAAGATATCAGCTGCAAAAAGGAAGAAAATTGTTATAATAAAAAAAATATTCAGGAACTTGTCTTCACTTTTTTGCCGGGACCCTCCAATAGACTCCATGATCTTTCTTATCTTTTCCTTTTCCTTTCTGAACGAATCAAGCTCTGCTTTTAAATTTTCCATCTCTTTTTCATCTGACATTATTAATCCCCTTAAAAATACGGCTGAAGCAGATTCAACTTTTGCTTAAAGCTTTTCGGCACTTAAAATATTCCGCAGCATCTTTTCAGTATTATCAAAATTTTCCAGAAACCCGTTGATATCAGCTTCAAGATTTCTTCCCGAGGAATCCAGCGTTTCAAGTGCCTGGGAAAAATTCATTTTATTATTAACATTCATGGCTGCATTGTTTTTCATGCTTTCTGCGGATTTATAAAGCCCGCCTGCCGCATTCATGATTTTACTGCTTTCTTCAGACTGCTCATTTATTGCTCCTGTAATGTCTGCGACAATACTTTCTGTTCTTGTCACAGAATCCATTATTGCCTTCAGCCCGCCGGACGCATTCTGTGCATTTGAAATCATTACCTTTATTGTTTCAGAAACATTTTTCACCAGTTCTGATATTTTTCTCGAACTCTGGTTTGTTTCTTTGGACAGCTTCTGTATTTCTCCTGAAACTACAGAAAACCCCTTACCGGCATCTCCGGCATGGGCTGCTTCAATTGCTGCATTCATTGCAAGAAGATTTGTCTGCTCTGAAATATTGTCAATAACTATTATAATTTCTCTTATCTTATGGGATATTTTTTCAATCTCAGTTATCAGGCATATGGTTTTTGTTATATCCTCACCGCCCGACTTTACTGTTTCTGACATTTCGTGTGATATCAGTTCAGCACGATGCGCAATCTGCGATTCCTTTGATATTGAGTCAATCAGAATTTTTATTACATCAGAGAGTCCGGTTATGGAATCAATCTGGCTTCCTGCGGCACTGCTCATATAACTTTCAAAATCCTGATGACTTTTTTTAAAATTCTGGAGCATCCCGGCCGCATTGATGATTTCAGCGTGATATTTTTTTATATTTTCCAAAATATTTTTTTTATTATTTATGTTTTCCAGCATGGATGCAAGTTCACCGCTGTAATTTTCGGCCCTGGCAAGGGACTCCGACAGTCTTCTTTCCAATTCCCTGTTAACTTCTTTCTGCTCCTTTATTCTTATAAGAAGACTGTTACACGGTTCAATAATGTCATTGATAACATCATCCTCACTGTCAAATTCCAGAAACAGTGTATCTGAGCATTTTCTGCAGTGTACATCCGCCCTGCTCAAAGAGAAAATCTGGATGGCAAACAGAAGAACAGAATATAAGAGGAGTAAAGGTAAAAAAAGCCCCTCTCTCCCGGGATACAGTTCCCGGAAATAATAAAGAGCGACAGTTCCTGTAATAATGGCAAGAAAGAAAATAATTTTATACCTGGTATAAGTGCTTTTGAACATCATACAATGGATTCCTTGTTATGTGAAATGTAATAAAAAAAGTTTTGATGCTGTCAATCATATATTAGGTTCTGTAAAAAATAAACATTTTTTTCAATGCTGTTTATATATTATTCCTTAAAATAAGTGTTATTGACATCTGGATGAGTATTACCGATAATCTAAATTAGTTATGAAAAAAAGCAGTATAATTATAATATTTTTCCTGAATCTTGTTTATTTAATAGGTAATTCAAGCGCACAGCAGACGGTCCGGAAACCTGAAATCCTGCCTGTAATAGCAGTGTCCGGAATAAAAAACATGACAGGCCTTTCCTCAATAGACAGGACATCAGAACTGATTGAGGAAACATTAATCAGAAATCTTGATCTCACAGGAAAATTCAGGACTTTCATCAGCAATGACGGGAAACAGTTTGCTGATGAAAGCGGAATGTATGAATACTGCGGCGAAAACAATTTAAGCTATCTTATATACGGGAATGTTACAAAAACCGGCAGGGATATAACTATTGAGGTAAGCATATTCAACGCAACTCATAATGGCGGACATCTTTCTGTCAGGGAGACTGCGGAAACACCGGCAAAACTGCGGACCTCCATGGATAATATTTTCAGGGAAGTTTTCAGGTTCTTTACACATGAAAATGTCTCTTTTGCATCAATTTCATTTGTCAACAGAGGTCAGGATGACGGTTCCTACACATTGTTCATTGACGGTGTCAATATTGGAAGAAATATTGAATATATTGATTATCTTGTCTCCGGCAGCAGGAATATCAGGATTCTCCAGAACAGGATGGGAAGCGGGTTAATTCTTGCAGATATAGCCATTATCCTTAAACCTGAAGACAGGGTAAGTATTGAATTTGAAATACCTTCCTTAACAGAAAAGGAAAAAAGGCTTATCAGCAGGTATGAAAAACCTATTGACCTCTACTCAGATGATAAATTTAAAAGCAGGAGAGTAGCTGCTGCTTTTGACTCAGTGCTCAGTCTGCTCGAAGATCCATCTTTCTGCTCTTCAGCAGTCGATAAAAAGAATGATATTGCTGCCAAATATGAAATATGGAAGAAAAATATGAGTGAATGGGGCCTGAGCAGAGGTCTTACAGCAGCTGACCTGCCCTATTCTGCCGGATTAAAAACAATGGTTCTGACAAGCACATACGATATCTCAGACTGGGACATGGCGGGCAGTAAACCGCAGGGACAAAGCAGTTCATCTTTCGGGGGAGGATTTTTCTGTTCCGCCGATATATTTGAATCCTCAGGTATTCAGGGAGAGTTTAATTTTTACAATCAGAAGATACCTGCATCCTTTGACAGCGGCTACCCGCTTGCCGATTCTTCAGAAATGGAAACTTCCGCCTGGTATATTGAATTTCCCCTTATAGTATATTACAGAATACCGTCGCATCTTTTAAAATTTTATGCAGGTGCCGCGCTTAAATACAGGACAACTGTGATGAAGGTCGATATTACAGATAAGGCAACAGGAACTTCATCCGGCTCAGAATATGATGAAGGACTTCTCAGGATGGCAAACAGCTCATGGCTTGCAGGAGGCTCTCTTGAGTTCCCGCTTAACAGCAGCCTTTTCTTTCTAGATTTTAGATACAGCAGGGATTTTTACAGCTGGTTTGAGTCTTCAGCCCCGGAAGAAGATTTTATCGCAAGCTATATTGCATGCAGTTTCGGATACACAATAAAGGGCGGTAAATAGACAGGGGCATCGCTCAGGTCATCCTGTCCCGCTGCTGCCAATTATTTTTTAAAATCCCAGATCTTCTCCTACAAGCAATACCTTTATTCTTCCAATTACCGCGGAGCGTCTTGTAATTACTGTGTGGCTGCAGATAGACGCAGGTGAAACGCAGTGCTCGCATTTGCCGGTTGATGCGCAGGGTGTATTTTTAGAGAGTCTCATGACATTAAGCGGTGCGGCATAGTTTTTAATTCTATCCATAGCGGCTTCTTCATCTGTTGCGATTTTGTTCATTCCCGCCACAACCACGACATAAGAGGGACCGCAGCAAATAGCCGCTACCCTGTTGCCGGTACCATCTATATTCAAAAGCTTCCCGTCCATTGTTATTGCACTGGAACTCATAAAATAATAATCTGATGAAAGAGCATCCCTGTAGGCCTGAATAAGTTTTTCCGGAGTATCAGCAGTTTCCCGGTCTATAGCTTTATATTTTCCTGATTTTAATAAATCCATCGTACCGGTCTCTTCCAGGGTCATTGAACCGCCCCAGGATACAACAGAATTCTCAGGAATAAGCTCTTTTAAAAAATCAAGAAGCAGTTTTGAATTATCAAAATAGTGCCCCTCAATCCCCCTTCTCTCAAAGTGTTTCAAGACTTTTTCAGATACAGCCGCATAATACATTTTTTTGGCGTCCATTTTTTCCTCCTGACAACAAACCTATTCTTTAATATATTTTCCGCCCAAAGCTTCAGACAGATAAACGAAGACAGGATCACCCTTATAATAGACAGCTGACTCCAGTCCTGCTCCGGCCTCAAGATGCCTGTCAACATTCACTTTTATTATACTGCCTGTATATGAATGCGCAAAGCATTTTGAAGCTTCAAGAAGAAATGCATCTATTTCCCCGCCATTTGAAGCACGGGCTTCAAGATTTTCGGATTTTCCCCTGATTTTGATTTTCGAATTTCTTCCGCAGTTTATCAGCAGATCAGAAGATTCAGTAAATAATTCCATTGCAGAACCTGAATCAGCCCTGATTTCCGATTTCACGGAAAAAACATTTCTGTAGGATTTTACAAGAACCCCGGATGAAGCTGAAAGTTCTGTAATCAACTGTGCCGGCGTTATTTTAACTGTAATATTCCTGGGCTGGTATATTCCGCTGCTTTTGGAAACGATCAGTTTATCTCCCGATACTGTAGTTTCAATATCATCGGAGCTCCCTGAACTTGCCGTTATGGAAATACTGCCTGACTGCCGGGTTTCCTCAAGAACTGCATTGAATCTGCCGGTCAGTTCAATTCTTGAAAATGAGGGAATATTTCTTATATATTCCGTGCTTTCCCCTGAAACTGAAACGTAAGGAGATAACAACAGAACAAAAAAAACGATCAGGGAACGCATAAATAAATCATATTCGTCCGGCTCTTTGAGGTCAAGTAAAAATATTGTTTCTTAGTTTTTTAAGAAACTTGCCCATCTCTTCATGGTCCCTTGCGCTGATAATGTGGGTAAGATAGGTGAGCTGTGAGTTTATATTCCGCAACTGGTCTATTGTATAATTATTGAACATTATTTCGGTAAGCAGGTGATCATCCTCGCTAAGGAGCCCTTTGGCAATATCCATATGTTTACGGAAAGTTGTTCCCGGTGCCTCATGCTTTTCCATACATGCTGCAAAAACCATGGTTGAGGCAAAAGGGATAGAAAGTGAATATGCTATCGTGCTGTCATGCTCTTTAAAACTGTTATAGAAAATATTGAGATTCAATTCCCTGTACAGCGTTTCAAAAAAGGTTGTCCCCGCCTTGCCGGACTCACTTATAATAATCGCGTTTTCATTGCTGAGATCCCTTATGTTGGCAAATGTAGGGCCGAACATCGGGTGGGTCGAGACAAACGGCATTTTTATTTTTTTGTAAAACTCCTCTAACCCTGTTTTTACTGATGCGGTGTCTGCCAGTATGCATTTTTTTGAAAGGAAAGGAATTACAGATTCAAAGGCTTCAATTGTTCCGTTAAGGCTTACACAATTTATCACAATACCGGGATTAAATTCTTTTGTCTCTTTCAGATCCATGAACCGCTTTACATTAATGAAATATTTCATCTTTCTGGGATCCCTGTCATAAACAGCAACATCATGGTCGTGGCATAGTTCCTCGCAAAGCCAGGAACCGATATGCCCGGTCCCGATTATTAATATTTTCATAATATTTCTCCTTTTATTCCCTATATTGTCTTTTCATTGTAAAAACCAAGAACTTTAAATCCTGTTGTGGCTTCTTTTAGTTTATCAAACAAAACCTTTACTGCCGGGTCATCTTCCTTAATCTGAAAATCAAGGAAAAAAGCGAACTCACCAGGCGCTGAGGGAACGGATTCTATCCTTGTCAGGTTAATCCCGGCTTCTGCAAAGATATTCAGGGTTTTAAAAAGAGAGCCGGTTTTATGCTCTGTAGAAAATACTATTGAACATTTGCTTCCCTTTGTTTTTCTGTCGTCAGCCTTTGAGATTATAAAAAATCTTGTTTTGTTGTCATCCCTGTCCTGAATATTCTCCTTGATTATCTCAAGGCCGTAGAGGTTGGCCGCAAGTCTGCTTGCAATCGCGGCAGAACCTTTCAGCTGCTTTCTTGATATCATCCGCGCAGCCCCGGCAGTATCGTAGTAAGGGGAAGGCTCAAGCTTGTTCCTGTTTAAAAAATCCCTGCACTGGGAGAGCGCCTGGCTATGGGAAAATGCGTTTCTCACTTCCCTGTAATCTGAACCGGGAAGTATCATAAGGCAATGAAAAACCGCCATTTCAACCGCGGCCACAACTTTAAGATCTTTTTTCAGAAGCAGACTATTTACTTCTCCAACTATTCCTCCAAGGTTATTTTCTACCGGGACAAGACCGTAATCATAAAGCCCCGCCTCAACCCCTTCAAATACATCCTCGAATTCCAGGCAAGGGACAGTAACGCCGTTTTTATCCCATTTTTTCGCAGCCTCTTCACTGTAGGCGCCATGCTCCCCCTGAAAACCTATAACAGTACAGGGAATATTCTGAAGTTTTTTGCTTTCCTCAATTATTATTTTATAGATTTTATCTGTAAAATCTCCCTTAAGCAGGCCATGTGAATTGTCATATATTTTTTTAAGGACAATTTTTTCCCGTTCATCATCTTCTGTGTTTTTCTTGAATTTCCTTGTCATCACAGCCTGTTCCATTCTGTCATTAAGAAGTTTCAATATCTGCTGGTCAATTCTGTCGATGTTTTCCCTAAGCATTTCGAGTTTCATATCAATACCTCCGTTTTTTCTTTTTATTGTATATCCTGATAAATCCTGTTTATCAGAAAAAGATCGGCCGCCGCAATTGCTGTTGCTGCCTCAATAACAGGGGGAACCCTGAGCGCAAAACTGGTATCATGCCGTCCTTCCGCTCTAAGTTCTCCCATTTCCTTTTTTTCCATGTTAAATGTAATCTGCGTCTTTGCTATGCTTGAAGTAGGTTTCATGGCAAGGCGGAAAAATATTTCATTCCCGTTTGTAATGCCGCCGTTGATGCCTGCATGATTGTTTGTTTCTGTTTTTCCGTTAAAAGAAATAAAATTATCATTATGTTCGCTTCCCCTCATTGCGGCAGCCTTAAAACCTGACCCGAACTCAAGGCCCCTTACTCCCGGAACTGCAAATATAATATGGCTCAGGACTGATTCAAAGGAATCAAAAAAGGGCTCACCCAACCCTTGAGTCATATTCCGAATTCTGCATTCTATAATTCCTCCTACAGAATCGTTATCGGAAGCAGCTTCGCTGACCGCTTTTTTGATATCCCGCCTCCCTCCGGCCTCGACAAGCGCTGCTGAAATATCAACATTTTTCATGATTTTTTTTGCTATTACACCTGCCGCCACAAGGCCTACAGTAATACGCCCGGAAAAGTGACCGCTCCCCCTCATGTCATTGTAGCCCTTATATTTTAGATTTGATGTAAAGTCGGCATGACCCGGGCGGGGCATTGTCCTGAATTGTGAATAATCGGAAGATCTTGTATCGCTGTTGCGGAAGAGGATTGTAACAGGCGCACCGGTTGTTCTGCCGTTGAAAAAACCTGATATAATCTCAGGAATATCGCTTTCTTTCCGTGGAGTCGTGCCGTCTGCCCCGGACCTTCTGCGTGCAAGGTCCTTTTCAAAATCATCATCAGTTACGGGAATTCCCGGCGGGCAGCCGTCAATAACTATGCCTGCTCCTGCTCCATGAGATTCGCCGAAAATGGAAACCCTGAATATCCGTCCAAAACTATTCATCTATATTTCCCCCTATACTTTTCAAATCTTCAAAAAACCCGGGCCATGATTTGGAAACCGCCTGTGCATTCTCAATTTCAACTTTTCCGCTGCCTGCAAGAGCGGAAACAGCAAGTGCCATTGCTATCCTGTGGTCGTTATGGGAATCTCCGCTGAAACCCCTTATTCCGCTGCCGCCGGTTATTTTCATTGTTCTGCCGTCAGATTCTATCTTTACTCCGCCTTTTGCGAATTCCGTTATAAGGCTTGTTTCGCGGTCTGATTCCTTATGTTTAAGCCTTTCTGCCCCATGTATAACAGAAGTACCGCGGCACCGGGAGGCCAGAGCTGCGAGGGGGGGAAAAAGATCCGGCGAATCTGTTGCGTCAAACTCAAAAGCGGAAAGCGGTTTTCCCGGGTTTCTGGCTTCAATATACCCGTCTCCTGTTATAATATCCGCTCCACATACCTTGAGAACCTCCATAACAGCCCTGTCAGCCTGTTTAGAGTCCGGCCTTAAGTTTTTCACCCTTACCTCGCCTGCAAGCGCTCCTGCGGCAAGGAGAAACGCGGCTGATGACCAGTCTCCTTCAGCTTCGATTCTGCCCGGGGATTTGTATTTCTGTCTCCCTTTTACTCTGAAAACTTCATAACTGCTGTTTTCAATGCTGCACCCGAATCTTGAGGCAAGTTCAATTGTCATATCTATGTACGGCCTGCTTTTAAGGTTTAAAACCTTTACCTCGGAATCATTGGCAGCGGCGGGAAGAGCTGCGAGAAGGCCTGTCAGTATCTGGGAGCTTAAAGATCCGTCGATAACCGCATTCCCGCCCGGAAGCGGGCCGCTGATCCTTACAGGCGGAAAGCCGCCGTTATCAGATATCTTTACACCAAACGCAGACAGCGTTTTTGTTATCATTCCGGTCGGCCGGCTCATCAGGGAGCCTCCAGCCGCAAGTTCATAAGTTCCTTCCAAAAGGGAGACAAGAGGGGAAAACATCCTTATGGCAAGGCCTGACTCGCCGCAGTCAAGCCTGATAATGTTTTGTGAATCTCCGGAACTCTGTAAGGAAGGGGCAGTATGCCCTTCCCTTGAGCTATTAATAATAAGTGAAGAACTCCCCCTTGAAACAGAAGCACCGAGTTTTTCAATTACTCCAATAGCTGAAACCACATCGCTGCAGTAATCAGGATTAAGTATTTCCGTCTCTCCGGCTGCAAGCCATGAAAAAGCAACAAGTCTCTGGAGAGAGCTTTTTGATGACGGGGCCCTGATATGTCCCCTGATTTCAGAACATGTGACTGATTTCTTCATATATTTTTCCCGCTGCGCTTTGCGCCCCCCTTTCAGACGTATTAATTATAAGCTGCGATGTAAATCCGTAATAATCCATTCTCTCGGTGTAGAGTTTTACCGCGTCTTCCATTCTCCTCTCATTGTTTAAAAGAGGCCTCGACCTGTCTGTTATTCTGGCGGCAGATATTTCAGGAGGGGATGCAAGCCAGACAGGAAAACTGCGCTTCTTGATTACATCCCTGTTTACGCTATCCGCTACAGCGCCGCCGCCGCAGGAGATAACTTTCCCTTTTTCCTGTTCAAAAACAGCCCTGATCATGTTCTTTTCAATATCCCTGAAACAGGCCTCTCCCCTGTTTTTGAAAATTTCAGAAATGCTCATTTTCTCTCTCTTTTCAATTTCAGAATCGATATCTATAAAACCCCTGGATAAACGTTCAGCAAGATACTTTCCTGTTGTACTCTTGCCTGATCCCATAAACCCGACAAGAGAGATGTTATTTATTTTTTCAGTTTCAAGATCATCATCTGCCACAAGCTCACTGAAGTTTTCAGGCAGTTTGCTGCCGGTAAAAATCTCAAATGCAAAACCAGCCTGATTAACCAGCCACTTAAGCCCTGAGATTACAGAAATATCCTTTTCCGTTTGGGTTCGGGCAGAAGGGCCCGCAGATAACCTGAGCGGGCTGTTTCTGTAATTGGCATCAAACAAAACAGCGCCTTTTTTTATTCTCCCCGCATCAATAAAGAGCTTATCCAGGGGAAGGGCGTTGACAATTATGTCGGCGTCCCCGGCAAGGGCATTTACATTATCAAGTTTTTCCGCTCTGCAGTTTGCAATCCATCCTGTTCTCCCTTCTGCTTTCTCAAGTGTCCTGTTAAATACCGTTACATTAAAACCGGCACGGCTTAAACCCCAGGCCGCGGCAATGCCCGCGCCCCCCGCGCCCAGAACAAACGCTGTTTTTCCATTTATAATGCCGGAAGCTTTTTTAACAGATTCATATACTCCCAAATAATCTGTATTGAATGCAGATATGCCAGGCCAGCCGGAATCTTTTTTTACCAGCTTAAGGGTATTTGCCGCCTTCAGGTTTACTACAGCTTCTTCTGCAGTATCAGATATTTCAGCCGCCTTTTCCTTGAACGGGGATGTAACATTAAGGCCTGTTATGCCGGTTATGAGAGCGGTCTTTACTGCCTCATCAAGCGTATCTGCCGCGATACGGGAATAAAATCCGTCAAGGCCCTTATAATCCAGAAATTTCCTGAAAATCTGAGGGCTTTTACTGTGGGCGCACGGATTTCCTGTTACGGCAAGGCGGATACTACCAGTCACTTCCAAGCCTCCCCTGCTCAATGAGGAGCTCATTATAATCAAGCTGCCCTGACGCTGTCGCTGTTCTTCCGGGAAGACTTGCATAGGTAAACCAGCTACCGGCGCTTTCGGACAGGATTCTCACTCTTTTACCCATTTTTCCCATACCCGCGATTATTATTCTTGTATCACTGTAATAATCAGGCAGGCTTAAAAGTCTCTCGACATGAGTACTATTTTCAGCTGTACATGCAATTTTAACCGCATCAGCACCGTTTTCAAGAGCCCTGGCTATTATTCCGTCAATAGCGGACAAAGGGGGCGTCTCCTTAAAATCGTGATACGAAATAATGAGAAAAACCTTTTTCCTGCAGAAAGATTTAACAGCAGATATAAAAGAGGGGCTCTCAGAAATATCAACATCAACAAAAGCGGCTCCGCTATTGACAGCCGTCTCAAGAACCGCAACTCTTTTCACGTCGTCAGATGTCCCTTTGCGGTATGTCGCTATAAGCTTTTTATGGGACGAAAATATTTCTTTCGCGACAAAAGAGTCAACACAGTCCAGCAGATCAAGTCTTATTTCCGCAAAATCAAATGCAGAAGCAGCCCTGATCGCTTCCCTGTAGTCTTTTTCACCTACCGATACGCAAATCATCAAGAGCTCCTATAAGTTTTTCAAGACGTATTTTCATGGAAAACACATCACCCGGTTTTCTGATAAAAACAAAATAAATATCGCTGTTCTCTTTCTTTTTATCATGCTGCAGGAGGTTAATTATCTGTTTTCTTTCCGCGTTTATTTCCAGATCAACTCCTGTCTTTTTAAGAAGAGCTGTTATTTTCATGCTTTCATTTTTATCGAGAAACCCCTCCGCAACAGAAAAATCTGAAGCGAATTTAATGCCCTTGATTACAGCTATGCCGTGAGGAAGTTTTTCCCCGATCTCTATGGCATGGGCAACTGTGTGGCCGAGATTAAGGATCCGCCTCTGTCCAGATTCCCTTTCGTCATTCGCAACAACTTCAGCCTTTATCTTTATGGATTCGCTTATGAAAAACGGAAGAAGATCTTCTCCGCCGCTTCCAGTTATTTTAATCCTTCCGGTATTATCCGGGGATACAGAATCGGACGCAGTATCAAATATTTTTCCGCCTGATATTATGCAGTGCTTAAGTATCTCACCCATCCCGCTTGTAATCTCTTCTACCGGTATTGTATTTAAGGTATCGGTATCAATTACAACAAATTCCGGCTGGGTAAAAGTGCCGATAATATTTTTAGCCCCCATGAAATTTACACCGTTCTTGCCGCCTATACTGGCATCTACCTGGGCAAGCAGGGTTGTAGAGACAAAACCGTAGGATAGTCCCCGCATATAGGTGGCGGATGCGAATCCGGTAATATCTGTTACGACACCGCCACCGATACCGATTACGAGACTCCTCCTGTCAGCGCCGTACTCAAAAAGCTTTTTATAAATAAATTCCACACTTTGAAGGTTTTTGTGGTCTTCTCCAGTTTTGATAACAATCGTTTTATATCCTTCAAACAACTTTCCATAGTGCGATGCCACATTATTGTCAGTAATAATTATGGTATTCCTGCCTCTGATATAGTTTTTTAAATTGGCAGTTTTTTCCCCGATTAATACATCAGTAGATCCTGAAGCTGCCTTTACGGTAAATTTTTCCATGTCAATTCCTGCCGTTTAACTGTTAACTATGCTGTCATAGCTTTCTTTGAGCAGCCTTATTTTCCGGATAAGAGTTTTAAAGGCTGCGGGGGTGAGCTGCTGTGAGGCATCGCTCAAAGCTTTTGAAGGATCAATGTGAACTTCCAGAAGAATACCGTCCGCCCCTGATGCAACTGCGGCAAATGACATCGGGCCGATAAGACTAAGTTTACCTGTACCATGGGACGGGTCTGCCATAATAGGCAGATGCGTTACCTCTTTCGAAGACGGCACTATGCTGAGATCGAGCGTATTACGTGTGTAAGTCTCAAAAGTCCTTATCCCTCTTTCACAAAGAATAACATCAGGGTTCCCCTCTGCAAGGATATATTCCGCGCAGTTAAGCCATTCGGAAAGGGTGGAGTACATCCCTCTTTTCAGAAGCACCGGTTTTTTTACCCTTCCTGCTTCCTTGAGAAGTGAAAAATTCTGCATATTTCTTGCACCGATCTGGATAATATCAGCATATTCACATACCCATGAAACATCCCGCGCATCAACTACTTCTGTAACAATCGGCAGCCCTGTCTCTCTTTTAGCCTTATCCAGGATTTTTAATCCTTTCATTCCAAGTCCCTGAAAAGCGTAAGGGGACGTCCTTGGCTTGAAAGCCCCGCCCCTCAGCATGTCTCCTCCGGCCTCTTTTACCGCTATGGCTGTTTTTATTGTCTGTTCTTCCGTTTCAACGCTGCAGGGCCCGGCAATGACAACAAAATCACGGCCGACTGTAACATTGCCTATTTTTATTGTTGTCCTTTCTTTTTTTGCGTCAATTGACGCCAGTTTCAAATCTTTCATTGGTCATCTCCTAAGATTCCTGATTACAATTGCAAAAGGAAAAAAAAAGCCGTGATCCTGTGATCACGGCTCTGTATATAGACCTGTGTCATTCAGGTTTTGTTATAAAGAGGCGTATAAAAATAATAAAAATTAACGCATTTTTTTACAATCATAATTTACTTTGTAATATCTCCATAAAATACAGTTATAATACTTAAATAATCTTTTTTGTTTTATTTGTCAATATCTATATATAATCAGTTTGATAATATTTTACTTTTATTTGATTTTACAATGAACTATGTTATATATTATATATATACATTTTTTTTGATTATATTTGAAATTATAAAGGATATAGGTGGAAGCCATGGCAAAGAAGAAAACTGCGGTTAAAAAAGAAGTTATAAAAAATAAAAAACCTGTAAAGGCTGAAAAAGCTGCAAAACCGGTAAAGGAACCACCCCAAAGGATTCTCACTGAAGAGATGAAAAAGCTTCTTCAGAAAAAAACAGCAGACGCTTATGTAGATTTTTCAGTTAAAAGTTCACTAACTCCTGCTGAAAAAAGGATTGTTACGCGACTCTGGCTTGCAAAAACAGGTTTAAAAATTGAAGACATTAACTATGCAAGAAACAGACACCCCTACTGGAAAAAAATCAAGATGAAGGGCGCGTCAGAAAGAACAAAGTCAAGAATGGAGAAATTTGACTTCAGTAAGGGTAAGCACAAGAAATGGGGCAAAGAGGAACTGCTTGAATTTCTTGAGCTTAACAGCGGCAAGGCAGACTTTGAACTTGCCGAGCACTTTAAATGTTCAATACCTGCAGTTCAGGGCGTAAGAAGGCTATATAACCTCGCTGTCAAAATACTGGATATTGAAGGCAAGAAGAAAAACAAAACAGCGCTTCACAAGCTGATGCTTATTAATGAAAAAGCGCTGAGAAACATGTATAAGAAATTAAGCCCTGCAAAGATAAAGGCCAGAAAAAAGTAACCCGATTGCTGACGTACATACGCCGGGAAAAAAGACTCACCTAAAAACATTGTCATAAACGGGCAGACATATTATCTTTTTATATGTCAGAAGGATGTGAAAGGGAACATGGATTCCGACTGGCTGTTAAATAACACAATTATGCAGGAGAGACAATGACAATCAATAATCCCCAAAAAGAAGTGCAGGAGAGGGTTCTGCCGGTAATAAAAGAATGTTTTAAAAATAACCTTAAATCTGTAATTTTATACGGCAGCGCAGCAACTGATTCCTTCAGCAGTAAATATTCAGATATCAATCTGCTGATCCTTCCTGAACAGAATAATTATAATTCTCTGATAGAATTCGGGAAAAAAGGGAAGCAAATAATCAAAAAATACAGAATTACGACACTTGTCCTTTCTGTTGATGATTTTATCAACTCTGCCGATGTTTTCCCGATGGAATACCACGATATCGCAGATCGCCATAAAACTGTTTATGGTGATGATATTGTTGAAAAACTGGCAATAACCCGTACCAACATACGGCATCAGCTGGAGGAGAGGCTTAGAGGGCTTTCCAATCAGATAAAACAGTCAATAATAAACAGCGGCGGGAGCAGCATAACCTTAAGGGCAAACATGAGGTTTATACCTGTTGCCGTAAAAACAATACTGCGTGCGGCGCTTCGTCTCAAAGGCATCAATGCAGGAGTTATACAGGGAGAAATGATTTTTTCTGAAGCGGAAAAAGTCTTTGGAGCTGATTTATCCGGATGTCTTAAGTTAACCGGAAAGGACAGAGAAAAAGATATCTTCGGACTGGCAGCAGTTTTACTTGAGAGCATTGATAAAATAACATCAGTGATAGATTCAATGGATAATTAAAGATGAAAACATCCGGAAACAAAATAAAGGTATTTCTGATGCTGCTGATTTTAGCCCTGCCGGCATATATATCAGCAGAGATCCCCAAAAGCCGCGGATTTGTAACAGACCTCGCAGGTGTAATAAACAGCAGCGACAAAGAGATGATTGAGGCCGCGGCAGCAGAAATCAGGGATAAAACAGGCGCTGAAATCGCGGTCTTGACAGTTAAAACTATAGAGCCTTACGGTTCTATTGAGGAATTTGCACTTGAAACAGCATCTGAATGGGGAATCGGGGAAAAGGGAAAGGACAACGGCATACTTATCGCTGTAAGCACCGGAGAGAGAAAACTGAGGATTGAAGTGGGCTATGGCCTTGAAGGGGCAATCCCGGACGGCCTTGCAGGTTCCATAATGGATGACTATATGATTCCGTACCTTCGCAATAATGATTACAGCAGCGGCCTTAAAACCGGCTTTATCGCTGTAGCTTCGCTTGTTGCAAAAGAATATAATATTGAAATTGAAGGGAGCAGCTACAGGGAATCGATTCAATCCATGCAGACAGGAAGAAACAGCTCAGGCAGCAGCGGCGGCGGCTTGTCTATTATATTTGTACTTTTTGTGCTGTTTATAAGCGGCGGCAGAATATTCTGGCCGCTGTTATTTCTTTCAGCAATGTCGGGAAGAAGAGGCTACGGAGGCGGCTTCGGCAGCAGCTTCGGAAGGGGCGGCGGGTTTTCCGGCGGAGGAGGATTTTCCGGCGGTTTCGGCGGCGGAGGCTTCGGAGGCGGAGGCGCATCGAGAGGCTTTTAATTTTATGCAGTAATATGTTTTTCCTTCTGCTGAACGTCAGAATACAGCAGGGGAAACAACAATTATAAAATCAAGGAGAAGATAGATAAAAATGAATAAGAAATTACTTTATATTGCTGTACCTGTACTAGTGCTGATACTGATAGCAGGATCGCTTTTTTCATGGTATATCAACGCAAGAAACCAGCTTGTGTATCTTGAAGAGAACATTGACGCCTCCTGGGCAGAAGTTGACAATCAGCTTCAGAGGAGAAGTGATCTTATCCCCAACATAGTCTCAACAGTCAAGGGTTTTGCCTCTCAGGAAAAAGAAGTATTTACAAACATAGCAAACGCAAGGGCCAAACTTGCAGGAGCTACTTCTGTTTCTGAAAAAGCCGAAGGGGCAAACCAGATGGAAAGCGCCTTATCAAGACTGCTTGTTGTTGTTGAAAACTATCCCCAGCTTAAATCAGACCAGAATTTCATCAGGCTCCAGGATGAGCTTGCAGGGACAGAGAACCGGCTGGCTGTCGCAAGGAAAAGATATAACGACGGGGTTAAAATATTTAACGCTAAAATAAGAATGTTTCCATCATCAATTATAGCAGGAAATATGGGACTTGAGAAAAAGCCGTATTTTGAAGTATCCGAGGCTGCTAAAGAAGCGCCTAAGGTAAATTTCGGCAGTTAGAACTTTGTTCTGATAAATACGTAAAAAGCTGTATCAGACAAAATGATACAGCTTTTTTTATTTTTATGCTATATAAGGTAATTATTAAATCGCACTATCTAATTATTCTTTACAAAACCAATAACGGATGTTAAAATTCGCAAATATCTGAAAATGAATTTTATCCTTCCAGTCTTTCATCCAAGTGTTTGATAATTCATTGAAAAACTCTTTTTCATTAAAGGAGAATGAATATGCATATACACTTTAAATTTACAGCAATTATCGCCATTACAATAGTTATAATGTTTTCAGGCTGTTCAAATGCAGCAGAAGATGGGGGAACTGACGGCAGCAAAGATGATAATTATGGAACTTTCACGATTGACAATGCAACTTTCAGGATGATTTCCGTTCCGGGAGGAATGAGCTTCCCGACCGGATCAGATGATACAGTCTTTGCCACTGTGGAAAATTCCTACTGGCTAGGCGAAACAGAACTAACATTTGAAATATGGGATTCAGTATATGTCTGGGCTACCGGAGATACAGACCATGATGCAGCCATAAGCGGAGAAGAGATTGCTGGTACTTATATTTTTGAACACACTGGCAGACAGGGTGGTGATTATGCCGGCGGGGCTGTCGGAACAATAAAGCATCCGGTTACAACAGTAAACTGGTGGGAGTCGATGGTATTCTGCAATGCGCTGACCGAATATTACAACGAACATAATGGAACCGATACGGATTTAAACTGTGTATATGTATACACAAGCGGTAATGTTAAAGCCGGATGCAGCGCGGGAGATCCAATAAGGGACAGCAGTTCAGCAAATGGTTCAAATTGCAATGCTGTCACAGAGATAAGAACCAACAGCGGGTTCAGGCTGCCTACTCTGGATGAATGGGCATGTGCAGCCAGATATATTGACGAAACAATATGGAACAGCGGAACGCATATCAGCGGTGATACCACAGGTTCCAATCCGGATGATTATATGGTCTATAATACAAGCTCCACGGCGGAAGTAAAATCTAAACTACCTAATGCCCTGGGTTGCTATGATATATGCGGCAATATTTGGGAGTGGTGCTGGGATATAGTAAATGCCCCCAACCGCGGTCAGCGAGGCGGGAGCTGGGCTAACGATGAGATGCAGTGGATGTATATTTTACAGGATTTACATACTGACTTCACCAGGAAATAGCGATTATGCGCATGGTATACGTCTATGCAGGACTGCTGGATAAATATATAAAGTTATCTGTTTTACCGGTATCATGCATAAAGTAACCATTAAAATTTAATTTATCGAAGAGAGCTTTACCGGTGTAGGGTTTTCAGTCTCGTCTGAAATTGCAGATAGTTCTTCCAGAAGCTTTTTCTGCTTTGAGGAAAGGCGTTCAGGAACAAGCACCTGTATCTTTACGTAAAGATCCCCTCTCTTCGAAGAATTATGGAGAAAAGGAACACCTTCTCCCCTTAATCTGAGAACCTTGCCGTTCTGTGTCCCGGAAGGGATTTTCATCCTCACCTTTTTTTCATCAAGCGTTTTAACATGAATCTCAGCACCAAGCGCTGCCTGGGTAAAGGAAATCGGAATAAGACAGTAAAGGTCCTCCCCATTTCTTTCAAAGTATTCATGCGGACGCACATTTATGAAAACATAAAGGTCGCCCGGTTCCCCTCCATTGGGACCAGTATCGCCCTGAGAGGGAATACTTATCCGTTTACCTGTTTCAATTCCTGCAGGGATAGTAACCTTTATCTTCTGCTTTTTTCTGTTAACGCCTGTACCTGCACAGGATGTGCAGGGATTTTCAAGAATAAAGCCTTCCCCGCGGCAGGTCGGACAGGGGGAGGCTATTGAGAAAAAACCGGAATTCCTTCTTACCTGGCCGGTTCCTCCGCAGGTACTGCATGTTTTTTTGCCTGTACCTGATGCTGCGCCTGACCCTCCGCAGGTTGAGCAGCTGTGATTTTTATTATATGCAATCTCAACCTTTGTGCCGAATACAGCGTCTTTAAAAGATATATCAAGATTATATCTCAGGTCAGAGCCTCTCTGATGGGAAGCCCCTTGAGACCCGCGTCTTGAACGGGAACCCTGACCGCCGAAAAAAGAATCAAATATCCCTGAAAAATCTCCAAAGATATCTTCAAAATCCCTGAAAACTGTTGAATAGTCATGGGCTCCCGCGCCCATACCATCAACACCTGCAAAACCAAACTGGTCGTAGGCTTGCCTTTTTGTATCATCGCTTAAAACTTCGTAGGCTTCTGTTGCTTCCTTGAATTTCTCTTCAGCTTCCTTGTTTCCCGCATTTTTATCGGGATGAAACATTATCGCCAGTTTTCTGTATGCTTTTTTAATTTCATCCCTGGTCGCCCCTTTCGGAACGCCAAGGACTTCGTAATAATCCTTTTTAGCCAATGTTTATGTCTCACTTTCCTGAATGGTTAAGGATTTATTTTTTATCATCATCAACAACTTCGTAATCAACATCTTCTACATTTGAATTTGGACCTGAAGTTCCCTTATCTTTGCCGCCTTCGCCGCTGGTGCCGTCTTCAGCTGCGGAATTGCCCTGTGGTGCCTCCTGTGCTCCGGGAGCCCCCTGGGAAGCGTTTTTATACATCTCTTCCGCAAGTTTATATGAAGCTGTTTTAAGACCTTCTATCTTCTTTTTAATTTCTTCGATATCTGATGTTCCAACCGCTGCTTTAAGGTCATTCAAGGCAGCTTCGGCTTTACCCTTATCCTCTGTAGATATCTTGTCGCCGTATTCCTTGAGGGATTTTTCTGTTGTATAGATCAGGGCATCAGCCTCGTTCTTAACTTCAATCTTTTCCTTCTCTTTTCTGTCTTCCTCTGCATGAGCTGCTGCATCATCTACCATTTTCTTTATTTCTGCTTCGCTTAAGCCTGAAGATGATTCAATCCTTATCTTCTGTTCCTTGCCTGTTGCAAGGTCCTTTGCCGAAACATGAACTATACCGTTTGCGTCAATATCAAAAGCAACCTCAATCTGAGGAATGCCTCTTGGAGCAGGCGGAATACCTACAAGGTCAAATTTTCCCAGTGTCCTGTTCTGGGAAGCCATTTCCCGTTCTCCCTGAAGGACATGAATTGATACCGCGGTCTGGCTGTCTGCTGCAGTAGAGAAAACCTGACTCTTTCTGGTAGGAATTGTTGTGTTTCTCTCTATGAGTTTTGTAAAAACACCGCCGAGTGTCTCAATTCCAAGCGAAAGAGGAGTAACATCAAGAAGAAGAACATCCTTTACATCACCGCCTAAAATACCGCCCTGTATTGCCGCACCCATTGCAACAACTTCATCAGGGTTTACACTTTTGTTAGGTTCCTTTTTAAATACTTCCTTGACAATCGCCTGCACTGCAGGAATTCTTGTCGATCCTCCTACAAGAATTACTTCATCAATATCAGAAGCTGTCAGCCCCGCATCTTTCAATGCTTTAGCACACGGGTTTTTGGTACTCTGAAGAAGATCCTCAATCATCTGTTCAAATTTTGACCTCGAGAGATTATAAAGAAGGTGTTTTGGACCGTTTGCATCCGCAGTAACAAATGGAAGGTTTATATCTGTTGATTGAGTGCTTGAAAGTTCAATCTTCGCTTTCTCTGCCGCTTCCTTAAGCCTCTGAAGCGCCATTTTGTCTTTGGAAAGATCTATTCCCGTATCTTTTTTAAATGTATCAATCAGCCACGATATTATCCTCTGGTCGAAGTTGTCCCCTCCGAGGTGCGTATCTCCATTTGTTGATTTTACTTCAAATACGCCGTCGCCGAGTTCAAGAATGGAAATATCAAATGTACCGCCGCCAAGGTCAAATACAGCTATTTTTTCATCTTTTTTATCTTTTCCAAAACCGTAGGCAAGAGATGCGGCTGTTGGTTCATTAACAATTCTTTTTACGTCAAGCCCCGCAATCTTTCCTGCGTCTTTGGTAGCCTGTCTCTGCGAATCATTGAAATACGCGGGAACTGTTATTACAGCTTCTGTAACAGGTTCTCCAAGATAGTCTTCTGCAGTCTTTTTCATTTTCTGCAGTACCGCAGCAGATATCTCCGGAGGCGAATAATGCTTGCCTCTTACATTTACCCGTATGTCATGATTGGATGTTTCTTCCATGTTATAGGGCACCAGATTAAGTTCCTGCTTTACTTCGGAAAATTTGTTTCCCATAAATCTCTTGATGGAATAAACAGTATTTTCCGGATTTGTAATAATCTGGTTTTTTGCAGGCTGCCCGACAAGTCTTTCACCTTTATCTGTAAAGGCAACTATTGAAGGTGTTGTCCTCTGTCCTTCTGAATTCTGGATAACAACAGGTTCTCCCCCTTCCATTACTGCCACACAAGAGTTGGTTGTACCAAGGTCAATGCCGATTACTTTTCCCATAATTTTTCTCCTAATATCTTTTACCCAAATAAATATTTAACTCACAATAATATGTTTTTCCCCGATCGTCAGGTACTCATCATCAGGCAGCTTCATTCTGCTGCATCTCCTGAAGTATCTTCGGCAAGTTCATTAACCGGCTGCTCTTCTTCAGGCATAAATACTTTCACCTTTGCGTTTCTAATTACCCTGCTGTTTAAAATATAGCCATTTTGAAACACTTCGGCCACAACAGGTTCATTTAAACCTGATTTTTTTTCCACCATAACAGCTTCATGCATTTCCGGATCAAATTTAGCATTTGAACTGTCAAACCTTACAAGGTTCCACTTTCCCTCCAGCATGGATGCAAATCGTTTTTCTATAAGTGCTATCCCCTCATGAAATTTATCAAAATCCTTCGAATCCTGTGCAGAATTTATTGCCCTTTCAAAATCATCAATAATATTAATCAGGTCAATCAGAAGATTTGTATTGGCGAATTTAACGGTATCCTCTTTTTCCCGTATCATTCTCTTTCTGAAATTATCAAAATCAGCCTGTTTCCTGAGAAGACTATCTTTTAGAAGCGCTGTCTCTTCTTCAGATTTTTTAAGTTTTTCCTGAAGATCATCAATGATTTTAAGGTATTCCTGATTTTTATCAGTGGAACCCTGCTGCTCCTGTTTTAAATCATCTTTTTTGATATCTTCTTTCTTCTCATCAGTATTTTCCTGCTGCTTCCCCTTTCCCTTCTCCTGAATCTTATCATTCACTATTAATATCCCTATGATGTGATTTAATTATAATTATTTTAATTGTTAAAAATAAAATACTAATGGAGCAATAAAGCGTCAAGAGTTTATAAAATAATGATTAAAAAATGGTTATTAGCGCCTTTAATACTCACTTTTTAGGCATAATTTCCAGGATAAGCTCAACTTCGCCCCTGCTCAATCCTGTAGCCTGGGCAATATTTTCAGATGTCCACCCCTGGTGCGCAAGCTTTACAACCATTTCCCTCTTGTCAATGGAAGGGGCGCCCCCCTTCTGTGATTTTTTATTCTTGTTATCCTTGTCAATCAGAGTCCCGAGGAGCGCTATATTTTCTTCCGCTTTTTTACCTGTTTCGGTGAGCCTGGTTTCTGTACGCGCAATCCATTCCCTGGCCTGCTGCATTTTATCTATCCGTTCTTCAACATCGCCGAGTACCTTGGTGAGTTTGCCAAGGCTTTCCATGGTTTTATCTGCATCTTTCTTTTCCAGATTTATCTTTTTAAACCTGTTTTCAAGTTCATTAAGCCTCATCGGGAGCATATCAGTTATTTCCGAAAGCCCGGCAAGGTTCTTTTCCATCTGCTGGAGAATCTGGAAATTCCTGTCGACCCCTTCCGTTGTTGTTTCAATTATACTTTCCTTTTTTTCAAGTCTCTGGAATTTTTCAGTTATATCCTTGAAAAGGGTATCGAAATTTCTGAGTTTGACATCAATTTCCTGGAGATTATCATATACACCGGTTATATGATCGAGTTTTATATCCACAGCCTGCGACATATTAAGCAGTTTCTTGAAATCGCCTTCAATCTCGTCTATTTTACGTTTTTCGGCCAGAAACCGGTTGAGTTTTGATGAAACTTCGTCACCAAGTTTTCTTATGCTGTCAAATTTTTTCTCTGCTGCTTTAATATCCTTGCTCTGGGCATCAACCTTTATGATATCGCCTTTAAGGTCATCTATTTTTTCCTGTAAAATTGTCTTGAGCGAGTCTGCCCTGTCAAAAATCTTTGTCTGTCCTATGAAATTTTTCTGTTTCCTGTCTATATCATCGAGGGTGATGCTTAATACCCTTGCACTTTCCGACATCCTCCCCATCATCTTTTTTTCCGTACTGTCTATTCTTTCCCTTACTTCCTGAACTCCAGTCTTGAACTCCTTGATCTTGTTATCCACTTCCTGTTCAAGCTCTCTTGTTTTCTTCATAAAATCAATCAGGAATATTTCTGAATCATTTTTCATCTTTTCCAGTGCTGTCTGGGATTTTTCCTTTAGCTCATCATTTAGAAAACCTATATTGGCCGCTATTTCCGCAAGCTGCTGACTGTAGCTTTCTCTTGTCTTTTTTGAATCATCAATAAGTTCAGTTTTTTCCCGGGTATATTCCTTTTTAAGCTCTTCAAGCAGGCGGGCGACATCTTCCCTGAGTTTAAGGTTCTGTTCAGAAAGAACATCCCTGCTTGCTTTCATATCCTGATCAAATCCCGCGTACCATGCCTGCATATCAGATTTTGTACTGTCAAGATTTGCGAATATATCCTTTTTATTCTCCTCAATTGCCTCATCAAACTGTGAAAGCCGCTGTCCCATCTCTTTTTCATACTGACGGAGCTTTTCATCAAGCCCTGTGTGATAATCCGCAAACTGCTTGTTGAAATGATTGTAGCTTGATACTTTAATATCTTCTGTCTCGGATTTAATTGATACTTCAAATTCCTTGACATTATTATCTACAAGAGCAAGTTTTTCATCTATTTCATTTTTAAAAATACTTATCTGATTTTCATATTTCTGGTATTGGGAATTCGCTTTGATCTGTATTTCATTCAGCTTCTCTTTAAGGTTCTCAACGCATTTATTCTCTATTTCTTCCCTCATTCCAAGTTTTTCCGCGCTTATTTTTTCTATTTTCGCTGTTATCCCCTGCTGCCATGTTTCAAGTTCCCTGTTTATGGATTCATTTCTGACTTTAAGGTCCTTGAAGAAATCATCTTCAAATACCTGGAGCTTTTCTGTAACATTCTCATAGGATTTTTTCTTGAGTTCATCAATTCTGTTTTCAAGTGTTTCAAGAACTTCTCTTATTTCTGAAAAATCCTTGTCAAGTTTTACCTTCTGTTCACTTTTTTCAGCATCCAGTGAAACTTCGAAAGTATGGAAATCGTCGCGCATCCTTTCGCTCACCTTGTCAATCATGGCTTTGAGATTTTTCTCCATCAGCTCGATATCTTTGCTGAATCCCTCGATCCCCTCAATACGGTAATTAAGGCTTGATTCATATTCTGTAATCCCCCCCTCGAGCCGTGAAAGATTTGCTATTACACGGGAATCAACCTCTTCTATCTGCTTGAGAAGATCAATTTTTACTGTCTCAGCATTGCGTAGGATCTGTTTTTTAATATCATCAAATACCTTGTCCTGATAATTTTCCCCTTCCTGTTCACTCATATTAAGTTTTGCAATGTATTTCTCTTCAATTTCATCAGCCTTATTTTTGAATTTGAGGATAAAGGAGGCAACATCAGCTTCAAGTTTCTTTGAAAAATCTGCAACAATAAAGTTTCTTTTATCATCCAGCTCAGAAATAAATTTATTCCAGGATTCAAGCCTTTTGTTGAAATCATCTGAAATAAGGCCGATCTCTTTTCTCATTTCGCTGATCTGACCGTTTTTACCGGCCATTGATTCCTCAAAGATTCTGATTTTCTCAAGAGATGCTTCATAATTCTTTAAAGAATTTTCCTGGGTTTCAACATATTTTTTCTGTATTGTTTTTTCAAAATGGGCCATTCCCGCGCTGATCGTGTCAAACTGTTCTTTAATCCTGTTTTCAAGAAGAGCAAGATTCCCCTCTATATCTGAATTGATATCATTTGATTTATCTGTTATTTCTGATTTTATTCTGGCAAAAACCTCTTCGCTCAGGGCTTTACCCTGTTCATCAGTTTCAAAAAGCCTTGAACGGAATTCATCTTCGGATTTTGACATACTGCCCTGAAATTCCTCAGCCAGATCATTAAGCTCGCGTCTGATGGTGTTAATTACCTCATCCCCGAGAGAATCCCTCCGCTTTTCAAGCTCAGAAATATAGTCTTTAAAATCTTCCAGATTTTTCCTGTTATCCTCAATTTTATCTTTTATTGTATTTGCCTTGAGTTCTATATCGTTAAAAACACCAATTTTAAGCAGCTCCATGGCTTCGCTGTTTTTCCTGCTGAAATTCTCGGATATGGCAGGAATCCTTCTCTCGAGTTTCTCAATTGATACAGTCGCCTCTTTAAGAACCTTTCCAATTCCATCTACAAAAATTGATTCTTCATGAAGTTTTTTCAGGTTTTCATCAACACGGGAAGTCATTTCCGCCAGTTCCTTTAGTACGGCATCATAATTATCCAGCTGCTGGTGGATTTTTTCAACTTCCTCTTCCCGTTCCGCAAGTTCCGTGCTTCTCTGATCTATTCTGTTATACACTTCCTTAACTGTTTTCTCATGTACCTCAAGTTCTATTGAAAGATCTTTAAGCCCCATGGCCCTTTCCTCTACAATAGCATCAAGTTCTTCCTTGATTTTCCCGAAATACTTTCTCATTTTGTCGAGACTTCTGTTGTTTACATCTATCTGGCGGTATACGAGAAGTATTACCACTACAATGGCAATTGTGAGAAGGTTTCCTAACGAAAAAAGCATATTACATCTCCAGTATCAGATGTTTACAGAATCAAGAACAATATTCTTGAGTTTTCTGTAGTTAAAAAACGTAAAATCTGCCGCGCTGTTTTTTTTCCTGAACCGGCTGAAATGTGCTGACAGCATTCCGGCATTATTGGCTCCCATTATATCATAAAGATAATGATTACCGACATAAATAATTTTCTCCGGAGTTATCCCGAGACGGTCAGCCATGATATTAAAGACTTTTTTCCCGGGCTTTAATATTCCAAGTTCATCGGCTGAACAGACTTCATCCCAGTAATTATCCAGACCTAAAAATGAAAGCTTTTCCTTTACAGGGAAATCAGAGATTATGCCAAGCTTTATTTTTTTTATTTTAAATTCCGAGAGTACCTCTTCCAGAATCCTGTATGGTTTTATCCATCTGAACATTGAAATAAACTGGCCGTATATATATTTTTCCAATAAATAATCAGCCTTTTCAGGCGGGATATGCATTTCCTGTGCCAGAAGATTTGCCTGCAGCTCCCTGAAATTACCGGGTTGCTCAATTTTTCTGATCTTTTTTCTCATCCGTCTGAAAGAGGGGGCAAGCAAAGGATGGAGCATGAAAAAAAGGACTGAGATGATATACATTTTATAATTGGGGTATAGAGTTCCATCTACATCAAAAACAACTGCTTCAATATTATATTTACTCTGCATGTGTATTTTTAACGTAAATTATATCTATTTTCAATATTAGTATCAAATTTATTTACTACTCATCAAAAATGCCGGATTCAGGAACTGGCGGAAGTGAATAATCTTTATCCGCCTTTATCCTTACGAGATGAATAGAATCGCCTGAATATTTTTTAATAAAATCATCAATATCAGTTTTTCTGTTTCGCTCATAAAGGGCAGGATAAAAATCGCCTTCGGGACTTATATAAGGCAAAAGTGCTGCTATATGATAATGCTGCCTTAAAACCGGATTTTTGCCGAAGTCCCCGTTTATTGACCCAAGATATATATAACCGGGATCAGTAACGGCAAGATAATAGAGCAGCGCTTTTAAGCCGGATACCGGATAACCTATGTCTGGAATATACATTTCATAAGGATAGGAAGTAACATCAACATCGGTAACCCGGACTTCTGAATCAGGATGATCCAGTTCATAAATTGACATCGCAATATTTCTGGTCCAGTCAAGGCCAAACAGGGGATCACGAAGATCTTCATACAGAAGGCTTAAAGTATCGCGCCTGTCTGTAAAATTCTTTTTTTTCAGTTTATTGATATCCATTAAGCGGC
Source organism: Spirochaetia bacterium (assembly GCA_963662795.1). Classification (GTDB taxonomy): domain Bacteria; phylum Spirochaetota; class Spirochaetia; order CADAEX01; family CADAEX01; genus JACKPD01. The sequence continues at coordinate 2,416,682 of OY759746.1, read as the reverse complement.
TGGTTTTTGCAAAATATACGCCGTCAGATATCCACTTTGTAAAACCCGAACAGTTGAAACCCTGGGCCGGATTGTTTTTAAGACTTTCAATAAAAATAAATCGTCCGTCAGGCCCCTGAGCCCCGTCTTCAGAATCTTTAAGAAGAGGCAGTTTCGCGTCAATGCGGGCAGCAATATTTTTTATTATTGCATTTTCTGTTTCGTTATAGACCGCCTTAAGCATATTCCAGTCAATTATATAATCAGACATAACTATAATCGACTCGAAAGGCTGGGTTATGAATTCCTCGAGTGTTACGGGAAGCAGTACATCTTTATAGATCTTTGAGCCGAAAAGGACGAACTCAAGCAGAGACTCATTATCATTCTCTGCAATTCTCACATAGGTATCGGAATCATTATTCAGAAATACCTTGATCTGCTCCAGATTACCGCTTTGAATATTTCTCTTGATTATATATGTACCGGCTGAAACAACAGGGAAAAAGGAACCTGACCTGTCGTTTTTTTCATTTAAAAAAAGGAAATACCAGGAATTGTCTCTTTGTAATATCTGAAATTTGACCTTTCTGCCCGTAATATATGAATCAGCAATAATATCACGCTGCAGCTCAATTTCAGAATTGGACCCTGTTATAATGTTTATGAATTCTCTTCTGGTTTCATAATTCTCAGGCAAAAAAGTTTCAGCATCCCTTGCACTGATAAATCCTGTGCAAAGAATCAGCTGAATAAGTAATATAAAATATTTTAAAGTTATTTTGCTTCCTTCCATGTTTTTTCTGTTTCTCTTATATCAATTTCAAAGGGAATCGCGCTGAATCCGAAACTTTTTCTTATCCTGTTCTTGATATACTTGAGGTATGAAGGGGGAAACCCCTTGCTCTTGTTTACAAAAATAAGAAATCTTGAAGGCTTTATACAGGTCTGGGTCATATATCTTATCTTGTATCTGACCCTGCTTCCTGTTGACGGCGGAGGGCTGTCCTCAACCCAATCCTTCAATGCCTTATTCAGATTTGCAGTCGACACCCTGGTTTCGAGCTGCCTGTTGACCTTGAAGGCTGTTTTCAGCAGGTTATCAACTCCTTCGCCGGTAAGTGCTGAAATCGGTATAACCGGGGCAAAGTCAAGAACAGGAAACATAAACCGTACGCGGTCCTCAATCGCCGCCATCCGGTTGGGAATATCTTTCAATTTGTCCCACTTGTTAATAACTATGATTATCCCCTTCCCTTTTTTAACAACATGCCCTGCAATTTTTTTATCCTGATCCGAAAGGCCTTCTTCCGCGTCAATTACCATAAAAACAAGATCTGCATCATCTATTGATTTAATTGCCCTGGTAACAGAATAGTATTCAACATTTTCTGTTACCCTGCTCTTGCGTCTTATTCCGGCTGTATCCATTACCCTGAATATGGCATTACTAAAAAGAAACTCCCCTTCAACTATGTCTCTTGTAGTTCCGGGAATATCTGAAACAATAGATTTATCTGTACCCGTAAGTCTGTTGGAAAGGGTAGATTTGCCTGTATTCGGTTTTCCCAGTATTGCAAGGTTTATCACATTCTCATTTTCAGATGGTTCAGCAGCTGAAAAATCTGCCCTTTCTTCCAGGAATTCCTCTATCTGTTCCTCAAGTATATCAATATTGTAGCCGTGCGCCGAAGAAACAGGAATCACTTTTTCAAAACCGAATGAATAATAGTTCCAGACCTCATTTTCCTTTTCAGGCGTATCTACCTTATTGACAACAAGTATTGTCTTATCCATGAATTTTCTGATTTTTTCAATAAAAATCTGATCTTCCGGGGTAATTTCCCTTGCATCAAGAACAAACAGGACAAGATCGGCTCCTTCCATCTGCGCAATACTTCTGTCTGAAACTATCTGGTCAATTCCGGATTTGGATGTATTTACACCGCCGGTATCTGACAGCCTTACTTTTTTACCCCCGATTTCAAAAAATTCACTTACAGCATCTCTTGTAACACCGGGGGTTGGATCTGTAATGGATTTTCTTTTGCCTATTAATCTGTTGAAAAGGGTCGATTTACCGACATTCGGCCTTCCGGCTATTACAACACCCGGGATACGGTTTTTATTTGAGTCCACTGAATCTTCCATTGAACCAGTTTTCTAAAAAGTTGTTTATATCGGTTCCCGATCCCATTTCCAGAATCGTTTCTATCATTTTTTTTGCTTCTTTTATTTCCACGTTTCTTATTACCTTTTTTACTATTGGTATTGATGCCGGACTCATGCTCAACTCTTCAAGGCCCAACCCCAGGAGGACAATTGTTGCGACAGGATCTCCGCCAACCTCTCCGCAAAGGCTTACAGGAATCCCGGCTTTTTTCCCTGCATCAACTGTCATTTTTATTAATCTGATCACGGCCGGATGGTAGGGCTGATACAGGTATGCTATTTTTTCATTGCCCCTGTCAATCGCAATTGTGTACTGAATCAAATCATTTGTACCTATAGAGAAAAAATCAACCTTTTTAGCCAGGAATTCAGCGGCAAGAACCGCAGCAGGAACCTCAATCATTACTCCTATCGGAACTTTCTCTTTAAAGTCAATCTTTTCATTTCTAAGTTCCTGCTTAACCTTTTCAATTATTACAAGAACTTCGTCCATTTCCTCCATGCAGGATATCATCGGAAACATTATCCTCAGGTCTCCATGGACAGAAGCCCGGAACAGGGCTCTCAGCTGAATCTTAAATGCATTGTTATTACTAAGACAGAACCTTATACCTCTCCAGCCTAAAAGGGGGTTCTTCTCATGATGTTCATCATATCCTGGCAGAATTTTATCTCCGCCTATATCGAGAGTCCTGATTGTAACAGGTCTGCCTTCCATTTTATCAAGAAGTGATTTATAAATTTCACACTGTTTGTCTTCACTGGTATGAAGTTCAGATTGAAGAAGAAGGAATTCAGACCTGAAAAGGCCAATACCGTCTGCTCCATGATCCTTAACTGATTCAATTTCTTCCGGCAGCTCAATATTTGCCTTGATTATGATTTTCTGTCCGTCATCAGTTACTGCTTCTTTCTTTACATAAGGCCTCAGCTGTCTTGTCGTTTCTACTTTTCTCTCCAGTTTATCAGCATAAAGCAATATGGCAGCATCATCGGGATCAACAACAACAATCCCTGAATCGCCGTCAACAATTACATCAACGCCGGTTCTGACCTTACGGGTAATTGTAGAAAGCCCGACAACCGCAGGTATTTCAAAAGACCGCGCAATAATTGCGGTATGGGAGGTCCTTCCTCCGGCATCAAGAATAATCCCTTTTATGTTTTTTTTATCCATTGTGATAGCATCTGACGGCAACAGGTCGTGAGCAGCGATTATATAAGGTGAATCAAGTTCAGAAAGGGGAATCCTCTCCGTAAACATAAGGTTGTTAAGAACTCTTTTTGATACATCCTTTAGATCGCTCTCCCTGTCTTTGAGATACGAATTCTGGGAGGATTTGAGTTTTTCAATCAGGGCCTCTATCGCTTCAAACAGCACCCATTCTACATTTCTCAGCTGTTTCTCAAGCGCACTGCTTACCTGATTTATAAAATCAGGATCGCTTAGCATCAGGATATGGGAGTCAAGCATCAGCAGTTCTTTATCACCCATCTGAAGATAAGCTTTTTCCTTTATTGCTTCGAGTTCGTTCCTTGCTTTCTCGATAGCTTTAAGAAATCTGCTGTGTTCATTCTGTACATCTTTCGCAGCTATTTCATATTTAGGAATATTCAGATTTTCCTCGTAATAAAGAAAAATCTTTCCTATATAAATACCTGGAGATGCTGATATGCCTTTGATTATTTCCATCGGAATAAATATAAAGTCTTTATCAATGCTTGTCAAATACGCCTGAGCTCAATTTTCAAATTGCTTTCAGGCTGCAAATCTCATGAATACTGTCAAAATGCCGATATTAATGCTGTCATGAAGCAAAATAAGAAAAAAATCAATAAAAAATCCTGGCAGCCGGGCTGCATATTCTGGATTGCGCTTATATTACTTGTTATAACCCTTTTTCTTGTAAACCAGAAGAAAATGGAAAAGGTTATTGCATCGACAGGTTTTTTCAATCTTTTTTCACCCTCAACATCCAAAAACGAACAACCGGGGCCGGAAGTAAAAAGGATATCCGGGGAGAGCAGTCAACCGGAAAAAGAATCTCCGCCTGTAAAGGAAGCAGAAATCGAAATAGTCAAGGTTGAGACCGGAAATCCGGAAAAAGAAGAAGAAACACTCCCGGAAAAGACAGTCATAGCTGCAGTTAAACCCTCAGAAGAAACTGCAAATGTATCGTATAAAGTACGCGATAGTATTCTCTATTTTATTGTTATAAATGATGACGGATCCACAATGCTGAAAAAAACAGCAAGAAGCATAAGATTTACAGACTCACCACTGACATCGACAATAAAATCACTGCTGACAGGAGTATCCTCTTCGGAATTAAACAACAACTTTATTTCTCTTATTCCGGAAAAGACTGCCTTAAAAAAATTATGGATATCGGACGGAACAGCATATATGGATTTCAGTGAAAATTTTCTGTTCAATTCCTTTGGCCTTGAAGGATACATGGGACAGTTAAAACAGATAATATATACTGCTACAGAATTCCCTACTGTTAAAAGGGTACAGATACTTATTGAAGGACAGGTTAAAAGCTATCTTGGGGAAGGTCTTTTTATCGGCAAACCGTTAACAAGGGAAACAATAAGCAGATAGAGCTTCCGGTCAGCCGTAAACCAGGGTCTTTACCAGAACTGTTAAATCATTTTTCAAGCCAGCAGTATTCTCAGGATTATCTCCGGTGATATAAAACAGAAATTCGTTATTCCCTTTACGGCCGGGTACAGGTGATTTTATTATATCAAGCACAAATGCGTTTTCCTCAAAAAGGTTGTCAATAACTTTATGTAAAGTCTCTTCAAGGACTGTCCTGTTCTGAACAATTCCCCTTTCCAGTTTTACACTGTCGGTTTCAAACTGCGGTTTGACAAGGGCAATAAGCCTCCTTTCCCTGACAAGGCTCAGTATTTTGGATGCGGCCCTGTTTATCGAACGGAAGGACAGATCAGCAACGCCAATATCCGGCACCGGATCAAGAGATCCAATATGCATTATATTTGTCTTTTCATGCAGAATAACGTTCTTATTGTTTCTGAGGCTATAGTCAATCTGATTGTAACCGACATCCACAGAATGGACAAACAAAGCGCCGTGCTGAAGCAGACAGTCTGTAAATCCTCCGGTCGAACTTCCTGCATCAAGAAATCCTTTTCCTGCAATCTCAATATTCCAGAATCCGATGGCATGCTCAAGTTTTAACCCGCCTCTTGAAACAAACTTTTTTTCTTCAATACTGATTTCCGCATTAATATCAATTTTTTGCCCCGGCAGACGGATACGGACGCCGTCAACATGAACATTCCCGCACAGTATCAGAGCATAATTTTTTTCGGAACTGTTTGATTTATATTTTTCATTCATCAAGGAGAGAAGAGAAGCAGATTTCATACTTTTTCATAAATCCGTTCAATGCCCCTTGCAAGGCCTGTGGCAGGATCAAATTCTGCCAGAATACCGTTAATCATAAGATCAGTATCCGCTATTTCCATTTTAACGGGCATCTGTGTCATAAAACGCTGGATTGCTATCATTTTATCAGAACCGATTACTGAATCCTCTGGTCCGGTCATACCGACATCTGTAATATAAGCTGTCCCCCCGGGAAGTATTTTTTCATCTGCTGTCTGAATGTGTGTGTGAGTGCCGGCAATTAAACTTACATCTCCGTCAAGATAATGTGCAAGTGATTCTTTTTCAGATGTTGATTCGGCATGGAAATCAATAACAATAATATTGACGTTTCCTTCCTTTTTAATTTTCCTGATTATTTCTCTGGCGGATTTGAACGGGCAGTCAAGATTTGACATGCTTTCACGCCCTTCAAGATTGATAACCGCAACTTTTATCCCTTTTTTCTCCACAATACAGTAACCCCTCCCCGGAGCTCCATCCGGGTAGTTCGCGGGCCTTAGTATGTTGACAGAATCCTTAAGGAGCTGCACACCGTCAGGTTTTTGCCAGACGTGGTTGCCGGTCGTAATTACATCAGCCCCGCTCTGAAACAGCTGTTCAGCTGTTTTGGGAATTATACCGAAACCATCAGCGGAATTTTCACCGTTAATTATGACTAAATCCGGATTTTTTTTCTTTATTATGGATTTAAGGTTAAAAAAAACAGCCCTGCATCCGGCCTGTCCGATAACATCGCCGAGAAGCAGGACTTTAAAGGAATTATCTTGCATATTCAACTATACGGGTTTCCCTGATAATAGTAACCCTTATCCTGCCGGGATATCTCAATTCAGATTCTATTTTTTTTGCAATGGTTTTACACAATTCTGACGCCTGTTCATCATTTACAGCTTCGTTGTTGACAAGAATTCTGAGTTCTCTTCCTGCCTGTATGGCATATGCCTTGTCAACTCCTGGAAAATCTATTGCAATCTTCTCAAGGTTTTCAAGCCTCTTGATATAGTTGTCAATTGTTTCCCGTCTTGCACCGGGGCGGGCTGCCGATATGGCATCTGCTATCTGTACAATCACAGATTCAATACATGAAGGTTCAATATCGTTGTGATGTGAGCCGACTGCATTTATTACTCTGGGATCTTCTCCGATTTTCTTTGCAGCATCCATGCCAATTTCCGCATGATTGCCGTCACCGTTTGTCTCAATACCTTTGCCGATATCGTGGAGAAGAGCTGCACGTCTTGTTATCATCCTGTTAGCGCCTACTTCAGCAGCTATAAGACTCGCTATGATCGCTACCTCTTTTGAATGCTGCAGAACGTTCTGGCCGTAGCTGGTTCTGAAATGAAGTCTGCCAAGTGCCCTTATCCCTTCCGGGCTCATGTTGTGGATGCCAAGATCAAAAAGTACTTTTTCGCCTTCTTCAAATACTGTCTGATTAATTTCTTTTTTTACTTTCTGAACAATCTCTTCTATTCTTGCAGGATGGATCCTGCCGTCCATAATAAGGCGCTCAAGGGAAACCCTTGCAATTTCTTTCCTGACGGGATCAAAACAGGATATAACAACCGCTTCAGGCGTATCATCAATAATTACGTCTACCCCGGTCAGTGTTTCCAGGGTCCTTATATTACGCCCTTCGCGTCCGATAATTCTCCCTTTCATTTCGTCACTTGGAAGACTTACAGAAGCTATTGTTACCTCAGAACTTACATCTGTGGCAATTCTCTGAATTGTCGCAACAAGTATTTCTCTGGCTTTTTTTTCTGCAGATAGCTGCGCTTCCTGTTCAATCTTGTTAAGCAGAGCCTGCGCATCGTGTTTTGCTTCATTTTCAAGTGAATCCATTATGAGTTTTTTGGCATCAGATGCTGAAAGACCTGAAACTTCTTCAAGTTTCCTCTGCCACTCTTTTTCCTGCTCTTCTAAAGCATTCTCTTTCTTTTCAAGATATCTCTCACGGTCTGTAATCGCCTGGGATTGTTTCTCAAGCATATTAATTTTACTATCGAGGTTGTCTTCTTTTTGAAGTAATCGTCTCTCAAAACGCTGAAGTTCGCTTCTTCTTTCCCGAAAATCCTTCTCCTGCTGATTCCTTTCTCTAAGCAACTGATCTTTAGCTTCTAAAAACAGTTCCTTTTTCCTTGCTTCAGCCTCTTTTACAGCATCCTGTTTTATACGTTCAGCTTTCTGCTCTGATGATGACAGCTGAACTCTTGCATATAGCCACCGAATTATCCAACCTAATATCAAACCAATGAGAGGAAGAATAATATAAAGAATTAATTGCATAATCTTCCTCCAGTTTAACTTTTAATAAAAAATAATACATATTTTTTATGTCGGTTGTCAAGAATTATCGCTATCTATTTTTGGAGATTTTTGACTTTTAGCATCAGAGTATCGACAGTAAACAGGTTTTTGTCAGGGGAAGCGACAAGATAAGCCTGTTTTTCTCTGTATCTTATTGGAAGAAATAATAAACTTTTAATTTTATCAATATCATTGGTTGAAAAAAGACACTTTAATTCAGCAATTTCCCTGATTCCTGTTTTGAAAAACAGGATTTTTCTATCAGAAAGCAGCTCCCTGTATAGCGATCCTTTCTTTTTAATGTTCAGCAGACCAGGCAGATTCTTGTCAAGCCCGACAACTGTTTCAGGATAATAGGATGCTTCATCCTGAACAATGATTGCTCCGAAAAATGAGTCAATCTCGCGTGTTATCTTAAGAAGGAGACGCATGGCAGCAACAGACTGGTCGCCTGAATAATCTTTATAAAGAAGATCAAAATCAAAACCGTCTTTTCTGTCAATTTTTTCATTACTGACTTTATTTTTTTTCACAGGACGTTCTTCACTGATATCAGAGAACATTGGCAGATCTACATTTTCAGAGAAAAAAACATCAGAGACAGCTGTCTGGTCCTCATCCCTTTCAACAACTTTATCAATCAGCTGTTTTAATTCCCTGTTTTCCAACTCTGAACTGCTGCTGTATAATTCCTGATTAATTTCCAAAACCCCGTCTTTATCAATAACTGCATTTTCATCTCCATATAAATGGGCAAAAACATTTTCAATATTTTCAATTTCAACTAAACCCTGTTTCTGGAGTATCTCTATTTTATCAGTAAAAGAGAATGCATCAATATTTTCACGGCTATGGACACTGATCTCTTCAAGCAATGCGTTTTCAGCCAGACCTGTCATTTCTTCATATCTGTATTGCCTGATCCTGCTGTAGAAGGAATCCGGCATATAATTTTGCTTGTTATAACTTTCCTTATATCTGTCTTTGAGATACTCTACGCTTCTAACCTCATCGTTTTCACCATTTTCGGCAACTTCAAGGGCTTCGAGTTTTTCGTATTTTTCATCTATATTCAGGGGTTTAAGATCTTCAACTGTTTCAAGCTCATCGAGCAATTCCATTCCCTGATCAGCTGAACCTGCTATAAAGCTCTTGTTGACATCAGAAAACCGGCGATTATCCTCAAGTTCTTCGAGCTCTTCGAGTTCGGCAGATTGCTCCGCATCCGCGTTTTCAGTTTCTGCAAGCTCTGCAAGCTCTTCTGGTTCAAGATCGTCAGATATTTCTTTCTTATCAGAAGCTGAAATAATGTTCCTGAAATTAACAAGTTTTTCTATATCTTTTTCATCTTCGCCGTCTGTTATAGGAATTAGACTGTTTTCAATTTCTGTTATGGTCTTCTGAACTTCATCAACACTTATAATTTCTTCTCCATAATCTTTATAAACAGATACCAATTCATCGAATTTTGAAGTTTCATCTATCTTTCTGTCAGTCTTTATATCAGTTGTTGAAGTTTCTCCCGGTTCTGAAGCACATGGTTCTTTCTCTGTTCCAGCTTCCAGTTCTTCCAGTTCCTCAAGCTTCTCGATAGTATCAACTGCAGATACGGAGGGAGCTTCAAGTTCTTCGGGTTCCGCATCTGCGACCGCCTCCGCTTCTGCAACCGCGACAGGTTCTTCACCTTCAAGTTCATCAAGCTCTTCGAGATCCTCTGCCGCCTCCGCTTCTGCAACCGCGGCAGCTTCTTCACCTTCAAGTTCATCAAGCTCTTCAAGATCCTCTGCCGTCTCCGCTTCTGTAACCGCGGCAGCTTCTTCACCTTCAAGTTCATCAAGCTCTTCAAGTTCCTCTGCCGCCTCCGCTTCTGTAACTGCGGCAGGTTCTTCACCTTCAAGTTCATCAAGCTCTTCAAGATCCTCTGCCGCCTCCGCTTCTGCAACCGCGGCAGCTTCTTCCCCTTCAAGTTCATCAAGTTCTTCAAGCTCTTCGGGTTCCGCATCCGCGACTACCTCAGCTTCTGGCGGTGCAGGTTTCAGTGCGGTAAGTGCTTGCGGCTTAAGCCTTACATCTTTTTCACTTGTAATAATCCGTCTGATAATTTCTTCAATATTTCCAATCTGAAGGTTGGCAACCTGGCCAATACCTTTCAAATCCTGCTTTTTTTCAAGATGTCCTGCAAGAAGACTTATTATTTCATCCCAGCTCTTATCAATAAGTTCATTAACAGTTGTTTCTTTCTCAGTTCCCTTTATTCCCCTGAGCCCTTTTTTGAATTCTTTCCTGACCTCTTCCTTTCTGTTTTCAAGCTCTTTTTTCCATTTTTTCCATTCGATATCACTTTTATTTTCAAGATATTCTATCAAGAAGTTTATCTGAAATCTTTTTACTCTCTCTGCAATAATTGTTATATTATCCTGCCGCAGATTCATTGCCAAAAATAATATGATAAAAAAAATGGAAAATGCGGAAACCAAAAGTATATATCTGTAAACTGTATTAATTTTAAATGATTCATCAGGTAAAACAAAACCTGCGAAGCCGCTTTTCCATTCTGCTGAAATAACAGAAAAGCTGTTGCCGGCATCATCAGTATATAGAGGATGAGGGTTTACAATCGCGCTGCTTTTCCAGTATTTATCAAGATCCTGCAATATTGCTGAATTTTCATCAGTCATGTTAACAACAATACTGTAATAACCCGGATATCTGATAACAGAGTTTTTCTCTAAAATATTACCGCTGGAGAGATATTCCCATATATCATTTTCACCAAGATACAGAAAAAGATATCCCCGCTTAATCCCAAAATTATCATATATCTCAGAAATAAACGCATTTTGATTATTATCAGCCTGGAATACAATTCCCTGCTTTTCAAAAACATCAAGTAATTCCATGTAGTTGGCTGCTGATGTTTCATCCGCCATTTTATAGGTTACTTTTCTGTCATCTGAAACTCTTATATCTTCCTGATTGCTGCTATAGTGTATTTTTCCGTCTTCATCAATTACCCTTATATAACTGAAGCCAATATCACGGTTAATTAATGAGGAAACAATATTTTCACGCCTGAAGATATCTTCACGGCTCTGGTTTATAAGAAAACTGTTTTTAATTGAAATTTCTGATGCGATGGAATCTGCCAGTTCCTGTTTTTCGGTTATGTAGTTATCAATCCCGAGCAGTAATTTTTGTATTTTCTGTTCTTTTTCAGAAATAATTTTCTGATTATAAAATTTTGATTCTATTATATTAAACAGAGTTGAATAAGAAATAATTGCAAAAGCAGTAAACAAGAGTAATGTCAATGCAAAACTTACTGCAGCTTTTTTAATTATCTTCATTTCTTAAATGACCCATCTCCCCTGTTTTATGAGTAATATACTGTTTATTATCGGCAAAAAAAAGGAGAGGTAAAGACCTCCCCTTTTTAATTTAAATAAATATTTTTCCGTTAAAAAATGAAAATATTTCAGCTTTCCTTATTTTCTTCTTTAACTTCTTCTTTCTTTTCAGTTTTTACAGGTGTTTCTTCAATTTTGGCGGTTTTTGTTTTGGCTTTTACAGTTTTTTCTGCTGTCTCTACTGCTTTATCTTCTGTTTTTACTGTTTTTTCTTCAGTTTTGGCAGCAGTCTCTTTTTTCTTACCTTTCTTTCCGCCTTCTTTTTCTTTCATTTCTACAAGTTCAAGAAAAACAACCTCGGCAGCATCTCCCATTCTTCTTCCAAGTTTCATAATTCTGGTATATCCGCCCTTTCTTTCTATAAACCTTGGAGCTATATCTGTAAAAAGTTTTGCGAGAACAGCTTTGTCTGTTATATCTTTTGCAACTATCCGCCTGTTATGGACAGAATCAATTTTTGCTCTTGTTATCATTTTTTCTGCTTTTTTTCTAATCTCAAGAGCTTTGGCTTTTGTCGTTTTAATTCTTTCATACTTAAAAACGGAAGTTACCATATTTCTAGTCATAGCTTTTCTGTGACTGCTTGTTCTGCTTAATTTATTAAAGCCAATTCTATGCTTCATCTTCATTTTCCTTCTGATTAAGTGGAGTCACCTTAAACCGCAGACTGCTGTAATCAGTCATTCCCAGTTCAAGATCCCATTCTTTAAGCTTTTCTTTTATTTCCAAAAGAGATTTTTTCCCAAAATTTCTGGTTTTTGCTATATCATCTTCAGTTTTTGATGTAAGTTCGCCAATTGTTCTGATATTTGCATTTTTCAGGCAGTTGCTTGATCTTACTGATAATTCAAGCTCATCTACCGGAGTGTCAAGAATCTTTCTGATCCTTTCCTCTTCCTCATCCACATCATCTTCGACACCGACTGTATCTTCATCAAAATTAATGAAAATCGTAAAATGATCTTTGGCAACCTTGGCGGCTTCTGCAATGGCATCTTCCGGGGTTACAGTTCCATCGGTCCACACTTCAAGAATCAGCTTGTCGTAATCATTTCTGTAACCGACCCTGGTGTTTTCAATCGAATACATAACCCGTTTAATGGGTGAAAATATTGCATCAACAGGTATTGTCCCTATTATTTCAATATATTTTTCGTTTGTTTCTGCCGGTACATAACCTCTTCCAAGATCAATCTGGATTTCAATATCGACATTTGCATCCTTCATCAGGGTAGCAATTTTAAGATCTTTATTTAAAATCTTAATCTGTGAATCTACTTCAAAATCCTTTCCAGTAACTTCACCGTCTTTCCGGTTCTCAAGCAATATTATTTTTTGTTCCAGATCATCCTCAAGCTTGATCTGCAGCTGCTTAAGATTATTAATTATCTCCGGTGTATCTTCGATAACCCCTGGGATGAGTTCAAACTCACTGGAAATTATATGCGGATTGCCGTCACTGTTGTAGCTTGTAAATTTTACAGCAGTTACAGCATACCCCTGCAGTGAAGAAAGTAGGATTCTTCTTAAAGTATTACCAATTGTAGTACCAAAACCTCTTTCAAACGGATATGCAATAAATTTACCGTAATTTTGAGAACTCTCACTCTGTTCAAATGAGATACCCTTAGGCCTTTTAAATCCCTTCAAAAGGTTTTTTCTTGCCATTTATTTACCTCGAATATAGTTCGACTATTAACTGTTCATTAATTTCTGCCAGATCAGTTACTTCACTTCTTAATGGAACAGCTTTTATTACACCTCTCATCTCATCCGGATTAACTTCAAGCCATGGCATTACACCGGATTTTGTATATTCCTTAAGGCTTTCCTTTATTGAGATGGATTTCTTACTTTTTTCCTTTATTTCTATAACATCATTCTGTTTGACTATATAGGATGGTATATCAACACATTTACCATTTACAAGAATATGCCCATGATTAACAAGCTGCCTGGCCTGGTTTCTGGAATTGGAAAATTTCATTCTGTAAACAATATTGTCCAGTCTTGTTTCAAGAATCCTTATAAGGTTTTCACCTGTTTTCCCGGCTTTCCTTGAAGCTTCATTAAAAGTCAGTTTAAACTGTTTCTCGAGCATGCCGTATATTCTCTTCAATTTCTGTTTTTCACGCAACTGAAGACCATAATCCGACATTTTCCCAACCCTGGATTTAGCTGACTTTCCAGGCATGCTTTTTTTCTGAGTAATTGCGCATTTTGAAGAATTGCACCTCTCCCCTTTCAGAAAGAGTTTCTTTTTTTCAATTCTGCACAATCTGCATTTCGGTCCTAAATATCTTGCCATTTAATATGTACCTCGTCCTTAAACTCTTCTTGTTTTCTTTGGTCTGCAGCCATTGTGAGGAATTGGGGTAATATCTTTAATGCTTAAAACCCTTACACCAAGTACTCCAATAGATCTTATCGCCGACTCTCTACCCACACCAGGCCCTTTGACATATACATTTACTTCTCTAAGCCCTAAATCCATAGCTTTCTTCACAGCAGCTTCAGCTGTAGTCTGTGCAGCATACGGTGTTGATTTTTTTGCTCCCTTGAAAGAAAGCCCTCCGGCACTGGCCCAGGAAAGGGCATTGCCGTTAAGATCAGTAATTGTAATAATTGTATTGTTAAAAGTAGCCTGTATGTAAACATTACCACTGAAAACATTCTTTTTTTCTTTTTTCTTTTTCAGATTAGCCAATTATAACCTCCAGCATCACTTCTTCTTACCAGCTACAGTCTTCTTCTTACCTTTTCTGGTTCTTGCGTTTGTTTTTGTTCTCTGTCCCCGTACAGGCAGCCCTTTTCTGTGTCTTAAACCCCTGTAACTTCCGATATCCATAAGTCTCTTTATGTTAAGGGAAACTTCTGTTCTGAGCCTTCCTTCAACCTTATAGTCACTTTCAATTTCTTTTCTAAGGTTATTGACTTCATCAGCAGAAAGATCATTGATCTTTTTATCAGGATCAAGACCAGTTTCGCTGCAAATTTTTACCGCTGATGTCCTGCCAATTCCATAGATATATGTAAGAGCGATTTTCACACTCTTGTTTGGCAGGTCTATACCCGCAATTCTTGCCATTTAGTTGTTCCCCCTACCTTTGCCTCTGCTTATGTTTAGGGTTTTGACAAATTATTCTCAATACCCCTCTTCTTCTGATAACTTTACATTTTTCACACATAGGTTTAATACTTGACCGTACTTTCATTATGAATTCTCCTACAGATTCCTTGATCGTATTTTGCCCTTCCTGACAATGCCGTCATGATGGTGCATTTTCAGGTGCCCCTCAATCTGTGACATCGTATCAAGGTCTACTCCAACCATAATCAGAAGAGACGTTCCTCCCATCAGCATTGATACCTGAATCGGAAATCCAAACATTTTCTGAATGATTGTTGGTATAACAGCAATAAAAGCAAGAAACATCGAACCAGGCAGAATAATCCTGTTCAATATTCTTGACAGATAAGCTTCAATTTTTTCGGTTCTTATACCCGGAATTGAACCTCCATTTTCTCTAATCTGCTTCGCAATTTCAACAGGATTCAGGGAAACCTGGGTATAAAAATATGCAAAGAAAATTATAAGAAGCGCGTATGTAATTAAATACGGCGCACCTGAAGGTCTGAACCAGTAAGACATTGATGCCATCCATCTGTATTTTACTCCAAGGTTACCAAAGAGCTGGAGCGGGAATGCCATAACAGATGATGCGAAAATAACCGGAATAACACCAGAAGGGTTAATCTTAAATGGTATGTATGTATTTTGAGCTCCATACATTTTCCTTCCAACTACTCTTTTCGCATAGTGAACCGGTATTTTTCTCTGTCCCTGCTGTTCATAAATTACAAGTGCAATAATCCCTACAAACATTGCAAGGACTATAATAACAAACACCGGATTGAGCTCCCTGTCTCTTATTTTCTGGACAAGGATATAAAATGCCTTAGGCATTCTGGCCACAATACCGGCAAAAATAATCAGCGATATACCGTTTCCTATTCCCCTCTGGGTAACCTGTTCACCAAGCCACATCAGGAGAATGGTTCCTGTTGTCACAGTTATCATTGCAATAATAGAATATGCCATGATATTGATAGAAATGGCATCAGGAATATTACGGGCATAAATTGTAACAGCGTACGACTGAATAAGACATACAGCTACTGTTCCATATCTGGTATACCGCTGTATTTTTTTTCTGCCGCCTTCCTGTTCTGAAATCTTCTTGAGTTTAGGAAAAACAAGGAGAAGAAGCTGCATAATAATTGACATTGATATATAAGGCATTATTCCAAGCATAAATACAGAGAAATTGGAAAAACCGCCTCCTGTAAAAAAGTCAATATAATCGGTTATACCAAGCGGGCTGGCACTATCCTGCGCAGAAAAATAAAGTTTAAGAGCATTAATATTTATTCCCGGAATGGGCAGAATCGTTCCGATTCTGAACACAATAAGAACAACTATTGTAAATAAAATCCTCTCTCTTAGATCTTTTATCCTGAATACATCAATTAGCGGATTACCTGCCATACTGCCTACCTGCTCTCTTGAATTTCAGCTGCAATTATCTTGCCGCCGGCTTTTTCTATTTTCTCTTTTGCGCTGGCAGAAATAAAAGGCAGTTTAACATCCAGTTTTTTTGATAACTCCCCGTCACCGAGAAGTTTTACAAGAAAATCACTTTTCTTTATTACAGATTTTTCTTTAAGGGAAGCAAGGTCTACCTGTTCACCGCTCTTAAAAGATGTTTCCAGATTAGAAATATTAATCACTGTATTGGCTTTTTTGAAAGGGTAATTGGAAAACCCTCTTGAGGCAACTCTTCTATAAATAGGCATCTGACCGCCTTCAAAGCCCGGTCTTACACCGCCACCTGATCTTGAGTTCTGCCCTTTATGTCCTTTCCCCGAAGTTTTTCCGAGACCTGAGCCGACACCCCGGCCAAGTCGCTTCCTGGTTTTATTAGCGCCAAAAGGCGCATTCAAGATTATATCATCCATAGTTATTTTATCTCCTCAACTTCAACCAGATGTTCTATGGCTCTGACCATTCCCAATATGGCAGGATTAACTTCTTTTTCTACACTTGAATTAATCTTTCCAAGCCCAAGGGCTTTGGCGGTTTTTCTCTGATACGGTTTCCTTCCGATTGTGCTTCTTACAAGCCTTATTTTAATTTTTTCAGCCATATCATCAACCCCACATATCTTTAATTGTCTTGCCTCTGTCTACTGCTACTTTTTTAGCATCCATAATCTGCTCAAGGCCGTTAAATACCGCTTTTACAATATTTATGCTGTTTTTTGATCCCAGAGATTTACTCAATATATCATGTATTCCAACAGCATCCATGACAGCTCTCACTGCACCCCCCGCAATTACTCCTGTACCTGGAGCTGCAGGCTTCATAACAATTCTGGCGCTTTTGAATTCCGCTAAAACTTCATGTGGAATAGAGTTGTTTTTCAAAGGAACCTTTATCATGCTCCCTTTTGCTTTTTCCATCCCTTTTCTGATAGCTTCGGACACGTCATTGGCTTTACCAAAACCATACCCAACTGTGCCTTTTTGATCGCCGACAACAACCAGTGCTGAAAAGGAAAACCTTCTACCGCCTTTAACAACTTTTGCAACCCTATTTAGTTTTATAAGTTTTTCAACTAACACTTTATCTTGATCCACTGCTTCCCCCTAAAATAACAGGCCGGCTTTTCTGGCGCTGTCAGCTAAAGCTTTAACCTTTCCATGGAAAATATATCCATTTCTGTCAAATACGACTGTTTTGATATTCTTTTCATTCAGTCTCTTTGCAATAACTTCCCCAAGCTTCCCAGCACCTTCAATATTTGATTTTATATCGGCAAACTCTTTTTCTTTATTTGATACAGAAGCAATAGTTTGTCCCGTAAGATCATCAACTGCCTGAACATAGATATATAAATTACTTTTATAAACAGTAAGTCTCGGTCTTTCCGGGGTTCCGGATATTTTTCCTCGGATGCTTCTTTTTCGCCTTATTCTTCTTTTCTGCATTTCTATCAATTTCTTCATATCACCCTATCCTATTTAGAACCTGATTTACCGACTTTTCTTCTAACCGTTTCATTATCATACTTGATACCTTTACCCTTGTAAGGTTCCGGTTTTCTTAACGATCTGATTTCGGCGCAAGTCTGACCAACTCTTTCCTTGTCTATTCCGGATACAGTTATTTTCGTAGGTCCATCACAGGTTATTGAGAGTCCTTCCGGAATTGGATATTCAAACTGTGATGAATAACCCAGATTAAGCAAAAGCGATTTACCTGCAATTTCTGCCCTGTATCCTACCCCGCTTACGATAAGAGTTTTGCTGAAACCTACAGTGACTCCCGTTACCATATTGTTTATAAGAGTCCTGTAAAGACCATGATAAGATCTGGCCAGCTTCGTATTTTCCTTCTTATCTACGATTATCAAACTTCCATCCTGAACTATGGTTACTTCAGGCCTGTAAGTTCTGGATAATTTTCCTTTTTTTCCTTCAACTGTTACTACATAGTTATCTATAGTTACTTTAACTCCCTGCGGAACAGTTACCGGCATTTTCCCTATACGAGACATATTTCTACTCCCTTACCAAATTGAACAAATAAGTTCGCCGCCGATTTTTTTCTCAGTAGCTTTTTTACCGGTTGTAACACCTGAAGATGTTGATACAACTATTGTTCCATATCCGTTTCTCACTCTCGGCATTTCTTTATAACCGGAATAAATTCTCCTTCCAGGAGTGGATATTTTTTCAATACCATGAATTATCGGTTTTTCAGATTCATCATATTTAAGAAACAATCTGATATAATTTTTGCTGTCCTGCTGGATCTTTTTAAAATTCTTGATAAAACCTTCGTTTTTCAATACTTTAACGATTTCCAGCTTAAGTTTTGAAGGAGTTATATCAACTCTGTCAAAACCTGCCCGACTGGCATTCCTAATTTTTGTCAGCATATCTGCAACAGGATCTGATACTGCCATTTATTTCTCCCTACCAACTCGATTTTGTTACTCCAGGTATCAATCCCTGGCTTGCAAGTTCCCTAAAACAAATTCTGCACATCTGAAAATCCCTTAAATATCCTCTGGGTCTTCCGCAGATCTTACATCTGTTTACCCTTCTTGTCTTGAACTTGGGTTTCCTTTGTGCTTTGATAATCATCGATTTTTTAGCCATTTATTGCACCCCTATTTCCTGAACGGCATTCCTAATTTTTTTAACAAACTTCTTGCTTCCTGATCACTTTTTGACGAAGTTACAATCGCAATGTTAAGCCCGCTAACTCTTTCAATTTTATCATAATCTATCTCAGGAAATATGATCTGTTCCTTTATACCGATAGAGTAATTACCATGACCGTCAAAGGCATTGGGGTTAACACCCCTGAAGTCTTTTACACGGGGAAGAGCAACATTGATAAACCTTTCAAGAAATTCCCACATCTGATTTTTTCGCAGTGTTACTTTAGCGCCTATTTCATAACCTTCTCTAAGTTTGAAATTAGCGATAGATTTTCTTGCTTTTGTCTTTATGGCTTTCTGTCCGGTTATAAGAGAAAGCTCCTGCAGTGCTGCTTCAAGAAGTTTTTTATTTGTCAACGCTTCTCCGCACCCTACACTTACAATTACTTTTTCCAGCCTGGGAACCTGCATGACTGACTTATAACCGAATTCATCAAATAATTCTTTTTTGATTTCGCTATATCTGGTTTTAAGATTTGGCTCTTTCTTACTCATTACAGTACTTCCCCGCATTTTTTGCATTTTCTGACCTTATTATCACCGGAAATCTCTACCCCAATCCTGGTCGGTCCGCATTTTTTACAAACAATCATGACATTTGAAATATCAATTGGTGCTTCAATCTCTACAATGCCGCCTTTTTCTCCCTGTTTTTTGGGTTTTCTGGCTTTCTTTATCATGTTAAGACCTGAAACAATAACCCGGCCTTTTATCCTGTCAATTCTGACAATTTTCCCGGACTTCCCTTTTTCTTTTCCTGTAACAATTTTTACAAGATCATCTTTTTTAAGCTTGTACTTAACCTTTTCCATAATCAAAATCCTTTAAAGAACTTCAGGAGCCAGAGATATAATCTTCATGTGATTCCCATCTCTCAGTTCCCTTGCGACAGGCCCGAATATTCTTTTTCCACGCGGGTTCATTGCCTGATCAAGTATTACACAGGCATTGTCATCGAATCTTATATATGTCCCGTCTGCCCTTCTAACTTTATTTGTAGTTCGGACAATAATTGCCTTATGAACCTCGCCTTTTTTAACAGGCGCATTCGGAATAGCATTTTTTACTGCAACTACAATTATATCACCTATTGCTGCACTTCTTTTTTTGCTTCCGCCAAGTACTTTAATGCACTGCACTACCTTGGCACCGCTGTTGTCTGCAACATTAAGATATGTCTGCATCTGTATCATATCTTTTCAACTCCTTCCAGCTTCACAGTTTCATCTCCAACTAAATCAATATTATTATTTAGCTTTTTCAACAATTTCCAGAAGCTGCCAGCATTTTTCCCTGCTAATAGGCCTTGACTGGATTATCTTCACTTTATCGCCGGCTTTGGCATCATTATTTTCATCATGCGCCTTGACCTTTTTTGTACTGATTACATATTTCTTGTACAATCTGTGAAGTTTTCTTTTTTCAATAGCAACAACTATTGTCTTGGCCATTTTATCGCTGACAACAATACCGCTGTATATCTTTTTTCCGACTATCTTATTTTCCTGGGTGTTTTCCACTTTGATCTCCTAACCTTTTCTTATTCCAAGATCATTTTCATGAATTAATGTCTTGAGCCGCGCAATATTTCTTCTTAATGTTCTTTTCTCAAGCGGATTTTCAACATGTCCCAGCACTGCCTTAAATCTTAAATCCATATACTTCTTTTTAAGCTCATCATGTTTAGAATGAAGCTCTTCAAACGTTAAATCCCTGTAATTATCCTTCATACCCTACTCCAGCTCTCTTCTTGCAACAAATCTTGTTTTTATAGGCAGTTTGCTGCCGGCAAGTTCCATTGCTTCTACTGCAAGCTCCCTGGTAACCCCTGCCATTTCAAACATAACAGTTCCAGACTTTACAACAGCTACCCAGTATTCCGGATTACCTTTACCTTTTCCCATTCTTGTTTCAGCAGGCTTTTTTGTAAAAGGCATGTCAGGGAAAATCCTGATCCAGACCTTTCCGCCTCTTTTGATTTTTCTGGTCATGGCAATTCTCGCGGCC
Organism: Spirochaetia bacterium; assembly: GCA_963662795.1. GTDB lineage: Bacteria > Spirochaetota > Spirochaetia > CADAEX01 > CADAEX01 > JACKPD01. The sequence continues at coordinate 2,396,091 of OY759746.1, read as the reverse complement.
TCAATCTGCCTGTTTGTTATCCATTTTGGTTCAATTGCCACAAGGCCGAAGTCCCCGAATGCAATTGTATTTTTTCTTGAGGCTGCAACAAAAAGAGATTTGATGCTGCGCATCTTTTTTCTGAATTTCGTTCTCTTTGGACTAAGCATCTCAACATCACTCCTTAATTAATACCGGTTTTCTTTCTTTTTTTAACCAATACACCAGCATCATCTTTCATATCACGTTTATAAACTTCTCCATGAAAGACCCAAACTTTAACACCAATTGCTCCGAATGTTGTAAATGCCTCAGAAAAACCGTAATCAATATTTGCCCTGAATGTATGAAGAGGTACACGTCCTTCTTTATACTGCTGCACTCTTGCCATCTCAGCGCCGGCAAGCCTGCCTGCGATCCTGATTTTTATTCCCTGAGCACCGCCTCTCATCGCATTATTTACTGCTGTTTTCAGAACTTTCCTGAACGAACCTTTGGATTTAAGCTGCTTTGCAATATTCTCTGATATTATCTGCGCGTTTATTTCAGGTTTCTTAAGTTCCTTGATTTTAAGCTGTATTTTCTTTCCAGCTTCTTTCTGCAGTCTTTCACCGATTTTTTCAATTGTAGCGCCTTTTGTCCCGATCAGTATTCCTGGCCGTGAGCTTTCTATTACTACAGTAATACGCTGCGGCTGCCTGACAATTTCAACATTCGCAATTTCAGCGCCCTTTGTTTCAGGACAATTCTTTAAAACTTTTCTAAGGCGAAGATCTTCATGAAGTGTATTTGCGTATTCTCTGGGATCCACATACCATTTTGACTTCCATGTTTTATTGATTCCAAGCCTTAAACCTATCGGATTAACTTTCTGTCCCAACTTCTTATTCCCCCATCTCTGCTATTTCATCTACAACAACAGATATATGACTCATCCTTTTCAAAAGAATGTCTCTTTTTCCTCTTGCTCTTGCCCATAGCCTCTTGAGGCGGGGACCGTCGCTTACCTGAAGTTCTTTTATATAAAGCATTTCTTCATCAAGTTTTTTGTTTTGAAAAAGCGCATTTGCTGCAGCTGATTGAATAACTTTTTTAAGAATTCTCGCGCCCTTGTTAGGTATGGCATCAAGCAGTGCCAAAGCCTGAGGATACGGACTTCTTCTTACCAAATCTGCAACAGGTCTGACTTTTCTGGGTGAAATCATCAGATACCTGGCTACAGCTTTATATCCTTTCTTAGCTTCCATAATCAAACACCTATCTCCTTATATTCCTATTTCTTGGCTTTTTTATCAGAGCTTGAATGGCCTCTGTAAAATCTTGTAGGTGCAAATTCGCCTAATTTATGCCCAACAAGGTTCTCTGTAACATATACAGGTACCCATGTTTTTCCGTTGTATACAGAAATAGTAAACCCAACCATCTCAGGTATGACGGTGGAACATCTGGAATAAGATTTAATCATCTTTCTCTCTGCAGATTTCCCCATTTCAACTACTCTTTTATAGAGTTTCTTTTCTATGAACGGTCCTTTTTTTATCGATCTAGACACAACTATCTCCTACTTTCGTCTTTTTACTATAAATTTACTGGATAGCTTTCTCTTGTTTCTTGTTTTAAACCCTTTAGTCGGCTTACCCCATGGCGTTACAGGATGTCTTCCACCGGAAGTTCTTCCTTCACCGCCTCCATGAGGATGATCATGAGGATTCATTACAACACCTCTAACCTTGGGTCTTTTACCAAGCCATCTGGTTCTGCCTGCCTTTCCTATTGAAACGTTCATGTGGTCTTCATTACCCACTATGCCTATTGTTGCACAGCATTTATTAAAAACCATCCGCATCTCACCGGAAGGAAGCCTTACCGTAACATAGTCACCCTCTTTGGCAACTACAACAGCGCTGGTCCCTGCAGATCTTACAAGCTGACCGCCCCTTCCAAGCTGAAGCTCCAGATTATGTACTTCAATTCCAAGCGGTATATATTCAAGAGGAAGCGAATTTCCCGACTTCAGGGGAGCGCCTTCTCCGCTTTGAACGAATTCTCCAACAAGCAAACCTTTTGGAGCAAGTATGTATCTTTTCTCTCCATCGACATAATTTATCAGCGCGATATTGGCACTCCTGTTGGGATCGTACTCAATCTGCGCTACTTTTCCGGGCACACCTGACTTATCTCTTTTAAAATCAATAAGCCGGTACTTTTGCTTATGTCCTCCGCCTTTTCTTCTAACACTTATTCTGCCGCCGGCGCCTCTGCCGGCCTTAAATCCAAAACCCTCTGTAAGACTTTTTTCAGGCCTGTCACAGGTAATGTCTTTTTTATCAAGTGTTGTTTTCATTCGCAAACCCGGCGTGTTGGGTTTATACTTTTTAATGCCCACCTATCAGCCCCCTATCCTCAAACACCTTCAAAAATATTAATTTTTTCACCCGGTGATAATGTTACAACTGCTTTTTTCCAGGCAGCCTTCTGTCCTTCCCGGTTACCGGACTTAGTCCTGGTAGTTTTTGTCTTGCTTTTAACCCATGCAATGTTGCAGGAAACAGGTTTTACATCAAATATTTTTCTGACTGCATCCATTACCTGGAATTTATTTGCGGAGGGTAAAACCCTGAAAACATATTTAATGTTTTTCTCTTCCCGCATTCCGTTTGTTTTTTCTGTTACAACCGGCTCTATTAAAACTCTTTCTATATCCATCATACTACCTCTTGCTTTTCACCGTAGAAATCATTGAGCTTTTCAGCAGCTGATTCCAGAAGCAGAATGTTTTTCCCGTAAAACAGATCATGAGCCCTGAGTCTGTTGTATGAAAGAAAAGAAACCCACGGGATATTTCTTCCTGCCCTTTTAATCATGCTGTCATCATCCTTCAGAACTATTACAGTCCTTTCCGGTTTTACAAGATTGGCAAGTATTGAAGTTATATCGGAAGTTTTACCGCTTTCAATTGTGAAATCTTCAACAATTTTCAAATTGTTATTTTTGTTTTTAAGGCTTAAAATTGATTTCAAAGCAAGTTTTTTCATGTTTTTCGGCATCTTAAAACCATAGTCTTTTGGCTTGGGACCAAAAACTACACCGCCGCCTACCCATACAGGACTTCTCTTATGTCCTGATCTCGCCCGTCCAGTACCTTTCTGACTCCACGGTTTGGCACCGCTTCCTCTGACTTCGCTTCTGCCTTTTGTACAGGCAGTGCCAACTCTCATGTTAGCCAGCTCATTATTAATCGCGTAATATATTGTACCTTCACTGATATCACAATTAAAAACGGAGTCTTTAAGTTCTACTGTTTTTATCTCTTCGCCTTTTATCGAAAAGACCTTAGCTTCCATTTGTTTCCTCTGCCTATTTTATTGATTTACGTACTGTAAGAATGCCTTTATTAACACCGGGAACTGAACCCGCCACCAATAAAACCTTGTTCTCAGTATCTACTTTTACAACTTTCAGGTTTTGAACCGTAACCCTGTCAGCACCCATCCGGCCAGCCATTTTAACGTTCTTGAACGTTCTTGAAGGATATGACGCCTGTCCGGTTGATCCGCCTTCCCTGTGAAATTTTGAACCGTGAGTTACTCTGCCGCCGCCAAAATTATGACGCTTCATTACACCCTGAAAACCTTTACCTTTTGAAACAGCAATCACATCAACAGAGTCAATATCATTGAATATTTCAATTCCAATTTTGTCACCGGCCTTGCATTCAAGTTCAAAATCTCTCATTTCCTTAAGATATTTTTTGGGTTCCTTGTCTCCGCCGAATTGTCCGAGAACAGGTTTAAGCATCCTGCTCTTTTTAACATCACCATAACCAAGGACTACTGAGTTGTAGCCGTTTTTTTCGGCTGTTCTCTGCTCTACCACAAGATTCTCATCTATCTTAATAACTGTAACAGGTGTAAGCACACCTTTCTCATCAAAAACCTGAGTCATGCCTATTTTCTCAGCTATCACCGCAACCATCTTTTACCCCAAAACCTTACTGTTTTATTTCAACATCAACACCGGCAGGAAGCTCAAGTTTCATTAAAGCATCCATTACTGCTGGTGTCGGTTCAAGTATATCAATCAACCGCTTGTGTGTTCTCATCTCAAACTGTTCTCTTGACTTTTTATTAACAAACGGCGACTTAAGAACTGTATATTTGCTGATCTTCGTAGGCAGCGGTATAGGACCTGCAACCTTTGATCCGGCTTTCACAACAGTCTGAACTATCGATTTTGCACTCTGATCAATCAATTCAATATCAAAACCCCTAAGCCTCACTCTGATGCGTTCCTCAGCCATTTCTCCTCCTGAAAAAATTGCCCCCCGCCTGGCAGAGGGCATATCCATTACTCAGCAACATCTATAACCTGGCCGGAAGCAACTGTTCTGCCCCCTTCCCTGATTGCAAATCTCAAACCTTTATCCATAGCTATAGGATAGATAAGTTCAACATCGAGCTCTGTATTATCTCCAGGCATTACCATCTGCTTGTCTGCAGGAAGAGTTACCGAACCTGTAATATCAGTTGTTCTGAAATAAAACTGCGGTCTGTATCCTGTAAAGAACGGATTGTGTCTTCCGCCTTCTTCCTTTGTAAGACAATAAATTGTGCCTTTGAATTTATTATGAGGTTTAATTGTTCCCGGTTTAGCAAGAACCTGACCTCTTTCAACTTCTTTCTTGTCAATTCCTCTAAGAAGAGCACCGATATTGTCACCCGCCTCTCCCTGGTCAAGAATCTTGTTGAACATCTCAACACCGGTACAAACTGTTTTTTTGGTATCCTTGATACCTACTATTTCAATTTCATCGCCGACTTTTACAACACCTCTTTCAATTCTTCCTGTAACAACCGTACCCCTGCCCTGGATTGAGAATACATCCTCGACCGGCATAAGGTAAGGTTTATCTACAGCTCTTTCAGGTATCGGGAAATAACTGTCCATCGCATCAAGCAGTTCCTGAACACATTTTGTAGCTTCAGGATCTGTAGGATTGGTCATAGCCTGAAATGCAGAACCTTTTATAATAGGACAATTAGGATCAAACCCGTAATACTCAAGAAGCTCCTGAACCTCCACCTCAACAAGTTCCACAAGCTCAGGATCGGCAAGATCCATCTTGTTAAGAAATACAATCAGCTTGGGAACACCTACCTGCCTCGCAAGAAGTATGTGCTCTCTGGTCTGCGGTTCCGGCCCTGAATCTGCAGCAACAAGGATTACTGCTCCATCCATCTGGGCTGCGCCCGTAATCATATTTTTTATATAGTCAGCATGTCCCGGACAGTCTACATGTGCATAATGTCTTTTGTCAGATGAATATTCAATGTGCCTTGTGTTAATTGTAATACCACGCGCTTTTTCTTCCGGTGCATTATCAATATCATCATAATTCATGATCTTTCCGCCATTTTTTGCTGAACAATACATTGATATGGCAGCAGTAAGTGTTGTTTTACCGTGGTCTACATGTCCAATTGTACCAACATTGATATGAGGTTTAGACCTTTCGAACTTTTCTTTAGCCATCAGTTTCTCCTTTAAATTACATTCCTTATAATTTTATAATCCTGCGGCCACGCATTCCGGACCAACTGCCCATATGAATACGCTGCCGTACATTCTCGAGGTAAAATGATGATGATCTTACTATTCCTTAACTTATAAAAATTAACAGACTAGCAGTTTCACCACCTTACCACCCTTATAACGAGATATGGCTTTCAGCCGCCGTATCTCACAGAGTGATTGGTTTGGCTAAAACCAATTCACAATACAGATTTAATAGAATTAACACAAGATGATAATTTATTCAAGCTCTCAAAAGGGTATGAATAATTATATATTTACCATCTGTAATGGGAGAATGCCTTGTTGGCCTCTGCCATTCTGTGCGTATCTTCTTTTTTCTTGAATGCTGTTCCTGTTGAGTTGAATGCATCAAAAAACTCAGCACCAAGCTTTTCACCCATTGTTCTGCCGCTTCTTGATCTGGCGGCTGTTATAATCCATCTTGTTGCAAGCGCATCCCTTCTCGAGTCCCTGATTTCAACAGGCACCTGATAGGTTGACCCCCCGACTCTTCTCGATTTTACTTCAACCAATGGTTTAATTTTTTCCATGGCTTCTGAAAACGCTTCAACAGCATCTTTCTGAGTCTTACTGCTTAACATCTCAAGCGCATCATACATTATTCGTGTACTTACAGACTTCTTTCCGTCAAGCATCATCCGTGCAATAAACTTGGATATTGCCGTGCTCCCGTATTTTGGATCAGGAACAATTAGTGTTCTTACTTTTACACCTTTTCTAGACATAAATCAAACCCCTGTCAAGCTTTCGGCTTTTTTGTACCATATTTGGATCTTGATCTTTTCCGATCTTCAACACCAAGGGTATCTTTCGCGCCCCTTACAATATGATATCTTACACCAGGAAGGTCTTTTACCCTTCCCCCTCTTAAAAGTATTACCGAGTGTTCCTGCAGGTTGTGTCCAATACCCGGAATATAAGCGGTAACCTCAATACCATTCGACAATCTGACCCTTGCTACTTTTCTTAACGCTGAATTAGGTTTTTTTGGCGTTACCGTCATAACCCTTGTACATACTCCCCTTTTCTGGGGACAGCTTTCAAGTGCAGGAGATTTTGTCTTTTTAAGTATTTGCTTTCTACCTTTTCTGATTAACTGATTAATTGTAGGCATTTACCCAATTATCTCCTAGTAAAATTTTATCTGGCAGTAATTTATACTCTGCCAATATTCTCAGTGAATGAAGGTTAACAACCCCATTCAAAAAAGTCAATAGCGCTGAACAGCACAAATCGAGAGCCTTTTGCCTTCACGCATCAGTCAAGCTCGTCAAGACTATGCTGTTTCGGCTGCATGGAAGCAGCTTCAAGTTCTTCCTTCTTTCTCGCTTCAAGAATCGTTTGTATTGAAGCATCAAGATCTTCATTGCTTTCATCATAAAGCTTGATATTTTTATATATTTTCTGCCCTGTTCCGGCCGGAATCAGATGCCCGATAATGATATTTTCCTTAAGTCCCCGGAGGTTATCAATTTTCCCTGCTATTGCAGCATTCGTAAGAACTCTGGTAGTTTCCTGGAATGATGCCGCAGAAAGGAACGAATCAATATTCAGAGAGGCCCTTGTGATACCGAGAAGAAGCGGTTTTGCTATCGCAGACTCACCCCCTTCCCTGATTACCTTTGCATTTTCCTCATGGAATCTGTATTTATCCACCTGATGACCCTGGATAAAGGTTGTGTCCCCCACATGGCTTATCTCAACCTTTCTCATCATCTGCCTTACAATAACGCCAATGTGCTTGTCATTAATGTGAACTCCCTGAAGCCTGTAAACTTCCTGTATTTCATTCATAAGGAACCGCTGAAGGGCATTTTCACCCAGTATATCAAGAATATCATGAGGATCGTTGTCACCCTCACTCAAAGGCTCCCCTGCCTCAACAAGGTCTCCGTCTCTTACAAGCAGATGCTTACCCATTGGGACAAGATGTTTAAAATCAACACCTCTGTCATCAGTGATAATTATAAGTCGCTTTCCCTTTATTATACCGCCGAACTTTACTTTTCCCGATATCTGCGAAAGAACCGCAATGCTCTTGGGTTTTCTTGCCTCAAAGAGTTCTCCAACACGCGGAAGACCGCCTGTAATATCTCTGGTCTTGACACTTTCCTTAAGCAGCTTTGCAAGAATCTTTCCGGCTCTTATACTGAGCCCGTCATCAACATTTATGTATGACCCGCCGGGAAGATAGTATGTCGCCAGCTCGTTTCCCTCATTGTCAGCCAGAACAATTCTGGGCTGAAGTGTTTCCAGCGTGTATTCGGTTATCTTCTTTTCTATATTACCGGTATCCTCGTTGATTTCCTCTTTAAGAGTAGTTCCGAGAATTATATCGTGATATCTTACAACACCGGAAAATTCAGCAATAATCGGCTCTGAAAACGGGTCAAACCGGGCAATTGACGATTCAGCGGGAACAACATCCCCTTCTTTTACAAGCAGTTCTGCTCCGTTTCTGATCTCCACCTTCTGTTCCTGTGAAATCAGATAAAGATTTTTATCGATTATTGCGACATAGGCAATGTCGTTTGACAATAATTCTTCTTTGCCTCTTTTTATTACGGGGTTGCCGGCAATAACTTTGCCGCCCTCTTCCACAAGTATTTTATCTCCCGGTTTTATTTCAATTTTACTAAGGATCTTGCTGACCTGTATAAATCCCTTTCTTGTAAAAAGGACATCTTTATTGTCAAGCTCTACAGTATTTCCCGTAATTTTTCTGATAAGAACAGGATATTTTAAATAAACACGGTTTTCTTCACTCGCTTTTGTTGCCGCCCCGCCGATATGGAATGTTCTCATGGTAAGCTGGGTTCCGGGCTGTCCGATTGACTGGGCTGCAATTATTCCGACCGCCTCTCCGATTTCAACACCTTTGTTTGTAGCGAGGTTTCTGCCGTAACACTTCTGGCAGACTCCGAATTTTGAATCACAGGTCAGAACGCTTCTGATCCTTACATGTTCAATTCCCGATTCTTCAATTATTATTGCAAGTTCATCTGATATTTCCTCATTTACATCAACAAGTATCTCACCGGTAATCGGGTGTTTGACCCTTTCCAGTGTATATCTTCCCTGTATTCTGTCTGCAAGCGGTTCAACAATCTCCTCTCCATCCTTGAGAGCGCTAATTACAATTCCGTTGATTGTACCGCAATCTTCCTCGTTTACTACAACATCCTGCGCAATATCAACAAGCCTTCTTGTAAGATATCCTGCATCAGCAGTTTTCAGAGCTGTGTCTGCAAGACCTTTTCTGGCTCCGTTTGTCGAGATAAAGAACTCGATGATTGAAAGCCCTTCCTTGAAGTTCGCCCGGATGGGAAGTTCTATGATATCGCCGGAAGGCTTGGCCATAAGGCCTCTCATTCCCGCAAGCTGTCTCAGCTGTGTTCTGCTTCCCCTTGCTCCGGAGTTGGCCATCATATAGATTGGGTTAAAACCCTGTCTGTCTTCCTTCAGTGTTTTCATCAGCACATTGGTAAGATCCTCATTTGTCTTACTCCATACCTCGATAACCCTGTTATATCTTTCATCCTGTGTAATATGCCCCTGAAGATACTGGTTGTGTATAACCGTTACCTGATTGTTTGCATCATCTATAAGGCTTTTCTTTTCTTCAGGAATAACTACGTCTTCCATACTTATAGTAGAGCCGAATATGGTAGCATATTTAAAGCCAAGCTTCTTTATGGAATCAAGCATTTTAACAGTTATATATGCGCCATTATCCTTGTAGCACTTGGCAACCATTGCCTTAAGTTCTTTATCCGTAAGAGGGCCGTTGATATATTCAATCTCTTCCGGCATTGCTTCATTGAATATCAGCCTGCCGGGAGTGGTTTCCATATATTTTCCGTCAATCTTTACCTTGCAGACTGCCTGATAATCGAGCGATCTTGCATCAATTGCCATCAGAACTTCTTCAAATGAGTAAAAATATCGCCCTTCTCCCTTTGCACCCTTTCTCGCTACTGTAAGATAGTTTATACCAAGAACCATATCGAGCGACGGGAATACAATCGGGCTTCCGTTTGCAGGGTTTAAAAGATTGTTTACAGAAAGCATTAAGGTCCAGCACTCAATCTGAGCCGCCTGTGTCAGCGGTACATGCACCGCCATCTGGTCTCCGTCAAAGTCGGCGTTATACGCATGACAGACAAGGGGATGAAGCTTTATCGCCTTTCCCTGAACAAGCACCGGCTCAAAAGCCTGTATACCAAGCCTGTGAAGGGTCGGCGCCCTGTTTAGGAGAACAGGATGTTCCCTTACTACATCGTCGAGAACGGCCCACACTTCCGCAGTTTCCTGCTCAACAAGCGTTTTTGCTTTTTTTATGTTATAAACTACATCTTTTTCAACTAGCTTTTTCATAATAAAGGGCTTGTAAAGCTCAAGCGCCATTTTAGCGGGAAGTCCGCACTGATGGAGACTGAGCTCAGGACCAACTACAATTACAGACCGGCCAGAATAGTCAACCCTTTTACCAAGAAGGTTCTGTCTGAACCTGCCCTGTTTTCCTTTAAGCATATCGGAAAGGGATTTAAGCGGCCTGTTGGCGGAACCCTTTACTACTTTTTTCTTTTTGGAATTATCGAACAGGGCATCAACTGCTTCCTGAAGCATTCTCTTCTCGTTCCTGATTATAATATCAGGAGCGTTTAAAGCCATCAGCCTTTTAAGCCTGTTGTTTCTGTTTATTACCCTTCTGTATAAATCATTAAGGTCCGAAGTGGCAAATCTACCCCCTTCGAGCTGGACCATAGGCCTCAGCTCGGGAGGTATTACAGGGATAACATCCAGAATCATCCATTCCGGCTTGTTTTTTGAATCCCTGAAATTTTCAACTATTTCTATCCTCTTCAGGAGTCTTCTGTCTGATTTGGCTCCCTTTTCAACCATTTTAATTCTAAGTTCAGCTGAAAGGCCGTCAAGGTCCAGTGTTTCAAGCAGAGTTCTTATCGCCTCTGCCCCGATGCCGGCAGTAAAGCTCATTCCATATCTTTCTACTGCTTCATTATAGTCTTCTTCCGACAGGAGGTCGTGTTTTTTAAGTTCTGTATCGCCTGCGTCAATGACGATATATTTCTCGTAATATAAGATTGACCTCAGTGAGGCAACTGTAAGATCAAGAAGAAGTCCCATTCTTGAAGGGACAGATCTGTAATACCAGATATGGGAAACAGGAGATGCAAGTTCAATATGCCCCATCCTTTCCCTTCTGACCTTGAAGTGAGTCACTTCAACGCCGCATCTGTCGCAGATTACCCCTTTATACCTTATGGACTTGAATTTACCGCAGTAACATTCCCATTCCTTGGTAGTACCGAAAATTCTTTCGCAGAAAAGACCGTCTTTTTCCGGACGGAGCGTTCTGTAATTAATTGTTTCCGGTTTTTTTACCTCGCCGTAAGACCATGCCCTGATCTGATCCGGCGAAGCAAGTTTTATCATAATATTGTCAAAATCCTGCATTTCTCTCATCAATAACACCCCTTCCTGGTCAGAAATTGGTTCCCTGTCTGTTTATGAGTTCTTCATCCCTTTCTGTAAGGGGAACCTGTCTTCCTCTGGAGTCCCAGATCGAGATATCAAGCGCCAGTCCCCTGAGTTCCTGTACAATTACGTTGAATGCTTCAGGTATTCCGGCAGCAGAGTTGGGTTCACCCTTTACTATGCTTTCATATATTTTGGCACGTCCTGCCATATCATCAGATTTTATGGTAATAAATTCCTGCAGAGTATTGGCAGCACCATAAGCTTCAAGTGCCCAGACCTCCATCTCTCCAAGCCTCTGTCCGCCGAACTGGGCCTTGCCGCCGAGCGGCTGCTGAGTTACAAGCGAATACGGGCCGGTTGACCTGGCATGCATTTTGTCATCAACAAGGTGATGAAGCTTGAGCATGTAAACACAGCCGACCATTACCGGGTTTTCAAAAGGCTCACCTGTCAGTCCGTCATAAAGAGTTATCTTTGACGTTTCAGAAAGATGCGCTTCCTTAAGCTTGCCGGCAATCATTTCATTTGTTGCTGACTGGAATACAGGTGTAGCGTATTTTTCTCCAAGCACATAACCTGCCCACCCGAGACTGGTTTCCATAAGCTGTCCGAGGTTCATACGGGAAGGGACACCAAGCGGATTCAAACAGATGTCTACCGGTGTTCCGTCTGCCATATGCGGCATATCCTCTTCAGCAAGAACGCGTGAGACAACACCCTTGTTGCCGTGCCTTCCTGCCATCTTGTCCCCTTCCTGGAGTTTTCTCTTTGTTGCAATAAGTATCTTAACAACCTCGTCAACACCCGGATTGAGATCATCGCCTTCGGCTCTTTTCAGTCTCTGTATATCTATAATTGTCCCTTCAACACCGTGAGGAACCCTCAATGATGTATCGCGGACTTCTTTGGCTTTTTCTCCGAAAATTGAATTCAGCAGCTTGAACTCAGGAGTTGTCTCTGTCTCGGATTTTGGAGTAACCTTTCCTACAAGAATGTACCCCGATTTTACCTTTGCTCCGATCCTGATAATACCTTCCTCATCAAGCTGTTCAAGGGCTTTCTCTCCAATGTTTGGAATATCGCGTGTAAGTTTTTCTGTCCCAAGCTTGGTTTCCCTGACCTCAGTAACAAATTCCTTTATATGGATAGATGTAAAAATATCTTCCTTGACTACTTTTTCAGAAATAAGGATTGCATCCTCGTAGTTATAACCGTTCCATGGAAGAAAAGCCACAAGCACGTTCCGGCCAAGGGCAAGCTCACCAAAAGAAGTTGCCGACCCATCGCCGAGAACAGTACCCCGCTCTACCTTGTCACCGGGTTTCACAAGAGGTTTCTGAGTAAAACAGGTGTCCTGGTTTGTTCTCTGGTATTTAAGTAGTTTGTAGTTATCCTCAAGCCCGTCTTCTTTCTGAACAGTAATCTTTTCCGCTGAAACATATGTAACAGTTCCCGCATTTCTGGCTTTTATTACAACACCAGAATCATAGGCTGTTTTAGCCTCCATACCTGTTCCCACTATCGGAGATTCAGGAAAAAGAAGCGGGACTGCCTGCCTCATCATGTTTGATCCCATGAGCGCCCTGTTTGCATCATCATGCTCAAGAAACGGTACCAGCGAGGTTGAAACAGATATAACCTGTTTCGGCGAAACATCCATATACTGTATCCCGCCGGGGGCCCTTGTAGTATAGTCGCCTGCCTTTCTTACCGATATCTGCTCAGCGCAAAAAGTTCCGTCTTCGTTAAGAGGTGCATTGGCCTGAGCTATATAGTATTTTTCCTCATCTATGGCAGAAAGATATTCAACATCCCCGGTTGCCCGGCCGCCAACAACTTTTCTGTATGGCGTTTCAAGGAAACCATAATCATTTACCCTGGTATAGTTTGCGAGGGAAACAATAAGACCAATATTAGGTCCTTCAGGCGTTTCAATCGGACACATCCTTCCGTAATGGGTATAATGGACATCCCTTACTTCAAATCCTGCCCTGTCTCTGGACAGGCCTCCTGGCCCGAGAGCGTTAAGCCGTCTCTTATGGGTAAGTTCAGAAAGAGGATTTACCTGATCCATAAACTGGGACAGCTGACTTGAACCGAAAAATTCCTTGATCGCAGCCACAATCGGCTTGATCGAAATAAGGTCCTGAGGTTTTATGGTATCTGTCTCCTTGAGAGACATCCTTTCCTTTGCAATCCTTTCCATCCTGACAAATGCTGTTTTCAGGTGGTTTGCGAGAAGCTCGCCCACCGACCTGACTCTCCTGTTGCCAAGATGGTCAATATCATCAACATTTTCTTCGCCGATATATACCTTTATAAGATAGAACATGGTATTTGTAATATCGTCTTTTGTAAGGACCTGGTCGTCAAGCTGCGGATTATAATCATACTTTTTGTTAAGCTTGTACCTTCCGACCCTTCCAAGATCATAGCGCCTTGCAGAAAAAAACATGGATTTAAGATCTTTTTCCGCACTTTCAACTGTAATAGGTTCACCCGGAAGGAGAACAGAGTATACGGCAGACAGTGCATCGTCTTTTGTCGGTTCGTCAGAATCGGAATCATCCCTTACATATTTAATATCTTCCATCTCAAAACAGTTAAGAATAATGTTTGAGTGAAGAGATTCCTTATTTTCAAAATCAATTACCTCAATCTCATCAATGCCTGAATGAAGCAGCTCATCAATGTCATGAAGCAGTATTTTTTCACCTGCCCTGTAAAGCTTCTTGTTTTCGCCTGCTTCCGTTTCCACAAAAACAGCCCTGGCAGCTATTGAACCAATAAGAGCTTCCTTTTCATCAGGCGGACAGTCAAGTTTTATTTTTTTTGTTTTATAAAAAAGGGAAATTATTTCTTCCCTTGTCTCAAACCCCAATGCACGGAGAAATATTGTTCCCAGAATTCTTTTTTTTCTGTCTATTTTTGCATATATAAGATCTTTTTTGTGTTCAATCTCGAATTCAAGCCATGAGCCTTTATAAGGGATAATCCGTGAAGAATAAATACCCTTATCATAGGAAAAAACAACACCAGGAGATCTGTGGATCTGGCTTACGACAACCCTTTCAGCTCCATTTATTATAAAAGTTCCCCTTTCAGTCATCAAAGGGATATCACCAATATATATAAGTTTCTGTCTGATTTCTCCGGTTTCCTGAAAAATCAGATTTATCCGCGCCTTAAGGGGGACAGCATAAGTAACGCCCTTCTGTTTACATTCAAACTCATCAAGCTTGATGCCGTCTTCATCAAGAACATATTGAGTATATTCCAGCAACATATCGCCATTCGGACTTTCTATCGGGAAAATGCTCTGAAACACTTCCTCCAGCCCCTGCTCGTTAAGCGGTTCACCGTTTACAAGCCTGTCTCTCTGGAGAAATTTTTCATATGAGGAAAGCTGAATATCAACAAGTCCTGGCAAATCCATGACTTCACGATAATCTTTTCCGATATATTGCCGCTTAATAGCCTTAGTCCTATCAAGCATTAACCATACCCCCTACTGATAACTATACCGGCATAAAATTTTGCCGGCATAACTTACAGCCCGAACCAGCCGGGCTGTAATATGAGAATTTCACGATGTTTTACAATCTGAAAACTATTTAACCTCAACAACTGCGCCAGCTGCTTCCAGCTTTTCTTTGAGTGTTTTAGCTTCTTCTTTAGAAACACCTTCTTTAACTTTCTGAGGAGCACCCTCAACCAGATCTTTTGCCTCTTTAAGGCCGAGACCTGTAATTGCTCTTACTTCCTTGATAACAGGGATTTTCTTTGTGTCATCAATTTTGGCAAGAATTACATCAAATTCTGTCTGTTCTTCTGCTGCTTCAGCTGCCGCTGCTACAGGAGCTGCTGCTGCCGCTACCGGAGCCGCTGCCGTTACACCGAATTTCTCTTCCATCGCTTTGACAAGTTCTGAAACTTCAAGAACTGTCATTCCTGCAATTGCTTCCAGGATATCGTCTTTTGATTTTGTGGCCATATTATCTTCTCCTTATCATTGTTTCAGCAGTAGCATGGCGGATCCGAAGACTAATGCTGAATAATTATAAATATAAACCGCAATTAATGCGGATTATCTCCCTTCCTTCTGGTCAGCCACAGCCTGCAGTGTTCTTGCAAGCTTCTGAACAGGAGCATTAAGCACATAAACCAGGTTCTGCACAGGAGCCTTCATTGTTCCCATAAGCATGGAGATAAGCTCCATTCTTGTCGGAAGCTTTGAAAAAGCTTCAATTTGGGCAGCATCAAAAATATTACCTGCGATAAAACCACCTTTAACCTGCACCGGCGCTTCTTTTGAATAATCAAACAGCGCTTTAGCGGCAGGTCCGGCCTCACCCTTTACCATGGCAACCGCAGACGGCCCCACAAGCAGTGAATCAAGCCCGTCAACACCCATTGTCCTGAAAGCAATTTTGGCATATCTGTTCTTGACAACCTTATATTCAACCCCGAACTCTCTCATCTTTCTTCTGAGTCCGGTTATCTGCGCAACAGTAAGGCCTCTGTAATCAGTTACAATAAAATCAGTTGCTGTCTCCAGCTTCCCCTTTATGTCTGCAACAGCCTCTTCCTTGGCAGGATGTACCTTTGTTATATATTCTGTCATATTACTATCCTTTTTCCCGGTCCTATTTGAATGAAACCCTGACGCCAGGGCCCATTGTTGATGAAACAGCTACTGAGATAAAAAAGTCGCCTTTGGTATCTGCAGGTTTTTTTCTTTCAACTTCAGCAACCACAGCATGTATATTTTCAACAATCTGACTGACTTCACTTGATACCTTACCTACTGCAAGGTGAAGAACGCCGGTTTTATCCGATCTGAACTCAACCCTTCCCTTCTGGAGTTCTTTCAAGGCTTCCTTGATGTTGAATGTAACTGTCTGGGTTTTCGGGTTAGGCATAAGACCTCTTCTTCCAAGAATCGGGCCCAGTCTTCCTACATCTTTCATCATATCCGGAGTCGCTACCGCGACATCAAAATCAAGCCAGCCGTTTTTAATCTTTTCAACAAGGTCTACATCGCCTACATAGGCAGCGCCTGCTTCTCTTGCCTCTTCCGCCTTGTCTCCTTTAGCAAAAACAAGGATTTTCTTGTCGCCTGTAAACTGATGAGGAAGAACCAGAGTATCTCTTACAGCCTGTGCTTTTTTAAGCTTGAGCCTTATTGAAAGTTCTATTGTTTCATCGAATTTTGCAAATGCAAGCTTCTTTACTATACCTACTGCTTCCTCGTACGGATAGAGCGTTGCTTTATCATAACCCTTGAGTGCTTCAAGATACTTTTTTCCTCTTTTCATACCCTATGCCTCCACCTCTATTCCCATACTTCTTGCCGTACCTGCAACAATTTTCATTGCAGCTTCGATATCATTGGCATTCAGGTCCGGCATCTTGATTTCCGCAACCTTTTTAAGCTCTGCCCTTGATATTTTAGCAACCTTAACCTTGTGAGGTTCCGCGGAACCGCTTGCAAGATTACATGCTTTTTTAAGAAGCACAGAAGCCGGAGGTGTTTTTGTGATAAACGTAAATGTCTTGTCAGCAAAAACCGTAATTACGACAGGAATAGTAAGCCCCTGCTCCAGATTTTTTGTTCTGTCGTTAAACTGCTGAACAAATTGAGGAGCGCTTACTCCGTGAGGCCCGAGAGCAGGACCTACAGGAGGAGCTGGCGTCGCTTTCCCGGCCGGAACCTGCAGCTTGATATAAGCTGTAACTTTTTTCTTGGCCATTTATTTCTCCAATATGTGGTAAACGTTTCTTTTACAAGAAACTCCCAGTCTAAAACCGGTAAAACTTACCGGATAAGGATAAGAGCTCCAGGCACAAACTATGCAAGGTGCCGGAGCCTGTCTATTTTGCAAGGTTATATCTGTTCGACTTGTGAAAAATCAACCTCGACAGGTGTTGCTCTTCCAAATATCCCTACAATCACCCTGAGTTTTCCTTTTTCCATATTAACTTCGTCAATTTTACCTGTAAATGAGTCAAAAGGCCCGCCGACGATCTTGACTGATTCGCCGATGTTGAAAATCTGTTTTGCAGTCAAATGCCTGCTGGCCTTAAGCTCTCCCGTCTTCTGCAGAATGCTTCGCACTTCATCAGAAGATATCGGATTCGGCTTTACATTACCAAGAGCTCCGACAAAGCCGGTTACTCCCTGTATCTTCTTTATTTCAGAGCAGGCATTTTTCCAGCCCCTGTCCGGCAGATCCATCTCAAGCAGAATATAGCCGGGGAGAAATTTCCTGGAAGTTATCTTTTTCTTGCCGTCCTTGACCTCTACCACCTCTTCCGAAGGGATTTTGATATCAAGAACAACATCAGAAAGAGAAGGGTCCTCCATCAGCTTTCTCACATGTTTTTCAATTTTATTTTCATAACCCGAATAGGTATGAAGAACATACCAGCCTTTTGCCATTTGTTATACCGTACTCCGCTAAAAAATTATATCTATCCCAACAATAAGTAAAAAATCGACGACACCAAGTATCAAAGCAAAAAGCAATGTCGAAACAATCACAACACGGGTTGATGAACTTACTTCACCACTGCCGGGCCAGACAACCTTTTTAAGCTCTGAGTAACTCTCCTTAAAAAAATTCAGGATTTTGTTCATAAAAAAAAACTCCTAATAAAGTGAAAAAGGAAATAATACAAATACAGGCCAGGTAGGATTCGAACCTACAACATCCGGTTTTGGAGACCGGCGCTCTAGCCGTTGGAGCTACTGGCCTAAAAAATTATTTAATTTTAGTTTCTTTATGCAATGTATGTTTTCTGTCAAACTTGCAGTATTTACTGAATTCCATCTTTGCCTGTGTATTTTTTCTGTTTTTCTTCGTTGTATAGTTTTTTCTCTTACACTCTGAACACTGGAGAGCAATAAGTTCAACATTCCCTTTCTTTTTGGATGCCATATCAGAATCTCCTATATTATATGGTTAAACCAGTATAGTTAAACCTGCATGGTTTAACCGGTTAAAAACCAGCGTACAATTTAAGTATGATCAGCCCTCGACCGGATTTGAACCGGTGACCCCCTCCTTACCATGGAGGTGCTCTACCGACTGAGCTACAAGGGCATACCTGTCCCGATTAGACGGCTGGATAACGTGTGAAAAATTAACAGACATGCCCTGTTTTGTCAATAGAATATAATATATTATTAATTTTTAATCTATGCCTGTTTTATGCCAACCGGCCACAAAATTGAAAAAATTGTGCCGTTGCCCGGAGAACTTTTACAGGTTATCTCTCCCCTGAGGCTCTGTGTTACAATATTATATACAATATGCATACCCAGTCCGCTGCCGCCGGAACCTCTTTTTGTTGTAAAAAACGGTTCAAATATTTTATCTTTTGTCACGGTATCCATGCCTATGCCATTGTCTGAATACCGGATTGATGCTTTGGTACCGTCAAAATCAGCATCAATTACGATTCTGCCGCTTTCAATACCTTCAAATCCATGTTTCAGGGAATTCATCACAAGATTCGTGATTACCTGGGAAAGAGCGCCGGGCATACTTTCAAATTCCATATCTTCACGGCCGTTTACTGTAATTGTGTGGTTTGTTTTCCTAAGAACCGGCTGGAGACTCATTAAAACTTCATTTATATATCTTTTAAGATTAAATGTCCGCTTTTCCCGGCTTGCCTGATCTACAGCAACCTTTTTAAAACTGCTGATATGGTTTGAAGCTTTTTCAAGATTTTCGAGCAGTACTTTTGAGGATTCCCGGGCCGTCGTTATATAATTCTCAAGCTCAGACCTTTTAATGTTCCCCTCATTGTATCTCAACCCCATTTCCTCTGTCTGCTGCATTAAATACGACGCAGCAGTAATACTTATTCCGACAGGTGTATTTATTTCATGCGCGACTCCAGCTACAAGAAGGCCCAGAGAAGCCATTTTTTCCGCTTCCACAAGGTTCTTCTGAGTTTCCCTGAGTTTTCCCAGTGAATCCTTTAAGGCAATATTGGAATCTTCAAGTTCAGCTGTCCTTAAAAGGACCCTCTTCTCAAGTTCGGCGTTGAGCTTCTGCAGTTCTTTCTGCGATTTCTTTCTTTCTGTTACATCGCGGATTATGGAAAGCAGAAAAGGAGCCTCTCCAAGGTCAAGACGGGAAACACTGACCTCAGAATCAAAAACAGACCCGTCCTTTCTTACCTGCTGCCATTCGAAAAACTGAGGATTCCCGTTCAGCGCTTCGTTCATATAAACTGAGAGCTGATCCTGAGGCAGGGTAGCGTCGACATTCGTTTTTGAAACTTCAAGCGGTGATTTATTTCTGAACTCACTTTCTTCATATCCGAACATCTCAAGTGCTTTGCGGTTAAAATTGACTATCCTGTTATCCATTACTATAAGAATGGCGTCATTTGCGGATTGAAAAACAGCCTGATATCTTAACTCGCTTATCGCGAGCTCATCAGTTCTCTGCTGAACAAGCACTTCAAGATGCCGCGCATTTTCCTGGACTATCTTTTTCCGCGATGCGATAAGTACAAAATTTATCGAGACTACAGCAATTACAAGTGCAATTCCAAGCGCAATTATCTGAAACTGGAATTCAAACAGGGCAGCATTTACCTGCTGATCTGTCGCAGTCAGCAGAAGGATGAGCTTCTGCTTTCCGATATTCATTGAATGCCACGCAGCAAGGCTTCTTTCTCTTTTCCCTTCTCTGTCAAGAAAATTGATCTCACCGCTTCCAAGCGTCTGCTGCAGCACAGTATTATTCACTTTTTTCATCATCGGCGGGTCAAAAAGATTCAGGCTGAAAATATTTTCCCCGATATTTTCAGTATTTTCAGCAAAAACTATGGTTCCATCCCCGGACAGGAAGGTGCCTGTTCCGTATTCACCCATACTCATAGGGAAAATAAATCTGTTTATCACCGGTTTGAGATCAACAACTGCGCAAAGAAGCCCCTTAAGCTGACCTGCTTCCCACACAGGGATAATATTTCCAATAAGCTGATAGTTGTGTGAAATATAAAAAAAATAGGGATCAGGTTCTGTTCCTGATTTTTTGATCTCTTTCCAGTAATTATCAAGCCAGACGCTTCCGACATATTTTGAAACCTCCTCCCTTTCGCCTGTTGAGAGATTGGAATAGGCAATTTTACCGGGGGAATAGGAAACAAGAAAACCTATGATCTCCTGCTTGCTTGTCTGGAGAAACTGGAAAAGCCGGTTTTTTTCTTCATCCGCATTTCTGTTAAGAATATCGTCCCTGAAATACCGCTGAATTACATCAAGATTATAAAACATTTCATAAATGCTTTCCTCGACTGCCTGTTTGGACAACAGTACCTGAAGAACCTGCTGCTGATTAAATACTGCCTCGTTTCTTTTTAATGCCCAGCCGTGAAGAAGAAACGCTACGCTGAAAAAAGCGTAAATAGCAAGGGCAGAACTCAGGAAAAAATTTATTATGATCTTTTTGGGAAAAACAATCTCGGAGTATCTGAAAAGATGTTTTTGCTTGTCATGTTTTTCACTGAACATAGTTATAATCTACCATATATAAAGATAATCAAGAAGGAATTTATAATGTTTCAGCAAGAGGCTGTATGCGGGCAGACATCTGTGAATATTTTTCAAACAGGCAGGAAAATCTGTCATAAGAGGTACTGTCCGGATTGTATTCCTCTTTTATGTGTACCATTTCCTGCGCCGCCCGGATAAGTGAACTGTAAACACCAAGCCCCTTGAATGCGACACAGGCGCATCCAAGCAGTTCGCCGTCATGTATTTCCGGAACAATAATTCTTTTCCCAATCATGTCTGATTTCATCTGGTTCCAGAGAGGGTTTTTAGCCTGACCGCCTGAAAGTCTGATCTCCTCTATTTTAAGGGAACATGATTCCATATACTGAATTACATCCCTTACCGAAAACCCGATTGACTTTACAACCGCGCTTCCAGTTTCAAGGATTCCATGTCTGGCTTCAAGTCCGACAAAAGCCCCTTTTGAGAATTGCCATACCGCCCCCTTCTTAAGTGAGGGAAAAAAGTAAAGACTGTCTTCTTTATGAATAACCTCTGAAATCTCCCGTACCAGGGCCAGATAGGATTTCCCCTGCTGTCCTGATACCTTCCTGAACCATTCAAAGATAATTCCGGAAGAGGCAAGAACACCTGACACATTTTCAAATCCGTCAATAATATGAGGCAGCGACCTTAAGCTTTCGCAATAGATTTTTCTGCCTGTCGTGTAGTTGATCCCTTCTGAAGTACCTGCCCGGTCGCAGACTGCACCTTCAAAAACAGCCCCTGTGCCTAAAAGCGCCATCAGATAATCATTGGCTCCCGCAAAAACAGGGAGCCCTTCCTTAAGGTAATACTCTTTGCCCGCCTCTGCGGATACCCTGCCTATCAACTCTCCGGTTAAAACAAATCGGGGCAGCTTTTTCTTGTCAATCCCGCTTTTAACAATTGATTCATCATCCCAGAGATATGACGCGAATTCCATATTCGGAATTGGGGCGGTGAGCTCACCGGTCAGCAGATACGGGAAAAATCCGGAAAGAGGGAGAAAACTGCATATATCCTGATATTTATTTTTCAGATTTTCTTTGAACCACAGTATTTTGGGAAGAAAAAATGATTTTATTCCAGGAAGGGGGATTTTTTTGTCATCTATCCATAAAAGAGAATCAGATGAGTATTTTCCATCACGCGTTACAGGAATTATTGTAGGTCCGTTTCCGCTGAATACAACAGCTTCAATTTCATCAAGATAGGTAAGATTGCATAATGCTTTTTTAAGTGCCGTTACCCAGGTTTTTGTATTCCAGTTGTAAATATCACCGCCTGCTTCATCATAGGAAGATCTCTGCCAGGATTTAAGAACACCGCTCTCGTCAATTATTCCCGCTTTTATTGAAGATGTCCCGATATCTACCGTAAGTACCTTTTGTCCTTTTCTTCCCATAATAAATCAGCTTTTCCCCATCAGGAATTCTTGATAAGCCGCTGGATTATCTTGCTGTTGTCAATCAGCGGCGTAAGTGTTCTTTCCTGATTAAGACGTGAGATTACCCTCGCAAAAAGGTCGGATATGTGAGCGTTTACATACCAATCTTTTGAATACAGGGATTCATCATGGTAGACTGCGTTTGTCCCGATCATTTTGTCGAAATATCCTTTTTTAAATGCTTCATCAAAATTTTCAATTGCATTACCGGTAAAGAACGGCAGGCTTATCGCGCATATTACTTTTTCAGCGCCCATCTCCCTTAAATGCTGCATCGCTTTGATCATTGTACCGCCGGTTCCGATCATATCATCGGCCATGAAAACAACCTTGCCTTTTACATTTCCAAGCAGCCTCATTGAAGTTATGTTGCTTGATTTTGCGTTCTGGGAAACCCGTGAGTAATCCCTTTCCTTATACAGCATTGCGAGCGGTTTGTTTAAATTCCCCGCATAAAATTTATTCCTGTCTACAGCGCCGGTATCAGGAGCAACAATAACAAGGTCGGATTTTTCAAGGTCAACATAATTAAGCAGCGTTCTGATTATCTGATAGGAAGCATGCAGATCTTCCATTCTGCATTTGTTAAGACAATTCTCAATTTCCTTGGAGTGAATATCAAGTGTAATAATCCGGGAAACGCCCATATTCTCAACTATCCTGCCGAATAAGGCAGCAGTGAGCGCTTCCCTTCCTTTGCGTTTGTGCTGCCTGGCGTATGGATAAGCCGGAACAACAATAGAGACTGAGCTGGCCCCTGACTGAATAACCGCGTCAATTGTCGCGAACAGGGTAAAAACATGGTCATTGACAGATAAGACATGCGTTGACCCGTCATCATTGATTTTCAGCGGATAATGGTTTTCAACATCCTGGACTATAAACACATCCATTCCCCTGACAGAAGAACGTATCTCCGCCTTGAATTCTCCATTTGCAAATCGTGTGTATTTAACCGGGATTTTAAACTCCGGAACCCTGTGTTTTTCAATATCGGGGCACATTGTAAGGTTAGGATCATCAATATCTATTAAAAGATTTATCTGCTTTACAACTTCATCATGAGGCAGTCCGTAAGCTCTGGAAATAAGCTCAATTTTCTTTTTATGCTTTTTTATATAGTTTTTCTTCAGGTGAAGAATAATATCATCCGTAAATAGTTCCGCCCCGGGACAGGCTACAATCCCGAGATTTACAGGTTTTGAAAAACGCATCTCCCACCTCAATTTTTCAATTTTGTGCTGACCATAACACACTGATTATTTATGAGTCAACAAGCTGTTGTCATCTTACTATTTTCTTTTTGTTTAATTAAGATTAGAATCATATCAATGCGTATTTTTATTGTAAATTATACCGGAGAAAACAAATGAAAAAATATTTTTTTTACTTAATCATATTTACTGCTATTTATTTTACAGGCTGTACAGCGAAAACAGACTCCCGCGGACCGGCAGGTGCAGGGCCGGCAGAAAAAGAGGGAACATCTTCATCCGAAGCGTTAAACGGGAAAATAAATATTGCAGTATTTATTCCTGGAGTAACGGCAGGAAGTCCTACCTACGAAATGCTTGTTTCAGGTGTACAACAGGCAGCTGATGAAAACAAGGAGGCAGAGGTTCTTGTTTTCGAAGCAGGATTCAACCAGGGGGAGTGGGAAAACAAACTGACTGCTCTTGCCGGAACAAAAAATTATAAATATATAATTACCTCAAATCCGGCAATGCCTGAAATATGCAGCAGGGTTTCCGGAATCTATCCTGAACAGAAATTTATTGTACTTGACGGATATCTGAAAGGAAATAACAACATCTACACTTTTTTATATAACAGCTATGAGCAGGCATATCTTATAGGTGTCATGGGCGCGCTTGTGACAGGATCAGACATGAGGGGAGCAGACAAAAATCTTAAAGTAGGCCTCATTGCCGGGCAGGAGTATCCAATGATGAATAATGTAATCAAACCGGGATTTGAGAAAGGACTTAAATCTGTTAACAGTGAAATAGAGATGGATTTCAGAATAGTCGGCAACTGGTATGATGCATCAAAAGGGGCGGAACTCGCGGGGCAGATGTACAACTCGGGTATTGATGTAATTCTTGCCATTGCGGGCGGCGCAGGACAGGGCGTTCTTTCGGCCGCGAAAGACAAGGGGAAATATGTTCTGTGGTTTGACAATAACGGATATTCGCTTTCGGACGGACAGGTTGCGGGATGTTCTGCAATAAAACAGGATAAGGCTGCTTACGAAATTACAAAAAAAGCAGTTTCAGGGACACTTCCTTTCGGCTCTGCCGATATTGCAGGAGTTAAAGAAGGATATGTGTATTTTGTGGATGATGATCCCGCCTTTATCAAAATTGTGCCGGAAGAACTGAGAGCAAAAATAAAGGAAACAGAAGAGATGATATCAAAAGGAGCTGTAAAGCTTGAAATGCCTCATTTCTGAAAGAGAAAATGAATATATTATTGAAAACTGAAAAAATCTCGAAAGCTTTTCCAGGCAGCAATGTAGTTGCGAACAGCGGAATTGACTTTGAACTTAAAGAAAACGAAATACATTCAATAGCCGGAGAAAACGGTTCAGGTAAATCAACCCTCATGCACATTCTCTCGGGGCTCCTGCCGCAGGACAGCGGTATTATCAGGTACAAGGGAGAGGTGGTGACGTTCAATTCTCCACACGACGCGCTTAAAAAAGGGATTGGAATGGTTCACCAGCAGCCTGGGATAGTTCCCGGATTTTCCATTCTCGACAATATAATTATAGGAAAAGAAGGAAAATGCTTTCAGAAGATAGACAGAAAAAAAGCAATCAATGAAATTGAATCCATAAAAAGACAATTCGGTATTGAGATTGATATTTCCCGCACTCCCCTTTCACCGGAATCCAGGCAGCTTACAATCCTTATTGCGCTGATCTACAGAAAAGCTGAAGTGATAATATTTGATGAACCTACTGCATCCTTAAGCGATGCTGAATCACAGGATTTTTACGGGATAATGAGGAAATTAAAGGATAATGGAAAAACAATCATATTTATTACACATAAAATAGAAACAGCCCTGTCTGCTGCGGACAGGATATCTGTTCTGTCAAAGGGAAAACTGAAAGGAACTTTTGACACAGATAAAACCGATATCGACAGTATCGCAGACCTCATCATCGGAAGCAGTTCCGGCAGTTTTCACGGAATAAGATCGGGAAAAAGAAACAGCGTCGGGGATGAAAAAGTATTCGAGGCAAGAGATATTATTCCGGGAAAAAGCAGTAATGATAAAACAGGATTTAATTTTGCCGTACGGGAAGGGGAAATACTCTCTTTTACCGGAATCAGGGATAAAAATCTTGACATCATGGAAGACCTTTTAAGCGGTTTTATTCAGGTCCAAAGCGGGAACTTTTTTTATATGGGGAAAGAAATAAAAATTTCCTCGACAAGAACCTTAAGGAAAGCAGGGATAAAATACATCCCTTCAGACAGAATGGGAAGGGGAACAAGCCTTACGGGAACTGTCGAGAACAATCTGGCCTTTACAGATATCGCCTCTTTCACAGAAAACGGTTTTATCAGGAAAGAGAGGATACTGGATTTTTTCAACATCGGAAGGGATTCTTTTGACATCAAAGCTATTTTCGGACAGCCGCTCTGGCAGCTTTCAGGCGGGAATATACAGAAAGTAATACTTTTCAGGGAAATGCATAAGGCTAAAAAGCTTCTTATATTTTGCGAGCCGTCCTGGAACCTTGATTTTCAAAGCAGGGAAATGATTTACAATACAATCCTTGAATTAAGAAACAGGGGAACTTCCATAATCATGATCTCAACCGATATTGAAGAGATAATTGACCTTTCAGACAGGGCTGCTGTAATGCACGAGGGTAAAATTGCGGGATTCCTTGAAGGCAATGAGATAAACAGCTATAATATCGGAAGGCTGATGCTTGGAATGGAAGCAAACCGCTGACATGGAGTATTAATTGCATCCACAGAAAAAATCCAGTATAAAATGGTCTGATATCTTTAGTCCACTGATAACCCCGGCAGCCGCCTTTATCAGTCTGGTACTTATAATAACTGCAGTAAGCAGTAATCCTGTAAACACTTTATATATCTTCCTGACATCACCGCTTTCCAATAATTTCTATCTTGGAAACATGCTTAATTATGCAGGGCTGCTGATAATTTCCGCCTCCGGCATTTCGCTTGTTTTCAAGGCAGGCATGTTCAACCTTGGAGGAGAGGGGCAGATATACTCCGGCGTTTTTACGGCAACCGCGGTTTCCATAGCGCTTTCTTCCTATAGTCCTGTTCTGGCTATTGCAGGGGCAATCGCTGCAGGCTCCCTTACAGGTGCGGCAATGGGAACTGTTTCAGGCTATCTGAAGATGAAATGGAATACAAATGATCTTATAACTTCATTTCTCCTCTCTGCCGCTGTAATTCATATTGTGAACTACCTGATAACAGGCCCCATGGGAGATCCCGCAAGCTATCTCATAACAACCAGGGAAATACCCCAGGCACTGCGGCTGAAACAGTTCCTTCCCCCCTCAAAACTGAATATCAGTTTTATAGCAGCAATAATAATAGCTGCAATATATTATATCTATCTTTACAGGACAGCAAGCGGACTCAAACTCAGGACAAGCGGTAAAAGCAGGCTTTTTGCGATCTACAGCGGAGTGAGAACAGAGTATTTTATTACAATCCCGTTTCTTGTAAGCGGACTTTTAAACGGATTAACAGGCAGTTTCGCCTCCCTTGGAACATATTATATGTGCGCGTATAACTGCACAGGAGGAATCGGATGGAGCGCTATCGCAGTGTCGCTGATCGGGCGTAATCATCCCCTGCTTATTATACCGGCCGCATTATTCATATCCTGGATGGAAAGCGGACTTTCAGGGATTGTCCTTTATTCCGGCTTCCCGTTTGAGCTTAGCCCGATACTTCAGGCATTTGTTTTTTTCTTTATTACTGCCAAATTTTTTACAAAAGAGGCCCCCGGTGATAGAAGACATTTTTAAAACAGCAACACCATATATTCTTGCCTCTATCGGCGGCCTGTTTACAGAACTGTGCGGATCCCTAAACATAGCACTTGAGGGGCAGATCCTTATCGGGGCTTTCTGGGCAATTGTAGTTTCAAACATGACAGGAAGCATTGTTCTGGGACTGCTGGCAGCGGTTGCCGCCTCTTCTCTCCTTGCGCTCATAACAGCATTCTTCTCTTTCCGCTTCAGGGCCAACATATTTATATCAGCTCTTGCTGCAAACCTGCTTGCATACGGCCTTGTAACAGTATTTTCAACAATCCTCGTAAAAGGGGGCGGCGTGATACGTGCGGAAACTGCAATTCAGGGAAGCTCATATTTTTTTACCCTGTTCGCCCTGCTTCTTCTGCCGCTATCCTGGTATGTTATAAATTATACCCCTTACGGGATGAGATGCCGTGTCGCAGGACTTTCCGAAGCAGTCCTTTATTACAGGGGCATCAATCCTGATTTTTACCGTTATACGGCGCTTCTTATCTCAGGAGTCCTCTGCGGAATCGCAGGAGCGTCCCTTGCCGCAAGGATAGGCGCATTTGTCCCCAACATATCATCCGGACGGGGCTGGATTGCGCTGGTAGCAATCTATCTTGGATACAGAAAGCCGCAATGGGTTTTTTTAAGCTGCATTCTTTTTGCTTCCGCCGAAAGCCTTGCGAACTGGACACAGGGGTTTATCGGGATGCCGGCAACTGTAATACTTGCATTGCCGTATCTCATAACGCTGTCTGTGCTTACGGTAGTCTCTGCTGTAAGGAAAAAGAACTGAACAGCGGCCTGGGGAGAAAATTAAAATCAATCCTCAACAGGATATTGAGCAATTCTTCCATCAGCGCTTTTTATATGGTAGAAACCATCATCCTTTTTTACAATTGAAGACATCTCAAGTGCTGCTTTGCCGCCGCCGTCCGGCAGGTCAACAGCAAACAGGGGAAGAGAAAGGGCCGACATCTTTTCCCTTAAGGACCGCATCAGGCTAAGCCCCTCATCAAGCGGAGCCCTTAAATGGGAAGTTCCGGAAGCAAGATCTCCCTGAAAAAGGTAATAAGGCTTTACAGAAATTGAAACAAGAGAGTAAAAAAGGGATTCAAGAACAGCTGCCGTATTATTTATTCCCCTAAGGAGAACGGTCTGGTTCAATACAGGAATACCCGATTTTACAAAAAAATCCACCGCCCCGCTGCTTTGGGCCGTAATCTCTCTCGGGTGATTAAACTGCGTAAATATATAAAGAGGCCGGTATTTTGAGAGCATTTCTGCAAGTGAAGCATTGACACGTGAAGGATAAACAACAGGCACCCTTGTCCCTATCCTGATTACAATCCCCTTGCCGGCTGTTCTTATCCTGCGGCAAATATACTCAAGAAAATCATCTTCAAGCATCAGCGGGTCCCCTCCGGAGATTAATACCTCCCGGATTTGCTTATGCCAGGTTATATAGCTTATGAGGTCTTCAACATCTTTTTCATCCGCGTCCCTGAATCCCTTTTCTCCGAGATACCGCCTGAAACAATGCCTGCAGTATAAAGGACACCTGCCGGATGCCAGAAAGAGCACCCTGTCGGGGTATCTGTGAATTATTTTATCATGAGGGGAAAATTGTTTCTCACACAGAGGATCCGGTTTTTCATATTCCGCAATATCAAGCTCTCTTTTATCAGGAATAAACTGCATCCTCAGAGGATCGTTTTTTTCTTTCCCGGAAATACCTGCATAATATGCCGTTGTCCCTATCCTGTGAAGTTTATCTATATTCTCTTCAATAAATTCTATTTCATCCCCGTCAAAAAGCAGTCTTTCTTTCATACTGCCGTAACCCAGCAGCATATCGGCTCCGTACGCCATTTTTCCCTTCCATAAGTTTAATTTTAAAATTTTCTGTATAATTGAATCAGCTTCTGTTTTTAACCTGTATTATATTTATACTTATCAGCGAATTATATACATGTTTCTAGGTCTGTTAAAGTGCCGGCGGTAAGGCCTTTTGCTGCACTCCTGTGACGGTATAAAAATATTTAAAAAACATGGAGTTAAAAATGAAAAAGTATGACCTTACCGCTATGCTTGTTTCCTACAGGAACGGAAACATAGCAAGAAAAATTGTACTGGAAGCAATCTGCCTTTTTGTTTATAAATACCCGGGCAGGATTTATAACTGGAAAGAGGATGACTGCAGCGATTTTTTCAGCTATTTTTATCCAAAAATTGAAAGAATGGTTGATTCATTCCAGATCAGGGAAGTTCCCTTCGAGGTATATCTCGTAAAAACCATTAAACTCCAGGTTAAGACATTCGCAGCAAAAAAGACGGCAGAAGAAGTATCTATCAAAATATTGAAGAACAAGGAACTGTGGCCTTATGAAAAAATCATAAACTCATCCACAGCCGGCAATGATTCAGTATGTGAACCTCCCTCATACCCCTTTGCTGATTTTTTTCAGGACATTCTGGCAAGAGACCCGTCCGGAATCAACAGGGAAAACACATTAAAGAAAAGGCTATTAATGCTTGCACTTAAAAGCATGCACTACAGTGCAGAAAATGAAATATTCCGTATATCTGACATGCTTGACTGCGACCGCAAATGGCTTTCTGACGCCTTCTGGCAGCTTGATGAAAAAAGGTCGGAAAAGAAAAATAAAAAAATCTTTCTTCAAAACAGACGTAACAGGCATTTCTGCAGGCTTTGCCTGCTTCATGAAAGCTTTCACTCCTCTTTAAACTTTGAAGAAAAGGAACAGCTTTATCTAAAAATAACAAAGGAAAAATCAAGTATAGACAGTATTACAAAAAAGATTGATATGATAACTGATGAACCTACACATCAGGATATCGCCGAGGTGATGAAAATTCCGAAAGGGTCAGTTGATTCGGGTCTTTATTATCTGAAATTATATCTGGAAAATTACTGATATTTTTTTTATATTAGAAAGATATGAAAATACTTCTCGCATCATCCAACAAAAACAAGGCAATTGAGCTGTCTCCGGTAATGCCTGACCATACAATTCTGCTTCCCGGTGAAATAGGGATAAAATTTGATTTTGAGGAGACAGGTCTTACTTTCCTCGACAATGCGCTGGGCAAAGCAAAAGAATTATTCGCACAGACAAAAACACCTGTAATCGGAGAGGATTCAGGTCTCTGTATCCCTGCGCTCGGGGGAGAACCAGGAATATATTCCGCCCGTTACGGGTCTGACGGGATAAATAAACTTACGGACAGGGAAAGAAACAAGTATCTACTCGAAAAAATGAAAAATATTGCCGACAGAAGAGCCTATTTTGTCTGCTCAATGGCATTAGTCCTTGACTGTGAACGGTTCTACGTTTGTCAGGAAACTGTCAAAGGGGAGATAACTTATGAGATGATCGGAGACGGCGGGTTCGGATATGATCCGCTTTTTTTCATCACAGAATACGGGAAAACCGCAGCTGAACTTACAGCCTGTGAGAAAAATATTGTTTCCCACAGGGGAAGGGCCGGGAGAGCAATGGCAAAACTGATAAAAAGCCTTGGGGAGCTGAAATTATAATGAAAAAACAAATACCTGAGAGAAAAGATGTAAAACCTTCAGACTGCTGGAACCTTGAGAAACTCTATAGAAATGATGAAGAATGGGAAAAAGGGCTTGATGAGTTTAACAGCCTTGTGAAAGAGGCCCCTTCCTATAAAAATACACTTGCAGGGTCGGCTGAAAGCCTTGAAAAATGCCTTTCCTACCTTAACAGACTCGGAATTTTAGGGGAAAAAATAGGCTACTATGCGCAGCTCAAACACAGCGAAGACGGAAGCGACAGCAAAAATCAGGAAAGATTTTCCAGATTTATGACAGCCGCTGCAAATGCGGAGACAGAAACCAGCTTCATAACACCGGAAATCACATCCATTCCGGATCCGGTAATGAAGTCTTTTCTGGATGATGAAAAAATAAAACCGTTTTCAATATTCCTTGAAAAACTATTACGCTTCAAACCGCATATTCTATCCGACAGCGAAGAAAAGCTGATTGCGCTTCAGACAGAGGCAAAACAGACTGCAAAAAAATCTTTTTCTGCGCTGACAGACGTTGATATGGACTTCGGCTTTGTCGAAACCAGAGAAGGAGAAAAACCTCTTTCACAGTCAACATTCCAGACATTTCTGATTGATCCGGACAGGGAGACAAGAAAAAAGGCATATGAAAAATTTTACAGTATGTACGACAGCCACAAGAACACACTTGCCTCTTTATACTCAGGAAGCATCCACTTTGATGTCTACGGGGCAAGAGTAAGAAAATATAAATCCTGCAGGAGCGCATCTCTTTTTCCGGACAAGGTGCCTGAAACTGTTTATGACAGCCTTGTAAAATCTGTCAGGGAGAACCTCGACAAACTCCACAGTTATTACAGATTCAGGAAAGAGGCGCTAAAACTTGATAAACTGCACCTTTACGATGTATATGTGCCTATTATCAGCGAGATAAAGGTAAAACATAACTACGGGGAAGCTGTTGAAAAAGTAATAGCCTCCCTTGCTATACTCGGAGAAGAGTACACTTCTACACTTAAAAACGGCCTGTTAAACGGATGGGTGGACAGGTACGAGAACAAGGGAAAGCGTTCAGGCGCATTCTCGGCAGGCTCATTCAAAGGCGACCCCTACATCCTCATGAACTACAAGGAAGATGTGCTGCGCGATGTATTTACCCTTGCCCACGAAGGGGGACATTCCATGCACTCCTGGTACAGCGCACGGAACAATCCGTTTCAACACTACAGCTACACAATATTTGAGGCAGAGGTAGCATCTACCTTCAATGAGCAGCTCCTTGCCGCATATCTCGTCAGTAAAACTGACAGCGACAGAATGAAGGCATATCTTTTAAGCAAACAGATTGATGATATAATCGCTACAATATTCCGACAGACAATGTTCGCGGAATTTGAGCATAAAACCCATAAAATGGCTGAAAACGGGATTCCGCTCACGACAGATTCACTCAGAAATGAATATAAAAGGCTTCTTTCCGATTATTTCGGCCCTGATATGGAATTTGAAGCAAACAGCGACCTTGAAGGACTGCGCATACCGCACTTTTACAGGGCATTTTATGTCTACAAATACGCGACAGGGCTCTCAGCCGCCATTGCACTTTCAGAGCGCGTCTTAAAGGGAGGGGAAAAAGAGAAAAACGATTACCTCTCTTTCCTTAAATCGGGAGGATCCCGTTATCCTCTTGAATCGCTTAAGCTCGCCGGTGTTGATATGGAATCGAAGGAGCCTGTAAACGCTGCGCTTGGAAAGTTCGCTGTGCTGCTTGAAGACCTTAAGGAAATTAAAAACTTTTTGAATTAAAGGATATTGACAATATTTTTGCTGATAGATAAAATACAATTCAAAATGCGGCGATGGTGAAATTGGTAGACACGCTAGCTTGAGGGGCTAGTGGGGGTTCCCTCGTGAAGGTTCAAGTCCTTTTCGCCGCAACCTTATAAATCCTTACAATGTAAGGATTTATAACCTTTCTTTTTTTTCTTTAACCCTTATAAATCATCTCTTTAAAACTGGTGACACCAGTGACAAGGAAAAGAGGAGTATTATGAGGTTTAAAGATCCTTTCACAATTTATCAAAGACTAATTAAATCCGGCAGAAAAGTATATTATTACCATATTTATAGCCAAAATGGAGAACGCCTCTCATTTTCAACTGGTTTATCAACAAAAACAGCAACAAGAGAATACTGTTTCAGACTCTACAAAAACAATCAGCTCATCCCCTGTAAAATAACCAAAATCACTTTTAACGACTATTCGGAAAACTGGTGGATTTGGGACAAGTGTGATTATATATGCGGAAGTATTGCCCGGGGCGGAAGCTTTTCAAGAAATTATGCAGATATCTGCCGGATGAACCTTAAAAAGCATATACTTCCTGTTTTCGGAAAAAAAGAACTCAAAGAAATCAATCATGGTCAGATCGAATCCTGGCTTCTCTCTTTCAGCAAAAAACAATTATCAAATACAACCGCCAATCACAGCCTGAAAATACTGCGGAGGTTGAAAAATTACTTGCTCCAGAATATTCAAAACTCTACTGGAATAACTCACTTTACTATGCAGGAAATCTTCTTGCTGCAGTCACTGGAATGAGACAGGGGGAAATTATGGCTCTTAAATCAGAAAATGTATTTACCTATCATATATCAATCAGTTTCTCAAAAGACAAAAATCTGCAATTCCAGAGAAGTGCCGACTCCACAGGTAATGACAGAAATACTTGTCGATATTAAGCCCTCACATCCGGATGGTTTTATTTTCTCACTCGATGGAGACAGAACTACTTTTGATGGCAACAAACTGAAAGAAGCTCTGTACACAGCTCTTTTAAATATCGGGATACAAAAAGATGAACGGAAAAAGAGAAACATTACCTTTCACTGACCTGTACTGTCAATAGGTAAAAATGGAGAAATATCCCTAATACGGTAAACATTAAAAAAAGGACAGAAGTTGAAACTCAACTCCTGTCCAGAAACTTACAAGTAATTTTTCTAACAAAAAAAATATTGTTAAGTCTTATTTAACTTTTTGCCTGTAAACCGGTCTGCCATTAAGGTAATTAATCCAGTACTCTACACGTGGATCAATAATATAATGCTGAAGCCGGCCTATTTTAATTCCCCACCAATCCATAAAATCATATTTAACGTCAGAGTTGACATACTGCTGAAGAGCCCAATAACCCCATTTGATTGCAGCAATAATTTTATAAAGTTTGATTTTTGCAAAACCCTTCTCATCCCATCCGCCGTGATATAGATTGCTGAGTGCAACATCCATATCTTCTGAAAAATAATTTATGTCAGACCAGCATCCAAGATCATTGTATGGATCATTCATTGAACTATATTCAAAGTCAACCATTTTAAAATCCTGTTTCGCATCATTATAGAGAAAATTATTTGACCAGAAATCATTATGGCATGGCTTATATTCTATACCGTCTTTCAATATAGCTTCTTCAATTCTTTTTTGCAGGTTAAGAAAAGTTTCATGCCATGGCGGTTCATATCCGCCCTGTTCCGCAAGTTCGATCATATGCCATGACTGTTCAAAAAGTGTTAACTTCACAGGAAGAATATGATTCTTATTATTGTGGAATTTTTTAATACCGCTGCAGATAGTTTTTACAATATTTTCATTATACATATCACCCCATGTAACCTGTCTGTAACCTTCAAGCCATTCCCAGACCTCAACACCTGTATCTTCGAAATAATGTGTTACAACTGGTCCCGCGTCTGTTTCAGTTGCTATTTTACTTGCTTCATGACAGTTATCTCTGTCAATAAAATTGTCAGTTCCGGCGCCGGGTATTTTCAGGAAGTAATTCTTACCGTCAACTGTGACTTTAAAGTTAGGATTTGTTATACCAGTAGTTTCTGAAACGTATTTTATGTTTTTTCCTTTCCACTCATCAATTCTTGCAATAGCTTCATCAATATTTGTTTTTTTAAGTTTTTTTATCATTATTAGCTCCTGCTATTATTTATTTTTTCAACTGCCTGAAAATTGGTTTTCCGTTAAGAAGATTAATCCAGTAATCAAGTCTTGGATCCTGCCATAAATGCTGAAGCCTTGCTGTTTTCATGCCGTACCAGTTCATAAAATCATAATTCACATCAGAAAAAAGATACTGCTGCAATGCCCAGAATCCCCATTTAATGTCAGCAACAATTTTATAAAGCTTGAGTCTTGCAAACCCTTTTTCATTCCATCCGCCATGGTAGATTTCTGATAAAAGTACATCCATTCCTTCGGGCAGATAATTGGTTGTTGAAAAACATCCAAGGTCATTATATGGATCGTTCATAGACGCATATTCAAAATCGATGAGTTTAAGATCATTTTTTTCATCATTATACATAAAATTATTTGTCCAGAAGTCGTTATGACATGGTTTCCAGTCAATGCCATCTTTGAGACATGCTTTCTCAATTCTTTCCAGGATAAAGAGCATTTTGTCATACCATGGTGGTAAATACCCCCCTCCCTTGGATCTTTCAACCATCTGCCATGCCTGTTCAAATAATGTCTGTTTTAAAGGCAGTGTTTTCCCTTTTATATTATGTAGGTTTCTTATTGATTCAGCAATTTTCCTGAATATTTTTTCATAATAGATATCCCCAAATGTTACCTGTCTGTATCCTTCCATCCATTCCCAGACTTCAACACCTGTATCAGAGAAATACTGAACAACAACCGGTCCGGCTCCGGATTCCATGCCTATCACATTAGCCTGATGACAGTTATCCCTGTTGATAAAGTCTTCAGTTCCGGCACCTGGGATTTTTAAAAAATAATTTTTACTGTTTACAGTAACTTTGAAATTGGGATTTGTTATTCCGCCTTTTACCGGTTCAAATTTAATATCTTTTCCTTTCCATATATCTATTCTTTTAACTGCTTCTTCGATATTTGTTTTTAATAATTTAGCCATTTAATCCTCCAATGGAAATCATCAATTTATACACCAAATCCTGGTACATAATTGAAAATTGAGATCATTACAATGCAGTTCACAAACATTGATGTTACTGCCCCGATATAAGGATGCTGATGTGACGGCAGGCTTCTTGCTACCCAGTTTGCAAACGGCGGCATAAATAAAGCACCTACTGCCGCACCGGTAACAACTACATGTAAACTTGGGCCATATAAAATAACAAATGTGGGTCCCATGGTTACTACCGGAACAAAAGTTGGATACCATCCAAGTTCATACCATCTGTGCCAGTAAAGGAAAATACCGATTGAAGCTGCCAGAATTTGGGAGGACAACATTGCAAGGTATGTATTACCGTTTCCATAACCAGGATTAAACGGATTTAAATAAATAGTAATTATACCGCCGACAATAAATAAGAATCCAGCAACTTCACTTCCATAGAAATTAGCTTCTGTAAAATCTGCAAAAACTCTCTTTATAAACCATGAATCATTCATAGCCGGTGCACAGCAAGCACTTGCATCCTCTGTAATATCAGATGAAGCTGTTTGCTTTACTGGTTCTACGGGATCTGATGCCTGTTTTGCCATCCACGGCAGGTATTTACATGCTTCGAAAGCCACAAGTGCGCCTACTATCATTGGTGTAACCCATGCTACAGCTCCTATCAGCCCCCATGGCTGCACAAATAACTTGAATATAAAATATGCAAATGGACAGCCAATTAATCCTCCGAAAACACCTGCGGTAATTACCTTTCTCCATTCTCCACCGTAAACAAGGATTAAACCTGGAGTTATACTGACTATTGGTATAAAGGTAGGAACAAATCCTATATCCTGTGTTCTAAATAGATTCTGGTAAAGAAAATTAGAAATAATGGCCGCTAAAAACTGTGCAGATAGCATTCTCCAAAATAATCCTGTTCCGTAACAGACTCCGAATACACATTTTTTCTTTTTTTCAAGGAAAACAGCTATTGCCGCGCCGAGAATCATCATAAGTCCACCCAGTGCTGTTTTCTGATAAGCCGGATCTCCCCAGTCACCAAGCATCCATGCAATTTTTGCAATAATGTTTCCTTTTCCTGCATCAGCAAGCCAGGTGTTATAATCTGGTATTATTGAAACTGAAGGCTTTGGAAAAAGACTCCATCCATAAATTAATAACGCTAAAACAATCATTATTATAAAACCCTTCGTGGGTCTTTTCGGTCTTGTAGTTACCATATAAATTTCTCCCTATAACTGGTTTTTTAAAAAATAAAAAAACTGGATTATTTAAAATTATTTATATCCAGTTCCATAAGTTCACAGATAATTGCGATATGCCCTTCAAAAGTTTTAAGCATTTCATCAATATTTACCTGTTCTTTTGGTTGATGTGCCCATTTTTCAACTGCGCCGGAGTACCCAATTGTTGGTATTGAATGAATACCGGCAGACATACTGCCATCAGTTCCAAACTTCCAGTATTTTTCAGCAGGATTTTGACCAATAGATTTTAATGCCTTAAATGTTTTCTGCACAAATTTGTTGTTAATATCAGTCTTCCAGGGTGGATGATATTTTTTTACTGTTTTTTCATACCCGGTATATGTCTTTTCAGTGAAAACCCTTGCTTCAGCAGTTGCTCTGAATTCCTTGTCCTTGCGCTGGATTTCCTTGAATAACTCTGTGAAATCATTTAATATGTCATCAAGTTTTTCTCCAGGCATATAGCGTCTGTCTACCGATATTTCGCATTCGTCTGGAACAATACTTAATGCTCCTGGTTTAACGGTGCAGTTGGTAATTGTTATCGAGCTTTCACCTAATACAGGATCTGATTTGAGTTTATCTTCCATCCTGTAAAATACTGCATCCATAATCGGGAGCATTTTTTCAAGTGCATTTATGCCAAGTTTTGGCTGTGATGAGTGTGCTGTTTTCCCATCAGTTTTAATTGCAATTTCAATTTTTCCTCTATGTCCCAGCGCTATATCATTGCTGGTAGGTTCAGATAAAAATACGAGGTCGCATTTAATATTGTGCCTGGGCATGGTTTTTTCTATTAAGTATTCCATACCAAGCATTTCTGCGGCTTCCTCATGCACTACAGCTGTAAAAATCAAGTCACCAGGAAGTGATATTTTATTTTTCTTAATTGCTTCCTGAATTACTTTCATTGTAAAAATCTGTACTGCCATTCCTGCCTTGAGATCGCAAACTCCGCGGCCAATAATATTTCTCCTATCATCTACAGCAGCTTCAAATGGCCCATAAGGCAGCCAGTCATCCAGTGTCCCTTCAGGCACGATGTCAAGATGACTGTTAAGCATTATATTTGGACCATGTCCCTTACCCCTTATTATTCCTACAAGATTTCCTGCTTCATCAATAAATGATTCAGTTATCCCAAGTTTTTTAAGGTGTTTTAAAAGAAATTCTGCCAGTTTCCCTTCACTCCCTGTTACTGAAGGGATTTTGACAATCTCCCGGGTAAATTCTACCCATTCCTTTTCATGCTTTTTTACTATTCCCAGCATTTTTCCTCCTTGTTATAATTTAGTTGTTATTGTATGAAATTTCATTTCATCTTAAATGGAAATTTCATTCTAAAATGTTATCATATATATATAGCTTGTCAAGTTTTTTTTTGATAATAGCTTAAAATATCAAGATATTGATTAAATGAATTAAGTAAAGTAATCTTTATGTATGGATGGAACACCTAATAATCTGTACAGCAGAATTAAAAATCTTATGCCATCGTTTAATCCATCCTTTTCAAGGATTGGAAAATACTTTCTTGAAAACATGGATAATTTAAAATTTATGCGGATTAAAAACATTGCAGAGAAATGCACTGTTTCAGAATCTACTGTAACAAGATTTATCAGGGCAATTGGATTCAGCAGTTTTTATAATTTTAAAATTGCAATAGTCAGTTATGAAAATCCCGATAATTCCGAAATTAAATCTTCTCAGGAAGATTATATTTTTGCAGATATTCATGAAAACGAATCACTGGATAGTATGGCTGAAAAAATAAAAACCGATTATATAAACACTATTGATATAACTGCAAAGAACATAGATTTTCATGAAATTAAAAAAGCAGTAGATGTTATATCCAAAGCCAGATCAATTAATTTTTACGCTGTAGGTAATTCTTCTATTGCTGCAAAAAATGCTCATTTAAGATTTTACAGAATAGGTTTTTTCAGTAATGTTTATGTTGATTCAGCTGAAATGGCAGCAACATCTTCACTTCTAAATCCCGATGATGTTGCTATCGGTATTAGCTATTCAGGGAAATCTGAACCTGTTTTAAAAGCGATCCAATATTGTAAAGAACGCAAGGTCCCAACTATAGCAATTACCGGACCCAATAATTCTCCATTAATTAGAGCTGCTGATATAAAGCTAACATCTGCAAAGGCAGAACTGGATGATTTTCAGATATCTTCTTATTCGAGATTATCTCAGATATTGATTATGGATCTAATTTATGCAGGAGTTGCAGCTTTAAATTATAAATATTCCGCTGATGCAATCAAAATTTCTGCGGCAAAAGTGCGAGATATCCTAAATAATTAAAAACTTCTATACACCTCATACCCGACTTTCCCGCTCACCAGGTAGCCCGTTTCAATTAAGCCGACTTTTAATTCCTGGCCTATAAATGTCATATCATCTATCGTTATTGAAAATCTTGCGTGCCTTGCATCTTCATAAAGTGAAAGGTTTATAAATTCCATATATTTTTTTTAAGGCTCTTTAGCAAATTTATATCTGAGAGAGACTTTTGCACTTTAAGGGTCAGAGTATGGCTTTTCTAACCACCAGCTGTAAACTTTCCCTTTAGCTTAAATCCCGTAATTGCACATAATGCAGTTTCATCTGCTTCCCCGGTTCCCCTGTTTTCAGATGAATAGAGATCCAGCTCGTTTAGTTTTATTGTGTCAGCAACCGCGCCGAGAAGTGTGCTTTTTTAAACAGCTCATCCAGTGCGCAGCATACCTGTATGATGTGAAAGGCTTATCATTACCTGCCTATGACTATGTGCTGATGTTTAAAATACTGATTCTTCAGAGACTTTATAACTTGTCAGATGCACAGACTCAGTTTCAAATAATGGATCGTTTTTCTTTTATGAGGTTTTTGGGATTAGAGCTTCAGGATCAGGTGCCGGATGAAAAAACAATATGGCTATTTCGCGAAACCCTTACAAAATCAGGCAAAGTAGAAGTACTTTTTGAAAAGTTTGGACTATACCTCTATGACAAAGGAATTATAGCGCAAAATGGGAAAATAGTAGATGCCCGCTGGGTTACAAAGACAGGGCAAAGACATTATGGCTACAAGAATCATATAAATATTGACTGTAAATCAAAACTGATAAAAAAATATTGTATAACATCGGCTTCAGTGCATGACAGTCAAGTTATGGAAAACCTTATTACAGAAAAAGATTATCATCATGAAATGTATGCAGACAGTGCTTATTCAGGAAAAACAATTAAAAAAAGCACATTGGAGGAAAATAATATAAAAAATCGGATACATGAAAAAAGCTATAGGTATAAAACTTTAAGCAGGCAGCAAATGGTAAGGAACAGAAAGAAATCAAAAATTCGCTGCAGGATAGAGCATGTATTTGGGTGCATAAAAAAATCATTAAAAGGAAATATTATAAGATCAATTGGAATAATAAGGGCCAATGCAGTAATTGGACTGACAAATCTGACTTATAATATGATAAGATACCTGCAGATATGCAGGGCATAACGGCTTGACTGCAGACAGACTGCATACTGGAAATCATGGGTTTATTAAAAGGACCGCATATCTGGCACAAGTCAAAAAAAAAATTTGTTTTAACAAGGGTTTTTAGAGGTGCCCGCAAATTTAAACGACTCTGTACTAAAAACTGTGTAACTGCAAAATTCTAAATAGCCTCACAGAGGCAAAGGATATAGAATGAGCAGTATTATGATGGATAAAGAGCGTTTGGAAGAAATGGCAACAGAACTGGCAAAAGGGGTCAAGAGTGAATCGGATCTTGCAAACCCTTTAGGCCGGCTGATGAAATTGACAATTGAGAAAGCCCTTAATGCAGAACTGGATAGCCACTTAGGTTACGAGAAGCATTCAAGCCAGGACCGCAATAAACTGAACAGCCGTAATGGGCCGTACAGGCAAAAAAGTAATAACCGATGCGGTTCTTGAGGAAGTTGAGCAGCGGCAAAACCGACCACTAGAGAGTGTCTATCCGATAATTTACCTTGATTGCATTGTCGTAAAGGTGCATCAGGATAAAAGAGTAATCAACAAGGCTGTTTA
This sequence comes from Spirochaetia bacterium, assembly GCA_963662795.1. Taxonomy (GTDB): domain Bacteria; phylum Spirochaetota; class Spirochaetia; order CADAEX01; family CADAEX01; genus JACKPD01. Next base: position 2,355,125 of record OY759746.1, on the reverse strand, counting down.
TCTTGCCCTGGGTGTTACCACAGAAGGAATTAAGGAACTTTTGGGACTCTGGATATCAGAAAACGAAGGAGTGAAGTTCTGGCTTTCTATACTAACGGAACTTCACTCCCAGAGGTGTAAAAGATATCTTCATTGCAAGTGTTGATGGACTTACAGGCTTCCCTGAAGAGATAAATACAGTATTTCCCAAAACAAAAATCCGATTATGCATTTGTACACATGGTAAGGAACTCTTTGAAATACGTTTCCTATAAAGACTGTAAAGAACTGGCTGGGGATTTGAAAAGAATCTACTCTTCAATAACCCTTGATGAAGCAGAAAGGGAATTAGTGATATTTTCAGATAAGTGGGACAGTCAATATGCATCGATCAGCAGAATGTGGGGAAAAGCTGGGAAAACCTGATAACAATCTTTGATTATCCTGATGAAATCCGTAAAATAATTTATACGACAAATGCAATTGAATCTTTAAACAGTGTAATTCGAAAAGCCATAAAAAATCGCAGGATATTTCCCAATGACAAATCGGCATTTAAAATTATATACCTGGCTGCAAAGCAGGCTTCAAAGAAATGGAGCATGCCTCTCCGTGAGTGGAAACCGGCGATGAACCTATTTTTATTGGAATATGGAGATCGGTTTTCTGATGAATAAAAAAGTCAGTTACACAGAAATTTTTACAGGCTCTTTTAAACCGGACAATTGCAGCAATTTATCACCGAATGTGACATTCAACCAGCTTTTCAGTAACCCATTTGAGCATTTCAAGCAAGGGATCTTCTTCTGTTATGGATTCCAGTAGTTTGTTTTCAAAGAACGTGGTATCTTTTTTTGGTCATTGGTTGTTTCCTCCATGTTTGTCTCGTTAACAACATTCTGGAGCTTCCAATGACTATTTTCAACTACCAAATTGCGAACAATACTGGACACTATCAATTTTATTCCGGTCAGAGAAGATCCGTCATTTGAGGCCTCCTCAAGTGGAGGATCAAGTTCAAAAAATCCCATGAATATTATGTTAGGGTTAGGGGTTATTAAAGAAAGGGCGGATTATCCCCTATATTTCAGGGTGTAATGAAATAATTCCTGATTTCTGGAAGGAAAGAAAAAGCTCTCTGCTTTTTCTTTATGAATAATTACAAATGAGTGCTATAATTTCAATAAAAATATATTAAGCGCTACTTCTTACAATTTAATCAGTTTATTTAATGCTATTATGGATCTCACTGTTTTTCAAGATCCTTAAACTTCAATTCGTCATCAAAAAAACCACGCTGTTTTTTCATTTTTACTTTCTCTCTAAATGAGAGTATAACATTTATTGTAATTTATGAAAATTCACTATAGTTTTTAGAGGTACCCTATATTTTATTGAAATATATTTGGCAAAAGTAAAACTAAAATGTATGAATAATTTTACTTAATAAATCAAATATTTTTTTATCAAAATTATTTTTCTCATGAGTAACCAAATAATCATATAATTGTAAATCTGTTTCTAGAGAAAGAATTATATTTCTTATGGCATTTATATTTAAATCAGTAATTTCATTATTAAATATTCTTTTTAACGATTCTTTTATTTCTTCCTGGATTATTTTGTTGCAATACAATAATAAATCACGGGATTGATGTTCTGTTGAATAACCTATCCACTGTTCAATAGATAAAGTCTCATCAATATATATTTTTCTATTTTGCACAAGTTTTGTTGCAATTTTGATTGCATCATATATTTGTATTTTTTCTTTTATTGGATGATAATGAATTGATGCAATAATTTTTATCAGTTTATTATCTAATCCATCATTTATTGCCTGCGCAATTATTAAAAGATGATGTAATTTATGTCCTTCAACATTGATATCAGGGTATGATGTAAAATCATCTTTCCAGGTCATTATCCATGACTTCATTATATCATGCATTAAAAATGCAGCTACAATGTTATCCCGGTCAATTGTTAATTTGGGATATATTTTTTTAAATGATTCAATATTATCAATTGCTAATTCAATATTAGTCAATGTGTGAATAATAAGCCCACCGGGGAAATTATTATGACTATCGAAGGAAGAGCCTGGAGCAATTTTAAATAATAATTTTCTATTATCCAAAGTCTTGCCTCTTAGCAACACTTCTTCAATTTCTGTATATAAACAATTTACTGCAAAATCAGGGAAAGGATCATTCAATAATTTGTAAATAACTTTTTTCAGTGGATATGAAATTTCTTCAAGATATTTTAATAATTTTATATAATTATTGCTAATTATTTCAGATTTTTCAACAACGATACAATTATCTATTTTATTTAATATTTCAAGAGATGTTTGATCTAACATAATACCTTTACCTTTAATTTTTTAATGTATAATCCAATATTTTTCGATATTTAAAAAAATCTGATCATTTATATGGTAACTATTATTTTTTGAATGTATCTTCAAAAATAAATCTTTTACTGATGCAATATATTGAACATGTTCACCTGAGTATATTTTCTGTTTTATAATGCCGCTGACGATTCCAGATTTACTGTTAATTTCAATATCTTCAGGTCTAACCATCATTATCAAGTTAACTCCAGTCTCGTTTATTTCTACTGGTATAGAAAATATTATTTCATTATTACTCAATATATTGATATTTGACTTTTCGTGATTTTTAATGACATTGCAATCTATCAGGTTTGTATTCCCAACAAATTCTGCGACTTTTAAATTCACCGGCTGAGTGTATATTTTTTCTGGAGTTTCGTATTGCTGTAAGGAATTATCTAACATTATCGCTATTTTATCTGAAACCGACAATGCTTCAGCATGATCATGTGTAACATAAACAACGGTAACACCTGTTTTTCTTTGCAGCTCTTTTATTTCTATTCTCATTTCTTCTCTTAATTTGGCATCAAGATTTGAAAGAGGCTCATCCATTAATAATAAATCAGGGTCAGCAATCAGAGCTCTGCCTATACTGACTCTTTGTTGTTGACCTCCTGATAACTGATGTGGATATCTTAAGCCATAATCTTCCATTCTAATAAGTTTTAGTATTTTTTTTATTTTTTCTTTAATTTCATTTTTATTTATTTTCTTAATTTTCAATGGAAATTCCAGAATTTCTTTAACCGTCATATGTGGCCATAAAGCATATGACTGAAAAACCATTCCTATATTTCTGTTTTTTACATCAATATCTATATTGTCTTTTATTGATGTTATAGTCTTATTGTTTAATATAATTGAACCCTCTGAAGGTTTTTCAAGTCCAGCTATCATTCTCAATGTTGTTGTCTTACCACATCCGGAGGGACCTAAAAGTGAAACAAAATCACCTTTCTTTATTTCCAGATTAATATTATTTACAACATTACAATTTTCAAAAGTTTTTGATATATTCTCCAGTACTAAATAACTCATTTTATACTCCTGCACAAAATTTATATTAAACTGATTTTCTTTTTAGAAAGATAATACGCCAAATAATTTGATATTAATACAAATAGTATCATCAAGACAGATAACGCAGATGCTGTCATAATTGCACCTTCCTGCATTAATAGAAATGCGACCACCCCTATTGTCTCTCTTCCTGATGTATATAACAGAATGGAAACAGTTAATTCATTTAACATTGGTACAACCATTAAAATCCAGCACCCCATTAATGATTCTTTTAATATTGGCACTGTAATTTTTTGTAATATTTTAAAATTACCTGCACCACATATTTTTGCAACTTCTTCCATGGAAACATCCATTTGTTCAAGCGAACCAGTGCTGGTTCTTAATGCAAAGGCCATGTATCGGGCTATATATGTTAAAAAAATCAGCCATAAGGTTCCATATATTGAAACTTTAATTATTGGTATAGGTTTTAACCAGCATAATATCATACCCAGAGCCAATACTGTTCCAGGAATATTGTTTGGAATTGTACCAATAAAATCCATAATTAAGAAAAGTTTTGAATTATTTCTTGTTTTTAAATATGCAATTATAAAACCAAGAATTAAAGTTATTATAGAAGCTGTAATGGCGAGTATCAAAGAATTTTTTAATGCTGTCAAAGTTAGTCTCATTGTAAATATATCTATATAGTTTTTAAAAGTAATATTTTCAAATGACATCGGAAGGCCATAGGCTCTAATAAACGAATCAAAAATTAAAACACCTATTGGTGCTATTGTAGTCAAAATAATAATTACAGAGGCAATTGATGTAAAAATAATTTTACTTTTACCAAGATCAATTAATGAATGCCGGAATACAAGCTTTTGCCCTTTAATTGAGAAATTTTTATTTAACAAAAACTGTTTTTGAAGAATTAAAATACTTATTCCAATTATAATTAAAGATGTAGAAAGCGAAGCAGCAATGGCAAAGTTATTTGATCTCGTATAATCAAGGATAACCGTATAGATAGCTGTTGTTAATACAGGGAAATTGGCAGGAAGTCCAAGCACTGCCGGTACTCCAAAATTTGATATACAGGTTGCAAAGACCAACACCATTCCACCTGTAATTGCCGGCATAATCATCGGCAGTGTTATTTTCAAAGCTATGGTTAAATCAGATGCACCGCTTATCCTTGCTACTTCTTCGAGTTCTGGATTCATTATTTTTAACGCTTTAACAGTTATTATATAAATCACGGGATATGTTAGAAGCGTAAGAACAATAACAATTCCATGAAAACCATAAATTTGAAAAAATGGTTCTGTTTTTTGAAATAATGCCATATATATTTTGTTAATATACCCTACTGGTCCTAATAGTTGCTTCCATGCAAAAGCTGCTATAAATGGTGGGATAAGATATGGTAATGTCAACAATGTCCTATATTTTTTTCGATAAGGGATATTTGTTCTTTCTACAATCCATGCCAGAGATACTCCAATAATTGTAGAGAAAAGAACAACAAAAATGCATACCATTAATGTATTACGAAATACAATTAAAAAATCTCTGTCACTAAAAGCTTTTATATAATTATCAAGACTTAAAACGTGCTCCTTTTGTAAACTTTTATGTATAATAGTTATCACAGGGTACGCTGATAATAGTATAATCACAAATACCAATAGTAGAATGAATAATTTTTTTAAGTATCTTTTTTCTGTCATTTGTGGTCCTGTTTTTATATCTAAAATAAATTGATAGCTGGTAATACTTTTTAAATATTACCAGCAGAAAGAAATCAAACTTACTGTTTTCCAAATATTTTCTGGAATTCATCCAGCATTTCGTCTTTTTTGTTATTCACGTAATCCCAGTCGGTAGGCATAATCTTTATATTTTCTAATTTTATCCCTTCAGGTACAATTGATGGATTTGTTGTGGCAAAGCCACTCATTTCTGCAACAGTTTTCAAGCCGGGTTCTGAAAAAATGTAGTTTTCGAATAATTCCGCTGCTTTTATATTTGATGAAGATTTCATAATCCCTATAGGCTGTGAGATAAGTGGCCCACCCTCTTTTAAAAATATGAAATCAACCGGTGAGCCTTTTTGTTTCATAGCAAGCAAATCCCCATAGGAAACAATTCCTATCTGAATTTCACCTGATGCAATGGCTTGTGCCGTCGCTGGATTTCCTCTAAATATTTTGAGTCCATTTTCTTTCAGTTTCTTGTAATAGTCCCAACCAAATTCATTATTTTTGACAATAGTTCCAAGTGTTGATAAAGCAACACCGGAATAAACAGGGTTAGGGATTCCAACTTTATTTTTGTATTTAGGATCAATTAAATCATACCAGCTATTTGGAGGATTCTTTACTTGTAAAGTATTGTATCCCAACGCAACTGTCATAACAAAAAAATCGAGGTATTTACCATTTTCATAGATATAGTTTTTGGAAATATTTTTTGCATTTTCAGGAATATATTGATGTAGCATGTCCTTATTTGATAAAAGAGCGTAATAGTTTATATCAGTAAAACTTACAACATCTGCCTGAATAGCTCCAGCTTCTATTTCTGTTTGTAATTTAGCTATTATTTCTCCTGTACCGGATCTGTAAACATTTACCTGTATCTTTGGATATAATACCTGAAAATCAGATACTAATTTATCAGCCAATGGACGAACTGACGATGTATAAAAATTTATTGTACCTGATACTTCAGTAGTAGTAGTAGTAGTACTTTTTTCTTTTACACCACCTGGAAAAATAAAAACCGGTATTAAAAGAAAAATAAGCACATTCAACAAAATTTTTTTCATAATAAACCTCCAATGAAAAATTATAATATCCATATTATACACCTCATAATCCATTTGTCAATTAAAATGGATTAAACAATCCATTGCAATTTAATTATATTTATTGTATTTTAAATAGGATTTTAAGGAGAAGTAATATTCACTTATGAATTCTTATGATTTAATATTGGAAAAATATAATACGCTATCTAAACAACAAAAAAAAATTGCTGATTATTTTATAACAAATATCAATGACGTTTTATTCTATTCAGTTTCTGATTTAGCCAAAAGAATAGATGTTGGTTCAACTTCTATAATAAGATTTGCACAATTTTTAGGTTTTGATGGTTTTCAGGAATTGAGATCTGATTTTTATAAATATCAACAGACTTTTCTTTCCCTTGACGAAAAAATTAAACATTCATTGGAAGTTATTGATTCAAATGGCTTTTCATATAAAAATATTACAAATAAAGAAATTGATTATTTAACTAAATCAATAAACGAAATTGATCAAAAAATTATCGAAAGCTCATTATCTTATATATTAAATTCAAAATGTTTACATATTTTTGGAAGTGGACCTGATCTTCCACTTGCCTACCATCTTGCTTTCTCCTTAAATAGATTTGGATTAAAAACTAATTTCGTTACAGAATGCGGAAGAGATTTAATTGAAAAAATGCTAACAATAGATAAAAATGATTGTGGCATAGTTTTCAGTTTTAATCGCCCTTCAAATGATTTTAAAACAATAATGAATATACTACACGATAATAATATTAATATTATTTTAATAACTGATATCAAACTCCCTCCAATGATAAGACTTGCTACAGTTGTACTTTGTTCTGAAAGAGGCCCATTAGGATCATTACACTCCCCGATAGTACCAATGGCAATTGCCAATGTATTGATAATGGGAGTTGCCGAAAAACTTAAAGAGAAATCAGTAAAATATTTAGAATATTTAATGGATCTAAGAAAAAAATATCTTCCTGAATATAAATAAATTAGGGAACTATATAGAATATTTTATAAGCTATTCCAAACTAAACATCCGGTACCCTACCTGCCCCATCACCTGGTAGCGCATCTCATGGATAAAATAGCCTTCACAGTCAGAATCAGGATAGTTCTCTTCTCCCTCAAAGACCATATCAACAATTTTCATGCTGAATTTTCCGTACATTTCTGTTTCATACTCATCAGCTGATTCAAATACAAACGAAGCATTATTCGACTGTCAAAATCAGTTCCTTTGTATTCTCTTATTTTTAAGGTAAGGGTATGTTTTTCTTCACCCTCTTCATTAAACATACCGCTTAAAGTAAACCCTGTAATTTCTGCAATTGGGGTTTCATCGGTTTTAATCTCACCTACATAAAAAAGAAAAACCTCGCTGGTAATTTTTCAGGTAATGGTTCTATATCTTCACTTATTATCTCACTTATTGTAATAGGAGAGTATTTCCTTAACATGGTACAGGTATAATGAGCCCAGAAAACAAGACATAAAAAACTGTATGATTAAGGTGTAAAACCCGCTATAATTTAAGGAGCGGAAAACACAATGAAAAAAAGACAAAGATTTGACAAGGCATTCAAGGCAAAGGTAACTCTGGATGCACTTCGAGAGGAACTAACCTTACAGGAAATTGCTAAAAAGTATGACGTACATCCAAACCAGATCAGCCTATGGAAAAAGCAGGCAATAGAAAACCTGCCGGATATCTTTGAAAGGCCCAATAAAAAAAGCGATTCAGAGCGAAAAGCCGGGGAGAAGTACGATGATGCACTCAAAACGCTCGGAAAGATGAAGATCGGAAATGAATTCCTAAAAAAAAAGTACAAACAACTATACGGAAACGATCCCTTCTGATTGAAAAGGCATATGAAAACATGAGTATAAAAAAACAAGGCAAGGCACTGATTATTTCACGAAGTACAGCATATTACAAAAGCAGGAGGAAAGTTGAGGAAAAAGATATTGAGATACTTAAAAAGATAAGGGAAACATTAATTCTCCTGCCATTTTATGGCTATAGAAAAATAGCTCTTGAGATCAATAGTAAAGGCTTAAGTGTATCCCGGAAACAGATACGCAGAATCATGAGAAAAGCAGGGCTTATGGCAATATTTCCCGGAGAGAATCTTTCAAAAGCAAGGCAGGAAAGCAAGAAATATCCCTATCTGCTTGAAGGGAAAATAATAAGATACCCGAATCAGGTCTGGGCTGCTGATTTGACTTATATCAAACTGCCATCAGGGCATGTGTACCTAATGGCGGTAATAGATCTTTATTCTCGCAAAGTGCTTAACTGGATAATAACCAATACACTTGATGCGCCAATATTTGCAAACTGCTTACATGAAACAATTGAAAAGTATGGAGTGGCTGCAATTTTCAACACTGATCAGGGCTGCCAATTTACTTCACCCTGCTGGACAGAAGTACTGCATGATTATGGCATAAGAATAAGCATGGACGGGAAAAACCGTGCGCCTGATAATATTTTTGTCGAAAGGCTCTGGAGATCACTCAAGTACGAAGATATTTATATAAAACATTATGAAACAGTTAAAGAACTTAAGGAAGGAGTAACGCAATATTTTAATTTTTCTAACACCAGGCGTTTCCACCAGAGTCTTGAATACAGGACTCCTGATGAAATACATGAATCATTTCAGGCTGTCAGCCTGGCAGAACAGGCGGCGTGATACACCTTAAACACTTGTCAAAAGTGTGTTGACAAAAGGGCGCAGTTTAAACCTCCAGCCAACGGGCAAGGAGTATTCATTTTTTAAATATATTATGATTTAGAAAAATATTAAGTATGAAAAAATGGCGGTGATTGCAGATTGCATAAATTCAACCAATGCTTAATCAGTCTTTTTCCTTTGCTGGTATTCCAATCCTTGCCAATTTCACAATGACATTTGCCGCCAAGACCAAGGCGGTCATGATGACAAAAGCGGCATTCAATCGGTTGATATTCTTTTAAAAATATTGAACATCTGCCTTCAATAAAAAAAGTACACTTATTCTTGCTAAAGCTTTGTAATGCAAAATATGCTTCATTACCTTTAAAGGCCGGAGATAAAACTGCAAAAGAAAAATCTGAAGAAAATTCAAGCATCATTCTGTTTGCATGCCCATCCTTAATAGCTTTTTGAGCTTCTTCGACTAACCACCACCCCGGACGAATGCAAAAATATCGGCATATTTCACATGTACATGGCTTTGAAGGTGTAAACTGTGTATACAGTGAATGCCTGCCTTTCCCCATTGTAAATATCCTTAAAAAAGAATATTTATTATTTATAATAAATTATATGGTTAGAAATCATCATTTTATGGGAATAAAACAAGAATATGAAAAACTTAAACAATCTCTTCACTGCTTTGTTGATGATACTGATTATAAAAAATTAGAGCAAAAATTAGTAAGTCTGAAAAATCTAGCAGATATAGAAAACAGAGCAATTTCCATTTATGATTTAAACAGAAAAGAGTTTTTATTAAAAGTAGATAAGCACATAGAGTTGCTGGGATATACCAGTAAAGATAATATTGATGTTAACAATGTTGATAATTATCACTTAATGATTCACCCGGATGATGTAGAAATATTATATGATTCAGAAATAAAAATGTATAATTTTTTAAAATCTATTCAAAGCGGCGAAAAAAAAGACTACAAGCTTGTCTATGATTACAGGGTTCAAAGTAAAAGTGGATTGTATATTCGCTTTCTTCATCAGTTAATGCTATATGAGCTTGATAAGTTCTATAACTCATGGATTATGTTAATCATATCTGATGTTATTTCAACATATCCAGATAAAGAAAAACCACGACGGTTTTTAATAAATACAAAAAATAAAAAAATATGTCTTTTCAATGAGGAATCTAATATTAAAACTTTTCTTATAACTAACAGGGAAAAAGAAATTATAGAATTAATTTCACAGGGGTTTGACAGTAAGACTATATCAGACAAATTATGTATAAGTTTAAATACAGTCAATAACCACCGACAGCATGTATTACAGAAAACTTCATCTAAAAACATTACGCAAGCGATTACATATTTAAAGTGTATAGGACTATTATAATAAAAAATATGTTAGTCCAGCCTCTCGCAAGCGTCCGCCGTGCGGCCTGGACAAGAAGTGGGGGCACTGGTGGATAACAGCGGTTCAAGCGCTACGCTCGAAGTATCTCGCTTGGACTTCGCCGCACATCGTAGGTTTTGAACTACAACTTTTAGAAACAACAAGTTTTAAAAGAAACAAATTACAACTTTATGTTAATCAATCTTGGTCTACAATGCGTCGCTTATCCTCGGGACGTTAAAGGCAAGATTTTTACAGAATATTTTTAAATGACTCCCGCCATTCATGGCGGGAGAAGGATGGGCGGTTATAGATAGATGATAGATCCATTACCAAAAAAATACCGAGACCAAATAGCAAAAAAGCTAATCTTTTAGCAGAGAGTATTAAATCGTCTCCAAATCTTATAAGAGTTCAAGTAATTCCTGAAGAAAACTATATTGTTAATAATTGTTTCTATAATGAAGCGATTGAATCAATGGTGTGAGGATATTAACAGTGTTCAAAAGGATATACATTTTAATTATATTTTTGTCGATGAAGAAAGCTTTCGTGAATATAAAGATTGAAGAGAGTCATCATCCGCCACTCGTGGACGGATCAAAGGTTTAAAGAACCACAAAAACCGGTAAACAGATATTGCCTGTATAATTGACGCTTACGGTCAATTATATCTTTTCGGAAATTGTAATTTTACTTACCAATATATAAAGCTTTATAGACCTTCTGTGTTAAATCTTTGTGAGAGAAGGGCTTCGGCAGAAAATTGACGCCATCATCAAGAACACCTCTGTGCACAATAACATTTGAAGTATATCCTGACATAAACAGTACCTTAATATCAGGATAGAAATTTTCAATCTTTTTAGCCAGTTCCCGGCCATTCATTTCCGGCATTACAACATCGGTTACAAGAAGATGAATCACACCTGAATGCTTTTTTGCCAATTGCAATGCTTTGGTTGGCGTTTCTGCTGTCAGCACATTATACCCATGATTTTCCAACACTTTCCCGGTCAAATCTCTTATGGCTTTTTCATCTTCAACAATCAGGATAGTTTCACCGGCACCCCGAGGCGGAACAGCGGAATCATCAAATTCTTTAATTTTTCCCTCACCGGTTTCGCGGGGTAAATATAATTTGAATGTCGCACCTTTTCCAGATTCACTGTATACATTAATAAATCCGTTATTTTGCTTTAAAATTCCATATACCGTTGACAATCCCAGTCCGGTCCCGCTACCAGGATTTTTTGTGGTAAAAAAAGGATCAAAAATAAGTTTAAGTGTTTCCTTATCCATACCTAAGCCATCATCGCTTACAGCAAGCATAACATAGTCACCGGGTAAAAACCCGTAATGGTCTGCGCAGTATTGCTCATCAAAAGTAACATTATGGGTTTCTATCGTTATTTTACCCACACCTTCAATAGCATCTCTTGCATTTACACACAGATTTGCCATTATTTGATCTATTTGAGACGGATCAATTTTCACAGGCCACAATCCTTCCTGTGGAATCCATGCCAGATCAATATCTTCACCTATCAGGCGCTGCAGCATTTTCAGTATTTTTGTTATGCTGCTGTTGACATCCAATGTAACTGGTGCAATATTCTGCTTTCTGGCAAAAGCCAATAATTGTTTTGTAATATCTGCGGAACGGTTGGCAGCATCCAGAATTTCCTTAATATCCTGATATATTTCGTGTTTTGTACCTAATTGTTCCATTACTAATTCTGAATATCCCTTAATTACACTTAACATGTTATTAAAATCGTGTGCGACGCCTCCGGCCAGTCTGCCAACCGATTCAATCTTCTGGGATTGCAGTAACTGCTCCTGAAGTTTATCCTTCTCTTTTTCTGCTTCTTTTCTTCCGGTAATGTCAATCGAAAGGATAAAAACACCTTCATTAACCGGCTGAATAACCAGAACAAACCACCCCTCTGTGCCATCTGGAAATATAAAGAGATTCTCCATTCTGAAAGAGGTGCGTTCAGTCAGACATAACCGGATTTTATTAAAGACCTCTGTGTTTTCAATACCCGGCCAGACATCCATGTATCTTTTCCCGAGTAATTCTTCCTTTGGCCGCCTGTTATGCCGCTGGGCAGCATCATTTATATAAATATACCGCCAGTCAAAACCAATGATCTGGCACCCTTCAATCATATTATCAAGTGTATTTCTATATCGCTCTTCGCTTTTTCTTAATGATTCTTCTGCTTTTTTCCGTTCCGTCAAATCAATAATGATAACGAAAATTAATTTATCAGTGACAGAAGTTCTGAATTCAATGTATTTCTTTGTACCGTCTTTACAGGTTACTAGCTGCTCATCAGGCTCAATACTGGAATTTGTTGAAACTGCCTTGTTGACTGAATTTAACCATTCCGATTTTATTTTTTCCCTTTGCTCTTCGTCCGGGTAAGCAAGAGGCCACCAATGTTCTATTGTCGGAATATCTTTCATATCATAACCAAAAAGCCTGGTTAAATGCTGATTGGTGTAAATATTATTTCCATCATAATCTGATATTGCAACGCCAATCGTGGCAGCTTCAGCCAATAAATGAAACTGGTGTTCACTGTTTTTCAGCGCTTCTTCAGCAGCTTTTCTTTCAGTTATATTGCGCACAAAAACCAGCGCGCTGTTTTTACCGTTATAGAGTATTGGCTCACCGGTAGTTTCTACCCACACCTCACTGCCATCAATGCGGATAAATCTTTGCTCAAGTAAATCTTTTACAGGTTTTTTTTTCTCATTAAGATTATAAATCCTGTTTTTGATTAAATCATGATAATCAGGATGAAAACGATCCATAACCGGTGTGCCCAGCAGCTCATCAGGCGATTTTATTCCAAATAAATGACATGCCGCAGTATTTAAATACGCAAATTTAAGATCTGATTGAATAAAAATGGGGTCCGGAGCCCCTTCTACTATTTTATAGAAATTATCCTGTTCTGCATTTTCCATAGTTCTTATTTAATATTACATCCTATATATACAGACTGCAAGAATTTTAAAATCATTTATTTTCAATTCAGTGTTGTCGATGAGTCTTTTCCGGATTATTTGGTGGAATATCTTAAAAACATTATGGGATATTAAAAGAGAAGGTTCCCCCCCCCAATAAATCATGAAACAATATTCTCGTCACTTAAATTCTTAAAAATATCTTTATATTTTCTGTAATACGTATCAATCAGAACTGGTTTAAAAATCAATACACCCGGGTTAATGTTAACTGCTCTCTCGAGCAATAATTCTTTTGGAGTCACACCTTTGTACGAATTATTGCGTCCTGCATTAAAGAACTTTTGGTAAACAACTGCTTTTTCGAAGAAATTGTTCTTTGATGAAAATGTTTCACAGGCATAAAGCTCATCCTCAATCAGTCGGTGAGATGTTTCAACATCTCTCTGCCATTTCTTTCCAGATGCTCTTTTAACTCAAGAATAAACATTGTTGTATTGGTTGAGTTCTTTTCTATGGCATATGAGTAAAACAATGCTCCTGTACTTACGTCTCTGGCTGTTATTTGATATCCGGAAAGCTTATGAACAATATATGAACCATACATTTCAGGAATATCATCAAGATATTTGATATCAACCTGCACTTTTTCAAAAGGTTTCATTTTAGCCTTTATTTCCCTTAAATCCCGCTTTCTCTGATGTTTTTTTCTCTTCTGGGGGCAGGAAATCAATCTCTCTCATGACTTTTAGAATTGTATTCTTGCTGTATGGTATGTTGTGCTTTCTTTTTATCATGGCAGCATTTATTCTTTTGTTACTATTTTTGGCCTCTTTACAGATATCTACGATTTTAAAATACCAGAATAGCTTTATTTCATTTGGAATTTTTTTTGGGCGTTTTGATCTGTCTTTGAGGTCTCCTTTTTTTTCTTTTTCAAATCTTCGAAGCCATTTTCTTACAGTTTTTGTATAGCTGGTAATATGTATGCATAGGTTCCTCCTTTTTTGGTTTGTCGTAATTCCATGCTACTCATTTTCTTTGATTATGGGCAGCGGGGGGGGACCTTCTCTTTTAACTGTTCAGTTCAAAAAACATTATAATTTGCTTTTCTAATATATTTGAGGTAAGATATTATTATGATCTCATGTACTCGACACACTTTAAATTGTCTTTGCACCTGCTTTGGTTGAATAGCACTTTATTTATTCAACAGGATTCTTTTAACTTGCAATTTTAATGAGATTTATATTTAAAAATTATACATTGTGAGGCTAAAAGTGCAAAACAATAAATACGAGAATAATTGTTTTTCTGTTTTTGATAAGTTATTTGAAGGTTGTCAGATTATTGATTTTAACTGAAATTATTTATACGTAAATGATATTGTTATTAAACAAAGTAAAAAAAACAAAGAAGAACTATTAAGTCATTCCATGATTGAACTTTATCCTGGAATTGAAAATACCGAAATGTTTAAAACTCTAAAAACCTGCATGGATAATCAAACAAACGCAAAAATAACAAATGAATTTATTTATCCGGATGGATCGAATGGCTGGTTTGAATTGAGTATCGAATCCATACCGGAAGGTATATTTGTTTTATCTAGCGATATCACTGGGCAAATATTGGCCAATCAAGAACTTCAAAAAAATCTCAAAAAACTCCAGGCCTTGAGGGAAATTGATCTTGCCATACTCGGGTCTACTGACTTAAAAATTGCATTAAAAACAGTTCTTCGGGAGTTGTCGTTTCAATTAAATATTGACGCTGCCGATATTCTTTTATTAAACAACAACACAAGAATGCTGGAGTATTATATTGGATATGGTTTTCTTTCCAATGGAATTGAAAAAGCAAAACTTCATATCGGAGAAGGTTATGCAGGAATGGCTGCTTTAGAGCAAAAATCCTTTTTTATTGATGACTTAAAAACTATTAAAGACGACTTCATCAGATATCCTTTAATACAGCATGAAGGGTTTGTGTCATATTATGTACTTCCCTTAATTGCAAAAGGTATAATAATTGGCGTAGTTGATATTTTTCATCGGTCATTGTTAAAACCAAGTAGTGACTGGATTGATTTTCTTGAAGCTCTTGTCGGTCAGGCAGCAATGGCTGTCGAAAACAATATCTTATTGAATAATTTAAATAGAACAAATATTGAATTGCAATTAGCTTATGATTCTACCATAGAAGGCTGGTCCCGCGCTTTGGATTTAAGAGATAAAGAAACAGAAGGGCATACTTTACGTGTAACTGAATTGACCTGCAATTTAGCCTATAAATTTGATTTTTCTGAATCTGAGATGATATACATTAAATATGGTGCACTTTTACACGATATAGGGAAAATGGGAGTACCTGATGCTATATTGCTAAAACCGGGAAAACTCACAGAGGAAGAATTTAATATAATCAAAAAGCACCCGACATATGCATATGAATTATTACACCCGATAAAATACCTGAGACCAGCTCTGGACATACCATATTGCCATCACGAAAAATGGGACGGAACAGGTTACCCAAGAGGATTAAAACAAGATCAGATTCCGTTATCTGCACGATTATTTGCAATTATCGATGTTTGGGATGCACTCACGTCTGATCGACCATATCGCGATAAATGGCCAAAAGAAAAAGTCCTTGATTATATTGATTCACTATCAGAAAACAATTTGAGCCGAAAACAGTAGAGGCTTTTAAAATATTTATAAATAAGTAAAAATATTCAAGGGCAAAAGACTCTAAAAAGAACAGGCAGGTAGAAGAACTGCAAAATGAAAACCTTAAATTAAAACGCGAAATAAAACGGATTCAGGAAGAGCGTGACATACTAAAAAAATCCGCGGCGTACTTACTTTGCAAGAGAATCTGAAAAAGATACGCCTTTATAAAAGAAAATCGGATGAACTTTAAAGTAAAAACAATGTGTAAAGTACTGTGTCTTCAAAGAAACGGATATTACGCATGGCTTAAGAAACCGGTATCAGATAAAGAAAAAAATGACTTGAGATTACTTGAAAAAATCAAAGAGTACCGGATAAGCAGTGATTATATATATGGTAGTTACAGAATATATAATGATTTAAGAGAAAACGGAGAATACTGCGGTCTCAATCGTGTTGCTAAACTCATGAGTAATAACGGTATTAAAGCAAAAAGTAGATATGAAACAAGAAAGTTTATATACGGTAAACCGTCAGTAACATGCAAGGATGTCCAGACGCGGTAAATTGCTATGAGTACAAAGCCTGCCTGTAGTATAATGCCGCTGTTGAGTCTTTTTTCAGCAGTCTTAAAAAAGAGAAGATCAGAAAAAAGATATATAAAACCAGAGATGAAGCAAGAAGAGAAATATTTGAAGACATTGAGATATTCTATAACAGAAAACGTAGACACAGGCATATTGGAAACGTCAGTCCTGTTGACTTTGAGAACAAAATAAGTGGATTATAAAATGTCTACAAAACCGGGTATATTCCGGGTGCCTGTTAATGAACTGCCTTAATTAAAAAAGAAGATATATGATCGAAAAAACAATACCGGGAACAAATTTAAACGTCATATTTTTTGAGGATTCTTTATATGATTTTGAAATCATCAAGTCTTCACTTCTTAATGCCGGATATAATTTAATTATTGACAGAGTTGATAAAGAACAGGATTTTATCACTGCACTCAGCAAAAACACATAGGATATTGTTCTTGCTGATTTCAGACTACCCGGATATGACAGGTATGCGGTCCTGAAAAAATCACTTGAGATATGTCCTGATATACCATTATTTATAGTTGTATCAGGAACAATCGGGCAAGAGACGGCAATCGATCTGATAAAGCAGGGTGCAGTTGATTATATCATGAAGGACAAACTTGCAAGACTTCCCTCCGCGATTAGACAGGCAATCGAACAAATTAAAGAAAAGAAAGCACACCAGTTGGCGGAGATCATTCTGAAATAATATGAAGAACTTCTCTCAACATTTTTTGAGATAAATCCTGCTGGACTTGTGTTAATCGATACTGAAACCAGTATTATATCCCGGGTTAATAGTGCGGCAGCTGATCTTCTTGGCCTGCCTGAGTCAGATATCACTGGCCACACATATAAGGAAATAAATTATCCGCATTTTAAAAAGCAGTATGCAGGATGAATCTTTCTACAATAATTTATGGAAAACCATTTCAGGGGGAAAGATGTTCAAGGGAAAAATAATTAACAGGAGCAAAGACAGTTCGTTATATACCTAAGAAGCCGCAATCTTTCCTGTGTGGGATGATGCAGGGAGAATCGTAAACAATGCGGCTGTCAAACGGAACATAACGGAGCATATAAAACTCGAGGAGCAATTGCGTCAGGCACAAAAAATACAATCTCCTGGACATCTCGCAGGAAGAGTCGCTCATGATTTTAACAATATTCTCACTGTAACCCTCAATTATGCCCAGCTGTCAATGAAAAAGCCCGACACATCCGGGTGAATTTGTACTTATTTCAGTAAGCGGCAACGGTCCTGGAATGGATAAATCTTTACTCGTTAATATCTTTGAACCTTTTTCTACTACAAAGAATTCACCAAAGGCATCGGCCTGGATCTTGCAACTGTTTACGTCATTGCAAAACAGAATAAAGGATTTGTCAATGTTTACAGCGGACCTGGAACCGGTACAACTTTTAAAATATTTCTGCCGCGTTATACAGGCAATTATGAAGTTTTAAAAACAGATGAAAGTAAAATGACAAAAAAAACCAACAGGGAGACTATACTTGTTGTCGATGATGACACTGCTGTTTTATCATTACTAAAACAGGTACTAATTAATTTTGGCTATACAGTACTCTCCTCATCAAAACCTGGGAAGGCAATTGAAATTGCCGAAAAGCATAACGGAATAATACATTTGCTGCTTACTGATGTATTCATGCCTGAAATGAACAGCAGGGATATGGCCGGAATAATACTTAAATCACACCCTTCAGCCAAAGTTTTATATATGTCAGGGTATAGTTCAGAGACCATTGAACAGAAAGGCATACTGGATAAAAATGTTAAATTTATCCAGAAACCGTTCAACACTAAAAATATGGCAACTGTGATACAGGAACTGATCAGCAGTCAAAATAAACAGGCATCAGATTGATTATTATTTTTAAATATTTTCTATCAAATCAGATGCCGCCGCGTTTGATGCGGCCTGCTCAGGCGACTTGCTTCCCGGAATAACCGCCGTAACGGCAGGGTTTTTAAGGCACCATGCAAGGGCCCAGGAGGCCATGTTAACTCCTTCCGGAACTTCCTCCCTCCTGATCTTTTCAGCTTCAAGCAGATTCTTCCTGTTTTCATCATCCGAATTTGCAGCCCGCCAGTCATTTCCCTGAAATTTGTGCCCTGCACCGTATTTTCCGCTTAAAACGCCGCTTGCAAGCGGTACTCTCGCTAAGACCCCGAGATTGTCTTTGACGCACAGCGGAAAAACCTCTTCCTCCGCCTTTCTGTCAAGCCTGTTATAGACTACCTGGACAGTCTCTGCCCCGAGGTTTTTAGCGCGTGAAACCTGATAAATGTTTGTATTCGGGCTTATGGAAATCCCCAGGTGCCTTATTTTCCCTTTTTCAACTTCCCTTAAAAGAGTTTCCCATACATTATCAGTGAGAAACTCATCATCCTTTGCAGAGTGCATCTGGTAGATATCGATATAGTCTGTATTAAGGCTTTTAAGCGAATCATCAAGCTGCCTGACAACCTCATCAGGCCTGAAATGGCGGGTTCTCTCCATAAAACCGTGGAAATGATGGCCGAATTTTGTAGCCACTATCCACTTGTCCCTGCAGTTTTTTATATAACCGCCAATCAGTTTTTCAGACAGGTGGTCTCCGTAGCATTCCGCTGTATCAATAAGGTTGATCCCGTTATCCCCTGCAGCCGCAAGAATGGATGATACATCCTTCTGCGAAAAATCCCTGCCCCACTCGCCGCCGAACTGCCATGTTCCGACTCCAATAACACTTACTTCAATATCTGTACTTCCAAGTTTTCTGTATTTCATATATTAAAGATATTGAATACTGAACGGCAGGTCAAGGAAAAAGGGCCGGTATAAAATATTTCAGTCAAGAGCATTGCCGGAAAGCGATTTTTCAAGTTTTCTTGAAAAATATGAGACAATAAGAACAAGAAAAAGGTATTCAGCGACAAGAAGCGTATATATCTCAAGAGGCCTGTATTCTATCACCGTAAGTTCATTCGCTTTCCTGGTAAGCTCGGCAAGTCCTATAACAGATGCTATCGAAGACATCTTGAGCATGAACGCGAACTGGTTTACAAGAGGGGGAAGAATATTTTTAACAGCCTGCGGCATAATTACATAATACAGCGACTGAAGTTCACTCATCCCGTCTAGACTTGCAGCTTCGTACTGGCTTTTGGGTATTGACTGTATTCCTGCCCTGAATATTTCAGCTTCGAAAGCGCTGTCGCAAAGAGAAAGAGCTATTACAGCTGAAGTGAAAACATCAAGATTTATCCCGAGAGAGACAGGAAGCCCGTAGTATGTCCAGAGTATCATAACCAGTACAGGGACAGACCTGAAGGACTCTACCCAGAACCTGTTGAAAGTCTTTAAGATCCTGCTGCCGGACAGCCCGGCAAGCATGACAATAAGACCCAGCGTGACAGAAATTACAAGCGATACAAACGAAACCGCGACTGTAGGCAATATCCCCTTTAAAAGGAAAACAATATTTGACTGGCCTGAATCTGTGAAAGGGGAAAGTATGAACCAGCCCCATGAATAGCTTTCCCTGCTGCAGGATGAAAGAAGAAAAACAGCCGCAATTACAAAAAAGAATTTCAGTTTATTTGAAAAAGACATTTTTTTGTCCGCGGCTGCATCTCCCGTATATATTCCCATAGCTCTATTTTAATGAGAGCCATTTATCTTTCAGAGACTGGATAAAACCGCTTTTCTCTTTCATCATTATCCAGACATCAATGTAATTTTTAAGGACTTCATCATCCTGGGGAACAAGAAGCCCTATAACATTGCCGTACCTGGGCCCGTCAACATCTGCAATTGCAAGCTCCTTGTAGGTTTTAATGAGCTGTGAGGCTTCAATATTGCTGGTTACAGAGATATCAGCCCTGCCCGCAAGC
The DNA here is from genome assembly GCA_963662795.1 of Spirochaetia bacterium. Lineage (GTDB taxonomy): Bacteria > Spirochaetota > Spirochaetia > CADAEX01 > CADAEX01 > JACKPD01. The sequence goes on along the minus strand of OY759746.1, from coordinate 2,334,647 downwards.
AGTTCCTGGTAATCCCTGGCAGGAGCCTCTACTGTCCTGATTTCAGCATCGGGAAAAAGGTTTCTTGCCTGCTCCTCGAACACTGTCCCCAGGGTTGCCGCGACTTTTACACCCTTTTTGTTAATGGAATCCCATCCGCTGAAACGGCCGGCATTCTTCTTTAAAGTAAGCGGTACTGTTCCAACATCAACTACAGGAAGAGTGTAGCCCGCGGTCCTGGCCCTGCCCATATTATATGAAGCGCCGGTTGTAATATCATACTTTCCCGATGCAATACCTGTTACAAGGTTTTTCCAGTCTGTAGCTACCCATTCAACCTCAACACCCATATCAGAGGCAAGCTGCTTCACAAGATCAATATCATATCCTGCGTATTCGCCGGTTGAAGAGTCTTTGAAACTCATGGGGTTAAAGTCCCCGGTTGTCCCGACCCTTATAGTGCCTCTTTCCAGAATCACCTGCAGAGCCGATCTTTCCTTATTACCGCCTGAATTATCACTTCCGTTGCTACCTGAAGAGCAGGATACTGCGAACAGCAGCGCAATAACTGAAACTGCTGAAACTAAGGCAGTTTTTCTGTTTATATATTTTTTCATTTTTTAACCTTCCCTGCCGGCTGGTAAGCCGGCTGTCTATATAGCTCTATTAATATATAGATTAAAAGTACCTAATAGGGACTGGATAAGTCAATGAAAAGGATAAATATAAATTATTTGCAGATACTTCCTGTCACGCTGGTGATATAATATATATATGATATTCAGCAGGCCGAAAACCGTGCGGAATTCAAAGAATAGGAGAAAATATGAGAAAAATTACTGTATTGCTTTTCATAATACTTACAGGGGCGATGCTGCCACAAGAGGGTTTTTCCCTTCCCAAATTAGGAGATATAAAAAATCCTGTTACAGGTATCAAGGACAAGGCAAAAGCACGGCTTGACGCCGAAGCGGCATCTGCCACAGGAGTGACCGGCATGAACCGCAAAATGATGTTCAACACGCTATATGCCCAGATATTCTTTATGGGGGGATTCGGGGCCGGCTACTATGAGCTTGAAGAAACGCAAGGGACTGTATGGCGCCTTTCCGCAACTGACAGCGAAGGGGCGGTAAGCTCGGTAGAGGCAGAGCGCGCCCTGCTTAAAAACCTTCCCGACGGCAGCAGCTGGTGGTACCTCGCATGGAGAAGCGAAGGGGAAGAATGGGAATTTGAGGCTCTTATGGACAAGGACCTCCTTGCCCGGAAAATACGCTATTACAACGAAGATGTAAAGAGAATCCAGGAATCCGAATTCAAGTACTCAAAGGAAAAAGCTGACCCTGAAGCGGAAACAACCCCGCCGGAAGAGGCCCCCGCAAGCACCCTTGATTTCAGCGATCTTCAGAATTACAGCAAGGGAAAAGAGAAAATAAAAGTCAGCGGGAAAACCTTTAACTGCGAACGCATTGAGTGGAAGTATTACAACGAAGAAGACAAATCAACATTAACCTATACATGGTGGGTGGATGCAGCTGCCGCAGGAGGACTTATCAAATACGAGTGGACACTCAGCAATTCAAAAGAAATGGTCAAGGGGGAACTTGTCTCAATCGAAAAAGGGTATAAAACAAAGTTCAAATCTTTTTAAATCATAACATCCGGCTGCATCAGGGGGGGGAAGGCCTTCCCCCTGCGGCAAGCTTCCGGCCTTGTGTCCGGTGATCTTGCCGCACCCCCTTCGCCGGGGCACTGCCCCGGAATCCTGTCTGTCCCTTGTCATAATCAGTTAAAACAAAAGAAAATAAACCAATCAGAAAAGTGTTTTATCTGTTGAATGTACAATTACCGGGATTTTATCTATTTCTTCAGCCATTTTGCCTCTAATCTCACACAGATCCAGTTCATTCTGAAGGTTTACCCAGAATTTTTAAGAAGTATTGAAATATTTTGAAAGACGAAGAGCCATTTCTACAGTTATTTTTCTTCTGTTATGAATCAGATCCAGAACTAAACTTGTAGAAACTTTAATATCTTTGGCAAACCTGTAAGGATATCCCAAGGGGCTCAAGGAATTCTTCCTTTATGATATCTCCAATTTTAGGGGTTTCTATAATTATTTTATCCATATTTTCCATCCTATGAGTGATAATCCACTATCGAAACATCAAACAATTCTCCATCCTTGATTTTGAATTGTATTCTCCACTACCTGTTAATTCGTATTGAGCAATAACCTTTCATATTACCTTTTAGCCGCTTAAAATGATTTGATGGGGGATTTTTGAGGTCATCTTCAGATGTTGCAGCTTCCAGAAACAATAGTTTTACCAAACCCATGAGATAAAGTTCCATGCAATCCTTGTTTCAATCCACGCTCCCGCGTGGGGAGCGACAGAGCAAGATTTAATGATAAATCAAATAGATGGCTGTTTCAATCCACGCTCCCGCGTGGGGAGCGACTCATGAGTATGTTTGTCTATGGTTTGATAGTTTAGTTTCAATCCACGCTCCCGCGTGGGGAGCGACTCATGAGTATGTTTGTCTATGGTTTGATAGTTTAGTTTCAATCCACGCTCCCGCGTGGGGAGCGACCTATCTGTTTTATTATGGCAGCATGGTTTATAATGTTTCAATCCACGCTCCCGCGTGGGGAGCGACCCTGTGAGCCGTAGGAGGACATAATGGCTTTTTGGGTTTCAATCCACGCTCCCGCGTGGGGAGCGACCTAATAACACAAAATGTAAAAATTATTATACACCTGTTTCAATCCACGCTCCCGCGTGGGGAGCGACATATTAACAAATGACGACAGGAACAATTTATTAAGTTTCAATCCACGCTCCCGCGTGGGGAGCGACCTTCACAAATTGGTAATTTAAAAGATGTTTCAATGTTTCAATCCACGCTCCCGCGTGGGGAGCGACTTGCAAAATCTACAAGCGGCGTTACATCAACATTTTGTTTCAATCCACGCTCCCGCGTGGGGAGCGACCTGTGGCAGTCCGCACTGTAAAAGATGGGGATTTAGTTTCAATCCACGCTCCCGCGTGGGGAGCGACCAAATGGTATAAAGCAATAAAAAAAGTTTCTCATGTTTCAATCCACGCTCCCGCGTGGGGAGCGACAGCAGATCAGGCGGCAACAATACAGGCAAATTTAGTTTCAATCCACGCTCCCGCGTGGGGAGCGACAATAAAAGATGCAGTTGCGGCAGAACTCGGAAAGAGTTTCAATCCACGCTCCCGCGTGGGGAGCGACATGTAATAAATGACAGACTAATAAACAATATAAATGTTTCAATCCACGCTCCCGCGTGGGGAGCGACTTGTGCGTAGTCATGTGGTTTGTCGGGATATGTGTTTCAATCCACGCTCCCGCGTGGGGAGCGACTACACCAAGCAAATAAATGATTTTAAATCATCTGTTTCAATCCACGCTCCCGCGTGGGGAGCGACGATATGGGAATAAAAATTACAAATAAAATCGCACAGTTTCAATCCACGCTCCCGCGTGGGGAGCGACCTTTAGAGTTGCGCAGGTTATATAATAACATTACGGTTTCAATCCACGCTCCCGCGTGGGGAGCGACGATAAAAGACAAAAAGCTATGGCTAACCGATAAAGTTTCAATCCACGCTCCCGCGTGGGGAGCGACCTTTAGAGTTGCGCAGGTTATATAATAACATTACGGTTTCAATCCACGCTCCCGCGTGGGGAGCGACGATAAAAGACAAAAAGCTATGGCTAACCGATAAAGTTTCAATCCACGCTCCCGCGTGGGGAGCGACATCATCCGTTTATCCTTAATCAGATTGTATACATTGTTTCAATCCACGCTCCCGCGTGGGGAGCGACTATACATATATTAATATACGGAATATCATATAACGTTTCAATCCACGCTCCCGCGTGGGGAGCGACCTAATGGTCAGTGTGTACATTGTAACTATTATAAGTTTCAATCCACGCTCCCGCGTGGGGAGCGACTGTTCATTGTATATTTTATTATAAGCCCACCACAGGTTTCAATCCACGCTCCCGCGTGGGGAGCGACCTATTCGATGGAATAGGTTGCTAACGAATGGGTTGTTTCAATCCACGCTCCCGCGTGGGGAGCGACTTCAATATTTGTACATCTTAATTCGTATAACGATGTTTCAATCCACGCTCCCGCGTGGGGAGCGACCTGTTCTGCTGTCAATGGTTTCGGCTCTTCTTTAGGTTTCAATCCACGCTCCCGCGTGGGGAGCGACCAGGAGCTTTTAGTAGAGGAACAAGTGATTCTATAGTTTCAATCCACGCTCCCGCGTGGGGAGCGACTATGCAGTCCTTTTCCATATTCTAACCAATCGATTAGTTTCAATCCACGCTCCCGCGTGGGGAGCGACACAGTAAGGAGGGGGGCATGAATATAATATGGATTGTTTCAATCCACGCTCCCGCGTGGGGAGCGACAAAATGATGACATCAGGCACTTTGACAAGCAATGGTTTCAATCCACGCTCCCGCGTGGGGAGCGACGATGTATCTCTAAATTGTTAGATGTCCCACACTTTGTTTCAATCCACGCTCCCGCGTGGGGAGCGACAGCTCTCCATTATTATACTCCCATATATAAACGTGTTTCAATCCACGCTCCCGCGTGGGGAGCGACCGGGCTATGTCGAGGATATCGGCGAATGCTTTATTGTTTCAATCCACGCTCCCGCGTGGGGAGCGACTAAAAAAGGAAACAGGGATTTTAATTTTATGGAAGTTTCAATCCACGCTCCCGCGTGGGGAGCGACGCGGATAATTGAGACTTACCCGGACGCTTGCAGTGTTTCAATCCACGCTCCCGCGTGGGGAGCGACTTGGAACCCCTTAATTATTCCCTTCTCATTTACCTGTTTCAATCCACGCTCCCGCGTGGGGAGCGACCCCGGTAGAAGATCCGAAAAAGAAACCGGAAGAGGTTTCAATCCACGCTCCCGCGTGGGGAGCGACTGGCAAAATTATCCTCTAAATCCCCCGCATAAGCTGTTTCAATCCACGCTCCCGCGTGGGGAGCGACGTCCTTTACAAGAGCGATCCGAAAACCATGAAAATGTTTCAATCCACGCTCCCGCGTGGGGAGCGACATACAAGCCCATGCAGAGTAATGCTGATTTTCTTGTTTCAATCCACGCTCCCGCGTGGGGAGCGACTTGTCGAACGGCAAGCGGAGAGCCTTATTTATCCAGTTTCAATCCACGCTCCCGCGTGGGGAGCGACTCTGGTTTAATTCCTGTTTTTGTATCGAATAATCCGTTTCAATCCACGCTCCCGCGTGGGGAGCGACATTTTCGGAATATTCAACGATGCCAGGGACAATATGTTTCAATCCACGCTCCCGCGTGGGGAGCGACTTGTATCTAATTATGAGTTCCATACTAAAGGGCTTGTTTCAATCCACGCTCCCGCGTGGGGAGCGACTGACAGGAGCCTGACATAATGGATATAAAGGGAAAGTTTCAATCCACGCTCCCGCGTGGGGAGCGACTAAAAGGGGATGACAGCTCTAACTTAAATGTTCAGTTTCAATCCACGCTCCCGCGTGGGGAGCGACAGATCAAGTCTCTGGCTTATGCACAGAGTACAAGGTTTCAATCCACGCTCCCGCGTGGGGAGCGACATAATTTTTACAACTTCTCTTGTATCAAGATTACGTTTCAATCCACGCTCCCGCGTGGGGAGCGACATCAACCAGATTCCATTCTCTTGTAAAATATTGATGTTTCAATCCACGCTCCCGCGTGGGGAGCGACTAATGCCCTGCGCGCTTTGCGCAGAGCATTATTTGTTTCAATCCACGCTCCCGCGTGGGGAGCGACTTTTTTGTAAAAGGTCTTTTCCGGTTTTTTTGCAGTTTCAATCCACGCTCCCGCGTGGGGAGCGACTAAAAATGCTGCGCCTTCGTCTTTTCCTTCTTCCGGTTTCAATCCACGCTCCCGCGTGGGGAGCGACCTAACCAATCATCAATCCATTCTGCATTTTCGGGTTTCAATCCACGCTCCCGCGTGGGGAGCGACTTTATAATAATGGGTTTGTTGCTTCTATGGCTGGTTTCAATCCACGCTCCCGCGTGGGGAGCGACAAAGCTTGCTTCAGATGCAATGGATCCTTCAAGTGTTTCAATCCACGCTCCCGCGTGGGGAGCGACAAAGCGGTGGAGGCTAAAACCGCTTAGTGTTTAAGTTTCAATCCACGCTCCCGCGTGGGGAGCGACCTATCATATATCCCATTGCAGCTTGTATTTGTCCGTTTCAATCCACGCTCCCGCGTGGGGAGCGACTGATAAAAAAATAACAGTTAACGGCTTGGATATTGTTTCAATCCACGCTCCCGCGTGGGGAGCGACTTGAAAGATTTTTATATGAGCGATTTCAGTCTGATGTTTCAATCCACGCTCCCGCGTGGGGAGCGACCTGAATCTGCCAGGATAACATCGTCATTTACAGATTGTTTCAATCCACGCTCCCGCGTGGGGAGCGACATTTCTTCTCTCATTGTATAGGCAATATCAAATGGTTTCAATCCACGCTCCCGCGTGGGGAGCGACGATATATAAATTACCATGTGAGATATGGAACTGTGTTTCAATCCACGCTCCCGCGTGGGGAGCGACTTATATACATTTAAATACTTACTATAAAAGACTTTATATAGTCAATAATGCGAACATCCAAATAACATTTATTTTTTCTCAATCTTCCTTCTCTAGAATATCAAAGATCTTTATATACCAATAACTTATTTTATTTGCGAAAGGTACGGAGTTTTCTGTATCATGGGGGTTCGCATCATACTATAATGGGAGCATCAACATCACGGGAGGGCTTGGCACCTACATGCTCAACCCTGTTTTTGTAGTTTGCCCCAAGGTAATAATACCGAAGGCTATCGGATTCTTTTTTTATTATATTCTCAAGAATATTTTTCAGCTTTGTCCATTGAGCAGGATCCACGACACATTCAAACACAGAAAACTGAACCCGTTCACCATAGTTCTGACAGGTTTTTGCTACCTTTCTTAACCGGGTCTGGCCGCCTGAACTTGTAACTGCAACATCATAACTGACAAGAACCATCATCAACTCACCTCCAGAAAAAAGAAGGGTATCCGTCAATATCTCCCCTTAAATATCGGGCTAAAAGATTTGCCTGAACATAAAAAAGCAGACCTATTGGGATTTTTTCTTCAATGTATGGGTGAAAGACTTCTGTCTGCTTTCTGTTTTGATACTCGGTTAACAATATTTTTCTGGTATCTGAATCCATTACGACAGCTCCGTTTTCTGCTTTTGTAAAGCCGGAAGGATTTATCTGGCGCCTATTGATCAATGTTAGAACAAGCCGGTCGGCAATCACAGAACGGAATTCCTCCATAATATCAAGTGCCAGCCCTGGACGGCCAGGACGGTCCCGGTGTAGAAATCCCACGGCCGGATCAAGTCCCACTGTTTCCAAAGCTGACCGCACATCATGAGCTAAAATTGTGTAGGTAAAAGATAAAAGTGCGTTAACAGAATCAAGCGGCGGCCTGCGGCTGCGCTCATTAAAAATAAAACTTTCTTTCTGATCAACAATCAGGTGATTAAATACTCCAAAATACTGTGCTGCAGCAGTCCCTTCAAGCCCCCTCACTTCATCCGTACTGTTTATCCTCTCCAGTTGATTCATCAGACCTGCTATATTTTCTGAAGCAACTGACAAAGAATTGAAGTCAGTTTTTTCAGGATGATCCCTCAACACCCTGTTTAGGACAACACGGGAATTGGAGAGTTTTGCTGCAATAATATTTTTGGCTATTCCTGCTGTTATATCAGGATTATCAGCTTTTCTGTATTGTTCACGGCGGAGAAGCACATTTCCCCGCACCGGCCCGTTAACAGCAGCAAGAAATCTCCCGTATTCAGACATGAAGGAAAAACCAATATCCCTTTCCGCGCAAAGTCCCAGCAAGGATGGGGAACACATTATGTTGCCAAAACAGACAACATTACCTATTGTATGAACAGGCAGTTGAAGAACTTTTTTATGTTCCTGTTCAACTATTATGGTTTCACCTTCCCGGTGAAGATAACTCCCCTGAGTATTTACATACAAAGTATTTAATAGTTTTCTCACTTCACTTCCTCACTCAAGGCAATCTTCAACTGGCCTTTTATATACCGTGAGACATTCTTCCCTCCGGCATCAAGTGTTTTCGGCATGCAAATATCAAACAGGGAACAGAAATCACATTTCTTTTTCTGATATATCGCTGCAGGCAGTAACAAAGATTTATTAATTTCCATGATTCGCTGGATCAGTAATTTCGTCTTTACCCGCAAATCAGAATCAAAAACCAAAGATGACCTCCGGTGCTCCTGAAGGTAATAAAACTGCCCCTCTGTTACCGGTATGGAAAACATTTCTTCAAGGCATAAAGTCTGGGCACAAAGCTGAACCCGGTCACAGTCTTCTTCTTTTTTTCTTCCTCGTTTGAACTCAACTGGATTTATTTTTCTATACCCCCCGGCAGAATTTTTTTCGAACTCCACCACATCAGCTTTTCCAATTAATCCATATTCCAGAGACCTGATTGCCATTCCATATTCAACCTTGAATAATTTCCTCGACTCATGGTGTTCAATATCAACTCTTTCATGAAGAACACGTCCTTCTGCGGTAAAGCGGTTCTCTTCCCACGCCTGTTCAAGATGAATCAGGGCATACTGTCGTTCACAAAACAGTACATGCTGAAGCGCGGAGATAGGGATAAGTTCATCTTCACTATACATACTAGAAATCTCCGGCAAACTTGTCAGCCCATAACTGTTCAAGGAAATCCTGCCAGGGCATTACCAGAATGCCATCAACAAAACGCTGCCTGTGTTCTCTGCAAACAATAATGTATCTGCTCATCTTTCCCTCCTCCATCAGGATTTTAAGGCCTCTTAAATGTTTTATCTGGATAATTGATGCTGATTTCACTTCTACGGCAATTTTTTCTCCAAGTATAAAATCTACTTCAAAACCTGATTTAGATCGCCACCATGATAAGGGGATATCCGGTTTTCTGTAATCAATCCATGAACGCAGTTCCATGAATATGAAATGCTCAAAAAATTCACCGAAATCAGAGCTTTCAGGAGCAACTAATGGTAACCGTCTGAGCGCTTTAACAATTCCGAGATCAAAAAAATAAAATTTTGAAGTTTCAATTGATTTTCTCTTAACTGTCGCAGCATAAGGCAATAATTCATAACCCAAAAGCGTGTCAGTTAAGATCTGATACCACAATTTCACAGTTTGCCTTGGAATCTGGGCATCACCTGCGACATTGGTATAATTAAGCATTTTTGCATTTGTGGAGGCAGCCACCTGTAAAAACCGCGAAAAAGCCGACAGGTTTCTGGCCGCACCTTCCGCCGCTATCTCTTCCGCAAGATAGGTATTCACATAAGCAGCAAGATCTTCCGCGGGGTTCATTGATAGATAATGAGACGGAATCAAACCGCATTCCATAACTCTTTCAAGTGAAAAATCTGCTCCGGCTATCTCCGGATAAACAAAAGGATGCATTGCCCTAGTACGAGCCCTTCCGCCCAGCAGGTTTACACCACCCCTCTTAAGTTTTCTGGCACTTGAACCGGTAAGAAGAAATCGGATTCCTCTTTCTTCAATAAGCAGATGTACTTCGTCAAGCAGAAACGGACACTTTTGAATTTCATCTATATATACAACACAATCCTTAAGATTCTTCGCCTCAATTTCCTGTCGCATATATGAAGGATCTGCAGTTAGTCTGAACAGCAGATTGCTGTCAAGAAGATTATAGGAAAGCACAGGTAAATTTTTCAGCTCTTCACGCACAAACGATGATTTACCGGTTTGTCTTGGCCCTAAAAGAAATAGCGATCTTTCTTTGAGGAGAGCCGAAACATCAAGTATCCGGTTAGTGTACCTATTCATAAAACCCCAATTCCATGATAATCGCTAATATAGTTAGCATATATCATGATAATCGCCATCTCAGGTGCTGTCAATCATTTGATTATGCTGCATATCTTACAAATGGAAAATGGAACATCCTGCATCAAGCACTGTCGACATGGGAATTCTGCGGGGGAAAGCCTTCCCCCTGCTGCGGGCTTCCGGCCTTTCACCCGGCGATCCCGCAGCACCCCCTTCGCCGGGGCAGAGCCCCGGAACCCAAGCAAGTTAACAGGCTTATGGTAATTCTCAAAGCTTCTCAATAAGTTGAATTCCTTTTGGTAAATCATTCGTTTTTATCTTATCAACATTGTAATCTGTCCAACACCTCGGTAATTTTTCTACTTTGTTGATTCTTACAAGATCAAATAATTCTCCAGAGCGGGCATTTCCCAGATGACTATCATGCTTGAATACGATAAGTTTTCGGGAATTCATCTCACCGCGTGCAGCAGAATGATCATGTTCAAAGGCATTTAAAAGAGATTCCCAGAGTAATTCTAAATCATCTTCTGAGAAACCTGTTTTTCTGGCATCAATTGCAGACACAAAACCATGCATCCTATATAGCCCATAAGGAACTGTAGCTTTTCTTCCCATAGTAGATGGGAATTCCTGTTTTTCTATCTTTTTTTCAAAACCATTTTTTGTGGTTTCAACACAACGAGTAATTGAATGTTCAGCTTGAAATATTCTATCCTCTGATCGGGCAAACCCAAACTGTACAGGACCTCGGATAGTGCCGGCGCCTACTTTATCGTCACCAGTCGATAGAACAGCGCCAAATGTTCTAATATCAAAAAAACGTTCAGACAGATTATCTCTTTTCTCTATTGGAGAAGCCCCGTTTGCTTCATCAATTATCTGATTAAGATATTTTTCTTCATCCAAAACACCTCTTTGCCGAATGAAGATATCGTGAGGAGATTTTAATTCGTACTTTATCATCACATAATTTCTTACTTTGCGTTTTAAACATACATCGGTAACCAATCCATATTGATTTTCGGCATCACTTCTTGGCAGATTTGCCTGATCTGGATCTCCGTTGGGATTTCCATCTTTTACATCGAACAAATACACAAAATCATACCTATTAGATATAGCATTCATTTCTCTTCCTCCTCGTTTTCAAGAGCTTCTTTTAATTCCTTATTTTTCTGAATTTTGTTCCAGGTTTCCTGTTTTTTATGGTAATAACCAAGCGCAAACTGACCTTGTTCTTCTAATGTCAAAATTGCAGGGTATTGAGCATTAAGTATTTTTGAATTCACTTCCTGAAGTTCCCTGTCAAGAACAAAAAAAACACCTGGCTTTTCTCCCTTGAGTTTTGTCAGATGATTCTGTGACAACTTCATCAAACGGCCGAATGCTGATGCCGGGGTAGCAGATGCAAAGGAGAAAAACCTCTCACGTATACCGGCATTAACGTTACTTCCTAACGCAGCCCTCTGAATATCAACTAATACAGCAAATATCTGCCCACAAATATATGCAGGGCTTAAATTTTCTTTATCTAACTGTTCCTCCATTCGAAGACCTCCTTCTCTTAAATTTCTATTTAATATCAAACGTATCAACGCTGCCCGCTCTTTGGTTACTGGTTCTTTTTTCGAATTATTATCATCCGTTGGGGTCATATACCTAAGCCTTTTAAGCACAGCACTCAGAATCCATATCGGAGGGGGAGAACCTTTCAGAGCTGCATTCCAAAGATATGTTGCTATTCTGGATGAGGTAACATCATTTTTTATTTTTTCATTCTGTCCGGCCTGCGATAGCCAATACAATGGTGCATAATATTTTTTCCCATAGGATTCAATAGCAATATCAATAAACCACTGTCCGATATTCTTTTTATAATCAGCAAGACTTAACTCTATCCAGTCCCGAACAGCTATACGTGCAGCTGCCCCGGATAGAGTTAAAGAATAAAACTGATCGTCTTTAATTGCCTTAACTGATGTTTCTTTTCCTCTTGAAACGGAATTAATCAGTAGGTCTACCTGTTTTTCGTCAGGAGTCTCAAGTAAATCCAACTCATCAAGGTCTTTTTTGGCACGAGTCCAATACACCATTGCAGTATCAGAACCAAAATTTTTTCGATTGGAGAATTGAAAATGTTTTTTTGTTTTTCCATTTTTATCTTGTTTAGATAATTCGGTACCGTTGTTTAAAAGCCAGTTTAAACCTTCAACATAGGTACGGGCACAATTAACACATATTGAGGAATTTTCATTGCCAATTAAATTATATGATTCAAACGCATTTTCATTATAGGAAACAAGAATATTACCAGCAGATAAACCGCCGGGAACTCGTTTAACCGTTCCATGAGGTAGATCAACAACACGATGTTCAGATAATCCACAAATTGAACATTTTTTATCTGGAGACTTGGTATTCTCAAATCGATTGATTAGTGTTTGCAAAATAATTGTTTCTTCATGTAGACGACATTGTTGACTAACCAACCTAAAGGCTATATTGCCTCCTTGTTGTTTTATTTCGACCTGGTTGAAAAAGGCTTCAAGGGCCTTATCAATCCCCTGACTTTTGTTGTCAAAATAAAACTTAAAAATAGGACCCAATATTTGTAAATCGTTATACTCTTTGAGCTTATTAATGAAAAGTTGATGTTTCGATTCAACACCTTTCAAATATTGTGCTACCTTCTTTTCCGAATCAGGTTTTTTCTTTAATTCTTCTATAAAAATTTCACTTTTAAAGCATAACACTTCTTCTGCTTTATCAAGAAGTAAACGGGCTTTACCCTTTTTTGCAGTTATAGCCTCAGCAGGAGTCATTTTTTGAGGAAAAACAAGAAAAGAATCAAATGAACCATCTTCATTTATTATAAGGTCAATTGACATTGGTTCATATTTAATCGCGTCATGAATAAGTTTCTCTTTGCTTTGTTCTTCTCTTAACTGTTTTCCTAGTTCACTTAGCTCTTTAATCATCTCCAACCTCCTGAACTTCATCTTTATCTTCTTGCTGGTTGAATCCATAAAGAACTGCAGAAATTTCATCATCCAAGGGTGGACGAAAATGGCTGGACGTCATCATGACAACATTTTCAGGAACTTCACAATTCAGTACTCCATTAATAACAGCAACATCATAGAAAAAGAGTGGAGAGGGTTTTCCCTGTTCATCATAAAAAATATCAAAAACCATACTGCCAACAGGTATTATCTCATTTATGGGGACGTCCGCATCATTGACCTCTTCAAACTCAGCAGAAAACTCACGAGTTCCCAAGAATGGACGTCGATAACATTGACCCTTGCGTACTCTACGGCGAAACATTTCTGTGTACTTAACTGATGGGTTCTTCGTATCAAACCCATTTTGGAATACTGAGGCTTCAATGATATAAGAAACGTCTTTCAGGACTATACTATTACGTTGAGTCCGGAATTGAGGCTTTCCCCTGGCATCAATAGCATCAATTTCTATAATTCGTCCACCTTGTTTTGAATTAATTTCATTTCGTTTGATTGAGAAGAATTTCACTGGCTTTAGAATTAGAATTTTCCTCACATACCACTGAAATTCCGGTTTCCATAAAATGGAATCAAGAATTCCTCGTGCAGCTGAAGGGGTCATACATGGATAAGTCATACGCTCAACCTTCAAGTCAGGTCTGGTAAAACAAGCAAAGTCTCCCCCAACTTTTACTTTGACAATCTCTTGATCCAACACTATTTCACCTCCTTTAGACTATACCATCTGTCAAAATAGGATCAGGTGTAATTCCAGTATCCTTATCATAAGAACCGTACCATACATAAAATCCCTGTTCTTTTTCTTCCCATTGCCCGACGGTCTTACCTAGAAAGTTGTCAAAAACCTGGACACTGAATAATTGCATGTATTGATACTCTTCTTTGCTAAGATATGGCTTATATTTAACACTTTCATAAAAATCACGTGTAGCCTGGTTATAATTTAGTATAAAAAGGCTTGTAGTATTCTGTTCTATCAAGTGATAAGTATTGGCAACAGTTTCAAAATCGAAGTTCTTACGGGATTCATTGACCTTCTTCTTATCAGCATCTACAAAAAGCTTAACGACATTCTCGTAATAATTTGTAAAGAAATCATAAGTATATAACTGATCAATATCTTTTTTCAGAAGCCCCATCGTATATTGTGATAGAGTTTGATACAATGGGTCAGGGAAAGTATTTCCTTCAATGCTAAAAAGGAAAACATCCCCTAATCCGCCAGATTCATTTAGCTTCCCTTCCCTGTTACATCGACCTGCTGATTGAATGACAGATTCTAAAGGTGCTGCTTCCCGAAAGACACAAGGGAAATCAAGATCAACTCCAGCCTCAATTAGTTGTGTCGAAGCAACAAAAACTGATTTCCCCTCATTTATATCTGACTTTATATTATCTATAACACGTTTCCGATGTTCAGGACACATAGATGTAGAAAGATGATATCGGGAGGTCAAAATCCCAAGTTCCTTTGAATTACTATAAGCCTCTAAAGCCTTCTTTTTTGTATTATAAATGGAAAGAATTGAACGCCTTTCCTTGGCAATTAGAAACAACAGGTCCCTAATGGATAACGGTTCAAAATTGTTAATGGCTCTATAATTAACACGTTTTGTGTTCCTATATAATTCTTCAGGATTTTCTACCAGTGATAGTATTCCGTCTATACCTTCAGAAAAATCTTCACGTTTTTCAAAGGCTGGTTGAGTAGCAGTACAAAATAAAAATGATGTCTTCATTATACTCTTAATACTCTCAAGAATAGAGAGTGTCGGGGCAATAAGTTCTTTGGGTAAACTTTGAACTTCATCAAAAATGACCACTGCTTCAGAAATATTATGAACTTTTCTACATCTTCTAGGCTTGTTAGAAAACAAGGAATCAAAAAATTGAACAGTAGTTGTCACTATTATAGGATAATCCCAGTTTTCAGTTGCCAATTTTTTTATATTTGTTTCCCTCTTCATCGATTCGTTGTCTTTGTTTTGTTCATTATAGGATGAATGATGTTCCAACACCCATTCATCTCCAAAAATTCTCTTAAGTTCTTTTGCTGTTTGATCAATGATATTGACGAAAGGGAGAACTATAATAATACGTTTTAGATCATTTTTCCTTGCATGGAACAATGCCCATGATACTGAGGTAAGAGTCTTACCCATACCGGTTGGCAAACTCAAAGAAAAGAAACCTATTGGAGAATCCGACCTTGAAAGTGCAAATTGTCTGACAGAATTTCTAAGGACATTAATATTCCCATATTTTGATTTCTCTGACAATTCTGTTTCAAGTTTTTTTATTAAACAATCATAATCTAATTTTCTATGCCTTCTTATTTTTGCAATATCAATGTTAAAATGTTTTTCAGTATCTAACCAGTCAGAATCTGTCAACGAACTAAAAAGATAGCGAACAAATAATTCCCGGTCTAAAGATGATAAACCAAGCCTAATTGGAAGAAATTCTGATTCTTGAGTTGAACTATCTCGGTAGAATTCTTTCTTAACTTTTGTATTAAGAGAATGCGTTTCATCCTGAAATTCCTCAGTATCAGTTCGTAGAACACCTTTGTCAGGCATTCCTTTGTGATGCCCATCAATTACAAATGCAATTTCAGGTAATTGTAATTTTCGAGCAAGTGCAGCCCCCCATACAGCATGCGGGACACTTCCCCGTTGTCCTCCATTCATCAGATAATCTTGAAATTCTGGCTGATATTTTCCCAAATCATGAAGAAGTCCCGTTCGCATAAATATTTCTTTATAATCATCTTCACAAGCAAAAGATTTCATAAGAGTTGCTGTGGAAGTTAAATGATCTTTAAGTAGATGCCATTCACCTTTTTCATTAGCTGAATGAGCATAATAGTCTTTCACATCTTCTAAGTTAATACTAAATGCTTTTTTTCTTATCATTTATCGCCTTTCCCAAGCTTGAATGATCAATTTTTCCTTTGAGTCCTTTGGCATCAACAAAATCTTCATCAACATCCGGGTCAAGAATTCCAACAGCAGATTTTATATAATCCTGAAATTCTTTGCTGTATTTTCCAAGATCATGAAGAAGTCCAAGAACTTCCCCGTAATTCCCACAACCGATTTTTTCAGCATTCTTGCGGCAAAGCCTGGATACCCCTTCAAGATGATCTTTCAGTAATTGATTCTCATGTGCAATAAAAATCATTATGTGCCTTTGATATATTTTTTAACTTTGATGAAAAAATTAATTTTTATCATTTTCCATCTCAATATGATTATTGTCATTATGAACCCACAACACCCAGTTTGCAATAATTTTCTACAGAAGTAACAGTTTCAATAGATTATGTGCAATTTTAATGCCAAATACAGTTAAGAAGAGATAAACAAATTATTCATGATTTTTTCAGTACAGTTTCAGATAAAAAAATAGTTTTCAATGTTTCTGTTATTTTCATCCATAACAAAAGTTAAGGTGGGCTGTAACAATAGTTACTATTACTACATATTTCAAAAGATAATGGAAATGTTAGCTGCAGCCGATCTACTATTGATTAGTCTTCCTGTTGTAGTTTTCTATCATCTTCTCGAGGTACCTCGATTTAATCTGCTCGCTTGCAAGCAGCTGTTTCACATAGGGAAGGCGCAGTATTACACCCAGCACAGATGCCATTGCCCTGTGGCTGAAAAGAAGCTGATTATCGAATATAAGGTTCTGCAGTTTTCCCCGCTCTATTGCCATAAGGACCGCCTTATGGGTTGAATCTACCGGAGTTATTACCCGCTTCTCCCTGCTTTTGAGCGATAAGGAATTTGAAGGGCATACCCTAAGGCATACACCGCACCCGAGACATATGCTCTCGTCAACCTTTGCCTTTTTGCGGTTCTTGTTTAAAGGATCGCTGGATGAGACCAGCCCCATCGCCTCGACAGGGCAGACGTTTACGCACTTGCCGCAGCCGGTGCAGGAAGAGGTGTCCACTGCCGGTAGAAAGTTGGTTGTGTGAACAGGATGCATCATCCCGTATTTGCGGGCGGCAACCAGCGCTTCGCAGCAGCATGAGCAGCAGTTGCAGATAAAATTAACGTTCTGCTGCACATTCTCCCCGAACTGGACAAGGTTATGCTCCTGCGCAAGGTCAAGCAGATCAAGACACTCTGATGCCTCAATGCCCCTCGCGTTTCCGCTTCTCACAAGGGAGGAAGCGCTTGTGTTGAAAGTCATGCAGATATCCATCGGGGCGTCGCACCGCATTCCCGCGTGTTCCATCTTGTGCCTGCAGTAGCAGGTCCCCACCCCGATTGCCGAGGCTGTTTTGATAACCTCGCTTGCTCTCTCGTAATCAAGTACATGAAGAGCGTTCTCAGGGGAAAGTGTCCCTTCATTTATAAAAATTCTCCCGAGCTGGGTCTCCCCGTTTGCGAAAAGATCTTTTATAAAATCCTCTTCCACATTTAAATACTGATAAAAAAGCTCGGCAAGAAGCTTCTGGTCGACATCCCCCCTTATCCTCATCATGGAAAACTCGAAAAAACCTGCCATGGGGGGAGGCAGCACATACCTCCTCTCCCCTTTTACCTCCATATCAAGGAGTATTGCCCTGCCTGCAAGTTCATCAAGGATTTTTCTCGTTTCTTTTTCATCCATTTTCCAGCACTCAGATGCTGTTTTTACAGTAAAAGGTTTTATGGGAAGCAGCGCGGCAAGACCTGCCTCTTTTTCGCTGAAAAGTATTTTAAGGATTTTATAAAGCGTCTCTGACGGAGGAGCCCCCTGGGGGAAACGGTTAAGACGGTCTGTAAGGTTTTCATAGGCAGATTTTTTCATGGTATGGTGGGCCACTGCTGATCCTCCTCAATTCATGTTATAGCCAGATATTCCAATTATAACATGAATTGAAAAAGCCGTCCGCAATTACTTCATGAGAATAAATCTGATTATACAATGATGCAGATACTTGCCTCTTCATCATTTTCTGATTTCATTAAGCATTTCTTACTGCATATTTTTATATATTCGACTAAGTATCAAACCTTCGCAGAAATTCGCAGAAGAGTCAGCAATTAAAATTAATTTCTTTTAATGCCCAAACTGAAATTATAAATCTTTAAAAATCATATACATAAGAAAGAGAGAACATTACTGTTTCGAAATCCGCGCCTTCTGCGTTTTCATATGTTATCACACTCCCGTCGGCAAAGTGATATTCAGTATCGCCGCGCAGTTTTCCGTATGCAGAATAGCTGAATGCAGCTTTTAAAGCTGAATGCTGAGTAATGGAGTATTGTGCGGAAAGATCTGAAGAAAACATCTGTCCCCAGTTAAACCAGGCATAGGTCACCATATCTCTCATGTGATGATTATCAACCGCTTTTCCAAAAACAAACAGGCTTCCGATAAGTTTTGCCGCAAGACGGAAATTACCTAAGCGCCCTACAGCCCCCAGGCCGAGATAAGGGAGATTATATGTCTGCCGGTATGATATTGCAGGCTCCCCGTCTTTAAAATCACCGGAAAGATTACGGAATCCGGTAAGCTCGGTCCCTGCCTCGTTGACTGATGAATAAATATAGGAACCGCCTCTTGACTCCCATTTAAAATCTGAAAACCTGTAGCCTGCAAAACCGCTGAAGCCTAAATACTCATACTTAAGCCGATCAGGCGCAATCTCAAAACAGAGATCGAAAATTGTCCCTTTAGTTACGGCAGTATCAGGGTGATGCGACCAGTGTGTCCACGGAAGATCTCCGGCAAGCCAGTCATAATCATCCATCACTCCGCTGCCGTCCATTACCTTAAGCCATAAATCAGCCTGCATTGAAATCAGCCCGTTTTTATTGAGAGAAAACCCGCCGCCCGCCATATATAAATTATCTATTTCCCAGATCAGCCGGCTTAAGGTGTAATCACCGCTGTAAACATATTCATTTGCAGTACCGATAAGCATTCCGGCATTAAGATGAACGGAAATATCCCCGATATCAATATTTTTTTTATCAGCAGAAGGAAGCAGGACCTGAGCCCAGGTATAGAGCGGCAGGAGCAAAAAAAATAAAACTACTGCAAAGAGCAGGATTCCTTTAACCGGCAGTTTTGACATTATGTATATGATAGGGACACTTATTCCACTGGTCAAGAATAATATTCCCTGCCCGAATTTTCGTTTGTCTTAAACCAGGAATTAAGAATGCCCCCGGATCGGATTCCAAAACAAGGTTCAGTATAAAAACAGCTTATATATAAACGAATAATAGTTTTATCAATATTTTATTGACGATAACCATTGGTTATTATTATATTATAGATATAATAATAACGGAGGAAAAATATGTTAATTATTGAAGTAATGGCAGTGGTTTTGACAGTATCATCATTTATTCTTGCACTTGTCAGTGATTTCAATGACACTTCATTAAGCGCAAGATAATCAGCTTCCGCAAGGAAGATTTAATTAAAAATCCCGCTTCCCGGAAATAATCCCCAGGGGTTACTCACCGGACGGCGGGATATTTTTTTTCCTGTTTTGCAGCATATGGCGATAAGCCAATCATATAACAAGGTCAAACCATGAACTGTCCTCTTCATAACCTTCGATGTATGCACCATTATTTTCCGAATGATACCCGCTTATAAGCGATGCAATCTCCTGCCTGAGACTTACGAGAGAGCTTTCAACAAGTGATTTGTTAAATCCTGTGCCGGTTAATTTTAAAACCATATTCACTGCGATTATACGGCTGATGATCATGCCAAGAGCAGTAAGCCGCCTCTGCGGCAGCTGCTCATTCAGCGTAAAATCAAGCAGTTTTTTATCAAGATGTTCTGCCGCAAGAGAAGTAAGTTCATAATACATCAGGAACTGCAGAAAATTATTCTTCCCGGAATATCCACTCTCCTCCCCCTGGGACATCAGCTTCTGCACACCTTCTGCGATCTGGATGTAAAGGATATCGTTGGACCCTTCAAATATCTGGAAAGGACGGCTGTCGACAATTGAGCGGCCCGCGATATGATCAAGACGGTACCCCTTGGCCCCTGTCAGCTGAAGAAGGGACTGGGAAGACTCCTGCATCAGATCTGTCACATAGGTTTTTACAGAGTTTGCTTCAATACCGATCCCGGAAAGGTTGTTTTCTATTCCCGCTTTCCCCGCGCTGTTATAACACATTGCGGAGCATACAGTATATGCCGACTGAAGTTTTGTCAGGCGCTGCTGGACCTGGTCGTAGCTGAAAAGGCTTCTTCCCCCTACACTGCGGTCAAGAGTATGTTTTACCGCCTCATCAAGCATCCGCTTCAAAAAACCCATGCCCATACCCGGAAACTGCATCCTGCTGCGGTGAAGCAGATCAAGCATCATCTTGATGCCTGAACTTTCCGGCTTAAGCTTCTGAAGACGGGGAATCTTTACATCTATACTATTCCGCCCGTATGGGAGCATGTATACACCGAGGTTTTCGTATAATTCCTCAACTTTGATATTCTGCTCCGGTTCAGAAACATCACAGATGAAAAAATCAATATCCCTTGCAAGGTTACCGTCTTCTTTTTTACGCCTTGCGGTAAGCAGCCAGTAATCTGCCCAGCCTGTAAGCCCGGCCCAGTGCTTTTTTCCCTTAAGGTGGAAAAAGATGCCTTCATCGGTATATGAGGTTTTCATATTGAGGGCGTCGCTGCCGAAATCAGGTTCTGTTATCATAAGGCCGCCCATCTTCCTGTCCTGCAGAAATCCATTAAAAACAAAAGGTTTGATTTTTTCTTCCGCGTATTTTGCGACAGGCTGAAGGAAAAGTGCCCAGTTGATTCCAAATCCAAGTGAAAGGGGAAGAGACTCATACCCGGCCGCCGAAAGCAGCTCAAGCCCCTCACGGACAGACCCTCCCCGGCCGCCGTACCGGGAGGGGATAAACGCCGACAGGGGATTCCCTGACATTATTTCCCGAAGAACAAAAGGAGGCAGTCCCCGCTTTGTGCTTAGTTTATCCAGATCGCTTCTTACATAAAAAATATATTTCAGTTTCTCTTTAAAATCAGTAATGAACTCAGCAAAAGGCCGGTTCAGGGATTTTTCCATATTTATCTCCTATCATAATGGTAGGAGATAAAAAGGCAGGAGTCAATATAAATAAAGCAACCCGGGAATTTTATTGTCAGATGAGATTATTCAGAGAGGACCCTCTTTCTTATATGTTCAACCCGCCGTCTGTTTACTCCCAGGTCCGATATCCCGAGCCTCGAGACAGATCTCACATCTATTATATTTTTATCAGGGGGGAAGCCAAATTCGACATCATCTGTAAAACGGAAAACAAGGGTACGGAATTCGGCATGGATATAACCATATTTACCTTTATCAGCCTTTACTATCCTGACCCTTTTTTCACTTTCAAGGAGGCGGACCATTTTATCAAAAGCCTCATCCCCTGTCATTCCGGAATATTCTATCGGATCAATATGCTGCACGGAGTCTTTTGACTGGGATGAAACACAGTTGGGCGTCAAGGGACAAGGGGGAAGAAGACCGGTTTCAGATGCCTTTTTACTGCCGTCCATACTGCTGCACCCTTCGGTAATCATAAAAAACAATATACAGGAAAAAGAAATACTTTTCACGCTGCCGGCCTCCCTGCAAATGATTGCCGGTGAATTACATCCGGCAAATCATAAATAAAATTATATCACGATAATTAACTGAACAGCCCCATAAAATAAAGGAGGATTGAATCAAAAAGCTGTTTAATCAGCTGGCCTTTTTCAGCGCTTTCAACCGTTGTTATCGGGCGGGTAAAGAGGACTCTGCCGCCGCCGTCGAGAAGTGATATCTCGCCTGCTTTCTGTCCCTTATTAAAAGGGGCGGCAAGCGGCGCGCCCCAGTTTACCTGCCATTTAAGGTTCCCTGTGGGTCCTGATGAATCCCTCGGCAGGGTAACGGCAGGAACTGAAGCTGTAACGGCAGCCCGTCCCGTCTTTCCCTTAAAGACTTTGCGCGGCGGCAGATCCGGCAGCACAGGATAAAAGGTTTTAAAGTAATAAAAGCCGTACGAAAGAAGTACCGCCCCGTCTATCGCCCTGTTAAGTATTCCCTTCTCCTTTTCCCCTCCCATTGTAACCGCAAGAAGACGCCGCCCTCCCCTTTCAGCGGTAAGTGCTATATTGTAACCTGATTCATCAATATATCCTGTCTTCAGGCCGTCGACCCCTTCAAGGCTTCCAAGGAGAAGATTATTGTTCTTCTGCGTAATTGGGCCATGAGTGCTCCTGCCGCCCGGCGGGATGTTTCCCTTTTTTGGATAGGTAAAGTCCGGAAGTGAATGAAGCAGGGACAGGGCTTCGGGATGCTTATCAAGGTAAAACATACAAAATTGCGCGAAATCCCGTGCCGTAGTCTGATTTTCGCTGCTGTAGCCTGAAGGGTCTGCAAAATATGTCTTCTCAAGGCCCAGTTTTTCAGCTTCTCTGTTCATCAATTTTATAAATTCAGAAAGAGAACCGGAAACTGCCTCTGCTGCTGCAATGCCTGCATCATTGCCTGATGCAACAGCAAGCCCTTTCATTAGCTCAAGAAGCGTAACACGCTGCCCTTCCTCAAGAAACATCAGGGAGGAATGCGGAGGGCTTGATTTAAAGGATGCGGTTCTGCTTACAGGGATTAAAGTGTCAAGAGAAAGATGCCCTTCATCAACCGCGTTAAAGAGAAGATGAAGAGACATCAGCTTTGTCATCGAGGCGGGCGGTATAACCTCATCAGCGTTCTTTTCGTATAAAAGCGTGCCGGATGTAACGTCATAGAGCACCGCAGAACGGCAGTTGACCTGCGGCTGATCCGGCTGAAGTTCCAGATCCTGCTGAGGCGGTGATTCAGGGAAAACTGCTGAAGGAAGCGTAAACAACATTAAAACTGCTGCGGTTTGGAATAAAGTACCTAATAAGACAATAATTTTCAGACGTTTTGTATAAGTCATAATACTCCTGTCGATACTAACACTCCATGAATTATATCTGCCGGTTAAAAAAACTCAAGAGGAAGGGTACCTGTTGAACCCTGAGAGTATGGCTGCAAACTTTAATAAGCACATCATCTGTTTCTGACGATAATTATTACAGTTTTAATAAAAATTCATTATTTTATTATTATCAGGGAGACAATAATGCTGTTCAGTAGATCAAATAAACTTTTTAAGGTAATTGATAGTGGTAATACTGAAGAAGCGCTGTCCATTATCAGAAAGATAAGAAATATTGACTGCAGGGATAAAAACGGCAATACACCGCTGATTGTTTCCTGCGGGAAGGGCAGTATGACAATTGTCAGAGAGCTTCTTGACAGCGGAGCGGAAGTAAACGCTGTTAACAGTGAAAATGAAACCCCTGCCCTGATAGCGGCAAAAACCGGGCATATTGAATATATAAGCCACCTGATTGATCATAATGCAGATATTAATATAAAAGACAGAAGCGGCTACGGAGTACTTCACGCGGCAGCCGGATTCGGTCATCTCGCGATGGTTGAAATACTTCTCCCCCTGTGCAGGGATAAGCATTCTCCCGATATATTCGGAAACACTCCGCTCCTGTATGCCGCCATGTACGGCCATAACAATATTGTGGAATTCCTGCTCGAAAGCGGTGCGGCTGTAGATACACAGAATGTTAACGGAAGCACACCCCTGCTGGAGGCGGCAGCGGGAGGGCATATTCCTGCCGCGAAAACACTGATTCAGTACGGAGCATCAGCTGATATTCCGGACAACGAAGGACTGCTGCCTCATGAAGCGGCTTATAATAACGAACATTACGGGCTTTCAGAGCTGATAAGTCAAAACAGGGGAAATAAAGCTCCGGATTCTTCTTCAAAGGAACACAGTAAGCTGCCGGGGTTTATAAAAACTACAGAATGGCTTGATTTGAATCTCGGGAAAAATGTCATTTATGCTGTTATGCGCCAAACCCTTGTCGGAGAAATTGACAGCCGTGAAGAGGGAAAACATGAATATTCAGGAATACTTAAAAAAAATGAAAAAGAATATTATGTTTTTTCGGAAAGTCTCAATTCAAGAATAACCATAGACGGATTCCAGCCTCAGTGCTTAAAGAAATCCAAAAGCCTTAAATGGAATGATTATGGAACCCATGGCGTATTTCTGGAAAAATCATTAGCTGCTGAATAACAGGTCTTAAGAACAGCGTTGTAATTACTGTCCGTATTTTTCAACTATCTTTCTTTCTGCCCGCACAAGAATCCTTTTCCTGAGCCTTATGGAAAGAGGAGTTACTTCAACAAGCTCATCTTCCCTGATTGTATTAAGGGCTTTTTCAGGTGTCATTGGCGATACAGGAATAAGAACGCAGGCATGGTCCTTGTTGGCGGCCCTTATGTTTGTAAGCTGCTTTGTTTTTGTCGGATTCAGGTAAAGGTCATTTTCCCTGTTATGCTCCCCGACTATCATCCCCTCATAAACAGGGTCGCCGGGCACGATATACATGGTGCCTCTCGGTTCAAGATTAAATATTGCGTAGGCAACAGCCTCCCCTCCCCTGTCTGAAACAAGAGAGCCGGTTGTTCGGGACTGAAAATCGCCCCTGTATTCCTCATATCCTGAAAAATAGGAGTTCATGAGTCCTGTGCCTTTTGTATCAGTCATAAACTTGTCCCTGTAGCCTATAAGAGAGCGTGAAGGAACTGAAAATTCAAGAAGAAGTGTCCCGTTGTCGCATGGAGTATAGCCGGACATTATCCCTTTTCTCTGCATCAGAGCTTCAGAGATAATTCCTGAATATTCTTTGGCAGCGCTTATTACAAGATGCTCAATGGGCTCAAGTTTTTTTCCCTTTTCATCATATTTGAATATAACCTGCGGGCGGCCGACGCAGAACTCATATCCTTCCCTTCTCAATGTTTCAATAAGAATGGCCATCTGGAATTCTCCCCTTCCCTTGACAAGGAATCCTTCGTTGTCATTGGGGGTTTCCACCTGGAGGGCTACATTCCTCAGGGTCTCTTTTTTCAGCCTTTCAAGTATCTTGCTGCCCTGAACAAATTTTCCTTCTTTTCCTGCAAAAGGCGAGTTGTTGGGAGAAAAGCGGACAGCGACAGTAGGCTCATCAATTTCGATCCTGGGAAGGGCTGTCGGCTGAAGCGCGCTGCATATTGTATCTCCTATGGAAATATCGCTGACTCCCGATAGTATTACAATGTCGCCTGCGGCAAGCGATTCCACAACTTCAAGGCCAGTTCCGCTGTATACCTGGATCTGGGAGACCTTGACAGGTTTTATAACACCGCCTGCTCCGACACTTACAAGCTTATCGTTAATCGATACTATTCCGTTCTGAATTTTGCCTATTGCCATTCTTCCCAGGTAATCGGAATAATCAAGGTCGGCAACAAGCATCTGGAAAGGGGCTTCCATGTCGCACAAAGGGGCGGGAATATGATTTATGATTGTATCCATCAGCGGAGCGAGATTCGATACTTCATCGGAAAGGGAAAATTTGGCTATTCCCTCCCTGCCGTTGGCATAGATAAGGGGGCTGTCGATGTATTTATCATCAGCCCCGAGATCGATTAAAAGTTCAAGCACTTTGTGATAAACCTCTTCGGGCCTCGCATCGTCCCTGTCGATCTTGTTGATTACTATAATTATTTCGAGTGAATTTTTAAGCGCTTTTGAAAGGACAAATCTTGTCTGGGGCAGCGGACCTTCGGCAGCATCAACAAGAAGCACAACCCCGTCAACCATTGAAAGGGCCCGCTCTACCTCGCCTCCGAAATCAGCGTGACCCGGGGTATCGAGAATATTAATCTTGATTCCGTTCCATAAAACTTCACAGTTCTTGGCAGAAATTGTTATACCCCTCTCCCTCTCAAGCTCACCGCTGTCCATAATCCTTTCACGTACTTTTTCATTTGCCCTGAAAATACCGCTCTGTTTGAACATTGAATCTACCAGAGTAGTTTTACCGTGGTCTACATGGGCTATTATCGCAATATTTCTGATTAATTCATTTCTTGTTTCAATTTTATTCATTATCTCTGAAGCCGTTGCCTGAGTCATTTTTTTCTTTACCTGCTGTTTATTAAGAATTGACCTGAAAAGGTGGTAGGCTGAGAATACAGTATCTTTAATTATTATACAAGCAGACGGCTCGGAAGCTGCGCTTTAAGCTATTATTTGTATTTAAAAAACATTTTTTTATGATATATTTTCAATGACAGGCTTAAAAAGGACTGATGCTCTTATGGGCAGGAATGCAAAATCCGGACTGATTAAGGAACAATGAACCATGAATAATTCCGACATGAATACTCCCCTTCCCCGCTGGGATCTGACAGCCATTTACAGGGGGGTTGATGACTCCTCATATAAAAATGATAAAAAAAGACTTGCAGACTCTTTTCAGGAAGCACTTGATGCTGTCAAAAAGGGAGAGGGAGCATCTGCTGATGATATTCAATGGATTAAAGATGCGGTAAAGAAGATGGAATACTCAGGTTCGCTGTATGAAAACCTCTATTCCTTCTGCTACGCCCTTTATTCTGTGAATACTGCGGACGCTTCAGTACTTAAAGAGCTCAATTCCCTTGAAAAAGAAAAATTGAACCTGTACAGAGCTAAAACCCTTTTCAGGAAATATTTCAAACTGTCAGAAGCAGAAATTGATAAAAGGGCAGCGGGAAACCCTGCTGACAGTTTTTTTTCCGGCTACCGCCTTTTCCTTTCCGAAACAGCAGAGCTTAAAAAACACCAGCTTTCGGAAGAGATGGAGGATCTGGTAGAAGAGATGCTGCAGCCGGGGGCGAACTCCTGGTCCAGACTTCAGGAAGCTGTATCATCTGATCTTAGCGTTAAATGGGGCCGCAGCGCGAAAGAGAGAAAAACCGTAACAGAGTTAAGGGCCCTTGCCTTTGGCAGCGACAGGGAAACAAGAAAGAAGGCTTTTAAAAAGGAAATTGAGGCATGGAGAAGCGTTGAAATACCGCTTTCTTTTGCGCTTAACGGAGTAAAAGGGTTTAACATTATCCTGAACAGAAGAAAAGGATGGAAATCCGCAATTGAAAAATCAGCTTTTCAGGCGCGCATATCCGGAAAGACCCTGAAAGCACTTACCGGGGCAATGGAAAAATCACTTCCATCTTTTCATAAATACCTTAACAGTAAAGCCTCGCTTCTCGGCCTTGAAAAACTTGCCTTTTACGATATTTTTGCCCCGCTCCCTGACAGTGTCCCGCTCCCTGATGACGGATCGTCAGGAAAAGGCAGCTGGCCGTTTGAAAAGGGGAGAAAATTCATAACAGAAACTTTTACCGGCTTTTCAGAGGAAATGGGAAATTTTGCTGTAAAAGCTTTTGATGAAAAATGGATCGATGCCCTTCCGCAGAAAGGAAAAGTCGGGGGTGCATACTGCATAAATTTCCCGTCTGCCCGGATGAGCAGGATACTCTGCAACTACAGCGGAAACTTTTCTTCTGTATCCACAGTTGCGCATGAACTGGGTCACGCATGGCACGCTGAAGTCCTTAAAAACGACAGCCATATCCATCAGGATTATCCCATGACCCTTGCAGAGACTGCTTCCATATTTTCGGAAATACTTATTTTCGATACAGCAATCAAAAACGCGCCGCCTGAAGGCAAACTTCCAATTATGGAGATTTTTCTTCAGGAAATAACACAGGTAATTGTCGATATACTCTCAAGATTTTACTTCGAACAATCTGTATTTAAAAAACGGGAAGAGGGAGAATTGAGCGCTGATGAATATTCGGCCCTCATGAAGGCCGCACAGAAAAAAACTTATGGAAAGTCCATTGAGAGGCGGTCCTGTCACCATTATATGTGGGCAGTCAAAGGGCATTACTATATTCCTTCCTTAAGTTTTTATAATTACCCTTACGCATTCGGCCAGCTCTTCGGGATTGCTCTTTACAGGAAATATTTGTCAGACAGATTAAATTTCCCCGCACAGTACAAAGAGATACTTAAAATGTCAGGCAGGGCCGGTGCGGAAGAAACAGCTGCAAAAGCAGGATTTAATATCGAAAACGAAGCGTTCTGGCTTGACAGCCTTGATTATATCCGTGAAATTATTGATGAATTTTCGAAACAAGCACAAACAGGAGATACCGGAAAATGAGTATAAAAGTCGGAATAATAAGTTCTGGAGCATGGGGAACAGCAATCGGCAAACAGATTGCGCAGAAGGGGATAAAAGTCCGGATGTGGGATTTCATGAAAGAGGTTGTCGATGATATAAACAAAAATCATCTTAACAGCCGTTATCTTCCGGGAATAACGCTTCCGCCTGATTTAAGCGCGACTACAGATATTATCGAAGCCGCAAACGACAAGGATTTTCTGATTATCGCGACTCCTTCAATCTATCTTGTTGATACTGTAAAAAAAATTCTTGAAGCCAGAGATATAAGGGAAGGCAAAACAACAGTCGGCATAATAACAAAAGGATTTATTGCATCCCCTTCAGGGCCAAAACTTATAGTAAGCACACTCGAGGATTATTTCCCCGGTTTCTACAGGGACAATATTGTCTATATAGCGGGGCCAAGCCACGCGGAAGAGGTCTCGGTAAATAAATTAACCGGGCTGATAAGCGCATGCAGAAACGGAAGAAACTCAATCAGGTTCAGGGAACTCCTTACAAGTCCCTCTCTTTTTGTTTTTTCCTCAATTGATGTCATAGGCGTTCAGACATGCGCAGCCACAAAAAATGTTATTGCTATAGCTTTCGGAATGCTTGATGCTTTAAAGGAAAATTCAGATTATTTCGGAGACAATACAGAATCACTCCTTCTTGCGGCAGGGCTTAACGAAATCCAGAAAATAGGAAAAGTACTAGGGGCAACACATCCTGAAACATTTACATCAATTTCGGGAGTCGGCGATCTTGACGTAACCTGCAGGAGCATACACGGCAGAAACAGGCGTTTCGGCAGGGATATAGTGTTAAAAAATATACTTGATAAGTTCACAGGAATAGACGACATGATCAGCAACATTGACAAGGTGGGGTACCTTCCGGAAGGAGCGGTTGCAGCCAAATTTGTAAGGCAGATTATTGATCAGTATAAAATAAAACTGCCGATATCAAACATTGTCTACAATATAATAAACAAGGACATCTCTGCAAAAGATGCCATCGCCCTTCTCCTGGGAAATACTGCCGAGAGTATGAGGGACGAGCTTGTATAACGGCTGCCCCCCGGGTCCGGCGCATGTTTTCCGCAAGGCATCAGACAGAGAGCTCAGAGGCAAGTGTTTTAAGCCTCTGCATATCTTCGTAGGTAAACTTCTCCCACGACATGGGGAAAATGGAGTTGTTGTGAAAAAGCGGATCTTCCGCTATCGGATAACGGCTTTTCCTCACACTATCTTCCCAGAGGAATGACCCCGGCACAGGTGAATACTCAGAAACGCTTATGCGCACATTGAAACCGGAAAGATACTTTACGGTATTCAAAACCTCATCCCGGAGCTGGCCGGGAAGCCCGGCAAGGATATAGATAATTATTTCATTCCGTTCAGAGAATCCGCCGGATTTTAGTTTTTCGATCACTGAAGGGAACGTACCCTCATCATACTTTCTGCCGTTATTTTTATGGAACTCAGGATCAGAACTTTCAAATCCGAGCCTTATCTCCCTGAAGCCGGCCTTCCTCATCAGTTTTACAGATTCGCTGTCGAGAAAATCGATATGAACAGCGTTTGGAACATAAAAATTTGCCTCTATTCCGCTTGCAATTACTTTTTCAAGGAACGGAAGCAGTATCTTATCTTTTTTAAAAAGCAGGGCATCATCATAAAAAGCAAAATTAACTGTCCCGTATTTTTCATGGATTGCCCGGAACTGATTAAATACTGCGTCAGGAGACCCTTCAGAGAATCCCGCGATCATCGATGATGCGCAGTAGCTGCACCGCATGGGGCACCCTGTATTAAGCCGCAGAACCGCCGCATCTTTCCAGACCTCACTTTCCATAAGAAAATCCTCATCACAGGGGCTTTTATCACAAACCGGCAGGGCAGATTTGCTGAAATACCTGTTGAGATAATCCCAGGCTTCCCCTTTTACAACATGGTCGGCCCCTGTTGCTGTTCTGCAGTGCTCAGGCATAAGTGTTGCATAGATACCGCCTGTAAAGACCGGCACACCCGGCCAGATTTTTCTGCACAATTGCGCAGTTTCAACTACCCCTTTGTACCAGTATGTCATAAAGGTTGAAATCAGTATGATATCCGGCCTGCGGGAAGAGGCGATCCCTGACCTTAAGGACTCATCTGTAATTCCATATCGTGAAAACCTTCTGGAAGAGGGGAAATCCCCTTCCGGCATTGGAAAAGGCTGCCTGAACATTTTTCCTGTCCCGTTGGCATACCTGTGAGGCGGTTTTAACCGGGATAAAGATATTTCATCGCGGTAGTCAAGCGCATTTACAAACAGGCAGTTCCATCCCCCCTTTTGAAGCCAGCGGCCGATTCTTAAAAGCCCGTATGGCTTAAAATAGAGGTCATAAAATGCAAAATCGTATACAGGGGGGATAATAAGCATGGCAAGAGGTCTGTCAGTTTTTAGGACAGTCCTGTTTCTCTCAAAATCTCTGGACATTAAAAACAATTCCTGTTATATTTTTTTCATCTACGGCGCCGTACCCAAGCGGTAAGGGAGAGGTCTGCAAAACCTTCATGCACCGGTTCGAATCCGGTCGGCGCCTTCTTTTTTTAATAATCATAGCATATCAAATACTCAATATCAGTTAAAGGATTTGAAGTTCGATAAAAAATATTATAATATCATACCTGACAAAATGGATTTCTGAAGGAGTATAGAAATGATGAAAAAATATTTAATCGTACTGCTGATATTGACCGCCGCATCTGCAACGATTCCGGCAGAAGGATTCAAACTCGAAAGGGCGGTAATTAATTATAAAATTACCGGCAATAATACTGAATTCATGGGTAACGGCACTATGGAAATGGCATTTGACAAATTCGGCGTGTATATGTCTACTACAATCAAATCAGATGAAATGAGTACGACGACAATCATAACACCTGACAGCGAATACATGATCAACTGGAATGAAAAAACTGCCATGGACCTTAAATCATTGGACAGCATGGGCGGTATGATGGAAAATGAGGCGCTTGATATGGATATTGATGAAGAGGACATGGGAACTGCTGTCGGAACAGAAACAATTCTCGGTAAAAAATGCACAATATACCTGAACAAGAAAGATGACGGACAGGAAAAATACTGGTTGTGGGAAGGTATGCCGCTTAAGGTAGTTACTGAATATGAGGGGATGAAAACAACAATGGAAGCCACATCAGTTTCTACCCCATCTTCAATCCCGGCATCCAAATTCCAGGTTCCAAAAGGGATCGAGATACAGAAAATGCCATCATTTTCTTTTCCAATGCCGAAAATGAACTAACCTTTTCTGAAGGCTGTCTGAAATGGCAGCCTTCAAAAGAGACAGCCTGACATATCAGATTATCTCTTTTCTGTATTTTTTATACCAGATGTAAGCCAGTATTGTAATCGCGTTTATAAACTCGCCGTTTCCCATTTCCGCCTCAAGCTGCTTTACAGGAACAACTTCAACATCGATAACTTCATGTTCATCAAGCGACTGCTTCATATCAGTCACGGGATTTACAGCCATATATGTCCAGCATGTATTATTCATGAAAGCGGGGTCAGGATTCGCCCTGCCTATTAAAATAAGTTTTTCAGCCCTTGTGCCTGTTTCTTCAAGCAGTTCACGCTTTGCCGCCTCAAGCGGCTCCTCACCGGGATCGACAAGCCCGGCAGGGAATTCAAGCGTTATCGATGCGCTGCCGTGTCTGAACTGCCGTACCATGAGAAAGCAGTCTTCGCCGTCATCATTTTTAACAGTGCAGACTATGTTAACCCAGTCAGGAGAATCAAGCTGAACAAAAACACTTTTTTCCCCTTCAGGAGAAATACTTTCGACCTCTACGGCCTTGAATATCCTGAAATCCTTTACTAATTTTCTGCCGCGCTGAATCCATACAAGATGTTTATTTTTTTCCATGAAAACAAGTATACCTGCCTCTTTTTTCAGTGTCTATACACATAACTGCAGTCAGCTGTCTGAATTATATTTATTAAACGCAATAATTTGATGGTTTTATGTATCTTTATCATTATTTTAGAGTAACTTTTAACATTTTATACAAATATTTTATACTTTTTTTGATTCAGCATATTTAAATCACTGCTTTCTCGATATTTATGATGCAATAAGCCGTTTCAAATTATGAAAGTTATAAAAAAATTGGTTGCGTTACTGCTTTTTTCATACTAAAATTTACGTGAGTCCAAAAGTCATGGAAACTATTCGGGGTTTTTAAATGCCGGTAGTTTTTCAGGACCGGGTTTTAATGTTTTTTAAAGGAGTTTGTATGAACGTAGGTACCTATCTGGACAAGAAAAAAGGACATGAGATTTACACCATCAGGGAAAATCAGAAAGTAAGAGAATGTATAGACACTCTTAACAGTAAAAAAGTCGGCGCGCTGGTTGTTGTTGATGCAGCCGGAAATCTTAAGGGAATTGTTTCTGAAAGAGATATCCTGAGAAAAGGTTTCACCAATCTGGACAAAAATGTAAGCGATATCATGACACCGGCATCCAAAGTTATTTCAGCTGAAAAAACTGCCAACATCATTGACGTAATGAAGCTGTTCGACAGCAACAAAATCAGACATCTTCCGGTAATGGATGAAGGCAAGCTGGCGGGACTGGTTTCGATCGGAGATGTTGTAAGTGAACTTCTTCAGATCAACCTTTTTGAAAACGAGCAGCTTAAAAATTACATTATTTCACCTTACTGAGTCAGATTACCCGTATCATCTTATATCCGGAAAATAGCCAATTTTCCGGATGTTTTTCTTTTTTCATTACAGCTAATTTAAAACCAATACAGCTTTTGTTTTTCCATGTCACACCTCAGCTTGGCAATTTTTTTATAAATTATAAAAATATTTTAGGAGGGTTATGTGAAATCATCAAAAGTTCAGCAAATCGATAATTCACTTTTTAATTCAATTATTGCAGGATACAGGGGAAAACCGGGAGATCTTCTTTCAGTACTTGAAGATATTCAGACGGCGACTCCCCACAGTTATCTGACAGAACCTGCAATCCGTTATGTCGCTGAAAAAATGGAAGTCCCGCTTTCAGGAATCTACTCTGTTATTACATTCTATTCATTTTTCAATCTCAAACCCCAGGGAGACCATACTGTTACAGTCTGCAGGGGTACGGCCTGCCATACCAGAGGGTCAAGAGCGCTTCTTGCCGATATAATGATCAAACTCGGCCTTAATGAAGAGGAAACAGGAGGCGAGACATCCTACACGACAGATGACATGAGATTTACAGTCAGAACTGTCGCATGCTTCGGACAGTGCGCCCTTGCTCCGGTAATTGCTGTCGACGGCGTTATATTCAGCCACATGACTTCCGAAAAACTTGAATCAATTATCAAAAAACTCTCATCCGCGAAAAAAACTGCCCGCAGGAGAAATTCATGAAAGATTACATCAAAAAAATCAGTAAAATGAAAAATGCAGGCTTAAAAAAAATAAAACCCGACCTTCCTTCAATCTCCATCGGAATGGGGACCTGCGGCATCGGTAACGGAGCAGACCAGCTTTATGAGGCATTTGAAACAGGATTAAAGGGGCAAAAAGGGGGAATAACATTAAGAAAAACAGGATGTCTGGGATACTGCTCTAAAGAACCGCTTGTCAATATAAACATACCGGGACAGCCTTTACTGGTGCTTAACAGGGTACAGAAGAAAGATGTTAATGCTATCATTAAAGGAATCGAAAAAGCTTCATTCCCGGAAAGACTCATCCTGTGCAAAATTTCAGAATGGGACCATCATACTCACCATATCAGCTACGGCAGCGGCTATAAAGGTGTTCCGGAATGGAACGAGATACCTTTTTTTAAAAGCCAGAAAAAAATAGTACTAAGGGATGCGGGTCTTATTGATCCGGAATCAATCGAAGAATACATCGCCGTGGGTGGTTATTCAGCATTTATAAAAGCCGTTACCGAAATGAGCCCTCAGGATGTTATAGGTGAAGTAAAGGCATCGGGGCTCCGGGGCCGGGGCGGAGCCGGCTTTCCAACAGGCGTAAAATGGGCGCTTATGGGAAAAGAATCCGCGGAAAAGAAATACATTATCTGTAACGCGGATGAAGGGGATCCCGGGGCATACATGAACAGGAACGAAATAGAAAGCGATCCTCACATGATCATTGAAGGGATGCTGATCGGCGCATACGCAATGGGAGCGAACGAGGGAATAATCTATGTCCGGGCAGAATATCCCCTTGCGGTCGAAAGACTTAAGAAAGCAATAAGCCAGGCCCGGGAGGCTGGGTTTATAGGGGCAAAAATACCCGGCACCAGCTTCATCTTTGACCTTACAATTGTTGAGGGAGCCGGCGCTTTTGTCTGCGGAGAGGAAACAGCGCTGATTGCGTCAGCTGAAGGAAAAGCCGGAAGACCCAAACCGAGGCCCCCTTTCCCCGCACAGTGCGGATTTATGTGTTATCCGACAAATATCAACAATGTGGAAACCTGGAGCAATATTCCCGTGATTATTGCAAAAGGAAGCAAGTGGTTTTTAAAAACAGGTACAGGAAAAAGCCCGGGGACAAAAGTCTTTTCCCTTGTAGGAAAGGTTAAAAACACGGGACTTGCAGAGCTTCCTCTTGGGGAATCCCTTCTTACTCTGGTTTATGAAATTGGCGGCGGCGCCGCCGGAAAGGAAAAAAAGGTAAAAGCGGTACAGTCAGGCGGCCCGTCGGGCGGCTGCATACCGGTATCAAAATTCGGGACTCCGATAGATTATGAGTCACTTGCGTCTCTCGGGGCCATTATGGGTTCCGGCGGCATGGTAGTAATGGACCAGGATAACTGCATGGTTGATGTGGCAAGATATTTTATTGAGTTCACGAATTCAGAGTCATGCGGAAAATGCGTTCCCTGCCGCGAAGGGCTTTCGCAGGAGCTTAATCTGCTGAATAAAATTACAAAAGGGGGAGGAGAGGATTCAGACCTTGCTGTGATGGAAGAGCTCGGCAATGTTATTATCGATACGGCCCTTTGCGGGCTTGGACAGACAGCCCCTAATCCGGTACTGACAACGCTTAAATATTTCAGGAATGAATATGAAGAGCACATCCAGCGGCACCACTGCAGCGCAGGGACTTGCGAAGCGCTCTTTACAACGCTTTGCTCAAACTCATGTCCCATGCACATGGACATACCGGCCTACCTCACACTGCTTAAGGAAGACAGGCTTGAGGAAGCCTTTGAATCAACACTCCGCGATAACCCGCTGCCGGGGACAATCGGAAGAATATGCCATTTCCACTGCCAGATGAGATGCAGGAGGGATACAATCGACGAGCCGGTGCATCAGGGTGAAATTCACAGGTATCTGGCAGACACAATGTACAAGATGGGAAGGGAGAACGAGATATATGATAAACTTCTAAAGGAAAAACTCCCGTCAACCGGTAAAAAAATAGCAGTTATCGGAGCAGGTCCCGCGGGCCTTACAGCGGCTTTTTATCTTTCCAGGCTCGGCCACAGTATTACAGTCTATGACCAGAACCCGAAAGCAGGGGGAGTCCTCCGTTACGGTATCCCTTCCTACAGGCTTCCGAAAGAAATTCTTGATAAAGAGCTTCAGATTTTTAAAAAACTCGGGGTCAAATTTCTCTTCAACAAATCCCTCGGCAGGGATATACACACAGACTCTCTTTTAAAGGAATATGACACAGTTTTTCTTGCCATCGGGTCCTATAAGCATATCGGTTTTGACCTTTCCGGATCGCAGCTGAAAGGGGTGGTTCAGGGTACGGAACTGCTTGATAACATGGAGAAAAAGAGGATGATTCCCCTCGGTAAAAAAGCGGTAATTATCGGCGGCGGTAATGTCGCCATAGACACCGCAAGATCTTTATGGAGAGCGGGGGCGGATGTAACTGTCGCCTACAGAAGGGCAAAAGAGGACATGCCGGCGAACAAGAGCGAAATTGCCGAGGCGGAAGCTGAGGGGATTAAATTCATGTTTATGGCAAATCCTGTAAGGATAACCGGAAACAAAGACGGAAGTGTGGAAACAATTGAAATCATGAAAATGGAAGGGGGACAGTTCGATTTGTCAGGGAGAAGAAAACCGGTTAAAACAGGTAATATCTCTGTCCTTAAATGCGATACTGTCGTAATTGCAGTAGGCGAAAAGGTAGATTCAGCCCTCCTTGAACAGGAAAAAATAATAACAACGGAAAAAGGGACAGCTTATATCAATCCCTATACCTGCAGGACAGGAAAACCCCTGGTTTATGCGGCCGGCGATGTAACAACAGGCCCGTCTACTGCAGCCGAAGCCATGGGTCTTGCAAAAACAGCTTCCTCAATAATTGATTTCGACCTGACAGGTAAACACAGATTTGACTCCCTGTTCAGGACATTTGAGTACGGCAATGAAATACCTGAGGAGATAATATCTGCGGAGGGAATTGAGAGCAGGCATTTAAATGTAAAAGACAGGAAGGGGAATTTTCAGGAAATCAACCTGGGTTATATGGGAGACCAGGCCCGGCGCGAGGCAATGAGGTGCTTAAGGTGCGACATAAAGCTTTCCGGTACGGGAGGTGTCAGATGATGAGAAAAAAGATAAACATAATTATTGACGGAAAGGATTACCTGGTTGATGAGGGAACCACGATTCTTAATGCCTGCAAAGAGGTAGGGATAAATATTCCCCATTTATGCTTTATGGAGGATGTCGCTTCAAACGCATCCTGCGCAATATGCTGTATTGAAGTAAAAGACTCAAAAAAGCTTGTCCGCTCATGTTCCTATTCAGTCTGGGCAGATATGGAAATAACAACAAACTCCGAGAGAATAAGAAAAGCAAGAAAAACAAACCTGGAACTTATCCTTGCCAACCATCCTGATGACTGCCTTAAATGCGACAGGAACCAGAATTGTGAACTGCAAAAACTGGCATGGGAGCTCGGCGTGCGTGAACAGCATTACGCAAAGACCAGGACAAAAACACTGCCGCTCGATACATCTTCCCCTTCTCTTATCCGGGACCCGAATAAATGCATCCTCTGCAACAGGTGCATAAGCGTATGCAGCGAAATCCAGACGGTAAACGCGATAGATGTCACAGGCCGGGGCCTTCACAGCCGTGTAACAACATTCATGGACAGGGGACTGGGCAGCTCCGTATGCACCAACTGCGGTCAGTGCTCTTTGGTCTGCCCGACCGGCGCAATTGTTGAAAAATCAGATATCAGCAGCATCTGGCGGGATATTTACGATCCTGATATTTTTACCATTATACAGACCGCCCCGGCTATCCGCATTGGAATAGGAGAAGCCATGGGGATGGAGAGCGGGGCCCTGGTAACAGGAAAAATGGTAGCCGGAATCAGAAAACTGGGATTTGACAGGGTTTTTGATACACAATTCACGGCAGACCTTACAATAATGGAAGAGGGGCATGAGCTTATAAAAAGGATATCAACAGGAGGAACCCTCCCGATGATTACCTCCTGCTCTCCCGGATGGATCAAATTCATTGAGCACTTTTTCCCTGATCAGCTTGCAAATATCTCAACCTGCAAGAGCCCGCAGCAGATGTTCGGGGCTTTGGCAAAAACCTGGTACGCCGGGCAGGCGGACCTTGACCCTGAAAAGATCAGGGTCATATCTGTAATGCCCTGTACCGCCAAGAAATATGAAGCAGAAAGGCCTGAAATGAATTCCGCTTTCCACTACTGGAAAGAGAGAAAAAAACTTACAAACAGGGCAGGTTTTCCGGATGTGGATTATGCCCTTACAACAAGAGAGCTTGCGAGGATGTTCAGGGAGACCGGACTTGATTTTGCAGGGCTCCCGGAAGAGGAATTTGACAATCCGCTTGGAAAATCAACCGGGGCAGCTGTAATATTCGGGGCAACCGGAGGTGTAATGGAAGCAGCCCTGCGGACAGCCTATGAGGTGCTGACAGGTACTACCCTTGATAAGGTTGAGTTTGCGGATGTAAGGGGTATGGAAGGGATAAAAGAAGCTGAAATCAATATTAAAGGAAAGCCGGTACGGGTTGCCGTTGCCCATACCCTTAAAAACGCGAGAAAACTTCTTGATGAGATAAAAGAAGGGAAATCCCCCTATGCTTTTATTGAGGTAATGGCATGCCCGGGAGGATGCCTCGGCGGAGGAGGACAGCCCATCCCAACCACATGGGAGATAAGAAAAAAAAGGGCGGAATCGATATACAGGGAGGATATAAATCTCGGGATAAGGAAATCGCATGAAAATCCCGAAATACAGGCCCTGTACAGGAATTTTCTCATCAAGCCTCTGGGCGAGATTTCACATCATCTTCTGCATACCAGCTATACGCCGAAATCAGTTTAGCATCAGGTTTTTTTCATAAAGAAATAAAAAAAGGCTGCGCGCGGGCAAATCCGCATGCAGCCTTTCTTTTTTTTAACACGATTTATGTTCTTTTCCCGTTTCAATTATCGGGAAAAACAGAATTTACACCCTGGATCTCTCAATATAGTGAGTATGAAGCAGATGGTGAGATTTTTCTCCAAGCGGTTTAACAAGATAATCCTCATATATCCTTAAAATCTCAGGGTTCATATGTGATTTCCTTATTTCCTTACCCTCATCTTCCTTGTAAATTGCCCTGATCCTTGCCAGCCTGACATCATCAGTCGTAAGGCGCGGCTGGCCTCCTCCTCCGATACACCCGCCGGGACAGGTCATGATCTCGACAAAATGATACTGGCTCTTCCCCTCGTTGATGCTGTCAAGAAGGGTCCTTGTGTTCCCGAGTCCGTGGGCAACAGCAACTTTTGCCGTAACACCCTCGAGGAAATTCCAGTCAGGGACCGTGCCTGTAAAAGTCACGGATGCCTCCTTGATTCCGGCAAGTCCCTCAACCGGTTTCACATGCAGATTCTCCATCGGAAGTTCCCTGCCTGTTACTATCTCGTGTACTGTCCTGAGGGCCGCTTCCATTACACCGCCGGTATTGGCGAAAATGTCGGCCGCGCCTGAAGACATCCCTATCGGGCTGTCGATTTTACCGTCGGGAAGGACCTTGAAATCAATTCCTGCGGACTGGATCATCCGCCCCAGTTCCCGTGTAGTGAGAACATAATCAACATCCTTGCTTCCGCTGGATGCCATTTCAGGCCTTTCTGCTTCAAATTTCTTTGCGGTACAGGGCATTACAGATACAACAACCATTTTTTTCGGATCAACACCCGCTTTCTCAGCGTAATATGTTTTAGCTACAGCGCCGAACATCTGTTGCGGGCTTTTGCAGGTTGAAAGGTTTGGAAGAAATTCCGGGTAAAAATACTCGGCGAACTTAATCCATCCGGGTGAGCAGGAGGTGAACATCGGAAACGAAGCCGGCTTTTTATCAACAAGCGCGCTTTTTAATCTTGT
This sequence comes from Spirochaetia bacterium, assembly GCA_963662795.1. Taxonomy (GTDB): domain Bacteria; phylum Spirochaetota; class Spirochaetia; order CADAEX01; family CADAEX01; genus JACKPD01. The sequence goes on along the minus strand of OY759746.1, from coordinate 2,295,114 downwards.
AAGAAGTTCTGTCCCCTCCTCCAGTATGGTAAGGTCTGCCGTAAAGTTTGTATCAAAGACCCTGTCAAATCCCAATAGCCTCAGGGCGGAAACCATCTTGCCTGTAACAAGGGTACCCGGCTCATATCCGAAACACTCGCCCAGCGCTGCCCTGATTGCGGGAGCTGTCTGGACAACAACGAATTTTTCAGGATCCTCTATGGCTCTCCAAACCGCATCAATATGGTTTCTTTCAGTAATAGCCCCGACAGGGCAGACAGCTGAGCACTGGCCGCACTGAACGCATGCAACAGTATCAAGACCAGAATCAAAGGCAGTGCTGATAACAGTTGAATATCCGCGTCCCTGGGGAAACAGCGCGCCGACACCCTGTACATTATTGCATACAGTTACACATCTTCTGCATTTAATGCATTTTGCCTGATCCCTTATAAGGGCCGGTGTTGTCTCATCAATCCATGATAAAGGTTTTTCCCCTTCGTATCGTATTTCACTTACTCCAAGCTGGTAAGCCAGCTTTTTGAGTTCACAGTCTTCAGCCCTGTCGCAGTACTGACAGTTCCCTTCATGCTCGCTTAAAAGAAGTTCGACAACGGTCCTTCTCGCTTCCCGCACCCTTTTGGTATTGGTCATGATCTTCATGCCTTCAATAATCGGCGTAGCACACGCGACAGCCAGAGGCTTGTTTTTATCAATCTCGACAACGCATACCCTGCATGCGCCCTGGGGATCTTTTCCCTCAAGAAAGCAAAGTGTGGGTATCTCTATCCCTGAAGCATGGGCTGCCTTAAGTATTGTATCGCCGGCTTCAAACTGTATTTCCATGTTGTTTATTTCTGCTTTAGGCATTTATTGGTACCTCCCTTACTACCTGGACCGTTGTTTCCACAAGCGGACCGGGAACTTTTCCATAATCACATCTCAGGCATCTTTTGCACTGTCTGACAGCTACACTTTCATTCCATGCCAGTTCTACTTCATCAAAATTATGTCTTCTTCTCTCAACAGCGATCGATCTCTGTTTTTCCCTCGGATAGGGAACAGGATCCGCGTCAGGATCATATTCAGTATCAAGAACCTGCTCCTCTCTCCAAAAAGGCTCGCCTTCCCCGAGAAGATAGTCATGAATACCTACTGCCGCTTTCTCGCCGCCTGCTATTGCGTTAACAACAGAAGCAGGACCGGTAGCGTTATCGCCTCCGGCAAAAAGCCACGGAAGGCTTGTCTGGCCTGTAACCGGGTTTGTCTGGATAAAGCCCTGTCTTGTAAGGGCAGGCATTGTTTCGCCGAGCAGTTTTTCTGTTTTAAGTTTCTGGCCGATTGCGATAATTATCTGGTCGGCATCAATTATGAATGTTTCTCCCTCTTTTTCTGTCGGTCTTCTTCTTCCTGTCCTGTCATATTCGCCCAGTTTCATGGGAATGCACCTGAGGCCGGAAGCAGCGCCTTTCTCATTTTTTATGACCTCAACAGGCTGTGTCAATGTCATAAGAACAACACCTTCGGAAATAGCTTCATCAATTTCTTCTTCATATGCCGGCATCTCTCCCTGGCTTCTTCTGTAAACAACCTTTACACTTTCAGCGCCGAGCCGGAGGGCAGTTCTCGCGGCGTCAATTGCGGCGTTTCCCCCTCCGATAACTATTACGTTCTTCCCGACCGGGACAGAACCCCTGATATTGTACTGCTTGAGGAAAGGTATTGCGTCTGTTACATTTTCCGCTTCTTCTCCAAGAAGTCCAAGGGTAATGGGATCAGGCGCCCCGACACCCATGAAAACAGCCTCATACCCCTCATCAGCGAGGCTCTTCAATGTAAAGTCCTTACCGAGGGACACACCTGTTTCAATATCAACACCAAGCTGTTCTATCATTCTTATTTCACGGGCAAGTGTTTCCCGGGGCAGTCTGTAGGATGGAATAGTCTGCACAAGCATACCGCCCGGCCTTAATTCCGATTCAAATACTTTAGGTTTGTATCCAAGCCTTGCGAGAAAATATCCGCAGGAGAGACCTGCAGGCCCTGCTCCGATAATAGCTATTTTTCTTTTTGCGTTCCGTTCGCTCTCTCTGCTTTCAGGCTTCTGGACAATAACTTCCTGATCAACAAGGAATCTTTTTACTCCCCGGATCGAAACAGATTCATCAAGCGTTGCCCTTCTGCACTTGTCCTCACAGGTATGAAAGCAGACCCTTGCGCAGATTGCCGCAAACGGGTTCCTGTTCCTGTGCACCTGCAGCGCTTCAGCGTATCTCTTGTCGCCGGTCAAAGCCACAAATGACGGTATATCAACCTTTGCCGGGCATCCGCTCTGACACGGGGCCCTTACAAGACTCGGACATACACCGGCGGGACACCTCTTTTCAAGGATGTGGGCCTCATATTCACTCCTGAAATACCTTATAGTCGAAAGAACAGGATTAGGGGCAGTCTGACCAAGACCGCATAATGCCGTATCCTTGATCTGATTTCCCAGCGAAACAAGTCTGTCAATATCTTCGAGCTCTCCCTTCCCTTCGCATATCCGGGTAACAATCTCAAGCATCCTTTTTGTTCCTACGCGGCATGGAACGCATTTTCCGCAGGACTCTTCCTGGATGAATTCAAGAAAGAACCTTGCCATGTCCACCATACAGGTGTCTTCATCCATTACGATAAGTCCGCCTGAGCCCATTATGGCGCCAAGTTCAATAACTGATTCGTAATCAACCGGCACATTAAGATGCTCTTTTGTTATGCATCCGCCGGACGGGCCTCCCATCTGGGCAGCCTTGAACTTCTTCCCGTTGGGGATCCCTCCCCCGATTTCATATATGATATCTCCGAGCGGCGTACCCATATTTACTTCGACTAGGCCAATATTATTAACATTCCCTGTAAGCGCAAATATCTTTGTCCCGGGAGATTTTTCAGTTCCGGTTTCCCTGAACCACTTTGCGCCGTTTTTTATTATGAGAGGGACATTGCCGAATGTTTCAACATTATTAAGTACGGAAGGTTTATCAAAAAGACCTTTAACAGCCGGAAACGGAGGACGGGGCCTCGGCTCTCCCCTTTTCCCTTCTATGGATCTCATAAGTGCGGTCTCTTCTCCGCAGACAAATGCTCCTGAACCCTGAGCAATCTTTATGTCAAATGAAAAATCAGTTCCAAGGATGTTTTTACCAAGAAGACCCATTTCACGGCATTCGTTTATTGAGTGTTCCAGGCGCTGAATAGCAAGCGGATATTCCGCCCTGCAGTAAATATAACCGGTATCTGCCCCAATCGCTCTTGCTCCTATCATCATTCCTTCAAGTACGGCATGGGGATCTGCCTCAAGAATACTTCTATCCATGAACGCTCCCGGGTCCCCTTCATCAGCATTGCAGATAATGTATTTTTTATTGCTTTCTGTCCTGCTGCAGAACTTCCATTTCATTCCTGTTGTAAAGCCTGCGCCGCCCCTTCCTCTAAGGCCTGATTCAGCAATTTCCTTGATTATCCCGTCCGGCTCCAGCTCTTTAAGCGCCTTATAAAATCCGAAATACCCGTCACGGGCTATATAATCATCGATACTGTCTGCGGATATAAGACCTTTGTTGTGAAGAACTCTCAGATTCTGGAGAGCGAAAAAGTAAATATCCTTATACTTGGGTATTACCTCCCCGTTGACAGGATTATGAAACATAAGCCGCTTTACAGGTTTACCTTTTACAAGGTGGCTTTCAACAATATCAACAGCATCTTCAGGAGAGACTTTCTGATAAAAATATCCTCCGGGATAGACTACAACAATCGGCCCGCCGGCGCAGAATCCGTTACAGCCAGTTTCTACAAGTGTAACCTTGTCCGCAAGCCCGTTTTTTTCAAGATTTTCTGCAAATGCCTTCTTTACAAAGGCAGCGCCTGATGAAAGACACCCTGTCCCGAAACAGAACATAATATGAAAAGGGGTATCTCCGGGAAGCCCTTTTTCCGCCGGATCCTGAAGTCTTACAGCCATCCTTTTCAGGGACTCCTGTTTTATTTTTTCGAGATCGGCAAGAGTGGTTATTTTATTTTTCAATTTTTTTTCCTTACCCATTTAAACCTCCTCCCTGTCAGCACCGGCATTAGCTTCAGCGTCAGCTTCAGCATAAAACGGTTCAATTATTTCACCTATTTTTGTCGGTTTTACTTTTTTATACACTTCTCCGTCTATTGAAATTGTAGGCGCAAGACCGCATGCACCGAAACATCTGCCGACTTCCAGTGAGAACATCTTGTCCACAGTAGTGCCGCCCACAGGAATTGAAAGTTTTTTCTGGATCGCCTCCAGTACCTCTTTTCCCCCTCTGACATAGCAGGAAGTGCCAAGGCAGACCCTGATTATGTGTTTCCCGCGTGGAACAGTGGAAAAATATGAATAAAATGTTACAACACCTGTTACTTCACTGTATGGTATCTTCATTCTTTCACTTATATGCTTAAGCGCTTTTTCCGGCAGATAGCCGAAAATATTCTGCGTGGACTGGAGAACCGGAATCAGGGCCCCGGGGACACCTATAAACCCGTCTATTACCACATCAAGACCTGAATATAAAGATTCTTCATCTTCGCTGCAGCTGCACTGTGCGGTTTCTTTCTTGGCTTCATCAAGCTCGGTTTTCATTTGCACAAACTCCCTTCATTGCTTAGATTATCAGTACCGGATAAAATTACTGAAATTTCATCTGTACTGCAGTTTTTATTGTAACATCAGTTACATTAAATGTGCAATAATATTTTATTAACATAAATTTTTGATTAATAAAATACCTATTTTTATTTGTAGTTATACAATTCACATTAAAATAATAAATCCTTGATTTCGGCCTGATTGTTGTGTTATTTTTCAGACATTTTCACTTATTCATATCATTTAATATGATAATCTCTTCAAAAAAAGGATTTTTCGTTCTTTTTACCCTGAAAATTTTTACTGAAATTTATTGGAGTTTTTTTGCTCAGGTCCTGCTTCTGCCATAAAAAACCGGCTATTAATATCCTTGAGCAGAAAGGGAATAAATCTTACAGAAAAATCTTTTTTAAACTATAATCTGCGTATGGACTTATTTATCGCATCAGCAGACCAAAAAGCTCTGCCTCTCGCTGCAAGGATGCGGCCTGAGAATCTGGATGATTTTATCGGCCAGGAACATCTTGTAGGAAAAGGGAGGCTGCTTCGCCGGGCAATACAGGCAGACCAGCTTTCATCCCTTATATTCTACGGACCTCCGGGAACAGGGAAAACAACACTTGCGCGGATTATCGCGAAAACTACCAAAAGCGCTTTTATTACAATCAATGCCGTCCTCTCCGGAGTAAAAGAGATACGTGAGGCCATAATTGAGGCAAAGAAGAAACTTGAACTTTATGACCAGAAGACAATCCTCTTTGTCGATGAAGTACACAGGTGGAACAAGGCCCAGCAGGACGCGCTCCTGCCATGGGTTGAAAACGGAACCTTTATCCTTATCGGGGCGACAACGGAAAACCCCTTCTATGAGGTAAATTCCGCCCTTGTAAGCAGGAGCAGGATATTTCAGCTTCTCCCCCTTACAAAAGAAGACCTGTTAAGAGCAGCTGAAAAGGCCTTATCCGATACAGAGAAGGGGTACGGTAAATATAAGATAGAATTTGAAAAAGGTTCGCTTGAACATCTTGCCGATATAGCGAATGGAGACGCAAGAAGTATGCTCAATGCACTTGAGCTTGCGATAGAAACTACACCGGAAGAGTTCCCTCCCCAGGAAGGGCGGCCGATATATGTCTCCATGGAAACAGCTGAAGAGAGTATTCAGAAAAAAGTACTGCTCTATGATAAAGAAGGGGATTACCATTTTGATACAATCAGCGCTTTTATCAAATCAATAAGGGGATCCGACCCGGATGCCGCCCTTTACTGGATGGCAAGGATGGTTGATGCGGGAGAAGATCCCAAGTTCATTCTCAGAAGAATGATAATTTCAGCAGCTGAAGATATCGGCCTTGCAGATCCGAACGCACTTCTTGTTGTAAATGCCGCGGCGCAGGCTTTTGAGAGAATTGGAATGCCTGAAGGACAGCTTATTCTGGCTGAAACAGCCCTTTATCTTGCATGCGCCAAAAAATCAAACACTGCCCTCTCCTTCTTTGACGCGCTTGAAGCTGTAAGAGAGGAAAAACAAAGTGAAGTTCCGGTAAATCTCAAGGATTCATCCAGAGACAAAAACAGTTTCGGGCATGGCAAAAACTATCTTTATCCCCACGCATACAGGGACCACTGGGTTGCCCAGCAGTACCTGCCGGAAGCCCTGAAAGGACGTATTTTCTACAGACCCGGTGATATCGGATTTGAGGCAGAACTTAAAAATGAACTTTCCAGAAGGAGGGAAGTACAGCTCGCAGCACAGGCCGAAAGGGAGGACACTGATGAGGAAATTCTGACATTTTCCCCTCCAGACAAAAAAAGGGACGCATGGCTTAAAAGGATCTCTGATAATAAAAACGTAATTCTCTCTGCCGTCAGGGAAGAGATATTCTCGCAGATAAAGATAAGGCGATATGACAGAATACTTGTGGCATCCGCGGACAGGGGCCTTCTTGTATGGGAAGGGCTGCGGCATGTCCCTGAAGGAGGGGTTTTTTATATCGGGGACAATCCTTCAGACATCGAAATAATTGAAAAACATCCCCTGCCGGCAGAAAACGGGGATAAACCTGTTGTTATAAAAAATCATCTAAATGATTATATGGCAAAAGAAACAGAACCAGGTATTTTTGATATTATTACAGGTAAAAATATCTTTCTCCGGTATAATGACAGATCTGCCCTTGCAGCAGGCTTCTTCACATTACTTGATACAGGAGGAAGGATTTCAATTGCGGAAAACCTTGTTTCAAAGTCTTCCAGAATTTCGCAGCTCCTTGATACCTCTTTCCTCAGCAGCCATGAACTGCAGGAATTTATAAATGCGGAAGAAAGAATATATACATCAAGAACGGGCAATATTACAGATTTGAGTGAAGATATCATAAAAGAGACCCTGTCAGGGGCCGGCTTCAGGGAAATAAGGAGCCGGGAAAAAACATGGTTTGAAACCCGCCTTATCCAGACTTCTGATATTGAGAAGTGGTTTAATATTGAAAAACCGGACAGCTACGGCAGCATCCTTTCATCCTCCGCCGGAACTGCTCTTTACAGTAAAATAAGGGAGGAATCAATTAAAAAACTTGGAGGCAGAGAGGTGAAATGGAAGAGCGTTTACCTCTTTGTATCTGCAATAAAAGAATAACTGCGCAAAAATCCTGGTTCTTGACAAAACAGGATAAATCCTCCATATTACTTACCGAAAGTGATGGTGGATGTAGTTCAATGGTAGAGCACTGGATTGTGGTTCCAGCTGTTGCGGGTTCGAGCCCCGTCATCCACCCATTTATTTCTGGCGCCCGTAGCTCAGCTGGATAGAGCGTCGGACTTCGAATCCGCAGGCCGCAGGTTCGAATCCTGCCGGGCGTATGTTTTTTTAACCAGGGCCGTTAGCTCAGCTGGTAGAGCAGCAGACTCTTAATCTGCGGGTCGAAGGTTCGATCCCTTCACGGCTCATTTTTTCATTTGGCAGCTGTCTTTTTTATGTGCTGAAGAGGTATTTACCGGACAGCTAAAAACAGTTTCCTCTTGACTTACTTTCTGTTATCATGTTATAAAATGCGAGAGTGGTGAAATTGGCAGACACGCCAGACTTAGGATCTGGTGCCTTCGGGTTTAAGGGTTCAAGTCCCTTCTCTCGCAATAAAGCAGGGAAGGAAAAAAATTGATCTGCGGGAGTAGCTCAGTGGTAGAGCTCCACCTTGCCAAGGTGGATGTCGCGAGTTCAAGTCTCGTCTCCCGCTCTAATTTTTAGCAAGCGGTCCATTAAAGGGCCGCTTTTTTTATGTGCCGGTTCAATTGTTATCAAATACCCTTTGGATATTCTAATACCCTACGGGTATATACAAAAAACCGCCCTTTTGATATGTTTTCATATATATCAGTAAAATATGGGGATTCTGATCAGATGTTCGGTATTCCCGTCACGGCCGCAGGATTATTACGAAGCAGTCTATGCCGTAATCAGCGCCGACATAACAATACTTAGAAAAGAGGGAAATTGTGATCAAGAATAAAGAGATTAAAACTCTGGAGAATTCAGTTGTAGAACTTTCCGTAACAATCGAAAAAGAATCACTCAAAAAAGAGTATGATGAATTATTGGGAAAATACGCAAAAACAGCACAGGTTAAGGGTTTCAGGAAAGGTAAAGTTCCTGTTGCCATTCTTGAAAGAAAATACAGCGACAGCCTTAAAATGGAATCAGGCTATAACCTTGTTGAAAAAAGCCTTGAAGATGTTTTAAAAGATGTTGAAAAAAAGCCGCTCCCATATTACACACCCAGGCTTGTCGATGAAGAATCTTTCACGGTAGACCTTGATAAGGACCTTGTTTTCAAGGTTTCCTATGAGACATATCCTGAAATCACACTTGGACAGTATAAAGGTGTTGAAATTGAAATTCCGAAAGTAAAAATTTCAAAGGAAGACGAAAAGAGGGAACTTGAGAGATATCAGGAACAGAATGCTGTCGTAACAGAAAAAAAAGAGGGCGTTGTAGAGAAAAACGATGTAGCGACAATCAGCTACTGTGAAATAGATGAAGACGGAAATACTGTTGAGGGTACATCAAGGGAAGATTTTACTTTCACAGTCGGAACAGGATATAACTATTACAAGATTGACGACGATGTTACAGGGATGAAAACAGACGAAGAAAAAACTGTTGAAAAAACATTCGGCGATGACTTCGAATACAAGGAACTTGCCGGAAAAAAAGTCAAAGTCAAAATCAGGGTAACAGGGATCAAATCAAAACAGCTTCCGGCTATTGATGATGAGCTTGCTCAGGATATAAGCGAAAAATACAAAACTCTTGATGATCTGAAAAAAGACATCAAAGAAAAACAGAATGGAATGATTGATTCAAAACTCAAAGCTTTAAAACAGCAGCGGATAATCGATAAAATTGTTGAGGCATCGGCACTTGATGTGCCTTCCTCAATGGTTGAGCAGGAACTTGAACACTCCTGGCAGAATTTTCTGTATCAGTTTGGAGGAGACGATACCAAGGTCCTTAAATTACTTGAAATGCAGAATAAAACAAAAGATGATCTTCTCGAAGAATGGAAACCCTCTGCCGTAAAAAGCGTCAAAGGGCAGCTTATAGTGAGTAAAATCATGGATGAGGAAAAACTGGAAGTTTCTGACGAAGAGGCGGAAGAAGAACTGAAAAAACAGGCAGCTCAGAGCGGAATGGGAGAAGATGAGTTCAGAAAATATATTGAAGACAATAATATGAGCTCCTATTTGAAACATTCCCTTATCGAAAGAAAAACTTATGAGATGCTGATCGACAGCAGCGTGATAAAAACAGGAGAAACAGTTAAATTCCTTGATTTTATCCAGATGAATAATTAATCTTATATAATGCAGGTTATAAAATATGAATGAAAAAATGAATAGTCTTGTACCTATAGTCATTGAACAGACAGGTGCGGGCGAAAGGTCCTATGATATCTATTCACGCCTTCTTAAAGACAGGATTGTTTTTCTTGACGGAGAAATAAACGATCTTACAGCAGACCTTGTTGTAGCCCAGCTTCTCTTTCTCGAATCACAGGATCCCCAGAGGGACATCAGCCTTTATATAAACTCTCCGGGCGGCTCTGTTACGGCAGGCCTTGCTGTTTATGACACAATACAGCACATAAGGCCGGACGTTCAGACTATATGCATGGGTCAGGCTGCTTCAATGGGGGCGCTGTTACTTACATGCGGCACACCGGGAAAAAGACAGTGTCTTCCTTCGAGCCGGATACTTATCCACCAGCCGTGGGGAGGGGTACAGGGACAGGCAAGGGATATTGATATACAGGCAAGAGAGATAGTCCGCCTGAAAACCCTTATTATTGATTACTTTGCAAAACATACCGGGAAAACAGTCAAAACAGTATCAAAAGATCTTGAAAGGGACTATTACATGTCAGCGGAAGAAGGCCGGCAGTACGGTCTTATCGATTCCATCCTTACCAGGAGTTAATTTTTAATGGCAAAAAATAAAAAAGACACATATCAGATATGCTCTTTCTGCGGGAAACCCGGAGAAATGGCAAAAAAGATTATCTCAGGACCGGGTGTCCATATCTGTGACGAGTGTGTCGGAGTCTGCAACAGGATAATAAGTCAGGGTGACAACAAAGTCATAAACAGGGATATTGCTGCAGATAAAGTATCAAAACCTGAAGAGATTAAAAAATTCCTTGATCTGTATGTAATAGGCCAGGAAAACGCAAAGAAAACACTTTCCGTGGCAGTATATAACCACTATAAAAGAATATCAGGTTCAGACAAGCTAAACAGTGAAGTTGAAATAGAAAAATCAAATGTCCTTATAATCGGACCGACCGGAACAGGTAAAACACTTCTTGCCAAAAGTCTTGCAAAAAAACTGAATGTCCCGTTCGCGATAGCTGATGCGACAACCCTTACTGAAGCAGGGTATGTCGGGGAAGATGTGGAAAATATCCTCCTGAAACTTATTCAGTCGGCAAACAACAGCATCGAGGCTGCCGAGAAAGGGATTATCTATATTGACGAAATAGACAAAATTTCAAAGAAAGGTGAAAATATTTCCATAACACGGGATGTATCGGGAGAAGGTGTTCAGCAGGCGCTTTTAAAAATAATTGAAGGATCAATTGCTTCTGTTCCGCCTCAGGGGGGAAGAAAACACCCGAACCAGGAAATGCTTAAAATCAACACGGAGAACATACTCTTTATCTGCGGAGGCGCCTTTGTCGGACTTGACAAGATAATTGAGGCAAGGGTTTCACAGCATCCGATGGGGTTCGGCGCTGACATTAAACCGACCGAAGAGAAAAATCTTTCTGAGCTGTATTCGAAGCTGCACCCGGATGATCTTATCAAATTCGGCCTTATACCGGAATTTATCGGAAGGCTTCCAATCCAGGTTGCGCTTGAAAACCTTACAAAAGAAGACTTAAGAAGAATTATAACAGAACCAAAAAACGCTATAATCAGACAGTATACGGAATTTCTCAAACTTGATGACACAGAGCTGGAATTTACGGATGACGCGGTTGACGCGGTTTCAGAGCTTGCAATATCAAGAAAAACAGGAGCCAGGGGTATACGCTCTATTGTAGAATCAATCATGCTTAACATAATGTATGATCTTCCTTCCATCGAAGGAAACAAAAAAGTCATTATTACACGGGATGTGATTGAAGGGAAAGAGAAAGCGGAAATAATCATTTCTGATCAGAAAACAGCATAAGCTGTCCATCAATACAATTGGAATTTAAAATACAGGGGGGTCGAAATATGTCAGCCAGCCTCAAGGGAAGATCGCTTATTACTTTACGTGATTTCAGCAGGGAAGAAATCAGATACCTGCTGGACCTTTCACACAGTGTTAAAAAAGAAAAACATTCAGGTAAAGAAAGATTCAAAGGACTTACCATTGCCCTGCTTTTTGAAAAAAGATCAACCAGAACCAGATGCGCCTTTGAAACTGCTTTCGGGGAAGAGGGGGGACATCCTGTTTTTCTTTCCAATGCAGATATTCAGCTCGGCGCGAAGGAATCAATAGAAGATACAGCGCGTGTTCTGGGAAGAATGTTTGACTGTATTCAGTTCAGGGGATTTAAGACCTCAAACGCCCAGACTCTCGCAGAATACTCCGGCGTCCCTGTATACAACGGTCTTACTGATGATTTTCATCCTACTCAGATACTTGCCGATTTAATGACAGTGGAAGAGAGTAAAGGCAAGCTTGAAGGGATAAAGCTTGTATATGTGGGTGACGGCAGAAACAACGTTGCCAATTCACTTATGATTGGATGCTCAAAAATGGGTACCGATATCACTGTTGCTTCTCCCCATTCGCTGCTTCCTTCGGAAAATATCGTAACTATGTCGAGACAATTCGCAGAAAAATCAGGTTCTCTTGTTGAAATAACAACTGATGTAAAAAAAGCGGTTAAAGATGCCGATGTAATATATACAGATGTATGGGCATCAATGGGAGAGGAAGACAAACTTGCCGAAAGGGTAAAACTGCTTAAACCTTATCAGGTAAACAGTTCCCTGATGGAAAACACAGGCAAGACAGATACGGTATTCATGCACTGTCTTCCCGCGGTTAAGGGAAACGAAGTAACGGCAGATGTTGTTGACGGTAACAGATCAGAAGCCTGGAACCAGGCTGAAAACCGCAAACATACAATAAAGGCGGTCATGCTTGCCACTTTAGGTCTTGAATAATTATTTTGTCTTGATTTCAATAATTATTGGTTATATAATTTAAGAATCTTTAATTAAATTGTAATGTATTTTTTATTCTTCAATCCGGAGGCGTTAAATTGAAAAAATGGGTTGTCATATTGTCACTGATAATACTTGCGACAATAACATACAGCACATACAGTGCTGAGTCAGACTATTATGTTAAAGCTGTTACAGTATACAAGGTATACCACCACCAGAAAGGATTTGTGGTAGTTTATGAAAAACAGAACATGGATCTTCACAGGGTATTTATCCCCTATAAATGGTTTCAGGTCCCCCAGATGCCAGACAACAAATGGCTGGCGGAAGTTTTTTACGGGTCTAAACCTGAATATCCCTATATGAACATATACTGGGACAAAAATGGCTTTTCCCACCTGAGGCTGTATTTAAGAGAACAGAAATCCGACCCTTCATGGGGAACTCTTTCCGATCCCAACAAATACGATAACAGTTTTGATATAGACAAGCCTGAATTCTCCTTTTAATGTACAACGCGGATAAAATAGAAAAAGCCATTCTGGAAGAAAACTATTCCGGATGGCTTTTTTTTAATTTCAGACACAGGGATCTTCTTTCGGATCTGATTTTAGGGATTGACAGTACAAAATTAAACAGCAGGGGCTGGTTTTATCTGATTTTTCCTGACAGGAAAAATATAAAAATCACACACAATGTTGAACCTGATGCTCTCGATCATCTGCCGGGCGAAAAGATTATATATACCTCAAGGGATGAACTTAAGGTAATTTTAGGCAGATTTAAAGAAATGCTTTTTGCAGTCCAGGACGATATAAACCTGACCCAGATATCTTTTCTTGACAGCGGTACAGCTTCCCTGCTTGAGAGCTGTGGAATCAGAACCAAGAGCTCCGCCCCCCTTGTTCAGAAAACAATCGGAGTGCTTGATAAAGAACAGATGGCTTCACATGAGAAGGCAGGCAAGGCGCTCTATGAGATCATATCTGAAAGCTGGGATCTTATCTCTTCCTGTATAGGAAAAAATCAGGCTGTCACAGAAAAGGAAATACAGGCTTTTATTCTTGACAGGTACAGGGAAAATAATCTGGTTACAGAGCATCTTCCGCTTCTGGCATTTGCCGGAAACACAGCTGACCCTCATTATGATACCGGTACAAGTGATACTGTACTTGAAAAAAACATGCCGGTACAGTTTGATATCTGGGGCAGACTTGATATTCCCGGTTCTGTATATGCTGATATTTCCTGGGCCGGATTTACAGCTCCCTTCTGCCCTGCACCTTTGGAGAATTCCTTTGGAGCAGTCATGGAAGCAAGAGATGCGGTTACAAATTTCATAAGCAGGCAGCTTGATAAAAATGCATCTGTATCAGGAGCTGAAGCAGACTCCATCGCAAGAAGTGTTCTTTACGGATCAGGCTATGGAGATGCAATCAAACACAGAACCGGTCATGCAATTGACCTTGAACTGCACGGATACGGCGCAAATCTTGACTCTGTTGAATTCCCTGATAACCGGCCGCTGATTGAAGGTTCATGTTTTTCAGTGGAACCTGGACTTTATTTTAATGATTTCGGTATAAGAACGGAAATAAATTGTTATATTATAAATAAGTCACTGGTTATTTCAGGGGGATCTCCTCAGAAATATATCCTTCTTTTAAAATGATAAATTCACCGGAGCGGTATGCAATATGAAAGCCATTATGGATTTTATTAATAATTTTGATAATTTTCTTGTATTCGGGCATGAAGATCCGGATGCCGACAGTATATGCAGTCAAATAGTAATATCAAATTTTTTACGGTCACTGAGGAAAAAAACATCACTTTACAGCCAGGTACCTTTCACACGGAGAGAAATAAAGCCTTATGAAAATTATTTCAGAGTAAAAGTATCAGAAGCTGATATTACTGAAAAAACAGCGGTATTCCTTGTCGACTGCGCAAATGCCGAAAGGACGGGCCCTTTTGCGGAATATGCGGGGCGATTCCCCCAGGCAGTTATTGACCATCATCTTACAGAACCAAAAGCTGCCTCAGCGTCATATATTGACAGCAGCGCGCCTTCAGCAACATATCTTGTCTACAATTTCTTAAAGCAAAACAACTATAGAATAAGCATGGAGGAAAGCAGTCTGCTTTTTATGGGACTCTGCACAGATACAGGCTTTTTCAGACATCTTACATCCTCTTCGGGAAACGCGCTTAAGGCAGCGGGAGAACTTTGCGATCTTGGCGCTTCGCCTAATTCAATTTTTTATTCCATTTACGGCAACAGGGGAACAGGATCAATAACTTTCCTTAAAATGATGCTGGAAAGAGCAGTAATATCACATAACGGTAAACTCCTTGTTTTCCATGAAAAGATTTCTGATCTTGAGTTTTTTAAGGAAACCGACAGGGACAAGGACATGCTTTACCAGATATTTCTTGGGACCAAAGGCATCAGAATAACAGCCTCTTTCAGGGAAGAGAAAAACGGCAAATGCAGCGTAAGCCTCAGAACGCGTGATGATATAGACTTAAGCAGCATTGCGAAGCACTTCGGAGGGGGCGGACACAGCAAGGCATCCGGGTATACAACCGACAGGTATTTGGATGATGCAATTGCTGATTTCACCTCTTACGCAGACGGTATTTTATAATAAGGCGTATTTACAGGGCTGAGTTGGATACAGGTTAAGGAATATACAGTCTGCAGGTTATTTTACTGCTTTTTTGCTTCAAGAATTCGCTGTGTCTCAAGGGCTATCATCAGCTCTTCATTTGTGGGAATAACCATGATCCTTACCGGGGAATCATCCTGTGAAATAAAACCCTCGCCTTTAATAAATGAGTTTTTTTCCAGGTCTATATGAGCTCCGAATATCTGCAGTCCTTCGCAGATAAGCTCCCTTGACTCGGATGAATTTTCGCCGATTCCGCCGGTGAATATTATCGCATCAACCCTTCCGTCCAATTCAGTAGCAAGCCCCGCGATAAACTTTTTGGCAGCATGAGCGAAAATCTTTAATGTAAGAATTGCCCTCTCATGCCCCTCTTTGGCGGCTGCGCTTATTTCCCTCAGGTCAGATGAAATCCCTGATATTCCCTTGAAACCTGATTCCTTGTTTAAAATGTCATTGACTGCTTTGGGCTCATAACCTAGCTTCTCAATCATGTAAAGGATTATCGAAGGATCAATACTTCCGGTCCTTGTCCCCATAGGAAGTCCCGCAAGAGGTGTAAAACCCATTGTCGTGTCGACAGACAGGCCGTTCTTTACGGCGGCGATTGAAGACCCGTTTCCAAGATGGCAGGTTATGCAGTTGAATTTCTCCGGCTTCAGTCCGAGGATTTCAGCGCCCTTTAATGAAACATATTTATGAGATGTACCGTGAAATCCGTATTTTCTTATTTTATATTTTTCGTAGAATTCATAGGGAAGCGGATAAATAAAAGCTTTGGGGGGCATTGAAGAGTGAAATGCAGTATCAAAAACCGCTATATTGGGAACTCCGGGAAGGACTTTTTCTATCGCTATTATTCCTTCAAGATTAGCCGGGTTGTGCAAAGGAGCCAGCATTATACAGTCTTCAATAATTTTTTCAATTTCTTTTGTTACAAACTCGGATCTTGTTATTTTTTCTCCGCCATGCACTACCCTGTGGCCGACTGCATCTATTTCCCTGATATTTTTTATCACCCCGTTTTTACCATCTGTTATTGTATCAAGAACAAACTGTATGCCGTCTTTATGGTTCAATATCTCTTTTTCAAAAACTATTTTTCCGCCGTTGGGTCCGTAAGTCATGGAACTGTCTTTTTTCCCTATCTTTTCAATAAGGCCCTTACAAAGAAGTTTCCTTGATTCAATCTTCCAGAGATTGAATTTTATTGAAGAACTGCCGCTGTTTAAAACAAGAATATTCACCATGCACCTCCGGTGTATCCTGAAAAATAATAATTAATTTAGTAGTGACTGAACTTTTACCCGGTTAGTATAAGGCATGTTGATAATTTTATCAATTTTTTTTTATTAATATTCATTAAATACAGAATTGCTATATATTAAATCATTTTTGCCTGTATGCGTATCAGCAGCTGCTCAACATCAGTTTTTATATCTTCAGTAATATCAAGAAAAAGGATTTCCCTTATAAGATTTTCCGCTTCATTATAATCTTTCAGATTTACACAGGCGTATATAAGAGCGTAAATGGTTTTATAGTCTTCAGGTTTTTTTTCTCTGGCAAATTCCAGAAGTTCTTTTGCTTTTTTGTAATCTCTTTTTAAAATATACAGAACGCCCATATTTCTTTTTACAGACCAGTTCGCGGGTTCAAGTTTCACTGCGGATTCAAGTGCCTCTTTTGCCTTTTCCAGTTCGCTCTTTCTCATCCAGGCACAGCCGAGGGCCTCCCATGCTGCTGCGTTGTACCTGTTTTTACTAAGACAGTAATCCAGCGCCTTGATTGCCCTGTCATTTTCTCCGCTTTCAGTCAGAGCTATTCCTATAAGACATACTGCCTCATTGTTATCAGGCTCATCTTCAAGAAGACGGTTGAGAACTGTTTTGGCATCAGAGTACATACCTTGAATTATTAATGTTTCCGCAATATCTATAATTTCCATATCTATATATAATATATACTCACAATTGGAATAAAATCAAATTTACCGACAATAAGAATTAAATAAAATTCCGGGAGTTTTTCCGGCGCTTCCTTTTATGAAAAAAAGCTGTCTCCCTTACAGGCAATAGGATAAATGTACTGATAAAACATATAGATAGAAGAAGATAATATATTATAAATCGTTTTTCAAAATAATCAATATGATTTTAATCAGGTTGCTATCAGTTCTTCTATCATTCAGAAAAGAATAAAAAAGGGCAAAACCCTATCCGTTCTGCCTGTTATATATAATAAATAATTATTCTCACTTTTTCAACTGAATGTTGGGGTGTATACATTTCTTACTTTGTCCGTATTTTCAGCTCCAAGGAATTCCTCCAAAATCCGGTTAGGAGTATTTTCAAGGAACTTTTTATCGTCCTCTGTTATAAAATCCTTCAGTATATTTATGACCAGAATTAGAATAAAAACAATTCACTAATTAATATAACTTACTTCTTGCAATTTATCCAAAAAGAAAGAAACTTCTTAATGGGACAAAGACACAGAATTACTTCTATATAAAATCTTCATAATAATATCATTAGATTTTCTTAATTCTATTTAATAGTAATTAACGTAAATATCATATTGTAAGTGAAGAGGAAACTTGATGAATAAACTATTAATGCTGATACTAACTATTATAATAGCATTAATCATAACATAATTATTTACTTTAAATCCAACAATAACAATTATTAAGAATGCGATTGCATACAAGTATACATCAATTAATACAAAAAATATTGAAAATATAATCTCAAACTGATGCTGAAGACATTATCGTTAATAAAAGAAATGAATATATTGCTTACATATTTTATTTTCAAAAAACTATATCGATTTTTTTTCATCTCTCATAGATAGATAAAGATAGTATTTTAATTGTTTAAATACAAAGTATTAATTAACTTTAAACATTCGGTTAATATGTATCGCACCATAATATGTGTATGCTAATATTCATCAGTCACCATTTTATTTTTAAAAAATGATATAAGAAATAATACAAAATGAGGAATTTATGATTTTACATCATATTAAAAGAATTGTATTACAAATAACAATAACAGGTCTTATCATTTACTGGACTATCGGGTTAAGTCTGATAAAAAATGAATATGATAGTTTAGTTGCTTCTGAAAAAGAAAAGATGCGTATTTATTGTCAAACTGCAGCAGTGCAGACTAGTCAACAGATGGATTTAATCACTTTAAGTCTCAAAGAACTGGCAATATTGTTGAATTCAAACTATGAAAATAAAACACAACTTGACGAAATGATATCAACATTTACAAGAAATACAAATGGATTTACTGAATTATTATTCATTGACAAAAAAGGTGATCTTTATCTTCAGCCTGATACATCAGGGCAACCACTTATCAATGTCAGTGACAGAGAATATTTTCTTGTGCAGCAGAATCCTCTGAAAAGAGGCATTTATCATTCATCTCCCGAAAAAAGCAGAATTACCGGAGAGTGGATATTACCTGTATCTTTTCCACTTGAAAATAATAAATATCTGTCAGTAATAACTGCAGTAACAAAAATAAGTATTTTTAATTATTTAAACAGATCATTTACGGATGAAAATAATTTAAAAGTCACAGTGGTAAGAAATGACGGTATTATTCTTGCCAGAAGCCCGCTTGAAGATAAAGTGATAGGCACTTCTGTTCCAGGTGAAATATTTCATTTTTTTTCCAATGAAAAATCAGGTACTGCATTGATAAAAAAAAGTAGACATATAAAAAATCAACGGTATTTAATATATGAATCTGTACCTAATTATCCTATCAAAATTACTTTTGATATAGATAATTCCACAATGATCTCAAAATGGACTTTCAGAAGCTTGGGAAGAATAATTATTCACTTTCTTAGTACCATATTAATTATTTACCTTATAAGAAAATTTCTGTATATGCTGAACGATTTAATTAAGACCCAGAAAGAACTTGAGATATTAGCAAGATTTGACAGTCTTACAGGAGTTATGAACAGAAGATATTTTTTTGAAAGATTACAAGAAGAAATAATAAGAACGATCAGGTATAAGCATGACATGGCTGTATTGTCATTAGATATTGATTATTTTAAAAAAATTAATGATACCTACGGACACCCTGAGGGAGACCTTGTGCTTACAAAACTTGGAAAAATATTAAAAAAAAATATGCGTATTATAGATTTTATCGGTAGAACTGGGGGAGAGGAATTTATTATTGTTCTTACAGAAACAACAAGCGATGAAGCATCTTTAATAGCAGAAAGGCTCAGACAGGAAATTCATTCAATAATTCTTCCGGAAGGGTATTTGACAGTAAGTATAGGTATCTCAGTGCTTAAAGAAAAAGACACATGGGAAACAATTATAGGCCGAACAGATCGCGCGCTTTATATGGCAAAAAACAATGGGCGTGACTGTGTTGTTGCGCAATTGACAGACTAAACCATTGATTCTTTTTTATAAAGATTTTTCGAGGGTATAAGATATTTTTTGTAAATAGCCGAACTCAAAAAGAGGAGTACATGCGCTATTTCAAAAGAATTATTGCAGGAATTACTGAAGAATTATAAAAATCCTGAAAACCTTTTAGGTGAGGCCGGGATTATCAAACAGCTTACAAAGGCGTTGATGGAATCAACGCCCTGAACAACGAATTGACAGAGCATCTCGGGTACGAGAAGTATAGAAGCCAATGAAAAGCCGACGGATAACCGCGTAACGGCAACAGCAAGAAAACCGTAAGAAGCGATCAGGGAGACATTGAAATTGAAATCCCACGAGATCGGGATTCAAACTTTGAACCCAAAACTGTAGGGAAGCATAAACGAAAAATCACGGGATTCAGCGACAAGATATTATCGATGTACGCCCGGGGGATGTCCAACCGGGAATCACCGAACACCTGAAAAAAATCTACGGAAACGAGGATTCCCCTTATCCATAACGGACGGTATTCTGGCCGAACTGGAAGCCTGGAGAAACCGGGATATGGAATCTGTTTACCCCATTGTATTCTTCGACGCGATAGTCATGAAGGTTCGGGAGAACAGCCGGATTCAGAAGAAATCGATTTTATCTGGCCCCGGCTATTACCCTGGAGGGTCAAAAAGAGAGCTGTCGGGGCTCTGGCCTGGAGAAAATGAAGGGGGCAAATTCTGGCTGTCCATCATTACCGAGTTGAGAAACCGGGGATACAGGATATTCTGATAACGGCGGTTGACGGCTTAACCGGATTTCCCGAGGCCATTCCGCACGGTCTTTCCTGAAACGGACGT
Organism: Spirochaetia bacterium; assembly: GCA_963662795.1. GTDB lineage: Bacteria > Spirochaetota > Spirochaetia > CADAEX01 > CADAEX01 > JACKPD01. Next base: position 2,274,798 of record OY759746.1, on the reverse strand, counting down.
ACAGCTGCATTATATATGGCCCTGCAGAACATTGGAAAAAAATGGGCGATGCCTATACAGAATTGGAGCCAGGCATTGAATTTTCTGGCTATAAAATTTGAAGGCCGGGTTCCGGTCTAATGGAGTTTACAGAAAATTCTTGACAGGCTCGGGGATTACCCGCGCCCCTGTGCTTCATTCTACAATATCATAGCTAGTTTTCCCCAAATTACCATTCAATATTATTAAAATTGTGTTAATATATGTACTATCAGCTTCTTTATGCGTAATATTCTTTATCCAGAAATTCAAATTATCAGGACTAACAAGTGTCAACTAAGAATTTATTTATCCGATTAATATTTATTTTCATTCTTATGCTTATTTCAATGACCTCTTATGAAACACTGAAACAATTTTTATTTCCGGATATTGCCATATGGGAATCACATCTTATTACAATAGTCTTCAGTTCTATCAGTGCCACAGTCGCTGCACATATAATATTTAAAAATCAACATAGAATTTTAAGAAAACTCTATGAGAAAGAAAGGGAAACAGCACATCTTAACGAGGAGCTTTTAAATACAATTTATAAACTGGAAAATATAAAAAAAGAAGTTGATGTATTGTCATATTTACTGCCGATTTGTTCATCATGTAAAAAAATTAGAGACGATAAAGGATATTGGCGACAGGTTGAAGAATATATACATACTCATTCAGGTATAAATTTCACACACTCACTCTGTCCAGAATGTGCCAAAAAGCTGTATCCATATATAAAAATTAATTAGACTTTTCCCTGATTTCAATTACTTTTTCATTTTTCATACTCATTCACATGACATTAATCTTACCCGCGTCTCCCACTACTCCGTCTCAAAAAACTCGCCGCATCCCTTTCACATAAAAATCCCCTTCCCATATACATGGAGCAGTTGTAGGATTACCTGGAAAAAGAATCGTCTACATTTCATTTTTCACTTCAAATTATTAATATTAATACTCCTTAACGCATTATTGTCACTAATGCTAAGATATATTAGAGTAGATTGGAGATGGTAAATATTTTAACTGTTCTTGATTTGGATATCTAGTTTTTCTATTACTTCTTTTGGAGGGTAACATGAAACACAATATTTTTTTATTGAAAATACACTGTTTCATAATGTTATATATTTTTGCATTTATGGGATGCGTGAGCAATAAAGATGCATTATATCAGGACATCAAATTAAGCGCCAATAGCGTGCCAGATGGTATTCGTCTCATTTTTACCGATATTCCGCCAGAAACAACACGGATATTCATCTCAGTTCAATTGGAAAGCAGCAATCCTGTTGACGGTAGTCATACCTTTGCCGATATTCGAAACACCGCGTTAGACCAGATAAAAAAATCAAGGACACTTATCTGTCCGTTTGTTCAGAGTGGTCGCGAATATTTCATTGTGGCATTTTTTTCAATGAAGGGAGAACGAGATCCAGAAAAAATAGATAGTGTTACTGCTACTGCCGGTGGTGGAGTGCATACAACCAACGTCCTGTCACTCAATTTAAATAAAAATAATACAGGAGTGACCCTATCCGATATTCCTGATTTCTCTGCTGTTGTGAGCTATGCCTCCCAGAAATATATATATCAGACAACGGTAAGGGTGGACAAAAATATGTCGCTAGGATATGGGGAAATGATAGATAATGCGCTAACCTGGATATTTTACCCTGCGATGAAAGAGGACTTTATAAAAGATGGCATAGAGGCTAGCGGTGATTTATCAGCATTTGTTACAGTCTATTGCAATCTTATTTATGAAAATATCCCCTGGATGGTTGGGATTGCTCAGAGTGAGGAATTTACTGTCTCTTTATAAAGGATAAGACTATTAATATATAAAACATGATACTGGATATTTTTGATTTTTTTAGAATTGGAAAAACAACGGAGCACTGCACGAGAGTTTATAGATAAAGAAATAAACATAAAATGTCTTGAATGGATTTTATCTATCGACCGGGTAACCCAACTGCTTGTAATAATCAACCACAGCATGATAGTACTATTACAACATTAGAAATAAAACATACAAATCCCAAAGATGCATTAATAATAATTTTTAACGGCCTTTGATATTCCAAATAATTATACAATTGTTTCCTTTTTTTATATACATTGATAGATTTACACATTAGCCAAGTGATGCGAAACTTTTTATATAGAACACTTGGAGACATAAGTGAATGCATCAATTGTAGAAAATCTTTTACTTCCCAATATTTCTAACATTTTTAAATATTTAGTTACTATATTATGAAAAATAATATTATTCAAATTCAAACCTGCATAGAAACTTTAACTAAATATATTAATGAGATCATGCTTATTGTGGATGAGACGGGTATAATTCTTCACGAAACAGCCTCATCCCACAAAATCTTTGGCTACTCATCCGAAGTATTTTTGGGATCCAATATTACAGAATATATTTTTGAAGAAGAAAAAATAAAATTTGCACAGATTCTTAGAAATTTAGCAACTCAACCTCTTGAATATACTTTGAAATCTTCCTTTCGGATTTTAGATATTAACGGTCACCGTATAAATGTAGATATCACATTTATTGGTATGATTAATGATCCAATATTTGATGGGATTATAATAAATATCAAAAAGCCACGCACAAACAACAACCTTTTCAGTAATCAGAATCACAATTTTCATATAGACTATGACGCAGGGTTTGTTAATAAAAATATATTTCTGAATTCTTTTCAAGAAAAAATTATTCTTGCCCTTCAAAACAATCAAATCCTCATGATAATGGCTTTGAATTTTAAATATTACAAATCTCAAACTGGAAAAGAAATAAAAACAATTAATGATGACTTATTATCATTAACGGCTAACAAGCTGCAAAGCATATACAGACAAAACGATACAATGTGTCGGATAACATCTAATGATTATCTGCTTTTATTCGAAAATATCAACTTTCAAAAAGATATCGATAGTATTGAAAAAAGGGTTACTGAAATATTTTCATACCACCTTATAAGGGATAATGAATCGGTTAAAGTGACTCTTAATCTGGAGAGATCACTTCTACCCTATTATCCACATCCGACAAAAGGTAAAGCTAAAATATGCAAATATGCTTTATCTGAAAAAATGGGAAAAGGGTTTAATTTTCATGAGATATTCAGTAAGAAATCCCAAAACTTATTAGTCTTTCCTTATATTTTAAAATGGGAAATTGAGAAAGCTTTTGATAACCAGGAGTTTATATTACATTATCAGCCCATATTCAATAATTTGGGGAAATTATGTAAAATTGAAGCCCTGATCCGTTGGCAGTCTCCAACACACGGATTACTAGAACCAAATCAATTTATTTCATTCGCGGAAAAAACAGGACAGATACTGGATATTGATCGGTATGTTGTTTTTAATGCTTGCCAGCAGATTAAATCATGGAATCAGGAAAATCATTTATCCATCCCAGTTGCAGTAAATATTTCTCCATATTCGATAGAGAACGGTAATATTGTGAAAGATATCTCTAACGCATTAGGTACATTCGGGGTATCCCCTATCAGTCTTGAAATTGAAATTATCGAAATTGGATTGGTGAAGAACAATAAGGCATCAATCAAGAATTTAAAGATTCTGCAGGCGATGGGAATTCGAATTGCCATTGATGATTTTGGAACTGGTTCTTCTTCTCTCTCCAAGTTAAAAGATTATCCAGTAGACATTTTAAAAATAGATAAATCATTTATTACTTATTTAGGAGAAAGCAAGAAAACTTTAGCAATAATCGAAATGATTATTTCGTTAGCTCAGACATTATCCCTGGATGTGGCAGCAAAAGGAATAGAGTCAGAGAAGCAATTCAAGATTCTTAAAAGAAAAGGCTGTTCACAATATCAAGGGTTCTTTCTGGGGGAACCGTTAAATTCAGAAAATTTCAGAAAAATATATGATGAGGAATGTATTTATCATTTAGCATTCGAATAATTATTAGGCGTATTGTATTGCCTGATAATACTAATTTTACGTTAAGAGAAAGATATTGAAAACAGATCAATCATTTATTGATGTTTGTTTTTGCTAAAAATAATACTTCATATTTTTCTAAAAACAAGGATTATCCATGAATCGTGAAGAACAGTTTAATGTTATCACCAATGCTTTATTGAATTATGACACAGGAGATTTTTTGCTTCTTTCAGACATTGAGGATTCCGTCGCTCTTCTAACAGATTTTTATCTTGAACAGGAAGAGCCCTATGAGTTGATTCAATGGCTTTTGAATTTAATCAGAGCCGAGATGAACAAGGCAGGACAACCCGGTTTTATGGATAATTTAACCCAGGGTATTGATCTTCTCCAGTGTATGGATCCAGACAGCTCACCTGACGCTGTTAAGGATTTAAAAGAGCGGATGAAAAAATTAATTGGCAGCACAATAAGGGAGGGTATACAGGCTTCAGGTATTTATCATGATGATGAATCATTTCAGATATTTATCGCCGAGGCGTCTGACCGGCTGGTTCAGGCCCAGACACTGATACTTGATCTTGAACAGGATTTTACAAATCTTGATCTGATAAATAAGCTTTTCCGTGTGTTTCATACAATTAAAGGTGAATGCGGTTTTCTTAAAATTGCTTCTCTGGGAGAATTAACACACAACATTGAAAATTTGCTTGACTCTCTCAGAAGTAAAAAACTGGAACCGAATTCTGAAATAATAGAAATGCTCCTTGAAGGACTGGATATGTCCCTGCAGATTGTCAATAAACTTAAAACCGGGGACTATCTTGTTTCCAGCAATGTTTCAATGGATTTATACTTTCAGAAACTTGAGCAACTCTCATATCAGACAAAATCAGCCCTTGGCAATATCCTGGTCCAGGAAGGTAAACTGAATGAAACAGATAAGGAGCAGATTCTTCAAAAACAGAAAGAATCGGCATATACAAAAAAATTCGGAGAAATAGCCGTAGTAGAGAATTATCTTACATCCCAGGAACTTCAGGAAACCCTTGGAAAACAAAAAACAGAAGCACCGGTTCAGAGCCGTTCCGAAATTGCAACCACAGACCCGATTATTAAGGTTCGGGCATCCAAGGTCAACTTTCTGGTAGATATGATTGGAGAGCTTCTGATTTCCATGGGACAGATAACAGAAAATACTCCTGCGCTTGTTCAGATGAGAAAAATCACCCGCAGCATCCAGTTCGGTGCAATGGAATTGCGTACAGAAACAGTTCAGACCCTGTTCAGTAACATCAAGCGGGTTATCAGGGATTTAAGTAAAAAACTCAATAAACCGGTCAAACTGGAAATATTTGGAGAGGATCTGGAAATTGACAGGAATCTTATTGAAAAACTAGAAGAACCGCTGATCCACCTGATTCGGAACTCTTTGGATCATGGAATTGAAACAACGGAAATCAGACAACAGGCTGGAAAGGATCCCCAGGGTACAATATTTCTTGGAGCTAAAAGGCTGGGGAATATTATTGTTATAACCATAGGTGATGATGGAGCAGGACTGAGCCGGGAAAAAATCCTTGCAAAAGCAATTGCCAAGGGATTTATACGGCCCGAAGCAGCTGAATCAATGAGTGATTCCCAGGTACACGGGCTAATATTTACCTCAGGATTCAGTACCCGTGAAAATATTGATCTTATATCAGGGCGCGGTGTAGGTATGGATATTGTCCGTTCGGCAATCGCAAATAATCGCGGAAAGATTGAAATTGAAACCAAACCGGGAAATTACACCTATTTTCACCTTTCTTTTCCCTTAAGCACAGCAATTATTGATGGGATGATTTCACGGATTGGGGAAAATCTCTTTATTTTTCCTATCAGCTCTGTAATTGAGGCATTTAAAGTAAATACCTCCAGGATTTACACAATAAATGGAAAAGTAGAAATGATAGACATGAGGGGAGGTGTTGTCTTGGTACTGCGGATGCATCAGGTATTAGGGATGAGTCCCCCACCTCCGGAGCAAAATGTAATTGGAATATTAACTGAAAGTTCCGATAAAAGAAAATTTCTTCTTCTGGTGGATGAGATTATTGCCAAAAGGGAAGTTGTCATAAAATCGTTGGGCTCCCGGTTCAAAAAAATGAAAGGAGTAACTTCAGGGACAGTTCTGGGTGGAGGAAAGATAGGTCTTGTTCTGGATGTGGACCAGATAATAGAACTCAGCTTACTGGAGGCTGATAATTGAAAAATTGGGCGATATTATTAGCTGTAACAGGGCTAACCGGACTTGAAGCGCTTGTTGTTTTTTATTTAGGGACTATTAATACATTTGCTCTGGTTCTGTCTGTTTTATCGTTCATTACAGGCATTACGGGTATTTTTTTGTTAATCCGCATACCTTTACCTGGATATATTCCACAGACTAATCAAACAGAGGTGTCATCAATTAAACAGGAGATAGCTCCACCTGTAACCGAAAAAATACCAATCCAGGGAAACGGATACAGTGAGGAACTTGAAAAAATAAGTCCTGTATTAATCGGGGAAATAGGGGTTTATGAAAAAGCAATACCCTCACTTTTCAAAAGCATTGTTGACTACCTGAATAAAACCACTGAACCCATGTCTGAGAGTCTTGTTGTCATTAAAACAGGTATGAAAGATTTTATAGCACAGGTTCAGGAACATGATCAGGAGATCATAAATTCATCCTCTCTTGATATAATGACGGGCAATGTAGATAAATTACAGGTTGATATAAATCTGGTTGCCCAAAAATCTGTTGATGCTTTTACTGTTTTTGAAAATAAATTTAAAAGCCTCAAAGCTGTCCTTGATTCCATTTTTAAACTCACAGGTGATATTTCCGACATAGCAGAGCGTGTTCATATTTTATCCATTAATGCTTCAATTGAGTCGGCCCGGGCTGGAGTTAAGGGCAATGGTTTTAAAGTAATAGCCAACGAAATACAGAAACTGGCTCACGAGACTCAGAAATTTCTCAAGGATATCAGAGTCACTGCGGATTCAAGCAAGGGGATATTCAGCTCTGTCTACCTGGAACTTGAGGATAATAAAAACAGCCTTACCACCATGGTCCATGAAGAAAAAGAAACCTTTAATGATCTTAATGAAATCATTATCAGACATTACAGTCAATTCAAGAATCTGTATTCAGGAATACTTCAGTTTATTAAAGGACTGGAAGGAAACATGAATGATCTTTTTCCCCTGTCAATGCTTCATGCAATAATTATTCAGGAAGTGGAAAATCTTGATCTTGTCACGGAAGATTTTTTAAAAATGTTAACAGAACTCATCCGAAACCACCAGGGATCAAATGTTGAATTCAGGGAAACTGACAGTATAGAACGGTTTCGCAAACGGCTTACAACTTCCAGGGAGTTAGACGCTTTGGAAGTTGCCATTAAAAGTCTGGGGCTAGCTGAAAAAATTGACCTGCAGAGGAGTAATAACGATTTTGAGTTATTTTAAGGAGGGATTTTTATGAAAACCATAATGCTCGTTGATGATTCTACTTCTATAAGAAACATATTAAAAAACGCTTTAGTTGGAGAATATACTGTTATTGAGGCAGAAAATGGAGTCAGGGCACTGGAAAAACTGAACTCTCAGCAGGTTGATCTTTTTTTGCTGGATGTCAATATGCCTGAAATGGATGGTATAACCCTGCTTGATGAAATCAGGCAATTACCTTCTTACACATCCACACCGATACTTATGCTCACAACTGAGACAAAGGAAGAACTAAAGCAAAAAGGACGGGAGTTGGGGGCATCCGGCTGGATTGTTAAGCCATGTGAGCCTGATAGGCTTCTGGGGGCAATCAAAAAGCTTATCTGAAAAATTGAATAAGGAGAAAATTATGGAGAACAGCAGAAGAAGAACTTCAGCAGGTTCGCGTTTTATGAACTTTACCCTGGCTGGTGAAAGTTACTGCATGGAGATTCTTAAGGTCAAGGAACTGATGGGTATGACAGATATCACACCCTTGCCCCAGACCCCGGATTTTATACGTGGGGTGATCAACCTCAGGGGACAGATTATTCCTATTATTGATCTGAGACTTAAATTCGGCCTTCCGTTTAATGAATACCACAAGAGGACAACCATTATAGTTGTTGAAGTTAGTCTGGATGGAGACATGATGCTTATGGGACTTGTGGTTGATGCAATCCATGAAGTAATTCCCATACCGGAAGAGAAGATTAATCCTTTGCCGTACATCAATTCCAAGGTCAAGGCAGAGTACATAAAAGGAGTTGCTGATACTCCTGAGGGAATGAAAATCATACTTGATGTCATCAAGATTCTCAATGATGAAGAGTTTGTACAAATAAAAAAAGTCGCATCTAAATGCGCGACAAATGAAAGGAGTGAAAAATGAAATTTAGTCTGTCTGTAAAATTGATAACCGGTTTTTTAGTAGTTGGAGTAATCACACTGGCAGTGGGTTCTGTAGGTTTTTGGGGTATTCAAATAGCGTCTAATAATCTTAGAAATTTAGCTGATAGTACCATACCCAATATTCAAAATCTGAACAGTGTTTTTATCCGGACAGAGAGAATCAGCGGAAGTCTGAGTATCTTAACCTCACCATTTATACCTCAGAACAGATTTGAATATCATATAAATAACATCAATACAGCGAGGACTGAAATGCTTGGTTTCCTCAGCGAGTATGAAAAAACTGCAAAAACTGAGGAAGAAACAAAACTTTACAAGGATTATCGCCTTAAATTAGAAAATGCTAGCAAATACAATAATCTGTTTATCAAACAGGCGCAGGACAGCAGAGCTCAGGGGATGGATGAGATTACCTACGGTAAAACTCTGACAGATGCTTTTTATCTTAATGAAGTGAACACAAATATTGAAATTATATCTGAGAGTCTACGGAATCTTGTTGAGTATGTGAGAAAGTATTATGCAGATGAACAAACAGCCATTGCAGTTTCATCAATTGGTTTGATGGAAAAGATTATAATGATAGCTGTCTGCGCCGGCTTTCTTCTGGCTATAATTCTCGGGATTATCCTTTCCCGGTCTATAACAAAGCCGATATTGCGGATAGTTGATTCTCTGACCAACGGATCGGATCAGATAGGAAACGCTTCCAATCAGCTTTCGGTCAGTGCCCAGCAGATAGCAAGCGGGGCAACAGAACAGGCCTCCGGAATCGAAGAGACTACAAGTTCCATGGAGGAATTGGCATCCATGGTAAAACAGAATGTGGAAAACGCCAAGGAGGCAAGTCTTCTTGCAGCCAAGAGTTCTGATGCTTCAGTTCAGGGATCGGAGCAGATGGATAAAATGCTGATAGCAATGACCGAGATCGGTAAATCTGCTGACGATATCAGCGCTGTTATCGATGTGATTGATGACATTGCCTTTCAGACAAATATGCTGGCATTAAACGCTGCGGTTGAAGCAGCGCGGGCCGGGGAAGCGGGCCTGGGATTTGCAGTTGTTGCCGATGAGGTAAAAAATCTGGCCAACAGGAGTGCTTCCAGCGCCAAGGAGACTGCCCAGATGATCAAGACTTCACTGCAGAAAAGCCAGGAAGGCCTCAATCTTGCAAACGAACTGGCTGAAGTTTTTAAGGAAATTACTACCAACTCCAAAAAGGTAAACGAGATGACTAAAGAGGTTGAGACGGCAAGCCGTCAGCAGGACATGGGAATCAGCCAGACAAACACTGCAATTATCCAGTTTGACACTGTTGTTCAGCAGAATGCGGCAAGTTCTGAAGAGACAGCCAGCGCAGCGGAAGAGCTTAAATCCCAGGTGGAAGGCCTGAATGAGATGGTTACAGAACTGTCTGTTCTGGTGATGGGAGCTGTTAACCAGTCTGCAGTTTCAATGAAGAAATCCGCTCCTAAATCCAAACGGAGTGAATCTGATAAAATAAAAAGCACTCAGGGGTTAATTTCCAAGGGAGGCCGTATGTATCAGTTACCTAAAAATCAGGAGAGGCTGGCTATTTCGGCTAATAATGAAAGTAAGAATTACAGAATCCCGCTGGATGACGATGAAGAATTTCAGGATGTGGATGATAAATAATGTTTAAAGCTCCTGAAAACAATAAATCGGAACCTGTAAGTAGGGAGCTTCTTTCAAAGTATAGCGAACTGATTTACCGCAACTATGGTATATACTATGACTCGTTAAAGCTTTACCTTTTAAAAGCCAAACTCGACAAGCTATCTGCTATTACAGGGAATCTGTGGGACTTTTATGATCAGGTTTCAAGAGGTTATCCGCCAGCAGTGGACCTGTTGCTTAAAACGATTACGGTAGGTCATACATTTTTTTTCCGGGAAGAATCTCATTTTGAAATTCTCTCTGAAGAAATAACTAAGAAAAAGACTGAGGCACCATTAATCTGGTGCGCTGCAAGTTCTACTGGAGAGGAACCTTATTCCATTGCCATCACGCTTCTGGAGAAGGGAATCGAAGATTTTACGATAGTCAGCTCTGATGTGAATGCTCAGGTCCTCAAGGTAATGAACAAGGGAGTTTATTCTTCCGGTAAGTTTTCAAATACCTCACGTGCCCATATCCTCAAATATTTTCAGAAACGTGATAATGATTCCTATCAAATAAGAAAAGAACTCAGGCAATACCTCAGGATTAAAAAGCTGAATTTATTTGAAGATATAAGGTTCAGTGAATTATTTGACTATATTTTTTGCCGCAATGTAATGATTTATTTTGATGATTCGGGTCGACAACAGGTCATTGATAATCTGGTTCATAATTTAAAAATTGGCGGGCTATTGTTTGTGGGACATACGGAAGCACTTTTAAATCCCCCTCCACAGCTTAAGAAAATGGGCCATTCCATGTTTATAAGGACGGTTTGAATTTATGAGTAAAATTAAAGTGCTGATAGTGGATGACTCAGCAATTGTTCGTGAGATCCTTACGGAAAAGCTTTCCAGGGATCCAAGAATCGAAGTTGTGGGAAGCGCAATTGATCCCTATGTTGCGCGGGATAAGCTTGAAAAAACTGATGTTGATGTTATTACTCTTGATATTGAAATGCCCAGAATGGACGGATTGACATTTCTCCGGCAGTTAATGAAATATTATCCCAAACCGGTCATAATTGTCTCTTCACTGGCAAAATCTTCCAGTAAGGCTGCCATGGAAGCCCTGGAATTGGGAGCTGTGGACGTGGTTCCCAAACCGGGTGGACCTTTCAGTATAGAGGAAGTAGTTGATATTCTAATAGATCGAATTATCTCTGCCAATGAAGTTGATCTTTCGAAACTCCAGGCCAATTCAAAAAAACTGCAGGAAACAGCTGTAACAGGAAAAAAGGGACAAAAGAGTTATCTGGCAACACTTAAAACAACTAATCAACTGATTGCGGTTGGAGCTTCCACAGGGGGAACTATTGCCCTCGAAGAAATATTTAAAAACTGGTATCCGGATTTCCCTCCCACTCTGGTAGTGATACATATGCCAGAAAGGTTTACCGCGACTTTTGCGTCCCGGTTGAATGATATATGTCAGGTGATGGTGAAAGAAGCAGAAAACGGGGAACGACTTCTTTCAGGAACAATTTACATCGCTCCTGGGAATTACCATATGCTTCTCAGGACTCAAGGTACTGAAAGAACTTTAAGAATCGTTTCCGGCCCGAAAGTATGCAACCAGCGGCCTGCAGTAGATACCATGTTTGAATCCGTTGCTATACAGGCAGGACGGAACTGCATTGGCATTCTTCTCACGGGAATGGGAAAGGATGGGGCACAGGGATTGCTTAAGATAAAGAATGCCGGCGGTTATACAATTGCGCAGGATGAGGCTTCCTCTATTGTATGGGGAATGCCAAAGGAAGCAATTAATCTGGGAGCATCTGATTGTGTCCTCCCACTAAAAGATATACCTGAATATGTTCGTAATAAATTATCAAGTACGTAATAATTAATACATGATTATCAATCGAAGTAATTTTTTAAAACATTCACTTAAACATCTGCCTTCAGATCTTGATCTTTTTGTAATTCACCCAGGAGAATTCTATTGTTCATCAAAGCCTTTAATAATCCAGACTCTTTTGGGGTCCTGCGTTTCAGCCTGTCTTTATGATCGGGAAAATTCAGTGGCAGGTATGAATCATTTTCTGCTGGCAGCTCCCCGCTATCCAAAGGCTCATCCTCCTCTTCTGCTCTGCGAAGCGGGAAGGTACGGCATTAATTCAATGGAGCTTTTAATCAATGATATGATGAAGAAGGGAGCCATACGCTCACAGATAAGGGCAAAAGTTTTCGGAGGAGCTGCAGTCCTTGATTTTGATGAAAAAGATGATTTTTTTAAAATATCTGATATTAATCAGAAATTCATTATTGAATTTCTGAAAACTGAGAAAATATTTTTAGACGCTGTGGACTTGGGAGGGAACAGGGGGCGGATTATCTATTTCAATACAAAAAATATGGATGTTATTCTGCGTTACATTCATTCCCATAAGACAAAAGCCGTGGAGAGGGATGAAAGAAAATACTGGCAGGAAAAAATAAGTCATCCAGAAGAATCACAATTATTTTTATTTTAGACGAGTAATATCAAATACCCGATAAAGTTAAAGTATTTTAAAATATTTTTTATATCAAATAAAAAACTACTATTCTATTGTTTTTCCAAGAAGTAAAAATAATAGATCTTCCCTTCCACTAACTTTTAATTTTTGATATAAACTTGTTAAATATTTTCTTATGGTTATTTCAGCTAACCCTAAATTATAGGCAATTTCTTTTGTTGTTTTTCTTTCTAGGATTAAAGCAAGTACTGTTCTCTCCCGATTAGTAATGTTATAATCATCAAGATTAATAATTGTGTGTGATTGCCGTTTATCCATAAAATCTTCTAAAAATGAGTTAATTGATTCTCTTACTTTTTCTAAGTCACTGAAAAGCATATTCTCCCGAAAATCTTTATTATTTTTATTGTTAATATAATGATTATCCTGAAAGATAATTGTAAAAAAATATTCATTATTAATTATATTTGCCGGATAAATAAATATTTGTGCATGAACAAAAAGAGAAAAACGATTCTTGTCCTGTAATATTAATTTTTTATCAAAAATTTTTTTTTGCATCATCTCAGAAAATATTTTTTTATTTTGATTAATATCTAAGATTTTTTCCAGAGGAAGTTTTTCCATTTCCTTTTCTGAGAATCCAAGAAAATCAGCAGCGAACTTATTCCCATATACAATACATTTATCTTTATCACAAACTAAAATTCCTAGTGGCATTTCATTGTATTTTTTATCCAGTTCAGTATTTATTGTTATCTTATCATTTTCAACAGAAGAAGTACAATCTTGAAAAAATCCAATCACATGTATTGAATCATTCATATCTAAAAAAAAAGGAAAAGCATCAATTCTGACATTGATAATCTGACCATTTTTTTTTATTAATTGTTTTTCCATATAATATGAATCAGACCGTTTGTTTATAATATTCTGAAATTTATTTATATTTTCCGGAAGATAAGTTGAAACAGTTATATCTTGAAAACGACGACTGCACAATTCCTCCCTTGTATATCCAAGGCTTAAGGCAAAATTCCAGTTAACATATACAACTTGCCCCGTATTATCAGTTATGATAATTCTCAATGATGATGATTCTAAAAGAATCATCAAAGACTTTTGATTTATCCGTGTTTTAGATAAATTAGGTATATCCTTCATTGAATTGAGTATGGAATTTATCAATTAAATTAACCCCTATGAATATATTAAATACTCTATTATTTTTATTACTGAATAAATATTTAAACTGTATTATTATTTATTAAGGTCTAGTTGTAAAACATTTCTTATTTCCAACTTTTTTTCTTTAATCATTTCATTAGAATATTTTGAATATTGTCAATTATTATTTTCATGGATTTTGCAATTATTAGATTATTTAAATTGAGTTTTTTTGTATATTCAGAGAATTTTTTTTGGTATATTTTTAGTAATGCTGTTGATTCCCTTTGATTATCAACTGGGGGAATGGACGTTACTATTCAGACATTCTTCTCAAACTGGATTACATTACTCTTTCCACTGTAGATATCATCGATCTTATCCGCGACAATTACAAGATTCTCAGATTTAATATGTGTATAGAACGCCTGCGTATCCCTGTTTTTATCTGTCCCGCCCAGGTATTTTATCAGAGGGTTCCCGGGCAAGCCTTTGCATCAGATCAATTATGTCGCCCCTGGTAATATCAGAAAGCGTTTTACCGGAAAACTCTTTATCCGGTAAAACATACTTTTCCATTTTGTTTTTTAAATCATCAATATGCTTTTTCCGGTTAATGGATAAATATAGGTTAATTACTCCCATTCTACGGGTATGGCTCCGGATACATTTTAAAACCCCTTGCTATCAGTTTTCCCGTTATATGCTGTACAGTTTTTATTATCTCTTTGCAACACAATGCTTTTTTACGAACGATGTAAGATTAAGATTTCCTGCCGTCCCCCTTATAGGGAGACAGCAGGAAAAAAGTGAAAATATTGAAAAAAAGTGAGGATCACGCCAAGGACAAAAGTACGCCGGCCGCAACGGCAGATCCGATAACTCCTGCGACATTGGGCCCCATTGCATTCATAAGGAGAAAATTTTTGGGGTTTGCCTGCTGCCCTACTTTCTGAACTACTCTCGCAGCCATCGGCACAGCAGAGACACCGGCGGCCCCTATCATCGGATTTATTTTGCCGCCGGAAAAGACTTTCATCAACTGTCCAAGAAGGACACCTGAGGCAGTTCCTACTGAAAATGCGATAAGTCCAAGACCGATAATCATAAGTGTTTTTGCTGTAAGAAAATATTCAGCAGACATCTTCGAACCTACAGAAAGGCCAAGAAAAATTGTAACTATGTTTATAAGTTCATTCTGGGCAGTTTTTGAAAGCCTCTCAACAACACCGCATTCCCTGAAAAGGTTTCCTACCATCAGCATACCTAAAAGAGGGGTTGCCGCCGGTATTACAAGCGACGCGATAATACAGGTAACTATCGGAAATATAATCTTTACCTTTTTTGATACTTCCCTGACCTCGGACATCACAATCTTCCTGTCATTTTTGGAAGTGAGCGCTTTAATTATCGGAGGCTGGATAAAAGGAACCAGAGCCATATACGAGTATGCGGCAACAGCTATAGGCCCGAGAAGATGGGGAGCAAGTTTTGATGTAAGATAAATTGCTGTCGGACCGTCCGCTCCTCCGATAATCGCGATTGAAGCTGATTCCGCGAAATCAAATCCAAGCGCTTTGGCTCCAAGAAGAGTGCCGAAAATCCCGAACTGGGCAGCGGCCCCGAGAAGAAACGTCTGCGGTTTGGCAAGAAGCGGGCCGAAATCGGTCATTGCACCTATACCCATAAAGATAAGCGGGGGAAATATCCCTGCTTCAATCCCGAAGTAGAAATATTTTAACAGCCCCCCCTCATCAAGCATTCCGGCGAGAGGGATGTTGACAAGTACGGCTCCAAATCCGATCGGAATAAGAAGAAGCGGTTCATAGCCTTTGACAATTGCCAGATAAAGCAAAACACATCCGACACCTATCATCACATAATCTTTCCAGGTTATAACTGAAAAACTTGTGCTGTTAAGGAATTCCTGAAACAGATGTAAAAGTCCCATTTATTCCCCCCCTAAGCCAGTTTAACAACAGGCTGATTTTCCTTGACGCTGCTTCCCGGCGCCAGATAGATATCAGAAACTGTTCCGGATATATGTGAAAACACTTCAATATCCATTTTCATTGCTTCCATTATTACAACAAGCTGATCTGCACTTACTTTATCACCCCTGGAAACCTTTATTTCCTTTATTGTTCCTGTCATCGGAGCAACTATATCTCCTGCGCCTGCAGACACAGCGGCAGCTGGAGCAGCTGTTGGTGCGGGTGCTGCTGATACGGCAGGAGCAGAAACCGGCCGGGGTTTAGGTCTTGCCGCTTTTTTCTCCCCCTCAAGCAGATTTACCGTCACACTCTTCCCTTCATTTTCAATAATAAGAGAATCACCTTCTCTCTCAACATCAACGCTGTATTTTTTTCCAGCCAGTTCAAATTTTATATTCTTTTTCATATCAATTCTCCGTTAATCCTGTGGACTTTGCTTTAGGTCTTAAACCATAAGTAATTTCAGTTTGTCATCCGTATATTAAAATACTCTTGACGGTTGTCTCTGAACACCCGGCACAGAAACCCATGGGTCATGTTTTTCGCTTTCGGCCGGCTGCCATGCCATTGCGCTTTTAGGCATATCCTCGTCTTCAAGGAATGCGGCAACAGCGGCAATTATCCACATATTATCCTCTGCGCTGTTTTCAGATCCCCTGCCTGCCTCGTTAGCGTTCGCCACGGCATCTGCAGGTTTTGTTTTTACAGCGTTTGCCGGTGAAGCGGGACTGTCAAAAACCCTCTTTATGAAAACCATCAGCAGAGAAAGGAAACCCAAAAACGCGAAGACGATTCCCATCCCGATAATACTTGATAAAACTGTATAACTGTACGCCTGTATATCCATTATCACCTCTCCCCTCTTTCTACAGAGGAATATTGCCGTGCTTCTTGGCCGGCCTCTCTTCCCTTTTCCTTGAATGCATCTCAAGAGACCTTATAAGCTCAATTCTTGTGTTCTTCGGGTCAATTACATCATCAACATATCCGTAACCGGCCGCGACAAAAGGATTCATGAACTGCTCACGGAATTCATCAATTTTTTCCGCCCTTTTGGCAGCGGGATCGTCTGATGCATTGATTTCTTTTCTGAAGATGACATTCGCCGCCCCTTCAGCTCCCATGACAGCAATTTCAGCTGACGGAAACGCTATTGACCTGTCATACCCGAGCTGCTTGGCCGACATTGCTATAAATGCCCCGCCGTATGATTTTCTTATGATAAGCGCGATCTTTGGAACAGTGGCTTCCGCTATCGCGTAAAGAATCTTGGCTCCGTGTCTTATTATACCGCCGTGCTCCTGCGCAATACCAGGAAGAAATCCCGGAACATCCACAAAGGTTATAATAGGGATATTGAATGAATCGCAGAACCTTACAAACCTTGCCCCTTTATCTGATGAGTTTATATCAAGCGAGGCGGCAAAAACCTTCGGCTGGTTACCGAATACACCTACTGTCCTGCCGTTTAGCCTTGCGAAACCGACTACAACGCTTTTCGCATATTCGGCATGAACCTCAAAAAAACTTCCCTCGTCAAAAACTTCGTTAATGCAGTCTTTCATGTCATACGACTTATTTGACTCTTCAGGTATGATATCATTAAGGGCTGATGTGTCCCTGTCAGGAGAATCGCCTGACGGCACAAAGGGAGGTTTTTCCATATTGTTTGACGGAAGATAGCTTAAAAGCTTTCTTACGCCCTCAAGACAGTCTTCCTCTGTTTTATACATGAAATGAGCTACACCGCTTTTAACACAATGGGCAGAAGCTCCGCCAAGCGCTTCATGGGATATTTCTTCCCCTGTTACCGCCTTGATGACATCCGGACCTGTAATATACATGTTGCTTATGCCGTCTACCATAAAAACAAAATCAGTAATGGCAGGGGAGTAAACAGCTCCTCCGGCACAGGGGCCGAGTATTACAGAAATCTGGGGAATAACCCCGGATGAAATTGTATTATTCCTGAATATTTTTCCGTATCCGCCGAGAGAGAGTATCCCTTCCTGGATTCTTGCTCCGCCGGAGTCATTTATCTGGATAAACGGAGTTCCGTTTTTAAGCGCAAGCTCCTGTGCAGAGGCAATCCTCTCCGCATGCATTTCGCCGAGCGATCCTCCGAGAACTGTAAAATCCTGTGACGACAGGAAAACCTGTTTATCATTGATTTTACCGCTGCCGGTTACAACACCGTCTCCGGGGAATTTGAGTTTATCAAGACCGAAATTATCCGCCCGTCCCGTAATATATGTTCCATCTTCAATAAAAGATCCCTCTTCTACGAGAAGATTTATTCTTTCCCGCGCTGTCTGTTTTCCTTTTTCATGCTGGGAGGCGACTCTCGCTTCACCGCCTCCGGCAAATGCTTTAGCCTGCATCTCTCTAAAACGCAGCATTGCTTCCTTGTTACCCACCTGGACCTCCTGTTAGGCATAACCATTCTATTTTACAGGTTTTTACCTGAATTTTTACGGTATATAGGGCAATTATACACAAATGTTTTATCCATTAAAATCACAAAATGTATAATACTAAATAATTTTTATCATAAATTGGATAACTTTTAGATATGCAAAACAATGTAGTCATTGTATTATCTGTAAATATTTTTCATTCTTGCCTTATAATCTAATCACTTACAAGATCACTGATAAAATTCTATATAAAGTATAGATCAGTATTTCTGATATTCTTCCTCTTTCAAAGCTCAAAAATAATCAGCTCATAATCAATAGTATAAAGAAGATGATATTTACTTCATTGTTCGCAGGCCTACTCATAAGACCGCTATTCTCAGTTTTGAAAATTAAAAATTATTATTATAATTTGTCATCACAGAAATAAATTTTAATTCCTCTGCAATTTAGCCTAGTGGTTAGTCCAATTAAATACAAACCTCTATTCCATTTTTAAAGTGTTAGAAATATAAAATATTTACAATCGTTTCTGAATCCTAATATTAAATAATCTATTCCTTCATGATATCGCCGAAGAGGTCCTCATCTCTGGGTATTACCTCAGGGATAGGCATCGAAAGCCATGTTATGTTGATAAAATGCTTCCAGGTGATGTTCTCGCTTGAGATGTTGCCTCCCCATGTCCCGCATCCCAAGGTAAGGGTAAATGGAAGACCGTTGTCCCAGTTTCCGCTGTTCCCGAACACCTGCGGCTGCCTTATCATTACGCGGCTTGTCTTTGTTTTAAGACCGTACTCTTCTATCCGCTTCATATCATTTGAGTAAAGTCCACAGGAGTGCCCCGCGCCCTGATAGGATGTTATCTCGTTTACCTTATCAATCGCGGCCTTAAAATCAGCTACTTTATGAACAGCTGCGATTACGCTCATCTTCTCTCCGCTGAACGGATGGCTTGCCCCTACACCGTCTTCCTCAACAAGGATGAAGGTTACACCTTCAGGTATTTTAAACCCCGCAAGGGATGCTATCTTCTGTGCACTCTGTGCGACATGGTCCCGTCCGAGATGATTATCTGGAAAGACTACCTTCTGAAGCTTTGCCTTCTCATCGGATGAGCACATGTACCCGCCCACTGCCTTAAGCTCATCAAGCATTTTTTCATAAACCTCATCGACAAGAACGATATTATTGTCCGCGCTGCAGCTGGTTGCAAGATCAAATGTCTTGCTCAGCATTATCTTCTTTGCGCTGTCTTTAAAGTCTGCTGTCTCATCAACTACAACTACAACATTTCCGGCACCTACTCCGTATGCAGGAGTTCCTGATGAATATGCAGCTTTTACCATCCCTGCCCCGCCTGTTGCAACAACAAGGTCGCACTGGGCCATAAGCTCTCCGCTTGCGTCCATCGAAGGCTCTTCTATTCCGATTATAAGGTCTTCCGGCGCTCCGTGTCTTTTAAGCGCGTCCCTCATAATGTTTACTATAAGGGTATTGGTTTTCTTTGTCCTCGGGTGCGGCGCGAAGATGATTGCGTTTCTTCCCTTGATCGAGTTTATCGCCTTGATTACAGGGGTCGCCTCAGGATTTGTGCAGGGGACAAGCGCCCCTATTACTCCAACAGGTTTTGCTATTTTAAGGAGTCCTTTTTTCTCATCACGCTCAATTATACCTACAGATTTTACTCCGGCCACATCACGAACTACACCGCGGATTTTCTTTTGCAGCTTTCCGTATTTTCCTTCATAGTGTCCGAGCTGCGATTCATCCACCGCAAGGCGCGCTATTTTTTCCGAGTTTTCCTTCTTTACTATAGCCCATGATATCGCCTTTACAAGTTCATCAACCTTTTCCTGGCTGTATCCGTCCGCTATCTTCTGCGCCGCCCTCCCTCTTTTTATCAGAGCAGCTACCATTTCTTTCGCTTCCATTATTTTCCTCCATATAATTATTTTAAAATTGATACAATATAATCAAAGTCAAGGGGGACGTATTTTAGAATTACGCTTACATATCTCAACTAATAATCATGATACTATTGCAAAAAAGCAAAAAGTTCATTTCAATACATAATCGCTCCACCGCAGACATTTATATCCTGTCCGGTTATAACCCAGGATTGTTTTGAACATAAAAATACGACTGTATTTGCAATATATTCAGGATCGACAAAAGTTTTTAAAGCTGTTACTTCAGCCTTCTCCTTTTTTACCTGGTCCCAGCTTTTTCCTGTCGCCTTCATAATCCCTTCAAAAACATACTTCTGACGATTACCAAGAACAGAGCCAGGACAAATTGAATTTACCCTAATACCGGAAGATCCAACTTCAGCAGCTAAAGTTCTGGTAAGTCCAATCACTCCCATTTTGGTGGTAGTATATGGTGTTCGGAGCGGAAGAGCTCTTTTACCGGATATTGAGGCAATGTTTACAATGTTGCCATTTTTCTTTTTTTTCATATATGGAATTACATATTTAGAACAAAGAAACACTCCTTTTAAATTAACAGACATTGTCTTATCCCAATCCTCTTCAGAAATATTTTCAATATTGTCAACCGGCCCCATTATTCCTGCATTATTAATTAAAATGGTAATTTCTCCAAATTCGTTTATTACCTTTTTCACCATATCATTTACCTGATTATCATTGCAGACATCAATACTGAAAGACAAAGCTTCAGTTCTATATTCCTTTTTAATAATATCTACAGTCTTTTTCCCTTCTTCATCATCAATATCTACAACTACAACTTTAGCCCCTTCTTTTGCCAAGCCAAAAGCAATTTTTTGCCCAATTTCTTTTGCACCACCTGTAACTATTGCAACATCATTCTTAAGTAACATAATACCCCCCTCCAATTACTCAGTTAACAAGTAACTGGTTTGCTTAAGCGGTCGGAAATCACATCAATAACAACTGGTAATGGTGAATCCAGAGCCTGCTTAATAGCTGATGAAATATCTTCAGGTTTTTCTACTCTTATACCTAAGCATCCCATTTCATTGGCTATATTTGCAAAATTAGTCTTTTTAAAAGCATATAATTCTTCACTATTACCTTTTCTTTCCTCATATGCATTTTCTATTCCTACAATACTTTGCCCAAAAGCACTGTTATTATTTATGATCGTTATAGTATTTATATTCCATCTTATAGCAGTTTCAAGTTCAGCAAAATGATACCAGAATCCGCCGTCACCTGTAAAACAAATAACCGGTCTATCCGGGGCTGCACATTTTGCCCCAAGAGAAGCGGGAAACGCCCAGCCCAGGGAACCGGCTGCTCTTATGAAAGTTTGCTCAATACTTTTAAATTCAATCATACTGCTCGCCCACATGGCAGAATATCCGGTATCAGCTACAACAATTGCGTCATCCGGAATTGTATCACTTATTTCTTTACATAATCTTTCTGGTCTGATTGGTTTTTGATCTGAATTTCTTAAGGGCTCAATTTTCTTTTTCCATGTATTAATAATATTTAAAGCAATATCTGCCCATTCTGATTTTTTCTCTACTTTCCTCAACAACTGAACAAGTTTGGCAACCGTTTTTTTAGCATCTCCGAGAAGACCGGTTGTGTTTTTATAATTTCGTCCAAGTTCAGAAGGATCAATATCTATTTGAATTTTTATTACTTCATCTGAAGGTATAGTCCAGTTCATTGTCACCTGATCTCCAACACCACATCCGATATAGATTACCAAATCAGCTTCTGAGACAATTTCATTTGCAGATAAGCAGGAATAAGTACCGACACTACCGGCGTTTAAACTGTATGTATCCGGAAGCAGGCCTTTACCATTAACAGAATAAGCAACAGGAATTGATAATAATTCAGAGAGCTTTAATATCTCTTCACCGGCACTGGAAGCGACAGCTCCGATGCCATAAACAATAACAGGTTTATTTGCTTTTTTTATTAAATCTACAGCTTTTTCAAATTCCTTATCTTCAGGGACAGGTCTGTATGAAGGGAATTTAGTGTATTCCAGCTCAACATCAAGATCATCACTGATAATTTCATTTTCGATATTTTCTCCGGCAAAACCCAATAAATCCAGATGTACCGGCCGGGGTGCTCCGCTTGTAGCCTCTCTAAACGCCTGTCTCAGTAATAAGGGCAACTGAAGACCTGTATCAATATTAACATTATATTTTGTTACAGGATCAAACATTGGTTCATGCTTTATTTCCTGATATGCATTTCTGTATTGTGCAATAAATGGTTTTCTTCCGGTTATTGCTATTACAGGAGAATGAGCTAAAAAGGGGTCCTGAAGTCCGGCAGCAAGATTTGCCGCTCCAACTGACTGTGACATAGCTATACCAGGTTTATGTGAAATTCGGGCATACCCATCAGCCATATATACAGCAGCTTTTTCACTATGAGCTGTTATCCTCTTAATTCCCTGTTTTTCCATATACGACAAACTTTTTCTTAATATCGCAAGTACATAAAAAACATGTGATACTCCATAATTTTTTAAAAATTTTGCAAGATAATTTGCTCCATTATTTTCAAGCATGATCAAAACTCCTTAATAATTTTAGTAAAATCAATCAATTATTCTTCCGCCATCAACAAAGATGTTTACTCCAGTAACAAAATTTGAAGCTTTTGAAGACAAGTATATTGCTGTTCCAACGATATCATCAGGTTCTGCAATTCTCCCCATAGGGATGTTTTTAGTTAATTCTTTCATCTTATCTTCAGTATCAACCAGATCTTTAACCAAAGGTGTTAATACAGCTACAGGGGAAATTGCATTAACATTAATATTGTATTTAGCCCACTCATTAGCCATAACTTTAGTCAGCTGTATTAAACCACCCTTGCTTGCAGCATATGCTCCCCTTTTAGGATGACCAAGATGAGAAGAAACAGAGGCAATATTTATTATCTTACCTCCTCCTGTTTTGATCATTTCCATTCCAACAGCCTGGCCGTAAAGAAATGCTCCTTTCAGATTTACAGTTATAATGCTGTCCCAGTTTTTCTCTATGATATCAACAACATATTCTCTGAAATTAATTCCCGCACTGTACACAAAAATATCAATTGAGCCAAAATCTTTTTTTATGTTATTTATACTTTCGAAAACCTGCTGCTTATCTGAAACATTAGATTTATAAGCTTTTGCAAAACTGTTAAATGTTTTATTTATTTCTTCAGCAACTTTTAATGCAGCATCATAATTAATGTCTACTATTGATACATTGGCACCAAATTCAGCATAGGCATAAGAAATAGCCTTACCAATACCGCTAGCACCACCGACAACTACTGCATTTTTTGAATGAATATCAAATAAATCTTTTTTCGTAGTTTTAATCATTATAATCTAATCCTTAAACAATTTATTTTTTTTGATTTATAGATAGTTTGCCTGAAATAAATGGGTATAAAATTGAAATTAAGGATAAAATTAATAATAATAATGATATTGGACTAGTAATAAAAGGCATCAAATCTCCTTTCGAAGACATTACAGAAACTCGCCAATTTCTCTCAATGATATCAGTAAGAATGTACCCTAAAACCAGTGGTGCTGGGGATATATCATTTTTAACAAGAATATATCCAAAAATTCCAAAGACTAAAAGAACCCACATATCAAATATCCTGTTATTCAGGGAATATACACCAATTACACACATTATCATTATGGTTGGCATAAGAATATGTTTGGGGATTTGAATTATCTTCGTCAATCTTCTCATAAGACCAGCTTCAATCACATACATAAAAAGATTTGATACAAAAAGAGCAACAAAGATTGTACCGACCACATCTGCATTGTCTCTAAACAATAGGGGACCTGGTCTTAATCCATGGATCATAAGACCACCCAATAAAATTGCTGTTACAACATCTCCCGGGATACCAAGAGTCATTAACGGAATTAGTGCCCCTCCGGTAACTGCATTGTTAGCAGTTTCAGAGGCAACAATTCCATCAATATACCCTGTCCCAAATTTTTCTATTTCTTTTGATGCTTTTTTTGCCTGATCATAAGCTAAAAAACCAGCAGTACTCCCTCCGGCTCCGGGTAAAATGCCAATAAATGTCCCAATTATTGCAGAACGTAATAAATTCATCTTCTGCTTACTTACTAATTTGAATGGCATAAAAAAGATATTGCTTTTATTGTTAATTTTAATAACTTCCTGTTCAATATCCATATTTTTTGTATCGATAAATATTTGTGCAGCAGCATAGAATCCTAACATTGTTGCAAGTGAAGAAAATCCACCCTCCAGTTGTAAAAAACCCATAGTAAAGCGGGGACGAGCAGTAACCGGATCCATACCAACAGTAGCTATAAGCATTCCTAGTAATGTTGCAATTATCCCTTTATTTAGATTTTTTGCACACAAACTTGCTACAACAGTTATCCCGAATATTCCCAGTGAGAAATATTCTGTAGGACCAAATTTCAGGGCAATTTTTGCTAATTGCGGGGCAATAACCGTAAGAATAATAGCACTGAAAATCCCGCCAACTAATGAAGAAAAAACACCTATAGACAATGCTTCCAAAGGTTTTCCTTTTTTTGCCATTGGGTAGGCATCAAAGGTCGTCACTATTGAAGATGGAGTCCCTGGAATACTTAATAGAGTAGCAGAAATCAAGCCTCCAGATATGGCTCCAACATAAATACCAAGGAGAAGTGATAGCCCCTTGAAAGGTCCCAATCCATATGTAAATGGCAATAAAAGTGCAACTGCCAGAGTCGCCGTCAATCCAGGAATTGCTCCAAAAATTATTCCAAATAAAACTCCGCCACCTATTAATAATAAAGTATAAAAAGTGAATACATGTTCAATTCCATATTTTAATGTTTCAAAAAATAACATCTCTAACCATCCTCTTCCATTAGATAAAAACCCCGCTTGGTAATAAAACTATAAGAATCTTCGTAAATAACAAATAGGAAAAAACACTAATCGAAATTGCAATTAAAATAGTTACCCATCGTTTTTTAATAAATGCCGCGCCTAAAAATAAGCAGCTGCTGATCATATAAATAATTGTAGAAATTAAATACCCAATGATTGGTATCAATAAAATATAGATAGCTGTTGCACCGATCATGTACTGTACATATTTCTCACTACTCCCGTTCATTTTTTTGGATTGTACCCGACCTTTTGATTTCTTTTTTTTCAAATAGTCTTTAATAATCAGGTTGATACTGGAAATAGCCAATAGTATACTGACAACTCTCGGGAAAAAAGTTGCAGTAGCCATGGGTGCAGAAAAAGTGCTTTGCTTAATGGAAAAACTACCTGCGAAAAATAATATACTTACCAATAGTATAAAAAATCCAATATTTGTATCAGATTTCAATGCATTCATTTTACCTACCCTTTTAAAGTAAAATTGTTCCAGCATAATAATTACACCGGAACAATTTACTTAATTTTAGTGAAGAAACTATTCTTTCCTCTTACTTTTCACCTTTTAAAATATCACTTATTTTTGCGAATTCTACATGATTCCTTTTTATTTCATCCAAGAATTTTTCCGATCCCCTAAATTCGATTTCATAACCTAATTTCTTCATTACTTCCACAAATTCCTTATTCTTGGTTGCATTCTCCATTGATTTTTCAAGGGTATTTAAAATATTCTGCGGAGTGCCTTTAGGCGCAAAGAACCCTCTCCAGACCTGAAACACAAAATCAATTCCACTTTCTTTTAAAGTAGGGACATTTGGGACAAGATAGTGTCTTTTCGACCCCGTAGTAACAAGCATACGAAGTTCTCCTGCTTCAACTAAGTCAATAACTTCTGAAACTTGTGTACTAATTGCATCAATATGACCACCTGCCAATGCTACCCGAGAGTCTGCACCGCCCTTAAATGGCGTAAAATTTACATCAATTCCAGCTTTCATTGCAAAAATCGCACTAACTGAATGAGTTGTTCCACCTACACCAGCAAACCCCAATCTCAATTTCCCAGGATTTTCTTTAGCATAATTGATTAAATCATCTATTGTTTTCCAAGGTGAATCAGCTTTTACAGAAATTCCACTATCTTCAACTGTTATCGAACAAATAGGATCTAACTTTTCCCATGGAGGTGTATCATATAGTCCAGCATGATAACCTATTGCGATCGCCATAACATGTGAAAGCAATGTGTATCCATCAGCTTTACTGTTAATGACCTCCATCGTACCAAGTTTAGCACCGCCACCAGCAATATTTTTCACCACAATATCATCATTGAGATCAGTATATCGTAGAACAGTTCGGGCAAATATATCTGTTCCGCCTCCAGCACTATAAGGCACAACGACCTGAATCGGCTTACTTGGATATTCTTTTTCTGATTGACCCGCAGACCATGCCGTTTGAGTAAGCAGGATTACAATAACAATTGACATTATTATTCTTTTCATCTAATACCTCCTAAAAAACCATAACAGTTAATTGTTATTATTTTATCATTGATTGTTATAACTGTCAAATTTTTTTTTAATAAATTAACATTTTATAAAAAAACCAGTTTACTTTTTTATTTTCTAATGTATAAATATATTTAGCATTAATATTTTTATTTATTTTTTGAGGTAATATTATAAATGATAGAAACTAACCATAGAAATAATGAAAACATTGGGGATACTAACAAAAAAACATTACGGCTTAATAGAATAATATTTAAACTAAAAAAAGATAAAATAATAACTATAAATGAGTTAGCTAAATTTTGTGGTGTAACTAAAATGACTATTTATAGAGATGTAATGTTATTGAATGAAAGAAATATTGTTACAGTTATCAATGGAGTCGTTATGTACAATAAATATTGTGATAAACAGCAGACTTATCAGAAAAATGAAGTTACCTATGATCTCCCAACAGAAATACATCGAAATGTTGATGAAAAAATACGTATAGTTAATAAAGCAATAGAGTTAATTGAAGAAGGTGATAATATCTATATTGATTCAGGTTCAACAATGGAGTATCTATCAAGAAATATTCCTGAAAATAAAAATCTTATTGTGGGATGTCATGCATTCTATGTACTTGTAAATATTCAGATGAAAAAAGGTTGTGATATTATTTTCCCTGGAGGATATTTTCATGAAGAAACTCTTGTGTTTGAATGTGAAGAAAGTATTAATCTTTTACGCAAAAATCGATTTAATAAGGCATTTTTCGCAGCTGGCGGAGTGAGCGAACAGCTAGGTGTAACATGCTCAAATCCTTATGTTGTAAATATTAAAAAAGCAATTATTGCTTCATCTCATACAAAAATATTATTGGTAGATTCATCAAAATTTGGTAATGTACAAAATGTATATTTTGCTGATATAGATGAATTTGATATTATAATTACTGATTCAAAGATATCTTCTGAGTTTCAAAATATTTTCAAGGAAAAAGGTATTAAACTTTACATTGTGTAAAATGTGTGGGTCATGACCATTGTCAGTTCGGATAGTATGGATTCTAAAAGAAAATGACGAAATAATGTAATTTATAAAATCAACCGCATTTTCCTGAGTATGTCGCTTGTATATTTTTAAAGCCCTTACTCTGGTCGAATCATCAATTGCAGTATACTGGAAACGCTTGATTCTTTTGCCATTTTCATCATAAAAGAATAAGAATTTAACGTCAACCTGAACATGATGACCCGGAAGTAAGCTTCTCATATCTTTGAAACGACGGAATAGAACGTTTTCTCAGGTTTTTTGGCAGGAGATTAAGTCCATTTCGTTTTAAGGTGTAATAAACACCTCCTGAACTGATTTTTATTCTATGATAGCGTTTTAGATACCATGAAATTCTCACAGCTCCAAAATGATATTTTTTTCTTAAATAAATGATTTTTTAGGGCAATTGGTGGAGCTGTCTGGAGAGGACTGCTGCCTGATGGAAAACCTGGCTTTTATTTACAAAAGCAGCTTCTCCAATTTCTTCATAAGCTCTTTTTCATTCATAAAAGGTTTGTCTTGATATTCCAAAGTATCTGCAGGTTAAAGAAACGTTTTCTGTTTTTTGGTCATGTTCAATGACTTTGATTTTTTTATTCACTATTCTTTTCTGGTAAGGATCCATAATACACCCCGGTTAATATTTTATCAGATATGTCAACCGAGGTTATGATTTTTATACAATTCCATCTCTCCTGCAGTACTCACTGTCTACCCAGGTAAGCACTCTATCGAGTATCCCGCAGGCTTCAATTATTTCTTCTTCAGTTATTATCAGGGGGGGAGAGACAGAGATCATGTTCTCGTGGCTGTATGTGGCAAAGCCTTCATTTAAAAGCCTTGAGATTATTTTTCCCATTATCCCCTGCGGGTCGGAATTGAAAGGGACAAGCGGCTCTTTTGTTTTCTTGTCCTTTACAAGCTCAATCATGCCGAAGAGCCCTTTTACCCTTACATCACCGAGACATTCATGTTTCTGCTTAAGGGCTTCAAGTTCCCGGATCAGCACTTTTTCCATGTTTCTGACATTTGCAAATACATTATATTTTCTGTAGGCGCCTATCGCAGCAATTCCGGCCGCGCATCCGATTGGATGGGCACTGTATGTAAGCCCTCCTACAAAATTAATTTCATCAAAATAGGAGCTGATTTCCCTGCTGACAATAACGCCGCCGAGAGGTACATATCCGCATGTGATCCCTTTCGCGAAGGTGATGATATCAGGCTTTATTTTCCAGTGCATGAACGCGAACCACTCCCCCGTCCTTCCCCAGCCTGTCATTACCTCATCACAGATTAAAAGTATACCGTATCTGGTGCAGATATCGCGTAGTCCTTCAAGATATCCGTCAGGAGGGATTATAACACCGTTTGTGCCGGTAATTGTTTCAATAAAAACTGCAGCAATCTGATCAGGCCCCTCATAGAGTATCTGCTCTTCAAGTTTAGCAAGGTAATACTGCGAGGCTTCCTTTTCGCTTTTAAAGTCAATCGTTTCACGGTACAGATACGGATCAAAGAATTTGACAAAACCCGGCATTCCCGGTTCCGACGGAAATCTTCTCGGTTCGCCGCTTAAGTTGGCAGAGCCTGCGGTCGCTCCGTGATAGGATCTGTACCTGCTTAATACCTTGTGCTTCCCTGTAAAAGCCCTTGCGATTCTTAAGGCATGCTCATTGGCGTCGCTGCCTCCAAGCGTGAAAAAAACCTTACCCATGTTATCAGGGGCAATTTCCTCGATTATTATTTTTGCGAGATGAGATCTGACATCAAGGGGATACTGGGGTGCCATAAAGGCCAGTTTTTCTGCCTGGGTTTTTATCGCGTCAATTATTTCCCTGTTTCCATGGCCCAGGTTCATGTTGACAAGCTGGGAAGACATGTCAAGATATGTTTTTCCGTCCCTGTCCCAAAAACAGCAGCCTTCGGCTTTCTCAATTACAGGAGGTGATGCCGAATCCTGTTTTTTCCAGGGGTAAAAAAGATATTTCCTGCCGTCATCAATAATATCATCCATTTCCACAGACAAAACCTCCGCTTTTTCCGCGCTGCCGTTCCGATACCGCTCAAGTGCGGAGTCAGGAATTATTTTTGACAAAATTGTCTATAAGTATTCTGCTGATGCTCCCGTGGGGCGGTATTTCAGGAAGATTGTCAGCCCTGAACCAGTCAGCCTCGCCTATCTCGATTCCGTCAGCCCTGATCTCGCCTGAATCATAGTCAGCAGTGAATCCCAGCATCAGTGAATGGGGAAAGGGCCAGCTCTGGCTTGCGTAGTATTTAATGTTTTTTACCTTAATGTTAACTTCTTCCTCAACTTCCCGCGCTACTGTTTCCTCAAGCGATTCGCCCGGCTCGACAAAACCGGCAAGTATGCTGAACCTTTTAAAACTTACATGTCTAAGATTTCTTGCAAGAAGGATTCTGTCGTCTTTTGAAACTGCTACGATTATAGCCGGCGATATTACAGGATAATACGGTTTTGAACATTTGCCGCAGACTTTTGCCCTTTCTTCTTTGGAATTATCAAGCGGGCCGCCGCAGGAGGGGCAGTACTGCCAGCTTATATTCCAGTTGTTCAATTGAAGGGCCCGTCCTGCGAGAGAGAATATTTCATCTCCAAGCAGTGGATAAAGCTCGCGCAGATTTTTAAAATCAGTATTTTCAGGACAGCCGCTGCAGTCAGCGATGTTATCATCTGTATCAAGCAGCTCAGCGGTCCAGCAGCTTACCCCGTCAGCCTGTCCGAAATATACCGGGGGCGTTGTTTTCAGTCCCAGTTCCGAGGGCGATAAAAGCTGAGGTACGGTTATCTTCTCCCCATCCTTTGCATAAAGCATTTTATTCCTGCTGAAAATAAACCAGAGCCCGCGATCATTCCTGTCACTGCATTTAATTCCTGAGACAAACTTCAAAACGCCCCTCCACATAAAAAATCAGATTAATTCGTATGAGATATACCAGAATTTTCCAGGAATTTCCATCACGATAAATCTATTAATGGTAATTATTCCAACGGTGAAATATTATATTCTACCACCATAATACTCAAGAGCAGCGGCAGGGATGCTTCCCACTTTATCAGTTATTATCAGGCAAGAAAATACCAGGAGAGAAACAGCAGTAAATAAACCGTGAGATAAATCCTGTAAAAATTCCTTATCCTTATATAGTCTTCATCATCAGGGGACAGGGTAACAAAAAGCGCTTTAGTCTCTTTTATAAAACAGGGCTTGATATTTATCATCCAGCTGTCTGTTTTATACACTATCTTCCGGAATTTACTCCGGAAATATCCGAGCGGTATACCCCATGGAGTAAATAATATCAGTCACAGGTTTTCCTTAATCAGCTCAATTATCTTAATAATCATTTCAGGCTCCGTAATTATAATAAATATTCACAACAGGGTTTTCGATTTTCCCGCCAACTTCTGTCTGAAGCAGGCTTTTCCTGTGGATTTCAACCATTAATTATAAAGCTGTTTAATGCAGGGCCTGTGGCTAATGTTGAAAGATATTCATTTTCTCCTGTTCTGTTCTGTTCTGTTCTTATCGCTCCTCGTAAAACTGAATTTAAGAGTTTCCCCTTTCCTCTCAAGCCTGCAGCCGCATTCGTCAGTTTCCGGAAAATCAACTGTAAAGTCCGCAAGTTCCCCATTTTCAAGAACAACTTCTTCTGTTGTAGCGGGGCGCCCGTCAGGATGTGAATATACATGCCTTAATATGGTTCTGGTGCCGTCAGCTTCCATTGAGTTCCGGTGCCGTAACAGCAGCAGCACCCCCTGTCTGTCCCGGCCGGATATACATCTCCGGAAAAAGGTTTGTAGACTGCAATCTGCGATGCGCTTGAAAATTCAATAAAAATGAATATAAAAACCATAATAACATTTTTTTATTTTTTAGGATTTCGGCGTGTTTTTGCAGCATCTTTATTATTATATATAGAAATATTTTAATATTATTTGAATAATTTTTCAAATAAAAAAGATATTATGAGTGTACTGGAAAACACCTACGGAAATGACGCTCAGCGCTGGTGGAACAGGTGGAGGCTCTTTTTTCTTTCATCAGCTGTTGTATTCGGGTACGGAAAAGGGAATATCTGGAATGTGACCCATTTTCTGATGAAGAAAAGCGGGCCTTGCTGAAAATCAGGCCGGAGTCTTAAGGGGAAACAATTTCTTACCCCGGGGCGCAGCTGCCTGCCCGATCAGGTGTAAAAATTGTAGAAAAACTTCCCTGGAAGGTAGAGCTCCGATATGCAGTCAAGGGCATAGGCGTCAGTCATCCCTGCTACGTAGTCAAGCACAACATTTTTATCTGACTTCTCCGTGTTTTTATAGAAATCCTCCATCTTGGAAAGAAAGTCGCTGAAGCGGGAGGCTAGCATTGTTTTTTCCTCTTTATATTTTTCATACTCATAGCCGTATTTTTCAAAAATCGAGGAGAGATATTCCCAGAGTGTTTTAAGCACCCGTTCGATAAACTTGTGAAAATCCTCAAGCACGCTGCTGTTGTAGATATTCTTGTAGTTAAAGTCTTTCAGCACAATCATCGCGTTATAAACCGCATCCGAAAAGCCTATTTTCCCGTTTTTACCGGCATAGCGGATAACGTCTTTAACAAGTGTGTCAATCATTTCGCTGTTGCTTTTGCCGAGTGTCTCTGCCACAACCGAAGGGATCTGCTTTCTGTCAATAATTTTTAACTGCAGGGCATCCTCAAGATCGCGTCCCAGATATGCGATCCTGTCCGAGGCCCTTACCGCCACCCCTTCCCATGTCGAAGGGTAAGCCGACCTTCCCTCAAGAGCGGAGAGGACCTTTATCGTAAAATCGGGCCGGTAGCTCTGTTCAAAAACCTCGCCGCAGTGGTTGATTATTCCGTCCCTCACAGCATATGTAAGGTTAAGCCCTTTCCCGTAGTTTATAAGATGGTCAACTACACGGAGAGAGTACCCCTCGTGTTTAAACCCGCCCTGATCCGCAAGCAGGGATGAAATAATGTGTTCTCCAGTATGCCCGAACGGAGTATGGCCGAGATCATGGGCAAGGCTGATTGCCCAGGCAAGATCGCTTTCAAGCGACAGCGCCTTGCAGATTGTCACAGATATTGTCGCCACATGCATTACATGCTCTATCCGCGTGCAGATATGGTCGTTCTTTGGAGAGAAAAACACCTGCGTTTTATGCTTGAGCCGCCTGAACGGATAGGAATGTATTATTGCCGTGATGTCGCGGAAGTAAAAACCTCTCTCGTCTTCCACCCTGGGGTAAACCCTTTCCGTGAGTTTTTCTAAAGCTATCTTATTCTCAAGCATTTTTTCCATCCTTAACCGCAGTTATGTTATAAATATACTATATCACATTTTGCCGGATAAAGAAAAAGGGTATCAGCCGCAATGGCCGATACCCCGATGCATTATAATTATGTTAAAGCTTTTTCCTTTTTAAATAGATATTAAAGGGTCAGCGCCCCTGTGAGTCCTATGTTTGTTCCAAGCCCTGTCCCGTCAAAGTAATATGTAAACGGTATATCTATCTTGAGCGGGCCGAGTCCGAAGCCGATGCCTGCCATGGCTCTTAAACGGAACATATCCGCGCCGTCGCCGTCTGTGCCGCCGTCGACTTTAACAGAACCTGGAGTTACCTCCACATCCGGAAGAGAAGTGAGTTCATCTCCGATATAGGTTGTTCCATCTGCCTTAAGCGCAATATCAGAGCTACCTGCGAAATTCATGTCGACACCGAGGCCGAAGGAAAGGTTTGCTATCCAGAAAAGCCTTATCCCCGTTATCAGGTCAACCGGTATCTTGAACCCGGAAGAAGTTATCTCTGCAACAATTGTAGGATCAAGGTATAAATTGGTTGGGACAGCGCCAGTTCCCGGATCAATTGATACAGGTGTTGCAACAGGATCAACATTTAAAGTCATTTCCGCTACAGTTTTGTAATATACAATACCGCTTCCCACCTGCAGCCCTCTCCATTTAAGGATTCCGATAGAAAAGGGGTCAACAAGCTGGTAGTTCGCAAGAAGCCCGAATACAAATGAATCGTATTTTATATCATCAGTCTCTGTTGAAAACTTTCCGATCTTTCCTGTAAGGTAAAGCCCGTCCATAAGAAAACCTGCGTTAACACCTACGCTTACAGTCAATGCCTGATACCCTGCCCCGAAATAGGCATCGCCGTCATCTTCTATGGTTGAAATGGTATCGCTCAGGGCATCCATGCTGTTGCTCGGCATCTGAAAACCTACCATTGTGCCTACGGCAATAGTGAGGAACTTATATCCCATAAATCCCCTTGTCGTAGCTGCATCGGAGGCATAGGAATTGGCGTTTGAAAATCCCCTTGCCAGATCGTCCATTTTATCAAACCTTGAAAGTTCAGTCTCTGCATCAGCAATTGCCAGATTTAAATCAGCAGATAATGCAGATATGTCTACAGGAGTGCCAAGGTAAGTAATCCCAGGCAGGGTCGCAGTCACATCCACAGCAAACAGCCCGCCGCCTGCAGCAAAAAGCAGTATAAATGTCCCAATAATTAATTTTCTCATCAATTTTCCTCCAAAACAAAAGGATACTAAATAAGTATACTTTAAAAATATTAAAAACTAAGAAAATATACAATTTTTTGAATGTTGTTTTTTCTGCCTAAGCCGGCGGATAATTGACTTTTTATATATCATATATACTATACTATTTATTAAATTTTTTCAAGGAGACAGACATGAGAGCAGGATTCTATCAGTTCGCACCTGTTTTAGGTGAGCCGGAGCAGAACCTGAAAAAAATTACAGATGCCCTTTCCGGGAGCGAAGCTGACCTTGCGGTCCTCCCCGAGCTTGCGCTCACAGGCTATGTTTTTAACGATAAACAGGAAGTCCTTGCACTCTCGGAAGCTGTTCCGGGAAAATCAACCGAAAAACTCGCAGAATTTGCCATCAGGAAAAAAATGACAATTATCACAGGCTTTGCCGAAAAATCCGGGAGCGCGGTTTATAACAGCGCACTGCTTTTTACCCCGGAAGGGGAGATAAAGACATACAGGAAAAATCATCTTTTCCACGAGGAAAAACTCTTCTTTACCCCCGGAGACCTGGGGTTTCCTGTTTTTACTGTAAACGGCGTAAAAATCGGCCTTCTGGTGTGCTTCGACCACCTTTTTCCGGAAGCCGCCCGCACCCTCGCCCTTCAGGGAGCGCAGGTGATCTGTCACCCTTCAAACCTGGTACTTACAGGCAAGGCCCAGGTTACAACGCGGTCGCGAAGCATGGAAAACAGGATATTCTGGATCCTCGCCAACAGGTTCGGTACAGAAGCAAACGGGGATAAAAGCCTCACCTTTTCAGGGTGCAGCCAGATAACAGATCCCGACGGAAGAATAATGGTACAGGCAGGCGGTTTTGAAGAGGGTTTTTTCGCAGTTGATATCAACCCCTCTCTGGCTGACGACAAGTCCGTAACACCGCTTTGCGCCCTGTTCCAGGACAGGAGAACAGATATTTATCTGCTTTAAAACACTGCATCAGAACAATTTAAAAGAAGGAATTTTAATGGACAACACAAACACATATAAAGCAATTCTTCTTCTGGGCCCCACAGGGACAGGAAAAACGCCGCTCGGACAGCAGCTTGAAACAAGGAATCTCTGGGGAAAAACATACCGCCACTTTGATTTCGGGGAAAAACTCAGGGAGGCCGCAGCCTTGTCAGACGGTACAGCCGGAAAGGAAGGGGGCGGCGGTGTAAAGCTGACAAAAAAAGAACTTGAGACGATAAATAACGTACTTAAGTCCAATTCCCTTTTAGAGGACGGGGATTTTCCTATAGCGGAAAAACTCCTCTCCGCCTTTATCGGGGAAAGCGCTGCGCCCGCCGGCCCGGAGACAGAGATAATAATCCTGAACGGCCTTCCCCGTCACACAGGACAGGCTGAAGCCCTGAGCAGAATAGTAGACATCAGACTGGTGATCATACTTGAGGCACATCCCGCGGTAATAATCGAGAGGATTAAATCAAACTCAGGCGGCGACAGGGCAGGAAGGAAAGACGACTCGCAGGATGAGATAAGCAGGAAGCTGGATATCTACAGACAGCAGACAATGCCCCTTGTCGAATACTACAAAAAACTTGACAGGACTATTCTTGAAATTGAAGTGGAAACAGACACGATACCGCTCTACATCATCCAGGGGCTTGAAACGATGCCGGACCTCCTCTGACCCGGCATTCCGTCCCGCCGGCCCCTCAGGTATGTCTTCAGCCGGCCTGACCTATCCAGGCATAATCCTTGGCCGTTATATATTTCAGCCCTTTAACCCCGGAACTGCTCTTCCCGCAAGGCTGAACTCGCAGCCACAGTAATCCTGCCTGTATAGATCAAGCTCTTTTGAAAGTTCGATGCTCCGCCTGAACCCGTCTTTCTTTTTAAAGTCATATTCCTTAAATCCCTGGAAAATGCCGCCTGTCTCAAAAATAAGCCCTGAATCCTTATGGGGGCTGATGGTAAGCGTTGTGGTAAACTCTTTTATTCCAAGCTCAGATGCCTTCCGGGAAGTATTTTCAAGATTAAAATAAAAGCATTTACTGCATCTTTTTCCTTTTTCAGGTTCATCCTCAAGTCCCGCAATATATGAAAGCCATCTCTCATGCTCATAATTATCCTTTATCAAGGGGATATTGTAATGAGATGCAAGTTTTAATGCGTATTTTAATCGTTTAAGGTATTCTTCTTTTGGAGCGATATTGGAATTTGAAAAAAAAAGGGTTACTTCACGGTTTTCGCGAAGTAACCTTTCAACGGAAGCCGAACCGCAGGGGGCGCAGCATATATGTAGAAGAATCATTTCCCTATTTTGAACACTTTTTCTCAACTGCGGCGACATATTCGCCTTTCTTTTCAAGAAAGTCATAGGGAATATTCTGAGCTTCCGCCCTGTCCTGCATTTCCCTTGCTATTGATAGATAGCATTTTCTGCAAAGATGTCTGGTTTTAAGGGTAACATAATTTTTCCCCCTGACTGGATCACTTATCATTTTTTTGCATATATCGCATGTTAAATACTGCATAAATACCTCTCAATAAATATTATAACAACAAGGTATTCTTGTCGAGTTATTTTTTGTTATTGTATAATATAACGGTAAATTAATAAACCATATACGATAAACAGGCGGGAAAATATGTATATTATCGCGGAAGCAGGAACATCTCACGGAGGTTCACTTGAAAAAGGGTTTAAGCTGATAGAAAAAGCAGCCGCCTCGGGTGCTGACTGCGTTAAATTCCAGGTTGTTTTCGCTGATGAGATTGTCCATCCTCTTTGCGGCAGAATAAAACTCCCCGGAGGTGAGACAAGCCTTTATGAAAGATTCAGGGAGCTTGAAAAGGATGAGGAGTTTTATCTCAAACTGAAGCAGGAAGCAGAAAAATGCGGTATTACATTTCTGGCAACACCATTCGGCATAAAAAGCGCAAGACTTCTAAAAAATATCGGAGTTTCAATGATCAAGATCGCTTCCCCCGAGCTTAACCATTATCCGCTGCTCAAAGAGGTTTCAGAATACTCCCTGCCGCTGATTCTCTCAGGCGGGGTTTCGACTCTCTCTGATATTGAAAAGGCAGTCGGCATAACAGGAACTGACATTACATTTCTTCACTGCGTAACCTCCTACCCCGCGCCGGAAGAGGATTATAACCTGTCTCTTATAAAAACACTTTCTGCCGTTTTCGGTTTTAAAACCGGGGTTTCAGACCATTCAAAAGACCCGCTTCTTGTACCGCTTGTCTCGCTGGCCCTCGGCGCAGTGACGCTTGAAAAACACATTACACTGGACAACAGCGGAGAAGGACTCGATGACCTTACTTCATTAAATCCTTCTGAATTTAAAAAAATGAGCGCTGAAATAAAACAATATGCTTCCGCATCCGGAAACAGGCCGGACAGAAAAGATATCTTTGCCGACCTTGAAAAAAGGTTCGGCAAAGCCAGGGTTAACGCTATAGCAGGAGACGGTGTCAAAAGGCTTGCCCCTTCAGAAAAAGCAAATTACGAAACCACCAACAGGTCTCTGATCGCGCTGCGGACAATCCATCCCGGTGAGGTAATGACAGAGGCGGATTTCGCCCCGCTTCGAAGTGAAAAAAATCTCAGCCCCGGCCTTTCACCGGAATTTACAGATCTGATCAAAGGAAAAACAGTAAGGAAAAAAATTGAAAACGGAGGAGGAATCGGATTTGGGTCTTTTTTCAGGGGAATCTGAAAGCTCTCATTCCCCATCATACAGTATTTATTTTTTTTTAATTATTTTCGGCCTCTTCCTTTCATCATGTTCCCATTTGATACAGACCGCCGGTTCCAGACCGGATTCAATACCACTTAATACAGAAGAAATATTTACGCCTGCCATTCTTGACAGGTCACTTCGCGATGCAGAATCCCTTACAGGGAGGAAACAAGGTAAAAAAGAGATACTTGAAGCTGTAAATGAAATAACAAAAGAGCGCAAACTTTATTTTTACGCAAGGCTCAGCACAGATGAGGATTTTCAGGGACTTAAAAAAGAGGTTTCAGTAATCAGGTCCGCAGAGGAGTATTCAAAGCTGACACTTGATATTATTGAAAAAACAAGTGAAGACGGCCCATGCGGTGAAAAGGACCTTGTTTTCCTTTCAGCGGTAAAGCAGCTTCTGATAAAAGCATCAAAAGATTCAGGCCCTCTTGCCGTAAAAATTGAGGAACTGATCAGGGAAAAAGAACAGGAAGATAACGGGAACATGGATTCATCTGAAATGTTTTTCGATATTATGGAGCTTGAAGTGGAAATACCTTACCTTAAAAAAACAGGCCGGGAACTTTACAGGGCAGCTGAAAAAATTGAGCAGTTTATCATCACTTATCCCACACTCTCATGATTGTAGTTGCTCTGATATGTCATCCAGTCAATAAAAGGCTAAGAAATGTATTTCAGAACTTACATAGTAAATCTACCAAGTAAACCTTATGGGATCATTTTCATATGCTTCATTTCTGACGGTGATAGCCGATTGTTTTGTCAGAGCATCAATACTATCCATCTTAATAGCGGCAGGCAGAACCAATCCTAAAATCCAGACCCATGTCATCCCCCAACCCGAAGGACTTAATTTTTCCTTCATTTTGTATATACTGATAGCCTAAAAATCGGTAAAGGGGATAAAACCGTTCAGAACCTCGTCCCCATCTATTCATAGCTGGATTGATTCCCGATTACCTCTTCCATGACTGAATCTCCCTGCTCTTCGAGAAGATTTGGATTCTCTTTTTCAATGCTGATTTTAGAAATACCTTCCACACTCTGGTTTTTTTCTATTTCTCTGATTATTTCATCAATCCCCCGTATGTACCTGTGTCCTGAGCAAGAAGAGAAAAACTACATGCCAAAAAAACAAAAACCATCATTCCTTTCGTTATTATTCGAAATTTATTTATCCATTCATCCAACCTGTCCTATGATTTATTTTCTTCCTCAAGAGCAGCCTTTATTTCCAGGTATTCATCTCTGGTAATTCCTCCGTTTGCGTATCGTTTTTTCAGTATTTCCATAGCGCCAGGCTCTCTTCCGATTAATCCGTTTTTACCGGATTTTTGGATTATCCATCTGACAAAAAAGAAGCCTCCGACAATTAATCCTGCAGTCAATATAAAGGGAAATATCCCCCATCCGGTTCCCCAGCCATTCATCATTTTCCTTCCTCCTTAAATTCCTCTTTCTCCACCCGAAGAAGTCGTGCATTCACTGCAACAATTACCGTAGAAATCGACATCAGAATAGCTCCTACTTCAGGCGACAGAACTATACTTGCTTTATATAAAACACCAGCCGCCAGAGGGATTGCAATAACATTATATCCGGTTGCCCAGATCAGATTCTGAACCATCTTTTTATATGTGGCCTTGCCGAACAGTATCAATGCCGTGATATCCAGGGGATTTGAGTTTACAAGGATAATATCCGCCGATGATGCGGCAATATCCGTTCCGGATCCTACAGCTATCCCGATCTGTGCCTGGACAAGAGCAGGAGAATCGTTTACTCCGTCCCCTGTCATAGCCACATATTCCCCCTGATCCTGCAGCTTTTTTACCTTTGCCTGTTTCTCATCAGGCAGTACTTCTGCAAAAAAACCATCCATCCCCAGTTCATCGGCTACAGCTTTTGCTGTTTCCTTATTATCACCGGTAAGCATCCAGCATTTTATATTCCGCTTCTGCAGAGTTTTAATTGCCTGGTAAGATTCGGGTCGGATAGTATCTGACAAGGCCAGGGAACCGGCAACTTTTCCCTGGACAAGAACGAATATCCTGGTGACTCCGCCCTTACTTTCCGCCCCTTCGGGGATATCCAGATTCTGTTCCTTAAGATAGCCGGGACTCACAATCTGTATCTTCTTACCGGACACAGTACCATTTACTCCCTTCCCCTTGACTGCCTCAAAATCCTCAACCTCAGGAAGTTTTATCCCATCCTTTTTCGCCCGCAGGACAATACT
Organism: Spirochaetia bacterium; assembly: GCA_963662795.1. Classification (GTDB taxonomy): domain Bacteria; phylum Spirochaetota; class Spirochaetia; order CADAEX01; family CADAEX01; genus JACKPD01. The sequence continues at coordinate 2,234,655 of OY759746.1, read as the reverse complement.
CTTTCCAATGGGATGCTCTGAAAGGGATTCAACTCCGCCGGAAAAGGCGAGCAACTCCTTCTCACTATATTTTTTATCGTGAATATCAACATTGGTGACTTCGAATGTCCCCATGGTTAAGGTTCCTGTTTTATCAAAGATGACTGTGGAGATCTTTCTGGCATTTTCAAAGGCTGTGCGGTTCTGGATAAGCAGACCGTTCTGGGCGGACTTGGCAGTAGAAACTGCGACCACCAGGGGAATCGCCAATCCCAGTGCATGAGGACATGTAATAATCATAACCGTAGCCATCCGGGCTATGGCGAACTGCAGGTCTTTCCCCACCAGAAACCAGGTAACAAATGTCGTGATACCAACTGTTAGGGAGACAATAGTCAGCCAAAACGCGGCGCGGTCGGAAAAGGCCTGAGTTCTGGATTTTGAAGACTGGGCTTCTCCTACCATCTTAATCACCTTGTTCAGGTAAGAGTCATCACCAGCCCCCTCAACGCGAAGCTCCAGAGAACCGTCACCGTTCAGAGAACCGCCTATCAGTTTGTCATCCTTTCCCTTCCTTACCGGTCTTGATTCTCCGGTGAGCATGGATTCGTCGATATAGCTTTCACCCTTAACGATTACCCCGTCGGAGGGAATCTTCTCTCCCGGTTTAATAATGAGAACATCCTCCTTCTGAATTTCCGAAAGAGCAACATCCTCAACTTTATCTTCTTTCTTTCGATGGGCCCCGCTGGGCATCAGTTTGGCCAGCTTTTCCAGGGCGGATGAGGCACCGAGTATCGAGGACATTTCAATCCAGTGCCCGGCTAGCATAATGGCAATCAGGGTTGCAAGTTCCCAGTAAAAGGGGGTTCCGTCGAGCCCGAATGTTACCGCACCGCTGTAAACATAGGCTACAGTTATGGCAAGACCGATTAGGGTCATCATTCCAGGGTTCTTATCCTTCAGCTCTTTAACAAGCCCGGAAAGAAAAGGCCAGCCTCCATAGAAAAAAATAATCGTCGCCAGACCAAAAACGACAAATCCGGAGCCGGAAAATCCAAACGAAAATCCGAGAAACTGCTGGATAAGGGGAGATAGCGCCAGGACAGGCAAGGTCAATAACAGTGTTATATAAAATCGCTTTCTAAAATCCCGGATCATCATTCGGTGATGGGCATTGTGGTCATGTTTCTGATGATTCTTGTGTTCATGGTTAATGTCATTATTTTTCAAATTATAATCCTCCTGTTTTATAGTCTATCCATATTTGGTACTTTACTTCTGGACAAGTACTCCTATGACCCGCTTTCAGCGACCTCAGGTTTCATCTGCCGGGGACCGCAGGGCAGCATCGTTTTCTATTCAGACTTCCGTGTCCAAAACCTTATAAACGAATTGAGGATTACAGACATCTGAAATTCAATGTTGCTGATTTCAGGATTGAGTATTGTTTCATAGTTGTCTTTAAATCAATGTTGGAAAGTACACCTAACCCTTCTGCCTGTAATGCTGCCTTCACTCTTTCTATACGTTCCAGAAACGGCGGAGGGAGTGTAGTGAAGATATTATACCTCATCATTGCTCCTTAAGCTGTTATATCAAAAGTAATATTTCCTCAGGGAGAATTCAAATTTTTCAAAATACCGCTGTTTTTAATCAATTCATGTTATTTTAAAAATTCGAAGAAGTACAATTAATCTTTCCTTGACAATAAAATAGTTATAATTCACCATTAACCTATGATAAAAAACTGCTCATTCATGGTGTAAAAATGATTGATGACCAGACTGACAGGCCTTTGATTCAGGTTTCCGTTTGTATGGGTACATACTGTGCTTTTCGCGGCGCTTCCCACCTGCTTGAAGTACTGTCATCAGAAGAAGATATCAAGGAATTCTGTGTCATAAGGGAATCACCTTGTCTTGAGATGAAATGTGAGCATTCTCAAAACTCCCCCGTTGTTATAATCGATGGTGATATATATCTACAGGCAAAACCCGAAGTAATTCTCGATGTACTTCATAGCAGGGTACAGCGAATTCGGGAGTCACAGCCATGAAGGAATATGGAGTCAAACGGGCTTTTGAACGGATGCGGGGAGTTTATACTCCGGTAACAGACCTACGCCGTCGTCTTCTCATGGAAATAACACGATTCGTCCTGGGTGAAAAATCTCCCTTGGAAATCGAGTCTCTTCCATTCAATATTATTGAAATGGGCAAACCTACCTACCGCTGCTGCTCCTATCGTGAACTTTCCATAATAAAACAGAGAATCCGTTTGGCATTCGGTCTGCCTTTGATCGAGGAAAGAGACAATATCCCGGTCTCCCGGGGAATAGAAAAAGCATTTACAAGTAAAAAAATCATCAAAATGCCACTTGTTCATGTGATCCGTGCTGCCTGTGAAAAATGCCCGGAAGACGAAGTTATTGTCACTGATAAATGTCAGGCCTGTATGGCCCATCCCTGTTCAATAGTTTGCCCCCGCAATGCCGTCTCCTTTCCTGAGAAAAAAGCCCACATAGATCAGGAGAAATGCATAAAATGTATGAGGTGTGTTCAAGTCTGTCCTTATTCGGCAATAACAAGAATGGTCAGACCCTGTTCGGAAGCATGCGGAGTCGAAGCTATTGATTCAGATGATGAAGGTTTTGCCAGGATTAACCATGATATCTGTGTCAGCTGCGGTTTATGCATTGTCTCCTGCCCGTTTGGAGCGATTTCAGATAAGTCGGAGATAGTTCAGGTAATTTTCAGCTTAATGGAAAAGAAACGCGAGTCTCCTCTGTATGCCATAGTAGCCCCCTCTTTTCCCGGACAGTTCGGAAATAAAGTCTCTCCAGAAATGATATTTACCGGTATTGAAAAACTCGGCTTTGATAGAGCCATGGAAGTAGCCTATGGTGCGGATTGTGATACAATTTTGCTAACAGAAAAGTATCGAAATAACCATGGGAAATTCTTAGGGACCTCCTGCTGTCCTTCCTGGGTGATGGCTGCCCGGGCATTTTTTCCTGACATGGCGGAGAATATTACAGACAGCTATACGCCCATGGTTGAAACAGCGAGGAAGATTAAAGAATCCAATGATGAAGCAAAGGTTATATTTATAGGCCCCTGCATAGCCAAAAAATTTGAGGCAATTACGGCTGAAGTGTCGGGGTTTATTGACCATGTTCTGACTTTTGAAGAGCTTGCAGCGCTTTTCGTAGCGTTCGGCATAGATCTCACTGCTTTAAAAAATGAGGAACCCATAGATGATGCCAGCGCACTGGGCCGTGGATATGCAAATGCGGGCGGTGTGGGGAATGCAATCATTAATACAGCTGAAAAAAATTTCGGGATAACCGATATCCGGTTTGAAAAAGCTGATACCCTCTCTGATTGCCGGGAAATGCTTCGTAAAATACAAATGGGGGAATCTCAACCGGATTTAGTGGAAGGAATGGCCTGTCCAGGTGGATGCGTCGGCGGTCCGGGAACTCTGTCTCCCATACAGCAGACGTCGAGGCAGGTTTTTCGGTTTTCTGAATCTGCTTTAACACCCTATCCAGTCTGTGGACAGGACAAGGAATCAGGTGATGGGAACAAGGTTAGATTAAAAAAGTAAACCTGCCCGAATTGCAGCTGATTACTTTTAAGGCCCGATGCTGCTTTCCCCGCAGTTCTCTTTTTTGATATTTACCAGTCAGGCCTGCTGTCCATCCTCCGTCCCGCGACATCTACAGTTTCCTGTATAACAATAAGCGCTTTTTTATCTTTCTCGTTTACAATCTCTTTTATCCTGACAGATTCCCTGACTGTCGCGACTGTAAAAAGGACATGTGCCTCTTTCCCCGAGGCTGCCCTCGAACCGTTTAAAACAGTTATTCCTTTTGAAAGGTCTTTCCTTATTTTACCGCTGATGTCCCTCCATTTATCTGAAAGGATAAAGACAACTTTCCTCTGGGTAAGACCTGTAAGGACAACTTCCGTCATTTTTGATGTAACAAAAATATAAACCAGCGTATAAAGGGCCGAATCTATGGAAAACATGATTCCGGCCAATACAAGTACTATTGAGTTAAAACCGAGAATTGTTGACCCTACCCTGATTGAGAACTTTTTAAGCAGTATAACAGAAAGGATATCAAGACCTCCGCCCGATCCCTTGGACTTAAGGATCATCCCTCCGCCTATACCCGAGATTATTCCGGCGAGAATCGCGGCAAGTATCTTGTCATGTACCGGTATTATAAATTGTAAAAAATGCAGGGCAATTGTATAGCTGAGAATACCGGCAATACTGTAGAGAAAAAACCGTCTCCTTACAAATATCCAGCCGGCGGTGAAAATAGGAATATTCAGGATAAAATTAAAAATTGAAACCGAAATAATAGGAAAAAGAGAATTAAGCAGAATTGAGATACCTACTATTCCCCCGCTTACAAACTGATGAGGGATGAGGATTCCATTCAGGGCAATTGCAGCAACAACACACCCTCCTGTTATCAGGAAAAGATTTTTAAAAATATCCAGCAGATTGTCTTTCAAAATTATAGTCCCCATAAAATATCTTTAGGCGCCGATAAAAATGATTTTTTGCACTGTTAATATTTTCACCGAACTGTTATACGCCATATTTAAAAATTCAGATAATACATTTTTGACAGCTGTTTTAACTGCACTTATGAATTGTTTTGACTTGTCTGCATGTTAATATAAATATGGATTCAGTTAAAGACCGGCTCAATGAACTTGCCCATGATTTTTTCGGGATCAGTTATATTTATCCGTACCAGCGCCTTGTAATCTCAAATATACTTTCCGCTGCTGAAAAAACAGGGGAGGCACTGCCGGGACAGATAGTAATACTTCCGACCGGATATGGAAAATCACTGTGCTACATGCTGCCGGCCCTCCTTCTTGAAAAACCTACGATAGTATTGTCCCCCCTTCTAAGCCTGGTTAAGGACCAGGAAAGAAGACTTAAAAAAGCGGGAATCGATGTATCAATACTGACAGGTACACTTAACCGCTCAGAAAAAAACAAGGCAGTTGAGGATGCCAGGTCAGGGAAATGCAGGATTTTGCTCACAAATCCCGAGTCTCTTTATCCTCTTGCAAAAACATGTTTCTCCCCTGACAAAAACGGTAATCCGGTTATCAGCCATATTGTCGTTGATGAAGCCCACACAATTCCTGAATGGGGAGAGACATTCAGGGATGCGCTGTTAAAAACAGGTGAAATAATTGATATTATTAGACCCGACTGCATCACTGCATTTACAGCAACAGCTACATCCTCAATTTTCGATAAAATCAGAATGTACATCTTCGGAGAAAACCAGGTCAACATAATCGCGGGCAGCCCTGACAGGAGCAATATTTTCTACAGTGTAGTTCCGACAATCTGCATGGACAGGGACACCTCTGTCTATGCGGAAAAGGGCAAAAAACCGCTTGTAATATTCTGTACAAGCAGAACAGACACGGAGCTTACGGCAAGGATGCTGAGATCATCTCTGGGAAAAAGCGAGGTTTACTTCTATCACGCGGGGCTTGAGAAAAATGAAAAAGAAAAAATTGAAAAATGGTTTTTTTCATCTGAAAACGGTATTCTGGCTGCAACCTGTGCATATGGACTTGGGATAGACAAACCTGACATCAGAACAGTTATCCACAGGGGCCCGCCAGGGTCAGTTGAAGCCTATCTCCAGGAATCAGGACGTGCGGGCAGGGACGGGCTTCAATCAGAAGCAGTTCTTTTATACAATATATCTGCACAGGCCGGAAGTAATCCCATGGGTAAAACAGATGCGGATGTATCTGCAGCTTACAGCAAAATAAAAGAATTCCAGCTTTCAAGGCTGAACCAGATGATTGATTACGCGAAAAACACAGCAATCTGCAGGAGAGAGAAGCTTCTATCCTTTTTTTCTGATGAAATTCCATACTGCAGCGGATGTGATATCTGCCGCGGCACAAAAGCTGAGGCCCCGGCGGGGGCGGATGAAATAATTAAGATTATCAGAGCCAATAACAGGAAGCTCACAGGGAAAGAGATTTCACAGATATTAACCGGATTCGGATCAGACAGTATCATAAAAATATGGCAGGTATTTTCAGAAAGCTATTGCTCACTTGAGACCTGGCAGCCTGATGAGATACGGGAAGCGCTTGTAAATCTTGAAAAATCAGGTGAAGTTAAAAAAGGAAAATATTTATGGAAAAATATTTATTATGTGTGAACTTTAAAATTAAGGTACTCAGGTCATTTATCCCCTGAAACCGGCAGCAGAATTGATGCACAACAGAGCTTAATCTGCTATAACCTATCTATGCGTTTAACATTTCTGGGGACAGGAACATCCCATGGCATTCCGGTAATCGGCTGCGCCTGTGCAGTATGTAAATCAGGGAATCAAAAAAACAAGCGGACAAGGGCTTCTGTATGGATAGAATCAGGAACAGCTTCCATTCTGATCGATACAGCAACAGAATTCAGACTACAGGCTGTGAGGGAAGGAATAAATAAGGTGGATTGTGTTTTCCTCACTCATTCTCACGCGGACCACATACATGGAATTGATGACCTCCGCCCCCTTTCCAGATACAACCCCATACCTGTTTACGGAAATGCGGAAACAATAAACGATGTAAAAAAGCGCTTCAGCTATATTAACGCTGATGCAGGCAGCGGTGGGGGTAAACCAAGACTGGCATTCAAGGAAATAAAAGATGAAGAATTAACTGTACAGGCAGGACCCGCAGATGGCAATCCGGGACAGGCCTGCAATACAAATACTGAAAATAAGATCATTATAAAACCGGTAAAAATCAAACACGGAAAAGATAATATCCTGGGATACAGGGCAGGAAGTCTCGCATATCTCACCGACTGCAGCTATATACCGCCTGAATCGTTTGAGGCACTTGAAGGAGTTGAAATACTTATAATTGATGCCCTGAGATACAAGCCGCACCCCACCCACTTTTCAGTTGACCAGGCGCTTGAAATGATAGAAAAAACAGGATGCAGAGAAGCTTATCTCACTCACATGTGCCATAATATAGATCATGAAACCCTGGAAAAAGAGCTTCCTTTACATGTGAGACCTGCCTGGGACGGATTAAAAATTAATTTTTGAAAAAATGATTGATTCAGCTGCCGGAAAATATGTCAGACTTTTGTTACTTTGCCGCTTTTAAGACAGCTTGTACAGATTTTAACTGATCGGAGTTTGCCTTCCACATATCCCCTGATTTTTCTTAAGTTCGGTCTCCACACTCTTCTTGTTTTATTATGAGCATGGCTGACATTGTTTCCGGTTTGAACACCTTTTCCGCATATATCACATCTTCGAGCCATTTGAAACTTCCTGCCTTTATATTAAATAATAATTAGTATTCAGTAATTTCCTGTTAACAGGTTTTAAGAAATTAGCAGTTTTTTACTGTTTTGTAAACAATTAAACAATAAAAATATGCTTGAATACTTAACGTTTTGTAGTATATTTTGTTTATTCTAAGGAATTAACATGAATCCTGCTCAGATATTGAATTATATATTCTGGATAAATGCAGTCATCGCTGTTTTCATCATTATTCTGGACAACAGGCCTCCTGAAGTATCAATTTCATGGATAATGCTTATAATTTTTTTTCCGGTTATCGGGCTTTTTACTTTTGTCCTGTTTGGAATAAACTGGAAAAAAACAAAGCTTACAAAACAAAGCCCCGACACGCTTTTCAGCACGCATCTTGAAACAATACTTAAAAACCAGAAACATTTTTTAAAAAAAAGAAGCCTGTCCGATGAAGCTGAAAACGACAAGAACAAACTGATGAACCTCCTGATGAACTCGAACAGTTCAATTCTGACTCTGAAAAATAACTGCAGCATCTACCATACAGGCGAAGAATTTTTCAGGGATTTATTAAAGGATCTTGAAAATGCAAAATCATCAATACATCTTGAGTTTTTTATCTGGACATCGGACCGTCTTGGCGAAGAAATTAAAGAAATTCTGCTGAAGAAAGCAGCTGAAGGTGTTGAAATAAGACTTCTTTTTGACGGAGTAGGCTCTTTTGGAAGGATTTCCTATAAGTATAAAAGAGAACTTAAAAAAGCAGGGATAAAATACAAGTATTATCTTGATCTTGCAGCCCCTTTTGCCATTATCAAAATAAACTACTGTAATCACAGAAAAATTGCCGTAATTGACGGAGAAATTGCATATACGGGAGGGATGAATGTCGGATACGAATATATTTCCGGCGGCAGGAGGTTTGAAAGCTGGAAAGATACCCAGATCCGGCTTATAGGTGAAAGCGTAAGTATATTTCAGTCTGTATTCCTCGTAGACTGGTATAACAGCGGTGATGAACTGCTTCTCGACAGAAAATATTTTCCTGAAAATACTATTGCAGCGACAGAAATGCCTATTCAGGTAGCAACAAGCGGGGCTGATTCCAGGTGGGATTCCATACATCAGATGTATTTCACAATGATTACCAATGCAAACAAGGAAATATATATCCAGACTCCCTATTTTATTCCGGATCAAAGCATAATGACAGCTCTTGAGACGGCGGCTTTAAGCGGCATTAGCGTCAATATCCTTATGACAGGTATCCCTGACAAATTAATTCCATACTGGGCCGCTCACACCTATTTCGAGCCCCTTTTAAATGCAGGAGTAAATATATTTTTATATAAAAAAGGGTTTATGCATTCAAAAATTGTTATTGCTGACGGCACAATAGTCTCAATCGGAAGCTGTAACCTCGATATGAGAAGTTTCCATATCAACTATGAAATAAACGCCCTTATATATGATTCAGAAATAGCAGGGGAAATGATTACCTCTTTCTACAAAGACCTGGAATTTTCAGAAACAGTTACAAGAGCATATCTCCAAAAAACAGGGATATTCAGAAAATTCAGAAATTCAGCAATAAGAATTCTTTCACCGGTAATGTAATACCCCGGATTCCTCTTATCCGGACAGCCTGATAAAGCTTATTTATTAAAAAAAATTGTGTCTCATAAAAAAACCCGGATCGCAGTTTCCTGCAGTCCGGGCCGGTAAAATTAAGTTTCCGGGAGAAGTATCTTAGGTTCCCTTATATCAATAATTATAATCAGCAATTTCCCTTTCAGACTGGTGAATCCGGATCCCGATCGGCTCAAGCGCCGCAAAAACATCCGCGGGATCAAATGCTTCTTCAGGAATTACACAACCTGTTCCTGCTGATTTACCCTGGGCAATAAGCAGAGCAGCGACACCCATCGGAGAACCAACATTCCTGATATAGGCGGTAAGCCCTTCCCAGCCTTTAACCGAACCATCTGATTTCGGGTGTGTATGATAAAGGACCTGTTCAATCTTCCTGCCGTTCTTTTCTCCAAGCAGCTGGATATAGAGGCAGTATCCGTAAAGATCTGTCACTTTTCCATCTTCCTTCTGCTGAAGATAAGCGCCGATAACATCCATAATCTTCATTTCTGAACCGTTATAGGTGAATTTTTCGTTTTTCATTATGCCCCATTCATAAAGAGCTTTAATAAGTCTCATGTTTTTCTGCGGCCAGGTTCCCCTTACCTCTACAAGCCTGGGCGGTTTCCCGATTTTTTTAAGATATTCTGTTGCAGTATGCACCTCCGAGTGGGGGATTATGTACTGAGGATTTGTCCCGTATGGAAGAGGGGTAGGAATCAGCCTTTCCCGTGCAAACGGGGGAACCTGCTTAAGTTCTCCGTCTTCATAAACAACCCTGCCTGGAAGGTTCGGATCATACTCGTATGAAGTTGTTTCAAAAATAGCAGGAGAATACGCGATAGGCCTGAACGCACAGTGGCTTACTCTTACTGTATCAATTTTATCAAGTTTTTCAGCACCTGCCCTCACCATCGAATCTGTAAGCCCGGGTGTCATCCCGTAACCGGGAATATGAATCCTGCCGTTTTTTTTAAAAATATCGCTGTATTTATATTCTTCACCGAAACCGTTAAGATTTAAACCGCTGCATCCGGCCTGCGCAATAATCCTTGTTGAAATACCGTTCAATTTGATTGTTGAACCGTCGAGAACAACATCATACCCCTTCATTTTATTTATTGCATCGGCCTCGTCATTGATATCGATTTTTACGACATCAACTCTTGGATCATCAAGCTCAGCCTTAAGCGCATTTGCAGCTTCAAGGTTGTACTCACCGATTGTAATCCTGTCAAAAAGATTTTTGTCTGAATTTTTTACCGCAGTTCTAAGTGCCCAGCCGCAGATTTTTCCGGCTCCCGCAAGAGCAAATAATTTTTTAGCCACGTTTTCATCTCCTTGTTGTATAATATTTAATTATACTTATTATAAAGATTAATAATCTTAAATATATTATCTTTTTTGGAGTGAGCTTTGTCAATAATTATTAATTATAATTATTATCATATTTTATTATGATTTGTGGATATTATATTAAGAAGTATAATCGATGCAGGGTAATTTTATAATACCGGACCGCGGCCGTATTCATTCATATACTCATTAGACCACTGATATGTTATTGCGATAAATTCAGCTATCGTCTTTGTAAAGTATTTTTCCTTATGATAAGTGATATAATATTTTCTCGTTAAACCTTTATCATTTATATTAAGAGATGCAAGTTCTCCCCTCTTTATCTCATTCTTTACAACATTTCTTGAGATAAGGGAAACGCCCATTCCTTCCTGAACAAGGGTTTTTATTGAATCGTTGTTTGAAAACTCACATACAACATTAAATTTCAGATCATGTCTTTTTTTGAATTCGTTAAGAATATTGCGGGTACCGCTGTCCTGCTCAGGCATTATCATCGGGATATTATCCAGTTCGTGAGGTTCAATAATGCTTTTTCCTGCAAGAGGATGTTCCGGGTTGATTATCATGACAATGTCTTCCTCAAACAGTTCTTTTACAATAATTTTAGGGTGAGACATCTCTTTCGATAAAAAACCGAAATCATAGGTAAGTCTTGAAACATAATCAACAACATAAAAATCATTAAGAGTCATTGCAGAAACATATATATCAGGATATTTCTGGTTAAACTTTATTATAATCTTAGGAAGATAAAAACCGCCGAAAGTTTCGGACGTCACAATACTTATTTTACCGCTTTTCTGCTGCTGAAAATCCCGGATGCTTTCTTCAACCTGTGTTTCAAGCTCGAATATTTTCTCAGCCAGAGAGTACAACGCCTCACCGGCATCGGTGAGAAGGATTTTTTTCCCTATCCTGTTAAACAAAACAAGGTTATGAGTAGACTGAAGCTCCTGAATCTGTCTCGTTACAGCCGGCTGGGTAATACAAAGTACATCAGCCGCTTTTGTGAAGCTCCTGTATTTGGCAGTATAAAAAAAAGTCTTTAAATGATATAGGTTCATTACTTTAAATACTATATTTAATAAAGCTGAATAATACAATACAAATTTTTTTTAGTAACTTTTCGGGCAAAACAATTATCTTTATTATCCCGTAATAGATATACCTGTCCGGATAAAACATCTGATCTGTCATCAGCAGCAGTACTGCCGGGTCTGCCGGAATTACCGGCTATACCGTGCAGACCATAAAAAAAGCCATACCTTGCGGTATGGCTTTTAATCTTTCTCTAACTCTATATATTAGAATTATTTAAGAAGACCTTTTTCCTTGTAGAATTTAAGAGCACCTGGGTGGAAAGGGATTTCTCCGTTCTCATTTCCAAGAATAGCTGTTTTCAGGGTAATTTCTTTTGCTACCGGGAATACACTCTGTACTTCGGAAAGACCAGGTCCATAAATTGCTGTCAGATATTTGTAGATAAAATCTTCTGGAACATCTGCATTGGCAAGACAAAATCCGCCAAGGAAGATTGTTTCAACTGCTGTATCCTGACCGTTATACATTCCAGCAGGAAGTGTATATTTACCATAGAAAGGAAGAGCTTTGAGAATCTTGTCTCTTTCTGCGCCCTTGATTTCAATAATTCTGATCGGGTTCTGAGCTGAAAGTTCGATTATAGCACCTGCAGGCTGAGCTGTTTCAAAAGCTACGCATTCAAGAATTCTGTCTTTGAAAGCCATTACTCTTTCATTATGTGAAAGTGGTTTCCAGTTCATGTCATCTTTTTTAACGCCGTAAGCTTCGAAAACTTCAAGCCAGCTGACTTCATCGCCTGATCCCGGGCTTCCAGGTGAAAAACCGTAGCTTTTACCTGTTTTTGCCTTATCAAAATCACCAAGGCTTGTAATAGGACCGTCTTTATGAACAACTGCTGTCAAAGGAAGCGGATAAAGGCCCATAACATATCTGAGGTTATCAAATTTGCCTTCTTTGGCAAACATTTTAATTCCCTGATAAGCATAGTTGGCTGCGTTTGGTTCGCAGAGACCCATGTTATACTGACCCTGTTTCATAAGTCTTACGTTCTCTGTACCGCCGCCTGAGGACTGTACAGTTATTACTATATCGCCGTACTTCATTGCTACACCGGCAAGTCTACTAGCCATAGGATACCATGATCCACCAAGGCTTGAACTTCCCATGATTGCTGAGTATTTTTTTCCACCAGCTTCTCCCTGTCCAGCTGCAAATGCAAAACTGGTAAACAGGAAGGCAATTAGTAGAAAAATTAAAATTCTCTTCATACTTCTCTCCTTTATTAGTGTTAAAATTTAGTTAATTTACTGTTAGGAAAATTATCACTCTGATTCAATCTTTTGTCAACTGTTTTTTGGTTTCTATTTTTACGGCTGGAATTAATAATATTCACGAATTACAGAAAGTAAAATAGAGAGATTAAATTAATGCACTGATAATTTTCAGTATTATCAGAGGGAAAAAATGCGGGATATCTGTTTAAATACCCCGCTTAAAAGGCGATCAGCTTAATAATTTCTATTTCAGGAGACCTTTTTCCCTGTAAAATTTTTCAGCACCGGCATGAAATGCCATCGAAGCAGTCTCATTGCCATTAATGGAATTTTCAAGTTTTATATCTTTTGTTGCTTCTGCCACACCCTGAACACTTTTAAGTCCTTTGCCGTAAACAGCGGAAAGATATCTGTAAATAAAATCCTCTGGAACATCCTTGTTGGCAAGAACAAATCCGCCGATTGAAATTGTTTCCACATCAGCATCAATGCCATTATACATGCCTGCAGGGATTACCGCCGGAGAATACCAGGGGAATTCTTTGATTATTTTTTCCCTGTCTTTTCCCGTTATCTCCAAAATTCTGATTGGAGTCTGTGCTGATGCTTCAATTATACTCCCTGAAGGCTGTGCTGTCGTATAACCTATTCCTTCAAGAATTCTGTCCTTGAAAGCCATAACTCTTTCATTGTGGGAAAGGGGCTTCCAGTTCATGTTTGTTTTGTTTGCGCCATAGATGCTGAAAATCTCTTCCCAGCAGTATTCATCACCTGATCCCGGACTTCCCGGAGCAAATCCGTATTTTTTTCCACCATTGCTGTCCATGTTATAATCATACATTGTTTTTATCGGGCCGCCCTTGTGAACAACCGCGCAGGCCGCATTTGGGTAAAGGTTTGTAACAAATGTAAGATTGTCATATGGCCCGTCATCCTTGAATAATTTAACACCTTTATATGCGTAGTTGGCAATATTTGGTTCACAAAGTCCCATCTGATACTGGTCCTGCCTCATAAGTCTTACATTTTCTGTTCCGCCGCCGGATGACTGGACAGTTATTATTATGCCACCATGTTCCATCGCGGCGCCTGCCATTCTTGCCGCTGTCGGATACCATGTTCCTCCAAGACTTGAGCTTCCCATAATTGCCGAATACCCTTGCTCACCTGCACCGCCGGAAAAAACCAGGCACGGTGCAACAATAAGGATCAGCCCCAATAAAATTATCTTTTTCATTAAACTCCTCCCTAAATAATTAGTCATTCTTTTTGGCATATATTTACTGTTTATTGATCAACATAATAAATTATCAGGGCAGTTTGTTTTATTGTCAATAAATTTATATTATATTAATTATCATATTTTATTATGATAACAAATCTTAATATTATATAATATGATTATAATCATTTTTTTATAAAAAATGCATATTTTCATATCAACTCTAACTATATTTGTATATACATTTGTTGACACAATTGTGTCTCTCAGCTATATTTTGAAAATAATTGAATAAGGAGGGCCCATGCCGGAAAAAATGAGCAGCCAGCTTAAGCTGGAAGGTGATATTAATATCTCGGAAAAAAGAAAGCAGTGGCAGGATGAAAATATAGGAAAAGAAACCGCGGAAATACTTGAGGAGGACAGCAGATATTTTTTAAAACAATCGCTCTCATCCCCATGCCTTAATGTCCTTGCATCAGCAAAAGGCGCCTGGATAGAAGACTATGAAGGGAGAAAATATCTTGATTTCCACGGCAACAATGTACATCAGGTCGGTTTCGGAAATCAGGACGTTATTGATGCAGTAAAAAAACAACTGGATGAACTTCCCTTTTGTACACGGCGGTATACAAACAAAATTGTGATAGAATTCGCCAAAAAAATTGCATCCCTCACCCCGGGAAACCTCAATAAAATGCTTTTTGCCCCCGGAGGCGCGGAAGCAAACTCAATCGCGATTAAGCTTGCCCGTATAGCAACAGGAAGATATAAGACAATTTCAATGTGGGATTCTTTTCACGGCGCGACGCTCGATACAATTTCTATCGGGGGTGAGGCAGTTTTCAGAAAAGGGATCGGCCCCCTGTCAAGCGGAACAGAACACGTTCCCCCGCCTGATATTCACAGACGGTTCATGGACATAGGAAAACCTGAAGAGTGGGAGATACTCTGGGCAAAGTATATCGAGTATATTCTTGAAAAAGAGGGTGATATCGCTGCAGTTATTTCAGAACCGATGAGAAGCACACCTTATGTCCCTTCGAAAGAATACTGGCAGATTGTCAGAAAAGCCTGTGACAAATACGGGGCCCTCCTCATTTTCGATGAAATTCCTCACGCTCTTGGAAGAACGGGCCAGTGGTTTACATGCCAGAATTTTGATGTTACCCCGGATATTCTTGTCATCGGGAAAGGACTCGGCGGCGGAGTATTTCCAATCGCGGCTGTTATAGCAGACGAAAGGCTTGATGTGGCAGGCCATATCGCGCTCGGACACTTCACACACGAAAAAAGCACTCTTGGAGCTGCGGCAGGGCTTGCAGCCATTAACTACATTGAAAAAAACAAGCTTGTAGAGCATTCAAGAATCCTGGGGGAGTATTCACTTAAAAAAGCGAATGAGATGATGGAGCGGCATCCGCTGATAGGAGCTGTAAGAGGAATAGGCCTTTTTATCGGGATTGAGCTGGTAAAGAACAGGGAAACACGGGAGATTGCATCGGAAGAGGCGGAAGAGGTTATGTACAGGGCTCTGTCGAAAGGAGTCAGCTTCAAGCTTACTATGGGGAATATCCTTACGCTGACCCCGTCTCTTGTTATAACAAAAAAAGAGATGGATTTTGCGCTCAATGCAATAGAAGAGGCAATTACAGAGGTTGAGAATAAATTGTGATCTGATGATGATCTATCCTGACAAGGATTCAACCTGAAAAGGGTTCGGACAACAGGGGCGGACAACAGGGGCGGATAATATCCCGGCGGATAATATCCGCCCTGAAGTTTGCTTTACCGGCTCCCATTGGCAGTTACAGAGGCAGACTCAGGGACTGTTTTCAATAAAGAGAAGCTTGCCGGGCGGAAGGCCTGTTGTTTCATACAGGGCTGCTGCAATGTCAGTGCTTATTTCATAAAATTCTTCCCGGTAATTTTCATTGATATTATCCAGAAAATCTTTCCGTGAGGGATAATTATCATAGAGGGCGGGAATTATATATTCAAAAAAATAATCTCTACCCTTATCCGGCGTCTGCTGAAGGTTGTAGGCCATGAATTCATTAATAACAAGGTAACTGTTTGAAATATCATAATGCTTATGGGCAAGGAAAAATTTCCAGAAAGTTTTTACATCTTCCGGAGTTTTGTTCCATATCAATCCGCACTTTTCCCTGAATTCCTTTGATGAAAAAAAGACACCGTGATATCCCTCATGGGAAATAAATACTTTCCGCAGAAAAGGGTTTGATTCCCTTGAAATAGACAGAATACCGCCCCCTGAAGGAAGATATTCCTTGCCGCCCTGATCATTCCGGATTATTTTGTTTTCAAGGAGCAGCATTTTAAGTATTTCCTCTTCTTCAGAGAGGTTAAAACCTGTTTCCTCCGCCAGATTAAAAAACCTGCAAAGGTCCTCGGCCCTGTAATCATGGGCATTCCATCCATGCAGTTTTTCCATCTCACTGTCTGTAAGAAGCTTTCCCGCAGCACCAGGCTTTTCCACAAAAAAGGCAAGCCTCTTGAACATTGCATTCTGGAATCTGTAGTCTATTGTATCAATAAGAAGAAATTCAGGAAAAACCGACCAGGAAAACAGTTCATAGTTTGCGGTTCTCCATTTTTCAATACTGTAATCAAGCATGGAATTAAAATCAGCTTTTATCGCCGAATAATCAGAATGAGTCTGGTTTTCTGAACTGCGAAAAACTGAAACACCCTTTACCACAGGGCTGGAAGCTCCATTTAAAGAAGTAACAGAAAACCTTAACTCATCCGGCAGCGCAGGAAATATTGTTTTTAAATCCGCCGGAGTAAAATTTATTTCATCCCTCACCGGAAGGGCCTTAACACTTTTTTTAATACCTTTGGAATAAAAATTCACCAGCAATATATTTTCATCATGACTGTATAAAGGTCCGTTTTCCACTCTTATCTTAATTTTATCAAGACTTTTAATTCCGTTTCCGTTTCCGGAATTAAAAGAAAAAACTTCTTCCCCGTCTTCAGTTATCCTGTGAAAATTTTCACTCTGATAAATAAATCCATTTTCCCTTAAAAATCCTTCCCTGTATTCAGTACCTGCTATTATCCTCACCTCAATTGGACCTGAAGACCCGGAAATATCCCTGTTTTCCTCTTTTGTTTTTTTCCCGCTCTGATATCCAGCTGATTCGCTTTCTTCGGTTAATTCAGTTATAGAAAAACCTTTGATAGATGAAGGCCCCTGCATACTAAAAAAAAGAACTGCTTTTGAAGGCCCTTCTGACGAAAATTCAATGCTATGTATAGATTCTGTCCGGGTATCGGGGGAGGAGGGAGATGCTGTATGTATAGTAAAAAAAAACGATCCATTTACTTCAGGTATTTCAGATTTGAAGAACACCGGCTGACCGCTGTTTTCGATAATGTATGGTTTTTTAAATCTATAATACCCTGTTTTTTTATCACTGCTTTTTTCAAACCGCAATACTGTTTTTTCGTATTTACCGTTGTTTTTGATTTTCCCGTAAAAATAACCTTCGTTAGTCTCACAGGAGAGAAGATAAACACTAAAAAAAATTAACAATGCTGCTGAAACGGCCTTAACTGTCCCCATAGATAACAACCCGGTTCTTTCCCTGATTCTTAGCCGTATAAAGGGCTTTATCTGCCGCTTCGGAGATAGTTTCTGCAAGAGAAAAATCAGGATAGCCTGCTATACCGCAGCTGAAAGTCACACTAAACTGCTCGTCTTTCGTGCTGTGAGATATTTTAGAAAAATTTACCCTTATTCCATCCAGAACTTTTTTTGCATTTTCCACGGAAGTGTTATTAAGAATTACAACAAACTCTTCCCCGCCGTAACGGCCAATAATATCAGTAGTTCTGAGTCTTTCAATCAGCATATACGCAAGACTTTTTAGTATTGTGTCTCCGACAAGATGTCCGTATTTATCGTTAACAGATTTAAAATTATCAAGGTCTATCATTGCGTAACTTAACGGAAGCTGCATACGGTCAGCCCGCAGGAGCTCCCTGTAGAAGCCGTCATTCAGATTTGTATGATTAAGCAGCCCGGTAAGAGAATCCCTTTCCATGAAATGTCTTAGATTTTTTGACCTGTAGATCCTGTTTGTAACAATGTTTACAAGTATTTCATCATTCACAGATTTATTGATAAATTCATCTCCGGAAAAAGGGACTCCTGTATCAATAAAATCAGGCTTATCAAACGCAGAATAAAGAATGATAGGAGTTGAAACAAACTCCTCATGCTGCCTTATTACAGAGGCGAGTTCCAGTCCGTTGCACCCCGGCATCAGCATATCAATAAAAACCAGGTCAGGCGAAGCCTCTATTATCAGATCAAAAGCAGAATAGGGGTCAGAAGTAACCGAAGTTATCATTCCGTACTCCTGGAAAAGATGCGCATAGTAGGAAAGGGTATCCATATCGTCATCAATAATAAGAATGTGATCAGGTTTTATCCTGCGGCTGTCTGCAAAAAATTCAATTTTATCAACAAGCTTTATAATATTTATCGGGCTTTCAAAAAAAGCATCTCCCCCGCTCTTGAGCGCGAAAAGACGGGTCAAAAAATCATTATGGGCTGATGTATAGATTAACTTTGTGCATTCCCTTTTTTCCTTTATTTTAACAAGTCTGGCACCCAATTCAGGATTTTTCTGAAGACAGTCAACATCAACAAGCGCAAGATAAATAGACTCATTTTCAATGCGCTTCACAGCTTCATCTTTATCTGTAAAATATTCGACCTTATATCCGAAATATGAGAGTTTACCTCTCAGTTCTTCAAGATAATTCTGTTTTTCAGGATTGCATATAATCAGATTTTTATCCCATGTGGCAGGTATTTTTTCAAATACCCTTCCATGAGTTACAGGGAGCGTTGTAACAGAATGAAGGTTTCTTACAACAGACGGATTTCTGGATCCTGAAAGTTTTTCCCTTACTTCCTGAATTGTTTCTTTTACATACTGCTTATCAAAATCATTATCAGATATTTCATTCTCAATATATTTTGTTAAATACTGATCAATCCTTTTAAGTATTGTGCTTATTTCCTTAAAACCGAAACTGCCGGCTGATCCGGCCAGCTTATGAATATCAGTCCTTAGCTCTGCAGCATTTATTTTATTTATCCCGGAAGAAGATAAAACTTCGAATTTATCGGAAATATTTCCAATATCAAGAGGGAGATTGTTAATGTAGTGTAATTTAAGTTCTTCAAAACTTTCAAAGTTGTGATTTTCCTTTGAATTCAATTTTTCACCTTCTTTTTTAATATACGGTTTAATTATACGAATAGAATTGTACTATATATAGCACAATAATTATATAACATAAATCTGCAGGGCGATAGTTGCAAGTATTTTTTCCATATGTTCTTCCTGAATCTCTTTTTTCTTAGTTGCAAATATGCTCACCCTGATGTACTTTTATATTATTATGACAAGCAACAAGGCCAAACTGTCAACAAGCCTTGAGGACTACCTCGAGGCCATTCTCTTTCTCGAATCAAAAAACAGGGTCGCCAGGGTTAAGGATATTGCCGCCAAGCTTAATGTTCAAATGTCATCTGTTACATCCGCACTTAAAAACCTCAAAGAGCGGGGTCTTGTCAACTATGAAAAAAATTCCTTTATTTCTCTTACGGATAAGGGGAAAAAAATTGCTGCGACAGTAAGAAAAAAGCACGATATTATAAGGGATTTTCTTCAATCTGTCCTCAGGCTTTCAAAAGCAGAATCAGACAGCTCGGCATGCGAAATTGAACACGCTATTTCAATTGATACAGCCATGCGGCTTAAAAACTGCTCTGAATATTTCAACAGACACCTTTCTGAGTCAGGTGTTTCTGATGACGAATGGGAGAAAATACTTTCTGAATAGACGTGTAAAATCAGTCTTATTTATATCAAAGAACAGCGCTTCTGCAGAGGCGGCTTAAAAAACAGCTGCCGCATAATGGCTTTCGGGCATGGCATACTTCCCTGCCGTGAAGATTTACTGTCATGGAAAACCTGTACTGTTTTTCTTTTGCAATAAGCAAGGCAATATCATACTCAATTTTATCGGGATCTTTTTGTTCAGTCAGGCCGAGCCTTTTTACAACCCGGGCGAAATGGGTATCAACTATTACAGCAGGTTTTCCGAATACAGCACCTAAAATCACATTGGCGCTTTTCCTCCCTACACCCGGCAAAAGGATTAGTTTTTCAATTGTATCCGGAACTGTGCTTTTGAAATCCTGAACAAGCATTTTGGCAGTCTTTTTGATATTCTGTGCCTTGACCTTATAAAACCCAGTAGACCTGATTATGTCCATTATATCATCCAGACTGCCTTCTGAAAGCTCCTGGGGACCGGGATACCTGCCGAAAAGCGCAGGGGTTACTTCCATCACCTGCCGGTCTGTAGTCTGCGCTGAAAGGATAACCGAGATTAAAAGTTCGAAGCTGCTGTGGTAGCGGAGAAACTCTATTGTATCCGGATAATTGGAATCCAGAAGGGTGAATATTTCATCCGACAAGCGCCTGATATCAGCTTGTTTCATGGTTAAAAGTAGCATCCATATCTTGACCATGTAAAGTGATAACAGTATAATTCACCAGATTTTCGGGATGTAGCCTAGTGGCTAAGGCGCCTGCTTTGGGAGCAGGAGACCGAAGGTTCGAGTCCTTCTATCCCGACTCGCGCGTCCATAGCTCAGCTGGATAGAGCATCGCCCTTCTAAGGCGAGGGTCAGAGGTTCGAATCCTCTTGGACGTAATAAGACTTCCGAAAGGGAGTCTTTTTTTTGCGTCCGGACCTGGAAAGTTTAAATTTGTGGGAGCCGCAAGGGCAGAGGGCTAACACGCCTTGACTAAAAAGACTCCATCAGGGAAGTTTTTTTATCATCCCTTTTCCGTTCTGATCCTTCCAAGAAGCCGCAGAAGACCGTCGAGAATTGTAAGTGGATGCGGTGGACATCCTGGTATATAAAGATCTACCGGTATCATGACATCAGCACCGCCTAAAACCTCAGGGTGTCCTGCATACGGTCCTCCCGCAATTGCGCAGGCGCCGACAGCTATAACAATTTTCGGGTCTGGTACGGCATCATAGGTTTTTTTCAAAGCCAGTTCCATATTCTTTGTAACAGGACCTGTAACAATAATACCGTCTGCATGTCTGGGAGAAGCAACATAGCTGATCCCGAAGCGGCCGAGATCCCAGCCGATGGTATTTAATACATTCACGTCAGCTTCACATGCATTACAACCTCCGGCGCTCACCACCCGCAATTTCAATGACCGCCTGAAAAGATTTTTCATTTTTCTGTCAAGCTCACCGGTAAGTTCAATTTCTTCTTCATCCGGCCCAACAAACAAATCCACCCTCTTCCTGACAGACAGTCGGTAATCCCTGGTAAACTCGATTGCAGCCGCGGGACAGGCCTGTATGCAGTCGGTACAAAAAAGACATTTTCCCATATCAATGATTTTAGTTTCCGGATCGATAGCTCCGGTACTGCATGCTTCGGAACATTTACTGCATAGTGCAGGGCACTTTTCTGCTGATATACGGGGTAGCCCACGGTAACGGTCCGGAAGGACAGGTGTATTTCCATGAGGAAATTTGATTGTCCTGTGCCCCTGTTTTATCCTGGTCAGTATTTCTTTGTACATAGTTTATTCCTTATTTTACAGATCATGTCCGCAATAGGACAGATTGAAACTCTTGTTGCACAGGGGAAAGTCTGAAATTTCCTGATTTCTTAATACCTGGGCAAGGGCTATCCAGTTATGGAAAGAGGGATCAGTTACCTTATACCTGGCAAACAAACCCTCACCATTTGTAATTCCAACCTGACAAATTTCACCCCGCCATCCTTCGATCAGGGATACCGCCAGACTGTCCGGAGCAAGCTGTCCAACATCTGTCATTACAGGACCAGAGGGAAGACGGGTAAGCTGATCACGGATAAAAGCGAATGATTGCTGAATTTCCAGCCACCTTACGTATGCACGGGCAAATACATCACCGGAATCGTATGTCGATACAGGAATCTGAACAAAACTGAAAATTCCTGACGGTTGTGTGTACCTGACATCCCGGTTGAGTCCTGTCGCACGGGCCGGAGGACCTACAATTCCCAATTCGATGGCTTTTTCTCTGGAAAGGGGTCCGGTATCTTCAAATCTGGCCATGACTGACTGATTATCCCAGAGCAGATTTATCGCATCACGGGAATCCTTTTCATTAACATCAAGTCTTTGCAGTAGTTCTGTAATCCGTTCAGATTCAGCATCAAATCCTGCCCCGCCCGGGCGGGTCATCCCCCTGCCGAAGCGGTTTCCGCATAAAGCAGCCGTCATATTCAGAAGTTCGCCCCTGATACGGCCACAGAAACTGGAAGTAGGCAGGTAACCGACATCTCCGGAAAGTGCTCCGAGGTCTCCGATATGGTTGGCAAGCCTCTCAAGTTCAAGTGCAATACCCCTTAATGCCTGAGCCCTGGCTGTAATCTGTGTCCGGGAAAGAGCTTCCACTACCTGAGAATAGCTTATGGTATGACCTATGGTAGTATCGCCGGCCAGGGTTTCAATATAGTGCAGAGTTCCCGGATCAGGTCCGCCCTTCAGAGCTCTCTCAACACCCCTGTGCTGAAAGCCCAGTGCAATTTCCAGGTGATAAACTTCTTCACCGTAACACTGAAACCTGAAATGACCCGGCTCAATAACACCCGCATGCACGGGTCCGACAGCAACCTCATGAATCTGTTCACCTTCAACCCGGTAAAAATCCCCGACAGCCGGAAGTATTACATCGTCAGAAGGACGGTCCCAGGCATCCTTTTCTGTCCAGGAATGAATATAACGGACAGGCTTGAACCAGGGATGCCCCAGTGCTTTCAGACCGAACTGTTCAGAAATTTCCCGTTCGAACAGGTGAACCTGAGGACACCGGGGGGTGATGGAGTTGAACGAATCCCCCTCGATGACTGAACGTCCGACTTCGAGCAGATTCCTGCTGTCATCAGCCAGAATAACAAAGACTTCGACTCGTTTCCTGTCTTCACCCGGAACACCGAAATAGGTGCTGACACGTTTACCGGCAGCGACGTTCCTGATTATTGTGTTTGAAAAATCAGCAAACTCCCTTACAGGAATTGTTGAAAGCGGTATTGATTTACCATTGATTATAGTTTTCATAGCTGATTCCCCAGAAAATTAACCGCCTGGTCAAGCATTTCTCTCAGGAACGGAGGAATATAGACACCCAGAAGAAGTACAATCACCATAAAGCAAAGTGCAGGAAGTGTCGTTAAAACATCTTCATGATAAGGAGATACATTAACATCCCCGGGGGGTCTTCCCTGTACAACCTTAAGAACTGTGATACCCATTCCAATGAACACAACCAGGAGAAAAAACAGAAAAAGAGAACCGCTTACAAACCGGCCGGAGAGAAAAGCGCCGTTCAATATCGAAAATTCACTTATAAAGGGACCGAACGGCGGTGATCCTGTTATAGCCAGAAATCCGATAATAAACAGTGACGCTGAAAGAGGAAGCCGGCGGAAGGCACCGTGTACTGAATCAGTACTCTTAAACCTGAAAGCCCTGTGAATATTCCCTGCCGAAAGGAAAAGAAGGCCTTTGGTCATGGCATTCATCAGCACATGAAGCAGAGCGCCCCAGAGAGCAATTCCCCCTATTCCCACTCCGAGAATAAGTATACCCATGTGTTCCACACTGGAGTATGCAAGCATTCTTTTAAAGTCACGCTGGTTTATCATGAAAACACCTGCTGTGGCCATGGAAAAGAGCCCCATAAAGATCATCAGACGGGAAGTAAACTGCTCAAGGCCTGCGGCATTTGTAATCTGATAAATCCTCAAAAGTGCCAGAAAAGCGCCGCTGGTTACTCCTCCGGCAAAAATTACACCGACAACACCAGGAGCTTCTCCGTATGCATCAGGCTTCCAGGTATGCATCGGTGCAAGACCCATTTTTGTCCCGTAACCTACAAGAAGAAGAATGAAAGCTGAACGAAGCCACATCGGAGACATAAAAGAGGCATTGGCAACCAGAGCTGTCAAATCAAGAGTTGCTTCCCTGCCTCCCTGAACTGAAGCGTATGCAAGAAATAATGTTCCCAGCAGGGCAAGTGCAATACCGACTGACCCGACCAGCAGATATTTCCAGGTTGCTTCAATACTTCTCGGTGAATGATTAAAATAGATAAGAGGTGCGGTAACCAGGGTTGTACCTTCAATGGCAACCCACATAAGACCCAGGTGATGCGCCCAGATTGCCATACTGATAAGTCCCAAAAAAGCGGAAAAGCTTGCTGTAAAGACCCTGTTTGACCGTTCCTGACGGAATTGGAGATACCCGACAGCATAAAAAGATGAGAACAGATACAGCACCGAAACCGTAAGAAGTATTAATGCTGCCAGTGGATCCAGAGTAAACCATGAATTATAAATTCTGTATTCAGGATGAAGCATAACAATCACAGTAACTGCCGTATGGACAACTCCTGATAAGGGTAACAGAACCGGCCGGATGCGGTTCCAGGGAAAAATCATGGCAATACACGCCACAGCTATGGGGAAAAGGATAAGTATTGCTGCCATGGGGTTACTCCTTAAGCGCCGCAAGCTTGCGGGTGTCCAGCGATGAAAATGCGCGATTAATGTGATTGGTTATAATTGATACAATAAAAACGCTGACAAACAGGTCAAGCAGCATTCCCATTTCAACAACCAGCGGAATGGCATCAACCAGCAGAAGGCTGAAAATATATATACCGTTTTCAAGAATCAGATATCCCAGGACCTGTGAAAGTGCTTTAAACCTGGTGGTAAGCAGTATAAAACCTGCTATAACTGTTGAAATAGAAGTGGGAATAATCAGTGATATTCCATCCTGTCCGACCGGATTTGTATTGGCAAAAGCCAGAAAAGTCACACCGATGACCAACGCCCCGAGAATAGTGGACGGCAGTAAACCCAGGAGAGGTTCCACCTCCCTCTTGATGCGCACATCACGCAGTGCTTTGGTCATCATGGCAGGGATAATAAAACCCTTCAGTGAAACAGCAGACAACGAAGAAACTGCTTCCGGAATTGTTACATACCGGTGCATAAGCAGCGGTATAATTCCAAGAATGATCCCCTGAACTGCTACTATTCTGATTACAGAAAGTATACGCCCGTTACCCAGTGCAAAAAGATTTAATATCAGCACAAAGACGAATAAAGAATTCAGAATATCAATCATTTTTTACCTCACCAGCATAATAAAAGCCGATCCGCAAAGCAGGATCGCCGCAATCAGCAGAGCAGGAACCCGTGGCATACGGAGTCTCGCCATAATGGATTCAATAACCCCGATAGCAACCGATAACAGCAGAATCCCGCAGATCCACACAAGTCCGCCCATCCAAACCGGCATAACGCGGTAAGGCAGGATGACGTTAAGTAAAAAAGACCCAAGGACAAAAAGCTTTACAGCTGAACCATACTCGATCAGACCGAGAAGCGGTCCGCTGTGGTCCAGTACCATCACCTCATGAATCATTGTGAGTTCCAGGTGTGTATTCGGATCATCAACCGGTATACGGCTGTTTTCAGCCAAAAGCACTATGAACAGCCCTACGAATGTCAGCAGCAGCGGAGCCGCGTTGCCGATTGCAAAAAGATGCTTGACGCTTAGAGACAGCATACCGCTTAACGAGAGAGATCCGGAAAGACGGGCAAGAACCAGGAAGGAAAAGAACAGGGCCGGTTCGGTTAAAACTGCAAAGGTAACTTCCCGGGCTGAGCCCATTCCTTCAAAAGCGGAACCTGTATCAAGCGCGGCAGCTGTTGTAAAAAACCGTGAAAGGGCAAACAGATATGCAAAAAGGAGAAAATCCCCAGGAAAGGAGATGATGGCAGGAATATTTCCCATCGGCATTAATAATCCTGCCATAACAGGTACAACAAAACTTATAATCGGCCCCGCACGGAATATCCAGGTAGTGGTGGAACTGATTACCATCCCCTTTTTCATAAGTTTTATGATATCGAAATAGTACTGAAATAATGGAGTTCCGACTCGTCCTGCGAACAGGGCTTTAGTCTTGCTGATAACACCCAAAAGGAACGGAGGGAACAGCAGTAAAAACAAAAGATGAAATATTATGATAATCATTTACGACTCCCTATATACCTATTAAAAACAGCAAAGCAGTGATAATCACCACATAAAGGACATATAAATACGTTTGTCCCTGCTGAAATACATAAACTTTCGGCAGAATTTTATTTGCCAGTGCAAACAGGGGCAGCACAAGACGGTCCAGTACAGTATCAGGCACTGAAGCATCAAATCGGACAGGCTCAGGAAAAGATTCCCGGATTTTCACCCTGCCGGCAAGAGGCAGCAACACAAAAGAGAAAAGATTTACAACCGACCGTCCGAAGGATGTTCCGGTGTACTGCATTCTGGACGAAGGCCTACCATAGCCGCAATCCCATGTAAGGTGTTTAACCGGATTAATCCGTTTTTTTGCAGATACAAAATACCAGAAACCACCCAGCCCCAGAAGGACCAGCAGGACTGCACTTATCCAGGTAATCCACATCTGCGGAACCAGCTCAGGAATAGTTGCGGGGAAAACCATGGAAGGAATCCATGCACGTACCGCTTTATCAAGAAATGGTGAAACAAGGATAGGATATACACCCAGTACAATACAAAACATGGTTAGTACAATCATCGGAAACTTCATTACGATATCAGGATCATGGGCGTTTTCCCCTGCTGATGAACGCGGTGTACCCAGAAAGATAACACCGGCAAGCCGGACAAAAACCGCGAGTACAAGAGCTCCGGTCATCGCAAGAATTACTGCAGAAATGCCGGCAAGGGGTAAATTGGGTACTGAAGTAAACGAAAGAGTGTTAAACATCCCCATGTAGATCAGCCATTCCCCGGCAAAACCGTTTAAAGGCAGCAAGGTTCCGATAGCGGCAGCCCCGATGACAAACAGCAGCGCAGTGTGAGGCATTTTTTTTGCCAGCCCGCCCAGAATCTCAATATCCCTGGTTCCTGTGGCATGGATTATCGCCCCTGAATTAAGAAACATCAGGGTTTTAAAAATTCCGTGATTCCAGATATGGAACAGGGCGCCGCCAAGACCTAATAGTATAAGAGCCGGTAATCCGAAAGCTTTCCCCAGCATGGCAATGCCGATGCCCATCGTGATTATGCCGATATTTTCTATACTGCTGTATGCCAGAATCCGTTTCAGATCCCGCTGACCGATCGCAAAAGTTATCCCCAGGAGTGCTGTAATGCTCCCTGCAGTTAAAAGCAAAGTGCCCCACCATGGTTCGCAGAAAGTAAAAAGGGATGTAATCCGGAGAATACCGTATATCCCCATTTTAAGCATTACACCGGACATAACGGCTGAAACATGACTTGGAGCATTTGCGTGGGCCCCGGGCAGCCAGACATGAAGAGGCATCAGACCGGCTTTGAAACCAAAACCGGCTACAGATAATACAAAGATAAGTCCGGCGGTCTCTGCAGGTATTAAATCTGTCACAGTAAGGGAAAAAGTTCCTGATACCCGGTACCATATTAAAAACATTGCCATGAGAATCATGGTTCCTGTATGGGTAGCCACAAGATAAATCCACCCCGCCCGGCGGACTTCTGCCTTATCATCCTCTACTGTAGCTGCAAAATATGCCGAAAGTGCCATAATTTCCCACACCATGATGAAGAGCAGGGAATCCCGGGCAATTACTACCATTGCCATTGAAGCTGTGAGCAGTCCGAAAAAAACACCCAGGCGGCGGCCGTTCTCCTGATGCTCATTTTGTTTCCAGTATTCAAGACCATAAATGGCGCCAAACAGAGGAATTATAAAAACCAACAGGAGAAAAAATGCACTGAAATTATCTATGGATACATAAAACTGCCCCCAGGGCAAGGCCCAGGGAAGGATCACGGAAGGAATACCGGGCTGCGCAAGTGCCCATACTGTCCCGGCAATACCGGTCAGACTGCCGGCTGCAAAAAGTGCCAAGGTACATCGTTGACCGGTTACAGACCCTCTTGATCCCAGCCCTGCCGGAATACCGCTTAAAGCTATTATCCCTGCACTGATGAGAACAACAATCACACTCGTCATCTAAATTATTCCTCATTAAAAACAGATACTTTAACAATTACCCGATCATCTTTTCAGATTCCCTTAACACATGATGTAACAGAATCCGGTAATCCTTTTCTATTTTGTAAAAAGATCAAAAAACAATTTCTTAAAAGGTATCAATGTTGCCAAAAGAACACTCATGAAAATCGCCAGATACAGTATATAGGACTGAGTCTGTCCCTGCTGAAAACGATAAAACCAGCGGGCACTGTTCCGCAGAAAGTTGAAATCAGGAATCAGAATGCGGTCAAGTACCGGATCATTTACATGACTTTCCAGGCAGCTCCTGCCGGGGAAATTATCTTTCAACCGGGGTGAATGCTCATGCGGTTTCAAAATCCAGCTGAACAAACTTACCAGAGACCTGGCAAAGGATGCAGCAGTATACTGCATGCGGACAGAAGGTTCTGCATAGCCGCAATCCCAGGTTACTGCCCTGTGAATCATTCTCCGTTTATAAAAGGATATAATGATAAAAATGATGCTTAACAGGAATAATGTTATTATCAATATTGAGCTGATCCAGCCGAATGGAACCAGTCTGCTTAAAGAAACTGAAGCAGCCGGGACAGACAATTTGTCAAACCCCTGCCAGACAGCAATAGCTCTTTCAAGGAAAGGAACTGTAAGGGCAGGAAAAATTCCGATAGTCAGACAAATCAGAGCCAATATAACCATAGGGAGAACCATAGAAAGCGGTGATTCAGCTGCCTTTTCAGCAGCATCAGTTCGCGGGGATCCGGAAAAAACAGCTCCTGTGACCTTCACAAAACATGAAACTGCCAGGGCGCCTATCATCGCCAGCACAGGTATGGCAAGAAGAGCAAGCGATGCAAGCTTTTCGACCGATACGGCAGATCTGAAAAAGCCGAAATAAATAAAAAACTCACTGATAAAACCATTCAGCGGCGGCAGACCGCTTATCGCCGCAGCACCGGTCAAAAAAGTAGCGGCCGTAAATGGCATAAATTTTGAAAGACCGCCAAGCCTGTCAATCCGGCGTGTTCCTGTTCCATGAAGCACCGAACCTGCACCGAAAAACAGTAAAGATTTGAACAGACTGTGGTTCCAGACATGAAGCAGACAGCCTGCCATCCCCAGAATAACCCATTCCTGCCGGTGATAACTGCGCCCTAAAAGAGCCATTCCCATTCCCAGCAGTATAATACCGATATTTTCAACACTATGGTATGCCAGAAGCCGCTTCAGGTCGTGCTGGGCAAGGGCGAAAATAACTCCGAGAAGACCGCTGACGGAACCCATAAGGAGAATGAACCAGCCCCAGAAAGGGGAAATACCCGGCAGCAGAGTTAGTACACGCAGAATTCCGTAGATTCCCATTTTAAGCATTACACCCGAAAACAGTGCAGATACATGACTTGGAGCATTGGCATGGGCACCGGGCAGCCAGAAATGCAGCGGCATAATTCCGGCTTTCAGCCCGAATCCTGTAAAAGCAAGCAAAAAAAGAATATTTACTGTTTTTGCAGGAATAAAACCTGTTTGTACAGGAATCAGGTTGAATGAACCGGTAGTACTGTGCCAGAGGCTGAAAAAGCCGAAAAGAGTTAAAGTTCCGATATGGGTTGCTATCAGATAGATCAGGGCACTTTTCCGGCAATCCGGTTTTTCATCCTCAGTTGAAACAAGAAAAAAAGCCGAAAGAGCCATGGTTTCCCAGCCGAGAAGAAAACTCAGGGCATGTTTACTTATCACCAGAAGTGTCATGCCGGAAAGAATCAATCCCCAGAAAAACCTCAGACAGGCCGCTGTCCGTACATACTCCCTGGGCGGCCAATAACCGAGCCCGTATACTGCGCCGAGTCCTCCCACAAGAAATACAGGTAAGAGAAAAAATGCACTCAGGGCATCAACACCAATCAATGCACCCTGAACAGAAGGCCAGGGTAAAATATATAATGCAGTATCAGGAATGAAAATACCGGTAATAGCTCCGCAAAAACCCAGAATAACACCTGACAAAATAAAAAACGAATGAATACGCCCGATCCAGGGTGAAAGGGGATGTAAAAAAAGACCGGCAACTCCGCTAAAGGCAAAAATTATTATCGAAGCAGAAATCAAATCAACAGACACGAAATACTTCCTTGGCTCATTATTTTTGTACTTCGGGGATACTGTCTTCATTTTTGGAAATTATATCCAATATTTCTTCAGGTGCTGCCTGCCGTTTAAGTAAAGCCAGAACCTCAGAATCACGAAGGACAAATGCAATTCTTGAAAGCAAATGCAGATGAGTTCTGACTGTGGGGCTTATAATTGTAAAAAGAACAGAAACCGGCTTACCGTCAACAGCCTTAAAATCAATCGCTTTTTTTAAAAAGCATAATGTAACAGCAGGTTCAGATATGTGAAGAACCACAGGATTACGGACATGTGGAATGGCAATGCCGTTCCCGATACCTGTTGATCCCAAAGCTTCGCGGGCAACCAGAACCTGGTATAAAAACTGCCTGTCCTCTTCTGGAGGAAGGAGCATTCTGTCAACAATTGACTTTAAAACCTCCGCGTTTGTTTCACCCTCAATATCGTACAAAACTCCGCCGGCACGCATAGCATCCGTCAGCCTCGGAAGGACAGGAGAATCGTTATCAATGTCTGCGAACATATCAGGTGAAACACGTATTCCACGGGAAGTGGCCCACTGCAGTAATTCCGACCTGTTAAAACGATAAGTATCGTTTATCTTGTAAAACGGAATTTCAGCATGGTCTATCCAGCGATACAATGCAGATTCTGATACCTCAAGCAATGCTGCCGCATCTTTTACAGATATTTTCATATACACACCTATGTAAACCGATAGTCCAGAGTCTGCCGTAAAACAGCCATCCTGGTTCGGGAGTAAATTCTTATATAAAGTTAATGTGATCAGATCAAAACCGATTCAGAATACTCCTCCGGTACAATGAATGTCAAGGAGGACCATTTTCAGTTTTTCAATTGAAATTTCACCGGAGTAATATCTTTTTAAGACAATTGGCACCTTCAAACAGGATGCCTTTAATTCCGCATCTTTCTGCCCCGCTGATATTGGCTTTCATGTCGTCAATAAAAACTGCCCGGCAGGGATTTATGCTTCCTTTATCAAGGCAAAGGGCGAATATGGAAGGATCAGGTTTACAGATATTTACCTCACAGGAGAACAGTTTAATATCAAAACAGTCAAGCCATGAAAACTCACCGCTTTTGTTCTCCCTGATAAACACCAGCATGTCACGGGGCATGTTGGAAAGAAGCGCGAGATAAGCGCCCCTGCTTTTAAGGCTGCGGATTATATCAACTGTTTCATGGTTTATATCAGTCCAGCCTGCAATATCCATATCAATAAGTTTCCGGCAGAGCTCCTCATCAGGCAACAAAACTCCCGAGTCAGAGAATACCTTATCCCAGTACTGCCTTCCGTCAGCAATACCAGCATCATAATCATGCCTGTTTTCCCTGTACGCCTTTTCAAAAAGATTAAAATCCTCAGCTCCCGATACTTTTGCCATTTTAATAAGATCTTCTTCTTTCTGATTAAAACTTATTACTCCGCCGTAATCAAAGATATAATTTTCAGGCAGCGGCTCCCGCTCCCCCCCCGGCAGGAGAGAAAGGGCTTGCAGATTATCCCTTATAATCTTTTTTTCTTTAAGATCAAGTTCCATGAAAATTGCGCCCTCAAGGGGATTATGATAATAGGCGTCAATTTTTTTAAATCCCGCAGCCTCATACAGCTCTCTTGCCTTCCCCATTGTGCTTAACGTATCCAGAAGCATTGAACCGTATCCCATAGCAGAACCCTGGGCAATTATCCTGCAGACAAGCTCTTTTCCAATTCCCCTTTTTCTAAAGCCGTCAGGGACATAGACTCTTTTCATCTCGCATTTATCACCGCCAGTTCCGAATTTTCTCAGGGCTACACAGCCTGCCGGAATCCCGTTTTCCTCTGCAAGAATCAGGGATCCTTCAGGAGGCGCATATTTGCCGGGAAGATTTTCAAGCTCTTTCTCAAAATCCTGGAATGATAAATCCAGATTCAGACTGCCTGTGTATTCAGCAAACAGCTGTTTTATCAATGGCATTGTATTTTGAGGAGGATCATATATGTATTGAATCATAATTAATTTTCCCTGTGTACCGTATCGGGAGAAAATGCAGGAAGACACACAGCTATATACCTTGCCCCTCCGTCTGCCGGGGTGCTGTATCTTACCCTTTCATTTTTCCCGACGAGAACAGCTTCTCCCGCCTTTACATCATAAACCGCGCCGCCGCACTCTACCCTCAGTTCTCCGTCAAGAACAACAGTATACTCGTCAAAGGAAGGTTTCTGGAACGGTTCTTCCCAGCCGGACGGGCTGTTCATCAGCGCAATGCTTACATCGCCGCTTTTTGAGTTGACATTGCCGAAATACTCTTCTATTTTTTTTTCAAGTATCCCCGAAGCTTTTATCAAAGACGGGTTTTTTATCATTCTTATCATATCACCCCCGAATCAGAGTCACAGTTACACTCTGCTGCAATTACACTTATATCATTCTTCATAAATCATTTTCCTGGTCATTCCGCCGTCAATTACAAGGTTCGCTCCATTTATGAAATCATTTTCAGGAGAAGAAAGGAAAAGGCATGCCCTGGCTATATCATCAGGCCGGCCCACCCTTCCCGAAAAATGCTGGAGATGATCAGCACCTGTAAGAATACTGTAATCGCCTGTCTCAATCCACCCTGGCGCTATGGAATTTACCCGGATTTTTTCAGGGGCAAGGGATGCGGCAAGAGCATGGGTAATTGATATAATCCCCCCTTTCGATGCCGCATAGGCTTCACTTCCGCTCTCCGACATGAATGCCCTTGTCGATGCGATATTTATGATGACGCCTCCTCCTGTATTTTTCATAAAACCTGCTGCCGCTCGTGAGAAAAAAAACACGCTTCCAAGGTTGGTGTCAATTATCCTGTGCCACTCTTTTGACGTAAGTAAGTAGATCGGGGTTTTTTTTGAAATACCCGCGTTATTTACAAGTATATCGATACGTCCGTATTTTTCCGCTGCTTTCCTCATAAGGATTTCACTTTTTTCAGGGCTGCTGACATCTGTTTCAATATAAAGAGCCTCTCCGCCTGCGCTTTTTATAATGTCTTCTGTTTCCATGCCGCTTTCAGGTACTATCTCCGCAATAACAACAGATGCTCCTTCTGATGCGAAAGCGCATGCAATCTCGCGCCCTATTCCCTGTCCTGAACCGGTTACAATTACAACCTTACCTTCGTACTTCATCACAGCCTCCTGCGGATACGGTTATATGTTTAGTTATCTTCTGTCAGTATAAAAGATATATGTTGCTATTGAAAATACTGTCAGAAGAAAAGCTGCTATAACTGCAAGATCAATAAAAAAATTCCCCTCAGTCCCAAGTATAATTCCCCTTAAAAGATTAACCGAGTATGAAAGGGGATTTACCATTATAAACGGTTTAAGCCAGTACGGTGCTTTGTCAACCGGATACATTGCCCCGCTCAGGAAAAACAGCGGCATAACAATAAAATTATTTATTGATCCGAACCCCTCAAAAGAGGTCATTCTTGAAGCTATAAGTATTCCAAGCGATGTAATGGAAAGCGCTATCATGAAAAGCGCGGCCGCGCAGATAATTATCTGAAAAAAAGAGAGGTGCAGTCCGACAAAAGGGAAAAGCACAAGCACGATAAGCCCCTGTATCGTCGCGACGACAGCGCCGCTTATTGTCTTGCCGAATACGATGGATGACCTTGATACAGGCGAAACCAGTATTTCCTTTAAAAATCCGAATTCCCTGTCCCAGATAATTGTTGTGCCGGACTGTACCGAAGCAAAGAGAACATTCATTGCAAGCATCCCCGGAAATATGTACTGGGTATATGTGTAGCCCCCGGGCATCTGCGAGAAAGAACCTCTCAGCCCGCTGCCGAGGAGAAAAAGCCATATAACAGGTCTTACAATAGAGCTGAAAAGCCTGCTTTTCTCTCTGGTGCTTCTTAAAATATCGCGCGAGGCTATTACAAGGCTGTCGATTAAAAATGCCTTCACTTTCTGTTTTTCCTCCTGACAGCGCTTTTTAGCCTGTCTTTGCTGTTTGAAAGTTCATCCCGGATCGTTCTGCCGGTAAGACTTATAAATACATCCTCAAGTGTAGGCTTTTTGATATCGGCGCCTGTTATTCGTCTTCCTGCAGCTTCGAAAATCATCGGCAGATATTTTATTCCGTCCGGAACTGTAATCCGCAGAGCATCCCCTTCCGGCTCAGCCCTTAGCCCGAGTTTTTTGAGAATAACACCAGAGGTTTCTTCGTTATTTACCGTAGTAATTGTAACTATGTCTTCCTTGATGCTTTTTTTAAGATTGGAGGGGGTATCAAGAGCGATGATCCTGCCGTGGTCCATTATTGCAATCCTGTCGCAGATTTCAGCTTCTTCCATATAGTGGGTAGTAAGGAGAATTGTTATTTCTTCCCTTTTTTTTAAGTCTTCAAGATATTTCCAGATATGCTTTCGTGTCTGGGGGTCAAGTCCTATTGTCGGTTCATCAAGAAAAAGAACTTCCGGCGTATGAATAATGCCCCTTGCTATCTCAAGCCGCCTCTTCATACCGCCTGAGAAAGTAAGGACCTGGTCGTTTCTCTTCCCTGTAAGGCCAACCAGTTCAAGCGCGTCATCAGTCCGCTTTTTTATCTCGCATGACGGCACATGGTAAAGGCGAGAGTGAAAGTAAAGGTTCTCCCCGGCAGTAAGGCGTTCATCAAGGCTTGGATCCTGAAATATTATCCCGACAGATTCCCTTACGCGGGTCTGATCCTTTACTACATCATATCCGTTTATGAAGGCGCTTCCGCTGTTGCTTTTAAGGATTGTAACCAGCATCTTGATTGTAGTTGATTTTCCCGCGCCGTTCGGGCCCAATAACCCGAATATCTCTCCCTTTTTTATATCAAGAGAAACCCTGTCAACAGCCCTGTTATTCCCGAAATTTTTACTTATTTCATTTAATTGAATCATAATGCCCTGCCGCCGGATGAAGTATTTTTATTGAATATCTTAAACTGAAATCAAGTTTTTCTTTTCCCTGATCAGCTTTGTCAGGTCTTCTCCCCAGTATTTTACTTCAACACCAAGTTCTGTAAGTTTTTCAGATACGCCGAGCTGATCAGCACATGCTTTGCACGCTGACACTTTGACACCCCGGATAATCAGATCCCTTATTTTTTCCCCAATGGCATTATTATCCGAGACAAGCTTTGCGGGAGCACCCCAGACAATAAGAGTAACAGAACCCCACCATTTTTTAAGCAGCGCATTCTGCGCATACATAAAAACAAATTTTTCTGTTGTAATTATGTTGTCATTTGTCCACAGGATGAAAAGTTCATTATCCATCATAAATCTCCTTTTCCGGTAAGCAGTCTCTATATTAATTTACCCTTTTAAAAAATCAGTCAAGTACAATGCTGTCTCCTGCGCAGAGCTTATTAACAGCAAATTCCGAATAAAAACGGCAGAGCGTCGGCATATCCATGCAATGCATCGGATAGAGATTATCAACACCCTCTTTTTTAAAATAAGCGACTGTTCCGTCAACCGCTTCAGGGTTATCCTTAAAAAGATGAAAACCTCCGATTACAGCATATAGATTCTGTCCCGTAATCTTTTTTGCATATTCGCAGATATTGCAGATTCCCGAATGGGAACAGCCTGTTATGACTATGACCCCCCTGTCTGTCTTTACCGCCAGGGCAGTGTCATCATTCATTGAATCACCCTTGTGTGTCCCTTTTTCAAAACTGCTGATCCGGGGGATCTGTCCAAGAAAGTAAATATCTTTGGAAAATTCAAGAGGATGGGCTGATGCTGTAATTAAATAATCACTGTTAATCGTATCAGCTTCTGTCCTGTCAAGCTTTTCCGGAATATCGGGGTGAAAAATCAGCCTTTTCTTTTCCTGAAAAGAATGATTTAAAAGTCCGCCGATATGGTCCCAGTGATGATGCGAAAGAACAATAAAATCTGTTTTTTCGAGATCTATCCCTATCCTTTCAGCATTGTGCCTGTATACATCAGTATGACCTGCATCCAGAAGAATATTCATACTGTTAACCCTGATAAAAGCTGAAAAACCCCATTCCGCGAGGCAAACTTTTGCGTTATCGTGTCCCGCCTGGTTTTCACAAAGGATTGTTATTTTCATGGCTTGTTGTTCTCCGCAGTAAATTCCCATACAATTTTTTTCAATTTATATCTTAGCATCACGCACTCATTAATGTAACCGATGTTCCAGTCCCTGAAAAAATATTCAATTTCATCTTTGTCAAAAAATCTTTTTAAACTGCCGTTAAAGTTATAAAAATTTTCCTCAATTTTTTCCCCCTGCCCTGCTCCATGATTGATATCGTTCGTTGAATTTATTCTGCAGATGAGAATCCCCCTGTTTTCAAGTACCCGTGACAATTCCCCGATTA
This sequence comes from Spirochaetia bacterium, assembly GCA_963662795.1. Lineage (GTDB taxonomy): Bacteria > Spirochaetota > Spirochaetia > CADAEX01 > CADAEX01 > JACKPD01. Next base: position 2,198,097 of record OY759746.1, on the reverse strand, counting down.
TCCTTCCGGTTTCCACCCTGGAAAAATAATGAAGCGACAGGTCTGAAATTATTATACGGGCATAATTATCAGGGAACGGAAATCTCTCCCTCATGTCAAAAAGTTTTTTTTCAGGGTTTTCGATGAAATGATCAAGCCTCTTCAGAGCTTCAGCGGAAAAGTCACAGGAAATTACCTTAAACCCCCTTTTCTTAAGGTATAAGGTGTCATTACCGGTACCGCAGCCTAAATCGATAATCGCTTCAGAGCGCGACTTTTCAAGAAGCGGTGAGAATTTATCAAGCCAGTCATCATAAACAAGAGGGCGAAAGTCGTATTTACTGAAAGTTCTGTTCCATTCATCCATTTATATTTACCTCAACATAAGTTTAATCAGATGAAGCGGTTTTTGCAGGTCAGTCAAGCTCTGCCAGAAGGCGCTGAAGCACTCTAAGGCGTTCGCCTATAATTTCATCATCCTGATGAAGACAGTCATCAAAAAGTTTCATGTCCTCTTCAATATTTTCGTTATCCAGACAGACTGAGGCATTCATTGCCCCTCCATGAAGCCCGATCCTTTCAATCAGGGGAAAGGAGGGATTATCGCTCTCTTTCTCATGATAGCGGTTTGCAAAATAAAGCCTGCTCCTTACAATCAGAATCGCAAGATCAAGCACCCTGTGCAGGGGCATTTCTTCCGACTGGCGCGACCATTTCTCGCCGGTGTGCCGCCATACTTTGGCAGAAATCTCGACTTTCCCCCTGTCGTTCCACTGGGCAAGGCCCAGGGAAAGTCCCTTGGCATCCGACTTTGGATCACCGGCATACCTGCCGTCTACCAGATTATAATCTTCTGAGACAATAACCGGTTTATGTTTTAAATCTGACGGAATTTTCATTTTCCCTCCTGCTGCGGTCATGACACAGTCATGGCATGCAGTTGTTTTAGTAATTTAGTGTGTTAGTAAATTACTAATATTAAAAAGCACCGATTCTGTCAAGCATTTCCCAAAACCGGGCAGTTCATTACACTTTTTTGATTGAATACCCAGTGTTTTTAAGGTAAGCCTCAAGGATAAGCGAGGAGGCTATAACAAGAGGAAGTGAAACAGAAAGTCTTATCAGGGTAAATTTAATGCCCAAAAATGATGCTTCAAAAATCATCATGGGAATCCGGCATATAGCTGCAGCTCCTATATAGGTAAATATGACACTAAGTTTCGCCCCTTTCGAATAAAGGACATATGCGACAGGAAACGCGACATACATCCCTCCTACTGTGGTACCGGCAAGGAGTACTGCCCAGATATAGCGGATAATCAGGGATTTCTCACCCATATGTTTTTCAACTGTCTCTTTTTTAACCCAGACTTCAAATAAACCGATCAGGATAAATGCACATGGAACAACCTTGACCATATCAGCCAGAAAAGCTGTAAAATTCTCTGCAGCCTTTATACCCGGACCGAAACCGGCGGCAAATGAGATTGATATAAAAACTGCATACGTTACTGCGGAGGCTGTCAGAAATCTCTTTTTCACTGAAAAACCTCCCCGAAAAAGAGGCCGGTCGCAAGAGCTACAGCCAGGGCAATAATAAGACTGAATACATTCCTGGTGATGGCAATCCTTGCACCGAAATACGCTTTCTCTATCGGATAAGTCAGGATTCCCACCATCATGAGAGTAGTTGTGAAAGCCGAAATAACCATATATGTCACCCCTTTTTCAAGAAGGATCCCGCACAATGGAAATACAATAAATCCCGGCATTAATGTTATTGAACCGACAACTGATGCCAGCAGCACGGAAACCGCAGTGCTGTTATTATCCAGCAGATTCAGTACTGTCTCATCCGGCAGCAGAGCCAGACTCAAAGATACAAAAATCAGCATCAGGATAAAAGCCGGTAATATGTTAAGCAGTTTTTTCGCGGCAGAAACAAGGGCTGCCTTTGTCTTTTTCATGCTTGCTGTTCCTGATAGAATGACCAGCAAGACAGTAACGGAATATAGTATAATCACTCAAATCTCCTTAAACCTGATACGGGAAGATGTCATATACAAATCTCCGGATAAAATTCACAAAATAATAGCATGAATCATTTTTTCATTACAGCTGACTTCAGTTCCGGGGGCATCTTTTCAATCGCATAGCGCAACGCTGTCCTGGGCATTTCCTTCTTATTATTCATTACGTATTCAAAAACCTCTTTTTCATGATTTTTGCAGGCCGACTTCAGCATCCAGCCGTATCCCTTCTGAACAAGGTCATCCTTATCTGCAAGAAGGATATCTGCAATAGAAAAAATATCATCTGCAAAAAGCCCCTTCTTTGCAGGTATTATCAGCGAGACCGCTGATGCGCGCCTGACCCACCGGTTCGAGGATTTAGCCCATTCTTTCAATTTATCAAGATACTCAGGATACATTTCAATAAAAGCGCCTATTGTATGATTGCATAAGGTATCACAGGATGCCCAGTTGGAAACAAAACTCTTCACCCATCTTTCAAAAATATTAAAATCTTCCTGTTCGTACCTGCTCCTGATATAATAAGACCAATTTGCGGCGATAAATGATTCTTCCATAAATCCTGACTTCATGAACTCTTCACACACTGAATATATATCCAGCCGGTTTTTTTCTTTTATCTCCTTAAAATATTTCCTGTCAATTTTTTTAACAACCGCAGTCTTTATGCCGTAAAGCTTAACATTCTCCTTAAAAAAGCGCTGTCCGCTTTCTTTTGTTTTTTCATCAGAATTCAGCAGAAGCTCTTCTCTTATCCTGTCGGCAAGTTCAATTGGAATCCTCATCTCCGGTCCCTCCTTAAATACCTTATTGAAAACAAATAATTATTTGAAGCTAAAATTATAATAATATATTATAATGTTCAAATGAATAGCCTGGAGCTGATTTCACAAGCAGCGTTGTCTTTAATTAACTCGGAAGACTTTGAAATCCAGATAAGATCAGTATTGCGAAATACAGCTCAGTATTTAAATAAAACACGGGCATGGCTTTTCATCGATAATTTCTTTCAGGAAGAATCCTCTATAATGCACGAATATTCCTCAGAAACCGGAGAAAACAGAACCCACTGTCTATCCCGGTCAGATTTGAACTCACTGCATAAGATGATCAAAGAAAAAGATGAGTTATTCGGCTGCATCAGCAGTGAATTGCCTGAAAATATCAGAAAAAAATTAACAGCTGAGGATGTTCGTTCGATCGGAATATATCCTGTATGCATCAAAAGCAGAATTAAAGGATTCATCGGATTTGCAGGCTGCCGGGAAAAAACAGATTGGAATAACAGTGAAATTGAAATTTTAAAAACAATATCAGGGCTGTTGTCATCCTCTTTTGAGCGGAAAATTATTCTCATGGAACTTGAAACCGCAAAAACAAATTTGCAGACTTTTTTCAATACGGTAGAAGACCTTTTTATAATTGGCAATATGCAGGGCGAAATTGTCCATGCCAATAACGCTGTTATCAGAAAACTGGGGTATTCCCTGGAAGAACTTAAAAAGATGACTATTCTGCAGTTGCACCCTGATAATAAAAAAAACGAAGCAGCAGGGATCCTGCAGGCAATGTTTGCGGGGGAATCCTCTTACTGCCCGCTTGAGCTTGAAACTGCCGATAAATCCCTGATTCCGGTGGAAACGCGTATATGGACCGGCAGATGGGACGGCGCGGAATGTATATTCGGAATATCAAAGGACTTAAGCAGAGAGCAGGAGGCGCTGCAGAAATTTACAAAGATTTTTGAAAACAATCCGGCCCTCATGGCTATCAGCAGCCTTCCTGATGGGATAATCAGGGAAGTTAACAGCGCCTTTGCCCGGAAGCTGGGCTATCAAAAAAATGAGATAATCGGGAAAAGAACAGATGAGCTTGAAATATTTACAGATCCGGAAAAAAAAACCGCTATTACGGAACAATTGCTCAAATCCGGCAGGATTAAAAATATTGAACTTCAGGTTAAATGTAAAAACGGAAAAAAACTGAACGGCCTGTTTTTCGGGGAAATGGTTGAAAATCAGGGCAAAAAGTACTTTCTGACTATAATGGCAGACATCACTAACCAGGCAAAACTGACAAAAGAACTAAAAAAACAGAAACTCAGGTATGAAAAAATTATAGCCAGTACCCGTATAGGGACATGGGAATGGAACATTAAAACAGGTAGCCTTAAAGTAAATGAAAGATGGGCGGAAATCACAGGGTATACGCTTGAAGAGCTTAAACCTGTTACAATTGAGACCTGGAAAAAATTAGCTCATCCTGATGACTACAAAAAATCGAATAAGCTGTTGAAAGAGCACTTTCGGGGTATTACCGAATTTTACGATTTTGAAACACGAATGAAGCATAAAAACGGTTCCATGGTTTGGGTAATCGACAGGGGACAGGTAGTTGAATGGGATTCAGACGGTGAGCCGCTTATAATGATGGGAACGCATACAGATATTTCTTCAAGGAAAAGAGATGAAATTCTCCTGAAGGAAACGGAAAAAAGACTTGATCTTGGAATGAAGGGAACAGGAGCTGGTTTGTGGGATTGGGACATGATCAATGATCACGTTTATTTCTCTCCGCTTTGGAAAAGTATGCTTGGCTATACAGATACCGAAGCAACAGGTACATTTAATGACTGGAAAAAACTCTGGCATCCAGATGACAAACCTTTAATAGAAAAAGCAATACAGGACTATCTTGAAGGAAAAACAGGGAAATATGAAATAACCCACAGACTCCGTCATAAAAACGGCCAATGGAGCTGGATTCTGACAAGAGGGGAACTGCTGAGGGATAAAAACGGTAAGCCTTACAGGTGGGTTGGAACAAACATCGATATTACAGCTGATAAAGAAAGAAGCAACGAACTGGAACGGTTTTTCTCTGTAAACCTTGATCTGCTCTGTATCGCGGACAAGGACGGTAATTTTATAAAAGTCAACATAGGTGTCCAAAACAAGGACTATTAATTGCCTGAAATCCCAACTATAATGAATTAAGCTTGGACGGCTAATTCTTTACAGGAAAAGGAAATCAGGCAATGAGTTACAATAATACCATTTTAAAACAAATTCTACAAATAATTCCGAGACATGAATTTGAAAAATCTGTAAAAAAACATAAAGGGGACTTTGCTTCCAAAGGTTTTACCTGTTGGCAGCATTTTGTCTCCATGCTCTTTGCACAACTTTCAGGACAGACCGGGTTAAGAGGCATTGAAAACTCTTTTGAATCAATCAGTAACCACCTTTATCATATGGGTGTAAAAAAGGTAAAACGCTCTACATTATCTTACGCAAATAATAATAGAAGCTGTGAAGTTTATGAAAATGTTTTCACTGATCTTCTTGATAAGATATTATCCATGAAGAGAGCGCATAAACATAAATTTAAAAATCCTCTTTACAGTGTTGATGCATCAACTATTGACTTGTGTTTAAATCTCTTTCCATGGGCAAATTTCAGAAAATATAAAGGCGGAATAAAACTTAATGTAAAACTTGACCATAGTGGATATATTCCAGCTTTTGTATCAGTTACAACTGCAAAAACACATGAAGTCAATTCCTTGAAAAAAATGGCTTTCAACAAAGGCGATGTCATCACGTTTGATCGTGGTTATACTGACTTTAAATTATTCGCAAATTATTGTAATACCGGTATTTATTTTGTTACCAGGTTAAAAAAGAATGCTGATTATAAAATTGTCCAGAGAAAAGATACCTCCTCCTTTAAAAATATTACATCTGATCAGATCATAGAAATGAAAGGATTTTACACCAGTAAAAAATGCCCGTTAAAATTAAGACGAATCAGAAGCAGAGATCCTGAAACCGGTAAATATATTGTAATTCTTACCAATAATTTCCTTTGGTCTCCAACAACAATTGCTGCTGTTTACAAAGACAGATGGCAGATTGAAATATTTTTTAAAACTATCAAACAGAACCTCAAGATCAAGAAATTCTTTGGTACTTCCAGAAATGCTGTAATGACACAAATCTGGATTGCCCTAATTGCTTTTCTGTTACTTCAGTTCCTTAAAATGTTTTCATGTAGAAAATGGACTCATTTTTCACTGATGAAATTGATTCCTGTAATACTGACATCAAGAAAAGATATCTGGACTGTTCTCAATAAACCGCCATCAGAACAGACTAGAAAAAGTAGTTTCAATCTTCAACTGGAGCTGTTATGATTGTTTTGGACACCTATGAAAAGTCAACAAGGCATGGACAGACATCCTGGGATATTCATCTGATATTCTTGAAAAAAGCAGATTCCTTGATTTCATCCATCCTGAAGATTTAGGCAGAACAATTGAGGTGCTTATAAATCTGTCAGAAAATGAAACTGTCAATAATTTTGTTAACCGCTATCGCCACAGAGACGGGTCATACCGCTTTATCGAATGGAGGGTTCATCCTTACGGGAATCTTTTATATGCCGCGGCAAGGGACATTACCGACCGGGTTGAATCTGAAAACAGATTCAAGGAGATGGCTATAAGGGATTCGCTTACCGGGATCTACAACAGAAGATTTGTCCTGGAAAGACTTGAAAATCTTCTGTCAGAATATAAAAGGAAAAAGAACATATTTTCAATTTCGATTATCGATCTGGATCATTTTAAAAATATTAATGATACCTACGGTCATCAGACTGGAGATTTTATACTCAGGGAATTTACAAAACTGATAAGCGTCAACCTGAGGCCCTATGACCTCCAGGGACGTTATGGAGGAGAAGAATTCCTTGTCATTTCAGCTGATACGACAAAAGAACAGGCCAAATTGACAATTGAGCGTATTCTTGAAATCACAAGAAAGACTAATTTTATATACAATAAAACAGAAATAATTTTTACATTCAGCTGCGGCATTTCCGATGCTTCAGAAATTGATGACAGCAATATTACAATTGAAAGATTGATTGAAAAAGCAGATAAAAAACTATATGAAGCCAAGAATAACGGAAGAAATCAGGTTATAGCATAAGACAAATCGACTCTGTAATTAAAACTGTGTAACTGCAAAATTCTAAATAGCCTACAGAGGCAAAGGATATAGAATGAGCAGTATTATGATGGATAAAGAGCGTTTGGAAGAATTGGCAACAGAACTGGTAAAAGGGGTCAAGAGTGAATCGGATCTTGCAAGCCCTTTAGGCAGCTGATGAAATTGACAATTGAGAAAGCCCTTAATGCAGAACTGGATAACCACTTAGGTTACGAGAAGCATTCAAGCCAGGGCCGCAATAAACTGAACAGCCGTAATGGGCCGTACAGGCAAAAAAGTAATAACCGATTCCGGTGAACTTGAGATAGAAACCCCCAGAAATCGGACTTGTGATTTTGAATCCCAAATCATTCAAAAGGGGCAGCGCAGGTTTTTAGGATTTGACGATCAAATCCTCTCTCTTTATGCCAGAGGGACAGAGGACACGGGATATTGCAGCCACCCTTAAAGAAATGTACGGTGTAGATGTTTCTGCATTCCCTCATTATCTGGTGTAACCGATGCTGTTCTTGAGGAAGTTGAGCAGCGGCAAAACCGTCCACTTGAGAGTGTCTATCCGATAATTTACCTTGATTGCATTGTCGTAAAGGTGCATCAGGATAAAAGAGTAATCAACAAAGCAATTTATCTTGCCCTGGGTGTTACTACAGAAGGAATTAAGGAACTTTTGGGACTCTGGCTCTGGATATCAGAAAACGAAGGAGTGAAGTTCTGGCTTTCTATACTAACGGAACTTCACTCCCAGAGGTGTAAAAGATATCTTCATTGCAAGTGAGGATGGACTTACAGGCTTCCATGAAGAGATAAATACAGTATTTCCCAAAACAAAAATCCGATTATGCATTGTACACATGGTAAGGAACTCTTTGAAATACGTTTCCTATAAAGACTGTAAAGAACTGGCAGGAGATTTAAAGAGGATATACTCTTCAATAACCCTTGATGAAGCAGAAAGGGAATTAGTAATATTTTCAGATAAATGGGACAGTCAATATGCATCGATCAGCAGAATGTGGGGAAAACCTGATAACAATCTTTGATTATCCTGATGAAATCCGTAAAATAATTTATACGACAAATGCAATTGAATCTCTAAACAGTGTAATTCGAAAAGCCATAAAAAATCGCAGGATATTTCCCAATGACAAATCGGCATTTAAAATTATATACCTGGCTGTAAAGCAGGCTTCAAAGAAATGGAGCATGCCTCTCCGTGAGTGGAAACCGGCGATGAACCTATTTTTATTGGAATATGGAGAGCGGTTTTCTGATGAATAAAAAGTCAGTTACACAGAAATTTTTACAGGCCTAAACTGGAAAGTGGAATACAACACTTTAAGACCGCACAGGCATTAGGCGGCTTTACACCGGCTGAAATTGGTGTAAAAATGAAACAGTAAAAACGGTCGATCACTAACATCGGTTTGGATTATTACAGGGGTATAGTCACTGTGATTGTTTTGGACACCTATGATTTCTTTTATTAAAAAACTATGAGTTCCTAATGATAAGCTAATTTCTTTACCATCAAGAGATTATATTTAACACCTTTGCAGAATAAATCTGAATGAAAATTCAATTCAACTTTTTGTTTAATTGGATTAGAATTTCTACGATCTTTTCAGAAATATTAATTAATTCTGTAAAATTATTTTCAAGAGCATCTTTTGTTTTTTGCTCTTTGTTTTCAATTATTTTCTTAATATATAAATGTAATTTTATATGCTTATCTTCAAGTGTTTGAATAGACTTATCATTTTTCATTTCATCCTGAACATTTGATAGTAACCATTTTCCAAGATCACAACGCGTATGATCAGTTATTTCAGAAGCAGCAAGATTTAGTCTGCCATCAAGAAAAAGTCTTACTTTAATAAGCCAAAGGATATGCTGCATTATTACTGTTGGGATATTGATTTTATATTCTGACAATGATTCAGTCATGGAAACTACCGATATTGCACCGTCTATTATCATATTGCTTTCAATACTTGAATTTGTAAGCTTTTGAAATATTAGATTTATTTCAGAAGTTATTTCCGTAATTTCGTTGATGTTATTCCTGTTTTTATTACCAGCTTCCATAATGCTATGTATAGCAAGATTAATTTCATTAGCTCCTGTTTCCATTTCATGGGAACCAGTTCTGATATTCTCTGTTACTTCAACCAAAGAAGTTGTTGCATTTACAATTTCATTGCTTCCTATACTAAGCTCCTTTGTTGCATTTATTATTTCGTCAAGTGCATCAACAAAAGCTGACGCTTCTATTTGTATTTCATCATAATAACTAAGACTTTGACTGCTTGAAGTAGTTACTTCCTTTATGCTTTCAACAATTACTTTTAAGTCTTTTGCAATATGTTTTGAATTGCTAGCAGATGATTCTGCTAGTTTTCTTATCTCATCTGCTACAACAGCAAAACCTTTACCAGCAACCCCTGCATGAGCAGCCTCAATTGCAGCATTCATGGAAAGGAGATTGGTCTGGGCGGCTATATCATTAATGACATTAATTATTGAATTGACCGATTCAAGATTTTTACTTATTTTTTCAACTATATTGTTTGTCGAGATCATCTGTAATTTGCCCTTTTTAGTAAGCTCCAGAAGGTCTTCTGATTTATCTTTTTTTGAATGTGTAATTTTGTCAATATTTTTTATTGAAGCATTCATTTCTTCAACAGCCGTCGATGTTTGAACTACGGCACTTGACTGATTCTCGATTTGCTTTACAAAATTAACAACAGTCTGTGTTATCTGATTAATTGCTGCGGAAGATTGATTAATACTTGAACTCAAAGAATCAATTTCTTCCGAAATCCTATTGATCTTCCCTATTATATATGAAGTATGATAAACAGAATCCTTCATTGTTAAAGCCATATCAAGAGAATGTTCGTTATTCGCATTAAAAATATCTAAAAGGTTGTTTTTACTGCTTTTACATTGCATTGAATAATCTGTAAAATCTGAAATAATATTAGCTGGTTTGGCATTTTTATTAATAGTTGCTATAAAATCCACCAACAGAGATTTGAAAATAAGAAGATTTTTATTTAATTTGTTATTTAAATGAACAATAATAACTGATACTATTACAGAAACAATTATCGGAATCATAAATAGCAAAGATGATTTTTCGCTAGTATCCATTTTGAAAAAATATAAGCCCAAATTTGATAACAACACTATTAAAAATACTTTGCCAACATAGATATTAGATTTATTTAGTTCCATATTTTATATTTCCTTTTAGTAATAAATATATTTTAATTATTTTTTAAAAAATACGATTATAAAGTTTTGTCGCTGTTTTTTGCTTTTTCTTTACATGGCAGCTAATCTCATCATAATTATCAAAAAGTATGCTGACTATGTTTTCATCCTGTTGTTTTAAATCCAAATGTTCTTTAAAAATCGAATATATTTCATTTTTTTTCAAACCTTTTCTATAAGGTCTATCTTCTGTCAATGCCGTAAAAATGTCTGCCACTGCAATAATTCTTGAACCAGAATCAAGTTCTTGTTCTTTATAATGGAATGGATATCCAGATCCATCGTTTTTTTCATGATGATATGCAGCCCAAACAGCAATTTTTTGCAATCCTTTTATGGAATTTAATGCAATAAAGGTATAATAAGCATGTGATCGCATTAATGCTGTTTCCTTTTTTGTTAGAGTTGCGGGCTTATTTAAAATATTTCTAGGAATAACTAATTTACCTATATCATGGAATGCTCCTGCAATTTTCAATTGTTTTACTTCCCTATCGGAAAATCCGAATATTTTCGAAATCTTCTCTGTACAAGCCTCAACACCGGTTGTATGCGTAGAAGTAAAAGATGATTTAAAATCAATTATTCTAGTAAAAAGATCAGCTAGTTGCGATATTTCATCAATTGAAACTTTTATTGTAATAAATGGGCCGTTATGTAGCAGATTAGAATAAATTCTGTTTGAGGTAAGTTCCAACCAGAATTCTTCTTTTTTGGCTAAATCGTTAAAATGATCAATAACTTTTTCATTGATCTGAATGTATTTCAGTTTATTTACTGTTTTTATAATATCATCATTTTGATGAAGGATACATTTTTTTCGGTTTACTGATCTTTCAATAAAATCCGCCACATGAATTATTTGAGCAGAAAGAACATCATCATTATCGATTGAATTATTAATATCGATCCAGTTTGTATGATGGTTTTTAATTATGAAGGAAAATCGGTCAAACCACGGTAAACCAGATACAAGGGCAGCACCTCTATTACAATGAATAAATATATCTTTTTCATGATTTTCATGTAATAGCGTTTTTTCTTCAATCGTTATTGCTCCAATATCATGTAAAAGAGCAGATGCAAATATTTTTTCAAGAGAGTTCTGTGAAAGATCCATTGTATTTGCCAATCGCATTGCGATTAATGCTGTACGTTGTTGATGATTTGATATATATGGATTTGCCATGTCAATAATTTCAGACAACGATAAAAGCATATTACCAAGATTTACGGATATTTCTTTAGGCATTATTAAAAATCCTTAATGTTAAATTGCTATTCTCTATCTGCTTGACAAAGATATTCTTGAGATAAATAAAAACTTTGAAAATATAATAAATCATAGGTGTCCAAAACAAGGACTATTAATTGCCTGAAATCCCAACTATAATGAATTAAGCTTGGACGGCTAATTCTTTACAGGAAAAGGAAATCAGGCAATGAGTTACAATAATACCATTTTAAAACAAATTCTACAAATAATTCCGAGACATGAATTTGAAAAATCTGTAAAAAAACATAAAGGGGACTTTGCTTCCAAAGGTTTTACCTGTTGGCAGCATTTTGTCTCCATGCTCTTTGCACAACTTTCAGGACAGACCGGGTTAAGAGGCATTGAAAACTCTTTTGAATCAATCAGTAACCACCTTTATCATATGGGTGTAAAAAAGGTAAAACGCTCTACATTATCTTACGCAAATAATAATAGAAGCTGTGAAGTTTATGAAAATGTTTTCACTGATCTTCTTGATAAGATATTATCCATGAAGAGAGCGCATAAACATAAATTTAAAAATCCTCTTTACAGTGTTGATGCATCAACTATTGACTTGTGTTTAAATCTCTTTCCATGGGCAAATTTCAGAAAATATAAAGGCGGAATAAAACTTAATGTAAAACTTGACCATAGTGGATATATTCCAGCTTTTGTATCAGTTACAACTGCAAAAACACATGAAGTCAATTCCTTGAAAAAAATGGCTTTCAACAAAGGCGATGTCATCACGTTTGATCGTGGTTATACTGACTTTAAATTATTCGCAAATTATTGTAATACCGGTATTTATTTTGTTACCAGGTTAAAAAAGAATGCTGATTATAAAATTGTCCAGAGAAAAGATACCTCCTCCTTTAAAAATATTACATCTGATCAGATCATAGAAATGAAAGGATTTTACACCAGTAAAAAATGCCCGTTAAAATTAAGACGAATCAGAAGCAGAGATCCTGAAACCGGTAAATATATTGTAATTCTTACCAATAATTTCCTTTGGTCTCCAACAACAATTGCTGCTGTTTACAAAGACAGATGGCAGATTGAAATATTTTTTAAAACTATCAAACAGAACCTCAAGATCAAGAAATTCTTTGGTACTTCCAGAAATGCTGTAATGACACAAATCTGGATTGCCCTAATTGCTTTTCTGTTACTTCAGTTCCTTAAAATGTTTTCATGTAGAAAATGGACTCATTTTTCACTGATGAAATTGATTCCTGTAATACTGACATCAAGAAAAGATATCTGGACTGTTCTCAATAAACCGCCTTCAGAACAGACTAAAAAAACTAGTTTCAATCTTCAACTGGAGCTGTTATGATTGTTTTGGACACCTATGATAATAAATATTACTTAAATTTGCAATATTGTTTTGCCATATATATGAACAGTTAAAAGAGAAGGTCCCCCCCCCGCTGCCCATAATCAAAGAAAATGAGTAGCATGGAATTACGACAAACCAAAAAAGGAGGAACCCATGCATACATATTACCAGCTATACAAAAACTGTAAGAAAATGGCTTCGAAGATTTGAAGAAGAAAAAAACATCAGAGAAAGCGGGATTTAAGGGAAATAAAGGCTAAAATGAAACCTTTTGAAAAAGTGCAGGTTGATATCAAATATCTTGATGATATTCCTGAAATGTATGGTTCATATATTGTTCATAAGCTTTCCGGATATCAAATAACAGCCAGAGACGTAAGTACAGAAGCATTGTTTTACTCATATGCCATAGAAAAGAACTCAACCAATACAACAATGTTTATTCTCGAGTTAAAAGAGCATCTGGAAAGAAATGGTATTGATCTTAAAGATGTTACTATACAGACCGATAACGGAACAGAGTTCACTTCTCCCTGGAACTGTCTCGAAGATTCCCCCTTTACAAAAGCTGTAAAACTAATAATGGGTGCAAGGTCATGTATGTATTCCGCCCGGAGCAAAGACATGGTAGAGAGATGTTGAAACATCTCACCGACTGATTGAGGATGAGCTTTATGCCTGTGAAACATTTTCATCAAAGAACAATTTCTTCGAAAAAGCAGTTGTTTACCAAAAGTTCTTTAATGCAGGACGCAATAATTCGTACAAAAGGTGCGACTCCAAAAGAATTATTGCACGAGAGAGCAGTTAACATTAACCCGGGTGTATTGATTTTTAAACCAGTTCTGATTGATACGTATTACAGAAAATATAAAGATATTTTTAAGAATTTAAGTGACGAGAATATTGCTTCATGATTTATTGGGGGAGAAACCTTCTCTTTTAATATCTCAATTTTGCCATATATAGTATTTTCATTCATATAATTAAAGGGCACCTCTAAAAACTCAATGGAATTTTCATAATCTTGAATAAATGTAATACTCTCCCTGGGGGAGGATAAAATGAAAAAGCAACGCGGATTTTTTGATGATGAATTAAGACAAAAGCAGGGAGACCCGCTGATAACCTTGAATAAAATAATTCCATGGGAAAGTTTTCGTCATACCTTAAACCGTGTGTTTACAAAGCAGGCCAAGGGTCCTGGAGGAAGATCTGCCTATGACTATGTGCTGATGTTTAAAATACTGATTCTTCAGAGACTTTATAACTTGTCAGATGCACAGACTCAGTTTCAAATAATGGATCGTTTTTCTTTTATGAGGTTTTTGGGATTAGAGCTTCAGGATCAGGTGCCGGATGAAAAAACAATATGGCTATTTCGCGAAACCCTTACAAAATCAGGCAAAGTAGAAGTACTTTTTGAAAAGTTTGGACTATACCTCTATGACAAAGGAATTATAGCGCAAAATGGGAAAATAGTAGATGCCAGCTTTGCAGAAGCCCCCAAGCAGAGAAACACAAAAGAAGAAAACGAAGAACTAAAAGAGAAAAAAGGACCATCGGATTGGAATGAAAACAAAAACGGCAAAAAGATGTAGATGCCCGCTGGGTTACAAAGACAGGGCAAAGACATTCTGGCTACAAGAATCATATAAATATTGACTGTAAATCAAAACTGATAAAAAAATATTGTATAACATCGGCTTCAGTGCATGACAGTCAAGTTATGGAAAACCTTATTACAGAAAAAGATTATCATTATGAAATGTATGCAGACAGTGCTTATTCAGGAAAAACAATTAAAAAAAGCACATTGGAGGAAAATAATATAAAAAACCGGATACATGAAAAAGGGTATAGGTATGAAACTTTAAGCAGGCAGCAAATGGTAAGGAACAGGAAGAAATCAAAAATCCGCTGCAGGATAGAGCATGTATTTGGGTGCATAAAGAATTCGTTGAAAGGTAACATGATAAGAGGAAGTGGGATTATCAGGGCCAATACAATAATTGGATTGACAAATCTAACTTATAATATTATAAGATACCTACAGATATGCAGGGCATAACGGCTTGACTGCAGACAGACTGCATACTGGAAATCATGGGCTGATTAAAAGAGCCTGTAAAAATTTCTGTGTAACTGACTTTTTTATTCATCAGAAAACCGATCTCCATATTCCAATAAAAATAGGTTCATCGCCGGTTTCCACTCACGGAGAGGCATGCTCCATTTCTTTGAAGCCTGCTTTACAGCCAGGTATATAATTTTAAATGCCGATTTGTCATTGGGAAATATCCTGCGATTTTTTATGGCTTTTCGAATTACACTGTTTAAAGATTCAATTGCATTTGTCGTATAAATTATTTTATGGATTTCATCAGGATAATCAAAGATTGTTATCAGGTTTTCCCAGCTTTTCCCCACATTCTGCTGATCGATGCATATTGACTGTCCCACTTATCTGAAAATATCACTAATTCCCTTTCTGCTTCATCAAGGGTTATTGAAGAGTAGATTCTTTTCAAATCCCCAGCCAGTTCTTTACAGTCTTTATAGGAAACGTATTTCAAAGAATGTGTACAATGCATAATCGGATTTTTGTTTTGGGAAATACTGTATTTATCTCTTCAGGGAAGCCTGTAAGTCCATCCTCACTGGCAATGAAGATATCTTTTACACCTCTGGGAGTGAAGTTCCGTTAGTATAGAAAGCCAGAACTTCACTCCTTCGTTTTCTGATATCCAGAGTCCCAAAAGTTCCTTAATTCCTTCTGTGGTAACACCCAGGGCTAGATAAACAGCCTTGTTGATTACTCTTTTATCCTGATGCACCTTTACGACAATGCAATCAAGGTAAATTATCGGATAGACACTCTCAAGTGGACGGTTTTGCCGCTGCTCAACTTCCTCAAGAACCGCATCGGTTATTACTTTTTTGCCTCATTACGGCTGTTCAGTTTATTGCGGTCCTGGCTTGAATGCTTCTCGTAACCTAAGTGGTTATCCAGTTCTGCATTGAGGCTATTTAGAATTTTGCAGTTACACAGTTTTTAGTACAGAGTCTTACAACTTTTTGCTGAATTGTATTACAAGCCATGGTTATATTCTTGCGGCGTGTTGGGTCCAGTTTCACGACATCGGTAAAGGATTTGTGTCACGACATCGGTAACACTTTTCTTCTTTTTCTTTTCATAAGTGTATACTTCTTTTCCGGTACCAGCAACAAACTTTCCTGGTCAAAATACCCAAGAAGAGAGTCTGCGAACCACACATCCAGCTGCCCTGTTTCAGTGGGATGTATGCCTATGTTATAACCCCCAAAAGGATTCCCAACAAAATAGCGAACACCTTTAAAGCTGACAAATCCTCGGTTATTTACAAAACGTTTTCTGTAATTTATCGGATATGCAAACTCCACAAAGTCCCCATAATATTCCTGCTCTGATACTTTATATACTGTAGAGGGTGTTTTCATATTCAGTGATTCATGCGGTCGCTCTTCATTATATTCTACACGCCACTTTTCAAACATCTTCTGATGATACCTGATATCTCCATAAATCTGGCCTTCCAATTCATTCGCCATATCCAAATGCATCCGTTCATGTGCTCCGTTCTGATAAGGTGATGCTGGTTCTATTCTGTCCAACTTAATCCCTAATGATAGCCACCAAACTGATAATCTTGTCAGACCGAATAAACTTCGCATATTCGCAAAAGGAGGGCCATTATCTGATCTAATTACCTCTGGAAGACCGTATTCCCTGAATAATTGGTCGAATTCCTTGTAAACACTTGCTGTATCACCCTTATCCAGAGTTTTAATTGTTAAAATGTACTTGGAATGATCATCTCGTACTATAAGCGGATTTACTCGTTCTCTGTTAGGGGTATACCACCATCCTTTAAAATCCACCGTCCATACATGATTTGGATGTGTTGCTTCTACACGATTTTCAATTCTAATACCTTCAGCTGTTCTCTTCTTTCGACGCTTCTTGGCTAATCCAGCCTTCTGAAAAAATCGATTAAATGTACTCACTGAGGGCAGCCTCTTATCAGGATATTTATTAGCGTAAATCTCTCTGATCTTTTTAGCTCCCCAATTCTTCTTTTGATGTTTGATTTTAATTATAGAGAGTATCTCTTCTTCTGATAAACTCTCTGGGCTTGTTTTTGGTTTTCTTGATAATTCCTCAAGTCCTTCAAAGCCTTGCTCAAGAAACCTCTCTTTCCACTTGTAGCCAGTCTTTGGACTGATACAATATTTCGCACACAGACTGGTAAAATTCATTGTTCCCTTGAGTGCTTCCAGAACAAATTCTTTTTTCTGATCCATAACATTGGTCTCCTTCCATGGCATCTCTCAGTCCTCCTAAATAGGATTGTACTAAAAGATTTACATGTGTGGTGTTACCTATGTCGTGATAAAAAGTGTTACCTATGTCCTGATTGCACAGGCTGGTATTGAGCATAACGTCCCGAGGATAAGCGATGTTTTGCTATAATCTTCTTCAACGTAATAGTCTTGGGAATATATTTAAATAGAGTAAAACATAATTTGAACTGTTTTAATGATAGCAAAATATGCCGTAGGCCAAGCGACCATAGGGAGCGATGCGCCTTATCCTCTGATAAATGCTCCTTCGGCCTTAATCCTTTTACCAATGATATCTGGATTACTGGTATATCTGCTTCCGGATACATCAGTAATAATGGTATAAAGACTCCATGATCCAATCCACGCTTATCATCAATCACTGCCTGTATATTGTTTTTCTCGAATAATTGTTTAATTTGTTTTGCAAACTCAACATTTCCATGGGCCGGATATTTTATTTCATATGCTTCCTTGGGAAATCCATAATAATCATAATAAAGCGAGGGATTATTATTTCCAATTATTGTTGGTACTTCTTCCTCCCAATGTGCACTTATTACTATTATTGCTTTCGGTTTATCAAGTTCTTCAGGAAGTTTTTTCATAAATGATATCATTTCTTTATGACTTGGCTCTCCAAGTATTGGAAGTGGACCTCCCCCATGAGAAAAATAATTATGTTTGTCATTTTCTTTCTTTTTCCTTCCAAGAATTAATTTACATTTATTATACTCTTTTTTTATATATATTTCTTATTCTTCGCCCGTGGGCCGGAGGTCCGGGCGATTTCCTCTTGCCCAGCCATTGCCGATAACGTCCCGCGGTTAAGCGAAGCATCGCAAATTATGATTTGCTTATTTTACAAATTTCTTGATTCTTATACTTTTATTCTAAACTGCGATGTTTGGCGAACTGGCTGCTCAACAGCCAGGAGCCCAAGTGAGCTACTGCGAGCGAAGCGCTTTAACCGCTGTTCTCGGAAGTACCGCCCCTTCTCCCAAGCCGCACGGCACCGCCAAGGCTTGGGGCTTTCTTATTTTCATTTATTTATTTGTAGATTGTATTTTATCTATACTATTTTCAAACCGTTTTCTTTATATTCTTTTACTTTTTCATCTGCTGTTAATAAAATATAATCATTGCAAATACATTCCCAAATTATTAAACGGTCAAAAGGATCTTTGTGGTTGGGATTTTTCGGTAGTTTGTATGATGTGCAAGTATTTTTGTTTCTAATTCCAATATTTGAAATCCTGATTTTATTGCTGCCTCTAGTAATTCTTCAGGAGTAATTCCTTTTAATTCTAATTTCCCAAGCGAATATTTTATTGATATTTCCCAAAAGCTTATCTGACTTATATATTTCTCTGTATTCACATCCAATAATATCTTTTTCCTCTTTTTATCTATTTTATCCGGGTCAATTATGCTCCAGATTAAATAATGTGTATCAAGGAGATATTTCAAAGACTTACAAGCTCCTCTTCAGTCATTTCATAATCATTATTAAATTTATAACTTGCTTTATCTTTCAACAAGCCCAATTTAATTCTATTTTTTTCTTTGTATTCTTCATATGGAATTATTACTGCAACATTTTTCTTCTGTTTACCATAAGATATTATTATTTCCTCTCCGTGTTTTACTTCTTCGAGAACCTTTGAGAATTGAGCTTTAAAATCTCCTATTTGCATTGTTTTCATATATTAATTATATTTGTAATTATTTTAATTGTCAAGTTGTCAACTATTTAATAATCATTTAACAATTTTCACACTCATTTGTTGTATTATTTTCTTAACTTATCCTCGCCCGTGGGCCGGAGGTCCGGGCGATCCTTCTCCTGGGGCGGTATTTCGGAGAACGTCTCGCGATTATTCGATGTTTTGTGACTAAACTCTAAAATACTTTTATTTGGTTTTTACAAACTTGAAGAGCATAAAACACATGTTGTTCCGGTTTTATGAAAACAAAATATGGCGATCTGCCAGCTCAACTGGCAGGAGCCCAAGCGACCATAGGGAGCGCAGCGAAATAATCGCTGTTATACGATGAACCACCCCTTCTTCCAAGCCGCACGGCACCGCCAAGGCTTGGGTTCTTTATGATATTGATCTGGTTAAATATTCTTCTGGTGTAATTGCCTTAATGCTTGCATTTTTAAAATCTTTTAAATCTCTTGTTATTATATATTCTATTTTTTCTTTTTTAGCAGACTCATCAATTACCGCATCTTCATAATCATCAATTTTTGACAATAATGCTTCTTTTAATATTTTCTTATCTATTGATATTATATTTAATAACTCCAGTATTCCATTTATTATCTTGTTTCTTTTCGTTTTTTCTTTAATTATTTTTCCAAGAAAATAGGAAAGTGTTGTTATTTCATGAGCACAGATATAGCCTACTGCTTTTCCAGACGAACACATATTTAATATATCAGCAGCTTTTTCATGTCCTTCTCTTTTATTTAAGAAATCAAGAATTACATTTAAATCAATTAATATTTTTTTCATAAAATGCTTTTCTCATTTCTTTTTTATCGGGTATTTCTATTCCTTCAAGAATTCCATACAAATCTTCTACATCTTTTGCATATTTAGAAGTATTTTTATTTTTTAATTCTAAAAAGTAATTCTCTACTATTTTCGAAATAGGCTGATTTGATTTTTTTGAAAAATCATGCGCAAAATCAATTATTTTAGGATCAAGGCTTAATGTCAACTTCCTGTTCATACTATACCTCTATACGTATAGTATATTTATTATTGCCGTATATGTCAAGTCTTAATCACTTTATGGTTTCCCAGTTCTATTTCTTTATTTTATCCTTTTCCCACCAAAAAAATGAATTGTTCTAGTTCCTTTTATACTTTTCCCCCACTGCTCAGTTTTTTTTGGTATATGTATTTCATCTCCAGCATGTAGTATATATTTTTCTTCAGTAAAATATGCAATGTATTCTCCGCTTACACAAACTATATGCTCATCAAGATCGTGCTTGTGTTTTATTGATTCTCTGTCTGAGTAACACTCCTAAAAAGCTATTTGAGAACCGTCTTTTCCAGTATAATAATATCCTACAATATCTTTCGTGTTTTGCTGACTTTGATCAATTTTATTTAATTCACTTTTCATAAAATCAGGAAAACTCTTCATAAAACCCCTCTCTTTCTGGTTACTGTTAATATTTTGAAATGAATAATCAATCACTTTTACTTTGTCTTGATCCTCGCCCGTGGGCCGGAGGTCCGGGCGGTTTTCTCTTGGGGTGGTTTTTCGTATAACGTCTCGCGAATGACCGAAGTTGCCGATGGTGTTTTTCACTCCAAAAGTTTATACTCTATTCCATTATTCTTAACATGTATTATTTCGGCAATTTGGGTGGAGGCTGTTTCCTTAGAAACAGCCGGAACCGGTCATTCGCTGTTATGCTCCAGTACCAGCCGCTTCTTGTCCAGGCCGCACGGCAACGCCAAGGCCGGACTTATTCTCATGCATTATTATTTTATTTTTTTTTATCAATCAACCAACATTTCTTTAATGATTTGTTTAACTTTTATAATTTCTTTAATTTCAATCTTACCAACTTTTTTTAATAATCTCTGTTTGTCTATTGTTCTTATCTGATCTAAAACTATCCATCCTTTTTTTCCTAAAAACTTTAATTCTACACGTGTCGGATAATTATGTGATTTTGTTGTCATTGGAGCAATAATAACAGTACTTATATTATGATTCATTTCATCGGGGGAAATAATTAAACATGGTCTTGTTTTTTGTATTTCATGTCCCTTTGTTGGATCAAGCTCAACCAGATAAACTTCATACTGATTTATTACCATTCCCATTTGAAATCCTTAGAATCAATACTTTCATTTATCAATAATTGATCTTCATTTTTTTTATGCATATCTTTAAAAGCCAAATTCCATCCTGCTCTTGGATTATTAGATACAGGTTTAAGTATTATTTTCTGATCTTCTACTTCTAAATCCAGTTTATCTGATATTTTTAGTTGATTTAATAATGCTTTTGGAAGACGTATTCCTTTTGAATTGCCAATGGAAACAACAGAAACTATCATTTCTCTACCTCTAATGTAATTATATTGTTATTACATATTATTGTCAAGATCCTTCATTTTCTATAAGCATTTCTTATCTTTTACAGTATAATCTATACTTATTGTTTCTCTTTCTCTCTCGCCCGTTGGCCGGAGGTCCGGGCGATTTCCTCTTGCGGCTGGTATTGAGCATAACGTCCCGCGGGTAAAAGATGTTTTGCGATTAATACTTTTCAATCATTTTGACAGCTTTTGTCACATCTGAAATGATGAAATATTAATTGTTCTGATTTCATAAAAGCAAAATATGGCGAAGCCCAAGCGAGGTACTCCGAGCGCAGCTTCTTACCCGCTGTTAGCAGCAGTACGTCCCCTTCTTGTCCAGGCCGCACGGCAACGCCAAGGCCGGACTTCTTCCATTTTTTTCTCTTAATTATTTACTTTATTATTTTTCGTAATGATATTTTAAAGATATTATTCTTAGCTGAGAACCTTCGACTTGATACACTATTCTATGTTCATGATCAATCCTTCTTGACCAAAATCCTTTCAAATTATATTTTAGAGATTCTGGTTTTCCTATTCCAGCAAATGGTGATCTTTCAATTTCTTTTATAAGATCATTAATCTTTTTTAATTGCTTCCTATCATTTTCAAACCAATATAAATAGTCTTTCCATGCCTCATCTGTGAACAGCTTATTCATCTGCCAATAATTCCTTTTCTTCATATTTTCCGACATTAAGCTGCTCAATTGATTTTTTAAGGTGCAGCGCATTAGCCTCATTGCTTAATAAGTAGTTTGTTTCAATTAGACTGTTATATTCTGCAATTGAAAGCAAAACGAGGTTTTCATTATTTTTTCTTGTTATAATCATTGGATCATGATCATGGTAAACTTTGTCTAAATAAGATTTCAGATTTTGTCTTAAATCCGAATATGTTACAGCATCCATTATTTCTCTCCTTATTGTACAATATATTGTACTTTTTGAGAATAGTCAATACTTCTATTCTATTTCAATGAACAGAGGCATATGATCACTTTTAGTAATATATTTGGCGTATTCCCCAATTCTGAATTCTTTAATTCTATTCATTTTAGATATTTTACAAAAACAATAATCAATATGATATGACTTTTTTATATTCTTTTGAAAAAATAAAGTAGGAATTGTTTCTTTTCCGTGTTTTTCTTTTTTTAAAAAATGATAAACACTTTCAATCTCTTGTTGTTTTAGCAAATCTACCATTTGAGAATGTGTGTATTCTTTTGGAGATTCATTATCCCAGATAGAATTACTGTTAAAATCTCCTATTATAAAAACATTTTTCTCTTCCAATAATTTTTTATAATATAGAAGTGCTCTTACAGCTTGGACTACATAACTTTCATAAATATTTTTATTTACAAATTGTGTCCATACTGCTAATAAAATTATCGAAGATGTTCCATTTTCAATTTCAATGGGAAGGATATATTTAAAGTCTTCATTTTGAAAATTATTTTTTATGCGGTATTTATTAAAAGTCAGAATACATAATCCTTTATTTTTATTTTCCCCATACCATAATATATCTGAATAATTTATTACATTTTTAATTTTACCTAAAATACTGTTGTTTTCACATTCTTGTATTACTGCAATATCCGGTTGAAAATCTTGTAGGATTTCATACTTTCTTCGAAATGCCATATTACAATTCCATGTTAATATTTTCATAATTTCATCAATTATTTCTCATATTTTCAATTTCAACTGTTTTTTAATAAAATATTATTATAGCCTATCCTCGCCCGTTGGCCGGAGGTCCGGGCGATTTTCTCTAGGGGACGTATTGCTGCTAACGTCTCGCGATTATTCGATGTTTTGTGACTAAACTCTAAAATACTTTTATTTGGTTTTTACAAACTTGAAGAGCACAAAGCACATGTTGTTCCGGTTTTATGAAAACAAAATATGGCGATCTGCCAGCTCAACTGGCAGGAGCCCAAGCGACCACAGGGAGCGCAGCGAAATAATCGCTGTTATTTGCAGTACCTTCGCGTCTTGTCCAGACCGTTAGGGCGGAGCCAAGGGCTGGACTTCCTTTTCTTTTTAATACTTACTTAACCTGTAAAAAGCAAAGAGTTGAATCAGTAATTGGACAATTTACCTATCTATATTCTTCCCAAATTCTCAAACCATTTATCTGTTTAAAGTGTGAATCGTATGTGATTAATTTTGAACCTGTTTCTATTGCATGAGCAGCAATCCAAATATCATTTAATGGTATCATTTTTCCTTTTTTACTTAGTTCCGCCTTGATTTCTCCAAATATTTCTGATGTTTCAATTGTGACATTCAATATTTTTATTCCATCTTTGCTGATGAATTTCTTAAAATCTTCTTTATTTTGTGTATACTTTTTTCCACCTTGAAAACCTGCGAATAGTTCACCGATCATAATGGTTGATACATAGATTATTTCTGCTTCTATAATATATTCAAATACCAACTTATTTCCGGACATAAACTCACTATAGGCATTTGTATCAAGTAGTATCTTGGTCATTTTTTCCAGTCCATTTCATTTATTACTTCAAAATCACTGATTTTTTTATCAAACTCTTCTTTCTCTTTTGTTGACCATTTACCAAATAATTCAGCATAGGAGTCCTTTTTAGAAGCTTTTTTATCAGTAATTAATGAATTTTGCAGGATATACTTAACTGTTCGGTTCTGGCTTAAACCAAATTCGACAGACTTTTCTGCAATTTTCTTATCGAGATCATTATCAATTCCATGTATGGTAATAGATTTCATATAAAACTCCTAAATGAACCATTATTTATCAAATATAGTTCATTTTTTGGTTTATTTCAACAAGTAACACATCAAACTATCAGAAGACTTTTATGTATTTATTTAGATAATATCTGTTCTTGCACGTCAAAAGCGTCCGCCTAAAACATATTATTTGACTGCAAATCCTCGCCCGTCGGCCAGGGGCCCGGGCGATTTTCTCTTCGCGAAGGTATTGCAAATAACGTCCCGAGGATAAGCGATGCATCGTAGCCCAAGAATTATTATTTCAAAGTTATAATATTTTTCTTCAAAAACTTGTTTTTATAGAAGTTGTTGTTCAAAATCTACGATGTGTGGCGAAGCCCAAGCGACCAAAGGGAGCGAAGTGCATTATCCTCTGTTATGCTCCAGTACCAGCCGCTTCTTGTCCAGGCCGCACGGCGGAGCCAAGGCTGGACTTCTTTCTCTTTTTTACCTTTTGATTTTTATAACGCCCGATTGAGCGGGCTGCTCGAATCGTTTGCTATCTAAACATCTCATATTGATTTCAATTAGCATGTAATACTTTTTTGATTTTAAATTAATTTAAAAAGCTCCTATGTAAATGAATACATAGAAGCTTTATTATATTTTTAGTTTTTACCAAACTAGCCAAGCAGCAGTGGGTTGATAACTGGAATAATGCAAATCTTCAAAAATTGCTGAAGTTTCTTCCTTGGAGAATGGTGTAAATTGACTGCCAGATACACTCTTCAAAGTTGACCCGTTTGCACTCCATGCTAAATTATAGCCATATTTATCACCTGCATCTGTTGGAACAACATCATTGTGGCTCATAAGAACATATATTTTGTTTTGTTCACTGCTCAATTCAACTACACAACCAACTAGATATGGCGATTTTTGATTATAGCCATTGGCAGCAATCCATTTATAATTCCCATTCCAGGTTAATTCACCTATGGCTCCATTATTCAGTTTAATTGTAATACTTTCTATCCCAGTCTGAGGATTTCTAAAGGTAACCTCACCGGTCCTGTATTCAGGAGAATAACGCACATCACGATCAATTAACCCGCGAAGAACACTCCTCCCGCTTTTATTTGATTTAGGTAGATCGAGTAATTTGTTATTTTCTGATTTAATTTCCTTATTCATCTGCGGTGGTTCAGCTAAAGGATTTTTCTTTGGAATTTCCGCATTATTACTGGATGCTCTGGATTTCAAATTTGTGAGAACTGGATTCTTATCTGCTGGATTATTATTTATGTCTTGCAATGGCTGCTGTTTTTGGGACAAGAAAGTATTGCTGCCTGATACATTTGATAAGTCGGATTGACCATATTTTGATTCCCAGGTTTTCATCTGCTTTTTATTTTCAATTAGTGTATCACTCATAGCTCTTATATTTTCTCCATCAGTATCACTTATTACATCTTTTGCCGCAGCTGTTGCCAGCAATAAAGTGTCACTGGAATCCAAACCATAAGCATTCCCGACTACAACAGTTGATGCTCCTGCGACAAAGGCACCGAATAAGTTCTTTTTTGAAGCTTTCTTTTCTACATTTTCAGCCGCCTGTTGTCTGGCTTTTTCCTCTCGCAACCTAACTTCCTCTTCCAGTTTTAACCGCTCACCCTCTGCTAGTTTTTTGTCTTCTTCTTCTGCCAATGCTATTTTCATTAAGTAGAGTTGATCAATTCTTTTTCCTTCGTAAAACTCGCACTTCTCTATACTTCCTTCGGTAGAGTTTTTATATATACCGCTACCATGAGGAACTCCATTAACAAATGCTCCATTATAAACATCGCCATTTTGAAGCGTTAATTCTCCATTACCCTCAAATCGTCCGTTTGAAAAATTCCCCTCATAGAATATCCCGTCTTTATCCACTTGCTGCCCTGCACCATCCGGGATTCCATTCCTTAAATGACCGGTATATGCAGTGCCATTGGCTGACAGGATTTTGCCATCTGAAAGAAGTCCATCAGTAAAACGGCCTCTATATGATGTTCCATTAACAGTAAGAAGAGAGCCTTCAATTAAGCGGCCCTGTTCAAATAGACCGTTAGTAATTATCCATCCACTTTTTATTCCTACAGCATCTCCTCTTCCCTGAGCCAGTCCATTTTTAACACCTTTACCAAGGAATGCCCACTCCCCATCTGGCTCAATCACTTGTCCAGGATTTGATGAAATTATATACATTTCTCCATCTTTCCATGACACCAACTTTTTTGTTCCATCTGGAGAGTAAAGGAGCCCCTGACCTATTTTCATTTCTTCCTGGAAAGAGCCTGCATATATTGCACCATCTGTACCATTAATGATCCCCATACCGTTAATTTCATTATTCTGAAAGTACCCATGATATACATCACCGTTGGCCCACTTAAGTGTTCCAAAACCAGTTTTCCCATTAGCCCCTATTGGTCCTGAATAATTATTACCATCCCTGTCATAACCTTTCCTGTTATAGCCATGGTGTGCATAACCATCTTTATCATAACCGTTACGATCAAATCCTTTTTTATCAAGACCAGTAACCAGATTATATCCATTTTTATAGTAATTTTCTTCATACATAATTTTACCCAAGCCATCTAAATCACGGGGAATTATAAGAAACGATTCCAGAGGAAATCCTTCTCTTGAACTTTCATAGATATAAAGAGGAGGATCAAGACATAAAGCTTCATGTGTCCCGTAGAAAGGGAGACTACCCCCTTTTGAAGAAACAACTTTCGTCTTTGTAAAATCCCGGCCGAATGGGATTAATTCCAACTTTTCATTAGCTGGATCACGGTAAATTGCAAAATGTTTATTTGATGACACGTCAACATTTGAATAAGTTCTATTTTTTAAATCAATTTTAACTCCTTTTATCATACCTTTAATTACATAAAAATAATAAAAAAATCCATTAAGATAATAAACTTTCGGCCCACTTTCAAAAAGAGTGTCCATTCTAAAGGTTTGTGTTCTGTTCGCCGGAGTTTTATCATAAGAGAGAGGAATAATATCAGCATATTCTGTCAGCTGAATTAAATTGACACGGCTGCTTAAAGGTTGATAATCAGGATGCTCGTTCAAAAATTGGATAAAATTATCATGTGATTCTCTAAAACTAAGTGATTTTTCGCTGCCAGATTGATTTAAAGACATACATGATAAAAAAAACATCAGAAAAATGGGGAGTATGAACAATAAAATAAAGATTTGGGTTAGCTTATCACCTTTTTGAGCAGAAATACGTTTAAACATTTTTTATTCCTCTACTTTTTTTTTAATTAATTATTGTCTTAAATAATATTTTTTGTCAATTTTTTTAAAAAATAGATTTTTATGGTTTCAAGACTGTCATAAAATTGATGTTTTTTAGATAAAACCATTATTTTCAATTACTCATTTTTTTGAATGTCTTCAAATCTATGGAGTACTTCCATTTTAAGATACATAATAACCTATTATGAAGTAAGGAATAAACAAGGGAAGAATGCTGTTAGGCAGAATAATTTAAAATAGAAGCAGTAAAACAAGTAATAAAGCGAGGCTACAACGTATGTGAAGTTGCTAAAAACCTGTGCCTAGCTGATAGAAGTCTATATGTTTTCAGCAAAATAGAAATACATGTAATTGAAATATATAACTACCCACTCCCAAGCGGTAAAATCCTTGCATAGATATCTTAAACTGTACTGTTCAGTTTTTCAAAAGAAGGATAAATTTCTTTTGCTGATCCATTAAGATCATCTCTATCAAAGGTATATTAATTTTCTATTATTTTTTTTATATTCCAATACATCCTTTTAGATATTTTTAAAAAGGCACTGTACCAAACCTAATTGTAGATAACATATTAAATAACTGGAAAACTATATATCTTATAAATAAAGTATATTATACAGAAGATTCTATTTTCTTCGCCCGTCGGCCGGAGGTCCGGGCGGCGTCCTCTTGCGGCTGGTATTGAGCATAACGTCCCGAGGATAAGCGATGTTTTGCGTTGAAAACTCTAACAGATATTTGTTTGTTATTTTAAAATCT
The DNA here is from genome assembly GCA_963662795.1 of Spirochaetia bacterium. Lineage (GTDB taxonomy): Bacteria > Spirochaetota > Spirochaetia > CADAEX01 > CADAEX01 > JACKPD01. Next base: position 2,169,897 of record OY759746.1, on the reverse strand, counting down.
CAAAAAGTATTAAATTTAAATCACTTGGTTCTAATGATAGCAAAATATGCCAAAGGCCAAGCGACCAAAGGGAGCGAAGCGCCTTATCCTCTGTTATCCACCAGTGCCCCCACTTCTTGTCCAGGCCGTACGGCGGAGCCAAGGCTGGACTTCTTTCATTGTTAGGTAATACTCTACCTGTACATTTTAAATGTTGCTTCTTGTCTATTAATTTTTATTGATTCCCCTTAATAATAGCCATAATAATACGATCACTTCACCATAAAAAGTGAAATCTGTTATTTTTATATTGTTATGCTGCGGATAACAATGAAATAATAGAAAATCTGCCATATATCCTATAGCTGCAAAAATTAGTGAAATTGATAATATTATCTTTTCTATGTTTGTTATTTTTGGATCTTTTATAATTAAAATTGCAAGAGGTAAGAGCCAAATAGAATAAAACAAATAGGCTGAAATATTGCTTTTCATGCTTAAAATAAATATAAAATGGGCTCTCTCTATCCAAATCATTGGATTAGCTATAGTATTTTGGTGAGTTAAAGACATTAAGTATAAAGGTATTGACTTGGCGACAATTAAAATAAACACTAAAATTGTCCCTGAAATTACAGATAGTAATAATATATTTGAATATGTTTTATAAGTCATTTTAAAAATACTGTACAATGAATAAGCAAGCATTAACCATGAAATGTTCATCAAATAGAAACTTAAAATCCCAGAGGAGAAGAATAATTGATTCTGAATAATTGCCTCGTACCATTGTGTTGCATCAAGGATAGAACTAAATTTATCCATTACAAAAGGAGTATAAAATCCAGTTATTGCAAGAATAAGATATAAAAAACCCGGGATTCTTTTTTTTATTTCAGATTTTATTTTATTCATCGTTTTTATCCTTTATTTGCATTATACAATAGTTTTGATATAATTAAACTTCATTCTCCCCACCCGTTGGCCGGAGGTCCGGGCGATTTCCTCTTGCTGCTGGTATTGAGCATAACGGTTAGTATATGCAAAGTGGGCGATTGCGGGCTTCAAACTTATCAAACCGAGACAATTTTGAAGCGGGCTACAACCGTTGAAATTATTACTATTCCGCCCATTTTGTATATACATTGTTAGCGGGTCGTTGTTTTCATTTCTTAGTCAATTTATATCTTAAATGAGTCGTTAATTCAGACGGTATCACTTCTACGATTTGTATGTTGTACATGTCTTTATCAATACCGTCAAAAAGTCGGATGCCGCTTCCTAAAAACACGGGTGCAATGTGAATAAAAAACTCGTCCACAAGTCTTGCATTTAGAAATTGTTGAATAGTGTTTGCCCCACCTTGTATTCTTATGTCCTTTCCTTTTGCTGATTGTCTTGCTTTGTCCAAGGCACTTTCTATTCCATCATTTATGAAGTAAAAAGTTGTCGTTCCTTCTTGAACCCAAGGTTCTCGCTTTTTGTGTGTTAATACATAAACGTCAGCTTTGTATAGGTCATTTGGCCAACTGGCTTCGCCTTCCTCAAACATACGTTTTCCCATAATGAATGCACCTGTTCTTGCGATTGTCTCTCTAATGTATTTTCCGTCAGCACCGTCTTCTTTTTCTCCTTCAAACCCCAGGTATTCCCAGAAAGCTTTTTGATTAAACATCCACAAGTGAATTTGTCCTGAAACACCACCCATAGGATTTTTAGGACTTCTGTTGTCTCCTGCGAAAAAACCGTCAAGGGATATTCCACTGTCAAAAATTATTTTGCTCATAATTTTTCTCCTTTATTTTTTGTTTCTGTTAATTTTTTGCTCGAAAATAACATAACAAGAATTACTCTAGTTATTTGATAGCAAAATATGGCGAAGCCCAAGCGAGCTACTGCGAGCGCAGCTTCTTCCCCGCTGTTATCCACCAGTGCCCCCCCTTCTTGTCCAGGCCGCACGGCGGATCCAAGGCTGGACTTATTTAAATTCCTTTGTAATTTCTTTAATTCAATAATTCAGTTTTTATCAAATCGTTTTTTCGTTTCAATATTTTATAATCTTTTCATTTCAACTTCATGCTTTAGTTTTTCATTCATAAGTTCGAATCCATTCTTGGTGTTTTTATCCAGCATCCTATTAAGCATTGGTACTATTAGTCCTTTAAAAAGTTCTTTTTGTATAAACTTTGTACTTCCATCTTTGTTTTTGATAAATCGAAAAGAGTGTTCTCCATCAAATATTCCTAGAATGAATAAATGTCCAATCCAGACTAATTCTTCTTCTTTTTTAAATGATATTACTTTTGGCTTCATTTTCATTGGTTTCATACCTGGTTGTTGTAAAATTACAATAATTGTATTACCAGGATTAACATCTCCTGAGATTGATTTAATAAATGGGTTCCATTTATGGTATTCAGAAAAGGCAGAAAAAACTTCCCATGTTTTTGAGATACTTGCATTTATCTCAATCTCGGTTATCACTTCTTTCATGTTTAACCTCACTTCTTATATTCAGATAATGATCATTTTTTAATCATAACTATTATCATTTTACCTATGTGAACAGCCTGGCCAGCAACAAGGTCTTTTCTTTCCCTCTTTCAATTCAGAACAGACTCTTTTTATATGATTAACTCTCGTTTCTTCTTTTTTGACTGATATTGTCCAGCATATCCACTCATTACGGGCTATTGGTGTAAGCTTATTCCATTTTTCCAGAATTTCTGAATCTGAAATTAAAGCTTCTTTCAAATCTATTGGTAATTCATGAACTAATCCTATGGAGACTTCTATCTGTTTTTTAGTCATTTTTATCTCCTTGCTGTCAACACCGGTGCTGACACCTTGCTTTTGAAAAATAATCTTAGACATCTGAATAGTCAATATTTCCTGAATTATTTGTATAGCTTCTGCGATAATATAATTACTGTTTTATATAGTTTCTCCTCGCCCGTCGGCCGGAGGTCCGGGCGATCGCATCTTGTGGGGGCATTGTGGATAACGTCTCGCGATTATTCGATGTTTTGTGACTAAACTCTAAAATACTTTTATTTGGTTTTTACAAACTTGAAGAGCATAAAACACATGTTGTTCCGGTTTTATGAATACAAAATATGGCGATCTGCCAGCTCAACTGGCAGGAGCCCAAGCGACCACAGGGAGCGCAGCGAAATAATCGCTGTTATAGGCATGTACCTCCGCGTCTTCCAGCCCGCACGGCACCGCCAAGGGCTGGGCGTATTCTTTTCTTATTAATTACTCGTAGTGTGTCCACATCCTGATTACTTTTATTATCTTCTCTTTTTCATACACCTGATAAACAATTCTATGCTGGATGTTTATTCTTCTTGAAAAAGCTCCTGTCAAATCTCCAATCAACCTTTCATAAGGTGGGTAATCTTTAAAAGGGTCTTCTTTCAATATCTCAAGAATTTCCTCGGCCTGTTTTTTTAAATTCGATGATGATAGTTTTTTTGCATCTTTCTGTGCCTGTTTGGTAAATAATATTTTGTACATAATTACCAATCTAACTTATCTGATAATTTGCTAATTGGTTCTTTCATTCCATCAAGAATTGACTGTCTCATTCCTGGAATTGATACAAGATAAAGAGTTTCCTCTATATTTCTCCAGTCTCTCTCCCCTACAATTACTGCTGATGAGTTTTTTCCGGTAATTATCACTGGTTCATGTGAATCATTTACTGCTTTTACTATATTATACAAATCTTTCCTTGCATTTGTTATGTTTATTGCTCCCATGTTTTCCTCCGTACGCATTAGCGTACTTTTATAATCTAATACTTTTTCTTTTCTTTGTCCATTATTTAATTCAATAGTTTTTTAAAGCCAGTATGCGTTTTTGATTTAAATCCCATTTTCTCGTAAAAGGAAACTGCATCAATTCTATTTGTTTCTGTAATAAATATTATCTGGCTGCATTTCTTTTCTTTTCCAAAGTTTTCAAGTTTTTCAAGTAATGCTTTGCCTATTCCCTTTTTTCTCATATTTTTATCTACAATCAAATCTTCCATGACAAGAAAGGGTCTGCATGCTCCATATAATTCTTCACACACCACACCGTAAATTGAACCTACAAGTGTTCCATTAATAACTGCTGATAATATTATATAGTTTGGGTTGTTTTTTATCTCCTGATATTTTTTCTTCATCGTTTCAATGTTTGATTCTTCATTCCAGAACTGTTTATAAAGAAGTGATAATTCATCTAAATCTTTCTCTTCAAGTTTTCGAATAATTAAATCGTCCATGAGTTTTCCCTCACACTTTTTCTTTGCCCCGGTTCTCTCGCCCGTGGGCCGGAGGTCCGGGCGATTTTCTCTTCGCGGAGGTATTGCCTATAACGTCCTGAGGATAAGCGACGCATCGTAGGCAAAGAGTCAATATTTCACAGTTGCAATATTTTTTTTTCAAAACTTGTTATTTATATAAGTTGTTGCTAAAAACCTGCGATGTGTGCCGCAGGCCAAGCGAGGTACTCCGAGCGCAGCGAATTATTCTCTGTTATCCACCAGTGCCCCCACTTCTTGTCCAAGCCGCACGGCGGAGCCAAGGCTGGACTTCTTCTATTGTCAGGTAAATACTCTATCTGTACAATTTTATGCTTTTCAAAGCAATTTTGTAAATTAAATTGATTGCTATAATATATTCAAGAATCAACATCAGCTATGAATCTTTTTTTCATAACAATTAAATGTTCCCTTTCTGAAAACAACTTGTCCCCTAAGTTCAAACATATTCTTTTCATATAAAGCTAATGCAGATTTATTATTTACAAATGCATCAAGCCGTATTGAAGAATATTTATTACTCCTTCCATATTTTTCTGTAAAACTTAATATCTTTTTTGCCAAACCTTTTCCTTGGTACTCTGGATCAATAAAGAGTCTATGTATAACTAGGTGCTTCCCTGTAATATACTGCCAGTTAATCTGATTGTATTCATTTTCTTGGCAATCATTTATCGCAAAATAACCTGTAAGTTGATTATCAACAAATATTCCATATGCATGATTTGATTTAATATCTTTTTCTATTATTGTTCTATTTGGATATATTTCATCCCATTGATCAATATTATTGTTCAGCATATGTTGAATTACACGATTAAGGATATTTAATACTGAATCAATACTAGTAATATTAATATATTCAATTTTTATGTTCATTTTATTATTTTTTTACGCCGAAGGCCTTAAACTAAAAAATATTATTGTACTGCAAATCCTCGCCCGTCGGCCGGAGGTCCGGGCGATGTCCTCTTGTGGGGGCATTGTGGATAACGTTCCGCGAATGACCGAAGTTGCCGCTGTTATTTGTTACCCTTCAAGCTTATTTTGTATTCATCAAGTTGTACCACTATTTATTCCGGCAATTTGGGTTGAGGCTGTTTTCTTAGAAACAGCCGGAACCGGTCATTCGCTGTTATACGTAGTGGCCAGGCTTCTTGTCCAAGCCGCTCGGCGGAGCCAAGGCTGGACATTCTTTTCTATACATAATTTATACCATTCATTTGAATTGCTCTTTCTCAGCAAAGTGAGAAAACGTCAATTTCAAATGCTTGTTTTGTTCCATAATTCTAATTACTGTAAAAATATTACTTATTATTACATCACCTTTTTTAGTTTTTATACTTAAATACGTTTTCCAACATTTCTTTATTAATTGTTCTATAAACATAATAATCAGAGTCTATTGTTATAATTTGTTTTATTTTCATTTTTTCTGAAAGAACTATTAATGAAGCGTCGGCTAAATCCATTGGGATATCAGAATATTTCTTAGATAATTCAATTATTCTATTAAGATCTTCTTTTTCTAGGTTCTCAACACTCACCCCACCCAATTTTATCCAAGTTAAAAAATCTATTTGAGTTTGAATATTAAAATCAAGCATATGTGATACTTCTGTTACTACTGGCCAGGTACTGATCAATTTCCCTTCATAATTCTTCATAAAAATTTTAATTTTTTCATGATATTTGTCATTCTTATTAAATAAAGCTATTATTGGTCCCGCATCAATGAGTATGTTTTGCATTCAACTTTTCCTTGAGTTTTGTCTTATAAGTTTGCGATAAATCTTCATTATCTCCATATTTCCCAAATAAATCTTTTCCGACTTCATATGGCGTTTTTTCCAAAAAATGTTGTTCATAATACTCAGCTATTGCTTTTTTAATTATTTCTGTTTTAGTTGCTCTTTCTAGTTCAATTAATACTGATAATTTGTTATCAATATCATCATTTAATCTTACAGTAGTCATAATTTGCACCTCGTATTACATATTGTATTACATTATGCAAAAATTGTCAATTTTTATTCGATAATAATATAATTATACCGCATATCCTCGCCCGTCGGCCGGAGGTCCGGGCGATTTTCTCTTGCCTGGCCATTACGTATAACGTCCCGCGAATGACCGAAGTTGCCGATGGTGTTTTCACTCCAAAAGTTTATACTCTTTTCCATTATTCTTAACATGTATTATTTCGGCAATTTGGGCGGAGGCTGCTTCCTTAGAAACAGCCGGAACCGGTCATTCGCTGTTATGTGCAGTACCGCAATTCTTTTACAGTCTTTTTGCCTTTTTTTCCCATGCCCTCTTCCCGTTGAAGCCAGGACGGCGTAAACGGGGTGAATTCCCCTATTCGGACGTTTTCTTTATAGTTTTTATTTACAGTACTCTGGATATAGTAATATTTTTTAATTGTATTTTAAAAATATTGTCATTTCTTCATATCTATTTTTCTCTGAAAATCTATTGCTTTGCTTGCATTTTACGATCACGATTTTGCATATTTTTTCCTTCAGTCTAAAGCTGCTAGCACTTTAACTACAAAACAATTCTTAATTGTTGGCCTGTAATTCTTCTTTTTTCTTTTAAGATTAAGTATCAAAACTAAAATAATAAATATCTAAGAGTATTTTTTCCTTTTTGAAATCAATCCATAATAAGTTACAATATTTACAAATTTAAACTTAAAAATCAGTCTTTTTTGCCCGTTCTTAATTAATTTCAATTTTTGTCAAATACAATTTATTGGTTATATTTGTAAAAGTATATTTGCTTTAAAATATTTGATCTTTTTATTCAGCTACAACCTTTTTTAAAAGGTTTTTCAGGTTTACTTTTTTTGCGTTTTTATTTCTATTATCTATTTTTAAATAGTATTTTATTAAAATAGTATAATCTATTTTTTAAACCGTCCTTTTTTCTTAAGCCCGGCAGGACGCCGGGCTTTTCTTGGGCATGGGAATGTTTGCACAATTGAAAACTATTCATCTCAATCCATAAACAGTTAAGCGGTATTGCATATAACGTCCCGAGGATAAGCGACGCATCGTAGCCTAAGAATGAATATTTCAAAGCTGCAATATTCTTCTTCCAACACTTGTTGTTTATAAATGTTGTAGTTCAAAACCTACGATGTGTGGCGAAGCCCAAGCGACCAGAGGGAGCGAAGCGCTTTATCCTCTGTTCTCGGAAGTACCGCCCCTCTCTTCCAAGCCGCACGGCACCGCCAAGGCTTGGGCGTTCTAAGGTTTAAACTTTTCCAGTTGTATGTTAGGGATAAATTTATAATGTTTATCATTTGCTGTTAATATAACATCTTTTGTCTGTATTCCTGTCGCTGCAATTAATGCATCTGATAATTCCATTGAATGACTTAAAAAATAATCTTCTACAAAAAACATTGCTCTTGAAGATATTTCAGTATCTATTTGTATTATTTCAACATCCCATTTTCTTATATGTTTCTGAAATATCAATAATTCTTTTTTATCTTTCATCCCCTGCACAATTTCCATATAAGTTATTACTGACATTTTAAATGGTATATTTTTATATATTAATTCTTTTGCTTTTTCATTTCCTCTTAGATACCATATTATAACATCTGTATCGATTATCAAAATTCTCTTCCTCTTCTCATCTTTCTTACATACTTATCAACATTCTCAATATCTTTATGGTTTTTCCATAATCCAAAAAGTTCTTCTTTCTCGTCAATACTTTTGTTGTGATTAGCCATAGGAACTATTCTAGCTAATGCTTTTCCTCTAAAAGTTACCACAACTTCCTGTCCATGTGAGACTTTTTCAATAATTCTACCAGGTTTTATTCTGAGCTCTTTTGTGCTTATTTCCATAATTCAACCTCTTTAAGTATACACTCAACAGTATACACTTAAAACTCTTAATATACAATACATCTTTTTAATTTCAATATAATTTATTGAGATTTATTTAGCATTCTTTACATTAGATTAATTATCCTAATCCTTTAATGCTGATAAGATACTTTTGATTTAAAATTAGACACAATTGTTTGCCCGTCTTCCCTCGCCCGTGGGCCGGAGGTCCGGGCGATCGCATCTTGGGGCGGTATTTCGGAGAACGTCTCGCGATTATTCGATGTTTTGTGACTAAACTCTAAAATACTTTTATTTGGTTTTTACAAACTTGAAGAGCACAAAGCACATGTTGTTCCGGTTTTATGAAAACAAAATATGGCGATCTGCCAGCTCAACTGGCAGGAGCCCAAGCGACCACAGGGAGCGCAGCGAAATAATCGCTGTTATACGTAGTGGCCAGGCTTCTTGTCCAAGCCGCTCGGCGGAGCCAAGGCTGGACTAAAACATGTTATAGCTTATTAATATTTTCATTTGCTGTACTGTTATTAAAAATCTCTTGAACTATATTTAAAAATCTTATGTATTCTTTATATCCTTCTAAATCAAAACCTTTTTGACTCCACGATATAAACAATAATTCAATATTATTTTCTTCAGCAAATTCAACATATTTGTTTACTTGCCATTCTTTTAAATTATTTAACGACACAATTATACCATTGATACAGTTTTCTATATTTATAAAATCGTATTTCTTTTTTGAAAAAGATATAAACCGATATTCATCTTCCATCATATAATCTATATGTTTTCTAAAAAGAATTGCTTCTAGTATTTTTAAATAATCTTTTAGATAATCATCTTTTCCAAGTTTTTCTGCTTCATTCCCATCTATTCTAATTCTATTAAGAACAGACAGTTTATTATATTAAATCATAGGTGTCCAAAACAATCATAACAGCTCCAGTTGAAGATTGAAACTAGTTTTTTTAGTCTGTTCTGAAGGCGGTTTATTGAGAACAGTCCAGATATCTTTTCTTGATGTCAGTATTACAGGAATCAATTTCATCAGTGAAAAATGAGTCCATTTTCTACATGAAAACATTTTAAGGAACTGAAGTAACAGAAAAGCAATTAGGGCAATCCAGATTTGTGTCATTACAGCATTTCTGGAAGTACCAAAGAATTTCTTGATCTTGAGGTTCTGTTTGATAGTTTTAAAAAATATTTCAATCTGCCATCTGTCTTTGTAAACAGCAGCAATTGTTGTTGGAGACCAAAGGAAATTATTGGTAAGAATTACAATATATTTACCGGTTTCAGGATCTCTGCTTCTGATTCGTCTTAATTTTAACGGGCATTTTTTACTGGTGTAAAATCCTTTCATTTCTATGATCTGATCAGATGTAATATTTTTAAAGGAGGAGGTATCTTTTCTCTGGACAATTTTATAATCAGCATTCTTTTTTAACCTGGTAACAAAATAAATACCGGTATTACAATAATTTGCGAATAATTTAAAGTCAGTATAACCACGATCAAACGTGATGACATCGCCTTTGTTGAAAGCCATTTTTTTCAAGGAATTGACTTCATGTGTTTTTGCAGTTGTAACTGATACAAAAGCTGGAATATATCCACTATGGTCAAGTTTTACATTAAGTTTTATTCCGCCTTTATATTTTCTGAAATTTGCCCATGGAAAGAGATTTAAACACAAGTCAATAGTTGATGCATCAACACTGTAAAGAGGATTTTTAAATTTATGTTTATGCGCTCTCTTCATGGATAATATCTTATCAAGAAGATCAGTGAAAACATTTTCATAAACTTCACAGCTTCTATTATTATTTGCGTAAGATAATGTAGAGCGTTTTACCTTTTTTACACCCATATGATAAAGGTGGTTACTGATTGATTCAAAAGAGTTTTCAATGCCTCTTAACCCGGTCTGTCCTGAAAGTTGTGCAAAGAGCATGGAGACAAAATGCTGCCAACAGGTAAAACCTTTGGAAGCAAAGTCCCCTTTATGTTTTTTTACAGATTTTTCAAATTCATGTCTCGGAATTATTTGTAGAATTTGTTTTAAAATGGTATTATTGTAACTCATTGCCTGATTTCCTTTTCCTGTAAAGAATTAGCCGTCCAAGCTTAATTCATTATAGTTGGGATTTCAGGCAATTAATAGTCCTTGTTTTGGACACCTATGATCTTAACTATAAAGTATATTATACAGCAGATTCTATTTTCTTCGCCCGTTGGCCGGAGGTCCGGGCGGCGTTCTCTTGCGATGATATTGTGGATAACGTCCCGAGGATAAGCGACGCATCGTAGTTCAAGAATGAATTTTTCAAAGTTGTAATATTTTCTTCTAAAACTTGTTGTTTATAGAAGTTGTAATTTAAAACTTACGATGTGTGGCAAAGCCCAAGCGACCAAAGGGAGCGAAGCGCTTTATCCTCTGTTATGCTCTAGTACCAGCCGCTTCTTGTCCAGGCCGCACGGCACAGCCAAGGCCGGACTTTTATTTTAAACAATTTACACTACGATAACCCAGCCATATCTTTTTCTAAATATTTAATTTCTCTATTAATAATTTTTTTAAAAATATCGTCTATATCATAAAAGGAGTATTTTAGATTATATATTTTGATAATTTTTTCTTTCTTTTCTTTTGTTATCAAATCATAATTTGGTATATAATTTGTTGTATGAAAGTTATTATTTATTTCTTTCCAAGTTCTTACAAATTTTTTTGTTTTTTGATTTTCTATGTTAAATCGTTTTAATTGTTTTCTTACAAAATTATCCAAGGAATGTAATAATGCTTCGTCATTTATTTGAGAAAAATAAAACAACCAACCATATTTATTACTATTTATTATGCATCCAGTAATTCTAATGTTTATTTTGAAAATCAACAATTCAGTATTTTTATTTTTTTGTATTTATGAGTTGAAAGCAAAGATAGTATGCTTTCTCTTATTTTTTCTATACTCTTCTTTCTTACACCAATTTTACCAGATGTAAAAGTATAGCCCAAATAATCAAATGGTTCGTCTATACTCTTAGAAAAATGCTTACTACTATCTTTATGCAAAGTCAGCCCAAGCTTTTTAAAATCATTGATTATATTATCATTAATTCTAGCATGTTTGTCTTGTTGACAAAGTATTAAAATATCATCAACAAATCTATAATATTCTAAATCATTTTGTATTTCATATTTTTTATCAATATTGATTAAATAAACATTTGATAATACATTTGATATCGAAAGACCTTGTGGAACTCCTTTTTCATTACTTTCAATATTATTGGCTTTTTGTAAATCATTAACATTTTTAATAGCATTTATGATTAAATGATTTAGTTCTATATTTCGTATTCTTTTCTTTATAATTTTCATTAATAATAAGTGAGATACTGATGGATAAAAATCTTCTACATCATAGCGTAATACATAATTGTATTTTTTTTCATTAACAGAGTATATCAAACGTTTTAATTGCGAATGAAGCATTCTTTTTTCTAAATCTTTTTTGTAAACTTCATTTAGAATATTAAAAATAACACGTAATACTAATCTATCTCGTATTGCTGGTTTTTCAACAACTCTTGGTTTTTTATTAATTCCACGCAAAATTAAAATACATTTATAAGGGATGTATTTGTATTTACAATTTTTAACTTTTCTTTCTATTAAAATTAATTCTTGCGTTAAATATTTTTCAAACCTCTTTAAACTTACTCCATCTGTACCAACAGTAGCATTTTTTTGTATTTTATCAATGTAAATTTGAAAAAGATTAGTAGTAGTAAATTCTTTTTTAAAAATCTCTGAAGCATTCATAAAATTATAATTGCACTTATTATTACTGGTATCCCTAGAAAAAATACAATAATACTCCACCTTTTGATAATAATCATATAAAACAATATCATTTCAGAAAAAGTAGGTTTTGGAAAAGTACAATTTTTGTCTTTTCTTAAAGAAATGATAGTTTTTTTATAATCATAATCAATATGGTTTTCCACATTTTCTAATTCTTTTAAATATTTATAAAATATTTTTTCTTTTTTATTTTCATCATTAGTATTTACAATTTTTATATATAGTTTATCCAACATAATATAATGTTGTTTCATTTTATATGCCCGTAATTGATAATTTTGATTAGAAGCAATTATGGAAGCTATCAAAATAATTAATGATCCAGCAATTGAGAATATTTTTATGCAATTACTATCTTCTCCTCCTGGTAATATAACTAACAAGATAAAAAATAATGAATATAAAGGTATTATAATTTCATAAATTATTGAATTTTCTAATAACCGAGACTCAGTATTAATTCTAATTTTTTTAGTTTTCCAAATACGATCTGCATAATCACTCATTATTTAACTCCTGTAAAAATGGCCCTTCATGGATTCGGTACTTTAGCGCCTTCGAAAAGACTTACCAATTATGGTAACAGATATTTCTGTATTAAATAGTTATCCCTCAGATATAATGAAGTTGTGTTGAAAACACAAAGGGCCATAAATATTTTATTGTATGATAATATATATTTGCAATCAATTTTTTGGTAATTTTGTTTATTATAATTCACTTTTTAAAATAATTCTTCTTCGCCCGTGGGCCGGAGGTCCGGGCGGTTTCCTCTTGCGGCTGGTATTGAGCATAACGTCCCGAGGATAAGCGACGCATCGTAGCCCAAGAATTATTATTTCAAAGTTATAATATTTTTCTTCAAAAACTTGTTTTTATAGAAGTTGTTGTTCAAAATCTACGATGTGTGGCGAAGCCCAAGCGACCAAAGGGAGCGAAGCGCATTATCCTCTGTTATGCTCCAGTACCAGCCGCTTCTTGTCCAGGCCGCACGGCGGAGCCAAGGCTGGACTTCTTTCCCTTTTCTATTTTTTATTTTTATAACATTCCGCTTCAGCTGTAAGCGATTGTTAGATTTTTGATCGCAACATATCTTTCAAATGACCTATTTTAACTTTTTCCTTTGTGAATTCTAATTACCGAGATCATGTATGCAACCTAAAGGTCGTGTTACACACTCACTTCATTTCATCATTTACTCTTTGTTCTGACTTCTTAAGTATGAGTTCCCCAAGGGCTTCTGTTATTGGAAGGCTAATAGGAGGAGTAAGTGTCTTAGCAATTCTACATATTTCTAAATTCAGAAAATTTATTTCAGTCTCCCGATTTTTACGAATATCTTGAAGGGTTGAGATTAGCTGTCCTGTAGAACGTTTACTGATTTGAATAATTTGGTCAATAATTTCCTCAGTGTTTAATAAAATTCCTTGCTCGCCTGCAATGGGAACACATTCCATAACTATTTTTCTTGCTAGTTCGAGGATATTGTTATCTCGGGCAAAAATCCCATTATCAACTTCAATTAATGGGCATATTGAATTGAAGACAGCATTGACGATTCCTTTCTTCCATACTTCTTTTTCAATGTTATCTTCTTCGTAAAAAGATAGACCGTTTGTAGAAAGTATTGTTGCAAGCCTTTCTTTAGGTTCCTTTTTATCACTAATAATTCCAATTGGAGATGGTTTGATCATTCGAGCAGAAAAGGATTCTGGCCCTGTCTTTTCTGCAGTTATATATACTACGCACCGGAAGATGCTATGGAATTCTTTTTCTAAGAAAGGGTTTTCTACCCCAATTCCATTTTGCATTATCACCAGATTTATTTCGTGGGCATTCTTCTCTAAAACATCAGCAATCTGAATGTTTGCATTAGCTTTTGTAGCGACAACAACTGTTCCTTGAATTTTCTCTATGCTTTCTAGCGAGTAGCAGTCTATTTCCTGCACTAATGTTTTATTGTTCAAGTCCACTACAGATACTTTCTGAGTAGTAGCTTCTTCTAGCTTAGTACTAACACGGACTACGGCAACTTTTTTTCCCGAATGCTTTAGGTGAACAGCGAGAGAGAATCCGATTGCCCCACCACCAATTATCAATATTTTGTCGTCGTTGGAGATTGTCATCTAATTGGTTTCCTCCTAAATAAATCTAACATATTAAATAACTAGAAATCTATATATGTTTATGTATAAAGTATATTATACAGCAGATTCTATTTTCTTCGCCCGTCGGCCGGAGGTCCGGGCGGCGTCCTCTTGCGGCTGGTATTGAGCATAACGTCCCGAGGATAAGCGACGCATCGTAGCCCAAGAATTATTATTTCAAGCTACAATATTTTTCTTCCAAAACTTATTTTTTATAGAAGTTGTAGTTCAAAATCTACGATGTGTGGCGAAGCCCAAGCGACCAAAGGGAGCGAAGCGCATTATCCTCTGTTATGCTCCAGTACCAGCCGCTCTTGTCCAGGCCGCACGGCAACGCCAAGGCCGGACTCTCTTCTTTCTTAGAAAGTTAATGTTCAATTTGATTTAGGTTATTAAATATTTAATCCAAGTTTAATTATTTTTTCCAATTTCTTGATTTTAGCCTTTTCAGTTTCTGTATTTTCCACAATGCTTAACCCTATTATTTCCATTTCTTTATTGACCAATTCAATTGCTTCTGTCAATTCAAATATTTTTAAGCCATTTTCAGTAGGACACTTCACATTTTTATAATATTTTGGATCTATAACATCTAAATCTATATGAATATAAGCCTTTTTATTCTTATTATCTCTTACTAAATTCATTATCTTACTTCATAGGTGTCCAAAACAAGGACTATTAATTGCCTGAAATCCCAACTATAATGAATTAAGCTTGGACGGCTAATTCTTTACAGGAAAAGGAAATCAGGCAATGAGTTACAATAATACCATTTTAAAACAAATTCTACAAATAATTCCGAGACATGAATTTGAAAAATCTGTAAAAAAACATAAAGGGGACTTTGCTTCCAAAGGTTTTACCTGTTGGCAGCATTTTGTCTCCATGCTCTTTGCACAACTTTCAGGACAGACCGGGTTAAGAGGCATTGAAAACTCTTTTGAATCAATCAGTAACCACCTTTATCATATGGGTGTAAAAAAGGTAAAACGCTCTACATTATCTTACGCAAATAATAATAGAAGCTGTGAAGTTTATGAAAATGTTTTCACTGATCTTCTTGATAAGATATTATCCATGAAGAGAGCGCATAAACATAAATTTAAAAATCCTCTTTACAGTGTTGATGCATCAACTATTGACTTGTGTTTAAATCTCTTTCCATGGGCAAATTTCAGAAAATATAAAGGCGGAATAAAACTTAATGTAAAACTTGACCATAGTGGATATATTCCAGCTTTTGTATCAGTTACAACTGCAAAAACACATGAAGTCAATTCCTTGAAAAAAATGGCTTTCAACAAAGGCGATGTCATCACGTTTGATCGTGGTTATACTGACTTTAAATTATTCGCAAATTATTGTAATACCGGTATTTATTTTGTTACCAGGTTAAAAAAGAATGCTGATTATAAAATTGTCCAGAGAAAAGATACCTCCTCCTTTAAAAATATTACATCTGATCAGATCATAGAAATGAAAGGATTTTACACCAGTAAAAAATGCCCGTTAAAATTAAGACGAATCAGAAGCAGAGATCCTGAAACCGGTAAATATATTGTAATTCTTACCAATAATTTCCTTTGGTCTCCAACAACAATTGCTGCTGTTTACAAAGACAGATGGCAGATTGAAATATTTTTTAAAACTATCAAACAGAACCTCAAGATCAAGAAATTCTTTGGTACTTCCAGAAATGCTGTAATGACACAAATCTGGATTGCCCTAATTGCTTTTCTGTTACTTCAGTTCCTTAAAATGTTTTCATGTAGAAAATGGACTCATTTTTCACTGATGAAATTGATTCCTGTAATACTGACATCAAGAAAAGATATCTGGACTGTTCTCAATAAACCGCCTTCAGAACAGACTAAAAAAACTAGTTTCAATCTTCAACTGGAGCTGTTATGATTGTTTTGGACACCTATGATCTTACTTATAAAATCTTCTTCTATTCGAATAACATCTATCCTCTCTGATTCAATAAATATTTTTTCTGGCTCATCTAAATCTCTAGCTCCTATTAAATGTACCTGGCTGGTCGGTATTATATCTATTCCGTCACCAATTTTATTCTCAATTTTTTCGGTAAGGAACCTCAATGGCATTCCATGAAAATATTTACTTGGAGAACTTTCAGGTGTATTTAAATCTCCGTGAGCATCAAACCAGAATAGAGTTAAATCAGGATATAATGAATATAAATATGAAACTATTGGAACTTCAATTCCACAGCCTCCACCTAAAGAAAATATTTTCAAAGGTTTATTATCATTAATAGTTTCTCTTACTCTTTCTAGTTGATCAAATAATATTGAATATCCCAATATATTATTTTCTTTGATAAGTTCTTTTTTGCTATCAACTTCTATTGCTTTAAAATTACATTTTCCATATTCTTCAGAATAATTTTTAAGAGCATACGAACCATGATAAAGCTCATTGGTTAATCCAGAGTCTTGCCATTGAGGAATAAAAAGTAATAATTTTTCCATTATTCTCCTAGTTGTTGTATGTAGCAACACTTTATCAAATATATAATTGGTTTGCAAATCCTCGCCCGTTGGCCGGAGGTCCGGGCGATCGCATCTTGCGGCTGGTATTGAGCATAACGTCTCGAGGATAAGCGACGCATCGTAGACAAAGAGTAGAAAACACAATGTTGTAATTTATTTCTTCTAAAAACTTATTGTTCCTAAAAATTGTAGTTCAAACCCTACGATGTGTGCCGAAGGTCAAGCGAGGTACTCCGAGCGAAGCGCCTTATCCTCTGTTATGCTCCAGTACCAGCCGCTTCTTGTCCAAGCCGCACGGCAACGCCAAGGCTGGACTTCTTTTCTTTTTTTTAGGATTTCCTTATTTCGTATTGATCTCTGTTTAAATGAAAAAATGTTTTTCAGTGCTTTCCGGAGAAATCTATTGTTGGAAGAAAATATGATCAAATTTTTTCAATATTTATTTTATATCCAAGAGAATTGAGTACACTTGAAAAAGTTCTATAATTAATTTTTTCTGCATTTTTACTTCTGATTTTTTGAATTATTGTTGGAGACACACCAGCTTTTTTTGCTAATGCTCTGACAGAAAGATTCTCTTGATCCATTTTTTCGAGAACAAATTCAGAAAGAAGAAAATCCGCATATTCCCTATCAAACTTTTCACGTTCTTTGGGATCATTATTTATATATTTATCAAAAGTTGTTTCCATTTTTCTACCTTCCTTGTTTATAATCTTCCATTGCTTTTATACTTTTTTCTTTTTCCTTCTTTGGTAGCTTATCAGTTCGTTTACTGAAACCATTTGTTATTATTATCTTTTTCCCCTTCATGAAAAAGCATAAATATCGATCTGGTTGTGGTTTGAATGCATATATTTCATCTCCCTCATTTCTGAATTTGGTTATATCCATTATCTTCCCAAATTCAGCTATTCGCTTTACCAGGACAAAGAATTTTCGCTTTTGAGCTTGACTTGTCGATTTAAAATACTCAAAAGCTTGACTATAACCTGTTGAATCATAATACCATTCAATAGTAAAACATTGTCCTATATAAACAATACAATCTTGTTTATCCACTCTTTAATGTACCACTTTTATGGCACATTGTCAAATCAATTTTACAACATTAGTTTGTAATATATTTTCTCAATTCTTAAACGAATTATTTAAAGAACATTTATTAAATTTTCCAGATAGATTGTTCACATAAGTTATATTAATTTACCGCATATCCTCGCCCGTTGGCCGGAGGTCCGGGCGATCGCATCTTGCGGCTGGTATTGAGCATAACGTCCCGAGGATAAGCGACGCAGAGTAGACAAAGAATATCTATTTTAAAGTTGCAATATTTTTCTTCCAATACTTGTTGTTTATAGAAGTTGTAATTCAAAACCTACGATGTGTGCCGCAGGCCAAGCGAGGTATTCCGAGCGAAGCGCCTTATCCTCTGTTATGCTCCAGTACCAGCCGCTTTCTGTCCAAGCCGCACGGCGGAGCCAAGGCTGGACTTTTTTCTCTTTTTTTTATTTTATAAAATCCATTTAACCTGCTGGATTGTCACGAAGTGTTGGCGTGTATATTGCATTTGAACGAAGCGGGCAAAATGCATAATAAAAATCCGGACCGGTTAAAATGTTTGTTATGTTTTAAATGATCCTTATATAGTTTTAAATGTATGTTTTATTATATTATTGATTTTAGTATCAATACCCAAATAATTACATATTTCTAAGTATATGAGCCTTTTTAAAATTAAATTTAAATTATGGATTTCTAATCCATTCATTTTCATGTCATTAAATGCATGAGCTATTCCATTTCTTTTATTCTTAATTTTTTCACACATTTCGAGAGGAGATATATCATTAAAATAATCTACATAATTATCTATTGAATATAGTAATCTGTCTTTAAATGTAATCGATAAAGGATGAAAGTAAAAATCTTGTCTTATTTCAGCTGGGATAACTTTAAAATAGGATTCAAAAAGCATATTCTTATGAGACATTAATTCTTTATAAATTAATTCAATTTTTTTTATAGTATCTTCATTTTCATTTTTTCTTATAAATCTATCGGTATAAATAAAGTGATGTAAAGATTCAAAGATTGATGCGAGATTAAAGAATTTATTATCAATAAATAATCGCTTTGCATGTTCATTTTGAATTGTTGATCTCAGTAATTGTATTATATTAGGAATTTTACTATATAATTCAAACCATTTTATAATTATTGCTTCATTAATATCAAATAATTTAAATATTTCATAATTTATTCTTAATTTATATCTGTACTCGTGTAAGAATATGACATTTATTATTTTATTATCAAATTCTACATTTATCGAATTTATCTCTACTGAATTATTTAGTCCCAATATTATAAGATCTTTAAATTTATCAAAAATATTAATCATGTCATCGTAACTTTTTATGTTTTCTACACTAGTAACTTCGATATAAGGTTTCATTTTGTATACATTTTGAGTCGTGCTATTTAATTCAAATTCATTAGTTTTAAAAAGTTTAGATTTTAATGATACTTTAAAGTCATTTATTTCGTATGTTTTAATTAATACTTCCATCAATTCATTAGGATTAATAAATGTATCATTGTATCTATTAATAAATTGCAAAATCCCTTCCATATATACACTAAGAGATTTTATTTTGAGAGTTTCGAGATCATTTATATATTCATCAAATATACAGTATTGAATCCGATATGTAGTTTTAAGTTTAGTATCATCAAAAAAGTTATCTTGCTTAGTCAATATACAATTTATAAGAGTTATCTTTTGATTAGTTTCTGTTAAACCATAAATTGTATATTTTTTATTTAGTGGTTCAATTATTTTATATTTACCATTTCCATAATCTATTGTATTTCTAATTATTGTGTCATTTTCATTCAAAGTTCCAGATAATAATAACTCATTTTTTTGACCTGGAATAAATTGAAAAGTTCCAGGTAATTTATTATCTGAGCTAACCCACCATTTACCTTTTAATATAATTTCATCTTGAAATGTAAATTTTTGATCCATTTTGTTTATCATATTTATTAATAATACACTTAAATGAGTTGATTTGAATCTTTATAAACATAACATATTAAATAAATAGAAAACTATATATGTTTATGTATAAAGTACATTATACAACAGATTCAATTTTCTTCGCCCGTCGGCCGGAGGTCCGGGCGATTTCCTCTTGCGGCTGGTATTGAGCATAACGTCCCGAGGATAAGCGACGCATCGCATTTTTAAATACATAAAACAAACTAGTTTATACAAGAACATTCTAATTTTCAGCTGCGATGTGTGGCGAAGCCCAAGCGACCAAAGGGAGCGAAGCGCTTTATCCTCTGTTATGCTCCAGTACCAGCCGCTTCTTGTCCAGGCCGCACGGCGGAGCCAAGGCTGGACTTTCTTCCCTTTTTAATTTTTTCTTATAACGACGATTTGAGTAGCGAAACCGATCGAATCTACGAGGCTTGGCGCAGTTCTGGAACGTAGCGCGATCAGCGCGGAGTGTCTTTAGCCAGAACTGCGCCAAAGGTTTTGACTACTCCAAATCTCTTGTTATATGGATTTTATTAAAATTATTATAATATTTTAATCTTTGATTCGACTAATAATTCACATCTGAATTTATGATCAAGATTATTCATTCCCATCCAATATTGACGAGCTTGCTCTTCAAGAGCAGGCAACACCGGTCTACCCATTGGTACCCTTTCGTATAATCCCATAGATGCTCTATGTATAATTTTTGTTGAATCAAGTATTTCTATTTTATATAAAAACTCATTTTCTCTTTTATCTTTCTTTTTAAATTCGCAGGCATCTATTTCACTCTCAAATAAGAAAATAGATCTATATCGACTTGGCTTTTCGGGAAATTCGTTTATTCTTATAAGTTCAAATGTTTGTTCTTGAAACAATCTCCAAGTTTTATCTAAATTTGTTAAATCATTATTATCTAAAATATATTGTTTTAAAAAATTACCCATAGAACCATTTTCTATGATGTCATTTTTAATATATTCTTTCCAATTTAGATGATAATATTCCATTATTTTTATAAACCTACTATTTTAATTTTATCCATCTATATTTTTATTCTAGTGCTTTGATAAATTTTTCTCTTTTTATTTCTCTTGATTGTATTAGTTCCCCGAGTTCGATAATTTCCTTTTCATTGAGATTTCCCCATTTCTTTTCATTTTCAATCTTTAAATGAAATTCCATCCATTTCTTATAACTTTCAATAAAGTCTTCTGTAATCTCTTTGATTGTTAAATCATTACTAATAATTTTATCTAATTCGTTGTCAGAGAAGTTCTCTACACTTTTTCTATTACACTTGTTAGCAGCAGCCTTTTTTACAGTTTTTATCATTGAATTTAAATCATTCTCATTATAATACAGCATAAGCCCTCTGTAATTTAGATTTTAAATCATTATATCAAATTTTATTGTTCTATGGTAATAAATTCTTATTGCATTTCTCGATTCCATATAACGAGGCTGTAGAAAAACCCCGATTTTCAATCTTCATTTACTTCTCCCATTCTACAAGATCATAAAGTCCATAAGATTGTCTTGTGAGGTCAAAATGTAATCCCTGATTCATTTCATCCTCTATTTTCCCCTATGCTTCCGCATACCTCTGTATTTTTCCAATGTTATGCACAATACAGAAAAGCAACCATTGAACATTTACCTTATTCTTACTTCGCAGTGTAAAATAATTTAACCCCAGTGTCGATCGGATATTTCCAAACACCGGTTCTACAGTACCCATTCTTTTACTGTAGATACTCCGACCTTCAGGCGCGTCAAAGACTCTCCTCATTCGTTCTGTAAATGAGACCTTTTCTTTTCCCCGACTACTATCAAACCTGGTCACCTGTCTGACTTCCGTGCTCTCTTTACGTATACACTTCTTTCTTAGCGGACAGGTTAAGCAGTTTTCCTTTCTCCCTATGTAGGATGTTCCACTATAGCCAGAGCTTTGAAAGTTCCTGCACTTCAGTTTCATTTCGAAACCAGCTGGGCACATTAATTTCTTTGTATTTTCATCATAGATAAAATCATCTACTGAGTAATATTTTTTCCCTTTGGCAGGTTCCCAATTCGTGACAGGTTTTTGTTTATGTTTCTGGGCTGATGCAAATCTCACATCCCTCTTTCGAAACTGGTTGTCCGCGACAAAGGCTGTCAGGTTATTTTCCACAATCAGCTTCATATTATTATCATTATGAAAACCGCTGTCGGCGGTAATCACTGTTTCTTTCAAGATATCTTCCGATGCCTGAATCGATTTAAAATTGTTTTTTATTCCATCCAGAATCTCGGGGAAATGTTTGGATTCATTGCTGTCGCCAAATGCTTCCGCCCAAACGATTAATTGGTTCTTTTCATCAACCGCCGCAATTCCGTTATAACCCTGGATAACTCCATGGGAGGTGGACATCTTCGCGCTTTCATTGTCGGTAATATTGCTTTTTATTGGTTTCCCCTGGCTTCCCATTCTATCGTCATTTGAGTTCAGCCAGTCATGGATCTTTTGGGATTTAGCTTTCAGTTTCTCTATCGAAGCCTTTTCTTTCTCTTCCTGACTTTGACTATACCGGCTTTTATCTTCCTGTTTATGTTTTTCCAACAGGTATTTGATAGATTCCTCTATCTTTCCCGCTTTTTTTAGCAGTTCTTTTTTCGTTCCGCTCCATTCCTTTGAGCAATTGGAAGAAATCTTGCAGCCGTCGATGGCAAACATGTTTTTATCGATGACGTTATTGGCGTAACAGACCGAGAGAATCCGGGTAAACAGGGGAGCGATTTCTTTATCCATCGTAGAAATAAAATCAGCTATGGTGCTAAAGTGCGGCCGGGTATCTGCGGAGAGGGACATGCAAACGACATTTTCCCGACATAATCGGGCAATTCTTCTGCTGGAAATAATTCCCCGTGAATAAGCAAAAAGAATTATCTTCAGTAAGATCGCCGGATCGTAGGCGGGAGCTCCATTTTCATCATTTTTATGTTTTTCATAAAACATGGTTAAATCAATTTCCCGGTCAATGAGAAAATTGAGTGTGTGTTCAAAGGTTCCGGGAAGAACCTGCTCGGAAAAATCTATCGGCAGCAGCACTTTTTGTTCATAAGAATACTCTTTGTATTTACCCATTTTGTAATCTCCCAGTCTGATAGAATTTTATCATGGGAATATCTGGATATAAAGCAATTGTTGAAAATTTACACTTTATCTACAGCCTCAACGCCCAATTGACCTGCGTTCCCGTGCCCGAAGGGCTTGGCACGATTTGTGCCAAGGAGCGTAGCGACTGCACAAAGCGTGACAAAGGGAATGTCAGGTTCAACTTTTTGTTCTACGGCGTTATCATTCAACATAGACATTGTACCTATTTATGGCAAAATTATTATATTCCTCGAGTACTATCCCAAACATTTTGCATATTTTAGAGAATTCATCTTTTGAATATTCTCCTTTAATATGAGGCTCTGTTTGCTGTAAGACCAATGTATCATCAACTTCCTTTAAATGAATATCTCTCATTCTCTTATATGCATGATAAGAATTTTCACAAGCCCATACTCGCTGGGCAATATACTTTTCTTCTTTTGAGATATTTGGTCTATTAATGAAGTCGTTATTCCACGAGCGATCAATCTTATGATTAAAAGCATCATTATTATCAAATAAAAACACTAAGATGCAAATTCTATTGAAAGAGATCAAGATTGTATTTGTTTTGATACAATGAACAAAATCAAACTGATTTTCATCTAATGTTGAGTTGAGAATGAATACACTTCCTATAGATTTTGGAAGAGTCGTTTTACCATCCTTCCAATGTGAATATAGTTTTTGAAATAAATCTAGTTGAGTGGAAAAGTCTTCAATATTAAATATTGTATCTGAATAAGAATCCTTTCTATTAATTTTCAATTTAGAATCCATCATGAGCAATCCAATATGTATTTTGAAACCCCAAAGATAGATTTCATCAATATTGTATTTACCTTCAGAAATATTTTTCTCAATATTTCCAAATATTAAGTTGTCTTCAGAACGAACAGGGATTTTTACCTTTGTATATGGAATTCTTGTGCCATTAGGTATTGTTAGAAGTTGATTGTATAAGTTATATTTCTTCTGCAACCATTTAGGAATTATATGTTCTTCTGTGTCTGCTTGCTCATTACTGAATAGACATTTCATTTTTATTCCGACATATTATCAATCAAGATTGTATTAAACATTAAATGCATTACCTTTTCCCAAATTGCATTCCTTACACTTTGTTTCTAGATTTTCAGGTATGGTTTCACCACCTTTTGACCACGGAATAATATGATCAACATGAAGTTCAACTCCCATTTCTTTCATGGGACTCCGTCCACACTTCTTGCACGTAAAACCATCTCTCATTAATATTTTAAATCTTAATCTTTCTGAGATATCTCGTTTAGTTTTATGAACGAATTTTACTGTTTCAGAATTATTTTTTGATCCTTTAGAAATAGAATCATGGTTTTCATTTTCAGCTTCTTCATCTGAATTTATGTATAGAACAAATGCTTCAAGAGCTTTTCTCCATGTTCCGAATCTTGTTTCATATGGTTTCGTCGAAAATTGTGAAATAGGCTTTTTGATCTCGGTATATCTTGGCTGACGGCCTAGTGTAATCCATACATTTTCAATATTTCTAAAAAGATCTTCATCCGATATATTCACTTCTCTGTTAATTTCTAAATTCGCTTCTTTTAGAGAATTATTCCATGAATGAAATCTATTTTGAATTGAATGAGGATGAAATTTTCCGAATTCTTCATATTCAGAGATTGTAACGCTTTTTTTATTAAGCTTTTTTGCAACTTTTTGAAGATCATCAATCATTTCTTGAGAAGAAATATTTCTGTTATACTCTTCTAATTCAAATTTCATTCTTTATAAAATCCTTTTCTTGACCATAATACTCCCAGATTGATATCTGTTCCATATTTTTAGAATATAGCATAATACTACTCTTTGTCCGTAGAACATATTAAATATCTAGAAAACTATATATTTTTATGTATAAAGCATATTATACAGCAGATCAAGTTTTCTTCGCCCGTCGGCCGGAGGTCCGGGCGATTTCTTCTTGCGGCTGGTATTGAGCATAACGTCTCGCGAATGACCGAAGTTGCCGATGGTGTTTTTCACTCCAAAAGTTTATACTCTATTCCATTATTCTTAACATGTATTATTTCGGCAATTTGGGTGGAGGCTGTTTCCTTAGAAACAGCCGGAACCGGTCATTCGCTGTTATGCGATGGGATGGCCGGCTCTTCTTGGCTGGGGCGGTTTTCGTCGAACACATGGAAGTGTGAGACGATGAAAATTATCATAATCAGCTATATTCCAAGGTTAATATTTTGCAAATTAACTTTATAACTAGCCCCAGAATCAAATCCGCAAATATCTTGAAAGAAATACATCTTTCAAGCTTAAGAGTTTTATTTTCACCTTTATCCCAAATAATTTTCATTTACAAGAATATATTACATTTTATGCGATTTATTTTTTTTTGTTTATTAACCAATCCATAATCAAATGAAACGAAAGGAACTGCTAAAATAAAATTATATTTTCATTTTTTCTGCTTTTATAATGGTAATTTATACAAACACTCTTACAGATTATAAAAATCACAGTTTATTAATTTTTCTTCGGCGCACACGATGTGCGGCGGCGTCTTCCTCTCCCCCGCCCCCAGCCTATTCCTCTTCGGCCAGCCTTTCGCATAACGTCCCGAGGATAAGCGATGAAGCTGTCATAATATTTTTAATAAACAGTTTTTCTGGTTGTTTTAGATTACACCAGATTAAAGTACAGCTTTATGGCGAAGCCCAAGCGACCAAAGGGAGCGAAGCGCATTATCCTCTGTTCTCCGAAGTACCGCCCTTTCTTGTCCAGACCGATAGGCCGGAGGCAAGGTATGGACTCAGTTCTAATATTTAAAACTATCTATACCGTAATTATAAAAATACTTATTTATAAACAATCATTTTATTTTGTGAATGGTTACTATATGTATTCCAATCTGGAAAATACTCTTCTGCTTGATTTCCCCAACAAGTCCAATTTTCCCTTGAACCTCTTGCAAATAATTCTAAATATGGGCCAGGGCTACAAGATTCAATTAATGAATATTGTTCATCTGGTTTTCTGCTATGCTCACGTTTTTGTGAGACAATTATATTTTCTTGGCTTCTTCCTGGATCAAGTGTTCGCACCTTTTTTCCTTTAACTCCGAAAAGAATCATTTCAGTAACATTTCTAAAATAAAACCCTACTCCCCTTCTATCAGGACCACCATCCTTTCTAATTTTATACCAGATTAGATTAGATTTATATTCAAACCCCCACGCTCGTAATACTTCAAGGCCATTTGGCATTAAAGCATTAGGAACCCACAAATATAAATGTGCTGTATCCATAGATATTTCATTAACTGGAAGAGATTTTATTTCTTGTAAATCCATTGTCGAATATCTATTTAATCGTTTATGTTCTGGAGCCATTTTTCCAGTTCTATTCTGAAATTGCCATGGAGGATCAGCCAAAATTGTATAAAATTTTCTATCTGAAAGTTTTTCTTTAAAATCAACAATTGAATCATACTTATCTATCACGATTAATCCTTTATTACTTTTCTGGTTATACCAAATACAAGAATAGGACAACCACCATTTCTACCTGATTCAATCCTCGGTATTAATTTTCCCATTTGTGTTGTACTTGCCCCATATTTGTCCTTATATTTTCTTGATTTGCCATTTTCATCAATATAAGTACCTAATCCTTCAAAATATGGATTCAAATCCGTACTTCTTGTCACTAATATTGCTAAACTAATTTTATCATAATCAAAAAAAGATTTAAATGCGTATAAATCTCTATCATAGGTTTGATCCTTCGAATTCCATTCAAGATCAAAGGCTATTCTCCCTTTTATGTAATCTACCCAATGAGTATCATGGCTTATTTCCCGCTCATCAACAATAAGCTTTGCATGAAGCTGTTTTTCCTCCCAACCCATAGGTCTTAATATCTCAGAAAATTTTTTAGGAATAGTGCTTTCATTTCCTCCACGTGCTGTTATATCTTCCCTTGTTAAATAAAATTGTCTCAGAACGTGTATTATTTCATCAAACTGCTGTTTAAATTCATTAAAGAGTATAGCTGCTGCATGTTTATAATCATGTATTTCATATTTTTCAGAAACATCTTCGGGAATGTATTTTTTCCAGCTCAAAGGATCGACTTCCATAAATACCTTCTTGGCTATAAAGTACTTAAATTATAACATTATTTGTTTAACAAGTCATGTTTGATCTTTTTAAAAACTAATATTTTATGTGTATATTTTTTTATACAATTCTCTCGCCCGTCGGCCGAAGGTCCGGGCGATGTTCTCTTAGGGCGGTATTTCGGAGAACGTTCCGCGGGTAAAAGATGTTTTGCATCTAAAACTATAATTCTCATTTGTCTTTTTTTTAAAACTTGAAAAGAATAAAAATAATATTCTTCTGTTTGTTTGAAAGCAAAATATGGCGAAGCCCAAGCGAGGTACTCCGAGCGTAGCGAATTATCCTCTGTTATATACAGTACGACCCCTTCTTGTCCAGGCCGCACGGCACCGCCAAGGCCGGACTTTTCCTCTTTTCTAAATATTCCAGTATAGCTAACGCCAAATTGAGCTGCTCGATTGTCCCGCAGGGTTGTCATGTAAATTGCTTTCGCAATTTACATGACAAAAATCAAATCTGCTCCAATTTTTTGTTATCTTCTGATCCTCTTAATAGTTTATATAATTTTTTATTTATATATATTTTTTCTTTCCAGGATTTAAATGATTCTAACACTCCAAGTTCTTCCAGCTGCGATAAATATTTACTTGCAGTTCTTCTTTCAGCAATATTGTTATTCACCAGAAAATCAATTTTTGTATAAGGTTGAACAAAAAGCAATTCAATTAATTCTTTTGAATAACTTGATTTTGACATTTTTTCTCTGCAATATTCAATTGTTTCTTCCATCAAATCTCTAATTGCTTTTACAGTACTTAATGTTTCTAATGAAGTTTTTTCTACAGCCTCCAACATAAACATTACCCAGCTTTCCCAGTCATTTTCATTTCTTACTTTCTGCAGATAATTATAATAATTTCCTTTGTTTTTTATTATATAACTACTCAAATAAAGTATTGGAGATTTCAACAATCCCTTTAATACAAGGTATAAAACATTAATAATTCTTCCAGTTCTGCCGTTTCCATCATAAAAAGGATGTATAGATTCAAACTGATAATGAATTATTGCAAGTTTTATTAGCGGATCTATCTCATCATCAATATTGATGTATTCTTCAAGATTTCTTAATAAATCTCTTATAATTTTCTCATCATCTGGAGGTGTATATATTACTTCACCGGTTTGATCATTCATTAATTTCGTTCCAGGTAATTTTCTTATTCCAGCCTTATTTTTTTCCAGCGTTTCTTGAATTCTAACAATTGTATTTGTAGTTAGAATATTAGTCTCTGTTATTAAATTATAACCCTGCCATATTGCTTCTCTATAATTTAATACTTCTTTCGTTTCAGGATCATATTTTCCGTCTTTTTTTAGTAATGCTTTGTAAATTTCATCATGAGTAGTGATTATATTCTCTATTTCTGAGCTGGTTTTTGCTTCATTTAGTATTATTGCATTCAACAAAATGTTTTCATTGGGGATTGTAGAGCAATACCCATTCAGTTTTGCCAATTCTGTATTAGCTTTTATTGCTTTTCGTAACACTGTAATATTTTCTAATTTTTCTTTTGGAGGGAGTAAAGGTAATCCATTATTGGGTTTATTATTCATTTCACCACCGTCATGTACATATTTGCACATATATTGTACACTATAAAGCTCTCATGTACAAGGCTTGCATATGATGTTGTGAAGATAACATATTAAATAACTAGAAAACTATATATTTTATATATAGAGTGTATTATACAGTAAATCATCTTTTCTTCGCCCGTGGGCCGGAGGTCCGGGCGATTTCTCTTGGGGTCGTATTGCATATAACGTCCCGCGGTTAAGCGAAGCATCGTAGATAAAGATTATTTAACATTAAGATAAACTTTCTCTCTCTTGAACAGTGTTGTTCCCAACAGGAGTAGTAAATACCCTACGATGTTTGCCGTAGGCCAAGCGAGGTACTCCGAGCGAAACGCTTGAACCGCTGTTATGTGCAGTACCGCAATTCTTTTACAGTCTTTTTGCCTTTTTTTCCCATGCCCTCTTCCCGTTGAAGCCAGGACGGCGTAAACGGGGTGAATTCCCCTATTCGGACGTTTTCTTTATAGTTTTTATTTACAGTACTCTGGATATAGTAATATTTTTTAATTGTATTTTAAAAATATTGTCATTTCTTCATATCTATTTTTCTCTGAAAATCTATTGCTTTGCTTGCATTTTACGATCACGATTTTGCATATTTTTTCCTTCAGTCTAAAGCTGCTAGCACTTTAACTACAAAACAATTCTTAATTGTTGGCCTGTAATTCTTCTTTTTTCTTTTAAGATTAAGTATCAAAACTAAAATAATAAATATCTAAGAGTATTTTTTCCTTTTTGAAATCAATCCATAATAAGTTACAATATTTACAAATTTAAACTTAAAAATCAGTCTTTTTTGCCCGTTCTTAATTAATTTCAATTTTTGTCAAATACAATTTATTGGTTATATTTGTAAAAGTATATTTGCTTTAAAATATTTGATCTTTTTATTCAGCTACAACCTTTTTTAAAAGGTTTTTCAGGTTTACTTTTTTTGCGTTTTTATTTCTATTATCTATTTTTAAATAGTATTTTATTAAAATAGTATAATCTATTTTTTAAACCGTCCTTTTTTCTTAAGCCCGGCAGGACGCCGGGCTTTTCTTGGGCATGGGAATGTTTGCACAATTGAAAACTATTCATCTCAATCCATAAACAGTTAAGCGGTATTGCATATAACGTCCAGCGGGTAAAAGATGTTTTGCGGCTAAAACTATATTACTTATTTGTCTAAATTAATTAGATTGAAAAGACATAACAATAATTCATCTTGTTGTTTGAAAGCAAAATATGGCGAAGCCCAAGCGACCGAAGGGAGCGTAGCTTCTTACCCGCTGTTATCCACCAGTGCCCCCACTTCTTGTCCAGGCCGCACGGCTGGAAGCCAAGGCCGGACTTCTTTACCTGATTAATATTTTACTTGCATATTATATCAAGTTGCTAATTTTTCCTCATATTTCCCTGATACATATTTGTGTAAAACCATTGATACTAAAGTCTGATATGGCAACCCTTCTTCTAGTGCCTTTACTTTTAAGTTTTTTAAATCTCTCTCAGATATCCGAATATTCATTCTTTTATCTTTCTTCAGGGTCGATTCTGCATATTCAACCGCTTGTTTTTTATATTTTTCTGCGTCTTTTGCTGTTTTCCATTCACCTTTCTCAATTGATTCTATTAGATCTTTCTCTTCTTCATCTATTGGTTTAAACATATTGCTTTCTTTCATTTTCTTCCTCCATCAGGATGATATTTCTTTGTATATTCCCTGCTCGGATATATAGTTTTTAAAAATATTTCATTTTCTTTTTCATTTACTACAAATGGAACCACATAAATATAATTCTTGTATGATATAAGATACAACTTTTGATTTGAATATTTTTCCTTTTTTGTATTTTCTAATACAGTAACAACTTTTCCTTCAGATATACATAAAACTATTTCTTCAAAGGAAATATCTCTAGTTTGTTTTAATAATAAATTTTTCTCTTCATTCCAATTAAAGGTCATAAAATGAATATACTTTATAGTGTGCCTTTTGTCAATACATTTATTATATCAATGCTGGAGTCTTATTTTATATTGCTAATCAAGATTTTTTATGGAAAAATATTTTAGAATATA
Source organism: Spirochaetia bacterium (assembly GCA_963662795.1). Lineage (GTDB taxonomy): Bacteria > Spirochaetota > Spirochaetia > CADAEX01 > CADAEX01 > JACKPD01. Next base: position 2,139,172 of record OY759746.1, on the reverse strand, counting down.
TAATTTGGTAGCAGGCTGGTTAATACAGAACTTTTTTACATTGTACTTTTTTTCTTCGCCCGTCGGCCGGAGGTCCGGGCGGTTTCTCTTGTGGGGGCATTGTGGATAACGTCTCGCGATTATTCGATGTTTTGTGACTAAACTCTAAAATACTTTTATTTGGTTTTTACAAACTTGAAGAGCATAAAACACATGTTGTTCCGGTTTTATGAAAACAAAATATGGCGATCTGCCAGCTCAACTGGCAGGAGCCCAAGCGACCACAGGGAGCGCAGCGAAATAATCGCTGTTATACGTAGTGGCCAGGCTTCTTGTCCAGGCCGCACGGCGGAGCCAAGGCTGGACTAAAATGTCGAATGTTAGATAATTGCCCCAATTGTCACTATTTATAAAATGTTTATATGTGCAATAATAATCTACTAAATAATAGTCCTGTTAAAATTGAAATTGAAGTAGATAAAAGAGTACCTATTAATACATATTCTGCGAAATTACGATTATCCAATTCTTTGAATCGCGTAAAACCTTTTGCTGCAAGAATAAATCCAATTGCAGCAAAGTTGTTTGATAGAGTAAAAACAAATATTAATATTCGTTCTATAATACCTATAATTTTTCCACGTTTCAGCTCTTCATTTTTTTCTTGCTTAACATATTCATTTTGCTGACTAGAATCCCCACTTCCATTTGGCTCGACTCTCAATAAGTATAGAATATAGCGTACAAAATTATTTACTTCATTTGTAATAATTAACAGCCCTGATAAATAAATAAATATTTTTTCAGATCCAAAATTATTAACAAAATTTAGTATTAGATTATTTTCACTAAGCTTTTGAAATAATTTTATAGCAATCGGGCTAAAATTGTGAATAATCAAATTATTACCAGTTATTGATGCCAAAAAAACAGTGAAAATAGTAAAACTTAAAAACCGCGATAAATGAATATTAAGCTTTGTATTTTCTAACCAGAGTATAACTCCATTTAGAGCGACCAAAAATAGAAGTAAAAATATAATTCTTGAAGACCATAATGGGACTACCAAAATTACTTCTACGAAAAGTATAAATATGCTTTTTTTAAAAGACACTGGTTTTTCAATATTTTGGAATATACATCTTGCTGACATGATAATTATTAATGTATAAAAATATACACTGTTCATAACATTTCTATCCCTATTTTAATATGGTTCTTGATCACTTCAATTAGATCTTTTATTGTTTTTAAATTATTTGCTTTTATGCTCTTATATACGGCTCTCTCTGAAATAGCAATATTTTTTGCAATAGTTTGCATATCTTCTTTTCTCAACATGTTTACAAATATTTTTAGTGTATTTTCTTTCCACTTTTCCACCTGATCAAAGACTAATAACAAACTTGTATTTATTAATTCGATTGAAGGTATCTCAGCACTAAATACTTGAATCACTGTTCTTTTTTGTTTCTTTAGCCGTTCTAATCCATCTCGAGCGTAATGAAAAGCTGGTCCGTCCATACCTATTGCTCGTTCCTTATTAGTTCGGGTTAATATTTTATCATATCCTATAGAAACCCTCAATTTATATGGAAAGATACTTTCAATAATATCCCATATATCATCGAAAAGAGTTTCTGTTGAATTATATAGAACTTGAAATTCATCACCTATTGTAATTGTATAAGGAGATAATATACTTTTAGCCGATTTTTTATTAATTATGTTTAATTTCTTTTCCAAATCGAGCTGAAAACTCCTCCTATCAATAATATGTTTTGAATCTACTATATCCGCAATTACTGCTATTACATTCATGATCTATATTGTACCTTATCGGTTCTATTTTTGTCAATTGTACTTTTATAGTTCATTTTCTATTTTATGAACCAATAAGGTACGTTTTGAAACTATTTTTCTTCATAATAACACATAGCAAATATTACAATATTGCATATCCTCGCCCGTCGGCCGGAGGTCCGGGCGATTTTCTCTTGCCTGGCCATTACGTATAACGTCCCGCGAATGACCGAAGTTGCCGCTGTCATTTGTTACCTTTCAAGCTTATTTTGTATTCAACAATCTGTACCACTATTTATTCCGGCAATTTGGGTTGAGGCTGGTTTTTCAGAAACAGCCTCAACCGGCCATTCGCTGTTATACGATGAACCGCGCTTTACACTAATCAGTTCGATCCTAATTACGCTCCCCCCATCCTCGCCATAGCACAGGACGTGCGAAGGCGAAATCTCCTCTTCTGCTTTCATTCCTTTTATTACATATTCCAATCTTTACATACATCTATCCACGAATCTGCATTTGAGTATTTTTCAAGTTCATTTAATGTAAGCTCTATTGCACTATTACTGCTTCCGCAGGCTGGAAAAACAGTTTTAAATCTTTTTAAAGATTCATCAAGATAAATTATTACTTCATCTTTTACTGCAAACGGACAAACACCTCCTACTGGATGACCTGTAAATGTTTCAACTTCTTCGGAGGTTAACATTTTAGCTTTTTTTTTAAACATCATTTTGTATTTGGAATTATCTATTTTTGCATCGCCTGCTGTAACTATTAAAATGCATTTTTCATCTACTTTAAAAGATAATGTCTTAGCTATTCTTTTTGGTTCACATTTCAAGGCTTGTGCAGCAAGTTCTACTGTTGCACTTGATACTTCAAATTCAAGAACTCTATTCTCAATATTCAATTGTCTGAAATATTCTTTTACACTTTCAATACTCATCTAACCTATCCTTATTTTTTTAATGCTTAATTTTCTAATTCCTTTACAATATTATTCAATTCATTATTTATTTTTAATTCTTTTATTATTTTAACACCAAAACATCTTTTATATTTATTTAACAATTTAACACTTTATTTTCAATAAAATCTAATTATAGCTTAAGACCGGCAGGACGCCGGGCTTTCTTGGTTCCTGGGGGGAGGGGGCGTAATTAATAAAGAATTGTTTCATTTTTTATTTTATAACAAATAAAAATAACTGCAAAGCGGTTTTTCGTATAACGTCTCGCGATTATTCGATGTTTTGTGGCTAAACTCTAAAATACTTTTATTTAGTTTTTTAAAACTCGAAAAGCATAAAATACATGTTGTTCCAGTTTTATGAAAACAAAATATGGCGATCTGCCAGTTGAACTGGCAGGAGCCCAAGCGACCATCGGGAGCGCAGCGAAATAATCGCTGTTATAAGCAGTGTTCCCGCTTCTTGTCCAAGCCGTACGGCGGAGCCAAGGCTGGACTTTTTCTTTTGTCAGGTAATTGCTTCACCTGTACATTTTTTCCTATATATCAAGATAGATTTTTCTATTATATTTTTTTTAAAATATCTATTTTCATCTATAATTTTATCATTGATATCTTTTATTATGGGGTGTATTAATATTTTTTCTTCATTAATTATTTTTGATATTTTTTCTAATATTTCTTCATAATAATTATTATTCTCACATAAAATATATATATCTATATCTGAAAAAGTTGTGTATTCATTAACCTGACTTCCAAAAAGCCGTATTTCATAAACAGATTCTATATCAGATATTTCCTTCTTTATTCTTTGAATTATATTACTAATAACTTCTTTAGAGTTTTTCATATTTATCTTTCACTAGGTCAACTAATTTTTCTTTATTATCACTATATATATTTTGCATTTTTTCTTTTTCATTGTCCAAATATTTCAAAATTGGTTTAATAAAATAATCTCTCATGTCTATTGTTGTTTGTCTTATTTTAACATCGTTTTGGGATATTATTTCTTCATAATAATTTCTCAATTCCATTATCTTATCTTGGAAATTATGTTCAAAATTTCTATCCTGTACTATCGGTTCTATTATATTTGAATAATAATATAGATACTCTAGTGATTGTTCATAAACATCATATCCATTTCCACCTATTGTTCTAGGAACAACATAACCCAGCATAGCAAGCATATCTTTACACAAATCAATAACATAAATATTTTTTTCTATTTTTTCATTTTGTATTAGAAAAAACTTTGTATCTTTATTAAAGTCATCTAATTCACCATCCAATACAATTAATTCTTTATTTATATATAGATTAGTCAATACGCTGATAAATTTTTTATATGACTCATTTATTTTTTCAATTATACTTGGTTTTAAAAATTTTAAAACTCTAATTGAAATATTATTTGGGACAAATATCAAACCAATAATAAGTAATAAAATTGATATTAAAATCGAGATAAAACCATCAATAATAAACCTTATTATATCCATTACATTATTTCCTTAACTGATTTTAGTCATTCTCTCATAATTTTTTAATAAATGAAAGAATTTTCATAATATCATTTCATTATCTAATTATACATAACATATATTATTAGACTTCATATCTTCGCCCGTCGTCCGGAATATGTCAACATAGATGAAGAATGATCTTTGAAATAATTAAGCGGCGGTAGCCCCTTTTTGAGACTTACTCTTAATCATAGTATCAGCAGATGGATTCAAGTATACAACATGCTCTTTGGGCAGCATTTTAACATGTTTACTCCATCTCAAAGGATTCTTTTTGTATGCCTTCATCATAGTTTTATTTCGTTTTGTCGCGATCTCTTTGTATTCGCCATTTCTCATCTGTATGGGTGTAATAAAGTTTATTCCTGAGTGACTATGACTGGTATTATAGAAATCAACAAATGTCGAAAACCATGTTCTTGCCTCTGAAAGTATTTTGAACTTGCCAGGATACGAAACATGATATTTTAAGGTTTTAAACCATGATTCAATGAATGGATTGTCATCACTGACTCTTGGCCTGGAATAACTATTACAAATACCAAGATCATAGAATAGAGCCAGTAATGAGATACCTTTCATGGGATTTCCATTATCAGAATGAACAAAGACATCAGCATAGTTGTTTTCCTTCAGGGCGGCATCAAAAAGTTCTTCTGATAGAGAATCATCCTCTCTATCATGAATAGCCCATTTGACGATGCTTCTATCCCAGATATCAATGATGACATATGCGTAGTAGAAGAGGCCTCTGACATTTGTTGGCAACCAGGTTATATCCCAGCACCAAACCTGATTAGGTCCAGCTGCGACTCTTTCTGGTGGCTTATTATGACTTGTCCCAGGCCTCGTGTTTCCTCGATGATGAATAAGTCTGTTTTTCTTTAATACTCTATAAAAGGAGCTAACACTGGCAATATAAATGCCTTTACTAAGAAGAGATGCATGAATTTTGTATGGATTATCATCCTTATATTCAATGCTGCAACTAATTTCGATAATTTTGGCCTCTTCTTCTTTTGATAATTTTCTGGCCACTACTTTTGAACAGTCCTTGCGATTATCAGAAAGATTACCACGTCGCCATCTTTCAAAAGTGCTGGTTGAAATTTCAAGAGCTTCACAAGCTTTATGAATTCGGGCTCCTGCAGCAGATGCTTCTTTTATCAATTTAACTGCTTCCTGCCGCATATCCATCGGAATCAGTCGTCCTCTTCGTCCCCCCAAAGAGCTTCTGCTTTTTTTTTAAGAGTATAGAGTGCAGCCATTTCAGCAAGAGCTTTTTCTTTTTTATTCAGCTCTTTTTGCAGTCGTTTATTTTCTTTCTGGAGATTTTTGATTTTCTGTTTTTCTTTGTGACCTTTATCTTCTACCATGTCTCGCAGTTCCTGTTTATATTGAGTGATATGTTCAGTGTGCAGACCTTTTTCACGAAGCCATTTCCCCTGATCCTCATTTTTAACAGAACCGGATTCTATAACCAGATTCAATTTTTCTCGAGGTGACCGACCGGCACTACTTACAGTATTCAGACTATCAAGTGTACCTTCTTTTGCTTTATTCAACCAGTTCCGTAATGTCTGATCAGAGACTCCAGATTCAATTGCTATCACATGAGCGGATTTTCCATCTGATTCGAGTACTTTTCTTACTGTTTATTCTTTAAATCCTAAACTGTATCTCATAATTGAAACCTCCATATTGGTGCTTCAACTATGTTGACACATAGGGCGTCCGGAGGTCCGGGCGGTTTTCTCTTGCGGGAACATTGCTTATAACGTCCCGCGGTTAAGCGAAGCATCGTAGGCCAAGATTATAAAACACAAAGGTGTTATTATTTTCTTTCATAACGTGTTGTCTCTAAAAGTTGTAGCTTAAACACTACGATGTTTGCCGGAAGGCCAAGCGAGGTACTCCGAGCGAAGCGCTTGAACCGCTGTTATACGCTGAAAGCTCGCGTCCTCAAGTGAGCCATGGACGGCGAACTTGACTATATTCTTTTACTCTGTTAATTCCAGTAATAAGCTTAATGCCTTTTCTGCATATTGAGTCTGTATGAAAATATGATCGTGATAATATGCAGCTATTACATTTGCACTAATACCATTTAAAGACAATTTTGAAGCAACGGCTGCTGTAAGACCAACTGCATTCAGGCTTGAATGCACATTCAGTGTTATATATTTAAAAAGATCTTTAACTTCTATATTGTTTTCTATTGCTTTCTCTTTGGAAATTATTAGTGTCAATCCTTCTTTTTCCTTAAATGAACCTATTGGCTCTAAATATAAATAATCTTCATATTTTCCTGGTAAAGTAATAAAAATAAACTCACCTTCATTCAGTACTGGTGACATATTTCTTAGTAGTTTTTCTAAATCTTTCTCTCCAGACATTTTCTTTAATTCCCTGAAAAAATAGGCTTATTATTATTTTCAAAGCTTTTCAACTATTCAATAATTCATAAACAGTTAGCCTGTCTTTCTATGATTTTTTCCTTCAAGTCTTTCAGCAAGCCATACTTTAATTATGGACTGTCTTGTTACTCCAAGTCGACCTGCTTCCTTATCTAGTGATTTTATCATCCACTCTGGAATATCAACATTTACTCTTCTTTGTTCCTGTAAAAGTCTTTTTCCTTTCTTAATATCTAAATCTTTTATTATGCTTTCGCCACCTTCAAACTTTTTATCAAATTCAGAAGCTTTCATATAGCTCTATCTCCTCATCTCTTGATCTTCTAACAGATATAATCCTGATGTTTTCATTTCTATAGGTTATAATTCCAGACCAATACTTTTCCTCAATTTTGCCTATTACTAAAAATCTCACCTCGTCCTGAGTTTTGGCTGGAATTTCAAGTAATTCAGGATCTTCCCATAATTTCTGTGCTTCGATGAAGTCAATTCCGTGTTTTTTTGAATTGGTTTTACTCTTTTCTTCATCGTATTCAAAGCTATTCATGATATAATTATTATACCTTTTATATACCATGTCAAGAGGCTGTTATTTTGTTTCAAAAGACAGTTTCAACAGGTATTATCTATACTTTAAGTTACAATTAATTATTGCTCGGGCAGGACGCCCGAGCTCATTCTCCTTCTTCGCTAGCTTTTTGCGTATAACGTCTCGCGATTATTCGATGTTTTGTGATTAAACTCTAAAATACGGTTTTTTGGTTTTATCAAATCTGAAAAGCATAAAACACATGCTGTTCCGATTTTATGAAAACAAAATATGGCGATCTGCCAGCTCAACTGGCAGGAGCCCAAGCGACCATAGGGAGCGCAGCGAAATAATCGCTGTTATGTGCTTTGAGCCCGACATCCAGACCGTTCAACGGAGTTAGGTCTGGATTCTTCATAATTCATTAAATTATTATACTGAATATATTTCATGTAAAGTATCTTCAAGTGGATCTAAAATATAATAGCCATAAAGAGGATGATTATTGCCAATTAGAGTATTAACAATACCACCAATAAATCCTGATACTTCATAATAATCATCATTTGGTAATATCTTAATCCATTCACTTTTTCCTTTCCATTTCGAGAAAAACCAATATCCTTTACCTACAATACAAATTGGATTCAATAAAGGCGCGGAATTAAATTTATCATCATTATCTTTAAGTATTTTTAACACATCAATATTATTATTACTCCCATACGAGAAGAATGCAGAAACTGGATATGTTTTAATTGGATGATTTCCATAATTATTCAAGAATGTTAATTCACGTAATCTTCTAATATTAAGTATAGTTTTCTTTAAACTTTCTTTTGTAGTAGTACTTTTGCTTTTTATTTCAATTGAGTAAAAAGCTGATTCTAATGGATAAATCCCAATTTCTTCATTAAACATCAGCGGTGGTAGAAATGATGGATTAAAGATTATTAAATCAGTTTCAGAGGATGATTTCCCATGACAATCATGAATCTTTCCTGTACCAATTTTGAATTCAGGGGGGAGAAATCTCTTTAACAGTTTCCCTATCCCAATTTCTCTAATTTTTCCTTTTAAATATGGATGATCTATTTGTGATAGCGATTCTGACTCTGCAATCATCCTCTTTATCTCAATAGTTGAAATTTCCTGAAAAATTTTATCTGGCATTTGCCACCTCACTTTCATATATCAGAATTAATTATACTGTAAAAATCCTTAATTTAGTTAACCTCTTCGCCCGTCGGCCGGAGGTCCGGGCGTCTTTTTCTTGTCGGGCTCATTGCACATAACGTCCTGAGGATAAGCGACGCATCGTAAGATAAGCATTGATATTCAAAGCTGTTTTATTATTCTTTCAAAACTGGTTGTTTCTAGATGTTGAAGTTCAAATCCTACGATGTGTGCCGCAGGTCAAGCGAGGTACTCCGAGCGTAGCGCTTTATCCTCTGTTATACGTAGTGGCCAGGCTTCTTGTCCAAGCCGTACGGCGGAGCCAAGGCTGGACTAAAAACAATCAATTACCAGCATTTATTCTAGTTGGTAAATCTATTCATCGCGTTTAAATATATTTCTAATCTCTTTTGAATATAAAAATATAATCGCAATGAAATAAATAAAAATGCAAATAATGCTGATACCAATTATTGTATATAATGGTTTTTCTATAAATATTATAATTTTTGGAATATTTTCTGTATATATACGATAAAGTCTAGGATCACCATTTATCGAATAAATTCCTAATGATAAATAAAATATTAATACAATGATAAAAATGAAAATTCCAATTGATAAAATATTTTTACCTAAATGTTTTAGAAAGTATTCTTTAATTTTTGAATTGCTATATTTATCTGTTATTCTCGATTTTGTTTTATAAAATATACATAAAGATGTTATCATGATTATTAAGATTATAATTATTAGAATAAGCTTATATATTACATCCTGTTTTTCATTATTTTTCTGAGTTAATTCTTTTTCTAAATTAGTAGCATAAAAAGGAATTATTGAATAACCTTGAGCTAACGTAAAATTAGTTTCATTCATTTGACTGTTATAAAAAGATCCATTATCACCGATACTAATAGTCAAATTGTTTATACTTTTAGGTACAATTTTACCTAGTATTAGATCAATATCTGTATAAAATGATTGACGATGATAAGAACAAGTACCTAATATAGTTAATTTATGTAAAATAGTATTATCCAATAATGTTGGAGTATTATGCAATAGAACTATTAGTTTATCGTGAGTAAGTTTATCTGAATAATTACAAGCAGCTTGAATCAGTTTAGCATCATCAACAGTAGCTAGTGAAATAAACACTTTTGTTGATGTTTGCAATGATATCAATAATTCTTTTAATATTTGTTTATATTTTTCAGGAGTTTTAATAATATCCATTTCTATTACTTTTAAATTAGTAAATCTCGTTTCTAGCATATGTTTAAAAGTACTAACTCCACTAGTTGCTATAAAAACTCATAGGATTATCATCATTTATTATAAAATTAGTTTTTTTATTAATTAAAACAGCACTTGTATCTAAAATACTTTTTGCTAATACTTCAGAATTTATACTTTCACTATTAATTGGTATAGTATTTAATGTTTTTTTATCCCCAATGGTGAGAACCCATCTATCAATATTTCCTAATAAAAACTCATTTATGTTTTGATTTTTTGCTTTAGCAATTTTTGCCTTTAACATCATTACTCTTCTTAAAGATATTTTAAATCTTTTTACATTTTCTTGATCAGAGTTGATATATTGAGTAAAATTAATAATTAAGTTTTTTAATTGTTCTATCGTAAAATCACCATAATTAGAAAATAAACTAGTTCCACTATTTCTTTCTATTGATGAAAAAAGAAACATGTCATGACCACTTTCGAATGCTTGAATTAAAACATTTAACCAAGAAATATTGTTATCCTTAATATACTTACGAATAGTTCCCATATCAGAAAGATCATCAGTAATTGCAACTTTATCGTCATACGCTAATCCTTCTATCTTTATTCCATCAAAATCAATTTCTTTGTTTGCTCGAAGGAGTTTATCAACAAAAAGGGGAGAAAATGTAATTATTTTATTTTCGCTTGGTTTTAAAAAATTAACAGCAACGTGTGCCGTCATAACTCCATCTAAACTTTCCTGTAGAACTCTATATGGATAAAGTGAATTGTTAAAATTATCGATACTAATATTTGACTCTGGCATTTTAGAATTATGAGAGTCCTCCAAAACGCCACCATGTCCTGGGTAATGTTTTCCAATTGCTAAAACACCATTTTTTTTCATTCCAGCTAGATACTGAGACGCTGCATTCGCTACAATAACAGGTGATCCACCAAATGATCTATTCTGTATTGTCGTTACATATTCTTTTTTTGGAATAGAATCAATATCAAGAACAGGTCCAAGGAGCAAATGAACACCAACTTGTTTTAAAACATGCCCAGTTAAACAACCAGCTTTTTCAGCCATTTCATTACAATTGCTTATTGATACTGTTAATGCTTCTGGTACTTGAGTAATTAAATCTCTAATTGAAGATATTCTTTCACCTTCAAAATTAGCTGCAAATCCGATTGGAAGATTAATATTATCACCTTTTGAAAAAGACTGAATATAATTATAAAATGATTTAACAGCAGAAAAAAGATCATCTTCTGTTGGATTTATTTTCTTATTCCAATAATAGTTATATGTATTTAATTGAATCCATCCTATGCCTATTTCTTTTATTAATTCCTCAACAACCCCATCATGTAGATATTGTGCCACATCAGTTGGTAATCCTGTCATAAATAACTGTCCAATTGACTCTTCAACTGTAGCTTTTTCTACGAAATCATCAATACTTTTTATTTCTACATCTGATAACTGAGCAAAAATATAATTATTTGATAAATATAAAATAATTATTAATATCCAACGTTTCAAATTAATCCACCTTTTTAATAAATTGCACTTATATTACAACTTTTATCTTTATATAACTTATAAACTCATTTAAATACTATATCCTCGCCCGTCGGCCGGAGGTCCGGGCGGTTTTCTCTTGCCTGGCCATTACGTATAACGTCCCGCGAATGACCGAAGTTGCCGCTGTTATTTGTTACCTTTCAAGCTTATTTTATATTCATCAATCTGTACCACTATTTTTCCGGCAATTTGAGTTGAGGCTGGTTTTTTCAGAAACAGCCGAAACCGGCCATTCGCTGTTATGCGATGGGCTGGCCGAAGAGGAATAGGCTGGGGGCGGTCTTCGTCGAACACAGGGATGTGTGAGACGGTGAATATTACACTAATCAGATATATTCCACCCAGGTAGATATATTTTTAAATAACTTTACTGACAACCTTAGAATCAAGCACTTTGTATTTTAATATTAAGTGTTTTCAAACCTCAGTAATTGTATTGATTTAATTATATCTTTTTCTTCCACAAGCTGATCAGAGACATATTTATGTATAATACTGGATAAAAGCGTCTGGTAAGGTAATCCTTCAACTGCTGATTTTTCTCTTAACTTCTCAAGGTCATACTCAGATATTCTTATATTTATATTCTTCGTCTTCCTTGCCTCATCAATTATTGAAGTAATTTTACTCATTTTTCCCTTACTGATGCCTATATAGTTTTCTGCATTATTTTCTATTTCTTTTTCAAAACTATCCAGTTTAGCTTTCATTTTTATTCCCTCCATAGATTTTATGGAATTTTCTGCTTGGAAATACTGTTTTTAATACAATATTATCTTCATCATCAATAATAAACGGTACAACATGTATATATTCTTTATATTCAACTATAAATATCATCTGATTTTTTCTAGAGGGATTCTCCAGAATATCAAGATATTTTTTATCCAGAATCAAATCCGCAAATATTTCAAAAGACAAGTTTCTATCAAGCTTAAGAGTTTTATTTTTCCCTTTATCCCAGATAATATTCATTTAAGTTAATATATTACATTGTATGCTTTTTGTCAATATTTTATCATTTGCCCAATCCATAATCAAATGATACGAAAGGAACTGCTTTAAATGATATTTATATTTATTTTTCGTTTGAATAATGGTAATTCATAAAAATAGACTTACAGCTTATAAAAATCACAGTTTATGAGCTTTTTCTTCGCCGCACACGATGTGCGGCGGCGTCTTCCTCTCCCCCGCCCCAGCCTATTCCTCTTCGGCCAGTCTTTCGCATAACGTCCCGAGGATAAGCGACGCATCGTAGCCTAAGAATGAATATTTCAAAGCTGCAATATTCTTCTTCCAACACTTGTTGTTTATAAATGTTGTAGTTCAAAACCTACGATGTGTGGCGAAGCCCAAGCGACCAGAGGGAGCGAAGCGCTTTATCCTCTGTTCTCGGAAGTACCGCCCCTCTCTTCCAAGCCGCACGGCACCGCCAAGGCTTGGGCGTTCTAAGGTTTAAACTTTTCCAGTTGTATGTTAGGGATAAATTTATAATGTTTATCATTTGCTGTTAATATAACATCTTTTGTCTGTATTCCTGTCGCTGCAATTAATGCATCTGATAATTCCATTGAATGACTTAAAAAATAATCTTCTACAAAAAACATTGCTCTTGAAGATATTTCAGTATCTATTTGTATTATTTCAACATCCCATTTTCTTATATGTTTCTGAAATATCAATAATTCTTTTTTATCTTTCATCCCCTGCACAATTTCCATATAAGTTATTACTGACATTTTAAATGGTATATTTTTATATATTAATTCTTTTGCTTTTTCATTTCCTCTTAGATACCATATTATAACATCTGTATCGATTATCAAAATTCTCTTCCTTTTCTCATCTTTCTTACATAATTATCAACATTCTCAATATCTTTATGGTTTTTCCATAATCCAAAAAGTTCTTCTTTTTCTTTCTCGTCAATACTTTTGTTATGATTAGCCATAGGAACTATTCTAGCTAATGCTTTTCCTCTAAAAGTTACCACAACTTCCTGTCCATGTGAGACTTTTTCAATAATTCTACCAGGTTTTATTCTGAGCTCTTTTGTGCTTATTTCCATAATTCAACCTCTTTAAGTATACACTCAACAGTATACACTTAAAACTCTTAATATACAATACATCTTTTTAATTTCAATATAATTTATTGAGATTTATTTAGCATTCTTTACATTAGATTAATTATTCTAATCCTTTAATGCTGATAAGATACTTTTGATTTAAAATTAGACACAATTGTTTGCCCGTCTTCCCTCGCCCGTGGGCCGGAGGTCCGGGCGATCGCATCTTGGGGCGGTATTTCGGAGAACGTCCTGAGGATAAGCGATGTTTTACGGCTCGAACTATAGAAATCTCTTGTGTTTGATTAACAAAATATAAAAAGGATAATTATCAATTATTATCATTTATATGATAGTAAAATATGCCGCAGGCCAAGCGAGGTAATCCGAGCGCAGCGAATTATCCTCTGTTATGCTCCAGTACCAGCCGCTTCTTGTCCAAGCCGCACGGCGGAGCCAAGGCTGGACTTCTTTCTTTTTTTAATTTTATAACGACCGCATCAGCTGTAATTTTGTCTCGAATAGTTGTCATAGTTTTTGAGTATTCAAAAACTATGAGAAAAAAATTGTCAGTTGCATGCGTTTGTTATACGTTATTTATTGTTTTAAATATTGCTTCAGCCATTTTCTTTTGCTCATTTTCTACTGCTATAATAACATTCAATTCTCCATTTATTAAAGAATTAAGATCTATTATTAATATTTTAGTTATTTCATGTATTTCCTCAAGATTTTCAAACTCTTTTATGTTATATTCAAATCCATCTTTTACCCCATTCACAGTTTTAAGCTGATTATGTGCAATGACTTTATTTCTAAACTCTTTATATATTTTTAAATTATATTTTGATTCTAATAGATTCCATGTTTCTAATATTTTATCATAAATACGCATTTTTTCTGCAATATATTTTTCTTTTACTATTTCTTGGATTTCTTCATCTTTATTTATTGTTCCAAAATTATCAATTACTATATTTTGTTTATTAATTTCTATGATAAATATTTTCCTATAAGAATCTTTCTTCAAAATATTAATAGTTTTTTTTATGCTTATTACTTTATATCTTGGTTTTTCATCAAAATTATTAGTATCATCTAATAATAATTTATTAATTTCATTCATGTAATCTATAAATAAAATATATTTTAATTCCAATATTCCTTTATAAAAATATTTATTATCTTTATTCAATGTTTCTACTTTAATTTCGTTGTATAATTGATATCTCATATTAGATCATAGGTGTCCAAAACAAGGACTATTAATTGCCTGAAATCCCAACTATAATGAATTAAGCTTGGACGGCTAATTCTTTACAGGAAAAGGAAATCAGGCAATGAGTTACAATAATACCATTTTAAAACAAATTCTACAAATAATTCCGAGACATGAATTTGAAAAATCTGTAAAAAAGCATAATGGCGACTTCGCTTCCAAAGGTTTTACCTGTTGGCAGCATTTTGTCTCCATGCTCTTTGCACAACTTTCAGGACAGACCGGGTTAAGAGGCATTGAAAACTCTTTTGAATCAATCAGTAACCACCTTTATCATATGGGTGTAAAAAAGGTAAAACGCTCTACATTATCTTACGCAAATAATAATAGAAGCTGTGAAGTTTATGAAAATGTTTTCACTGATCTTCTTGATAAGATATTATCCATGAAGAGAGCGCATAAACATAAATTTAAAAATCCTCTTTACAGTGTTGATGCATCAACTATTGACTTGTGTTTAAATCTCTTTCCATGGGCAAATTTCAGAAAATATAAAGGCGGAATAAAACTTAATGTAAAACTTGACCATAGTGGATATATTCCAGCTTTTGTATCAGTTACAACTGCAAAAACACATGAAGTCAATTCCTTGAAAAAAATGGCTTTCAACAAAGGCGATGTCATCACGTTTGATCGTGGTTATACTGACTTTAAATTATTCGCAAATTATTGTAATACCGGTATTTATTTTGTTACCAGGTTAAAAAAGAATGCTGATTATAAAATTGTCCAGAGAAAAGATACCTCCTCCTTTAAAAATATTACATCTGATCAGATCATAGAAATGAAAGGATTTTACACCAGTAAAAAATGCCCGTTAAAATTAAGACGAATCAGAAGCAGAGATCCTGAAACCGGTAAATATATTGTAATTCTTACCAATAATTTCCTTTGGTCTCCAACAACAATTGCTGCTGTTTACAAAGACAGATGGCAGATTGAAATATTTTTTAAAACTATCAAACAGAACCTCAAGATCAAGAAATTCTTTGGTACTTCCAGAAATGCTGTAATGACACAAATCTGGATTGCCCTAATTGCTTTTCTGTTACTTCAGTTCCTTAAAATGTTTTCATGTAGAAAATGGACTCATTTTTCACTGATGAAATTGATTCCTGTAATACTGACATCAAGAAAAGATATCTGGACTGTTCTCAATAAACCGCCATCAGAACAGACTAGAAAAAGTAGTTTTAATATTCAACTGGAGCTGTTATGATTGTTTTAGTCACCTATGGTATAACATATTAAATAACTAGAAAACAATAGATTTTATGTATAAAGCAGATTATGCTTTCCTCGCCCGTCGGCCGGAGGTCCGGGCGGTTTTCTCTTGCGGGAACATTGCTTATAACGTCTCGTGATTATTCGATGTTTTGTGACTAAACTCTAAAATACTTTTATTTGGTTTTTACAAACTTGAAGAGCACAAAGCACATGTTGTTCCGGTTTTATGAAAACAAAATATGGCGATCTGCCAGCTCAACTGGCAGGAGCCCAAGCGACCATCGGGAGCGCAGCGAAATAATCGCTGTTATTTGCAGTACCTTCGCGTCTTGTCCAGACCGTTAGGGCGGAGCCAAGGGCTGGACTTCCTTTTCTTTTTAATACTTACTTAACCTGTAAAAAGCAAAGAGTTGAATCAGTAATTGGACAATTTACCTATCTATATTCTTCCCAAATTCTCAAACCATTTATCTGTTTAAAGTGTGAATCGTATGTGATTAATTTTGAACCTGTTTCTATTGCATGAGCAGCAATCCAAATATCATTTAATGGTATCATTTTTCCTTTTTTACTTAGTTCCGCCTTGATTTCTCCAAATATTTCTGATGTTTCAATTGTGACATTCAATATTTTTATTCCATCTTTGCTGATGAATTTCTTAAAATCTTCTTTATTTTGTGTATACTTTTTTCCACCTTGAAAACCTGCGAATAGTTCACCGATCATAATGGTTGATACATAGATTATTTCTGCTTCTATAATATATTCAAATACCAACTTATTTCCGGACATAAACTCACTATAGGCATTTGTATCAAGTAGTATCTTGGTCATTTTTTCCAGTCCATTTCATTTATTACTTCAAAATCACTGATTTTTTTATCAAACTCTTCTTTCTCTTTTGTTGACCATTTACCAAATAATTCAGCATAGGAGTCCTTTTTAGAAGCTTTTTTATCAGTAATTAATGAATTTTGCAGGATATACTTAACTGTTCGGTTCTGGCTTAAACCAAATTCGACAGACTTTTCTGCAATTTTCTTATCGAGATCATTATCAATTCCATGTATGGTAATAGATTTCATATAAAACTCCTAAATGAACCATTATTTATCAAATATAGTTCATTTTTTGGTTTATTTCAACAAGTAACACATCAAACTATCAGAAGACTTTTATGTATTTATTTAGATAATATCTGTTCTTGCACGTCAAAAGCATCCGCCTAAAACATATTTTACTGCAAATCCTCGCCCGTCGGCCAGGGGCCCGGGCGATTTTCTCTTCGCGAAGGTATTGCAAATAACGTCCTGAGGATAAGCGACGCATTGTAGCCAAAGTATTAATATCTAAAAGTTGCAATATTTTTCTTCCAAAACTAATTGTTTATAGAAGTTGTAGTTCAAAACCTACGATGTGTGGCGAAGCCCAAGCGACCATAGGGAGCGTAGCGCATTATCCTCTGTTATGCTCCAGTACCAGCCGCTTCTTGTCCAGGCCGCACGGCAACGCCAAGGCCGGACTTCTTTTTTCTTAAATCATTGATCATTTGATATTTGTTTATCCAATGATATTTTATTTCCAACTATTTTTCCAAGACCGTATGAATTAGGATCAACGCCCTTATCTGCTATTCTATTATTCATTCTCCCATATTTATTGTTTCTATATTCTTCATTTTCTTTCACTGTTTCTTCCATGATTTTAACAACTATTTTCTTTTCATAGGGGGAAATATCATTTATAGAATTCTGATACAACCTTTCCTTTATTTTATCTATCATTCCCATTCTAAAACTATCTAGATCGTTAACAACAATTCTGTATTTTTTACTTGTTTTTACAATTGCTGTATTCAAATATTCAAAAAGATTTTTTGCTGTTATTACATTTACTTTTTTTCCAATTATTATTATTTTTTCTTTTTCCTTTCCAGATTGTAATAATGCTTCAGTGAATGTTATTTTTGTTATGCATGAAATTAAAGAAACCTGCCATTCTGCAATTTTTTCTTTTTTTAAAACACTTTTTTCTATTATTTTACTTTTATTTTGATCTATATCTTCAAGTTCTAATCCATATTTTATTAAAAGCATTTTAACTTTAATCAGAGCCGAAGCTGCCTCTTCTTCATTAGGTGATTCACTTAAGGCTAATAATTTTTTGATTTTATCAATAATTTTATCTTCTGTTATTTTGTTCATTGACCCTCGTTAATTATATATCTAATGCTATAATATTGTACTAATTTGAATCAATATAATTCTTATTTATTATTCTTCATCTTCGCCCGTTGGCCGGAGGTCCGGGCGATCTCTTCTTGCGGCTGGTATTGAGCATAACGTCCCGAGGATAAGCGACGCATCGTAGACCAAGAATGAATATTTAGAAGTTGCAATATTTCTCTTCTACAACTTGTTTTTTATAGAAGGTGTAGTTTAAAACCTACGATGTGTGGCAAAGCCCAAGCGACCAAAGGGAGCGAAGCGCATTATCCTCTGTTATCCACCAGTGCCCCCACTTCTTGTCCTAGCCGTACGGCGGAGCCAAGGCCGGACTTCCTTACCAGTGTTTATTAGTAAGATTTATTTATACATTTTAGGGTATTTACTAATTCAATTTTATTTACAATTTCAATCTGTAAACCATTAATGAAAAGTTCCACCTCATCATTTTCTATCCGTAAAATAAATTTATCATCTTCAACATTCTGCTTACTTGACATATGATTGATTTTATCAAAATCTATTTGATAATCTGAAACAAGATTAACATCGTACAAAATTCTACAGGCAACATCGACTCCAGAACCATAATATTCTCGTAATACGAAATATCTATTGTTATCTAATTTCAATGTAAATCCTTGTCCTGAAAATATATCATTAGACGGCCAGAAATTCCTAGCGCAATAAACTAATATTGTGACAGGAGTTTTAAGTGAGTTACAAAAGAATGAATCTCAATGAAAGAATGGCCATTTTTCAGATGATTTACACCAAAAGATTAAAGCTATCACAAATAGCAAGTAATCTTGGCCGAAGAGCTTCAAGTATTACAAGAGAAATAAAACGCGGTACTGATGAAGGATATTACAATCCTTTAATTGCAGAGTATGAGCATTTAAGGCAAAGAAAAAATCAGAGCCCCAAATTAAAAATAGACAACAAGTCATGGCAGCTTATAAAACCCAAACTCCAACTCCGGTGGTCCCCACAGCAAATTGCCAAATGGCTGGAAATAAATTATCCTTCAGATAAAGTGAGTGATAAAACAATTTATAACTATGTCCATTTCCACATGAGGGGAGAGCTTAAAAAACTAGCGCTTAAAGATTTAAGACTCAAAGGAAAGAAAAGAAAGAGTGCAAATAAGGACGAAAAACGGGGTAAATTAAAAGATATTACCCTTATAGACGAAAGGCCTGCTGAAATTAACTCACGGAAAGTTCCAGGACACTGGGAAGGAGATCTTCTCATTGGAAAGGACCATAAATCAGCAATCTGCGTAATAGTTGAACGTAAAACTAGGTTTATCCAGCTTGATCTGTTAAAAACATATGATGCAAATACAGTAAGAAAAACAATAGAGAAAAGGTTTAAGAAGATATCTCCTCTTCTAAGAAAATCTCTGACTCTTGATCAGGGTAAAGAGAACAGTGAGTTCAAAAAACTCAAAGAAAATCTTAATATTGATGTATACTTTTGCCATCCGGCATCTCCCTGGGAAAAGGGAACATGTGAAAACACAAATGGCTTGATTCGTGATATGCTTGATGAAGTAGATGATTTCAGAAAGCTTTCGCAGTATGATGTATCACGAGTAGCAAGGCTATTGAATGAGAGGCCAAGAAAAACTCTTGACTTCATAACACCTAAAGAAGCTATTGCCAATTTGCGCTAGGAATTTCTGTGCACATTAACTTGTATCGGAATATTCTCAATATCCATTATTTTACTATCTCCATGCACTGCAAAAAGACAAAAAGTAAATACAATAGCAAATAATACCTTTTTCATTATATCATCCCCATTTTTATAAAAATGACTTTCTTTCAATGGCTATCCATATTCTATTCATACCATACTAGCAATATTCTACTGATGAACTGAAAACTATTCAGGGACATTTTTTTTAAATTTACTATGACATTGTAATAATGTAATCAAAATGAAAATTATTCCAAGAAACTCAAGGGCTGGCATAAGAAATATATATCTATATGGTGATGATAAAAACACTGTTGTCGGCCCATCTGCACCACCAATAATTCCAACAGAACATGCTTCCTGTCCGATACCAAATACTGCTGAGCATAAAGGGAAAAGAAATAAAGTTACTTGAATTAGATACTTTAAAACTAATAAGGTGCATATTAAAATGCTGATTAACATACTGATAAATATCTTTCGATTCTTCATTTTTTTCTCCTGCACGAAACATCAAGCTAACATATATTATTTATACTGTATATCCTCGCCCGTCGGCCGGAGGTCCGGGCGATCGCATCTTGTGGGGGCATTGTGGATAACGTCTCGCGATTATTCGATGTTTTGTGACTAAACTCTAAAATACTTTTATTTGGTTTTTACAAACTTGAAGAGCACAAAGCACATGTTGTTCCGGTTTTATGAAAACAAAATATGGCGATCTGCCAGCTCAACTGGCAGGAGCCCAAGCGACCACAGGGAGTGCAGCGAAATAATCGCTGTTAGCAGCTGTACGTCCCCTTCTTGTCCAGGCCGCACGGCAACGCCAAGGCCGGACTTCTTCTATTCTCTCCACCTTTATTGTTTTCCTTAAAATTATTTTAACTGTTTTTTATTTTTCGTAATGATATCTTAAAGATACTATTCTAAGCTGTGTACCTTCTACCTGATACACTATTCTATGCTCATGATCAATTCTTCTTGACCAAAAACCTTTAAGATTAAATTTTAATGATTCCGGTTTACCTAATCCATCAAATGGAGATCTTTCAATTGCTTTTATAAGATCATTAATTTTTTTTAACTGCTTCTTATCATTTTCAAACCAATATAAATAGTCTTTCCATGCCTCATCAGTGAACAGCTTATTCATCTGCCAATAATACCTTTTCTTCTACTTTTCCTGAATTCAGCTGATCAATTGATTTTTTAAGATGCATCGCATTAGACTCATTACTTAATAAGTAGCTTGTTTCGATAAGGCTATTATATTCTGAAATTGAAAGCAATACGAGGTTTTCATTATTTTTTCTTGTTATGATCATTGGATCATGATCATGGAAAACCCTGTCTAAATAGGATTTCAGATTTTGTCTTAAATCCGAATATGATACTGCATCCATTGTTTTTCTCCTTATTGTACAATATATTGTACTTTATAAGAATTGTCAATATTTAATTTTTATTCTATCTCAATAAACAAAGGCATATGATCACTTTTCGCAATATAATCATTGTATTTCCCAATTTTGAATTCTTTAATTCTATTCATTTTTGATATTTTACAAAAGCAATAGTCAATATGATATGTCTTTTTTATATTTTTTTGAAAAAATAATGTGGGTATTCTCATTTCCGTGATTTTCTTTTTTTAAATAATGATAAACACTTACAATGTCCTGTTGTTTTAAAAAATCTACCATTTGAGAGTGTGTGTATTCTTTAGGAGATTCATTATCCCAGATAGAATTACTGTTAAAATCTCCAATTATAAAAATATTTTCCTCTTCTAATAATTTTTTATAATATAGAAATGCTCTTGTAGCTTGGACTACATAACTTTTATAAATATTTCTATTTACAAATTGTGTCCATACTGCTAATAAAATTATTGAAGATGTTTTATTTTCAATTCTGACTGGAAGGATATATTGAAATTCTTCATTTTGAAAATTATTTTTTATGTAGTATTTATTAAAAGTCAGAATACATAATCCTTTACTTTTATTTTCCCCATATCATAATATATCTGAATAATTTATTTCATTTTTAATTTTATCTAAAATACTATTATTTTCACATTCTTGTATAACTGCAATATCCGGTTGTAAATCTAGTAAGATTTCATACTTTCTTCGAAATGCCATATTACAATTCCATGTTAATATTTTCATAGTTGCTACCATTAATAATTTTATTTAATTTCAATTGTTTTTAGATAAAATATTCTTACCACCTATCCTCGCCCGTTGGCCGGAGGTCCGGGTGGTGTCCTCTTGGGGACGTATTGCTGCTAACGTCCCGAGGATAAGCGACGCATCGTCGAACAAGTATAATTTTCTAACAGTTGTATTATTTTTCTTTCAAAAGTGTAGTTTCAAAAAGTTGTTGTTCAAAACCTACGATGTGTGGCGAAGCCCAAGCGACCAAAGGGAGCGAAGCGCATTATCCTCTGTTATCCACCAGTGCCCCGCCTTAATCAAGCTGCCATGGACGGCAGCTTGATTCTCCTTTTCCTATTCTTCAAGTATTAAAACACTTATCTTATCTATTACTTCTTTGATCTCTTCTTTACTCGCTTTTACTATAAACTCTGCATCTCTAGTCTTCCAGTCAAGACTTTTTACCTGATCTGATAATACTACTCCATCTATTTTCTTACTTTTTATCTTCACCTCAAATGGATAGCCTTTCTCTTTACTGGTTATGGGACAAAATATTCCAAGTCCTACCTTTTCATTGTATTCTTTAGGAGATATTACTATCGCTGGTCTTTTTCCCATCTGCTCGTGTCCTGATTGCGGGGTAAAGTTTAACCAGATTATATCACCCCTTTCTGGTACATAATCTTTCTTTACCATGCCTCATTTCCTACAGGACTTTCTGTTTCAAATTCGCCATGGAGGTTATTATCACTGATATTTTTAAGCATTTCCTTCAAATCATTCTTTTTCTTGGGTTTTATTACTATCCTTCCTCTCTCATCTTCAATTTCAACAAAAGATCCTTCTTTAAGAGATAAATCCTTAGCTATAAGGCTTGGGATTCTTATTCCCAGGCTATTTCCCCATTTTTTTATAACAGTTTCCATATAAATTAACCTCTATTTATAGTATATACTATGTTTATACTATAAATCAAGTTTTCTTTAAACATTTCTAATTTTCAAGATAAGCTGTTATATCTTCAATAAATAAAAGTATTTCTTTCTCTATTTTACTTGTTAACTTGTTTAAATCATTAAAATCAGCTTTTTCTTTTATTTTATATTCAACTATAGAATCCTTTCCTTTTATATCTTCTGGTACATGGTATTTTTTCAATTTCTTTTCTTTAAAATACTTCCAGTATTTATCCTGAATACTTTTATTATATCCTGAAAGCCAGACTTCAAAACTTACACTCTCATGGATAAAAACAATTGCTATTTTTAACTTTTTTTCTTTTAATACTTCCGGAGTGAATGAAAAATATGTCATATCCATATACCCATAATAAATACTTCCGGAAATATAATATTCACTATATTTTTTTTCAAAATATATTCTTAGACTCATCATGAAATCCATGATTGATCTATAGGCTTTTTGTATATCGCCTTTTTCAAGTTGATCCTTATATTCTTCTATATAGTCATTTAATGTTTTCATTTTAATTCCTCTTTCTTACATTTTTAATAATTGTTTTCTATATTCTTGCGTGCCAGGACGGCACGCGCTTCTCTTGGCGGGGCATTGTGGATAACGTCCTGCGGTTAAGCGACGTTTTACGGTAAAAACTTAAAAACCCATTTAAACGTATTGCTAAACTTGAAAACTATAAAATAGATGTTTCCTGGATTAAATAAAAGTAAAATGTGGCGAAGCCCAAGCGAGGTACTCCGAGCGCAGCGCTTGAACCGCTGTTATCCACCAGTATCATCGCTTCTTGTCCAGGCCGCACGGCAATGCCAAGGCCGGACTAATCTTTTATCTTCTTATTTGTTTCCAAATATTCTGCAAAAGGAATGAATTTAACTGGCCAGCTATATTTTCCCTCTTTCTTCCCCAATTCGCCTACTCCTTCAACTGCATCATTATCTACTGGCCCATATACGTGTGGAAAAACATTTGAAGTATTTAAATGCTCTTTACCTAAACCTTCTTCCGGAGTTGCTTCCTCATATTTTACATCTGACTTTAATTTCTCAGGGTTTATTTTCAAAAGAATAAGCTTATCCTTTACTTTTGAATAATAGTCATCTGCAACTGATAAAACCGAAACTTTAAAAGCACAATGTACAAATCCGAAATCATTGAAATTATTTGGGATATATTTCTCTTTTGCAGCTAATTTCAAATACTCTTTTTCCGGTACTATATGGTAAATCATTACTTTATCCTTTTTAAAGACCTATTATAAAGTTCCAATATAATATGGATTTACTTCACCACATTTTAAACAATTTTTGCTATGCATACATAATAAAGCTTTGCACTTTATACATTTCCATTTTTCATTTTCTTCTTCAACAAATACCTTTATTCCTTTGGCTTTAATTCTTTCAAGATTTTTATAAATATCTACTCCATACCGCATACTATAACGATTTGCAAGCCTTTTAATTTTCTGGCATGGATAAGTATCGCATGAAAAGCAAAAATCTTCCTTCCCTTCTCTCTTGTTACAATTTACTACTATGCAATTCAAGCAATTCTTTGGTTTATTGCCAACACTCCTGCAACCTTCGCATTTATTCTTTTCTCTTTGATAGCCTGTACATAATGAGCAATTAATTCCACATGCAGCTATTAAATCTTTCTTCAAAATCTTTCCTCTTTTTTCCAATTACTTCAGCAAAATGATTCCTTCTTCCAAGTCTTTGGCAAATACAACCTGCCCTGTTTTATTGCTTTCATATATAAAGTCTTTTAAACTCTTTTTATTGATATTGATAAAATCTCCTATAATTATCACGCTTCTTCTATAATTTGATACTTTCTGAAGTATTTCTCCTGCTAGACCAGAGCTTAATTCATAAAATCTATTATCTAAATATTCTTTATCCAGTGATATTGTTTTAGTATTTGTATTTGCAAGCAGATCAAGAAAATCTGATGCATCTGATATTGGTACTTCAATATCGCTGTAAACTGTTATTTCTCCTTTTTGTGTTTTAACAATTTCTTTTTTCATATATTCCTCTGCTTTCTTTGAATGTATCGGTTTAATTGGTTAACCATTATGTCTTTTTCTACTCTTCGCCCGTTGGCCGGAGGTCCGGGCGGTGTCATCTTGCGATGATATTGTGGATAACGTCCTGAGGATACGCGATGTTTTGCGGTTCATACTCTAAAACATTTATGTCTACTTTGTTAATTTTGAAAAAAGTTTAACTTTTACTATTCATTTTTGATGATAGCAAAATATGCCGTAGGCCAAGCGAGGTACTCCGAGCGTAGCGCAGTATCCTCTGTTATCCACCAGTATCATCGCTTCTTGTCCAAGGCCGCACGGCAACGCCAAGGCCGGACTTCTCCCGTTTCTATTTTTTATAACGCCCATTTGAGTTGCGCCATCGTAGAAGCGCAGCGCCGAGAAGGCGTCAACTCCAAATGATTGTTATGTTTCATCTTGTTTTATAATCGTATTTAAACACTATGAAAATAATTCTCAAAATGCTGAAGTGCATTATTTTGTTCAAATAATACTTTTAAAATATCACGTATTTCTTCCTTTGTTCTTCCATTCTGTTCTGCATCCATATCATCAATAGAATGTTGATTTACATCAAATAATTTTTTAGCATTTGTATTCTCACCATAAAAATGTTCTATACCTAGCTTTGTAAATGACATATATGTTTCACATATTTTCCTACAAACATTAAGCATAAGATTTGGTTCATTAGAATCATAAAGGAATTGTAATTCAATCCATAACATTTCATAGTTTGTCTTGAAATCCTTTTTCCCTTTCATGATTTTATAAAATGTCGTTTGTTTTCCATCAGAATAAAGATGATAATTGCCATATTTTTCATAATAACTAACATCATCACCATTAATTTTATATTTACGAGTTGTATTGGGCCTTATATTGAGATAAAAATGACAATTATGAGTTAGATTAATAAAGAAGTTCTCCCCAGATATTCCATGATAAAGTCTTTGGGCTTCTCCAATCATAAGATATTGCATCGTATCATCATTGCTAGTCATTGGATCATCTAATACTATTATTTTTGGTTTTTCCTCTGTCTTGAGTTCTTCAAGAGAAAGAATAAAGTATAAAAAAGCTATTATATTTTTCTCGCCTTTACTAAGTTCAATTATTGAACGAATATTGCCATTATAGCCTTTGATTTTATATTGCCCCTTTTGATCTTTGTCATCATCTACGACTAATTCAAGAGAAAATGATGAAACTCCCATATTTCGTAATTTTTTATTAATACGTTCAGCGATTATACGCTCATCCTTAGTTTGCAATAACAACTCATTGACCTTATTCTTTTTTGATTCTAATAATTCTTTTTCAGAATTCAAATTATCTCTAGCTTTATCTTCTAACTCTAAAGAATGATTATATTTAATTAGTTTTTCAGTATATTTAAATTCGTCTGATAGTTTTTTTATTTCGAATAAACGTAAGGCAGTTCTTGCTTTTTCTTGTTCTTCACTGAGTTGTTTTGAAAAAGTGTTATTTTCTCTTAGAATATCATCATAATTAGTTTGTATTTCAGAAAAATCACTTGGAATAATATATGATATTTCTTTATCAGTACTAAAAAGATTTTTCTTTTTTTCTTTTAGATTTTGAACCATTAAAGTAATGAAGTCTTTGTATTTTTCTTTTAAATCTCGAATCTGGGTATTTATTTTATTAATTTGATTTTGAAAACTTACATAAAAATGATCTGGATTTGTTTCTTTAAGATCAGTGATTTTTAATAACTTCTGATTCATTAGATTGATATAATCATCTATCTCTTTTTCATATTTCTTTACTTCATCATTAAAATAATTACCAAGAAGTTTCCATCTATTCTCATCAATAATATTTCCACAAAATGCACATTTTTCTGCAGAATCTCGGCTATGGATTCTCATCCCTTCTTTTGCAAAGTTTTGTTTATCAATATTATTATCTATCTCTTCAATTATTTGCTGGCTCGACACATATTTTCTGAGAATACTATTTGTATTCTCAAGTATTTCATTTAAATTAATTACAGGGAATTTAACATTTTCTGGTTCTTTTTTTTCTTCGGCCTTTATCGTAGCTCTATATTCTGTTTCTTCACTAGAGGTGAGTCCTTTTGCTAAATTAATTTCATTCTTAAGTTTGTCTTTATTATACGAAGTGACAGCTATATTAATGTTTTCACATTTCTTATTTTTAATTTCTCTCGCGGAATTGGTATAGAAATCTTCAAGCTCTTTTTTTTGCTTATCACAAACATTTCTTGATTTCTCATATTTCGTAAATAGGTTTTCTTTTTTATCTATTGGTTTTTCAATATTACTTGAAATCACTTTTATTTCTTCAGTAATTGTATTAATTTCATTTTGAATTGTTGCATTTATCGTTCCTAATGAAACTGCATCTAATCTATAATTCTCGCCAACGACTCCATCAAATCCATTAAAAACATGTATATCATATTTGCTTGAGAAATTATCTGAAATCACATTTGAAATAGTAGTCTTTCCTGTCCCATTTTTACCAAAGATAAAATTAACATTATTGGTGATTGTAATTTTTCTACTATTTTCTTTGAATCTTTCTGGAAATTGAGATAAATCAATAATTAAAGTACTCATTAATTATTAACCTCCAACTTTTTTGAAACATAACATATTAAATAACTAGAAAACCATATATGATATGTATAAAGTATATTATACAGCAAATTCTATTTTCTTCGCCCGTTGGCCGGAGGTCCGGGCGGCGTTCTCTTGCGATGATATTGTGGATAACGTCCTGAGGATAAGCGACGCATCGTAGCCTAAGAGTTAATATTTCAAGGTTGCAGTATTTTTCTTCAAAAATTTGTTGTTTATAGATGTTTTAGTTCAAAATCTACGATGTGTGCCGCAGGCCAAGCGAGGTACTCCGAGCGTAGCGCAGTATCCTCTGTTATCCACTAGTATCATCGCTTCTTGTCCAGGCCGCACGGCAACGCCAAGGCCGGACTTCCCCCGTTTCTATTTTTATTTTTTTTAACATTCGCTTAACCTGTAATTGCGCCCAAACGCAGTGAAAGGTTATTAGATTCCTTTTTTTTCATAATTTTGGTCAAAATATTCAATTATTGCATTACTATAGAATTGTTTTTTTTGAGTTTTTTCATTTCCTGGATCTAGCTCTCTAATATAACAATACTTTTTATTATTGGTTATTGCCTTTCTCAATTCATGATACTTAGAGTCCATTTTAAAATCACTATATCTTAACCTTAATTTCCGACTCAATTCATTATATGTTATTGGATATCTCTCTCTAATTTGCTCATCTGAAAGCCTAACTGTTGGTAATTTAATATCTGATGTATTTCCAATTCTTACTATCACGGCTTCACCAGGTTTTGCTTTTTTTAGGTTTAACGATAATGAAAGTGAAATTGAAAATTCTGATTCTTCATCATTGAAGGTTTCTTCATATGCTTGGATAAACTGTATTATTTGTACTTCATCTTTTTCTAAACTAATAATATCACTCTCCTGTACATTATCCATAATTGCAATTGGCAATATTGATGTAGAAAAATCAGACAATTCATCAGGAAACCAGTTTCTTAATAAAATTCCAAAATTTTTAACTGAAGCTAAAGCAACCTGATGTAATTTTAGTAATAAAGCATTATTTTTATTGTAATAATGAATTGAACAATCTCTAATTTCTAAAAGTAATTGAACATTAGCCCATAATATACCATTTAAAAATTTCTGTTCGATTAGTTTATTTGCTAGATAACTAATTTCGCGGGTTAATGGATTATTGCTTCTTGTTGTTTTTATTGTTTTTTTCTTTGACTTTTTTCCACTCTTTGTAATTCTATATTCATAAGTATATAGGCTGTTTAATTTATTATTATGAAGATGAAGCCATTTTGCTTTAAAAAGTAATTCATATGCATTTATACATAATATTGCAAAAGATTCTTCACGATATAGATACTGTGGCTTATTATAAAGCTCAATTGCGGATAATAATGCCGCTTTACTTTTATCTAATACCTGTTGATATCTCGCTTTCATAACCACCAGCTTTATTTATTTTAAGTGAACCTAATATATTAAATAACTAGTAAACTATATATGTTATGTCTAAAGTATAATATACAGCAGATTCTATTTTCTTCGCCCGTTGGCCGGAGGTCCGGGCGATTTCCTCTTGCGATGATATTGTGGATAACGTCCCGCTAATGACCGAAGTTGCCGATGGTGTCTTTTACTTCAAAAGTTTATACTCTATTCCATTATTCTTAACATTTATTATTTCGGCAATTTGGGTGGAGGCTGCTTCCTTAGAAACAGCCGGAACCGGCCATTCGCTGTTATAAGCTGTGTTCCCGCTTCTTGTCCAGGCCGCACGGCTGGAAGCCAAGGCTGGACTCCAACTACTATCAAGTAATTACTCGCTCTATATAACCTTTTATATATTTTGTAGTTTGCGTATGCATTCAATATTTATTAATTCTATTTCATTTTTGTTTATAAGTTTTATAAATTCACTATACTTGAACTCTTTAATTATTGATGAATAATGCCCTTTAGGCATAAAGCATGATATTTTAAAAATGTAATTATCATTAAAATTGTTAAAATCAATAACAACATTATTTTTCATAACATTTACACTATCTAGTATTTGATAAAAAGTATTTTTTTCATATAGTATTACATATAAATTATTCTTATATACTTCTTTATTTAAATCACTAAAACCAATAATTAATTTCTTATTATCGATATTTGCTAATTCACAGTATATTGCATCTTTTTCAATAATTTTTATACTGCTATAAAAATCGCTTAAAAATATTGTTGTAATACGTTCTCTGTAATTCCCGCCAAGTATTTTATCAAAAACATACTTTACAGACAGTACTAAAGCATGTTTATTAAAATCCTCACATATTTTAGTTAATATTTCTTTTTTTTCAGAATAAGTGATTTTTCTCTCAATTTTAATTACTTGCTTTTTTATTTCTTCAGTAACATTTTGCTTAGGTATTTCAGAAACAGTACTAATATATTTTTCAATTATTTTACGATATTTATCAAAATTTATTAATTCGTCTTTATTTTCATCTAAGTGGTTAAGTATTCGTCTTATATCTGCTTCTTCAGTTATATTTATTTCTATAATTCTATTATTAATTATCTTTTTGATCGAACTTTTATGCGTGACTTTTATCTCAAGAAAAAGTGGTTCTATATTTACATATTCAATCAATATATCAGGCTTGTATTCTCCAATTACTTTTTCTAAATATATTTTTACAGAATTATTTAAAATATCATAAGGTGATTTTTCCTTACTAATTTCTGTTTTAATAACTTTGCCGCTTGTGTCAAAAACAATAATTTTATTATAAATATTTACAATATATGATTTTTTTTCATTAAATAATTTTATTAATTTTTCATAAAGTAGTTTTTTGGAAATCGTATGTAAGTAACTTTCAATACTACAGGAATATACATCATTTTTATGTGGATGATAAAAATGATGTACTCTAATATTCCCTATTCTGGGCCTTAGCTTTTTATTACACGAAGGGCAAATATAATTATTTTTAAAATTAACTGCATTAATACTTGATATTGATATTACATTATTTTGTTCATCTAAAGCATACTTGTACTTAATGTCATTCATGATTATCTCAATACATTTGCGATAAAATATTCATTATTAACTATTTTTATTTGTAGTGTTTTATATTTAAAATTATAATCATTAAATTGCATGTCCTCGCCCGTCGGCCGGAGGTCCGGGCGATCTCCTCTTGCGGGAACATTGCTTATAACGTCCCGCGAATGACCGAAGTTGCCGCTGTTATTTGTTACCCTTCAAGCTTATTTTGTAATCATCAATTTGTACCACTATTTATTCCGGCAATTTGGGTTGAGGCTGGTTTCTTCAGAAACAGCCGAAACCGGCCATTCGCTGTTATACGATGAACCGCGCCGTCTTCCTCCTAATTTCGCCCCTCTTCGCTTGAGCACAGGACGTGCGAAAGTGGGTCTTTTCAAGGTATCTTTAGTTAAATATTATTAATATTTTTTTCTTTTTTATTTTCTTACTTTAAGACCTAGATACTTCTCCAATGCATCAAAATCTCTATCATTATGAATAAGCTGATAATTATTCTCTATACAAAACGTAGCTATTATTACATCTATTGTTTTTCTTACTGTTATCCCTTTTTTCCTAAGATACCTATAATTATCTGCTGTTTTTATTGCTATTTCCTTCCCTATAAAATCTCTATACTCCAGGTTTTCAATCAATTTCTTTGCAGAATTATATTCTTTATCTGTTTTAAAACCCTGTAGCAATTCTGCAATTATCAAATCTCCAATGATTATTCTATTCGATTCCAAGTCCGAATCAAGTCTATCTGTATGTTCTGCAATGACTCCATTGAAATAATCAATCCATACAGATGTATCTGCTACAATCATGTGTCTTTTCTCATTTTCTCAAGATCACCTTCCCATTTTAATTTTCCCCTAAATGATCTTATTGATGATTGATTCTTAAATTGAATCAATATTTTCAAAGCTTCTTCTACTGTTTCTTTCTTTGTTTTATTTCCAGATAATGCTATAGCTTCATTCATTAAAATGTCATCAATTACAATATTTGTACGCATATTTCTTCTCCATGTGTATTACTTTCTTTTATTATACACACTTTTTATTATTTTTTCAATACTTTTAATGTGTAATATCTGTAAAATCATTTCTTAAGCCCGGCAGGACGCCGGGCTTTTCCCCTGTTTCCTAGGGGCGAAATTATAGCCTCTTGGCGCGATTTTTCGTATAACGTCTCGCGAATGACCGAAGTTGCCGATGGTGTTTTTCACTCCAAAAGTTTATACTCTATTCCATTATTCTTAACATGTATTATTTCGGCAATTTGGGTGGAGGCTGTTTCCTTAGAAACAGCCGGAACCGGTCATTCGCTGTTATAGGCAGTACCTCCGCGTCTTGTTCAGCCCGCACGGCAACGCCAAGGGCTGAACTTTCTTTAAACAATTGAATTTAATTGATAGCTATTTTTTATTTTTAAAAAAATCAATATATTTTCAATGCAATTTTTCCCAAGTAATGATTTTTTATAAATTGATGTGCTGTCGATGCTTCATTTAATTGAAAAATACGATGAATATTTGGTTTTATTTGATTTTTTTCTACCAATTTTATTATTCTATTAATTATATCTCTATCTGGTTCTCCATTGTATTTTTCAATAATTATATCTTTTCCTTCTTGTGGTTCT
This sequence comes from Spirochaetia bacterium, assembly GCA_963662795.1. Classification (GTDB taxonomy): domain Bacteria; phylum Spirochaetota; class Spirochaetia; order CADAEX01; family CADAEX01; genus JACKPD01. The sequence goes on along the minus strand of OY759746.1, from coordinate 2,106,933 downwards.
GGAAATACTCCTGATGGAAAACCTACCAACCCACCGGGTTCTACCATTTGACATATTTTATCAGACACATTACCACCAGCAGTTAGCAGAATTTTATCAAAATATTTAAATCCCATTTTTTTTATTTTATTAATTAAATCGCTCTCTTGTCTTTCAATAATTATTTCAATACCGTATTTTTTTACTAATTCAATTCCATCATTTCCGGACACAATCGCACAGATATTTGCACCCATACCTTTTGCTAGTTGAACTGCTATGTGTCCTATCCCACCACTTGCTCCAACTATACAAATATTTTCATTTGCTTTTATTTTTAAAACATCAGTTAATCCTCTTAATGCAGTTATTCCTACTCCCAATATAACACTTGCCTCACAAAAGTTATAACCAATGGGAATTCTTGAAACTACTTCTTCATCTACTGCAACATATTCCGCATAAAAACCACCTTTGGGATTAAGAAATCCTGCGGCTGAAACTTTATCTTCGGTTTTAAATCTAGTCACATTTTTTCCAACTTCTATGACAGTCCCAGCTCCTTCAGAACCCAAAATATAAGGGAATGATGGTATAATTCCAAGCATTTTTGAATATCCACCTTCTCGCTCAAAAATGTCCCATGCCCCTACTCCAGCATACTCTAATTTAATAAGCACTTGATTATCATCAATGATTGGTATAGGTAAATAATCAATTACTAATTCATTCTCTCCTCCAAATCTTCTGATTACTGATGCTTTCATTTTGTTCATAGCACTGCTCCTTTTACTAATATTTTATACACAACTCTGTTTAATATTAATATTAACAAGGAAACATGTCAGTTTTTGTCAGTAACCATTATATTTCAATATCATCGAGTATTATTTTTTCGCTTTCTTTCCACTTTGCAAATAGCATTTTTTGAGGTATGGGATATTTTTCTTTTATTAATACACATTTGATAATTCTATCTGTTCTAAAATGCCTAAAAGCCGATCTTTTTTCACACCAACCAGCTATTATTTGAGCATTTTCAAAAAACCCGATTGCAATTGGCCAAATGGTACGAATACTTTGTATAGCTTGGTGATTTTTATATTGAATTTGTATCTTCCAGTTTTCTTTAATTGCAGTACGGATAATAGTAATTAGTTGATTATCAATTACTGGCTTATATCTATTATTAATTAAAATACTGGTAGTTGTATATTTACTTTTTAAAGCTTTAGGGATAACAGTACTAATTTTCATTAAGGCGTTTTTTGAAGCCATTGATAAGCTTTCATCTGTTGAAACTGAGACCCATTTTATGCCAAGGATAAGTGCCTCTATTTCATCAATAGTAAACATTAATGGTGGTAAGGTATATCCTTTACGTAATATATAACCTACACCAGTTCCACCTTCAATTGGAACACCTTGTGACTGCAATATTGAAATATCACGGTATATTGATCTAATGCTTATTTCAAATCTTTTGGAAAGTTCATTTGCAGTCACAGCAAATTTGCTTCGCCTTAATATTTCTATGATTTCTAAAAGTCTTTCTGTTCTTGTCATAATATTATCTTTATTTACATTATCAATTATCAGTTATCATAAAAAGATACTTCCTCGCCCGTTGACCGGAGGTCCGGGCGATCTTCTCTTCGCGGAGGTATTGCCTATAACGTCCCGCGAATGACCGAAGTTGCCGTTGTTATTTGTTACCCTTTAAGCTTATTTTGTATTCATCAATCTGTACCACTATTTATTCCGGCAATTTGGGTTGAGGCTGGTTTTTTCAGAAACAGCCGAAACCGGCCATTCGCTGTTATAAGCAGTGTTCCCGCTTCTTGTCCAGGCCGTACGGCGGAGCCAAGGCCGGACTTCTTTAATTGTCAGACAATTACTCTACCTGTACAAGTTGTTCGACTATTCTTTTAAGATAATCCAATTCATAAAACAATGTATTAAAAAATACCTTATGTTTTCTAGTCTAATATCAAGAAGATTATCTTCTGAATCAAATGAGTAATCGGTATAAAACAAAAACCCATTATGTACAACTTTACTACGCAAATCATATAGATAGTTAATATATTTCTTTTTTTTCCTTTTATTGTTTTCACCTGAATATTTAATTAGGAAATCATTAAACTGTTTTGTAATTCTATATTTGATATTTTTACATTCTTTACAAATTTCATTTTCAATATCACTATTTTCAAATCGAATAATCGCCTCAATAGCAGAAATCATTGATACAAGGCTCATACTATATGAATAGGGTGCTATTTCAAATGACTTATAGAACAATAATATTGCTCTACGAGTAACATCTAGTATTTCACCAGAAAACAGAAAATATTGATCCAACAAATCTCCAATAATCATTGGAAATTTAATTTCATAACCCATCAGTTTGTTTTCGTCAAAACACTTATAAATTTCATCTTTGGTTACTTGATCAATGTTTCGCGTTTGAAAATCAGAAATAAAATATTTTTCCCCATACCAAGCGCGATTATGTTTGCCAAGATTGATATTATCCTGAAAAAAGCAAAAACTAAATACTGTCAATAAATAGATCAACTCTTTTTTAAAGTTAAATGTACTAGTATCAAACTCATTAATTAAATCAAGAGCAGCTTTTTTCTTTGTATTTACTTCATTTTTATAATTATATTCTCTTTGAAAAGAGCTATTAAATTCTAATATTAACGGATAATTAATTTGAACAAAATCTGTTCTATACCATTTTTTATTTGGTGGTAGTAATTGAAAGACATTTTTGTATTTATACTTCTTAGTTAACAAGTTTGGAGATGAAATTATAACCCTATGGAATTTTTCACTTAATTTAATATTCATTTTTTATCTCTTTTACGCCGAAGGCGTCAGTAGTACAATAAGATGATAAGAAAATTATTTATCTCGTACATAAATTATATCATACAGCAATTTTTATTTCCTCGCCCGTCGGCCGGAGGTCCGGGCGATTTCCTCTTGCGGGAACATTGCTTATAACGTCTCGCGATTATGCGATGTTTTGTGGCTAAACTCTAAAATACTTTTATTTAAATTTTTTCAAACTTAAAAAGCATAGAATACATGTTGTTCCAGTTTTATTAAAACAAAATATGGCGATCTGCCAGCTCATCTGGCAGGAGCCCAAGCGACCATCGGGAGCGCAGCGAAATAATCGCTGTTATTTGCAGTACCTTCGCGTCTTGTCCTGACCGATAGGCCGGAGGCAAGGTCTGGACTTTTTATCCTTTCTTATTAACGATTTATAAATTTTAGCAATATTTTAGTAATTATAACTATCAAATAAATCCATATTAAAATAAATATTACTGCGAGCGTCCAATTATGTTTTAGTTTTATTGATCCATCCTCTGCTCTTTTCCTTGATTCTTCCATTATTTCTTTTGGAATCATTTTTATTGCTAAACTAAGTAATGCAGGAATTATTATTAAATCATCTAAATACCCTATTACAGGAATAAAATCTGGAATTATATCTATTGGACTTAATGCATAAGCTATCGCAATCCCAATAATAATTCTCGGCAAAAGCTTTATTTCCGGATTTTTATATGCATAATAAACTGTTAAAAGCTGGGTTTTTATTTTTTTAGATTTTTCTTTTAGTTTTTCTGCAATCTTCATTTATATTTCTTTTCTTTTTCTAAATCCATACCCAGCAAACACACTGTAAAAGGTAGATGATCATATTTTTTCGTTTCGTATTCTATGAATCCATTTTGAAGATACCATCTTTTTAATACTGTATTTTCATTAATTATACCTATACTTACATATCTTGCTTTTCTTTCTCTTATCTCATTAAATGCTTTATCAAGTAGCTTTTTGCCATATCCAAAATGTCTATATTCAGGAAGAACTACCAATCTCTCAATATAATATTCTTTTTCTTTTTTTTCCTGGTTGTATTCCTATGCAGCCTATTATTCTATTGCTTTCTGCTAAAATATAAAAATCTAAATTATTTTTAATTGTGCACAGAAATTCCTAGCGCAAATTGGCAATAGCTTCTTTAGGTGTTATGAAGTCAAGAGTTTTTCTTGGCCTCTCATTCAATAGCCTTGCTACTCGTGATACATCATACTGCGAAAGCTTTCTGAAATCATCTACTTCATCAAGCATATCACGAATCAAGCCATTTGTGTTTTCACATGTTCCCTTTTCCCAGGGAGATGCCGGATGGCAAAAGTATACATCAATATTAAGATTTTCTTTGAGTTTTTTGAACTCACTGTTCTCTTTACCCTGATCAAGAGTCAGAGATTTTCTTAGAAGAGGAGATATCTTCTTAAACCTTTTCTCTATTGTTTTTCTTACTGTATTTGCATCATATGTTTTTAACAGATCAAGCTGGATAAACCTAGTTTTACGTTCAACTATTACGCAGATTGCTGATTTATGGTCCTTTCCAATGAGAAGATCTCCTTCCCAGTGTCCTGGAACTTTCCGTGAGTTAATTTCAGCAGGCCTTTCGTCTATAAGGGTAATATCTTTTAATTTACCCCGTTTTTCGTCCTTATTTGCACTCTTTCTTTTCTTTCCCTTGAGCCTTAAATCTTTAAGCGCTAGTTTTTTAAGCTCTCCCCTCATGTGGAAATGGACATAGTTATAAATTGTTTTATCACTCACTTTATCTGAAGGATAATTTATTTCCAGCCATTTGGCAATTTGCTGTGGGGACCACCGGAGTTGGAGTTTGGGTTTTATAAGCTGCCATGACTTGTTGTCTATTTTTAATTTGGGGCTCTGATTTTTTCTTTGCCTTAAATGCTCATACTCTGCAATTAAAGGATTGTAATATCCTTCATCAGTACCGCGTTTTATTTCTCTTGTAATACTTGAAGCTCTTCGGCCAAGATTACTTGCTATTTGTGATAGCTTTAATCTTTTGGTGTAAATCATCTGAAAAATGGCCATTCTTTCATTGAGATTCATTCTTTTGTAACTCACTTAAAACTCCTGTCACAATATTAGTTTATTGCGCTAGGAATTTCTGGCCATCAATTGATTCTTTTAATTTATCCATTGTTATAAATGCCGGATTTGTTGGAGCATTTTCTTTTGTCAGATTAAAATCTTTAGCGACAGTTAAAAATGATTCCTGAATTACAAATAGTAAATCATTAAGATCTTTTTCTTTATAAAACTTCCTGATTTCAAACATTCTCTAATCCTTTACACTGTATTCCTCGCCCGTCGGCCAGGGGCCCGGGCGATTTTCTCTTCGCGAAGGTATTGCAAATAACGTCCTGAGGATAAGCGATGTTTTGCTAAAACCTTTTTCAACAGGATAGTTTTTAAGAAATATATTTAAATAGAGTAAAAACATAATATGAACTGTTTTAATGATAGCAAAATATGCCGAAGGCCAAGCGAGGTACTCCGAGCGTAGCGAATTATCCTCTGTTATTTGCAGTACCTTCGCGTCTTGTCCAGGCCGTTAGGGCGGAGCCAAGGTCTGGACTTCCTTTTCTTTTTAATACTTTCTTAACCTATAAAAAGCAAAGTGTTGACTCTATTGAAGCAGTAATTGGACAATTTCCCTATTTATATTCTTCCCAAATTCTTAAAGCATTTATCTGTTTAAAGTGTGAATCATATGTGATTAATTTTGAACCTGTTTCTATTGTATGAGCAGCAATCCAAATATCATTTAATGGTATCATTTTTCCTTTTTTACTTAGTTCCGCCTTGATTTCTCCAAATATTTCTGATGTTTCAATTGTAACATTCAATATTTTTATTCCATCTTTGCTGATGAATTTCTTAAAATCTTCTTTATTTTCTGTATATTTTCTCCCGCCCTGAAAACCTGCAAACAGTTCTCCGATCATTATGGTTGATACATAGATTATTTCTGCTTCTATAATATATTCAAATACCAACTTGTTTCCGGACATAAACTCACTATAAGCATTTGTATCAAGTAATATCTTGGTCATTTTTTCCAGTCCATTTCATTTATTACTTCAAAATCACTGATTTTTTTATCAAATTCTTCTTTCTCTTTTGTTGACCATTTACCAAATAACTCAGCAAAGGAATCCTTTTTAGAAACTTTTTTATCAGTAAATAATGAACTTTTCAGGATATGCTTAACTGTTCGGTTCTGGCTTAACCCAAATTCTACAGACTTTTCTGCAATTTTCTTATCTAGTTCATTATCAATTCCATGTATGGTAATAGATTTCATATAAACCTCCAAATGAACCATTATATTATTAAATATAGTTCATTTTTTGGTTTATATCAACAGGTAACACATTAAACTATCAGAAGCCTTTTATGTATTTATTTAGATAATACCTGTTTTCACACACCTAAAGTATCTATTCAACATATACCATTATTATCCTGCACATCCTCGCCCGTCGGCCAGGGGCCCGGGCGATTTTCTCTTCGCGAAGGTATTGCAAATAACGTCCCGCGAATAACCGAAGTTGCCGATGGTGTTTTTCACTCCAAAAGTTTATACTCTATTCCATTATTCTTAACATGTATTATTTCGGCAATTTGGGTGGAGGCTGTTTCCTTAGAAACAGCCGGAACCGGTCATTCGCTGTTATCGGCTGTGGCTGGGCGTCTTGTCCAGGCCGCACGGCACCGCCAAGGCCGGACTTCTTCTATTCCAAGTACTTTGTTATACCAGAGTTTATTGTTTTTCTTTTATAAAATCTTCTGTTGTTATTATTTTACAAAAAGTTCCATTCAAAGCTGCAAGAAATGCATTTTGAACTTCTTTAGCTTCAATCATTTCATTTTCATATGATAAATCTAATGTCGCACAGCAATCTGAAATTAAAATACTGCTATATCCTAAATCAAAAGCTACCCTGACTGTTGTATCTACGCACATATGAGTCATCATGCCGGTAAAAACTAAATCTGTGATCTGATTTCTATTTAAATATTCTTTTAAATCTGTCTCCCGAAAACTATTAGGATAATTTTTTATTATGATCTCATCATTTTCTTCGGGCTCTATTCCTTTATGTATTTCAATTCCAGATGTTCCATTTATAAAAAATGTTGCATTTGGTTTAACTGCTATATGTTTGATAAAGATGATTTTATAATGTTTTTCTCTGCAATTGTTAATAACTTTTTGAATGTTTTCTAAAGCTTCAAGACTTCCTTTTAGTTCTTTTCTTCCGCCGGGAAAATAATCATTTTGAACATCAATTATTACCAATGCTGTATTCATTTTATCCTCTGTTCTGCCATAAGCATAAAGGCAGTTCTATTTTATTTCAACTCATATTTTTCAAGTTTATAAAGTTTTACTTATCCTTAACCCTTGTTCCTAAAATAATGAGGGCTGTAAATATTATAATTGCAACAGTATCGATTGTTATATTCCTGAGTCCTTGGCGATTATACATAAAAGTTCCATAAAATATTATAACCCAGCGAAAAACCATTAAAGCAGCTATAACAAATGCTGTAAATCTAACTTTTTCCAATTTCTTATAAAATGCCATAATTAAAAAAGAAATTCCAAATAACATGTTTTCAGCTGATATTATATGCCACACATAAAAGAATATTGTTCTTATTTCTATGCTTATTAATTCAATTTCTAGAGAAGGTAAAATTACAGCTTGTCCATTTAGTGCATGTGTAATCGCAAAAAGTATTGAAAGTATTCCTACTACAAAATAATAATAATTCTTAATCATCATTCTACTTCCTTTAATTTAATAATTGTTTTGGTTTTAATATTTTCTTCGCCCGTGGGCCGGAGGTCCGGGCGGTGTTCTCTTCGCCCAGCCATTGCCGATAACGTCTCGCGATTATTCGATGTTTTGTGGTTAAACTCTAAAATACATTTATTTGATTTTTCAAACATAAAAAGCATAGAACACATGTTGTTCTGGTTTTATAAAAACAAAATATGGCGCTCTGCCAGCTCAACTGGCAGGAGCCCAAGCGACCAAAAGGGAGCGCAGCGAAATAATCGCTGTTATCCACCAGTATCATCGCTTCTTGTCCAAGGCCGCACGGCAACGCCAAGGCCGGACTTCCCCCGTTTCTATTTTTATAACGACGATTTGAGTAGCAAAATTGGTCCGCGTCTTCGCGGAATTGGCGCGATTCTGGAGTGAGGGCCATTGCCCGAACGTCTTTAGCCAGAATCGTGTCAATAAATTTTGACTACTCCAAATCTCTTGTTATATTTACTCTTAATATTCTTCGTCTATATCTTTCTGAGCGAAAATATCAATACTATTTACTAAATTCTCAATTTCTTCTTTGTATAATTCTGGATTTTTGTCTTTTGCCCATCGTTTACTATAAGGATTATAAGCATAACAGATATATTGCCCATTATTCTTTCTGGCTATTACATTATACCAACTTGAATATTCTTCTCTATCATCATCATATGAAATGGCAAAACTTAAATCATTTTTTAATTCAAAAATAAATAGATTATCTTTATTACCATAATTATTCTTTATAAGAGTTTGCTCGAGTTTGTTTAATTTCTTAAACTCTGTTGTATTCCAAAATTCTCGTCTTAAATGAAAACACATTCTCCTTGAATCACCTAACCTATAATGTTTTTTCTTATCAAATTCCTTGCAAGAGCATTCCATTTTAAACAAGTTCAATTTATATTTCTTATTATCTTCTTTTACTATGATATCTTTATTATATTCTTCACTAAGTTCTGGTATTTCTACATATTGATGGTAATTTCTTTCTTCTCCATTCTTTTTTTCATTTGCTTTAGCATTTGAATTATCTTGAATATTCTCTAAAATAAAAGACTCTAAAGCATCTATTAGTTCTTTATTATAAGAAATTTTACCTTGCCATTCTTTGTTTGAATAATTATATACATGCTTTTTATAAATTCCATTTATATTCTTTGCATAAACATCTATCCAAGGTAATCCTATTTGGAATGCGATACATATACTATATCCCAATTCTTCTGATTCTAAATAAATTATAGAGGGTTTAATCCCTTCACCAGATTCTATCATCATTGTTTTAATTGAATCTATTTTATCAGTTCTAATTTTTTTCTTATATAATTTTGCGATATGACGACACATTCTTCTAATATCTGATTTTTCATATTCACTTCTATTCGAACTTTTATATTCATCACAATCACATGCCATCATAAATAAATTTACATTTGCAACATCATCTTTACTAATTTTCACTTTTATATTTTTATTATATCGCTCTGGGGGTTTTGGAATCTCTAATTCTTTTGGGAATTTCTTATTATCACTCATAAACATCTCCTTTTATTAATAGATATATTATAACACACCCAAATCAATTAGATATGATAATTATGATTTCCTCTCCTTTTCAAATTGAGTTAAATATAACATATTAAATAACTAGAAAACTATATATTTCTATGTATAAATATATTTACAAATGATCACATTTTCTTCGCCCGTTGGCCGGAGGTCCGGGCGATGGTCTCTTGCGATGATATTGTGGATAACGTCCCGCGGTTAAGCGAAGCATCGTAGACCAAGAATAGAATACTCAATGCTTTTATTTATTGTCTTTCAAAAACTTAATGTTTCTAAAAGTTGTAGTTCAAATCCTACGATGTTTGCCGAAGGCCAAGCGAGGTAATCCGAGCGTAGTGCTTCAACCGCTGTTATCCACCAGTATCATCGCTTCTTGTCCAGGGCCGCACGGCAACGCCAAGGCCGGACTAATGTTTATTAAATTATATAAAAATTGCCTGTATAAATTAGTACTCAACCTTTATTTCAATTATTTCACTTCCATAACTTTCTTTTATCAATAAATAAATAGCATTCTCTTTAATATTCCAATATTTTTTTAAATATTCGTCTAGATATTTATTAATTATTTCTTTGTTCATATTCACAATAATATATACTGTATTTTGAAAATTCAGTTGGGATTTATAAATATTTAATTTAAAGAAATCTCTGAAAAATTCTGATTTTAAAAGATTGTTAGTAGTTTTACACTCAATTATTAATTTTTGATCCTCTTTCTCTCTTGATTGCTGAGATTTATGTAAGACTAAATCTGGCCGTAACCCTTGTTTAGAGAATTTTAAACTATTTTTTGTTTTTGTAAAACTTTTATCGTTAATGTATGTACCTGAATATTTTTTGTATATTTCTTCATCAAGAAAAAACATCTCTCCTATGTCGAGATTTGTATCATTTATAATATTTAATAATTGATGATATAAATTTGTACAATAATTTCTTTCAGGAAAAACATATTCATTAGAATAATCAACTAGTTGGCCTTTTGATTTACGTGGATTATATAATTTATAATAATGCTCTGGTATTTTATTTATTGCTTCTTTTAAAATATCTATCATACAACCTCTATATTTTATAATATTTAAAGTAAAAGAAATATTCTTTTTAAGTATTACTATAATTTAAACCCATTTTCATTTTTTTCAATTATTTCTAGAATATTAGATGCTGATATAGCATAAATAATTCCAGTATTTGCTTTTACGTAAGAATCAATTTCATATCCATTATGTATTATTTTTTCTTCATTAAATCTAAACCCACTAATTAATCCCATTATGTATAATTCTGTACTATTATTTGAATTTACAGGGTGAAAAACAACTGGACCACCTGAAAACCCCGGATTATTAATCCCGTCAAGTAACCATATTCTTTTTTTATTATTATCAATACTCCCAGATAAACAAGCTTTCTTAACTAATGGGTATGGTAAATGCCATTCTTCATCATTTACCTCAGATGTCATATTATATGGAAATCCTAAAAAATATACATCTTGGCCTATAACCATTCTCCCTTTTGATAAAGGCAATTCCCATTCAGGTGCTATTTGCTTCTTAGGGGACAAAACAATTACATCATTTTCTTCGTCTCCGAATCCAGTAATATCAACTTCAATAACTTTCCACCCATTTTTATACTGCAACTCAACATAATTTATTTCTGCAGGATTACAAATTATATGAAAAGCGGTTATGAGATATTGTTTTTTTCTATAATCAATTGCAAAAGCAGTGCCAATATTATTTCCACTTTTAATTTTAAAAACTCTTGCGAAAACATTGAATGTAATCATTAATTATTTGTTCCTTAATTTTGAAGTTAATATATTTCCTATCTTCGCTCGTTGGCCGGAGGTCCGGGCGGCGTTCTCTTGCGATGATATTGTGGATAACGTCTCGCGATTATTCGATGTTTTGTGACTAAACTCTAAAATACTTTTATTTGGTTTTTACAAACTTGAAGAGCATAAAACACATGTCATTCCGGTTTTATGAAAACAAAATATGGCGATCTGCCAGCTCAACTGGCAGGAGCCCAAGCGACCACAGGGAGCGCAGCGAAATAATCGCTGTTATCCACCAGTATCATCGCTTCTTGTCCAGGCCGCACGGCAATGCCAAGGCCGGACTAATCTTTTATCTTCTTATTTGTTTCCAAATATTCTGCAAAAGGAATGAATTTAACTGGCCAGCTATATTTTCCCTCTTTCTTCCCCAATTCGCCTACTCCTTCAACTGCATCATTATCTACTGGCCCATATACGTGTGGAAAAACATTTGAAGTATTTAAATGCTCTTTACCTAAACCTTCTTCCGGAGTTGCTTCCTCATATTTTACATCTGACTTTAATTTCTCAGGGTTTATTTTCAAAAGAATAAGCTTATCCTTTACTTTTGAATAATAGTCATCTGCAACTGATAAAACCGAAACTTTAAAAGCACAATGTACAAATCCGAAATCATTGAAATTATTTGGGATATATTTCTCTTTTGCAGCTAATTTCAAATACTCTTTTTCCGGTACTATATGGTAAATCATTACTTTATCCTTTTTAAAGACCTATTATAAAGTTCCAATATAATATGGATTTACTTCACCACATTTTAAACAATTTTTGCTATGCATACATAATAAAGCTTTGCACTTTATACATTTCCATTTTTCATTTTCTTCTTCAACAAATACCTTTATTCCTTTGGCTTTAATTCTTTCAAGATTTTTATAAATATCTACTCCATACCGCATACTATAACGCTTTGCAAGCTTTTTAATTTTCTGGCATGGATAAGTATCGCATGAAAAGCAAAAATCTTCCTTCCCTTCTCTCTTGTTACAATTTACTACTATGCAATTCAAGCAATTCTTTGGTTTATTGCCAACACTCCTGCAACCTTCGCATTTATTCTTTTCTCTTTGATAGCCTGTACATAATGAGCAATTAATTCCACATGCGGCTATTAAATCTTTCTTCAAAATCTTTCCTCTTTTTTCCAATTACTTCAGCAAAATGATTCCTTCTTCCAAGTCTTTGGCAAATACAACCTGCCCTGTTTTATTGCTTTCATATATAAAGTCTTTTAAACTCTTTTTATTGATATTGATAAAATCTCCTATAATTATCACGCTTCTTCTATAATTTGATACTTTCTGAAGTATTTCTCCTGCTAGACCAGAGCTTAATTCATAAAATCTATTATCTAAATATTCTTTATCCAGTGATATTGTTTTAGTACTAGTATTTGCAAGCAGATCAAGAAAATCTGATGCATCTGATATTGGTACTTCAATATCGCTGTAAACTGTTATTTCTCCTTTTTGTGTTTTAACAATTTCTTTTTTCATATATTCCTCTGCTTTCTTTGAATGTATCGGTTTAATTGGTTAACCATTATGTCTTTTTCTACTCTTCGCCCGTTGGCCGGAGGTCCGGGCGGTGTCATCTTGCGATGATATTGTGGATAACGTCCTGAGGATAAGCGACGCATCGTAGTCCAAGAATGAATATTCCAAAGCTATATAATATTTTTCAAAACTCGTTGTTAATAAATGTTGTAGTTCAAACACTACGATGTGTGCCGCAGGCCAAGCGACCAAAGGGAGCGAAGCGCATTATCCTCTGTTATCCACCAGTATCATCGCTTCTTGTCCAGGCCGCACGGCAACGCCAAGGCCGGACTTCCCCCGTTTCTATTTTTGTTTTATAATATTTGCTTAACCTGCGAGGCGTATATGGCGCAATTCTTACCGAGATGAGTAGCGACGACTAGCAAGAATCGTGACATAGCCGAATCAGCTTGAAGCAGTTGTTAAGCGTTTTCTTATTCTCTTTTTATTTGTTCCGTATATTCACAATACGGATAATTCGTGCAACCACTGAACCAATGTCCTTTCTTACCTTTTCGTTTTATCAGAAATCCACCACAAGAAGGACATTTTTTTGGATTCAAAAGAATTGTTGCATCGTGCAAAGTATATTTACATTTCGGAAAATTTGAACAACCTACAAAATATTTTCCTTCGTGTTCAACTTTCAAAAGATTTCCTGTTTTGCAGAACGGACAGTTTGTCTGATTTTCGTTTGTATTTTTCTTGATTGATACAAAACAAACTGAGTTTGATTCAGAAAACTCTTTAAAAAATGGGGAAGGATTTTTGTTATCTGCAAGAATGAAAGTTCTGTTTTTTGTTCGGGTTATTGCGACATAAAAAAGGCGGCGTTCTTCTGCAAACTTAAAATCATCGGCATTTGTAAGGACAAGATTTAATACCTTATCATCTGCAATCTGGTTCGGAAATCCAAGCTTATCATTCTTGAAGTTCAGAAGAATAACATTATCTGCTTCCAAGCCTTTTGACTTATGGATTGAAAGAAAATCAATTCGTAATTCATGAATTGGAATATATTCCAACTGCTCTTTCCTGTTTTTATAAACACTTCTGAAAAGTCCAGACTTTTTTGCAATTTCAATATCATAATTGGTTCTTCCCAAAAGTAAAATGGAAGATTTTATTCCAAATTCTGAAACAATTTTTTTAATTGCATATTGTAATGCCTGTTTCGGCTCGTCATCAAATCCCCAAAACACAAACGGGTAATCTAAACTTTTGTCAGAGCGTAAATCTTTTTTGAGTTGAAGCGGATTCTTCAAAATAAAACGAGATGCTTCATCTATAATATTTTGAGAATTTCTGTAAGTTTTTTCTATTTTAAGAATCTTTGTATATCCGAAATATTTTTCAAAATCAGTAAACAAGGAAATATCGCTTCCTGCAAATCGATAAATGGATTGCCAATCATCGCCAACACAGAATATTTTTGCATTAATTCTTTCTGCTATTGCTTTTAAGAAATTAAATCTAGACTTTGAGATGTCCTGATATTCATCTACAATAACATATTTATAGAAAGGAATTTCACAACCCGAAATCACTTTATCAGTCGCATTATTTATCATATCTGAAAAATCAATTGCATTGTTTGAAGAAAGATAATTCTGATATTCCGTTAAAATGATTTTTATTATATCAAGAAAAAGTTTTGTTCGATCCCGAAGGAATTCATTTGTTTCTTCAAAAATATATTTCTGCTTTAGATTTTCAATTTCTTCATTTTTATAATTATTTGACTTAAAAAGCGTGATAAAAGTGCAGCACAATTTTATAAATTCAGAAAAGTATTTGTTGCTCTTGCTTGCATAGACAGTATTGAAAATATCCGTAAAATCACGAGATTTAAATTCAACACCACTTGTAAGTAATAGTTCTTCAAGTTTTTTTAGAAGTATACCCTCATAACTGTAATAGGAATAAGTTTCAATCAGTTTAGTTTCATTTTCTTGATGAAATGCTCGCTTCCATTGAATTCCGTCTAAATATTTTTTTTCTTCTACAGGAGAAAGCCACGGAACGGTAAAATCTTTTGATATTCCAAAATGCTCTAAATAAATATCATAATCTGTAAGATAAAAATCAGGACGGTAGGTTTTTCTTAACGGGTCAGCGCTGTCAAAGGGGTAGATTTTTTCATATTCGTAATTTATGCCGTGCATAAAAAGAAAGTTTGCAATCTTTGTTTCTTCAAGACTTTTTACTTTCTCATTGTTTAAAGTAGTATAAGCTTTAGCTTTTTCTGCACCTGTTTCACGAATATATTTTTCCCGATCGTATTTTGATTTTAATGTTTCTAGGTCGGTTGTTTTTTCTTCTTCATACAATTCGCCAAGAGAAGAATAATCTTCCATATTGTTGGGGATTTCAAGGAAGTAAGTGAAATATTCAGTTAAGGCTTTTATTAAGTCTGGATGATTTAAAATATCGCTTTCAAAAAAGTTATGAACAAATTGATTCAGTACATTCTCATCCGATATTTCTGGTCGTTGCCCATCAGAATTTTTGATTATATTAAGACCAATTTTATGAAAAGTAGTCGCTTCGGCCTGAATTCCTAGCTTATTTTGAATTCGTTCTGTCATTTCCTGTGCAGATTTTTTTGTAAATGAAATAAGAAGAATGTCTTTTGGATTTATATTTTTTACTTCGCATAAATATTTTACTTTAGCAGAAATTGTAAGCGTTTTTCCGCTACCCGCACCTGCAAGCACAAGAATTCTATCTTCATCTGTAATAACGGCAGTTCTCTGTTGCTCGTCCAAAGTTTTTCCATCTATACTTGAAAACAAATCGTTATATTTCATCGATTCATTTTGAATGTATTTTTCATTTGCAGTAGCAAAGTAATCATGAAGAGATTTATAAACAGTTTTAAATCGATCAATTTCTGCAAATGCATCGTCATCTTTATGAATATTAGATTTTTCAGTTTTTTGTGAAAGTTCATTCCATTTTTGTGTAAATTGAATATCTACAGAATGAGAAACATATTGATTTATAATTTCAAACAATTCAGCAAAAAAATCTGATATTTGCAGTGAAAGAAGTTTTATTTCTTCTTTTCGCTTGATTTCTGCATTTGATTCAGAAATATATCTATGAAGATTTTTATAGGTTTCCTTAAATTGCTCTATTTCCGCAAATGCACTCAACTTCTTTGAAATGTGATACTTTTGTATTTCCAAATATAATTTTTGCCATTTTTCAGCAAAGTTATTTTTTTCTGATTCGGAAACAAATTGCTTTCGTAATTCAAAATATTCTGTGAAGAAAATGTTTATTTGCTCTTGGAATTCATGTATTTTTACTTCAAGTTCTTTAGATAGTTTTTTTTGCCTTTTTATGTAAAAAATTGTAAAAATAGTAAATATTGCTATAATGGCAAAAACACTAAACTTCATTATAAAATTCCAAAACTATAGTAAACAGATAATTCAATAATTGCAATTACACTATTAAAAAACTGCATCTTGTTCATCTTCAACACTACCTGTATTTTTAAAATAGTAATACAGAGTTAAATGTGCTGTTCCGTCTAAATATCCGTTATCAGCTACACAATCTAATGCTACTGTATCTAAATCATCGATTAATATTATTTTTTCATCCCAAACAGCAGAAAGAATTCTGGAACCTTCTTTTAAAGTCATAAACCAAAATTCATCCTTTTTATTAAACTCTGATATGTTCGGGTCTACTTTGTTTACAATTTCAGGCTTACCATAAGTTTTTGCGATTCTATCTTTTACAGTATTAAAAGCACTTTGAAGTTCTGCTCCATATTTATTTGTCGTAATAGTTGAAGAAATAGCCCTGATTTGATACAAACCAGTTTTTTCATTTACATATACAGCATAAAACTTAAAAAGAGGATGACTTTTTATAGGTTTTGTCAAATAAATATCATTTTCTATGAATGTTGGTTCTTCTTCATATTCTTTTTCAATTTCTTCTATTGTCATACCCATTTTTAAACCAAATGGAGCAGCAAATATTAAGCTTGTAAAAAATCCAAAAAACAGAACAAATAATATTTTTTTCATTTTATACTCCTACTAAAAAGCGCCTCAGTGTAGGCGTCCGCCTAACCTATTAAATAACTAGAAAACTATATATGTTCTGTATAAAGTATATTAAACAGCAGATTCTATTTTCTTCGCCCGTTGGCCGGAGGTCCGGGCGGTGTTCTCTTGCGATGATATTGTGGATAACGTCCCGCGAATGACCGAAGTTGCCGATGGTGTTTTTCACTCCAAAAGTTTATACTCTATTCCATTATTCTTAACATGTATTATTTCGGCAATTTGGGTGGAGGCTGTTTCCTTAGAAACAGCCGGAACCGGTCATTCGCTGTTATACGATGAACCGCGCCTTCTTCTCCTAATTTCGCCCCTCTTCGCTTGAGCACAGGACGTGCGAAAGCGGTAAATTCTTTTCTATTCCTTTTTTCTTTTTTACAATTAGGTTTTTTAATATTTTTGGTTTTATAAAATGCATGAATTCAATATTCATTTTCTTGATTCATATATTTTAAGTTCTGGAATTATCTTACTCATGTTATTAAAATCTTTATCATTATGCAGAAGAAATAAGTCATTTTCGATTGCTGTTTCAGCTATCAATAAATCTATTGTACTTCTTATTGTTACTCCAGCTCTTTTGCATATAAAATTTAAATATGCTGCTTTTTCAAATGATTCTTTTCCATAATTGAGCGAATAAAAGGTTATTGTTTCAAGGTATTCCTTTAGCTTCTGAAATTCTTCTACTGTTCTTGAACCCTGTAATATTTCCTGGTAAATAAAATCATTAATTCCATAAGGCATTCCATTTTCAAGTATTTCATCTAATGCTTTTGCTGATTTATTATCAATTCCTTTTAAATAATCAATCAAGACTGATGTATCTACTAAAATCATTCGCCTGCTCTCATTTTCTTATAATCATATCCATCTGCAAATTTAATTTTACCTTTTAAATCGCGCAAATTCTTCATTTTTCTATTCTTTACGAATTCTTTAAGCGCTACTTCTATTAAGTCTTTCTTTGTCCGAATGCTGTCAGCATATTTAAAAGCTTCTTCTATTAAATTGTCATCCAATACAACATTTGTTCTCATAATACACCTCTATATGTGTATTATAATACACATATGAATTAAAGTCAATTTTTCTTATTATTTTCACAATTATTTTCACATCTGACAAGTTATTATTTTTCCAGTCTTTTTAATAATATTTTTCGCAATTTCTTAAGCCCGGCAGGACGCCGGGCTTTTCCCCCGTTTCCCCGGGGCGAAATTATAGTCTCTTGGCGCGGTTTTTCGTATAACGTCTCGCGATTATTCGATGTTTTGTGACTAACCTCTAAAATACTTTTATTTGGTTTTTACAAACTTGAAGAGTATAAAACACATGTTGTTCCGGTTTTATGAAAACAAAATATGGCGATCTGCCAGCTCAACTGGCAGGAGCCCAAGCGACCATAGGGAGCGCAGCGAAATAATCGCTGTTATCTGCTGAATCGCCCATTCTTAATTGCCTAAGCCATGGATGGCGAAGGCAATTTTCTTATTTATTAAACTCAATAATTTTTAAAATTATTAATCACACTATTTATATTCATCAAAAAAAGTATAATCTATATCATAAACAGTTCTTGAAGTTATTCCCAACTCTAATTTTTCGAACATGTTTACAAGTTTTTCTCCATCTACCAATTCTATTGGAGGAACTCCATCTCGAACTGCTTCATTTTTAGCATCTTGAGTAAATCGGCCAGTTGTTATTATTATTCCTTTATCTGCTCTTCCAGCCATTGATCCTCTAAAATCTCTTACCTTATCTGTGCTTACTACATCTTTATAGCGTTTGGATTGAAATAATACTTTAAAGCTCATTAAAGGATTTATTTCTAACACTCCATAACCATCTATTCCACCATCCCCTGATTGACCGGTAACAACTACCTGTGTAAATCCTGATTCACGTAGTAATCTTTTACATATATTTTCAAAACCTGAAGGTGTTAAATTCTTTAATATCTTTAACATTTCTTCTTTATAATCTTCATCACTTACTTTTTCTTCAATTTCTTCATCAATATCAAGTTTTATTTGTTTATCACTAATAGTTTTTTTCTCGTATTTTTCATGTACTTTTTTAAAAAAAGTATGTGCTTCTTCTTCATTCTTTAATTCAAAGCTATTATCTTTTATTAACCATATTCCTTTTTTTGACGAATCTAGGACACCGCCTTTTACAAGATAAAATCTAGCCCAAGCAATTCTATTCTTAACAGTTAATCCGCCATTTTTATTCTTCTTCTCCAATTCTTTTTCTGATATTGAATATTTATCTATTATTAAATCTCATAGGTGTCCAAAACAATCATAACAGCTCCAGTTGAAGATTGAAACTACTTTTTCTAGTCTGTTCTGATGGCGGTTTATTGAGAACAGTCCAGATATCTTTTCTTGATGTCAGTATTACAGGAATCAATTTCATCAGTGAAAAATGAGTCCATTTTCTACATGAAAACATTTTAAGGAACTGAAGTAACAGAAAAGCAATTAGGGCAATCCAGATTTGTGTCATTACAGCATTTCTGGAAGTACCAAAGAATTTCTTGATCTTGAGGTTCTGTTTGATAGTTTTAAAAAATATTTCAATCTGCCATCTGTCTTTGTAAACAGCAGCAATTGTTGTTGGAGACCAAAGGAAATTATTGGTAAGAATTACAATATATTTACCGGTTTCAGGATCTCTGCTTCTGATTCGTCTTAATTTTAACGGGCATTTTTTACTGGTGTAAAATCCTTTCATTTCTATGATCTGATCAGATGTAATATTTTTAAAGGAGGAGGTATCTTTTCTCTGGACAATTTTATAATCAGCATTCTTTTTTAACCTGGTAACAAAATAAATACCGGTATTACAATAATTTGCGAATAATTTAAAGTCAGTATAACCACGATCAAACGTGATGACATCGCCTTTGTTGAAAGCCATTTTTTTCAAGGAATTGACTTCATGTGTTTTTGCAGTTGTAACTGATACAAAAGCTGGAATATATCCACTATGGTCAAGTTTTACATTAAGTTTTATTCCGCCTTTATATTTTCTGAAATTTGCCCATGGAAAGAGATTTAAACACAAGTCAATAGTTGATGCATCAACACTGTAAAGAGGATTTTTAAATTTATGTTTATGCGCTCTCTTCATGGATAATATCTTATCAAGAAGATCAGTGAAAACATTTTCATAAACTTCACAGCTTCTATTATTATTTGCGTAAGATAATGTAGAGCGTTTTACCTTTTTTACACCCATATGATAAAGGTGGTTACTGATTGATTCAAAAGAGTTTTCAATGCCTCTTAACCCGGTCTGTCCTGAAAGTTGTGCAAAGAGCATGGAGACAAAATGCTGCCAACAGGTAAAACCTTTGGAAGCAAAGTCCCCTTTATGTTTTTTTACAGATTTTTCAAATTCATGTCTCGGAATTATTTGTAGAATTTGTTTTAAAATGGTATTATTGTAACTCATTGCCTGATTTCCTTTTCCTGTAAAGAATTAGCCGTCCAAGCTTAATTCATTATAGTTGGGATTTCAGGCAATTAATAGTCCTTGTTTTGGACACCTATGATTAAATCTATTACTTCTGAAGGTGTTCCAGAACCTCCAAGTGATTTTAAAACCTCAAGGATAGGAATAAAGTACTTAATAAAATCAGGCCCTTTCCCTTGTTTAATCTTTATTTTTTCCACATTATCCTCCAATAAGTTAAATTAATATATATCATTATTATCTTGCGTGCCAAGACGGCACGCTCATTCTCTTTGGGCGATTTTGCAGATAACGTCCCGAGGATAAGCGATGTTTTACGGCACAAACTTTATATATTTTTTTTGTCTGTTTTCTATACTTAAAAAAAATAATATTCAAATTGACTGGTTTAAATGATAGTAAAATATGCCGCAGGCCAAGCGAGGTACTCCGAGCGTAGCGAATTATCCTCTGTTATAGGCATGTACCTCCGCGTCTTCCAGCCCGCACGGCACCGCCAAGGGCTGGCTTTCTTTTTCAAGGCTTCTTTTCTTATACTTCTGCTTATATTGTTTACGACTCAACTACTAGAATCTTTTTTTCTTCAATCACAAAAATCATTTTTCTATAATTCACACACTTAGAAAATATATCATTTATTTTTCTTTGAACATCGACATCCTTTCTTCCTTCTTCTTTTCTTATTTGTTTTAGATCAATTATTATTTCATTTTCAGCAACTTTTAATTCATGTATATTTATATCTTCAAGGTATTCGTATTTGTTAAAATACTCAGGATTATAAAACTGCTCATAAGCTTCTGAATGAGAGTACTGGGAATTGATTATAAAATATTTTCCTTCTACTTCTTTATAAATTTTTATTTCTCTTTTGTTTTTCTCTTTTATTTTAAAATATTCTTCCTTTTCAATAAGGCAATGTCCACTGGTATTTCTATTGGCATATTTAGATTTAACTCATTTATTCTCTTAATTACAGCTCCTCTTGTAAAAGCAAAATTATTCTCATCATAATTTAATCCAGGCTTTAACACTATTAAATACTTGTAACCAGTTTGAACTATACTGACTTTGATGGACACGGTATGTTAAGCTAACCAGAGGAAAGGTAGCGATGAAAGAGAACAGGTCTTACAGTGAAGAACTGAAAGCCGAGGCCGTAAAAATGGTTATCGAACAAGGGCTCTCGCGTGAGGAAGCCGCCAGGCAATTAATGATCCCAAAGGGTACTATCGGGAACTGGCTGGCAATTGCAAAGTTAGGAAAGATACCAGCATTACCCGGTGAGCGATCCAACGCTGAGCTAATTGCTGAAAATAATCGATTAAGAAAGGAATTGGCAGAAGCCCGTATGGAGCGGGAAATCTTAAAAAAAGCCACCGCGTACTTTGCCAAGGAATCGCTGCCCGGTACGCGTTCATGAAAAAAGAGCGGTCAAATTATCCAGTAAAACTGATGGCACGAGTTCTCACGGTATCCAGAAGTGGTTTCTATGCCTGGCTGCGTCGGTCTCCGTCAGCTCGGAAAAATAATGATGAAAAAATAAAACCTCTTGTCAGGGCTGTGCATGAGTTCAGTCGCAAGACCTATGGTCCTCGTCGTATACAGAGTGAACTGGCAGACAATGGTGTAATTATAGGGCGTGATAAAATTGCCCGACTTCGCAAGGAAATGGGGATCAAATGCATACAGAATAAGAAGTTTATCGCAACCACCAATTCTAACCATAATCTTCCGGTCGCGCCAAATCTTTTGGAGCAGGACTTCAGCGTAATGGAACCAGGAGTCGTGTATGGAACCGACATTACCTATATTTCTACCGGTGAGGGATGGCTCTACCTCGCAGGTGTCAAAGATTTCGGATCACGTGAAATCATCGGACATGCAATGGGAGATCGGATGACCAAGGAGCTGGTGCACGAAGCCTTTAGAAAGGCTCTGTATTATCGGAAACCGAAACCGGGGTGTATTCATCATTCAGATCGTGGAAGTCAATATTGTGCGTTGTCATATCAAAAGGCGGTACAATCAGCCGGAATGAGGGCATCGATGTCACGCCGAGGTAACTGTTATGATAACGCTCCGACTGAAAGCTTCTGGGGATTCCTCAAGAGGGAACTTGTTTATCATCGAAGATTTGCCACAAGAGCAGAAGCGAAGGCGGCAATCCAAGAATATATCGAAGTATTTTATAACCGGATTCGTAGGCATTCGGGACTCGGAAACATTGCCCCCGCACGATATGCGGAGCTATGGTTTTCAAATCAAAAGAGGACAGCTTAAATATTCGTGTCCACTATTGTCAGTACAGCCCAGTTTGCCTGTTCTTTTCATCTACCTTAATGGTTGTTTCAAGTATCTGGCTTCCAGGTAAAGCCATTACTTTTTCGACAACACTATTTCTTACTCTACATCCTTCTCCAATAAATGAATCTTTTATTTCACAATCTGATTTATCTGCGATTATTTCTACAAAATCTTCAACTACAACATTATCATGTATTTTAATCTTAAAATTATTCTCTGCTTTAAATATGGCTTTTTTACTTATTTGAATACTTCTATCCGCTTCAATCTCTATATTTTTATCCATTTATTATTTGCCTTAATATGTTTTGTTTCAAAACAAATCCAATTTTTCAAACTCTCTCGCCCGTGGGCCGGAGGTCCGGGCGATCTCCTCTTCGCGGAGGTATTGCCTATAACGTCCCGAGGATAAGCGACGCATCGTAGGCAAAGAATTAGTATTTCAAAGTTACAATATTTTTTATCCAAAACTTATTGTTTTTAAAAGTTGCAGATCAAACCTACGATGTGTGCCGTAGGCCAAGCGAGGTACTCCGAGCGAAGCGCTTTATCCTATGTTATATGCAGTACCTCCGCGTCTTGTCCAAGCCGCACGGCAACGCCAAGGCTGGACTTTTCTAAAAACAACTTCTTCCTGGATATTTACTTGCAAAATGCTCTGCAACAATTCTATTCGTAGCAATTTCTTTAAAAAGTTTATCATGTGTATATAATTCTTTTCTTTTGTCCATTTCACTTTCTACAATCTCTCTAATATAATCAATGCTTTTACTTATTGCATATTCAGTATCATTTTTATTATTTATATCCTTTTCTTCATTTTTTAATATTATTTTCACACCATATAGAATATGGAATATAGCTCTAGAGTGAAAAGCATCTTTTTCATTTTCTAATTCTTTTTTCCTTTTCTTTTTTTGTATTTCTTGTTTTATTTTTGCTAATGGTAGATAAACATTATATATACTTAATAATTTTTTAGCAGATATTTTTTCTTCATCAAAAATACTTTCGTACAAACTACTAAATATTTGATTTTTATTATTTTTAGCTTCTGCTGGTTGGTTTAATTCATATGCAAGATATAATTGTGCTAAAAGTTCATTATTTAAAACTCTTTTATAATCGACTTCTGTATATTGGTTACTTTTCCTTTCATAAAAATATCCAATTGCTTCAAATTCATCTTGTAACATTTTTTGTATAATATCATTTGCTTTTAAATCACGTGAGGCTATCGGGATCTGATTATTTGTGCTTTCACTTATCATATCTGTTAAATCTGAATCTTTTTTAGCTATACAGATTCTCACAAGAATATCTATGCTACGAACTTTCTCAGGGTTTTTTTTATAAGCTTCAAATAATGAATGTGTTGTTTGCCCTCCATTTATTATTTGCATATTTTTAATACTTATCGTCTGATTACGAACGTGTGGAACATAATTACATTCTTCGCACAATATTGTAACTCCATTATTTAAATAGAAAAACTGATAATTTAAATCAGAAAGGGCTGATTTTATTATTGCTTTATTCACCGAATGTTTTGGTCTATAAAGTCTAACATTGTCATTAAATGCTCCTTCCATCAATTTATTTTTATCATTATTATCTAAAAGCATTTTTAAATAATCTTCAGCAGTAACAACACCAATGACTGTTTTTAAAACACCATCGGACTTATCAAAATGTTGATCATCCAATAATAATAGTGATGAATCGATTTTCTCTTCTTTAGAAGAAAGAAGGATAGTAACCATTGTTTCTAGGTCATAGTATTTATACTCGATTATTTTATATCTCGATAATGCAGTTTCTAATTTCTGTTTATCATGATGGATCGGTTTTTCTTTATTTGATACAAGATGAATAACTATTTTATTTGCACTTCCACATAAAAACATTTCTTTAATTTCTATATACTTATCCCATAAGGCATCATTTACTGAATCTCTTGATAGATTAGAAGATAATATCAGATTCATAGTTGAAATAATTTTATCAATTTCTACTCCCGGGAAATTTTTTACAGTTTGTTCTATATCATATGCATATTTACAATTAAAAATGTGTATTGTTTTTTCTTCAATAAAAACTCCATCAATACCACAATCATTCGAGCCGTCTGTTATTGATTCCTCAATATCATCATCATTAATCCTAAGAATTACCCTCATCGCTAATCTATCAAAGGCTTGTCCGATGTTTTCCAATTCTTGTTGTTCTTTTATTGCTAAAACTCTTTGGTGAATCATCGAAAAAGAAGCTAAATTTTTCATAATATCTCCTTCTTTTGTCTTTTAGTAATTTTTTAAAAAGCATCTTCGCCCGTTGGCCGGAGGTCCGGGCGGTTTCCTCTTCGCGGAGGTATTGCATATAACGTCTCGCGATTATTCGATGTTTTATGACTAAACTCTAAAATACTTTTATTTGGTTTTTACAAACTTGAAGAGCATAAAACACATGTTGTTCCGGTTTTATGAAAACAAAATATGGCGATCTGCCAGCTCAACTGGCAGGAGCCCAAGCGACCACAGGGAGCGCAGCGAAATAATCGCTGTTATAGGCATGTACCTCCGCGTCTTCCAGCCCGCACGGCACCGCCAAGGGCTGGGCGTCTTCTTTTCTTATTAATTACTCGTAGTGTGTCCACATCCTGATTACTTTTACTATTTTTTCTTCCTCATACACCTGATACACTATTCTATGCTGGATATTTATTCGTCTTGAAAAAGCTCCTGTTAAATCCCCAATCAATCTTTCATAGGGTGGGTATTCTTTAAAAGGGTTTTCTTTTAATATCTCAAGTATCTCTTGTGCCTGTTTTTTTAAATTCGATGATGAGAGCTTTTTTGCATCTTTCTGTGCTTGCTTGGTAAATAAGACTTTGTACATAATTACCAATCTAATTTTTCGGATAATTTTCCTATTGGTTCTTTCATTCCATCAAGAATTGACTGTCTCATTCCAGGTATTGATACAAGATAAAGTGTTTCCTCTATATTCCTCCAGTCACTCTCTCCTACAATTACTGCAGATGAGTTTTTTCCAGTAATTATCACTGGCTCATGTGAATCATTCACTGCTTTGACTATATTATATAAATCTTTCCTTGCATTTGTTATATTTATTGCACCCATAATCCCCTCCGTACGCCTTAGCGTACTTTTACAATATAATACCTTTTTCTACCTTTGTCCATTATCTAATTCAATTGTTTTTTAAAGCCAGTATGTGTTTTTGAGTTAAAACCCATTTTTTCATAAAAGGAAACTGCATCAACTCTGTTTGTTTCTGTAATAAATATTATCTGGCTGCATCTCTTCGCTTTTCCTATGTTTTCAAGTTTTTCAAGTAATGCTTTGCCTATTCCTTTTCTTCTTACTTTTTTATCAACAATCAAATCTTCCATAACAAGAAAAGGGCTGCATGATCCATATAATTCTTCACACATAACACCATAAATTGAACCAACAATTTTCCCATTAATAACTGCTGATAAAATTATATAATTTGGATTATTCTTTATCTCTTGGTATTTTACCTTAATCTTTTCAATATTCGATTCTTCATTCCAGAACTGTTTATAAAGAAGTGATAATTCTTCTAAATCTTTCTCTTCAAGTTTTCGAATTATTAATTCGTCCATGAGTTTTCCCTTGCACTTTTTCTTTGCCTACATATCCTCGCCCGTGGGCCGGAGGTCCGGGCGATCGCCTCTTCGCGGAGGTATTGCCTATAACGTCCCGCGATTATTCGATGTTTTGTGGCTAAACTCTAAAATACATTTATTTAGTTTTTACAAACTTGAAGAGCATAAAACACATGTTGTTCAGGTTTTATGAAAGCAAAATATGGCGATCTGCCAGCTCAACTGGCAGGAGCCCAAGCGACCACAGGGAGCGCAGCGAAATAATCGCTGTTATCCACCAGTGCCCCCACTTCTTGTCCAGGCCGCACGGCTGGAAGCCAAGGCTGGACTTTTACCCCTATATACAAAACTATTATTAAATCGATATTTTACTTTTTAAAAACAATTCATCCATATTTTATTATATATATTCATCAATATCATTAATAAATAATCTCAAAATATCACCAGTCTTCATATTTTTATTTTTATGCCCTGTATCTTTTCTAATTGCTAGTAATAATTCTTCTAAGATAAAAAGAGATGAAACATCTCCTTTTTCATTTTTTTCAGTAGATGTAGAGAGCATTTTTGCTTTATATCGAGTATAATTTTTAATAACTTCATCAGAACCCCAAATTAACAATTTTTCTGTAAACTCCATAAAAAATTTCGTAATGCTCTCTTCATTCATTTTTTTTCCACCAATTTTATCTTGACTTAGTATTTTCATTATAAAATTAATAAATTCAACATAAACTGGTATTTTTTTACCTCGTATCTCAAATTCAATGCTACGTTTATTTTCTTTATATTTTGCTAATGTAATTGATATTACTGAAACAATTATTGTTGTAGATCCAGCAATAATTGATGCAGCAACTTCTTTTTGTAATGAATCTAAATATTTAAACAGAAAGAAAACACCTTTAAAAACTGCAAATCCAATAATTAATATAACTACTATAGAAAGTATGATTATTAGAATATTTTTTAAAAGTTTCATTTATAACTCCTTCTATAAAATATATTGTACAGCTATTTTCTTCGCCCGTCGGCCGGAGGTCCGGGCGATTTTCTCTTGTGGGGGCATTGTGGATAACGTTTCGCGATTATTCGATGTTTTGTGGCTAAACTCTAAAAATACATTTATTTGGTTTTTCAAACATAAAAAGCATAAAACATATATCGTTCAGGTTTTATGAAAACAAAATATGGCGATCTGCCAGCTCAACTGGCAGGAGCCCAAGCGACCATCGGGCGCGCAGCGAAATAATCGCTGTTAGTAGCAGTACCCCGCCTTAACCAAGATGCCATGGACGGCAGCTTGGTTTCTTTTTCTGGGGTTTTTATACAAATATCAATACACTGATTTTTTCTATAACTTCATTTATTTCTTCTTTTTTTGCTTTTACTATAAACTCTGCATTTCGGCTCTTCCAATCAAGACTTTTAAGCTGATCTGATAATATAACTCCATCTATTTTCTTATTTTCTATCTTCACTTCAAATGGATAACCTTTTTCTTTACTTGTTATGGGACAAAATAGTCCTAGTCCTACTTTTTCATTATATTCTTTTGGGGAAACTACAATTGCAGGTCTTTTCCCCATCTGTTCATGGCCTGATTGCGGTGTAAAATCTAACCAGATTATATCTCCCCTTTCAGGAATATAGACCTTCTTTACCATATTTCATTTCCTACCGGACTATTTGTATCTATTTCGCCATGAAGATTATTAATATCAATGCTCCTTAGCATTTCATTTAAATTAGTCTTTTTCTTTTGTTTTATGACTATTTTATCCCCTTCTTCTTCAATTTCTACAAATGAGCCGTCTTTTAAAGATA
The DNA here is from genome assembly GCA_963662795.1 of Spirochaetia bacterium. Lineage (GTDB taxonomy): Bacteria > Spirochaetota > Spirochaetia > CADAEX01 > CADAEX01 > JACKPD01. The sequence continues at coordinate 2,078,872 of OY759746.1, read as the reverse complement.
AATCTTTAGCCATAAGACTTGGTATTCTTACTCCCAGGCTATTACCCCATTTCTTAATTACAGTTTCCATATAAATCATCCTTGATTAATAGTATATACTATGTTTATACTATTAATCAAGTTTTCTATTCAGTTTCTTTTTCTAACAATTTTATTATATCCTTAATAAATATGAGGACTTCTTTCTCTATTTTTCGTGTTAAAAAGTTTAAATTATCGAAATTAGGTTTATCTTCAATAATGTATTCAATTATTGAATCTTTTCCATTTATATCATCTGGTATAAGATATTTATTCCATTTCCTTTCTTTAAAATACTTCCAATACTTTTTCTGTATGCTTTTATTGTATCCTGAAAGCCAAACTTCAAAACTTATATTCTCATGTATAAAAACTATAGCTATTTTTAATTTTTTTTCTTTTAAAAATGCTGGTGTAAGAGAGAAATAAGTCATATCCATATAACCATTGTAAAGGCTTCCGGAAACAAAATAATCACTATAATTTTTTTCAAAATATGTTCTAAGGCTCATCATGTAATCAATGATTCCTCTATAGGCTTTTTGAATATCACTCTTCTCCATTTGCTTTTTGTACTCTGATACATAATCATTTAATGTTTTCATTTTTCTTTCTCTCTTATTAGTTAAAAATAATTATATTTGTATTCTTGCGTGCCAGGACGGCACGCTTCTCTCTTGGCGGGGTATTGCTACTAACGTCCCGCGGTTAAGCGATGAAGGCGCACTTGCTTTAAAATAAACAAGTTTTATTGATTACTCTAGACCTAACCTGTATTTGTTCGCGCCTTTATGGCGAAGCCCAAGCGAGGTACTCCGAGTGCAGCGCTTTAACCGCTGTTATCCACCAGTATCATCGCTTCTTGTCCAGGGCCGCACGGCAACGCCAAGGCCGGACTTCCCCCGTTTCTATTTTTTTTATAACGCCCCCATAACCTGTTTTCCGTACATGGCGAAAATCTGGTTCATGCGATTGTTATATCGAATTATTGTACAATATGTTTATATAAGGATTTAGCACTATTTTCTCATCTTTAATTTTTGCAAAAGAAAATTGTGCACCCTCAAATTTAAAAACATTTAGAATTAAAACATAAAACAATCCAAGGCATACTACTAATCTTTCATAATCCTTTTTTCTGATTGTTTTAAGATTATCAGAATTTCTTGGATGTGCTGATTTATTTCTTAAAATTTCCCATATCTCTTTTTGCTTTTTCTCAATGAGGTCTTTCTCTTGTAGAATTTCTAATGCTTTTTTAGGATGAATATTTCCCCATCTATTTACATAATCATTAATATTTTTTATATACTTTTCTTCTATTCCATCAATTTTTGATATTTTACAATTTATTTCTTTTTTTATTTTTTCAAATTCAGAATCCATTGTTACTTTTTCTAAAACAGGAATAAATATATCGTTTAATATACCTTCTATTGATAAAGATAAGACTAAATTAGGTATATATAGATTCTTCACATGAAATGCTGACCATATATTATGCCAGTGAGATGCTATTGTAGTAAAATAATGTTCCGAAGATTGTTTTATCTTTATAATATTTTCTAATAAATCATAATGGTAGTTATCCAACCTATATCCTTTTACATCAGCAGCATTTTCTGGAATAGGTGAAGGTATACTTTTATTTAGATTATTTAAGTCTATGCTAATAACTTTTTCATTAATAATATTTTCTTTATGAACTGATATGTAATATGGTTGTAAATTATTTCCGCTTGTTATTTTTAAATACAAGAGTATTGATTCAAGGTATTCTTGTTCTTCAAAACTTTCTCCTCGTATAATTATTTCTGAATAATTATCGTGCTTTATTATATTGATTTTATTTTCAGCAATATTTAATTCTGTTTCATTCCAACTATGTGATTCATTCCCTAATGTTGATACAATGCTATTCGATTTATTTGAAGGAATTAATAAATTTTCATGGCATTCAATAATCATAGACTGATTTTGATATGATGACTTATCTTCAGTTGTTGATATTATTTCGTCTAGAGGTATTCTATAATATGTTGGTTCTGGTTGCATTGAATTGAATAATTGAGGCTTTATAATAATATTTTTTGATGTAATTTTGATTCCAGTTATTGTTTCGGCATTAAGTATCAGTAAAGCATTTGTATCTAGTGTATCATTTGGTATAGATTCCCTAAAATCAGGCCGGATATTTGACCTTGTGCAAATGAAATCGATGTACAGACTACCCCTATCATTCACTTCCAAAGTTCCATGGCCTTCAAGTGAAATTCCATCTTTAATGTTTTCCTGGAATATTTTCACATGATGGCAAAACCACTTAACTCTATTTTGTCTTATTCTCTCAATTTCTTTCTGTCTAATCATTTTTAATACCTTTTTCGATATAACGAGGCTGTAGAAAAACCCCGATTTTCAATCTTCATTTACTTCTCCCATTCTACAAGATCATAAAGTCCATAAGATTGTCTTGTGAGGTCAAAATGTAATCCCTGATTCATTTCATCCTCTATTTTCCCCTATGCTTCCGCATACCTCTGTATTTTTCCAATGTTATGCACAATACAGAAAAGCAACCATTGAACATTTACCTTATTCTTACTTCGCAGTGTAAAATAATTTAACCCCAGTGTCGATCGGATATTTCCAAACACCGGTTCTACAGTACCCATTCTTTTACTGTAGATACTCCGACCTTCAGGCGCGTCAAAGACTCTCCTCATTCGTTCTGTAAATGAGACCTTTTCTTTTCCCCGACTACTATCAAACCTGGTCACCTGTCTGACTTCCGTGCTCTCTTTACGTATACACTTCTTTCTTAGCGGACAGGTTAAGCAGTTTTCCTTTCTCCCTATGTAGGATGTTCCACTATAGCCAGAGCTTTGAAAGTTCCTGCACTTCAGTTTCATTTCGAAACCAGCTGGGCACATTAATTTCTTTGTATTTTCATCATAGATAAAATCATCTACTGAGTAATATTTTTTCCCTTTGGCAGGTTCCCAATTCGTGACAGGTTTTTGTTTATGTTTCTGGGCTGATGCAAATCTCACATCCCTCTTTCGAAACTGGTTGTCCGCGACAAAGGCTGTCAGGTTATTTTCCACAATCAGCTTCATATTATTATCATTATGAAAACCGCTGTCGGCGGTAATCACTGTTTCTTTCAAGATATCTTCCGATGCCTGAATCGATTTAAAATTGTTTTTTATTCCATCCAGAATCTCGGGGAAATGTTTGGATTCATTGCTGTCGCCAAATGCTTCCGCCCAAACGATTAATTGGTTCTTTTCATCAACCGCCGCAATTCCGTTATAACCCTGGATAACTCCATGGGAGGTGGACATCTTCGCGCTTTCATTGTCGGTAATATTGCTTTTTATTGGTTTCCCCTGGCTTCCCATTCTATCGTCATTTGAGTTCAGTCAGTCATGGATCTTTTGGGATTTAGCTTTCAGTTTCTCTATCGAAGCCTTTTCTTTCTCTTCCTGACTTTGACTATACCGGCTTTTATCTTCCTGTTTATGTTTTTCCAACAGGTATTTGATAGATTCCTCTATCTTTCCCGCTTTTTTTAGCAGTTCTTTTTTCGTTCCGCTCCATTCCTTTGAGCAATTGGAAGAAATCTTGCAGCCGTCGATGGCAAACATGTTTTTATCGATGACGTTATTGGCGTAACAGACCGAGAGAATCCGGGTAAACAGGGGAGCGATTTCTTTATCCATCGTAGAAATAAAATCAGCTATGGTGCTAAAGTGCGGCCGGGTATCTGCGGAGAGGGACATGCAAACGACATTTTCCCGACATAATCGGGCAATTCTTCTGCTGGAAATAATTCCCCGTGAATAAGCAAAAAGAATTATCTTCAGTAAGATCGCCGGATCGTAGGCGGGAGCTCCATTTTCATCATTTTTATGTTTTTCATAAAACATGGTTAAATCAATTTCCCGGTCAATGAGAAAATTGAGTGTGTGTTCAAAGGTTCCGGGAAGAACCTGCTCGGAAAAATCTATCGGCAGCAGCACTTTTTGTTCATAAGAATACTCTTTGTATTTACCCATTTTGTAATCTCCCAGTCTGATAGAATTTTATCATGGGAATATCTGGATATAAAGCAATTGTTGAAAATTTACACTTTATCTACAGCCTCAACGCCCAATTGACCTGCAAACCGTAAACTGGCGTGTGTTTTTGCGAATGCAAAAACCATGACAGGTAGGTTTGTCTGATCCAATTGAATATTATGCTGAACTCTTCAATTTTTAATTTTTATCTAGATGAAATAGTATTCTTTTAGTGCTTTTACATGAATTAATTTATAAACTGTTTTTCTTCCTGTTAAGCTTTCATATTCATACAATCCATCAATGAACACAAAATCTTTATCAGTGAATCTATATCCATCTGGATTCTTTTCTTCTGTTTTTAAGAAGAAACTATATGAATTTAAATTTGATGTTGCAATAATCAAAATCCCGTCTTCTAATAATTGTAATTGTTCAAATGCATTACCAAGATAATACAATCGATCATTGCTGTAATTATTAAATATCGCTGCAGATAACAAAGTATTTTCACCAACTATTTTACTAAGAGACATTGTTAATTGTTTGTTATATTTTTCTTCAACAAATTTTAGCAATTCACTGTATTCATGCTCTTTTGAATACTTAAGAATATTCTCTTTCTCAATATCAACTGTTGCTAAAACATCATTTACAATAGTAAATGATTTTTCAATTTCAGGATATTTATTATTGAAAAATAGTAATAACTGCTCTTCATTTTCAAAATAATGTTTATTTTGTGCATACTTATCTGAACCAAGGACATTATATTTTCCACCATTTTCATTATATAGTTTATTTCATAGGTGTCCAAAACAAGGACTATTAATTGCCTGAAATCCCAACTATAATGAATTAAGCTTGGACGGCTAATTCTTTACAGGAAAAGGAAATCAGGCAATGAGTTACAATAATACCATTTTAAAACAAATTCTACAAATAATTCCGAGACATGAATTTGAAAAATCTGTAAAAAAACATAAAGGGGACTTTGCTTCCAAAGGTTTTACCTGTTGGCAGCATTTTGTCTCCATGCTCTTTGCACAACTTTCAGGACAGACCGGGTTAAGAGGCATTGAAAACTCTTTTGAATCAATCAGTAACCACCTTTATCATATGGGTGTAAAAAAGGTAAAACGCTCTACATTATCTTACGCAAATAATAATAGAAGCTGTGAAGTTTATGAAAATGTTTTCACTGATCTTCTTGATAAGATATTATCCATGAAGAGAGCGCATAAACATAAATTTAAAAATCCTCTTTACAGTGTTGATGCATCAACTATTGACTTGTGTTTAAATCTCTTTCCATGGGCAAATTTCAGAAAATATAAAGGCGGAATAAAACTTAATGTAAAACTTGACCATAGTGGATATATTCCAGCTTTTGTATCAGTTACAACTGCAAAAACACATGAAGTCAATTCCTTGAAAAAAATGGCTTTCAACAAAGGCGATGTCATCACGTTTGATCGTGGTTATACTGACTTTAAATTATTCGCAAATTATTGTAATACCGGTATTTATTTTGTTACCAGGTTAAAAAAGAATGCTGATTATAAAATTGTCCAGAGAAAAGATACCTCCTCCTTTAAAAATATTACATCTGATCAGATCATAGAAATGAAAGGATTTTACACCAGTAAAAAATGCCCGTTAAAATTAAGACGAATCAGAAGCAGAGATCCTGAAACCGGTAAATATATTGTAATTCTTACCAATAATTTCCTTTGGTCTCCAACAACAATTGCTGCTGTTTACAAAGACAGATGGCAGATTGAAATATTTTTTAAAACTATCAAACAGAACCTCAAGATCAAGAAATTCTTTGGTACTTCCAGAAATGCTGTAATGACACAAATCTGGATTGCCCTAATTGCTTTTCTGTTACTTCAGTTCCTTAAAATGTTTTCATGTAGAAAATGGACTCATTTTTCACTGATGAAATTGATTCCTGTAATACTGACATCAAGAAAAGATATCTGGACTGTTCTCAATAAACCGCCTTCAGAACAGACTAAAAAAACTAGTTTCAATCTTCAACTGGAGCTGTTATGATTGTTTTGGACACCTATGAGTTTATTTAAACTATCACTGAATATATTTTGAAGTTCAGCCAAAGATGATAATTTTGTAAAGTAAGTATATATTTTTTTGTTATTTTTCATGTTACCAGGTTTAGAAGTAAATTCATTTAAAGCTTTCTCAACTTCTATTTTTACAGAATTTACAGATTCAATATAGTTTTTATAAATTTCATCAATTGATGAATCACCATTTGCAATTCTCTCATTTGTTAAGAATATTCGTTTTAGTTCGTTAGCAATATAATTCTGCTTTTTAACAACTGTCTCTTTTGGCCCTTGCAATAAGAAAGGTTTATCACCACCATTCATTGTTTGGCAACTGATCAAAATAATAATTACATTTAGCAATAGAATTCTTAGTTTATGAACATTCATAATTTCCTCCAAATTAAATTATTGTATATTTTTCTTATGTGCAGCATAACATATTAAATAACTAGTATACTATATATGTTATGTATAAAGTATATTATACAGCAGATTCTACTTTCTTCGCCCGTTGGCCGGAGGTCCGGGCGGCGCTTTCTTGCGATGATATTGTGGATAACGTCTCGCGATTATTCGATGTTTTGCGGCTAAACTTTAAAAATACATTTTTTTAATTTTTTTAAAATTAAAAAGCATAAAATACATGCAGTTCTGGTTTTATGAAAACAAAATATGGCGATCTGCCGGTTCGACTGGCAGGAGCCCAAGCTACCATAGGGAGCGCAGCGAAATAATCGCTGTTCTCCGAAGTACCGCCCCTCTCTTCCAAGCCGCACGGCAACGCCAAGGCTTGGATTAATTATTTAATATTTTTATTAAAATAACTTTCTGATAATTATTTATCGATATTTATAAACAACAAGTCAATTTCTTTTGAAACAATTTCCATTTCTTTCTGCAATGATATTTCTTCTTCAATTTTTATAATTTTACATTTCAAATCTTTCATCCATTCTTTTTCACTTTTTCTACTTCTCGTATTCATGTTGTCAGTTTCATAACTTAGAGCCCATTCTATAAAATCAATATGAATTTGATACATATCATTTCCTGGATCAATTCTATTTCCATAAATAACCCGCTCCCTATTTATTAAACGTTTTATTCTTGTCTCGGGTTCAATATACAAATATATTACCAGATCCAATTTTTCTTTTATAAAATCACCCCATCCAATTACTGAACCACTCAATACCCAACTATCAGTTTTATTAAGTTCTTTTTCCAATAATTTTACGCGATCTTCTTTTGTTCGCTTCTTCAAAAATGGTGGGTCTGTTTTCTCCCAAAAGAAATTATCTGAGTCAAACCATGGAGAATTATATTTTGTAGATATTGTTTCTCCAAGTGTCGATGTTCCTGATCCTGACGGACCTAATATATGTATTTTCATTTTGTTAAAAAAAGCTAAGAGTATTTAATAGACTTCTTCGTGTTTTCCAACATTTATTGGAATAATCTCCTTTTCTTTTATCAGAAAATCTATTGTTATTCTGTAAGTCATATTTATTGATACACTATAATATTCCGAAAATATTCCTTCCAGCTTATGAAGCCTTAATGATGGATGTGAAGGATTTAGTTCAAGTAATTGGAGTGTTTTTTTATACTGATTTAATAATTCCGGATGTTTCTGGGCAAATTTTTTTGCCCTTTTTACATAGCTTTCTGTATATATAATTTTATACACTTCTTATTCTCTTGATATGCTTTTCAACAGATTCTTCAATAATTCTCCCATTTTTAAGATCTTCCTGGGATTCTTTTATCGCCGCATCAAGTTCATATTCTCTTAATTGGTTGTATTCATCTATGGGCAAAACAACATATTTATCCTTTCCATGAACAGTAATTACAACTTCCTGGTTAGAAGAGCTTACCTCATCTATTATTGAGATTCCTCTTACTTTTAGATCATTTGCAGTTATTATATTCTTCATAGTTTCATCCTGTTTTATATAATACGATATACAGCACTATTATTCAAGTTTTTACAATACTTTTTATTATATTATATAGTGTATTCTTTAATATCTCACCCTATCTTCGCCCGTTGGCCGGAGGTCCGGGCGATCTCTTCTTGGGGCGGTATTTCGGAGAACGTCCTGAGGATAAGCGACGCATCGTAGAATAACCATGAAAATCTAAAAGTTGTATTATTTTCCCCAAAAATGGTTGTTCATTGAAGTTGTGGTTCAAACCCTACGATGTGTGCCGCAGGCCAAGCGAGGGAAACCGAGCGCAGCGAATTATCCTCTGTTATTTGAAGTGCCCCGTATTAAGCCTATAGACAGGACGTCTATAGGCTTTCTTGCTTTAGCGCTATATCTTACAAAATTAAATATTTCTACTTCTTTAATTACTAATTTTCTTCAACATATTCATTGACTTCTTAATACTGGTTTACTATACTAGTCTATAAGAGGTCTTTATGAATATTGGCACTTTCGATGCTAAAACACATTTTTCCGAAATAATTGAAGAGGTTCAAAAAGGTAAAAACTATACCATAACAAAAAGAGGTAAACCTGTTGCTAAAATAATTCCTTTTTCGGATGATAATCATCTACGAAAAGATATTATTGCACAATTATTTCAATATCAAAACTCTTCAAACGAGAAATTTAATATACTCGAAGCTATTAAATCTGGCAGGAAATGAAATGATATATATTCTTGATTGCTCTTTTTGTGCATCTCTATTTCTTCCTGATGAAAAATCAGAAAGTATTAAAAAATCTTTCTTAAATATTGAAGAAAATGATGAAGTTTATATTCCACTACTTTGGTGGTATGAAATGAGTAATGTTTTAACAACTGCCATAAAAAGAAAACGCTTAAAACACAATGATGTTCTAAATATTAATAAGCTTCTTTCTTCATTTAATTTTGTAACTGATTTAAATTATGGTAGTGAATATACTGAAAAACTTCTGGAACTCACTCAGATCTATAACTTAAGTGCTTATGATGCTGCTTATCTGGAACTTGGAATTAGAAAACAGGGTTCCATAGGAACTTTAGATAAAGAACTAACAGTAGCTTGTATTAAAGCTGGTCTTAATACTCTTTAAATGCCTTTTCCTTTTCCCAATTAACATTATTCTTAAATATTTCCCATCGCGCCAGGACGGCGCGATATATTTTCCTACGGGGCATTTCAAATAACGTCCCGCGAATGACCGAAGTTGCCGATGGTGTCTTTCACTTCAAAAGTTTATACTCTATTCCATTATTCTTAACATTTATTATTTCGGCAATTTGGGTGGAGGCTGCTTCCTTAGAAACAGCCGGAACCGGCCATTCGCTGTTATCGGCTGTGGCTGGGCGTCTTGTCCAGGCCGCACGGCAACGCCAAGGCCGGACTGTCCTCAATTCTTTTTTATTTTAAGTTATCTTTTACTTTGATATTTCCCTGATATAGTTGCTTGCTGTAATATATGACCATTCATTACTCTAAGCAAATCTTTTTTCCTACTTTTAGCTGATAAATCTATTATGCAATCTAAAACATAAAATTTAAATGTATAAGTATGAATACATTTAAATGGTGGTTTAGGACCTTTATATCTATGTCGTCCATAGGCTATTCCCTGTTTTGCTCCATTTAAGGATTCAACGGTCTTTCCCCTAGGTATTGCAGAAGGAATATTTTTCATTATTGGAATATTCCAAATTAACCAGTGATTATAATCAGGAAAAAGTGGATGCGATGCATCATCCATGATAATAGATAAAGTAACAGCTTTCTCAGTAATATTATTTAATTCAAATTGAGGAGATTGATCATCTCCTCTGGCAGTATTCTTTAAAGGTATCCAATCGCCATCTTTAAAATTGGTACTTGTAACTTCAAACTGTTGTTTATTCATAATCTTATTCCATTATTTTAAAATGTTCATCTCATTAAAGCGCTTTACAACAGTATCAGTTAATTGTTTTAAATCTTTATCAGTTATCTTATAAACTGATGTATCTTTTCTTTCCGGCTTTGGCTCTTTTGGTAAAAGATCTGCGATATGTAAATCAATTACTGCAATTGCTTTTTTCCCAATTCTTTTCTCCAACTCACTTTCCAGTTTTGGATTAGGTCCATCTGCTCCTCCGCTTATAGAAATAAAAGCGTATTTATCAATTATCTCTTTTAATCTTTTGATGCAATTACGTAAAGGAGAAGCCACACATCCCATCCAAACCGGTCCAACAAATACTGCTAAATCATATTTTTCATTTTCATCATACTGCATAATAATCTTTGGTTTTCTGTTAAAAAGCATATCGAATGCAATAGTCCCGAATGATCTCTTTTTTATTTCTTCTATCTTTATGTGTTTAACTGATAATACTTTTGCAATACTTTCTGCCAGTTTTTCATTATTTCCAGTTAAAGAATAAGAAACAACAACAATATTCATTTTAACTCCCCCATTTTTTTATAATATTATTTTCTTCGCCCGTTGGCCGGAGGTCCGGGCGGTGTTTTCTTCGCCCAGCCATTGCCGATAACGTCCCGCGAATGACCGAAGTTGCCGATGGCGTTTTTCATTTCAAAAGTTTATACTCTATTCCATTATTCTTAACATGTATTATTTCGGCAATTTGGGTGGAGGCTGTTTCCTTAGAAACAGCCAGAACCGGTCATTCGCTGTTATGCTCCAGTACCAGCCGCTTCTTGTCCAGGCCGCACGGCACAGCCAAGGCCGGACTTCTCTCATCTTCTTTTTTTTACTTCTAAATACTCTCTTAATGATATAAAATTAACAGGCCAGCTGTATTTTCCTCTTTCTCTTCCTAATTCCCCTATTCCTTCAACAGCTGCATTATCTACTGGCCCATATACGTGAGGGAAAATACTTGAAGTATTTAAATGTCCTGTTCCAGTTCCTTCTTCAGGCACTGCTTCCTCATACCTTACATCTGACTTTAATCTCTCAGGATTTATTTTCAAAAGAAGGAGTTTATCCTTTACTTTCGAATAATAATCATCTGCAATAGCAACTACTGAAACATCAAATGCACAATGTACAAATCCAAAATCATTGAAATTATTCGGAATATAATATTCATCCATTATTTTTAATTTACAATGCTTTTTTCATTATATAATCGTTTTGTATTTCATCTCCCATTCTAAAACTATGTTCTCCTGCTTTTGTAAAACCATTTTTCTTATAAAATTCTATTGCTGCCTGATTTATCTCCCATACCCCAAGCCACACAAAGTCCTTGTTAAATTCCTTTGCTTTCTCAATTCCAAGATTCATTAGTTTTTGGCCTACACCCTTTCCCTTAAACTCTTTCTTCACATATATTCTTTCAATTTCAAGTCCATTCTGATCTTTTAAATCACATTGTGCATCGTCGGTATTTATTTTTATATAACCTGCTAATTTATTATCTACATATGCAAAATAAAAATGGCTGTTTTTATTATTTACTTCTGAAGATATTTTCTTCTTTGTAAATGCTTCTTTTAGATAACTATCCATTACTTCTTTTGAACAGTTTGTATGAAAAGTATCGTAGTATGTTTTTATTCCTATTTCTATTATTTCATCTAAATCACCAGAATTGCATTTCTCAATTCTCACATCCACTATTTCACTCCCTGTTTTTGTTCATATCTTCGCCCGTGGGCCGGAGGTCCGGGCGGCTTTCTCTTGCGGCTGGTATTGAGCATAACGTCTCGCGAATGACCGAAGTTGCCGATGGTGTTTTTCACTCCAAAAGTTTATACTCTATTCCATTATTCTTAACATGTATTATTTCGGCAATTTGGGTGGAGGCTGTTTCCTTAGAAACAGCCGGAACCGGTCATTCGCTGTTATAAGCTGTGTTCCCGTTTCTTGTCCAGGCCGCACGGCTGGAAGCCAAGGCCGGACTTCCTAAACTGTCAGATATTTATTCTAACTGTACACTTTGTTTAACGAAGAATACAGAGTTATTACATATAATTTTTTTCAAGATCTATATCCACTGAATAAGCATATCTTTTAAAAAAAGTTTCAAAATTATCGATTATTTCATACAAGTTAATATAGATGCTTTTTAATATTTCTTCATTTAAAATTAAATCTTCAAAAACAATATGACTATTTTCATTTTCTAGTATAATATCTTCAAGACAATTTCTAAAAGATATTATACTAACATAGTTTGCAAACTTTCTATTTTGTTCATTAGCTATTTTAAAGCTTTCAATTACTTTGTACCCTCCATTAATTAATGTCTTTATGATTTCTTCTTTAGAAATCATATTTTTATTGAAATCATCTTCCAATTCTTTAAAAATACAGTAGATATTCATATCAACTCTTTGAAATAAAATTATAAAATTATTTAACCCATCATTATTATAGCTATTCAACATTAATTGTTCTAATTTTGTTAAATTATATTTCCCTTCAAGATAATATTTTATAAATTTTGCTTCAATTTTTCTTGCCTCAAATTCATAAAAATATTTCTCTTTTACAGAGCTTTCAAAAAAAGATTCTTTATTTTGGCAATAATCATATAAGTGCTTTAATTCATGTATTAGAATAGTGTTATGTAATGTACTGTTTTTTAAATATGTATCTAAATACTTTGATCCAAAATAAATATAAATACTATTTGACTTTTTAGGCTTTACAAATGTAGATCCATCTAGCATATTTTTTCTTTCAGGATCTTTTTTCAATAAAACTTGTTTGTCGTTAATAACACCCTGAGAAAATTTGAACGTATTATAGACATCTTCACACTTTTTATTAGTTTCAATAATATCATTTAAATTGTTTATTATTTCTTCATAAACCATTTTTGTTCCATATTTTTTATCTTACGTTTAACGTCCCGAGAATATAAGACATTTTTATTATTCTCATACATTCTAACACAACCATCGTTATTCTAAAACTGAATATTTCCGTGCATTTAACATCGCCTCAAGCTGCCTGGTTAATTGCCTCTTTAAAAATATAAAGAATATTAATTGCATATATCTATTCATTGATTTCAAAATAATTTTTGAGGGTTATTTCATCTGCAATTTCATACCCCTTTGCATTTATAGTAAATATTTCTCTTTTGGGATTTGATCGAATCAAATTTAATGATTCAAGTTCTTCAATCGCAGAATCTATCTCTGCTTTCGCTCTTGCATCATTTCTTTTAGATCCGAAGCTCTTGCCATTTGTTTGTACATTATAACCTCCTAAAGTCATAATTGCGATTAATTGGCCACTACGATCTAATGATATTTCTTTTAATAGTTGTTTTGCATTATCAGATAATTTGATTGTATTTCTGTACTCATTTTCATAGTATTCTACACGATCTGGAGATCCTATTAAATCAAGTATTTTTTTTTCTGAATTCATAACTAAACCTAATTGTCTTGTAAATATTTTTACAAAATCTTCTGGGTTGTCATATGAATTATAAATTCCAATTTCTTGACACCATTTCTTAAAATCCAATAATTTTTGATATTGATTTTGATCAACACTATCAAGTCTAACTGGCATATCTGAAAAGAAAAGTAATACTGGTTTATGAGCATTAATATGTTTTGTAATTTCTTCAACACTACCACTGATATAATCACCTGTAGGGGTTCCAACTCGTGTCCAAAAAACACCGATTAATAAGTCAGCGTCTTCTAAGATTTGTTTGTTTATGCTTTCTTGAGGTCGCCCATCTGAAAAAGATGAATAAATATCATTTTCCCAGCCCAGATCCTTCAAAATTACATTTCTAGTTTTAGAATTTACAATATTCCATTCATTAATAATTTCTCTAATGAATGCTCTTTCTTGAACAATATCACTAGGCGTGGCAATGAATGTTTCAATTACTGTTGCTTTATACACTATTTTACCTCCTCTGCCCAAAGGGCAGCATAATATATTAAATAATCAGAAAACTATATATTTTATGAATATAGGTTATTATTCAGCAGATCAACTTTTCCTCGCCCGTCGGCCGGAGGTCCGGGCGATGTTCTCTTGCGGGAACATTGCTTATAACGTCCCGAGGATAAGCGACGCATCGCATCCAAAGTATAAATATTTCAAAATTGCAGTATTTATTTTTCAAAAACTTGTTGCTTATATAAGTTGTAGTTCGAAACCTGCGATGTGTGCCGCAGGCCAAGCGAGGTACTCCGAGCGAAGCGAATTATCCTCTGTTAGCAGCTGTACGTCCCCTTCTTGTCCAGGCCGCACGGCGGAGCCAAGGCTGGACTTTTTATATTAATAGGAAATAATTAAATTACAATGTTTTTCAGTCTTTGGACTTAAAGTATTTATTTTCCTTAATTTCTTTTATAATTGAATCATTATTTATTTTTTCCTTTGCATATGTATCAAATAATTCCGCAGCTGTACATTCTGGGCCTAATACTGTTATTCCAATTTCTTTTTCTATTTGTAATTTTTCAATACCATATAATATACTATTTAATTCTTTAATGATTGTGTCATATATTTCACAATAAGATAATATATCATTATATTTAATCTCAGTAATCGCATATCTATGTATTGATTCATTTCTGTTATCATAAATATTATTAAGTTTATCAAATAGCTTTTTATCTATAATATTCATTTTATATGATATTCTATATATTTCTCTTTCTGTGATTTTATTTTTAAGTTTATCCTGATAACATAATTTACTATCAATTTCTTTATTAGAATTATTAATTTGATTTGTTAATATAATTGCAGTTCGTAGTATTGCATCAGTTATTGTTGCGCTTAGACATAGATATTCAATAAAACAACCTTTTTCTCCAGCCCTATTTTTTAAAAATTGTGCAGCCGTAATTCCTTCAATAAAAGATCCAAATTTTTTCCAAGACATAATTCACCTTATTTAGAATTAAGTATTATTAACAAACCGTTTTTATGTTTTCTATTGCATCTTAACTTTTTAATCTTTTTTATAGTATGCGTATGGGATTGCAAATCTTTTCCGTATTTATTGTAATTTCATTTACTTCCACAACAAATCCATATTTTATTTCTACTGATTCAAGATCAAATAAGGCATAATTTTTACCTTTTCCTAGAAAACTCTTATAACAAATTCCATCAAATCCAAGCATTTTAAAGTATTCACTAATTACTTGAGTAGGAATATAAGCAATTTCCTGATCATCAATAGTTACTGGTTGTGAAAAAGCATGCCCAACATCTGACCATATTTTATCTTTAATAATCATTGGATCTTTAGGTTCTTTAATAAATATTCTTGATATTTTCCGATATTTTGAAACATCAATCAATGAAAGTTCTCTTGTAGTTCTAAAGTTTGCAATACTAATTGTTTCTTGTAACCATGGCCTAATTTCTGCTATTGCTGTTAAATAATCATCAGATAGATATAAAACTGGAATCCCAGTTGGATTTACACGTCCATTTTTTATTTTTTCAGCTTTAGGTAGCATTCTTTCTTTATTATATGGCGATATTGTTATTTGAAAGTTGTCTTCAATTTCAACATGTCCTCTTTGAGTTCGGAATAATTCAAAATCATAAGGTAATTTTAATATTTTTTCATTACTTGTTTTTTCTAAATATTTCAGAAAATACTTTGAACGTTTATCAAAACCATAACGACTTTTATTAATAATTGATGAATAATATTTTGAATATTCTGAATATTTCATTTTATATCTCATATTTTATCCTCATATTTGCATTGTGTTTATTCTCAAAGAGCTTCGAGATGGTATATTTAGTATTTGATTTTTTATATATTACTATCTTCGCCCGTCGGCCGGAGGTCCGGGCGATTGTCTTCTTGGGGACGTATTGCTGCTAACGTCCCGCGAATGACCGAAGTTGCCGATGGTGTTTTCACTCCAAAAGTTTATACTCTTTTCCATTATTCTTAACATGTATTATTTCGGCAATTTAGGTGGAGGCTGTTTCCTTAGAAACAGCCGGAACCGGTCATTCGCTGTTATCCACCAGTATCATCGCTTCTTGTCCAGGGCCGCACGGCAACGCCAAGGCCGGACTTCCCCCGTTTCTATCTTTGATTTTTATAACATTAGCTTAACTTGTGAGGCGTAGCTGAATCAAGTTGAACCGATTGTTAGGTCAATCTTTTAAAATCTTCTATAACAATATTAATTTCCTCTAATTCAGTTATTGGAAAAATATTGTTACTAACTACTTTCTCTGACCACATCAATGGATCGGAATCCTTGAACGAAATACTTATATTACCACCGATTGATATCACAGTTTCTTCGATGATATCAAAAAGGTCTTCATCGTTTATTTCCTTTCCTTTGAGTTTTTTTATTCTTTCTGATCCTGCATATTCTAAGTCAGCCTTTGTTGCCTTTGAAGAGATCAAGTATTCTACTTCTGATGTGAATTCAATGAGAAACGAAAGGGCAGATATTATTCTTACAGTCTTAAGATTCAGTACACTATTCTTAGTTTTTATAGTTAAATCTTTATACTCACCAATAATGTGATCGATTAGCTCTTGCTCCGAATCAGGGAATAATGCTGTAATCTCGATTTGTCGTTCTAGCTTCCTTGTTATTTCTTTCTTGAAGTATTGTAATACGAAGTATGCCTTGTCATTTGTGTTTAATTCTTTGAAATAGTCATTTTGTAATGAATATTCTTCTTTTGAGAATAATTCTGTTAGATTCTCAAAAACTTTGATCCTTTCATTATTAATCCTATTTGAAAAGTCTTTATCACGTGTAATGAATACCATCTTATCGACGGTTTTTAATATTCGAATAATTGCGAAATAAATAAAGGCATCTGGAATATCCAATCTGTTTTTAACGGCTTTGAATGGTTTGCTCCCGTTAAAGTATGCATTCATAACTTGTTTACCATCAGTGTCATGAATCGGAATCACAATAGCCTTTGTTTCTTTCTTATAGGTATTCCAATTCTCGAGTACTTTCTTAAGTATTTCATTGATTTGAGTCTGTGCTATTTCTGCTGTAATGTTGTACCTTAAATTCAAACCAAAGAAATCAGGTTTCTCATAGAACTTGTTCAAGGCTTCTGTGCTTTTAACGACGTTTTCATGTGCGTCTTGTGATTCTTTCTTAATCCAAGTTATATATTCATTCTCAATAATTTCAGATATATACAGTTTAAAAAAACCTATTTGAGAGTATTTTATGAAGCGTTTAAATAGTTCGGAGTTTAGTTTGGGCGTCTGTTTATAGATGGAGGTATCAAGCATTATTGAAATTGATTTTTTCATTTCACTCCTCGCGCCAAAAGCGTCGATCTAACATATTAAATAACTAGAAACAATATATGTTATGAATAAAGTATATTATACAGAAGATTCTATTTTCTTCGCCCGTTGGCCGGAGGTCCGGGCGGCGTTCTCTTGCGATGATATTGTGGATAACGTCCCGAGGATAAGCGACGCATCGTAGTCTAAGATTGAATATTACAAAGTTGCAGTATTTATCTTCTAAAACTGGCTGCTTATAGAAGTTGTGTTCAAAATCTACGATGTGTGCCGCAGGCCAAGCGAGGTACTCCGAGCGTAGCGCTTTATCCTCTGTTATCCACCAGTATCATCGCTTCTTGTCCAGGCCGCACGGCAACGCCAAGGCCGGACTAAAAATATTTCTTTCTATAAAACTCATTTACGATTTTTAGATATTTTCACCGATATTTTATCAAAAATATTTCCAAGTTTTTTTTCTAATATGTTTATTTTTACTGGATAATAGAAAGCTGAATCAAACCATCCATTTTTCTTATAATATTCATAATCCCTATAATTTTCATCAAGCATTGTCTTAATACTGCTTCTAGACATTCTGAAAATAAATAATTCAAGTAATGTAGGGTTTTTAAATTCATTTTTGATTAATTGCTTATAAAACTTATTAGCCTGTTTCTCTATAGCTATTTCATTCTTCTTTTGATTTGTTTCTGTCATAGGTTCAAGGGAATTTATAAGAGACCCATTTACTACATTATATCCAATGGCATTCCCTAAAAAATCTAAATATTTAACAATTTTTTCTCCCCCAAATATTCCCTGCACAACAACACTGGTAAAAGTTTTTCCAAAAAAAGCTGGTCTATGTCCAAAATATGCAAGCCGATCAAGAAATAATTTCATTAATGCTGATACATTAAAACTATAATTTGGTGTAGCAAATATTACTCCATCTGATTCTTTCATCTTTTTTATTAAAATATCTCTATCATCTTTTAAAGGACAATTTTCTTCTCCCCTGTCAAGACAAGCCTTACACCCTTTACAAACCTGCAAATTGTAATTATTCAGACATATAATTTCTGTTTCTATGTTTTTAAAAGATTCTAATTTTTCTAATAACATTTGACATGTATTGTAAGTATGTTTCTTACGGGCACTTCCAATAAAAGCTGTTACTTTCATTTGATTTTTCTTAATACTTTCCATATTGCATATTCCATTTTTCAATTATTTTTAAAGAATGTTGGATAGCCATTCTTTTTTATAAAATCCAATGCTTCTTTGTATTTTTTATATTTATAACCATTTTTACTATAAAATTCATTTATTATTACGCAATTGTCATATTCATAGCAATCAGCACATGAATTTATCTTTTTCAAAAGGCAACATTTTTTAATTTTACATTTTGCTTTTTTGATATCTCTTTCGATATTCTTATAACCAATTTTACACCCCGCACATAATTTTTTTTCAAACTCTTTGCACTTTCCACAGTATGCACCGCAGCATCCCATTGTTTCGATTTTTTCATTTATCATTTGCAAAACCTTTTATTTACCTAAAAAAAGAGATTGAACTTATAATATTCAATAGCAATGTAAAAGACGACTTTATACTCAATTTCCTCGCCCGTTGGCCGGAGGTCCGGGCGATGTTCTCTTGGGGCGGTATTTCGGAGAACGTCTCGCGATTATTCGATGTTTTGTGACTAAACTCTAAAATACTTTTATTTGGTTTTTACAAACTTGAAGAGCATAAAACACATGTCATTCCGATTTTATGAAAACAAAATATGGCGATCTGCCAGCTCAACTGGCAGGAGCCCAAGCGACCACAGGGAGCGCAGCGAAATAATCGCTGTTATCCACCAGTATCATCGCTTCTTGTCCAGGCCGCACGGCAATGCCAAGGCCGGACTAATCTTTTATCTTCTTATTTGTTTCCAAATATTCTGCAAAAGGAATGAATTTAACTGGCCAGCTATATTTTCCCTCTTTCTTCCCCAATTCGCCTACTCCTTCAACTGCATCATTATCTACTGGCCCATATACGTGTGGAAAAACATTTGAAGTATTTAAATGCTCTTTACCTAAACCTTCTTCCGGAGTTGCTTCCTCATATTTTACATCTGACTTTAATTTCTCAGGGTTTATTTTCAAAAGAATAAGCTTATCCTTTACTTTTGAATAATAGTCATCTGCAACTGATAAAACCGAAACTTTAAAAGCACAATGTACAAATCCGAAATCATTGAAATTATTTGGGATATATTTCTCTTTTGCAGCTAATTTCAAATACTCTTTTTCCGGTACTATATGGTAAATCATTACTTTATCCTTTTTAAAGACCTATTATAAAGTTCCAATATAATATGGATTTACTTCACCACATTTTAAACAATTTTTGCTATGCATACATAATAAAGCTTTGCACTTTATACATTTCCATTTTTCATTTTCTTCTTCAACAAATACCTTTATTCCTTTGGCTTTAATTCTTTCAAGATTTTTATAAATATCTACTCCATACCGCATACTATAACGCTTTGCAAGCTTTTTAATTTTCTGGCATGGATAAGTATCGCATGAAAAGCAAAAATCTTCCTTCCCTTCTCTCTTGTTACAATTTACTACTATGCAATTCAAGCAATTCTTTGGTTTATTGCCAACACTCCTGCAACCTTCGCATTTATTCTTTTCTCTTTGATAGCCTGTACATAATGAGCAATTAATTCCACATGCAGCTATTAAATCTTTCTTCAAAATCTTTCCTCTTTTTTCCAATTACTTCAGCAAAATGATTCCTTCTTCCAAGTCTTTGGCAAATACAACCTGCCCTGTTTTATTGCTTTCATATATAAAGTCTTTTAAACTCTTTTTATTGATATTGATAAAATCTCCTATAATTATCACGCTTCTTCTATAATTTGATACTTTCTGAAGTATTTCTCCTGCTAGACCAGAGCTTAATTCATAAAATCTATTATCTAAATATTCTTTATCCAGTGATATTGTTTTAGTATTTGTATTTGCAAGCAGATCAAGAAAATCTGATGCATCTGATATTGGTACTTCAATATCGCTGTAAACTGTTATTTCTCCTTTTTGTGTTTTAACAATTTCTTTTTTCATATATTCCTCTGCTTTCTTTGAATGTATCGGTTTAATTGGTTAACCATTATGTCTTTTTCTACTCTTCGCCCGTTGGCCGGAGGTCCGGGCGGTGTCATCTTGCGATGATATTGTGGATAACGTCTCGCGATTATTCGATGTTTTGTGACTAAACTCTAAAATACTTTTATTTGGGTTTTACAAACTTGAAAAGCATAAAACACATGTTGTTCCGGTTTTATGAAAACAAAATATGGCGATCTGCCAGCTCAACTGGCAGGAGCCCAAGCGACCACAAGGAGCGCAGCGAAATAATCGCTGTTATCGGCTGTGGCTGGGCTTCTTGTCCAGGCCGCACGGCACCGCCAAGGCCGGACTTCTTCTTTCGTAAATTCTTCTTCAAACCAGAATTTATTTATTTTGTTCTATAAAATCTTCTGTTGTCTTTATTTTACAAAATGTTCCATTCAAAGCTGCAAGATATGCATTTTGAACTTCTTTGGCTTTAATCATTTCATTTTCGTAGGTTAAATCCAATGTTGCACAACAATCTGAAATTAAAATACTGCTATATCCTAAATCAAAAGCTGCCCTGACTGTTGTATCTACGCACATTTGAGTCATCATTCCAGTAAAAACTAAATCCGTAATCTGATTTCTACTTAACACTTCTTTTAAAACTGTCTCTCGAAAACTATTAGGATAATTTTTTATTATGATCTCATCATTTTCTTCGGGCTCTATTCCTTTATGAATTTCAACTCCACTTGTTCCATTTATAAAAAATGTTGCTGTTGGTTTAATTGCTATATGTTTGATAAAGATGATTTTATAATCTTTTTCTCTGCAATTTTTAATAACTTTTTGAATATTTCCTAAAGCTTCAAGACTTCCTTTTAGTTCTTTTCTTCCGCCAGTAAAATAATCATTTTGAACATCAATAATTATCAATGCTGTATTCATTTTATCCTCTTCTCTGCCATAATCATAAATACTGTTCTATTTCCTTTCAACTCATGTTGTTTTCAATTTCTAATATTTTACTTATCTTTAACTCTTGTTCCCAAAATAATGAGCGCAGTAAATATTATAATTGCAACAGTATCGATTGTTATACTTCCCAGTCCTTGACGGTTATACAGAAAAGTTCCATAAAATATTACAATCCATCTTATAACCATTAAACCAGCTATAATAAAAGCTGTAAATCTGACTTTTTCCAGTTTCTTATAAAATGCCATAATTAAAAAAGATATTCCAAACACCATGTTCTCGGCTGATATAATATGCCACACATAAAAGAATATAGTTTTAATTTCTATGCTTATTAATTCAATTTCAAGAGAAGGTAAAATTACAGCTTGTCCATTTAGTGCATGTGTAATCGCAAAAAGTATTGAAAGTAATCCTACTACAAAATAATAATAGTTTTTAATCATTATTCAACTTCCTTTATTTTTATAATCGTTTTGGTTTGAATATTTTCTTCGCCCGTGGGCCGGAGGTCCGGGCGGTGTCCTCTTCGCCCAGCCATTGCCGATAACGTCCCGCGGTTAAGCGAAGCATCGTAGACCAAGAATAATAAATAAAAATCTAAATATTTCTTTCTTTTAAAACTTGATGTTCCCAATAGCTGTAGATAAAATCCTACGATGTTTGCCGTAGGCCAAGCGAGGTACTCCGAGCGTAGCGCTTTAACCGCTGTTATCCACCAGTGCCCCCACTTCTTGTCCAGGCCGTACGGCTGGAAGCCAAGGCCGGACTACTTGCGTTGTCAGGTAATTACTCTACCTGTACACCTATATTTATTATGAATAGATTTAATAAGGTCTTAAACTTTTCAATGTTTTAATACAGTTTTCATGAAATGGCTTCCCAATTATATAATTACCTTTTTCTCCACAAATATAACAATAATTTACTTTTTTATCATAATAATTATTTAGATTTGGATTTTTGAAATAACACTCTTCACATCTGGTATAGTAAGGTTCATATTTATTTGAATTTTTGAGATGATCAATTTTCTTACCACAAACTATACAATATCCAATTTTACCAAATTCATTTAACGCTTGTTTTTCATTGTTTTGATATTTAAAATACTCATTTTCAAAATTTCCTTTAAAGTAAAATTGTGGATTGCTCATAAAAATGTTTTCATAAATATATTCTTTTTTAAAAGTTATATAATCTTTTGGTGAAAAATTAATTATTAACCCCATTTCTATATTTTTTTCATTTGAACTATCATAAAGATTCATAGATGAGAAAATTGCTTTATTATCTGCAGTATATAATTTTAAATGTAAATATTCATATATATAAACTTCAAAACCATAATTTTGATACAATTTTTTAACAAAGTCTTTTTTTTCTTCACCAGATCTTAAAATAAAGGTTACTTTTTTTTTCTTATTAGCAGCTATTTCAAGAGTT
Source organism: Spirochaetia bacterium (assembly GCA_963662795.1). Lineage (GTDB taxonomy): Bacteria > Spirochaetota > Spirochaetia > CADAEX01 > CADAEX01 > JACKPD01. The sequence goes on along the minus strand of OY759746.1, from coordinate 2,055,934 downwards.
CTTTCAAGTTGAATCCACGGTTTCAAATAAGGAGTAATAATATAAATATTACTTTCACTTGAATTTATTAATTCAATTACTTCATAGGTGTCCAAAACAATCATAACAGCTCCAGTTGAAGATTGAAACTAGTTTTTTTAGTCTGTTCTGAAGGCGGTTTATTGAGAACAGTCCAGATATCTTTTCTTGATGTCAGTATTACAGGAATCAATTTCATCAGTGAAAAATGAGTCCATTTTCTACATGAAAACATTTTAAGGAACTGAAGTAACAGAAAAGCAATTAGGGCAATCCAGATTTGTGTCATTACAGCATTTCTGGAAGTACCAAAGAATTTCTTGATCTTGAGGTTCTGTTTGATAGTTTTAAAAAATATTTCAATCTGCCATCTGTCTTTGTAAACAGCAGCAATTGTTGTTGGAGACCAAAGGAAATTATTGGTAAGAATTACAATATATTTACCGGTTTCAGGATCTCTGCTTCTGATTCGTCTTAATTTTAACGGGCATTTTTTACTGGTGTAAAATCCTTTCATTTCTATGATCTGATCAGATGTAATATTTTTAAAGGAGGAGGTATCTTTTCTCTGGACAATTTTATAATCAGCATTCTTTTTTAACCTGGTAACAAAATAAATACCGGTATTACAATAATTTGCGAATAATTTAAAGTCAGTATAACCACGATCAAACGTGATGACATCGCCTTTGTTGAAAGCCATTTTTTTCAAGGAATTGACTTCATGTGTTTTTGCAGTTGTAACTGATACAAAAGCTGGAATATATCCACTATGGTCAAGTTTTACATTAAGTTTTATTCCGCCTTTATATTTTCTGAAATTTGCCCATGGAAAGAGATTTAAACACAAGTCAATAGTTGATGCATCAACACTGTAAAGAGGATTTTTAAATTTATGTTTATGCGCTCTCTTCATGGATAATATCTTATCAAGAAGATCAGTGAAAACATTTTCATAAACTTCACAGCTTCTATTATTATTTGCGTAAGATAATGTAGAGCGTTTTACCTTTTTTACACCCATATGATAAAGGTGGTTACTGATTGATTCAAAAGAGTTTTCAATGCCTCTTAACCCGGTCTGTCCTGAAAGTTGTGCAAAGAGCATGGAGACAAAATGCTGCCAACAGGTAAAACCTTTGGAAGCAAAGTCCCCTTTATGTTTTTTTACAGATTTTTCAAATTCATGTCTCGGAATTATTTGTAGAATTTGTTTTAAAATGGTATTATTGTAACTCATTGCCTGATTTCCTTTTCCTGTAAAGAATTAGCCGTCCAAGCTTAATTCATTATAGTTGGGATTTCAGGCAATTAATAGTCCTTGTTTTGGACACCTATGCAATTACTTTACTAGATATTTCATAGGTTTTTAAAAAATCTTTCTGTTTAAAAGTCATTAATCAATCTCTCTTTCTATAATATTTAAGTATTTTAATAATTATTTTAAATCATAGGTGTCCAAAACAATCATAACAGCTCCAGTTGAAGATTGAAACTAGTTTTTTTAGTCTGTTCTGAAGGCGGTTTATTGAGAACAGTCCAGATATCTTTTCTTGATGTCAGTATTACAGGAATCAATTTCATCAGTGAAAAATGAGTCCATTTTCTACATGAAAACATTTTAAGGAACTGAAGTAACAGAAAAGCAATTAGGGCAATCCAGATTTGTGTCATTACAGCATTTCTGGAAGTACCAAAGAATTTCTTGATCTTGAGGTTCTGTTTGATAGTTTTAAAAAATATTTCAATCTGCCATCTGTCTTTGTAAACAGCAGCAATTGTTGTTGGAGACCAAAGGAAATTATTGGTAAGAATTACAATATATTTACCGGTTTCAGGATCTCTGCTTCTGATTCGTCTTAATTTTAACGGGCATTTTTTACTGGTGTAAAATCCTTTCATTTCTATGATCTGATCAGATGTAATATTTTTAAAGGAGGAGGTATCTTTTCTCTGGACAATTTTATAATCAGCATTCTTTTTTAACCTGGTAACAAAATAAATACCGGTATTACAATAATTTGCGAATAATTTAAAGTCAGTATAACCACGATCAAACGTGATGACATCGCCTTTGTTGAAAGCCATTTTTTTCAAGGAATTGACTTCATGTGTTTTTGCAGTTGTAACTGATACAAAAGCTGGAATATATCCACTATGGTCAAGTTTTACATTAAGTTTTATTCCGCCTTTATATTTTCTGAAATTTGCCCATGGAAAGAGATTTAAACACAAGTCAATAGTTGATGCATCAACACTGTAAAGAGGATTTTTAAATTTATGTTTATGCGCTCTCTTCATGGATAATATCTTATCAAGAAGATCAGTGAAAACATTTTCATAAACTTCACAGCTTCTATTATTATTTGCGTAAGATAATGTAGAGCGTTTTACCTTTTTTACACCCATATGATAAAGGTGGTTACTGATTGATTCAAAAGAGTTTTCAATGCCTCTTAACCCGGTCTGTCCTGAAAGTTGTGCAAAGAGCATGGAGACAAAATGCTGCCAACAGGTAAAACCTTTGGAAGCAAAGTCCCCTTTATGTTTTTTTACAGATTTTTCAAATTCATGTCTCGGAATTATTTGTAGAATTTGTTTTAAAATGGTATTATTGTAACTCATTGCCTGATTTCCTTTTCCTGTAAAGAATTAGCCGTCCAAGCTTAATTCATTATAGTTGGGATTTCAGGCAATTAATAGTCCTTGTTTTGGACACCTATGATTTTAAATATTTATTCCTATTGAGTACAGTTAAAAATGATTTATCTCTAATATTTGATTATGCATATTTCCTCGCCCGTCGGCCGGAGGTCCGGGCGATCGCATCTTGTGGGGGCATTGTGGATAACGTCCCGCGGTTAAGCGATGTTTTGCAGTTAACATTTAAAACACTTCTGACTTTTTCTCGAAACCAGAGAAGAATTATATATTAATCGCTCTTTTTAAATGACAGCAAAATATGCTGCAGGCCAAGCGAGGTACTCCGAGCGTAGCGCTTTAACCGCTGTTATCCACCAGTGCCCCCACTTCTTGTCCAGGCCGTACGGCTGGAAGCCAAGGCCGGACTTACTTTCCAATTTAAAACTTAAAAGTTTAATTTTAATTTTTTTAACTATTTTATAAGCTTTCCATTATATCATTGAATAAAATCTCTCCATGTTCGTCATCAACTGGTTTTATTAATGTTATTCTATTTTTAAAGTTATTACTTATTTGAATATAATCAATAGCTATTATTTCACCTTGTGCTCCTCTTTTAAGAGCTAAAAGTCCATTTTCACTCATATAAAATATTCCATCTTCATAACATTTTTTATCAGCAAATAATCCTTTCATTTGTGAATCAAATCTAAAACCAATATTAAATATATGTTGCATAGCATCTTTCGATGATATTTTTTGGTTTATTATATTTATAACTTGCAGTAATTCATGCTTTGCATTTGCTGTAAAATTCTTAAATTCCGTTTTCAATATTTTATTAAATCCAGTGGCTCCTTTTTCTATCAATAATTTGGTAACATCAACATTTCCATTGTAAGCAGCCATTTTGAGCGCTGTCATTTCACCCTTGCTACTTTCATTAATACTTGCTTCGTTTGTAATTAATATATTTACAATTTCTAAAAATCCATTCTGCGCTGCGATCATCAAAGGAGTAACTCCATTTTCATTTTTTACATTTACATTTGCTTTTGGTGATAAAATTCCACTTGTTAAAGCTTTTTTTACTATTTCGATATTCCCTGATTTACATCCTTCAAATAATTCATTTTCTTTTTTATTCACATTTTTCTCCTACTATGTATATTTTCAAAATAATCCTTTTCCGAATATTCATCAATCATTTATCTGCTTCTTCTCCTCGCCCGTCGGCCGGAGGTCCGGGCGGTGTTCTCTTGTGGGGGCATTGTGGATAACGTCCCGAGGATAAGCGACGCATCGTAAGATAAGCATTGATATTCAAAGCTGTTTTATTATTCTTTCAAAACTGGTTGTTTCTAGATGTTGAAGTTCAAATCCTACGATGTGTGCCGCAGGCCAAGCGAGGTACTCCGAGCGTAGCGCTTTATCCTCTGTTATCCACCAGTGCCCCCACTTCTTGTCCAGGCCGCACGGCTGGAAGCCAAGGCCGGACTCCATTCATTGTCATGTAATTACTCTACCTGTACAATCTATAGTTAATTTTGCTGCCAGTTATTTTCTCGTAATATTTAACACATTTTATTGTGTAATTTTAAAAGTATAACATAATACCTTTAAATATTTTCAAATATTCTCCATACTTAATTACTTTTTTTTTATAGGAGATAATTATGGGATATTTACGTGAGCACATGATAGAAGAAATGACTTTACAAGGATATAGCCAAAGAACAATAAATATATATGTCTTTTATGTTCATAAACTTGCTTTATTTTTCAATAAAAAACCCACAGATATAACAAAACAGGAGTTAAGACGATTTTTCTTTTATTTATATGATTCGGGGAATAGTCTCTCCACAATTCATTGCTATTATAATGCTCTTTTATTTTTCTTTTCTCTTCACAATATGAAAGAATATATTGTTTCCATTCCAAGACCTAAAAAAGTATTTAAAGTTCCAACGATTCTGACAAAGGAAGAAATAAAACTATTTTTAAATAACTGTTCTGATTTTAGATATAAGACTTTATTCACATTACTATATTCTTCAGGACTTCGAATATCAGAAGGCTTAAATCTTAAAATAACTGATATAGATTTTAACAGAAAACTTATATTTGTATCAGAATCAAAAAATAGAAAGGAAAGATATGCAATAATTGGTGACAATACAATTAAATTATTAAAAGAATATATACTAAATTATGCCCCTATTAATTATTTATTTTTTAATTTTAAAAATAAAGCTATACCTATGAGATCAAGGCGTATTCAGGAGGTTTTTCAAAAATATTTTAGAAAAACAAATATAAATAAATCAGCACATGTTCACACATTAAGACATAGTTTTGCAACACATCTATTAGAGCATAATGTAAATATATTTTATATTATGCGGCTATTAGGGCACTCTTCAATAAACTCTACAATGATATACTTACATGCCCAAAGGTTTGATCTTTTAGATATTAAAAGTCCAATTGATACAATCGACGTTGATATTCCCAAAATAACTGTCATAAAGCAATTAGAATTACCACTTGCATCATAAAGCATAGTGCAATGCCACTTAACGATAGTTGGTAAACTAAACATCGCAGATAATTGTTGTATTTTTTAAAATTTGCTTAATTCTTTTATTCTTTTCAACTGCGAATTTTAGTTAAGTTCAAGCGACCGAAGGGAACGTAGCGAATTAATTGCTGTTTGCAGTTGTACGTCCCCTTCTTGTTCAGGCCGTATGGAGAAGCCAAGGTCGGACTTAGATTCTTTTTCTTCTATTTTAATTAATTTGATAAAATATTTTTAATATAATTCTTAATATTTTGTCCAGTCTTCAATTTTCAAACCTTCAATTCTTGCAAATTCACCAACATTATTTGTAACAAATATCATATCTTTACTTATCGCTTGTGCTGCAAGTAGCATATCTATTGGTCCAATTATTTTTCCATCTTTCTTGAGTTTTGATTTTAATTTCCCATAAGGAATAGCATCTGAATCATCAAAATTTAAAATATTAAAAATTGAAATAAATTTCAACAAAGCTATTCGGTTTTTTTCTATTTGTTTACTATTTTCCACTCCATACTCTAATTCTGCAACAGTAAGTGCTGAAATATATATTCCATTTTTAGATTTTTCTTTTATTGCCTCCAGAACATTCTCTGGCTTTCTATTAATTGCATAAATGCAAATATTAGTGTCAAGAAGGTACATTAGAAGCTTTCTCTTTCTTGGTTTACACCTTGATCCCTACCATCTTTCATAAAATCATCTGAGAAACCTAAAAGACCTTCCATAAATACTTCCCAGGCTTTTTCATGAGGAATTAAAAGTACAGCGTCTCCATGTTTTTGTATAAAAACCTCTTCTCCACTAAATTGAAATTCTTTAGGCAGACGAACAGCCTGAGATCGACCATTCTGAAATAATTTAGCTGTATTCATAATATTACCTCTATAGATAATATATACCATGATATATATTATGTCAAATATTTCTTTTTCTTTTTTTTGGGAAATAATTTTAAATTACATGGCTTTTCTATATTAAAATATTTACTCTCTTATTCCTCGCCCGTCGGCCGGAGGTCCGGGCGATTGCATCTTGTGGGGGCATTGTGGATAACGTCCTGCGGTTAAGCGAAGCATCGTAGATTAAGAATAACAAACACATAGTTGTATTTTCTATCTTTTGAAAACTTGTTGCTATATACAGTTGTGGTTCAAATCCTGCGATGTTTGCCGAAGGCCAAGCGAGGTAATCCGAGCGAAGCGCTTTAACCGCTGTTATCCACCAGTGCCCCCACTTCTTGTCCAGGCCGAACGGCGGAGCCAAGGCCAGACGCATTAACCTGTCAGGTAATTATTCTACCTGTACACTATTTCAATTCTTTAGATTCATAGAGTAACCAGGATTATATGTTTCTACCTTATCTCTAAATATTTGTGGATCATCAAAATGACGTAATATTTCTATAGTTTTATTTGAATAATCTTCTTCTCCCCTGTAATGAAATATTCTAATTTTTATACAATTTTTATTTTGAAATATATATTTCAATAGTGTTCGATCTGACAATCCACAAGAATGGCCATATATTTCAACATCATAATATTTCCCTAAAAAATATTGTAAATCTTTATAATTACCATTCTTTAAATAACATATTGATTTACTATTTCTAAAAGCTGCTAAACAGTTCTCATGATTTTTTAATTCTTCATATCTTTTATGATGTTCATCACCAATACCAAAAATTGGTTTTCCATGTAAATTATCTAAACTTCCATGTATATAATTTATTTTAATACTATCTTCATTTAATTTATTACCTTCATTCAATACTATTGCGTTTTTATATCTTTCAATAGTATTAGTATAATTAAAGTTTAGAAACATAATTTCATCCGGATTATTTTCTGTGAATTTGCGTATATATTCTTTTTCGATTATATTATCATTATTTTGGGTTATTTCTTTTAGATACGTAATTAAATGCTCTTTTAAATATGATAAATCATTATTTATTGTATTCAAACTATCTTTATCGTCTATATTTTCTAGTATTGTAGAAAAATATTCATTTTCAATATCTACCCAATTCAAAGACACTTTATCAAATATTTTATCAAAAAGTTTTGATTTTATAGAGATAACTATTTTTTTATATTTATCTGAACCAAGAACTGATTGTTCATCGACAATCCCTTTTTTTATTTGATAACTATACGACATCCCATTATAGAATTGGAACCAGTCTAATAATTTTTTATTATTTATACTCTCCATAATTTTTTCTTTACTTAATGAAGTCTTAATCTTAATCAGTGGATTCTCATATATTGTATCATTGTTATTTTCTCGAATCTTAAAGAATTCTAATTGTACTTTATTAAGATAATAAAGCAAAAATGACTTATAGCTAGTCTCAAAACCATGTGAAAGATCAAAACCATTTCCAATAATAATTAATTTTCTCACTCTTATACACCTTCATAATGTATTGTATATAACATTTAATATTATACTGCATATCCTCGCCCGTCGGCCGGAGGTCCGGGCGATTTCCTCTTGTGGGGGGCATTGTGGATAACGTTCCGCGGTTAAGCGAAGCATCGTAGAACATGAATCGAAAACTCAAAGCTTTTATTTATTTTCTTTTAAAACTTTTTGTTTCTATAAGTTGTAGTTCAAATCCTACGATGTTTGCCGCAGGCCAAGCGAGGTACTCCGAGCGAAGCGCTTGAACCGCTGTTATGCTCCAGTACCAGCCGCTTCTTGTCCAAGCCGCACGGCGGAGCCAAGGCTGGACTTCTTTTCTTTTTTAATTATTAGAACATATGCCTAGTTTGTAATTTGGCCAGAAGAGATTGTTGACTTTTAGCCTATAATGACGACAGCAAAAAGTGTGACAATAGGAATTATCAGATTGAAACAGTAATTAGATTAATAACGACCCCATTCAATAGTTTTAAATTGACTAATAGTTTCTTTAAAATCCTTGAAAATCTTTTTATCGATATTATTATGCAACATTGAAATGCTAAACCTAAAAACTTCATTTTCATTCATATTGTAATCACTATTTGGAAGATATTTTTTATCAAATCCATATTTAATTAGTGCAAATGTTAGATTTGCATATTCAATAAAAAAGCTTTTATCATTGATTCTTTGTGTCAATTCTTTCCTGCGAATAAACTCAAACAAACTACCAAGATCAAGATTTATAGCCTTCAAAAATGATGGCGAATCAGATACTTTTAATCCGTCTTCAAGACATTTTGTTGAACCATTTATATATGATTCCTTCACTTTTTGAATATGTGATATAAGTGTATTAAAATACACATTTTGTAATTCACCTTCATACTCATCAATTTTAGCCTTCATATCTTGACTTAATCTGTTTATTTCATTTTTTTCAACAAAAGCACTTAAGACTGTATATAAACTAAAAACAGTTAGCAGAATTGAAATTATAGTAATTAAATTTATATAATTTGATTTTTCTTCCTGAAATATTTCAATTAATTTGTTCTGATCTTTTACAATAAGATTTTCATTAATTATATGATTCAATTCGGATAATGATTTTTCACTTATAACTAATTTATCATTTATATTTGTTTCAAGAGTTAATACCAGATTTATTGGTTGGTGTCTATTTGTATTTAAATAAAAATAAACTCCAAAGATGCTAATTAAGAAAACTGATAATAATAGGACAATTCTATGACTTCTCATAATTACCTCCTATTTTTTTACCCATTCAGTTAAAATCCAACGCCTATTATCATCAGGATCCTTTTCACGTCTTATTTTTACTTCTTTGCCAATATTGTCTTTAATTTTTTTTAGGTTTTGTTGTGTTGGCTCATAATTTACAGTATAATTATTCCTATCAACATCAATAATTACAATTTTATGATTCACATCCCATTCTTCCATTATTCCCAATTTACCTTCTAATTCTTTACGCTCCTCAGGTTTTACTATATTATATATATTTGTTTTTGCTTTTGCTATATTCAGCCTATCTGCCTTCTCAATATTTAAATCAATTTTTTCTTTTTCGTTATTTATTGAAAATATAATATTATCATTTATATCACTTGTTGCTGGTACAATTTTTAATATAGTCTTTGCTATTTCATAAGCACTTTCATCTTTTATACCAGTTTCTTTTTTAAATTCTTCAAATTTAGTTTTATTGAAATTTTTCTCCATTAACATAGGGGCTGTTTTTATAATCTTAGTAATTCGCTCTTTTGTTTCTTCTACATTGACGAATGGAGCCAATCCTTTTTTCTCTTTTTGTATAAAATCATACATCAGGATTGCACTTCCAGGACTTATACCAGCCAAGCTAATTTCCATACTTTCTTCATTATTAGGTTGTATAATATCAGCCAAGGCTTGAACATTTTCAGCAATATTTAATGCTTTTCGATTTTCAAGTTTACCTAAATTTTCTGTTGGTATTGCAACTAAAAGATCGTGAACAATTTGCTGAGCCTCTGCAAAGCCAGATTCAATGTCAAATTGTTTTTGCATTTCTTCTAAGTTGAAGACAATTTCTTTCAGTCTTGGTTTTAATGAGTTATCAGATTTATACGCTTCATAAATAGTCGTAAAATCTTTTCTTAGTTGGTTTAACTCTTTGATATTTATCATATTTTCTCCTTTTGGCCCATAGGGTCAATCAAACATATTTAATAACTAGAAAACTGTATATTTTTATGTATAAAGTATATTATACAGCAGATCCTGTTTTCTTCGCCCGTCGGCCGGAGGTCCGGGCGATTTCCTCTTGCGGCTGGTATTGAGCATAACGTCCCGCGGTTAAGCGAAGCATCGCAATTTATGATTACATTATTCCACAAGCTGTTTAGTTCTTTTACTTTTATTTCAAGCTGCGATGTTTGGCGAACTGCCAGCACAACTGGCAGGAGCCCAAGCGAGCTTGCGAGCGCAGCGCTTTAACCGCTGTTATCCACCAGTGCCCCCACTTCTTGTCCAGGCCGTACGGCGGAGCCAAGGCCGGACTTCTTTCAAGTGTCAAGCAATAACTCTACCTGTACATGCCCTATTTATACAATATTTCATAGTAAGTATTATGGAAACATCCATAAAAATATTTTCATCTTATATATTGCATTAATTCTTTCAACTGCTTTAATACTATTCTGAGTAACAATATTATAATCATTTATTATTATATTTACTTCTTTTCCAACACTATTAACCTTTTGAAGATAATCAATATAGGCTTTTGTGTTTTCCATTTCAGTCTGTGATTTTTCTAGTAGTTCAGTAATTTTTTCTATTTCTTCATCTAATTCTTTTGATTTTATACTCATTCGTTTGATTTCTTCTTTTATTTTAATTGCTTCTTTATTTGTTATTTCATTCGAATTATTTTTTATCCTATTTTCTATATCTTGTATTTTTCTTAATTCTTCTTTAATAAGTTCTTTATTTTTTACAAGTATCGTATTTGCTTCTTCATTAAAAGCTATACTTCTTTTTAATCCTTCAGGTAATTCATCAGATATTTTTTTTATTCGAGTTGTTTGCACAATAATTTTTTTTAGCAATAAGGCTTTTTCTTTACTTGTTTTTATTATTTCTTGATTTGTTTTAAACGTTATTTTACTTTCTATATCTTGTAAATTACTAATTATCAAATCCATTGTTTTTTCTTCTATCATTATATTTTCAAGATAATAATATTTCATAGTATCAAGATAATTATTAAAACTACTCACTATAATTTGTCCATTTTCAGATAAAAAATCAATATGAGCATTTTCCATTACTCTTTTACTATTATTTTCATAAATTATCGGATCAAATTCTTCTAAAATATTATTATCACCATTACTAATAATCAGGTTTATCGTAATATTCATTATCACTATAAGAAATATAGAAAGTAACGTACTAAATATTCTATTGTAACTGGTATTTATTAGTATTGGAAAAATTACAATACAAAAAATCCAAATTATAAAATATCCAATCCAAAATGAATAATAATAAAAATATTTTTCGGTTTTAATAAATATTATATATAAAGTAATGGGTATTGATAAATAAAAGACAATAAAATTTATTGATATATAAAATGCAGTTTTTACTCTTGATCTTAAAGTTTTTTTTCTAAACGAAATTGAAGCTATTACACTTGGTAAAAATATTAATGATAAAAACAATGAATTAAATGATAACCTAATTTGTTTCTCAAATGAATAATCATTATTAAAAATAATAAAAATTAATGAATAATATGCTGAAACTATAAATAATAATAAATTTGATGTAGATTGTTTTTCCGCAAAAGATATTAACTTTTTTGGTTTATATGTCAGTTTAATGCATTCAAAAAAATACATAATGTATTTGGTTTCACTGAGAACCTCAGATATTTTCATCAATAAACCTCTTTTATTGTAAAATATTCTACTTTTACTATCCTCGCCCGTCGGCCGGAGGTCCGGGCGATTTCTCTTGTGGGGGCATTGTGGATAACGTCCCGAGGATAAGCGATGTTTTGCGGTTCAAACTCTAAAACATTTATGTCTACTTTATATACTTTGAAAAGGGGTTTACTTTTACTATTCAAGTTTGATGATAGCAAAATATGCCGAAGGCCAAGCGAGGTACTCCGAGCGCAGCGAATTATCCTCTGTTATACGAAGGACCGCGCCTTTAAGCTACGCCATGGATGGCGTAGCTTAATTACAAAATACTTTGTTTTCTCCAAGCTTTTATTGCTTCTGATATTATATTCTTTTTATTATTTTTTTTCCATTCATCCCAAAAATCAATTGTACCACTATCCGGCCTATTCTTTGGCTCAGAAATTCTTATCCTGCTTGGTAACAAACTAGAATCACCAACAACAAGAGCTTCTCCAGTATCTAATATTGGTAATAAATCGGCAAATCCTCCTAAGTTATCGGGTAGTAACCTTTTTATAACATTTTGATCTTCAGCGTTTGAAAGTCTTAGTGCAACAAAATTATTACATTGGCTTAATACTGTTTTGTTAACCTCGGAAGGTCGCTGACTTATAACAACCAGTCCAACACCATATTTTCTTCCTTCCTTTGCAATTCTTTCAAAATATCGAAGAGAGGAATCAGCAAGACCTGATACTCCTACTCTCTCAGGAATATACAAATGTGCTTCATCACAAATAAGTGCTACTGGATGTCTATTTATTTTCTGTGTCCACTGCTGAACTGAAAAAATAAAACTTGCTATTCTACCAACAACCAATGGTAATATATCAGAAGGAACTTCAGAAAAATCTATTATTTTAACACCTCCTTTTTTTTCAGGTTGATTATCTCTTCCTGCTAATAAAGAATTACCTAAGTCATTTAACCAATTCATTGTATTTACATCTTTAGGTGGAGACATCATAAATGATAATCTACGATCACTTTTTTTATTTTCAAGTCTTGCAATAAATCTACTTAATTTCCCATGAAAATCACCCTGTTTATCTACTCCTGCTCTTGCTCCAGGAACCATTTCTTTATCTAATCGATTTAATTCTACTAATACATCCTCCAGAAGATATGGAACCGGACTGTCGATTGTAAAATTAGTTAGTATATCAGTTTCATTATTTTTTTCTAGAAAAGTCTTTTTAGACTGTGTAACTGTTCTTGATAAAACCATAGATTGATTAGGAGCATTTTGATCACTTCTATCTACAAGCATACAAGTCATATCTTCATAACCTAGTAACCAATAAGGAAAATAAAGTACACCATCCTTTAATCCTTTCCCTTTGATAACATCATTTGGGCCAGCTATACCTAAATGTTTTATACCATCACCTTTAATTGTTTTATACTCTCCATGGATATCAAATAGTATTGCATTAGAATTAGATAATTCTGAGACTTGTTCCAATAATCGTGCAGTTGTCCAGGATTTACCAGAACCAGTACTTCCAACAATTACAGCATGTCGTTGAAAAAATCTATTAGCATCAAGATACGCTATGGCATCATCATCCATTGTATAAACACCTAAACTCAATGATTGATCTTGAGATCCTGTTTGATAGGATATTGCTTTCATAAATTCAGTTAACAATTTTCCTTCTATTGAAAAACATGGCGAATCGATTTCTGGCACTGTTTCTAAAGTTCTACGAAATATATTTTCTTTAGATAAAAGCTTATCGAAGAAAGTGCCAATTAATGTTATTCTAACAATATTATTCTCATTGATTTGATTTACTTCTTCTTCATTTTCATTTTCTGGAATATTAATCATACTACGAATAATTTTTTGCACAATTCCTATTAAATGTTGTCCAGCTCTACAACTTCGTAATGCAACTAATCTGTTAACCTGCATTTTCCGCAATAGTTCAATATTTTCTACAGAAACAGTAACACTTGCAGTATCAACAGCAATAACTTTACCTAGCGCGTCAGCATCTTTGTAATTAAATAATGACATTTTTTTCTCCTATATTATGTATTTTATCAATTCCGCTAATTGCCATACTTCCTCTTTAACTTCAATATGTTTTTCGATACTAGATTGATGAATTATTGAGCCATTTTTACTCTTGCTTATAGCAATTATATTTTCATGTTCAGACGATTTAATAAATTTAATTGTGTTCTCTGTTAATTCTTTTGTTATTATTAATATTGGTATTTTACTTTTTTTAATTTTATCTAATAATTTTGGTTGTATATGAATATCATTAAATCCGTACCCAATGCATATTATAGAATTTGCATTTTTAAATGCTTCATCAGCTTTTGTTATAATTGTTCTAAAAGGTTCATTATGTGTATGTTCATATTTTTTAATACCTGGAGTAACAATTAAAGGTATGTAATCATTATTTTTGACAATTGAATCTGGAATAGATAGAATATTGCTATTCTTATCTACAAACCAATCCAATGATCCGTGAACTTTTAAGAGTAAAATACAATTAATATAATTCTTATTCTCAAAACCATTGAAGTATTTTAAATATGAGCCAGCAAAGCCATAATACCCATTTATATACGCTGCATCGATTGCATATTCTGCTATTCTATCATAATTTGTTGTTATAATTTTTATTTCAGGGTTTGCGGTTGCATTTAAATATTTCAATAATCTTGATAAAGGTAATTTTATTTCTTCATTAATAATTTTATTCAAAACTTGATTATCTGCTTTTAATAATAATTGATGAGTTTTTATAACAATTTGTTTTTCTAAACCTTCTGGTAATGAAATATTATGTAATGTTTTTTCTAAATCATTATTAATACTTATCAATTCTTTAAATGATTGCCATACTTTTTCATCATCTTTTTTAGGTTTTATTTCACTTATAAGGTAATCAGTCAATTCCTTCATACCAGGAATGCAATATTGACAGGACGAACCACTTCCTAATACAATTACCGGTCTTAGTGAAATACAATATTGAATATTTTTTAATAGTTTATCTGGTATTGGGTTGTTCACAACTCCTCCTTTCTTGCTCGCCATGGATGGCGAGCATTTCTCTTGGCGCGGTCTTTCGTATAACGTCCCGCGAATGACCGAAGTTGCCGATGGTGTCTTTCACTTTAAAAAGTTTATACTCTATTCCATTATTCTTAACATGTATTATTTCGGCAATTTGGGTGGAGGCTGCTTCCTTAGAAACAGCCGGAACCGGTCATTCGCTGTTATGTGCTGTGAGCCCGACATCCAGACCGTTCAACGGAGTTAGGTCTGGATTCTTCATTTATATTTATTTATTAACTTCACTTATAAATCTATAAATTTCCTTAGTTACTTTTTGGGCTTCAACCGTTAGTTGTTCAAAATTATCTAAATGCATAATAATACCTTTAGAAAATTCAAGTTTATTTACAATTGTTCCGTTATCAGTTTTGTAAATATAGACTTTTTTATTTTCTAAATTGCTTTTTAGTTTTTCTAAACTAGTTTGTATCGCATCACCAAGAGGAACATTTTCCATATTAGCAATATCATCTATTAAGTCTTTATTGATTTCACGTTTTATACCACCATAAAAGGATTCTTTTTCAACAATATAATTTTTTATTGCAGACCACGGTAATAAATTTTCTATTTCTCTGCAATATAAAACATAACTATGTTCTAGCTCTTTTATCTTTTTAATCCTTTTTTCCTTAAGAGTAAGTGTTTCATCATCTTTTTTACTTATTTCATCTATATTTATACCGTCACTATCAGCAATTACAAATATATTTTTAAAAACTGTTTCAGCTTTAATCTCTCCACCAATGAAATCCCAATGTACAATATTGTTGCCAGAACTCTCTACAAATGTATAATGTTTATCTTCTATAAATCTCTTTTGGCCACCATTACTCATATATAAATCCAAGAATTTTCGAAAATATATTATATCTGAAATCCCCTCCACCATTATGATTGCATTACTTAAGAATATTGATGAGGGTTTTACACCTATATTAGTTAGAATCTCTCCTTTTTTAGTATTCAAAATATTATCTAATTCTATTTTACTATTTTTTCTATAACAATTGTAAATATTGACTACATCTTTATTTTCATAAAAAACATCTAAAAAATGATTGGAATGCGTAGTTATTAGATATTGTATCTTATTGAACTCAACATTTAACATATTTTCTATTAGAATTCTTTGCATACCGGGATGGAGATATAGCTCCGGTTCTTCAATTGCTATTAGCGTATTTTGATTTTTACATTTAAACATAAGAAAAGTTATTATTATAATAGATTGTAAGCCATCACCAAGATCATGAATACTTCTTTCTGGTTCATCTCCAAGCTTTATTTTTACTACTTGTTCTTTAAGATTTGGAGTTATATTTATCTTTTGTTCAAAATAGTTATCGCCTAAGAATTGACACCACTCTTGTATAGATTCTCTTTCAGAATAATCACCTAACATCATAGCCATTAATTCATCATATAGACTTAATCCTGTAAAAATATTTACTTTAATACTTTTTTCGAATTCAGAGTAATTATAAGAGTTATCTTTAAAAGAGACAATTTCTTTATTATCATTAGACCAATAATCTTTTAACGTACGGCCTTTGTAAAAATCTTTGTTAAAAGATAAGGCTCTATTTAATTGAGCTTTTATAAATGACTCTTCAATTTTGTCTTTTGCAACATCAAAGAAGTCTATTGTACGTAATCCTCTCAAAGTTGGAACATAATATATAGTACGTTTAATTTCTTTATCTTTTCTTGTTTCGCAAAATCCTAATATTTCATTTTTACTTTTATCTATTTTAACATTGACTTTCTTAATTTCAGCATAAATACTAAGGTTATTTCTTTTACAGTTTCTAGTAATATTATTGAAAGTATTTCCTATTTTATTTATATCATCTATAAAATTCTGATTTATTATTATTCCTGGATTATTTTTCAAAATATCAATCAATTCCGTTAATACTTTAACAGAGACTTTTGTAGCATCATCACTTACTATATCATTTAAAAGTGGAATTGATTTAAAAGCTTCTGCAATGCTATATATATTTTCAACAAGAACATCATATTTATATTCATAACTACATTTTAAAGGGTCTATCAAAGCTCTAATAAGTCTACTTTTCCCAGAATTATTAGGGCCTACAAAGATGTTAACTTTTTTAAGAATGATATTTAAATTAAAAACTTCTATTGCTCCTGAAGCAAGTTTCGCATGTGATATATTTATTGTTTCCATATAATTTATTACCTCTTTTTATATGATTATAACATTTAATACTGAAATAATAGTAAAAATATCATCTCTTCGCCCGTCGGCCGGAGGTCCGGGCGTCTTCCTCTTGTCGGGCTCATTGCACATAACGTCTCGCGAATGACCGAAGTTGACGATGGTGTTTTTCACTCCAAAAGTTTATACTCTATTCCATTATTCTTAACATGTATTATTTCGGCAATTTGGGTTCCGGCTGTTTCCTTAGAAACAGCCGGAACCGGTCATTCGCTGTTATATGCAGTACGACCCCTTCTTGTCCAGGCCGCACGGCACCGCCAAGGCCGGACTTTTCCTCTTTTCTAAATATTCCAGTATAATTAGCGTCACCATAACGAGCCGACTCGCTTCTGTAGCAAAGCGAAAGAATTGGCGCTACATTTACCTCAGAGTGAAGCGGTGAGCAGATGTTGTGCCAAAGACTCGATCACTGTTCATGGCTTTGTTAAATATCAATAATACATAATCCATGAACATCTTTTAACAAACCATCCTTTGTTTCTACATAACCAGAAGAAAAGTTGATTTCTATATTATTAGGTTTATATAAATCCTTCAAAAAGTCACGTATATTATGAAATTGTTTACCGTCATCATTTATCCATGAATTATTAACGTTTTCTGTAAACGATTTATTAATTAAATAATTGATATCTGTATTTTCTGTTTTCTTTTCCACAACAAGATACATTAAATTATGTTCTGCGAAATACTTAAAATCATGGTTGTTTATTTTAATAAATGGAATTCGTCCACTAGCCCGTTTTAATGCTACTTTATCTATATTGGATTTTCTTAATATAGGATTCATTGTTGAATGTAAATTCGAAATTATTCTCTTAAGATCGAATCCCAAATCGGTGTATATTAGATATAATAATATTAGTTTCATTTTTTCAATTATTTCAAATATTTTAGATATATCATAATCTGAATAATCAATCGAATTTGAATGAGCAATATCATCTCTTAATTTTTTTATTATTTTAAACTCTCTTTCATCAAAACTGAATATAGAATTCAATGTTTGATCTAAGTTTTCAATCCAAACTAAATATTTCTCTCTAAAAGTTAAAAAATGCTTCTTTTGGTAAGTTAATTTTTCTTTATAATTCAAAACGCTTTTTTCTATGGGTTCATAATCAATATTTCTATTTTTTTTAAATTCGGTCAATAAACTATTTTTTACCGTATCAATTATATTTTTTTTAATTTCTATATCAATATATTTATACTTTTGTATATTACTAATAGACTTCTCAAAAACACTTAAATAGCCAAGCAATTCATATTCCCATTCGTTTTGAGAAGAGTATAAATAATAAAATCTTGAATAAAGTTTTTTAAACTTTATAAATCGCTCATTTGAATAGTAATTTGTAAATATTTTTGAGAAATCATTTTTTTCACAAAGATCTTTAAATTTGAAAATAAATTCATGAGAAGTAACAATGTTAATGTCTCTTATTGTAGGTACAGGTTTATATAAAGATCTATAATACGAATTATCATCACTAACCCAAATATGCATAGGATAGCATTCATATCCTGTCAAATAAGTAAAAATCATGCTCAAATCATGTGAAAATGATACAATGTCATAAAATTCGAATTTATCATTGGTTCTATATTCTATTACTGGATACTCATCAATCTTAAATTTTCTATCATTCTTTTCTGTATCAAATAAGTATTTGTTGAAAATAGATACTTCTAAGTTCTTATAATTAATTTTTGTACTAAATTCAGGCATTGATATTTTACGAGTAAATTCACTATTCTCAAATTTATTGCTAATATTGCCATCTAAAATATAACGATTAAAATTAGATAAATAATATCGAACACTTTGAATTTGTATATCTTCAATATTATTTATATCTGCTTCAATAATTGTTTCTGCGTATATTACAGAAAAATCAAATTGATTATTTAAAGCTGAATATCTACGATTATTATATACGAATCGTATTGAATCCTTATATTTATTCTGTGATTCTTTTAATAATTTCATTATTTGATCGTCTTGTGGAATTATTTTGGGAAAATGTTTATTATTTAAGCTTAAGATAGCAGGTCTATAATCATTTTCTGAAATTATGAGATTAATGTCTGTATCATTTGTTTCACCTAAAAATAATGAATTTTTCTTCATTTAATCCCCTTTGTATATTTAACATATTAAATAACTAGAAAACCATATATTTCATATATAGAGTGTATATACAGCGAATTATTTTTTCTCGCCCGTGGGCCGGAGGTCCGGGCGATTTTCTCTTGGGGTCGTATTGCATATAACGTCCCGAGGATAAGCGACGCATCGTAGGATAAGAATGATATTTTCAAAGTTGCAATATTTTCTTCCAAAACTTGTTGTTTTTAGATGTTGTAGTAAAAACCCTACGATGTGTGGCGAAGCCCAAGCGACCAAAGGGAGCGTAGCGCTTTATCCTCTGTTATTTGAAGTGCCCCGTATTAAGCCTATAGACAGGACGTCTATAGGCTTTCTTGCTTTAGCGCTATATCTTACAAAATTAAAAGTTTTTACTCTTGTAATTATTCTTTACTATATTTCTTGACTTTATGCTACTAGCTTACTATACTAGATTATAAGAGGACGATATGAACATTGGTACTTTTGATGCTAAAACACATTTTTCAGAAATAATTGAAGAAGTTCAAAAAGGCAAGAATTATACCATAACAAAAAGAGGAAAACCTGTTGCTAAAATTATTCCTTTTTCTGAAGACACATATCTTCGTAAAGAGATAATTGCACAATTATTTCAATATCAAAGCTCTTTAAACGAGAAATTTAACATACTTGAAGCTATTAAATCTGGCAGGAAATAAAATGGTTTATATTCTTGATTGCTCTTTTTGTGCATCTCTATTTCTTCCTGATGAAAAATCAGAAATTATTAAAAAATCTTTTCTAAATATTGAAGAAAATGATGAAGTTTATATTCCTCTACTATGGTGGTATGAAATGAGTAATGTTTTAACAACTGCTGTAAAAAGAAAACGCTTAAAACACAATGATGTTCTAAATATTAATAAGCTTCTTTCTTCATTTAATTTTATAACTGATTCAAATTATGGTAGTGAATATACTGAAAAACTTCTGGAACTTACTCAGATCTATAACTTAAGTGCTTATGATGCTGCTTATTTGGAACTTGGAATTAGAAAACAGGGTTCAATAGGATCTTTAGATAAAGAATTAACAGCAGCTTGTATCAAAGCTGGTCTCAATACTTTATAATTACATTTCATTTTAACTAATTTCCATTAGTCTTTAGAATTTCCCATCGCGCCAGGACGGCGCGATATATTTTCCTACGGGGCATTTCAAATAACGTCCCGCGGTTAAGCGAAGAAAACACATTAATCTATTTGCATTGTATGTTTACTTTCTTTAATTTATAGCTTGGAGTAACTCGTGTTTTTTTGGTGAACTGCCTGCGCACAGGCAGGAGCCCAAGCGAGCTACTGCGAGCGTAGCGCTTTAACCGCTGTTCTCGGAAGTACCGCCCCTTCTTCCAAGCCGCACGGCACCGCCAAGGCTTGGGGCTTTCTAAGGTTTAAACTTTTCCAACTGAATGTTGGGAATAAATTTATAATGTTTATCATTTGCTGTTAATACTATATCTTTTGTTTGTATTCCTGTCGCTGCAATTAAAGCATCTGATAATTCCATTGAATGACTTAAAAAATAATCTTCTACAAAAAACATCGCTCTTGACGATATTTCTGTATCTATTTGTAAAATCTCTACATTCCATTTTCTCAACTGCTTTTGAAAAACTAATAATTCTTTTTTATCTTTCATTCCCTGCACAATTTCCATATAGGTTATTACAGATATTTTAAATGGGATATTTTTATAAACTACTTCCTTGGCTTTTTCATTTCCTCTTAAAAACCATATTATTACATCTGTATCAATTATCAAAACTCTCTTCCTTTTCTTATTTTTCTTACGTAATTATCAACATCACCAATATTTTTATGATTTTTCCATAATCCAAAGAGTTCTTCTTTTTCATTCTCTTCGATATTTTTTCCCAAATTAGGCATAGGCACTATTCTAGCCAATGCTTTTCCTCTGAAAGTTACTACAACTTCCTGTCCATTTGAGACTTTTTCTATTATTCTACCAGGTTTTATCCTGAGTTCTTTTGTACTTATTTCCATAATTCTACCTCTTTTAGTATACACTTCATAGTATACACTTTAAATACCAAATCTACAAGGTTTTTTAATTCGTAATATTACTTTTTTAAAACACTTATTAAACATTTCTTTCGGAATAATATCACACGACAAAATCCTTAAAATATCCAGAATTCGATCTTTTTTTATTAATTTTATTTAAATCCAAATAAATATTCTCAAAATACAATCTTTTGGTTGTTCAGAATATGCTATAGGGAAAATATCAAATATTATTTCTTTGCCTATATTTCCTCGCCCGTGGGCCGGAGGTCCGGGCGTCTCCTCTTGGGGCGGTATTTCGGAGAACGTCCCGAGGATAAGCGACGCATCGTAGCTCAAGAATTATTATTTCAAAGTTGTAATATTTTTCTTCCAAAACTAAGTATTTCTTAAAGAGGTAGTTTAAACCCTACGATGTGTGCCGAAGGTCAAGCGAGGTACTCCGAGCGAAGCGCTTTATCCTCTGTTATCCACCAGGGCCCCCACTTCTTGTCCAGGTCGCACGGCTGGAAGCCAAGGCCGGACTTATACTATTGTCAGGTAATTATTCTACCAGTACATACATCTATTAAAAATGCTCATTACTGCAACAATTTATCCAAAGATGAATTATTTTGCTTTTTTAGCTTTTTTCTTTGGTACTTCATAATTCTTTTCAAGAATCGTGACAATCTCTTTTGCGAAATCTGAATTGTCAATATCTAAAATATAATGTTCTTTTGACCCTTTGTATGGATATCCAGTTTCAGCATTTTTCATTAATTCAGAAATACAATCTAGCATTTTTATGTATGGAGTATTGTCACACACCAGTAACACTGGTTTTTCATTTATATAAACCATATATTCGCCGAACATTTTTTTATAACGGATATTACCTACTCCGTTTACTTGTTCACATATATATTCCACAAAATCAGCTGTTGTTGACATTTATTTTCCTTTTATCCAGTATCTGCACTGTTCAATACGTTTCCCATTATCACCCTGTTCTTTATCATATGAAAACTGATTTAATAACTCACATGGAAAATCATTACATTTTCCACAATGCTCATAGTTTCTTTTTTCACAACAATTTTTCACAGGACAACTATCACTCCAAAAAGGTTTTTCGATTGTTAAACATCCAGCACAGTTAAATTGCTCACGATATTTACAAATACTACACAATAAACCACACCTTGACTCAATCATATTGTTTTCTCCTTTATTTCAATAATAGTTTATTATGAAAATAGTCTTTGCGCTTTTTCCCAATGGATTCTGTTTGGATAAAATCCTCGCCCGTCGGCCGGAGGCCCGGGCGATTTTCTCTTGTGGGGGCATTGTGGATAACGTTTTGAGGATACGCGACGAATCACAGCCAATGAATAAAAAGACAAATATTATATATCTTTCTTTTGAAAACTTGTTAATTCTAAAAGCAGTAATTTAAAACCTGTGATGTGTGCCGAAGGCCAAGCGAGGTACTCCGAGCGTAGCGCAGTATCCTCTGTTATCCACCAGTGCCCCCACTTCTTGTCCAGGCCGTACGGCGGAGCCAAGGCTGGACTTCTTCTATTGTCAGGTAATTATTCTACTAGTACAAATTATCGGTTTATCTTATTTTTTTTATTTCATTTTCAAATTTCTTAACTATGTCACCATATTTTTGAGCAACACGATATGTTTGAATATGTAATAATGGACTATATTTAAAATTTATTTCATTGTATTTTAGTTCATGCAATTCACCATTAAAATATTCGCTCATTTTTTGTTTTTTTGGATTATCGATATTTTTTATTAACGAATAAAACAATTGATGACAAGGTTCACCTAATGTAAACACATAGTCGGGTTTAAATGTATTGAATTCTTTTATTAAATGCTCTTTACAATGATTAAAAGGAGCGATTAAATAATCTATTCCTCCAACACCATCATTTGTTGGCACTTCTTTTAATACGCACTTTACAAGATTTGTCCCTAATATTTTACTTTTAATTAATAATTCATTTCCAAAAATATTTTTTATCCATCTTTTTATTTGACTATTCTCATCATCAAGCATTAATGCCATTCTTACTCTTTCTTGCCTTTTTCTAATTGTTGGATCTTGCCCAATAAACATAATTTTAATATTCCCGTCATTTTTTTGAAAACTTTCAATTGGTTCATATTCATCATTTCTTTCACGACATTTTTTACAATATTTGTAATAACACGTCATATTTTCCCCTTTTATAATCAAACACATTTTATGATTGGTATTGTACATTTTCAATATTGAATATCCTCGCCCGTCGGCCGGAGGTCCGGGCGATCGCATCTTGTGGGGGCATTGTGGATAACGTCCTGAGGATAAGCGATGTTTTGCTAAAACCTTTTTTAACATAATAGTCTTGGGAAATATATTTAAAGAGAGTAAAAATATAATATGAACTGTTTTATTGATAGCAAAATATGCCGCAGGCCAAGCGAGGTATTCCGAGCGCAGCGAATTATCCTCTGTTATCCAACAGTGCCCCCACTTCTTGTCCAGGCCGTACGGCGGAGCCAAGGCCGGACTAGCTTTTTCAAAAATTAATGGATTAAAAAATTGAACATTTGCTATTTGGATTCTTCTTCCTCTATCTCTAAGACTTCTTCTTCCATTTCTTTTTTAAGTTCATAAAGTGTTTTCCCATTATATTCAAAATATGCAGGTCCTTGTACTGATTTCCAATTATAACCCATTTCAGTAAGAAATATATCTGCTAATTTTGATAATGAATAAGATTGATTATTATATTCAACTTCGCTATTTGATATTACAATACATTTTTTACTCTCATCTCGAGTAAATGCCAATTCTGCCCCGATAGGAATACCTACATTATCAAAAGAAAATCGTTTTTTATATGACTTTGTTTCTTCGATTTTATTCTCTACAACACTTCCACTTTCATCTATCATTTCATTCTTTAATTTTATTTCATTCTCTCCAGATATCCTTAATGCTGAGACTGCACGTTCCGGATCAATTCGGAAAAATTCCCTATTTTCTCTTACCCTATATTCAGAAAAAGCATTATGCGCTAATTTTTCAATATCCTTGTATCTACTACTTTTAATAGCAAAATAAAACCTATATGGTAATGGCAAAGAAGTATTGTCAAGATTTTTTATTCTATCTTCAACAGTTCCATCAGTTATTCCTATTTTGATTATTCCTGGCATTGCATCATTAGTTAAAATATAAACAATTCCCATATCATTCTCCATTTACTATTTACATTATATATCATCAGCTTTCTTTAAACATATTCATTATTCTGGATTCTCTCGCCCGTCGGCCGGAGGTCCGGGCGATCGCTTCTTGTGGGGGTATTGTGGATAACGTCCCGCGAATGACCGAAGTTGCCGATGGTGTTTTTCACTTTAAAAGTTTATACTCTATTCCATTATTCTTAACATGAATTATTTCGGCAATTTGGGTGGAGGCTGCTTCCTTAGAAACAGCCGGAACCGGCCATTCGCTGTTATATGCAGTACGACCCCTTCTTGTCCAGGCCGCACGGCACCGCCAAGGCCGGACTTTTCCTCTTTTCTAAATATTCCAGTATATTTAACGGCCGCATCAGTTGCAAAATCGTCCCGAAGGGTTGGCGCATATTTTGCGTAAGCAAAATGTGTGACAAAGATTTTATCAGTTGCATGCGTTTGTTAACTGTCTATGCTATTTTTTATCCCATTTAAAAATGTTATTTGCTCCTTTTAAAATAGGTTCCAAACAATTGTTCAACCAATTATGTATTATTAAAGAATTTTCAATAAAATAATCTGCTATTTCGATCTTAAAATTATGCTTTACAAGATTCCATCCATTCTGTCTTGATAGTTCAATTAGGAGAATTTCAGGAAGTGTGGTTATTATATGTGTTATTCTTTCCGATTTTTCATCAATTGATCCATCAATAAGATCATAAACTAAGAACTCTGTTATATTTTCGATTAAGTCTAATATAGCCTTTGCATGATCTTCCATAACAGGAAAGACTGCATTTTCATCTAAATCATTCAATAGGTAAAAGAAAGCAATAAATTTTAGATTCATTTTCATTTCTATTTTCTGCATAATTGAAATTCCAATATTATAGCTTTCAAAAAAATAACTGCCGATATTGTTATTTTTTCTATATTCAGAAACGATATTTATATTGTCCAGAATATACATGATTTGATTTAGTGTTAAATCCATAATTATTTCAATGTCAATATCATAATTATAGAGTAAAAAACATTTTTTAATTAATGGGAATATTTCGTGTAAGGATTTTTGACGACCTAATATTTTTATTTTCTCTTTTAGTGCCCAAATATTATCTGGGTATTTATCAATAATTCTATCAAGTTCAGTTATAACAATATTTTCATATTCTTTTAAGGATTCTGAGGCTATTATTAAGGTTTTTACCCTTAAACCATCTAAGTTTCTATCTCCTGGATGATATTTTAAACCTTCTTCAATCATTATCAGAGATTCTTTATATTGCTTACTTTGATTTAGGAAATAACTTAACCAATAATAAACTGAGTTATTTTTATACAGATTCTTCCTTGAGAGCTCTAATGCTTTCCTTAAACAAGTAATAGCTTCTAAATATTCAGAATAGTTATTTCCAAGAGAAATCCCCTTACAAATTAATGCCTCAATTAAGTTTTCATCAATTTCCAGAGCTTTATTTAAACAATCCATTTCTTTTTCATAATCATTTTTATGATAGTATATGCTACTAAGATTTTTCCAAACAATTGCCTCATTTTCTTCAAGTTGTATCGCATTTTTATAACAATCTTCAGCTTGTTCAAATTCTGCCAAACCAGATAAAATATTTCCATAATTGTATAAATCCATCCACCCCCAATCATTACTTTTAATTTCCAAAAATATTTTTTTTGCTTGCTCAAGAATCTCTGTATTATTTTCTGCTAATCCTTTTTCACATAAAATTGCAGCCTTTATTTTCTGAAATTCACTATTTTTCTCTTCTTGTTCGGCTTTTAATATATGATTTAAAGCTTCATCATAATTATAAATACTATAATAACAGAGAGAAATTAGAGAATTTAATGTGGGTGTGATCTTTTCTATTTCCTTAGAAATTGCAATGATTTTTTCATATTTTCCTTCAGCGTACATAATAAGATATTCTCTATATGAACTTTCATGTATTTTTTCAGTTAAAATTACCTTTTTATATGGACTTGCAGATAAATTAATTTTCTTTACAAATTCTGAATCACTAATTAATCGTGTGTGAATTTTCTTGAATGACTCGATATCTAATATTGAAGAAAAATAATAGGAAAATGTTTTTTTGCCTTTACTATTTGATTGATTCTTTTTTGTAGATATACGACCGACCCATTCCCAATAATATTTGTTTTCGCTTTCAGAATAAACAATAAAAATAGAATTCAAGCTATTCAATAAATAATTAATTGTCTTTATTGGAACAGAATAATTCAGCTTTTCATTTTTAGAGTTTTTTGTTGTACTTTTTATTTGAATATGACATCGAATATTTGTTGCTTCCCAATTTTCAATTACTTCAATAATGCGATCAACACCATAATCTCCACCATCTTCTGATCTAAGGATAAATAATTCATCTGGTAATATATTTGCAAGTTGTTTAATGCTTTTTCTTTCTTTTGTATGTGTATATCCAACTTTCGGGAGTTCAGTCATTTTTTTACTCCAGAATAATATTCATTTATTAGTATAACATAAATTTATTCAATCGATTTGTACAGTTAACATATTAAATAACCAGAAAACTATATATTTTAAATATAGAGGATATTATACAGCAAATCACCTTTTCTTCGCCCGTGGGCCGGAGGTCCGGGCGATTTCTCTTGGGGTCGTATTGCATATAACGTCCCGAGGATAAGCGACGCATCGTAGGATAAGTGTGAATACCTAAAAGTTGTAATATATTTTTTCAAAAACTTGTTGTTTATAGAAGCTGTATTCTTAATATCTACGATGTGTGCCGCAGGCCAAGCGAGGTACTCCGAGTGTAGCGCATTATCCTCTGTTATTTGAAGTGCCCCGTATTAAGCCTATAGACAGGACGTCTATAGGCTTTCTTGCTTTAGCGCTATATCTTACAAAATTAAAAGTTTTTACTCTTGTAATTATTCTTTACTATATTTCTTGACTTTATGCTACTAGCTTACTATACTAGATTATAAGAGGTCTTTATGAATATTGGTACTTTTGATGCTAAAACACATTTTTCAGAAATAATTGAAGAAGTTCAAAAAGGCAAGAATTATACCATAACAAAAAGAGGAAAACCTGTTGCTAAAATTATTCCTTTTTCTGAAGACACATATCTTCGTAAAGAGATAATTGCACAATTATTTCAATATCAAAGCTCTTTAAACGAGAAATTTAACATACTTGAAGCTATTAAATCTGGCAGGAAATAAAATGGTTTATATTCTTGATTGCTCTTTTTGTGCATCTCTATTTCTTCCTGATGAAAAATCAGAAATTATTAAAAAATCTTTTCTAAATATTGAAGAAAATGATGAAGTTTATATTCCTCTACTATGGTGGTATGAAATGAGTAATGTTTTAACAACTGCTGTAAAAAGAAAACGCTTAAAACACAATGATGTTCTAAATATAAATAAGCTTCTTTCTTCATTTAATTTTATAACTGATTCAAATTATGGTAGTGAATACACTGAAAAACTTCTGGAACTTACTCAGATCTATAACTTAAGTGCTTATGATGCTGCTTATTTGGAACTTGGAATTAGAAAACAGGGTTCAATAGGATCTTTAGATAAAGAATTAACAGCAGCTTGTATCAAAGCTGGTCTCAATACTTTATAATTACATTTCATTTTAACTAATTTCCATTAGTCTTTAGAATTTCCCATCGCGCCAGGAAGGCGCGATATATTTTCCTACGGGGCATTTCAAATAACGTCTCGCGATTATTCGATGTTTTGTGGCTAACCTCTAAAAATACATTTATTTGGTTTTTTAAACATAAAAAACATAAAATACATGCAGTTCTGGTTTTATGAAAACAAAATATGGCGATCTGCCAGTTCAACTGGCAGGAGCCCAAGCGACCATCGGGAGTGCAGCGAAATAATCGCTGTTCTCCGAAGTACCGCCCCTCTCTTCCAAGCCGCACGGCACCGCCAAGGCTTGGGCGTTTTTCTGTTACTGTCTATGTTTGCTACTTATTTGATAGATTTTATTCTAAACTATTTTTAAGCCGTTTTCTTTATATTCCTTTACCTTTTCATCTTCTGTCAAGAAAATATATTCATTGCAAATACATTCCCAAATCATTAATCGGTCAAAAGGATCTTTGTGCTTGTCTTTCTTCGGTAGTTTATACGATGTTGCTAGTACTTTTGTTTCCAATTCCAATATTTGAAATCCTGATTCAATCGCTGCTTCAAGCAATTCTTCAGGGGTAATTCCATTTAATTCTAACTTACCAAGTGAATATTTGATTGATATTTCCCAAAAGCTTATTTGGCTTATATATTTTTCCGAATTTTCATCTAATAATATCTTTTTTTTCTTCTTATCTATTTTTTCCGGATCAATCAAACTCCAGATTAAATAATGCGTATCGAGAAGATATTTCAAAGGTTTACTAACTCCTCTTCTGTCATTTCATAATCAGTATTAAATTTATAGCTTACTTTATTCTTTAATAAGCCCAGTTTTATCTTATTTTTCTCTTTATACTCTTCATATGGAATTATTACAGCTACATTTTTTTTCTTCTTGCCATAAGAAATTATTATTTCTTCCCCTTGTTTCACTTCTTCAAGAACCTTTGAAAATTGAGCTTTAAAATCCCCTATTTGCATTGTTTTCATACAATTAATATATTTTGAATTATTTTATTTGTCAAGTTGTCAAATAATCAATATCCATTTTAGCAATATTAAACACTTTCTGATTATTATATTTTCTTTTCCTATCTTCCGCCCGTGGGCCGGAGGTCCGGGCGATCTCTTCTTGGGGCGGTATTTCGGAGAACGTCTCGCGATTATTCGATGTTTTGTGACTAACCTCTAAAATACTTTTATTTGGTTTTTACAAACTTGAAGAGTATAAAACACATGTTGTTCCGGTTTTATGAAAACAAAATATGGCGATCTGCCAGCTCAACTGGCAGGAGCCCAAGCGACCACAGGGAGCGCAGCGAAATAATCGCTGTTATATGCAGTACGACCCCTTCTTGTCCAGGCCGCACGGCACCGCCAAGGCCGGACTTTTCCTCTTTTCTAAATATTCCAGTATAACGACGATTTGAGTAGCAAAATTGTTCCGTGTCTTCGCGGAATTGTCACGATTCTGGAGTGAGGCTATCAGCCGAACGTCTTTAGCCAGAATCGTGACAATAAATTTTGACTACTCCAAATCTCTTGTTATGTCCGCATTCCTTTCATATATTTTTCTATCTGATCATGAGTTAAGTACTTAATCAATTTCTCCTTCTGCCAATCTTCTAAATTATATATTTCATCTCGTTCTTTTTGATTTCTTATTCTAACTTTGAATATTTCTTTAGCAAATTTAATGTGATGTTTACTTAATCTCCAATCTATCGTAAGAATTTGTTTGGGTGTAAATGAGTTATTTTTTTTAAAAAATTTAACCGATTTTTCAATATAGCTTCTGAATTCTGTATCTCTATTCCATAATTTCCTTAAAATAGACAGTAACTTTTCATCTTTAATTGACTTTCTTTTTCTAGTAATTATGGAGTTTAACTTTTTTTCTTTCTCTTCATGATTGTACTCTGATCCATATTCATCAAGAAGCCTTATTCCAAACTTCAAAATACATTTTGAACCTACCCATAAAGATTTATTTGTATACTCATTCAGTATTTCAAAATGCCATCTAAGATTTGGATGCTCACATAGTTCACAACTGGCATAAAAATCCTCAAATGATTCTACCTCTTCAAGATAATCTATTACATTTTCTGTTACGCTCCATTCAGTTATTGCTTTTTGAAGGTTATTTTTTTCTACACTGGAATTGAAGAGATTTTCTTTTGCTTTATTTAACCATTCACTCAATTGAACATACCCCATCTTACAAAAAAAGATAAAGACTAATTGGATTGCACAATTTTTTTAACAACCTTCTCAGGAACCATATATACGTTTCTATTTGCACGTGTTAGTGCAACATATAACTTATTTTTTGTTTGTTCTGGTAAATTATGTAATTCAGAACTGCAATATTTTTTATATGTACCATCATTCAATGCAACACAAATATCTAAATACTGGTTTTCTCCTTTTGAGTCACCCCAATTTCTTGTATATTTTTTATAAGCATAATGTTTCTGATAAAATAATTTTATAATAGTATTGTTTAAGAATAATTCTTTGACATCTGCTTCATCTTTTGTAAACTTAATGTAAGATTTATCTTGTTTATGAGATTTTATGCTAATTCCTAAATTTCTTGAAATATAGTCACATATCACAGGACCGCAACGATAGCTTCTTGATAATGTTTCTTCGTCAATATCAAATCCTATTTTTGTATACCACTCTTTATATTTTTGTAAATCATCATGAAGAGTTCCATTTACGATACCATCTCTGCTCGTATCAAAAGTATGCTGATAAAAGTCACCAACATATAATTGAGGAATTTTCAAAGTATTTAGACTGAGTAAAAAGTTAAAATCATTTCCAGCAAAATCTTGTATTTCATCAATAAATAGTAAATCAAAATATCTTTCTATTCTTTCTATCACATTTTTTAAAATTCCCTTTTCCATTATAAATTTAGAAATTCGATTAGAATAAAGTCGGTCTCCATTTGTAATGTATCGAGATCGTCCTTTCGCATATTGATTTATGTTTGGCTTAAAGAAAATTCCATTTGTTTTACATTCATCTTTTAAATAAGGTAAATAACAAAATGAATGAATAAAAGAAAAATAAGTCATAATTGTAATATTGGGTGGAATATAGCCAAATTTATCGATTACCGATGTTCTTAAATTTTCGAAATTATTATTTGTATAAGTGATAATTAAGGCTCTTTTTTCAAGGGTTAATTTTCTAATTATGTAAGTTGTTTTTCCAGCTCCAGCGACAGCAAGAATCAGTCTATTATCCATTTTATTCCTGCGCAAATATAGTCTGGGACATTTATTATAGAACCATTTTTGAGTAATTGATAAGCTGACTCAGCTTTGTTTTGTAACATATACTCTTTAACTGATAATGATTTACGGCCTGCACTAAATAGCTCATTGCATAATTTTTTATTATCATTATACAAACAAACTTCAAAAGTATATAAATCATTATCAGTTGTATAGAAAATTTTTGTTTCTTTGGAAACAGAATCGGTATAATTATTTATACAATGCTTTTTATAATCACTATCATTATCTCTAATTACTGCTGTTTTTATTTTTAAATAATTTCCAATTTCCATATATCTTTTAAAACTAAGTCCTCCAACAGAAATTATTGAGAATCCATTCTCTTTGGATGTTTTTCCTGAAACAATTTTCACTAATTCATCCATAAGGATGTATTCTGCGTTTCCTTCAACTAAAATTACCTTATTTGAAGTGACATATCTTAGAAGATCATTATTTGGAGCTTTCATAAAAAAATCAGCAGTTTCAGGATTTATTTTATTAAGCTTCAATGTTTTTTCAGAACTACTATTTATTAGATGGCTATTCAGAAGGTTCAGCCGAGAACAGATTTCATTGCTATGTGTAGCAATAAATAATTGCCTTGATTTTGATATTAGTATTTTTTCAATAAGTAGATTCATATTATTGTGACTAAGATGATTCTCTGGCTCTTCAAGAAGGACAATATCTATATGTCCAGTATCTTTCATTAATGCAAATTCTGTCTTTATGAAGCATTGGCGACCTTTTCCTTTATTATCTATGCTGATCTCATCTTCATATATTGATAAATCAGTTTTCAAATTAGATTTTCGATCATGTTTTAAACCAAAAGAATAGTCTTCAATTTTAGAATTAACAGCACTTAATGTGTCATCTGTGAATTTTTTCTTTAATTTTCTATAGTTACTTTCATTCCTATTATCCTCTGATTCAGACACAAAACCAGAATAAACATCTTTTATATACTGCTTTATTGCAGTCTCATCACCGATCAAACTGTTATCAACTAAAAGTGATTGAATATACTTCTTGTAACCTGTGTAACCTTCACCTTGGAATGTATTGAATTTGATAGTATAAAAATCATATGGAAATATGCCATCACTTTCTTCAAGAATAGATTTAATTGCACTAGACAAATCATCATCTGGACATATTTTTAGTCTTAATCCATCACATTCTTTTTTAAGAAGATTATTTTTGCCGTTTAGGGCTGGATTATCTTTTGAATCTAGGTAGACTTCTACAAATACTACTGGTAAGTCATTATACTTTTTTTCGGACTTCATAAATTCATTTACAGAGTCTAAATTTATTATCTTATCAAAACCATCCGATTCTATTTTATATCTATTTCCACTTGTAACATATTCAAGAGCCTTTAAAATAGTACTTTTTCCAGATTCATTATCACCGATAAAAATGTTTATTTCATCGTTAAAATCAACATCAAGCCTATAACGGAATTTTTTGAAATTTTCTATTATTAGTTTATTGATTTTAACCATTTAACACTCCATTATTGATTTTTTGTCGACATAACATATTAAATAACTAGAAAACTATATATCTTGTGTATAAAGTATATTATACAGTAGATACTATTTTCTTCGCCCGTGGGCCGGAGGTCCGGGCGGCGTCCTCTTGGGGTCGTATTGCATATAACGTCTCGCGAATGACCGAAGTTGCCGATGGTGTTTTTTTAACTCCAAAAGTTTATACTCTATTCCATTATTCTTGACATGTATTATTTCGGCAATTTGGGTGGAGGCTGTTTCCTTAGAAACAGCCGGAACCGGTCATTCGCTGTTAGCAGCAGTACGTCCCTTCTTGTCCAGGCCGCACGGCACCGCCAAGGCCGGACTTTTTGGAATACTCGTAAATTTATTTTTATTAATAATCTGTATATTTAAAGTATTACATTTAGTTTATATTAAAAATATTCCAATTATGACCATTATAATAAATACCTTGATTACTACTACTACCCAAAATGGGTATTATCCATATTCCATTTATTGAATCTGGTAGTTTAGGAACTTCAGATGGAAGATATTTAAAATCATCTGTTAAATATGAGATTATTCCCCAATCCTCTTTTTTTTGTGTTAGGGCAACAAAAACAAAAATATGCCTATATTTTGCATTAGATTTTTGTAATTTATCAATAACATCTTTGTTTTTTTCTTTTGTTATAAATTCTTCAATCCATGGAGAAATTGAATTCCCTCTATAATCAACTCCCCCACCACCTCCAGACATTGTAAGAATTATTTTCCCTGTACCATTTTTTCTATAACAATTTACAAATGATATTTTTAATCGTTTTAATATTTCATCATAATAGTAGTTTTGAAGCTTTTTAGTAGATATTTGGAATATTTTCGCATTTTCCATTTCTTGAAGTAATTTCTCAATTTTTTTATTAATACTTTTTATTATTGCATTAGTTTCTATTTCTATTGTCCAATCTCCTTGAACTTTACAATAAAAGGATCCTTTAGCAGGACCAACATTCCATGTTTCTGTAAACACTGGATCAGCAGAGCTAATACATTCTATTGCATATTCAGGAGCATCAATTTCACCAATTCGCAAATCGTACATACCTGGTTGAGTATTGTCATCATTTATAAAAACTTCTTTATTCAATACTCTCTCAATAATTTCTTTTGCAAATTCTTCTGCGTTATTCCTAGTCTTTTTCATGCTAAACTTTAACTATTCCAATGCATTATATTTTATATTCACAAATCACTCAGTTTATTAATTATATATCTCACTATTTTTTAAAAAATATTTAAATCTTTCGCCCGTGGGCCGGAGGTCCGGGCGATTGCATCTTGGGGACGTATTGCTGCTAACGTCTCGCGAATGACCGAAGTTGCCGATGGTGTTTTTCACTCCAAAAGTTTATACTCTATTCCATTATTCTTAACATGTATTATTTCGGCAATTTGAGTGGAGGCTGTTTCCTTAGAAACAGCCGGAACCGGTCATTCGCTGTTATAAGCAGTGTTCCCGCTTCTTGTCCAAGCCGCTCGGCGGAGCCAAGGCTGGACTTCTTAAACTGTTAGGTAATTACACTATACCTATATATATTTCCTGTTCATTTTTCTTTTATTATTTTCATTCCTTGTTCTAGATCTTCTTTCATCATTAATACTTTACTTTTTTCAATACCAAAACTATCTCCTGTTTGTGTATATGAAGGTATAAACCTTACTCCATTATATATATATTTTTCATTTCTAATTTTATAAGTCGCACCGTTTGGTAATACTTTTTGCTTATATTTTCTTTTCCATATGTAATTTATAGATTTAATAGCAAAATCACCCATCAGCATTATTACTTTTACATTAATAAAAGACATTATTTCCTTTTCCAGAATATATGAACATTCTTCTATTGTTTTTATTGATACTAAATATCCTTTTTTTATACATTTTATTGCCGTTGTTAAATAAATACCATTACTTAAATAGTCATCATATGTTTTATAATCATATCCGATTTGATTAAATAAAGTATTTGTATTCTTAATAAATGCAGGAACTCCTTTCCCGTCAAAATAATCCGTTATATTTTTGGGTACTGATTCTGATATTATGATCATTTTGATATTTTCATTATCTATCTTATTTTTTTGAAAATGTTTTACTTGATCCACATCAGGACAAAATGAATTGCATATTAACATTCAACCTCCTTTTTTATCCACAACTAGAAGTCTATTTTTATCCCTAAAAATCCTAAGAACGATTGAGCTTCCGGAAGTCTATATTTACTATTTTTTATTTTGTTATCTTTTGGATCAATTTCATAACCTGAAGCTGTTCTAAAATCACTTTTTTCTAAATTGCAGTTATGAAAGATTACTTTTTCAAAGTAAGTTTCAGAGAAATTTGATTCTCTAAAATCAGTGTCAGTAAAATATGAATTCTTTATTTTGCATTTAATAATATTTGTTTTTTTTAATGCTTTTCCAAATATTACAACACTGTCAAGAATTGATCCTTCAAAATCAAGCGATAATCCAAAATCATTACATTCCGTAAAATTAATCCCTATTATTTTACAATCCAGAAATTTAACACCGTTTAGGGTATTATTTTTGAATTTAGTTAAAATAATTTCACATTTTTCAAATAGGCATGATGAATATTTTATATTTTCTAACATTAAACTATCAAATCTACAAGATTTAAAATTACAATTTTCAAAAGCAATATTTGAATTATTTTGTTCGGCAAAATCTATGCCCGAATATTTTGTATTCTCATTATAATCTGATAATAATAATTCTTCCGTTCCATTATAATTAAACTGAATATTATTAGGCTGATAATTCATTGAAATCCTTTAGCATTTAATGGCACAATATTTAAGCTTTCAGAACTTTTATTTATATCATATTTTGGCAATAGAGAAAATCATTTATTGTATTAAATCTCTCGCCCGTCGGCCGGAGGTCCGGGCGATTTCCTCTTGCGGGAACATTGCTTATAACGTCCCGAGGATAAGCGACGCATCGTAGCCCAAGAATGAATATTCCAAAGTTGTAATTTGTCTCTTTTAAAGCCTGTTGTTTCTAAACAATGTAGTTCAAAACCTACGATGTGTGGCGAAGCCCAAGCGACCAAAGGGAGCGAAGCGCATTATCCTCTGTTATCCACCAGTATCATCGCTTCTTGTCCAGGCCGTACGGCACCGCCAAGGCCGGACTTCTTTTTCAAGGCACCCAGTTTCTCTCAAATATTTTTACTACCGCAATTAATACAGTATGGAAGATTATTTATAGTTTCCTTTCCACAATTTTTGCATTTAACTTTTAATAATGCTCCACATGCCGGACAATTATTATTTGAGTAATCAACTCGAGTATTGCAAATAATGCATTTACTCTTTTCATATTGTTTTATACTATATTTCTCTTTTGTAAATATCTTTGTCTGTAAAAACCATATAATAAAAATAATGAAAAATACTGAGAGCAAGAGCACTACATAATACCATAATGTTATTAAATTTAGTTTTAGCAGAAAATCGTAAATTGTTTTCAATAATATTTTTGGAATAACCTCAATTACAAGGCGGATTATTTCAAAAAATATTGGTAAGAATGCAACTATTATATAATGCGAGCTGACAATTACCTGTATATATGATTCTGTCTTAAATGCTCTTCTATTCCAATATATAAAACCAACCAATACAGGTAAGAGAAAAACAAAATCAAATATTGTTCTTTTTAAAGCAAATACTTTTCTGAATCTGATTATATCTTTCGTAAAGTCATACTTCTGAAGCCTAAAAACTGTTTCAATAAGGTTATCAATTTTTTGTTCTTCTTTTAACCGCTTCTCAGCAGTAACTATTTCCTCCTGTAGTCTTTCTCCTGCTTCAGATTCTTTTTCTGCTTTATTAAGTGTATAATAGTTATTTAACAGCCTTTCATATTCTTCTAGAGAAAGTACTAAATTATTGTCATTTTCAATTTCTTTAAGTACATCTTCAATTTCCTGACATTTTGGATGTAATTTATATTCAATATTTATTTTTTCATAGGTAGCTCTTTTTCTTGATAGTATATGCTCTGCTGTCTTTTCAATTATATTGTTTTCTACCCAGTTTTTATCAATCAATATGTTTCTGTATTCATACGGGAAATACTTGTATTCATCAGTAAACTGCTCAATTTGCTGGCTTAATCCATAAAATAAAATAATGCTTATAAAAATGTCTGAAAGGATGAGAACAATAAATGATACTATATTTAAATCATTCTTATCTGAAATCAGTTTAATCTTTGGATTGTAATTCATTTCTATTTCCTTTATTCTTTATTATAAAAGTATAATTGTTTTGTTTGCAATAATAATCTCTTCGCCCGTGGGCCGGAGGTCCGGGCGATCTCATCTTGCGATGATATTGTGGATAACGTCCCGAGGATAAGCGACGCATCGTAACCCAAGAATGAATATACCAAAGCTGCAATATTCTTCTCCCAACACTTGTTGTTTATAAATGTTGTAGTTCAAAACCTACGATGTGTGGCGAAGCCCAAGCGACCAAAGGGAGCGAAGCGCATTATCCTCTGTTATCCACCAGTATCATCGCTTCTTGTCCAGGCCGTACGGCACCGCCAAGGCCGGACTTCTTTTTCAAGGCACCCAGTTTCTCTCAAATATTTTTACTACCGCAATTAATACAGTATGGAAGATTATTTATAGTTTCCTTTCCACAATTTTTGCATTTAACTTTTAATAATGCTCCACATGCCGGACAATTATTATTTGAGTAATCAACTCGAGTATTGCAAATAATGCATTTACTCTTTTCATATTGTTTTATACTATATTTCTCTTTTGTAAATATCTTTGTCTGTAAAAACCATATAATAAAAATAATGAAAAATACTGAGAGCAAGAGCACTACATAATACCATAATGTTATTAAATTTAGTTTTAGCAGAAAATCGTAAATTGTTTTCAATAATATTTTTGGAATAACCTCAATTACAAGGCGGATTATTTCAAAAAATATTGGTAAGAATGCAACTATTATATAATGCGAGCTGACAATTACCTGTATATATGATTCTGCTTTAAATGCTCTTCTGTTCCAATATATAAAACCAAC
This sequence comes from Spirochaetia bacterium, assembly GCA_963662795.1. Lineage (GTDB taxonomy): Bacteria > Spirochaetota > Spirochaetia > CADAEX01 > CADAEX01 > JACKPD01. The sequence continues at coordinate 2,017,908 of OY759746.1, read as the reverse complement.
CAATACAGGTAAGAGAAAAATAAAATCAAATATTGTTCTTTTTAAAGCAAATACTTTTCTGAATCTGATTATATCTTTCGTAAAGTCATACTTCTGAAGCCTAAAAACTGTTTCAATAAGATTATTAATTTTTTGTTCTTCTTTTAACCGCTTCTCAGCAGTAACTATTTCCTCCTGTAGTCTTTCTCCTGCTTCAGATTCTTTTTCTGCTTTATTAAGTGTATAATAGTTATTTGACAGCCTTTCATATTCTTCTAGAGAAAGTACTAAATTATTGTCATTTTCAATTTCTTTAAATACATCTTCAATTTCCTGACATTTTGGATGTAATTTATATTCAATATTTATTTTTTCATAGGTAGCTCTTTTTCTTGATAGTATATGCTCTGCTGTCTTTTCAATTATATTGTTTTCTACCCAGTTTTTATCAATCAATATGTTTCTGTATTCATACGGGAAATACTTGTATTCATCAGTAAACTGCTCAATTTGCTGGCTTAATCCATAAAATAAAATAATGCTTATAAAAATATCTGAAAGGATGAGAACAATAAATGATACTATATTTAAATCATTCTTATCTGAAATCAGTTTAATCTTTGGACTGTAATTCATTTCTATTTCCTTTATTCTTTATTATAAAAGTATAATTGTTTTGTTTGCAATAATAATCTCTTCGCCCGTGGGCCGGAGGTCCGGGCGATCGCATCTTGCGATGATATTGTGGATAACGTCTCGCGATTATTCGATGTTTTGTGGCTAAACTCTAAAATACTTTTATTTAGTTTTTTAAACTTTAAAAAGCATAAAATACATGTTCTTCCAGTTTTATGAAAACAAAATATGGCGATCTGCCAGCTCAACTGGCAGGAGCCCAAGCGACCATCGGGAGCGCAGCGAAATAATCGCTGTTATGCTCCAGTACCAGCCGCTTCTTGTCCAGGCCGCACGGCAACGCCAAGGCCGGACTCCAAAATAGTATTGTTAATATTATTTGATTTCACTAATAATTTTTAAGTAAGTTTTTAATTCTTTTTCAAATATTGTTGTCACATTTTCTTTAAAATATTTTAAATCATACTTTATATCCATTATCCCTTCATTAGATTCATTCCATTCCCAAGATATTTTACTATGATTGTACAAATTATATTTTTCTACGAAATCTTTCATTTTATTTTTATCTGTGCAAAAATAACTTATAACAACTTTATTATCATTAACTATATCTTCAAATAGACCTATTGAAACTATTTCATCTGAAAACATCCATCTATTAATAAATATATTGCAATAATGAGGTAGATAATAAGACTGATTTCCTCTTGGTTCCATCCATTTATTTAATAAATTATATTTTTCTAATATTTTTTTAATTTTACGATAGATTAGGTTTTCAATTTCATCACCTCTATTAAAGGTAATTGGAATTATTGATTTTCTATAAGATGCTGACAAGTTTTCTATAGTTTTAAGCTTTTTTGGAGTATTAATTTGTTTTGAAAAATTTTTATATTCATATATTTTAATACCTGCCATGTTGCAAGCTATTCTTGAAAAATCATCACATTCTTTTACTATTAGCACTAATATTGGTACTGAAATATAAGATTTAAACAATTTGCTTAATTCATTTTCTTCATTATTTAAAAGAGAAATAATCCGGGCTTTATATTCTAGTATTTGTCCAATATTTTCACGATAAAATGTTGATATTTTAAATTCAACAATTACTGGTCTACTTGATATTTTATCTTTTAATATTAAGTCAATTCTTTTTTGATCACCAGCTTGATATTCTATTCCATTATTTTTTAAATCTGGAACATTTTCATAATTAATGTTTATTAACCAAGGATTCTTCGAAATAAATAATTGCAATTCTTTTTCATTGCTTATTTTTTTCATATTAATCTCTCCATTTTTACATTAATTTATATTTAGATCCTCGCCCGTTGGCCGGAGGTCCGGGCGATCGCATCTTGCGGCTGGTATTGAGCATAACGTCCCGCGAATGACCGAAGTTGCCGATGGTGTTTTTCACTCCAAAAGTTTATACTCTATTCCATTATTTTTAACATGTATTATTTCGGCAATTTGGGTGGAGGCTGCTTCCTTAGAAACAGCCGGAACCGGTCATTCGCTGTTAGCAGCTGTACGTCCCCTTCTTGTCCAGGCCGTACGGCTGGAAGCCAAGGCCGGACTTCTTTATATATTAGCTATTAAATATTTTCTTAATTCTGTTTATATGAAAAATCTTCTCTCCGTTTAATACCAAGTCTTTTATACTCATCATGAACAAAATGACAGAAGCCATTAATATCTTTTTCTTTCGAATGATTTCTATAATATTCTCTTTCGATTCCGTCATACTGTTCTGGGGTTAAATTGTAACCATATTTTGGAAGATCTTTTCTGTGATTAATATGGTTTTCATAAAATAAATCCAACTTTTCGTAGATATTTAATTCTTTTATCAAATCATCAATTATTATTCTTGCGACTACTTCATCAATAAAATCTGTTTCATATTCAGCAAGATCATATATCCAATGTGCTTTTTTAGAGATAAAGGCATGCATTGTCTCATGCATAAAAATATAAAATAATTGCTTTTTACCTATAACAAAATCTTCTTCATTGATTTCCACATTCAATACTTTTTGCATTTTTTTCAAAAGCATGTATAAATCATCAAGCGGCGGAAATATTTTTTTAACAATTATATCATCTTTTGACATAGCTTTCTTCTTTACAGACTTTTAATAACTCTTCGGCAAGTTCAATGTTTTCTATCCACTTTCCTTTTTTGGCTTTTTTGATTCCATTATGATAAAGCTTCTGTCCTTTAGTAAAATCTTTTTGCATAGCAACTAAACCCGTAATTATTTGAAACAACCCAGTTATATCTTTTTGATTATATATTTCTTTATATAAAACTAATATTTCATCAGCATTTTGTAATTGTTTTTGAAATATTTTTATTACTGCTATATAAAGAAGATAAAAATCTTCCTTTGGACTGTTTAATTCTTTTGATGTTTGATATGCATGTTTATAAGCTATTTCAGCTGCTTTAAATTCTTTTAATCTTTGAAATCCTTGTCCTGTATACCAATACCACCAGCATTTCTTTTCTATATTGCTTTTTTCATTCAATATTCTATTTTTAAAATACTCTATTGCTTTCTGTGCTGAAGAACCATATAAAAAGCATAATTGCATATTCTCTTTTATTTGATTTTTTAAAAATGTATCCAAAAAGAATTCTTTGAGTATTTTTTCATATTCCTGAATTGCTTTATCATATTCTCTTAGATAGAATAAACAGGCAGCGATCGATCTATTTACATATAAATGTTCTTTTTCAGATAAATCATCTGTCTCAATCTTTTTATATGAAACTAAAGCTGCTTTATAGTTTCCTTTTTTTTCTAATTTAATGGCTTTTTTAAGACTATTCACTGTTATCTCTATTTTGTTTATAAAACGTTCCTAATCAGATAAAAACCTATTCGCCCGTCGGCCGGAGGTCCGGGCGATTTCTCTTGGGGACGTATTGCTGCTAACGTCTCGCGATTATTCGATGTTTTGTGGCTAAACTCTAAAATACTTTTATTTAATTTTTTCAAACTTAAAAAGCATAGAATACATGCCGTTCCGGTTTTATGAAAACAAAATATGGCGATCTGCCAGCTCAACTGGCAGGAGCCCAAGCGACCATAGGGAGCGCAGCGAAATAATCGCTGTTATACGTAGTGGCCAGGCTTCTTGTCCAAGCCGCACGGCGGAGCCAAGGCTGGACTTATTATAGTGTCAAGTAATTACTCTGCCTGTAAAAATATGCAATATTACTTACCTAAAAAAACAACAGGAACTTGTGGTAACATTAACCACTGTGCAAATTGATTATACAATTTTGCAATATTCTGTACTACTTTCATTATCTTTGTCGATTTTTTTATAATCTTACCAGTTTTTGATGTTTCATCAAAAGCATCATCTAACAATCTTCGTAGTTTATTCATTGGAGAAATAAATTTATTTTCATTCATACCCGGGCTTAAATTATCAATTATTTCAATCATTTTTTCAATATCAATATTAGGTTTGGTTTTTGCAATCAATTCTGATAATCTATATAATTCGGTTTGTAATTGAGGTAAAGCAGTATAAACATCTATAGTGATATTCAAATTTACATTTTGATTATTACTTTGAAATATATTATTCTGGACTGTTAAATGTACTCGACTCTTAATTACACCGTCTGTAATTAATCCATGTCTATTCTCAGAAGCCGCATAACCATCAAGCAACTTATTGATATTTAATACTAGACCACTTTCATCACAGCGTATATCATTTATCCCTTTCCTTTCCAATTTTAATAAATTTTCATAATCCCAATTCTTGATGCAATCTTGGGAGCAAGAACATGGAACCTCTTTTTTAAAGCTTATAGAATTGATTTTTGAATTTATTAAATCAAATTGATAACTAATAATACTTAAAAAATCTCTTTGATTTTCACCATCTACACTAATATCAATTTTTTTATCAGCAATATTTAATAATACCAAGGCTTTAGATTTTTTATAAGAAATATAAACACCTTCTCGAGAACAAATTGGCATATCATTTTTATCTTTTATTATATAATCGTGAATTAACACTATAAACCTAGTCAATATTCCAGTTGGTAAAAAGTCATATCTATAAGATAATTTAATTTCTTCAACCGGATTCCAAAATATTTGTAAATACTTATTTGGTAATAATTCAGCAACTAAATAACTATTTTTACCTTTTAATTCATAAGACAATTCAAATCTATTCATAATATTCATTAGAATACTATGAGTTGCTGATGGATATAATTCAGAATCCCATATTTCAGTTAGCCAATCGGCTTTTAATATTCCATTTGCATTTCTTACAGGATTATAATCTAATATTTTATATACTGCATTTGTTGCCCATTGTGGTTTCAAAATTACAATGCTTTTTAAATTAATATCATCTTTATAATGTATAATAACCCCAATATCATGTAGATATTCGTCTATTAAACTAATGTTATTTTCAATTACTCCATTCGCAATACATAATTTCTTAAACTCATCATAGAATATCCAGTTTTCAATTTTTTTTTCTATTTCCCGTCTAACACTAAACCAACTTTCAATCCAAGGAGTGCGCATTACTGGTATTTCCCACGTATACTCTTGAAGTGCTTTAATTAATTCAGATATTCCTTCACATGTTTTATTGTTGACCTTTAACATTTCTTTAACTTGTGGATATTTATTTTTTATATAATTCATATTTAAATCATCATCCATTTCATCTTTTTTTGTCATTACAATCAATATTGGGCTTTGTTCGGAATATGCATCTATTATATTTAACCATTTATAAATATGTTCATAATCTTTAGATTTCCGAGCATTCCAAACTAGAATATACATTGATCTTTTTGTTAAAAAAAATTGATGTGTTGAATGATATATTTCTTGCCCTCCAAAATCCCATAAATTAAGTTTAATATCATCATCATTTTGTGGATTTCGTATTTTTAATGAATCAATATTTATTCCTTGCGTTCTATTTTGTTCATTAAATCGATTATAAATAAGCCTATCTTTTAAACATGTCTTTCCAACACTACCTTCTCCAAGAATTATTAATTTTGCCTCATTTATAATTTTAATTTCTGGATTTATTTTTAATTCATTGTAGTATTTTTTAATTGCCATCATGCCAATATTAACAATTACCTGCGGGGGTTTAATCAAAGGATTATCTCTGGCATATATTTTCAATTTACTATTTTTTAATACGAATTCAGGTATTTCTTGTATATCGTTATTACATAGCCATAATTCATCAAGTTTATTAAGTTCAAGTATTTTTTCTGGTATCATTGTAAGATAGTTATAGTTTAAATCTAATATAATTAAATTTTTTAAAGAAAATATTAAATCAGGTATCTTTTTTAGTCCAAAATGATTTATGTGTATTGCTGATACTTGTTGTTTTTCATTTTGTGAATAAGTATAATTATATTCTGTGCTTCCGATAATTTTAATAAAATCTCTTTTAAGTTCCATTCCAAGTAATCGAATTATTTCAACATCTTCCATTTTCATACCTCACCTAATATTTATTATAATGTACTACATTTAATATCCTCGCCCGTCGGCCGGAGGTCCGGGCGATTTCTCTTGCCTGGCCATTACGTATAACGTCCTGAGGATAAGCGACGCATCGTAAACTAAGAATGAATAATTCAAAGTTACAATATTTTTCTTCAAAACTTGTTGATTATTGAAGTTGTAGTTCAAAACCTACGATGTGTGGCGAAGCCCAAGCGAGGTACTCCGAGCGTAGCGCTTTATCCTCTGTTATGCTCCAGTACCAGCCGCTTCTTGTCCAGGCCGCACGGCACCGCCAAGGCCGGACTTCTTTTTTTTTCATTAAGACTGCATTTACAGTTTATTATGTTTTAAATAATTTATTCTAAAAAATACATTCCTTCTATTCTCTTTGTTGCTTTCCCGCCAAATAGCACTTCACCATTATTAGTCGTCAACTTAATTTCATTAAAAACTATATTTTCTCCACCCTGCTCTATACTTACCATTCCTCCATTCCACATTTTGTTTTTCAGCATATAATAACCAAAGGCACTATTTCCAGAGCCTGTTGCAGGATCTTCCAAATAGCCGAACTTAGGGGCAAAAACTCGTGTATGGGCTATATATTCTTTTTTACTTGCTTCTTTTGTAAATATGAGAATTATGTCTATTTCATTTTTTATACAAAATAGTCTTAATTCTTCCTGCTCTGAATAAATTGATATTTCTTTTTCATATTTCTCAATTGGCACTATTAATGTTCTAAGACCTGCATCAATAAAATCTAAAGGTAATTCAAGAGATATTTCTTTTTCTTTTATTTTCAAAGCTAATGCAATATCTTTAATTGAAACTGATACTTTATTCCAGACAGGTTTTGGGGCAGTTATAAATACTGCGTTTTCATTTGGCATTTTATTATAAACTTTTAATAATCCTTTTTTATTAGTTTCTATAATTATTTCCTCTTTTTCCATTAATTCGTTTTTATTTATTATTAATTCATACATAGTTGCTATTGTTCCATGACCACAAAAACTAACTTCACATTCTGAAGAATAATAAATAAGTTTAACATCTGCTTTATATGATTTATTACAAAATACTATTTCTGAAACAAAACCCTTATGTTCTTTTCCAATTTTCAACATTTCTTCACTGGTTAATTCTATGTTCCCTGTATCAATAAAAGCGGCAGAATTTCCTAAAGACTTACCTGATGTAAAAGCATCTACCTTATAATATTTAAATTCTCTCATGATTTAACAGTATTCCTTTAAATAATAAAAATAAACAGCGCAAAGCGCTGTGATGATTGTTTATCTGTTTGGTAATTCTCTTCGCCCGTGGGCCGGAGGTCCGGGCGGTTTCCTCTTGCGGCTGGTATTGAGCATAACGTCCCGAGGATAAGCGATGTTTTACGGTTATAACTATAGAAATTGCTTTTATTTTATTAACAAAATATAAAAAGGATAACTATCAATTATTTTGATTTATATGATAGTAAAATATGCCGTCAGGCCAAGCGAGGTACTCCGTGCGAAGCGCTTTATCCTCTGTTATCCACCAGTGCCCCCACTTCTTGTCCAGGCCGTACGGCGGAGCCAAGGCCGGACTTTTTCTGTGCTGGTAATTTTAGTAATTTACAATGTGTTGAGATATTTTTCAAACTTGCACAAAACAAGCATTTGGCACATATTTTTTAGACAGAAGCAAAACAATGATAAAGTAAAATTGTTCTCGATTCAATTGTTATATTTTCTTTATTTCTCTTATGACGCCTGATGTCTTTCGATGTCTATCATTATAATAATTTCCACTCTTTAGTTGTTTATCTTCAATAAGGAATTCTGCAGTACCACGGTGTATATTCATTGTATCAACTGAATCATATAAAGGCTCATTTTTATAGTTATAAATAAGCTTTTCACCACCTGAATAAAAAGCCGCAGAAATACTTTCAGATCTAGAATATCTGCTTGTAAGAATAATTGATATCTTCTTCCATGTTTGTCGAATAGTTAAAGTAACTTCAGAATCAAACTTTTCAGATTCTGAATCTGAAAATATTTTTGCTGAGTATGTTCCATTTAAATCTGGAATTGCCGATATCATTTTTGATAGCATTTTCCAACCAATTTTTGAAAACAAATAATTCAGGATGCTAAATATCGATAAAGCACTTGGAGCAGAAATAACCCAAGAGAATGGATTATGAATAGGTAACATTGATATAAAGAAACCAAATAGTAATGAAATAGCTCCTAAGAAAAATTGGACATATAGTTCGGATGTTGAGTCGGTGTAATATTTATGCATTAATTAAACTCCAAATAGATTACGTAAGGCTGCAGCAAATTGAACTTTATTATGATGATTCCAAGAAGTATCATCAATTCCATAGAGAGGGGAAATCTCATTTTGGCATTTTTGATCTGTCTCATTGTTGTATTCCCACATATTAATGGCATATCTTAGAAATTCTTCAGGAGTTTGTTTAAGTAATAAGTCATTACAATTATAAAGTAGAGATTCGATAAAATATGAGGGAGCATTAAAACTAGGAGGAATATAATTTTCTAAAATCCAATTTCGTGCATTTTTAATCAAGCGAACATACTTCCGAAAATTCCCATCTGTTCTTGTTGATTTAGAATTTCCATTATCAAAATGTTGTTTTGGATAGTTTACAATTAAATTGTTGTTTGTTCGGTTAAACAGACAAATACCTTCTATATAATGAGTTAAGGAAGTATAGAATCGATAATCTGTGGTAATTACAACATCAGCAGGAACATAAGACGAATTTTGAAAATCAATTTTGATTGATTTAGCTCCCACACGAATAGGTTTTTGTGTATAGTACTCATTTAGACAATATTTAATTCTTTTTTCATAGTCATGCCAAGTAAAAGCCGCAGGTATAATTCCGACCTGTTTTGCTTCATATTCATTTAAATTATGATAAAACATTTCCTTTATATTGATTACAACATCTACATCGCTGTCACCACGTATATTTGTATGATTTTTATAAGAACCTTGAAGGAATATTTCAAAATTAAATTCTTGAGTAATATTTTCTATTGCGGTTCTTATCGAAGTATGTGAATTGATTGATGCGCTTTGCGCTCCCTGATTTTGCCAACTTTCAATTTGCGAATTAGGAATATTCAAACATTACCTCCAAAGAATAATATACCATATTGAATAACAAGAAATCCATATATTCTGTGTATAGTTTATATTATATTGTAAATTATATTTTCTTCGCCCGTCGGCCGGAGGTCCGGGCGATTGCATCTTGTGGGGGCATTGTGGATAACGTCCCGAGGATAAGCGACGCATCGTAGATAAAAAACAAAAGCTCAAAGTTGTAATTTATTTCTTCAAATATTTATTGTTTCTAAAAGTTATAGTTTAAAACCTACGATGTGTGGCAAAGCCCAAGCGACCAAAGGGAGCGAAGCGCATTATCCTCTGTTATCCACCAGTGTCCCCACTTCTTGTCCTAGCCGTACGGCGGAGCCAAGGCCGGACTTCCTTACCAGTGTTTATTAGTAAGATTTATTTATACATTTTAGGGTATTTACTAATTCAATTTTATTTACAATTTCAATCTGTAAACCATTAATGAAAAGTTCCACCTCATCATTTTCTATCCGTAAAATAAATTTATCATCTTCAACATTCTGCTTACTTGACATATGATTGATTTTATCAAAATCTATTTGATAATCTGAAACAAGATTAACATCGTACAAAATTCTACAGGCAACATCGACTCCGGAACCATAATATTCTCGTAATACGAAATATCTATTGTTATCTAATTTCAATGTAAATCCTTGTCCTGAAAATATATCATTAACTTGTATCGGAATATTCTCAATATCCATTATTTTACTATCTCCATGCACTGCAAAAAGACAAAAAGTAAATACAATAGCAAATAATACCTTTTTCATTATATCATCCCCATTTTTATAAAAATGACTTTCTTTCAATGGCTATCCATATTCTATTCATACCATACTAGCAATATTCTACTGATGAACTGAAAACTATTCAGGGACATTTTTTTTAAATTTACTATGACATTGTAATAATGTAATCAAAATGAAAATTATTCCAAGAAACTCAAGGGCTGGCATAAGAAATATATATCTATATGGTGATGATAAAAACACTGTTGTCGGCCCATCTGCACCACCAATAATTCCAACAGAACATGCTTCCTGTCCGATACCAAATACTGCTGAGCATAAAGGGAAAAGAAATAAAGTTACTTGAATTAGATACTTTAAAACTAATAAGGTGCATATTAAAATGCTGATTAACATACTGATAAATATCTTTCGATTCTTCATTTTTTTCTCCTGCACGAAACATCAAGCTAACATATATTATTTATACTGTATATCCTCGCCCGTCGGCCGGAGGTCCGGGCGATCGCATCTTGTGGGGGCATTGTGGATAACGTCCCGCGGTTAAGCGATGTTTTGTGGCTCAAACTCTATAATAATTTTGTTCTTATTCTCATACTTATAAAGAATAGAAGATTTACTGAAGTGTTTAATGACAACAAAATATGCCGAAGGCCAAGCGAGGTAATCCGAGCGAAGCGCTTGAACCGCTGTTATCCACCAGTGCCCCCACTTCTTGTCCAGGCCGTACGGCTGGAAGCCAAGGCCGGACTTATTATATTGCAAGGTAATTACTCTAACTGCATATATATTTTTATATCAAAGCTAAGTATTAATTGTTTCTCTGCTTTTTCCATAATTTTGATTTTTTCTTTACTCCAACATCTAGCTTAATACCAACTTCCCCTTCATTAACCTTCTGAACTGAAATATTATTAACTTGCAATTCAATTATAATAGCTTTCTTATAACACTTATTTTTTTCAATTATTATTTCATCTCCAATTTTCAATTCTATTCCTTCAATATTAATAATACACACAGAGCCATCCATAAATATTTCTTTTGGTTCATCAATATAGACAATATTCTCTGGAGTAAAATTGATCAATCCGAACTGAAGTAATGCCTTCCTTGCATCAACCTTATTAATAATCCCATTTTCAATTTCTTGATATAATGTAAATAATTGCCAAGTGGATAATAATCCTCTCTCATCATTTATCGAATCACTTATTTGGTTTTTAGAAAAAGGAGGATTATTCCTTTTCGATGGAGGCTGAAAACGTTGATGATTCACAATATATAAAGCATAAACATCGAATTTATTCCTTTCTCTACACCTTCTATGTTTTATTTTAGATATTTGACTGCAATCTGAATCTGTTGATGTCCCGCCGATACCTTTACATTCGATTATTAATAATCCCTCATCAAATTCTATTTGAATATCTTCTTCTAAAATATCATTGTCATCTTTTTCTTCGTCTATTTTTTTTATTTTTTCAAAACCTAGCCAATTCAAATATATAACTAATGCATTTACTAATTCTTCACCTGTCTCTGTTAATATTTTATGCAGAAAGGAATATTTTAAAGCATTGTCTTTAATTTCTTTATCTTTCTCCAATATCTTTTGTTCATATTCTTTAATAATCAATTCTTTTTCTTCAATAATCTTTTTTTGATTCGGTAAATAATATTCTTCTTCATTTTTCCAACAAAAAGTTGTTGCAAATGGGAAAATATCAGAAAAAACACTTGGAGCAATATCCATTAGAAATGATTTTAAAAAATCCCCTTTTTTTTCTATTTGCGGTAGATATAATATCCATGTATTCTTATTAAACTCAGAAATCGAAACAATTTCATCACTCATATTCTTTAATAAAGGTATATAATTTTTATCCCAAATTTGCTCATTACCTTTCCATCTTGATGGATGATAGTATGTTTGCTCATAAACAGCTTGATTGCAATGATTTTCAAGCAATTTTCGAAAGTCATTTCTTATTTCACAAGCAGATATTTCTTTTCCAAATTTAGCTTCTTTTAATGGAGCATAATCTACAAATGAATATATATTGTATTTTTCTATAGGTTGTTTTTCAATGTACCCTTCAGTCACTTTAATTGGCTCATATTCAATTTCATAAGAACTAGATCCAAAAACAATAATAATATTTTTTCGATCCCCAATTTTTTTTAATTCATCTCTTAATATTCGACTGCTTAGTGGTCTGGGATCAAAAATAGTTTCTGGATAACTACTTAATAATGATAAAGCTGATTTACCTGTATGATGCTTTCGAATATGTTCTTCAACATTATAATCCATAATTTTAAAATTAGCCAAATCAAGAATGAAAATATCATATTCATGTATATTTCTTGGAAAATCATTTATAAGTAAGAGTTGATGATTATCACTTCTCCTTGAATTAGGAACTTTAATTTTATTCCCTAGAGAACCAGAATAGAGATTAAACCCTTCCTTTTCAAGAATTATATAGTCATTGCTTTCTATATCAAAACAACATATTTTTGGCCTATCAATCAGTTTAATATCTTGATTTTCATTTTCTGAATTATCTTTTATTTGAATTACCTTATTTTTTTTAAAAAAACCCATAGACATATCTCATTTGTATTTTTTATATTTTTTTTAGTCAACAACATTATAATCCATTTCAACTATCTGTAAAACATATCAATATTCTTGAAAACTATTTATTTGGGTTATTGAATAAATTATACTGCATGTTGTATTTTCTTCGCCCGTCGGCCGGAGGTCCGGGCGATTTTCTCTTGTGGGGGCATTGTGGATAACGTCCCGCGAATGACCGAAGTTGCCGATGATGTTTTTCACTCCAAAAGTTTATACTCTATTCCATTATTCTTAACATGTATTATTTCGGCAATTTGGGTGGAGGCTGCTTCCTTAGAAACAGCCGGAACCGGTCATTCGCTGTTAGCTGCAGTGTCCCCCGCCTTAATCAATCTGCCATGGACGGCAGATTGATTTCTTATTCCGGGATTTTTATTCAAATAGCAATACACTGCTTTTATCTATCACTTCTTTTATTTCTTCTTTACTTACTTTTACTATAAACTCTGAATTCCTACTTTTCCAGTCAAGACTTTAAAATTATTCTAATAATATTACTTCATCTATTTTACTGCTTTCTATCTTCACTTCGAATGGATACCATTTTTCTTTACTGATTTATAGAAAAGAATACCACAAGTCTCTCTTTTCCATTATATTCATCTGTTGATATTGCTAATTTAGGTCTTTTCCCTCTGGGGCTTCAATTTTTATTTCGCCATGAAGATTATTAATATCTATGTTCTTAAACAACTTTTTTAAATTAGTCTTGTTCTTTTGCTTTATAACTATTTTATCCCATTCTTCCTCAATTTCTACAATTGTTTTGGATTTATGAAATACTGATTTTAAACCTTTTTTCAGAAAGTAAGATTTTTACATATTCACACTTTTAAGAAATATCAAACACTTACCTTTTTCTTTGCGTGCCAGGACGGCACGCAGCTCTCTCCTGGCGGGGGCATTGCTGCTAACGTCCCGAGGATAAGCGACGCATCGTTGGAATATTATTATTATTTTAAAGCTGTAGTATTTCTCTTCAAAAACCTGGTTGTTAATGGAAGTTGTAGTTCGAAACCTGCGATGTGTGGCGAAGCCCAAGCGAGGTATTCCGAGCGCAGCGCATTATCCTCTGTTCTCGGAAGTACCGCCCCTTCTTCCAAGCCGCACGGCACCGCCAAGGCTTGGGCTTTTCTAAGGTTTAAACTTTTCCAGCTGAATGTTGGGAATAAATTTATAATGCTTATCATTTGCTGTTAATACTTTATCTTTTGTCTGTATTCCTGTCCCTGCAATTAATGCATCTGATAATTCCATTGAATGACTTAAAAAATAATCTTCTACAAAAAACATCGCCCTTGACGATATTTCTGTATCAATTTGTATTATTTCCACATCCCATTTTCTCAACTGCTTCTGAAAAACCAATAATTCTTTTTTATCTTTCATTCCCTGCACAATTTCCATATAGGTTATTACTGATATTTTAAATGGGATATTTTTATATACTACTTCCTTGGCTTTTTCATTTCCTCTTAAAAACCATATTATTACATCTGTATCGATTATCAAAACTCTCTTCCTTTTCTCATCTTTCTTACATAGTTTTCGACATTTTCAATATCTTCATGGTCTTTCCATAATCCAAAAAGCTCTTCATTTTCTTTCTCGTTAATACTTTTATTATGAATAGACATAGGAACTATTCTAGCTAATGCTTTTCCTCTGAATGTTACTACAACTTCCTGTCCATTTGAGACTTTTTCTATAATTCTACCAGGCTTTATCCTGAGTTCTTTTGTACTTATTTCCATAATTCAACCTCTTTTAGTATACACTTCACAGTATACACTCTAAATAAGTAATATGCAAGATATTTTTTATAAGACGCAATATTACATTTTAAAAACACTTATAAAACATTCCTTTCGGAATAATATCACACGACAAAAACCTTAGAATATTTAGTATTCGATCTTTTTTTATTAACTTTTTTAAATTTAAATAATTATTCTCGACATACAATCTTTTGGTTGCTCAGAATATGTTATAGGGAAAATCTCAAATATTATTTCTTTGACTATATTTCCTCGCCCGTGGGCCGGAGGTCCGGGCGGTCTCCTCTTGGGGCGGTATTTCGGAGAACGTCCCGCGAATGACCGAAGTTGCCGATGGTGTTTTTCACTTTAAAAGTTTATACTCTATTCCATTATTCTTAACATTTATTATTTCGGCAATTTGGGTGGAGGCTGCTTCCTTAGAAACAGCCGGAACCGGCCATTCGCTGTTATAAGCAGTGTTCCCGCTTCTTGTCCAGGCCGTACGGCTGGAAGCCAAGGCTGGACTTTTTAAGTATCTGTTGAATATTTTATCTAAATTGTTTATTCTCTATTGATTTTATCTATAATTCCATCGATTACAGTTAATAACTCTTTATATTCAATCTTAAAAAATTCTCTTTTATCGTTTAATCTATAATCATATAAATAATCATGAATAGATTTTTCAGCTTCAAACCTATCCTTCACCGACCAATCATGAGCTATTAAAAATTGATCTGGTGATCCTGTAGTATAAAGCTCACAAGAACGTACTGAAGGATTACGACTAGTCATACCAACTTTAAATATATTTTTTTCATGCGATGCATTTCTCATTACATATATAAACCCTTTACGATTATTCATATCTTCTTTTTTTGGAGCTTCATTAAATATTTCTTCAGTCCATGTTTCAATATTTGTAACCCATGTTCTCCCTTGTATACTTTTTCCGTCTTTATCTAAACCATATTTATCAGCTTCTAATCTTTTCCAATATCCTTTTCTCTCTAATCTAAAATATGGATTAATAATTGTTAATTTGGAGTTTGATTTTCTATACGTATTATTCAACACTGACAATTCTCTAAAAAATATTAGATCTTTAGATTGTGCTTTTTTTAATAATTTTTGAAACATTGGCTTTTTAAAATATTTACGTAATTCTGTTTCAACACGTTTGATTTTTATGTCTTCATTAAAATTGTTTAAATATTCATTTATATAAATAAAAGATCTAATTGTTTGAAATATATCTTCAAATCTTTGTATTTCTTTTCTCGTTTCTCTATAATAATCATAATTTTTTTTTGAAATCTTCCCGTTATATTCTCTAAAAGTTGATATATCATCGGTTATTATTGTATATTTGTTTCCTTCATCTCTCATCAGATATTTAGCATCTTGTGTTTTATTTTCTAAATCTATTCTAAAAAAGACTAATGATTTTTGATAATCATTTTTTAATAAAACTTTCTCAGATTTTAAATATTCAGCTGGTTTAATATCTTTTTTACTAAATATTTCATCTACTTCAGTAGAATCATATTTATATTGTTCATCTTTAATACCTAAAGAAGCAAAAAAATTAAATTCATTTTTATATCTTATAATTGAAATACCTTCAATGTAATATTTATATGAAGAATCACCTTCAAATATTAAATCAATTAAATCTGTATTATTGGCCAAACTAAATATTTCATTTTCTTTAAATTCTTGCAATACGGCCTCCATATCAGCATCAGCATTTGCAGTTAGAAAATCAAAATAGTCTTCAAAGTTAAGAATATATTCTTTTTCAGGCTTTAAATGAAAATATGATATCAAAGGAATGTATTCTACAAAAGCTTCATAAATATTAAAAGAAGAAGGCATAGACCATATACCATGATGTATATTTCTTTCGTTAACTTCATTGAGAAACTCGCGAAGATTTTTACTCATTATATGTTCTGATCCATTAAGCAATTGAGAATAAAACATCGCCTGCAGTATTTCGTAATTTTCTTTTATTTTTTTTGTTATTGCTTGTGTTCGTGTTTTTTTCAAAAAATCTTCTTGTATTTTTCTTTCATTTGTTCCAGGAGGAAATAATAAATATTTTGATAATTCTTCAAATCTATTTTTATGTTTCATATTTTAAATATAACACATTTTATTGTTTTGTTATCCTCGCCCGTCGGCCGGAGGTCCGGGCGATCTCCTCTTGCGGGAACATTGCTTATAACGTCCCGCGGATGACCGAAGTTGCCGGATTATTCAATTGATTATACAACAGCTGATTAAACTCTTCACTAATATTTTATAACATTCAAAAAGGTTTCCAAGATAGGCAATTTGGGTGAAGGCTGGTTTTTCCCTTATATTTTACTCTCCACCAGCCGAAACCGGTCATCCGCTGTTATAAGCTGTGTTCCCGCTTCTTGTCCAGGCCGCACGGCGGAGCCAAGGCTGGACTTCTACTTTTTAATATTTAATAATATGTTTAAGCTTTTTTTGGACTACATTTCCGACTAGAAGCATCTCGCCATAATAATTATCACTAAAACGAATTACTAAGTGTATTTTCCTTGCTTATTTTTTTCTTGATGGGTCTCTACTTGAACACGGAAGCCCAACTAAACATTTTCCACATACATCTGCATTACCTATATTTTTATAATATGCTGCATTTTCCAGACACATTTGGTAACACTTAAATCTATTAAATCCAGAAGTACTATATACATCATTAACACATTTACTTATACAAAGACCACAACTCTTATTTATTTTATACAAACATTTTTCATTAATTTGTTTTGGTGAAATCTCAAATTGAAAGTTTGTTACTACACTTCCCAATCTACCACAACAACCCTCTTCTGTTATTAACATATTATTTATTCCGAATGTTCCTAGTCCGGAAATATATGCTATGTGTCTATGTGACCAATTGCTGAGTAATGTATTTTCATTAAAATTATTTGTTGCAGGTATCTTCCCAGCCTTATAACCATATTTATTCATTACTTCTGCAATTTTATTATTAATTTTTGTTATTAAGTTATTTGTTCTTAAATAGGTAAAAGCCCATTCTTTTGATGCTAATCTACCACCTATATTACTTTTTACAATTTCACTATTAAAGCCTAAAAAAAAAGAAATTATGCTTTTCGCATCAACAAGTATATCTTGCGGTAAAAGATGGTCTTTTGATACAATAATCTTTAGTTGTGCGATTTCTATATTGTCTGTCTTTAAGAAGCATATTAACGGCTTTTTCCAAATATTATAACCACTAAAAAGTGCATTCTCATTTTCAACACAATTATATATTACCTGTTTTACTACTTCTTTCATATCTCTTTTCTCAATCAAGGGCATCCTTCTATAATATACAATTTATACGACATATTTTTAAACTTTAAACTATCCTCGCCCGTCGGCCGGAGGTCCGGGCGATTGCATCTTGCGGGAACATTGCTTATAACGTCCCGCGATTATTCGATGTTTTGTGGCGAAACTCTAAAATATTTTTATTTGGTTTTATCAATCTTGAAAAGTAAAAACACATGTTGTTCCGGTTTTAAGAAAACAAAATATGGCGATCTGCCAGCTCAACTGGCAGGAGCCCAAGCGACCATAGGGAGCGCAGCGAAATAATCGCTGTTATAAGCTGTGTTCCCGCTTCTTGTCCAAGCCGCACGGCGGAGCCAAGGCTGGACTAATATTCTTTTCTTGGATTTATAACTATATTTGTTTTAAATTAATTATTGATAAGTAAGTTCTTTTGGTATTATTTTTAATAATTTTTTATCGAGAGTCCATATTGATATTTGTAGTTTCAAGGCATGTACTAAAATTAATGAATCAATAAGACCCACACCTTTATCCAATAATTTGTTTTTATTCGAATATATTCCTGCCTCTATAAATAATCCTGAACTATCTATTTTAGGAAGGTATTTCCAGTATTCTGATATTAAAGATTTTTCTCTTTCACTCTTTATACCTTGAAATAATTCTCCAAATACACATTCTACCGCAAGTACTTCCTTTTTTTCTAATAATTGTGCAATTTGAGTGTAATATTCTGAATTTGCTTTTAAAAACTCTATCCAAACAGAAGTGTCAAGAATTATCATGATTTTCTATTTACTTCTCTCATCTTCTGTGCAGAATAATTAAAAGTTATTGGGGTCTTTGATATTTGCGCATTTAATTCTTTGATATGATGAATATCAAGCCAATCTCTCAAGGCTATAGTTATAGCCTCTGTTGTTGTGGTACTATTTGAATAGTATTTAACTTCATTAATTAGTTCATCGGCGATTATTGCTGTTACTTTCATAAGATATAGTATACGATTATATATCGTATTTTACAAGCTTTTTTGAATTATTATTTAAAAACTTTATGTTTATATAAATAATTTTATTCTCACTTATGCTAATGCTTTAACTTTAAAATCTTTCTCAAAGACATATTTTGAGTTCTATATCCTCGCCCGTCGGCCGGAGGTCCGGGCGATTTTCTCTTGCGGGAACATTGCTTATAACGTCCCGAGGATAAGCGATGTTTTGCGGTTCAAACTTTAAAACATTTATGTCTACTTTATTAAATTTAAAAAGGGTTTAACTTTTATTGTTCAAGTTTGATGATAGCAAAATATGCCGTAGGCCAAGCGAGGTACTCCGAGCGCAGCGAATTATCCTCTGTTATCCACCAGTATCATCGCTTCTTGTCCAAGGCCGCACGGCAACGCCAAGGCCGGACTTCCCCCGTTTCTATTTTTTGTTTTTTATAACGTCCAAATCAGCTGGAACTTTGTCCCGAAGAGTTGGCGGACAATTTGCGACTGCATATTTGTGTGCCAAAAAAGTTTACTGCTACATTTGCTCGTTCTACAGATTAATTTCTCTTCATTTTATTTCTTATCGCAAAAGAAAATAACGCTAATTGTAATGAAATCAATATTTTCCCTATTCCAGCTACAACATTATATACATGTGAGATTTCTATTAGATCTGTATTTCGCACAAGAAGTTGCTTAAGCGTATATTCGATAGGAAAATTAATAAATGGAATACCATCAGAGAGACTAAAAATACATCTAATAATTATATCCGAGTTAAGATTTTCGCTAATTCTATTTCCTATATAAATGTAAATAGCTAAAATCATAATAATTTCTACCACTAAAACAAATAGAGCTTTACCTGGTTTTTCTCCATAACCACTAAGCAAATTATATATGGTTAAAATTATTAGATTAAATATTTTCTTTGACTTACTATATATCTTTTTTAGGGTATGTTTTTCTAAATAATGCCATTTCGAAGCAGCTTGATTATCATTTTGTTCAAATGAGTTTCTTTTTAGTGCTTGGTATATCTCGTAAGCATTTTGTAAAGATTCATCTTCAATTGATTTTAATTTTTTGGGGAATCGGCAATTATTGAATCTTAAATATTCGAGATTTCGTAAGTCAAATTTTGTCTTTGATAAGTCGATATTTTCTAGATATGCAAAACTATTATTGAACTTATTATCAATAAAATTTATTTCGTCTCCTATTTTATTATTAAGATAATATAAATTATTATTAAATTCGTTATCTAAAATTCGGACTTCTGATAAATCATTATCGTAATGCAGATTCTCAATTTTAACAGTTCGATTAAATATTGATTGATTGAAGTATACTGAGCACTTAAACTGTGAATTATCTTTTACACTATTATCTCGAAAGTCAACCCTGCAATTTACTTCACAATCTTGTATTGAAAATGTATTGTATGAATTATTTCTGAAAGTTAAATATTTGCTAATTTTTGAGAAATGGATTAAAGTCTCATCAATTTCCAGATTATGCATTGTAAGACCATCGATTTTACATCTTGTTATTGATATTCTTTTTACTTGGGAATTACATATCGTAAGATTAAAACTACACTCTATTAACCAGATGTCCTTTCCTTTTGCTAAGTCTAAAGGAAGTGTATAGTGAAAATTATCGGGAAAATACACTTTATCAAAACGAATCATAGAGTGCTCTTTTTGAATTGAGATCGTTTTATCTAGTAGTTTGTCAAAATCGTCTTTTTTGAATTGAATTGAATTGGCATTATGTTCTTCAATATAACCTAAAAAGAAACCTTTTGGTTGAACATAATATTTAGGTGCATGTACTAAACAGTACTGATGCCCATTTTTATCACGGTAAACAAGCTCATTTGTGAGTTTCCTACAATCGCTTTCTGGGGATAAGCCCCAGTGATAACAACTCATTTTATCCCCTTTATTCTGTAGAACATATTATATAACAAGAAAACTATATATCTTATGTATAACGTATATTATTCAGCAGATTCTATTTTCTTCGCCCGTTGGCCGGAGGTCCGGGCGATTTTCTCTTGCGATGATATTGTGGATAACGTCCCGCGATTATGCGATGTTTTGTGGCTAAACTCTAAAATACATTTATTTGTTTTTTCAAACTTAAAAAACATAAAACACATGTCATTCTGGTTTTATTAAAACAAAATATGGCGATCTGCCAGTTCAACTGGCAGGAGCCCAAGCGACCACAAGGAGCGCAGCGAAATAATCGCTGTTATGCTCCAGTACCAGCCGCTTCTTGTCCAGGCCGCACGGCAACGCCAAGGCCGGACTCTCTTTTTTCTTAGAAAATTAATTTTCTATTTGAATAAAGCTATTAAATATTTAATCCAAGTCTAATTATTTTTCCCAATTTCCTGATTTCTGCTTTATCAGTTTCTGTATTTTCTACAATACTAAACCCTATTATTTTCATATCATTATAGGCCAATTTAATTGCTTCTATCAATTCTGATATTTTTAAACCATTTTTTGTAGGACATTTCACATTTTTATAATATTTTGGATCTATGACATCTAAATCTATATGAATATAAGCCTTTTTATTTCTATTCTTTCTTATCAAATTCATGAACTTACTAATAAAATCTTCTTCTACCACAATAACATCTATATTCTCTGATTCGATAAATATTTTCTCTGGCTCATCTAAATCTCTAGTTCCTATCAAATGCACTTGTCCGGGGGGTATTATATTTACATTTTCACTAATTTTATTCTTTATTTTTTCTATAAGAAACCTCAACGGCATTCCATGGAAATATTTACTTGGAGAACTTTCAGGTGTATTTAAATCTCCATGAGCATCAAACCAGAATAGAGTTAAATCAGGATATAATGAATATAAATATGAAACGATTGGAACTTCAATTCCACAACCTCCACCTAATGAAAATATTTTTAAAGGTTTATTATCATTAATTGTTTCTCTTACTCTTTCTAGTTGATCTAATATTATTGAATATCCTATTATATTATTTTCTTTGATAAGTTCTTTTTTACTATCAACTTCTATTGCATTAAATTTACATCTTCCATATTTTTCAGAATAATTTTTAAGAGCATACGAACCATGATAAAGCTCACTGGTTAATCCAGAATCTTGCCACTGAGGAATAAAAAGTAATAATTTTTCCATTTATTCTCCTAGTTGTTTTTTGAAGCAACACTGTAGTAAATATTCAAATAATTTGCAAATCCTCGCCCGTTGGCCGGAGGTCCGGGCGATTGCCTCTTGCGGCTGGTATTGAGCATAACGTCTCGCGAATGACCGAAGTTGCCGATGGTGTTTTTTACTCCAAAAGTTTATACTCTATTCCATTATTCTTAACATGTATTACTTCGGCAATTTGGGTGGAGGCTGTTTCCTTAGAAACAGCCGGAACCGGCCATTCGCTGTTATAAGCAGTGTTCCCGCTTCTTGTCCAGGCCGCACGGCTGGAAGCCAAGGCCGGACTCCATTTACTGTCAGGTAATTACCCTACCTGTACATAAAATAATAATAGATTTTCTACTTTTAATCTTTTTATAATATAATTAATTTCATCATTGAATGTAACATAAATGATATTTTTAATGTTTGTGAATATGCTGGAGAACATTTATCAAGGATTCTATAAACATTCTTCAGAATAGAATCTGGTCCTTGTCGATTTAACCCTATAATAAAACCACCTAATAAGTGCAAGCAGATATTAGTAAACTCATTTTTTATTTCATTAAAACTATTTGTATTTTCAAAATTATATTTATCACAAAAAATATAATGAAGTTGCATAAAGGCAGTATTAAGATTTCCATCTACTTCATCATGTCCAATAACAATATTTTGATCCATTTTAGAAAGACCGGGCTTATTGTTCTTATATAAAGAAAATATAGTGATCACATCAAGGGGCATATCACTAGACCCAAGTATTTTAATACTTTCACCAGATGGATTTTTTAATGAACACAAAACATATTTATAGACAGTATCCTTAAAATCTTCATCAACACAAACTTCTTTTTCTTTTAACAATGAATTATATTTGACTAATAATTTCTTTTCAATAACATCTTTCAGATAATCAGAAAATACCATTTTTGCAGCAAATTTTAATTGTAATTCTGGTTTTAACATATCAAATTCTTTTCTAATTTCACTTTTTTTAAAAAGCATTTTTACCTCCAAAATCAAACATCTGCTGTAATTCAAAATATATTTGTTGTATATTTTGTTTATTTATTAACATATCTATTACTTTTGTTACTTCGTGATTAGTTGAAAATCGTCTTATTTCTTCTAATTCTTCTCGTTTTATACCATTCTTTATCAATACATAAATATGTGCATATAAGGAATATTCATTTGGATTTTTATTACTGTTATAATATTCTAATATTGATTTGGATATGCAATCATTCCCCTTTAATAAATAATATATTCCTGTTTCATAATAAGTAAATAATATTTCACTATAATTTAATAATAGTTTTTCTATTATCTGAAAAAGTTCAAAAATTAACGGATTTCTATCTCTTAAGTAAATATTAAATAAATTAAATAGTATTTCAATATCTGCGATTTGATATGTATTTTTGTTTTTCAGATATTCACTAAAAACTTCTATAGCTTTTTTCATTTTGTTAATCGAAAGATAACTGATTCCTAATTGATTAACAAGTAATGGGTGATTACCAAAAATAGATATTCCTTCTTCAATATAATATCTTGCTAAATCATATTTTTTGAGTTTTCTTTGTAATTGTATTTTAACAATATACTCTTCAATATTATATTTATAATTCTTATTTTTTTTAATTCCATAATAATCAAATATCTCATCATATGATTTCCATCTATCTTGAGTATCCATTTTTATACTTTTTAATACAAAACCAACGACCAAAGGATATTTTTTTGCAAATGTTTTAATGAAAATCTGTATTGAAGCAGTATATTGAAAATCAATATTTATTCCATTTATATATGGAAATTGTCTATTAGTAATAATGTAAAAAAAAGTTATTCCCAATGAAAAAATATCAGACTGCATTGAGTATTTCCCCTGAAATAGAACTTCTGGGGCAGTAAATGGTAAAGTACAACCAACTGAAGTTTCATCTAATTTCTTTAATAGTTTTATTTTATTCTTATTTTCAATTTCAATTTTGTCTTCAATATATTGAGATAAACCAAAATCTGCTATTTTAGGATTCTTATCTTTATCTAAATATATATTAGATGGTTTAATGTCTCGATGTAATAGTCCAATTTTTTCATTTGCATATTTTAAAGCATTACAGATATTGATTAAGATATTAAATAATTCTTTGTCATCATATTTTTTCTCAATGAGAGTATCTAGAGTTCCCTGATATTCAATTGTAGCTAGAAAGAATTTTCCTTCATAATTTCCTGTTGATATTATTTCAGCAATATAAGGGTGAACTCCTAGACTAGTCCATATTTTACTTTCACGAATAATCGTTTCTTGATTAATGTCAGATTTTATTAACTTGATAGCAAGATCTGGCATAATTGGATTCAATGATTTACATAAAAGGACCTTACCCATACCTCCCTCGATTATTTTTTTAATAATAAATTTATTATTATCGAGCTCCGATACTGATATTACCTTACCAATAGTAAACATTTATAATGTGTACCTTTATTTTTTATTTAATTACATAATTATTATTCTTTTTTACTAATATTGAATATAACATATTTCGGTATTAGGTTTATTTTTACTAATCATATTTCTCGCCCGTCGGCCGGAGGTCCGGGCGATTTTCTCTTGCGGGAACATTGCTTATAACATCCCGCGAATGACCGAAGTTGCCAATAGTGTTTTTCACTCTGAAAGTTTATACTCTATTCCATTATTCTTAACATGCATTATTTTGGCAATTTGGGTGGAGGCTGCTTCCTTAGAAACAGCCGAAACCGGTCATTCGCTGTTATAAGCAGTGTTCCCGCTTCTTGTCCAAGCCGCACGGCGGAGCCAAGGCTGGACTTCCTGAACTGACAGGTAATAAACCACCAGTATACAATATCAATAAAAACTTCTATTTTTTTAAAAACAGATTATACTTCTTAGATTCGCATCAATCTTCAATTTCTTAAAATTCTATGCTCGATTCAAGATCTATTGAATAAAAAGGTGTAGTTATTCGTCTTGCTCGGTAATTAGCTAGCCTTACATCAAAGTTATGCGCTATATATACATTTATATTTCTTTTCTTATAATTATCAACAATTGATTGTGAATTACCGCTAAAATTACCAAGACTAATCAAGGTTGGGGGCAATATGTCATCTTGAATTCTTTCATCTATCAAAAAATACGGTTTAATCTCATGAACAATACCGATAAATTGAGCAAGTAGCATTGGATAGACAACTAACTTCTTCACTTCCCCAAATGAAATAAGCTTTTCATTATCGACACATTTCCATTTGCTTTCATCCTTAATTATTGAATCAGCGCAAATAATACCAATATCAACACAGTATATTCCAACATCATGAAAACTTTTTACCGATAAATTAGTATGTATTTCATATGAATTACTATTTTTTGAAATGCAAATCTTAGAAAAATTCCAAGGATACCCCCTAGTCGATGTTTTAACGACGAATGCATTCTTTCTTTTTTCGGGGTTCTTAATTTCTAATGTATATCCTAACGATTTATAATGCTCTCCAACAGCAATAGTTCCAGCAAGTTCTAATGCTTTTGATTCATTCTGTGCAAGCATGTATAGTTCTTGTTTGAATTCATCTATAAAATTAGAGATATGTAAACTTATTTCTTCAATATTCATTGGAAAGATGCTTTATTATTTCTTTATAATTCATATTAAATACCATTTCGAATACATTACCATCCTCGAGTATTGTCTTAAATTTATCCTGCATTCTAAAAAGATTGCCATAATATTCACTATATCTTGAATAATTTGTTGAACCTATCCATACACTACTTATCCCATTGTTCTCTAATATTTCTCCAGTATTATCTAAAGTCCAATATGCAGAGTTTACTATTGCATAGAATTTTTTAAGAAAAGCTATAAAAATCACATCTTGGGCAATTTCATCACTGTATTTTACACCAGCCGATTTAAATATATCAATTAAAACGATGTCAACAGACTTAACATAACCGTCAATACGTTCCTTAAGATAAAATGGTAGCTTTTCTATCATGCTTGATATATTTTCTTTTTTCATTTTTTACCTATAATACTTTTTTGCTTTTATATTTGTTTTTAGTAAGTTTTAGTTTGCTGTATATCCTCGCCCGTTGGCCGGAGGTCCGGGCGATTCTCTCTTGCGGGAACATTGCTTATAACGTCCCGCGATTATTCGATGTTTTGTGACTAAACTCTAAAATACTTTTATTTGTATTTTTCAAACTTTAAAAAGCAAAAAACATAAGTTGTTCCGGTTTTAAGAAAACAAAATATGGCGATCTGCCAGTTCAACTGGCAGGAGCCCAAGCGACCACAGGGAGCGCAGCGAAATAATCGCTGTTATAAGCAGTGTTCCCGCTTCTTGTCCAGGCCGTACGGCGGAGCCAAGGCCGGACTTCATTTTATTTAAAATTATTTTTGATTTTTATAACTTATAATTTTAACATTGAGTTAACCTACGTTTCCGCGTCCGGAGGACTTGTCACGGTTTGTGCATGAAAATGAGCGATGCTAGTCGCACAAACCGTGACAAAGGAAATGTCAGATTGAATTCTTTGTTATATCTCCTTCTTCAATACCAAAATATTCCGTTTCATTGACCTGTCAGTAGCCTATAGGCATTTTCGTACCAATCTGCATTGATAATATCAAATTGATATTGTGTCGTTGTCGTTTCATCTTCAACTATTCTAAATTTAAGTGATCCACCCTTCATTAATGCCTTATGGATAATTCGTGATGCACTCTCACCAAAAGATAATCTATCAGAATAATTTGTTGCAGATAAAGAATTGCGATTACCATCTTTATCCTGAACTTGTACTGTATATGTTTCTTTAGAATATGCTTTTACTGGATTATTTCCTGCATATTCAAACAGCATAATGTCTATATTAGAACTGTTGTTAATTAAGAATTGAACATTGAGTGGCGAATTCTGTGTCGCCGTATTGCTAAATGTACCATTAATTAAATTTGTGTTTCGAATATATCCATCTTTCGTAGGTTCTCCAAAGTTATCAACATAATAAGTAACCTTCCAAATGCCTGTGTTTTTTAAATTTTCTAAACGAATTCTTTCCTTTTCTTCTTCCTCCTTGCGGAGTCTTTCTTCCTTCTCTTTTGTTTCAATTTGACGAATTATTTTTTTTATTTCTATTCCCTCCATTTCTTCGGGATGATATTTCTCAAGTAGAGAGAGTTTTTCTTTTGCCTCTGCAAAATTACTTTCTCCAAATGCCTTTTTGATTAAAATAAAAGTACGTTCAGCTCCGTTAATATACTCATCCAGATCATTTCGTAAAGTCTCTATTTCTAATTTCAATTCTTCATTCTCATGTTGAAGCTTGTTATAATCAACCTTCGGAACTCCACAGGATGACAAAGAAAAAATGATAACAAAATAAGAAAAAAACCAGAATTTATTCATATTACTCCTCCTCAGTTTGTAATGCAATTATAACATATATTTACCGCGCTAAAGTCGTCGACATAGCGCCAAGTTAAGCTGTTTGACTGTTCTGAAGGATTGGCACGTGTTCTTGCTATGCAAGAACACGTGCCAAAAGTCAAATCTGCTCCATCTTTTTATTATGTTTTAAATTTTTTTATTCTCTTTTCTGATTGATTAGTATCCATTCTAAATACTTTTTTCCAAAATCAGTTAATTTATATTCTTTTTTGGTCATATTAACTTGATAAGTAGTTGTTTGACTTGTTTTTTTATGAGTATAAGATAATAATTCTCCATTTACATATTCTTGTCGGGTTAAAAGAAAATTTGATTCTAATTTATTTAACAAATACAGATTATTATCATTAAAAATATATTCTTTGGGAATATCGTCATTAGATTTTAGTTTAATAATATTTTTCTCCAAATATTGTTTTAATTCATTCCAAAAAATAAATGCATTATTATAATTATACAAAGTAATTTTAGAATTATTGGAATATATCTTTGTTAAAATATATATTTCTGAGTTTAATTGTTGAGATAGTATTTCAATCATAATTTCAGAATCTTCTGGTGTTTGTATTTTATTTACATAATTTATTAATATATTAGCATAATAATTAATTTTTTCTTTATATTTAGTTGATGTTGAATCTTTTAAAGCTTTTAAAAATAAATCATAAAAATCTTCACTATTAATTACTTTATTTATTTTTTCACTTAATAAATTATTTTCTTTTATCAATTCATTTATTTTTTCTTCAAAATATTTTATAAAATATTCAATTCTCTCTTGTCTCCATTTGGATCCTTTTTCATATAAAATAGTATCTAAAGCTCCACCAATATTTGGTATAAGCTGAACCAGAGCTCTTAAGGTAATATTTTCTGAATAGTTATTTGCTTTTTTATCAAATATATTTGAAATATATCCTTTTAATGAATTATCAGATGGAATAATACTATTCATAACTTTAAATCCTTTATTTATTTTGTTTTTAATTTTTTTTACTCTCTATATAGTAATTTTGGATTTTCCTCGAAGGGAAGATAACATATTAAACAACAAGAAAACTATATATTTTATCTATAGCGAATATTATAATTATATTGTGGATCATGTTTTCTTCGCCCGTCGGCCGGAGGTCCGGGCGATTTTCTCTTGCGGGAACATTGCTTATAACGTCCTGAGGATAAGCGACGCATCGTAGTCAATGTATAATATTTTTAAAATTGCAGTATTTATTTTTTAAAACTAGTTGTTTATAGAAGTTATACTTCAAAACCTGCGATGTGTGCCGTAGGCCAAGCGAGGTACTCCGAGCGAAGCGCTTTATCCTCTGTTATCCACCAGTGCCCCCACTTCTTGTCCAGGCCGCACGGCTGGAAGCCAAGGCCGGACTTTCTTTTTCACCAATTTAACAAGATCTTTTATTATTCATAAAAGGATATTGAATCCAACTCCTTTATATTCTTTTTCTCCAATCTCCATATTCTTATATTCTTTTTTACTACATCCTATCCTTTCATAAAAACCATTATTCTTAGCATTGTTTAATGTCCAAATTATTAAATTCTTTTTATTTTTACTCTTAAAATATTTTATAATTTCCTCAACAAGTTTTTTTCCTATACCTTTTCTCTGATATTCTGGATTAATATACAATCCTATTATCTCACAGTCATATTTACTATTTTCATGTATTATTCCTGATACAAATCCATTTACTCCATTGTCATCATTAACAAGTATTTTTTCTTTTTTATTTAAAATATTATCAGTAAATATTTTTATATATTTATCTTGCTTAAGGCTATTCAAATATTCAGGATTAATTATTCCTGAATAAGCAGTTTTCCAAGATGTGACTATTATCTGTGCTATTGCATTTACATCTTTTAATTCAGCTTCTCTTATCATAATTCCCACTCACTTTACTACTTCAGAAACTATTATACTATATAAATATATATTAGTTAACATAATAGCTTATATTTTTTTCTCTCGCCCGTCGGCCGGAGGTCCGGGCGATTTTCTCTTGTGGGGGCATTGTGGATAACGTCCCGAGGATAAGCGACGCATCGTAGCCCAAGAATGAATATTCCAAAGTTGCAATATTTTTCTTCAAAAAATTGTTAATTATAGCAATTGTAGTTCAAAATCTACGATGTTTGCCGCAGGCCAAGCGAGGTATTCCGAGCGAAGCGCCTTATCCTCTGTTATCCACCAGTGCCCCACTTCTTGTCCAGGCCGCACGGCGGGAAGCCAAGGCCGGACTTACTTTCTTTATTCTCTTTTATTTGCCTATTGACTAGTTAAATAAAAGTCTTTATATTGGTCTTATTTCGGACTATTATTGGAAAAGAGGATATATGGCTACACTACATGACCAGCTTTATGAATTTAATTCTCTCTGGAAAGAGACTGACGCAATATACAGAAAGTTAGCAAGCCAAAGCAATCTCTCGGACAGTAGTTATTGGGTGTTATATGCACTCTATGAATCTGATGATTATTGCAGTCAGAAAAATATATGTGACCAATGGTCCATGAGCAAGCAAACTGTAAATAGCGCACTGCAAGAACTCATAAAGAAAAGACTTATTTTTTTGGAGATATCTACAAGCGACCACCGGAGTAAAAGAATCGTATTGACCGAATCCGGTCGCATCTTTGCCAGTAAAATATTTGATATCATATTTCAACTGGAAGAATCTACTTTAATGGAAATGAGCGATGCAGATCGAATTGCAATGCTGCAATCTCTTCGGAATTTTTTGAAAATATTTCGTGAAAAATCAAGAACCATCCTTTGTAAGGCAGAATAAAAATGAAGAAAATTAACGTTAGAACTCGAAACATGTTCCGTTACATTATCCCTACAGTCGCTGGTTCATGCTCTGTTTTCCTTTATATCATTGTTGACGGCATCTTTGTTGGACGCGGTGTTGGAGCCGTTGCTTTAGGTGCAGTCAACCTAGCACTACCGTACACTCTTATGGCAAATGCCATTGCTATACTGTTGACTATCGGCGGCATCACCATTACAGCAATACGACTTGGGCGTAACGATGTTGAAGGGGCAAATAGTGCTTTCATGCACGCTACTTCAGCATCATTTATGATATCAGTTATCATCATGATTCTGGGTATGGTCTTTTCCAATCAAATCGCAACGTTAAGTGCCGCTAACGAAACTTTCCATGATATGACATCCGAATACATTTTCTTTGTCAGCTCTTTCTTCCTTCCAGCAATTATTTCTATAATCCTTCAAGGATTCGTGCGGAATGACGGCGCCCCGATACTAGTCAGCATTGCTGTCATTATTGGTACCATAATGAATATTGCCCTAGATTGGCTATTCATATTTCCTTTGCAAATGGGAGTCAAAGGAGCGGCTATTGCATCAGGGGTGGGACAAATTGGTACTCTTGTAATTCTGTTAAGCCATTTTGCCCTAAATCGGGGAAATTTGAGAATCAAAAGATTCTCTGTATCAATTTTACTCTTTAAAAAAGTATTAATGCGTGGGTTGCCAGAAATGATCTCACAATTTGGAATGCCAGTGTTAATTTTGTGTATGAATTACATATTGATAAAAACGCTTAGTGATAATGCTGTTTCAGCTTTTTCAATTATTTCCTTTTTGACATCATTTTCAATAGGTATCTTCTTTGGAATATCTGAAGGGTTGCAGCCATTAATCGGACAAAGCTATGGTCGTAAAAATGAAAAAGATCTCAAATTTTATTTCCATTCTGGTATGTTGATCAACTTTCTAAGTGCAGCAATAGTTTTTCTATTGTTGGTAACTTTTAAAAGCAAAATTATCCCACTTTTTAATTCTGACAACTTCCTTCTTCAAATTACAATTGAAGCACTACCCAAATTTAGCTGGGCTTATATTGTTCTTTCATTAAATTTGATGATTTCAACTTATCTCTATTCCACAAAACGAACAAAATATGCTGTTATATCAGTTTGTATTAGATCTCTAGTTCTAACCCCTATTTCAATCACTCTATTACCAGTATTATTTGGAGATTCAATTATTTGGTTTACTGTAGGAATTGCAGAAGTCATTGGGCTAATCATCACTGTGATTCTCCTCAAACTGTCAGAAAAAGATGGTATTGTTTTTCATTAAAATTGTATTCCATGATACATGATTTGCGCCTAACATATATTATTATACTGTACATTTTTCATATTGCACTACATCCTCGCCCGTCGGCCGGAGGTCCGGGCGATTTCCTCTTGTGGGGGCATTGTGGATAACGTCCCGCGGTTAAGCGAAGCATCGCAATTTATGATTACATTATTCCACAAGCTGTTTAGTTCTTTTACTTTTATTTCAAGCTGCGATGTTTGGCGAACTGCCAGCACAACTGGCAGGAGCCCAAGCGAGCTTGCGAGCGCAGCGCTTTAACCGCTGTTATCCACCAGTGCCCCCACTTCTTGTCCAGGCCGTACGGCGGAGCCAAGGCCGGACTTCTTTCAAATGTCAAGCAATAACTCTACCTTTACATGCCCTATTTATACAATATTTCATAGTAAGTATTATGGAAACATCCAAAAAAATATTTTCATCTTATATATTGCATTTATTCTTTCAACTGCTTTAATACTATTCTGAGTAACAATATTATAATCATTTATTATTATATTTACTTCTTTTCCAACACTATTAACCTTTTGAAGATAATCAATATAGGCTTTTGTGTTTTCCATTTCAGTCTGTGATTTTTCTAGTAGTTCAGTAATTTTTTCTATTTCTTCATCTAATTCTTTTGATTTTATACTCATTCGTTTGATTTCTTCTTTTATTTTAATTGCTTCTTTATTTGTTATTTCATTCGAATTATTTTTTATCCTATTTTCTATATCTTGTATTTTTCTTAATTCTTCTTTAATAAGTTCTTTATTTTTTACAAGTATCGTATTTGCTTCTTCATTAAAAGCTATACTTCTTTTTAATCCTTCAGGTAATTCATCAGATATTTTTTTTATTCGAGTTGTTTGCACAATAATTTTTTTTAGCAATAAGGCTTTTTCTTTACTTGTTTTTATTATTTCTTGATTTGTTTTAAACGTTATTTTACTTTCTATATCTTGTAAATTACTAATTATCAAATCCATTGTTTTTTCTTCTATCATTATATTTTCAAGATAATAATATTTCATAGTATCAAGATAATTATTAAAACTACTCACTATAATTTGTCCATTTTCAGATAAAAAATCAATATGAGCATTTTCCATTACTCTTTTACTATTATTTTCATAAATTATCGGATCAAATTCTTCTAAAATATTATTATCACCATTACTAATAATCAGGTTTATCGTAATATTCATTATCACTATAAGAAATATAGAAAGTAACGTACTAAATATTCTATTGTAACTGGTATTTATTAGTATTGGAAAAATTACAATACAAAAAATCCAAATTATAAAATATCCAATCCAAAATGAATAATAATAAAAATATTTTTCGGTTTTAATAAATATTATATATAAAGTAATGGGTATTGATAAATAAAAGACAATAAAATTTATTGATATATAAAATGCAGTTTTTACTCTTGATCTTAAAGTTTTTTTTCTAAACGAAATTGAAGCTATTACACTTGGTAAAAATATTAATGATAAAAACAATGAATTAAATGATAACCTAATTTGTTTCTCAAATGAATAATCATTATTAAAAATAATAAAAATTAATGAATAATATGCTGAAACTATAAATAATAATAATATTGAATTTTTTAATATATTTGATGTAGATTGTTTTTCCGCAAAAGATATTAATTTTTTTGGTTTATATGTCAGTTTAATGCATTCAAAAAAATACATAATGTATTTGGTTTCACTGAGAACCTCAGATATTTTCATCAATAAACCTCTTTTATTGTAAAATATTCTACTTTTACTATCCTCGCCCGTCGGCCGGAGGTCCGGGCGATTTTCTCTTGTGGGGGCATTGTGGATAACGTCCCGCGGTTAAGCGAAGCATTGTAGATTAAGAATAGATAACAGAAAGTTTTTATTTATTGTTTTCAAAACTGGTGTTACATACAGTTGTATTTTGAACTCTACGATGTTTGCCGCAGGCCAAGCGAGGTAATCCGAGCGCAGCGCTTTAACCGCTGTTATGCTCCAGTACCAGCCGCTTCTTGTCCAAGCCGCACGGCGGAGCCAAGGCTGGACTTCGTTCCCATTTTTAATTTGTCTTTTTAACGCCCAGCTGAGCAGTTTATTTACCTTGAAAGGTTGGCGAGTGTTCTTACTCTACAAGAACTGTGATAAAAGTCAAATCTGCTCCAACTGATTGTTATATTGTGATTTTTTATAAATCTAAAAAATATTTTATTGTATATATGATATTTATGTATTCATTGAATACAATTTTTATATTCAATAAATTATCTTGATTTTTTGCTATTTGTGTAAGATTTTTATGCAAATCTTTAAAATCGTTATTAATTTTTTCAATTTGATTCATATCTAATTTTATTTTTTGATCTTTTAAATCATTCAGTATTATTTTCATTGAACATTTCTGACTTTTTCTATTTTTTACTTTAGTCCATAAAAATCCTTTTAGATGCTCTATTAAATTTCTCATGGATATTCCAATTATATAATTTTCATTTTGATTTTCATTCTTTAAATAGTATTTATCTATACTTTCATCAAATTCATTTTTTAATTGCACATTTACCGTATTAAACCATTCAGCAATTTTCTCTATTTTACGTTTTATATTATCAATCTCTTCTTTTGATATTAATAATTCATTTAAATACTTTTGATTTTTTAATTCTGATAATTTTACTATTTTGAAAATTGTTGAACTTGAACTAGCGACTATTTCTATATTTCCAGCTATATATCCTTCATCTTTTTCTTCAGTAATCGGATATTTTTCTTGAAACTGATCTAATAATACTTTATAAAAATCATTATTTATTTGAATATTATTATTATCCAGTAAACTTTTAGGTAATTTACTAATAGCATCTTTTTCCCATTCTAATTGCTTTTGTAATTCAATCATTTTTAAAGCAATTTTTTCATCTTTTTCAAATTGTTTTAACCATTTATTTAAATAAATAATTAAATTATCTATAGTATCCATTTTTTTACCTTTAATAATATTTCACGACACTACAAATAATTATTAATGTGTGAAATATATAATGAATGATTCAATTTTCAATAAACTATCCATTTGAGATCTATTTTTTCCTGAATATTATATTTTTTTATTTTTTCAATGATAGATTTTCTATGTGCCACACCACACATAAAGATTGCAGTATTGAAACTATTATTCTTGCAATATGAATATATATTACTTAACATTGAGTCTTCATATAGGTTAATATCTAAATTAACGGCTTGTTCCATTTCTATATCATTTAATATTTTATTTCCTAAAAGACGCATCTCTTCTTCCAAATCAATACATTCATCGCTATTAAGAAATTTAAAACCATGTTTAGAAGCCAATGAATTATATTTATCCATCAATGTTTGTATTTTATTATTTTCACAAATTATTTTGCTTTTTTTGTCAAAGGCTACTGATAAACTATTATTAAGTACTGGAACATATTTACAAGAATTATTTATACAGTATTTCTGAATTGCTTTTATCTCTAATTTTTCATGAAATTGATAAAATGATGAAAACAAAAGCTCATCATATTTTGAATAAGTATTATCAAGTGCTTCTAAAAAAATAACTTCTGGTTGAATTTCATTTAAAATATTACATAATTCATCTGCATTACATTTTCCAATTTCCATATGAATTGTGCTTATAAAAGTAATATTATACATACAAAGTCCTATTATATATTTTTCTGATGTGCTTTGCTAAAGTATTATTTTCAATATAACATATTAAATAATTAGAAAACTATATATTTTATGTTTAAAGTATATCAAACAGCACAACATCTTTTCTTCGCCCGTCGGCCGGAGGTCCGGGCGATTTCTTCTTGCGGCTGGTATTGAGCATAACGTTCCCAGCATAACCGAAGTTGCGAAGCAATTTTGGTGAAGGCCGAATGGCCGGAACCGGTTATGCTGTGTTATACGTAGTGGCCAGGCTTCTTGTCCAAGCCGCACGGCGGAGCCAAGGCTGGACTAAAATTACAATTTCAAGTTTTACACTTCTGATGAAGAGTTATCGCCAATGTGCCAAAGATAAGCATCAAAAACTCTTTCGTGGAACCATTCATTTTGACTGATATTTCTTATATATTCTTTAGTAGCTATTTTTTGATTTACAACATATTTATTTATTTTTTCTAAATCCAGACAAGCATTTTTTATTTCTTTTTTTACAATATTATATTCATCTTTCCATTTATGATAATATTCATTTAAATCTCCAGGTTTACTGCCAAGAGCATTTACAGCCTGTGAATCATAAATAATTATTGGATGCTTGATTTTTATCCATAATATTTTTGTAGTAGCTGAAAGTAATTTTATACCGCCATATTTATTTGATATTTTTTCTTTTACTCTAAGTATTTTTTCTACAGGATTATCACTAAATTCTTTGGATTTTACCATTTTAATTATTTCATACACTGGTTCTAGTCTTTGTAATCCTTTTTTTTCATCATATTTAGTAGGAAAATTCCTCGCAATTCTATAATAAATACTTGCTTCTTTTAATATTTTGATTTTTTCGTATTCTTTTATTTTAGGATTATTTAATGCAAAATTGTACTTTTCATCATATAAAATCCATTGATTTAAATAAAAAAGAGAACAATACTCGATCGATATTTTTTTCATCAAATTACTTCCTTTAATAATATTTATAGCATCCGGCTAATCGGATAGTAAACAATACCTTCTTGTGCTGCCTTATCAACTTTAATTCTAATAGCTTCATCTAAAGCTATACGCCCTTCTAAAATATGTATTAAGTCTTCCCCAGTAAAAAATATTATATTGCACCCTTGTCCTTCAAATTCTTTTATTACCTCATCCCGAAATCCGTTTATTGAAAAAAAGAAACCACGAGTAGATTCAAGCTTTGTATCGACTTTTCTCTTAAAACCACCAATTTCTTGCTCATTTGGTTGATCTGACCGCCATTTTGCTTCTACTAAATAATCAAAAGATTCATATTTAAAATGTCCATCAATTTGTTGAGTAGTAGTTCTATATGATTTGCGATATTCCAACGAAAACAATGGATATAGTTTCTCAAGTATATCTTCTAAAGTGTAACCAGCTGCTTGTCTGTTAGGATTTGTTAATGAATCCATAAAATCTTGATGTAATGTTTTTAAAAGATTTGTTCTTTCTTGTATTATTTTTGCTCGTTCTTCGGCCATTCTTTTTTTTTGATTTTCTTTTATTTTTAGTTCTTCTACATATAAATCATTTTCTACTGCTAATTGCTTAATTATTCTTAAATTATAAAGACCTGTATCAGGATTAGGAACATTATTATCCGGTAGTTTTCTTAATTTACACAGTGCTGTGAGTATCCTTCTTTCTATATCAATACCGTCATCCATTTGATCAAGTTCATTTAATATATTTTTTATCCATACAAATTTATATTGATCTTTATATTTTGAAGCTAATTTTCTTGGAACATCAGAAGAAATTAAAAAAGCTTCCATTACATCTTTGTAATGAAAACATGTTCCAAAGCATTGTATTATTTGATTTCTTATTTCAAATGGTAATGGCATAAAACACCTCTTACTTTATTACTATTTATGATACTCCGGAATATTGTTTTTTAAAATATCCTCGCCCGTCGGCCGGAGGTCCGGGCGATTTTCTCTTGCCTGGCCATTACGTATAACGTCCCGAGGATACGCGATGTTTTGCAAAATACTAAAAGCTTCAATATTTTGTTTTATCAATATTGAAAACATTATTTTATTAATTGTGTTGATTATAAAAATGCAAAATATGCCGAAGGCCAAGCGAGGTTCTCCGAGCGAAGCGCAGTATCCTCTGTTATACGAAGAATCCCAGCTTCTTGTCCAGACCGCACGGCAACGCCAAGGGCTGGACTATATAATTCGCATTTTTCAATTCATTTATAGCTCTAAGCAATTTGAAATTAACAACCGATATTATAATTATGGAAAAAAAGCTAATAGTAAATTATAATAAATTAAAAAAATCATTTCATGGCAATGAAGGACAAAGTCATATATATGATATTATTTTTGATATTTATCATGAAAGTAGATTACTATTATCAAAATCAAAATTAATCAATTTAAAATCTTTAATTCCAAATAAAGAATATATATGCTATGAAAACAATAATCATCGAACTAGGGCAATAAATAAAAACTTAATAAATGTTGATGATAATAGTATAAGAATATTTATTGATAAAATAAAAACAAATGACATAGAAGCTTATACTGCTGATGAAATTACTAATATTTGTTATAAAATTGCAATCTCCTTTTGCAGTGCAATAGATCTGATTAAATCAAATGATCAGAAAACACCTGGTACCTTTTTTGAATACTTTATGGGTCAACTTTTTTCTACAAATTTAGGTATTACTCCAAGGAAACAGGTGGAAGTATTAAATATTGATAATTTAAATTCAAAACTTCCAACAGATTTTATATTTGACCTTGGTTATAATAAGCCTAAATATCATGTACCAGTAAAAACTTCAACTCGTGAAAGAGTAATTCAAGTTTGGGCTCATCAACGTGTACTGGACGGGATATATGGAAATGGTCGGTTCTTAGGATTATTGACATGTTTAAGTGAGACAAAAGTTGATCAAAGAAAACTTGAAGTTACTGAAATATGTCTTCCAGATCAATGGCGAATTTATCAATTGTTCATAGCTCAAATGAAAAGAGTATATTATTTAGATCTTCCAGAAAAATACAAAGAAATGAACAAGTGGTATCCTCCTATTCATGTTCATCCACTTGGTATGTTTTTTAAAGAACGTGAACAATTAATGAGTTAAACAACAAGTCGTTCAGTAGCTTTATTAATTAATCCATCTTCTATAAATAATGTTCTAAGTATAGACAACCCAATAGCTTCAGCAAGAGGAGGTGGTACTACATTCCCAATTTGTGAACGTATATCACCTCTTGTTCCTAGAAAAATAAATGAGTCAGGAAAACCTTGAATTCTTGCTGCTTCTCTTGGAGTAATCGGTCTATCATGAAAAGGATGTCCATAACGACCACGGGTAAAACTATCAAATCCCCCAGTAATAGTTGGACATTGTCCATTCCATTCTAATCTTCCATAGACATCAGGCCAACCCCCTGATTTAGTATCAGCAACTCGATGACATTTTAAACGTAATTCAATTGGAATATCCTGCCAACCACCCCCCTGTGGGACAAAGCGAAATCTATGTATGTTTAAACCAGTCACTTTTGCTCTCTGATGATTTGGGTATTTAGAATGTTCAGTATAATCCTCTGGTGGTTCTGGTAAATCTTTAAAAACATCAGCAATAGTTAACCATTTGTCAACAGTCGGTAATGGAATTTCATATGCAGTTTTTATATCTTTTCTCTTTCCAACAATAATATACCTTTGCCTAGTTTGTGGTAGTCCATAATTTGCTGCATTATAAAATGCCGGATTAAGATCATAATCATTAAAATATGAAAGCATATTTTCAATATGCTTTTTTCCTCTTTTTTGTCCAAAAATAGCAACATTTTCAAATAAAAAAAACCTAGGGTTTAATTCTCGAATAATTCTAATATATTCATCAACTAATTCATTACGAGAATCACCTAAATGTGCTCCTCGTTTTTGTTTAGAAAATCCTTGACAGGGGGGGCCGCCTGAAACAAGATCAATATCTCCTCCTTTCAGCTTTGTTTTATTTAATATAAAATTACCAGAAACATCGCGTGCATCAAGCTGTAAACATTTATTGCCAAGATTTTTATTATGAGTTTCAACAGACATTTTATCATAATCAAAAGCTAATTTTAAATCAAAACCAGCCCACTCCAAACCTAAACTCATGCCACCAGGACCAGAAAAAGTCTCAATTAATGTTTTTTTATTATTATTAGCAATTTTCTTTACTTCTTCTTGCCAAGGATAGTAGTAACCTCTACTTATTAGCCCCAACCCGGGAAAATTAGCTTCCATATCAATCCCCTTATATAGGACTTGTTATTTATAACAATATTTATTAAAATATTATACTATACAATTGTAAAGCTTTAAATGCTTTTTTTCAAGAATTTTCAAGGAGAAAAACATCTATAAAGATAAAAGCACAACACCTGAATTAATAATTCGGAAGTGGCTTTTTAATAATAAATTTAGATATTATATTCATTATTCAAAACTTCCAGGTAAACCTGATATTGTCTTTCCAAGTAAAAAGATAGCAATTTTTATTAATGGGTGTTTTTGGCATCAACATAAGAATTGCCCAAAGTCATTAAGACCAAAAACAAATATAACTTTTTGGAATAAAAAACTAGATAATAATATGAAACGTGATTTAAGAAATTATGAAACTCTTAAAGGTATGGGATGGAAAGTTTTAATATTATGGGAATGTGAAATTAATAATAATATTGAAATTGTAAAAAAAAATATTCTTGAAGAATTGCTATAATCATTTTCAAGTTATTTCTATTCGTTAAAATATAAATATTTTGCTATATTCGCCCGTTGGCCGGAGGTCCGGGCGATGTTCTCTTGCTGGGATTTTTCGTATAACGTCCCGAGGATAAGCGACGCATCGTAGCCCAAGAATGAATATTCCAAAGTTGTAATTTGTCTCTTTTAAAGCCTGTTGTTTCTAAACAATGTAGTTCAAAACCTACGATGTGTGGCGAAGCCCAAGCGACCAAAGGGAGCGAAGCGCATTATCCTCTGTTATCCACCAGTATCATCGCTTCTTGTCCAGGCCGCACGGCACCGCCAAGGCCGGACTTCTTTTTCAAGGCACCCAGTTTCTCTCAAATATTTTTACTACCGCAATTAATACAGTATGGAAGATTATTTATAGTTTCCTTTCCACAATTTTTGCATTTAACTTTTAATAATGCTCCACATGCCGGACAATTATTATTTGAGTAATCAACTCGAGTATTGCAAATAATGCATTTACTCTTTTCATATTGTTTTATACTATATTTCTCTTTTGTAAATATCTTTGTCTGTAAAAACCATATAATAAAAATAATGAAAAATACTGAGAGCAAGAGCACTACATAATACCATAATGTTATTAAATTTAGTTTTAGCAGAAAATCGTAAATTGTTTTCAATAATATTTTTGGAATAACCTCAATTACAAGGCGGATTATTTCAAAAAATATTGGTAAGAATGCAACTATTATATAATGCGAGCTGACAATTACCTGTATATATGATTCTGCTTTAAATGCTCTTCTGTTCCAATATATAAAACCAACCAATACAGGTAAGAGAAAAATAAAATCAAATATTGTTCTTTTTAAAGCAAATACTTTTCTGAATCTGATTATATCTTTCGTAAAGTCATACTTCTGAAGCCTAAAAACTGTTTCAATAAGATTATTAATTTTTTGTTCTTCTTTTAACCGCTTCTCAGCAGTAACTATTTCCTCCTGTAGTCTTTCTCCTGCTTCAGATTCTTTTTCTGCTTTATTAAGTGTATAATAGTTATTTGACAGCCTTTCATATTCTTCTAGAGAAAGTACTAAATTATTGTCATTTTCAATTTCTTTAAATACATCTTCAATTTCCTGACATTTTGGATGTAATTTATATTCAATATTTATTTTTTCATAGGTAGCTCTTTTTCTTGATAGTATATGCTCTGCTGTCTTTTCAATTATATTGTTTTCTACCCAGTTTTTATCAATCAATATGTTTCTGTATTCATACGGGAAATACTTGTATTCATCAGTAAACTGCTCAATTTGCTGGCTTAATCCATAAAATAAAATAATGCTTATAAAAATATCTGAAAGGATGAGAACAATAAATGATACTATATTTAAATCATTCTTATCTGAAATCAGTTTAATCTTTGGACTGTAATTCATTTCTATTTCCTTTATTCTTTATTATAAAAGTATAATTGTTTTGTTTGCAATAATAATCTCTTCGCCCGTGGGCCGGAGGTCCGGGCGATCTCATCTTGCGATGATATTGTGGATAACGTCCTGAGGATAAGCGACGCATCGTAGATATAGCATTATTATCTAATAGCTGAACTATTTTTCAACCAGAACTGGTTATTTATTGAAGTTATAGTTTAAAACCTGCGATGTGTGCCGCAGGCCAAGCGAGGTACTCCGAGCGCAGCGAATTATCCTCTGTTATGCTCCAGTACCAGCCGCTTCTTGTCCAAGCCGCACGGCAACGCCAAGGCTGGACTTCTTTTCTTTTTTTGTGTGTTACTTATTTCATAATGATATTCATATAAATGAAAAAATGCTTTTCATTGCCTTTCGGATAAATCTATTGTTGGAATAAAATATAATCAGATTTTTTCAATATTTATTTTATAACCAAGTGAATTGAGTACACTTGAAAAAGTTCTATAATTAATTTTTTCTGCATTTTTGCTTCTGATTTTCTGAATTATTGTTGGAGATACACCAGCTTTTTTTGCTAATCCTCTGACAGTAAGATTCTCTTGATCCATTTTTTCGAGAACAAATTCAGAAAGAAGAAAATCCGCATATTCTCTATCAAATTTTTCACGTTCTTTGGGATCATTATTTATATATTTATCAAAAGTTGTTTCCATTTTTCTACCTTCCTTGTTTGTAATCTTCCATTGCTTTTATACTTTTTTCTTTTTCCTTCTTTGGTAGCTTATCAGTTCGTTTACTGAAACCATTTGTTATTATTATCTTTTTCCCCTTCATGAAAAAGCATAAATATCGATCTGGTTGTGGTTTGAATGCATATATTTCATTTCCCTCATTTCTGAATTTGGTTATATCCATTATCTTCCCAAATTCAGCTATTCGCTTTACCAGAACAAAGAATTTTCGCTTTTGGGCTTGACTTGTCGATTTAAAATACTCAAAAGCTTGGCTATAACCTGTTGAATCATAATACCATTCAATAGTAAAACATTGTCCG
Source organism: Spirochaetia bacterium (assembly GCA_963662795.1). Classification (GTDB taxonomy): domain Bacteria; phylum Spirochaetota; class Spirochaetia; order CADAEX01; family CADAEX01; genus JACKPD01. The sequence goes on along the minus strand of OY759746.1, from coordinate 1,975,269 downwards.
ATATAAACAGTACAATCTTGTTTATTCACGCTTTAATGTACCACTTTTATGGTACATTGTCAAATCAATTTTATAATATTAGTTTGCACTATATTTTTTCAATTTTTAAATGAATTATTTAAAGATCATTTATCAGATTTTATAGCCAGCTACTTTACATAAGTTATAATAATTTACCGCAACTCCTCGCCCGTTGGCCGGAGGTCCGGGCGATTTCCTCTTGCGGCTGGTATTGAGCATAACGTCCCGCGGTTAAGCGAAGCATCGTAGACCAAGAATATTTAATATTATGATGTAATTTCTTTCTTCAAAAAACTTGTTGTTTCTCAAAGTCGTAGTTTCAAGCTTACGATGTTTGGCGAAGCCCAAGCGAGGTAAACCGAGCGCAGCGCTTGAACCGCTGTTATCCACTAGTGCCCCCACTTCTTGTCCAGGCCGCACGGCTGGAAGCCAAGGCCGGACTTCTTTAAAGTGTCAGATAATTACTCTACTTGTATAGTTTATATATTTTTTTGTAATGTTTTTTCTATTGCACTTGTGCAGTTATTAAAAATATTAAAAGCCCAAGTAATGACTAATAAATCAAACATTAATCCAATATGTTTTGCAAAAACATTTCCAATAGCTGCATTTCTTATTTCAATATCTTTATTGTTTTTAATTTCTTCAAAATATTCAATTGTTCTGTTAGCCATTTCTTCTCTTTTTTCTACAGGTATTTTTAAAGAATCAATAAATTTATCTCTGACATAATTACTTTTTTCTTTTTCAAGTATTGAGGCAATTGATATATCAAAAATAAAATAAAACAAATACTTCATCTCGATTTCAACATTTTTACAATGTTTTATATTGTTATCTAAACAAAATTGCATAAATGAAGATATTGCCTCATGCAACATTTTTTCGTATGCATCTTTTAATAGACACGGTAATTGTTGATAAATAATACTATTCGTATCATTATAACCTTTACATGGTTGATCGTATTTCCTCCCGTCTTTTATTGCATTATAATGAATTGAGAATTCATTTGGTCCGTAATTATAATAAGTAGCCAATAAACAACTAGCATCCATAGGAGTTAATCCATCTTCTTTCATTTTCTTAATTATATATATTTTTTCTTTATCAACATTTGATAATTCTGTTCCAAATTGCATCTTATAGTTTTTTAAAACAGCCCTAGAGTATACGGCAAAAGGACTTAAAATTAATGACATCGGAATTATTACAATAACAATAATGATTATAACTATATAAAATATTTCCATATTATACACCTACAAACATAATGCTATACATTATGCAAACAACACTTTTATCTTAAGACATTATGTTTTAATTTTTTATCGTTTATATTAGCATAACCAATAACAACTGGATTATGCGAAATAGTTTTTTTCAATTTTATTTCGTATTCAGCATTTTCCCATCTTGCAGAATCAGTCCAAAAAATCACATAATTACTATGATAGCTAGTATATTGGTATTGAAGACCAAATTGAATTAACCAATTTGTATCATGATTAATATCAAATTTCTGATTTAATATTAGTATGACATCAAGATATGTCATCCCATCATAAATAATGTTTTCAATTTTGTTATTGGTTTCTGCTATTCTACGAAGTGCATCGGCTATTGCTTGATTCTGTTTATTTTCAGTATTAGTTTGGGCTATCAGAAAGTTTGTAATATTTAAGAATATGAATATAAAAAATATTTTTCTCATGAATCCACTTCCTTTAGTATTAAAATGGCAGATTATACATTTTTTCTGGTGTACATACATATTTCAATTTCATTCCTGCTTGTATTGCATTTGAAAACGAGCCTACGTAATTATAATCAACTGGAATATAATTCCCATTTTGTATGATATCTCCTTCAGCTGTTTCTGATTTATCAATTTTCCATGAAATAAAGTCCTTCGGAACATTAAATGGGTATTTTACAAGACAAAGAGCATGGCCAATGTTTGAATCACCATAAAAACAACCAATATATGCATCCCATCCCCAATATAAACAAAAAGCAGCTGTTAATAATGCCCAGTCTTCACAATCCCCTCCACCATTTTTTATAAAAGCATCAGGCCTTAAAGCTGTATTATTATTCTGATAAGTATAGTTCTTTGATAATTGATTTTGAAAATATATAAGCTCATTTAATGATAATGTCCCTGAATTATCAATATCAGCAGAGGAAAACATTTTTAGAATATAAATATTTACATAAGGTGAAACAACTCGGAAAGCTTCATTACGCTCCTGAGCTGACATATACTGATATGATAATGGTTTTAACCGCTGAGCATTCTTGTCAAATAATCTTAAATATTTTTCAACTTGTTCTCGAGTTATTAATGAATAATCAGGAATTACAATTGTTCTTGCTTTAGTCGAAGCTTTTGGAATTAATACTGCTGGTATATTTATTTCAGGTATATATATTTCATCAATAACAATACCATTTTTAGTTACAAATCCTGGAATTATTCTAGCAGGTACATAAATAGCAGGTAAATATATCTCAGGTATTTCGATTTCAGGAATTGTAATAGTTTTATAGTTTTGGCAATACAAATTAGAGGAACACATTAATAATAAAATTATTAATATTTTTTTATTCATATTTAAATTATACAGCTTTATGTTATTTGTTCAAAATTTCTTAAAATTATTTATTATTAGCCATAGAAAGATAGCTTAATAATACCAGTGATAAGTAGAGGTAATGACCACCAAAAAGTTTTTGAAACCCACATTGAAACAGTGGGATCCATCTTATTCTTTGCTGCATTAATAAGTGCAACAGGAATAGTTGAAATTATTCCAAACAATCCTAATGCAATTGCTATTTTAGGAAAATATATTCCAATTAATATATCAATTATAAGAAACATTTTATTTGCTCCTTTAATTAATAATAATTATAAAATAATTTTTTTACACCTTTTCCCTCGCCCGTCGGCCGGAGGTCCGGGCGATTTTCTCTTGTGGGGGCATTGTGGATAACGTCTCGCGATTATTCGATGTTTTGTGGCTAAACTCTAAAATACATTTATTTGATTTTTCAAACATAAAAAGCATAGAATACATGTCGTTCTGGTTTTATGAAAACAAAATATGGCGATCTGCCAGCTCAACTGGCAGGAGCCCAAGCGACCAAAGGGAGCGCAGCGAAATAATCGCTGTTATACGGAGTGGCCAGGCTTCTTGCCCGAGCCGTACGGCTGGAAGCCAAGGCCGGACTATTTTTAAATGACTATTGTTATATATATTTTTTTATTATTTTTGTAAATATTATTTATAAAGACACATTTTTAATTTTTGAATATTTTGTTTTATTATATAATAACTTTCTGAAGCTAAGTTAATTTCTTTTTCTTTAATTATAAAGTCATCAGAAAATGGTTCATCTGTTATTCGCTCTTTAAAAACGAAATGATTACTCTGTATTATTAAATATATGTCATTTATATCTTTAGTGAATATTTTTTCATATTCTAAATATTCTTTAATATTAACATATTCGTTTGATGCCATTCGAAATACTCTTATAATATAATCCTTACTACATTTGTCTAATTTTTTATTACAATTTTTTGTATAATTTGTTATAATATTTTTATAATATTCTTGAAGCATACCAATATTTTCTATTATTATTTCCAATCTTTTGCTCGAACTATTCATTGCGACAGTGAAATATACAGCTACAACAAGGCCAATAACCATTGTAACAATTAATTCAAATAAATCGCTTAACGTATATGAAAAAAAACTGTTTTTTACGATATTCCAATAATTAATTGTGATGCAAGCAAAGAAAATCATTACACTTAGAATAATACCTACAATTATTATAAATCCACGAGTTTTATTTTTCATTTAATTGCCTTATCTATATAATTTTCAATTTCTTTAATCAATAATGGTTCTTCATAAGAAATAATTTTTATTCTTTTAAGTACTACTTTTTTTCCAAATAATCTTACCAACCCTCCAAATACCTCTTCAAGAAATGCTGTTGAATACCCTTCAACGCCATCTAAATTTATTATAATTTCTTCATCTGATTCTTCATTAAAAAGTGGTTCGAGATATTCCTCTCTAAAATCTTCTCCCGAATATTTACCATCTTTTCGATAACGTGCTCCAGGTGTGGTTGTATAATCTCTAGAAATGCTTATATCCTTAGCCATTAATTTCCTCCTTTACAAAATCCCAACATATTAATGTACCATTAAAATCGTAATTTAAATTTACCGCATTATCAGAATCAACACAATACAAGCCATTTTTTGATATAATATTAAGATTTTTTATCATTTTTTTATCAACTAAACTTTTCATACTCGGCAATCCAAGTCCTCGATATATCAATCTAGTTTCACTCCTATTTTTTTCTAAAACTGTTGATCGTATTAATTCCGAATCACTTGAAAAAAAATATTCAGGAATTTTTTTCTTAATTGTAGTAGGAATCCCTCGCCCATTATCTAATAATGCAAAATGTATTATATCACAACTCTTTTCTGGTAAAGCCATTAACCACCATCTTTTATTTTTTCTTCCGGTATATGCATGTTCACGAACATTATTCATAGCTTCCATAATTGTAGTATATACAGCTTTTGTCATTTGATTTCTCTTAATATTTAATTTATCTCTCACAAATTTTACAACAGACCCTGCTTCTTCAGGGTCAACAAGTTCATCTGAACGTATTGATAATATTTCTTCACTATCGTTATGATTATAACTGCTGTTTACATATTTATAAAATCCAGAGTCTAAAAATACTTGTCTGCAATAAGGATCCAGAGGCGCATTACCTTTAATATTTACATTTTTATTATGAGTCTCTGAATTATACAAGAATGCTATTATACACAAAATTGTATCAGGAGTTAAATATTTTACACTTTTTAAATCTATTTTTATTGATCTCCCATGCCATGAATTGTCATCTAATTTTTTCAAGAAATCCATTGTTTCATTAAAATTATTTAATAAACTAAATATTTCTGGTGCGTTTAAATATAATCCATTGAATATTCGTTTATCACTAATTTTTATTTTATTACTAAAACGCCCATGACTATATTTTCTATTTTGTCTTTCCTTAATTGCTTTTTTTGAACGTTTTTGATTAAATCTTATATATTTTTCATCTAAATATATTTTTTTCATTTTAATAATATCTTATACTTTTTTTAAGCTTTTATACAACTTATCCTCGCCCGTCGGCCGGAGGTCCGGGCGATTTTCTCTTGCCTGGCCATTACGTATAACGTCCTGAGGATAAGCGACGCATCGTAGTCCACGAATAGACAACACAATGTTGTAATTTATTTATTTTAAAAACTTGCTACTTCTTATCGGAGTAGTTAAAACCTACGATGTGTGGCGAAGCCCAAGCGAGGTACTCCGAGCGAAGCGCTTTATCCTCTGTTATGCACCAGTATCATCGCTTCTTGTCCAAGCCGCACGGCTGGAAGCCAAGGCTGGACTTCTTACCAACACACTAATCAATAATTTGTTATATCAAAGATTGATTCCATAGCCAAGATTAATACCAATAAAGTTACTTCTTAAATCTTCATCATCAAATAAGCCTGTTATAAAGCGATAATATCGAAGATCAATAAAGATTTTTCCATTCTTTAGCGGGATATCATATCCTACTCCAAATGCCATACCGAAAATACTTTTATTATCTGCTTCTATATCGGTTTTAGCTATTGCAGGATAATAACCTGAGGAGGTAAGTTTATATTTTACATTTATGTCATCTGTTAGTATAAAGTATACTGGACCTCCTAAGAATGTTATATGTCCAGAACCAGCTTCGAAATAATCGCCGGCTTCTATTCTATACTTTAAAAATAAGGGAAGAGTAATTATTTTCACTTTATAAATCAATTCTTCATCAATAAAAATATCATAATCAACTATATATTGATCTTCTGAAGCAAGTCCCCCTCCAATCACTGTATAAAGAATTTCAGGCTGTATTGAAAAATTATTATTCACCTTAGCTTCAAAAAAAAGTCCGATATCAAATCCAATTTTTGTACTATTATCAGCACCCAAATAGTTAACATAATCATCCCAGTCATCACCAGAAAACCAGCCTATATTAGCGCCACCTAATGCCCCAAGTGTAAAATCAATAGAATAACTGTTAACTGTAAAAAATAACAGAAATATAATTAAAATACTTTTTTTCACTAATTATTTCTCCATATATTTAAGGATAAGGTTTATATTTTTAATATTCATTTTACTAACGTTACAATTCCATCTTGTAGCCATATCTTTCCATTTTTTTTATCTTTTAAGTATTCTACCAATTTTTGAGTTTCGTCATTAAGCAGGAAATCTAATTTATATTGATATGATTTTCTTTCATCAAAATCTTCTGCTAAACTTCCTTTTGAATAAATTATACTTACGTCACCTAAATAATTTATTTTTCCATCAATAACTTTAAATCTAACATTTAGTAGTTGCCCACTATGATAAATAGTTCTATTTATCCTATTCTCATGTACATATTTAATAAAAAGATATTCTTCCCCAGCATTAGCCAATATTTTATAATACCCTTCCTTATCTGAGACAATACTAAATTCTTCTCCTGTATTGATATTTTTAACTTTCAAAATAATTCCGGATTTAATAGTTTTTGGTCTTTTTATATTATAATATCCATCAGGGAATTTAAGTTCAAATTTACCAATAACCAATAACTTTTTATCATCTTTAACAGGTAATACTGCACATGAAGACAGTAGGATAAAAACAAATATAAATGAGATAAATCTTTTCATAATTACTCCTTTTTTTGAATAAATAAGTATAACCTGCATTTTGAATTACGCATATAAATATTTATCCTTGAAGATTATTTTTTATGTTAACGATTATCTTATTTATTGTTTTTATTTTTTCGCCCGTCGGCCGGAGGTCCGGGCGATTTCTTCTTGCGATGATATTGTGCATAACGTCTCGCGATTATTCGATGTTTTGTGACTAAACTCTAAAATACTTTTATTTGGTTTTTACAAACTTGAAGAGCATAAAACACATGTTGTTCCGGTTTTATGAAAACAAAATATGGCGATCTGCCAGCTCAACTGGCAGGAGCCCAAGCGACCACAGGGAGCGCAGCGAAATAATCGCTGTTATGCGATGGGCTGGCCGGCTCTTCTTGGCTGGGGCGGTCTTCGTCGAACACATGGATGTGTGAGACGATGAAAATTATCATAATCAGCTATATTCCAAGGTTAATATTTTGCAAATTAACTTTATAACTAGCCCCAGAATCAAATCCGCAAATATCTTGAAAGAAATATATCTTTCAAGCTTAAGAGTTTTATTTTCACCTTTATCCCAAATAATTTTCATTTACAAGAAAATATTACATTTTATGCGATTTATTTTTTTTGTTTTTTACCCAATCCATAATCAAATCACACGAAAGGAACTACTAAAATAATATTATATTTTCATTTTTTCTGCTTTTATAATGGTAATTTATACAAACACTCTTACAGATTATAAAACTCTCAGTTTATTAATTTTTCTTCGGCGCACACGATGTGCGGCGGCGTCTTCCTCTCCCCCGCCCCCAGCCTATTCCTCTTCGGCCAGCCTTTCGCATAACGCCCCGCGGTTAAGCGAAGCATCGTAGACCAAGAATGAAAAACACAAAGTTTTTATTTATCGCCTGTTAAAACTTGTTACGCTATAATTATGTAGATAAAATCCTACGATGTTTGCCGAAGGCCAAGCGAGGTGCTCCGAGCGAAGCGCTTGAACCGCTGTTATCCACCAGTATCATCGCTTCTTGTCCAGGGCCGCACGGCAACGCCAAGGCCGGACTTTCCCCTTTTCCATTTTTATTTTTATAACGTTCAGTTGAGCTGCTTGACTACCCCGATAGAGTTGGCGCGTGTTCTTGCATCAGCAAGAACCGTGATAAAAGTCAAATCTTCTCCAACTGATTGTTAGATGGTTTTTATTGTTCTATCTCCCGCAACAAAACTTATACTTTTTCCCCGATCCACAAGGACACTTATCATTTCTTCCTACTTTTATCTTTTTAGCATCTATAAAAACAGGCTTTCCTTCAATTATTGATTTTCTTAAATCTGTTAAAACTGGTGTCTTTTTGACTTTAATATTAGCAGCCGGACCACCATGATATTGTGCATAATAAATATCATTAAAGATATCAGAATAATGTGGATCTAATTGAATTCGATCAAATTCAGATGTATTAAAAGATGAAAAGTCACCATGCAGAAAAAAATAACCTGCATATTCAAGTTCATCGGCAGAGTAAACTTTACCATGAAGTTTTATTCTTTCTGTTAGAAATTGACAAAACTCTCTTTCTCCTTTTTTTAAATATAACCAAGCATCTTTGAAGTTTTTTAAATCAAGTATATTCAAAGCCCATGGATATTTATCATCTTTTTCCTTTTCTAATAATAATGATAAATCTGTTGCTAAAGACCCAAAATTATCTCTTGTAACACATATTCCAATTTGCAACTTTTTTGAATCATAATCTAATGTGTATATTTTATCTCCTTTTTTATTATATAAATTGATTTGTCCTTCTTTTTCTAATTTTTTTAATATTGTTTTGGTTTGATCGAAAGCTTTTTGAATACCTGTATCAGATTTAAAAGCATCACGAATTCTAATAAAAGCTTTATCAGGATCTCGAAATGGTTCTATTGGAGGGGATGCTTTTGCTTCAATAATTAATGTCAATAATTCATCATCAATAATAATATCATGTTCAAAATGGCTATCTGGTGTTTCATAAACAGATGTTAGAATTGTTGCTTTTTTATTAACTAATTCCTGTAAAATTGATAGTGCTTCATTTTCAAGGGATTTATCTCTCAATTGTAAATATTTAGATTTTTCTTCACTTTCTAATATAATCTTTTCACCTAATGTGTTTAATGCAAGATACAATGAATTTGAAGCAGGGCATAATAGTTTTCCTTTTTTATCACTGATTATTGGTTTAATTTCAAAAATACTTCTATCAGTTGGGTATCTTATTTCTGGACCTTGTCCTCTTTCTATGATAAACAGTTCACAGTATTTTTTACCTAAATCACCATATTTCTTTTTAATATCTTCAGCATCAACACTACCCATTTTGTTTAAGTTTTCAAATAGTTTACTTGCAATACTTATATATGGCCCAGAAAAAGACTCTCGCCTCATTTCTTCAATCGCCCATTCTTTCCCTATATGCTTTCGTATAAGTTCTTCACGTATTTTTTGTTCTTCGATTTTAAGAACAGAAATCTCATCTAAAACATTTTGCATTTTTTTTACAATATGATCACATATTTCTAGAGATTTAGTTAAAGAAATACCAATTTTCTGCTCTATAATTTCATCAAATGGGAGTAAGTATCTCATAATTCTGTCTTTAACTTGTTCAATAGAAGCTAATAATCCAGAATCAAAATAATTAAAAAATGCCTGCAATGATATTTCTCTTGTTTGAAACCATTCTTCTGTTGGTTTTTCTGCATTAATACTATTCTCTTTCTCAGGCATATATAAAAGCCAGTAATGGTTGAATAATTTGTTAAGTATCGCTAATATTTCTTCCCATTTACTATTATCAAGTTCTTTTGGATCATCAGGCTCTTTTATTGAAAGCATAACTCCAATAAGAAAAGATAATTGTTTTGCAGGAGAATGTAATACTTCTTCTCGATCTGTTTTTCCTATAAAAAGATTATAGGAAAAACACCATCCAACAATTGAATATGTTGAATATTTATCAATTATTTTTTTTAACCGAGATAAATCATTTGTTATATTCGTCTGAAGAAGATCCATATTTTTCAAAATTTATATTCTCTTTTATTTAGATAAAAATCCTTACTGTAGATACATTTTATTAATAATTGTTTCAATAATTACTGGTGAATATTTATTCCATGACTGAACAAAACTTTTAGGTTGATAATAAATATTTTCAAAGGAATCTCTTTTTTAAATTAATGTATTTTAATGTAAGTAAAACTGATTCGGAAATGTATAAATCACATGGTTTATGTATATGATTTTTGATGTTTTTCTTTACTGCTTCCTCTATATCAAATAATTCTGTAAAGGGAGCTGATATACTAGGGAATGATAAGTAATTATTAGCTGTAATTTCTTCTATATCTTTTGTTTCAATACAATTAATACCTTGCGTTATAATCGTATAACTCTTTAAGCTAAATATTTCCGAAATTATTTCGTGTATTTGTTTAATTATCCAGATAATTTTTTCTACCGCAACAGCGATTAAGATAAAATATTAAATAACTATACATTTTATTATGTTCAAAGTATTTTAAACAGTAGATTCTATTTTCTTCGCCCGTTGGCCGGAGGTCCGGGCGGTGTTCTCTTGCGATGATATTGTGGATAACGTCCCGAGGATAAGCGATGTTTTACGGCTCAAACTTTATAAACCGTTTCCTGTTTTTTTCCATTAAAAAGGATAAAACACAAATTGTCTGGATTAAGTGAAAGTAAAATATGCCGAAGGCCAAGCGAGGTACTCCGAGCGCAGCGAATTATCCTCTGTTAGTAGCAGTACGTCCCCTTCTTGTCCAGGCCGCACGGCGGAGCCAAGGCCGGACTTCTTATCTCATCTTAATAAAAATATCAACTTTATATTTCTACCAATTAATCTAGACTTGTACACAATGTTTCGAAAGGTTTACGATTTATTTTCAATGATGTATTAAACATTGTTTTTATACTCCTGCTCATTTCCGTGACTTCTGTTTTAGATTTAAAAAAGTTTTTATAGTCAAACGTTGCTGATACTTTTTTTTCTGAAATATGATGATCAATTATCCCGTATAATACATCATATATATCATTAAAGAATTTTTTTATTGTTTCTGGTGATCTTATATAATGATCCAAGTTATCTATAATTCTTTTTGAAGCTTCATGATCTTCTATTATTTCAAATACTATTGATAAAACAAAATATTGGAATAATCCATAACTTGATATCATTTCATCAGCAAATTGTTCTAGATTGCTTTTTAAAACTTCATGAGATAGAAAATAAAGTAATATTTTTTTGGCATTAATATTTCTATTAAAGATATCACTATAAGAACTAGTAAACATTGCGATTTTCAAATGAGTATTTTGAGGATTCTTTAAATAGCAAGCTGTTATTAATTGTGCTGCATAATCACTCTCAATTGCTATATGATCAGTAGCTACTATTTTACCTTTTTTAGGGACATAATCATATTTAAGATCGTATAAATTACGCAAATCTTTAAATTCTCGTTCTATTCTCTTTTGTACATTGTCATTTGATCGTAAATCTCTCATATTTATTGAATTCTGATTATTGTTATAATATGTAATTTTATTCATCAGTTGTGGATTTCCACCAATATTCATAACTTTAAGAAGAATATTTGTATTTTGATCAATAAATCTAGAATTTTTATAAAAAGCTAGTGTGGATTGTGCACCATTAACAACAGAATAATTAATAAGCTTAATACATTCATTTTCCTTATCATGTATATAATTTTCACACACTAAAGATATCCCATTATGAAACAGTATAAACTTATCTTTTTCTTGATTATTTTTCAAAGTATCACGAATTGATTTGTTTACACGAGTATTTCCTAAACCATAACGAACGTTTTTATTAAATAACGAATAATCATTTATTCCTTTTAATCTCAATAATTCATTAGCATTTAAAGGGAAAATAAGCATACCTGCAGTATTTGATATATTTTCAATTTCAATAACTTCAGAATTGTCGATATTATTAAACATAATAATGTCTTGAACAAGAGGTTCATCACTTATATATTGGTAATACTTAAACATCACTTCAAGATCCCAAACAATTAGATTTTCAGAGTTATCTTCATATTCAATTGCATTTCTATCTTTATTTGCATTACATACGAAATGATAATGAGTTTCATATGTTTCAATGTATTCTAAAAGTTTATTTCGATTTATTAGATTTCTCAATTCATCATTAATATTGGCATTTAATAAATTTTCAATTGATTCACTATTGTTAAACCAAACTCTAACACCTCCAAAGTCTCTTAAAACAGTATCACCAAAAATAGTGTTATTTGTCATTTTATATTTAGATTGGAATATATGTATTTCTTCTTCTTGCTCATCAAGATATATGCCATCAATTCCTTTATCATTATAATTATCACAAACACAATCAATTGCTTCAATTTTATCAAGCCCAAATATTTTTTCTAAAAACCACATTAAAAAAGAAGCACTTTCATTTCTCCCTTGGGAATAATCTCTTGAAACTTCCTCTCTAATTAAATTCTGAAATCTTTCCATATAAATAATCTCCTTTTTAAAATATTATTATACTTCAAATATTCCTCGCCCGTCGGCCGGAGGTCCGGGCGTTTTCTCTTGGGGACGTACTGCTGCTAACAGCGAATGACCGAAGTTGCCGATGGTGTTTTTCACTCCAAAAGTTTATACTCTATTCCATTATTCTTAACATGTATTATTTCGGCAATTTGAGTGGAGGCTGTTTCCTTAGAAACAGCCGGAACCGGTCATTCGCTGTTAGCAGCAGTACGTCCCCTTCTTGTCCAAGCCGCACGGCGGAGCCAAGGCTGGACTTCTTTAAAAGTAACATTTAAATAGAAAGTTGATACTTTACTCTCGTATTTGATAAATATCTTTTATTGAATATCAAAAAACAATATCGATTTTTTTATTATTTTTATGGCTTCATGTATTTGGCTTTCAGTAATTACCAAAGGAGGAGCTAATCGGATTATTCTCTTATGAGTTGGTTTCGCCAATAATCCGTTTTCTGCCATTTTTAAACAAACATCCCAAGCATTTTTTTCTTTTAAAGGTTTTATAACTATTGCATTAAGTAATCCCTTACCTCTTATTTCCTCAATTATTGGTGAATTTATTTCACTTAATTCCTTCCTGAATATTTCACCAAGTTTTGCTGCTTTTTCTGCGAGCTGTTCTTCTTTTACAATTTTAAGAGCTGCAATGGCTATTTCAGCAGAAATAGGATTGCCTCCGTATGTGGAGCCATGCTCTCCAGGTTTGATACACAGCATTATTTCATTATCTGAAAGCACAGCAGATATCGGGAAGACGCCTCCTGAAAGAGCTTTGCCAAGAATCAAAATATCAGGATGCACATTTTCATAATCACAGGCAAGTAGCTTTCCGGTTCTGGCAATACCTGTTTGCACTTCATCTGCAATAAATAATACATTTTTTTCTTTGCACATTTCATATGCTTTTCTTAAATAACCGTCAGCTGGTGCAAAAACCCCAGCCTCTCCCTGTATCGGTTCGACAAGAAATCCAGCCACATTAGGGTCTTCAAGTACCTTTCCAAGAGCTTTTAAATCATTATAAGGTATTTTTATAAATCCAGGGGTAAACGGCCCAAATCCATTATAAGAGTCTGGGTCATTTGACATGGAAATTACAGTAACAGTACGTCCATGAAAATTGTTTTCGCATACTATAATTTTTGCCTGATTTTCTTTAATACCTTTTTTTACGTATGCCCACTTACGGCATAGTTTTAATGCTGTTTCACAAGCTTCTGCTCCTGTATTCATTGGAAGTATTTTATCGTATCCAAAATATTCAGTAACATACTTTTCATAAAGTCCAAGCTTATTATTATAAAACGCCCGTGACGTAAGAGTTAAAGTCATTGCTTGCCTTATCATCGCATTTATTATTTTAGGATGACAATGTCCCTGATTTATTGCTGAATAAGCTGACAAAAAATCAAAATATTTTTTACCTTCAACATCCCATACAAAAACACCTTTACCTTTTTTCAATACTACTGGTAACGGATGATAATTATGTGCTCCGTATTTTTCTTCCAATTCAATAAAACCTTGTGCTGTCATACAATCCTTTTGTTTTTAATAAATTATGTAATTAATTAAGATATTCATATTCACGATTTTAATAATTCATTTTTTCTTTTGTGCTCCAAAGACCGGCTGACGGTGTTTCAATAAAATATACTTTTTCACCACTTGGAAGAGTATTATACCCATTTGATAATTTTTCAGGACAATATTCTTTTACCGCTTCTTCATATTTTAAATATCTATAATTTACATTCTCTATATCTTCTTTCTGCAAATACCCAGGTGCATACGTAACTTTAAATCTTCCTTCCGTAGAACCATGTATTAAGTGTGCTGTGGCATGAGAAAGATCTTGTAATTCTGGTTCTTTTCTCCAGAGCTTCATAATATTTTCTGTTCCAGTATAGCCATATTTTCTGATTATTCTATCAACCGCTTCCTGTTCCCCGAATCTTTTTAATCCCGGAGCTATTATAATCAATTCACCATCATCGGCCATTGCTTTTCTTGTTCTATAAATTGCTTTATTAGCAACCCATGTACTGTAAAATTCATCACCTTGCATTACTGCGATTACTTTTTTAAGTGGTTCAACTATTGCAATGTTTTCTTTCTTTGAGTGTTCAGCAGCAAGTAGATATGTATCAAGATCATCCCCGCAATAGAATCCCTTGTGTACTAGTTTACTCTGATTATTATATCCCATTACCAGTTGTATGTAAAAGTCTGGTAGCTCACTAAGATATTCACTTTCTGCTTTGTTAAAACAATGACGAAGCGGTGTAACAAGCCTTCCTAAATTATTCTCAATACCATAGCAGGCTGCGGCCATATGAGAAGCGCAAATAATTTCTTTTCCGCCTAGGCCTATAAAGTAATTTTTATTATGATTAGCATAGCCTAAGACTTCATGCGGCACAACATGCCCAATGTTTATAATAATATCCCATTTTTCTTCAAAAAGTATTTTATTTACCGTTACAGGGATATCCCAATCAGCTCTATCCCCTGTTACTTGCCTAACGTAATCTGCTTGTATTGTTCCAAGCTTGATACAATCAGTTCTCCAGTTATGTTTTAATATTCTATTTTTTGGAATGCTTCCAAACATCCATTTATTCTGCTCATCTGTGTGTGCTGAATGCTGCCCTAAAGTGGGCATAATCCAAACATTTGATTTTTCAGATAATTGATAAAATAATTCTTCCGTTATCCACCCTGCACCACTATGTGCCCTTGTAATATCTGGCGGTAATAATAATACCTTTTTGGGATTACCAGATATTCTACTTTGCGCTTCTTTTATACTCTCTTTTATAAGCTGTTTAATTTCATTTGGAGTTATAATTTCTTTGTGCTCATAAAACCATGCCATTGTTGACTCCCAATTACATATTTATATATTTTTATCGTATTCTTGTCATTACCTCTTCGCCCGTCGGCCGGAGGTCCGGGCGGCGTTCTCTTGGGGACGTATTGCTGCTAACGTCCTGAGGATAAGCGACGCATCGTAAGATAAGCATTGATATTCAAAGCTGTTTTATTTTTCTTTTAAAACTGGTTGTATATAGTTGGTGTTGTTCACTCTCTACGATGTGTGGCGAAGCCCAAGCGAGGTACTCCGAGCGAAGCGCTTTATCCTCTGTTATCCACCAGTGCCCCCACTTCTTGTCCAGGCCGTACGGCTGGAAGCCAAGGCCGGACGAATTATGTATAGATATTTCTAATATTTTTTAATTGACATTTTAGAAAATTATTAATAGTAATTAAATTATTTTTTTATAGCTGATATTGATTATCTGCAAAACTTATAATAATATTTATTTCTAAATAATCACCATTCATTTTTATGTTATTTTCCTATCAGCAATTGCTTTAATACATTTTTTAACTGTTACATCAATAAATACAGATGTTGGTACCATACCTTTTGTTTTTTGATAATCTATTGCATATTTCTTTATAACGCCAAGCATTTTCATAATGTCTGAATATTTCAAAAATGTCTTCGCTGAAATCTCGGCAATTGTTTGATTATTATTACTCCACACACTATAATCAATATGAATTAATAGAGCACACATTAGGGTCAATCTATTGATTGATGTACCATCAAAATTACCGTCTTTCATTATATCTGCATCTTTTAATAATTTTGCATTGGCATTAATCTCTTCTTCAATTAGCTTAATTAAATTAGTTTTCTTTTTTTTATCCACATAAAAAGGGAGAAATAATGCTATAATTACTGCTAGGACAGTCGCCATTGAGCTAACTGCTGACCACGACAAACTAGAAAGTCCTAAAAAAGTCTCAATATTTATTTCCATATTACTTTTCCTTCGATGATTTTATTTATATTTCGTGTTTTGTGAGCAATAGAAATATTTTTTACTTTTATTTATGTATCCTCGCCCGTCGGCCGGAGGTCCGGGCGATTTCTCTTGTGGGGGCATTGTGGATAACGTCCCGCGGTTAAGCGAAGCATCGTAGGCGAAGAATAGAAAACTCAAAGCTTTTATTTATTGTCGTTTAAAACTTGTTGTTTTATAAAGTTACAGTTCAAAATCCTACGCTGTTTGGCGAACTGGCTGCTCAACAGCCAGGAGCCCAAGCGAGGTACTCCGAGCGAAGCGCTTTAACCGCTGTTATCCACCAGTGCCCCCACTTCTTGTCCAAGCCGCACGGCGGAGCCAAGGCTGGACTATAAAACTCTTTTTTAATTAGGATTTTTTTGATTTACCTGAAGCTCTAATCTTTTTTCCATACCTTTCAAGATACTTTTCTTCTCCTTCATCAATCAATTTTTTACGCAAATTGGGAAAATACTCTAAATAGCTTTTTTTAACTCTTACTTTTATTGCTGTACCATTAAAATAATTTCTATCAACAAGTATTTTTTGATCTTCTTTATATAAACTGACATATGCACAACTTGATAATAATGAAAATGTACCGTATTCTTTTCCAACACCAGAGAGAATATATAGACCAAAACCACTATTTCCCCATTCCCCCTTACTTTCTTCAACATTTACACGAGAAACACCAGGTTCCATTGATAATAGTAAAGATTCAATTGGATTATCTACGTTATATTTATCTTTTAAAGTGTTATGTATACCTATACCTCTATCTGCAACAGCTATTTCGATTTCATCATTAGCATAACATTGAGCCATTAAACTGCATTGATTAACATTAGAATGCTCAAAAACATTCCTGATTATTTCTCTTAATGCATAATCTAAATATGTATATGCAATTTCATCTTTAGTAATTAATTTCGATAATTCAGAACATTTTTTTTCTATTACATTTCTCCAGTTACCAATTAAAGATTTTTGTTCCAAATCATTTTTTTCAATTGTTTGAATTGGGAAATAAGTACTGGTATGAAATATTTTATTTGGCTCCTCACCTACAGGTATTCCACAATATTTAAAAAATCCAAAATATTTTAAATAACTTATGGCTCCACTATTTTTACTTTTTAACCATTCTGAATCCATATAATATGTTTTTAAACCATTTATAGAACGTTTGTTTACAAAATCTTTAAAAGCTTCCGCTGAAACTAAAACACCAAAAGGTCTTACAAATGATAAATTCTTAAAACATATTTGAACTTCAGGATATTCAAGACTACTATTTAAGTCATTTACAAAACTTATTGCTCCATCATCATCTAATACATTTGGAAGTATTATTGTATTCATTTTTACTAATCCTTAAGTTTTTTTCTCGCCCGTCGGCCGGAGGTCCGGGCGATTTTCTATTGTGGGGGCATTGTGGATAACGTCCTGAGGATAAGCGACGTTTTACGTCACAAACTCTAAAAACATTTTTTATCCGTAGTGATAAAATTGAAAACTATATAACAAAAATTGTCATAATTTAAAAAAAGTAAAATGTGCCGCAGGCCAAGCGAGGGACTCCGAGCGAAGCGCATTATCCTCTGTTATCCACCAGTGTCCCCACTTCTTGTCCAGGCCGCACGGCTGGAAGCCAAGGCCGGACTTCTTCTACTGTCAGGTAATTACTCTACCTGTACATATATTCTAGTCAACGTTTTTCAGTTTCATGTTGTAGGGTAATTTACGAAGAAACAATTTTCAGATGTTTGGATTTACATTATATGAAGTATTCAACATATCCTTTGTATTCAGCAAATATCTTCTTAATCCTACCCATAGGAAACCCCTTGTTTCTGCTTTAATATCAAACTTACCTGGGTCTTTTTGATTTTTAAGTATCTCATCAAAGCTAAATCCTTCTTTAATGAGAACAAATTTAGCAATTCCTGGAACAAGTGCTTTCTCAGGACATATATATAAACAATTCAAACACATAATGCATTTATTATTAAATTCTGGTTTATTGTTTATTATTTCTATATTTCCCATCGGACATTTTTTTGAACACAAAGAACATCCTTTACAACTTTTATTTATAATTATTTTTTTTCCAAATTGTTTTGCACCTATATTTTCAAGTTTACCCAAAAATGATAATATTCTATTACCTATTTTCGGTACCGTTTTATTTGTTTTTCCAGTTAGAATTTCTTCAACTATAAATGCTATTTTATTTGGTAATACTTTTAATAACATATTTATCAGTATTGGTTTTGTTGAAACAATCCAGTTTGATGGCATGATTAACATCTTTTCATATATAACCTTAAATTGTTTTTTTTCAAGCTTTTTCTTCAATGAAACACGACAAGCCAAATTTGGAGTTACCTCTCCTCCACCTGAAACTGATATTACAACAGCAGGTATATTTTGAACTTTTTTATGCTTGGAAATCCAATCTATTACCACATGAGGTGGATTAGCGGCATGCACAACAAAGCAGATAATTAATAAATCACAAGGATCTGTATTATAAATTATACCATTTCGTATTTCTTGTACCTGTACAATATGTCCTCTAGAGGATATTTCTTGTTCAAAGACTTTTGCAACATATCTAGTACAACCAGTTCCTGAAAAATATAATATTCGAATAGTCATCAATATTCCTTTAGCTAATATTATACTGCATATCCTCGCCCGTCGGCCGGAGGTCCGGGCGATCGCATCTTGTGGGGGCATTGTGGATAACGTCCCGCGATTATTCGATGTTTTGTTGCTAAACTCTAAAATACATTTATTTGATTTTTCAAACATAAAAAGCATAAAACACATGTCGTTCTGGTTTTATGAAAACAAAATATGGCGATCTGCCAGCTCAACTGGCAGGAGCCCAAGCGACCAAAGGGAGCGCAGCGAAATAATCGCTGTTATCCACCAGTATCATCGCTTCTTGTCCAGGGCCGCACGGCAACGCCAAGGCCGGACTTCCCCCGTTTCTATTTTTTTTAACATTGAATTGAGCCGCAACGCGTTCAATGTCACGATTCTTGCCCGGCGAATGCCGGAAAAGCAAGAATCGTGACATAGGGTTGTCGCGCTCGAACTCGTTGTTAGACATTTCGTTTCTAAATGTGTTGATCGACTAGAATTGTATTACCGTCCGGATCTATTAAGGTAAAGCTTGCAGGTCCTTTACTATCCTGTTCTACTAATGAAGTAGGTGTTATTCCATTTTGAATCACTTTTTCTTGTATAAGTCTTATATCTGTGTAGTTGTTAATAATATTTGAATTTTGATCCCATCCTGGATTGAATGTTAATATATTACCATCAAACATACCTTGGAATAATCCAATAATACAATCGCCATTTTTCAATATCAACCAGTTTTGACTAATATCTCCCCCGAATTCAGTAAATCCAAGTTTTGTATAAAATTCTTTTGATGAAACAATGTTTTTTACGGCTAAGCTAACCGAAAAGGCTCCTAAATTCATGCTTTACCTCCAATTAGTCTTTGTAAGGCTGTATTCAAGCTTATTCAAACACACTCAAAGTATAACACCTTTTGGTTCCTTTCGGAAATGCGTTTTTTTCTTATCTGCCCGAAGGGTCTGTCTAACATTTGCTTAACCTGTATTTTCGCGCCGCGTAGCGGATTGGCGCGATTTGTGCGTAAGACGAGTGCAGCGAGTTAGCACAAATCGTGACAAAGAAAATATCAGGCTGAAGCAGTTGTTAGAAATCTTATTGCTATTTTTTTACAAGATACAGCATTGCGTTTTCAGCATCTGACTGAGAGAGTAAGGAAATATTGTTATTCTTTGCAATTGTTTTTTGTGAGAATGCATTAATTCTGTTTAATTCATTATTCAGTTCATCAAAGTTTACTTGAATTTGTTGTCTGTCTTCAAAACAATATATTCCATTAGCGCTTTGAACGCTCAGAACCAGTTGTTCAGTTTTTATTTTTTGAATGATTCTGTTTATTTCAGTCTGTCTCTCGTTCGCATTTTTTTTTGATAAAACCTCTGCTGTTTCAAGAGAATGTGTAAGCCTGTTTTTATAAGCACCCAGTTGTGCGCGTTCTAATGTAACGGCAGATACTATTTTATCAAGTTCAGCAATATTATTTTCTAATCCTGTTTCAGATGCTAAACTATTAATAAATACATTAACTACATTCCTATTAAAATTCATACACGATATGGTAAGTTTGTATGTTGGTTTTGCAGCATCAAGCGTTACCGGAATAACCCTGTTGTATTCTCCATCACAATTATTATGAAATACTGGAAGAGTATTAAACTTTGCTGTTTCAATTATCTGAAGACCTTTTTCACATAAACCGGTAATCTTCTGTTTTTCTTCCTTATTTATGTATTTCTTGGCATCTGCATTTAATAATATTTCGCGTACTTCCATAAGATTGTCCGTATACTCTGCAAGACTATCATCCGCAAAATCCAGAATTTTGTTTATGTCTTGAATATTTTGTATAACCTGGTGTTGAACTTCAGGAGAAACAATATTATTCTTTGAAGAACGGTTTGTTACCGCATAATAACCTATGAAAATTAATGCAGAGAAAACACAACCTGCAAGTACACCAAAAAAAAATACTTTTTTCATAAGGACTCCTTCAATGTATCCATAAAGAATCGACTTTTTTTAATAAGACATAAAGGATATTTATTCTCTGCCGCCCGCAGGGTCTTTCTAACATATTAAATAAATAGAAAACTATATATGTTATGTATAAAGTATATTATACAGCAAATTCTATTTTCTTCGCCCGTTGGCCGGAGGTCCGGGCGATGCCTCTTGCGATGATATTGTGGATAACGTCTCGCGAATGACCGAAGTTGCCGATGGTGTTTTTTACTCCAAAAGTTTATACTCTATTCCATTATTCTTAACATGAATTATTTCGGCAATTTGGGTGGAGGCTGTTTCCTTAGAAACAGCAGGAACCGGCCATTCGCTGTTATGCGATGGGCTGGCCGGCTCTTCTTGGCTGGGGCGGTTTTCGTCGAACACATGGAAGTGTGAGACGGTGAAAATTATCATAATCAGCTATATTCCAAGGTTAATATTTTGCAAATTAACTTTATAACTAGCCCCAGAATCAAATCCGCAAATATCTTGAAAGAAATACATCTTTCAAGCTTAAGAGTTTTATTTTCACCTTTATCCCAAATAATTTTCATTTACAAGAATATATTACATTTTATGCGATTTATTTTTTTTTGTTTATTAACCAATCCATAATCAAATGAAACGAAAGGAACTGCTAAAATAAAATTATATTTTCATTTTTTCTGCTTTTATAATGGCAATTTATACAAACACTCTTACAGATTATAAAAATCACAGTTTATTAATTTTTCTTCGGCGCACACGATGTGCGGCGGCGTCTTCCCCTCCCCCGCCCCCAGCCTATTCCTCTTCGGCCAGCCTTTCGCATAACGTCTCGAGGATAAGCGATGTTTTGCTAAAACCTTTTTCAACATAATACTTTTAGGGAATACATTTAAATATAGTAAAAACATAATTTGAACTGTTTTAATGATAGCAAAATATGCCGCAGGCCAAGCGAGGTACTCCGAGCGCAGCGAATTATCCTCTGTTAGCAGCAGTGACCCCCGCCTTAATCAAGCTGCCATGGACGGCAGATTGATTTCTTATTCCGGGATCTTTATTCAAATATCAATACACTGATTTTATCTATCACTTCTTTCATTTCTTCTTTTTTTGCTTTTACTATAAACTCAGCATTCCTGCTTTTCCAATCAAGACTTTTAAGCTGATCCGATAGTATTACTCCGTCTATTTTCCTGCTTTCTATCTTCACTTCAAATGGATAACCCTTTTCTTTACTGGTTATAGGGCAGAATATTCCAAGTCCTACTTTTTCATTATATTCCTTAGGTGATATTACAATTGCTGGTCTTTTCCCCCTCTGTTCAGGCCCTGATTGTGGTGGAAAGTCTAACCAGATAATATCTCCTCTTTCCGGAACATAGTCTTTCTTTACCATATTTCTTTTCCCTCTGGACCTTCTGTTTCTATTTCGCCATGAAGATTATTAATATCTATGTTCTTGAGCATTTCCTTTAAATTAATTTTATTCTTTTGTTTTATGACTATTTTATCTTCCTCTTTCTCAATTTCTACAAATGAGCCGTCTTTTAAGGATAAATCTTTTACTATAAAACCTGGTATTCTTACGCCCAGACTGTTTCCCCATTTCTTAATTACAGTTTCCATAAAGCTTAACCTCTATTTATAGTATATACTATGTTTATACTATAAGCAAGAACATTTAATTGTTTAAAGTTTCTCAAATACTGTTTGCAAACCTTTTCTCAGCAATTCCAATTTTACACATCTACAGTTTCATAAATGAACCAGCACTTCACTGTTTCCTTGCGTGCCAGGACGGCACGCACCTCTTTCTTGGCGGGGGCATTGCTGCTAACGTCCCGCGGGTAAACGAAGCATCGCAATTTCTGAATACTTCAGCAAAAACTGTTTTGTTCTTTTACTTTTATTTTCAGCTGCGATGTTTGGCGGAGCCCAAGCGAGCTACGGCGAGCGCAGTGTTTTACCCGCTGTTATATGCAGTACGACCCCTTCTTGTCCAGGCCGCACGGCACCGCCAAGGCCGGACTTTTCCTCTTTTCTAAATATTCCAGTGCATTTAACACATCAATTCCCTGTACCAGCGGTCTAGAGCGTAGCGACAGGATTTGGCATGTGTTTTTGCGTCATCGCTTATTACTATACTCCAATAAAAAGCAAAAACCGTGACAAAAGGTGGTTTCAGGTGCAATTGAATGTTAAAAACCATTTTTATATTTTCTCTGTAATATTTTTATTCTGTTTCTATTTCAAATCAAACATTTTTATATACATTTATAGCGTTTTCGTTTTCGTTTTCTTTCGGGACTTAAAGTTTAATATTTTTACTAATACATAGGTGTACTATTTCAATAAATACATATCCCTTTTTTTGATATTTCGGTTCTATGCAAAATCTATAAATATAATTCCCATTTTACTATAGCTCTATTGACTCTTGATGTAACTTTTCCGTAATAATAACTTCAGCATCTTTTGGCCATATGATTAAACCATTTGATTGAATGCTTTCAGCTTTTACAAGGGGTAGCATACTCCATTTCTTATCTGCACCACATACTCCGGCAAGATATGTGGAGGTAGTTATAGGTTTGATCAAATCGTCATATGACGTTGGCTTAATTACAATATTAACTCCATTCTCATCCAATACACTTGGATAGCATAGGGCGTCGAAGGTTTTATCTTTGAATAATTGCCTAGTAATCGCCGCTGTCATGATGTAATTCTCTTTGCCTTTTTTTTCCATCCAAGAGGCGTAGAAGGCATCAATAATCGCAAAACATTCTATCAGCTCTTCTTGTTTTTTTTGCTTCAGTATTTCGAAGAACTTATCGTAGTGATATGTATAGGTTTTATTCTCGGTGATGGTTTGCCCTGTTCGCCAATAGCGGTCAAGCTCACCTATCATGCCAACATTTAAAGTATCACCTTTTTTGACTTCAAATTTAGTTAAATGAAAGGATTTTCCTGCCGTCAGACGAGTCTCCATGCTTGCGGTGAAAGGTGAGGACGCTGCATAAAACATTGTTTCTTTTTCTGCGTTTGCTCTACCATATTCAATTTTATTTACTTGTTGAGGGTAACCCAGTTCTTTTGCTTCTTTAAACCGCTGCAAGATGTAGTCGTTAGTTCTTATCCTCCACATTGGGAAATTCTGGCCTGTCATTTTGTATGGCCACTGGAAATGATAAACGGATAATTGAGATACGGTGCGCTCAGCTTCTTTTGGAGTAATATCTTCAGGTCTAGCAGCATTTAAATTTTTAGTAATTTCTTTTACATCATTGAGGTCAAATCCAGTTATTGGTTTAAATGTAAAGTTATAACTATTTGGCATATTTTCATCCCTTTCCAAGAGTAATGGAAGCAAGCTCATTTACACCACGAACATCCACTCCGGGTTAATTTTGAACTATACAGTACTAAACAGCACTCCCTTTATGAATATCTAAAACTATTGTGTTTTTAACATATTAAATAACTAAAAATCTATGGATTTTATATATAGAGTGTCTCATAAAGCTAATCATTTTTCTCGCCCGCGGGCCGGAGGTCCGGGCGATTTCCTCTTGGGGTCGTATTGCATATAACGTTCCGCGGTTAAGCGATGTTTTATGGCTCAAACTCTATAAATCTTTTTTGTTTGTTTAATACACTTGAAAAGAAGAAAACACAGATTTTTTTGATTGAATGATAATAAAATATGCCGAAGGCCAAGCGAGGTACTCCGAGCGTAGCGTTTGAACCGCTGTTATAAGCAGTGTTCCCGCTTCTTGTCCAAGCCGCTCGGCGGAGCCAAGGCTGGACTTCTTAAACTGTTAGGTAATTACACTATACCTATATATATTTCCTGTTCATTTTTCTTTAATTATTTTCATTCCTTGTTCTAGATCTTCTTTCATCATTAATACTTTACTTTTTTCAATACCAAAACTATCTCCTGTTTGTGTATATGAAGGTATAAACCTTACTCCATTATATATATATTTTTCATTTCTAATTTTATAAGTCGCACCGTTTGGTAATACTTTTTGCTTATATTTTCTTTTCCATATGTAATTTATAGATTTAATAGCAAAATCACCCATCAGCATTATTACTTTTACATTAATAAAAGACATTATTTCCTTTTCCAGAATATATGAACATTCTTCTATTGTTTTTATTGATACTAAATATCCTTTTTTTATACATTTTATTGCCGTTGTTAAATAAATACCATTACTTAAATAGTCATCATATGTTTTATAATCATATCCGATTTGATTAAATAAAGTATTTGTATTCTTAATAAATGCAGGAACTCCTTTCCCGTCAAAATAATCCGTTATATTTTTGGGTACTGATTCTGATATTATGATCATTTTGATATTTTCATTATTTACCTTATTTTTTTGAAAATGTTTTACTTGATCCACATCAGGACAAAATGAATTGCATATTAACATTCAACCTCCTTTTTTATCCACAACTAGAAGTCTATTTTTATCCCTAAAAATCCTAAGAACGATTGAGCTTCCGGAAGTCTATATTTACTATTTTTTATTTTGTTATCTTTTGGATCAATTTCATAACCTGAAGCTGTTCTAAAATCACTTTTTTCTAAATTGCAGTTATGAAAGATTACTTTTTCAAAGTAAGTTTCAGAGAAATTTGATTCTCTAAAATCAGTGTCAGTAAAATATGAATTCTTTATTTTGCATTTAATAATATTTGTTTTTTTTAATGCTTTTCCAAATATTACAACACTGTCAAGAATTGATCCTTCAAAATCAAGCGATAATCCAAAATCATTACATTCCGTAAAATTAATCCCTATTATTTTACAATCCAGAAATTTAACACCGTTTAGGGTATTATTTTTGAATTTAGTTAAAATAATTTCACATTTTTCAAATAGGCATGATGAATATTTTATATTTTCTAACATTAAACTATCAAATCTACAAGATTTAAAATTACAATTTTCAAAAGCAATATTTGAATTATTTTGTTCGGCAAAATCTATGCCCGAATATTTTGTATTCTCATTATAATCTGATAATAATAATTCTTCCGTTCCATTATAATTAAACTGAATATTATTAGGCTGATAATTCATTGAAATCCTTTAGCATTTAATGGCACAATATTTAAGCTTTCAGAACTTTTATTTATATCATATTTTGGCAATAGAGAAAATCATTTATTGTATTAAATCTCTCGCCCGTCGGCCGGAGGTCCGGGCGATTTCCTCTTGCGGGAACATTGCTTATAACGTCCCGCGGTTAAGCGAAGCATCGTAGATCAAGAATTGTAAACACAATACTTTTATTCATTGTCTTTTAAAAACTTGTTGTTTCAAAAAGTTATTGTTTAAATCCTACGATGTTTGCCGTAGGCCAAGCGAGGTACTCCGAGCGAAGCGCTTGAACCGCTGTTATAAGCAGTGTTCCCGCTTCTTGTCCAGGCCGTACGGCGGAGCCAAGGCCGGACTTCCTTTCATTTTCAAACAATTATTTAATTATTTGTAATTTACAATTTTAACATTTAGATAACCTGCATTTCCTAGCCTGCAAGGCTTTGCAGGATTTGTATGTCACGAGTGTAGCAACAGCACAAATCATGTCAAAGAGAATGTCAGGTTGATATAGTTTTTAGTTAAAATATTTTTTCATAAATTCAGAAATTATTTGCCTTATTGTTATTGTATTATTAAATCCACTTAAATCTATTACCATTGAACCTTTTCGATTTTTTGCTCTTTTAAGTACTTTTCTATTATCACAAGTCAATACTATAGAATTTAATGATCTTGCAGCTATTGCTATATCTGCTTCATTATTATAAAGCCCCGTTTTTTTCTTTTTACTTCCTAATGCGTTTCTTTCTTCTTTTATAATTTTAAACTCATCATCTTTTATAAATCTTCCTCCAACAACCTTGTTATCATAAGTACTATATCCACCAACTCGTTGCTCACTTAGTAAATAATTCTCATTAAAAAATCCAAATAATTTATCAGTTCTTATATTACGATTTTTTATTTGATATTCAGCATATTTCTTTTTCTTATCAGGCATTCCTTTAATTTCAAATTCCGCTTCTTTTGTTATTATAATATCAAATTCATTTATTGGTAACTCACTATTTAAATCTAAAGAATACTGATAAAAAATATCCCAAACATTATTATCAATAAATACTCTTACCAATTACTATATCTCTCCACATCTGTAGGGTCTATATTATTATACTGCATATCCTCGCCCGTCGGCCGGAGGTCCGGGCGGTTTTCTCTTGCGGGAACATTGCTTATAACGTCCCGCGGTTAAGCGATGAAGGCGTTTTTTATTTTAAACCAACAAGTTTTAATTACTTTCATAGAACTTATCAATTTTTTTTTGCGCCTTTATACCGAAGGTCAAGCGAGGTAATCCGAGCGAAGCGCTTTAACCGCTGTTATCCACCAGTGCCCCCACTTCTTGTCCAGGCCGCACGGCGGAGCCAAGGCCGGACTTTTTTAACTGGCAGGTAATTATTCTACCTATACAAATAATTATCTATATGGTATTTTTGAATGATATATTTCTGTATTTTTTAATGCATTAATATCTAATAATATTCGCATTTCATAATAGTGTACTCTACTTTTAGGACCAATATAAATAGCAGAAATAATATCTTTAAACTCATCACTTGTAAATGATATTTTAAAATAAGATCTCAAATTGTTATTTGTTGTAACAAATCCAATGTCTTTATTATTATCTAAAGTATTAAATGGAATACTGTCGGTTTTTATACAAACTGGATTGTAAATAATTCTCCATTCTTTCTCTTCTCTAAATTCATTTAATTTTACTACTGGGCTAAATCTAACCATTAAAGCACATGCGTTTTCAGCAAAGACTATATTTTTAATATTTTCATCTCGTGTTTTTGAAAATTCAATACTTTCATTGAGAATATCCTCAATGATATTTATAATCTCTTCATTACTATAAATTACATT
The DNA here is from genome assembly GCA_963662795.1 of Spirochaetia bacterium. GTDB lineage: Bacteria > Spirochaetota > Spirochaetia > CADAEX01 > CADAEX01 > JACKPD01. The sequence continues at coordinate 1,947,305 of OY759746.1, read as the reverse complement.
GTGTAATGATAAATTATTATCTTTTTCTACGCCTGAAAAAGGCAAACGATATTTCATTTCCAACTTTTTACTGTCTATTTTAAAACAAATTCCTTCACCATCATTTCCATAAGCTCTCCATTGTGATAAAGAATCATTTAACTCAGTTAAGCAAAACACATATGGTGTATTTAATCTAAACTTTATCCTTATGGTTTCATCAAGTTTATTCAGATAATCCTCTGGAATATCATTTCTATTTTTTAAATATTCCTTAAGTTTTTCGATCAATACATAGTTTTCTTTATAATCATTCATATGATAAGAATTAAAAACATAAAATGATTTACTTTCAATAATTTTGCAGAAATTTTCAATTGTTGTATAATGATATAATTCTTTTACAGCAGGAAAAGAATTGTCCTCTAAGTGTTTGAATAAAATATTTTTCCATTTAATCCATTCATATATTTACCTTTGTTTAGTAGTGCAATTGGTATTCAATTCTCTTCGCCCGTCGGCCGGAGGTCCGGGCGATTGTATCTCGTGGGGGCATTGTGGATAACGTCCCGCGGTTAAGCGAAGCATCGTAGACCAAGAATAATAAATAAAAATCTAAATATTTCTTTCTTTTAAAACTTGATGTTCCCAATAGCTGTAGATAAAATCCTACGATGTTTGCCGTAGGCCAAGCGAGGTACTCCGAGCGTAGCGCTTTAACCGCTGTTATCCACCAGTGCCCCCACTTCTTGTCCAGGCCGTACGGCTGGAAGCCAAGGCCGGACTACTTGCGTTGTCAGGTAATTACTCTACCTGTACACCTATATTTATTATGAATAGATTTAATAAGGTCTTAAACTTTTCAATGTTTTAATACAGTTTTCATGAAATGGCTTCCCAATTATATAATTACCTTTTTCTCCACAAATATAACAATAATTTACTTTTTTATCATAATAATTATTTAGATTTGGATTTTTGAAATAACACTCTTCACATCTGGTATAGTAAGGTTCATATTTATTTGAATTTTTGAGATGATCAATTTTCTTACCACAAACTATACAATATCCAATTTTACCAAATTCATTTAACGCTTGTTTTTCATTGTTTTGATATTTAAAATACTCATTTTCAAAATTTCCTTTAAAGTAAAATTGTGGATTGCTCATAAAAATGTTTTCATAAATATATTCTTTTTTAAAAGTTATATAATCTTTTGGTGAAAAATTAATTATTAACCCCATTTCTATATTTTTTTCATTTGAACTATCATAAAGATTCATAGATGAGAAAATTGCTTTATTATCTGCAGTATATAATTTTAAATGTAAATATTCATATATATAAACTTCAAAACCATAATTTTGATACAATTTTTTAACAAAGTCTTTTTTTTCTTCACCAGATCTTAAAATAAAGGTTACTTTTTTTTTCTTATTAGCAGCTATTTCAAGAGTTCTTTCAAGTTGAATCCACGGTTTCAAATAAGGAGTAATAATATAAATATTACTTTCACTTGAATTTATTAATTCAATTACTTTACTAGATATTTCATAGGTTTTTAAAAAATCTTTCTGTTTAAAAGTCATTAATCAATCTCTCTTTCTATAATATTTAAGTATTTTAATAATTATTTTAAATATTTATTCCTATTGAGTACAGTTAAAAATGATTTATCTCTAATATTTGATTATGCATATTTCCTCGCCCGTCGGCCGGAGGTCCGGGCGATCGCATCTTGTGGGGGCATTGTGGATAACGTCCCGAGGATAAGCGACGCATCGTAGTCCAAGAATGAATATTTCAAAGTTGCAATATATTTCTTCCAAAACTTGTTGTTTATAGAAGTTGTAGTTCAAAACCTACGATGTGTGGCGAAGCCCAAGCGACCAAAGGGAGCGAAGCGCATTATCCTCTGTTCTCGGAAGTACCGCCCCTTCTCCCAAGCCGCACGGCACCGCCAAGGCTTGGGGCTTTCTTATTTTCATTTATTTATTTGTAGATTGTATTTTATCTATACTATTTTCAAACCGTTTTCTTTATATTCTTTTACTTTTTCATCTGCTGTTAATAAAATATAATCATTGCAGATACATTCCCAAATCATTAATCGGTCAAAAGGATCTTTGTGCTTGTCTTTCTTCGGTAGTTTATACGATGTTGCAAGTACTTTTGTTTCCAATTCCAATATTTGAAATCCTGATTCAATTGCTGCTTCAAGTAACTCTTCAGGCGTAATTCCATTTAATTCTAACTTACCAAGTGAATATTTGATTGATATTTCCCAAAAGCTTATCTGACTTATATATTTCTCTGTATTCACATCCAATAATATCTTTTTCCTCTTTTTATCTATTTTATCCGGGTCAATTATGCTCCAGATTAAATAATGTGTATCAAGGAGATATTTCAAAGACTTACAAGCTCCTCTTCAGTCATTTCATAATCATTATTAAATTTATAACTTGCCTTATCTTTCAACAAGCCCAATTTAATTCTATTTTTTTCTTTGTATTCTTCATATGGAATTATTACTGCAACATTTTTCTTCTGTTTACCATAAGATATTATTATTTCCTCTCCGTGTTTTACTTCTTCGAGAACCTTTGAGAATTGAGCTTTAAAATCTCCTATTTGCATTGTTTTCATATATTAATTATATTTGTAATTATTTTAATTGTCAAGTTGTCAACTATTTAATAATCATTTAACAATTTTCACACTCATTTGTTGTATTATTTTCTTAACTTATCCTCGCCCGTGGGCCGGAGGTCCGGGCGATCGCATCTTGGGGCGGTATTTCGGAGAACGTTTCGCGGGTAAAAGATGTTTTGCGGCTAAAACTTTTTCAAATACTTTGACAGCTCTTATCACACTTGAAAAGATATAATGATAATTGTTTTGGTTTCATGATAGCAAAATATGGCGAAGCCCAAGCGAGGTACTCCGAGCGCAGCTTCTTACCCGCTGTTCTCGGAAGTACCGCCCCTTCTTCCAAGCCGCACGGCAACGCCAAGGCTTGGATTCTTTATGTAATATTTATCTTCCGTTAAATTATTCCTAAGATAAATTATTACAAACCAGTATTTTTTAATAATGATAAATCAATTTCTTTTGATACAATTTCAATTACTCTTTTTAATGGCATTACATCTTCTATTCTGATAATTTTACAACTCAAATCTTTCATCCAGTCATTTTCACTTATTCTGCTTCTCATATTCATATTGCCAGTCTCGTAATTTTTTGCCCATTCTAAAAAGGAAATATGTATTTCAAACATATCATTTCCGGGGTCAATTCTATTTCCATAAATACTTCTTTCCCGCTCTATCAACCGCTTGATTCTCACCGCTGACTCAGCATATAAATAGATAGCTAAATCCAATTTATTTTTTATAAAATCTCCCCAGCCAATAACTGAACCACTCAATACCCAGGCATCAGTCGTATTAAGTTCTTTTTTTAATAATTGTATACGCTCTTCTCTTATTCGTTTTTTGGTAAATGGCGGATCTGTTTTCTCCCAAAAGAAATTATCTGAGTCATACCACGGAAATCCATATTTTACTGCTATTAGTTTCCCGAGAGTTGTTGTTCCAGATCCTGATGAGCCTAAAATATGTATTTTCATTTTACCTTATATTCAAAAATATTGAAAAAGCATTTTATCAATAGACTTCTTCGTGCTTTCCCACGGTTATTGGGATTATTTCTTTTTCCTTTATCAAAAAATCTATTGTTATTCTATAAGTCATATTAATTGATACACTATAATAATCAGAAATTCTCCCTTCAAGTTTATGGAGCCTTAATGACGGGTGAGAAGGATTTAACTCAAGTAATTGAAGTGTTTTTTTATACTGGTTTAATAACTCAGGATGCTTCTGAGCAAATTTTTTTGCCCTTTTTATATAGCTTTCTGTATAGATAATTTTATACACTTTTTATTCTCTTAAGATGTTTTTCAATTGACTCTTCAATAATTCTCCCGTTTTTAATATCTTCCAGAGATTCTTTTATTGCCGCATCAAGCTCATATTCTCTTAATTGATTGTATTCCTCTATTGGCAAAACTACATACTTATCTTTTCCATGAACAGTAATTACAACTTCCTGGTTCGAAGTGCTTACTTCATCTATTATTGAGATTCCTCTTACTTTTAGATCATTTGCAGTTATAATATTCTTCATATTCCTACCCTATGTTAATTAATACTATTCTTAGCATTATTTATCAAGCTTTTTAGCGTGCTTTTTATTATTCTTTTTTTGATATATTTTCTATTTTAATAATTATTAACTCGCTCTATCTTCGCCCGTTGGCCGGAGGTCCGGGCGGTGTCCTCTTGGGGCGGTATTTCGGAGAACGTCTCGCGATTATTCGATGTTTTGTGGCTAAACTCTAAAATACTTTTATTTAGTTTTTACAAACTTGAAGAGTATAAAACACATGTTGTTCCGGTTTTATGAAAACAAAATATGGCGATCTGCCAGCTCAACTGGCAGGAGCCCAAGCGACCACAGGGAGCGCAGCGAAATAATCGCTGTTATTTGCAGTACCTTCGCGTCTTGTCCTGACCGATAGGCCGGAGGCAAGGTCTGGACTTCTTATCCTTTCCTATTAACGATTTATAAATTTTAACAATATTTTAGTAATTATTACTATCAAATAAATCCATATTAAAATAAATATTACTGCAAACGCCCAATTATGTTTTAGTTTTATTGATTCATTCTCTGCTCTTTCCCTTGATTCTTCCATTATTTCTTTTGGAATCATTTTTATTGCTATACTAAGTAATGCAGGAATTATTATTAAATCATCTAAATACCCTATTACAGGAATAAAATCTGGAATTATATCTATTGGACTTAATGCATAAGCTATCGCAATCCCAATAATAATTTTCGGCAGAAGCTTTATTTCTGGATTCTTATATGCATAATAAACTGTTAAAAGCTGGGTTTTTATTTTTTTAGATTTTTCTTTTAGTTTTTCTGCAATTTTCATTTATATTTCTTTTTTTTCTAAATCCATACCCATCAAACACACTGTAAAAGGTAGATGATCATATTTTTTCGTTTCGTAATCTATGAATCCATTTTGAAGATACCATCTTTTTAAAACTTTATTTTCATTTATTATACCTATACTTACATATCTTGCTTTTCTTTCTCTTATCTCATCAAATGCTTTATCCAGCAGTTTTTTACCATAACCAGAGTGTCTATATTCAGGAAGTACTGCTAATCTCTCAATATAATATTCTTTTTCTTTTTTTCCTGGCTGCACTCCTATACAGCCTATTATTTTATTACTTTCAGTTGCAACATAAAAATCAAGTTTATTTTCAATTGATTCCTTTAATTTATCCATTGTTATAAATGCCGGATTTGTTGGAGCATTTTCTTTTGTCAGATTAAAATCTTCAGCGACAGTTAGAAATGATTCCTGAATTACATACAGTAAATCATTAAGATCTTTTTCTTTATTAAGCTTCCTGATTTCAAACATTCTCTAATCCTTTACACTGTATTCCTCGCTCGTCGGCCAGGGGCCCGGGCGATTTTCTCTTCGCGAAGGTATTGCAAATAACGTCCTGAGGATAAGCGATGTTTTGCTAAAACCTTTTTCAACAGGATAGTTTTTAAGAAATATATTTAAATAGAGTAAAAACATAATATGAACTGTTTTAATGATAGCAAAATATGCCGAAGGCCAAGCGAGGTACTCCGAGCGTAGCGAATTATCCTCTGTTATTTGCAGTACCTTCGCGTCTTGTCCAGGCCGTTAGGGCGGAGCCAAGGTCTGGACTTCCTTTTCTTTTTAATACTTTCTTAACCTATAAAAAGCAAAGTGTTGACTCTATTGAAGCAGTAATTGGACAATTTCCCTATTTATATTCTTCCCAAATTCTTAAAGCATTTATCTGTTTAAAGTGTGAATCATATGTGATTAATTTTGAACCTGTTTCTATTGTATGAGCAGCAATCCAAATATCATTTAATGGTATCATTTTTCCTTTTTTACTTAGTTCCGCCTTGATTTCTCCAAATATTTCTGATGTTTCAATTGTAACATTCAATATTTTTATTCCATCTTTGCTGATGAATTTCTTAAAATCTTCTTTATTTTCTGTATATTTTCTCCCGCCCTGAAAACCTGCAAACAGTTCTCCGATCATTATGGTTGATACATAGATTATTTCTGCTTCTATAATATATTCAAATACCAACTTGTTTCCGGACATAAACTCACTATAAGCATTTGTATCAAGTAATATCTTGGTCATTTTTTCCAGTCCATTTCATTTATTACTTCAAAATCACTGATTTTTTTATCAAATTCTTCTTTCTCTTTTGTTGACCATTTACCAAATAACTCAGCAAAGGAATCCTTTTTAGAAACTTTTTTATCAGTAAATAATGAACTTTTCAGGATATGCTTAACTGTTCGGTTCTGGCTTAACCCAAATTCTACAGACTTTTCTGCAATTTTCTTATCTAGTTCATTATCAATTCCATGTATGGTAATAGATTTCATATAAACCTCCAAATGAACCATTATATTATTAAATATAGTTCATTTTTTGGTTTATATCAACAGGTAACACATTAAACTATCAGAAGCCTTTTATGTATTTATTTAGATAATACCTGTTTTCACACACCTAAAGTATCTATTCAACATATACCATTATTATCCTGCACATCCTCGCCCGTCGGCCAGGGGCCCGGGCGATTTTCTCTTCGCGAAGGTATTGCAAATAACGTCCCGAGGATAAGCGACGCATCGTAACCCAAGAATGAATAACATAAAGGTGTAATTTATTTCTTTTAAAACCTGATGTTTATTGATGTTGCATTTCAAAACCTACGATGTGTGGCGAAGCCCAAGCGACCAAAGGGAGCGAAGCGCATTATCCTCTGTTATCCACCAGTGCCCCCACTTCTTGTCCAGGCCGCACGGCTGGAAGCCAAGGCTGGACTTCTTCTTTTTTATTCTACCTTTTTATTGTATGCTGTTTTAACTCTGTCATTTTCTTTGCATGCTCACTAATCCCAATTTCTTTTATTTGCGCGATACAAGCGGCTCGATCAGATTTAAATAGTAATGCAAACACTTTTGACATAATATTATTAAATTTTTTACAATTTTTCGGATCAGAGTATTCTTTACATTCTGCACAATTGTTTATATTTTTATTTTTACAACAAAGCCTTATCTCACACCATGTCGCTTTTTCATTATTTAAACATGCACTGCATTTTTCTTTTAAATATGCTTTACATGCACCACAATAAAGACCACAATATGCAACTAAACCAGCATTTTCTTTAATCTCTTTCATTTCGATCTCCTTTATCTATTATATACGTATGTGTATCAATATTTTTAATATTTACTTATTCTTTACCCGTGTTCCTAAAATAATAATGGCAATATAAATTACAATTGCTATTGAATCAACTAATATATTTTTTAATCCAGAAGGATTATATAATAATGTCCCATAGAAAATAACAATCCGCCGTAAAATCATTAAAACCGTTATAATAAATGCTGTAACCCTAACTTTTTCCAAATCTTTGTAAAATGACATAATTATAAATGAAAAGCCAAAAAGCATGTTTTCTGCTGAAATAATATGCATACATAAAAGAATACTGTTTTTATATTTACGCTCATTGTTTCAATATCAAGAGTTGGCAGAACTATAGCTTGTCCATTCCAAGAATGTGTAATTGAAAAAAGAATAGAAAGTAATCCTGTAATTAAATAATAATAGTCTTAATCATTATTTTTATTCCTTTTATTTTATATCTCTTAATGTTTGATAATATTTCCTCGCCCGTCGGCCGGAGGTCCGGGCGATTTCCTCTTGTGGGGGCATTGTGGATAATGTTCCGCGGGTAAAAGATGTTTTGCGAGAAAGTTTCAAAACACTAAAGTCTGGAATATTAATCTCGAAAAGAATAAAACAATAACATCTTTGGTTTAATGATAGCAAAATATGGCGAAGCCCAAGCGAGGTACTCCGAGCGCAGCTTCTTACCCGCTGTTATCCACCAGTGCCCCCACTTCTTGTCCAGGCTGCACGGCGGAGCCAAGGCCGGACTTTTTACATTGTTTGGTAATTACTCTACTTGTATATATGTTTCATCATCAAATACTTTTCCATAATCGAGTGGTTTATAAAAATCGTAAAATATTTTAGAAATAAATCCAAAACCCATATATCCAATTTTTTCATTTTTTATAATTTTTAAAGCTTGTCCATTATACAATAAAATGTCCTTTGATTTATTCAATAATCTTCGTGTTTCTTTTTTTGTTTCCAGTTCTATCTTATAATTATACTTTGAATTAATTATCTCAATCCATTTAGGAATCCATAGACTCATTTTCAAAATTATTTTTTCATTAACTAAATCTTTTAAAATATTTTCAGGTAATTGCAATGAAAAAGGAGGTCTTGCCAAATTAACAGAATAAACAGTACGATAATCAATAATAATAGAATATTTATCGTATTGTTGAACCCAAAAATCAAATGTACTTGCCATTCTATAATCAGAATACAAACCTATAAATAAGCAATCATCAATTATATCTATTGCCCATTTTTTCCATTTGTTTTTTTTATAAAGTTTAATGATAATTTCTTCGTAAGTATTAATATAATATCTTTTTTCTGATATTTTCAATTTACAGTTTGTAGAAATATCTATTCCTTCTTCATTTTTTATTGCCTCAACAACTTTTTCAGCTCTCCAATCTTGTTTAGCCATTCTGTATAATTGTTTTCCAATTTCATTAGGGAGATTTTCTACAATTTTTTTAAAACACAAATTATTATGAGAATGGTAATCAAGTATTTCTCGACATATACTATTTATTTTACCTTCTTTTATTTCGACAATATTTATTCTATGTAAGTCATTATCAATATATAATACATCACCAACATGAATAAATGTTGTTAAATCGGTATATATAGCAAAGTTAATTTTGTTTTTGTTAATTTCATTTACAAAATCTTTACATTTAATTAATGCTTGTTTACTAATATTATCAATTCTATTGTTTATAAAAAATCTTCTAACAATATGATGATCAAATTTAAAAATTATCCAAGCAATTGTGTTTATTACCATTTGTAATTTCAACTTACGATATTTGAGCTTTGAGATATTCTCATTGATTTTATTAATGTTATTCTTATTTTTGCAGGCCTTTGCATCTTTTAATTCAATTTTCAATTCTGAGATATTTTGTTCATTTGTAATTATTTTTTCAAATATTATATTTTGTGCTTTCTCCCAACCTGTATGAACTTGTCGCAAAAAAAGGTTGAAAAAATATTTATTTTTAATAATTGGGCGTACTCTATTAATACCATATTTACATGTCAGGTAATATAGTTTATTTATTGTTTGATCAAAAGCTTCTTTCTCTTCTATTTCAATCATTTAAACCTCAGAAAATATAATTTAATTTTTCTATCTCTCGCCCGTCGGCCGGAGGTCCGGGCGATTTCTCTTGTGGGGGCATTGTGGATAACGTCCCGAGGATAAGCGACGCATCGTAAGATAACATTGATATTCAAAGCTGTTTTATTATTCTTTAAAAAGTGGTTGTTTCTAGATGTTAAAGTTCAAATCCTACGATGTGTGCCGCAGGCCAAGCGAGGTACTCCGAGCGCAGCGCTTTATCCTCTGTTATCCACCAGTGCCCCCACTTCTTGTCCAGGCCGCACGGCGGAGCCAAGGCTGGACTTATTATTTACAATTATTATTCTAAAATATTACCATAAAAGTATTATTCTGGATTGATTTTATTCAATTTTATATTCAACTCATATTCAAATAACTCTATACTTGGCAAATCAATTGCAGCAGTTTGTAGGTGTTGAGTAATTTCACGTGCAATAATTATTACTCTTACTTCTTCGACTTTTAATATTTTTTTTATTCTATTTTTATAATACTGGCATTGCCCAATTACTCTCTCATATCCTTTGCTTACTTTTAATTCAATTACTACAGGTTTTTTATTTTTATCTAATGCTAAAATGTCTATTCTTTTATTATTGTCATCAACAGAGTATTCAACTCCTTCAATTCCTTTTTCGTCAATAAAAAGTGTTAATCCTGATTCAATTATATTTAAATTATTAGCTAAATAATCTCTTAGATCATCTTCATAAGCAAAACTTGATTCTTCATACGAGATATTTTCTTTATATTTTTGATCATAAGAACCTTCAGTATTTTCTTCATCTATTTCATTTAATTCTCCAAGAAAACTAAGATGACTTTTATATTTTCTTATGGCTCTTATTCCTGTTTCTGAGAAACCATTTTTCCAATAGAGTTCGCAGAAATCTTTAAACTTTCCAATTTTTTCTAATTCATCAACAATAATTCCTTTTCTGATATTCCTGCTTTGTCTTGTACCTTGATGCTTTTTTTGTATTTCATTTACTTTATTTATTATTTCATATAGCTTGTTTTCTTCAAGATAGTTAATTGCTTTATCAAGTGGTAAATAAACAGATTCATTTACTTCTCCCATATTCTCTCCTTGTTAATATTATGTTCATGCAATTTTTAATAAAATAGTTCTTGTTCATAATCTTTCGCCCGTCGACCGGAGGTCCGGGCGATCGCATCTTGTGGGGGCATTGTGGATAACGTTCCAAGGATAAGCGATGTTTTGCAAAATACTAATTGATTCAATTGTTTGTTTTTATCGAAATTGTAAGCAAAATATTGATAATTGTGTTGTATATAAGAATGCAAAATATGCCACTAGGCCAAGCGAGGTACTCCGAGCGAAGCGCTTTATCCTCTGTTATCCACCAGTGCCCCCACTTCTTGTCCAGGCCGTACGGCGGAGCCAAGGCCGGACTTTAGTTTCACAGAAGATATAGTTTCTCAGCTTCTTCAATATATTTATCTCTAATGCTTTCATTTAGTGAAATCATTTTATTATCTATTTTTATTTTAGTTTCTTTTGATATAAGAACATATGTTTGCTTAGTTACTAAAGCAAATGTTTTAGATATCTCTTCTTTACTTTTACTAATATCGATTTTTTCTGATTCTTGTAACTCACGATTAAATTCCTCTATTTTTTTTAAAAGACCAAATTCTTTATCCAATATATCTATATTTGAAGATATCTTTGACATTTTTCCATTTACTGTAAAATTTTTAAAGAGATATTCAGTTACTTTTTCTATAAACCATCTAATAAATTCCAATATATATTTATTACCAAATAAATCAAATGATTCCGATCCAGTTTCTATTCTATTAATACGTAAAACATCTTCGGGTTTATTAAATTTAAAAAGTATTTTAATTTCTTCATAGATTTGATTAATAGCATTTATTTTTTGCAAAAAAATCTTAAAATCATTATTATCGTCATAAAAATCTATTCTGATTCTATTATTAGTATTATTTTTAGTGTATACTAAATTATAAATATTTTTCAATGTATTCTTTGCCTCTAACATTTTATTTATATTTTTATTAAAATCTTCAAGAATCAATATTAAATTATTAATTACTTGAATGTCTTCCCGTTTTTTAAAAATCGTATTCATCAAATTCCATATTTTATCTATTATCTCTTTTGTTATATCAATTTTTAATCTTAGATAAATTACTGATTTCTCTAGTCCAATTAGTTGCTCTTTTATATTTTTTAAATCGACAAAAATATTTCCTATATCACTTTTTATTATTTTACTTTTTATTGAATTGATGTATTGCAATTGAACACTTTTTATCTGATTTAAATCTAATAATTGTGAATTAATTGCTTTATAAAAATTTTCTTTATAAGACAACATTTCTTTTGTAAATCCATTTAGCTCTGAGCTTTCCCATAATAAAAATATTTTATTAACCTCATCTTCAAAAATATCAACATATTGTGAATATGTCATTTACAACTCCTTTTTATGTGTTTTTAAAATGGTTAAATATCTTCGCCCGTCGGCCGGAGGTCCGGGCGGTGTCCTCTTGTGGGGGCATTGTGGATAACGTCCCGAGGATAAGCGACGCATCGTAGCCCAAGAATGAATATTCCAAAGTTGCAATATTTTTCTTCAAAAAATTGTTAATTATAGCAATTGTAGTTCAAAATCTACGATGTTTGCCGCAGGCCAAGCGAGGTATTCCGAGCGAAGCGCCTTATCCTCTGTTATCCACCAGTGCCCCACTTCTTGTCCAGGCCGCACGGCGGGAAGCCAAGGCCGGACTTACTTTCTTTATTCTCTTTTATTTGCCTATTGACTAGTTAAATAAAAGTCTTTATATTGGTCTTATTTCGGACTATTATTGGCAAAGAGGATATATGGCTACACTACATGACCAGCTTTATGAATTTAATTCTCTCTGGAAAGAGACTGACGCAATATACAGAAAGTTAGCAAGCCAAAGCAATCTCTCGGACAGTAGTTATTGGGTGTTATATGCACTCTATGAATCTGATGATTATTGCAGTCAGAAAAATATATGTGACCAATGGTCCATGAGCAAGCAAACTGTAAATAGCGCACTGCAAGAACTCATAAAGAAAAGACTTATTTTTTTGGAGATATCTACAAGCGACCACCGGAGTAAAAGAATCGTATTGACCGAATCCGGTCGCATCTTTGCCAGTAAAATCTTTGATATCATATTTCAACTGGAAGAATCTACTTTAATGGAAATGAGCGATGCAGATCGAATTGCAATGCTGCAATCTCTTCGGAATTTTTTGAAAATATTTCGTGAAAAATCAAGAACCATCCTTTGTAAGGCAGAATAAAAATGAAGAAAATTAACGTTAGAACTCGAAACATGTTCCGTTACATTATCCCTACAGTCGCTGGTTCATGCTCTGTTTTCCTTTATATCATTGTTGACGGCATCTTTGTTGGACGCGGTGTTGGAGCCGTTGCTTTAGGTGCAGTCAACCTAGCACTACCATACACTCTTATGGCAAATGCCATTGCTATACTGTTGACTATCGGCGGCATCACCATTACAGCAATACGACTTGGGCGTAACGATGTTGAAGGGGCAAATAGTGCTTTCATGCACGCTACTTCAGCATCATTTATGATATCAGTTATCATCATGATTCTGGGTATGGTCTTTTCCAATCAAATCGCAACGTTAAGTGCCGCTAACGAAACTTTCCATGATATGACATCCGAATACATTTTCTTTGTCAGCGCTTTCTTCCTTCCAGCAATTATTTCTATAATCCTTCAAGGATTCGTGCGGAATGACGGCGCTCCGATACTAGTCAGCATTGCTGTCATTATTGGTACCATAATGAATATTGCCCTAGATTGGCTATTCATATTTCCTTTGCAAATGGGAGTCAAAGGAGCGGCTATTGCATCAGGGGTGGGACAAATTGGTACTCTTGTAATTCTGTTAAGCCATTTTGCCCTAAATCGGGGAAATTTGAGAATCAAAAGATTCTCTGTATCAATTTTACTCTTTAAAAAAGTATTAATGCGTGGGTTGCCAGAAATGATCTCACAATTTGGAATGCCAGTGTTAATTTTGTGTATGAATTACATATTGATAAAAACGCTTAGTGATAATGCTGTTTCAGCTTTTTCAATTATTTCCTTTTTGACATCATTTTCAATAGGTATCTTCTTTGGAATATCTGAAGGGTTGCAGCCATTAATCGGACAAAGCTATGGTCGTAAAAATGAAAAAGATCTCAAATTTTATTTCCATTCTGGTATGTTGATCAACTTTCTAAGTGCAGCAATAGTTTTTCTATTGTTGGTAACTTTTAAAAGCAAAATTATCCCACTTTTTAATTCTGACAACTTCCTTCTTCAAATTACAATTGAAGCACTACCCAAATTTAGCTGGGCTTATATTGTTCTTTCATTAAATTTGATGATTTCAACTTATCTCTATTCCACAAAACGAACAAAATATGCTGTTATATCAGTTTGTATTAGATCTCTAGTTCTAACCCCTATTTCAATCACTCTATTACCAGTATTATTTGGAGATTCAATTATTTGGTTTACTGTAGGAATTGCAGAAGTCATTGGGCTAATCATCACTGTGATTCTCCTCAAACTGTCAGAAAAAGATGGTATTGTTTTTCATTAAAATTGTATTCCATGATACATGATTTGCGCCTAACATATATTATTATACTGTACATTTTTCATATTGCACTACATCCTCGCCCGTCGGCCGGAGGTCCGGGCGATTTCCTCTTGTGGGGGCATTGTGGATAACGTCCCGCGATTATTCGATGTTTTGTGGCTAAACTCTAAAATACATTTATTTGGTTTTTCAAACTTGAAAAGCATAAAACACATGTCGTTAAGGTTTTATGAAAACAAAATATGGCGATCTGCCAGTTCAACTGGCAGGAGCCCAAGCGACCATCGGGAGCGCAGCGAAATAATCGCTGTTATCCAACAGTGCCCCCACTTCTTGTCCAGGCCGTACGGCGGAGCCAAGGCCGGACTAGCTTTTTCAAAAATTAATGGATTAAACAATTGAACATTTGCTATTTGGATTCTTCTTCCTCTATCTCTAAGACTTCTTCTTCCATTTCTTTTTTAAGTTCATAAAGTGTTTTCCCATTATATTCAAAATATGCAGGTCCTTGTACTGATTTCCAATTATAACCCATTTCAGTAAGAAATATATCTGCTAATTTTGATAATGAATAAGATTGATTATTATATTCAACTTCGCTATTTGATATTACAATACATTTTTTACTCTCATCTCGAGTAAATGCCAATTCTGCCCCGATAGGAATACCTACATTATCAAAAGAAAATCGTTTTTTATATGACTTTGTTTCTTCGATTTTATTCTCTACAACACTTCCACTTTCATCTATCATTTCATTCTTTAATTTTATTTCATTCTCTCCAGATATCCTTAATGCTGAGACTGCACGTTCCGGATCAATTCGGAAAAATTCCCTATTTTCTCTTACCCTATATTCAGAAAAAGCATTATGCGCTAATTTTTCAATATCCTTGTATCTACTACTTTTAATAGCAAAATAAAACCTATATGGTAATGGCAAAGAAGTATTGTCAAGATTTTTTATTCTATCTTCAACAGTTCCATCAGTTATTCCTATTTTGATTATTCCTGGCATTGCATCATTAGTTAAAATATAAACAATTCCCATATCATTCTCCATTTACTATTTACATTATATATCATCAGCTTTCTTTAAACATATTCATTATTCTGGATTCTCTCGCCCGTCGGCCGGAGGTCCGGGCGATCGCTTCTTGTGGGGGCATTGTGGATAACGTCTCGCGATTATTCGATGTTTTGTGGCTAAACTCTAGAATACTTTTATTTAGTTTTTTAAACTTTAAAAAGCATAAAATACATGTTGTTCCAGTTTTATGAAAACAAAATATGGCTCCTGCCAGCTCAACTGGCAGGAGCCCAAGCGACCATCGGGAGCGCAGCGAAATAATCGCTGTTATCCACCAGTGCCCCCACTTCTTGTCCAGGCTGCACGGCGGAGCCAAGGCTGGACTTCTTATTTTCTTTTATTATTATAACACTCTATCCGTATTCACAATATTTTAATTCAAATTATTCTGTTTCTTTATATTTTTTCAATAGCTTGCTGTAAATTGCAAGATCAACATACCCTTTTGAAGGCCACATTTCATATTCTTTAAGTAATCCTTCATACTCAAATCCATTTTTTAACAATAGTTTCACTGATGCTATATTTTCTGGCATTACTAAAGCTTCTATCCGATTAAGAGTAAATTCCTTTTCCCAATAATTAATTAATTCGCTAACTGCTTCTGACATGATTCCCATTCCCCAATATTCTCGATTTAAATCAAATCCTAAGCTAGCACGATTGTTGTGCCAATAAATATTATAAAGGCCAACAGTTCCTATTGTTTTTTCTTGATAACGTATTGAATATCTAAATTGCTTTTTCTGTCTGGATTTTTCTATCCAATTTAAAATATGTTGCTCGGCCTGTTTTATATTTGTAAATGGTTCACAATCAAAGTATTTACATACTTCCTTATCAGAATATATTTCATAAACATCATTTATATCTAAACTCTGAATATCTGAAATTATTAAGCGTTTTGTTTTTAAATTCATTTCTTATACCTTTTTTCTTATTATTGCTATTCAAAAGTTTTAGTCGTTATAATATTTCTATTCATATCCTCGCCCGTCGGCCGGAGGTCCGGGCGATTGCATCTTGTGGGGGCATTGTGGATAACGTCCCGCGGTTAAGCGAAGCATCGTAGACCAAGAATATTTAATATCAAGATGTAATTTCTTTATTTAAAAACTTGTTGCTTCTAAAAGTTGTAGTTTAATCTCTACGATGTTTGCCGCAGGCCAAGCGAGGTAATCCGAGCGTAGCGCTTTAACCGCTGTTATCCACCAGTGCCCCCACTTCTTGTCCGGGCTGCACGGCTGGAAGCCAAGGCCGGACTCTTTTTAATATAGAGTAATTACCCATCTAAGCAAATTACACTTATTAATAATCTATTAGAAATTATTTATTTGAATTATAATTTTGTTTTTCATAAAGTTTTTGAAAATTTTTCCACGTTCCGAACAAGATTGAATAATAACCACTATGTAGAATTTGAGATCTATCAATCTCAGCCTTACTTGCATAATGCCCTAATCTCTTAGATGTACGCTCATATGTTAATAACAATATTTGTGCAATATTATGGCGATTAATATTTCGTGGGTCAGTTATTTGTTGCTCAAAAATATCTATTACCCTATCTTCGAACTCGATACTACAACCAAGCGGAAGATTTAAATACTCTTTTGGTGTACGAAATGTTCTTGAATCAAAATAATTAATTTTTTCATCCGGTTCCAAATTAAGGTATTCGACAACTTTATATGCATTATAGAAATTACCAATAAAATCGAGTACAAGGACATTCTTTTTCCCTGGATACTTTCTTAGACCACGACCTAATTGCTGAAAAAAAATACGTTTAGATTCAGTTGGGCGAAGGAAAAGCAAACATTCAACAAATGGGATATCTACACCTTCATTTAATACATCAACAGAACAAATCACTTCAGTTTCTCTATTTTTGAATCGCTCAGCTATTGATAATCGCTGATTAAAAGGTGTATCACCGAGATATGGTTCAGCAGTAATACCTGCCTTTTTGAAGGATTCAGCTACTCTTTCAGCATGTTTGCGACTACAACAAAATGCAATGGTTGGTCGTCTATTTGATTTACTAATCCATTTATCGATTATTCCCTTATCTCTTTCAGGAATAACAAGCTTTTTATCTAAGTCTTTTATAGTATAACCTAATGCTTTTCGTTTAATATCTGAATAATCAATCGAATCAAAACATCCATGATATTGATATGGGACAAGTATTTCATTATTAATTCCAGTTCTTAATTCAAAATTGACAACTACATTACCATTACATATCTCAATTACATCAACTTTATCTCCACGGAATGGAGTTGCTGTTAAGCCTAGAAGAAATTCAGGTTTTATTTTACTAAGTAGGCTCTTGTAACTAGAAGCAGCAGCATGATGAAATTCATCAAATATTGCATAATCATATTTTGGTATTTCTTTTTCTTCTTTTTTTGAAAAGCTTTGGATTGTGCATAAGTTAACAGTATTGGAATTATCGCTTCCATGATTTGAAATACCTAAAAATACATTTTCAGTCCCATAAATGTGTTCAAATTCTTTTTTTGCTCCTTCTAGTATCTCATGCGTATGCGCTATGTACAAAATACGTTTTGCCTCATAAGATTTTGAATCAATTGCGGCTATTCTAGTTTTTCCACTTCCAGTAGGCATTATTACTAAACCTGATTCTTGTTGAAGTTCATGAACGTCTCTTAATCTTTCTAAAGCTTCTTTTTGTAAATAATTTAGACTATCACCACTAACACGATAACCGCAACTACATTTACCTTCTTTTATTCTAAATCCATCATGTGGACAAAGTATCCCATAAGCTATTGCCATTCTCGCAAAATCATTTGCATCTATTATAGTATAATCAACTCTCAAATCTTCCGCAGTAGATATAAACTCCTCTCTAGCGGGATCTAATAGATTACCGATATGTCCTAATACAGCAAATTGCAAATCAGATATTTTCCTAAATCTATAAACTTGGTGAGATAAGTTTTCAGGAGTAACTGTTTTAAAAGAACAGCCTTTTAAAACAAAGCCAGCAAGACCCATTTTTTTTCTATATGAAAGATTTAAAGTCATGATGTCCACTATTTCAGATGGCCCATGTGGTGTTCTATTGGGATCAGAAATTGCATTTAAAATCATTTCTTCTAAATCAGCTTCTTCTCTAAACGTACGTATAGACTCAATCAGGTCTGTCGTTATTTCTTTTCTTGAAATGTCTTTGAGATCATAAAATTCATTATATTCTTCAATTGGTATAAACATTAATTCCCCTATGTATATAAAACTATAATATTTTAATTTCCTTTTATTTTATACACATCATGTAATGCATATCCTCGCCCGTCGGCCGGAGGTCCGGGCGATTGCATCTTGTGGGGGCATTGTGGATAACGTCCTGAGGATAAGCGATGTTTTGCGGTTTAAACTCTAAAACATTTATGTCTGCTTTGTTAATCTTGAAAAGAGTTTAACTTTTTACTATTCAAGATTGATGATAGCAAAATATGCCGCAGGCCAAGCGAGGTACTCCGAGCGCAGCGAATTATCCTCTGTTATCCACCAGTGCCCCCACTTCTTGTCCAGGCCGTACGGCTGGAAGCCAAGGCCGGACTTCTTAAAATTACAATGTAATTATTCTGCTTTTAATCCTTTACCTTTACAAATTAATACAATGAATTATGGTGAAATTATTGTAAGATAATTTTTTTTACAATCTTCAATCAAACTTTTTTCAGTTATTGCTCGCTCATTTATTATAATATTAGAAGTATTTTTTAATATGTGTGATATTCTTTTTAATATTTCACCTTTTACTATTTCATATCTGAGTTCCATCAATAATCTGCCTAAAACATTTTTTCCATTTAAATAATTATTATCAGAAATAGTTGATCCCCAGTAAGTGTCTTTGCGAGAAATCTCAACTATTGTTTTATCTGAAGTAGATAATAGAACATCATAAAATTCTTGTGATTGTAGTAATCGTATTCTAATACATAATCGCATTATATTATTTCTTACTTCATACCAATCTTTACGAATAAATTGCTTATTACTAATAGATATTTTCTTCGCTAATATTGGACTTTTTTCAAAAGCTATTTTTTGTTGTATGTTTTTGTAGTTTGGGTATTTTAAAGCCTGATAAATAGCTTCTGATGATGAAAACCAAATATCATTGACAAGTATTTCTTGTTTTCCTTTCATATTAGATAAAACACCGAACTTTTCATCTGTTTTAAAAAATGATATTACTTCACTTTTAATATATTTTCTTTCTTCAATCATATACTCTTCTCATCATTAATGGGTACCAATTACCAAGTCCTCCGGAATTAGTTGGATTTCCCCACCATAAGCATATTGGCGTATTATTTGGAATGTTTCGATAACTCATTGCAGTACCACCAAAACCAATACCTTTAAAAGCTGATACCCCTAGAGGGGGTATATCCGTATTGCATTCATTAATTATTTTTATTCCAGCTAAAAGAAACTCATTTTCAATTATTTCCCTATTTTCACTGCTTGTAAAAAGCTCCAAACTTCCTATGCTTGTTGAAGAATCAGATCGTAGTTCTAAATCTCTGTCCAGATACCTTTCTTTATAGTTTATGACTTCTTGGTAATATCTAATATTATTTTTTGGCCAAAAAACATCTGAAAAATCTTTTTTAAATAATGTATTTTCAAAAGGTATACAGCGCCAAACTGTATTATTGATTTTTTCATTCTTAAATGTTTTAGATAAATAATAAGTTGCATTACTGTGTATTCCAATAAAAATATATACAACTTTTTTCTTTTCATTTTCTTCAAATAAATTTAAAATATCATGTCTTGCTTTCATACCAGAAAACATAAAATCATCCACATATATCAAAACAGATTTTGTAAAATCATTTATAGGAACATCTTCATCAAGAACATTTTTAAATACTTCTTGCATTTTTCTAGAATAAATTGTCTGACTTATCCCATTCCTTTGTATATTTAGAATTGAATAACTCCCTGAGGGTCCTATATCAGCAATAATTTTAGGATTTTGTAAAAGATTTTCAAAAAAAGTTGTTTCATTATGTTCTTCAATGAAAACCTTATCCATTATGTGGGCAAGTTCATTTATTATTATATCTTGATTATTAAATTGAGAAATCCAGCGTTCTATATGTTCATTATGAGAATAGTCATAAAATCTATTCTGATACTGATCTAAATAATTAGCTATTGTTTCTATACACATCTTTTTCTCCTTTGCAATTATAACTTTTTATTATTCATCTAATTTTAAATACCTTTATTATAATTCATATTTATTATATATTGCGCTAATCCTCGCCCGTCGGCCGGAGGTCCGGGCGATGTTCTCTTGTGGGGGCATTGTGGATAACGTCCCGAGGATAAGCGATGTTTTACGGCTTAAACTATAGAAATCTCTTGTGTTTGATTAATAAAATATAAAAAAAGATAATTATTCAATTATTCTCATTTAAATGATAGTAAAATATACCGAAGGCCAAGCGAGGTACTCCGAGCGAAGCGCTTTATCCTCTGTTCTCGGAAGTACCGCCCTTTCTTGTCCAGACCGATAGGCCGGAGGCAAGGGCTGGACTAAATAATGTCTAGGCATTTACATTTTTTATTTTATTAAGTATTTCAATATCATCATCTTTGAATATTTTTGATAATTCAGGTTCAACGGCACAAAAATACTTTGCACTTTCACTGTAACTTGAATATTTTTTATTTTTTTTATTATCAAAAAATTTAATTTGTGCAATTCTTGATCCAACTACTAATTCTACTGGAGTTTCTGCACTACTTTTCAAACTCAAGGTTAGAACTCCAGAATATCCTGGTTGAACAATTGAATATAAATACAATCCTAATCTTTCAAACGAAGATCTTATTACAACTTCTGCGTGTATATTTTTAGGTAATCTTATATATTCTAAAGTATTCATTATAATAAATTGATTTGGATAAATAATAAAACTATCTCCAATTTTACGGTATGTGCTTTCAAAAAAGTTCTCAATATCTTCTGAACCTTTACAACATGAAATTAATGATTCATTAGTTTTTACGGGAACATAAAAATTTACATCTAATCTTAAATCTACACAAACCGAAGATATTTGCCTTACATCTAATAAAGGTTCAATAAAAATACTATTTTCCAAATCATTGTAATTATTAATTTTTTCATTTAAACCTTCGTAATTTAGTAATTTCATTTAATTACCCAAAGAGAATAAGCATCTGCATTTCTTATTGATTTTCTTATCAGATTATTAACAATTTTTCTGATATTTTCTAAATCATTTTTATCAATATTAGCTCTTTCAGCAATTTTATCTCTCTCAAAATAATATGCGAGCCAACCCGATATTACTAAACTTATCAAAGTATCGTTTTTAACAATTTTTGGTGGGATTAGATGTATTATTTGATCTATATAACTATCTATAGCATTATTTAATTCAATTTCTTTAATACTTTCAAATAATCCTTTTTCAATTGCTAAAAAATGTTCATATAGATAATAGCCATATAGTTTTTCAATTTTTGTATTATCTAACAACAATATATTTTCATATTTTTTTTCACAATCTGTGATTAGTGTATTTATCTTTTTCCCGTATTTAGATTTGTTAAAAAAAGCTTTATGTTTTTGAATCAAATAATTTTTTATCAATATAAATCTATAAATACTGTATGGATGTGAATCTGATCCTGTAATTTGATTAATAACAAAATCATGATTTATTATTGTTTCGTAGAGGGAAAAGAAACAACTAAAACTTCCTGTCTTTACTGAAAAAAGATCAGCAAATAGTTCTCTGTACCAAGATATCGGATCAATTTGTTGTTTTTTTGCTTCAAGTGTTAATTCTAATGGAATTATTTCAGAACGGATAATTGGAGTTGTATTATCTTTTTTATCATAATAATGACCTAATTCATGAAGTACTATTGAATTCAATAATATTTCATTTTTATAATGTTTAGGTATACAGAAAAATACATAATTATCTTTTACAATGTCAACTTTCATATGGTGATAGGATAAATTTGGTTTTTGTGTAATCAGAATATTTAAATCTGATAACTCAACAGTATTTTTCCATATATAATTAAGCAATATTTTTAATTCATTTGGATATTTTTTTGGTACTGAATTGACAATATATTCTTCGATTTCATTTAAAGTATTAACGATATCCATTACATCAGAATGAGAATAAGCATTATAATTTTGGAGAAAATCACTCAAAACAATATTTATATTTTTTAATAACTCATAAATATTTGAATCAGTAAAATAATATTTTTCAATTTTTTTAAATATTTTTTGAGTACTTAACAAAGAATGGAATATATAATCATCATTAATTTCCATTTAGCTACAAAATAAATTTTTATTGTATTCACTTCTCTTATAATATAAAAAAATATTTTTATAATTTTCTAATTGGTTATTTTCTACACTTTCAACAAATTTTTTTAAATATTCTAAAGTATTTTTTTCGTTTTGTTCAACTGAAAATATTTTATTTATAAAAACTATTGGCTCTTCTGTATTTTTTAAAATTGATTCATCAACTTTTTCATTAAAAAGATATGCCTTGAGTCTTTTATTTGAACGTATTAAATATTCCTTATTTTTTTCTGAAATTAAATCAAGACTAGCATGCTGGGAAAGTTCACATAGAACTTTTTCTATACCCAAAACATCCATCATATTAAACTCCTTTAGGATAATATTTATTATAGAACTTAATAGTTAAAATGTCTACATTTTTATATTTTCTTACAAAATATAGAGTTATAATAATATTTTCATCATTTTCATTCTTCGCCCGTCGGCCAAAGGTCCGGGCGGCGTTCTCTTAGGGCGGTATTTCGGAGAACGTCCCGCGATTATTCGATGTTTTGGGACTAAACTCTAAAATACTTTTATTTGACTTTTTCAGACTTGAAAAGAATCTAACAATAATTATTCTGGTTTAATGAAAACAAAATATGGCGATCTGCCAGCTCAACTGGCAGGAGCCCAAGCGACCATAGGGAGCGCAGCGAAATAATCGCTGTTATAAGCAGTGTTCCCGCTTCTTGTTCAAGCCGTACGGCGGAGCCAAGGCTGGACTTCTCAAACTTTCAGGTAATTACTCTACCTGTACAAATAAAATATTCAGTTGAATGTAATTGTTATGTATTGTCTTTTAATTTCTTATTATCCGATGCAACCTTATTTAGAAAGTCTGGTTCTTCCCAAACGGATATTTCATGAAGAACAATTGTTAAAGGAGACACTATTGATTCATAAATATATTCATAGATTTCATTCATAATAGGCAGTATAGTCTCTTTGTCCTTTTTGTATTGAATTTCTACGTCTTCAATATTTATGAATCCTTTTAATAAATGAGTTTTCAACACATTAATTTTGTATTTAATTAAAGCTTCTGTACCTTTCAACGTTGAATAATCATTTTGAAACGATTTCTTTGCTACTTCAAATATTTCTCTCTCAATTTCTTCAATCAATTTTTCTCTATTTTCTAGTATTTTGGAATACATTTTTTTTGCTAAATCAATCGGAATTTGCTTAGACAATAAAGCTGTTGAAGATAGTTTATATATATACGGACTTGCAACTTGTACTGAAAATGGATGTACTTTCCCAGTGGTCAGATATGGTAATGTTATTCTATTAAATATCTGATCATGTATCTCATTATTAATATAATCTAAAAGTATTTTTGATAAATCACCTTGTACTTTTATCAATTTTTCAATTACTGGAATCATCTTACTTTTATTTTTAACAATTAGATTTTCTGGTAAACCATAAAAGTCTACGTTCATAAATCTAAATCTTTTATTTTCAGGAAGAAATCCAATTCTTTTTTGAATTAACTGAAGATCATTATCAGTCAAAGTTTTTAATCCAAATTCTCTCAATTTGTTATCAAGCATTTCTTCATTTTTTTTAATAGAGACTACATTAACTACCTTGAAATGATTTTCCAAATTATCTGGATATTTATATAATATTTCTGTCAAATCAATACCATTGATTTCAGTTACAGAAATTGTCTCAAGCATTTCATTAATTTTTTCTTTTAAATTGGTATATATTAAATCTTCAAATGAAGAAAACTCTTCCTTTAAATCATTAAAATATTTTTCAATTGGCTCAACTTTGATATTTTGACAAAAATTTCTAATCAGATCTTTAGCTTTTGAATTAATTCCAGAAGGAGAAACAATAAAATAATTGGAAAGGGAATATTCTTCATCAGAAATAATTATAAATATTAAAAACTTTAATATCTCTTTAATTAATTTGGGTTTAGTAATTTTTTCTTGATAGTTTTTACATTGAATAACACCTTTTACCTTATTATGCTCATCAATAAGGCATACATCTCTACCTCTATCAGCAGTTCCTTCCATCAGTTCAACTCTATCATATTGAATTTGTTTCTTAAAATAATCAGTATTTTTAAATATTCGATATATCAATATTTCAAATCCGCGATCACCAATATTATTGAAAGGCAATGATTGAGCAGAAGCAGTAATTATTGGCGGTTTATAATGATTATTAATTTCTTCATCTATTATTTCATTTCTTATATAACTCATTTTTTCCCCTAAATATACATAACATATATTATTATATTGCATATCCTCGCCCGTCGGCCGGAGGTCCGGGCGGTCCCTTCTTGCGGGAACATTGCTTATAACGTCCCGCGAATGACCGAAGTTGCCGATAATGTTTCTCACTCCAAAAGTTTATCCTTATTCCATTATTCTTAATATGAATTATTTTGGCAATTTGGGTGGAGGCTGCTTTCTTAGAAACAGCCGGAACCGGTCATTCGCTGTTATACGTAGTGGCCAGGCTTCTTGTCCAGGCCGCACGGTGGAGCCAAGGCTGGACTAAAATGTCGAATGTTAGATAATTGCCCCAATTGTCACTATTTATAAAATGTTTATATGTGCAATAATAATCTACTAAATAATAGTCCTGTTAAAATTGAAATTGAAGTAGATAAAAGAGTACCTATTAATACATATTCTGCGAAATTACGATTATCCAATTCTTTGAATCGCGTAAAACCTTTTGCTGCAAGAATAAATCCAATTGCAGCAAAGTTGTTTGATAGAGTAAAAACAAATATTAATATTCGTTCTATAATACCTATAATTTTTCCACGTTTCAGCTCTTCATTTTTTTCTTGCTTAACATATTCATTTTGCTGACTAGAATCCCCACTTCCATTTGGCTCGACTCTCAATAAGTATAGAATATAGCGTACAAAATTATTTACTTCATTTGTAATAATTAACAGCCCTGATAAATAAATAAATATTTTTTCAGATCCAAAATTATTAACAAAATTTAGTATTAGATTATTTTCACTAAGCTTTTGAAATAATTTTATAGCAATCGGGCTAAAATTGTGAATAATCAAATTATTACCAGTTATTGATGCCAAAAAAACAGTGAAAATAGTAAAACTTAAAAACCGCGATAAATGAATATTAAGCTTTGTATTTTCTAACCAGAGTATAACTCCATTTAGAGCGACCAAAAATAGAAGTAAAAATATAATTCTTGAAGACCATAATGGGACTACCAAAATTACTTCTACGAAAAGTATAAATATGCTTTTTTTAAAAGACACTGGTTTTTCAATATTTTGGAATATACATCTTGCTGACATGATAATTATTAATGTATAAAAATATACACTGTTCATAACATTTCTATCCCTATTTTAATATGGTTCTTGATCACTTCAATTAGATCTTTTATTGTTTTTAAATTATTTGCTTTTATGCTCTTATATACGGCTCTCTCTGAAATAGCAATATTTTTTGCAATAGTTTGCATATCTTCTTTTCTCAACATGTTTACAAATATTTTTAGTGTATTTTCTTTCCACTTTTCCACCTGATCAAAGACTAATAACAAACTTGTATTTATTAATTCGATTGAAGGTATCTCAGCACTAAATACTTGAATCACTGTTCTTTTTTGTTTCTTTAGCCGTTCTAATCCATCTCGAGCGTAATGAAAAGCTGGTCCGTCCATACCTATTGCTCGTTCCTTATTAGTTCGGGTTAATATTTTATCATATCCTATAGAAACCCTCAATTTATATGGAAAGATACTTTCAATAATATCCCATATATCATCGAAAAGAGTTTCTGTTGAATTATATAGAACTTGAAATTCATCACCTATTGTAATTGTATAAGGAGATAATATACTTTTAGCCGATTTTTTATTAATTATGTTTAATTTCTTTTCCAAATCGAGCTGAAAACTCCTCCTATCAATAATATGTTTTGAATCTACTATATCCGCAATTACTGCTATTACATTCATGATCTATATTGTACCTTATCGGTTCTATTTTTGTCAATTGTACTTTTATAGTTCATTTTCTATTTTATGAACCAATAAGGTACGTTTTGAAACTATTTTTCTTCATAATAACACATAGCAAATATTACAATATTGCATATCCTCGCCCGTCGGCCGGAGGTCCGGGCGATTTTCTCTTGCCTGGCCATTACGTATAACGTCCCGAGGATAAGCGACGCATCGTAGCCTAAGAATGAATATTTCAAAGCTGCAATATTCTTCTTCCAACACTTGTTGTTTATAAATGTTGTAGTTCAAAACCTACGATGTGTGGCGAAGCCCAAGCGACCAGAGGGAGCGAAGCGCTTTATCCTCTGTTCTCGGAAGTACCGCCCCTCTCTTCCAAGCCGCACGGCACCGCCAAGGCTTGGGCGTTCTAAGGTTTAAACTTTTCCAGTTGTATGTTAGGGATAAATTTATAATGTTTATCATTTGCTGTTAATATAACATCTTTTGTCTGTATTCCTGTCGCTGCAATTAATGCATCTGATAATTCCATTGAATGACTTAAAAAATAATCTTCTACAAAAAACATTGCTCTTGAAGATATTTCAGTATCTATTTGTATTATTTCAACATCCCATTTTCTTATATGTTTCTGAAATATCAATAATTCTTTTTTATCTTTCATCCCCTGCACAATTTCCATATAAGTTATTACTGACATTTTAAATGGTATATTTTTATATATTAATTCTTTTGCTTTTTCATTTCCTCTTAGATACCATATTATAACATCTGTATCGATTATCAAAATTCTCTTCCTTTTCTCATCTTTCTTACATAATTATCAACATTCTCAATATCTTTATGGTTTTTCCATAATCCAAAAAGTTCTTCTTTTTCTTTCTCGTCAATACTTTTGTTATGATTAGCCATAGGAACTATTCTAGCTAATGCTTTTCCTCTAAAAGTTACCACAACTTCCTGTCCATGTGAGACTTTTTCAATAATTCTACCAGGTTTTATTCTGAGCTCTTTTGTGCTTATTTCCATAATTCAACCTCTTTAAGTATACACTCAACAGTATACACTTAAAACTCTTAATATACAATACATCTTTTTAATTTCAATATAATTTATTGAGATTTATTTAGCATTCTTTACATTAGATTAATTATTCTAATCCTTTAATGCTGATAAGATACTTTTGATTTAAAATTAGACACAATTGTTTGCCCGTCTTCCCTCGCCCGTGGGCCGGAGGTCCGGGCGATCGCATCTTGGGGCGGTATTTCGGAGAACGTCCCGCGGGTAAAAGATGTTTTGCGGTTAAAACTATAATACTCATTTGTCCTTTTTTTAAAACTTGAAAAGAACATTACAATAATTATTTTTGTTGTTTAAAAGCAAAATATGGCGAAGCCCAAGCGAGGTACTCCGAGCGCAGTTTCTTACCCGCTGTTATGCTCCAGTACCAGCCGCTTCTTGTCCAAGCCGCCCGGCGGAGCCAAGGCTGGACTTCTTTCCCTATTTTAATTTTATAACATTTTATTAACTCATGAAGCAATGACTAATCAAGTTGAACAATTTGTTAAAAATTCTTATATAATTATATTATAGTATATCTTTAATAATTTTATAGGCATTTCAATATCTTGTAAAAATATTTTATCAATTTCAGGTACGCCTTCCCACCTTTTTTTATATTGAGAACAAAATATAAAACGATTAGCTCGAAATTGTCCCCAAATATCTTTTAATGGAAAATTTAATCTATCAATTTTAATTTTATAAGTACTTTTTGATAATTCCAATATTAGGTCTGTATTTTTGAAATATAGATGACTGTATTTATAAAAATTTTCTGTTGTTCTAAATTCTTTTTTATAACCTATATATTTCATATATTTATCAATAAATTTGTTATCAAATTTTAAAACCATTTTGTATTTAATATTTTTTAAAATAAAATCTATTTCATCTTCCATTTTTGAATATTTTAATTCACAGTTTTCTTTGTCCATATTTTCGGTAAAGAAATTATAGTATTCAATCATTTTATTTACTATTTTTATTTCAATATTTTTCTTTTTTGAAAATGAATTAACCAGAAAACTTTTAATTTTAGTAATTTTTTCTGAGAATGTAATTACTGTAACTATTGCACCTATTATAGAAATAATTATTAATACTTGATCCATCTCTTTCCTTCCTGTACGGAACGTCTTTCTAACATTTACTTAACCTGTATTTTAGTACTTTTAAAACTTGTTACATTTTATGCGTATGCGCAGCGACTGCACTAAATGCGACAAAGAAAATATCAAAATTAAGCAGTTGTTAAACTTTTTCTTTAAATGCCTCTTCCATATAAAGTTTCATTTTATCCCCAACTACGAAACCAGGTATTTTAATATATTGTTTTGGATTTAATATTTTATCGAACTCATTATTTTGTATAAACAATCCCCAGGTTCTAAGAGCAAATAAATTAAAAAAACATTTTGTAGATACTATTTCTGAATCGTAATTGATATCACGTCCGTGTAATATTCCATTTCGATACGGAAAGTTTAATGGTGTAAAATTTGTTTGCTTTCTACATTGATTCATATTTTGAGCTACTTTATCTAAGGTCGAGACTAAACCTGTAATCTTACTTGTATATTGAAATATTTTTGTTCTCTCATATCTTTCATAGAAACTTTGTTTTGCAATATCATGAACAAGTCCATCAATTTGACTTAGTACAACAGGAATTGATGCATGAAATCTTTTTTCTTTATGATCAATATATGCAAATTCTACCAGACGTTCTCTACCCTTAAAAATCAATATTGCTTTCATTCGGTGTATACAAGTACTAAAATATTGATCATTAAATACTGAACAAAAGTAGTCTTCGGCTGAAGCAATTCCTTTATTACGATATGTTTCTAAAGCCTTTTCCATAATTGAAACAGAGAAATCATCTGTTGCTATCCAGCCATATTCAGTAAAAGTGTTATTAAAACTATTCGTTATTTCTATTATGTCTTTCATTTTATAATTTTCATTGACCCTAAGAGTCATCCTAACATATTAAATAACTAGAAAACTATTTATATCTATTTTTAAAGTATATTATACAGCAGTTACTATTTTCTTCGCCCGTGGGCCGGAGGTCCGGGCGGTGTTCTCTTGGGGACGTATTGCTGCTAACGTCTCGCGATTATTCGATGTTTTGTGACTAAACTCTAAAATACTTTTATTTGGTTTTTACAAACTTGAAGAGCACAAAACACATGTTGTTCCGGTTTTATGAATACAAAATATGGCGATCTGCCAGCTCAACTGGCAGGAGCCCAAGCGACCACAGGGAGCGCAGCGAAATAATCGCTGTTATGCACCAGTATCCACGCCTATTGTTAAGGCCGCACGGCGGAGCCAAGGGCTTAACTAATTATTTTATAGACTTTTATCTATAATGCTTCAACTTTTTTTAAATCATAGTCATATTGATTTTTAAATTCTAAATATTGCAATTCAAAAGCTTCTGCTAACCATCTTAATCTAGCTTCAGCATCTTGGGACAAACTATCTAAAGAAAGCAAATTAACATTTTGATTATTGCCTGCCTTAAAATTATCTCTACTAGTTTCATCATAATCTTTACCAATTAAAAAAACATGAATATCTCTGACGTCAGGACACAATTTTTTCAATTCAGTTCTATATTCCAAAGCCTGAGTAACTTCAATCATTTTTACTTCTACATTAGGAGCTTTTAACTCTATAAGAATTATATCATTTCTATCTCGCTTTAGAATTAAATCTGGTCGTTTTCTAGGATATTCTCCGGCATATTCTTTTCCTAGTTTTTTAGCTATTGTATTAAGGCTTTGATTACTTGTGAATAAAGAATATTTATCATCTATGATCCATATATTGTTTTCTAAAACTCTATGCAATTCCTGTAATTCCAATGTATTTTTATCATTAATAATTTTTGAAAAATGAGTTAATATTTTTAAACGATGTTGAATCATAGAAGTAGCATGTACAATTTCTCCAAATCCCCAATGGGAAAGTACTTTAGATAAACCATTAATATCAGTATTTTCTGTTTTTTCTAATTCATTTAAAATTGTGTACATATCAGCATTTTCACTTGCTCGTAATATTAATAAAGCTATTATTTCTAACAAACCTCTATCATGTCGAACTCTTGCTAACCTTGGAGATATTTTTTTTATATATCTTTGGCAAATGTCTCTTATATGTTGAGGACTACTATCTAACCTTTTCTTAAACCGATCAATATTATAAATTATATCTTCAATACTTTCTTCAGGATCATCTATATATTTATCAATAGTTTCTGAGAGCTTATTTTTAATAAAATAAACTAGGTTTTCATACCTTTCATCATGTTGAATAAAAGCCTCTCTACCAGAAGTAATTATATCTTCTAATCCATCTGCATTGATATCGCCATATATACGATTTATTATTTTGCTAGAAACATCTTTATCAATATTAAATAAAGTTGGACCTTCTACTCTTCTTGCATTAACACGGATTATTATCCCAGGATCTAGTTTTTTACTTTTAGCTTTTGAAATTATAATATTTCCACTTACGTGCCCAAATATACTATTAGTTTCGTCTATTTCAATTATATTTCCTTCAACTTTATCATATTTGCACAATTCTCCGTTTACTTCAATTTGAAAATCTTTAACCGCTCCGAAATCTAGTAGTAAATCTCTTATTACTTGTTCTGGAGTTGGTATTTTATATTGTTGATCAATTATTGATAATTCGACTATTGTTCCTATATTATCATCTAGCGGTTCACGTTTTTTAAAAGGTATATCAACTTCTGTAATATCTTTAAATTCTAATAAATGCTTACGCTCAAAAATGCATTCTATTTCTTCTAAGCCATTATTGCTAATGTATTTTATTTTTTCTGCTAAAGCAAATCCAGCAAATCTTCCAATTCCTTTCATTCCCATAAGAGGACGTCTATAATCTAATGTAACTGAATAATCACTTTTTTGGTTAAACCCAACTCTTGAGAATTTTTCTACTACGACTCCTTTTCCATTGTCTTGTATTACTATTGGATTATTAGTAAAATCTTCTGGTAATTCAATTTTAATATAATTAGCTTCAGCATCCCAAGCATTTGCAACATATTCGGCAATTACTGATCTAAACTGTGTATATTGCCCCTTACCAATTATATCTGTTAATAATCGAGGATTTAATTCTAGTTTCATTATTTTCCCTCCAATTAAAGTTTTATTAAATTATATTAAATATTTTTATTTAAAATAAACTTCCTCGCCCGTCGGCCGGAGGTCCGGGCGTTTTTTCTTGGCGTGGATATTGTGCATAACGTCCCGCGATTATTCGATGTTTTGTGCTTAAACTCTAAAATACGTTTATTTGTGTTTTCAAACTTGAAAAGAATCTAACAATAATTATTCTGGTTTAATTAAAACAAAATATGGCGATCTGCCAGCTCAACTGGCAGGAGCCCAAGCTACCGCAGGGAGCGCAGCGAAATAATCGCTGTTAGCAGCTGTACGTCCCCTTCTTGTCCAAGCCGCACGGCTGGAAGCCAAGGCCGGACTGAAAAAATCAAATTAATTTAATAAGGCCCAAGAAATTTGTTACCATTAAAATGAATCATATGAGATGGGTTATCCGCAATCCATACCTCAGTTTCCCATGCAATTTGAGTTGAATATTTTGCTAATATTTGTTTAGTGGGAAATGCTGATATAAATATTTTATAAATTGAAATATCATTAAAAAGCTGTTCAAGTTCAATTAAGCGTTTACTGTCTACTGGACCATGGCTGGTTACCGATTCAACAAGTATTAACCAATTTTTATTACGTATATAGAATATTACATCTGGCATTTTTCCATGTTCATCAACATTTATTTTTAATTCGGTTGCAAGTACTTTATCAAAATAACCCCATTTTTCACCAGTATCTCCGACATAAACTAATTCTGAATTATGTAAAAAACGCGGTGCCATATTCTCAATAATTTCTTTAATAAGTATACTATGTTCACCAGAAGATAAATGTATTTCTTTTTTATTATTAATTAACACTGGCACCATTAACATATTTCTTTCTTTGGCATATTTTTCTGACAAAGAACCAATAACCATATAATAATCTTTTAATTTGTCTTCATATTCTGGTGTTTTATATTTTTTGATAACCTCAAGAGCTTTTGGAGATATTTGGTAAACAGCTTTTGGACTATTAACAGGTCTTGAAGGATTATCCGGATTGTATAAAGCAATACCAGCATGTACCAGTTGATGCATACTAAACCTACGAAAAGTTTCGCGGCTATTTGGTGCATATTTACGGTTAAAATTATTTTTAGCATATTCCATCATTGGAGTAATTCCAATTAATGGATTAGAAGCATTAACCCATTCAGTATTTTCTTTTATATTAGTTAATGCTAAAAGACAAAGTGCTGTTCGTTCATTCTGTTGCTCTCTTGGTACTCCAAGAGATATTAAAATATTCAATGCTTCATTTATTTTATCAGCCACTTTTCATCACCATTTCAAATATATTATCATAATCAATGTTTTGTTCATTTAAATATATTTCAGCCATACTTTTTAATTGCTGAATATTAGGATATTTTATATTTTTTAAATCTGTTGCATTAACTTGAGTATGCCCACTAAATTCACGAAAAACGTTATCAATAAATTTAGTATTAAAAAAAACAAATAATCCAATTGCAGTTTTTCTATCAAGCCCATTTTTATTATTATGTAAAATATTTAAATGATTCTCTGCTGTAAAATCCATTCCATTAAAATCAGTATCTTTAATAAGAGTTGGCCATATTCGTCGTTTTTCCTCTTTTGATGAAAAACGTTTAATTATTACATAAAAGCCAGATTTAAAAATATTTTTATTTCTTTCTACTTCGTTTAATATTATTGCATTTGGTTTCTTAGAAGCAATTGGCCATTCTACATAATTAGTTTTAAGATGTCCAGAATAAACAAGAGGTGTTGACTCTGCTTCAAAATCGTATAAAAGTTTATCGCGCATCCGAAAATCAACAATAGGGCCTGTAGAAATATTAATATCTAATTCAGTAATTGTTGTATTTAACTGAATAGCATTGTTGTAAAATTTGTTAGGAATATTAATATAACGTTCTTCATCGTCATTTTTAATAATACTGCCAATTTGAAATTGTTTTTCTGAATAATCTAATAATTCTCTATTGCTAGATAAACTCACGGTTACTATATTTTTTTTATGTGTAACTTTTTTTAAAACTATAATAACATTTTCTTGCAATACATTTTCTTCTTTAAAAGATTCAGTTCTTGAATGAAATGAATGGATATGGACAATTTCTGATAAATCCATTATTAATTTTCTAAATGGTAAAAAATATTTGCCGTTGCAAAAACTTCTTGGTATTATCGCAACGAGCACTCCATCGGTTTTTAATAGTTTTAATCCCAGAGCAACAAATGCAGAATATAAGTTTACTGTATCAATTCCAATATTTTTCAATAACTTGTGATGAATTGAGTTTACATTCATTTTTTTGTAAGGAGGATTCATTATAACATAATTGTATTTTTTATTTATATTCCAACTTAATTCATGAGATACGTAATTAATAAAATCTTCTTTAATAAGTTTATATTGTGTATTTGTTTTAGTTGAAAGATACTCTAAATGATTAGATAGATCATGAATTATTGTATTATCTATTTCGTAAGCATCTAAAGAAATACAGTTGTTTTTATTATCTTTATATAATTCTTCAACTAATGATATTCCTAATATACCTTGCCCAGCACCTGGATCTAAAATGTCATATTCATCAGTGTTTATTCCATAGCGCAAGGCCATTTTAGACATAAATGAAGCAATTACACTAGGTGTTAAATATTGTCCAAATAATGATTTATGAGTATCTGAGCTATGCAATATCCTCTGAGTTCTATTCATCTCTACTGTACTTGTAATGACCATAGGCTAATTTTACTACTTTGTACTTATCAAATCAACTCTACATTTTTAAAATAGAATTATATAAAAACTGTCTTTTTTGCTTAAAATATTAAGGATTTTACTATATATTTCCCTCGCCCGTCGGCCGGAGGTCCGGGCGATTGCATCTTGGGGACGTATTGCTGCTAACGTCCCGCGATTATTCGATGTTTTGTGCTTAAACTCTAAAATACGTTTATTTGGGTTTTCAAACTTTAAAAGAATCTAACAATAATTATTCTGGTATAATTAAAACAAAATATGGCGATCTGCCAGCTCAACTGGCAGGAGCCCAAGCGACCATCGGGAGCGCAGCGAAATAATCGCTGTTATATGCAGTTAGGGCGCATAATTTATCATCTTTTTATTAATAAAATCCTCATGCCCCCCTTTCTCGCCGCAGCACAGGACGTGCGGAGGCGTATTGTCAGGAGTCAATAAATTTTATTTCTTCATCAGAAATTTCATAAAGTTCATAAACAAGCTCATCAATTTTATTATCTATTATTGCTATTTTTTGGTTGTTGATTGATTTGTCTGCTTCACTTTTAGATAGAGATAGTTCTTTTTTTACATTAATCATCTGATTAACTAAAAGAACAATATTATCATGTTTTTCTTTTTCATTTGAATCTTTAAAATCTATTGATTTAATAGGCAATTTACTTAATATCGTAGTTTTAACTTCAAAATAATTATTCCCTTTGGGAGGTGCAATCAATTTATGTAAATATACTAATAGTTTTGAATTTAATAATCCAAGTATATATTCAATTTTTTCATTAACATTATTCTTTAATACTAATGATTTTAATTTATTATTTATAAAAAGAGGTGTTAAACTAAGTGTAAAATTACCACAATTTGTAATTTCTGGGCCAATTATTTTTGGCTTTATATATAATGATGGATTTCTTGGACACCACAATTCATACCATTTTTTTGATGATCTATCAAAGTACGGCCTACCCTTGAGTTTTTCTCTAGAATTTTTTAAATATTCATAAACGAGTCTATAATTATTTTTCAATTCATTTTCAGATATTACTTCACCAGTATTTAAATCATAAGGATAAATAACATACTGTTTAAATTCTTTAACATCGACATTTTCATATCGATGAACATCTTTACCTTTTGCAAGTTTATATACAATACCTTCACTGAACAAACTATTATCATTAATAAAAAACACTTCATCTTTTCCACTATGAATGCCCTCACTTGCAAATTCTAAATATTCCACTAATGGTTTATATTTATTGAAAGTGCAAAATATTTTTTCTTCAGGCTTACTTAATAAATGCCATTCCTTATTATTATAGTTTTCTTTATTATTTGTATACTTTAGATATTTTTTATCAAAGACATGTTCTCCGTTTAATACTTTGGCTATTTCATCAGGAGAAAAATTACAATCTATATATTTTATAATATTCGTATTTTCTAATTCATTTTTAATAAAAGAAAAAATACCAACGTAATTCATCGCATTTTCAAATATTTGATTTGTACCAAAATGTATAATTTCTTTAATATAAGATTTGTTTTTTATAACGTTTCTTATACCAATACCATAATCGCGTATTAAAAACATTGTTGGCATAATAAAAGAAATTATTCCATTTTGATTAATTAATGAAAAGGATCTTTCAATAAATGGAATATATAAGTCAAAGCGATTAGAAGCAGATTTATATTTATCAATCAATATTTTTTTTATTGAGTCCGGTAATATTTTAACATCAACATAGGGGGGATTGCCAATTATGCAATCAAACCCTCCATTTGAAAATATTTCAAAAAACTGAACATTCCAATCAAATGGTTTTATTATTTTAAAATCATTACTGTCAAAATCAAATCTATCATCAAAAAGATCTGTACCTATTAAACTATTTCCACATTTTATATTTTCTTTCATATCTGGAAGTATAGAACCCTTCAAGAAAAATAAATCTCGTTGACCTTTATCAAAACCATCATCAAGCATTTTAAGATAAAGGCTCATTATTGCAACTTCAGTTGCTTCTTTATCAATATCTACTCCAAAAATATTATTTCTAAGTATATCAGCTCGTTTATCGAGCTTTACTTTTATTTCCCCATCTTTTGTTTTATACCAATTTGCTTGATATGTTTTATCTTTCTGGTTTGCCAAGTACCATTTCTGATGATAATCAAGTAAATATGAATAAGCTCCAAGTAGGAAACTACCAGAACCACAGGCAGGATCAACAATTTTAATTTCTTTAATTTCTTCCGGGTTAAGTCCTTCAATTTTTTTACCTACAGTATTTTTTACAATGTATTCAACTATGTATTCAGGTGTATAATAAACACCACCAGCTTTTCTTACTTCTATTTTTTCTTCTATTTTTACTCTGTGTGAATCTGTCAACCTGATTTTACTTCCAAGAAACTTTTCATATATTCTCCCAAGTATTTCTGGTTCAATAACATCAAACTGGAATGGAGAAACAGGGTAACACATTTGGCGAATTATATCTTTTATTGCCTTATCATCGACTTCAATCTCTTCAGAAAAATGTTTTTTGAAAAGTAGTCCGTTATAGGTTTTATCTAATGAGTTAAATAAAGGAATAAGTGATTTATAAACATTGTCTGATTTATGTGCTTTTTCAAAAAGCATATTTTCTGGTTCAATTTCCCTGTCTTCAAGGTTTCTAATAAAAACAAGCCTGTCAAGGATTCTTTGAACTGCTTCATTTATTTCGTCAACTTCAAGATTTTCATTTCTAACTGCAATATTTTTTGCTAAAATCTCCCGCCACTCTGTAATCTGTGCAAGGAATTCAACATCCATTGTTCTGGTATTTTTATCAATTTTTCCTCTTAACTTATCTAAACTTCCTTTCTCAACAGCTTCTCTTGAAAATGTATCCCAGAGCAAATCCCATTTTTCTAGATAATCTGTATATCTCATACAGTGGCTTTGCAATAAATCTCTATCTGGATTATCAATTATTGGAGCTTTTAAAACATTAAAAACTCTGAATTCTTCAAAATCTGTTAAAATTACTATTGGTGCTTTTCCATTTGAAGAATAGGCATATCTTTTTGCCTGGTAAATAGCATTTTTATCTTTTTCTAAATCTACACTTGCTTCTTTTGCTTCTATAAAAAATTTAAGTTTTCCATTTATTTTAAAGGCATAATCTACTTTTTTTGTCCCGCCAGAAGAAGATTTATCTCTTTGAGAATACTCTCTAACTACTTCATAATGGCTTTTCATGTCCCACCCTAAGGCTTTATACATAATATCTATGAAATTTGAGCGAATATTTGTCTCTCCGTGGCCTTTTTTTGTTAAAATCGCCTTATTTTTCTCAAAATCTTCAACTCTTTCAGCGATTAATTTTTTGCCTTCTTCTTTTTTCATTATACTTTCCTAATCTTTTTTTTAGCCCGGCAGGACGCCGGGCTTTCTTAGGGGGCATGAGGATTTTATTCTCTTACCAAAATATCATCAATAGGTTTATTGGGGAGGGAGGTGTTGCGCCCTAATTGCATATAACGTCCTGAGGATAAGCGACGCATCGTAGCCCAAGAATGAATATTTCGAAGTTGTAATAATTTCTTCCAAAACTTGTTGTTTATAGAAATTGTGGTTCAAAGCCTACGATGTGTGGCGAAGCCCGAGCGACCAAAGGGAGCGAAGCGCATTATCCTCTGTTCTCGGAAGTACCGCCCTTTCTTGTCCAGACCGATAGGCCGGAGGCAAGGGCTGGACTAATCTTTCATCTTGATATTCTATCTTGAAATTCTGGAAGTTTTTTTATTATTTCTACAACATCTCTTATAATATCTTTAGCAATTCTTCCGGTTCCGACTACAGCTTGCCTTTTTCCAAAAAATCCAAATGAATCCATTCCATTTTTAATTGAAATTACAGGAACACCACGTCCTAAGGCAAATCCAATTTCTTGTGCAGTCCAATTACTTTCTTTAAATCCTTCAGTTATTAAAACTAATAATACATCCATTGTCATTAATGCTTCTTCAATTTTTACCAACCATTCTTCGTTTGGTTCAATATCTTCATGAGCAACAAATGATGTTAAATCATATTTTAATAATTCTGAAGCCAACATACTTGCTTTCTTTTTATCTTTAGCTAAATGACTAATAAATATTCTAATTTTATTTTCTACCCAAAATCCAGGATTGTTTACTTTGTTTTTTCTTTTTTGCAAATATTCTAATAAATCATTTAATTCAATTGTTTCTAACTCGGATATTTTAAATTTACAATAACTTTTTTTATCATCAAAATCACCATAATAATGAGTTGGTGCTTTATATTCATCTAAAATTAAATCAATTGTTGGTACATCCAAAATCAAAAGATATTCAACAATTCTCTCTTTAACATCTAATAATTCATGTTTAGAATTATTATCAACTTTGTTTTTAATTTCTATTTCCAGTTCTTTTGCAATTGATAATATTATTTTTTCTGATATATTCGAAAGCTTATTTTCAACATAAACTCTTTTTGACGGTACTATTGTTTCGCCAGTATTTTGAATGCCAAAACCGGTTAAGAAAATATTGATTTGCGATGTAGTATAATTTTCTTGTAATTTTAAAGCAATTTGTGATACTAATCTTAATCTTTCAAGATTATTCATTAATATTCCTTTTTCCTTAAAAAATCATTCATATCATAACAAAATTATATTTATACAAAAGTTTGAATAATTTTATTCAAGTAATCATTCTCTCGCCCGTCGGCCGAAGGTCCGGGCGATGTTCTCTTAGGGCGGTATTTCGGAGAACGTTCCGCGGTTAAGCGATGAAGGCGCATTTTCTTTAAAATAAATAGGTTCTACTGATTATCTCAAACCTAATCTGTATTTATTAGCGCTTTTATGGCGAAGCCCAAGCGAGCTTGCGAGCGCAGCGCTTTAACCGCTGTTATCCACCAGTGCCCCCACTTCTTGTCCGGCCGTACGGCGGAGCCAAGGCCGGACTAAAACCTCTTGAATATCATGAAATTACTCACTTGTATTCTTTAAAAAACATTTATAATATTCTAATTTATTTGCAAATATTTAATTACCTTTATGATTTCAACCTCGATTCTAATTCTAAAATTCTTTCTGGGACACCCCAAGCTTCCTTAACCTGTGAATTCTCATTAATAGCTTCTTTCAATAAAGAAATATGATCTTCTGTTATATATTTTGAAAGCTCAATTAGACTCAACAGATTCTTTGTTTCAGACCAGGATTGTGATGTTTTTAATTTTCTAATTAATACACTTGTTAATTTAAGTCCAACTACAGGATTTTTTAAAATTATTTGGAATATTTCATTAGCAATCTCTGAATGCGGCTTCCCCTTAATTGGCAATGCTTGATATTTACCTGCAAATCCATGTGGATCTTTTTCTATTTTTAATGGAACAATTGGAACACGTCTACCAATAGCATAACCAACTTCTTGATCACACCATTTACTATTAATAAAATTATCAGAAAAAATTGCAATCATGCCATCCATTGTTGATAAAGCTGTTTCAATTTCTTCCAACCATTCCTTTGATGGCTCAATATCCACATGTGCAACAAATGTTTTTATATGATATTTTTCAATTTCTTTTGATAACTTACTTGTTTTATCTTTTATTTCTACGATATGGCTAATAAATATTCTTACTTCATTTGGAGACCAAAAACTTGGCACAACAGTATTTTGCAATTCATTTGCTAACCCTAAATGTTTAGCAATATTTAGCAAAGCTTCATCTGATGCCTCGCTTATCATATCAATTATATAATTATCTGTACCTGATCCTTGCCAATTATTAGTATAGGGCAGATTAAATTCTTTCAAGGTTAAATCAATTAATGCATAATTTTCTTTACCAAGCTTTGTTGAAATACTACGAATAATACTTATTCTTTCAGAAGCTGTCATTTCAATTCTCCATAATTTTAATAGTATTTATTTTGTATTTAAAATCCTCGCCCGTCGGCCGGAGGTCCGGGCGGTGTCCTCTTGTGGGGGCATTGTGGATAACGTCCCGCGAATGACCGAAGTTGCCGATGGTGTCTTTCACTTCAAAAGTTTATACTCTATTCCATTATTCTTAACATTTATTATTTCGGCAATTTGGGTGGAGGCTGCTTCCTTAGAAACAGCCGGAACCGGCCATTCGCTGTTATACGTAGTGGCCAGGCTTCTTGTCCAAGCCGTACGGCGGAGCCAAGGCTGGACTTTAAAAACTATCGAGTAATAGTTACAATTCTACTCTTTTGTATTTTTATCAGTAGATATTTTACTAAGTATTTCTTCAAAAACATTTATATTTTTAATTTTTTCATTTAAATCCTGTATTATTATACCCTTTGCATTCCAAGATAAAAATAGTACTTCAATATTTAATTTCTTTGCATATTCTTTATATGCATTGATTTTAAAATTAGTTAAATCATTTGTTGATACAATTATTCCATTTATACAATTATCGATATTAATGAAATCTTCTTCATCTTTTAAGTAAGAAATAAAACGATATTCGTCTTCCATAATGTAGTCAATATGTTTTCTAAAAAACATGGATTCAATATTTTTCATATATTTATTTATATAAGCTTCTTGACCTATTTTTTCTAATTCATTTCCGTCAAGACGCAATTTGTTATTCAAAGATAAATCGTTAAAGGTAATATACTCTACAGGTTTATTTGGATAGGTAGTTTTTTCTTTAATTTTTTTTAATGAAAATGAAATACAAGCTCCTTTATATTTTTCTCCATACTGATCCCACATTCTTGGTTTTAAAAATCCATAATACTCCAATTCAGGCTGCTTAGGCTTATGTAAGTATTTATTATTCGTGCAAAAACAAACTTGCTTAACGGTGTCAATTTCTTTAATTAATTTTAACTTTGTTTCCATATATAATTTATGTCTTTCACCACTTATCCCTTTATCAGCAAATTGCATTGAAGGTGATGTTTGGATAGATTCTATTGGATCAATAGATTTTATTCTTGGCGACATATTAATTACTTTTTCATTAAGTATATGTTCTAGAACTACTTCATTCGTAGTATAATGGAACAAATTATCATCACTTTTAAAAATATCGGGTATTTCTGCAGATAGCATATTTAAATACTCCTTAAAATAATTCTTAAGTATTCATTAAATTACAAAGCATCTAATTCTTCCTCGCCCGTCGGCCGGAGGTCCGGGCGATTTTCTCTTGCCTGGCCATTACGTATAACGTCCCGCGATTATTCGATGTTTTGTGGCGAAACTCTAAAATATTTTTATTTGGTTTTATCAATCTTGAAAAGTAAAAACACATGTTGTTCCGGTTTTAAGAAAACAAAATATGGCGATCTGCCAGCTCAACTGGCAGGAGCCCAAGCGACCATCAGGAGCGCAGCGAAATAATCGCTGTTATACGTAGTGGCCAGGCTTCTTGTCCAGGCCGCACGGCGGAGCCAAGGCTGGACTTTTTATTAACTTAGATTTAATTATTATATCAGGTCATAGGTGTCCAAAACAATCATAACAGCTCCAGTTGAAGATTGAAACTAGTTTTTTTAGTCTGTTCTGAAGGCGGTTTATTGAGAACAGTCCAGATATCTTTTCTTGATGTCAGTATTACAGGAATCAATTTCATCAGTGAAAAATGAGTCCATTTTCTACATGAAAACATTTTAAGGAACTGAAGTAACAGAAAAGCAATTAGGGCAATCCAGATTTGTGTCATTACAGCATTTCTGGAAGTACCAAAGAATTTCTTGATCTTGAGGTTCTGTTTGATAGTTTTAAAAAATATTTCAATCTGCCATCTGTCTTTGTAAACAGCAGCAATTGTTGTTGGAGACCAAAGGAAATTATTGGTAAGAATTACAATATATTTACCGGTTTCAGGATCTCTGCTTCTGATTCGTCTTAATTTTAACGGGCATTTTTTACTGGTGTAAAATCCTTTCATTTCTATGATCTGATCAGATGTAATATTTTTAAAGGAGGAGGTATCTTTTCTCTGGACAATTTTATAATCAGCATTCTTTTTTAACCTGGTAACAAAATAAATACCGGTATTACAATAATTTGCGAATAATTTAAAGTCAGTATAACCACGATCAAACGTGATGACATCGCCTTTGTTGAAAGCCATTTTTTTCAAGGAATTGACTTCATGTGTTTTTGCAGTTGTAACTGATACAAAAGCTGGAATATATCCACTATGGTCAAGTTTTACATTAAGTTTTATTCCGCCTTTATATTTTCTGAAATTTGCCCATGGAAAGAGATTTAAACACAAGTCAATAGTTGATGCATCAACACTGTAAAGAGGATTTTTAAATTTATGTTTATGCGCTCTCTTCATGGATAATATCTTATCAAGAAGATCAGTGAAAACATTTTCATAAACTTCACAGCTTCTATTATTATTTGCGTAAGATAATGTAGAGCGTTTTACCTTTTTTACACCCATATGATAAAGGTGGTTACTGATTGATTCAAAAGAGTTTTCAATGCCTCTTAACCCGGTCTGTCCTGAAAGTTGTGCAAAGAGCATGGAGACAAAATGCTGCCAACAGGTAAAACCTTTGGAAGCAAAGTCCCCTTTATGTTTTTTTACAGATTTTTCAAATTCATGTCTCGGAATTATTTGTAGAATTTGTTTTAAAATGGTATTATTGTAACTCATTGCCTGATTTCCTTTTCCTGTAAAGAATTAGCCGTCCAAGCTTAATTCATTATAGTTGGGATTTCAGGCAATTAATAGTCCTTGTTTTGGACACCTATGATATCAGGTACATAATAATCTATTAATGATATCTGCAATTTAATTGTTTTATACATCATATTATTTTTAAAAATATGATTCTATCTTGCGGTATTAAATATTGAATGCTCATATTTTAAACGCTTTCTATTCTTTTTTAATTCAAAATGCAAGAACAATTATTATTTACATTTCATTATTGTCATGATTATTGTCATCATTTTTTTCACTGTAATTTACAAATTCTGTCTTCATAATTTTTCCAGGTATTTCAGTTTTCTTTTCTTCTTCTGTCAGTTTCTTTTCTTTTTCTTGAGAAACACTTTCTTTTACATCTTTCATTTAATTCCTCCAAAAATTATAAGCAATGAAAATCCAATTTGTAATAAATAAAAAACCATTGTTATCCATAAATAAATATATGACAGCTCATTATTATTTTCTATTCTTTTATTAAAATCACTATTTTCTTTAATTATTTTTTTTATTGTTTTAAAAACGGACCCTTCAATATCAGCTTTATCTTTATTCCATAGTAATTCTATTTCATTGATATCCAAAATATTCATTTTACTCATTTTCATAGAGATTAAGGAAAATATTATTGTAAAAACTGAATAATCCAAAACACCCAAAAACATTATAAAATATAAAACTTTTACTATTTTACCAGTATATGTAGATGTAGATGTAGATGTAAAATAAAGCATTAACACTAGAGAAGTAGAAATTATTATTGAAATAATCGTTACATAAGATAAAGCTTTAGCTTCAAGTTTTGCTTTTCGCTCTATTTCTCTCTGATATTCAACCATCATGATTTCTAATAATAATTCATGCATATTTAGCCTCATT
The DNA here is from genome assembly GCA_963662795.1 of Spirochaetia bacterium. Taxonomy (GTDB): domain Bacteria; phylum Spirochaetota; class Spirochaetia; order CADAEX01; family CADAEX01; genus JACKPD01. The sequence goes on along the minus strand of OY759746.1, from coordinate 1,903,008 downwards.
TAATAATAGTTTGCATATCCTCGCCCGTCGGCCGGAGGTCCGGGCGGTTTTCTCTTGCCTGGCCATTACGTATAACGTCCTGAGGATAAGCGACGCATCGGAGCCTAAGAATTATTATTTCGAAGTTATAATATTTTGCTTCAAAAACTTGTTTTTTATAGAAGTTGTAATTCAAAACCTACGATGTGTGGCGAAGCCCAAGCGACCAAAGGGAGCGAAGCGCATTATCCTCTGTTATCGGCTGTGGCTGGGCGTCTTGTCCAGGCCGCACGGCACCGCCAAGGCCGGACTTCTTTTATTACAAATTCTTTGTTGTACCAGAGTTTATTCTTTTTCTTTTATAAAATCTTCTGTTGTCATTATTTTACAAAAAGTTCCATTCAAAGCTGCAAGAAATACATTTTGAACTTCTTTTGCTTTAATAATTTCATTTCCATAGGCTAAATCTAAAGTTGCACAGCAATCTGAAATTAAAATACTGCTATATCCTAAATCAAAAGCTGCTCTAACTGTAGTATCTACACACATATGAGTCATCATGCCGGTAAATACTAAATCTGTGATCTGATTTCTATTTAAAACTTCTTTTAAATCTGTCTCCCGAAAACTATTAGGATAATTTTTTATTATGATCTCATCATTTTCTTCGGGCTCTATTCCTTTATGAATTTCAACTCCACTTGTTCCATTTATAAAAAAAGTTGCATTTAGTTTAACTGCTATATGTTTTATAAATATGATTTTATAACCTTTTTCCCTGCAATTTTTAATAACTTTTTGAATATTTTCTAAAGCTTCCAGACTGCCTTTTAGTTCTTTTCTCCCGTCAGGAAAATAATCATTTTGAACATCAATTATTACCAATGCTGTATTCATTTTATCCTCTTCTCTGACATAATAATAAATATACCTCTATTTATTTTCAGCTCTTGCGTATCCAGTTTTTTAAGATTTTATTTTATCTTTAACTCTTGTTCCCAGAAGAATAAGGGCAGTAAATATTATAATTGCGATAGTATCGATTGTAATATTACCTAGTCCTGAACGATTATACATAAAAGTTCCATAAAATATTACAATCCATCGTAAAACCATTAAACCAGCTATAACAAATGCTGTAAATCTGACTTTTCCCTGTTTCTTATAAAATGCCATAATTAAAAAAGTTATTCCAAACAAAATGTTTTCAGCTGATATTATATGCCACACATAAAAGAATATAGTTTTAATTTCTATACTTATTAATTCAATTTCAAGAGAAGGTAAAATTACAGCTTGTCCATTTAGTGCATGTGTAATCGCAAAAAGTATTGAAAGTAATCCTACTACAAAATAATAATAATTCTTAATCATCATTCTACTTCCTTTAATTTAATAATTGTTTTGGTTTGAATATTTTCTTCGCCCGTGGGCCGGAGGTCCGGGCGGTGTTCTCTTCGCCCAGCCATTGCCGATAACGTCCCGCGGATAAGCGATGAAGCTGTCGAATCATTTTCAATAAACAGCTTTTCTGGTTGTTTTCATATTGCACCAGAACAAAATACAGCTTTATGGCGAAGCCCAAGCGACCGCAGGGAGCGTAGCGCATTATCCGCTGTTATCCACCAGTGCCCCCACTTCTTGTCCGGGCCGCACGGCTGGAAGCCAAGGCCGGACTTCTTCCCTTATTTCCTTGTTTAAGTAATTGGTATTTTACATTTGCTTAATCTGTATTTTCGTGCCCGAAGGGCTTGGCGCATTTTGTGCGTCAGAAGCGAAGCGACAGTACAAAATGTGATAAAGAAAACATCAGGTAAAAGTAGTTAGAAGTCTTTTAGTATTTGAAAAAACATTAATTCCTATCAGTTTCAGAAATATTTATGATACTCGTCATATATTATTTGGATCAATTTCTATAGACATAACTGGTATGTTTCTACTTTTTAAGTATTCAAGAATTGAATTATATAAAAATACATTATTGATAAGATCATTTTCCTCATCATCAATATTTATATTTGGATAATATACATATCCTTTGTCTTTACCTTCTTTAATTGCATCCGGATGTGTTGGGTCATATACTGCCTTTGGGCTACTCAAATCATCCCTTATTATGTATTTTAAATTAGGAAGTATTTCAAGATATTTTCTTTTATAATATGATCCATCTTGAGTTCTTGTGGTAGTTGAATTATTTAAATTACTTTTATTCAAATATATATTGGTAAATAGAAAATCAAGAAGGTTTAATAATACATTATCAGTAGGAGAAGAAATTGTCATCAAAGAATTATCAATTTTTACTTTAATACTGGCTTTAGTAAAATAGTTAATTAATTTTTCTTGTTGACTATATGGAACTAATAGAATTACATCGTTTTCCATCTTTGTGCAGGAAATAAGTAATATTGACAAAATCAATATAAAAAATTGTCCTCTTTTCATTTTTTCTTCTGCCCGAATGGTTCTTCTAACATATACTATTATACTGTATATTACTCCTACTGCATATCCTCGCCCGTCGGCCGGAGGTCCGGGCGATCGCATCTTGTGGGGGCATTGTGGATAACGTCCCGCGATTATTCGATGTTTTGTGGCTAAACTATAAAATACTTTTATTTAGTTTTTTTTAAATCTTGAAAAGCATAAAATACATGTTGTTTCAGTTTTATGAAAACAAAATATGGCGATCTGCCAGTTCGACTGGCAGGAGCCCAAGCGACCATAGGGAGCGCAGCGAAATAATCGCTGTTAGATGCTGTGTTCGGCTTTCGTAAAAGTACAAGGATGTACTTTTACGATTTCATATTTCATTAAATACATTTTTTAATAATTCTTTTAATTTTTCAGGTAATTTTTCCCATTCATTACCTCTTTTAATTAAATACTCAAACGCAGTATAAGGTTTTTCTGTTGATGGAGCACTATATCCAAGAATATCTTCTATACACTCTTCTAAAACAAATATTTTGCTTTTTTCATTAATTAATTCTGATATTACCTTATTATATTTTTCAGCACCTTCAACACCTTTGTCTCTATCATGAATAATTATAGGATGGATATCTAAAGCATTTAGGTATTTAATCAATCCAATTATTGTTGCTTTACCTCTTGCTTTAACTACTTCATAATTAACATAAATCGATGTCCTAATATCTTCTGGGAGACGTGATAATGCTTCTCTAATTACTATATCTTCTGTATCTCCTTCAACAACAACAACTTTATTAGTAAAAAAAACTCTTGAAAGATAATCATCTATTTTTAAAAGTAATTTAACATAAGTTTTATCATTTTCATGTAAGATTTTAAATGCGCGACTTACATTAAATGGAATACATTCTATATTACCATTTTTAAAAAATAATCTATTGAGTATTTGTCTTGGCTTTCTTGAAAGATCTATCATATATGGAGAATGAGTTGTTGCCACTATTTGAGAATCGCACCCACTTAAAGTATAAATTGTATTTCTCATTTGATTTGCCGCACTTGGGTGAAGATATAATTCAGGCTCTTCAAATGCAACTATCAAGGATCTATACTCATCACAATTTCTTTTTGATATCCATTTTTGCCTATAGCGCAGAATACCAAAAGCCGCAGATCTAATCATACCTGTTCCTTGTCGATTAACTGTCGTTCTTACATTACTTGACATTTCAACGCTAAAAGTTGGTTTTAAAACTTTATCGGGATCACTTAGATCAGTATCAGCATACAATTTTGATTCTGGAAATATATTCTTTAATATATCATTTAATTCCAGAATCATTTTTCCAAATTCAGAATTATTATCGTTTGGATCTAATTCTTTTGCTAATTCATTCAAGAAATGTTGTGCTTTTTCATAATTAACTGATTTTGTTCTTACATCCTCAAATAATTCTGTCAACATTTTACTTAAAACACCTGTTCCAGATCCTTCTAAATTATTTGCTGCAGTATCAGCGGGAATTAATAAAAATCTTGGTAAACGGCTTAAAACATTACCTGGAATCCCCCCAGGATTTTTAAACCATTCATCTTCCTCTCCAAGCTCCCAAATATCATCTAATTCATCTAATAATTTTTGCTCTTTTACTGTTATATTTTTATCAAGATCAGAAAACAATTCATTTACTTTTTTAGTATCTATACCTAAATTAATGTAATCTTGGGGCTTTTTACAATTTTTAAACTTTTCATTTAATATTCTTTTTTTAGTTTTTAATTCAATCACAACATCATTACCTAATTCATAAGTCTTTCTATATTGTATTGAAATTCCTGATTCACTAGTATCTTCTGGGTCATAATTAAAAAGGCGTCCTTTAAACCCTCTCCATTCTTTAGATTCATGAGGTAGATTACGAAATTCAGCTTCTAAAATAATAGTATTTGTGGCTGTTTTTTGTTCTCCTGTTTCTTCATCAATTATAGAAAAATACTCTTTATCATCTAACCTTTTACTTGCTTGTAATAAATACTCTATTGCTAATAATATTGTACTTTTACCAGAATTATTCGGTCCAATTAAAAAAGTGGCGTCTCCAAATCTTATCTTAATATTTGATATTCTCCTTAACCCTTTTATAATTAGTGAATGTAATCTCATATTTCCTCCTCTTGCCTCGCCAGGACGGCGAGGCTTTACAAGCCGAACATTGCATCTAACGTCTTGAGGATAAGCGATGTTTTGCTAAATCCTTTTTCAACGTAATAATATTGGGAAATATATTTAAACAGCGTAAAACAGAATATGAACTGCTTTAATGATAGCAAAATATGCCGCAGGCCAAGCGAGGTACTCCGAGCGAAGCGAATTATCCTCTGTTATTTGCAGTAAACGCGCTTCCTCAAGCGAAACATGGAAGTTGAGCTTGATTATTATTTCTTAAGTATATCTACTTTTATGACTACAACTGGTAAATTAAAATATTGATAAATTGCTTTTGCTTTTTTACATAATCTATCATCAGCACTTATTATCCCTGCACAAAATGCAGCATGTCCAATATGTGATGAATCACTATTGATACCATGTATTTTACTTATTTTTTTCAATCCTTTATCAGGCCAATATCCCAAATAGTTTAAAGCAGAATGACACTGTGATATTCCTAAAAATGTTGACCATATATCACATCCATTATAAAAAGGCATCTTTTCCTTCCCGAAAAATTGATCTTTAGTGAATATTAAATTATTATTTTCAATTATTTTTTCCCATATTTGATCAATAATTAACCCATTTTTTTCGTCAAGATTTGATAGAGGTAGCTTAACTATTTTTTTTCTAATTTCTTCAACAGGTTTAAGTTGTTTTGAGGCAGTTTTCAAACTATTCAATAAATCTTTTTTTAACTTATTTATCATTAATTCGTAGGAGAATTCATATTTTTTATTATTAATAAACTCAAATGTTGGTTTTATCAACTTTTTTATTGAAAGGATATATTTGTCAACGTATTGCTCAATATCAATTATTTCTTTATTTCCAAATATAAAAACTTGAAGTGCTGCAAAATCCATATTTATTTCTTCAGCAAAAGCAGTATTATCCTTATATTCTTTATATATCTCTTTTGGATTTTTATATTCATCAATTATTGCTTCATTAAGTATTTGAAATTTATCGTTTAATTTAATTTTAATTCTTCTAGCTCTAAGCTCTTTTAAAACATCTAAAATATCTAGATTTCTTGATCGCTCTATTTCTATTAAATGTTCATCTGAAAATATCCATTCAACATTTTCAATTTCATCTAGTTTTATTTTTTTCTCGTGAACATATTGTATAATATTTTCATCAAGATAAATATATGGTTTTTGTTTCATTATATTTCCTGCGAGCCAGGACGGCGAGCTTCACCTTTCTTGCGCGTTTATTGCAAATAACGTCTCGCGATTATTCGATGTTTTGTGACTAAACTCTAAAATACTTTTATTTGGTTTTTTCAGACTTGAAAAGCATAAAACACATATCGTTCAGGTTTTATGAAAACAAAATATGGCGATCTGCCAGCTCAACTGGCAGGAGCCCAAGCGACCAAAGGGAGCGCAGCGAAATAATCGCTGTTATCTGTAGTACCGCCCTTTCCTATCACAATCGCCATGGATGGCGATTGTGATTTATGTCAAAAAAATGTTTTTGACATAAACCCTATCATATTCAAAAAAATACTATCATGTTCTTGTGTTCCAGATATTTTTCCTTTTAATATATAATCAGGAGATATTGCATATGAATACCAGATTTTGTTATCGTTTTCTTTAAAAACAAATATAGTTAAAATAATTTTTTCAATATCCTGTATATATATTTGTATCAGAGTGTTAAAATCGATATAATTTGCATTATATTTTTTGTATTCATTCTCAATACTTAATATTTCAATTTCTGCCTTTTGTATAGTTAAATTATTATCTGATTTGTTATCTATAAATACTATTCTCTTAATAATTTCAGTATCCAGTGGTTCTAAAGTTGCTTTACCATCTTTGATTGTTTGACTAAATAAATTTGTAAAAGTCCACGTGCCTTCAATTGCATAAATAAATATTTTAGACGAAATCAATATAAAAATAATCAATAGAATATTTTTTTTCATCAAATATCACCTTTTTCAAAAAATTGAAAGTACATATTTCGATAAAAAGTGTTTTTATGGGTATTCAATATATTAGCCTCAACAAACTTGCTTTTTGTTTCAGTATAATTTTCAACATCATTTAGTATGCCAAAAACATTAATTAAATCACCATTTTTATAATACATTATATCGCTAGAATTATCATATAACTTAACACCATTACTAAGGACAATCATATAGCCATTTCCAAGAATTGGATTTAATTCCGATATAATACTTTCGATTGCAGAAGTAAATTTAATAAACTGATATTTATAAACATAATTTGCTGTAGCAGGATTATTCTCATATTCTTTTTTAATTTTTGGTATTGAAATAGCCAATGCGCTACTTTTATTTTTTTTTAAATATTTTATCATTTTAGCATATAATTTTTCATAAATCATATCATGATCTATATTTTCGTTTAAATCATAAAATATCCACTTACCATCAACATCTAATGAAATATTAACCATTTCAAGAGGAGCTTGATTTGAATCAATCATCTTATTATTTTCTAACATCGTTGGTAATATATTCTTATATAATTCTTCATCATCAATGAAAAAACTTAATTGTATCCTATTTGTTTTTATAATTGATTGTTCATGATCCTTTAAATTGAATTTCATACTTTTAAAAATAAAAAAGTATTTATTCCCTACTTGAAAAGTAAATTTCTCTTCACTGGCTTTATTTAACCATTTAATCATCTTTTTTTCACTATCGTATTCAAACTTAATTGTCGGGGTAATAACTAATTTGTTTTCATCATTATTAATGTTAATACTTTCCATATATAACTCTGGTCTTATATTACTATTACATGAAATTATTGTAATAAAAACAATTAAATATAAAATAAATTTCCTCATAATTTTTTCCTTTTGACTATCACTTTAATAATATTATATATCTTGTGCGCCAAGGATGGCGCACTATTTTCTTGGGCGGTATTACAGATAACGTCTCGCGATTATTCGATGTTTTGTGACTAAACTCTAAAATATTTTTATTTGGTTTTTACAAACTTGAAGAGCATAAAACACATGTTGTTCCGGTTTTATGAAAACAAAATATGGCGATCTGCCAGCTCAACTGGCAGGAGCCCAAGCGACCACAGGGAGCGCAGCGAAATAATCGCTGTTATATGCAGTACGACCCCTTCTTGTCCAGGCCGCACGGCACCGCCAAGGCCGGACTTTTCCTCTTTTCTAAATATTCCAGTATAACTACCAGATGAGCTGCCTGACAGTCAAAGCCATCCGATGGCATTGACGCTGTTCCTGAGTGCAGGCGGAGGGTGATCACGCAGGGAGCCGGAACGGCTTTAGCAGAAACCGTGACAATAGTCAGGACTGCTCGATTTGCTTGTTATGTTTTCAATCTTATAACTTTCGCTATCTCAAAATCTATAGATAATTCTTTATAATTTCCCTCAATCCAGTTTTTTTGATCTTCACTTAGTTTATCAGTACTTGATTTAACTTCAACAAATAATACTTTTTCATCTGTATAACAAATCAAATCCGGCCATCCACAATAATTCTTCCAGTAATCCTTTATTAAATAAAGTAAAATATTTTTCATGATATTATGATCTATGATATCAAGAAGTTTTCTGGCTATTTCTATTTTTTCAATATCTATTGCCCATAAATATTGTCTTAAATTCTCACTAATGGGATTATTTAAATTTTGAGTAAATTCTTCAATTAATAATTCTTTTGATGTGAATTTCTTCAAAAAGTTATCAATTATTTCTCTTTTTCTTTTGTAATACCCTGACGTCCCAAAGTCAGAAGGAAGTAATGCACTTATCATTATTCCTCTATATTCTCGATCGCCAAAACTTGTACGTCTAACTTTTTCATCATCAATATTTTGAATAATATTATTAAATATTGTAGCAAACAAAACATGAAAAGGAATACTTTCTAATATAAGTGTTTTAAAGCCTTTTTCTTCATACTTCCTTCTAATAAATTCCTCAACATTATATTTTTCATTTTTATATTCAATGATTACTTTTTTTTCTTCTGATTTTATATAATTAGCTTCAAATTCTATCATATCAATATTGTATTTTTCAATTATTTCCTGTTGTGAAATATCTTCATATTCATATAATGGATGTTTAGCATGTAATTCCTTTATTTCATTTAGTGCCTCATTTTCAAATTGTTCTATTTTCTCAGGATATTTTTTTAATACAGCATCATACGAATCACAATTATTATTCTTAGCGAATTCAATAGTTTTTCTTATTTTTATATATAAAATCTCTTTCCAATAATATCTTCGTATTTTGCTGGTTGCACCCATCATTGGCGCTTTGGGAAAAGGCTTCTTTTTATTCCCCCTACAAGAATCGCAAATATTATCTACAAACCCCAATGTAACAGGAATTCGCTCTTGGGTTTCTAAGTTACATCCTTTATCTAATTGATGTGGTACATAAAACCTTGCAACATCTTCTTCACAGCTACACATAAATACTTCTTTACATTTTTTACACCTATACTTCCATACTATCTCATAAGGATTTAATAATTCAATTTCTTCATGATTACATCCCATAACTTTTCCTTCTACTACTTTTTACCCATTTCAACTAACACTCTCAATTTATCTAATTTTGATAAACATAACGCAGAGCTGAGTTGCCGCGTGGTGCTGCTGAAAAGATTAATATTCTAATGAAAAGCAAGATGCAGCTAGCAAAAATCTCGGCTGGTGATAGCATGCCGCGCGGACTACTCGAGCGACATGTTATGAGTCGTAATTAAGTAATCCCGTCAACAATTTCAACTACCTCATCAATGAAACCGACTAACTTAACAACGTTTCCAGCTACATTTGCATTGTTATTTATATCATTAATAGAACGTTGTACTTTTTTGTTAATCAACTTTACATCACTAATAAGTTTGTCGGCATTTCCTATCCAGTCACTCATTGTTTCTGCTATTAAGTTATCAATCTTTCTGGACAGCTCTTTACCATGATTCTTTACATCGTTGGCCTCGTTAGGCTTTTGTTTTAACAACAATTTAACTTCCGCTTGATACGCTTTTGTTTTTAAAACCAATAATTGCTGTATTATTTCTTGTTTTTTTGTCATGGAAATAGGCATCTCTTAGCTCCTTAATTGTTGATAATACTGTTTTTGATTTCGTTAGCACTTTCTTGTATAGCCGTCGCAGCCGCTCTTAGGGCTTCGGAAGATTTTTTTAGACCATCAGCCTCTAATTTAAGCTCTTCAGCTATTTTCTTTTTATCTTCAGCATCTTTCTTTTTGATTTCGTTATCGGGATCTGCATCTGAAGTATTTTGTGCCAAGGTATATTCAAATTGGGCTTGCGTGTATTTTAGCTTGGCTTGCTGATATGTGATTTCAGCTGTTGTAGCTTCACTACTCGCTGCATCTGCTTTAGCTTGCACCAATTCTACTTTATTAACTTTTACCTTCGCTTCGTAAGAAGTATGAAGCTGAACTCCTTTTTCTAACAGGTCATTAATGGCAGCTATAGATGAATCTGATTTAGCCAACCGCGTTGCCAACGCTTCATGGGCACCAGGTATTTTTCCATATGCTGTATGCAACGCCTGGAGAGACACCATTTGGTCTGAATGTGTAGTTTTGATATCAATCATATCCCCGATAATTTTTTGTATTTTTGCATCGTTCTTACCGTTTTCGTTACTAACCACCAAACCTAAAAGATCTCTAGCTAAATTTTCCTGCTTTTCTGAGTGTTCCTGAGTACTGCTTTGCGCCATTGTTACTATCGCACTTTGCATATGCTCTACATAGGCACTAATGCTGTCTTGATTGTTAGCGAGAGACTCCATAAGCTTTTTCTTCTGCTTTGTTCTTATGTACTCTTTCGCCATTGCAATAGCTATCTCTGAAAAAAGTGCCGTATTTTTTGCAGATGTATCGCTGGGTTCATCTTTGAGCGACTGAACCGCGTCGAACGCATTTTTATTAAGTTCTTCTGATAGCTTCAAAAACTTTTCATCATCGACAAGATCTTTCGATGAAAGTTGTAACAAAAGATTAGAGTATTCCAACCAAACTAGGTTGGCTTTCGAAATTCCTAATTTAAATTTTTTCGCCTTTAAAAATACTGGTGGCTTAGATATGAAAAATGGATTCTCTGCTTTAGCCAGTATATAAAGCTCCTGTAACAACTCGTCATTCCCTTGCTTTAATTCACTCTCGACTTCTTTCCGGTAACGCCCTTCCGCTAAAGGAATGGTCACATCAAGCGATGATGTTGCCCCTTTATTTAACTCTGTTAACGAGGAGTTAAACTGTTCGAATGGCTTCGTATCAATAGTGGTACAGCCTGCCAATAGAACAAATGCAACCACAAAAACAATATTCCTAGTTCCCGCTTTGAAATACATATTTTCAGACCCTCCTTAGATCAATTTAATTGCTTCATATAAAAAACTATCGACGCGTCTTAGACTCATAACATATTAAATAACTAGAAAACTATATATCTTATGTATAAAGTATATTATACAGCAGATACCATTTTCTTCGCCCGTGGGCCGGAGGTCCGGGCGGCGTCCTCTTGGGGTCGTATTGCATATAACGTCTCGCGAATGACCGAAGTTGCCGATGGTGTTTTTCACTCCAAAAGTTTATACTCTATTCCATTATTCTTAACATGTATTACTTCGGCAATTTGGGTGGAGGCTGTTTCCTTAGAAACAGCCGGAACCGGCCATTCGCTGTTATGCGATGGGCTGGCCGGCTCTTCTTGGCTGGGGCGGTCTTCGTCGAACACATGGAAGTGTGAGACGGTGAAAATTATCATAATCAGCTATATTCCAAGGTTAATATTTTGCAAATTAACTTTATAACTAGCCCCAGAATCAAATCCACAAATATCTTGAAAGAAATATATCTTTCAAGCTTAAGAGTTTTATTTTCACCTTTATCCCAAATAATTTTCACTTACAAAAATATATTACATTTTATGCGATTTATTTTTTTTTGTTTATTAACCAAGCCATAATCAAATGAAACGGAAGGAACTGCTAAAATAAAATTATATTTTCATTTTTTCTGCTTTTATAATGGTAATTTATACAAACACTCTTACAGATTATAAAAATCACAGTTTATTAATTTTTCTTCGGCGCACACGATGTACGGCGGCGTCTTCCTCTCCCCCGCCCCCAGCCTATTCCTCTTCGGCCAGCCTTTCGCATAACGTCCTGAGGATAAGCGACGCATCGTAAATAACTATGAAAGTTAAAAAGCTGTATTATTTCCCTCTAGACTTGTTTTTTTTAGAAGTTGTAATTCAAACCCTACGATGTGTGGCGAAGCCCAAGCGAGGTACCCCGAGTGAAGCGCTTTATCCTCTGTTATCCACCAGTATCATCGCTTCTTGTCCAGGGCCGCACGGCAACGCCAAGGCCGGACTTCCCCCGTTTCTATTTTTCTTTTTATAACACATGTATCAGATACAACGCCGCATTCCCTAAAATATTTTCAATTTTTACCTTGCTCAAATTGTATCACGAAAAGTTTTAGCAGAAGGTAACATACGTATGCTATTCATAATATATTTTTAATAATTTATACTTTATTAATTTCAGTATCATTTTATTTAGAATATTTTTTACTTCTATTACTAAAGGCCGGCATTGTTCCTTCAAGAACATTTATAATATGATCTTTAATATATTCATTTTCAATTCCGCCAGATGAATGACTAAATTCATTTTCTATATCTTTATTAATAAAAACTCGTATTACTTGCTCAGCATCTGCATATACTGCCAAATTGGGGTTATGAGTAACCATAATTATTTGTCTTCGCTTTTTTGCTTCTTTTATAAATGGAACAAGTATCGTTGAAACACTTTCATTATCAAGATTATCTTCAGGTTGATCTAATATTAATGGTTTTTCACTTTTATCCAATAATAAATAAAATACTATTAAAAGAGCCCCCTTTTCTCCAGGTGATAATTTTTCTAATTTTTTTTCTCCTAGTTTTAATTCATAATTTTCATCTAAATAATCTAATGAAAAAATATAATTATAGAATTCAAGTGAGTTTATTATTTGATCATTAATATATCGTATTTCCATAGAATCGTTTCTTTCATCTCTTTCCAATGATTTTATTATTTTATTTAAACAATTTATAATACTATCAATATTATTTATATCAGTTGTAGAGAATAAAGTATTAATTTTATTTTCCGCAGATTCTATTCCATAATAAGTTCCAACAACATTTTTACTAATATAATTTATTATATTTTTTATGGTACTATTCTGTAAAATGAATTCAGATATTATATTAATATTATAATCACCAAGATGGTCTTGATTGCTTTTTATTACTCTGTCAATATACTTTTTTATTTCTAAATATATATCAATTATTTCACATTTTACATTATATATTTCCTTTACTATTTCTATTCGTTTTTGTCTCTTTTTTTCAATATCCTTTTCTAATATATTTTCTATATAATTTATTTTATCTTTATAATAATTTAATGTATCTGGTATTTTAACACTTCCTAGTATTCTTTTACTTTTTTCTTCCCATATTTTTAATGCATTTTTATAGTCTTCATATTTTCGGCTTGGTTCATCTAACTTTAATCGTAACTTTGAATATTTTTTCTCATTATCTTTTAATTTAACAACCAGACTAATCTCTTTTTCATTTTTATCTTTTATACTTTCTTCATTTATATATTTCTTGTCTAAATCTATATTTTTCCTTATTTCTGCTAATAACTTTATAATTGGTTCTTCATTTATTTCATATTTAATTATTTCTTTAACTTTAATTTCTTTAATTAATTTGAATTTATTTTCATAAGATTTAATAAAATGATCGATATCTTCCTGTTTTTCCTCGACCTCCCTTTTAAATTGTTTTAATAATTCATGTTTATCATTATTTATTTTTATTCTATCTCTGATATCTTCAAGTTGTTCTTTTAATTTTTCAATATTCTTTGCTAACTTTGTCATTTCTGCAGTATCAGTTAACTCATTTACAGTATTTTTTTTTGGTTTATTTACTTTAATTGGTTTTTTCAATGCCTCTAATTCATTTTCTTTCTTTTTTATTTTATTTAGTATCTCCAATTTAGTTTTTGGATTTCTCATTTCTTCCAATTTAACTATTTCAATATTTATTTCATTTAATATTTGTTTTTTAGATATTAATATCTTTTGAATATACTTTTTTTTAGATTCTATAAAATCATCAAAAGAACTCATTCCGTGTTTGTCTTCTTCGGGTATATGCTGAAAAACTACAGTATTTATTTCCTTTTTAAATTCATCTATATTTCCTACTTCATTACATATTTTTTCAAAATACCCTTGTGGCAAATACTGAACTTCATCAGGTTCTGTTATATCAACTTTTTGACTTAAGCTTTTCCAATCCTTATTAATATTGCTTACCCAATATAATTTTGCTTTATAATTTTCACTATATCCATTTTCTAAAAATCTATCTTTTCTTAAAAATGAAAAATACTGACTATGCTTACTGTTTGAACATAATCCAATAATATCTGTAACAGCACTTTTACCACTACCCTTATTCCCTATTATTGCTGTTAATTCTTTTCCAAATACTATTTTTGTATTATCAAACCATTTTCCATTACTTTTATCATAATATTCTTCAGATTTTATTGATAATCCTTCAATATATTTTGTTTCATTTTGAAGTACACGTTCAAACAACTCTGGTTTTTCAGATAAATTTACTCTAGTTTCTGGTTCATTTAATAAATAACGTAATCCATCAAAACTTGGATCCCCTTTTATCCACGAGTATTTACTACCAATTTCTTTTATTTCATGTGCATCAGAAGCTACAATTGAAGCTTTTCCAAATTTTTTTAAATAGAATAACTCATCATCATTTTCTTTTCTAATTTCACAGATATCAATATATCCTTCTGTAAATAGTTCAGTTTTTAATGAGCCTAAACAGTTTTCAATAGAAACTCCTTGTTTTCCAATATGTTTAACTTCTTTATCTAGACTATTTTCTTTTGTTCCTGCATGAACAATCACAATTCCACCATATTTGTGGATTAAATTTGCAGCCTTTTTAAAATCAACCTGTACTAGAAACATTCCCTCTTTAAATGCTTTTTCATTTGATGTATTTTTTTTCCCTTCATCAATTATTTTTTGTTTTCCTTTTTCAACAATTTTGACCTCAGTTAAACCTAATGGATTAAGTATTAAATCTTCTATATTTTTACTATTCATTTCATATTGCTCATATTTATTAGGAAATAAACCAATTAAATGAACAGATTTTTCACCATATTCTGTTCTAAATTCCACGCCACCAATTGCACATATCTCATTTTCATTTGCTATTTTTTTAATTATATCAATATTTTTTGAAGTATGATGGTCAGTTAGACCAATGACTGATATATCTTTTCTTTTTGCTTCTTCAATAATTTCTTCACATGTCATATTACCATCTGATGCGTTTGAATGAATATGTAAATCCCACTTACGCCATTCGGAACCTTTAGGATATTGATTTTCACCAGTTTCATTACTTACTATCATTTTTCACCTCACCACATGATAATATTTCTGCGCATTTAATATATTAAATAACTAGAAAACTATATATGGTATGTATAAAATATATTATACAGCAGATTTTATTTTCTTCGCACGTTGGCCGGAGGTCCGGGCGATTTTCTCTTGCGATGATATTGTGGATAACGTCCCGCGAATGACCGAAGTTGCCGATGGTGTTTTTAACTCTAAAAGTTTATACTCTATAACATTATTCTTACCATGATTTATTTCGGCAATTTGGGTGGAGGCTGTTTCCTTAGAAACAGTCGAAACCGGCCATTCGCTGTTAGCTGCAGTGTCCCCCGCCTCAATCAAGCTGCCATGGACGGCAGATTGATTTCTTATTCAGGGATTTCTACTCACATATCAATACACTTTTTATCTATTTCTTCTTCTTTTTGGTTTTTCTATAAACTAAGTTTTACTCTTTTTCTAATTAAAGATTTTAAACTGTTCTGACAATATTACTCCATCAATTTTCTTATTTTATTTCTTCAATTCTAATGGATACAACCTTCCTTTCTTTCTGTACCATAGTCTTTCTTTACCATATTTCTTTCCCCTCTGGGCTTTCTGTTTCTATTTCGCCATGAAGAATATTAATATCTATGTTCTTAAGCATCTTTTCTAAATTAGCCTTGTTCTTTTGCTTTATAACTATTTTAACCCGTTCTTCCTCAATTTCTACAATTATTTTGGATTTATGAAATACTGAATTTAAACCTTTTTTCAAAAAGTAAGATTTTTACATGTTCACACTTTCAATAGATATCAAACACTTATTTTTTTCTTTGCGTGCCAGGACGGCACGCAGCTCTCCTCCTGGCGGGGGCATTGCTGCTAACGTCTTGAGGATAAGCGACGCATCGTAGCCAAAGAACTAGTATTTCAAAGTTACAATATTTTTTATCCAAAACTTATTGTTTTTAAAAATTGCAGATCAAACCTACGATGTGTGCCGTAGGCCAAGCGAGGTACTCCGAGCGTAGCGAATTATCCTCTGTTAGCAGCAGTACGTCCCCTTCTTGTCCAGGCCGCACGGCAACGCCAAGGCCGGACTTCTTCCTTTTTTTAATTATTTGCTTTATTATTTTTCGTAATGATATCTTAAAGATATTATTCTAAGCTGAGATCCTTCTACCTGATACACTATTCTATGTTCATGATCTATTCTTCTTGACCAAAATCCTTTTAGATTAAATTTTAATGATTCCGGCTTGCCTATTCCAGAAAATGGAGACCTTTCAATCTCTTTTATAAGATCATTAATCTTTTTTAATTGCTTCTTATCATTTTCAAACCAATATAAATAGTCTTTCCATGCCTCATCTGTGAATAGTTTATTCATCTGCCAGTAATTCCTTTTCTTCAACCTTTCCGGCATTAAGCTGCTCTATTGATTTTTTAAGGTGCATTGCATTAGCCTCATTGCTTAATAAGTAACTTGTTTCAATCAGACTGTTATATTCTGCAATTGAAAGTAAAACAAGATTTTCATTATTTTTTCTTGTTATAATCATCGGATCATGATCATGGTAAACTCTGTCTAAATAAGATTTCAGATTTTGTCTTAAATCCGAATATGTTACAGCATCCATTTCCTTTCTCCTTATTGTACAATATATTGTACTTCGTGAGAATTGTCAATATTTCTATTCTATTTCAATAAACAGAGGCATATGATCACTTTTGGTGATATATTTGTCATATTCTCCAATTCTGAAATCTCTAATTTTATTCATTCTCGATATTTTACAAAAACAATAATCGATATGATATGTTTTATTTATATTCTTCTGAAAAAATAATGTAGGAATTGTTTCTTTTCCGTGTTTTTCTTTTTTTAAAAAATGATAAATACTTTCAATTTTTTCTTGTTTCAGCAAATCTACCATTTGTGAATGTGTGTATTCTTTTGGAGATTCATTATCCCAGATCGAATTACTGTTAAAATCTCCTATTATAAAAATATCTTCCTGCTCCAATGCTTTTCTGTAATATTGAAATGCTCTTGTAGCCTGAACAACATAGCTTTCATAAATATTTTTATTTACAAATTGTGTCCATACAGCTATTAATTTCATCGAAAATATATCATTACCAATTTTAACAGGAAGGACATACTTGAAATCTTCTTTTTGAATTATATCTTTTATGTAGTATTTATCAAAAGTCAGGATACATAAGCCTTTATTTTTATTATGACCATACCATAATATATCTGAATAATTTATTTCATTTTTAAACTTTTCTAAGACACTGCTGTTTTCACATTCTTGTATTACAGCAATATCCGGTTGAAAATCTTTTAAGATTTCATATTTTCTTCGAAATGCCATATTACAATTCCATGTTAATATTTTCATAATTTTATCAGTTATTTCTCATATTTTTAATTTCAACTGTTTTTGAAAAAATATTATTACCACCTATCCTCGCCCGTTGGCCGGAGGTCCGGGCGATTGTCTTCTTGGGGACGTATTGCTGCTAACGTCCCGCGGATGACCGAAGTTGCCGGATTATTCAATTGAATTGTACAACAACTGTTTAAACTCTTCCCTAATATTTTATATTATTCAAAAGGATTTCCAAAATAGGCAATTTGGGTGAAGGCTGGTCTTTCCCTTATATTTTACTTTCCACCAGCCGGAACTGGTCATCCGCTGTTATAAGCAGTGTTCCCGCTTCTTGTCCTGGCCGTACGGCGGAGCCAAGGCCGGACTAATATTGTTTTTTTTGTTATATTTTTATTTGTAATTAATTATTTATAAATAAGTTCTTTTGGTATTATTTTTAGTAATTTTTTATCGAGAGTCCATATTGATATTTTTAATTTCAATGCATGTACCAAAATTAATGAATCAATAAGACCCACTCCTTTATCCAATAATTTGTTTTTATTCGAATATATTCCTGCCTCTATAAATAATCCTGAACTGTCAATTTTAGGAAGGTATTTCCAGTATTCTGATATTAAAGATTTTTCTCTTTCACTCTTTATTCCCTGAAATAATTCTCCAAATACACATTCTACCGCAAGTACTTCCTTTTTTTCTAATAATTGTGCAATTTGATTGTAATATTCCGTATTTGCTTTTAAAAACTCTATCCAAACAGAAGTATCAAGAATTATCATGATTTTCTATTTACTTCTCTTATCTTTTTTGCAGAATAATTAAAAGTAATAGGGGTTTTTGATATTTGCGCATTTAATTCTTTAATATGATGAATATCAAGCCAATCTCTCAAGGCTATAGTTATGGCCTCTGTTGTTGTGGTACTATTTGAATAGTGTTTAACTTCATTTATTAGTTCATCAGCGATTATTGCAGTTACTTTCATAAGATGAAATATACGATAATATATCGTATTTAACAAGCTTTTTCTGAATTATTTTTAAAAACTGTATACTTATGTAAATATTTTTACCTTTGTTATTGAATTAACTTCTGAGTCTTTCTCAAAGAGATATTCTGATTCATATATCTTCGCCCGTCGGCCGGAGGTCCGGGCGATTTCCTCTTGCGGGAACATTGCTTATAACGTCCTGAGGATACGCGATGTTTTGCAAAATACTAAAAGATTTAATATTTTGTGGTTATCAATACTGAAAACAAGATATTCTTAATTGTGTTGATTATCAAAATGCAAAATATGCCGCAGGCCAAGCGAGGTCCTCCGAGCGTAGCGCAGTATCCTCTGTTATAAGCAGTGTTCCCGCTTCTTGTCCAGGCCGTACGGCTGGAAGCCAAGGCCGGACTTTATTATAAAGTAATTACAAACCTATCAGATAAAGCTATTTTTATAAGGTGTATTTGATTTATGCAATATGTGCATGTAATGTGATTTTTTCTAATTCCTTTTCTATTTTGTGTTTTGTTTCTCTAAGATCTAATTCGTTTTGCAAATTTAACCAAAATTTTGATGATGTACCAAAATACTTAGCTAATCTTAATGCCATTTCCACAGATATCTTCCGTTTATTATGTAGTATATCCAGTATAGAACTTGTTGAAACATTTATTTCTTTTGCAAGCCGGTATGCAGAAATATCTAATGGTTCGAGAAATTCTTCTTTTAGAATATCTCCAATTTTTGGTGTTTCGATAGTATCTTTTCTCATTTAATCCTTCCTCTCAGTGATAATCCACAATTGAAACATCATATAATTCCCCATTTTTCATTTTGAATTGTACACGCCACTGATTATTGATTCTCACTGAACAATATTCTTTTAATTTACCCTTTAGATGTTCAAAACGATTCGATGGTGGAACCTTTAAATCATCTTCTGTTGTTGCAGCTTCAAGGAGCAATAATTTTATTAAAGCTCTCTTTTGTATCTCTGGAGGCAATTTCTTTGATTTTTCTTGCCTAAAAATCTTTTCTGTCTCCTCATCCCCAAAAGATCGAATCATACAAATAATATATGCCATACAGATATATCTGTCAAGCAGATATATCAAATCATTTTTATAATCTACAATAAATATTTGGTTTTTATATTCTGTATTCTCTGGTATTGACAATTTACTTTCATTAAAAACCTTCATATATGCAGAAGATATTCATAATATAGAATTTTTATCATTATTCCTCGCCCGTCGGCCGGAGGTCCGGGCGATTTTCTCTTGCGGGAACATTGCTTATAACGTCCCGAGGATAAGCGATGTTTTGCTAAAACCTTTTTCAACGAATAGTCTTAAGAAATATATTTAAATAGAGTATAAACATAATTTGAACTGTTTTGATGATAGCAAAATATGCCGCAGGCCAAGCGAGGTACTCCGAGCGCAGCGAATTATCCTCTGTTATGCTCCAGTACCAGCCGCTTCTTGTCCAGGCCGCACGGCACCGCCAAGGCCGGACTCAATTCTTATTCTTTAAAATGACATAATCAATTTCTGTTATTTCAGATGTTGTTAAAAATATTTTTTCTTTCTAAAACCATCTACTGGAATCTCTTATTTTTTTGATCACAAAAATATTTTCTATGTCCCTTCATTTAATAAATTCTTCTAAAGCAATATATTTACAGTATCTTTTTTAATTTTAACTTCCCCAGCTTGAGGTGCTGTTTTAAGCGGTTATTATCTATCTTGCTTTACATTTTTTATTATATAATTCTAAAAGTATAAAATAATAGCTTTAAACATTTTCAAATATTTTCCATACTGAAATACTTATTTTTTATAGGAGATAATTATGGGATATTTACGTGAACACATGATTGAAGAAATGACTTTACAAGGATATAGCCAAAGAACTATAAATCAATATGTCTTTTATGTTAATAAACTTGCTTTATTTTTCAATAAAAAACCCACAGATATAACAAAACAGGAATTAAGACGATTTTTCTTTTATTTATATGATTCAGGTAATAGTCCCTCCATAATTCATTGTTATTATCATGCTCTTTTATTTTTCTTTTCTCTTCACAATATGAGAGAATATATTATTTCCATCCCAAGACCAAAAAAAGTTTTAAAGTTCCAACTATTCTGACAAAAGAAGAAGTAAAACTGTTTTTAGACAACTGTTATGATTTTAGATATAAAACTTTGTTCACATTACTATATTCTTCAGGGCTTCGTATATCAGAAGGCTTAAACATTAAAATATCTGATATAGATTTTAACAGAAAACTTATTTTTGTGTCAGAATCAAAAAATAGAAAAGAAAGATATGCGATAATTGGTGACAATACAATTAAATTATTAAAAGAATATATAAAGAATTATGTTCCTATTAATTATTTATTTTTTAATCTTCGAAATAAAGCTATACCTATGAAAATAAGGCGTGTTCAGGAGGTTTTTCAGAAATATTTTAGTAAAACAAATATAAATAAATCTGCACATGTTCACACATTAAGGCATAGTTTTGCAACACATCTATTAGAGCATAATGTAAATATATTTTATATTATGCGACTCTTAGGGCACTCTTCAATAAACTCTACAATGATATACTTGCATGCACAAAGGTTTGATCTTTTGAATATTAAAAGTCCAATTGATTCAATCGAAGTTGATATTCCCAAAATAAGCGTCATGAAACAATTAGAATTACCACTTGCCTCATAAAATATGGCAGATTACCGCTTAGCGTTTGTTGAGAATTGAAAAATTGCAAATCATGGGGGTATTTTTAAATTTGCTTAATATTTTTAATTATGATGTTTAGCTAAATCTAAGCGACCACAGGGAATGCTGTGAACTAATCGCAATTATCCACAATTGCCTTACTTCTTCTCCAAGTTGTACGACTGCTTTTCTTTATTTTTAAAATATTTAATCTCTTTTCTATATGTAATTTGACTTATTAATCAACCAACATTTCTTTAATAGTTTCTTTTACTTTTCTTACTTCATTAATTTCAATTTTACCAATTTTTTTTATTAATCTTTGTTTGTCTATCGTTCTTATTTGGTCTAATACTATCCATCCCTTTTTTCCTAAAAACTTTAATTCTATCCGTGTTGGATAATTATGTGATTTTGTTGTCATTGGAGCAATAATGACAGTACTTATATTATGATTCATTTCATCAGGGGAAATAATTAAACAAGGTCTCGTTTTTTGTATTTCATGTCCCTTTGTTGGATCAAGCTCAACCAGATAGACTTCATACTGATTTATTACCATTCCCATTTGAAATCCTTAGAATCAATACTTTCATTTATCAATAATTGATCTTCATTTTTTTCATGCATATCTTTAAAAGCCAAATTCCATCCTGCTCTTGGATTATCAGATACAGGTTTAAGTATTATTTTCTGATCTTCTACTTCTAAATCCAGTTTATCTGATATTTTTAGTTGATTTAATAATGCTTTTGGAAGACGTATTCCTTTCGAATTTCCAATTGGAACAACAGAAACTATCATTCTTTACCTCTTGCTGTAATTATATTGTTATTACATATTATTGTCAAGTTCTTTCACTTTCCATAAGCATTTCTTATCTTTTACAGTTTAATCTATACTTATTGTTTCTTCTTCTCTCTCGCCCGTTGGCCGGAGGTCCGGGCGATTTCCTCTTGCGGCTGGTATTGAGCATAACGTCCCGAGGATAAGCGATGTTTTGCGGTTAAAACTCTAAAACATTTATGTCTACTTTGTTAATCTTGAAAAGGGTTCAACTTTTACTGTTCAAGTTTGATGATAGCAAAATATGCCGAAGGCCAAGCGAGGTAATCCGAGCGAAGCGAATTATCCTCTGTTATATGCAGTACGACCCCTTCTTGTCCAGGCCGCACGGCACCGCCAAGGCCGGACTTTTCCTCTTTTCTAAATATTCCAGTATAACGACAAAATCAGTTGCGCCCTCGATCCTGAAGCCGTAGGCTGAAGGAATTGGCGCGATTCTGGAGTGGAGCGCGATCAGCGCGGAACGTCTCTGCCAGAATCGTGACAATAGACGGCGACAACTGCATTTTTTTTGTTATGTGTTATTTTCTTTACATTTAGGACACCAGACACCACGTTTTATATTAATAAAGCTATTTTCAAAAACATGACCATTTTTACATCTAAATTTCAAAACTGTTCTATAATTTTTATATTCTGTACTTAAACACTCACCTTCATATTTAGATATATATTCTTTTATATATTCAATTGTAAAGGGTTGATTTTTTGCACATATAGGACACCATGTTTTACTATTTTTTATATTGTAACCATTTGCCTGCCATGTATGCCCTTTTGAACATTCCCATAATAAATCCTTCTTATCATTGATATAATCTTTTGAAAGTAATTTTCCACCTCTTGCTTTTGCAATTTCATTATATTCTTTAAATTTAGGCTTTGATAATTTACTTTTATCAATTTTCATACATTCAGGGCACCAAGTTCTTCTTTTAATGGCTTTTGGAGTTAATTTAAATTTATGTCCTTCATTACAAATAAATAATAAAGGCTCATCATATCCAAGATATTCTTCAGAAAGACATCTACCTTTATTCTTTACCAAGTCATTAATTTCAGAAATTGTAATTCTTTGTTTTTCTGCTCTTTCTTTTGCAGCACATTTCCTGCACCAATGCCCTCTAAAAACATCTTTTGGAATTGTTTCCCAGATATGACCTTCTTTACATTTAAATTTTAATTTCTTTCTATCGCTTTCATAAATTTCAGATATGATTTCTCCACCTTTTTTATGCGCAATTTCCTTTAACTCCATATATTTTTCACGATGGAAATCTACTTTATATGCTGAATTAATATCAACTTCTATATCATCAATATTACTTGGTAATTGTATATTCAATCTTTTAGCTTCATCTTTTATAACCCCAATCATTTCAGAGATTTGGATTATATGATTTATCGATGGTATTATGAATAAAGCAACATTATGTTTATTACAAAGCTCAGCTTTTAATTCATCATCCATAATCCTTTTTTTTAAATTTTCTTTATCATTAATATATCTTGTCTTTAAAGAATAATGTTGCTCACCCTGATGTTCAAAAGCTATACTCAATTTCTTTGAATATCCATCAAGCTCCATCAAATTCCCACGTTCATTTCTAAACCATTCAGGATATGCCCTTATAAATTTTTCACTAAATATTTTATTAAAATATAATCTACATATTCTTTCACCTAAACCTGACGAACACTGAGGACACCAACTCCCTGCTTTAACACTTCCTGCCGAAGCTTCCCAAACATGCCCCTGTTTGCATTCCCATTTTAATTTATCTGATATTCTTTTATATTCCGTTGATAAAAGTTTACCACCACGTTCCTTTGCTATAAGCTGATATTCATCTATTTTATTTCTTTTCTCTATACCTCTTTTTTTATATGAACATTTTACACACCAGCTACCAGAAATTACACTTGTTCTAGTTCCAATCCATTGATGTCCTTGATCACATTCAAAAAGAAATTCATTATCACTTATTACCTTAACTAATTTACCATTACGGTTTTTTACATATTTATAGAAATAATCTATTTTCTTCTTATTATGAGCTGTTCTTTGTTCTTTTCTACAATCTGGACAAGGATACTTTCCATTTTTTATTGTGGTTATATTAGCTTTAAAAATATGGCCATTTATACATTGCCAGTCAAGTTTTTGCTCAGAGTTTATATACAATTTTGTTATTAGAATAAATCCTCTCTTTTTACCAATATCTCTTACTTTTTCTATCCCTAAACGTCTACCCTCAATACTTTTCTCCCTTCCACAGACTGGGCACCACGTATCCGTATATAACAAAGAATTTGGAGCAGCTTCCCATATGTGTCCTTTTCCACACTTCCAGGTCAACTTAGTTTTCTTATTTTTATATTCTTTTGAAAGGCATTCTCCTCCATGCTTTTTAGCGAGTAATTTCATATCATCTAATGTAAATTTTCTTTTCATTTTACCCTATATACACATAACATATTAAATAACTAGAAAACTATATATCTTATGTATAAAGTAAAAGTATATTATACAGCAGATACCATTTTCTTCGCCCGTGGGCCGGAGGTCCGGGCGATGTCCTCTTGGGGTCGTATTGCATATAACGTCTCGAGGATAAGCGACGCATCGCAGAATATGCATGTATATCTAAAAGCTGTAGTATTTCTCTTCCAAACCCTGTTGATTCTAAAAGTTGTAGTTCAAACCCTACGATGTGTGGCGAAGCCCAAGCGACCAAAGGGAGCGAAGCGCATTATCCTCTGTTATCCACCAGTGCCCCGCCTTAATCAAGCTGCCATGGACGGCAGCTTGATTCTCCTTTTCCTATTCTTCAAGTATTAAAACAGTTATTTTCTCTATTACTTCTTTTATCTCTTCTTTACTTGCTTTAACTATAAACTCTGCATCCCGAGCCTTCCAGTCAAGACTTTTTACCTGATCTGATAATACTACCCCATCTATTTTCTTACTTTTTATTTTAATCTCAAATGGATAGCCTTTCTCTTTACTGGTTATGGGACAAAATATTCCAAGACCTACCTTTTCATTATATTCTTTAGGAGATATTACTATCGCAGGTCTTTTTCCCATCTGCTCGTGTCCTGATTGCGGGGTAAAGTTTAACCAGATTATATCACCCCTTTCTGGTACATAATCTTTCTTTACCATGCCTCATTTCCTACAGGACTTTCTGTTTCAAATTCGCCATGGAGGTTATTATCACTGATATTTTTAAGCATTTCCTTTAAATCATTCTTTTTCTTGGGTTTTATTACTATTCTCCCTCTCTCATCTTCAATATCAACACAAGATCCTTCTTTAAGAGATAAATCTTTAGCTATAAGGCTTGGGATTCTTATTCCAAGGCTGTTTCCCCATTTCTTTATTACAGTTTGCATATAAATTAACCTCTATCCATAGTATATACTATGTTTATACTATAAATCAAGTTTTCTTTAAACATTTCTAATTTTCAAGATAAGCTGTTATATCTTCAATAAATAAAAGTATTTCTTTCTCTATTTTACTTGTTAACTTGTTTAAATCATTAAAATCAGCTTTTTCTTTTATTTTATATTCAACTATAGAATCCTTTCCTTTTATATCTTCTGGTACATGGTATTTTTTCAATTTCTTTTCTTTAAAATACTTCCAGTATTTATCCTGAATACTTTTATTATATCCTGAAAGCCAGACTTCAAAACTTACACTCTCATGGATAAAAACAATTGCTATTTTTAACTTTTTTTCTTTTAATACTTCCGGAGTGAATGAAAAATATGTCATATCCATATACCCATAATAAATACTTCCGGAAATATAATATTCACTATATTTTTTTTCAAAATATGCCCTTAGACTCATCATGAAATTCATGATTGATCTATAAGCTATTTGGATATCGCCTTTCTCAAGTTGATTCTTATATTCGTCTACATAGTCATTTAATGTTTTCATTTTGAGTCCTTTTGTTTACTTTTTGAATAATTGCTTCCTATATTCTTGCGTGCCAGGACGGCACGCGCTTCTCTTGGCGGGGCATTGTGGATAACGTCCCGCGAATGACCGAAGTTGCCGTTGGTTTTTTTCACTTCAAAAGTTTATAATCTATTCCATTATTCTTAACATGTATTATTTCGGCAATTTGGGTGGAGGCTGCTTCCTTAGAAACAGCCGGAACCGGTCATTCGCTGTTATAAGCAGTGTTCCCGCTTCTTGTCCAAGCCGCACGGCGGAGCCAAGGCTGGACTTTCTTTTATCAAATGTCATTAATATTTTAAAATATTGTCAGCACTTGAAACTATATAATTTTCTTAATGATTTAATTAAATCTTCTGATTTTTTTGAAGTGAATTTAGGTGATTGCGTAATAAAAACATAGTCATATATGGTTTTATTGTTAAAAGTATTTTTGGTATATAAATCAACAGGAATTATCTTGTCGTAGATATTGAGATATATATTTCTCTGTTTGATTTTACTAATTCTCTTATTGGATAATTTATAAAATTGACCTAATAAGTATTCTGGGATATCTAATGTAGAATATTCAGGAAAAACAATATTCATCTTAATAACCTGATAGTTTTTTAATACAAAGAATAAAAAATTACTCGATTTTATAGAATTATGGTAGTAAGTAGTGTTTAATTCTTTTTCATATCCAAGATCACTATGGGCATCTATATGAGTTATAATTAAATTTCGTTTATTAGTAATATTTCTATGAATGGTTTCTATTTGATAATAAACTTCAAAATGCTCCTTAAAAAAAGAGATATTTTTACTCTTTATAATATTACACCTATTTGTTAGGAAGATTTCTATTTCAGATAATTCCCATAAATTTATATCAGCAATATTTTCTAGTTCATATTCTGGATTTCTAATTATTTTATCTTGAAAAAAATCAACATCAATATCAAGTATATTCACTACATAAGTGCCTTTTTTATTTTCTTTATTATTTCTTTACTCATTTTTTTTGACACTGTATTTATAAGCTTCTTTTTCTCTTTCTTCGTAAGAAAGGAAAACAATAACCCTTCATAATAATATTCTCTTGTTTCTGTGTCTTCAATCAATTGTTCAGCTTTTAATTTAGCCTTTTCAATTACTTTCTTATTCTTAAGATGGATACAATATTTTGTAAATAGAAAAACGGAGGAACCTTTTAAAAGATCATAAAACACGTTTTTAACAAATTCGTCGGTAAGGAAATTATAAATAATTGAAAATATTTGGTATTCTCCATCACCACCACGCCCGCCACATGGATTAAACCTATAGATAAAGTCATGCATTTTCATAAAGTTCTGATAATCATCAGGAAAATATTCTTTTAGCATTTTATGGTAGTAAGTTATTGTTCCAGAATATTCTTTTGGTAAAGAAAATAATTTCGTAACATTTTTTCCGCATTTTTTTTGAAAGTATTCTTCAATATATTTAAACTCTAAATCGCTAAGTTCTGAATATAAGTGAGATTCAATCTTATCTAAAATATTATAATGAACTCTATTTTCGCATTCAGGACATATAACTTCATCGTTATTTAAAGATTTAGCAAAATCTTCATATTTATCAATGAAACTAATATCAGAAATTATATTGTTAAAAAATTTTTTAGATAATTCTTTCTTTATATATTCAATATTATTGATATCACCTATTGGCATTGACATGGATTGGAAATATTTCACAATTTTTTTTGCTTTTATTAATTCATCTTCAATAAAAAACTCTTTTCTACAATTGTAACAATACATCATTCTCCCCTCGTAAAGTTTAGTGTTCTTATATATTATACTTCATATCCTCGCCCGTCGGCCGGAGGTCCGGGCGGTGTCCTCTTGCGGGAACATTGCTTATAACGTCCCGCGAATGACCGAAGTTGCCGATTATGCTTTTCATTCCAGAAGTTTATACTCTATTCCATTATTCTTAACATGTATTATTTAGGCAATTTGGGTGGAGGCTGCTTCCTTAGAAACAGCCGGAACCGGTCATTCGCTGTTAGCAGCAGTACGTCCCCTTCTTGTCCAGGCCGCACGGCTGGAAGCCAAGGCTGGACTTTTTTATTTTATAATAAATATTACATCTGCTAACGTATTAAATATTTGTGGGCGTCCAGGATATGTAAATTCAATTTTCAAATCTTGAATATCTTTGTTGCAAAATTCATCGAGAAAAGAATATATTGAAGGTCTAAGTAAATCAATATTTCGCTTAAGCTTCCAAGAGCTAGAAAAATCATTAATATCTATTAGAACAAGAAACAACCTATTTTCTGAGCCAAATCTCATTTCTCCTTGATTTTCATAGAGCCATTTGGCAAGTATTTTCGGAGATTCAATTGTCTCTTTAACAATTAAAAGATTACTCTCTTTAATTTCTTTTAATACGTTTAGACTTTTTTTATCTCCACGATCTTTAAGTTTCTCAGTTATTTCATAATAAATATTTGAAGGAGAATTATCTGAATTAAATGGGATTCCAAGTTCACGAGCTTTTGATTTTAAAAATGTTAACTCAACAGGGAACCCTTTTTCTTTTCTTTTTTGCTTTAGATATTCAGTGGGGAAATAAGTTACTTTGAGATCAAATGGTACATCATTAATGAAAAAATCAACACTTTTTATTTGTCCGACAGTAGGAAGTACTGAAGAATGCGACTTAAATAAATGTTCAATCAATATGCTTGACCAATGATTATACCAGCTATTTAATACATACCCTTGTACTGCTCTATTGATTTCAGTATCAAACTTTGTCAATAATAAATCATAAGAAGAAATTGCTTTTACATAACGGCTGACTAAGTATTTATCAAGAGAATTTTGATAATCACCACCCCATTCAAATACTTTTAACTTGTAAAGTTCAGAAACGAGTTGCTCTTGATCAAGATTTCCAATAATTTCTATATTTTTTTTAAGTATATAATGATTAATGATTTCATGAGAACCTTCAACATCATTTGAAAGAAGATTATATAATTCTTCAAATTGCTTTGTTAAAGTAGTTGATGATAATGTAATTCCGGTTGTTGTAAGAAACTCTGAAATTATTTCTTTTCTTACAATCGATTTAATTTTTAGCCATAAAAGGCCTTCTTTATCATAACTAAACGGTTGAAGATCTTTACTATCGTGTTGTTTTTTCCATGTTCTGAATGACTTACTCATTTATTTCTCCTAATATAGTTGCTTGTTTTGGCAGCTCTTGAATCCATCCAGGTATCTTACGGAGAGCATGTAAATTGTTTTTACCATTATTATGCTTAAAAACTAATAGAAAGTCTGTTTTCATTGAGCCTTTTCTATTATCTTGAACTACAGAATTGGCGGAATATTCCATAGGAAAAGCTCCAATAAATACTAAATCTGTTTTACTATTAATTACATTAAAAAAATCCCAACTTTGCTTATCGCGAGCGTTGAAATACATTAATAGAAAACCATCTTCATGAAGTATCCTACTTGATTCAATTAATATTTCACTCATATCTTCTGAATACTTTTGTTTATTTTTATTACGTTCTTTTGCATTGGAAACAACAATTTCTTCTGAAAAATCGGACTCTTTGTTTAGTAAGCAATTCCACATTTCACTTAATTCAAGATAAGGTATTCTGTCACTATGTGGTGGATCAGTAATGATTAACATTATAGATTTTTCAGGGAAGGCGGATAAAACTTTTAATGAATTT
This sequence comes from Spirochaetia bacterium, assembly GCA_963662795.1. Taxonomy (GTDB): domain Bacteria; phylum Spirochaetota; class Spirochaetia; order CADAEX01; family CADAEX01; genus JACKPD01. The sequence goes on along the minus strand of OY759746.1, from coordinate 1,873,133 downwards.
CCTTGAACTATAGCGATATTTGTCTTTTTAGAAAAAACACTCAGTACATCTTTTGTAAAAGGTATATTCCGATTTTCAGTCTCAGATAAAGCCTTATACAATTTTTTCGTTCGATTTTCAAAACAATTCCATACATTTATCTCAAAATGTAATTCAGGACGCCACAATCCAATCACCCAGCTTCCAACTTCAATTTTTGTAGACTCTTCATTTTTTGTTTTTCCACGACCAGTTATCGCAAATACCATAGATGACATTTGGCCTGAAGAAGAGGTAAGGGTTAATAGTAATGCTCTTTGAATTATTTCTGGATATTTTTTAATTTCATCTAATAATAGATCAATATTATGAAGTGCTCTTTTTGTAAATAAATCATAAATGCTCATATCTTTTTTTGCATTTATTCTTGCATTTTCAAAAAAAGTTCCTTTATTTATATTGCGTATTTTATAATCCTCAAAACTTTTGATCACTTCAAGATCATGTTTTGTAGGATTATATTCAATTCTATTTTTTCCAGTTTCTGGTTTTCTCCATACTTTAATTAAATCTTCTTTTTCCCATAAATAATGAGATGCATATTTACCATCAGTCATTTTATATGTTTCTAATATTTTCTGTTGTGTATTCTTTTTAATTTCTTGTACTGCTGAAATATAATCATTAGGTTTTGGCAATGATAATAAAAAAGATGTATGCTCTATCGAGAAAGGATTAATATCTATACCTATAAATCTTCTTGATAATGCATTGGTTTCAATACTTATAAGACCTGATCCCAGAAATGGATCAAGAACTAAATCTCCTGCTTTTGTACAAGTTTGAATAAAGTAGCAAAGGCTTTCAGAAGGTTTTTTACCCCAATATTTATGGAATGCATAAATTCCTTTATAGGTTTCAGGGTTTGAAATGCTTTCAATTGTCTTTGATTCTATGTCAAAAAGTGTGCCTTGAATCATCTATTATTTTCCCTTAAATGGATATTTCCCTCGAAGATATTATGAAACAACATAGTAGCATATGTAATGATTTAATCCAAGTATAATAGTTTTGGACGCAACGCAGGTAGCATCTATCCAAGTAATGATTTAATATGAAAGCTTTACTTTTTGTACATACACTGTTAACTATATTTTCTCGCCCGTCGGCCGGAGGTCCGGGCGATTTCCTCTTGGGGACGTATTGCTGCTAACGTTTCGCGATTATTCGATGTTTTGCGGCTAAACTCTAAAATACTTTTATTTAATTTTTTTAAACTTAAAAAGCATAGAATACATATTGTTCCAGTTTTATTAAAACAAAATATGGCGATCTGCCAGCTCAACTGGCAGGAGCCCAAGCGACCATAGGGAGCGCAGCGAAATAATCGCTGTTAGCAGCTGTACGTCCCCTTCTTGTCCAGGCCGTACGGCTGGAAGCCAAGGCCGGACTTCTTTATATATTAGCTATTAAATATTTTCTTAATTCTGTTTATATGAAAAATCTTCTCTCCGTTTAATACCAAGTCTTTTATACTCATCATGAACAAAATGACAGAAGCCATTAATATCTTTTTCTTTCGAATGATTTCTATAATATTCTCTTTCGATTCCGTCATACTGTTCTGGGGTTAAATTGTAACCATATTTTGGAAGATCTTTTCTGTGATTAATATGGTTTTCATAAAATAAATCCAACTTTTCGTAGATATTTAATTCTTTTATCAAATCATCAATTATTATTCTTGCGACTACTTCATCAATAAAATCTGTTTCATATTCAGCAAGATCATATATCCAATGTGCTTTTTTAGAGATAAAGGCATGCATTGTCTCATGCATAAAAATATAAAATAATTGCTTTTTACCTATAACAAAATCTTCTTCATTGATTTCCACATTCAATACTTTTTGCATTTTTTTCAAAAGCATGTATAAATCATCAAGCGGCGGAAATATTTTTTTAACAATTATATCATCTTTTGACATAGCTTTCTTCTTTACAGACTTTTAACAACTCTTCGGCAAGTTCAATGTTTTCTATCCACTTTCCTTTTTTGGCTTTTTTGATTCCATTATGATAAAGCTTCCGTCCTTTAGTAAAATCTTTTTGCATAGCAACTAAACCCGTAATTATTTGAAACAACCCAGTTATATCTTTTTGATTATATATTTCTTTATATAAAACTAATATTTCATCAGCATTTTGTAATTGTTTTTGAAATATTTTTATTACTGCTATATAAAGAAGATAAAAATCTTCCTTTGGACTGTTTAATTCTTTTGATGTTTGATATGCATGTTCATAAGCTATTTCAGCTGCTTTAAATTCTTTTAATCTTTGAAATCCTTGTCCTGTATACCAATACCACCAGCATTTCTTTTCTATATTGCTTTTTTCATTCAATATTCTATTTTTAAAATACTCTATTGCTTTCTGTGCTGAAGAACCATATAAAAAGCATAATTGCATATTCTCTTCTATTTGATTTTTTAAAAATGTATCCAAAAAGAATTCTTTGAGTATTTTTTCATATTCCTGAATTGCTTTATCATATTCTCTTAGATAGAATAAACAGGCAGCGATCGATCTATTTACATATAAATGTTCTTTTTCAGATAAATCATCTGTCTCAATCTTTTTATATGAAACTAAAGCTGCTTTATAGTTTCCTTTTTTTTCTAATTTAATGGCTTTTTTAAGACTATTCACTGTTATCTCTATTTTGTTTATAAAACGTTCCTAATCAGATAAAAACCTATTCGCCCGTCGGCCGGAGGTCCGGGCGATTTCTCTTGGGGACGTATTGCTGCTAACGTCTCGCGATTATTCGATGTTTTGTAACTAAACTCTAAAATACTTTTATTTGGTTTTTACAAACTTGAAGAGCATAAAACACATGTTCTTCCGGTTTTATGAAAACAAAATATGGCGATCTGCCAGCTCAACTGGCAGGAGCCCAAGCGACCACAGGGAGCGAAGCGAAATAATCGCTGTTAGCAGCTGTACGTCCCCTTCTTGTCCAAGCCGCACGGCAACGCCAAGGCTGGACTTATTTTATTGATATTAAAATAAATAACACATTTTATTAAAATGTATAATAATGTTTTTGTAAATATAAATGGAATAAATAATCTTTTATAAAATACCTACCTTTAGCATACTTTGTTATAAGTTCACACTTTTCTAATTTATTTAATGATTCTATAACTTTTATTTCATCGGTTTGAAACTTTTCTAAAAGAAAATCAATCTTTATTTCATTGAATTTTTTTTCTTTATAAATATATTTTAATATTTCTTCAGGAAGACCAAAACCAATACTTTCATGTCGATTAGCATATTCATTTTTTTTGACTTCTAATATGTGTTCTATTGCATCATCTAAATCATTTTTTGATATTCTATTATCATCATCCAATTGATATGAATAAAACCCTAATAATTGTAGATTAACAGGTAGTCCTCGAGATGCTTTTATTAATTTTGATCTAGTGGAATCCATAATATGTGTAGAATTATTTTCTAAATATAAAGTTAAAAATTCATCGGCCTCAATCATAGATAATTCTTTTAATTGTATTGAAGTAAATAACCTATTAAACGATCTATGAACTAAAAAATGTTTTGTTGATGCTGAATTAATACCCGACATTATAAAGTTAATTTTTTTTCTTTCAATATTGAAATATTCTGTTACATTTTTTATAAAATTAGATAAACCAGCTTCTGGGTCAATATTTTCAATCTCATCAATAAAAATCAATAAACCATTTTTCTTTTTTAATGCTTCCGCAATTTTAATAATATCGTAATTAAATAAATCCGTAATATCTTTTTCTTCATCTTCATGTTTTACTTTTAATTTATATATTTTAAAATCAAACTCATGTTCGGTTTTTATTTTAAATAATTCATATTTTTGAATATACTCATGAATAATTTTTTTTGACATTGTAGCTATATCATAATCTTTTAACAATCTTATTGAGATTGGGGCATAATCTAAATTATTTTCTATCTTAATATCGTACCTTTCTAATAAGCATTTATTACCTGTACTTAAAAGATACAATTGATTCGCTAATGAACTTTTTCCAATTCCTCTATCACCAGTAATCAATATGTTTTCATTATTTTGCAGAGCGGTAACAGTGTCAATAATGATTTTTCTTCTACCAGCAAAGCGGTCTGGACTATTCACAGGTCTATCAGGTGTAAAAGGATTCAATCTTAAATATTTAGTATCATTTTTTTCTTCTATAACATTAATATTTATCGCCATATGATGCTTTTCTCCATCATTTTCATTAGGCGGGAGATATTTAACCTCAAATGATACCCGTTCTCCTTTATAAAGAATCTTGTAATCTCTTCCAACAATTTTTGAATAATGAACAAAATACAATTCAGAATCCTCTCCCAATATTCTACCTATACCTTTGATAGAATTATAAAACAGAACTTTGCCATACATAATTATCACCTCTATTTTAAAACTGTGTATATTTATATATTTTCTTCGCCCGTTGGCCGGAGGTCCGGGCGATTGCCTCTTGGGGACGTATTGCTGCTAACGTCTCGCGATTATTCGATGTTTTGTGACTAAACTCTAAAATACTTTTATTTGGTTTTTACAAACTTGAAGAGCATAAAACACATGTTGTTCCGGTTTTATGAATACAAAATATGGCGATCTGCCAGCTCAACTGGCAGGAGCCCAAGCGACCACAGGGAGCGCAGCGAAATAATCGCTGTTATAGGCATGTACCTCCGCGTCTTCCAGCCCGCACGGCACCGCCAAGGGCTGGGCGTATTCTTTTCTTATTAATTACTCGTAGTGTGTCCACATCCTGATTACTTTTATTATCTTCTCTTTTTCATACACCTGATAAACAATTCTATGCTGGATGTTTATTCTTCTTGAAAAAGCTCCTGTCAAATCTCCAATCAACCTTTCATAAGGTGGGTAATCTTTAAAAGGGTCTTCTTTCAATATCTCAAGAATTTCCTCGGCCTGTTTTTTTAAATTCGATGATGATAGTTTTTTTGCATCTTTCTGTGCCTGTTTGGTAAATAATATTTTGTACATAATTACCAATCTAACTTATCTGATAATTTGCTAATTGGTTCTTTCATTCCATCAAGAATTGACTGTCTCATTCCTGGAATTGATACAAGATAAAGAGTTTCCTCTATATTTCTCCAGTCTCTCTCCCCTACAATTACTGCTGATGAGTTTTTTCCGGTAATTATCACTGGTTCATGTGAATCATTTACTGCTTTTACTATATTATACAAATCTTTCCTTGCATTTGTTATGTTTATTGCTCCCATGTTTTCCTCCGTACGCATTAGCGTACTTTTATAATCTAATACTTTTTCTTTTCTTTGTCCATTATTTAATTCAATAGTTTTTTAAAGCCAGTATGCGTTTTTGATTTAAATCCCATTTTCTCGTAAAAGGAAACTGCATCAATTCTATTTGTTTCTGTAATAAATATTATCTGGCTGCATTTCTTTTCTTTTCCAAAGTTTTCAATTTTTTCAAGTAATGCTTTGCCTATTCCCTTTTTTCTCATATTTTTATCTACAATCAAATCTTCCATGACAAGAAAGGGTCTGCATGCTCCATATAATTCTTCACACACCACACCGTAAATTGAACCTACAAGTGTTCCATTAATAACTGCTGATAATATTATATAGTTTGGGTTGTTTTTTATCTCCTGATATTTTTTCTTCATCGTTTCAATGTTTGATTCTTCATTCCAGAACTGTTTATAAAGAAGTGATAATTCATCTAAATCTTTCTCTTCAAGTTTTCGAATAATTAAATCGTCCATGAGTTTTCCCTCACACTTTTTCTTTGCCCCGGTTCTCTCGCCCGTGGGCCGGAGGTCCGGGCGATTTTCTCTTCGCGGAGGTATTGCCTATAACGTCCTGAGGATACGCGATGTTTTGCGGTTCTAACTCTAAAACATTTATGTCTACTTTGTTAATCTTGTTAAGGGTTTAACTTTTACTATTCAAGTTTGATGATAGCAAAATATGCCGTCAGGCCAAGCGAGGTACTCCGAGCGTAGTGCAGTATCCTCTGTTATTTGCAGTACCTCCGCGTCTTGTCCAACCCGATAGGGCGGAGCCAAGGGTTGGACTTTTCATTCATTATTAAAAATAATTTCTATAGCTTCAGAATTAAAACCTTTTAAATGATATAAAGTCTTTTTTTCATCCAAGAAACAATATCTTTTCTTTAAATTATTAATATCATCTTCTGTGGCTCTAAAATCTATAAGTTTAAGTTTTGTTTTTTTAAACCCATATAAATCTTCACCCCAATAATTATTTTGATAATTTTTTGATATTGTATATATAATTCTATGGATATATTCATCGTGATTTGTTAATGAAAATCCAATAATTGCAAGACCAAAGTTTAAGCTGCCACCAAATAATATTCCATCCCAAAGATCTTTTAATCTTTGTGTATACACATATTTACAATATGAAGGAGATATAATATATGGTGTTGCAGGAGGATATTCATAAGAATAATATTTATTTAATTTTCTGATTCTATAAATATTTTTCATCGAATCTATTGGCAATCTTGGCCCGGAAAGAATTGGCTCAATTCCCCAATCCTCTTTAGAATTAAAAATTGGATCAACAGGATTATATTCTTTTTTTAATTTTTGCGAAGTTGATTCTTTTAATTCGATATACTCAGTTTTATCAAACCAATCAATTGATCCGTGAAGTTTTAATACTGTAATTTCTTTCTTTTCATCATCAATAAAACCTGTATCTCCATTAACTGTTTTAAATCTATGCTGAAATAATCTATAAGGTAATCCTATGTTATCTAAAATATCTTCAATTATTGTATCGTAATTAAAAGTAATAATAATATCACAAGTTCTGAGATTCTTAGCAAATTCTAAATATTCTTTTGGTAATCTTTCAAAATTAGGAGTATTGTTGTGAATAATTTTTGCAATTAATCGTTTTATCATTTCTTGAGCTTCATTACCATCATTACTCCATGTATCTTTTCCACGTAGTCTGAGAACATGTTCAATATCCATAAATGATAATAATTCTTCTAAAGAAATATTATTATCATCAATTTCTTTTCTGAACGAATCTTTATTATATCTTTTATAATCTTCAATTTCTGCTTCCAAGATATTATCATTTCCATGTATTTTTTTTGCATAATTTCTAACTAGATTAAACAGTTCATTCCCAAGTGGCAATCCAGCTAATTTAGAAAATCCGGCGCCTATAATCAATAATCGATTATTTTCACTCATAATTCCTCAGTTTTAAATTATAATATATTATTTTTCTTCGCCCGTCGGCCAGAGGTCCGGGCGGTATTCTCTTCGCGGAGGTATTGCAAATAACGTCTCGAGGATAAGCGATGTTTTGCGGTTAAAAACTCTAAAACATTAATGTCTTTTTTGTTAAATGTTAAAACGGTTTATCTTTTACTGTTCAAGCTTGATGATAGCAAAATATGCCGAAGGTCAAGCGACCAAAGGGAGCGAAGCGCCTTATCCTCTGTTATGCTCCAGTACCAGCCGCTTCTTGTCCAGGCCGCACGGCAACGCCAAGGCCGGACTTCCTAATCAAGGATAATTGTTATCTCTTAAGTTATCAGTATATTCATCTATAGATTTGCTACCAGTAATAAAATTTATATTTAGTTTCCCTCTTTTGTACATTGGTGAAAATATTTTTCTTACTTTATTTTCATATTCCTTTTTCTCATCTACATTTACAATGACTATTTCTTGCATTTTATTAATAGCTGATTTGAAAAATAAATCCATATATATATCAGAGGGCGGAAAAGAATATCCTATTATAATTATTTTATCTGCATCATTAATTTCTTTTTTACTACTCTGCCAAATACATTTAATAAGATAATGATTTATATAATTATTTTTTTCTAATAATGGAGGTATAATGTACTCAGTTAATCCCTTTTTATTTATCTCTATCGAAGGTAATTTTAAACGGGGATTATAGTGATATACAGTATCACTATTTTGATCTACAAAATCTCCTTGAAACAGCCAATTAATTGATCCATGCAGTTTTAAAATAGTTGGGAATTTTGGTTCTATTGTCGGTGTTCCAGAAATTGTACCATGAAATATTTTAGGTTCGCTTCTATCAATTAAGCTTTTTATCGGTATATCGTAAAAATAATACCAATCATAATATGTATACATTTTTGTAAAAGTTAATTCTAAAATATTATCATAGTTAAATGTTAATATCTTAGATCTATTTTTATACCAATAACTAAAAAGTTTATATTTATTATCTTCGGGTTTAATATCAAACAGTTGCTGCGATTGTATTTTTAGTAAACCTTCAGATATTTCTTTGACTATTCTGATATACAATGATTTATCAGAATACACTTCATCTTTTGTTTTCCATGGATAATCAATTGATAAATATGATAACAACTTTTCTACATTTTTTTCCTTTTCTATTATTATTTTCAATACCTGTTTTTTCTTTATATCATTTATAGTATTTTTACTTAATAAAGGAATTAATTCTTTTAATAAAGGCATTGCTGGTGAAAACCATTTGGAGAAACCAGCTCCTAATATAAAAACTTCTTTCATAAAGTATATTCCTTACTATTTATTTTTCTTCGCCCGTCGGCCGGAGGTCCGGGCGATTTCTTCTTGCGGCTGGTATTGAGCATAACGTCTCGCGATTATTCGATGTTTTGTGGCTAAACTCTAAAATACTTTTATTTATTTTTTAAAACTCGAAAAGCATAAAATACATGTTGTTTCTGTTTTATTAAAACAAAATATGGCGATCTGCCAGTTCAACTGGCAGGAGCCCAAGCGACCACAGGGAGCGCAGCGAAATAATCGCTGTTATGCTCCAGTACCAGCCGCTTCTTGTCCAGGCCGCACGGCAACGCCAAGGCCGGACTTTTTCTCTTGCATTAATATTTTAATTTTTTTTATCAATCAACCAACATTTCTTTAATGATTTCTTTAACTTTTAGAATTTCTTTAATTTCAATCTTGCCAATTTTTTTTAATAATCTCTGTTTGTCTATCGTTCTTATCTGATCTAAAACTATCCATCCTTTTTTTCCTAAAAACCTTAATTCTACACGTGTCGGATAATTATGTGATTTTGTTGTCATTGGAGCAATAATAACAGTACTTATATTGTGATTCATTTCATCGGGGGAAATAATTAAACATGGTCTTGTTTTTTGTATTTCATGTCCCTTTGTTGGATCAAGCTCAACCAGATAGACTTCATACTGATTTATTACCATTCCCATTTGAAATCCTTAGAATCAATACTTTCATTTATCAATAATTGATCTTCATTTTTTTCATGCATATCTTTAAAAGCCAAATTCCATCCTGCTCTTGGATTATCAGATACAGGTTTAAGTATTATTTTCTGATCTTCTACTTCTAAATCCAGTTTATCTGATATTTTTAGTTGATTTAATAATGCTTTTGGAAGACGTATTCCTTTTGAATTGCCGATGGAAACAACAGAAACTATCATTCTTTACCTCTTGCTGTAATTATATTGTTATTACATATTATTGTCAAGTTCTTTCACTTTCCATAAGCATTTCTTATCTTTTACAGTTTAATCTATACTTATTGTTTCTTCTTCTCTCTCGCCCGTTGGCCGGAGGTCCGGGCGATTTCCTCTTGCGGCTGGTATTGAGCATAACGTTCCCAGCATAACCGAAGTTGCGAAGCAATTTTGGTGAAGGCCGAATGGCCGGAACCGGTTATGCTGTGTTCTACGAAGTACCGCCCTTCCCGTCCAGACCGATAGGGCGGAGCCAAGGTCTGGACTATCCTTTTCTAATTGAAAAGTAAATGCATTTATTACTTTTGGTTTATATAAAAATGAGTCTCTCATCTTTGATATATTTTGTTTTTATAGGATTTCCTTCTGCTCTATATATCTTTTTATTTTTAACATCGAATACTGATGACCATATAGTCTCAAAATTCAATTTTTTTTCATACTGACACATAAAACCATAATCTCCGCTTAGTATTTTCTCAGCATGCTCGACACTATCTTTGAAATCTATATTCTTTAATGCATAATGTGCGGTTTGATATCTGACTTCGGAGAAGTATATATTACGATCGCTCGCATCGTGTTTCCACATTTTCTCTGAAGTAAAATGATTTACTGTAACTATAAAACTCTCACCATTATCTTTTTCTTCAGGATATCTTATGTTCATTTCCAATGGATTGCATTCTACTACAACCATTGCTTTGCTTTTATCAGCTAAAAGAATATTACAGCTCGAAGCTATTGGTAGTTTTTTTAAAACTTCAATTCCTTCTTCAACTGTCCTGCATTTTTCTAAAATATAACGGACAAGAAATACAGAATTTAAACCCGGCTTTATTTCTTCCATTTTTGGTAAAACAAAAGTCATGGCTACAATCAATCCATAATCATTTATTCCTTCCTCACCATTTATAAAAGATGATGTGTTTAGAATAAAGCTATTCTTATTCTCTGGTTTATAATATACGCTTTTACTTGGCTTCTTTAAAAATGGTGGCAAATCATTATCTCTTCCGTAAAATATCCCTCCATTATGGGTAAAACTAAACGCAGTACAACCTCTTACTTCTACACTATTTGATTCTTCTAAATTATACATGCAACAACCCATACACATCAGCCAGGAAGTGAATTGCTCATTATCATATCCTATTACATCAGTAATGCCTTTTATTTCTTCTGCTGCTTCTGGAAAATACTTTTTTAGCAGTTTTCCGCTTTCTCTGCCATACTCAGTTTGTAATGAATCAAGTTTGATAGGAAACTGAACATTTTCGTTTTTAAAGATCTTTCCCATCTTCTTTCCCATTTCATAATGGTTTCCTTTAAATCTTGGATGATACATATTTAACCCCCTGGTATTTCCATATAACACATAAAAATTATTGTCTATATTCTTTTGGGGTTAATATTAATTTTCTCTCGCCCGTCGGCCGAAGGTCCGGGCGATGTCTTCTTGGGCGGTATTTCGTAGAACGTCCTGAGGATAAGCGATGTTTTGTTAAAATCTTTTATTTTGTAATAGTCTTGGGGAATATATTTAAATAGAGTAAAACAGAATATGAACTGTTTTAATGATAGCAAAATATGCCGCAGGCCAAGCGAGGTACTCCGAGCGCAGCGCATTATCCTCTGTTCTCGGAAGTACCGCCCTTTCTTGTCCAGACCGATAGGCCGGAGGCAAGGTCTGGACGAGTCTTGTATTACTTCAATTTTTCTTCATATTTTGCTTTTAAATACTGTGAGTAATTATTAATCTCTGGAAATAAAGTTCCTCTATTTATACCCATAAGATCTAGTTTATTAAGAAATTGCTTTTTAACTTCATTATTTAGTACTAAAACCTTCAATTTTTTATTGCCGATTGTTATATCATTTTTGACTATTGCAGGTTTTTCTTTTATATTAGAAATACCAAATATAATAAAACCCCCATCTTGAATAAGTATTCGTTTATTATTGAGCTTTGGACGAACAAAGCATACTTCTTCAATATCTTTAGGATTTATTATTGGTCTAAAATATGATTTTTCCTGTTTTATTTCATGATGCAATCTATCTATAATTCTATGTTTATTAAAGAATCTTTTTTCCCTTTTTTTAATTTTAGATATATCAAATTTTTCATCTATTTTTGCAAGATTCGCCAAAATACTTACAGTATCACTATCATTATATCTAATATCATCATCATTTACACTGAAGCAAATGATTTCTCCAATTGTATCAATATTTTCTGAACAAGCAAAATATAATGCTACTAACGGATTTTTTGTAATATCAAGTAATCTAGTAGGACAACCATAATGCTGCATTTTAGATAGTATTTCAATCGCCGATTTCATATTTTCAAATTCTTCAGGATATCTAAGAATCATTTCTTTAAAATATTTTGATTCCATTTTTATGTTCCCATTTCTATAAACTGCTGGAATCAATTTATAATTCATATTACTATGTCCTCTAAAATAATTAACATTATATTCTTCAATCACTTTCAAATAGTCATCTACAGTTCTAATTTCGCGGATAATTATCTTATTTTTATTGTAAATAAATTGTTCTTTATATATTTCATCTTCTTCATTTCTTTTAATTTTATTATATATATGATTAATTCTTTTTCTGTAGTGAGTAGAAAATATTTTGTTTTCTTTAAAATATATTATCCTTGGGATAATTAATTCATTCTCAAATAGTAATTTTCTTTTTTCAAGAGGATCTGTTTCAGAAAGCATTCGTTGAACAAACATGTCTCCACTGTATTTTTCTGGTTGTTTTGAACCAATTTTCATTTTATATTTCTTCGTTAAAACATCATTCTTTTCCTTGTAAATTCTTTCATATTCTACATCCTCTTTTTTTAAATATAAAAAACCTTTTTCTTTATATTCATTTATATAACTATTAAATATATTACTATCTTTCATAAAACATCCTATACATTATATTTCTTTCTAACTACATTAAGTATTGCATATCCTCGCCCGTCGGCCAGGGGCCCGGGCGATTTTCTCTTAGGGCGGTATTTCGGAGAACGTCCTGAGGATAAGCGACGCATCGTAGATAAAGTATTGATATTTAAAAGCTATTGTATTTTTCTTTCAAAACTGGTTGTTCTCTGTATTTGTTGTTAAAAGTCTGCGATGTGTGCCATAGGCCAAGCGAGGTACTCCGAGCGCAGCGAATTATCCTCTGTTATCCACCAGTGCCCCCACTTCTTGTCCAGGCCGTACGGCTGGAAGCCAAGGCCGGACTTTTTCTACTGTCAGGTAATTATTCTAACTGAGTAAAAAATATCAATAAATAATGTCTCTTTTTATTATGGCTACTTTATAAGGTTTATTATTTTTATATTTATCAAAATACTCACATTCATAGTTAATCCAATTTCCTTTTAAATCATAATCATAGTTTTCAACTGTATTTATTTTATTATGCGAATAACAATCATTAAATTTGTAATATTTTGTAATTGTTTTATTTTTAATTATGTCATTATAAAAATAAGCATTTTGTTCTTCATTTTTTGAATTATCTGAATTAGAAGAAAGCATATACGTTATGTTATCTGATTCTATTTTATAATAAACGTTTTTGACAATATTATTTAGGTTATCATAAACAACAACAGATATTGTATTATTAGAATAATTGTATACTTCTTTTTCACTAGATGTTATTTTTTCAATTAATTTGTCATTATTGTATTTGTAATTGATAGTAATTTTATCAAAATTGTTTTTTTGTGTTTCTTTAATGAGAATATTTTTTTTATTATATTCATATTCTTTTTCATCATAATAATTTCTAGACATATATTTTTCAGTGTATATTTCCTCAATCACTATTTTTTTAATAATGTTTTCAAATAGAATAATATTATATCTTTTTGTTACATTTGCAGTATTATATATTTCAATATTTTCAATGGCGTTTATAATATCTTTATCATAGTCATATGTAAATGACCGATAAACTTTTTGACCAAAATCGTTAATGTATTCGGATTTAATTAAAAACCCTTTTTGATTATATTCATTAAATCCTGTTTTTTTATATTTTTTTACTAAAAAGCCTTCTTTTGAATATTCATCATATTTTTTAATTTTAGTATTTAGATCACAACTTTTATACTCAAACGGTAATAAAGGTTTATTATTAATAAAAATCATATCAATACATCATCCATTATATCTATTTTTTAATATAGCAGAATATTATGTTTTAATCTTCATTCTTGAACATTAACATAACCAATAATAACTAGATTATTGGAGACTGATTTTATCCATTATTAATATTATATTCTTTTTTTTTATTTACACAAATATTTTTTAAAATCATTCTTTGTTTTTTCTCTCGCCCGTCGGCCGGAGGTCCGGGCGATTTTCTCTTGTGGGGGCATTGTGGATAACGTCCCGAGGATAAGCGACGCATCGGAGTCCGAGAATTAATATTTCAAAGTCAAAATATTTTCTTCTAAAACTTGTCGTTTATAGATGTTGTAATTAAAACCATACGATGTGTGGCGAAGCCCAAGCGACCAAAGAGAGCGAAGCGCATTATCCTCTGTTATCCACCAGTGCCCCCACTTCTTGTCTAGGCCGCACGGCTGGAAGCCAAGGCCGGACTTCTTATAGTTTCAAGTAATAACTATACCTGTAGACATATATTATATTTATACACATTTTACTACGTATTTCTTTTTAATATTTTAATTGCTGATTTTATTGAGTCAATTGTTGTTTTATCCGTTGAACGAAGAGAATAATATTGAAAAAGAGTATTAACAGTTCTATATTGTTCCTTATTATCAATAATCCATTCTAAAGCTATTTCACATATATATTTTATTTTATTGATATTATCATTACTTATACTACCTATTCCACTATGTACTAAATCACATCTTTTTTTTGCGAATAAATTTAAGATTTGAGTTAGTTGTATTTTGTCACCTAATATTTTTTCAGTTAATGGAATAATTCGATTAACAATTACTTTTGTATCGCCTCCATTTCTCTCTGCTAATGAAATTGTTTCAAGTATTTGCCAAAAAGCTAAAAAGCAATAATTGAAATCATTTTGTTCAAGTGCATCATTATAAAGCAAAAAAGATCTATAAATAACAAAATCTAATAACTTTTCATTTGATTTTTTCTTTATGAGATTTATCATATTTTTTATTGAATTAAAATCCTCTGGTGACAATTTAATTGCTTGCTTTGGCCGCTGAATAGATAGTTTAAAATGATGAATGCTAAATTTTTTTTTATCTTTTATTATTATCCAATCTGGCATATTTATCTTGCCACGAGCATCAAGAGTGTTATGAATTATGTATTGCGTGCCCCAACTTTTTCGTAATTCAATTAATGCTTTGATTATTTGATAAATATTCCATAATTCAAGCACTGCTGAAGAACGAGATAAAGCGGAAACATTTATTTTAATAAAGGTCTTTGGAATATAAATATTTTCATTTCGATGAATTGATTTTTTTATTGTTTCTATCTTCAGTATTTCATTTGGCACAATTTTTTGAATATCATTAAATGTAATAAAGTCTAATTTTTTCTTAAAAAGTTTAATACTTGTATTTTCTTCAATAGTAATTCCAATTGGGATAATAAATATGTATGGATACAATTCACTTTTTATTGTTTTTTTATCCTCATTATCTCTTAATAAATCTTCAAACATTTCATATGTAATGTTTTCCTTACTGCTTGATATTGTTAATAGAGTTTTTTGTATGGAATTATAAGAATATTTAGGAAAATACAAACAAAGTTCATCAAGGGCATAATCTACTTTGTCCATTGAATATTCAATACCAGACTCACTTATTCTTGAATGTGTAATTATATATTTAACTAGCTTAACTACATTTACATTATCTATTTTCATAAGTTAACTCCATACATTTGTAATTACCGTAGAATACTTTATAAAGTAGATTATCCATATTGCATATCCTCGCCCGTCGGCCGGAGGTCCGGGCGATCGCATCTTGTGGGGGCATTGTGGATAACGTCCTGAGGATAAGCGACGCATCGTAGATTAACTATGATATTTTAAAAGCTGTATTATATGTTTTCCAAAACTGGTTGTTTTAACAGTTATTGTTCAAACCCTACGATGTGTGGCGAAGCCCAAGCGAGGTACTCCGAGCGAAGCGCATTATCCTCTGTTATCCACCAGTGCCCCCACTTCTTGTCCAGGCCGCACGGCTGGAAGCCAAGGCCGGACTTCTTAAAATGTCAGTGAATTACTCGACCCGTATATTTTTTTGCAAATATTTCGTATGATTTGTATTTTTTTACGATAGTTAGATCTTTATTTACAATTCATATTTCCATTGTTTTGTCTAATGCTACAACACCACCTAATATTATTTAACCTTTTTTCTTCTGCCATATAATCTTTTAATATTATTAATTAATTTATACAAACATATTCAGGATAGCTCCAATTGTTTTTCTTTACTAAAAAACATGATTTGTTAAGATTTAGATGTTTTTTTATATATACCTCAGCTAATTTTTGAACAATTTTTACAGCTATTAATATTCGCTGATTATCCTTAGCTGAATCTAGATCAATTCTTGTTTTATTTGGTGCTCTTTTTATATGCGCAATTGCATCTCTGCATTCTTTTTCTAAATAATCTCCAAGAGGTTTATCTTGAAGATTAATTTGACTTAAATATTCTTTTATTTGAAGTTCAGAAACATTTTTTTTAAATATGTTATTTGTCCATGTTGCAGCTTTAGTCCCATAAACATCCAATATTTGCCAATAAAATAAAAATGAAAGATAAGGATTATTTGAACTATGTGCTTCTCTATAAAGAGTTAAAGCAGTAATTTGTTCAGAATTAATAATTGCTGGTATTTCATTCAAATCATACCCCAACATTCTACCTCTTCCAACAGGAAATACTGGTGGAATATAAATACCTTGTTTTGCATATCTAAGACTTTTTTTTTCATCCCAGCCATATCCACCACTATAGCTCATGATAATTTGCGAATTAATTTCCCAACTTAATGCACTTAAAAATTCAGATGCTGCTGAATATGCATTTTCTTCTTCAATATTTCCACTTTTTGAAACAATTGTTAATAAAACGTCTGAATGTATTCGAGGATTGTTCTGTATTAATTTAAAGATTACATTTTTATAGCTAAAATAGTAAATATTTTTTTTTAAGCGGCGAGTGTTGTCAAATGTAATATGCATTAAATAGGACATATATTACCTCCTAATATGTAAAATAAATTATAAATGGAAATGGTAAGCTAAATTACCCCAGAGGTGGAAAGGAAAAGTACCCCACCTAGTGAAAAGAAAGAGTCCATCCTATAAGGTTGTAGCTATGAAACAATCAACCAGGATGGACTCAAATGATTACAATGAACTTATTTCAAACTATCAGAAAACACAAGAAGGCAGGTATGGGAATCCGTCAAATAAGCAAAAAGCTTGAAGTTTCTCGGAAAACTGTCTCAAAATATTACAAGATGAGCGCTGAAAAATATGTTGAGTATCAAAAAATCGCTCATAAAAAAGAACAAGTCTTCGAACCCTTCAGAGACGAAGTCATTGAGATTTACCGGCTGAATGAAAGCAAGGTATATTCGTCTTCAGTCTATGATTTGCTGGAGGAAAAATACGGGGAGGAGAATCTTCCGGGAACACCCCGTACTTTGAGAAATTATATTTCATATCTGGTAAGAACAGGTGGAATTCTTACATCACCGCTATATAGGTCCTATACTCCGGTAGATGAACTGCCGTTTGGAAAACAATTGCAGGTTGATTTTGGCCAGCTAAAGATAAACACTGGAGAGACCGTCTATATCTTTGCATCAGTGCTCTCTGCAAGCAGATACCGATATGTTGCAGTACAGCAACGTCCGTTTACAACATTGGATGTAATTTTACATCTTCTTGATTGTTTTGAGTACATAGGTGGCATACCACATCAGATAGTAATTGATCAGGACCGGACCCTGATTGTCAGTGAAAACAGCGGGGATATTATTCTCACAAAATCATTTAGCCAATTTCAAGATGAAATGCAGTTTGAGCTATATGTCTGTCGAAAAGCAGATCCGGAATCCAAGGGAAAGGTAGAAAATCTCGTTAAGTTCGTAAAGACAAGTTTTTTTTCAGCGAGAACCTTTGATGATTTCGAAGATGTTCAATCAAAGCTCTCTTCATGGATAGTGAGAACAGCAAACGGGAAAATATCTCAAGCAACCGGAATAATTCCTGCAAACCTGCTTAAAAAGGAACAAGAGAAACTCAAGCCCTTGCGGGCTTCAATGTTTAAAAGAGATTCCATTCTTGAGCGGGAAGATCGTAAAGTAGATCTAAAAAGTTTCATAAGTGTAGATTCCTGTAAATATTCAGTGCCTATTTCATACCGGCGTAAAACCGTCTGGATTTATAGATCAGAGAATGAATTATTCATTTATGATGAATTGGCTGGAAGAGAAATTGCTCATCACGCACGCTCAGTACTTCCTGGACAGATAATATCGAAAAAGAATCATTTTAAAGATAATTCTGTTAAACAAACACAGCTTCGAGATGAGTTACTTGAAAAAGTTACAGCTCCCGGTTGGGAGGAATTTGTTCAGAAAAACTATCGGCGTTACACCCGTTATTTTCGTGAACAGCATTCAAGTTTAAGTAAATTTCTATCCGGCGGCTATGATGTTGAGCTACTTTCAAAGGCCCTTATCGTGTGTGAAGAAACAGGGGGATGCAGCGCCATGAATCTTGAAGAAGCGTATGCATATGTAAAAGGTGTTACTGAAGATTTACATGATAATATTCTCCCTAAACTAATAACCGGAATTCAGGCTGTTAAAGCAGATTTAAGAAATCCAAAAGTTGTTCAAAGGAAGCTTAGTTATTATAGTTCGCTGGTCAGCATAATCGGAGGAGCTTTATGAAAACGCTCGATTATTGTACCGGAGTGCTGGAAAACTTAAAACTTCAGGGGATATCAAAAGCATTAAATGAAGTGAATGTTGAAAGTGAAATTTCACATCTTGAGTTCCTTAAAACTCTTCTGGAAAAAGAGATCTCCTACCGGATGGAACGCAGGCTGAGACGCAACCTTGCAGGCTCTCATTTTCCGGTAATAAAACTTCTTGAAGATTTTAATATAAATAGGCTGGAAGGTATAAACAAATTACAGCTTAAAAATCTTCTCGATTTCACTTGGATAGATAAACAGGAAAATCTTCTTTTCTTTGGACCTCCGGGAATAGGGAAAACTCATCTTTCTATTGCACTTGGTTATGAGGCAATTCAGAAAGGGTATAAGGTCTGCTTTGAGCGAATCACATCACTGGTGAAGCTACTGAAAACAATGGATGTTCAGCGCTCGAGTACATTCAGGCTCAATCGAATCATGAAGTCCGATGTCTTGATCATCGATGAAATAGGCTACACACCTATTGACCGAAAAGAGGCCAATTTATTCTTTTCGCTGGTGAGTGAACTTTATGAACGCACATCAATTATCATAACATCTAACAAAAGTTTTGATTCCTGGGCGGAAATGCTTGGGGACGAAGTAATGACAACAGCGCTGCTGGACAGACTGCTGCATCATGCACATGTTTTCTCCCTCGCGGGAGATTCATATAGAATTTCAAATAAAAAGGAGAGCTAATTTTTTTCACTAGGTGGGGTACTTTTCCTTTCCATGACTGGGGAAAAAGTGCTTACCATTTCCAATTATAAAACTGCGTTTACTAATTTTCGCCCGTCGGCCGGAGGTCCGGGCGATCGCATCTTGTGGGGGCATTGTGGATAACGTCCTGCGGTTAAGCGAAGCATCGCAGACCAAGACTATTTAACATAAAGCTGTATTATTTATTACTCCTAACTCGTTATTTCAAAAAGTTGTAGCATAAACCCTGCGATGTTTGGCGAAGCCCAAGCGAGGTAATCCGAGCGATGCGCTTGAACCGCTGTTATCCACCAGTGCCCCCACTTCTTGTCCGGCCGCACGGCTGGAAGCCAAGGCCGGACTTCATAAACAGTCAGTTAATTATTCTACCTATACAAATAATTATCTATATGGAATATTTGAACGATATATTTCTGTATTCTTTAATGCATTAATATCTAATAATATTCGCATTTCATAATCGTCTACTCTACTTTTAGGACCAATATAAATAGCAGAAATAATATCTTTAAATTCATCACTTGTAAATGATATTTTAAAATAAGATCTCAAATTATTATTTGTTATTAAAAATCCAATATCTTTATTATTATCTAAAGTATTAAATGGAATGCCGTCGGTTTTTATACAGACCGGATTGTAAATAATTCTCCATTCTTTCTCTTCTTTAAATTCATTTAATTTTACTACTGGGTTAAATCTTACCATTAAAGCACATGCTGTTTCAGCAAAGACTATATTTCTAATATTTTCATCTCGAGTTTTTGCAAAATCAATACTTTGATTGATAATATTCTCAATGATATTTTTAATCTCTTCATTATTATAAATTACATTGTGTAATGATAAATTATTATCTTTTTCTGCGCCTGTAAAAGGCAGACGATATTTCATTTGTAACTTTTTACTGTCTATTTTAAAACAAATTCCTTTTCCATCATTTCCATAAGCTCTCCATTGTGATAACGAATCATTTAATTCAGTTAAACAAAACACATATGGTGTATTCAATCTAAACTTTATCTTTATGGTTTCATCAAGTTTATTCAGATAATCCTCTGGAATATCATTTCTATTTTTTAAATATTCCTTGAGTTTTTCGATCAATACATAGTTTTCTTTATAATCATTCATTTGATAAGAATTAAAAATATAAAATGTTTTAGTTTCAATAATTTTGTAGAAATTTTCTATTGTTGTATAATGATATAATTCATTTATCGTATGTAAAGAATTGTCCTCTAAATGTTTGAATAAAATACTTTTTTCATTTAATCCATTCATATATTTACCTTTTTTAAGTAGTTTAATTGGTATTCAATTCTCTTCGCCCGTCGGCCGGAGGTCCGGGCGGTGTCTTCTTGTGGGGGCATTGTGGATAACGTCTCGCGATTATTCGATGTTTTGTGGCTAAACTCTAAAATACTTTTATTTGGTTTTTTCAAACCTGAAAAGCATAAAACACATGTTCTTCCGGTTTTATGAAAACAAAATATGGCGATCTGCCAGCTCAACTGGCAGGAGCCCAAGCGACCACAGGGAGCGCAGCGAAATAATCGCTGTTATCCACCAGTGCCCCCACTTCTTGTCCGGGCCGCACGGCTGGAAGCCAAGGCCGGACTTCTTCCCTTATTTCCTTGTTTAAGTAATTGGAATTTTACATTTGCTTAATCTGTATTTTCGTGCCCGAAGGGCTTGGCGCATTTTGTGCGTCAGAAGCGAAGCGACAGTACAAAATGTAACAAAGAAAACATCAGGTAAAAGTAGTTAGAAGTCTTTTTGTATTTAAAAAACATTAATTTCTATCAATTTCAGAAATATTTATGATACTCATCATATATTATTTGGATCAATTTCTATAGACATAACTGGTATGTTTCTACTTTTTAAGTATTCAAGAATTGAATTATATAAAAATACATTATTGATAAGATCATTTTCCTCATCATCTATAATTATATTTGGATAATATACATATCCTTTGTCTTTACCTTCTTTAATTGCATCAGGATGTGTTGGGTCATATACTGCCTTTGGACTACTCAAATCATCCCTTATTATGTATTTTAAATTAGGAAGTATTTCAAGATATTTTCTTTTATAATATGATCCATCTTGAGTTCTTGTGGTAGTTGAATTATTTAAATTACTTTTATTCAAATATATATTGGTAAATAGAAAATCAAGAAGGTTTAATAATACATTATCAGTAGGAGAAGAAATTGTCATCAAAGAATTATCAATTTTTACTTTAATACTGGCTTTAGTAAAATAGTTAATTAATTTTTCTTGTTGACTATATGGAACTAATAGAATTACATCGTTTTCCATCTTTGTGCAGGAAATAAGTAATATTGACAAAATCAATATAAAAAATTGTTCTCTTTTCATTTCTTCCTCTGCCCGAATGGTTCTTCTAACATATACTATTATACTGTATATTACTCCTACTGCATATCCTCGCCCGTCGGCCGGAGGTCCGGGCGATTGCATCTTGTGGGGGCATTGTGGATAACGTCCCGCGGATAAGCGATGTTTTGCTAAAACCATTTTCAACGTAATAGTCTTGGGAAATATATTTAAATAGGGTAAAATAGAATATGAACTGCTTTAATGCTAGCAAAATATGCCGCAGGCCAAGCGAGGTACTCCGAGCGCAGCGAATTATCCTCTGTTATCCACCAGTGCCCCCACTTCTTGTCCAAGCCGCACGGCGGAGCCAAGGCTGGACTTTATTTACTGTCAGGCAATTATTATCCTTGCATAAATTAGATTTCTTTGTTTTTAATATTATTTTTCTATTCTTTGTATATCAATACTTGTTCCGATCCATAATATTTGAATAAGTGGTATGTTTAATTTTTTTGCATACTTTCTTAATACCCTATAATCATAGTTTGATTCTACAAAACCTGAAATTATAATACAATTAATTGATTTTTCGATATCTATATAATCAAAATCAGTTTCGCTAAACGATATAATTCGGTATTCATTTTCACCAATATAATCAATATGCTTTTTAAAAAATAATTGATTAAATTTCTTACTAAGATTCTGAATATATTCTGGTTCTGAAATATTAATATCTGGTGTTATTTGTGCATTTATTGAAAAATGCTCAATTCCAATAAATTCATCATATGTGTAATATACAACTTTTCCTGCAACTTGTTTTTCCTCATTGATTTTTAATTTTTTTTTATCAAAACCAAAACAAACCCCTTTATAATGATCACCATATTGATCCCACATTCTAGGTTTTATAAAACCATATTTATCAATTTTATGCATTTTATTATCAGCATATTCATTCATGCAAAATGATAGTTGCTTAACATTTTGAGACTGTTTAATATATTTATTACGTAATTCACGGGCAAAATCTGATATTTCTTCTTGTTTGTTGAAATTAGAATAATTAATACCATGTCCACTATTTTCTATTGGATCAATACTTTTTGCCACGGGCGAAAGACGTAATTTCAGTTCATACAATATGTATTTTATTGCATAATCAACTTTTGTATAGTGCCAAATCGTATTTTGATTTCTTAATTCATCAATATTTGGTAATAGCATTTTTACTCCTTTTAGTGAATAAAATCTTACCTAGTACAACATATCCTCGCCCGTCGGCCGGAGGTCCGGGCGATTGCATCTTGTGGGGGCATTGTGGATAACGTCTCGCGATTATTCGATGTTTTGTGGCTAAACTCTAAAATATTTTTATTTAGTTTTTACAAACTTGAAGAGCATAAAACACATGTTGTTCCGGTTTTATGAAAACAAAATATGGCGATCTGCCAGCTCAACTGGCAGGAGCCCAAGCGACCACAGGGAGCGCAGCGAAATAATCGCTGTTATTTGCAGTACCGCAATTATTTATTCCCTCTTTTCCTTCCTCCTCCCGTGCCCTTCTTCCCGTTTGAGCCAGGACGGCGAAAACGGGGCGCTCCCCATACTTTTTACATGGCAGTACCAAATAACACTCTTATCTATTTTAAGTCAATAATTTACTTTTTATTTTCATCCTATATTCATATATTTACTACTTTTCTACTTACAGCTTTATTTTTTTTGTAAATATATCGTCTCTCCTTCATCGTGGAGCTTAATTCTTTAATGGTTTATCTCAATATTTCATTTTTTATCTTTTATTTGCTCTATGATAATCCATTGCATTAAGCGCATACCTTGCATATGCTCCTGCTGGTCCTCCTCCCATTTCTATTGAAACATCTATTGTTTCATATATTTCTTCATCTGTAGCTCCTTGAAGTAAAGCTTGTTGCACATGCCATTCTATGCAAGGTTCACACTTGGTTACTATTGATATTGATAATGCCATTAATTCTTTTACTTTTCTTGATAAAGCACTATCAGAAAATGCTCTTTCCTCAAGCTCTAGAAAGCTTTTATAGGTTTTACAACCTTTTACAAATCTTTCATGAAGTTTTTTTCGATCTGTTATACTACTGTTTATTTTACTTTCAAAATACTTATCCATAAAATTACCTACCCTTTATTCTTATTAATATTTAACACCAGATCCAATCTTTTTATTATTCATTTTATAATTATTACATTGCTGGAAAAGTTTACAATAAATATCTAAAAGCATTTTCCCTATTTATTATTGTAAGTTTAAGATTTTATAATTCTTCTTAAGCCCGGCAGGACGCCGGGCTCCTCTTGGGCACGGAATGTTTGAACAAACACGAACTAAATTAGATAATTCATAATCACTAATCTGCGGTATTGCAAATAACGTCCCGCGGATGATCGAAGTTGCCTGATTATTCAATTGCATTATACAGCTATTGATTAAACTCTTCCGTAATATTTTAAATTATCAAAATGGTTATAGGACAGGCAATTTGGGTGAAGGCTGGGTTTCTTGATAATTTACTCCCCGCCAGCCGAAACCGAACATCCGCTGTTATACGATGAACCGCGCCTTCTTTTTCTTAATTTCGCCCCTCTTCGCTTTCGTACAGGACGTACGAAAGCGGGTCTTTTCCTTTTACTTGTTTATTTCTTCTCTTACTTTATGCAATTTCAAACTTAATATTTTTTTATAATTTTCAAAATCTTTATCTGTTGTAAAAATACTTATATTTCTATTCAATGCTGCTGCTGATATTAAAAAATCTATATGTGATCCTTGGATTCCTTTCTTTCTACAACTATTCGATATCTCAGCTGCTTTCTCATAATCTTCCTGATTCAATTCTATATCTTCAAATGATTTTAATTTTTCCTTTAATATCTTAAACTTTTCATCATCTGATAAGCCGGATAATAATTCCTGCCTTATAGGCCCCATTATCATGACCCTAAGTTCATAAATTAATTCCTTTAATTCTCTTACAATTTTATCCTCTTCCTTTGTGAGTGTTTTCTTCCTTAATGCCAATGACCAGACAGAAGTATCTACAAGTATTTTCATTTTCTATTTCTCATTTGTTTATAGTCATAATCTTCTGCAAACTCTATTTTGCCAAAAATATCTATAATTTCTTCCTGTTTTCTTCTCTGAATAAACTCTTTAAGCGCAAGGTTTACTGTATCCTTCTTTGTCTTTATTCCAGCAATACCCTGGGCAAGTATTAATAATTTATCATCAATTGCAAGGTTTGTAGCCATATTTTTCTCCTCAATCCTTTTGTGTACATTTTAACACATATTGCTGTGTAAGTCAAATCTATTCAAGAACTGAAGCTATTCCAAAACTACAAAATTCACACTTTTAAAAATTATTACCATTTTCTGTTATTTCTTTCTTAAGCCAGGCAGGACGCCTGGCTTTTCCCGTTTCCCCGGGGCGAAATTGTAGCCTCTTGGCGCGGTTTTTCGTATAACTCCTAGTAGTTGCAGTTGTGATTCTTTGCTTTAGCTTAGCCTAGATTGTATCATACATACGTAATACATCAATTCAAAGACTATAGATGAACAACTGCAGATATAATTATTTATTTAATTTTATCTGCAGTTATGCGTAGAATTCAGCTTCAGCAATCAAGCGGGCTGACTATATTTTTCAGTTTCCAGCTTGATACATGAGTATATATCTGGGTTGTGCTAAGGTTTTTATGCCCGAGGAGTTGCTGAATATAGCGGATATCTGTTCCGCCTTCCAGCAAATGGGTTGCAAAAGAATGCCTTAGGGTATGTACGGTTGCAGCTTTTTCAATTCCGGATTTGAGCAATGCCCGTCCAAAAACAGCCTCAACGCTTCTTACACTTATGTGCCTGCTCTGGATCTGTCCGGGGAACAGCCAGACAGAAGGAAGATATTCTTCTCTGTACAATGAAATCAGTTGGGCGGCCTTTCTTGAAAGAACTGTTATGCGGTCTTTTCTTCCTTTTCCCTGCCTGACATGAATATTCATTGTATCAAAATCAATATCTCCCGGTTTCAGATTTATCACTTCACTTATTCTAAGACCTGAAGAATAGATTACCGACAGAATAGTTTTATGTTTAAGGTTTATTACAGAATCAAGAAGCAGCGCAACCTCAGTTTTGCTTAAAACAGGGGGAAGTTTTTTTCCGATTTTATACCGGTGAAGAAGCATTGCTTCATCAGGACGGCCGAGACAATTATTGAAATAAAATTTTATCGATGATGTAAACTGATTCATGAAACTGCCGGACAACTTTAGGCCTGAACATAATTCCAATAGAAATTTATCTGTGGTTTTATGGTTTGGTGTGAGCCATTCTGAGCGGCAGAATTTAAGCAGCTTTTCAACATGACTTATATAGGCTTTTTCTGTTTTAGGGCTGTATCCCCTCAAGGCAAGTTCTTTTTTCAGTTTTACAATCTCTGTTTCAATATCCGGTAAAAAGGATATCGGGCCGATATTCTTCCTGATTAAAGCATCTTTTTCCCTGCTGTAGCTGAAAATCCATACTTTTTCTTCCGGATTCCATCTGCCTCCGCCAATTTGATGAAGTTTTAATACAGCTTCTCTTGAATAGGGAATGCGTACTTTTATATCTTTTCCGTCTGATATAATTCCTGCCACAACAGGATATTACATCCCTTTCTGCATTACTGCTTCATTTCAGGTTTAAACAGGCAATGTGGTTAAGTAAAAATACTATATCCGCAGGCAGCCGAAACATACTCTGCCGATTATGATTAATAGGTAATTATACACCGGTTTTTATTTTTAGCATTATTTTTTATTTTTATTTCCCGGCAGCATGCGTTACTGCCCTAAAAGTAATGATAATAAAAAGGAGACAGGATCTTTCCTGTATTAAGGAATTCTGCCTGTCTCCTTCTGTTAAGGATTAAAGTCTTAACCCTATTTTTTCATTTTCACTTCATATTCTTTCAGCATGCCGAATACAACCGAGCTCAAACCGATAAGAGCGACAAGGTTGGGGATAGCCATCAGTCCATTGAATGCGTCTGAAAAATCCCATACAAAACTGAGTGGAATTACCGCACCGATATAAACAAGCGCTACCCATACCCATTTGTAGAATGAGGCGATTTTTACGCCTACAAGGTATTCAAATGATTTGTAACCATAATAGTACCAGCCGAGTATTGTTGAGTATGCAAAGAATATCAGACCGAAACTTACGATGTACTGTCCAACTACAGGAAGGCTTGCGCTGTAGGCAGCTGTGGTAAGGGCCGCGCCGTTAAGGCCGTCCTTGACTACCATCAAACCGTCAGCTCCGATATTTACTATCGGTGAGATTAAAATTACAAGAGCTGTCATGCTGCAGACTACTATTGTATCAAGGAATGATCCGAGGGAGGCAATTATACCCTGGCGGATCGGATCGCTTGTCTTTGAAGCGGCATGAGCGATAGGAGCGCTTCCAAGACCGGCTTCATTAGAAAAAATACCTCTTGCAACACCCATGCGGACTACAGTTCCAAGGAACCCGCCGCCTACAGCTTTTGCGTTAAATGCATTTCCGAAGATCCATCCGAATGCTCTCGGAAGGAATGTAATGTTTGCGAAAATTACCCAGAGTGAGCCAAGTACATAAATAATAGCCATAATTGGAACAATCTTTTCAGCTGTTTTTCCTATGCTCTTGATTCCTCCGATAATTACAAGTCCGGTTGCAATAGCGATAACTATACCAGATATGTATGGAGCCAGTCCAATTGACTGCTGAAGAGATGCTGCGACCGAATTGGACTGTACCATGTTTCCGATACCGAATGAAGCCAGGAAGGCAAACAGCGCAAAAAGGAATCCAAGCCATTTCCAGTTGCCGCCGAATTTTTCTTCCATACCCTTGCTTGCGTAATACATCGGGCCGCCTGATTTTTCACCCTTTTCATCAGTTACACGGTATTTGACTGCCAGTACTGCTTCAGAGAATTTAGTAGCTCCGCCGAGTATTGCGGTTACCCACATCCAGAAAACAGCTCCTGGTCCGCCTACTGCAATTGCAGTCGCAACGCCGGCAATATTACCTGTTCCGATTGTGGCGGCCAATGCTGTCATCAGTGCAGCAAACGGGCTTATGTCCCCTTCTGCATCGGCATCTTTGGTAAACAGCAGTTTGAATGCATATCCCAGCTTTCGGTACTGGACAATTTTAGTCCCGACAGACAGGATAAGACCAGTCATGAACAACAGGACGATCATAATCGGCCCCCAGGCAAATGAACCGATGATTGAAACGAATTTACTTAACGCTTCCATTTTTACTCCTTTGTTTCCTCTGTTAAGTATTTATACAAATACTTTTTTCATTCAAAAAACATTTTTAAATGAAAAACTTTTTGGTAATATATTACATCATAAGGGGTGATTGTCAATTTTGGCAAGTAAAATTGCCAAAAACAGCATAATAAATGTGTTTTAATGATAAAAATATCATCATTGTATCTTTAAAAAGAAACTTATTCCGTGAAAAGGAGCCGGTTAAGCGTTTAAAATACAGCTCAGGGATATCTTTATGAGAATTACTGTGTCTGATTTGAGCTCTTCAGCTCCAACATTTGAACTCATCCTGTAAAAGAAGCGGATATGCTGAATTTTATACGGATTTATGATTGCCTGAATACTGTCTAATTTTGTCTTGAAGGATCTGAGGTTGTTTTTTTTTGGCACCTTTGCAGGTTAAAAAAAACCGCATTACCCGGCTTAAGGGCAGATGCGGTTTTATCTCAATTCTTATTTGACAGGGTAAAGCTCTTGGTCTGTGAAGTCCTGCTTTTGACAAGCTCATCGCCCATTTCTCGCAGCCTGTACTTCTGGATCTTGCCGCTGCCTGTCATGGGGTACGAGTCAACAAAAAACACATACTGCGGTATCTTAAAGCGCGATATCTGGCCCCTGCAGAAATCGATTATATCCTCTTCCTTAAGGGACGAGCCTTCTTTCAGAATAACAAAAGCTCCGGGTACCTCGCCGTATTTCATATCGGTGATACCTGCGACCTGGACATCTTTTATCCCTTCCATGTTGTAGAGGTATTCCTCGATCTCCTTCGGATAGATGTTCTCTCCTCCGCGGATTATCATGTCCTTGATACGCCCTGTTACGCTGAAAAAGTCGTCGCTGTCTTTTACCCCAAGATCGCCTGAATGGAGCCAGCCGTCAGGATCTATGACTCTTGCAGTTTCTTCAGGCATTTTGTAATACCCTTTCATTACATTGTATCCCCTGCAGCAGAGCTCTCCCTGAACATCGACAGGACATTCTTTCCCGGTTTCAGGATCTGCAACCTTGACCTCAATATTCTCAAGTTCTCTTCCTACTGTGCCTACTTTTTTCTCTATCGGATCATCGGTTTTTGTCTGGGTCATTACAGGGGAAGCCTCTGTAAGCCCGTACGCGATTGTAACCTCGCTCATATGCATCTTTTCGATAACTTTTTTCATTACATCCATGGGACAGGGAGACCCTGCCATTATTCCGGTACGAAGGCTTTCAAGATTGAACATATCAAACATCGGATGGTTGAGTTCTGCTATAAACATGGTTGGTACACCGTAAAGCGCAGTACATTTTTCCCTCTGGACAGAGGCAAGAACGACAAGAGGGTCAAAGCTTTCAAGCAGAACAACTGTGCTGCCGTGGGAAAGGGCAGCCAGTACGCCGAGGACTATTCCGAAGCAGTGAAAAAGCGGAACAGGAAGGCACAGTCTGTCTTCAGCTGTAAATTTCTGGCACTCGCCTATGTAATAGCCGTTGTTGATTATATTGTAGTGAGAAAGCATAACCCCTTTCGGAAAACCGGTTGTGCCTGATGTGTACTGCATGTTGATGGTTTCATCAAAGTGCATGTTTTTTTCCGCTTCCTCAAGTTCCCCTTCATCAAGGTGGGAACCGAGGAGTATCAGCTCGGGAATAGAAAACAACCCCCTGTGCTTCTGCGGTCCCATGAAGATAAGGTTTTTAAGATACGGGAACCGGCCGCTCTTAAGGTATCCCCTCTGGCAATCCTTGAGTTCAGGGATCAGCTCATTTACCATCGCGACATAGTCGCTGTCCTTAAAACCGTCTGAAATGCATAGGGTAGTAAGGTCAGCCTGCCTTACAAGATACTCAAGCTCATGGAGCTTATAGTTGGTATTGACTGTAACAAGCACGGCGCCGATTCTCGCGGACGCGAACAGGAATGTGAGCCAGTCCGGAACATTTGTGGCCCAGATGCCGAGGTTGTCCCCCTTTTTTATCCCTATCGAAAGAAGCCCTTTTGCCAGGTCGCTTACCCTTTTGTCAAATTCCCCGTATGTGAAGCGGAGGTTCCTGTCTGAATAAACCATAAACTCACGGTCAGGATCTGCTTTGGTCTTTTCACGCAAAAGTGCGCTTAATGTTATTTCAAGCATTTATTTCTCCCCTTAAAGCGGCGCGTAAACTACTGCCAGAATTTTGGCAGGTCCGGTGCCGGCTGAATGTACATGATGCATTACAATTGAATCGTAATAAATGCTTTCACCCTCTTTTAAACTGTATATTTCTTTGCCGTATTTGATTTCAATCCCGCCTTCAATAACATAAAGGAATTCCTCCCCCTCATGGGAAGAAGTCCTGTAATCCTCCTCGGATGAGGGATAGATATCGATAATAAAAGGCTCCATGTGCCTTCCTGATTTATTAAGGGCCAATGAGTAGAAATCAAGGTCCGAGCTTGCGGGATTGTCCTTGTCGGAAAATCTTGTGACCCCCTTTTTTTCTCCCTTTTTTGTGACGACAGGGCCGATGTTTTCCTGGTCATCAAGAAACGTACCTATCCGCACCCCCATAACACGCGCAAGTCTGAATAACGGAGCAAGGCCGGGTATCATTTCACCGTTTTCTATTTTTTTTACCCCTTCGGCCGAGAGGTTTGCCCTGTCGGAAAGGTCATCAACAGTGATGTTTCTAGCTTCTCTGAGCGCTTTAAGTCTGCTGCCAAGTCTGTTTTTAGCGTTCAAGTTAATCCCCCTTTACTTATGCTGATTTTATACCTGTAAAATGGAGTTTAGTATAACTGATAACTGGATTTTGTTAAAGCCGACTTTCAGGTCAGAGGGCGGGGAGGTAATGTGTAATGGCAGGCCCGGATATGGATGCTCCGGGTTTGTTCAAATGATTTTACTGATCAGTTTCTTTCCGATATTTCTATTCTGACATTATCAGGAGCTTCTATATATGATATTTTCAGTCCTTCCCTGACATGAGTAACATCCTGAATAACATGAACTCCCTGGGCTTTCAATTCGGCCAGTGCTTTTTCCAGGTCTTTAACAAGAACGCCAAAATGATCCAGACCGCGTCTATGCCTGATTGAAGAGGGCATCGGAGTTTCTCCCGGGAACTGTTTATCAATCAGTACTATAATTATTCCGCCCAGTTTTAAATAATAAACCTGATTACCTTTATACACCGCTTCAAAGGTAACCTCTGCCCCCATTTTGCTGACATACCAGTTTTTAGTAATTTCAATATCATTGCATATTATATGGATATGCTCAAATTCATACTTTATCATTGCAGTACCTCCAATTTATTTAATAACAACTCTATACCCTTTGACTGGAATTTCAACTTTACAATATAACTTATCATTCATTGCCAGAGGATTCCTACTGTCAAGCATGGTTCCTTAGCAATGCTTTAATAATCATAATGCATGCAAAACAATTTTTCCCTATCATTTTTTTACTGAAATAATCAGATATTCTTTTATTCATGGTTTTTTGTTTTTTCATTCATTATTTCAGCTGAAATCCCATTTCCTGCATCACCATGATTATGGTCATCAAAATACAGACACATGGAGTCTTGACTTTTATAAGAATATCATCGCTGTTTTTTATAACAAATTTTTAAACATCCCTGTAAACAAGTTATAAATATTCTTCCAGAACCAGTGCATTCATATTAATCTCCTCCTATAAAAAGTCAACCAGCAGCTTCACAGGTAAGCTTATAGTATGGTCAATTTCTTTCAATAAAAGGAAATATTATAAGAACAATTGGAATTATCAGGGAGAATACACTAATCAGGCTGACAAATCTGACTTATAGTATAATAAAATACCTGCAGATATGCAGAGCATAACGGCTTGACAGCAGATAGACTGCAGCATGAAAACCCTGTGCTGATTAAAGGAACTCTATATTTGGCAATGGACAGAAAATAATTGATTTTAACAAGGGTTATTAGAGGTGCCCTTAAGTTTTATTCCCCTTTAATGTTTTTTAAATCCTGCCCATGAAAACATGGTTCTGGCATAAATCGATAGTAAAAGTATCAATACTATAAAGAGATTTTTAAATCCATGCTTATGAATTCTCTTCATAGATAATATTTTTTCAAGAAGATCTGTGAAGATATTTTCATAAATTTCAGAATTGCGATTATTATTTGCACAGGATAAATATAGAACATTTTATCTCTTTTAGCCCCTAAATGACAAAGCTGACCAATTATTGATGCTAATGAGTTTTCTATTTCTCTAAAAACCTGGTTGCCCTGAAATCCGGGCAACCGGTATTGAAACAAACTGCTCCCGGCATGAAAAACTATTGGAAATATAATTAACTTTGTTTTTGCAGATTCTTCAAATTCATGTCTCGGTATTATTTGAAGAATTTGATTTAATTATAGTAGATTTGGAACTCATCGCCTGTTTTCCTTTTGTTATAATGATTCACACCGCCAAGCTTAAATCATTATACTCAGGTTAGCAGGCAATTAATAGTCCTTGTTTTGGACACCTATGTTTAGACACCACACATGGTATTTTTTATCAGCTAAATTATTCAGCAAGCCGTAAAACCTCCGTCCGAATAGATTACCTGACCATTAATATATCTTGAAGCTTCCGAGGAAAGAAAAACGGCAAGATATCCGAGGTCATTTTCTGCATCAGCAAGCTTGCCCATGGGAAGTCTGTCCATGACCCATTTTTTCTTTTCAGGGTTCTCAAAAAGTTTTCTTGTCAGTTCAGTTTCAACCCATCCAGGTGCTATGGCATTTGCATTTATTCCGAACTGTGCATATTCCACACACATTGATCTTGTAAGCCCGGCGATACCGCTTTTTGCAGCAACATAGGCTGTAATATCTTTTACAGCTATGGAACAATTAAGGGATCCTAAATTAATAATCCTCCCCCCGCCGTTATTTTGCATATGGGAAACAAAGCTTTGGGTTATCAGAAAAGTAGCTGTCAGGTGTGTTGAAAGAACAAGTTCCCACTCTGCAATTGAAAATTCAAGAGCAGGTTTTCTTACCTGCACTCCTGCGTTATTGACAAGAATATCAACCTTTCCCGTCATTGCGATAATCTTCTCAACGCTTTCTTTTATTTTTTCCTTTACAGTAATATCTGAAACATATGAATAAGTTTTGACACTGGTTTCCGCTGCAATATCATCAGCTGTCTTTAAAGCGTTTTCCTTTATTATATCCCATATAACAATGTCAGCACCTGCTTTTGCCAGAGCAAAAGCTATTGATCTTCCGATACCCCTTCCTGCTCCTGTTATAACTGCTGTTTTACCTTTAAGAGAAAATTTCTGCTCAACTATGTTATCCATTTTTTACCCCTAATTTTTAAGTTTTCCGTTTTCATCAAAATCAAAAAATATTTTTCTATCCATTACTTCAATGTTTTCATCATCCGAAATATCAATGACGCATTGTGCTGACACATAAATAGTGTCAAGTTCATTTGTGTTTTTGATTCGCACAATTCTTTCTTTTCCCGGTTCGGTTCCGACACATGTGCTGAGTCCTGCCGCTATTGCATTTTTTTCTGTATCAATAATTAAAGGTATTTTTACTGTGTCAATAACATTGGCTGTAATTGCATTTGTATACATTGAACAAAGATCAAGACTGTTTACACATTCAACAGTTGTATAATCTGCAAGTCCTATGCCGTTCCCGTTTCCGTGTGATATCTTATCCACCATTCTTACAAAAATTCTTTGAATATCAGGCGCTTCAAATCCTTCTTTTAACCCTGAACCGGGGCGGCCTGTAACATTCGGATCCATTCCTTCTCCGCTTATATTTTTACCAATTTCATCAACAATAAGCAGATCTATCTTTGGAAAAAGAAGTTTCGCAATATTTTTTTTTGCCGTCACCAGCAGTGCTTTGTCTCTTTCCATAATACAATCTGCCTGTATTACTTCTGCGATCATTGTTTCTTCATATGCATTCTGAACTATTCCGACAGCGAACAATATTTTGCCATTTTCAATAAATATTTCGGCAGCTTCTTTAAGAACTTCTGAAAACAATTCAAAACCCAGCGAATGAAGAGCCATTGCTCCTTTATGTTTACCCAGTCCTATCCCCATCATTTTTAATATTCCGCTTTCATGTTCACCTTTGAAATCCGTATGAGGTTTTATTTTGTTGATTATAATTATACCATCGGCGTTATATGCATTTTTATCACAATAAACAGGAGTCCCGTTTTGCATTCTTCCTATTTCGACCACGTCCATTGATGAAATTACAGGGACCGCCATTGAATCTTCAGTAATCCCATATGAGGCAAGTATTTCAAGCTGTCCCTCTGCCGTTGCTCCGCCGTGACTTCCCATGGCAGGGACGATAAACGGTTTTGCGCCCTGCTTTTTTAATTTATCAATAATTACCCTGATAATTATCCTGATATCTGAAATGCCCCTGCTTCCTGCAGTTATTGCAATTCTTTTATTCTTTAAATCCTGTAATGATATTTTTTCAAGTTCCTTCTTTATATGTTCTTCTATGCCGATTATTTTTTCTTTTGAAAATTTTTGTCTTATCCTGATCATTTCAGGAAAATCAAATGATAATCCATCATTAAAATTTATTTTTACCGGTTTAAAATTCATTACATCAACCTTTACTTGGTTCCCATTATCAGATCTACAGGAACTGTTACTATATCAGGAAAAAGCATAAGAATAATCAGAATCAGTAATTCCATTAAGAGGAACGGAAACAGCCCTTTTACAAGCTTTCCAAACGGTACTTTTGCGACACTGCAACCGACATATAAAACAACACCAACTGGTGGAGTAATAAGGCCTATGCATAAGTTCAAAACCATTATTAACCCAAAGAATACAGGATCAATTCCAGCTTTGATAATTACAGGGAAAATAACCGGAGCAAAGATAAGAATATTAGGTGTGATATCCATAACCATACCCATTAAAAACAAAAACCCGTTTATAATAAGTATTAAGAGAAAGGGTCTGTCAATAAAAGGTGTTAAAAGAGCTGCCATCTGATTTGGAATCTGTGCAACCGTGATAAACCAGCCTACTGCTGTTGCTGCAGCTACGATAAACATAACTACTGCAGTGGTTTTAGTAGCTGCCACACATACATCGACAAGCTGCATCCAGGTAAGTTCCTTATACCAGAAGAGACATATTAAAAGGGCATATACGACGGCAAAAGCACCACCTTCTGTTGGGGTAAAAATCCCGAATCTTATACCAAATAACAATATCACAGGCAGAAACAGTGCAGGGAGAGATTCCTTTATTATGATAAATCCTTCTTTCAATGTATATTTTTCAACATCCGTGTATCCGTCTTTTCTGACAATAAAGAACCAGACTATCATCAATCCCATCCCGAGCATAAGACCAGGAACCAATCCTGCCATAAACAATCTTGTGACTGAAATTCCGACTGTTGTTCCAAGTAATATCATTGGTATGCTGGGAGGAATAATAGGACCAATTATGGAACCTGCACAGATAAAACCGGCAGCACGTTCTGGTTTATAACCGTTATCTTTCATAAGCGGTATGAGAATACTGCCAAGAGCTGCCGCTTCGGCAACAGCTGCGCCTGAGAGACCTGCAAATAAAATGCAGGCAAGAATTGTGGCATACCCAAGCCCCCCTTTAATTCTTCCGAGAAGCAGGTTTGCAAATTTTACAATCCTTCCCGAAAGCCCCCCCTGAGCCATGATTTCACCGGCCAGCATGAAGAAAGGGATTGCCATCAGGGGGAAATTGTTTGTACCTGTCACCATCGACTGACTGATGATGGTGGGATCTCCGATACCCATAAAAAGCATCAAAGAAATTGCGCAGAGAACAAGCACCAGTGCAATAGGTACCCCGATAAACAGAAAAAATGCTAAACTAACAATAAATATTAATAATTCCATCGCTGATTCCTTTAAGACTTTTTATGTTTTACAGTGTCGTAAATATTTTTAATCATTAAAAATATTACACCAACAGACATAACCACTATAGATACCGATATTAATGCAAAATTTATCTCGGTTGCAACGCTTTTGTAGGTTGTTGACATCAGGGTATATTTAACCCCTCCCATCAGGATCACAATCATTGCAACAAAGGAAGAGATCTTGGAAAGAATGTTAACAAAGGTTTTGATTTTACCTTTTAATCCATCCGTAAACATGGTAACAGAAACATGATCGCCTTCTTTATATGCAACTATAATACCAAGAAAAATCGTCCAGATAAAAAAGAACCTTGCAAGCTCTTCACTTGCGGGAAAGCCCCTGTTGAAGAGATACCTCAGTGCAGCATTAATAAAAACAAGCATTATCATTGTAGTTATTGATATAACTACAATTAATTTCAGAAAAAACTTAAACCTGTTGTTAGCATTTCCATTATTTATTTGATCAGGTATTTTATCGCTCATATTAAATCCTTTTTGTATTGAAGGGGAGTGAATGGCTCCCCTTCAATATTTATTTTATACTTCGAATATAAGCTTCAAGTTCTTTGCTACCGGGATATTTCTGATAGAACCAGTTATAAACATTTTTCTGTGAATCAACAAGTTGTTGTTTAAAAGTTGCGTCTGGCTCAATAATTTCAAGGCCCTGATCGCTTAAATATTTTATGGCATCTTTTTCTGCGTCAGCCGCAATCTCAAAATTATATTTTATGGAATCAGTTACAGCTTTTGCTATAAGATCCTGATTTTCTTTTGACAGCGTCTGCCAGAATTTTTCGTTTATATACCATCCATGAACTGAAAAAATATGTCTGGTTGTGGTAATATATTTCTGTACTTCATAAAATTTCATCATCTGAATTGTTGCAAAGGGATTTTCCTGTCCATCTGCCACACCCTGCTCCAGAGCTGTAAACAGTTCACTTAAAGGAAGCGCTATCGCATTGACACCCACACCCTTTGCCCACTCAATATAAAGAGGGATATTGGGAACTCTCAATCTCATATTTTCAAAATCCTTCATTGATCTGATGGGAGAGTTGGAGCTTACAACCCTAAAGGCATCCGGGCTTATCCCAAGATTTCTCAATCCTACCTTTTCAACAATACCTTCAGTCATCGTTTTCATTACATAGGGGTCGGTAAGTGCTTTTTCAACATGAGCCCAGTCTCTGAAAAGAAAAGGCATTTCCGGAACAGCTACCATAGGCTGGTGCACTGACAGTGTCGTTCCCGGAACACACATTTCAATATTTCCCTGACGGGTGCTGTCGATATAGGTTTCAGGTGAACCGAGCTGATTATTGGGATAAATTTCAATAACTATTTTCCCGCCTGATCTTTCCTCTACAAGTTCCTTGAATTTAAAGATAGATCTTGTTTCAGGAGTTCCTTCAGCCTGCATACTGGCAATTTTAATTTTTGTTTTGCCGCCTTCGCTGTTTCCGCCGGCAAAGACTGTTGAAACCATTAGTACCAGTAAAAAAGATACCATAATTTTCTTCATATATTTCCTCCAATTATTGTTCAGCAGAAAATATCTGCTTTTTATTAATTAAATCTGATAAAATCCGGACAGATTTATGATTCAGGAAATCTCCAGGATCTCTTTTAAAAATTACTGTTCCGGACAATATCAAATATAATTTCAGTCATTTATAATAACTAATAACGCAATTTATTTTTCAGGATTAAAAATCACCTTGTTAAGACCGCTCTCCCTTTTATGAAGTCTTTCAAACCAATCCGGAGCTTCGGAAAGGGGAACATAATTATTTATAAAAGGATCCAGATTAATTTTTTCGCTTTCAACAAGAGCAAGGCAAGCAGGGTATTCATCACCCGATATATATGAGCCGATAATCTTATACTGCCATGTTGTAATTTTCTGTATAGGAAAGGAAATATTTGCATCAAACAAACCAACCATTACAACCTTACCGTTTTTTTTAAGTAAATCAAGACTCTTGACGGTTACACTTTCCTTTCCTACGATATCAAAAACAATATCAATACCATCAGGAGATATTTTGAGTGCTTCTTCCACAAAATCCTTTTTTCCCGAATTGATGATATAGTCAGCGCCCATCAGCTTTGCAAGTTCAAGTTTTTCATCATCAATATCAGCAACAATTATTCTGCCGGCTCCTTTAAGCTTAAGAGACTGAATAACAAATGAACCGATTGTTCCCGCCCCTATAACAAGCACACTGTCATTTATTCCAAGTTCCCCCATTCTGACAGCATGAAACCCGACAGAAAGGGGTTCAATAAGAGCGGCTTTCTGATAAGAGAGATCCCCGGGAATTGGATAGACAATTCTTTCAGGAACCACGATATATTCAGCATAAGCCCCATCAATTTTGTATTCGTCACACGAAACTCCAAACACCTTTCTCTCATCACAGAGATTAACGTTTCCATGCAGGCAAAAATCACACGCCCCGCAAAAAAGGGTTGAATTAAAAATAACCCTGTCACCTTTTTTATATCTTTTAACTCCGCTGCCAATATCAGCAATTTCACCTGAAGCCTCATGACCCATTACAACGGGAGGTTTCCTTCTTCCCGTACTACCGTCAAGACCGTGAACATCAGAACCGCAGACACTTGCAGCCTTAACCTTTATAAGAATATCATCACTGTTTTTGATAACAGGTTTTTCAACATCCCTGTAAACAAGTTTCGAATATTCTTCCAGAACCAGTGCTTTCATATTAAACTCCTATTCTAATCTTTTTCATTTTCTCAGTTTCAATTCCAAGAGCTTTAAAACCAATCACTGCGGCCCCTTTCTCCGCAGTCTCTCCGATATTCACAAACTTAAAATCCTTCATTATCCTTTGTTTGTA
Organism: Spirochaetia bacterium; assembly: GCA_963662795.1. Lineage (GTDB taxonomy): Bacteria > Spirochaetota > Spirochaetia > CADAEX01 > CADAEX01 > JACKPD01. The sequence goes on along the minus strand of OY759746.1, from coordinate 1,834,289 downwards.
TTCTGTATATGCGTTTCCCGCACCGCCGCCGACATGAAATATTGTTTCGTCAAGTTCACAGATATTTTTCCATTCATCCAGTATCCCCATGATATAACTGACATTGCCTAAAACAAGTGCATGGAAAAAATCCTCCCGTGTTGAATCGAGGGTTATGTTTTTAAAAGATGCAGTTAATTTCTCCAGCCTGTGTCTGTCTCCGGTAAGATATGGTTCAAATACAAGTCCACTGCAATTGTTCTTTTCAAGAACTGAAGGAAGGTATTCATTATAAAAATATTCCCTGCTTAAATCCCTGCAGAAATTCTTCCTGAACCATTCCATGGAAGCTCCACCTGCGCCGAGAGTCCTCATAAGAAGCCACCTGTCTCTGTAGGCATGAGTCCTTATAAGATGATTTTCACCTGTAACTGGTTTATCAGAGCACATGGCAAGTATTTCAACCGTACCTGTCGTATTTAAAAGCATACCTGCCTCATCCACTCCGGCACCTGCAACTGCACAGGTTGTATCATTGGCACCAATAACTACAGGAGTCCCAATTTTAAAACCGGTCTTTTTTGCCATTTCCTGATCAAGGAATCCTGCAACAGAAGCAGAATCCAGAAGATCAGGCAAGTGCTTGCGGTCTATACCGGTCTTTTCAAGGAGCTCACTGCTCCAGTTCGAATATTCAAGTGTTTCATAAAGACCTGTAAAAGATGCATTGGAGGGGTCAATCAGAAATTTTCCTGTAAGCTTTTTCATAAAATAGGTTATTACATGACCGAATACAGATTTTTCAGGAAGTCCTTCATTACAATTTTCTTTTATCCAGAGCATACTGGTAACAGATATCCCGCCTGATATTGGAGGATTCCCGGTTATTGAACGGAATTTTACAAGCCCTATATTTTCAATGATCCAGTCAGACTGCTTCTGACTTCTCCTGTCAAGATGCAGAAGAACAGGAGAAAGCGGATATCCGTTTTCATCCATCAGTAAAAGTGAAGGGCAGAGAGTTGAGAAGGTAATCCCTTCGATATCCCTGTTTTTGAGATTTTCACATGCGCCCAAAAAAGCTTTCCAGAGAATATGAATATCTATTTCAACACAGTTGCCCGAGTGTGTAACCGGATTGTACGCTATTTTACTTCTTTCCATAGTAATAAGATTGTCGTCTATTACTGATGCCTTTAACGACTGGGTACCTATGTCTACTGCCAGTATTTTTTTTCTGCTCATTTTAAGTTAATATTCCTACAACATATTTGATATCTACATTATTTTTAACATATCTACATATTATAATATGTTAAAAACATATATTGACACCATGTAGAAAAAAGGGTATCATGGGTTTATGGCTAAGTCAATAAAAAAAATAAACAGTAACGACAAAATAGAGCAAATTCTTTCTGTAATACACGAGTACATCTTTGAGGGTGAGTTAAAATCAGGAGATGAATTGCCTTCGGAAAAAGAATTTTCAGAAAAACTGGGTGTAAGCAGATTCAGCCTGAGGGAAGCTTTACGTGTGGCACAAACACAGGGGCTTATTGAAATAAATCAGGGTAAAAAACCTACTGTTGCCTATCCTTCAGCATCGCATGCTGTAAACATGATAAGTCTTACACTTAAAAGAAACAGCAAGAAGTCACTATTCGACCTTATAAGCGCACGCGAGGCGCTTGAATGCAAAATAGCGAGGATTGCTGCTGGAAAAATAACTGAAGAGCAGCTTTATGAAATAGAAGAAATTATCAGTTTAATGGAAATTGAAAACCGTCCTCTTGATTATTATGTTAAAAAGGATACTGAGTTTCACAACAAAATCCTTAAATCAATAGATAGTTTTGTTTTTGAAATAATGCTCTCATCCGTTACAGAGCTTATAAGCGAATCCAGAGAAGCAACATTAAAATCCGGTGGTATAAAAAGGGCCAGTGATGCTCACAGAAGAATTTTTCTTGCACTGAAAAAACATGACCCTGACCTTGCAGAAAAGGAGATGCGTCAGCACTTGAGAAACGCAGAAGAAGATCTGAACGCATTGGGGCTGTAAATATTGTCTGACAAATATAAAAAGGAGAAAATATTGGATAATCCAAAAAAATTATTATCAGGTGTTTTTTCACCTATGTGTACCCCATTCACCGATGATAAACCTGATTATGATGGGCTTAGAAAGAATATTGAGAAAATGAACCAGTCGGGCCTTAAAGGATATTTTGTTCTCGGCACAAATGGCGAATTCAAATCACTGACAGAAAGCGAGAAATTCAAAGTACTTGAAACTGTTCTCAAATATTCTTCAAAGGATAAGGTTGTCATGGCAGGAACAGGATGCGAAAGTACTTATGAGAGCATTCAGATGACAAAAAGAGCGGCTGATATGGGCGCTGCCATGGCCAGTCTTTTAATGCCGAACTTTTTTGCAAAAAAAATGGATTCCGATATAATGGTTCAGCACATCCTTGAAGTTGCAGACAATTCAGAGATCCCTGTTGTCCTTTACAATAATCCTTCCGTTGCTGCAGGGGTTACAATCAAAAACGATGTCATAGAAAGGGTAAAGGAGCATCCGATGGTTGCAGGGATCAAAGACAGCTCAAAAGACACGTGGCCGGAAATTGTAAAAGCTGACAACAGTGCCTTTTCTGTTCTGGCAGGGTCTGCAGGATACTTTTTTGATCTTCTTGAAGCAGGAGGGACAGGAGGCGTTCTCTCTCTTGCAAATGTTTTTCCTGACGCATGTGCTGACCTTTACACACTTTATGCAACAGGTGAAAAGGAAAAAGCAGTGAAACTCAGGGACGATCTTGTCTCACTCAACAAGAAGGTATCAGGTTCATACGGTGTTGCAGGGGTAAAGTACGCAATGGACCTTGCAGGTTTTTCAGGTGGAAATCCCAGAAGACCTTTAAAATATCTGACACTTGAACAGAAAATGAATCTTGAAAAAGACCTTAAGGAAAGCGGTTTTATCTCCTGAACAAAATTAAGAGGAAATTTTTATGGAAAATAAATGGAACGTACTGCTTCCGCAAATGATTGAAGATGAAGCTGTTGAGGTTCTCAAAGAAAGTAATTTTAAAATAACTGTTTCACCTGAATGCACCTTTGATGCTGTAAAGCCCCTCATGAAGAATGCAAATGCTATTTCACTAAGGACAGGGATTAAAATAACAAAAGAACTTCTTGAAGACTGCGAAGAGCTTTATACAATAAGCAGGACAGGAGGCGGGGTTGACAATGTTGACCTTGCAGCATGTACAGAAAAGGGTGTTCTTGTAACATCAAGCCTTGGGGTGAACATGACTTCTGTTGCAGAGCACGGGCTTGCTTTCATCCTTGCCCTTTCAAAACAGTTTTCCCTTCTTGACAGCGAGGTAAGAAAAAACAACTTCAAAATACGTTATAAAAACCTCCCGTCAGACATCAGGGGAAAAACACTCGGTGTTGTCGGATTCGGCAGGATAGGCGCTGAACTTGCAAGGATGTGCAAATCAGCCTTTGACATGAGGATAGTTGCCCATGATGACTATCTTCCCCGGAACATAAAGGAAAAATACTCTGAATGGGTTGACTTCAGGACACTTGATTTTATTCTTTCTGAATCGGATTTTGTATCGGTACACATTCCTCTGACAGCTGAAACCAAAAACCTTATAGATTATGAAAAGCTCAAGCTTATGAAAAAATCATCATTTATCATAAATACTTCCCGCGGAGGAACAATAAACGAAAAAGACCTTATTAAAGCTCTTGAAAACGGAATCATCAGAGGTGCAGGTCTTGATGTTTTTGAAAGTGAACCGCCTGAGAAAGACAACAGACTCCTGAGTCTTTGGAATGTAATACTCACCCCCCACACCGCAGCCCTTACTTCAGAATGCGTAATAAGAATGGCAACATCCAGCGCTGAAAGGATTAAGACTGTTTACAGCAAAAAGCTTCCTGACAACATTGCAAATCCGGAAGTTCTTAAATCAGATCGCTGGTTAAAATACTTTTTACACTGATCAATATCTACTTAACAATATGTTTTTTATATACGCCAGTACCCTGAGGGACTATAGCAATTTCAATAAAGGCGTAAGGCCGGAATCATATATCATATGCTTCCTTTATAATTTCGACATTGACTGCATTGTGTTTCCTGTTTCGCGCCGATACAGCATGATCAAGAGCTTCTTCCAGGGATTTCAGGGAAGCAAGCTGAGGCATTTTTTTAATAAGCACTCCGAGCGCCGCCATGTTTACACCGCGGGCAGAGCCGTGCTTTTCCGCAAGACCGTTTGCATCAACAGAGAGGTATTCAATATCATTTCTTGATGCCTTGAGATTAATAAGTGAGCTGTTGTATATCATCAGCCCCCCTTTTTTCATTCTCGGCTCGAATTTCGCAAGGGACGGAGCGTTTAAGACTACGCATATGTCCGGATGCTCAATAACAGGAGATGCCACCTCATCGTCGGATATTACAACGCTGCAGTTTGCTGTTCCGCCCCTCATTTCAGCGCCGTATGAGGGGATGTGCGAAACATATTTTCCCTCCATCATTGCCGCAATGCTCAGTATTTTTCCGGCAAGGATTACACCCTGCCCGCCGAATCCGGCAAAGATAATTTCGTTATGCATCTGTCTTTACCCCTTTATCCCTGAATACCTTAAGCGGATAGTACGGTATCATCGAATTTTTAAGCCATTCAACAGCCTTTACAGGCTCCATTCCCCAGTTTGTCGGGCATGTTGAAAGTATTTCAACAAATGAATAGCCAAGCCCCTCCTTCTGACAGGTGAGAGCTTTTTTTATCGCTTTTTTTGTTTTATTTATGCTCTTCACATCGTGAACGCTGCATCTTTCAATATAATAGGGTTTTTCAAGTGTATTGATAAGTTCGCACGCCCTGATCGGGTACCCGACCTCATTAACATTACGGCCGTGCGGGCTTGTCATTGTTACCTGATTTTCAAGTGAGGTAGGGGCCATCTGCCCTCCTGTCATCCCGTATATCGCGTTGTTCACAAAAATGATTGTTATCTTCTCTCCGCGGTTTGCGGCATGGATTGTCTCGGCAGTCCCGATAGCAAGAAGGTCGCCGTCGCCCTGGTATGAAATTACCATCTTGTCACTGTGCACCCTTTTAAGCCCGGTCGCGACGGCGGGAGCCCTGCCATGGGCAGCCTCAAGACCGTCGACCTTCAGGTAATTGTACGCAAGAACAGAGCAGCCTACCGGCGCGACAAGCAGTGTTTCGCCTGCGATATCAAGCTCATCAAGGCACTGGGCAAGAAGCTTGTGAATAATACCATGCCCGCATCCCGCGCAGTAATGAGTCGGCACATCGTTAATGGATTTGGGATATTCATATATTTTTTCAGACATAGCTTTTTATCCTTTCAACAATTTTTTCCGCTTCGGGAATCATGCCCCCTGCCCGGCCGTAAAAATCAACATCGGTAAAGCGGCCCGCGCTCAAGTTGACATCGTCCACCATCTGCCCCATGCTCATTTCGACGGTAAGTATTTTTTTTACTCTTTTTCCGAGGGCAGCCAGTTCTTCCGAAGGGAAAGGCCAGAGCGTTATCGGCCGGAAAAGACCGGCTTTTATCCCGCTTTTCCTCAGTATTCTTACGGCTTTTTTGCATACCCTTGAGGATGTTCCGTACGCGGCAAGAACAAAATCGGCGTCATCTGTCATAAACGATTCAAAAAGCACTTCATTCTTTTTTATTTCAGTATAGATCCTCTCAAGCTCAATATTGTGTTTTTCAAGGTAGTTGTCGGGGTATAGTCTTAATGAGGCTATTGTATGGGGATCGCGGTCTTTGGCGCCTGTGAGGGCCCATGGCTTCACAGGGACCTTCTTAACCTCTTCAGGCAGGACAAGCGGTTCCGACATCTGCCCCAGATATCCGTCGCCGAGGATAAGGGTTACGACCCTGTATTTATCGGCAAGCTCAAATGCCCTGATTGTATAATCGGCCAGCTCCTGAACGTTACCCGGAGCAAGGACTATCGTCCTGTAATCGCCGTTTCCGCCGCCGCGGGTCGCCTGATAGTAATCGCCCTGCGCCCCGGCTATGTTGCCGAGCCCCGGGCCTCCCCTCATCATGTTTACCACAACTGCCGGAAGCTGCGCTCCCGAGAGGTATGATATCCCTTCCTGCTTTAAGGCAATCCCGGGGGATGAGGATGAAGTCATTGCCCTCGCGCCTGCCGCGGAAGCTCCCATCACCATGCTTATAGCCGCAATTTCGCTTTCAGCCTGGAGAAATGTACCGCCCACTTCGGGCAGCCTTTTTGACATGTATGCAGGTATTTCATTCTGCGGTGTAATTGGATAGGCAAAATAATATCTGCATCCGGCAAGAACCGCAGCTTCACCTACAGCTTCATTACCCTTCATGAGAACTCTTTTATTCATTATTATTCTCTCTCCGGTGTGAATTTGATTATCTCTATTGCTATGTCCGGACACATTGTCGCGCAGAACGCGCAGGCGATGCATTCATTTTCATCAGTACAGACAGGGAAATGAACACCAAGTCTGTTCGTCTCTTCCGACATTTCAAGAATATTCTTCGGACATACTCCGATACACAGGCGGCACCCTTTGCACCGTTCCTGGTTAATTAAAGGTTTACCTTTTAACAAGAACTTGCTCCTGTAAAAATTGTTTAAAATTAACAATGCAGTCATTTACATTATATAGCATGCCTGAAAAATAAGTCAATAAATTGGTGATAAATAGCATTAAATTCAATAAAGAGGAATATTTTTAGCAGTTTAATTCAATATTTTCCATATTTTTTTATTAAAATGAAATAAAACACTCAATAATATGCGAAAAACAGCCAATTCAGCCAGGCGGCCGCTTCTTTCCCGTAAAAATCCCGATTGCAAAAAAGAGATAAAGCTGAACGGAAGGGAGCCCTGATTATATAAAAATCCGCCGCTGACCTTTTTTCCGGTCCGATGTTTTGAGTAATAAACTTTTTCTGTTACACTTCTGTTTTTGCCGTTTTTATGCTCCTGTTTTTTCCCTCATCATCCTGGAGGTCAGCCGGACTGCGCCGGTTTACAACTTACGATACAGCTTTCATTGCCTGCCATTTTTTCCACTGGTACCACTGTTCCGGGGCCTGGTAAACATATTTCTGAAGCAGCTCAAATGATCTTGCCGCAGTATTTTCTCCCCTCTGTCCGCTGCTTATCATTTCACAGATAAGGGTAAATTTGCCTTTCCCTGTCCGTTTAAGGAACACACCCACAACAGGAGCGCCTGAGCGCTGGGCCATGACATCGAGAGTATTGTCAAAATAGAGCTTATGTCCGAAAAGTTCCATTGTGCGGTTGCTTTTTATCCGCCATTTATCAACTTCATCGCATTCCGTCATCAGAAGCCGGTTTTTCTGAAGGCTTTCAAGCGCTGTCGCGTAAACAGATTCGCAGGAAGATGAGGTGATAAGGTCCGCGTCAAGATGTTCGGTCTTTTTCTGCAGTGACCTAGCAAGATGCTCTGTCCGGCATTCAAGAATTACGCTTATCGGATAACCCCTTAAAGCCATCACCCAGGGGATAAACTCAACCGCTCCCCAATGCGCGGTAACAAGGATTACGCCCTTCTCCATGGCAAATGCGTCTTTAAGAATCTGTTCATTTTCAATACTGAACCGTTTCTCCACAAGGCTGCTGATATCATCCATGCTTTTAAAGGCAGAATACATTTTCTCGAAGTAGTGGTCAAAAATACCCCTGAAAGCCAGTTTTGTTTTCTGCCTGACATAGGAGGCAGGTTTATCCTTAAGCAGGTCCTGTACGTTCTTTTCAATTATGTGCTTTTCCCTGCGAAAAATAAGATAGTAAAGACGGCCGATTAATTGCATGTAGGAATAACTGCAGCAGTAGGGAAGAACCTTAAAAAGCATTACATTAAACTTTGCCTGAAAAAAATTTGACAGATTTACCTTCATATCACACCTCACAGAATAAAATATTTACCCATTCCGGATGGCATTATTTTAATAATTCCGCCTTAAATGGGGTATTTTAACATTGTCTGACGGAGTGTCTGATATTTCAAGCTTTTTTGTAATATTCGGGATAAAACGGCTTTGCTGATCAATTAATCAGGTTTTCTTTTATGAAAGGGAATATTTCCCTGAAGGCATTTACCACAAGCGGAGAAAACTGGATCCCGCTATAGTTGTTTATACGGGCAAGGGCCTCTCCGGGAGGCAGGCCCCTTCTGTACGGTCGTGTTGATGTAATGGCATCATAGGCATCCGCGACTCCTACAATCTGGGCCCCGATTGGGATTTCCTCAGCGTAAAGACCGTCCGGATATCCCGAACCATCGTACCATTCATGATGGTTCCTGATAAGGTAGAGGTGATTCTGGAGAAAGCTGATTGGCCTTACAATCTCTTCTCCCTTTATGGGATGCTGCTTTATAATATCATACTCCTCATCAGTGAGTTCGGCATTTTTGCAGACTATACTTTCGGAAATCCCTATTTTACCGACATCGTGAAGGAGACACCCGTGACGCAGGTATTCAATCTCTTTTTCCTCAAGTCCGATTTTTTCCCCGATCTGAACTGAAATCAGGGCGACCCGTTCAGAGTGGCCTCTGGTATAGGCATCCTTCTCCTCAATTGCCTGTACAAGCGCTTTGACAGTATTCAGATAGCTGCTCTCAATCTCTTCCTTAAGCTGCGCCTTGTGAAGAGTCTCTGCAATGTTGTTGGTAAAAATGGAAAGTTCATCAAGGTCTCTTGATGTAACTTTCTGGTCGCCCCTGATCCGGTCCGCGGCAACTACCCCTATTACCTTATCATTCACGACAAGAGGTGCAATAATAAAAGAGGAAACATTAAAATTACTCAGGATAAGATTGCCCCTGCGGAGGCCTGCCTTGCCCGGATCAGCAATATGTATTGGACGGCCCAGTCTGGCTGCCCTGGCAATTATATTATTTTCCCTGTCCATTGGTATTTTATAATTTTGCAGATATTTTTTGATAAAAAGCGGATCTTCTCCGAATGCGTATTTAAAATCAAGAAACTTTTCAGATTTATCAGTAAGCATAATAATTGCCCTGTCGTATTTAAGAACCTCGCTCATGGATTTCATTGTCGCTTTCAGGATCTCCTCGGTATTGTCCTGGGAAACAAGCATATTTGACGCAACGTTTATGGCTTTAAGCTTGTCAACCTCATCAGCCAGCTCATCATTGAGACGGTTTACCTCATCATATTTTTTCTTCAGTACCAGCTTGTCGCTTTCAATCTGTTCAAGCGCTGAAAGCAGCTGGCTTTTACGTGTCTGGAAGTGATTGAACAGGCTGTATATATTATGTGTTCCGTGCTGAAAGTGGATATTGAACTGGCAGTAGGGGTCTCCCTTAAAAAAACAGTAAGGCTCTTCAACCTCTGCGGGAGGGAGCTTCCAGAGGGTAGGAATAGCAGAATATATCCCCCGGTTAAAAGCGCAGATATCGCTTGTTATTCCCCTGTTTTCCTTCCAGTGGAGCCTTACAACAGCATGCCGTGTAGAAGTGTAAACCGTCTCCACAACCTTGTTTGTATTAAACTGGCTGTTTATATGGTTAATCCTCTTTAGTATACCTAAAGGCCCCCCGAACGCATGTAAAAATATTTTTTGTATATAGCCGAAATGTTTGCGTGTAATCGATTCCAGTCCAATAGAGTAAGGGGCATTTTCATCCCCGAGTATCTCTTTAGCGTTTTGAAATATCTTTACCGTAACCTTGTTTGAAACCCAGTTGTTCTCATCAGTCAGCACCTCAACTGGGTTTTTGATCTTGGCATAAACTCCAGGTAAATCCCTGAATACAAGATTTGCTTTTTTGGGGATCCTGTTCTTTACATATTCATATACGGCTTTGATATTTAAACAGCTTACTTCATTGTACACTTCCTGCGGTAATGCATTTTTAAGAGGATTGGCTTTCTTTCGAATTCTCTTTACTGCATTGCTTTTCGACATCAGGCTTCAGGTTCTCCTGTTTCACTATCGGCATCAGGACCCATAAACTTTTTTAAAAATAATTTTATAAATCTGACAATTGTGGCAGTGTCCGCGTACCCGCAGGGCCGGTGGAAAAGCAAATCAAATAAGGACAATGCCCTTCCCCAGTTTGCCGGTATCAACATCATAACCCATCATTTTTCCGGTAATAACCGGCGCCTTTCCCCCGCTGCCGAAGGTAAATGATTCTGTTGTAATATTGTCAGAGAGAAGAAAATCATCAAATGAACCGTCTATATAAACCGGATTTTTCATGAGGGATGCCGCAATACGCCCGGTTACCGAAAGAATTCCGGTCTCACCCACGTGGGAGCCAAGCTGATACTTAAGGCCTGCCTTCTCTGCCCTCAGGGACAGCTCAAGAACACGTAAAAGGCCGCCGTTTTTAGCCAGCCTGAGATTAAGCATGGAAAAAGTCTTATCTGCGGCGATGCCGGCAATATCATCAAAAGAGACTGCAGATTCATCCGCGACATAAGTAACACCGCTTCCCCTGGTACGGCCGGCAAGATTTACCATTTTTTCATGGTCAGCGCCGACAGGCTCCTCTACGAGCTTCACTCCGCAAGATTTAAGCAGTTCTATGTGATCCAGGGTTGTCCTGATATCCCACGCGCAGTTTACATCCACCCTGATATCAAAATCACCGCCGAAACTCTCCCGCACTGTTTTTAAGACATGCCTGTTATAGCTTAAGTCCTTTGACAGCTTCACCCTCATATAGGGAATGGCAATTTGATGATAAGCGGCAATAATCCCCGTCATTGCCTCATCTGAAAGAATCGGAAGAACCCCTCCATAGACAAGTTCCATCCTTTTGGGTGGCTGCCCGAGAAGATTGTAAATGTCGGCATTATTCCGGCGGCAGAGAATATCCAGAAGAGCCCCCTCAACGGCAGCGAGGAGCGGAAGCTCATGATTCTTCCAGCGGCTGTCAAGAACTTTGTTTTTCAATTCATCAGGAGTGATGAATCCGGTATTTCCGTCTGTTAATTCCTCTATCATTTCAGAAATCCGCTTTGATATTTTTGGTTTTGAATCGAAAATACCGCCCGGGTCATTTACATAGCTGCGCAGGATCAGCTCTCCGAAACCGCTGTTCTTCCCGTCGCTTAACTCAAGAATATATGAATCGCAGACTGAACGGCTCGCTTCGGCATGTGAAAAGGTCATTCTGAAAGGGATGGAAAGGGGATACAAAACAGCACTTATGATTGACATTGGAGGCAAATCCTTATGTTCTGCATGATCAAAAGCAGCAATAATCACGCCGGAGATAAAAAACCCTTTCTCAAAAAGGGACAGCTGCTGCTGATGTGAATCCTATAGCGGCATAAAGCAATTGTCAAGAAAAAATGAGATTCTGGAAGCCGGATTTCAGGCATGCCGCAGATGAAGAATGAACTATATATTACCTGCGCAGTAATGAAGAATTTTATATGCGGAAAACCGCTTTTTTATTGTACAATCAGGATATGGTATTAAGCGATTTTCACTGCCATCTTTACGGATATGACTCAGGTAAAAGCATGAAGACTCTGCTTGACGGGTTTTCCTGTGAGGATAAACAGGGCAGGAGAACTGAGGCGGGCAGGGAGGAAAGCTTAAGGCGGATACCAGCTGAGGATGAGCCGGAAATCCGGCCGGGAATGATTTTCAACAATATAAGGGAAAGGGATCTCTGGGAGAGCGGGGCCCTTTTTTCACTGGAGGAGGGGATACACCGTGAAGGGAAAAGCGGCGCGTCAGTCATCCCTTTTATCGGGATTCACCCCTGGGATTTTAATGAGGCTGATGATGAGCGTCTTGCCGCGCTTGAGCAGACTGCGCTTAAGACGGGGGCTTTTATCGGGGAGATCGGGCTTGACAGGCTGCGTCTTGGGGGCGGGGAAAGGGAAAAGCAGCAGTATGTTTTCAGAAGAGCGCTTGAGACAGCCTTAAGAGTTGAAAAGCCTTTTACAATACACTGCGTTCGGGAATGGGGCGCGCTTCTTTCGGTTCTGGAAAGTGTAAGGGAGAGGATAAGAGCTCCCTTTATAGTCCATGCCTACAGCGGCTCGGCAGAGACAATGGGAAAAATTATATCGCTCGGGGGATATATTTCATTCGGAACACTTTTTTCGCACGGCAGGGGCGGCTTCTTCTCTGAAAGGGCATCAGACTGTATACTTAAAATTGACAAAAGGTTTCTGCTGCTTGAAACCGACCGCACATGGCATGCCGGAGATGCTGATGCGGCAGAACCTGATATATACCGGGGTGAGCTTCTTTCGGTTTATGAAAAGACGGCAAAGCTTCTTGATATTGATATAACGGAATTATGCGGAGTGACAGAAGAAAATGGAGAGGTTTTCAAGGCTTACACAGCTCATTGGAGAAGATAAATTATCGCATCTTGCAGGCAGACACGCCGCTGTTGTCGGGCTCGGCGCAGTCGGAGGGTTCGCCGCAGAGGCGCTCGCGAGGTGCGGAATTGGACATATAACGCTTGCCGATTTTGACGTGATAGCAGTTACAAACATAAACAGGCACATCGGCGCCCTCGACTCAACTGTCGGAAGAGCAAAGGTTGATGTCATAAAGGAAAGGATATGCGGCATAAACCCTTCATGCACTGTTGACGCGCTTAAGGTTTTCGCGCACAGGGATACTTTTCCTGAAATTTTCCGGGAAAGGCCTGATATTATTATCGATGCGATAGATTCGCTCGGCCCCAAGATTGAGCTTCTCGCCTGGGCAGTTGAAAACAGCACAGATATCATATCCTCAATGGGGGCGGCGCTCAGGACAGACCCTTCCCGGATCAAAACAGCAGATATCTCTGAAACAGATGTCTGCCCGCTGGCACGGAACCTGCGCAAATATCTGCGCCGCAGGGGAATCGAAAAAGGCATAACATGCGTGTATTCGGACGAAGTCCCGATGAAAAGCGCGCTCCGCCCGCCGGGAAGTGAAGAGGAAAAGGAGGATTTTGTCAGGGGGAGAGAGAGAAATATTCTGGGAAGCTATCCTGTAATCACCGCCATATTCGGCCTGCTTGCGGCAGACGCTGCGGTAAAAAAACTCATAAAGCTGTGAGGGGGGTGGAGTAAAAAAAAGACGCCCGCGTCTTTCGCACATAAGCGGAAAAACAGGGGCGCCCCGGATAATCTACATGCCGAGCGCGGCCCTTGTAGTTTCGATCTTTATTTTCCCGGCCTTCATGTCTGCCGTAACCTGTGCAACCTTATCCTTGACAGCCTGCGGCACAATACTTTCAAATTCATGGAAGGGTGAAATGCCGGTAGCGTCATCTTCTATTCCGTAAACTTTTGTACCGCCGGTAAATGTATTATTCTTGACAGCCTCTACCGCAAGATATACAGTCCGGGGAATCTGCTTCACTGCGGATGTAAGCACTGTGTCGGGCGCAACGCCGCTCTGGTCAACATCAACACCGATTGCCGCAACTCCTTTTTCCTTGCATGCCTGGATAACTCCAAGGCCTGTAAGACCCGCGACCTGGAAAACAATGTCTGCGCCCTGCTCTATCATCGCGAGGGCCGCTTCCTTTCCCTTGGCCTGATCTACAAAGGAACCGGTTGTTACAGACAGGACTTTACAGTCAGGGTTGACAGCCTTTACTCCCTGGATAAAACCGACCTCGAATTTTTCAACAGGAGGGATAAACATCCCGAGGACTACGCCGACGACATTTTTGTCATTGAATTTAGGGGAAACAGATGCGTATTCCTTTGTCATCATGCCGGCGGCAACTCCTGCAAGATAGCCTGATTCGTGCTCCTTGTAGAGTATTCCCATAAAGTTTGAAGGGTCGCCGTCTCCTGCCGAGATATCAATTCCCGCGAATTTTGTGTCCGGGTTGTTTTTAGCAGCTTCCTTTACCGCCTGTTCCATCAGGAACCCGACGGCAAAGACAATATCGGAACCGTCTTCGGCAAGACCGATCAGGTTTGGAACATAGTCTGTCTGCTGTTTGGATTCAACAACCTTGACATCGGCCATGAGTTTTTCCTTTACAAGCTCCAGCCCCTGATTTGCTCCGTCATTGAACGATTTATCTCCAAGCCCGCCGACGTCAGTTGCCATTGAAGCAAAAAGCTTTTTCTCTTCTGCTTTTTTCTCTTCCTTTTTGCAGGAAGCAACTGACAGCATCATTGCCGCAGCTAATATAAGAACAGCAAGTCTTATCCCTTTTTTCATAAAAATCTCCTTTGATTACTCATTTTCTTTCTCTATTATAAAATCAACACCGTCTGCCCTGGGCGGTCTTGATCTTCTTACAAATCCGGCTACAGCTATTATTGTCGCGGCATAGGGGAATATAATAAAAAGCTCCTCAGGCACATGGAATATCCTGAACACCTGAAAACGGATCTGAAGGGCGTCCGCAAAACCGAAAAAAAGGGCGGAAAGAAACGAGCCGGCCGCGCTCCATCCTCCTGATATCATCGCGGCAAGGGCTATAAACCCTTTACCGTTTGTCATCCCTTCGGTGAATGATACATTGTTCTCAATGGAAAGATAAGCTCCCGCAAGCCCTGAAGCAAGCCCTGAAATAAAGACAGCCAGATATTTTATTTTACAGACAGAGACGCCGATAGTCTCAAGCGCAAGTGGATGCTCCCCTGCGGCCCGGATATGAAGGCCTGTCCTGGTGTATTTCAGAAACCAGGCGAGAAATATTACAAGAACGAAAGATATATAGATTATCGGTGTCTGATTGAAGAAAACAGGGCCCAGCACCGGTATTTTTGAAAGCAGGGGAACTGCAAACTGATAATCCCCAAGAAAAGAGGGGATTGCGTCCGAAGTCCCCGGATGGCCGAAAAAAAGGACCATAAGATACCTGGTAATCCCGAATGCAAGAATGTTAAGGACAGCGCCGGATACAACATGGTCAAGATGGAGACTGATTGCCGCTGCCGCGTGGATCAGGCTGTAGATGCCTCCCGCGATTACACCTGAGGCAAGCCCGAGCCACGGATTGCCTGTGTAAAAGGCGGTAACTGCAGCGAAGAAGGCCCCGATTATCATAATCCCTTCCATTGCGATGTTTACAACACCGGCCCTCTCGCATACTGTCGCGCCGAGCGCCGCAAGCGTAATGGGGGTTGAAAGCCTCACTGTCGCGACAAGGAGGTCGGTATTTAAAAACAGCAGAAATGACATGTCAGACATTACCTCCCCCCTTTTTTCCTTTTAATCAGCCGGGATGCGTAAATATAGATATATTTCGCGACAATCAGAAACAGCATTATCCCCTTTATTATCTCGACTATTGAATTCGGAGTCTTTGTAGTCCTGGCCATATACTGCCCCCCGGCATCAAGGGCACCCCACAGCAGCGAAGTAAAGATAACACCTACCGGATTATTTGAGGCAAGCAGCGCGACGGAAATTCCGTTCCAGCCGTAGCCGGCCTGAAGATTATCGAACAGTTTGTGGTCAAGGCCCAGTACCTGGGTAATGCCTGCCATACCTGCGAGGGCCCCTGCAAACATCATCGCGATAAATATGTTTTTCCCGACAGATATCCCCTGCACCCTTGCCGCCTCTTTATTAAAACCGACAGCCTTTATCTCAAATCCTGTTTTCGTGTTCTCAAGCACATAGCTGACAAAAAAAGCTGCGGCAACTGCAATGATGATTCCTGTATGAAGCCGGTAGTTGGCATCAGGAATAAAAGAGCGGAAAGAAAGGAGCCAGCTGCTCTCAGGGATGTCCCAGGTAACATAGGGATGATTTGAGGTTGCCGGGTCGCCGCCGAAAGATCTTATAAATATGGGAGAAAGGTATCTTGCGATGTGGGCAAACATCATTGTGGTAATTACCTCATGCGCCCCGGTTTTCACCTTGAGAAGAGCGGGAATGAAGTTCCAGAGCGATGCCAGAAAACTGCCGCCGGTATAGACAAGAATGATTGCAAGAAGAGGCGGCAGCTCAAGCGTAAACCCGAGCCAGGCTCCTGCCATGGCCCCGATATAGTACTGCCCCTCGGCGCCGATATTAAATAACCCCGCTTTGAAAGCAAAGGCAATGGAAAGTCCCGTAAAAATAAGGGGAGTTGCGTTAAGCACCGCGACATACCAGTTCTTTACAAACCCGCCGTAGAAGAGGGCCGTGTATGACTGGAGCGGATCATATCCGGTCAGAAGCATTATTACTGCGCCGGATAAAACCGCAGATGCAATACCTATTACCGGGACAGTAAGCCTTGAGAGATATTTTTTAACTGCGGATAAAGCCCTCATCCGACCTTCGAAATAGTAGATATTAAACAGATACAGCGCGGCACCGGATGAGATGGCCGCAAGGCCTGAAAAACTGCCTCCTAGATAATATACGGCGCCTGAGGCAAGCAGCAGAACAGAAATTACATCAAGAGCTTTTTTGAGGTGTTTTCTTTCTCTTCTCACTTCAGTGCCCGCTTTATTTCCCGTCATTTAAAGACCCTTTCTTCCTTCCGCCTGTCATATAAAGCCCTACCTCATAATCAGTAGTTTCATCTGTTTTCAGCTCCCTGACAATCTGCCCTTCGTAGATTACAAGGATCCGGTCCGAAAGAGCAAAAATTTCTTCAAGCTCAAGCGAAACAAGAAGGATTGCGGCCCCCTTCTCCTTCATCTCCATTATCCGCGAATGGATATATTCTATAGCGCCTACATCGAGCCCCCTTGTAGGCTGATTAAGGAGAAGGAAAACAGGAGACTTTGAAAACTCCCTGGCGAGGATCACCTTCTGCTGGTTGCCGCCGGAAAGGGCTCCGGCGCTGACTGACACGGATGGAGTTCTGATGTCAAAATCGCCTGCAAGCTTTTCGGCATATCTTCTGATTTCCCTGTGGTTAATCCGCCCGGCACTCCTGACAAACGGTTTTCTGTCGTGCCTGCCGATTATTATATTATCACTTACGCTCATTTCAAGAACAAGGCCGTCCCGCTGTCTGTCTGAAGGGACAAATGAAATACCCTCTTTTATCCTTTCCCTTGTGGAAAGGGTGCTGATCTCCTTTCCGTTTAACCTGATTGAACCTTTATCAATTTTAACAAGTCCCATGACAGCCTGTGAAAGTTCACTCTGTCCGTTTCCGTCAACACCTGCCATACCGACAATTTCACCGGGCGAAACATCAAGTGTCATGCTGTCAAGGAGAGCGGTTCCCCCTTTTTTAAGGACAGAAAGATTTTCAATGGAAAAGACAGCCTCTTTCTTTTTTCGGCTTCCCTTTTTATCAACACG
This sequence comes from Spirochaetia bacterium, assembly GCA_963662795.1. GTDB lineage: Bacteria > Spirochaetota > Spirochaetia > CADAEX01 > CADAEX01 > JACKPD01. The sequence goes on along the minus strand of OY759746.1, from coordinate 1,817,005 downwards.
GAGAATAACATCCCGGCCGACCATCATGTTTGCCAGCTCTTCCTTATGTAAGGTCTTTAATATCGCCTTCTCCTGCCAGTTTCCCCCGCCTTAATATATAAACCCTCTCTGAGATAGCCATAACCTCTTCGAGTTTGTGGGTAATGATTATGATAGAGACACCCTTGTCCCTGAGCGCCCTTATGACCCTGAAAAGCTCTTCAACCTCCTGGGGGGTGAGCACCGCGGTCGGCTCATCAAGGATCAGAATTTCCGCATGCCTGTAAAGGGCCTTTAAAATCTCGACCCTCTGCTGAAGACCGGCGGAAAGGTTTTCAATTTTTTCATCAGGGTCCACATGAAGCCCGTAAAGATCAGAGATTTCAAGCACCTGTTTTTTCGCAAGCTGATAATCTATTACACCCCCTTTTGAAGGTTCTGAACCCAGAATTATGTTTTCCGTTACCGTGAGCGTCTCGACAAGCATAAAGTGCTGATGAACCATCCCGAGCCCTGCCCTGATGGCATCGCGCGGGGAGGAAAAGGCACTTTCCTTTCCTTTAAGGATTATCTCTCCGGAGGTCGGCCTGTAAAGTCCGTAAAGGATATTCATCAGCGTGGATTTTCCCGCACCGTTTTCGCCCAGAATGGACAGGATCTCTCCCTTATGAAGGCGGATACTGATTTCATCGTTGGCAAGGACCCTGGGGAACTGTTTCGTTATGCATCTCGTTTCAAGAATAGGGGGGCCGGTTTCAAATGCTTCTTCCATTATGCCTCTTTTTTTCATTTCCCTCATGAGGGGGGGATCCGGACAACACTCAATCATAGTACCTCATTTGTTTACATGTCAACAAATGTCAGCACCTGAGAAAATAAGTTCGTCAGAATAATGAATTGCTCAGTAGTAACTGCCCTTTTCAACCTCACCTATTGCCTCTTCCATTGTCCTGATGCACCACTCCATCTCATCCTTTGTAATCAGCAGTGAAGGCCTGAGCGTAATTATGTTGCTTTCAATAATCTTGAACGCAAGCCCCTTTTCCATGCATTTGTACATTACTGCTTCAGCCTCATCCACTGCCCTTTCTTTTGTGAGGCGGTTTTTAACAAGGTCGATGCCGATGTGGCAGCCGATACCGGCGATATTGCCTATCATGGGATGTCTTTCTTTAAGGCTTTCAAACCTCTCCATTGTATACCTGCCTATTTCAGCCGCATTCTCAACAAGAGAATGCTTTTCAAGATACTCAATTTCTGCAAGCCCTGCCGCGCTGCACAGGGGGTTTTTCTCATGGGTATAGTGTCCGATCGATCTGCCGGGTAATATGTCATATTCGGGTTTTACAACAATGCCGGCAAAGGGAAGGAGGCCTCCCCCGAACGATTTTCCAAGGACAAGTATGTCCTGAAATTACCTGTAACCTGTTTGGCAAGGGTTATTGCCGTCTCTATCGCTTCCGCCCCCCCGGGACAGAAGAGGGATTTTTCAAGTCCCTCGGGGGTAATTTCTGCGAGCTTTTTAGCGAATTTTATGGCCGGAACATTTGAAAACCGTCTCGGGGTAAAGCAGAGTTTTTCATCAAGCTGTTTTTTTACAGCCTCAATTACCTCAGGATTACTGAAGCCTGCGTTATGGACTCCGTTGCCGTGCATGTCTATATATTTTTTCCCGTCATATCATATATGTGGATACCGTCTGTCTTGCTTAAAATATTAAGCACGGGAGTGGATAAGGCCTGATGGAGAAAATATTTCCTGTCCTCTTTAAACCATTTTTCAGCTTCACCGTCAAAATTCCTTTTCCAGTATTTTATTCTGCTCTTTCCCTGGTTTATATCGCCCTGTTCCCTGCTTACTTTATTTTCATTTTCCATTTTTATCCTCCGGCTGCGGAATTCAGATATACCATACAAATATTTTTAAAACCACTTACAGTCATGGAATATTTGATAAATTATTGTTATTTTAGTTCCTGACGGTAATTACTTCCAGCCATTATTCCGGAAGTAAAACTGTCAGGGAGTGACTCTTGATTATTAAAAAATATACGCTGGGCCCGGTTCAGGCAAACTGCTATCTTCTTGTCTGCACCGATACAAAAAAAGCCGCATTAATAGACCCGGGAGACAGAAGCACAGAAATAGCGGAGCTTATTTCCAGGGAAAAATATGAGCTTTCTGTTATTATCAACACGCACGGCCACTTCGACCACATCGGCGGGAATAAATTTTTCTCATGCAACAAGGTACCGGTCGCTGCCCACAGACTTGAATATGACCGTATAAAAACAGGCGGCGACGCTGCCATGTTCGGGCTTGACTGTGATATTTCGCCTGATCCCTCCATTGACGCATCACAGACAGAAATCATTTCTTTCGGCAGCGTAAACCTTAAGGTATTGCACACTCCCGGGCATACACAGGGGCACATTTCCCTGTACCATAAGGAATCAGCATCCCTCTTTTGCGGAGATGTACTTTTTTTCAGAAGCATAGGAAGGACAGACCTGCCCGGAGGAAGCCGGAAACAGCTGCTTGATTCGATCCGCAGTAAACTTTACACCCTTCCGGGAGTTACTGTTGTGTATCCGGGACACGGCCCGGAAACCTCTATAGAGGATGAAATAAAACACAATCCATGGACGGCTCAATAGCCGGCTGCTGCTGTACTTATGGAGGGATTTATTACCAACGGATACTGCGGAAGGACTTACCGCGGAAGAATATTTTATGGAGCTACTGCACCGGGGCAGAGGGGTGATAACTTATAGCTGATGGCTGAGGGCTGAGGAAGGAAAGGCCGCCCCTGCCTTAATCTTTTAAAATAATAATTTTAATACTATAATTAACTAAAGGCGGCCTGCCCGGCAGAAGCCGCCCTGCACCAAGGAGTACATAATGATTTTAAAATATCTGATGATTGGAGGATTTGTCGCTGCAATCATATTTCTCGCAAGAATTTACCCCAATCTTAAAAAGGCTAAATGGGAGCGGAAAATAATATCGGCAGGGTATCTCAGGGCAAGAAAACACTACGACCTTGCAGACGACGTTATTTTAAAGGGAATCAGGGAAGAACCTTCAGTCTGGCAGCTCTATGTTGATTTATTCAAAAATTATTCTGCCCCGTGGGACATGAAAAAACTGTTTGATGCTGTTTCTTCGGGATTCACCCTCACAGACCACCCGGGCGTTGGAGCGGCGGAGGCATGGTGTCTCATTGAGGAAGGGGATTTTGATAAAGCGCTCGATATCCTGAAACGGGAAGATGTACAGGACTACATGATTGAATTTAACCTGCCGTACCTTTCAAGGCTTTATTTCAGGCAGGAAAAATACGCTGACTGCGAAAAAGCATTTTTATCTTTCTATAAAAAAATATACGGCGATGAAGAACTGTCTGACGAAAAAAAACTCTTTGGAGACCTTTCGGCAGAAGAGATAATAATACTGCTCATGGCGAGGAGAAAGCTTGGAAAGCCCTGGAAACCTGCTGCCAAAATCATCCCTGTAAAATCGCTCCATGAGGAAGATGACTGGACTGCTTATTACGGGAACCTCCTTGAGGAAGAAAAAAAACTTAAGGTTGATACCGGAATATACGGCCCGGGTGAGAATGTTTATAATTTACGGAAAAAGGAACTTGGTGAAAAAATTGAGACTGTAAAAGAGCTGTTGGGAATAAGATAATTTCCCGCAGATACTATCCTGTGGATACTATCCTGTGGATAATATCCTGTAGATAATATCCTGAAGATAGTGTTCCATGAAGGAGGGTTTTATGTTTTTAAAATGGATTATTAACAGTTTTGCGGCATTGAATGCCAATAACAGGCCCGGAGAAATTGCAGCAGCCATGGCGCTCGGCATAACGCTTGCAATGATTCCGGCAGGAAATCTTACATGGTTTGTCCTGCTCGGCCTTACATTCTTCCTGAAAATAAATTTCGGGGTGGAAATGATTGTGATTGCGCTTATAAAGCCGCTGGCATCTTTTGCCGATCCTCTCTTCGATGCTGTCGGGTACAAAATACTTACGGCCGGCACTCTTGAGAATCTTTTTACAAAACTGTACAACACTCCGCTCATTCCCTATACGGATTTCAACAATACAGCAGTTACCGGAAGCATCATTGTAATGGCAGTTCTTTTTGTCCCTCTCTGGATAGGGTGCAGGAAGCTGATTGCGCTTTACAGGACAAAACTTAGAGACAGATTTTTATCAAGCAATATTGTCAGAAAAATCGCGGCACTGCCAATAGTATCAAAAACTGTAATGCTCGTTACAAAAGCAAACAAACTGCGGAACTTCAGGGGGTAATGATATGGCGGCCGGACTTAAAAAATTTTTTAAGAAAAGTTATGCAGTAAAGAAATTTGAAAAAAAGATTCTCGGGAAGATCTTTCTTAAGGATGAAAGGGAACTGATCCTTTCTGTCTACGAAAAAAAAGGGGACTTGTATGTTCTTACAGAACCTGATAACGCAGATACCGTAAAAAAGCTTAACAAACTGATCTCAGGAATCAAAAAGAATTCCGGAGCACTTGGGATCGGTAAAATCGGGTCTCTTGCCGCGCTGGTAATTTCCTTTACTGTTTTTACAGTATTTTTCCAGAATCCTCTTGCGGAAAAAGGGATGGAAAAGGGGCTTGAAAAAATATTCAAGGCAGAGTCTGAAGTAACGGGCCTCCGCTTAAGCCTTTTCACAGGATTGATCAGATATAAATCCATGCAGGTTGCGGACAGGGATGACCCTGACAGAAATCTGTTTCAGACAGGGGAAGCGGTAATAGACCTTGACATGTCTGAAGTGCTTAAAGGCAAATTCGCTGCAGAAGAAATAAAACTTGAGGATTTTGCCATAGGAGAGAAAAGGGCGGTAAGGGCAAAAGCCCTCGCAGGAGCTGCAAAAAAGGAAAAAGCTGATTCCGGGCCTGCCTCTTCCGATAAATTAAAGGAAACAGTTTTAGCGGCTGGAAAGCTGCCGGACAACCTGATTCCGGACAGGGATACTGTAAAAAAAGTAATCAGGGAAAATACAGATAAGCTTTCAGCTCCCCTGACTGCGGAAAAAACTGCTGATGACCTTAAAAGCGGTGCTGAAAATATCAGGGCCGGGATTGATAAAACTGAAAGCGATATCAAACAGCTGGAAAAAGATGTAAATGAAATTACATCTGCCAGACTTTCCTCAAAGCTTGATTTAGCCGGTGCCAAAAAAATTGCAGACAGGATTAAATCAGCTTCTTCAAGAGTATCATCAATTTCAGGCAATGTTGCCTCATCCCGCAAAGAAGCCGACAAACTCAAAAAAACAGCTGCGGACGGGAAAAAGAACATAGAAAAAGCTGTTTCAAATGATATTGAATATATCATCTCCCTGTTCCCTGGAAAAGGGTCTTTCTCTGTCTCCTCATTTGCCCGGCCGCTTGTAGAGGAAAAGCTTGACCCGTTCATGAAAAAATACGGTAATGCGTATGAAATATTTTTAAAGATCAAAGAGTCGGGAGATAAAAAGAAAGCTGAAGATGCTCCTCCTGCATCTGAAGCAAAGAGGGGCCGGGACATAAGATATACGGTTTACGGCTCCCCTTCACTGCATATCAGGAAGGTTTCCGGTTCGTTTTTTACCGGCGGCAACAGGCATTCTCTTGAGATAAAGGATATCACAAACAATCAGGAGCTTGCGGGAAAACCTCTTGTTTTTATGATCAAGTCAGGCATTGATAATATCAGGACCGAAGCTGAAGGTTTTTTTGACGGAAGAAAATCGACGGAAGATTTTTCAGGTATTAAAATTGCCGTAACAGGCGGTAAATTATCAAACCTCTCCTTTCTCTCTCCCGCGGGGATAGACAAACTGAGCGCGGATATGGATATATCAGCAGCGGCAGCTGTTTCCGCGGATAAGAATTTTAACGGGACGGCAGGTATTTCACTAGATAATTTCAGGATGAATACAACCTCGCAGACAGGTAAAATAATTTCAGGTATTATTGAAAAGGAAAACAGGATGGATTTTGAGGCGGTATATTCTTCAGGCGGAGGCGACTTTTCGCTTAAGATAAAAAGTTCTCTTGACAATCTGATTGCAAAGGCTGTATCGCCGGAAAAAATCGCAGCAGATGTAAAATCCTATGCTGCAGAAGAACTTGCGGCGGTATTAAAGGAAAAAGCCGGGATTCAGGAAGAGGCGGACAGGCAGATAGAAGAGCTTACCAAAAAGATCGGCTCACTTGAGAAGGAGATTAATGCTCAGAAAAAAGAGCTTGACCTGAAACTCAAATCCCTTCCCATAAAGCTGTGACAGGATAATAAAAAGCGCAGGATAAAACCGTATCATTACAAGTGGTACGGTTTTTTTACATGTCTTTGAGTGATATTCTGAAAACAGTTCCGGTTGCCCCTTCCCCTGTTGAGGCGGCGACGCTGACCTCCCATCCGTGACTCTGAAATATGGATTTGGATGTGGAAAGTCCGAGCCCCATTCCAGGTTCCCTTCTTGAGCTGCTCCCCCGGTAAAAGGGTTCAAAAATATATTTCATATCTTTTTCATCAATGCCTTTACCGTTATCCGCTATTTCTATCACAGGCTTATCCTTTTCCATTGAACAGCGCAGGCTTATTACCGCTCCGTCAAACGTATAGCGCAGCGCATTTGTAAAATGGTTTTCAAGGGCCCTTTCAAAAAGTACAGGATCGCACGATATTTCATATTCTTCAGGGATTGTATTTTCATATATAAATTTCCTGCCCAGTATCTCGCAGTCTTCCCTGTAAATTATACTCAGGGAATCAAGAAATGCTTTAAGGGGAATCGTTTTTCTTTTCAGCTGCCACTCGCCCGTTTCCATACCGGCAAAATCGATAAGATCGGAGATCCTTTTTTCAAGCGCACTGGCCTTTTCGGAAATTATTCCAAGATATTTTTTCTGGGTTTCAGCATCGGAAGCCATTCCGTCGCTTATTGCCTCAAGATATCCCTTTATACTTGTAAGGGGTGTCTTAAGATCATGGGATACCGCCATCAGGAATCTGGACTTTCTTGCATGGTCATCCCTGAGTGTCTCCCTCATCTTTTCAAAAGAGGCCGATAGCGCGGCGAATTCATCGTTGCCTTTTACTTCGAGCTGAAAATCAAGGTTCCCGTCAGCAATTTTTTTTACTGCCGACTCAAGTCTGTTTACGGATTTTAATATTGAACCGATAAATAAAGATCCCAGGATGGTACCGGCAGCAATAATAAAGAATGTGAATTGAAGTGTTTTTATCAGGACATAAAACTTCTCCTTTTCCAGCACGGGGGGAATCAGGCTGTATATAAGAAAAAAATGCCATTTTTTCCCGTCAATAATAAAACTTTCATTTATGGATTTACTGTCTCTCCCTTTAATACTTTCATAGAATTTCGGAAAAATTATACTGAAATAAGATCCCGGGGGTATCAGGGAGATATTCGAATATGTTACAAATCCTCTCTCGTTGATAAGGCAAAGCTCTATCCCTTCCGGAATTTTCAGGTCTTCCGTCCTCATCCTGTAAACCGAGGGATAGAATTCCATTTCAATCCATTTGGAAATTATAAATCTCTGTTCAATCGCGGAATTGTCCAGATTTATATGATGGTTGATCAGATATACCGAGAATGAAAAAACCAGCGGGATAATCGCAAAACCTGTTATTGCTGCGAAAGTCTTTGTCCGTAATGTCAAGAGATTAATTCCTTTCTGATCTTATATCCAAGACTGTGGACCGTCTCTATCAGCTGCGGCCTGGAAGGGTCTTTTTCAAGTTTTTTTCTAAGCCGCTGTATATGCACGGCAACAGTAGTAAGGTCGCCGAAATTATTACCCCATACCGCGCTGTATATTTCTTCCGGTGTCCTGGGCTCTCCGGGATTTTCAAGAAGATAAACAAGCACTTCGAACTCCCGGGGAGAAATGGGAATACGGGTATTTCCCTTTTTCAAAAGGTAGGCATCCCTTTCGACAGTGTATTCTGAGAGTCTTATAATGTTTCTGCCTGATTTTTCTCCCTCATCAGAGAGCATATAACGCCTTAAATTGGCCCGTACCCGGGCAGCCAGGACTTTGGGGGAAAACGGCTTTGTAACATAGTCATCAGCGCCTATCCCGAGTCCAAGTATCATATCTGCGTCATCCTCCCTGGCGGAAACAATAACGACAGGAATGGAATACTCTTTTCTCAGTGCCTGAAGGAATTCAAAACCGTCCATTCCGGGAAGATTTATATCAAGCACGACAATATCAATTTTACCGTTTCTGGCTATTTCAAGGCCCCTCTCCGCCGTGTCGGAATGAAGCACGCAGAATCCCTCATTCTCAAGATAAAGTTTTATGAGTTCAGCAATATCATGCTCATCTTCAATAATCAAAACTGAAGCTTTCATCTATAACACCTTTATGACACCTTATTATCCGGGCAGGCACCCGACTTCAAAATACTTAATCCCCTCATCGGTAAATTTCTGCTTTAAGTCCATGATGAGGCTTTTAAGTTTTCCGGCTTCCCCCTCATCAGTATATATTATGAGCATAAAATTATCTTCCGGCCATACGCTTGTACCCATTTTGGGATTCGTATTTCCCTTTCCATGTACAACAGGAATCTTCGTGTAGGCTGTAATACCCGACTTTTCAAGTATTTCCATTATGTAATCCTCAACCGAATGGTTTGCGATTATCTCAATTCTTTTCACAGCCGTCCCTCCATCCGTTTTTTATTGAAAACAAAATACATCACAGGAATGAACACCAGGGTAATAATTGTGCTTGTAGCCAGCCCCCCGATTACTGTCTGTCCTATGGGCTGCACCAGCTCGGATCCTTCGCCCGGGAAAAAAGCAAGCGGGACCATCCCGAGTATTGTTGTAAGCGTTGTCATCAGGATCGGCCTTAACCTGCTCACGCCGGCTTCAACGCACGCTGTAAACAGGGTGTACCCCCTGTTTACAAGAAGGTTTGTGTAGTCGACAAGAACAATACCGTTATTGACTACAATACCTGCCAGCATTACGACCCCGACAGCGGTAAAAAGACTGAACGGTTTTGCGACAATCAGGTGAATAAGAACAACCCCTATCAGCATAAGAGGTACTGTAAGAAACATTATGAACGGGTCTTTGAACGACTCGAACTGGCTTGCCATTACACCGTAAACAAGGAAAAGGGCAAGAATCATGATTGCAAGGAATTTTTTCCCGTAATCCATCAGGTCTCCGTAATCACCTGAATACTCTATGGCAACTGCATCATCCGGGATTATGTTGGTGCGGATAAGCTCTTCAATTTTCTTTTCAACAACATTAAGCTTTGCCCCTTTTTCTACACCTGCCTTGACATGAATAACACGGGTCTGGTCAACCCTCTTTATATCCACAGGGCCTGTCCCTGTCTCAAGGGTGGCAAAACTTGAAACCGAAATATATTCGCCTCTTGTACTTGTAACATAGATTGTTTTAAGGTCAGGAAGCTCCCTGCGGTCGGATTCCCTGAGTATTACAAGCACATCAAGCTCTTCATCTCCGGCCCTGTATTTTGTCGGCCTTATTCCGTTAACAGCCGCTTTAACTTCGTTTCCAACTGCAGCAGCCGACAGCCCAAGTTCATACATTTTTTCCCTGTCAAATCTGATCTCCACCTCCGGAAGGCTGTCCTTTATGTCTGTATCAGGTTCTTTTGCTTCAGGAACGTTTTTTTCAATCAGGGCCTTTATGGCTTCCGCCGTAGCGGTGGCAAGTTCGAGGTCATCTGATTTAATGAGAATGTCAATAGGATCAGGGTTACTCGGGCCCTGCCTGCCGGCTGTAAACCTGAAAACAACACCGGGGAATTCTGAAAAATGGGCGCGCAGTTTTCTTTTTACATCATCGGAACTGTCTTTCCTGTTTTTGAAAGGGGGAAGACTGATATATAATTCCCCTTTGTATGAATCTGCGGCGGAAAAAAATCCCGAGGCTGACCCTGATGTTTTTATGATCTCTTCATACCCGCTGATTTCCGATACTGCAATTTTTTCGAGACGGTTAATTATCTCTTTTGTTGTCTCAAGATTACTGCCGACCGGAAGTTCCACAGAAAGTGTAACCTCGTCATCACTTGCCATTGGCGATAATTCAAGCCCGGCAAGAGGCAGCATCGCAATGGAAAGAATGAATATTCCTGTTACAACGCCGATTGTGGTTTTACGCCTTTTAAGGACAATATTGAGGACTTTCCTGTATATTTTTTCAAGGCTCAGGAAGAAATTTTCCGATGCCCTGTCTATTGATGCAAGAAGAGGATTTTTTACCGGTTTCTGTTTTTTGGTGTAAATCTTTAAATATCTGCTGGAAAGAACAGGGACCAGGACAAGAGCGACTATAAGCGAGGCTACAAGGGCAACAACGACAGTAAATGAAAGATCGCTGAACATTATTCCAAGAAAACCAAGATCTGACCTGAACATGACTACCGGAATAAAAACACATATTGTTGTCAGGGTAGAGGCTGTGATCGCGCCTTTCATTTCTTCGCTTCCGAGTATTGCCGAAACTTTAAGCTGTGCCCCCTTCTCGCGGTATCTATAAATATTTTCAAGGATTACAATGGATGAATCCACAATCATTCCGACACCCAGCGTGAGCCCGGCAAGAGAAAGAATATTTATTGTTATCCCGGAAAAATACATACCCATCAATGTAATCAATAACGAAATCGGGATTGATACCCCTATGACAAGCGTACTTTTAACAGTACGGAGAAAAAAGAGGAGAACTGCCATTGCGAAAAGAGCTCCCGTGAGAGCGGAACGGCTTACCTGGCTGATTGAATCCTTGATAATTGTAGTAGTGTCCCTGAGGATGCTCAGCTTAACTCCTTTCGGAAGTTCCCTGTTGAGTTCCTTCATTTTTTCAAGTACGTTTTCAGCTGTTTTAACAGAATTCGCCCCGCTCTGTTTCTGCACTATTACATAAATACCAGGTTTACCGTTTATAAATACAGCCTGGGTTTCATCCTCAAGGCTGTACGATACATCAGCAATATCTTTCAGTTTTATCGCGGATGGAGAAGCTCCGGAAGATGCGGACCTGTATGCAACAACAGTGTTTTCAATTTCTTCAATTTTTTTAAATTCCCCTTTGCTCCTTACAATGAAATTATAGGAACCCGAAGAAACACTGCCTCCCCCTACATCAATGTTCTGGGAAGAAATCGCCTTTGCAATCTCTGAAATTGTAAGGGAATAGGCTTCCAGCCTGTTTTTTGAAACTGCTGCCCTTATTATTTTATCGCGGCCGCCGTTAACCCTTGTAAGGGCGACGCCCTGTACCTGTTCAATCCTCGGCTGGATAATATCTTCAGCGATACTCTTTAGCTCTTCAGGGCTTCTTGATCCCTCAACCGTAAGAAAAAGGATAGGTATCATTGAAGGGTCAAATTTGTAGAGGACCGGGGTTTCCGCGTCATCCGGCATGAATGATTTGGCGAATTCAAGCCTGTCCCTTATATCGTTGGCCGCCTCTGTCATATCCTTGCTCCAGTCAAACTCAAGCAGGATCAGGCTGCTCCCTTCCGAGGAAGTAGAGGTAATCTCTTTTAGATCCGCCACATTGGAAAGGTTGCCCTCAAGGATTCTTGTGACATTTTTTTCTATATCTTCAGGACCGGCGCCTGAATAGGTGGTAATTACAACAAGAACCGGCGGATTGAAATTGGGGTAAAGATCTATCGGAATTCCCGGAAGAAGAAAAAGGCCGAGTCCTACTACAAGTGAAAAAATAACAATTATTGTAACTGGTCTTGAGACGGCAAGTTTGGAGAGTGTCATAATCAGCTGCTCCTGCCCAGGATGTTTATGTCGACACCGTCATCAAGGAGGTTCTGCCCTCTTGTAATAATTTCCTCCCCTTCTGAAATTCCTGACAATATCTCTGTAAAGCCGTCAACAGTAATTCCAGTTTCAACCCTGTTCATTACAGCCTTTCCTCCCGATGCTGAAAACACATTTTTATATCCCCCTCTCGTTACAATTGTTTCAGAAGGGATAAAAATGACATTTTTCCTCGTTTCGGTAAGCAGTTTTACAGATGCAAACATCCCTGCCTTGATTTCAGGATAATTTTTATCAAACTCAAGCTTTATTCCCATGGTTCTTGTTATGCTGTTTACAACAGGGCTTATTTCGACTATATGGGCCTCATATTTTTTTTCCGGCCATGCCGCAAACAGCACTTCACCTTTTGTGCCCATTTTTATTTTGGCAATATCCGGTTCCGCAATTTCTGCTTCAATCTGCAGCATGGAAAGGTCTCCTATTGTCGCAACAGGCGTTGAAACAGATACGGTTGCCCCGGCTTCATAGGAAATTGCCGTTACTGTACCGTTTATGGTTGATCTGACAGGGCTGAAGGCATATGAAAGACCCGGTTTTGAAGGGTCGATCTCAGCTATAACCTGATTGTTTTTAACATAACTTCCGATTGAAACATTAAGTACCTTGAGTTTTCCGGCTGTATCCGGATATATATCAATGCTGCGCACAGCCTTAACATCGCCGTTTATTCTTATGTAGTCTGTTATGTCGCCTCTGCCTGCAATAGATGTCTCTACAGTAAATACTGCCGCCTCAGGTGAGCCCGGTTTATTCCCTGCCGTTTTTTTATCCTGACCTATTCTGTTAAAAACTGCTAATGCCGCAAGTACAAGAATTATAACAGATGCAGTTACAGCAATTTTTATTTTTGTTTTTTTATCCATTCAAATCCTCCAGCGATTTATTAACAGCATATTCAAGATCAAGAAGAGCGGCCTGGTAATTATAGCGTTCTTCAGCCAGCTTCAGCCTCGCGGCCTGAAGCTGGTTCATTGAGTTTTCAAGTTTAAGGAGCTCGACTGTTCCGGCGTTATACCCTTCTGAAGAAAGTTCGTAACTCCGTTTGGCAAGCTTTTCATTATATTCAAGTGATTCTATTTTTTTTACAGACTTTCCGATATTCATTACAATTGTCCTTATATCTATATCAGCTTTTCTTAGCGCCTGTGAAAGCCTTGATTCCGCCTGGCGGATTCTGTCCTTTTTATTTTTTATTTCCGTATCTTTTGAAAGCCCCGGAATTAGGCTGTCAATATCAAGCGACAGCGATATTGAAAAAGCTCCTGCATCTGTCCAGCTTTCTTCCGGCGAACCGATTATTCTGTCTTTCAGCGGATCGTCGGCGAAAAGCATATTTTTCGTATATCCCAGAACCAGCGCCGGAAAACGGCTGTTCCTTGATGAAGAGAGATCAGTTTCAAGAAGTTTGATCTGATAAACCAGCTCCTGAATATCAAACCTCTCTGTGAGGGAAGTAAAAATAAGCTCATTTGTATCTATAACATAATGCCCCGGTTCAATAACTCCCTCAAGTTTTATTTCATCTTCATTTTCAAGCCCTATCATCTCCTTGAAATTAAGGATACTCATGTTATAGTTATTTAAAGCCTCAACATAATCGGGGCGGAGGCTCTCAAGCGTTACCTGTGCCTGAAGCTTATCAAGTTCGGAAACAAGTCCGTTATTATAATTTATATCTGCCTGACGGTAACTTTTTTCTGCAGTTTTTATATTATTCTCAAGAAGCTTAAGGCTCTCTTCAAGGACAAGAAGCGAGTAAAATGATTTTTTCACATCCCTTTTCAGCTGGTTTTTAGCATCCTCATAGCTGATCAAACCTGCCTCATAATTCCGGGACAGATACCTGATTCCGTCTGCAAGAGATGCTGAGAGGGCAAGCTGGGCTGAAAACTGCCAGGATAAATCCCAGTGATAATCCCCTAATACCGGTTTTTCATTTTTTTTGGCCAAAGCTGAAGAAAGGCTGAAATCCGGGGCAAGAGCATTCCATCTTGTATCCCTGCTTCGCTTTTTTTCAGAAAGGGAGTATTTCTCTGCTTTAAGAGAGAGATTCTCATCAAGTGCCATCTCTACCGCTTTTTCCACACTTATTACCCTGATCTGCGCCTGCGCGTTCAGCCTTCCTGCCTGAAACATCATAAGCGGAAATATTAAACCCATTAAAAATATATTTTTAATGCTGATCATTTTATACAACGCTATTGCTCCTGATTTTTTAATGTATAATGACATTATCATAATTTACATCATAAAATAACTTTTTAAGAGCCGGAAATCCATAAATACTTTATAAACCCAGTTATAACATTTTGTTTAAAATTGTAACTAAATATTCATTAGACTACTTTCTTCAGTGTTTGTATATTTTTAGCAAAAGGAAAATCAATTGAAATTAAAAATACCAGTTAAAGGAGTTTTATCATGATACAAAATAGAAAAACCAAAGGGATTATAATCCTTTTCACTGTATTACTGCTGCTATTGTTTTCACAATGCATCTTTTCTTCGCCATCAAAAGAAACTGCAGGTACTGTCCAGAGCACAATGTCCCAAACGGAAGAAAGAACAGTTCCTGATTCAGCGGAACAGGTTTTTTATTCATTTAACGGTGTGGCCCAAAAGGTGCTTCCTGTTGTTGTAGAAATAAACACGGTAGAAGTAGTAGAGCAGACTATCCCGAATTTCTCAAATCCTTTTGATTTCTTCTTCAGAAACCAGCCGAACCAGCCGGGACAGCAGAACCCGCAGGGACAGAAAAGGGAATACAGGCAGCCGGGCCTGGGGTCAGGCGTCATTGTCAAACAGGACGGAAAAAAGATTTATGTTCTCACCAACAATCACGTTGCCGGGAACGCCAACGAAATCAAGGTAAAGCTTAACGACGGAAGGGAATACGATGCTAAAATCATCGGAAACGATCCCCGCACTGACCTTGCGCTTGTAATGTTTGAAACATCGGAAAAAGTTCCTGTTGCGGTCCTCGGAAACTCTGACGATCTTTTTGTCGGAGATATTGTCCTCGCGGTAGGAAACCCATTCGGATTTGAGTCAACTGTCACAATGGGTATTGTAAGCGCACTGGGGAGAAAAAGCATGGATAATTCCCAGATTTCAGGGTTTACTGATTATATTCAGACAGACGCATCAATAAACCCCGGCAATTCAGGAGGCGCTCTTGTCAACATGAAAGGTGAAATAGTAGGCATCAATACCTGGATAGCTTCCCAATCAGGAGGAAGTGTCGGAGTAGGTTTTGCAATTCCTATAAACAACTCGAAAAAAGCAATAGAAGATTTTATTTCGACAGGCCGGGTTGTCTACGGATGGCTGGGGGTAAGCATCGGCGACCTTAACGATCCGTCATCTGAAGAGTTAAGAAAAAACCTGGGACTCGGTGATAAAAAAGGCGCCATTGTATTTAACCTTTTCAAAAAATCTCCGGCTGACAAATCAGGCCTCATGCCCGGCGACTATATTACAGAAGTTGATAACGTAAGCATCGACAGCTCATCCCATCTTACACAGATTGTTGGAAGACTTTCCCCTGGAACAACCTCTATTTTCAGGCTTATAAGAGATAAAAAAATGATGACAGTCAATGTCAAAATTGAAAAGAGGGCCGATGAAACTGAAATACAGAAGAACAGGGACCTTTGGCCGGGACTTATTGTAACGACACTGACTGATGACATAAGAAAGGAAATCAAAGCTGAGGCATCTGTCAAGGGCGTGGTAATAGTTTCAGTAATTGAAGATTCATCCGCAGCAATAGCCGGAATAAAACCCGGAGACATAATCGAGGAAATAAACGAAATACCTGTTACGGATATCGGGTCTTTTTATTCAGTTCTCAACAAACAGGGATCAAACAGGAAGATTTTCCAGATTAACAGACAGGGAAGTTCTGTTATGATAGGTCTCCTGAAATAATGCAATTACAGCAGATAAACAGACCGGAAGGTTTTAAATCTGCCGAAGGGCTCAGGCGTTAGCTGAGGTCCTTCAATACCTCCCCCCCGCCCTCTTCTGTTAATCTGGAAGGGGGCTTTCTTTACGCTACAGCCCGCCTCATTCTTACCTCTTCAAGGCACATGGTGATTATTGTGGTAATTTCCGGAACAATAAAACCCATATTGGTAACTTCTGTTTTGGCAATACTGTTTTTCCATTCGCCGGTTGCTGATCCATCAGAATAATTATCAGCTATATAATTGGAAATAACGTAAAGCGCCCCTTTAAGAATATAGGGATCCCTGCCTGAATCTTTTTTCCTGTGCCGAAGGAGATACCGCTCGATATATTTTGGAAGAAGGGCTTTAAATTCCTCATGCGCGTTAAATGAATCGGCTGAGCTAAGCAGGTCAAGTTTTTCCTTAAGGGACATAATTGCTGCGTCAGGCCGCTGGCCGTAATTCATTCTTTCTATCAGCCGCAGATGCTTTTTATTTTTAGCGGAAGGAATTTTCTTTTTTTCATTTTTACCGCTTCTGTTTTTTTCAGGTAATTTTTCCGGTGAAGATTTTTCAGCTTCCCGGACTGATTTCCCTGTCCTGATCTGCGAAGCGTCCGCCGGTTTTATTTTTCGCCAAAGGGCCTGCATCATCATGTCTTCTTTAAGGCTGTACTGATATCCGTTTGAAAGCAGGCTGTAAATCTCAAGCAGAATTACATCGTCGCCGATCCTTTTTACGCGGCAGTTTTTTATTATCTGAAAAATCCGGTAATGGATTGTGCTGTATTTTTTTGAATACAGAAAAATCTTTTTCTCAAAATCCTGATTAAAGATATGTCTCCAGTAAAGCCGGCAGTATGAAAGCACCTGGTACGATCTGTTTTTGACGCGGCTGTCAATGCATATCAACGCCAGTTCCGATTCTGAAAATTCTATTTTATCAAGATCTATTGTTATCTTTTTCCGCAGCTGCCGGGCCTCTGTGCGGCCTGCTGAAGAAGAATCTGAGGCTGTACCGGCTGTCAGATTCTTTTCTTTTTTTATCTCGACCTTTACAAACAGCGTGTTATCGAAATAGCGTTTCAGGATATCTGAAGCTGCACTGAACTTTTCAGTCATATAATCAAGAAGCACTGTATAGGTTTCCAGTTTCTCGAGAAATGCAATCCCCTCGTCTTTTCCACGGGGTATAATACGAAGGGCAATTTCTATTTTTTTGAGCAGATCCACCGGGTCGCTGTTCTGCCCTTCGAACAGGGCAGACAGATGGGAGACAAGTTTTTTTACAGAGCTTATTATCCTTTCCAGGATTTCACGGACAGCATCCGCATATATTTCAGCAAAACGAGGATCATTTTTTCTGTAGTACCTGATTATCCTTATCCGTGTATACTCATCCGGATACCGCGGAATCAGGCGCTTTTCATACACCCAGGCGGCCTGCCGGTATTTTTTATCCCCGATAAGAGAAACATATAGATTAATGTCAGTATCAAAACCGTTTTTATCAAAAGTTGTACATTCTTTAAGAAGAATTGTTCTGGCACTGTCTGGCTTCATGGTGTTCCTGAATTAACTTCGGTTAAAAAATCAGTTTATATTAATTATTTTTTCTGTCATCAATCACTCTTTTGGCCTTTCCCTCATGAACAGGGAGAATTCCGGGTTCATGAAGCTCGACATTGGGAGAAATTGATATGGCAGCCTTGATGTTATCCTTGATTCTGTGTCTGAGGGCATTCAAATCACGCGCATCATCGCTGAATATGTTTGGACCTACTTCAGTTTTTACAGTCAGTTTGTCAAGAGCCCCGGATTTTTCAATGGCAATCAGATAGTTTGTTCCTATTTCCGGCATCTTCATTATAATTTCCTCGATCTGGGAAGGGAATACATTTACACCGTTAATTATAAGCATATCATCGGTCCTCCCCTTGATACGGGAGATCCTCCGGTGTGTTCTGCCGCATCTGCAGGGTTCGGGATTTATGACAGAAAGGTCTCTAGTCCTGTACCTTAAAAGCGGGGTAGCCTGTCTTCTCAGTGTTGAAATAACAAGTTCTCCGCTCTCCCCTTCTCCGGATTCTTCAAGAGTGTCCGGGTTTATCATCTCAAGATAAAATGAATCTTCCCAGACATGCATATCATCCTTGTAAACGCATTCGGTCGCAACACACGGACCGTTCATCTCACTTAAGCCGTAGTTGTTGTACATATCTATATTGAAAAGGGATTCAATTTTTTTTCTCATATCCTCCGAATGCGGTTCGGCGCCGCCCATAGATTTTTTAAGATTAAAATCCGACAGTTTATAGCCTTCCTCTTCAAGTTTTGAATAGAGATGAAGCATATAGCTCGGAGTCGCGTGAACAAAGGTTGTCTGAAAATCTTTCATGAATTTAAACTGCCGCTTCGTGTTTCCCGAGCTTACAGGGATAACAAGAAGCCCGGCTTTCTCAGCCCCGTAATGCAGCCCTATTCCCCCTGTAAACAGACCGTATGTCATCATGTTCTGGAACACGTCCCCTTTGCCGCAACCGATCATCGTAACCGACCTTGATACAAGCCCGGTCCATCTGTCAAGATCCCTCTGGCTGTGGTAGATAACGGTTGGCGTTCCGGTCGTGCCGCTTGAGGCATGAAGCCTTACAACTTCCTCTTTGGGCAGTGCAAGAAGTCCGTAGGGATAGGAGGAGCGCAGATCGTCCTTTGTTGTAAAAGGTATTTTTTTAATATCAGAAAGCTTTTTTATGTCATCGGAAAAGTTGATCCCCACTTCCCCGAGGCGCTTTTTATAAAACGGGGTCTTAAGGGCCCATGAGACAGTTTCCCTTAAATTCTCAAGCTGATATTTTTCAAGACTGCTTCTGTCTATTGTCTCGAGTTCGCGGTTCCAGTATCTGATATTCATTTTCTTCTCCATTTATTCAGCCCCGAGTGTAAATGCTTTTATATTGGTATCAACAACATCCTTCCCTTTGGATGAAAAAAGTTCCTCAATCGCAGCCTTGAGGGACCCGGCAGAAACCGGAAGGACGGAAGAGGCTGCGCCGATAATTACCATGTTTGCTGCCCGGGAAGTTCCGGCTTTTTTTGCAAGCTCAAGCGACTCGACTATTTTATGGTTTTTCATTTTTTTTATTTTACCGTAAATCGCTTCAATATCAGGATAATCCGGTATATTGACAAACGGCTCTGATGCCGTAACAACACTGCCGTCAGGCGAAAGATAATCAACGTACCTTAAAACCTCAAGAGGCTCCATGCTTATGATAAGAGATGCAGTCCCTTTTGCCACAAGGTCGCTTGCTATTTCACTGTCTGATATACGAAGGTGAGAGAGAACCGCGCCTCCCCGCTGAGCCATTCCGTGCACCTCAGACTGCCTTACTTTAAGATTATCTTTCATTGCCCCTGTCGCTATAATCGCGGCCAGCGATAAAACGCCCTGCCCGCCTACACCTGCAAGAATTATGTCAAATTTCATTTATTACCCTTCCCTTTCTTGAGCCTTCTCTTGGTCTCTTCGATACATTCCCTGACAGAGAGAATAACAGACAGCCCTTCAAAGGCTATCTCTTTCCTTAATATTTCCACATTTTCCTCATGGTTCTTTTTTAGAGGCACAATAGTCTTGATATGGGCGGGATCAACCCCAAGTCCAGTAACAACTGATTCAAGCCTTGATGTGGGAACAATTGTTTCCTGTCCCCCTGTCATGGCGACAGTACAGTTGTCAAGTATTACAAGCGTCATGGAAGTGTTTGCGGCAACAGCGTCAACAAGGGCGGTCATTCCCGAATGATAGAATGTGCTGTCGCCTATAACCGCGACAGCAGGTTTAAGCCCCGCTTCCGCCGCCCCTTTTGCCGTACCTACAGAAGCGCCCATGCAGATTATTGTCTCGATCGCAGAATAGGGGGGAAGCGCCCCGAGTGCATAGCAGCCGATATCAGAGGTAACCACGCTTTCGCTGTAAGAGGCAAGCGCGCCCTTTATTGCGTTGTACGAATCAATATGCGGACAGCCCTGACAAAGCTGCGGCGGGCGGCCGGGGAGCTGCTCAGCTTCCGCAAGAGCTTTTCTCACGGGAAGTCCGAGAGCAGGCCTTACATTGTCCGGGTTAAGCTCACCTGTCGGGGGAACTTTCCCGTCCAGTTTGCCTTCAATTCCAACATGCTGTTTTAATATGCCCCGTAATCTGCTCTCGAGGAACGGATACCCTTCCTCAATAACAATTATTTTTTCAGCATGCTGCGCGAGCTTTTTTATCTTGTCTTCAGGCAAAGGATATACTCCGACATGAAGATGTGAAGGTTTATCGGACAGCTCCGGCATATTTTCAAGATAATAGTTTTTGCCGAGTCCGGTAGTGATAACACCGTATTTTTTAAAATCAGGATTTATGTAAAGAGGGTTGCGTGAAGAGTTTTCCGAATCTTTTTTAAACTCCTCAAATTTGCCGAGAAGGGTCACCCACTGTTTTCTCGCAAGGGCGGGAAGAAGCATCCATGTATTTTTATCCTCAGCCTTTTTTATCCTGTTCTGTTCTTTTTCCTCGCCAGTGACAACAACTGCCCGTGAATGGGCAAGCCTCGTTACAAGCCTTATCATAACCGGAACATGGTATTTTTCCGAAACCTCGAATGCCTCTCCTGTCATTTCGTAAGCTTCCTGCTGGTTAACAGGTTCAAAGCACGGTACTTTCGCGAAATCGGCGAAAAATCTGCTGTCCTGTTCATCCTGGGAGGAGTGCATTCCCGGATCATCGGCGACAACAATTACAAGGCCGCCGTTGATTTTAAGAAGCGCTGAATTTATAAAAGGATCTGCGGCAACATTCAAGCCCACATGCTTCATCGTTACTATCGATCTTTTACCTGCAAGTGATACGCCGAGAGCATCCTCATATGCGGTTTTTTCATTGCTGCACCATGATGCGTGTATTTTTTTTGTCTTTATGGAATACTTTAAAAGGTATTCCATAATTTCCGATGATGGAGTTCCGGGATATCCGTATGCGTTTGAAAGCCCGGAATGAATGGCTCCGAGTGCTACAGCCTCATCACCAAGCAGTACTTTTTCTGCCATTATTAAGCTCCTTTCTATAAATGAATCTTCACTTTTCATGATTTATTGAACCGGCAGTTATGAATCAAGAAGTTATCCTTATGCCGTTACCGCCGGTTTAATCTGCAGGCGCGAATTTCAATAATCCTTATAAGGAATTTTTGAGTGCCCTGTAAGTTTTTTCAAAACCTTCCGCCGATCTTTCAATAACCCTGTCTGAAACACAGTAGGCAATCCTGAAATACCCCGGAGTTCCGAAACCCCTCCCGGGAACAGTAAGAATCCTCTCTTCCTGAAGCGCACTGACAGCCTTCAGATCGTCTCCCCCCGGCGCTTTGGGAAAAAGGTAGAATGTTCCTTCCGGCTTTATAAATTCATAACCTGCGTTTCCAAGAATCTCGCACAGCCTGTCTCTTTTTGTTTTATAAAAACTCATATCCACGCTTCTGCCCTGGAGGTCCGCAACCACCTTCTGCATTATTGCAGGCGCGTTGACATATCCGAGAATCCTGTTGCACATAATTATTCCGCCCAGAAGATTATGTAAATCCTCGGCTGCCGGATTTACGGCAAGCCATCCGATCCTTTCGCCCGGGATTGAGAGGTCTTTTGAATAGGAAGTCATGATTATGCTGTGGCTGTAATTTTTGATTACTGACGGGACTTTAATTCCGTCATAAACAATTTTCTTATAGGGTTCATCACTCAGAAGGTATATTGCCCGGCCCCTTTCCCTGCTTTTTCTCTCAAGCATGGAAGCAAGACTTTTTATTGTATCTTCGCTGTATACCCTGCCTGAAGGATTGTTGGGAGAGTTTATTATTATCCCCTGGGTCCTGTCATTAATGGCTTTTTCAATATTTTCCACAGAGAGGTTGAATTTTTCGCCGCTCTGTACCCGGTTTACCTCGCCGCCGTGGTTTTCAATATATGCTTCATATTCTGCAAAATACGGAGCTGATACTATAATGTTGTCACCGGGATTAAGTATTGTTTTTAAAACAACATTCATCGCCCCTGCCGCACCGCAGGTCATCACAATATTATCAGAGTGTATCTCAATCCCCTCCGTTGATGTTACCCATGAGGCAATTTTTTCCCTTACATCGGGGTATCCTGCATTGGGCATATACGCGTGCATCCCAGTTTTTTTCAGATTTGCGTATTCTGAAAGCTTGATTATAAAATCCTCAGGCGGTTCAACATTGGGATTTCCTATGCTGAAATCAAAGACATTATCGTCTCCGTATTTTGCTTTCAGTATCCCCCCTGTTTCAAACATTTTTCTGATCCAGGAAGAATTTTCCATAGATTTAATAACCCGCTGTGATACTGCCATACAAACCCCCGTTAGCAGATAATATCTGAAGCACTGCTGATAAATGCTGAATAAAATATGCTTATAATAGATTGAAATAATTGAAAAATTATAACTGCAATACTTTTTTTTATCAATAACTTTGCATACTTCTCATCAGGGAAGGACTACATCACTATATATTCATCCCCTGTATAAAGCGCCTGAACCTCACCATTATAAAAATCCTCAGAACTGTTATTGCCGGAATATCCGGGTTCAGGGATGAGTAAAAGTATTTTAGCTGCAGTCTTAAGAAGTGAATCAAACAGAGATGAATCGCTGCTGTTTCCTGCCGCGGAACTCTTTGAAAGGGAAGAAAATCTGTTCATGATGGAAATACGCCAGTTATCATCAGCCTCATAGTATTTTACCGAATAATCCTTTTCCCCGCATCCGCACTTTTCAGCGGCAAGAGAGACGGCATCGGAGAGGCCCCCCATCCTGTCAACAAGTTTTTTTCCGGCTGCATCCTTTCCGCTCCACACCCTTCCGCCTGCAGCTCTTCCTGCTTCTGAAACGGTAATCCCTCTTGAAGCTGAAACCAGAGAGAGAAAATATGAATAATCTTTTTCCACACTCAGCTGCAGCACCTTTTTCATATCTTCAGTCATGCTCATATCCGGGCGGTAAAGATGTGAATAGGGTGTTGTTCCGTATCCGTCTGTTGTCACACCGGGATATTTCTCAAGAAATTCGCTGAAATCAGGCAGCATCGCGAATACTCCGATAGAACCTGTAAGCGTTGTCGGCATGCAGAGGATTGCGTCTGAGGCTGTAGAAATCCAGTAAGCGCCGGATGCGGCAACAGAACTCATTGAAACAACAACCGGCTTCCCGCTGTCCCTCACTTTCTGCAGCGCCCTTCTTATATCTTCCGATGCGCCGACTCCCCCGCCGCCTGAATCAATACGAAGGACAACTGCCGATATTTTCCCGTCCTCACTTATTCTTTCAAAAATATCAGTGTAGGTACTGGAGCCTATTCCCCCGGGGGGATGACGGCCTTTTGTAATATCTCCTGAAGCAGTTACTACCGCAATTGTCTTTTCTCCCGGAACCACCCTGTTTTCCGCAAGTTTGTAATATTCTTCCCAGTCTATTGAAGGGCCTTCCCCCGCAAGCTTTTCCGCCTCATCGCAAACCGCAATCTCATCAACCAGGCCGTTTCCCTTTGCGGCCTCCGCAGAGCTGCTGCTGTACCGGGATAAAATTGAAGCATAGCCTGCTGCATAATTTTCAAGCTGTTTTACTGTTTTATTTCTCTCTTTTGCAATACCTGAAAGATATTCCCCCCAGAGGTCATTCAGATATTCGGAAGAAGCTTCTCTTGAAAAGCGGCTCATCCCTTCCGAGGTAAAAGGCTCAACAGCGCTTTTATAATCTCCTGTCTTAAAGACATTTACCCTGATTCTGAATTTTTGCATCCCTTTGCCGTAATAATTCGTGAAACTGTCAATGCCTGTAAACATCAACTCTCCCAGAGGATCAATAACAGCCTTTCCTGCATGGGATGCGATATAATAACTTCCCTGGGAATATTTATCTGAAAAGGCAATTACAGTTTTTCCAGCTTCTTTCACCTTTTTCACGGCCGATGCTATCTCCTGAAGCTTGCTCAGGCCCCCTCCGCCAAAGTACCTGAGGTCAATAAAAACAGAAGATATTTTTTCATCGGAAGAAGCCGCCTCTAGAACTGTGAGTATTTTTCTCAACGGGATGAGTGTTTCGTCCTCAGAGAGATCAGACAAAAAACTGCCGGCGCCTGATGGAAAATAATCGACAACCATGCCCTGGGGCCGGATTACGAGGGTAGTTCCGTCTTCTATTTCCGGTATATAGTTGTTTTTCACATAGAAAACAACAGCTGCGATTATAAGGCCCCAGAACAGCAGATTTATAATAATTTTTCTTAAAATATCAAAAATCCTTAAAAAAGAAAAAATTCCAGTTTTCACACCCCCCCCGGCATCTCTTATTAAAAATTCCGGCATACCGGCCGGTCGGTTTTATTTCTTTGAATATTGAAACAACTTTTTATATATTGTAAATTATACCTATGTAACATCGCCCGTCTTTAAAAAAGTGCAAAGCTAAGGAAAAAACGCAAAATAACAGCCCGGGAGATAGTTGTCATAGTTATATTATAACAAAATACACAAACTGAGGTTAGTAATGTCATCAAAAAAATTACCATTTACAATGCAGCAAATCGAAAAAATCATTGAAAAGCATCCCACACCTTTTCATATATATGATGAAAAAGCCATAAGAGAAAACGCAAGAAGGTTCTACAAGGCCTTTTCCTGGGTCCCGGGAGGATTCAAAAATTACTTTGCGGTAAAAGCCCTTCCCAATCCGGCAATCCTTAAAATTCTCAAAGAAGAGGGGATGGGCGCGGACTGCTCTTCGCTTCCCGAGCTGCTCCTTTCCGATATGGCAGGAATCAAGGGAGAAGACATAGTCTTTACTTCAAACGATACACCTGCAGCCGAATATATAAAAGCGAAAGAGCTGGGCGCTGTCATAAACCTTGATGATATAACCCATATCCCGTTTCTTGAAAAACATGCAGGAATTCCTGAGCTTGCATGCCTCAGATACAACCCGGGTCCTCTCAAGGAAGGGAACAAGATTATCGGAAACCCGGAAGAAGCAAAATACGGATTTACAAGGGAGCAGCTTATCGAAGGGTACAGGCTGATGAAAGAAAAGGGGGCAAAGAGGTTCGGTCTTCATACCATGGTTGCGTCAAACGAACTGAATCCTGATTATTTTATTGAAACAGCTGAAATTCTTTTCGACCTTGTTGTAGAGATTTCAAAAAAGCTTGGAATAAAATTCGAGTTTGTAAACCTCGGCGGCGGAATAGGTATTCCTTACAAGCCGGAACAGAAGGCTGTTGATCTTGAATATGTATCTGAGGGGATAAAAAAGGCCTACGAAAAGAAAATCAGGGAAAACTCCCTCGATCCACTCAGGATTGTAATGGAATGCGGAAGGGTGGTAACCGGCCCCTACGGATATCTTGTTACAAAGGCAATCCACACAAAAAATACATACAAGAACTATATAGGCCTTGATGCCTGTATGGCAAACCTGATGAGGCCCGCCCTTTACGGCGCATACCACCACATCACAAACATGAACAATCCGGAAGGAAAGAGTGATCACACATATGATGTAACAGGTTCGCTCTGCGAGAATAATGATAAATTCGCGATTAACAGGGAAATGCCTGAAACAAAACCGGGCAACACCATAGTGATCCACGATACAGGAGCCCACGGTTATGCCATGGGATTCAACTATAACGGCAAACTGAGGTCGGCAGAGCTGCTTCTGGAAGCAGACGGCTCCGCAAAACTGATAAGAAGGGCTGAAACAGCAGAAGATTATTTCTCCACTCTAAAGTTCTGACAGTATCAGTTAACATGCCCCTTCTGTATGCAGCCGCTTAAAAAACGGCGGCGAAGAAGGGCTGAAACAGTAGAAGATTATTTCTCCACTCTAAAGTTCTGACAGTATCAGTTAACATGCCCCTTCTGTATGCAGCCGCTTAAAAAACGGCTGTTTTATTTATATGCGGAGGAAAATGGAAAAATCATCACCCTCAACCGCCCATTATTACATCTCTTTGCCTTAATTTACTTCTAAGCGGGCAGTAAATATTGAGTATGAAAAGCATATCTGATAAATTACCCCCAATCATGAGAACAGAAGTATTTTATAAAAACCCGCAGCTTGACGGGAGGGCCAAAAGGCTTTTAAAACAGGTAAGACAGTCTGTTTCCCTGTCCATAGAAAACATTTCAATAATTGATGTTTATATTGCAGAAGGAATCGACCGGCTTACATCATCCCTTTCTGAAGAATTATTTTCAGACCCTGTCGCTCAGAAAGCACTGACAGACAGATGCGCCGCAGAATCCGAAGAACTTTCAGGCTGGAACTATCTTGTTGAAATTACCTACAGGCCGGGAGTTACAAATCCTGTTGCCATTACCGCAAAAAACACAATAGAGACAGCGCTTGGCAGTACTATCTCAAAGGAATCGGGAGCTGTCTTTCAGAGTGCGGTTCAGTATCTTGTATATTCCCCTCCGCTTGAAAAAGAACTCCAGGAAAAATTAAAAAAAATATTTTACAATCCGCTTGTCCAGCAGGAAGAGTTCAGGGAGGGAGGAATCTCTGCCCTTAAGAAAAATCCTCTTCCTTCAATATACCCCCACAAGGTTGCGGAGAGTCCTGTATCAGTTGAGAAAATCCATCTTGCATCACTGGAAAAGAGTGCTCTTGATAAAATTTCGAAAGAAAGGCTGCTTGCCCTTTCAACAGAAGAGATGGAATCGGTAAGAAACTATTTTGCAGACAGCAGTACAATAAAACTCAGGAAAGAAGCGGGACTTGGCAGCGACCCGACAGATGTCGAGCTTGAGATGATTGCCCAGACATGGAGCGAACACTGCAAGCATAAGATTTTCAACGCTACTATTGAATATAAGGATACAGAAACAGGAACTGAAGAAACAATCAGGTCGCTTTTTTCAGGCTGCATTAAAAAATCTACGGAAGAAATATCGAAAAAAAAAGGTTTCCTTAAATCAGTTTTCCACGATAATTCCGGTGTAATTGATTTTGACGATGAAAACCTTGTCTGTTTCAAGGTTGAAACCCATAACTCCCCGTCCGCCCTCGACCCTTACGGCGGTTCCATAACAGGAATTGTAGGGGTAAACAGGGATATCATGGGGACAGGAAAAGGGGCCCGCCCTTTCTTCAATACAAATGTTCTCTGCTTCGGGGAGCCCGATACTCCGGAGGAAGACATACCGGAAGGGCTCCTGCACCCGAAAACAGTTATGAAAGGGGTCCATCACGGAATAATTGACGGCGGAAACCAGTCCGGCATTCCAACTGTGGCAGGGGCATTCCTCTTTGATGAAAGCTTTACGGGCAAACCGCTCGTGTTCTGCGGCACAGGGGGGATTCTCCCAAGGGAAATAAACGGCGAAGGAAGCTGGATAAAACATATAAATCCCGGAGATCTTGCCGTAATGGCAGGGGGGAGGATTGGCAAAGACGGGATCCACGGAGCGACCTTCTCCTCAAAAGCGCTTGACGAGGAATCTCCCTCATCCGCTGTCCAGATAGGCGATCCCATCACCCAGAAAAAGATGTGCGATTTTCTCCTGGAGGCACGGGATGCGGGGCTTTATTACGGTATAACGGACAACGGGGCGGGAGGCCTTTCCTCTTCACTTGGAGAGATGGCTGAGTATTCAGGCGGCATCAGGATCGATCTTCACAAATGCCCGTTAAAATATTCAGGACTTGCGCCCTGGGAAATACTTGTATCTGAATCCCAGGAAAGAATGAGCATTGCGGTAAAACCGGAGAAACTTGAAGCATTCACAGCCCTTGCCGAAAGACGGGGTGTAGAGACATCTGTAGTCGGCGAGTTTACCTCAACAGGATTTATCGATATCAGATACGGGGATAAAAAGGCAGGCCTGCTCTCAATGGATTTTCTGCACAGGGGGCTTCCTGAAATGAAGCTTAAAGCAGTGTGGATAAGGCCTCCTGCGGAAAGTTCAGTAATTGATGAACATGATTTCACCGGTATGCTGAAAAAACTCCTTAATGAGCCCAATATTGCGTCAAAAGAACCGCTGGTAAGGCAGTATGATCATGAGGTCGGCGGTATATCAATTGTAAAACCGTTCACGGGGAGAGACTCGGACGCTCCTTCAGACAGCGCTGTATTAAAACCTGTATTTGATTCAAACAGGGGAATTACAGTAACACACGGGATATGCCCCCGCTATGGAGACAGGGATACATACAATATGGCGCTCTGCGCAGTAGACGAAGCATACAGGGCTCATATCGCATCGGGCGGCAATCCGGATCATGCGGCAATACTTGATAATTTCTGCTGGCCCGATCCTGTAGAATCGGAGGCAGCCCCTGACGGAGCATATAAACTTGCCCAGCTCGTAAGGGCCTGTAAAGGACTTTACAAGGCAAGCATGGATTATGACCTTCCGCTTATTTCAGGCAAGGATTCAATGAAAAACGATGCTGTAATCGGCGGGAAAAAGGTATCAGTCAGGCCGACCCTCCTTATTTCATTGATAGGAATCATAGACAATATAGAAAAAGCAGTTACTACCGATTTCAAGGAAGAAGGTGATGCGGTATATATTATAGGAAATACTCATGGTGAACTTGGCGGAACATATTTTGAAAAATTATATGGAAAAAACCTCGGAGGCGCGCCGGCTGCAGACACTGAAAAAGCGGTAAAGCTTTATAAAAAACTTCATGAGGCAATTTCAAACGGACTTGTAAAGTCGTGCCACGATATCTCTGACGGCGGTCTTGCCGTCGCAATTGCGGAATCATGCCTCGGTGGAAGACTCGGGGCTGATATTTCACTCGACATACTCCCGGGGACAACTTATAAAATGGAAACAGGGCGCATCCTGTTCTGCGAAACTCCTTCAAGGTTTATTGCGGGAATCGGGAGAAACGAGACAGACAGGTTTGATTCAATAATGAAGGATTTCCCTGTGCAGAGGATCGGAACAACAACAAAGACCCCTTCCTTAAGAATAAAGAGGAACGGAAGTTATGCTGTAGACATAACGATAAGTGAAATATCTGCAGCCTGGAAAAGAGAGGATTTCGAATGAGCAATGCGGAAACAGTAAAAACTGCAGTAATTACAGGATACGGCATAAACGCGGACAGGGAACTTGAAAGAGCGTTCATCCTTGCGGGGTCAGAGGCAGAAAGAATTCATATTCAGGATTTGATAGAAAACCCCTCCCGTCTGAAAGATTTTCATATACTGGCGTTTCCCGGCGGTTTTTCTTTCGGAGACCACATAGGTTCCGGGCTTGTATTTGCCCATCTTTTTAAAAAACATCTGATGAGTGAACTGAAATCCTTTATTGATGGAGGAAAACTTATAATCGGTATCTGCAACGGCTTCCAGGTACTTGTAAAAATGGGAGTGCTGCCTGATTTTGAAGGGGACTGGAGCCCTGATGTATCACTAATCCATAACAATACCGGCCTTTTTGAAAACAGCTGGCTTACAGTCTCTTTCAACGGCAATTCACCCTGCGTCTGGACGAAAGGGCTTGATGAAATGGACGTTCCCATCAGGCACGGGGAAGGGCGTTTTATTACTGCAACGGAAGAGGTCCTTGATAAAATTGAAAGAGAAAATCTCGCAGCTGTAAGATATCTTGACAGAAACCCCAACGGTTCGGTAAACAATATCGCAGGCCTTACAGACAGGACAGGCAGGATCCTGGGCCTTATGCCTCACCCTGAAGCGTTCCTCTGCAGGGAAAACCACCCCGGGTGGGCATCCGGCAATATAACGGATGGCTCGGGTCTTGAAATATTTAAAAACGGTGTGCAATACGTCAAAAACAGCCTATGCCGGTAATAAAAATCGCAAATTCCGGACAATCTATTAATGCATCCCCTTCAGTATCAATACTGAACATACTTTTAAGGGAAGGGATAAGGATAAACCACCTCTGCGGAGGGAAAGCCGTGTGCGGAACATGCAGGATTACAATTATTTCAGGAATGGAAAACCTCTCTGCCGTATCTGAAAAAGAAAAAGGCCGTCTTGATGCAATAAAAGCAGGTGCAAACCAGCGCCTTGCCTGCCAGACTTATGTAAAAAGTGACGTGGAAATCAAAATACCGGGGTTTAAACCGTAAAAATTTCATTTATACATTGTTTATGCAGGCTGATAAAAAGGCTCTACCCCTTCTGATTTTTCCCCATAAAAATACCCCCATAAAGTTCTGCTTCATGGGGGTCAGTTCACAGGATTCAGCCTTTTTTTAGTTACAGGATATTACGAAACCCGTTTTTTCATTGTTTCCGGAACAACATAACTTTTTGGCTGTTTACTGAAAATAAACTGGAAAGCAAAAACTCCTCCGAATACCGCTATACCAAGAAGAGTCGGGCCAAGTTTCGGCCTTATCATTAGTACGGCGCCCAGGGCAAGGACAACCCTTTCAACAAGATACAGTTTCCTCTTCATGTATCCGGCCATTACTGAGCCGAATATTACTGAGCCGAATATTGCTGTAATTATCGTTACAATTGTCATCAATTCAAATGGATGCTGACCGAGGAGCAGTTTTGTGTTGTATACAAAAATAAAAGGAACAATATATGCTACAGCAGCAAGCCGTACCGCGGCAAATGCTGTAGGCCAGAATTTCGCCCCTGCAATCGCCGAAGCTGTGTAGGATGTAATCGCAACCGGTGGCGTCAGCTCTGACATTATTCCGAAGTGGAAGCAGAAAAGGTGTGCTGCCATAGGTTCAACCCCTGCCCGGATCATTATCGGAACAGTAAGTATTGTCAT
This sequence comes from Spirochaetia bacterium, assembly GCA_963662795.1. Classification (GTDB taxonomy): domain Bacteria; phylum Spirochaetota; class Spirochaetia; order CADAEX01; family CADAEX01; genus JACKPD01. The sequence goes on along the minus strand of OY759746.1, from coordinate 1,786,338 downwards.
AAGGATGTAGTTGGCAACTGTCGGGACACCCATGCCGAGGATAAGACACATTACCATTGTAATGAGAAGTGTGAGAAGAAGGTTATCCTGTGCCAGGACAGCAAGGAATGCCGATATTCTCGGGGTAAGGCCTGTAAGTGTCGCAGTCCCTACAACAAAGCCTGCAATTGCTGAAGGAATCGCGACAACGGTAAGTGTCTGGCCTGCGTTGCTTAGAACTGTTATGAATTTTTTAGGAGTAATTCTTGTTTCTTTTCTGAACATGGCAAGAATAAGACAGAGTATAAAAGACCAGAAAGATGCCATCATCGGTGTATATCCGTCTATCAGCATATAAACAAGAGAAACAACAGGGAGAAACAGATACCCTCTCATTACAGCTTCCCTTTTCCAGGGAGGAATCTCGCTCTTTTTAAGCCCTATTGCCCCTATCCTGTGCGATTCAAAATGAATCATTGAAAATACTGAAGTGTAGTAAAGAAGGGCAGGAAGAGCTGCCGCGGTGGCAACTTCCAGATAGCTTACACCGAGAAACTCTGCCATTATAAATGCCACAGCGCCCATAACAGGAGGTGTAATCTGTCCGCCCATTGAAGCGGCGGCTTCTGTCGCTCCTGCAAGATGAGCCGGAATACCTGTCCTTTTCATAAGCGGTATTGTTACAATACCTGTTGTCGCTACATTTGAAGTTGATGAACCGCTGATTGTGGCAAACATGCTGCTTGCAACAACAGCCATTTTTGCGGGTCCTCCGACCATATGCCCGAATACCCCTTTTGCGATTGTCAGAAGGACTTCAGCAAGTCCTGAGACATGCAGTGCGGAACCGAGGAGAAGAAACAGGGCAATATAACTGGCTGATACGCCGAGAGGAGTAGACCAGAGTCCGGCATCGGTGAGAATAAAGTGCCTTATGATCATTGAAACCTGAAAACCGGGATGCCAGAAAACTCCCGGAAAAAGAAACCCGAACCGGCTGTAGACAAGCATCAGGATTCCTATAATCATTAGGGTATGTCCAATTGATCTTCTTGTAGTTTCAAGAACCACAATAATAAGCATGAATCCTGCTATCTGGTCAAAAAGTGTTACTATACCTGCCCTCTCCATTATATTATCAGAAAAAATTGCAATATAGGCACAACCCATAATACCGAATGCCATAAACACATAGTCATACCAGATTACTGTTGTTTCATAGGCTTTTCCTGTTTTTTTCCTCCAGATGAGGGTAAGATATCTGGAATAAAACAGCAGACCGAAAATCACAAAAAATGAGACTACTGCGATCAATGTGGAATTCATTTTCAGTTTATCCATTGTGAGGAAAAAAGATGTCCAGAATCCAATCCCCAGAAAAGCATAAGGCAGATACGGCTCTTTTGCCGATCCCTGGTTCTTGTTTGCCGCAAATTTCATTAAGCAAATTACAATTGCGAATGCAAGGTGGATGGAACGCTGCTTCAATGCGGTGTAAGGTACAAAAACCGTATAAAGATGGAATACCCCGTACAGTGCTGCAACAGCTACAAGGATTTTTGCGGCAAGTACATCAAAATCCCTGTGCCCGGAAGTTTTTCTTTCAAGCTCTTTGGCCCTTGCTTCAATTTCAAGAGCTTCTTTTTTTTCCTGTTCTGTCATTTTTGACAGGTCAAGGACATTCAACAAATCGTCACTCATTATTTCCTTTCCTTTTTATTGGCATTTATTTTTATTCTTTGAACCAAAGAATACTTTTTTCATAAGTAAACTTTTCCGGATATGAGATATTTTTCCTGATTTGAATTATTTAAAATTATATTATTAAGACAGTAAGGTATTATAACCCCGGCTCTTTTTTTCCTTATTCATAAAAACTATATGAGTTTAGGGGTAAACGGCACAGGACCTTTTCCCTGAAACTCAGAATAAAATTCAATTCCCTGTGACATCAGGCAAAGGAACATAATGAATTAACCCATGTCACAATTTAAAAAGAAATTATTACCGCAGTTCTCCCTGGATATCTACATAATAGCGTCCTGTCTGCCTGTTTTGTCAAGTCTTATTTTTAACGTAAATTTAATTATTTTTTAATATATCTAATATATCCATTAAACACAATATATCCATCATCCCGCTACAGGATGCTGATTCCGGAATAAGATTAAATACTTAAATCAATGACTGTAAAATACAAAAGGCAAAAAAAGGGCCGCTAAGCGGCCCTTTAATTGTGAGTCAAAAAAATCCGGTTTACTTTTTTGCAGCTTCTTTTTCTGCCATTCTTGCTTTAACAGATTCAGGTACAACATAGTTTTTAGGATTTTTCTTATAAATAAACTGTGCTGCAAATACCAGGATAATTATACCGATACCGGTAAGGGTCGGCACCAGCTTTGGGCGGATCATAAGAATTGCACCCATCGCAAGTATAACCCTTTCTATCAGGTACATTTTCCGCTTAAGATATCCTGCCATTGTCGCTCCGAACATGACCGCACCTGCAATAGCTGTGATAATAGTTACAATAGTCATGAATGTAAACGGATGCTGTCCAAGGAGGAGGTTGGTGTTGAATACAAAGAGGTATGGAACGATATAGGCAACAGCCGCGAGGCGGACTGCCGCAAACGCAGTGGGCCAGAACTTGGCTCCCGCGATCGCCGATGCCGTATAGGATGTAATTGCTACCGGAGGTGTAAGCTCAGACATAATTCCAAAGTGGAAAGCAAAAAGGTGCGCAGCCATCGGCTCAACCCCTGCCCTGAGCATTATAGGAACGGTAAGAATTGTCATAAGAATATAGTTCGCAACTGTCGGCACACCCATGCCGAGGATAAGACACATTACCTGTGTAATAATCAGGGTAAGCAGGAGACTGTCCTTCGCGAGGATTGCAAGCGCTGCGGATACTCTTGGCGCAAGCCCGGTAAGGGTCGCGGTACCTACAACAAAACCGGCTACAGCTGAAGGGATTGCAACAACAGTTAATGTCTGCGCTGCTGAAGCAAGAACATGACCGAACTTTTTAAAGTCAAGCCTTGTATCTTTCTTTATCATGGATAATCCGATCGCGAGTATAAATGATGTAAACCCTGCCCTCATCGGTGTGTAACCGTCAATAAGCATATATACAAGAACAATTACAGGGAGAAAAAGATAGCTGCCGTAAAGCGCATCTTTTTTCCATGGCGGAATTTCGCTTCTCTTAAGTCCAATAGCGCCTATCCTGTGTGATTCAAAATGTATCATTGAATATACAGCAGAATAGTAAAGCGCAGCTGGAAGGGCCGCCGCTGCCATAACAACAACGTAGCTGACTCCCAAAAACTCTGCCATAATAAACGCAACTGCGCCCATTACAGGAGGAGTAATCTGTCCGCCCATTGATGCCGCGGCTTCTGTGGCGCCGGCGAGATGCGCAGGAATACCTGTTTTTTTCATCAGCGGTATTGTAACAATACCGGTTGTTGCAACATTGGAAGTTGAAGAACCGCTTATCATTGCGAAAAGGCTGCTTGCGACAACTGCCATCTTTGCAGGGCCGCCGACCATGGTTCCGAAAATACCTCTTGCTATTTTAAGGAGAATTTCCGCAAGCCCTGATGCATGAAGTGCAGCGCCAAACAGGAGGAACATCGAAATAAATGTTGATGATACTCCAAGAGGTGTTGACCAGAGTCCTGAGTCAGTAAGGATAAAATGCCTTATGATCATTGAAACCTGGAACCCGGGATGCCAGAAAACTCCGGGAAAGAGGAATCCGAACCTGCTGTAAATAAGCATAAGTACACCTATAATCATAAGTGTATGTCCGATAGACCTTCTCGTAGCTTCAAGAACAGTCAGGATCAGGAAAAATCCTACAATCTGGTCAACAAGCATTACAATACCGGCTCTTTCCATTATCTTGTCAACATAGATCGCAATATAGGAACATCCTATTATCGCAAATGCCATAAAGATGTAATCATACCACATTGGCAAAGACTCATATGCCTTTCCGATTTTAATTCTCTTTTTAAGGGTTAGCATCCTTGCATAAAAGAGCAGCCCGAAAATCACAATAAATGAAACTATTGCAATAACATTGGTAAGGGCGCCAATACTCTGCAGATAAAGAAAAACAGAAGTCCAGATACCAATTCCCAAAAGAACGTAAGGTACCCATGGTTCCTTATCCGCCCCCTGATTCTTGTTTGCTGAAAATTTCAGCAAACAGATAATAATGGCAAACAAAAGGTGAATTGCCCTCTGCCTTAAGGCAATAAGAAGCCCAAATGCCCCGGTGTAAAGATGAAAGAGACTCATACCAATTGCAATTGCTGCAATTATCTTGAGTCCAAGTGCACCGGTATCCCTGTGTCCGGAAGTTTCCTTTTCAATCTTTTTAGCTCTTTCCGCAATTTCAAGAGCTTCCAGCTTTTCCTCTTCCGACATCCCAGCTGTGTTAAGATTTAATAATTCGTCGCTCATTAGTTAATTATCCTTCTTTTTCAAAAATATTTATTTCCTTGAACCAAAGAATTAAGACCCTGAATAAATAACTGCCCACAAAAGGGTAATTTGATACCTCCATGAACATTTATTACTAAAACCTGATTGAAATAAAAACCGTTTTTCAATCATATATCTGTAATTTGAAGTTTTAATACCTGTAGACTCAAACCCGACGACTGGAAACCACAAGACCCAAACCCGACGACCAAAAATCTGAAGTATCAAACTTCACGGTTAATTTATTAACCCTTTTTCCCTGTAATACTTTTCAGCTCCCGGGTGAAGAGGTACAGACCCTTTCCCCGAAAGCGCATTATCAAGATTAATGTACGATGACATTTCATGGACAGATCTGATTAAATCAAGGCCTTCTCCATAAAGGGTCCTTAACAAATCATACACAACCTTTTCACTTACTCCGTCATCTGAAATTATTACACCGTCAACTGCGACAGTTTCAACATCTGTCTTCTGCCCTGCATATGTTCCGGCAGGAATTGTCCAGGGCTTATACCAGCCGTATTTATTGACAAGATTCTTCCTCTCCATTCCGCCGACAGAAAGAATCTTTACAGGCATCCTGGCCGATGTCTCAAGGACAGATCCGGAAGGGCAGGATGTTTCAAAACCGACTGCATCAACAATCAGCGCCTTGAAAGCCATCCCCCTTTCTTCATCAGAAAGTGGATGCCATATAATTTCTTTTTCGCTGATATTGAAAGCTGCTTCAAATATTTCCTTCCATGCGCTTTCTTCCCCAATATCCGTATTATCAATTTTAACCGGCGAAAAAGTCTTCCCTTTCATATCGTAAACACTGTTTATACCGCTGTTTTTCTGCACTACCATCTGAAAAACTACAGGGTAGAGATTTGTAACAAACCTCATCCTGCGGTACGGTTTACCGTCAAAATATTTTATTCCCTTATATCCGTAAACCATGACATTGGCTTCCGTAATCCCCAAATCATATTTACCGCTTCGCATCAGGTTTATGTTTTCTATTCCACCCCCCGATGACTGAACAGCAATTATTGTATCGCTGTATTTCATGCACACCCCGGAAATTCTGGAGGCTGTCGGATACCAGCTGCTTTCAAATCCGGAAGAACCCATTACAGCATTATAGCCTGAAGACATGGAAGCTTCATTTTGCCCTTCCGGCAGACCGTATTGAATTATAAATAAAAACAGGCACACTGCCGGCATAATTACCTTATGCAAAATTAACCCCCGCCAGAGTGTTTTTAATACACATCTGATAGCTATATCATTAACCCGTGAGTATTACTATTTTAACGCGCTATTACCATGTTTTGTCAAGAACTATTTTTAACTATTTTTTAATTGATTTTTAATATATTTAATATCTCCATTTTATATAATACATGCATTTCTCGCAGTTTTATTTTGCCGAGAGCCCTAAATCGGTTAAATTAAACAATATTTGCCCCTTTTTTCAGTACAGGCAGTCTCTCTTTTGATTTTTTTTATTATTAACAGCCGGCAGGTTATGACGATCATAACAATATTTCATGATAAATCATTTTTAGATAAATTTATATTAAATATCAGCATAGCCGGGATTGACTATTATCCTGCTAATGTTAGAATACAGTTATTCAATTTATTATTGCTATCATTTTATTGTTATCATTAAACGAAGGAGAATGTAATGGTACTTAAGGAACAAAAGATTTGCAAAACAGTAAAAAGACCTATTCTTTTAAATCCAGGTCCTTCAACTACAACAGAATCTGTAAAAGCCGCTCTTATTCAGGATGACATCTGCCACAGGGAAGAAGCTTTCGCAAAAATTGTCAGGGAAATTTCCGAAGACCTTGTAAAGGTTGTGCATGGTAAAACAAACGAATATGCAGCAGTTATTTATGCCGGTTCAGGAACAATCAACATAGATGTCGCCATCAGTTCACTCGTGCCGGACGGAAAAAAAGTTCTTGTTGTAAACAACGGAGCTTACAGCCAGAGGGCGGTTGACGTATGTAATTACTGCAGAATCCCGGTTGTCGATGTCAAATTTGATGTTACGGATCTTCCCGACATGGCTGTTGTTGAAAAAGCGCTTAAAGAAAACCCGGATGTCGCATTGGTTTACATGGTACACCAGGAAACAGGAACAGGCCTTTGCAACCCGATCAGGGAAGGGGGAGCGCTTGCCCATAAATACAATGCTGTTTTTGTAACTGACACAACATCAACCTACGGAATTATCCCGATGAATGTTTATGATGACAACATCGACTTCTGTATGGCATCTTCACAGAAAGGGATGAATGCTTTTACCGGAGTTTCTTTCCTCATTGGAAAAAGATCAGAAATTGAAAAGACAAAGAACTACAAGGCGCGTTCATACTATACAAATCTCTGGAGACAGTATGATTTCTTTGAAAAGAACAAACAGCTGCACTTTACACCCCCTGTACAGATTATCTATTCGCTGCAGCAGGGAATCAAGGAACATTTCGCCGAAGGGGAACAGGCAAAATATAAAAGGTTTATGGACGGATTCAAAGTCATAAGGGAAGAGATGACAAAACTCGGTTTCAGGGATATCCTTCCTGTTGAAAAACAGACCGGTCTTGTTGTTTCAATTATGTATCCAAAAGATCCGAAATTCGATTTCAAAAAAATACACGATTATCTTTTTGAACATGGAGTAACAATATATCCCGGAAAAATTGCTGATCTCGAAACATTCAGGGTTTGCAACCTGGGCGCATTGACACCGGCAGATATAAAAGACGCCTTCAAAGTACTTGAAGATGCGCTTAAATCAATAGGTGTTTCAGTCCCGGTTAAGTACTGAGACTTATAATAGCTGGACATCTAATAGCAAATCTTATGATTACTATTAGATTATTTTATTTCTTTAACATTTGAGAGAAATTTTTACTTGCAAAAAAAATGATTTCAAGTAATAATTTACAAAAGGCGTTAATTTACTGTTAATTGACATACATAATCAGTTTGGTTGTGTTTATCAAATTGATAGCTTTTCAATTGTTAAGAGGAGGAATTATGAAAAGAAAGTTATTTCTTGTTGTTCTTGTAGCCATTGTTGGAATGATGTTTGTTGCATGTGCATCAAGCGCACCTGCAGCGGCTGCTGATCCGAAAGAAGCCGAAGCAAAAGCTCTTTACGCAGAAGTACAGGATCTGCAGGCAAAATGTCTTGCAGCTGGTCTTGATAAAAAAAATAGCAACTGGGGAAGAGCGGAAAGCATCCAGTTTCTTGGTATGCAGTATATGGAAAAGAAAATGTATACAGCAGCAATGGAACCGCTTGGACAGGCAAAGGTTTACTACACAGGTTATTTGAAATAATAACTTTATTATTATTACGGCAGGACAGGATACTATATTCTGTCCTGTTTTTTTTGGTACTGGTATTCCCCTGATTCAATCCTGAATCTGTATCTGTCTCCCCTGAAGCATGAATAAAGGACTTCAACAGGACTGCCGCCTGAATCAAAAGAAAGACTTTCAACCATCAGACACGGCTGAGGCTTAACAAAGCCGAATATTTTCATCTCATCCTTTCCGGAAATAACTGAACTTAAATACTGGATTGACTTTACAAGATGTGTGTCAAACTCTTCCACAAGCGTTCTGTAAAGGGAACCGGTGATTTCCATATCTGTCAGCCTGCTGAATCTGTCGTACGGCAGATAACTGCTTTCAATGCAGACCGGTTCGTTTTCCGCGTATTTTGTTCTCAGCGTATGAAGAACCCTGCTGCCGGAGGTGAGTTTAAGGAGTTTTGCTGTTTTTTGAGGCGTTTCAATTACTTCGATCCTGTTACTTTCCGTACGGGCACTGATTCCGCTGTTTTCCATTGATTCCGTAAAACTCAGGATATTATTGAACTGCCATATATACTCCACAGGGGTATTTCTGACAAGGGTTGAGCCGTGGCCGCGTCTTCTTGTAACCATTTTACGTACTACAAAATCATCTATAGCCTGTCTTACAGTCATCCTGTTGAATCCGAATTTTTCCGCTATGCTCTCTTCGGTAGGCAGGCGGCCTCCAACAGTTATTGCTCCCTCTTTAATCTGCTCTTCAAGCCAGTTTATTATCTTTACATACTTTGGCGGATTACTGTGCTTATTCATGCAGCTTATCTCCATGTTTTAATTTTACTTTTTTGAATTTATATATAAAAAATACCGCTAAAATCCAATCATTACAACAGCTTGAACATGTTGTTTTCTAATGATAGATTAATTCCCATGAAATTTTTAAAACGCACACACACATGCGGAGAGCTCAATGCTTCCGCCGGTTCAGCTAAAGTATTATTAAGCGGATGGGTCTACAAAAACAGAAATCACGGCGGGATACATTTCCTGGATCTCAGGGACCGCTATGGAATAACCCAGATTGTTATCGACGAGAATGCACCTTCAGAACTGAAAGAAACAGCTTCACGGCTTAAATTCGAATACTGTATTTCAGTATCAGGCACTGTAAGAAAAAGGCCTGATAATATGATCAATAAGGATATGAGTACAGGTGAAATTGAAATATCGGCAGACGATATAATAATTCACTCAACCTGCGACACCCTCCCCTTTATGGTAGACGGAGAGGCAGAAGCCAGGGAAGAACTGCGCCTCAAATACAGATACCTTGACCTCCGGACAGAGAGGATGCAGAGGAATATCACGATAAGGCACAAAACAGCTTTCGCTGTAAGGGAATATCTTAATTCCAGAAATTTTTACGAAATAGAAACCCCGACATTTATCAAAACTACACCGGAAGGGGCCCGCGATTTTATTGTCCCGTCCAGGCTTTATCCGGGGAAAGCATTCGCGCTGCCGCAGTCGCCGCAGATTTACAAGCAGCTTCTGATGGTGTCAGGATTTGATAAATATTTTCAGATAGCCAGATGCTACAGGGATGAAGATGCACGGGGCGACAGGCAGCCTGAATTTACCCAGATTGATATAGAAATGAGCTTTGTCGACAGGGAGGATATCCTTTCGCTTACGGAAGGGATGATGAACCATGTCTTTGAAAAAACACTCGCTGTAAAACTTCCGCAGACCTTCAGACGGCTTACATATCATCAGGCTATGGATCTGTACGGCACTGACAAACCGGACCTCCGTTTTGACCTTCAGATGGGAGACATGACAGACCTGGTTAAGGATTCTGAATTCTCTGTATTCAGGGCAGCTGCTGAAAACGGCGGATTTGTCAAATTCCTTAACGCAAAGGGATGCGCAGGATATTCCAGAAAGCAGATAACAGATCTTGAAGAGACGGCAAAAATATATAAAGCCAAAGGCCTTGCCTGGATGAAGGTTACAGAATCCGGCATTGACGGAGGCATTTCCAAATTCTTTAAAGATATGGAAAGCACAATTATGGAAAGAGCTGATGCGCAGCCCGGCGACCTCCTGCTTTTTGCAGCCGACAACTGGAAAACAGCCTGTACTTCTCTTGGTGCTGTAAGGACGCGTCTCGCTTCCGACCTGGGGCTTATCGACAGGGACAGGTTCGAATTTGTCTGGATTGTCGACTTCCCCTTATTTGAATGGAATGAGGACGAAAATAAATGGGACCCTGCCCATCACATGTTTTCAATGCCTCAGGCGCAGTATCTTGATACCATGGAAAAGGATCCCGGCCCTGTAAAAGGAGATCTTTACGATCTTGTCCTTAACGGCTATGAGATAGCCTCCGGTTCAATCAGGGTGCATGATCCGGTCATACAGAAAAAAATATTCAGTATCGTAGGTTTCTCGGAAGAAGAGGCCACCGGCAAGTTCGGCTTTCTTCTTGACTCATTCAGGTTCGGCCCGCCACCGCACGGCGGCATTGCTCCCGGTCTTGACAGGCTTGTAATGCTGATGTGCAGAGAGCCTTCCATCAGGGAGGTAATTGCATTCCCCAAAAATACGGCAGGCCTTTCCCCCCTTGACTCATCACCATCCGAACTTTCCGGGATACAGATGAAAGAACTGCATATTGAATTTAAACTGGAAGAAGCTGAAAAATAATAAAGGCTGCCGTAACAGCAGCCTCTTATCAATAGTCCGGGGTTACCCTGACAGACGCACGAAACAATAAAATTGAATCCTGCGTTTCACAGTTATCCCGGATCAGTTTTTAGCGGAAGCCAATGCAGGTTCTCTCATCGATGCGGTGTAAGCTTTAAACAGCTTCTCGAAAAGTACCGGTGCTTTTTGCATATCTTCCTTTGCAGGAACATATGCAACCCTCATCTGTGTGTCGCCCGGATTTTTCTCCCCCTTTTCAACGCTGTAGAACCCCGACATGGGCGCAACAAGAAGCGTGTAATATTCACCATCCAGTTCAACCTTACCCTCTTTTGCGCAGTAAAGGACAAAATCCATGGATTTGAAACCGGCAGGAGCTATATCCCTTACATCTATGACTGAATAAATCGAGGAATCGGGGCTTGAAACAATTACACCCGGAAGCCTTGATTTAAGCTCGCTGCAGAAATCAGCAAGCATCGGTTTGTAATAACTGCTGATTTTCCTGTACCATTTGTTAAGATCTTCATGCGACTCGTGCGCAATTGCCCCGAAAATATACTGACCTATAGCGCTTGAACACAGGTTTGCAGTGTTTTCGGCTACAGCCTTTGCATGAAATTCCTCATTATCAGTAATAAGAGCTCCGACCCTCAGCCCGCAGCAGTTCCATACCTTGGAAGTTGTTTCTATACTGATTCTTCTCCCCTCAATTCCGGGAACATCCTTATCAGTGATACCCCAGATACTGCTTACTTTATCACCGCTGTAAAGTAGCTCCCTGTATGCCTCATCACTTACCATCCACATGTTGTATTTCACGCAGAGTTTTGCGAGAGAAACCATAGCCGCCTTGTCGTAGAAATGCCCTGTCGGGTTATCGTATGGAATTACTATCATAACACCGGGTTTATTTTTTTCGATTACCTCTTCCATTTCTTTCATATCCGGAAGTGTGAATTTACCATTTTTCTCAAGCTTTCTTTTAACTGAAACGCTTTTTCTTCCAACCCTGTCTTTCATGGAAAGATAATTTGTATAGGCGGGGTCAATAAGCAGAATCGGTTTTTCATCAGTCCCGGCGGGGCCGCAGATTCCCAGTATGATGATTTCCATAGCCTGGCTTCCGCCGTCTGTTATCTGAGAATAAAGCCCTTCTGTCTTAAAACCAGCTGAAGCAATGACATTCAAAAACGCATCATTGGTTTCTTTCATTCCTACCGTAGCCGTATACTTGACAACTCCGTCTTTAAAAGGCGAGTCCTTGGCATCAAGATTAAACATCCTCTTCTGCATTGCGGGATGCGTCGGCAGGGTTACATTCCCTATTGCGGTATTTATCTCTTTTACCTTATCTTTACGTTTGGCAAATTCAATCTGTGACATCCTTATTGCCGAAGGTTTCCTGGCCTGAAAATAAACTGACATCTGCGGTTTATTCATGATTCCCTCCTGTCTCCCATTAGTCCTTATCAATATTTCGCATCTATTTTGATATTTAAATCATTATAACACGCAATTATTGATAAATAAAGTATAATAATACGCATTTTTTGACATTATTGTGATTATAACAGCCGTTTTCTGATGTATTTACAAAAAAGCCGCAGATTGACAGTCTGCGGCTTTTTCCGGTTATTTTATTAAATACTGTTACAATATATGCTTGAGGAATTTTTTTGTTCTCTCTTCCTTCGGCCTGTCAAAAATATCATCGGGGGTGCCTGTTTCAATAATCTCTCCGCCGTCCATAAAAACAACTTTATCAGCTGCCGCTCTTGCAAAACCCATCTCGTGGGAAACAACAAGCATTGTCATTCCGTCTTTTGCAAGCTGAAGCATAACATCAAGAACTTCCTTTATCATTTCGGGATCAAGGGCGCTTGTAGGTTCGTCAAACAGCATCACCTTGGGGTTCATTGCAAGAGCCCTTGCAATCGCAACCCGCTGCTGCTGTCCTCCTGAAAGCTGGTCAGGATAGTTGTTTTCCTTATCGGAAAGGCCTACCCTTTTAAGGAGCTCTCTCCCGTTTGCTGCAGCAGCTTCTTTTGGTGTCTTTTTAACTGTCAGCGGCGCGAGCGTTACATTTTCAAGCGCAGTAAGGTGGGAAAACAGATTGAAACTCTGAAAAACCATTCCAACCTCTTCCCGAATCTTCCGTATATCTGATTTGTTATGAGTCAAAAGATCGTCATCAACCCAGATATCTCCCGAAGTAAGGTTTTCAAGCCTGTTTACACTCCTTAACAAGGTGCTTTTACCGCTTCCGGAAGGGCCGATAATAAGGACAACTTCTCCGGTTTTAACTTCGAGGCTTACGTTTTTCAGCGCTGTTACTTTATCAAAATTTTTTGACGCATTTTCAATTCTTACTCTTGGTTTGTTGTTACTTTTCACGTCTCACCAGCCTTTCTTCCATTATTGCCACAAGCCTTGACAGGAACAGGGTAATAATCAGGTACACAAGAGCTACTATTGTGTAGCTTTCAAAATACATGAATGACGTTGATGCATATTCCCTGCCACGCCTGAGTAAATCAGATACCGCAAGGATCGAAACAAGGGAGGAATCCTTAAGCAGCGCTATAAACTCGTTGCCGATCGGCGGCAGGATAACCTTGATTGTCTGAGGAAGAATTACCTTCCATAAAGCCTGTCCCCTGGAAAGTCCAAGTGCAAGGGCTGCCTCCATCTGTCCCCTCGGGATGGCAAGTATACCTGCCCTGAATATCTCTCCCATGTAGGCCCCGTAACACACAGCCATGGCAATTACAGCTGAGGCAAGGCGGGGAACCTGAACAATTTTGCCAAGCGCGTAATAGATATAAAAAAGCTGGACAAGAAGCGGAATCCCCCTTATCACCTCGACATAAACTGTTGCAATCCGGTTGAAAAACGTTATTCTTGAAATCCGTCCCAGGCCTGTTATCAGTCCTATAAAAAACGAAAGGACAATCGAAAGTATTGTTACCTGAAAAGTCGCAATAATCCCGTCCGGCAGGAATTTAATAATCTGAAAATATGGGTCCGGTTTGACAACAGGGAGAATGATAAGCAGTGATATAGCCCCGAAAAAGGCGAGTTTCCAGGCTGAAAATATGGATTTCTCGCCTTTATCCGGGATCAGCGTACCATCTGTAACTTCAAAACGGGGCGTTTTTATCTGAGCCACTTGTCTTCAAGCTCTTTTGCTTTTCCGGAGTCTATGACTTTTTTAAGTCCCGCGTTTACCAGATCAAGAATTTCCTGATTTCCTTTTTTTACAGCCACGCCGTAGTATTCATCTGTAAAAGGAACTCCTACTATTTTGAGTTTGCTCTTGTATTCATCATTCTGAAGTACGAAGTCAGCTGCAATGGGGGCGTCAGCAACAACACCTGCTATTCTTCCGTTGGCAAGGTCAGCAATTGCAAGCCCTATTTCGTCGTAAGTTTTGAGAACAACGCCTTCGGTATTCTGGATCTCAATAGCTCCGGTTGTACCGATCTGTGCACCTGCTTCCTTGCCTTTCATGTCAGCGAGAACTTTATCCGTGTCATTCCCTGCTTCAACGACAAGTACCTGCCCTGCGTTAACATAGGGTACTGAAAAATCCATTGTCCCTTTTCTCTCTTCAGTAATTGTAACTGATGAGCAGACAGCGTCATATTCGCCGTTGGCAAGGCCGGCAAAAATTCCGTCCCATGCGGTATTTTTAATTACTACTTCATATCCGCCTGCTTCAGCCGCGGCATTCATCAGATCAACATCAAATCCGACAATATTTTTATTTTCGTCTACATACTCCATCGGTGGCCATGTCGCGTCTGATGCAATTGTTATAACCTTTTTTTCTCCTGCTTTCTGCTCTTTCTTTGAACATGAAGCAATTCCGAAAACCAGAACTGCCGCAAGCAGTACAAGTAAAATCTTTTTCATCTGTAATACTCCTTATTTTATGTTTGCCATATAGGCATAAACATATTTATTATTTTTACATATACGATTGATAATAGTCAAGTTTTTAGATTATAAGAAGCATAAATAACGCGGCTAATTGAACTAATAGGGGGATTATGTTAGTTTTTAGCCATGTCTGCATTTATCTCAATTGGAATAATACTCGTGTTTTTGTTCGCAGGCATGGCTGCAGCAAAAATCAGAATTCTCCCAGAGGGCAGGGTGTTCAATACCCTGATAAACATTTCGCTTTTCCTTCTCCTTTTCTTCATGGGGTTCAGAATAGGAAGAAACGAGGAAATAGGCAAAGCGCTTAAAACCATTGGCATTGTTTCCATTTCCTTTGCAGTAGCTTCGGTTGCGGGAACTGTTATAGTACTTTTCATAATATTTTCAGTCAGGGATTATTTCCGGGGAAATACACAGTCATTTAAACCTTATGAAGTAAAGTCCGGCATAAACAGCGCCAGAGCGTCTGCTGCCGCCGGAAGCGTCAGCATAAACAATTTCAGTGCCGGTGATGAAGGATTTTTCCACCACCTGAAAGAGCCCCTTAAGCTTGTATCGTATGTAATTGCGGGCTTCGCATCAGGCTGGCTTATAAAGATTTATCCGGCATTTACAGGTTCAAACCTTACTACATGGCTTTTGTATCTTCTCCTGTTTTTAATCGGCGCCCAGCTTGTAAAGAACAATGTAAGCCTTAAGGATACCCTTGCCCACCCTGAAACCGCGCTGCTGCCGCTCGGGACTATAATCGGTTCCCTGCTCGGGGGACTTGCCGCCGCCCCGCTGCTTATGATAACGCCTGGCAAGGCACTTGCGCTTGTATCAGGCTTCGGCTGGTACTCGCTGTCCGGGGTCATCATTACAGATATGGGAGACCCTGTGCTTGGATCGGCAGGGTTTCTGATAAACCTCATGAGGGAAAGTATAGCGCTTGTTACAATTCCCTTTATTGCCCGCACAAGGTACCCGAATATCGCGATAGGGGTTGCCGGGGCGACAAGCATGGATGTAACGCTGCCTCTTATTGAAAAGAGCTGCGGAGACAGTATAGTTCCTCTTTCCATTTCAAGCGGCGCGATTCTGTCACTCGCGGTCCCGTTTCTTGTCCCGATTTTTTTTCAGGCAGGTTAAATATGGATCAGGTACTCTGCATCGGAAACACTTCTTATGATATCACAGCTTACTTTGAGAAATACCCTGAGGAAAACTTCAAGTACATGACGCAGGATTTCAACGAATGCACAGGAGGCCCTGCTGCAAACGCATCATGCCTTCTGTCAAAGTGGGGACTTGACTCCTCATTCATTGGAGTTACAGGCGATGATATTTACGGGCAGCTGATTGAAAATGAACTTACAGAATCAGGGGTTGACTGCAGCAGTATGATAAAAAGGAAAGGGATTAAAACGCCTCTTTCAATAATAATTGTAAATCTTGAAAATGGAAGCAGAACACTTGTAAACAGGAACACCCTTGAACAGACAGGCGGTCAGACCGCAGAGGGGCTTAAAAAATATAACCCGTCTGTCCTTCTCTTTGACGGATATGAACTTGAAACAGCGCTTAAGTCCATGGAAATATTTCCTGATGCAAAAACTATTCTTGATGCAGGCTCTCTCAGAAAAGAAACAGAGTGCCTCGCCGCAAAGGTTGATTATCTGGTATGTTCCGAGAGGTTCGCATGTTCTGTCTCCGGTATAAAAAACATAAAGGAAAGTTCCGGCTATAACAGGGCATTTAATGCGCTTAAAGGTTTAAATAAAAATACAATAGTAATTACCATGGGTGAGGACGGGATGGTATTTGAAAAAGAGGGAGAAGTTACCCGCCTTGATGCATTCAGGGTTAAGGCGGTAGACACAACAGGGGCCGGCGATATCTATCACGGGGCCTTTGCGTGGTGTCTTGTACAGGGCTATAGCCTTGAAAAAGCAATAGTTTTTTCAGCCGCCGCTTCCGCCCTCTCTGTACAGAAGAGAGGGGGAATTACTTCTATTCCGTCACTTGAAGAGGTTAAAATTTTCCTTGGAAACGAAGGTCGGGATAATTGGTAATAATCCCGTCGCCTGAGGAAGGTACGACTTGCCTTAAAATTTAAGATCCGGATAATTGGTAATTATCCCGTCGCAGCCGGCGCCGGTAAGCGCTTTTGCATAAAAAGCATCGTTTACCACCCAGGGATATATTTTAATGTTATTTGCATGGAGCTCTTTTACAAGCTGCTCATCTGCATAATATAAAACCGGATGGAAACTGTAGCATCTGAAATTACTTAGATACTTCATCGGATTTACCAGCTGTGATGCCATGATAAGGGCTGTCTTTATTTCGGCGTCGATCTTCTCAACGATTGAAATGGTTCTATGATTAAAAGATGAAATAATGACATTCCCGGTCATCCCCTTATCACTTACCAGCCTTACAACCTTTTCTTCAACCGGTCTTGTGTCTAAAACAGTTTTCTTTATCTCAATATTAACCAGCTTACCCTTAGGCACTATATCCAGCACCTCATCCAGCTTTGGTATTTTCTCGCCGGCGAATTCCGGAGAGAACCAGCTTCCTGCATCAATATTTTTTATTTCCGCCGAGCTTTTTGATGTAATCAAGGCTTTATCACCTGTTACTTTTTCAAGGTTCCAGTCATGAAAAATAAAAAGTTCACCATCACGGCTCATCTGAACATCTATTTCTATGCCGTCTGCTCCTAGTTCAAATGCCTTGTTTATCGCGGCTATTGTATTGTCCGGGGCATACGCGCTTGCCCCCCTGTGTGCTATTATCATAAATTCACAATACAAAATTATAATATCCCGTGTCAAACCCTCTATTGATGAATCCTTCAATAAATAATATTCTCTCAACGGAGAGGATAATGAAACCCATAACGCATGTAAACGAAATTCCGGAGGACCTTTGCAAAAACCTCCTTTACCTTTTTACGGATATTGATGACACAATCACTACCGGGGGGAAACTTCCCTCATCAACCTTTGAGGCAATCTGGAAACTTCATGATGCAGGTATAAAAATAGTGCCTGTAACAGGGCGTCCTGCCGGATGGTGCGATCACATCGCAAGGATGTGGCCGGTTGCGGGGGTTGTAGGTGAAAACGGCGCCTTTTATTTTTCCTATGATCCGCAGCAGAGAAAAGTAATAAGAAAATATCTCCAGAGCGATGAGGATAGAAGACAGGGCAGGGACAG
Source organism: Spirochaetia bacterium (assembly GCA_963662795.1). GTDB lineage: Bacteria > Spirochaetota > Spirochaetia > CADAEX01 > CADAEX01 > JACKPD01. The sequence continues at coordinate 1,768,669 of OY759746.1, read as the reverse complement.
ACTCAATAAAATAAAAGAGAGGGTTCTGAAGGAAGTGCCGAACGCAGGTATTGCGTCGGATCAGGATTTCAGGATTGCCGACCTTGCAATTGATTTCTGCGAAGATGTCCCGCCGCTGAATAAAAATGAAATGGATAAAATCTGCAGTATTCTTGATGAAGAGAAAGCAGTTTATAAAATATCAAGTATCCACATAAATTGCTGGTACGGAGATTATGACAAGCTTACATGCTTCAGGATGCTTCTTAAGGATTTTACAGGGAAGGAGCTTGAAGCGCTTCAGGATAAAATAATTTTCGCGGGAGACTCCCAGAATGATGAGCCTATGTTTAAAGCTCTCAAACATACAATTGCAGTCGCAAACATCAAAAAATTTCTTCCCATCATGAAGCACTATCCCGTGTATGTCACAGAAAAGAATGACGCGGAAGGTTTTTATGAGGCTTCTCAGATAATTCTTGCCAAAAGAAAATAAAAAAAGGGCAGCCCGTCTTCCGGTATTTTCCGGTTCCGGCTGCCCTCCCCGCTTTAACAGCGAGTAAGTTTTATTTAAGGATCCTGAACTTAACGTTATCCGCGGCATTGATTCCAAGCTGGGCAGTTATGACAGGAACGCCTTCAGACTCGAATTTCGATGCTATCTTTTTCTGCATATCCGCATCTTTCACAAGCGCGACCATGTAGCCTCCCTTCCCGCCGCCGGTAAGCTTTGCGCCGTAAGCGCCCATCTCTATGGACCTTCCGCAAAGCTCAATCAGCCTTTCCTGGCTTAAATCCATATCAATCAGCAGCCTGTGGTTTTCTGTCATGATTTTACCGGCTGATGCAAGATCGCCTGATTCAATCGCCTTTTTCATTTCATACACCTGGGATGTAATTTTACTCATTGTAGTGTAGAAAAGTTCGGGATTGTTTTTAATCATCCCCTCAACATGCTCATCAAGAAGGGCAGTGTTATATGTGACACCGCTGTTGGCAAGAACAATATAAAGAGGTTTGGCCGGGACAATTCTTTCATACATTTTTTTCCCGTCCCGGATCATGTACATCATGAGTCCGCCGAAGGATGATGCTGTATTGTCTACACCGCTCGGAATACCGTGGTAGGCATGCTCACCCTCCCAGCCTATATAGTTCTCCTCAATCGCATCAAGGCCCAGATTGAATTCCCTGTTGCACGCACGGGCAAATGAAACGCTTATCGCGGCGCTCGCCCCTACACCGCTCCCGGCAAGCAGGTCGCCTCCGACAGTAATTTTTATCGGGTTCTTTTTAAGATCAAGTCCCATCACCTTTATCATCTGCTCATACGATCTGTAGCAGGCTTCCTCTTTTTTCTTTTTGTATCCCGGAACCTCAACCCTGTTGTCAACAACGGTAAAACCCCTTCCGCCGAGACCAGGCGTCCTTTCAACAATTGTTTCTGTCTGATACGGCAGCGCGGATAGTATTGCAGGCACCCCGTTTAAAACAAACTGATCGCCAATAAGAATAGATTTTCCAAAAGCAGTCCCCTTACCCATTTAATCCTCCATTTTTCTTCATTTTTGATTCCAGAACTTTCTGTGTTTCATCCATAAGCTCGCTTTCCCGTCCTGCGTTGATCGTAGTCGCAGCTGCTATGCTGTGGCAGGCATCCGCGAATCCGCCCAGATTATTTGTCGCTTCAGGAAGAAAATCACTCATTCCGGGCATTTTCTTATCAATTATTTTTTTAGAGAGTTCTGATGAACTTCTCATAGAAATCTTTGTCTGTCCCATCTTTACAGTACCGAATCCGGGAACTGTATCAGGTATTATCTGAAAACCTGCGAGATATTTCCCGTGGTCAAGAAAATCAAGTTCCGCTATCTCTTCGCAAAAAACTCCGATCATTTTTACTCCCATAGGAGAGAACTTTTCTTTTGTATCGAACCACTGGATATTGCCGGTATCGTGCAGCCCACCCTTTTTAAGGGTTTCAAGTTCCTGCGCGAAAAGAGAGTCCTTGATTTTTTTAAGCTTTTCAATTTTTTCAAGTTTACCGAGAGTAAGTCCTTCAAGCAGAATGGAAATACCAAGTTCAGGCCCGCCGTTATAAAAACCTACACCCCCTGCGATATCAAGAAGAGGATAAAAATCAACAACATCCAATTCCATTTCTCCCAGAGTGATATAAAACCTCTCCTCTCCTCCGGCGTTATCGCTTCTCATAAGGCCAGATTTCACAGCTTCCTCAAAGCAGAGCCTGTTGTATGAGTGGACCTTCCTGTCAAGATAGTAGAAATCTGCGATTCCGCCGAAAGCTGCGATATGAACAAGGTCGCGGTTTGCCTTATCAAGTTCCACCGCAAAATAATAGCAGACGACCGATGCGGATATGTCCCTGTCGCCCCTCAGGCCGTAAAGGTCCGGGTCAAGATTAAGAACAGATTCATCAGGTGACGGCTCTGCCCTGTGGTGATCGAGCAGAAGAACAAGATTTCTCCCCCTGTTGATTTCTGCAATTATAGGGGCAATCTTTCCGGCAAAATCCGCAAAGACAACGATCTTCCCGCTGTTTTCATCAAACAGTTTTTCAAGAACGGCAGGATACGGTTTTTCAAGTGAAAACCGGCTCACACTGAAACCTGCGCGCTTGAAAGCCCTAAGCAGAATCGACCCGGATGTAAGTCCGTCAGAATCGTTATGATGCAGAAGGATAAGCTCTTTTGATCCGTAGCTTTTCATTTTTTCAATTCCGCCCCTGATGTCTTTCAGATATTTTTCCATCGCGTCACTTAAATCCATCGCTCCACCCCTTTATCATTTCTCCATTGATCCGGTCAGCACAGCTTTTCCGGATGATTTACCGGTTTTCAGTTATCCGGCCTTATCTTTCTGTCCTCAATTCCTCTTATTCCGTAAAAAAGCCGGGATCCCCGGTATATTTTAACACCTTACGGACCACGGCTCTCTTAAATCCTGCCTTTACTATTATATTTTCAAGCTTAAGTATAAACAATATCTCCCGTCCCTTTCTATTCCTCCTTCTTTGAAAAATAGAGATTGGCAACTGCAAATATGGAAGTAGAAAGTATCAGTAGAAAGGATATTGCGTTAATTACAGGCGTTGAGCCGTCCCTTACCTGCAGATACAGATTGATGGGCAGGGTTGCTTCAGAACCTACAAGAAAAAGGGTTGTATTAAAATTTTCAAACGACATCAGAAACGCTACTGCCGCTCCTCCGATTATTGAAGGGCGTAAAAATTTCAATGTAATGAACCAGATAACCTCAAACCTGTTTGCGCCCAGGTTGTATGCCGCCTCTTCAAGGGTTTTGTCAAATTTCTTGAGTCTGGCCCCGACGACAAGCGCGACAAAAGTCGTGATAAAAGAAAACTGCCCCATAATAACAAGCCATGTACCGGGGCTGAACAATTTAACATCCATACCCAGTTTTTCTTCAAAAAATATACCTGCAAGATTTGAAAACAACAGGATAGATATACCCAGTATAACGCCCGGTATTACAAGGGGAGCAAGCATAAGAAAATAGAAGAGGTTTTTGAATCTGAAATTCTCCTGCTCAAACAGGAATGCGGCACAGGTGCCGACTACGGTCGAAAGTGCCGAAACAGCAACAGCGACCCTGAAAGATACTCCGATACTGCGGAGGTTTATTTTATCATTAAAAATACCTATTTTTTCAGGTCCGGCCCCTGTAAACCAGTCAAGCGTAAACCCGTTCCAGGGCAGGGAAGGGAACATTGAATCGTTAAACGCAAGTATACAGGTAACAAGCAGAGGGGCGAAAAGAAACAAAAAATAGAGGAAAATAAACAGGGAATAGGTTGTTTTATATGCGGTTGATCTGGGAAGTGATCTTATCATTTTACCACCTCGCTAAGCTGCTGCCCCGTAAGCCGGAGAGCTACCCATATAATTCCCGAAGACATCAGGAGAAGGAGAAAGCCGAAAGCGGCGCCCTGATTCCAGTTGAAATATGTTATAAACTGATTATATATCTGCTGGGTAAACCAGAGGGAATTCTTGCCTCCCATAAGGTTTGGAGTCAGATAACTTCCAAGAACAAGCATGAAAACAACAATTGATCCCGACATTATACCCGGCATGCAGTGAGGGATAATGATCTTCTGCCAGATTACCATCTTTTTGGCGCCGAGATCATAGGCTGCTTCTATATAGGAATCATCAAGGCTTTCCATAACGCCTATTATTGGGATAACCATAAAAAGTATTGAGGTATATACAAGCCCCATTATCATAACAGCATCATTGTAGAGCATCTCGACAGGCTGGTCCCAAAAACCCATTCCCACAAGAATCTTGTTGATTACCCCGCTTTCCCGGAGCAGTATCATCCAGCCGTAAACCCTGATCAGTTCGCTTACCCAGAACGGCAGGAGGAGGAGCACCATAAGAAAACCCTGCACCTTGAATCCTGAAACCTTTGTAACATAGAAAGAAACAGGCAGCGCCACAACAAGAACAATAAATGTTACTATTATCGAATACAAGGCTGTTCTTACAAACGTAAGCCAGTAGATAGGCTCTGTAAAAAAGGCTGCATAGTTTGCAATGGTAAACCCGGATTTTCTTTCAAAAAAAGACATCCTTAAAAGCTCGATATGGGGAAGGATAATGAGGAGAAAGAGCCAGAGAAAAACCGGTATAAAGAAAATCCAGAAACCCCATCTGATTTTATTATGTTTAGAGTTCAGCATAAGCTTTAACTCCTGATTCCCTGAAACAGACAGCAGATTTGATGTCCCAGCCGATTTCAATGGAATCGCCCGATTTGATATAGTCAAACTGCCTGTTCTGGGGCAGGGAAACTATAAGCTCTTTATCACTCCCATCCAGCACAACAAGCAGACGGCTGTTGGCTCCGTCGAAAAGTATCGCTTTTACAAGAACTTTAACAGTATTGAAATTGGCTTTTCCCGCATCAGGTTTAATTATGACCGCCTCAGGCCTTATATACATTTCAACCCTTTCCCCGTCGGATAAGTCGCATTCCCTTACAAGATATTTTCTCTTATCATCTGTTACTACATAATGGGAGCCGTTCTCATCACGGTGAAGTATTCCTATAAACTGATTATTGTCACCGACAAACTGGGCGACAAAGGAGGACTGGGGATTGTTGTACAGGGTCTGGGGTGTATCAAGCTGTTCAAAGTGGCCTGAATTCATGACAGCTACATAATCGCTCATAACCATCGCCTCAGACTGGTCATGCGTGATATACACAAACGTTGTTCCGACCTGTACCTGCAGCTTCTTGAGCTCAACCTTCATATGCTCCCTTAGTTTGAGATCAAGCGCGCCGAGCGGCTCGTCAAGAAGGAGGACGGCAGGTTCAAGTATAAGGCATCTTGCTATTGCGACCCTCTGTTTCTGCCCCCCTGAAAGCTGGCTGATTTTCTTGTTAGCCTGTTCCGGAAGACCTACTCTTTCCAGCAGGTCGTTAACTTTTTTGTAAACAGCCGGCCCTTTCTCTCCCCGTCTCTTGAGTCCGAATGCAATATTTTCCTTGACATCCATCATGGGAAAAAGCGCCAGGTGCTGAAAAACCAGATTAACCGGTCGCCTGTTGGGCTCAACCCCTGCCATGTCATCGCCCCGGATTTCTATGGCACCACTGGTGGGTTCATAGAAACCTGCTATCATTCTAAGCAGGGTTGTTTTACCGCAGCCGGAAGGGCCGAGTATTGAAAAGAATTTGCCGCTTTCAACATTGAAAGATACCCTGTCGACAGCTGTAAATTCGCCGAATTTCCTGGTAAGTTCCTTAACCGATAAATCAATCTGCATCTTTCAATACCTCTATAATAAATTTTTTATCAACATGAATCTTTTGCCCGGACGAGCCGCAGATGTATCACAATTGCTTTCCTCAATAAATATTATAAACCCTGTCATGAAGGTTTTAAAGATCAAAATACCAATACCGCGTCAGGTTTATATACTTATCACCGAAGGATCTGCAACTGCCGGCATAAAAAAACCGGCAAACAAGGTCATTTAACAAATACCTTATCTTCCGGCTCTCATGTCTCTTTGCCGAAAAAGTGATACCGGCGGGGTGTATCTTAAACTCGCCCCTTCAGGGTGAAACCCTGAAACGCGGTTCCAAAACTCCGCTTCGATACAGAAACCGCCGGCATTTTACAATTATTTCAGGACCAATTCTTACTTGGAAGCCTTGATCTTGTCCATTGTCTTTCCTTCCATCTCTTCAAGACCGGCTGGAACTGTCGGATACCAGTTCATTTTTGCCATAACTTCCGGTGTAAAGCACCTTGAGAAGTTGGCAGCTGCTTCTGGATTCAGGAATTTCACAGCGTCTTTTGATGATGTTCCGTAATTTTCCACATTTGTGAAAGCTGCGGCATTTTCAGGTTTAAGTACGAAGTTGATCCACTTGTAGGCGCCTTCAACATTTTCTGATTTTGCGGGAATTGCGAATGTGTCAACCCATGCCATTGATCCGCTCGCCGGCGCAACATAATCGATGTCCTTGTTTTCCTTATAAAGCTTCCAGGCCTGCTGTTCCCAGCCCATTGCTGCCCATACTTCGCCTGATCTCATTGATTCAAGAAGCGCATCTCCGTTTTCCCAGTAGTTTCTTACAACCGGTTTTGCCTTGATAAGAACATCGCCTATTTCATCAAGATATTTCTGGTAAGCAGCCTTGTCGCTGTAGAGAGCAAAGGGATCATAACCAAGTGAGAATCCCATAGCAAGGATTGTCGGTCTCTTCATTCTGTAGGCAGTTCTTCCTGTATATTTGGGATCAAGAAGATCTTTGTAGTCTTTTACGTCAGGAGCTTTTGCCTTGTTTACAATAAGACCTGATGTTCCGAACACATGGGGAACTGCATATGATTTGCCGTTAACTTCTGTATATTTTTTTGTCGCTGCAAGCATGCTAGGGTCAAGCTGAGCTGTGTTAACCTTTGAATAATCGATAGGCTGATATATACCGAATTCTTCAACCATCGCTGAAATCCTGTCCTGTGAAGGCTGGGCAAGATCAAATCCGCCGCCTCTTGTCGCCCTGAGCTTTGATATCATCTCTTCGTTGCTGCTGAAAGTAACCTCAACAGTAATGCCTGTTTCTTCTTTAAATTTCGCAATCTGGTCTGCGGGAGCATATCCTGTCCAGGATATGAGCCTTAGGACCTTGTTCTCTTCTTTCGCCGCTTCTTTCTTACCGCCGGCAAAGACGCCTGATGCAAGTACTGCAAGGCATAAAAAAACCAATAATAACTTTTTCATTGTTTCCTCCTCTGGAAATCATATTCAATTATACATCTTAATAATTAATTTTTCCCGTATCGAAAGGGTGATAATTTATTATTTAAGATATAAAAGCCAAAAAAGTATCAAGACAGAGTCATGTCTATCCAGAGACATCAGGGCAAAAAAAAACGGCAAAACAAGACAACACTTTGTGCCTCATTTTCCCGGCTCTCTGTTACTCCGCCATCTTGTACTGACATTAGTATAATCCCTAAAATATAAGAATGTCAAATATTTAATTATTTAAAGGGGTTAGGGTTTGACAAAGTATTCAGGCTGATAAATAATTAACCAATATGATTCCAGATATTGTAGCAGCTTTCCGCAGCAATCCTATAATTCCTGCGGTCAAGGATGAAAAAGACCTTGACGATGCACTTAGGACCGACAACGAAATTATTTTCATACTTACCTCGACAATCACCAACATTTCAAGACTGGTAGGGAAAGTCAAGGATTCAGGCAAAATTGCATTTATCCACTTTGATCTTGTGGAAGGGCTTGCAAGATCAGTTTACGCGCTTGATTATCTTGCGGATCAGACACAGACAGACGGAATAATAACCACCAAGACAAGCCTTGTAAAATCTGCAAAGGAAAGAAAAATATTTGTTATACAGCGTTTTTTCATCCTCGACTCACTTTCAATCGACTCGGGCTTCAAGGCTATAAAGGAATGCAAACCGGATGCAATTGAAATCCTCCCCGGTCTTATGCCTAAAGTCATAAAGCTTTTTGCAGCTTCCACACACATGCCGGTTATAGCCGGGGGCCTTATTACAGACAGGGAAGATATAATGACAGCCCTCGACGCCGGGGCCTGTTCCGTATCATCCACCAGGCATGACACCTGGATTATGTAACTTATGCCGTTTAAGTATTCTTTTCATAGAATCAGTAAGTCGCTCCGGCGCTGCTTACCCATCGCCTCTGATCAAGCATAAATCATGTATCAAGTTTATTGCCCTTCCATATAACTGACGGCCGGAAGGAAGCCCTTGCAGTGACTATGGGGAAAAGAAACTGTGCAATCACCAGAGAGAGAGGCAGTGTCTTCCAGAATGAAAGACCCGGCTTCAGATGAAGCCCGTAAGTCAGTGAAACAGAAAGCATGGAAACGATTCCGCAAAAAAAGACAGGGAAGAAAAAGGGATTAAAAAAAGCCGGTATAAACAGGATTATACCGATCAGAAGCTGATACATGATAAACCCGTAGCCGACCCTGGAAGCAATATCAGGGGCATGGATGGCGCCTGTGCTCCACCTGAGTTCCTGCAGATACAGCTCCTTCCAGGTTTTAACAGGCACTGTACTTACCATGGAGTCAGCTGAAGTCTGGGCAAAAATCTTCCACTTCCCGGTATCCCTCACCCTCGCAATCAGCTGGGCATCCTCTGTAACGGTATACTCAAGTGCGCCGAACCCTCCGATATCATCAAGCGCTTTTTTTCTCACCGCAAGATTATTGCCGAAACCGCCGGTAGGAATGTTAAGCCCCGCAGAGGCGGCTGTATAGTGGTATCTCAAAAGGTGATCATACTGCTGAAACCTTTCCAGCAGGGTTTTATCGTTATTTACAGTCACAGTTCCAAAAACAAGCCCTGTTTCAGGTCTGCTGAAAGGCTTAATCATATATTCAACCCATTTTACAGGGACCTGGCAGTCAGCATCTGTATAAAGGAATATTTCACCATCGGCGATTGTCTCGGCAAGAGAAAGCGCCATCTGCTTCGGGTTTTTGCCGGTAAAGGACTTTCTGTTTTCAATGACCTTTACACGGGACGGATTGGCATCCCTGAAACTTTTCATCACATCAAGGGTGTTGTCATCCGACCTGTCATTAATGAGAATTATCTCAAAATTATCCGTACTCTGGCTGAGCAGGGAAGTGAAAAGAGCGGGCAGTGTTTCTGCCTCATTCCTCGCAGGGACAATCACAGATACTTTCACATCAGGCATAACAGCCCTGCCGGCATTCCTTTCCCTTCTGAATGAGGAAAGAAGCCCGGCAATGACAAAAATATGACTGATTAAAAAAATAACCGTATAAAGATAAATAAGGAACATAATTGATGCAGTTAATAAAGCCATGTAAAATCCCCGTTTTCCGGAAATGCATGTTAAAACATTTACCGCTTTTGGTTTATTTGAGTATATTATTAATTGACAAAGAGATACAGATTATTATAGAATATTTATAAGCATAAAGAATATAAAAATGGCTGGAGATAAAAGAGAGCCAGATAAAACGACAACGGGTTCGGTGTCTTTTTATCTGGTTTTTTTATGCCCTGAGGAGGCTTCAAAATGTACGATATTGCAATTATAGGCGCAGGCGTAACAGGGGCTGCAATTGCGAGAGAACTTTCAAAATATAATTTCAGGATTATTGTCCTTGACAGGGAAAATGATATTTCCTGCGGAACATCAAAAGCCAATTCCGCCATAATCCATGCAGGCTATGATGCCGAAGAAAACACGCTGATGGCAAAATTAAATGTTGAGGGAAACGCGATGTTTGACACACTCTGCGCCGAACTCGATGTTCCATTCCGCCGCAACGGTTCGCTTGTTGTGGCCTTTGACGATGAACAGCTTCTCCATATCAGGAAACTGATGCAGAGAGGGATAAATAACGGCGTACCGGCTTTAAGCATACTGTCTCAGGAAGAACTTCTTAAAAGGGAACCGGCCCTGAACCCGGAGGCGAAAGGGGCTCTGCTTGCGGAATCTGCCGGGATTATCGACCCTATGCTCCTTACAATTTCAATGATGGAAAGCGCTGTTAAAAACGGCGCCGAATACAGGCTGAATTTTGATATAGAATCGATTAAAAACGAGGGCGGAGTTTATATTCTGGAAAGCGGCGGTGAGAAAATTGAGGCAAAGTATGTGATAAATGCCGCAGGAGTTTTCGCCGACAAAGTGCACAATATGGCGGCAAAACCCTCTTTCAAAATCAAACCGAGGCGGGGACAGTACTTTCTCCTCGATAAAATCGACGGCAATATTGTAAACTCAGTGGTTTTTCCCTGCCCCACGAAGATGGGAAAAGGGACACTTGTTACCCCGACAGTTCATACAAATCTTTTGATCGGCCCGTCATCCGATGACCTTGATGACCCGGAAGACCTGTCAACTACAGATGAGCTGCTTGAAAAAGCGAGAATCGGGGCAAAGCTTCTTGTACCGAAACTTACAACAAGAAACAGCATAAGAACGTTCGCGGGCATGAGGGCAGAGCCTGACGCGGGGGATTTTATAATAAGGGAAGCGGAAGGGACTCCCGGGTTCTTTGACGCCGCAGGAATAAAGTCTCCAGGACTTACAGCGGCGCCCGCGGTTGCGCTTTACATGATTGAAATCATGAAAAAATCCGGCATCGCCTTTACAGCAAAGAAAAACTTTAACCCGCTGGTGAAACGGAAGCTTTTCATTGACATGAGTGAAAGCGCCCAGTCTGCATTAATCAGGGGAAACCCCCTTTACGGAAGGATTATATGCAGGTGCGAGAATATCACGGAAGGCGATATTGTGGATTCGATCAGGCGCAGTCCCGGAGCTACAACTGTTGACGGGGTAAAAAGAAGGTGCAGGGCCGGCATGGGAAGATGCCAGGGCGGCTTCTGCGGACCGAGGGTTCAGGAGATAATCTCACGGGAACTTAAAAAACCGCTTGAGGAAGTTGTTCTTGAAAAAAAACACTCATATATCCTCACAGGAAAAACAAAATAACAGGAGAGGCATAATGGATTACGATGCGGTAGTTATAGGCGGAGGGCCTGCAGGGCTCGGCGCCGCGATAGAGGCGAAAAAGAACGGCCTTTCCAGGGTACTTATCATAGAGAGGGATGTCGAACCGGGAGGAATACTCCAGCAGTGTATTCACAACGGCTTCGGTCTTCATATATTCAAGGAAGAACTTACCGGCCCCGAGTACGCGCAGCGCTACATAGACATGGCTAATGAAGACAACATCGATATAATGCTTGACACAATAGTGACTTCAATATCAAAAGACAGAAAAATAAAGGCGATGAACAGCAGCGGCATAGTAAACATAAGCGCCGGGGCAATTGTGCTTGCGATGGGGTGCAGGGAAAGGACAAGGGGAGCAATCGCTATTCCGGGAGACAGGCCGGCCGGCATCTTTACCGCGGGAACAGCACAGAGATACATCAACATCGAAGGCTATATGGTCGGGAAAAAGGTAATAATCCTCGGGTCAGGAGATATCGGGATGATTATGGCCAGGCGCATAGTACTTGAGGGGGGAGAGGTTATCGCGGTAATAGCACGGAGTTCATTCGCGAAAGGGCTCACCCGCAATGTTGTCCAGTGCCTCGACCATTACAATATTCCTCTGCTCTTAAACCACAACATAATAGAAATAAAGGGCAAAGAGCGGGTTGAAAGCGTAGTAATCGCGGAAACTGACGCTAAAAAAGAGGTAATAAAGGGAACTGAAAAAGAATATGAATGCGACACTGTTCTCCTTTCTGTAGGGCTTATCCCGGAAAACGAACTCTCCCGCCTTGCGGGTATAGAAATAGACAGGAAAACAGGCGGGCCGGTAGTAAACGAGAGCATGGAGACATCGGTCCCCGGAATTTTCGCGTGCGGAAATGTTGTTCATGTCCACGACCTGGTTGACTTTGTTACAGAGGAAAGCATGAGGGCCGGCGCCAATGCCGCCCGTTTTGTAAAGGGAGAGATAAAAACCGAGTCTGAGTATATGTATACATCAGTATCTGGCGGACTGACATACTGTGTGCCTCACAGGCTGAGATACTCGGCCATGCTGGAAAAACTTGATTTATTCATGCGTGTTGACAAGGTATATCCTGACTCCTGGATAGTTATACGCGATTCGGAAAAGGAACTTGCCAGGTTCCGGCATAAAAATCTCACTCCCGGCGAGATGATAAAACAGACAGTTAAAAAATCCGTATTTGAAAATGCTGCAGGCAATATCGGGATCAAACTTGAAACAGAGGGGTTAGTGTAACCATGGAAAAAGAACTGGTATGTATTGTCTGCCCTATCGGGTGCAGGCTTAAAATAACTGGGGAAGTTGACAATCTTCAGATAACGGGGAACAAATGTAAAAGGGGAATCGGCTATGCGGTAGACGAAATAACCAATCCTACAAGGATGATCTGTTCAACCGTGAAGATAAAAGGGGGAATCCACAAGGTCATCCCTGTGAAAACAGATAAACCGATACCTGAAAAATACAAGCTTGAGATTATGAAACTTGTAAACAAGGTGGAACTTACTTCTCCCGTAAAAATGGGCGATATAGTTATTGCGGACATATTCGGTACGGGAGTAAATATAGTCGCGACAAGAAATATGTAGCGGCCGGTAAAAAATGTGCTAATATTAATATATGAATAATATATTAAAAGAAATTTACGAAAGAAGATCTTCAAGAAAGTTAAAAGAAGAGAAAATCTCACGGGAAACAATAAACACTCTTATAAAAGCCGCTACCCTTGCCCCTTCCTGCTTCAACAGGCAGCCATGGAGATTTATTGCCGCGGATGATCCTGAAACACTCGGCAAAGTTCACGAAGCACTTACCGGGGCAAATTACTGGGCAGGAAAAAGCCCGGCAATAATCGCAGTCCTTACTGAGATTTCTCTCGGGTGCAGCCTTTCAGACAGACGGGATTATGCACTGTTTGATACCGGACTTGCCGTGATGAATATAATGCTGCAGGCGGAGAAAGAAGGACTAATCGCCCACCCCATGGCGGGTTTTGATCCGTTTAAAATCAAGGAAATATTCAGGGTGTCTGATGCTTATATAGTAATAGCACTGATTGCGCTCGGCGTAAAAGGAGACAGCACAGAACATCTTAATGAAAAGCATCTTCTCTCTGAAACAGCTCCCAGGGACCGGAAACCGATAGATGAAGTGCTTTTCTACAACCGCTGGAATTGAGAAAAATTCCCTAAGAGTGCAGGAAAAACTCCAGAAGAGATAAACAATCTGTATTAATTAAAACTGGAAACATTTTAGTAACTTATTCTGCCGATCAGGATTATATTTAATTAAGTGAGGTTTTTATATGATAAAGGATCTGATTTTAAAAAACCGGACATACAGGCGGTTTTACCAGGATGTAAAAATCCCGAGGGATGATCTCCTTGAGTTTATAGAGCTTGCCAGGCTTTCCTCTACAGGCGGAAACCTTCAGTCGCTTAAGTATATCCTTTCCTGTGATGAAAAGAAAAACAGCCTGATATTCCCGTACCTCAGGTGGGCAGGATACTTAAAGGACTGGGACGGGCCGAAAGACGGGGAAAAACCTTCAGCCTACATTGTCATGCTCGGCGACAGTGAAATCAGCGCCAACCACTTCTGGGACCATGGAATAGCCTGCCAGAGCATTCTTCTGGGTGCTGTTGAAAAGGGTTTCGGCGGATGCATGTTCGGCTCAATCGACAGGGAAGGCCTCAAAAAGGAACTTGGAATTACTGACAGGTTTGAACTGATTCTTGTAATAGCGCTTGGAAAGCCGAAGGAAACAGTTGTGCTTGACGAGGTAAAAGACCCCAGGGAAATCAAGTACTGGCGGGATGACAAGTGGATACACCATGTTCCCAAAAGAAGACTTGAAGACCTGATAATTGAATAAATTTTTAAACTAAGATCTTCTGCAACCAGTAGCGACAGCAGAAAATCATTTTACTGCTACTTTTATTACAGCCTCTTTTACTGCACTTTCCCTGCCGGCAAGAATACCGGGTTTATGAGCGTCATCCGGAAAAAATACAGCAAAGATATCCTTTGTCATGTACGTCTTACTTCTGTTTTTATTATCATTCTGATATATGATTATATCTTCTTCAGCATTATACGAATCTCTGATCTCAAGATACTGGATCGGAAATATGCAATATATTCTTCTCCGTTTAGAACAAACTGGATATCAATATATTTCCTATGGGATTCCCCCTCTCTTTCTGATTCAGGCTGACTATCATATTTCTGAATCAAAATAAAAATCGATTCTCCTTCAATCTGATATTTACCTTCAGGAAGAATATTAATATCATTTCCCTTAAGATATAACGATATCTTATCAGTAAACGGTACTACAGATTTATACCTGTCAAGATTTTCAAGTAAATCAAGTATCATGTTCGAGGCTCTTGCCTAAGTTACTGTATTGATTGGCACACCATTAAGGTATGATTTTACATTTTTTATTGCAATATCTAAAAGCCTGATTCTGGCTTCTTTTGCCGCCCATGAAATATGCGGTGTAATTATGCAGTTTTTAGTCTTCATTAAAGGATTATTGATATCAGGTGGTTCCCTGTCTGATAAAACATCAAGGGCTGCACCTGCAATAATTTCATTATTAAGGGCATCAGCAAGATCAAAATCATTTACAAGTGCTCCCCTTGAGGTATTGATCAGGAAAGCGCTTTTCTTCATTTTATCAATATTTTTTTTATTTACAATTTTTTCCGTTTCAGGGAAGAGCGGACAATGAAGCGACAGGACATCGGATTTCCTGAAAATCGCATCAATATCTACCCATTCAAATTCAATAGATTTTACGTCAAATCTGACCTGATCATAGGCAATAACTTTCATACCGAACGCAGTTGCAATTCTCGAAACATTCTGCCCTATTTTCCCGAAGCCGATTATTCCAATAGTTTTTTCGATTAATTCAATAAGAGGATAATTCCAATAACAAAAATCAGGCCCTCTTGACCAGTCTCCATCCTTTACTGTATCAGAGTGTCTCTGTACATGATGACACAACTCAAGCAGAAGTGCAAAAGTCATCTGGGCAACAGCGGGTGTGCCATAGGCTGGAATATTGGCAACAATAATACCCCTGTTCTTTGCTGCTTTAACATCTATTACATTATATCCAGTTGCAAGTACACATATATATTTAAGCGCCGGAAGTCTTTGCATATCTGCACCTGAAATTGGTGTCTTATTTGTAAGTATTATTTCTGCATTTTTTGATCTTTCGACAACATCAGCGGCATCGGTTCTGTCATGGATTGTAAAGTCGCATACATTTTCAAGGTCTCCCCATCCAATATCGCCGGGATTCAGTGTAAACCCGTCAAGAATAACTGCTTTCACCTATTTCCACTCCCCTTCCTTTCCGAATTTATCCATTACAGCTTTATCAAATTTCCGATCTGCCTCATCTAGACTTTCAAGCACTTCATCTTTTGATTTACACTGTGAAAATCTGGCGGCAGGAATTACGGAATTGCACTCATTGCTGTCCATAAACAGAGACGCCTCAACTATATGTTCCTGATCTTCGTCCGGTATAACAAGAAACCCATGTTTATCGGCATGTATGAGATCCCCGGGTTTGATTTTACATCCAAAAACATCAACTTCACAGCCCCATCTGACCGGTGTTACATAGGCATGTCCCACACACATTCTTCGTGCGATACCTTTAAATCCGGCATTTGTCATTTCTTCAACATCCCTTACAGCACCATCAGTTATTGTACCGACACAACCTAATGCCCTGTGAGTATTGGCATTCACTTCCCCCCAGAAAGACCCGATTACAGCGGGTTTATCCAAATCCTGAACAACAACAATTTTCGGCCCGGGTATGCCTGCGATATATTTTCTATACTCGCTCCAGACCCCTTCCTTTTTAGAATGCTCAGGATTCGACGGTTCACAAACGACAGTCACAGCATAACCGACCATTACCCCAAGGCTCGGCATAAAATCATGTGTCTCCTCAAGGTTAAAACCCTTTGTTCTGTCCCTCTTTGTAATTATTTCCCAGCCATTGTAAATTGTCGGAGTATTCCATCTTTTAAGCTGTAGTAGTTTGTTGTCTGATAGTCTATTTTTCATGTATTTATTTCCTTGTTTGATTACACTAATCTTTTTTCTTCTTTGTTTCTCTGGGAAGAATGCCATGGGATTACCTTTTTTTCCAGATATTTTACTGCTTCAAGGAGAATTAATCCCAGGATCGCAAGCATGATAATAATTGCAAAAGCAAGATTCATTCTCAAGTCGCCGGTTGCAATTTGCATGTAATAGCCCAATCCCGCATCTCCTCCGATCCATTCTCCTATTGTTGCCCCAACAGTTGCATTGACAGCAGCCCACCTGAACCCTAGAAATATATAAGGAAGAGCAAATGGAAATCTAATTTTGAAAAATGCGGTTATGGGGCCTGCCCCTGTAGACTTGATAAATGTTTCATACTCTTTATTAATGGACATAAAACCAAGCAGGCTGTTTAAAATAATCGGAAAGAAACATAACAAAAAAACTATGATTATCTTTGGTGCAAGTCCATACCCAAACCAGGTTACAAATAAAGGAGCAAGCGCAATTTTAGGAACAAGCTGGATTGAAACAACAAGAGGATAAACCGTTTTTTTCAGAAAGTCTGAAAATGTTATTAACAATGCCAGCGGTACTCCTATGATTGCAGCCAGAAAAACTCCCAAAAAAGATTCATAGGCTGTAACAAAAGTGAACTGCATCAATATAGATATATTATTCTTAAGCTCAATCAATATATGTATCGGAGAGGGTAAAATATAAGAAGGTAATTTAAAAACAAATACTGCAATCTCCCATATAAGGAAGAATAGTATCGTAAAGATTATTACTATATTTTTTTCTTCAAACCATAACTTTATTTTTTTAGCTGCTTCCATTATTTTAACCTACCTTCTCTGAGATTCATGCCATGGAATTATCAGCTTTTCAACCATTAGTACGAACCAGTATAATACAAGCCCTATAATCGTCAGCATAATAATAGCAGCTATTGCCATATCCATTTTAAAATTTGACGAAGAAACCTGAATATAATATCCAAGACCTGAATTGCCGCTTACCCATTCAGCAATTGTAGCACCGATAGTAGCAGCAATAGCCGCCCCTTTAATGCCTACAAATAAACTCGGCAGTGCTGCCGGAAGCCGTATTTTAAAAAAAGCATTTATTTTAGTTGCTCCGGTTGATGTAATAAGATATTCATGATCCTGTGACAATGAAGAAAATCCGAAAATTCCATTGATTATTATCGGGAAAAAACAGACCAAAAAAACAACAAGTAATTTAGACAGAGACCCCAGTCCAAACCATATTATAAACAACGGCGCAAAAGCAATCTTTGGTACCATTTCAAGTGTTACAAACGAAGGAAATACAGTACTCATTAACAGTTTGGAAAAGGCAATCATCAAAGACAAAGGGATTGATATGAAAAGCGCTATAAAAAAACCCGTATAAGCTTCAGTCATAGAGACAAGTGAATATTCCCAGATAAGAGCAATATTTTCTATCAGACCTGAAAATATCAGCGAAGGCGGAGGTAAAATATAGAGCTGAACATTGAATATTCTGACATAAAACTCCCAAAAGAAAAAGAGAGCTATAAAAAGAATTATTGTCGCGCCGGATTCCTTTGTTTTTCCTAATATTCTATGAAAATAATCCATCACATAACTCCATAGCTCATGAAAATATCTGTTATCTCTTTTTCGTATTCAATAAATTCCTTACTAGTCCTGACTTCCAGGTCTCTTGGCCGCGGAAGATTTATATCAATTATTTTTCCTACCTTACCAGGACGAGGTGTAATAATAATTATTCTGTCGGACAGTTGTATTGCCTCAGCAATATCGTGTGTAACAAACAATAATGTTTTCTTGGTATCCATCCACAATTTTTCAAGATCCCCTCTAAGCTGGTTTCTGGTCATTGCATCAAGCGCGCCTAACGGTTCATCCATTAAAATCATTGGAGGATCATGCACCAAGGACCTGCAGAAAGAAGTTCTCTGCTGCATACCGCCTGAAAGTTCATACGGCCTGTTTGTCATAAAATCAGCGAGACCCACTGATGTCAGCAGCTCTTTTGCCCTTGGCAGATATTTTTCACGGTCAAGCTTGCGCATCTCAATCTGAAGCATTACATTCCCGATAACATCCCTCCAGTCAACCAACACTGGTTTTTGAAAGACTATTCCAACATCAATCTGAGGATCCTTTACAACCTTATTATTTATTGTAATTTTACCTTCCGAGTGACTTAAAAGCCCTGCAATCATCATGAGAAGAGTACTTTTACCGCATCCTGAAGGACCCAGGAATGAAACAAATTCTCCTTCAGCAATGTTCATTGATACCGGACCAAGAGCATGAACAGGGCCCAGTCTTGTCTTGTAAATCTTCTGTAACTCTTCTATTTGTATGTACCCTTTCTCCATTTCTCAACCACCTGCTAAAAGAGGGCCGGGGAAACAACCCCAGCCCTCATGTAATTATTTGATAAATTTATTTGTGTAAAAATCTGTAACTTTTCTATCGGTTTTAAGATCATTATATTCTTTCATCAGTTTAACAGCGCTTTCCCAGTCTGCTGGTACGTTCAAACCAAGTTTTTTATCTTTATTATTATTCGAGTACAAAATAGACAAGGTCACATCAAGAACCCTTCTGGCCTGAGTTTTATTTTCCCCTGTATTTGCTGACCAGTCAATAAGTGCGTCAATTGCCTCGTCCGGATTTTTTTCAGCATATGCAACAGATTTAAGGGTTGCTCTCACAAATCTCTGTACAAGATCAGGATTGTTTTTAACCATATCAGTATGTGCTACAAGAGCATATCCCGGCTGATCTACACCATAATCCGCATAATTAAAAGTAACAGGTTCAGCTCCTCCATTTGCCACTATTTCAGCTGGTTTGTCATCCAGTCCTCCGAGAATTGCAGGGGCAAGATTCTGCAAGTAACTGGGGACAATTGCGCTGTCAGCTACATTGGTCAACTGAACTTTATTTATATCAACACCGGCATTTTTACAGAAAAGCGGAAAGAATAAGTTTACACCGGCTGACGCAGTAGTCAATATTTTTTTACCTTCAAGATCTTTCGGAGTTTTAATT
Source organism: Spirochaetia bacterium (assembly GCA_963662795.1). Taxonomy (GTDB): domain Bacteria; phylum Spirochaetota; class Spirochaetia; order CADAEX01; family CADAEX01; genus JACKPD01. The sequence continues at coordinate 1,749,443 of OY759746.1, read as the reverse complement.
CCTGAATCAGGCCTTGCAATAACAGCATCAACTCCTGTAGCGTCGATTGTTGCGATTGAAACAACAGGAGCTCCTGTAGCGGCAAGGTTAATTAAAGCCCCTGCTGAAGCATACGCAAATGTACTGTCCTTATTTGCGACAAGCCTTACTGTGCTTCCGGAACCATTCCCCTGTTTTACTGTCAGATCAATTCCCTCTTCCTCATAAAAGCCTTTATTTATTCCGAGGAAAAATACCGAATGTGACCCGTACCAAAGCCAGTTTGTTCGCAGGGTTATTTTATCAAGCCCTCCCTGTGCTTCTTCTTTTTTCCCGCCTGCAAAGACAGAACCAAATGTCAGCAGAAAAACCAGCATAATCAGCAATAATTTTTTCATTTCCTTCCTCCTAAAATATTCAAAGCACTTAAAGTACTTTAGTTATAAATTGATCGATACTCTTCATATTCATCTCTTTTGGATTTCCCGCTTTCAGGTCTCCCATCCGGTTTTCCATGATTGCCATAATTTTAGCTTTCTGGCCGCTGTTAACGCCAATAGATCCCAGATTTTCAGGAATTCCAATCTTTGAATATAAATTTTTAATTAATTTTATGGTCCTGTGCGCACCGTCCTCAACAGTCAATGCTGAAATCGACGGATCAATAGCGACACCCAATGAATAGAGTTTTTCTTTACATTCTTCATAATTAAATTCAATTGCAGGAATAAGCAGAATTCCCGCCGTCAAACCATGGTGGGTATGAAAAACTGCTCCTATTGCTTCACTTGCATGATGGGCAATAATTACATCAACATAGGAAATCGCAATTCCCGCCAGAGTACTTGCCAGGGCCATATTCATCCTAGCATCAAGATCATCAGGGTCTTTGCAAGCTTTTTCAAGATTTTCAAAGATAAGCTTAACGGCCTGCATTCCATACATATCTGAAAGCGGATGGGCAAGCTTTGTAAGGTATGATTCAGCAGCGTGGGCAAAGGCATCAATTCCTGCATTTGCTGTAAGCTCAGGTGTTGCTGATTTCATAACAAGAGGATCAAGAATTGCAACTTTGGGAATAGTGTATTGACTCATAAAACCCTCTTTCAACTCAAGTTCAAAATCACTGATTACCGTATAGGGAGTCACCTCGCTTCCTGTTCCGGCTGTTGTCGGAATTGCGACTATCGGTAAAACCTCATCAGTCGCCTTTTTCCCTCCGACAAAATCCCATACATCTTCCAATCCCATTCCTGCAATTGCAGCAATTCCTTTAGCAGTATCAAGAACACTCCCGCCTCCGACGCCGACAACAACATCTATTCCCGCTTTCTTTGCAGTTTTACCGCCTTCATTCATTTTCTGTCTTGTCGGATTTGTCTCAACACCGTCAAAAAGGGTGATGCTGATTCCGCTGGATTCAAGAAGCTTAATTATTTCAGCTTCCAAACCGCTTTTTTTAAGTGAACTCCGGCCTGTGACCAGGAGTGCTTCGGCTCCATATTTTTTCGTTATTTCACCAATTTTTTTATAACCATTTTTTTCAGCAATTATTCTTGTAGGGGATGTAATATCAAAACTATACATGCCGTTTACTCCTTATGAATTATATTTTAAAAACAATATTTTCTTTTTCAGCTGTATTGTAGGCAAAAAAATCATCTTCAGGTGTACCGTTTTCAAAAAGAACAAATATTCTGGTAGGTATTTTTTCCCCGGCGATCGGAGCGCAGTGCCAGATATATGGATCAAGAACTACAGCCTGCCCCGCCTTAAGCTTAAAAGCTTTGACACTTTTAAGGTCCAATTCCTCTTTTTTCCCGCTTTTCCCCTTACCAAGGAAAAGATATACATCAGTAGTTGTCGGTATCAACATCTCTGTTGTTTTTCCATGATGTTCGAAAGAGCTGTTTTTAACCTTTTCTACAGGCTGGGCCTCTACCATTCCAAGAGAACATTCCTTATGTGTGATAACGGCGAGCTTATTCCACCAGTTAAACTGTCCTGTTTCCGTATCCGCCCTGATATCCCCTGCTTCAATTACTGTTCCAAAGCCAAGACCTGAAAATGAATCTTTCGATATCACTTCAACCCTGATTTCATTCATCATCTTTTACTCCTGTTCAAGAACTGCTTCTTTAAATCCCTGAAATATATAAAGACATGCAGTTCCACCCTGGTCCTGCAGACCTATTGTTTTCTCTCTGAATACTGCTGCCTTTCCATGTTGTGCCATCATGCTTTTTGTAGCCGCAAGGCCGGTTTCAGCAGCAGCTATTCCAGCGGATAACGATTCTTCAAGTGTTTTATCAATGTTCTCTTTTAAAGCCTTTACAATATACTCCAGGACATCAACAATTGTTTTTTCACCTGTTTTTGTTTTTCCCCTTTCCATTATTCCATCCATAAAAGCCTTAAAGAAATAATACAAATCGTCACTGTAAAGCTTTTCTTTGTCTTTTACAGCCTTGCCTCCCCGCATAAACCCTGTAGCGACCAATGTGCCCATTGTAGAAGGGGCAGCCTTGGCCATAGCAATACCAGCCTGCATAAAATACCTGCCTGGGAATTTTTCCTCATCGCATTGCAGCGCATCAGCAGATAAAAAGGCCTTTTCCATTGTAATGCCCAGATCTCCATCCCCCACAACACTGTCAAGTTCGATCAGGAAATTTTTTTTCTCAATCATGATCAAACTAATCCGCCTGATAATCTCTTTTGTTTCCTTAATTCCAATAACTGTCAAATCCAGCCTTCCCTGATACTTAAAGCTGTATCTGCGTAAAAAAAGGTGTATTGGCAGGCTTTGAAAGATATTTTTTCAACTGGGAATCAAGTTTCAAAATTGAAATTGAAAATCCCGCCATTTCCATTGATGTTGCGTATTCACCTGAATACACATTAAAAACACTGATTTTTTTCTTGCTTAAGATCTGATTAATTCTTCTATATATGATGAAGAGTTCCTCTTTTGGTGTTCCACCTAGACCGTTTACAAGTACCGAAACCTCATCGCCATCAGAAAGTTCATGGTCAAAAAGTATTGCATCCATCATCTCATCAACAACATCATCAGCGGGCATGAGTTTTCCGCGCCGGATTCCAGGCTCACCATGGATACCCATACCTATTTCCATCTCATTTTCAGCGAGTATAAATGATGGTTTTCCTACTTCCGGAATAATACATGGGGTTAGAGCCACACCCATTGTTCTGACATGTTTGCCGGTTTTTTCCGCAATAGCTGTTACAGCATCAATATCCGCCCCTTCATCAGCCAGCGCTCCGGCAATCTTAAAAATGTAAAATATACCGGCAACCCCGCGGCGTTTTTTCTCTTCACCTTTTGGTGCTGAAGCAACATCATCTGCCCCGAGAACATGCTTTATCTTTATATCCTCCATTTCAGCCATTTCTTGAGCCATTTCAAAATTGATGATATCTCCGCTGTAATTCCCGTAGATATATACAACACCCATACCGGCATCAACTGCTTTGGTTACTTCAAGCATCTGCTCGGCGCTGGGAGACTGAAAAACACCTCCGACAGCACATCCGTCAAGCATCCCCTCTCCGACATATCCCATAAACACAGGAAGATGCCCTGAGCCGCCGCCTGACGCAAGTCCAACCTTCTTTTTGTTTCCTGCATTCTTTTTTATTATGCATCTCAGATCGTTGCCGGCATGATTAAGTTGTTTTGGATATGCCGAAAGAATTCCTTCAAGCATTTCATCAACAAATTTTTCAGGTTTATTCATGAATTTTTTCATAGTTCGTCCCCCCTATATCAGTTTTCCGGCTTCGCCGAAAACCTTGTCAAAAATTGCCAATGCTTTATCAAGAACTTCTTTTGTTACGTTGAGAGGAGGTATAATTTGAAGTCTATTGTGATAATAGCCGCCTTTTTCAAAGAGGAGGCCTTCCCTGAGACTTGCATCCCTTACATAGGTTGTAGCTTCAATTGCAGGTTCTTTTGTATCTCTGTCTTTAATAAGCTCAATTCCTGTGTATAAACCCTGATTATCGATATAACCGATGATTTTATGCTTTTCCTGAAGTGCTTTAAGTCCATCACGGAAATATGCGCCCATTTCATTTACATTCGCAAGGAATTTCTCATTGTTTATCTGATTAAAGACATAATGCCCGGCAGCACATGCAAGTACATTTCCTGCCTGTGTTGAAACATGAGCTCCGGCTCCCCATTCACTTAATATTTCAGCCCTTGAAATAACAGCAGCAAGAGGCAACCCTCCGCCAAGAGCCTTTGAAGTACAAATCATATCCGGTTCAATTCCGGCATGTTCAAAAGCCCACAACTTTCCGCTTCTTCCAAGTCCTGCCTGAATTTCATCAACTATCAAAAGGATACCAAACTTGTCACAGATCCTTCTAAGCTCCTGGAGATACGCAACAGGAGGAATATAATAGCCTGCTGAACTCTGAAACGGTTCTACGAGTATTGCTGCTACATTATTAATCTTGTTGCAGCCGTCGCCGAAAGGTGTTTCTTTCCCGTCAAGAGACCTTTCGAGCATCTTTATTGCTTCCATACCGTAACCAGGGTATTTATCGCCTGGTTTTCTGTAGTCATGCGGAAAGTTGAAATATCCGACATCACTGATCGGTCTTACAGGATAAAAATAGGGCTGCATTCCACCTTTACTTGTAAGACCCATGGTTCCATAGGTTACACCGTGATAATCACCATACGCAGTCAGAATATAAGGTTTTCCTGTGTAATACCTTGCGGCCCTTGTTGCAAGTTCGATGGCATCAGAACCTGTAACTCCCCAGACAACTTTCGTATCCCCCGACATTTTTGAGTTTTTGCAGAGATCTTCAGCAAAACTAACCCTTTCTATGTGAGGGAAATCAAAAAAATGGGTTAATTTTTCGGCCTGTCTTTGAATAATCTTTGTAACTTCCGGATTATTGTTACCAAGCGCTGATACACTGAAGCCTACCAGAAAATCTATATATTCTTTTCCATCAGCATCATACAAATATGCACCTTTACCACTTTCAATTACAGGAGGCATATTATAGATCGCATATCCTATAGATCCGGTTGATTCGTATTTAATTGCTTTTTTTGCCAGTTCCTTTGTTTTAAAATCAAAAGGAGACGCGTCTACCTTTTTAAACAAATCTGCATCTGTTGTTTTAAGTCTCTCTCTGTATTTTGCAAAATCACTTTTTAAAACATTCATTTTATTCTCCTCTGAAATATAAATAATTCAGTTATTCAATAACTGAAAAAATGTTACTGAATCAAACAGTTTTTAAATGAAAATCCAAGTTTTAAGCAGTCAAATTGTATTTTTTCAAACCCTTCTTTAACAAACATGAAATCTTCTCCGTAGCATATAAAAGATGCCCCGTTTTCTCTTGCAAGTTTTACATAATCAAGTGAACCAGCCAGTGTGCCCCAAATTTTTCCTGCATCATTTGCCGCTTTATTCATAATCTTAAACGCATCTAAAATATCCTTATGGGTCGTATCCCCCGGATAGCCGTTTAAAACTGAAAAATCAAGAGGCCCGAGAAAAATAACATCAACACCGGAAATATCAGCAATTTCAGGTGCAATTTTAAGAGTTTTTTTATCTTCTATCTGCACAACAAGAAATGTTTCCTGATTTGCAATTTTTATATATTTTGAATAAGGAAGTGAACCGTAAGGAACATCAGGATTTGCTCCATCTACACCTCTTTCACCTTCAGGATAAAACTTTGCCCACTTGACAACCTCTTTTGCCTCTTCTACACTTTCGACTCTCGGATACATGATACCCTGTGCTCCTGCTTCAAGAAGCCGGCTCATTCTCATGAACTCACCTTTGCCAGGCCGCGCCATGATATCTGATTTTCCAATTCTGGCGGCTCTCATCAGATCCTGTGCTTTCTCAACGCTTAAGGCATGATGTTCAAGATCAAGCCAGAGGGCGTCAAAACCCATAAGGGAAGCAAGTTCTATTACGCATGGGTCACACAACTCGGTTATTACAGCCAAAACAGGTTCCTTTTTTTTTATTTTTTCAAGGACAATGCTTTTTCTCAAGTTCATACTCCTTATTGTTTATCTTTAAAAACTTATATTTAAACGTTTAAGCTTTTAGTGCTTCACATATTCATAGAATATATTTATTAACCTTATAAGATATTAAAAAGCCTTTTTAACTTAAACGTTTAAGTTATTAAACTACGGTAATTTCTATTTGTCAAGCTTTTTTTATCGCATTATTATATTTTTATGTTAAATCGTTTAAGTTTTTATCAAATGGTATTTAAATTTTATTTGTTATTCTTTATAATAAAAGTAAGAATGAAACTTAGAATAACTGATATAGCAAAAATGGCAAATGTCTCCACTGCAACAGTCTCTCATGTGCTCAACGAAAAAATTAAAGGCAATATGAGCGAAGCGACCTATATAAAGGTAAAAAATATAATTTCAGAAAATAATTATACCACAGACAGAATATCTTCTGCCATGAGAACAGGCAAAACCAGAGTAATTGGACTAATCCTGCCAACCAATACAAACCTATACTATGCCCAGCTTGCAAATTCCATTGAATCTACACTCTTTAAAGCCGGCTATCTTACTTATATCTGCACTACTGATTACAGCATCGATACAGAGAAGGAGTACATAAAAACACTTCTCCAGCAGAAAGTCTCAGGAATATTTTTATGTAGCAGCGGCCTTTCAAACGAAGAACTTGCACAGTTAAATGAAAATAATCCGAATACAAACATAATACTTCTTGATGAAAAAATTGAAAATTACAATGGAAATAAAGTTATTGCAGATGATTTTGCAGGCGGCGAGATAGGAACACAGTATCTATTCGATAACCAGCACTTTAGAATTGCAATTGTCGCTGGTCCAAAAAATCTTGAATCGACTAATAACAGATTATCAGGTATTAAAAGTAAATATGAGTCTAAAGGAATATCTTTTGAGGATCAAATTCTGGTTTATGGTGATTATCTGATTAATAGGTCAAGAGAACTTATTCTGGATTTACTGAAAGAAAGCAGGGACTTTACAGCGATATTTGCATTAAACGATATGATGGCTATAGGCGCAATTCTTGCCATCAATGAAGTAGGACTTAGGGTCCCTGAAGATATTTCTGTATTGGGATATGATAATATCAATTTAACTGAGCTGTTTTATCCTAAAATATCTACAATTGAAATACCAATAAATCAGATCGCTCAAAAAGCTTTAAATATAATTCTCAATCCTGAAGAAAATAAAACAGGATCAATCAACCCGATAAAACCAAGGCTGATAGTCAGAGAAAGTGTGATGTATCACTATTAAAATGACTTTTCCCTTGTGCTATTAAAAAAGCCTTCCGCTGTGTTTTCATTCCCGCAGGGAGAATGGCACAGCAGAAGGCTTATATTTATTAACTCGCTGATAAAAATCTATTTGATATCTTTTTTCATTATCGCAGCGGTGGGACACACCTTTGCGCACTCCCCGCATCCGTCACAGGTAGAATCTACAAGCGACTTTCCGAAAGGAACAGTCATCCGTGTCGCGAATCCCCTGTTGACAAATGAAAGCACATTAAGCCCCTTAATTTCGGCGCAGGCCCTGACGCAGGAACCGCAGCTTATGCACTTGCCCTGTTCCATCTTGATGTCGCTCCGGCTTGTATCGCTTGAATATGTCCTCATGTCGCCTCCGAAAAGGTTCTGATCAACATCATATCTGGTTGCGTAGGCCCTCAGCTTGCAGTCGTCGATCTTGTCGCATCCGCACTTAAGGCATCTTTTCGCCTCTTCAACCGCCTTTTCATAGTCAAACCCTTTTTCTATCTCATCGAAAGTGCCGACTCTTACAGAATGCTCAATAAGGGGCATCTGTATCCTGTCTGCCTTTTCAACGCCTTCGAAGAGGGATTCAGGCACGCTTTCAAGCGGCCCCATTTTCGAATTAAATAGTTTCTTCTCGCCGGCTGCCTGTTCGCCTGTTATGTACTGGTTTATGGCGGCTGCCGCTTTTCTTCCGTTGCCGACAGCGCGGACCGCCATGTCTGCTCCGGTCTGGCAGTCACCCGCGGCAAATATGCCGGGGCGGCTTGTGACAAAAGAGTCAGGGTTTGCGACAATGTTGCCGCTTCTGTCTATTTCAATACCGAGTGGCTTGATGCAGTCAGGCATAACTCTCTGGCCGATTGCGCCGATAACAGTATCAGCTTCTATCTCGAATTCAGAGCCTTCAACCGGAACCGGTCTTCTTCTCCCTGATGCGTCAGGTTCGCCCTGAGCCATTCTTATGCATTTTACCTTGAGTATTTTACCGCTTCTGGTTATTGAAACCGGAGCAACAAGGTAATCAATTTTCACCCCTTCTTCCCCGGCTTCTTCAATTTCGAAGTCGCTTGCAGGCATTTCCGCCCTTGTTCTTCTGTACAGTATTGTTACATCGGCGCCGGCCCTGAGCGATGTTCTTGAAGCATCAATGGCAGTATTCCCTCCGCCGACAACAAGTACCTTATTGCCCACATGCGGATTTTCGCCTCTCGCTACTTTCCCGAGGTATTCTATACCGGCGTAAACTCCTTCAGTATCCTCACCCTCAATTCTCATTGAAGAGGCACCCTGGGCGCCGATTGCTATCATGAGCGCGTCATAGTCTTTTTCAAGCGATTTGACATCAATATCCTTTCCGATTTCAACGCCGTATTTTACCTTTACGCCTGTTTTCTCTATCGCGCCCATTTCAAGGGCAAGGGTCTTATCCGGAAGCCGGTAAAAAGGGATTCCATACCTCAGCATACCGCCTGACTTGCTGTTTTTCTCAAAAACAGTTACAGCGTGCCCTGCCTGCCTTAAATAATATGCCGCGGTCATTCCGGCAGGTCCTGCTCCGATTACCGCAACTTTTTTCCCTGTATCAGGGGCGGGTGAAGGAAGCCTTATCTCTCCGTATTTCTCTATCTCCATATCCGAAGCAAAGCGTTTCATGTTGCAGATGGCAATCGGTTTCTCAACCCTTGTTCTTCTGCACTGATCTTCGCACGGCCTTGGGCAGATCCTTCCCAGAGTGCCTGGAATCGGCGCCTTGTCCCTTATTATTTCCGCCGCCTTCTCCGGTTTTCTGTCCGCGATTGCAGCAAGAAATCCCTTAATATCGATTGAGGCAGGACATTCGCTCTGGCACGGGGGAAGACAGTCGCCGCAGTGGTCTGACACAAGCAGCGTTATACACATCTTTCTCGCGGAATCAACTTCTTCCGATTCGACAGTAACGCTCATGCCGGGCCTTACCTTTGTGGCGCAGGAGGGAACAAGGTTTCCCCTGCCGCCCTCAACCTTTACAGCGCAGACAAAGCAGCTTGTAAAAGGCTTTAACCCCTCAGCGTTACAAAGAGTCGGTATGTCATAGCCTGCCTTTATGGCGGCTTCCAGTATTGTAGAACCTTCAGGAACCGATACATCAGCCCCGTTTATTTTAACAAGTACATCACTCATGTTTTTCCCTTAAATCCTGTATATTGCGTCGAATTTGCATTTCTGAATACACATACCGCATCTGGTACATATACCGCTGTCTATGACATGTGTCATTTTTCTCTCACCCGTTATGGCATTAACAGGACACACTCTTGCGCACAACGTACACCCTGTGCACTTGTCAGGGTCTATTTTAATCTCGATGAGAGATCTGCAGACCCCTGCCGAACATTTTTTATCGTTTACATGGGCAAGATATTCATCCCTGAAATATTTAAGTGTAGTAAGAACAGGATTCGGCGCAAGCTGGCCGAGTCCGCACAGCGATGTTTTTCTCACGTGGTTGGCGAGTTCCTCAAGCATGTCGATGTCTTTGAGAGTGCCGCTGCCTGTAGTAATGCGCTCAAGGATTTCAAGCATCCTCTTTGTTCCTATTCTGCAGAAAGTACATTTTCCGCATGATTCATTCTGCGTAAACTGAAGGAAATACCTCGCTACATCTACCATACAGGAACTTGCGTCCATAACAATAAGCCCGCCGGAACCCATTATCGCCCCGGTTGCGTTGATTGAATCATAATTGATTGGAGTATCAAACATTGATTCAGGGATACACCCTCCGGCAGGACCTCCCATCTGCACAGCTTTAAGGGGAAGTCCCGTTGATGAGCCTCCTCCAATTTCTTCAACTACCTCGCGGATAGTAAGTCCCATCGGCACTTCTACAAGACCAACCCTTTTAACCTTTCCGGCAAGCGCAAAAACCTTTGTTCCCGTGCTGTTGCCTGATTTATATTTGTTGAAAGATTCCGGTCCGTTAAGTATTATCCCCGGAACATTCGCGTATGTTTCTACGTTATTAATATTTGTCGGAGACTGATGGATCCCCGATTCCGCCGGAAACGGAGGCCTTAAGTTAGGCATTCCCCTTCCGCCCTGTATTGACATAATCAGCGCTGTTTCCTCTCCGCAGACAAACGCACCGGCGCCTTCCTTGACTATTATGTCAAAAGAAAAACCTGATCCGAATATATTTTCACCTAAAAAGTTTTTTTCTTTAGCGTCGGCAATTGCCTTGTGGAGCCTTTTTACGGCAAGCGGATATTCCGCCCTGCAGTAGATATACCCTTTGTAGGCGCCTGTCGCTTTTGCCGCGATTATCATCCCTTCGATAACCACATGAGGATCTCCCTCAAGGATAGCCCTGTCCATAAAAGCTCCGGGGTCCCCTTCGTCCGCGTTGCAGACAAGGTATTTTTTATCTCCCTTTGCCCTAAGGAGGAATTCCCATTTCTGCCCGGTCAGGAAGCCGGCGCCGCCTCTTCCCTTAAGACCTGATTCTTTCATTACATCAATAATTTCCTGCCCCTGCATTGAAGCAACAGCCTTTTCAAGCGCCTTGTAGCCGCCCCTTGCTGTATATTCGTCAATGCTTTCAGGATCAATTATTCCGCAGTTTTTAAGGGCAAGTTTTACCTGGCGGCCTGTATATTTCACAATATTATCATCAGCCGCAACCCGGTTGCCCTCACCTTTTTCTTCAAGAATTCTGTTTTCTTCAGGAAGCGAACCGGCGGAAATCCCTTTCAGAATTTTTTCCGCGAGCTTTACATCAACGTTGCCGTAGACAATTCTTTTATCACCGTCATGAAACTCCACAATAGGCTCGGCAAAACAGAGTCCTATACATGAAGTTTTTCCGAGGTCCAGTCCGGGATAATTTTCCTTATCAATGTCTGACAAGAGATAATTGTAGACATCCTGGGCACCGGCCGCTATTCCGCATGAACCGAGTCCGACTTTCAGCAATTGATTGTTCAAGCTGTCCCTCCTGTTTGTCCGGCGGCGGCTGCCGCTGCTTTTTCACCTTTTGCCTCATCAGCTATTATTGAATTGACAAGTTTCCGGATGCTGTCAGAGTTCTGCTTGCCGTAAACCCTTCCGCTTATCATCACAACAGGGGCAAGCGAACAGCAGCCCAGGCATGCAACAGTTTCAAGAGTAAAAAGCCCGTCTTCGGTTGTCTCGCCGTCACCGACTTTCAGAAGATCAGAAAGTGTATCAAACAGTATATCCGCACCTGAAACAAAACAGGCAGTTCCGTTGCAGACCCTGATAAGGTGTTTTCCGAGCGGTGTAAATCTGAACTGTGAATAAAATGTAGCAACACTGTAAAAGTCGCTTACAGCAATCCCCGTAACTTCAGAAACCTCATTTAGAAGATCTTCAGGTATATACCCTTTTCTGCTCTGAATTTCCTGTAATATGGGTATAGTCTTCTCTTTTTCTTTTCCGGTAATGCTGATAATGTCTTTTGCTTCGGCATTAAGCGCAGAATTACCGTTCTTACAGCAGGTGCATCCCATTATGACTCCGTAATTTTTAGTATTTATTTCCAAAAGAAATATGATTTAACAGATTTTTATTATAAATCCAAAACCGCAGTATTGGCAACGTTTTCCGGCTTCTCTCCGTTAAAAAACTTTACAACCCTCTTTACCCCTTCCATTGCCATTCTGAGTGTACATTCTACAGTAAGAGCCGCAGTGTGGGGAGAAAGAATTACACTTTCCATTTTAAGCAGCTCACTTTCCATCTCGATGGGTTCATTTTCAAATACATCAAGCCCTGCTCCGGCGATTATGCCCTCTTTCAGCGCTTTAACCAGGTCTTTTTCATTTATTATGCCGCCTCTTGAAGTATTTATCAGGAAAGCGTTTTTCTTCATTTTTTTGATTCTGTCATAGTCAAGAAGATTTTTTGTTTCCTTTGTAAGCGGTACATGGATTGATATATAATCTGATTTGGCAAGCACTGTATCAATATCTGTAAATTCAACCCAGTCGGAAAATGTTTTCTTGGCTTCCGGCGGGAGAAAATCATCATTCGCAACTATTTTCATCGCAAAACTGTCGCGGCAAATTTTGGCAAGCCCTGATCCTATTCTCCCGAACCCGATAAGTCCAAGTGTCTTTTCCCTTACATCGCTCGAGAGGTTCTGATACCTCACCCTGAAATTGCCTTTACGAACTTCGGAATCAATTTTTATGGTATTCTTTGAAAGAGAAAGAATAAACATGAGCGCATGCTCAATAACGCTTGTGGTATTTGCCCCGAGGCTTGACGTAACAACCACTCCGGCGTCAGTTGCAGCATCAAGATCAACGTTATCCACTCCCGCGCCTGTCCGGCTGATTGTTTTAAGTTTTTTTCCTCTTTCCATAAGATCGCGGGTTATTTTAATTCCTGTTCTTAAAACCACAGCTTCCGCATCGGCGATTTTTTCAGCAACTTCATCATGTTCACATTTTGAACATACAACAACTTCAAAATTGTTATCAAGAAGATAATCATGGGCTTCCTTTTCAATAGGCTGAGGAAGCAATACCTTGTGTTTTCCGCTCATTTATTTGACTCCATTATTGACTTATGTTATCTGAGATATCTGCCGCCGCTGACATCAAGTGTAATTCCTGTTATGTATGATGCTTCATCAGATGCCAGGAATACAACAGCAGCTGCGATTTCCTGCGGTGTGCTGAGCCTGCGGAGCGGGATATTTTTAAGTGTCTTATCCTGCTCATCCTTACCCTTGTCATCCCAGAGCCCTTTAACCCGCGCCCCTGTCATGGTGATAGTCGGCGCGACTCCGGTTATCCGGATATTTTTTTCGCCCCAGTCGTAGGCAAGCTGCCTCGTAAGTCCTTCAACCCCGGCCTTTGCTGCTGTATACTGGACGCCTGCGAGGCTTGCCCTGTAGTGAGCCGCAAGAGCTGAAATGTTTACAATTGCGCCGCCTCCCTGCTCTGCCATTATATTGATGGCTTTTCTGCAGCAGAAAAAAGCCCCTTTAAGGTTTACATCAAGGACAAGATTCCAGTGTTTTTCCTCTATCTCATTTAGTTTGTACGGGGTGTTAAGCGCACCTCCCGCGTTATTAACCAGAATGTCCAGTTTGCCGTATTTATTTTTAACCGCGTCAAATACTTCCCCAACCTGCGCATCAACAGTAACGTTCATGCTGTATCCGTCTGCGGTATATCCTTCTGTTTTAAGAGCTGAAACAGTTTTTTGAACCTGTTCGCTGTTTATGTCTGTTATTATTATTGTTGCGCCTTCATTGCCAAGCGCTTTTGCGATGGCAAGACCCATTCCCTGCGCTGATCCGGTTACAATTGCAACCCTTCCTTCAAGTCTTTTCATATTTTTCTCCTAAGGATATTTTCTTAAAGATTAACCAGGATTCATCTATATAAATCCTCACCGGTTCGGCAAGTTGAATCAGGATTTTTTAAAGTATATCTGACCGGCTGAAAGATATGCCTCTTAACAGTCAGATACCCCGACCTTGCGGCTCGGGGTATCTGTATTGTCGATTATTTACAAAAACCTCGATTACTACGCGCGGTTGTTGAAAGCTCTTTTTTCTTCCGGAACCTTGATATCGAATTTTTTAATTTCTTCGATAAGAGCCGCGAGAAGTTCTCCGCCTCTCTTAAGGATTTTCTCTCCCTTTTCCCTGGAAGCTCTTAAAGGATTTCCAATTGTTGCTGTATCTGAATATTCATGGTGTTCCATCGGTACCCACATGCATTCATCGCCCCTGAATGTTACAAAACCTGACCCGTCATGTTTTGTAAACTCTTTTGTCATCCACTTCGGCGCATGTGTTCTGTCTTCTTTTGCGAGTTCCATTGCAACAGATTCAGGATTGTATGCCCATGCTGTTGATGTCTCAAGCTCCCCTGCGTGCCAGCCCGGTGTTTCCTCAGGTGTTCCCTCAAGGATATCTGCGATAAATCTGTAATTTCTTTCTGTCGGAGTTTTAAACCATCCGACAAAACATCCGGTTTCATACCTGATTTTTCTAAGTACATCATCAATTACCTTGGAGTTGCTTCCATGATGTGTAACAAAAACCAGTTTGTTGTAGCCGTGGTATATAAGGCTTTTCGCAAGATCATATACTATTCTTCTGTAAGTATCTCCTGAAAAAGTGAGTGTTCCTGTTCCTTCGCCCTGTCTTCCCATGTGGTGGGGGGAATATCCGACAGGTATTAAAGGTGTATAAAGTGTGTCTGTTAATCTGGCAGCTTCTTCAATAACACCCATTGCTGTAAAACTGTCTGTTCCCAGCGGGCAGTGCGCTCCATGTTTTTCAATCGATCCCATACTTACGATAATTGTATCGTTTTTCTTAAGATGTTCCCTTACATCTGTATATCCGAGATCCAGGATATTCTGACTTTTGCCTCTTTTCATTCCGTCTGATGACATCTGTTAACCTCCATTGGTTATAATTATTATTTTAAAAACCCGCTGCCCCTAAGGTCAGCTTCAAGTGTTTTTTTCTGTTCAGCATTCAGGGTACCGAGCGGTCTGCGCATTACTCCCCCTGCAAAGCCCGCAAGGTCCATCGCGTATTTTACTCCCGCCACTCCGTAAGTACCTGATACTTTTTTATTGAGATCAAGCAGCTTATTGTTAAGCTCTGCCGCTTCCGCTTTTTTACCTGAAATATAAAGGTTGTAAAGCTTTGCGCACGCATCGGGGAAAACATTCGCGAGAGACAGCACTCCGCCTGTACCGCCCTTGTCAAGCAGGTCAAAAAAGTACCCCGCGCTGCCTGCCAGTACGGAAAAACCGCTGCTGTTAAAAACTACGTTTAAAGGCCATGTTTCCTTGCTTGAATCCTTGATTCCCGCGACATTGGAATGCTGCGATACAACCTTGATAACAGCAGGTCTTATTGTGACTCCCGCCGCCACCGAAGGATTGTTGTAAAGCACTACAGGAACAGGGGATGCCTCTGCAATCTCTGTGATATGCCTTATTATCACATCATCCGTAATTTTCTTCGCGAAAAAACTGGGCATCAAAAGGCTTACCATAACCGCCCCCAAATCTGCCGCTTTTTTTGTGAGCCTGATTGTTTCCCTGGTGCTTTCTGCTCCGGTTCCTGCCATTACGACCTTGTCTTTCGCCGCTCTTTTTATTACAACACCAAGCAGCTTGAATTTTTCCTCTTCTGACATTGTTTTGAACTCACCGTTTGTTCCAAGTACAAAATAACCCTTGAGTCCGGATGAATTCATCAAATCAACATTTTTTTCCATTCCTGCATAGTCTACTTCATCATTTTTAAATGGAGTACACATCGGGGAGTAGACCCCTGAAAGCATTTCCTTAGCCTTGCTCATTATTCCTCCTGGCATATTATCCGCTTTAAAGTAAATCACTTTTCCTTTATAAAACTGAAAAGCTTATTAACCGCAATATCAATAAATTCCGTATCGTTTATGTGTAAATCAAGTTCGTCACACGGAATATCTTTCCTTAAGTTCTTCTTCAGAGCGTCTGTAAAAGCAGCGTTCCCTTCCGGGTCCCAGTGTTCCCTTCCGGCCGAATCAGGAAATGAAAATCCTTTAAGAGGTATGTAAACATGCACCTTGCCTCTTGAAAGATTTATTTTTTCTGCTGTAATTTTCCCTACCCCGGAAAGTTCATCAGGGGTAAGTCTTACAAGGGTGAGAAATGAATTATGTATAATGTGCTGCCTTTTTTTAAGTTCTTCGCTTACTTCAGCATACGGGCCCTGTACTGTATAGTTGATGCTCCCCGGGGCGATAACCTGGGGAAGAGCGGTTTTTCCTGCGCTTTCAAGACGCCCTTCCCTTACCGATCCGTGCAGCCCCCCGAAATACCTGTCGCCGATTTCATGAAGGTTGATATCAAGAACCCCTTTAAAGAGCCCCTCTTCAATCATTTCCTCCATGGCAATACCGCCTGTTCCATTCTGATGGAACGCTACAAAATCATAGTTCTCTTTTTCAATAAGTTCCTTGGCATAAAGGGCTCCGGGGGTTGTCGTTCCAAGCATGCTTACCGCGATTGATCCTGCCCTTCCCGCTCTTTTATTCTGATTCTTCTTCCTGTTTTTAACCATACCGCATACTGCGGATGCCGCATTGTCAAAAACACTTCTTGTGACTATATTAAGTCCCTGAATATCGCATACCGAATGCATCATGATAATATCTTTTGTCCCGACAAACGGGCCGAAAGTGGCTTTGCCGGAGGCAACAGTTGAGACCATGAATTTGGGAACCCCGAACGGAAGCTCTCTCATCGCAGCTGTTCCCATATCAGTTCCTTGAGCCCCGCCTATCGAAAGAACTGCCGCGATCTTTCCTTCCTCATGCAGTTTTTTAGTGATTATCTTTATTCCGTTAGTAATCGCTTCAATGCTCAGTCCCTTGTCTCCCCTCGCCTTAAGTTCTTCTATCGTAAGTCCGCATCCTGCTTTGACTATCTCTGCCCCTTTTATTTCGGCATTTTCCTCAAAAGGGAGAAAAACACCTGTATTCGCAAGTATCACCTGCTCTCCATGGCTTTCAATCTGAGCCCTGACGTAGGCGGCTTCTTCCGATTTGGTATCAAGGGTTGCAATAAGTAAAACAGAAGACATTACACCTACTCCTGGGGTTTTGAAATTACTTTTATCGCGCCGTCAATTCTGTTGTTGAATGTGTCAAACGCTTCATTTATTTTTGCAAGAGGAAATGTGTGTGTAATGAGCGGTTTAAGGTCAACAATGCCCTTATTCAAAAAGACAGCCGCCCTTCCTACATTCGCCCATCCTTCCCCTCTTACTGTAAAGATATGTTTATTGTTAAGCGCAAGGTCTTCAAAATCAGCAGGAAAGGGTTTATGGGGGAAAGCCAGAAGCAGGATTTTTCCCATTCTCTTTGTTGATTTGATTGAAAGCCCAAGTCCTGCCTCGGAACCGGATGCCTCTATCGCGATATCGCACCCCTTTCCGCCTGTTTCCCTCATTATTACTTCCATGGGATCCTGTTTTTTTGTATTGATGATAATATCGGCGCCTGTATTCTCTGCAATCCTGAGTCTTGAGTCCCTTGTTCCAAGCAGTATTATCTTCCCGGCACCAAGTGCCCTTGCAGCCTGTACAGCGCTAAGGCCCAAAGGACCCGGGCCGACAATAACAATTGTATCGCCCGCTATGAATCCGCCGAGCGTCTCAAATCCGTATAATACACATCCCAGGTTTGTCGCAAGGGAAGCTTCATCGAATGAGACATTATCCGCTATTTTGTGAACCGTATTTATATGGTTTATCACATACTGGGCATTGCCGCCGTTTGTTGTAAATCCGTTGGCCCTGTGGCCTTTGGCGGTATCCCCGTAATTAAGACAGCCTGTATAGTTTCCAAGACGGCAGTTTCTGCACCTTCCGCATCCGTTATGCGCTTCCACCGTTACCCTGTCGCCCACTGCAAACTCATCAACAGTCCCGCCAAGGGCTGCAACTGTACCTGAATACTCATGTCCGATAATAAATTCCCCGTATGGAGGCTGGCCCGGAAAAGGCTTGTGTATCAGCCCTGTATCCGAAGCGCACAATGCGCATGACTGGACCCTGATAAGGACATCCACAGGCCCGGGAACGGGAACCTTCATGTCCCTAACCTCAAGTTTGTCAGGCCCCATAAGAACTACCGCTTTCATATGTTCAGGTATATTAACCATCAGATTTTATTCTCCTTCAATTATTATCTTGAACTCATTCTCGACATCCACAATATGCTCATACATATATGAAAAAGCCAGATGTTCATCTCCAATACTTATTGCCTTGTATATTTTTTCATGATAGTCCAGGGATTTAGGCATTATATTGCTGTACCTTTCCATAAGAACTACTGCCTGGTTTTTCATCATAAGGTCTTTAAAACTTTTTATAAAATTCTCAAGAATTGTATTTCCTGATGCATCAAAAATAAAATCATGGAAACGGCTGTCATGAAGTATAAAATCTTCAACATTTTTTGTACCGTTTTTCATTTCATCCAGTTCAAGGGCAATTTTATCAATAGTTTTTTTATCTGCCCTTTTAGCCGCAAAACCGGCAAGCGCAGGTTCAATGACTTTTCTGACTTCAATTATCTCAACCAGATCCCTGTATTCATCAAGTCTGAACTCTACATCGGGCTTCAGTTTACCCTCTGTTACAAAGGTCCCGTTTCTTTTTCTTTCTACAAGCCCCATATGGATCAGAACCTTTAGCGCTTCACGTACAGTTCCGCGGCCCACTCCCATACTTTCCGCCAGAGATTCTTCAGCAGGAAGTCGCTGCCCTGATTTAAGTTTTCTGCTTAAAATTTCATTTTTGAGATATTCAACAATCTCTTCTGACATACTCACGCGGTCAATTTTTTTAAAATCCATTATCATCACCTTTTTTAAAATTATACCTTGTATGACAATACTACTGTACCATCATTTTACAGAATTGTCAAGCTGAATAATATCAGCCCTGTCAGCAAAGGCGGAAGAACAGGGATTACCATTCGCACTGTCTGATGCAGGGAATCCGACAAAATCAAAGCCCCTTAAAGACTATCCTTCCGTAAATGCTGTCAAGCAGCGATTCTGTAAAAACCCGGTTAAGCGAGGCCATTTCAAACTCAGACGAAACAATCGGTTTTAAAGTACCATTTTTTGTATAATTTATCAGCTCAATTAATTCCTGCTTTGTGCCAAGCCGGGCCCCAATTATCTCCCATTCGTTATAGTGCATCCCAAGAGCGTCAAGAGGGACCGGATTAATCGGATCATATCCCATTAAAACAAGCTTGCCGCCTTTTTTAAGGCTTTTGAGAGCCCATGGAAATGTGGAACCGGTTCCGACCCCGTCAAGCACAACATCAGCGCCGTGTCCGCCTGTCCATTCCCTGATCACAGAAACTGGGTCCTGTGAAACAGGGTTAAAAACAATATCCGCTTTATACTTTAAAGCCTCAGTGAGAGAGTTATCCCTGATATCAGCGCCGGCAACATCAGCGCCGAGCATTTTACCAAGCATAACCGCATGAAGGCCAAGTCCTCCAAGCCCGATAATTAATACTTTAGCCCCTTTTTTCACCTTGCCAAGGGTTTTTAACGCATGATACGGGGTAAGGGCCGCATCAGGGAGAACTGCCATTTCAGACCATGACATTTTTTCATCATCAACAGGGCAGAAATTGTATGCCGGGATTGCCATATACTCAGCGAAAGCGCCGTCAAGTTCAAACCCTGTCCTTTTGATTTCAAAACAGATATTCTCTTTTCCTGTTCTGCAGAGCTCACAGTCCCTGCACGGGATGTAGTGGTATACAATCCCGCGGTCCCCGGGTTTTATGTTTTTAACATTCTTTCCAGTTTTAACTATCTCACCTGCCCCTTCATGACCCGGTATATGCGGCAGTTTTATAATACCGTCAAGTTTGCCTGTATATATCTTCAAATCTGTGCCGCAAATGCCTGCGGCCCTCACCCTTACAAGAACATCATCATCGCCGATCTGCGGCATTGGAACATCTTTCAACACCAATGGGCTGTTATATCTTTCAAGGACAAAGGCCTTCATTGTTTTATCCACTTTCTCACTCCCGTATTTTTATTATTTACTCCCGCCTGCTGTTACAGCAGGGAGGTTTATCTAATCATTGAATCCGAATGCTGTTCCCTTAACTCCGTAAAGACCTGTAGGTCTTATAAGAATAGTGATAAACATGACTATGAAAGGACCAACAAACGCGAGAGGCGCCCAGATCGTTCCGCCTACACTGACAACCTGCCCCAGAATAAGGGCCGCCACCATGGTTCCCTTTATACTTCCGAGGCCGCCAAGAATAACTGTTATAAATGCTGTCAGGAGCATATCAAAACCCATATAGGGGCCTACCATAACCAGAGGCGCATTTAGAGCTCCGCCAAGTCCGGCAAAAGCACTTGCAATTACAAATGTAGTTGTAAAAATTCTGTTGATATTTACACCCAGGCCTTCGACATTTTCGCGGTTCTCAATTCCTGCCCGGAGCGCCTTGCCGGTTATTGTCTTATTCATAAGCAGCTGTATAAGAATATAGGCAACCACTGCTACTACTATGATAATCAGCCTGTACAGGGGAATCTGAACATTCATGAATCTGATAATTGCCGAAGTCGGGGAAGCAAGCGGCTTTGGATCAAGGCCGTAAATAAATTGAATAACTCCAATCCCTATCATAAAAACACTGAATGTTACTACCATGGTAAACATCATATTCCGGTGGTAGACTTTTCTGAGCAGTGTTGTCTCAACAATAAGGCCCAGCAAACCCCCGACAACAGTAGCTCCTGCTGCGCCGAGGAAAAAACTGCCAGTCAGTGTAACTATTGAATAGGTGACATATGCTCCGAAAGAATAATAGAGCATAGCTTCCATATTGACGATTCTCATAAGTCCATAACCGATAGATAATGCAAGTGAAACAAGAAACAATATTCCGCTTGTGCTAAGGCCGTATATAACCGCTGTAAACCAGGTTTCCATAATTTCCTCTCAATATTTATTTTGCTGCAGTTTTGATGCTGTTCTTTTTAAATTTTCTGCCTGTATCTGCAAGAAAACTTCCTGCATCCTGAATCATTCCCCAGAGGCCCCTGTTGAATCTAAAAAGAACAATCAGGGTCATTATTCCAACAACAAACTCCCATCTTGAGAGAAAGCTGCTGACAAAATCCTTCATGCCCAGAAAACCCAGCGCACCAAAGAAAGGGCCGTATACTGTTCCGATTCCGCCGATAAGAGTTGCAAGCAGAACCTCAATTGCCCTTGAATTTTCCCCGAGGCTCGGATTGACAAATCCGAAGTTAACCGAGTAAAGAGCACCAGCTACCGTGGAAAAAACGACTGAAATTGTAAAAGCCAGCCATCTGATTCCAAAAACATTATATCCGAGAAATCTCATTTTTCTCGGATTGGTACTTGCCGCCTTCAGCACTGTTCCAAGAGCTGATTTGTCAATTTTTCTGTAAAGGTATAGGGCGATAAGCAGAACAATCAGTATGAAAAAGAAATAATTCTGCGGAAGCCTGATATCAAGAAACGGCGTTTTGTGCATGTTTGACCTGTACCAGAGCCCGTCGTTGCCGTTGGTAATATCGATAAGAAGTCTTTCAAACATAAAGACTCCTATTGCGCAAAGTGACGCGTTTATCAGGGTAAAGTAGCTCCCTTTCAGCCTCATAAGACTTGGCCCCAGAATAAAAGAAAGAGCAAGTCCGACCAGAAATGCAATAAATATCGCGATAAATACATTGCCGCCGATATATGCAAGATAAATGGCAGCGGAATACGCACCGCAGCTTAAATAAAACGGCTGCCCGAACGAGGTATATCCCATATAACCCATCAGGATGTTATTTCCCATAACATAGATTGTATAAATTGAAATTTCTGTAAAAAAGGTTATCTTGTTTGGAAACAGATAACGGCTAATCAAAAGACCGAGTATTATAAAAACCGGCCCTAGTATTTCAAGTTTTTTTAGTTTCATAAAAGCTCCTGTTACCTTTATAAGTATTGTTCAAAACACAGGTTGCCGATATCGTCCCTGCTGGTAATCTCATTTACAACTTTACCTTCCTTCATGCAGTAAACCCTGTCAGCAATCGCAGCGATCAGAGGCAGATTCTGTTCAACAATAAACAATGTTGTGGTTTTGCTTATTTCCTTAAAAATTTCAGCAAGATCCTTGATAACATGAGGAGCAAGACCTTCTGTCGGCTCATCCAGCATAACAAGAGCTGGTTTTCCTATCATTGCCATTGCTATCAGGAGCATCTGTTTTTCTCCGCCGCTTAAATTACCTGCTTTTCTTTCAATAATTGTTTTAAGTTTAGGAAACATTTTAAACACCGGTTCCCAGTCATAATCCTTTGTCGCATAACTGCTTAACTCAAGATTTTCCCTGATTGTAAGATCACCGAAAACCTGTTTATCCTGGTGGATATATTTGAGTCCCATTCTGGCTGTTTTATAGGCACCTGTTTTATTGAGATTTTTACCGTTAAATTCAATTTCTCCGGAGGCTGGCTGGAGAAACCCGGCAATCGTTCTTAATAGCGTTGTCTTGCCTGCCCCGTTTCTGCCGACAAGAAAAACAACCTCTCCGGCGTTAACATTTACAGAAACATCAAATACTACAGCAAGTTTTCCGTAACAGACATTCAATTTATCAACATTAAGAAGTTTATTTTCCTGATTCATCTATCACTCCATGAATAATTATATATCAAAAATCACTCTTCGATTTTCCAGTAGGATTTTCTCACTATCGGGTTATTTAATGTTTCCTCGCATGGTCCTGAAGCAATCATTTTTCCTTCATGCATTACACATAATGTATCAACAATTTCCGTAAGCTTTGAAAGCTTATGCTCTACTATGATAATGGTTTTTTTATGCACAAGTTTTTTAAGAATCGCAATAATATCATCAATTTCATGATCACTGATTCCTGCAAAAGGTTCATCAAGAATAAAAACCTCAGGGTCTGCAGCCCAGACCATCGCTATTTCAAGCCTTTTCTGGCTGCCGAGCGAAAGATTTCCTACCAGCTGGTTCCTGTCTTTCTTAAGGTCAAAAACTTCAAGCGCTTTTTCGGCAGCATCAGTAATCGCCCTGTTTTTACTGAATACTGTAGTATAAAGATTAGAAGGAAAAGCTTTTCCTTCTCTTTTTCTGTATACTGAAAGTGCCAGGTTTTCAAAGACTGTTATGCTGTCAAAAACATGAACAAGCTGAAATGTTCTGATAATCCCTTTTGCAACCCTTTTTTCGCTCTTCAGATTCGTAATATCTTCTCCCCGGAATAAAACAGTTCCTTCTTCCGGAACATACTCGCCGGTCAGGATATTGATAAATGTAGTTTTGCCTGCCCCGTTAGGGCCGATAATGCCGACAGCATCATATTCCCTGACACTGAAATCAACATCATGGACTGCCCTGAACAGGCCGAAAATCTTGGATACACCTTTTGTTTCTATTAACACATCGCTCATCTAATGCTCCCGATATAAAATTATAAAGAATCATTATTCATTTGTCAGATTGTAATACAGTAAAATTATAGCATAGTTATATACAATGTCAATCAAATGATTTTTATCATTTTTTCAGGATGGGTTGACTACGACTTTAATTGATTTTATTTCAGATGAATTATGCACTTCAAGGGCTTTATTTAAATCCTTAAGATCAAACCTGTGCGTAATCAGACTTTCAAGTGAAAGTTTTTTATTTTTAAGAAGAGAGACAGCTTTCCCGCAATTGGACAACCCCTCGCCCCTGACAGTAAAGAGATATTTGTTTCCGCGGGCAAATTCCCTGAGGTCAGTCCTGATTTCACCTGACGGGATACCCAGAAGAAGGACCTTTCCCGCCCACTTCGGTATTTTAAGAGCGGTTCTGATGCCGGCTTCGGATCCTGAAGCTTCAATTGCAAGGTCTACACCCAGATTAAAGGCAGGTTTCAATATGCTTACCGGATCGTTTTTTTTAACATCAATTACACTATCGGCCCCAAGATTTCTGGCAATATCCATCTTGAAATCGTCAAGGCCGACAAGCGAAACATTATCCGCGCCAAGAGTTTTTGCAATCTGAAGAGAAATAAGGCCAAGCGGACCATCTCCGATAACAGCAACCTGATCACCTACAAAATAACCTCCGCTTATTTCAAAACCGTATAATACACAACCGGCATTTGTAATCAGTGAAGCTTCATCAAATGATACATTTTCAGATATTTTATAAACAGTACTGATATGATTGACTGCATACTGGGCAAATCCTCCATATGTAGTCATTCCGTTTGCCCTGTGTCCCCTTTTTTTATTTCCCCAGTTCAGACAGCATGTATAATAACCGTTTCTGCAGTTAATGCACCTTCCGCACCCTTTGTGGACTTCAACCGCGACCCGGTCACCTATCTCAACTTCATCAACAGATTCTCCCTTTGCGGCTATTGTACCGGAATATTCATGGCCGGGGATAAAAGATCCGAATGCAGGCTGCCCCGGACCCGGCTGAGTTATAAGACTTAAATCTGTGCTGCATACTGCGCAGGATTCAACCTTTATCAGGACTTCCTCCGGTCCCGGAACGGGAACAGGTATTTTTTCAATTTGAACGTTATTAGAGCTTTTAACTATTGCGGCAGCCATATAAACCGGTGTTTTCATTTTTCCTCTTTGAATAGTTTTATTCAATTTTCACACAAACCCTGCCGGGTATTTCATGATTACGGACAAGATCAAGGCCGCTGTTGATTTCACCAAGATTTATCACCCTGGTAACAACCGGATCTATAATACCGTTATCCACAAGATCAATTACTTCAAGCAGATCCTGCTTTGTCGTAATCTTTGTCCCTGCTATTTTCCATTCATTATTATGCATATCAATGAAGGGAACAGGAACTTTATTGACAGGATCATAGCCCATAACAATTAAAGTTCCCCCTTTTTTAAGACATCTTAACGACCACGAGAAGGTTATCTCCTTCCCGACTCCCTCAAGAACAATATCCGCCCCAAGACCGGCAGTAGCGTTATAAACAGCACTTACTATATCGTTTTCATTTTTCAGATTAAAACATACATCTGCCCCGTATTTTTTTGCAAGTTCGAGCGCATCATTTTTTATATCACATACAATGACATATGATCCTTTATGTTTTGCAAGCTGAACAGCATGTATACCCAGACCTCCGGCACCTACAATCAACACAGACTGAGCCGAACCGGGATTTGCAATTTCCTTGAATGCATGATACGGAGTTCCTACAGCATCCGGCAGTATTGCCATTTTTTCAAAAGGCATACTGCTGTTAAACGGGCAGAAATTATAGGCGGGAAGTTTTACATATTCGGCAAATCCTCCGTTTTCCTCAAATCCTATCCTCCTGGTATTAATGCATAGATTCTCTTTGCCGCTGCGGCAGTAAAGACAGTCGCCGCATCCAATTATGGAATAGACAACCCCCTTATGCCCCGGTTTTAAATTCTTCACGTTTTTACCGGTTTCAACAATCTCACCGGCTATTTCATGTCCAGGAATATGCGGAAGCTTTATAAATTTCGAAAGCTGACCCGCAACAATTTTGATGTCTGTATAACACATCCCCGCCCCGTGAACCTTAACGACCACTTCGTCCGGAAGGGGACAGGGATCAGAAACTTTTTCCATTACGAGGGAATTATTATACTCCCTCAGGACCATTGCATTCATAAACTATTTTTTTGCCGGCATATACGGCATGGCCGGTGCAAAAACATTGTAAAGCCTTACAGTTTTTTTAATGTTTTTTATTGTATGCCTGGTATTTGGCGGCACCATGATTACCATTCCTGCTTCAAGGGGGAATTCCCCTTCGCCTTCAATAAACATTGTTGCCTCGCCTTCAAGTACATGAATCAGGTCAGGCTGGTCACGGTGTACATGCTCAGGGAGCGAAAGTCCTTCCCTGAGTTCTATAAGCATTACAGTTATAGGTGTTCCGTCCTTTTCCCGGGTATATATCCATTTAATTTTACTTCCGCCGTCATCCATGAAATGCTCTTCCCATGGAACATCACTGATTTTTTTCCTGACCTCATATTTTGGTACCATACTAAAACTCCTTATTTGTAACCCATTACAGAAAGCGGCGGCAGGACTTCTTCTCCGCCGAAGGAATCAACAACTGTGAAAAAATCCCATGCATCTTTTTTCTCTGAAGGTGTTTTCCCTTTTAAAAGGAAAGCTGTGTGATCATTAAGCGGCTGCCTGTCCTTTCTGAATATGTAACTTCCTTTTATTGTGTCAATTTTTTTGGTTTCAAAAACCTTGCTCACCTTTGCAGGGTCAAATGTGCCTGCCTCTTCAACCGCGCCGAAAATCAGTTTTGCAGCCAGATAAGCGGCTGTTCCCATGTTATCAGGCGGCTCGTTCCATCTTGCCCTGTAGTCATCAGTATATTTTTTTGTTTTATCAGCTACTTCCTTATCCTTGAATCCTGTCAGGTCATAGTAAAACCACGCAAGAGCATAGTGGCCGGCAAGTGCATTCTCAGGAATTCCTTTGGCAACAATATTGGCTGTCCATACATTAAAGATTGTAGTTACATCATAAAGGCCCATATCATATGCCTGTTTAAGGTTTGCGATTGCATCGCCCCCGAACATTGTAGTTACAAACACATCCGGTTTTGCTCTGAGCGCCTTATTTATAACAGCTGAATAATCAACTGTACCGGCAGGGAGCTCTTCAACAGCTATAATCTGCGCTCCGTATTCTTTGCATGCAGCCTCAAGTCCTTCCTGGATTACAGTGCCCCAGGAATCCGCCCTCTTCAGATAAAAAATTGTTTTTTTACCGAGATTTTTGGCAATGGATTTTCCTGTGATATATCCGATGCTCCAGGGCGTAAATGTAGGAGTATATGTGCAGACAGAAGGATTTCCTTCAAGGAAAGCATCTTTTGACGGAACAAAGCCGGGAACATAAATAACAGGATTGATTTTTGTCTCTTCATTAAGCGCGGCAGACATCGGGTTCCAGATTCCGCCTGTAAGAGCATCCATTCCCTGGTCCATCATTTCCCTGAATTTTCTCACCCCCACATCAAGTTTTGCCTGGTCATCTTCAATTAAGGATTCAACAGGAACTTTACCCCACGGCATCTTCAGACCCCCGGCAGCATTGATTTCTTCAACTGCAAGGACAAATGACTTGCGCTGTGTTTCAGCTACGCCGGCAAATGTTCCGCTGAGTGATGATGAAAATCCGATCTTGAAAACTGAAGGATTTTCAGTTTCTTTTTTGCCGCCGCCGAATAGCACAGCAGCAGTCAATAAAAGAGCAAGTGAAAAAATAAGTATTTTCTTCATATTTCCTCCTGAAATAATTTTTAAGCAAAGTAAAAAAAACAGCATCCCGATAAACTACGGAATGCTGTTTTAAAAAGTTTTACATATCCGTAAAATCCGGCCAGTACCGGGAATTAATAACCAAGTGATTTAAGCGACGGCAGAGTTGTGGGTCCGCCGAAAGAACCGGTTACTTTCCATACATCGCTGGGATCTTTCATTTCCTCTTTAGCCTTTCCCTTTACTATGAATGCCATGTAATCACCGAGAAGTTCATTATCCTCCCTGAATGCCATCTTGCCCTTTACAGTATCGAATGTTGCAGTTTTAATATATTCTGATACTTTTACAGGATCAAATGTACCGGTTTTTTCTACTGCCTCAAAAATAATTTTGGCAGCCATGTAGGAGATTGTTCCGTATGCATCAGGCGGCTGGTTAAACATTTTCACGTGAGCGTCAGTATATGCTTTTGCTTTCTTCTCAAGTTCCGGATTTCCGAAACCTTCAAGATTGTAATAATAGAAATTAAGAGCATAAAGTTCTTTAAGAGCGGCTGGAGGAATTCCTTTCCCTACTACATTTGTTGTCCATGTATTAAACATAAGAGACTCTTTGTGAAGACCCATATCATAAGCCTGTTTGAATATCGCAATGGCATCTCCTCCAAACTGGCAGGCCATGAATACATCGGGTTTAACTTCCAGCGCTTTGTTTATTGCGGCTGAAAAGTCCACATTCCCGAGAGGATATTCAGCAAAGCCTACAATCTCCCCGCCGTATTCAGCAATTGCAGCTTTAAGTCCTTCATATATTGTGCTTCCCCATGAATCAGCTCTTGATACATAGAAGATGGTTTTTTTGCCCATCTGCTTGATAACCGAAGCTCCTGCCAGATAGCCGATACTCCATGGAGTAAATGCTACTGAGAATGTTCCTATTGCAGGATTACCCTTTTTAAAAGAATCAAGAGCAGGAACGCATCCGGCAAGATATGGAATCGGGGTAATTTTTCCTTCTTCATTGATAGCCGCCGCCATAGGGTTCCATGCTGTACCTGTAAGCGCATTTATCCCTTCACCCATAAGCTCTCTGTATCTTCTGACACCAACATCAAGCTTGGCCTCATCATCTTTAATGCTTGTTGTGACTTTTACTTTTCCCCATGGCATGTCAAGGCCGCCTTTCGCGTTGATTTCTTCAACAGCAAGAAGCGTACCCATTCTCTGTGTCTCACCTACCGCAGCAAAAGTACCGCTTAGTGAAGTCATGAATCCCATTTTAAATTCTGTCGGATTATCAGCTTCCTTTTTCCCTCCTGCAGATACATTAAATACTGCAGTAAGCAGCATCACTGCTGTCAGAAGAAGAGATTGAAATTTCACATGTCTCCTCATAAATTTCTCCTTTTAGTCTGTTAGATTGTATTACAATATTATTTTAGCACGGCTTTACCGGATGTCAAGAATAAAAAAAGAAAGGAGTAGTTACTGAGGAATAAATTATTTAAAGAAGAAAATAGAGGATTACCGGAGTTATAAGGGCTGTAATTATACCGGCTATTACCATAGCCATGCTGCTGACAGATCCTTCAAGCATCCCCATCTCCACAGCACGGCCGGTACCGAGGATATGGGCCGAAGTACCAAGTGCAAGTCCTTTCGCTGCAGGATTTTTTATTCTGAATATTTTAAACATCAGATCAGCTATAAAAAGTCCTGTCATACCGGTAAATACAACCCCGGCCGCGGCAAGCTCCTTTAAACCGCCGATTTTTTCAGCAATTCCGACAGCAAGGGGCATTGTTACTGATTTAGGGACAAGCGATATATAGATATCTAAAGGAATATCCATAATCCTGCCGAGCCACACTACCGCGACAATTCCGGAGGCGCTTCCAAGAACAATGGAAATAATCATTACAGCCAGGTATCTTCGTACAGAGGCCAGTTTAAGATAGAGCGGAACTGAAAGAAAAAGCGTTGCCATTGGAAGAAAAGCGAAAATTATTCCTCCCCCTTTCATATAACTGTCTACAGAAATTCCCGTAATATAAAGGATAATTATAATCGATGCGCTTGCCGTGATTACCGGCTGAAGATATATTTTCCCTGTCTTCAGATATAATTTTTTAAATAAAACATACATAGTAATGGTTATAAACAGACCGAACAAAGGGTCGGATGATACAGCTTTCATTTCCCGTCCGTTCCGCGTCCGGGGCCCGCTGTCTCATGCCCGTGAAAAAGCTTCATTAAAATCTGGGATGTTATTCCGGTAACCAGCATTACGATAATTGTTCCGGCAGCTATCAGCAGTAATATTTTAAAAAGATATTTGCCGGCATATCTGCCTATATCAGCGCAGCTTACAACAACAGGAATCAGAAAAAAAACCAGATTATCAAGAAAAAATCCCGAGACTTCCTCAATGGTTTTATACTTTATACTCTTTGAATAAAGGAGGATTGTCATAATTATAATCCCGATTACGCTTCCCGGTATCATGGGAAGCAGCAATCCGGATAACAGTTCACTTGCAAAAGCAATTACCGAGGCAAGCGCAAGCGCGGAAAATATTTTCATCCTTTACCCGAAGGGGTGCCTTTTTGCAGCACTGTATCCTGCCTGAGTTTTTCCCAGAAGTGTGCGGAAAACACAGTTCCTCCGGATAAAACCGCAATTTTTTCAAAACCTGCTTTTTCAAGAATCTTATAGGCGTTATACGCCCTTATTCCCCTTCTGCAGAGGATGGCATATTCTTTATTTTTATCAAGTTCGCCGATTCTTTCCGTGAGGTAAGTATTTTCAATATGGATTGAACCCGGTATGGACCATTCAGCAACCTCATCATCTGTTCTGATATCAAGGATTGTAACACTTCTGTTTTTCTCAGCTGAAAAAAGATCTACAGGATGTATTGTTTTAACCCTTCCCGTAAGTTTATTTCTTCCGGTATTGGAGGATGCGATAGTTGATGCCATAGCGTTGGAAAACGGGGGGGCATAGGCAAGATCAAGATTTGAAAGATCAAATATTGTAGCGTTAAAGCTTATTGCCGTAACAAGGATATCTACCGGTTTATCAACAACTCCCCAGCCGAACACCTGCCCGCCGAGAACCCTTCCGCTTTTTTTCTCATATATAAGTTTGGTTATTATCTCTTTGAATCCCGGATAGTATCCGGCGCTGTCGTTTCCGGGAACTATTACAGTATCATAATCGAATCCCGCGGCTTTGGCATCCCTTTCGGTCAGACCGGTTTTTCCTGCTGTCATTTCGAAAACCTTGATTATCATTGTGCCAAGGACTCCGGGGAAAATCTCTGAAGACCCTCCGAACCGTTTCTCCGCCATGATCCTGCCCATCTTGTTTGCAGTAGAACCGAGCGGGACCCAGCACTCTTTACCGGTAATACGGTTTTTCATTTCAACACAATCGCCTACAGCAAATATGTCTTTGATATTTGTTTCAAAATTATCATCAACCTTGATGGCGCCGGCAATACCTGTTTTTATTCCGCAATTGACCGCAATTGATGTATTGGCTTTAACACCGGCTGCTGAAACGACAAAATCCACATCAATATCATCTGAATCACGAAGTGATACTCTTAATTTTCCATTTCCCAGGGAAATAAAACCGGTAACCATTTCGTCTGTCTTTATCTGTACACCTTTCTGCTCCATGAAATACCTGATGTAAAGGGATACATCGTAATCAAAACCCGGCAGAATCTGGTCCTTCATCTCAACAATAACAGTCTCAATTCCCATATCAAAAAGGTTTTCCGCGGTTTCAATTCCTATAAAACCGGAACCTATCACAAGGGCCCGGCCTTTTTTTGCAGCTGTCTTTACCGCCGCGTCTTTTATCTTATTGGAGTCCCTGATAGTTCTGAGATTAAATATCCCGGGGAGGTCTGCCCCCGGGAGCGGAAGAGGAAAAGGAATTGCACCGGTGGCAATGACCAGAGTATCATATTCATATTTTTTATTTTTACCTGTTAGTAAATCAATGGCGGCTACTGTCTTGTTAACCGGATCAATATCTTTTGCTTCTGTATTAAGCTCTACCTTTATATCCCGCACTTTTTCAAAAGATTCGGCTTTGACAATTTTAAGCGCTTCTTCTGTCTCAATAACACCGCCGATATAATAAGGAAGCCCGCACCCGGCATAGGAGATCATATCTTCATTGGACAGGATTGTAATATCAAGCGACTGATTTTCTCTCCTGGCTTTTGCCGCGGTTTTTGCCCCCGCGGCGACACCTCCGATTACAAGCAGCTTTTCTCTTTTCATTTACGGTGTTCCTCAATATCTTCGATTACCCATTCGCAGACTTTCCGGACAAGCGGTTTGCATATGTTTTCATGGACTTTAAGTTTTTCATCATCGGTCGGCTGAGTTTTCTTGAGGTCAAGGCCTGTAATATCAAGACAGTTTATATTCCCGATATTATCCCTGAATTTCGCAAGAAGCCTGTCGACAGCTTCATAGGCAGGCGCCCTTTCTTCATCAATACTGTCGCGGCCGTATACAATACCGAGGGCCATTCCGCCTGCGGCAAGACTTCCGCACATCATACCGTTCCTGCCGAAACCGCCGCCGAAGGGGGTGGCAATTCTGGGAATCAGGGTACTGTCAATTTCCAGATATTTTGCAAGCCCGTACAGGGTTGATTCAGCACAGTTATACCCTCCGGTACTTCCGCTGTTGTAGTATTTCAGGCATTCATCACATTTATCACAGCTCATTTTTCATCCTCCACAATATTTTTAAGAATTATTTATTTATATCATCACTCTTCGGCGTACATTTCTCCGCGCCCTTTGCCAGTTCTTTTTTAATGGCAGGCACGAGAAAAGGAGCGGTAAGTGAGATTAGTGATACAATAATAAAGAAAAGACTTATCGGATGTCTTACAAAGACCATCGGATTGCCCTGGCTTATTATAAGAGACATCCTGAGGTGTTCTTCAAGGTTAGGCCCGAGAATCAGCGCCAGAAGCAAAGGAAC
Source organism: Spirochaetia bacterium (assembly GCA_963662795.1). Lineage (GTDB taxonomy): Bacteria > Spirochaetota > Spirochaetia > CADAEX01 > CADAEX01 > JACKPD01. Next base: position 1,717,216 of record OY759746.1, on the reverse strand, counting down.
AACCGGAAATCCGTATTTTTTCATAAAGAAAGCAAGGATTCCGAAAAATATCATTATACCTGTATCAAAAAAAGTATTTCTGAGTGAATAGGAACCGACAACACAGAGAACAAGAATTATTGGAAGGAGTATCCTTTGCGGTACTTTCAGGATTCTTACCCAGAAATTAATGCTGGTAAATGAAACAACAAGATTAAAAATATTTGCAATTAAAAATGCCCAGAAGATTGAAAATACAAACTGGGGATTTGTTTCAAAAAGAAGGGGACCCGGTATAAGACCGTGAATCATAAGTGATCCGAGAAGTATCGCGGTGATGGGATCCCCGGGTATTCCGAGCGTAAGCATCGGTATAAGGGCTCCGCCCCCTACCGCGTTATTGGCAGCCTCAGGCGCCGCAATTCCATCAGCTGAGCCGTTGCCGTAATTTTCCTTATCCTTTGAAATCTTTTTTGATGCGTCGTAAGCGAGAAAAACAGCGATAGCCCCGCCCGCTCCCGGAATTGCCCCTATACCTGTTCCGATAAAGGCCCCGGTCAGTATTGCTCTCATTCTTTTTCCGATATCTGAAAATTTCGGCAGTATACCTGTTATTTTTTTATCATACTTCGGAATGACGCTCAACTTGCTTGTCAATCCTGCAATTATCTGAGGAATCGCAAACAGCCCTATCATTGCAGGAAGGAAAGGGATCCCTGCCTGAAGGTCCATCATACCGAATGTAAACCGGGGCGTTCCCGTCATTGAATCAAGACCCGCTGTCATAATTATCAAACCTATCAGTCCTGCTATCACGCTTTTCGACAGAGACTGCTGTCCGAAGCTGCATATCAGTGTAATTCCCAGCAGAACAAGGGCGAAAAGTTCAGGCGCTCCGAATTTGAGCGCAGCTTTCGCGAGAAAAGGGGATATCGCTGAAAGACAGAAAAGCCCGATTATCCCTCCGATGAAAGACGCGATAATTGCGGTTCCCAGGGCCTGACCTGCTTTCCCCTGCTGAGCCATAATATGCCCGTCAATAGCTGTCGCCGATGCCGAAGGTGTTCCCGGAATATTGAGAAGTATCGCAGAAAATGAACCGCCCGTCATTCCGGCCGCGTAAAGGCCCAGAAGAAGGCAGACAGATGTAACAGGATCAAGAGAAAAAGTTATTGGAAGCAGCAGCACCATTCCCAGGGATATTGTGAGTCCGGGGGTTGCCCCGATAAACAGTCCGAACGCGACCCCCAGCAAAGACGCTAAAAGGTTTTGCCATTTCAATACTTCAAACATTGAAGCCAAGATATATTCTAACATGTATTATCACCTAAATTAATTTGTATTCGGAATAATCATACAGAAATATTTATATGATTATTATCTATATGATCATTCCGCCAGGCAGCTGCACCCTGAAAACAACGACAAACAACAAATATACTGACGCAGAGACCAGGACAGACGTAAGGATCATCTCTTTTAATTTTACCGCCCCCATCATTTTCATGAGAAGAAAAACAATAACAGGGGTGATTATGGCAAATCCTACAATTCGCATCATAAAGATATAGCCGATGATAAGAGAAACAACCTTTAAAATACCCAATATTTCGTATTTATGTATAAAATAATCACATTTCTCAAGACACGGTTTGACTAAAGAAACAACAAGGAAAACTGTGTTTACTATCATCAATAATACAAAAAGCAGGGTAGGCATAAAACTGCTTTTTAAAGTTCCCGGCATGTTTCTGTCAGGAAGCATAAGAATCTGCCAGAAATAAAAGATTGCGAAGAGGTAAATAACGGCAGACAAGATAATATTAATTTTTTTCATTATTATAATCCGATATAAAGCTGTTTAAAGAAAACTGCATTTTTCAGCCTGTATGACATAAACCTGAAATATCCCCGGCCCGGCACTGCGGCAGCTTAAAGCTTAAACAGTGCTGAAACCGGAATTATTTATTGTGGTTATTATTTTTTAATCAACCCGCCGGCATCCATTGCGGCGTAAACTCTCTTATACTGATCAGCGAGGACTACTTCAAAATCAGCCTTGCCCTTGAAATCAACAACAAAACCGGTTTTGTTTGAAAGGTCCTGGAATTCCTTGCTCTCTGAAGCAGCCTTGAAAGCTTTTTCGAGAATGGCTACGACAGCAGGGTCTGTTCCCTTGGGAAGACTTACACCCCTGAAAAGGTCCATTACAACATCATAGCCCTGTTCTTTAAATGAAGGAACATCGGGAAATGACGGATCTCTTTTTGCAGTTGATACTCCGAGGATTCTTGCTTTGCCGGCATTTACCTGGGGAGCAATTTCAGGAAGAGGTACGCATACAGCTTCAACTTCTCCTCCGAGGAGGCTTGCAATTCTTCTTTCTGCCCCAAGCGGAACATGGATTGCCTGAACACCTGTTGCCTGCTGAAACATTACCGCTGTAAGGTGTGTTCCGCTTCCTGTACCGGCGTTACCGATTTTAAGCTTGCCGGGGTTCTTTTTTGCCCATGCGACAAGTTCATCTGTGGTTTTCCACGGTGAGTCTGCAAGAACTGCAATCGGCATGGATGTATATCCAACAACACAGAGATTTTCAAAATCGGTATAGGGGAAAGGAACATTGCCCATGATAGTTGTCGTAAGAATTGAAGTAGAGCTCCATCCGGCTGTGTATCCGTCCGGTGCTGCTTTGTGAAGTTCGCCGTACATTATACCGCCGCCCGCGCCAGGCCTGTTTACAGGAACAACCGGCTGGCCTACTATCTTATCCATTGAACTTACAAGTGCCCTTCCGAGAAGGTCGGCATCTCCGCCTGCTCCGAACGGGATAAGAAAGCTTATCGGCTTTTCAGGAAACTTAACACTTGTTTCTGCAGCTTCAGACGCAGCTTCACTACCGCCTGCCGCGAAAACGAAGGAAACAGATGCAATCAATAAAACTGCTGCAACTGTTATTTTCATAAAATTTTTCATTAAAAAACTCCTTTGTTAGTTTATTGTAATATTTATATATTGCTTATCTTCTATTTATTATAAACATAAATTTCTGTTTATTTAAGGGTATCTTAATATTTTTATTCCTGTGCTGCCGCCCATGCAAGCTTAATTACCCTTTTTGCCTGTGCAATAATGGCTTCGGAGTATTCTTCCATCAATAGCGGCCTCACCTCTACACTTACAACAGGGCGTTTTTCGGGAGAAACAAGCTTCCTCTTAAGCAGAAGCCTGAAAAAGTCCGCAACCTCTTTAACATCAGTCTCGCCGCCGGGAATTCCGAACCTGGGCTGAAGATCTCCGTACAGGGGATGTTTTCGGTCTCTCATTATACAATTGCCGAGATGAAAATGCATAGGGAATTTCTCAACAAGAGGAATTGCTTCTTCGGGTTTTTCCCTCAAAAGAGGAAAATGGGAAAGATCTGCAAGCACTCCGAAGTTTTTGTATTTCGAGTAAACCGCTTCCGCTACATCTGCCGCGTCACTGAAATGTCCGATCAGGGCCTTTTTATCAATATCCCTGTCAAAAATTTTCATATAAAGCATTGCATCGCCAAAGTCACGGTTGTATTCACACAGTTCCGACAGAGAATCAACAAAAATCTTTTTTGCCTCTTCCCGTTTTTCATCTCCCGGGTCTTTTCCGGAAAGTACGCGGATTGATGTCGCACCGATATGGTATGCCTCATCAATACCTTTTTTCACACCCTCAATTGCCTTGCGCCTTTCCGCCTTGTCAAAAGAGTTTAAATTAAGTTTCTGGGATAATACCCTCGGCTGGCAGGCATAACATACTTTCATGGCCGATATTTCAAGAAGTTTTCTGACTTCGCTTCTTTTCTTATCATCCTTGATCCAGCCTATCTCTACAGCAGTCCAGAATTCATCTTCGACAAGTTTTTTCAGCGAATCGATAATCGCACCGCCGCCGTCAACAATCTCAGGGAAAGCCTTAAAATGAACTATACCAAGATCCATATATCTATAAATATCACTCATGTTTTTTACTCCTGAATAATAATAAATTTTTTAATCCGACGGTTATGGATGAACTACAACCTTGATGGCGCCTTCTTTTCTTCCCATAAATACTTCAAAAGCTTCCTTTATCTGATCAAGCCTGAATGAGTGGGTAATAATTTCCTTGCCGCTGACCTTACCTTCTCTCATAAGCTCAAGTCCCCTGTGAACACACTGGCGGCCTTCGCCCCTGATGGTAAAAATGTTGTTCATATTCTGAACAGCAAGCCCTACATCAATAGTGACAGGATCCTCAAAATGGGCGAGAATTGTTATATCTCCCCCTTTTCTTACTGTCCTTAAGGCAAGCTGGAATGCATCTGTTGTACCGGAAGCAATAAGAACAAGGTCTGCGCCGTGTCCGCCCGTAAGGGATTTGACATATGCGATTGCATCTTCCTCTCTCACATTGACTGTGTATTCCGCCCCGAGTTTTTTCCCAAGGGCCAGTCTTTCCTTTCTGGTTCCGGCAAGTATTACTTTTCCGGCGCCGAGCGCTTTTGCGCACTGAACAGCCATCAGGCCAATGGAACCGGGCCCTATTACAAGGACTGAATCACCTGCAATAAATCCGCCGTTCCGTGAAATACCGAAAAGAGGCGTACCAATGGTCGTAATCATGGTAGCCTCGTCAAATGAAATATTATCAGGGATAAGACTTACTGTATTGACATGATTCACCGCATATTCGGCAAAACCGCCGTTTGTTGTAAAACCGTTGGCAATATGCCCCTTCTCCTTATTGCCGTAGTTTAAACAGGCAGTCTGCTTTCCGTCGAGACAGTTCTTGCATCTTCCGCAGCCCTTGTGAACCTCAACCGTTACCCTGTCTCCGATATTAAACTCATCAACTGAAGATCCTTTCTTCACTATAATCCCGGCATATTCATGTCCGATGATGAAATCTCCCATGGGAGGCTGTTTAAGCATTCCCCTTGTTATTATTTTCACGTCGCCGCCGCATATAGAACAAGACTCAACTTTAATCAGAACTTCATCCGCACCGGGTGACGGAACAGGCCTTTCGACCACTCTTACGTCATTCCAGTCAAAAAGAACCGCAGCCTTCATTTTTTCAGGTACATTCATCGAATTCCCCCATATTATTGATTTTCTTATTGTATGACAATTAGACTGTACTATTTTATGTCTGTATGCTTTATTTTGTCAAGGAATTTTTGCCATCTTCACTTGAAGAATGATGAAATCTTGTTTAATAATACTTATAAAGTATGAAAAATGCTAATATCTTGATGATAAGGGAGAAAAAATGCCAATACTTAAAAACAGCGATATGAAGAAAATCCCGCTTAAAGCTCCGGGTCTTAAAAACGTGACAAAACAGGTTGCAATTTCACCGCAGCAGGGCTGGGACGGCTGGGTAATGAGGATTTTCACCCTCGGGAAGGACGGATTCTCGCCCAGACACATACATGACTGGCCCCATGTAAATTATGTAATAGAAGGAAGCGGAAACCTCTACCTTGATGGAAAGGAAAATCCGGTCAAGGCAGGCGATACTGCATATATACCTGCCGGTGAGGAACACCAGTTTACAAATACAGGAAGCGGAAACCTCTCATTTATCTGTATTGTACCGGAAGAAGGCGATAAATAACACGTCATGTTTGTGAAGCTTGAGCAGGCAGAAGTTTATACAGAAGTTATTGGCAGCGGTAAGCCCCTGCTCATGATTCACGGCAACTGGTGCGACCACAGGCTGATGAGCGGCTGCATGGAAAGGATGTTCACATCACAGGGAACATCCGGAAAAGCTGAAAAGTTTAAACGAATTTATTTCGATCTGCCGGGGATGGGCAGCACGGTTCTTAAAAAAGAGATTTCAACAACTGATGATATTGTAGATATAGTCGATGCCTTTATCAGAAAAACAATACAGGAAGAGAGTTTTTACATTGCTTCTGAATCCTACGGCTCTTACATCGCGCAGGCGCTTGTCAAAAAACATCAGGACAGGATCGGGGGGATAATGATGCTCTGCCCGGTTACAGTGCCTCTGCCGGAAGAACGGGACCTCCCTTTCAGGAACATCCTTTACAGGGATGCTGATTTTTATAACACACTTTCAGCCAACGACCAGGACACATGCAACAACATGCTGACCATCCAGAGCAGGGAAAACTGGGAGCGGTATATAAACGAGGTAAGATGCGGTGTAAGAAAGGCTGATATTTCACTGCTCAAAAAAATTAAAAGATACGGCTATCCGTTACGGGAAAATGCTGATGTCCAGCGGACTCCTTTCAGAAAGCCTGTCCTCATTATTACCGGCAGGCAGGATACGGCAGTCGGCTACAGGGACGCCCTTGTCCTGATAGAAAACTATCCGAGGGCAGATTTCGTGATTCTGGACAGCGCGGGACACATGCTTCAGATAGAGCAGGAAAAATTATTTGAAAAATTAGTAATTAACTGGCTTTCAAAACTTTAGAACTGCGCCCCTTTCCCCTTCAAAAAAGGGCTGGTTTAAAGGTACCCGGTAAGCTCCCACCACTCAACATTACGGCTTTTTTTCTTTTTTATAATTGCAGAGGAATCATTCAATTCCGGCGATACTTCCGCATTCCGTGAAAATCCATATGCTCTATTCCGTGGACCTGAACCGGCTGCCCGGTTTTCCGTTTTCATCCTTAAGAGTTTTAAAGCAAGCACCGCATTGACAACCGAAATAACCGCTGTTGAAATAAAAACAAAGGAAAAACTGTTCCCCGCTCCGTGAAAGAAATGATCGTAAAGATCTATCAATGCTCCGCTGTAAAGGCCGATAAAAAAGGAAAAAAACGATGCCGTAAAATTTATCATTGACATGAAAGTAACTTCCTTTCCGGGAAGCATTTTGTTAATTATAAGCCTCATAACAAGGTAGTTGTTGAAATGAAGAAAGAAACAGGTTATGAACCCAAGTAACAGAGGGAAAATAATGCCTGATGATATAAAGATCCACAGTATTGAAAGGCAGGCAAGCGAGGAAGAGGAAAAGAGAATAAGGGGAGAGCTTCCTGTCCTGTCACTGAACACGGCAAGCGATTTTGCGGCGGCAATGGCAGCAAAACTCTGCAGAATTAAAAAAGCGAAAACAAGATTTGTCTCAAAAAGCAGTTCCCTGCTGTAAAATGCGACAAGAAGTCCCATCATTATGTCGGCAGAGAGGATCAGCCATTTAAGGATCAGAATCAGTCTTTTTTCCCTGTCGAGGACAGACTCTTTAAGGATATCAAGCATATTTCTGCCTGAATAAGGCTCAATCCTCTCCGGGCACCTAAGTTTAAAAAGCTGCATCGCTGCGGCGGTGTTTGCAATTATCCCGACAAACTGCAGAACAAGGAGCGCGGTAAGCGTTCCGATTTTCTCAACCGAGGTAAAGAAAAAAGAAGCCGCCCGTGCGATAAGCGAAGACCTGTGAAACCTGACAGAGCTCAGTCCGATAATTTCTCCGGTGTTATCTGCAGAAGAAATGTATTTTCTTGTAATCTGATTTAAAACACTTCCTATTTCCCTGGCAAAACAATAAATGGTATATACAATCATGATCGTATATACGGCAAATCCTTTATCGACAAAAGGGAGAATAAAATAGAGCATGCATATCATACCCCGGACAACCCAGATGGTCGCATGTACCCTTACGGTATTTTTCCCGCCGAAAATAACAGGAAGGAGAAGCAGGGAAATACCTGCGCTGTGGATTATGGAGGAAAGATACCCGAGCTGAATATTGGATGCACCGAAGTAAAGGGCAAGCAGCATAACAGGCCCTTTTGCAATAAACCCGGCTCCGAACCCGTTGTAGAAAGCGTAATTAAAATAATGCCTTATGTTTTTCTCACCCGGGGTTAAATTTTTTTTCACTGTGCTTTTTTTTCACTCCAATGGTTCTTGCTTTTTCAGCATTTGTGCGGATGATTCTGCACAACAGATAATTTTTAATTTGTTAACGATATTCTTGTTTTTTTACTTTAATTTTGCAAGCCCTGTTTATGGAATATAAATTCAAAAACCTTTGTCCTGATATTCAGGCCCTCTCTTCAAGGATAATGATTTATAAATAATTGACGTTTGTACATAATTTATGGTATACAAATGGCATATAGTTAAAACAAAGAAAACATCGGGTTATCATATTATGTTTGAAAAAAAAGAAGTAATATCAGATAAGCTGTTTCGTGAGCTTAAAGAAATGATAATCACGAATAAACTCAAACAGGGAGCTCCCCTTTCAGAAAGGAAATTGTGTGTTTTGCTTAATGCAAGCAGAACCCCCATCAGGGAAGCATTACGAAAACTCTACAACGATCATTTTGTAGAACTGAAACCTGATTACGGCGCCTTTGTTTCCATGGTTACCTTTGAGCAGGTATCACAAATCTATGATATCAGAGAAATGCTTGAAGCCCTTGCAGTACGTTCATTTACCCAGTCAATAAACGATCAGCAAATTGAAACAATCAAAAAGATTCACATGAACCTCATGGCTGCCATAAACCAGAAGCAGTATGAAGAGGCTTTAAATGTTGATCTGGTTTTCCATAAATTTATAATTGAAGAATCAAAAAATGAACTCCTGCAAAGTATTTTAATTTCCATATTTGATCATATAAGACGAATAATCAATTTGACAAATTACACGGATGACTGGGCACATGAATCACTTGATCAGCATAATTTAATATTCGAATGCATTCTTAAGAAAGATGTCAGCGGTGCGGAAAAATCGATGAGAAAACATTCGCGTACCAGTAAAAAACATCAGCTCGAACAATGGATAAAAGTAAAACAGTAATTACCTGTTCAACTGCAATCACCTGATGATTGTAACTGCCGCCGGGAATACGCATTCCTTTCATCTTAAAATTTAAAAGGGGGGTCATTCCCCCCTTTTTCAATAATTAATCAAATTTAATCATTACTTTTCTTGCGTTAGCCTTATCATGACATGCGACATCAAATGCCTTGTGAATATCGGCAAATTTGAATCTGTGAGTATTCAAGGCCTTAAAGTCATAGTTGTCCTTAATTCTGCTTAAGAATTTTATTGTCCTCGGCATAAAGGTTTTTGTTCCGCCTGATCCGACTATCCTTAAGTTTTTCCAGATAACCTTTCCAAGTTCAGCTGAAACCTTCCGGCCTATCGAGTGTCCGATAAATCCGACACGGCAGCTATGGCCGGCAATATCAAAGACTGAGGCAATACCTTTGTCATTACCCGAGCATTCAACAAGCACAGAGGGTCCTTTCCCGTTTGTCAGTTTATTTATTGATTCAACTACTTTTCCGTCGGACGGATCCACAACATGATCTGCACCATATTTCAGCGCTGTTTCCCGGCGGCTTGCCAGGGGATCAACAACAATAACCATGGCATTTGACGCCTTTGCAGTCATGGTCGCAGAGAGGCCAATCGGTCCGGCCCCCAATACAACAACATCATCACTTGCATCAAGATATCCTCCATTTCCCCATACCCCCCAATAGCCGACTGAAAAAGTTTCAACCCAGGCTCCAAGCTCATAATCCCAGTCATCAGGAATCGGATGGGTATACTGTTCTTCCAGAATCATATATTCACCCATTGCTCCGGGGGAATCAGGCCTGAACCCCAGTTCGCGCATATTAAGACATGCCGAAGGCATAAGTCCGTTTTTACAGTTTTCACATTTACCGCAGGCCATAACACAGTCACCGGTAACTTTCATCCCTTTCTTTACGCTCGTTACCTTGCTTCCTGTCTCGACTACCTCTCCCGCCCATTCATGCCCCGGCGTATAGGGAGCAATATCATATCGGCCTTCGGCAGATGCCCCTTCGAAGCATTCAACATCAGACCCGCAAATACCGACAGCATGCATTTTAATCAAGACCTGATCATCCCTCAATGCGGGAAGATCCACTTCTTCAACCCTTAAATCCTTCGGACCGTATAGAAAAGCAATTTTAGCTTTCATATTATTTTTCTCCTCTATTACTTAACATGCTCTATTTTTTTATACTGTGTACTGACAAGAACTTTTCCTGCTACACGATTACCGGCAAGAGCCATTCCATCCATAATGTTTTCCAGAGGGACCCTTGATGTAACCATTTTTCTCATATCAATGCGGCCGCTTGCCATTAAAGCGATTACATCTGTGTATATACCCTGGCCGGATTGTCCATTTGACCCGCACAGCATACCGGCATTGAACTGGATCGGATATAAATCAATACTTGTCTTGCCTATTGAATGCCCAATCTGCACAATTTTTCCGCCGATAGCCATAGAACCTGCCATTACAGGGTATGTCGCATTGGTAGCTCCTGAACATTCAGCAAAAAGAGATATACCGCGGCCGTTTGTCAGATCCATAAGCAATTCCGATGGATTTACTGATTTATTGGAAAGTTCAATCGGATCATAAACATAATCTGCCCCCATTTTTTTTGCCAAAGCCCTTCTTTCAGGAGTTGTTTCGAAGCAGATCAGTTTTCCGGCTCCGCTGGTTTTCATAAGAGCAACAGCAGCAAGTCCTACCGGTCCGCCGCCGAAAACAACAGTATGTCCGCCCGGTCTTACCCCTCCGGCCCTCACAAACAATCCGTTATATGCCACACCTGTCGGCTCAATCATCGATCCAAGCTCCAGTGCTGACATTTTATCCCCGTAGAGATTCATGATATCATTCAGTAAATAACAGTACTTCGCTTTTACAGTAACATATTCCGCAAATCCGCCGTCATAGGTAAGGCCCGGCTCTTCAAGCATCTGACACTGATTGAACATGCCGGTACGGCAGGGATCGCATTCGCCGCACCAGTGCATTGACTCAACGCTTACCAGATCACCGATTCTTAAAGTTTTTACATTTTTTCCTGTCGAGACTACTTCACCTGAAAATTCATGTCCAGTAATAATCGGGTATTTGGAATGTCCATCATATTTTGTATAACCATCCTCATCCATTTGGAGAAGATGTGCATCTGTACCGCAAATACCCGCAGCTCCCACTTTCAAAAGAACCTCTTCATCTCCGGCCACAGGCTCAGGCCTGTCTATTACAGATCCACGGATATTTTTCCAGATTGAGTTTCCCCTGGCAGACCTGTGTGTTTCCTCTTCTCTTCTGGAAAGGACATAATCTTTCTTGGGCGCCCAGTCCGCTTCTACATAAAATGCTCTCATTTGACCACCTCCTCATTTAAACAACCTCTGATTGTATTAATGGCTGTCTGCGCACACTCTTTACTCTCCGGCAGAGGCAGAACCTCTACCCCTATGTATTTCAGATTTTTAAATGTTTTAACCTGACTCAGGATACTTCTAAAGTCAATATGCCCCATCCCCGGGGCCAGACGGTTGTTGTCTGCACAATGTATCGCACCTACAGCATCAGATACCTCATGCAGGGCATCATGAAAAGACCTTTCCTCAATATTCATATGATATGTGTCAGGAAGAATCTTCAGATGTGAAGACTTCATAGCCTTGACATATTCATTGCATGAGGCGACCGTATTGAATAAATTGGTTTCATACCGGTTTATAGCTTCCAGAAGCAGAACAGCTCCAGCCTTTTCGGCATAGGATAAACAGTCGGCGATAGCGCAGCTGCCTGACTCAAATTGCTTTTTGTCATCAGCACCTTCCAGTTTTCCTTTAATTCCGCCAAGAATAACACATCCTTCAGTCTCAGATACTAGATCGATATAACCCCTGATCCTCCGCACAGCTTCATTTCTTTTTTCTGTGTCTAAAGTAAAGAGAGAAACTGAGTCCTCAATAAAACTTTGTCCTGTTGCAACAGACAACAATTCCATATCATATTTATCAAGCAACCCAAACAACTCTTTCTTTTCCATATCGTCAGGCGTTCTGAGGCTTAATTCAATTCCGTCATAACCCATTTCCGAAAGCTCTTTCAGTCCCCTCTCAATATCGCCGGGATATAAAAGGGGGCCGAATTTCGTCTTATTTGGTGTAACGCTGGCTGCTATTTTCATTTTTTCCCCTATGTAGGATATCCTAATGTATAAATATGCTTTCCGCCATTAATCGGCCCTTTAATCACATCTTCAATTTCTTTTTTATCTCTCATTGTCATTAATTCAATTGGTGGAAGTTTTCCGGCAGGATACATTTTCATGATATCGTTTATCAATTTTTCAAGATAATCAAGTATAGCATACACTCCTGGTTTGGCTTTTTCGGGGTCGGCAAGTGTTGCATCACCAACAACACCTTCGGGAGTTGAAACAACTTCTATCGCTGAAGCGCCGACCTGACACCAGAAATCTATAGGAGATTCTTCTTTGTAAACACTTCCTGATTTGTTTATATGACCTTCCGGAAAAATCTTTGCAGGTACGGATTTTTCTGCATATTCCTGATTGATAAGTTCCGGGAAAAGCGCCATAGAAAAAGAAGTCTCAACTTCATCAGCATGGATAAACGGAGTTTCAAAAACACCGCCATGGGCTTTGTCTCTTAAATGATCCGGAATAACAAACCACCAGTTAACATTTACAAGAATGGCAGGAACCTGATATTTTTTTGCAAACTGATGAATTGCCAGAGGAATTACATAATCCTGACCATGTCCGTTTAATAATATGATTTTTCGAAACCCCGTGTTCCAGAATCCTGCTACAACTGCACGAATATAGGCGGATAAATCCTCTTCAGGAATAACAATTGTACCCGGCATCCCCAGATGATGAAAAGGGTGTGAACCGTACCAAATAGGTTCAGCTACTGTACATCCTGTTTTTTGCGCGACAGCCTCAGCAAGACGCGTAACCAGAAAAGTATCTTCACCGGAACATGCATTTTTTCCGTGATTTTCCGTGCTGCCTATAGGAAGAATAAGCATATCACTCTTCTTAAGCCGCTCCTCAATCTCGTGACCATTCATGGTCTGATAATAAACACCTGTTGGTCTTTCCATGTGCCCGCCTTCAGGCGGAATTGTCCATTTACCCATAACTCTATTCTCCTTATAAAACTTATATTTTTTTATATATTCACCCAACATGAATTGTTATCAGCGCTTTCAAGTGACCTCTTTACAAAAAGAAGACTTTCCACGCCATCCCTTAAAGTTGGGTATTTATATTTCCCATTACTGACAGGGGGGCTTTTCCTCAGCAGCTCATCAAAAAAATAATTATAAATGTTTGATAATGCTTCATAATACCCTTCAGGGTGACCTTCCGGTAAACGGGTGTTTTCCTTCTGCAGTGAGGATAAATAGGCGGCACCCCTTTTTAAAATACTCGATGGTTCATTCAATGCTGTATAAATAAGCTCATTCGGCTGCTCCTGTACCCACACAACAGATCCTTTCGATCCATAGATCTCTATTTTCATGCCATTACCCTGACCGATTGCGATATATGACAGCCAGTATAAACCCTTTGCGCCCTCCTCATATTCAACCATAACAACTGCATTATCATCCAGTTTTCTTCCTTCAACAAATTTATCAACAACAGCACACACTTTTTTGATTTTTAAACCTGTAACATAACTGACCAGATTTTCGATATGGATACCGATGTCACCAAGGCAGTTGGTTTTTCCACCCTGTGCCGGGTCGGCCCTCCACAGTGCCTGTCTGTTCCCCTTATCTTCAACTTTTTCCGCCATCCATGCTTCAGGGCAATCGGCTTTGACAAACCGTAATTTTCCAAGTCTGCCCTCATCAATAAGCACTTTCATCTCTTTAACCATTGGATACCCTGTATATGTATAGGTAACAGCAAAATGACAGTTATTTTTTTCACTTAATTTTTTCAGTTCCAGTGCTTCCTCAAGTGCAACTGTAACCGGTTTTTCACAAACTACATTAATTCCATTTTCCAGACATTTTTTGGCAATTGGATAATGCAGATAATTTGGAGTTACAATTGCTATGAAATCAAGTTCTTTTTCGCTTCTGATAAGTTCTTCGTAGCTGGAATAAACCCTCTTTGGGTTTAAAAAAAGAGACTCACCTGTTTTTTTATTATTCGCCGCATCCCTTGAAAAGCACCCTGCAACCAGGCTGGCCCTTCCGTCAAATCTTATGGCTCTTCTGTGGACATCCCCAATGAATGAGCCTTCGCCGCCTCCGATCATCGCATACTTAAGCATTTAACCCTCCCCGAAATCTGACTTCAGATAAAGCCCTTTAATAATATTATGCCACTGGTATACCGTTTTGTCAAGAACAATAAGATTTTACATGAGCAGCCCGGCATCTTAATACCTGTCAGAATCCAAAAAATCAGGGCGGCGAAAAACCGCCCTTTACGTAAAAGCTATTTTTAAATTATCAGACCATACTCCGTTTGATTGCTTCTATTGCCTTCCCGTTGTCACTCATTGGAGAAAGTTCAAATCCCACAAAACCTGCGTATCCGGATTCTTTCAGAGCTATGAAAATATTTCCATATGAAAGCTCTCCCGTACCGGGTTCGTGCCTCCCTGGTACATCGGCCGCATGTATATACCCGATTTTATCGATATTCTTCTGAAGCCGGTCAATTATATTCCCTTTCATGATCTGCATATGATAGATATCAAATAATAATTTGATATTTCTGGATGCAACTGCTTCAATCAGATCAAAAGATACATCAGGGTCCGAGAGAAAATAATTTTTATGATCAACCAAAGTATTAAGTGGCTCAAGAACCAGGGTAACCCCGCCCTTAGCAGCAAGGGGCGCACACTTTTTAAGCATATCATAAGCATTCATGAGTTTCTGTTCAGGGCTTAAATCGGATTTGGTTTTTTTTGCACTCCCGTCAGCAGGATTTAGAGCATCTGTATGTATTACAAGATTCGGACACCCTATTGATACAGCCTTCTCAATTGACTGCCCTAAAAAATCAAGATAGGAAGATGAATCTTCAGGATCAACAAGTGAGTATTTGTCATCACCAGAGAAGGAAGATACTTTAAGACCTGATTGTTTTACTGCTTTTGTAATTGCATTCCAGTCTCTTCCTTCCCATCTCCAGAATTCACAATATTCAAATCCATCATCAGCTGCGGCTTTGAACCTGTCTGTAAAATCAAGTTTTCCGTACATCATTTCAGTACATAACGAATATTTCATCAACCTACTCCATCTCGCTTATTTTGACAGGCCTGTTTTCCTTAAGTGATTTCATTGCCGCTTTTGCTATTACAACTGATGCAAGACCGGCATCCCCTCCAACCGGAACATCCTTTCCGTTCTTTATTGCTGAGACAAATTCACCTACCTCAGCAGCATAAGCCTGCATATATCTTTCAAGAAAGAAATAAAGCGGTTTCTCTTCACATACTGCGTCTTTATTGCTGATTTTATTTGTTGAAGGTTTTTCGTTTTCTACAGCAGCACATCCTTTCGATCCGAAAACTTCCGCCCTCTGGTCATATCCGTAAACAGCCTGCCTTGAGTTATCAATAACACCAATTGCGCCATTGGCGAATTTAAGAGTGACAATTGCTGTATCAATATCTCCGGCTTTACCGATGGCAGGGTCAACAAGAACAGCTCCACTGGCAAAAACCTCAACAACTTCACTTCCAGACAGATATCCTGCAAGATCAAAATCATGTATCATCATGTCGCAGAAGAGCCCTCCTGAAACTTTTATATATTCTACAGGAGGCGGAGCCGGATCCCTGGATGTTATTTTCACTATATGTACATCGCCGACCTTTCCGTCAGCAACACTCTTTTTTAAAGCGCTGAAGTTGCGGTCAAACCTCCTGTTGAAGCCAACCTGGAATTTTACACCGGCCTCTTTAACAGCTTTTAAGGTTTCTTTTATCCTGCTTATATCAAGATCTATCGGTTTTTCACAAAAAATATCCTTTCCAGCTTTTGCAGCCTCGATTGTAATCTTTGCATGTGTATCAGTTGACGAGCAGATCAGGACTGCGTCTATTTCTTTCCTTGCAAGGATATCCGTGTAATCTTTGAAAATTTCTTTTACTCCAAGATTATTAAAAAACTTTTTACCTTCCTCAGTAATAAAAGGATCAGCAACAGCTGCTACCTCAGCATCAGGAATATGGAATGTCACACTTTCCGCGTGTACACGGCCAATTCTTCCGGCGCCTATTATACCTAATTTTATTTTATCCACAATCTTATCTCCTGTTAATTCATAAAGCCGGCACAAAAAATGCCGGACACTGTTTTTTATTTTTTTGCAGCAAGTCTTTTTGATTTGGCTTCCGCACTTGCTCTAAGTACGTCAACATAAACCGCAACAATAATTACAAGTCCAATTACAACAAGCTGCATATCTGCAGATGCACCAATAAGGTTCAAGCCGTTTCTTAAGACTGTAATCAGAAGAGAACCGATCAATGTTCCCCAGATTGTCCCTTTTCCACCAAGGAAGGAAACTCCCCCGATAATGCAGGAAGCAATTGCATCCATGTCAGCAGTTGAACCGGCAAGAGGGAAAGCTGTATTGAGACGGCCGATCATAACAAGCGCGGCAAAAGCACACATAAAACCGCATATTGCGTATACTATTATCAAAATCTTATTGACATTGAGTCCTGAAAGCCTTGCTGCCTCCTTGTTTCCTCCGACTGCGTAAATATGCCGGCCTAAAGCTGTATTATTTAAAAAAATATGTATCCCGATATACATTACAATAACAATTAAAAAACTTACCGGTATTCCCAAAAAAATGTCACCTGTACCAGGATACTGTACAGCTTTGGGAAATCCTGATATCGGAGAGGCAGCAGTTATGAGAAGAGCCAATCCTCTGAAAATATTTCTGGTTCCAATTGTAGATATAAAAGGATGAGGTAATCTTAACTTTGTAAGAAGAATACCGTTGATATAGCCTACAAAAGTACCGGCACCGAATCCGCTCACAATCAGCAGAACAGGATTCATTATGCCGTTTTTAATCATTACCCCCATTACGCAGGCTGCAAATGCGGTTATCGAACCTACAGAAAGGTCAATACCGCCTGTCAGAATGACCATCATCATACCGGCGGCAATCAGGCTGTTAATGGAAGCCTGTCTCATAATATTTGTGATATTGCCAACTGTCATAAACTGTTCAGTACCAAGCGATAAAGCCATACTAACCAGAACAAGGGCAAGAAGCGGTCCAAGCTTGGACAGCACTTCTTTATAATCAATATTTTTACCATTCGCATTTTTCATCTTTTACTCCTTTATGGCGCTGTCATCCCAGGATGCATGCATAATATCTTCCTGATTAAACTGCTTACTGCCTCTTTTTATTTCAGCAGTAATATTCCCGTTTCTCATAACGATAATCCTGTCGCTCATCCCCAGAATCTCAGGCAACTCCGAAGAAATCATTATGATAGCTTTATCCTCTTCGAGTATTTTATTCATCAGATTATAAACTTCAACCTTTGCCCCGACATCAATGCCCCGGGTAGGTTCATCAAATATATATATTTCCGCATCACTGTTAAGCCATTTACCGACAACAACTTTCTGCTGATTACCGCCGCTCAACTGTTCTGCGAGTGTATCAGGACCAGGTGTCTTGATTTGCAATGATTTAATATTATGATCAACTGCTTTGCATATTTTGGCGTTGTCAAGGAAGAGGCCTTTTTTAAATTTGCAAAGGCAGGTAATTATTAAATTTGAAAGAATTGATGCACCAAGCACCAGCCCCTGAGTTTTTCTGTCTTCTGTCAAAAGTGCGAATCTATTCCGGACAGCAGTTTCAGGGCTGTTGATGTTCACTTCCTTTCCGTTTAAATACAATTTACCTTCATCTATAGGATCCGCGCCAAATATTCCGCGGATAAGTTCTGTCCGCCCGGCGCCTACAAGACCTGAAAAACCAAGTATTTCACCTCTTGAAAGAGAAAAATTAATTTTCCGGTATACCCCGTAGCGTGTAAAGTTTTCTACCCTGAGTATTTCCTCGCCTTTTTTAAATTCTATTTTCGGGAACTGCTGGGTTATCTCCCGTCCGACCATATTCTGGATAAGAAGATCATTTGTAAAATCAGAAACATTTCCCGTTATTACATGCTGCCCATCCCTGAAGACAGTAACTTTGTCGCATAATTCAAATATCTCTTCCAGTTTGTGGGAAACAAAAAGAATACCAACTCCCTTGCTCTTCAGTTTCCGGACAGCGTCAACAAGTTCTTTAACCTCTGTCTCACTAAGACTGGAAGTAGGTTCATCCATAATCAGCATTTTAATATCTTTAGTAATGGCCTTGACAATCTCAACCATCTGCTGATGTCCCATACCGAGTTTTTCAATAGGCAAAGTAGGATCAATATCCTGTCCCAGATCATTTAGAAGTTCTCTTGCTTTTTTATGCATTGTCTCATAATCGAGTAATCCGGATTTTTTTTTCAACTGGCATCCCAGAAAAATATTATCAGTTACAGAAAGCTGCGGTATATTATTGAGTTCCTGATAAATACAACCAATCTCAAGATCAATAGCGTGCTTTGTGTTTTCAATTTTTATTGGATTCCCTTTTAAAATTATTTCACCCTTTTCAGGAGTATGGACACCTGTAAGAACTTTTATAAATGTTGATTTACCGGCGCCATTCTCACCAATGAGACCATGAATCTCTCCCTGATAAAGATCCAAAGATACATTATTAAGAGCAACAACCCCTGGAAATTTTTTCGTTATGCTTTCCAGTTTAATAAATGGTTGAGTCATTATTTTCTCCCATGATTATTTTAAATACCCTTTCCTTGCGGAAAGGGTATTTTTAAATTAAATCAGTAACTTAATTTACTATTATTTGCCAAGCATTTTCTTAAGATCGTCACTGTAAGCCTGTACGTTTGATGCATCAATCATTTTCGCGCCTGTATCAATTCTCTTTTCAACAGTTTCGCCTTTGGCCGCCTTAATGGCATTTTCAACACCCATATAGCCGATATTATAAGGACTCTGGGCAACTGAACCTATAAATGTTTTACCTTTCATAATTTCTTCAACCGCAACAGGTATAGCATCAAAACCGATTACCACAATATTCTTGCCTGATTTTTCCACAGCCCTGTTGGCGCCAATTGCCATGGCATCGCTGGTACAGAATACACCCTTGATGTTGGGATTTGCCTGAATCAGATTCTCCATAACATCCATGGCTTTTGCCATATCGCTGTCAGCAGGCTGAATATCTACTACTTTACATCCTGCAGCTTTTGCAGCATTTGCAGCGCCATTGCTTCTCTGGTCATGTGTAAGGTCGCCGAGAGCTCCTCTTACGATAACAATTTCAGCACCTGGGCCAAGTTTTTTTGCAATATATTCACCGCCGATTTTACCGGCTGCTTCATTCCCTGTTCCAAGGAATGTTACTTTTTTACTCCAGTCAGCATCAGTATCTGCAAGAAGAACAGGTATTCCTGCCGCATCTGCCTTGTCGAATACTGAAATTGCAGCTTTCGGCTGTGAAGGGGCGATTACAAGTGCAGATACTTTTTTTGTAATCATATCTTCCATCATCGCGACCTGCTGCATTACTTCTGTCTCTGCGTTTGGTCCATTATATAAGACTTCAACGTCAAAATCTTTTCCTGCAGCCATTGCACCTGCCTGAACTATTTTCCAGTAATCGCCGGTGTTATCCTTAACAACATACCCGATTTTCATTTTCCCGCCAGCAGCTTCTTTTTTACCGCCTGCAAAAATTGCAAATGGCATAAGAACGCAAATGATAAGCGCAACAAGCAACACTTTCTTTTTCATAAATTCCTCCATATTTGAATTATTAAAATAAGTATAACACAGCTTTTTAGTTTGTCAACTTTATTTATAAATGTCTTTACGTATTGCAATTTTAGCTTTATGCTGAATAATATCAAGATTGAACGAGGTCAGGAATGAGTCCAATCGGAGCAAAACCGCAGTCACTTAAAAATAAAAATCAGAAACTGGTATTAAAGCTGTTCCGAGAAAATGAAAATTTATCCATTACCGAAGCGGCAATAAAAATAAAACTCAGTAAAACAACAGTTATAAAGATATTTGAGCATTTAATTCAGAATAATCTTATTATTTTTAAAGGCAAAGGAATTTCCAGTAATAAAGGCGGGAAAAAACCTGATCTCTATGGATTAAACAATTTATACGGCTATACAATATCTGTTCATATTTTAGATACAAAAATCCGCCTGGCAACCACTGATACAAGCGCAAATATTGAAATTAACAGGATAATTCCCATTGCCGGAAATGAATCAATAGGAAAAGTAACTTCCATAATTGCCGGTTTTATTAATGAAGTAACTGCCGATACTGTTCATAAGTCACGAAAATTACTTGGGCTATCCATTGCAGTCCCTGGAGTTGCAGATCCTGAAAATGGTGAAATACTCACTGCTTCGCGGTTTCCTTCCTGGAAATATAAAACACCGATTATAAAAATACTCAAAGAAAAAACTTCAGAGAATTTTAATTTTCGGCTTGATAACCAGGTGCGTTTTATCTGTCTGGCGGAACAGGCAATCGGGAAAGCCAGAAACACAAAAAATTTTTTTGTGTTTTCCGCAGGTTCTGAAGGTGTTGGTGGCGGAATAATAATAAAAGGGAATATGTACATCGGCAATAATTATCTTGCAGGTGAAATTGGCCATATCAGAATTGACCCTACTTCAAAAGAAATATGTCACTGCGGAGGAAGAGGGTGTTTTGAGAATATCATATCGTATGACAGGATTATTTCCAGAGCGAAAAAATTATACAATAAAAGCGGTAAAAGAGGAGAATCTGATTCACTTACAATTTCAGATATTTTTAATGACTCGAATAATGGAAATCATGCTGCCATGAAGGTAATGGAAGAGTTTGCAGAACTATATGCCATAGGAATATCAAACGGATGCATGATGATTGATCCTGAACTGATCATTATTGCAGGAGAAATTGCAGACGCAGGAGATTTTTTTATTGGAAAATTAAGGGAAAAAATATCTGACATTTCGCTGAACAATATGAAGAAATATTATGATATTCAATACACCTCTTTTAATAAAAACGGAAGTATTTTAGGCGGAGCAATCCATTCGATAAACAATTATTTTGATAATTGTTTTTTTTGACAGTCAGGTTAATATAATTCCCGTTTAATCAGGATATAAAATATTTCCCGATCACTTCTGCTGTTTTTAATATATCCGGTTTATTTATATCAAGATGTGTGACAAATCTTATTATTCTGCCGGGCAGAATCAATATACCGTCATTCCTGAGGGCGCCGGCAAGAGATGCCGGGTCTCCCTTAAGAAGTTTTACAAAAAGCATATTTGTCGCTGCAGAAATAATTTCAAACTCTTTAATCCCTTCAAATTTTTCCCTTAAAAGCTGTAAATTCCGATGGTCCTCTTCAAGCCTTTCAATATTATTCTCAAGCGCGTAAAGCCCTGCCGCAGCAATAATACCGGCCTGCCTCATCCCGCCGCCGAGGACCTTCCTCCACCGCCTGGCAGTCTCCACATTTTCCTTTTTCCCGCACATAAGTGAGCCGATAGGGGCGCCAAGCCCTTTGGAAAGACATACGGAAACAGTGTCAAAAAGAGCTGCAATCTCTGATGCAGGTTTGCAGGCAGAGACTGCGGCGTTAAAAAGCCTTGCACCGTCAAGATGGATGGAAAGCCCTCTCTCCCGGCTGAAGCGGGAGGCTTCTTTCATATAATCAAAAGGGAGTGCTTTTCCGTCCTGCGTATTCTCAAGACACATAAGTCTTGTCCTGGCAAAATGAAAATCATCAGGCTTTATCTTTGCGGCAACTTCATCAAGATCAAGCGTTCCGTCGCTTTTAAACTCTATCGGCTGCGGCTGAATGCTTCCAAGGACGGCGGCCCCTCCCCCCTCGTGGTTATAACAGTGGGCGCTCTGTCCGGAAATGTATTCATCGCCTCTCCCGCAGTGGCTCATTATGGAAAGGAGATTAGACTGCGTCCCGCTTGAGACAAACAGCGCGCTTTCCGTGCCGAGCATGGAGCATATCCGCCCCTCAAGTTTTTTGACAGTGGGATCGTCGCCCAGCACATCATCCCCGACCTCAGCTTCGTACATCGCCTTCCTCATACCTGCATCAGGCTTAGTTACAGTGTCGCTTCTGAAATCTATAATCCTTTTTTCCATTTTCTCCATCCTTTTTTTAAGGCTCAACTTGATTAAGGGTACATCTAAAAAATAAATAGTACTATAATTAAAGCGGTTAATAAATATTTATTTATGCTGATTTGCATATCAGGACAAAAGGAGAAGCGCATTATTTTGACTAATCAGATTTCAGGTGGAACAGTTTCTGCAGTCAGGGCTGATGTAGTAGTAATAGGAAGCGGATTTGCAGGCTTAAGCGCCGCCATAGAAGCACATAATGCCGGCTCATCTGTTGTAATCATAGAAAAAATGCATGCCCCCGGCGGCAACTCCCTGATCAGCGACGGCGGTATTGCAGCTGCCGGCACCGAAGAGCAGAAGAAAGCAGATATAACTGATTCACCAGGACTCTTTTACAAAGACATGATGAAAGCAGGGCTTGAAATCAATCATCCTGAACTTGTAAAAACTGTAACTGGTAATTCAAAAGAAGCCTATGAATGGCTGCGTGATTATATCGGCGTTCCATTCCTCGAAAAGATCGAGATATTCGGCGGACACTCTGTCCCGAGATGCTTCACCCCTGAAGGAATTTCAGGCGCCGTAATTGTAAAAAAACTGATGCAGAAGATAAAAGAAAAGAATATTAAAATTATGTTTCACACACACTTCACCGGTTTCATCAGGGATACCGGCGGAAAAGTAACCGGGGTAAAAGTTACTGAAAACTATAATTATAAAAAAGGGGATACAGGAAGTGTAAAGCATATCATGGCAGACAAGGCCGTTATTCTCGCAGCAGGAGGATTCGGAAGTGATATTGATTTCAGATCTTCCCAGGACCCGAGGCTGACAGAAAAAATAGATACAACAAACCAGCCTTCGGCAACATCAGAAAGCCTTAAGGCAGCCCTGCAGATCGGCTCATGCCCCGTCCATCTTTCGCATATCCAGCTCGGGCCATGGGCATCTCCCGATGAAAAAGGATACGGAGACGGCCCATCCTTTTCAGAGTACATAGTCTTTCAGAGAGGAATAGTAATAGACCCCGATACCGGAAAAAGATTTGCCAATGAACTTGCAGACAGGAAAACACTTTCGGATGCGATACTTGCGGCAGGGCACCCGTGCATAGGTATCGCCGACTCAACAGCAGTTAAGAACTCCGGATGGAATATTGATAAATGCCTTAAAAAAGGAATTGTAAAGCAGTTTGCATCACCTGCGGGACTTGCTGCGAATTACGGAATCAATCTTTTATCCCTTGAAAATACAATTGACCGCTTCAATTCATTTGTTTTGGAAAAAATCGATGCTGACTTTAGAAAACCGATTATTGAAACCGCATCAGAAATTAAAACTCCCCCCTTATACGGCATCAGGCTCTGGCCCAAGGTGCACTTTACGATGGGGGGCCTTTTGATAAACAAAAACGCACAGGTGCTTGATCTTGACGGCAGGCCCGTTGAAGGGCTTTATGCGGCAGGTGAAGTCACAGGAGGAGTACACGGTGCTTCACGCCTCGGCAGCTGTGCAATAACTGAATGCATTGTTATTGGAAGAATTGCAGGGAAAAAAGGCTCGGAACAGGATAAAGCTTAGTCCTGATTTTTTATCCTGCAGCTTTCGACAAGCCGACTGAATTTTTCCCCGGCAGAGAAATTCACTTCAAGAAATTCAACAAGTGAATAATCCGGATTTTTATTCACATCAACCTCAATTAAAACAGGTTTATCCGGCGGATAGGGAGAAGAGGCAATTACCTCAGCTATCCAGGCCCATCGTCCGCACCAGGTAAAAGGGGCTGAATGCTGATCAAAATCCCCCCTGTTGTCATTTAAATGCATTACTGCAAGTCTCTCTTTTGCAAGTTTTTCGCATCTCATGAATGATTTTTCACCAAGAAGAATACTGTGTCCTATATCCCAGCAAAAACCGAGATAATCAGAAGAAAAGCGGGCAAAAAAATACTCAAGTGTATCAATATTTTCAAGTTCGCAGTCCTTTATACCGGAAGCATCGGCCTGGAAGAGGTTCTCAAGAGCAATCCTTACACCGCAGCTTCTAGCAAAACTTTCAATTTCTCCAAGGCTTTTCAACCCCTGTTCCCTGAACCCCGGCAAAAGCTCCCTGTTGTACAGTACAAACGGATGAAGGACAACCGCATCACCGCCGAGAACAGCGGTCAGGAATATTCTGTTTTTTACGAGCTCAACTCCTGCAAGTCTTTCATGCTCGACAGGTGAATACCAGCATTTCTCTACACCGCTGCTGGCATGTGTATCGCTAAGGGATAGTCCGAAAATATTCAAATGTTTTTTTATTTCATCGATTTCAGGTGAGGTATAAATAAAATCGGTGTTCCACTGATGCCCCCAGTGTATATGAGTGAACCCCGCTTCTGCTATCTGCCTGAATACCCCGAACGGATATCCCTTATCATTTTCAATATCCGTATTAACACTGTATTTACCGCTCATATGATCACCGTCCTGAATATTATTTATATTCCCTTTAAGTACTTTCGAAGAAGGAAAGATATTATCTTTTTCTGCGAATATATTATTTCAATAATTTATTTTCAAAACTTTTAATGCTACTATATCATCATGTTCCGCATCCTGCACCACTACAGGTCGATCAAGGGTAAAATTATCCTTTTCTACTTTTTTTACATATTTCTTTTCTTCTCAATTTTCGGCCTTGGCGGCTATAAAGTATTTTCAAACATTTTCATGAACAACATTTTCTCCTACACCAACAAACTTGTTATTGAGACAGGCCGGAATATTGATTCATACCTGTGGCAGATTAATATGATATGTTCTTCAGCCGCGACTAATCAGATAATACTGTCACATCTCGACATACTCGGAACGCAAAGCACTCTTGCGGCGGAAAATCTCTGGAAGGTAGAGTATTATCTGCAGGACCTTGTTAAATTCAACAGTAAGATCAGGGATATAATTTTAATAGACAAATCAGGACACTCAATAGCGGCTTCAGGTAAAGGGGTCGTTCCTTCCTTTAATTTTTTCGAACAGCCCTGGTATCCCAGGCCTGCAGATGAAAAATCAATTATCTTCACCGGGATGCACCATCAGAATTATTATTATGAGAACTATGGCGGCTCCAACGAAACAGTGTCAGCGGTCATACCGGTATTTAATTTTCTCAACATGGACTGGGTTTATGGAGAGTCAATTATATGCAACCTGAATATCTATGAACTGTTTGACGCACTCAGGAATATTACACTTGAAAAAAACGGACAGATAATACTGCTTGACGGAACCGGCAGATCAATATTCAGAAACAATTACACTCCTTCTTATATCCGGGAAGTAGAAAGTCTTAAAGAAAAAATCACAAAAACACATAATCCTTTTTTCACAATTATTGGAGGAAGGGAAATGGCAGTTGTACATACCATCTCACGTATTTCAGGGTGGTCAATAATTGCAGTAATTCCAAGGGATGAACTTGTCTCCCACATAACTCCTCTTAAATATATATTTGCCGTGATTGTCGCGTTTCTGGCTTTCATGCTTTACGTATCATACAGCTTTATGAACAGACTGATTACCAAACCGATAGAAAATATTATCGGAGTAATGGAAAAAATCGAAAAGGGTAATTTTGATATTACCGTCAATGAAAATGAAACTACAGAAACAGGGCTTTTAAGCTCAAAGATCAACAGCCTCGTTACGAACCTCGTTACCCTCAACAGGAAAATATATTCTTTCCAGCTGCAGAACAAGGAAGCACAGATAAAAGCACTGCAGGCTCAGATAAATCCTCATTTCCTCTTCAACACTTTACAGCTGCTTAAATCCTCTGCTGTAAGCGAAGGGAACAAGGAAACAGGACATATCATAACAAGTCTCGGGAACATGCTCAGATACGGTATCTATCATCAGGAAGAGCTTGTTAACCTGAAAGATGAATTAAATCATCTCGGTAATTATCTCGATATCCAGTCCAAAAGATTTCCCTCTCTTATCAGCTGTTCCATCGAATGTCCGGATGAACTTTTAAACAGGAAAACCATAAAACTCATACTCCAGCCTATAGTTGAAAATTCCATCAATCATAACAAATTAAAGGTAAAAGCCATTGATATAAGTATCAGGATATCAGGCTCTGACAACAAACTAAATATTTCTATTGATGATAACGGCAGCGGTGTGTCGGAAGAAAGACTAAGGTATATAAGGAACTATATGAAAGATCAGTCAATGGAAGATAAAGGGGAAAACATAGGACTTAAAAATGTTCACAACAGAATTGTTCTCAAATTCGGTTCGCCATTCGGAGCAAGCGTGTTTTCAGAAGAAGGTAAGGGATTCAGGATTGAACTCCTCCTGCCGGACATAAAAAATGAGGAGGAGATAATATGAAGATGCTGATATGCGATGACGAAGAGCCTACGCTCAGGCTTCTTGAAAATATACTCGACTGGAAATCATTGGGAATCAACGAAATAAGAAAAGCATCTGACGGTGCTGAAGCCTTATCAATTATTAAAGATTATAGTCCTGATATTTTGATAACCGACATCATAATGCCGGAAATGGACGGCCTCGAACTGATTAGCAGAATCAGGGAAGATGAAATTGAAATCCAGATAATAATTTTAAGCGCGTACAATGAATTTAAATATGCCCAGAAAGCAATAAGTTACGGGGTCAGAGGGTATCTGCTTAAACCGCTTGATGAAGATAAACTTGAGCAGCTGATAATTGAATCTGTTGAAGAAATTCAGTCAGATATGTCGAGAAAACTTGTCCATCAAAAATCTCTTGATTATGCTGCAGAAAGGCTGTTAAGGAATCTTCTTTATCCAAGGAATGACTTTGAGGAATACAGGAAAATAATGAACATGCTGGAAATAAATTTAGACCTTGGCAATTTTCAGATGGTTCTGCTTTCCATAACAAGACTTGATTATAACAACTACATTACATCTACTGAAAACAGGAAACCGGTTGATATGATTACACAGATAACCGGGATACTGAAAACTTACTATGAAGGAAAAACCTATTTCTTTGAAAACACGCCTGATGAGTACATTATGCTGCTTGCTGAATGCAGCAATCTTACCAGGGACAAAGTTATTGCCGGCTGTCTTGAGGCGGTACAGAAGGAAAAGGATATTTCAGTGGTTATAGCACTTAGCAGTTTATACAACAGCTGTTTCAACCTTCACAGCGCCTATGAAGAGGTGTGCTCATATATTTCAAAAAAATACCTGTTTGAGAATACACTGATTCTAAAACCGGAAATGTTCAGGTCAAAGAACGGCCAGCCGGCAGATTTTAATCCGGGGGGAGACAGGTCCAGATATATAAGAAGCGCTAAAAAATATATAGGCAGCCATTACAGCGAAAATATAAATCTTGATGATATATGCAGCTATGCCGGCATAAGCAAAAATTATTTCTGTCATCTGTTCAGAAGTGAAACCGGCATAAGCATCTGGGAATTCCTGACCGAATACAGAATCGAAAAAGCAAAAGAGCTCCTCGCAGGTTCCGACATGAAAAATTATGAAATTTCCTATCAGATCGGATATGAAAATCCAAGCTACTTCAGCCGTATATTCCGGAAACTTACAGGGAAGAGGCCGTCAGATTACAGAAATGACATCAGAAAGATATAGTTCTATTCCTTAAGAACATGTTTTTTAAATTCTGAATCAAGGTATATGTAATAAACCGGATCAGTGTGGGCAATTGCGTGAGTCCTCTCGGCTCCGGTCAGAAACGGACTGTCAGGTTTTTCAATATCACTCCTGATGCAGTCTGATCCTATAAGCTCTTTCATCAAAAGCTGTATATCCCTGTCGACCAAAAACGAGAGAAAAAGAATAGCTGCTGCCTTGTGCGGTGCATTTGCAACAATACCTGCGCCGTCACCCCCCTTGAACAGGCCGAAATCGGGAATATACATCTTAAGAGTGTTATCAAGGAGTCCATTGTTCATCGCAATAATTGTATCATCAACAAACGCCGGAGTTATCCATGCATCTTTATAATGAATTCTTTTAAGCGAGTCATGGTTGGAACAGCTGAATCCCAGTACGGCCCTGTTACTGTTAAACCAGTCCCAGGCGATGTTCCAGTTTTTTACTTTTTCATTATCAAGATGCCTGCTGCCTGTTCTGTACTGTGCTGCCCCGCCGGTAAGCCTGTAGACAACTGAATGCTTGAATGCCTCCCCGGACCCGTCATTTTTTGCGCTGAAAACAAATTTCCTGGGGTTTTCATTGATCCATCTGTTGAAATCTTCCCAGCTGCGGGGAGGGTCAGGCACAAAAGCGGGGTTATATAAAAACCCGACCTGGTTTCTGTAAATTGGAATCATTAAATCTTCGATAAACATGTTTTTCTGGTAGCTTCTGTCAGGATAAAGAAGCTTATCCCAGTCAGGAATTTTTTTCAGTCCCGGTAAAAAAATATTCTCATCAAGAGCCTTCTGCAGATGGCCGGCAAAACCCGCTATAAATATATCTATACTCCCTGTCTTGAGTTTTTTCTCAAGAATTATCTTTTGGAGTGTTGTTTCATTCTGCTGAACTACAACCTCTGCATGTATGCCGTATTTATCTTCAAACAGCCCGGCAATATGGTTGAAATATGATTCCGCCCACCAGGTTGTAATTATCACATTACCTTCCGATAAAGCCTCTGCCTTTATTTCATCCCAGCTCATGGAACTGATATCAGTTATTCCGTCTTCCTTTTCATCAATACGGCCGTCTACATTGCCGATTATAACCATTATTCCGGCCAAAAGTGAGACAATAATAATGACAACCAGAAAATACCTGATGCTCATAAAAATAAATATCCCCTGTTTTCCAGAATACAATAAATTTAAAAGCGGAACCAGCGACGGTTCCGCTCTTTTTTCCTATTTCATTAAAACATTTTTTACAAACTGGTCGATAAACGCTCTCTTGTAGGGAGCAGGAATCCATGGTACTCCGTATTTCTGCCTCTGCTCTTCCGGAAGCAGCTGCATTTTTCCGCTGACATCTGTTCTTGCAAGATAGCTTCCAATCCTTTCATTCATTAACAGCTGCTGGTCAGGTTGTGTGAGAAATGACAGAAAGAGAAGTCCTGCCGCCTTGTGCTTCGCGTTTTTAAGCACACCCGCGCAGTCGCCTCCGCCTGCGAGCCCGAATTCAGGAATATAAAGGACAGCGTCCTTGAAGAGGCTTCCTTTTTTAAGGTTTACCTGCATATCATCGTCCCAGGCTACTGTCATCCAGAATTCGCCCGAATTAACCCTGGATATGGAATCGTTATTGGATGTCGTATATGTCCAGTATTCTTCCATACTGTTCATCCAGTCCCAGACTTTGCCCCAGCTCTCCATCTTGGCAGGTACTGCTTCAAGATCGCCCCTGTACTGATCAAGACCTCCTGTAATCTCACCAATGGCTGCATGCACAAAAGACTGCCCGGACCCTCCCTTTGAGGGATCGTTAAAGCCGAATCTCTTCGGATTTGCCTTTATCCATGCTGTTAGTTCAGCCCAGGTCTGCGGCGGATTAGGTACTTTTGCAGGATTATAGAGAAGGCCTGTCTGGTTTCTGTAAAGAGGAATAAGCTCACCGTTATTTTTAAGCCCTTCAACAAATTGGAGAAGTTTGGGATCAAGTTTGTCTACATCAGGTATTACCCTGGTTATCGGTTTCATAAACAAACCAAGGTCCATAACAGGCTTAAGATAATCGCCGCCGATCATGATCGCATCAATAGTCCCTGTTTCCTGTTTTCCTTCGGCAACAACCTTGTTTGCGTTAGCAGCCGCATCACCGACAATAATTTTGGTTTTGATGCCGTATTTTTTCTCAAAACTCTTGCCTGCTTCTATCCAGTGTTCTTCTCCCCACCAGGTATAAAAAACAAGCTCGCCTTCGGCTTTTGCTTCCTCAATTATTTTGTCCCATGACATGGACAGGTAATCTTTTTCCACGGAAGCTTTCTCTTTTGAGCCCCCCGCGAAAGCAAGGCTGCAAAGCAAAATGCCGATTAACACAAGAAAAATTCTTTTTTTCATCATTTCCTCCATATATTATTTACAGATATCCAAAAAACATCTGTTTTTTACCAGGTCAGGTTCTGCCGGGTTTATTTATTAAAACTCCTCTGTCACATTTTACCGAGTGAAGCAGACAAGTAATCTGTTTTCATAAGTCTTTCAGCCAGAAGCAGCATGATAATATTAGGAACCATAAGAATAAGGGAGACAACAGCGGCGTTTGTTCTTATAAAATGATATCCGAGGAATGAATACAGTATTGTCGGAACAGTCTCGAATGTCGGAGTACCTATGATAAAGGTCAGGTTAAACTCTTCAAGGCTTGTAATAAACGTAAAAATAGTACCGGCAAAAAGACCGGGAAGTACCATGGGGATAAAAACATACCTTATCTTTTCCCATACTCCCGCACCCAGGTTTTCCGCGGCATCAATCACATCCTGCGGTATGGAAGCGAAGCTTGTTGTCAATATTCTGATCATGAACGGAATACCCATCAGGCAGTGCCCTATTACCAGGCCGGCATAGGTCTGGGCAAGGCCGAAAACTGCGAAAACCCTGCTCAGAAAAAGAGCAACAACCATTCCCGGAAGAATTATGGGAAGGAGAATAAAATTTGAAATAATAGATTTTCCTGCGAAATTTTTTCTCCCGAGGACATAGGAAGTCGGAAGAGCGAGGATAAAGGCAAGCAGCGATGCCAGCGGAGCAATTGAATAGCTTGTCGCCAGTGCCCTTATGATATTGGTATAATCAAATACATATTTCCACTGGGCAAGAGAGAGCACTTTTGGAAAAGCGTCCGGATATGACCATGGATGGTCAGGATCAACAAGCGACCAGAGCACTGCAAACATGACTGGAGTGAATATCCAGATAAGCTGCATGATAATAAAAAAGGCGGTAATTATTCCAAAAAAAAGCCTTCTTTTTTTTAATATTCTTTCTGTAATTAAATTCACAGTTTGTTCTCCTGAATAACTTTCGCGATCTTTGAATAGAAAGCAACAAATATCAAAGCTGTTGACATGATAATCACACCCATTACCGCAGCCCTGTTCCACTCCTGGAACACTATAGCTTCCGTGAGCATCCGGACACTCATGGAGTTGGGATATACCGGGCCTGCAATTTTTGTTATTGCAAAATCACCGAATGTCATTATGAACACCAGTATTACAGAAACCAGAATTCCGGGAATTGACAGCGGAATTATTATGCGCATTATAACCTGGAGCTTGTTTGCGCCGAGGTTGAGCGCCGCGTCTTCAAGGTCATCCCTGATAACGGCAAGGGATGATGAAATTATCAGCAGCTGAAAAGGGATGTTTTTCCATATCTGAATAAAGAGAACACCCCATCCGAACTGATCGTTAAGCAGCCTTAACGGTTCCTTAATAATTCCGGCAGCAACAAGTGCGGAATTAAGCAGACCGTGATAAGAGATAAGATTGACAATTAAAAAAGCTACGACAAGGGCCGGAATAAAAAGCGGTATTTTTATGAGTGACCCGAGGGTCTTTTTTCCAAAACCTTTTTTCCTTAAAAAAAGCGCTATAGGATAGCTGAATAAAAGTGTACCGAAAGCGCTTCCGATACCGACTTTAAGTGAAAAGAGAAAGGAATCTATAAATTCCTGTTCAAATATTATACCCCAGTAACGAAAGGTAAAACGGGATTCTCCGATCAGGGAAAAAAGGCCGAAACTTTGAAGAATTGTGAGGAGAAAAGCAAAGGAGAGAAAAATAAAAATAAAACCGGCCCCCGGGAGCAGTAAAAGAAAATTACTCATCTTTTCACCGACAGGTTTTCTAGACATCTGACGAACCTCCGAGAATACGGAAATTAGTTTCATCTACCCTGATTACAATCTTCTCAGCCTCTTTTAAATATATCCGGCCTGCCATCTGTGCCCGCAGTCTTTTACCCTGAACACTCAGGAAAAGGTCTGTCATGTTACCCATAAATATGGCCTGATCAATAACTCCGTCAATCCTGTTTGTTTCCCCTTCCTTATAAAATTCCACATCTTCCGGGCGCCATGAAAAAGAAATATTTTCCCCTGTTTTCTTGTCCGGCAGCGCTTCATTCTTCTCCATATTAAAAATCCCGTATTCCGTTTCAACCCTGTATAATTTTTCAAAGACCTCCAGCACTTTACCTTTTCCAATATTTGCGGCCCCAATGAAATCAGCGACAAAGCTGTTGGCCGGCCTGCGGTATATTTCATATGGTTCATCTATCTGTTCTATCTTTCCGGCATTCAACACCACAATTCTGTCTGAGATTACAAGCGCTTCTGCCTGATCGTGTGTTACGTATATGCTTGTAATTCCCAGTTCCCTCTGGAGTTCCCTGATCTCAACACGCACCCTGTCCCTGAGTTTCGCATCAAGATTTGAAAGCGGTTCATCAAACAGGAGAATCCTGGGTCTTGTAACAATAGCCCTTGCAAGAGCAACCCGCTGCTGCTGTCCGCCTGAAAGCTGTGATGGTTTTCTCTCTCCAAGGCTTTCAAGTCCGACAATTTTAAGGGCGCTGAAAACCCTTTCCTTCTGTTCTTCTTCATTTACTTTCTGCATTTTAAGACCGAACGCAACATTGTCCCGGACACTCATGTGAGGGAAAAGCGCGTAGGTTTGAAAGCACATTGAGGCAAATCTTTTATTTGGAGGAACAGTGTTTACAAGATCATCATCAAAATATATTTCACCGTCATCGGGCTGGACAAATCCCGCTATTATCTTGAGCGTTGTCGTCTTTCCGCATCCCGAAGGCCCTAAAAGGGTCAGGAATTCACCTTCTGCCACGTCAAGACTGATTCCCTCAATGACCTTCTGGTTTCCGAATTGTTTATGGATATTAACCAGCCTTAATCGTGCCATTAATAGCTCCTTGTCTTATAGTTAAAATCTGACAATTAGCATTTTAATAGCCCCTGAAGGAGAGATGAAGACTGAATATTATTTTATTCTAATACTTTATTCCTGCACACGCAGATGAACAAATAACATGACTCATGTCATCAGATTAGATTTCAGCTGTCATACCGTCATAAGCAGTTTCAATACCGTGTTTTTCCATAAAGGAGGCAAGCCTGTCATGGCTGAAATTTCTGTGGCTGATGTGGGTGATGATCATTCTCTCCGGCCTGAGCAGGTCGCGGATACCAAGCACTCCCTCAT
This sequence comes from Spirochaetia bacterium, assembly GCA_963662795.1. Classification (GTDB taxonomy): domain Bacteria; phylum Spirochaetota; class Spirochaetia; order CADAEX01; family CADAEX01; genus JACKPD01. The sequence goes on along the minus strand of OY759746.1, from coordinate 1,683,895 downwards.
GGTCGCTATGTCCCCTTCCATTTCCCGGGAACCGGTCAAATGTGCATTCATAAATAAGGCAGTCAAGGTTCTGACTGAGGAGAGCCTCAACTGTTGCAGGCGGAAGCGTTGCGGATGAGTCTACCATATAAGCTGCGCTCTTACCGTTTTCTGTAAAAAGGTAGCCGTGGCATTCCCTTTTATAGGGGACGGCAGGATGGCCGGTAAGGTGATTCGTATCAAGCGCCAAAATTTTAAGCTCACCGCGCGATATTTTTTCAAGGCTGCGTAAAATTTCAAGCGAGTAAAATGCCCTGTAATCAGTTTTACCCATATCAGGCTGGTCTGCATACGTTCCGTCCATTATGGTTTTATAAAAATCTTCAGGCAGGTAAACGCTTACAGGCCTGCCTGATGCATGGCCGTTTTCCTGCATCGACTCAAGAAGATGAAAAATCCCGCCTGTATGGTCAATGTGGTAGTGTGTAAAAAGAATAATATCAAGCGCCGTATCGCTTAAAGAGTATTTTTCAAGCATCATCTTGATCTGGGGAGGCATGTCAATCAGAACATTTATCCCGCTGTCTGACTGCAGGTGTAAAGAGGCGTTCTGCCTTATATGCCGGCCTCCCCGTTCCCTCGCCTCGCGGCAAACAGGGCAGACGCATCTGAATGCCGGAATACCTTCACTTGCACCTGTTCCCAGAAAAGTAAGTTCCATATTTTCCTCTCCATCTGCGTTTAAACAGTATCCAATCAAATAAAAATTAAATCAATATTGAAAAAACACAAATGAATATAATACAAAGTCCCTGTATGATACAGTGTTTTATTTTTGAAAATAAAATTATTCTATCACAAAAACCAGTCTTAATGTCAGCAGTCTGCCGCAGCTGATTTACAATTCCTCCGTTAAATGCTAAATCTTTTATTCGGAGAAAAAGATAACTGCAAGGAGAAAAACATGAAAATAGGTATAAACCTTCCACCTGTAACAAGACCGGAGACTGCCTCAAAATGGCTTTCTGACTTTTCGGATGCCGGATATCAGGCAGTCGAATTTGACGCTGACATGTTCCCCCTCATAACCGGAGGAAAACTTGAAAGAAGATGGCTTCCTGTTTTGAAAAATCTTCTCGCGGATTACAGTTTTACATACACTATGCATATCGGATACGGTGTTGACCTCCGCTCGGAAGATGATTTTGACACCCACAGAAATACTTTATTCTCATCAATCGAAGCGGCGGCGGAATCAGGATGTGTGCTTTTGAATCTTCATTATGAGAAACAGAGCAATTCAGCGGAGATTGAAAAAAGATTTCTTGAATCTCATATAGAAGCAGCGGAATATGCTGAAAAACTCGGCATAACACTTGCCATGGAAAATATAGAAGTTGAGTACGCCGATCCTGTAATGGAATTCGTAAAAAAAGTAAACAGGAAAAACTTTGTCCTTAATTATGATACCGGCCATGGATTTCTCGCATCATCACATATCGGCTTTGACTACCTTGATTCAATAAGAAAATCCGCCCCTTTACTCGGACACCTTCACATTTCAGACAATACCGGTATTTTCGAGCCGCTCAGGATAACAAACCGCAGTGTTTATGACAGTCTACCGATGGGTTACCGGATTGCACTCGGCAGAGGCGACATACATATTCCGCCGCTCTGGGGAAGGATCCCCTATGAAGAGATATTTAAAATACTTAAAGACTATGACGGTATTGTGTTATGCGAATTCAACTCAGAGTTATACAGGCCTTTCCTCAAACAGATCAGACAGGATATTGAATCTTTAATAAAAAAAACAAGGGATCAGCCATAAGATGAAACAGACAGCAAAAGAGATAAGGGGGGACAGTACTTACGCCCTTGATGTTCTCAGGCAGGATAGAGGCAGCCTGGAATAATTTTCGCTTTTTTTACAATCGCTGCGATATTTGTTTAACCCGGTCTTCCTCTGTCTTTATAACAACCCGGAGCAGCAAAATTCAGTGCAAACTGTTAGAATGAATACTGGAGCCATCCTTTAATGCTGAAGTTCCATTCATCAAATTCAGGATCTGATGAATATGCCCTGTTCAGCAAAAATGATGTATTGTAAAAGAGTGAACTGTTAAATGTCCATCCAAGATCAAGGGATCCCCCTGTGTATACGACAACAAGGTTATCATCTGTAATAAATCCGCTGCCGTCAATAGCCTTTCTGTATGTATATATTACATACTCCAGAAAGTATTCTGCCCCGAATTTAAAAGATATAAATGGAGACCAGTTTATTTCAGATTGCAGCAATAAACTTTTTAAATCTTCACTGTCTTTCTCCAGTTCATTTGTTTCAAGCCATCGGTTTGCATTTGAGTCCTGGAATTTCATTCTGGACGACAACTTCCAGTTGACAAAATATCCGGCCAAACCCTCAAAGGACAAACCTGCTGATAAAAGGTAATCCCTGCGTTCTTCTGAAGTATCTTCGCCTTTATTATCCAGTACAAAATACTCGGAATAATCCTCCAATGCAGCTTCGATGGAAATTTCCACACCAAATCCAAGTGACGGATCATATGCACCCGAGAGCAGCAGCCTGTTAATAATTCTGTCTTCGAAATAACTCTCCTGATATATCCAGGAACCGATGTAGTTCAGACGTGCTGAATAAGGGGAATCATAAGGATTCATAAGGATTGAGGCGCTCCAGTCCGGCTGAATATATGTTGAATAATCAATACTGTTAAATGAAAAACTTAAAGAAGAACCTGCTTCATATGCAAATAAATCACCTTCCAGATGAAGGTCGGCTGCAAGATTTTCCCTGTCTTCGTATTTATCAGTATCATTCAGATAATACTCAAAAAGTGCCGCGGCGTACCATGAGTAATATCCGGACGGAAGAGTATTACGCTGGAATGCATCGGCTGATATTCCCGCCGGATAATCTGCCCCGCCGGTATCTGAATATTTCTCTATTTGACCGTAAGTTCCAAAAGAATATGACGGTTCATAAGCTTCTGCTTTCATTACAGTCAGAATGAGAGGGATAAAAAAAAGAACTATTTTATTGCACATTACAACATCCTTTATCGTAATACACGTTTTTCAAGCTGCCTCAGCGTTCTCACATTAGGAAGCTCATCTACTATCCTGCTGATGAGTTTCTCAGGGGGTATATTACTGCTCCGTCCTTTAGTAAATAAAGAAGTTAAATCACTATATTCGGCGGAAGAAATTGAAGAACCAATAACAGACTCTACAATTTGAAGCGATTGGGTTTCTGTCAGCCCCCACTTTGTAAGGCTGATGTACAGACTGGTTGACTGATTATAATTCTCCGGCACGGAGAGAGTCATTTTAATCAGCTTTTCAATATCAGATACTGAAACACCGGAAGACAGAAGATTGGCTGTTCTGCTCCAGAGATTATGCCTTTCAATAAATATTTCAGCTCCCTGTATATTCTGAATTACTGTCCGGGATTGGCTATAAAGAAAAATTTCATTATGAACCACCTTTGCAATTCCCTGAGCTGAAATATCTTTCACAAGTCCTTCCTGGATACGCGGTTCAATAAAATCCAGCGGGATACCATTATCAACAGCTTCTCTGCAGGGTATCAATATAATCTCCATAAGACTCCTGCTGTAACCTGATTTTTCCATCATTGCAACAACTGTATTAAGAACATTGTTTTCCGGCTCCTGAGTCCATGCTGCCTGCGGAGAGTAATACACAATTAATAATAAGAAACAAATCATGGCCGGCATTTTTATAAAACCGCCGGCCACTTCATGTTCCTCTTCATGCTTCAGGGTTCCTGACATAATTTTATCTTATTACGGCTTTTTCCTTTTCATTCCGCTTCCGCTGTTCAGTGACGCGGAAGTATCCGAACTGTTGCCGTTCCTCTTCTGAACAATGTTGCTATTGGATATACGCAGCTGATTTTGTATTGCCGCCTTGACACACTGGTCAATATTCTCACCGATATTTTCCGGATTATACATATGCCTGTTGCGGTTAATTTCCTGGTACATCTCTCTTGTGCTGCGCATTACAACACCTGCGATCTCCCGGTCTGAAAGGCCTGCCCTTTCCATTTCTCTTGACTGGAGTGCGACATGGAGAGCAAGCTGAGCCTGTTCATTTAAACTTAAATTCTCATTCTTTTCCAATCCCATCTGTAAAGCCAGCGCTGATATCTCGGCATGAACGGGATTTGTCCCTTCCCAATCAAGCGTCCGGCATATTTGAATCATATTACGGACCTCTTCCCTGTTCCAGTTTCTCTGCTGAAGTTCAAGCTGCAGTTTTTCAGGAAATTCATTTTCCTGTGCCGGGATTTTTCCTGCAAGCAAAAGCAGAACTGTCAGAATCAGCAAAGCATTTTTAATTTTCATATTCTGTCTCCTGTAAAAAATAATATTTATCTAAATATTCAGGATTGAGTTTTCTCCCCCGAATCCGTCATTTAAACTGATCGGAGCATTCGGGTCTGGGACCCACTGCTCACCGTCAATCAGGAACTGATATCTGTATTCCCTTCCGGGTTGTACTTTGATTCGGATATCCCATCTTCCGTCCCCGTCCCTGTCCTGAAGTACATCCGAGGCGGGGTCCCAGTCGTTCCAGTCGCCGACAACTGCGACCTCACCGGCATCAGGGGCATAAAACTGCAGATAAACGACAACAGACTTTTCAGTATTTCCAACAGCCAGCAGCGTGATCGAAACTGTTAAAACCACAAGAAGAACAGCTGCCGCGGCCAGAAGTGTCCGGTTTATAAAGAATCCCCGGGAATTTGCGCGGATAGAATCAACACCCCGCAAACATTTCTCCTCAAGACCTTCAGTGACCGGTAAATTAAATTCGCCGCCGCCTTCAACCATGTCCAATGCTTTTTTAAAAGTTCTGCATGAAATGCAATTATCAAGATGCTCCCTGTATATCTCAGGAAATGCCGGTTTCAGATTATGATATTCATAAATAATCTTTCTGACCTTATCACATTCCATTTTAACCCCTTAAATATATATACTCGCTTTAAATGATAAAGTTTCAATTCCAGTTCATTGAAACAATGATTTTTTTTAATTCCTCTTTACCGCGTCTGCTGAATGTCTTAACCGTATTTTCAGGGATTCTCAGAATTAAGGCTGTCTCTTTTATTGATATTCCCTCGACTTCCCGGAGTATGAAAACAGCCCTGTACTTCAGCGGCAGGCGGTTAAGGGCGGACTGGAGAACTTTTCCGGATTCTCTGCGGATTAAATCATTTTCAGGAGTGCTTTCCGGCAGGGTATTCAATTCGTATTGAAAAGAATCATCAAAGCGCTGATCCGGATGCTGCGGGAATCTATTTCTTTTTCTGACAAGTGTTTTAAGATAGTTTACAGCAACCGTAAACATCCAGGTATAAAACCGTTTTCCCTGATTATATTTATGCAGTTTTCTAAAAATAAGAATAAATATTTCCTGAACAGCTTCCTCGGCTTCTTCTCTGTTGCCAGTCATATGATAACTCAGGGAAAATAATACCTGAGTATAGCGGGATACTATTGATGCAAATGCATTCCTCTCTCCATTGAGTACTGCCTGAATACTTTTAACATCCTGTTCGTCATCATTCATTCGGGTACTTGTATCCATAAAATATATTTTATAATTGATGATCAAAAATTTTATTCATACATATCCTTTCTTTTACCATTCTACATCAGAATATATGCAAAAAAGACAAATAAGTTTCATAATAATCGAATACTGAAAATTTATGAAATCAGGTATATTGGATTTTGTATAAATTTAAAACTGCAGCTCATGTACGCGGTTACATTATTTTAACATTTTAAATCATTGAATATTTACTATAATAATATTTGCATGTATCATTGAAAACAGTAAACAAATAAAAGAGGCATTTATGAAAAAGTATGACATTATCATGATGGGTCATGTTTCAAAAGATATAATGATTTACCCCGATATAAACGAGGAACAGAGGTTTACGGCTGGTCCTGTGGTATATTCTTCAGCATCAGCATCGCAGACAGGAGCAGAAGTCCTGGTTGTAACAAAGGCAGCCAGAGAAGACTGGAAAGATATTGAATATATCAGGGGGAAGAATATTGATCTTAAAATAATTGAGTCCCCTTTATCAACATCAATTGAAAATGTTTACCTCTCCGCAGACAGGGAAAAAAGAAAAGTTACCCTGCTCTCAAGTGCCCAGCCGTTTACAGAAAAAGACATACCAGATGAAGAAACAAAAATATTCCACCTTGCCGGGCTGTTCAGGGATGAGCTGCCGGAAACACTTATTACCCCCCTTTCAAAAAAAGCGGCTGTTGCGATTGACGCGCAGGGACTATTAAGATGCAGCGACGGCGGGAAACTGCTTTTCCGCGACTGGGATAATAAAAAGACATATCTTCCAATGATAACATTTCTCAAAACAGACGCGGCTGAAGCCGAGATTCTGACCGACACTGATGACAGGGAAAAAGCCGCAAGGATACTTGCAGAACTCGGGGCAAAAGAGGTAATGGTAACACATAACACAGAAGTACTTGTCCTTGCAGAAGGCAAAATCCACAGGGCTCCCTTTAATCCTGAAAATCTTTCAGGAAGAACAGGACGGGGCGACACATGTTTTGCGTCATATCTTGCGAGACACCTTACCCATGGCCCGGAAGAAGCGGTTAGATATGCTGCAGCCCTTACAAGCATAAAAATGGAGAAACCCGGAAGATTTACAGGGACTATCGAAGATGTCCTTGCAAGAATGAAATAAAAATGAGACCGCTTGTAACTGCACACTCAGGATGTGAAAATACAAAACCTAATTCACTTGAATTTATTCTTGCCGCAATTGACTGCGGGGCTGATGCCGCGGAAATTGATGTGAGGATTACAAAGGACCGGATTCCGGTATTGTCCCACGATAACTATTACAAGACATCATACTTTACCGGAGTAAAATCAATAGCAGAAACCGGCTATGCTGATTTAAAGGGAATTGTTTCACTGTCTGATGCACTTGGAAAAACAGCCGGGAAGAATATCCAGTTAAACCTGGACATCAAGGATTTCAGCTGTATCGCTGAAGTGATGGGAATATTAGCAAAAACAGGTTCAGAGCGAAGGTGCGTATTTTCAGGATATACAGCTCAGCAGGCGGCATCCCTTAAAACCCTTTACCCCGACGCCGGCTTCATGGTTAACATTTCAGAGGAATTTATCCCTGAAAATGTTATTGCGCTTTATAAATCTGATAAAAAATCCTATATAGATTATCTGACAGATATATACAGGAGGTCCGGAGGCATCTGCCTTAATATGGGATTTGATTTCTGTGACGCAGAGATTGTTGATATACTCCGGAAAAGATATGTACCGGTTTCCCTCTGGACGATTGATGACATCGGCCTTATGAAGGCTTATGCTAAATCAGGTGTTTATTCAGTAACTACAAGAAATGTAAAAAAACTGCTCGAAATCATTTCAGGCTGAAAAAAGATTCAATTCTCTTGTCAAGATAATTGTTTATAAAATCAAACAGCTTCCTGTTTTTTGCTTCAAGCTGGGAACCGGCAACATCAGCTTTCAGAAAAAGAAGAAGATCGGGGTAAATACCGGAATACCTTGCTGCAAGCATATCAAAATCCCTGTCGATATTTACGTTATCCGGCTTAAGATAAACATGAGGGATCCCGTGGGCCTCAACAACACGAAGGATATAATCAAGTTCCGCGTCCCCTGGAAGCCTGTCCGCAAAGAACTCCCTTATCATTTCAACACCCGCACTCTCGTGTCCTGGACATGATGTTATACCGTCATCTTCCCTGAATACTTTTACCTTGGCTATATCATGAAAAACAGCAGAAACAACCAGAAGATCCCTTCTTCTGCAGCTTCCGATAAATGAGTTAAAATAATCACCTTTATGCTGACTGTTTTCCAGAAGCAGAATAATATTTTCCACAACACGCTTAACATGATCAAGCACCGGATCATTGTCGTGAAACCCGTCATTTTCCCGGATGTCCGAAAGCTGCGCTATTTCCGGGGATATTTTCTCAATCTCCCCGGAATATGAAATTTTTATTATGTCATCAAGAGAATTGAGTGTTGTGCTGTTGCTGTACATATGAACTATTCAAAGAGAACTGGAGTGTGATCAGGATCAATTTTAATATTGATTTTATCCCCGGCTTCAGCTCTCTCTTTTACGCTTCCCCTTGCCCTCAGCCTGATGCCGTCGAATTCTATTTCATAATCAATCATGTCACCCGTATAGGATGCCCTTGTAACAAGGGCCGGAAATATATTTTCGCCGGTTTCGCCTGACGGACAAAAAAAGATGTTTTCCGGCCTTACTGCGGCTTCACATTTTTTCCCTTTTTCTGTTTCCGGCCCGCTGCACAGCAGTTTTCTGCCTCCCCCTGTTGTCATTAAAAGGCGTTCACCCCTCGTTTCAGAAATTTCTCCCGGAATAAAGTTTGTTGTCCCCATGAACCCTGCGACAAATTTATTTTCAGGTTTTGAATATACCTCGGTCGGAGATCCCTGCTGCATTATTATTCCCTTATTAAGGATAACTATCCTGTCGGAAATAACCATTGCCTCTGTCTGATCATGTGTAACATATATTGTTGTAATTTTGAAATTTTTATGGATCTGTCCGATTTCAAACCTCATCTGCTCCCTGAGGAGAGCATCAAGATTGGATAGAGGTTCATCAAGGAGAAGAATATCAGGTTCAAGCACAATAGCCCTCGCGAGCGCAACTCTCTGCTGCTGGCCGCCCGAAAGCTGCCTCGGATATCTGTCCCCGAATGCTTCAAGCTTAACAATCGAAAGTCCTTCCATAACTTTTTTTTGAATCACGCCTTCCTTCATTTTTCTCAGCCGCAGACCGAAAGCCAGGTTTTCAAATATTGTCATATGCGGCCAGAGTGCGTAATTCTGAAAAACAAGGCCGATCCCCCTTTTCTCCGGAGGAATTTCAGTGATATTTTTTTCACCTATAAAAATATCTCCCTTTTCCGGATTTAAAAATCCTGTGACACAGCGAAGCGTTGTTGTCTTGCCGCAGCCTGACGGTCCGAGAAGCGTAACAAGCTCCCCGTCCTTTACATCAAGGCTGAGGCCGTTTATAACTGCTGTTTTTCCGTAACTTTTATATATATTTTTTAATCTGAGCTCAGACATTTTTTTCTCCGGATTGCATTAACCCATTCCCCCGACATATTCTGCCTTAAGAAGCTTCTGGACCAATGACATAAATATAATACTGGGTATAAGGAGCAGTACCCCTATTACCGATGCAAACTGCATGTTTGTTCCGCTTGCCGAATAAAGCGTAAGCGGAAGGGTATTTACAAATGGAAGACCGATAAAAAACGTTCCTGTAAATTCATCGAGCGATGTTATAAAAACAAATACAGAACTTGCAAGCAGCCCCGGCGCGGCAAGCGGCAGTGTAATTTTAAGAAAAGCAGTTCTGCTGCCTGCCCCGACACTCCGGGCTGCCTCAATAAGATGGTTCGGTATTGCCTTGAAGGTTGAACTTGTTATCCATATCCCGTACACAAGCCCTACAAGGACGTGGACTAAAATTACCCCTGTAACAGTTCCGGCAAGCCCCCATTTGGTAAAAATACTTAAGAGGTTTACAAATATCGGCTGCTGCGGAAACGCGTTGGGCATCAGAAACAGCAGCAGAAGCAGGCTTGCGAACGGCACCTTGAATTTGGCAAGGGCATAACCTGCCGGGATGGCTATCGACATTGAAATGACAACTGTTACAACCGCGATTGCGATACTTCTCAAGAATGCGGGGACGATGCTTACAGCTCCTATCGCATAACTCATTTTCAAGCCCATGGCCTGTGCCCAGTAAGAAAAACCCACCTTCTGCGGAAGCAGATTGGGCCAGTACCACTGTTCTGCGACAGACCAGAGAGCAAGGCTTAACATAGGCCCGAAAAGTATTAATAGTGAAAGCACAAACAGAAGCAGGTCCATTGAAAATCTGAAATAATATTTTTTACTCTTCATTTTTTCCCTTTCAGCCCTGGGGATGCGAAATCTTTGCATCCCTCATATTCATTTTCAAATAATAAACCGCGGTAATTATAACCATAATATAGGAAAAGACCCCGAGTGCATTTGCTACCCCGAAATCCCTGTAATAGTTAACCCTGTGTGCAATATCAACAGTAATGGTTGTAGGTATTTTACCCCCTATAAGCATATAGGGCAGTGTAAAAGTGCCGACAATCTGTGAATAGACAAGCACAAGCGCGACAAGAATGCTTGAACTGTTCATCGGAATAAGTATTTTTATGATTATCTGATGCAGTTTAGCGCCGGCGCTTCTTGCAGCCTCAATATAGCTGTTGTCTATCATCTGAAACCCGCCGAATATTATCATCACGGTAAAAGGAATAAGCTTCCATGCAAATCCGAAAGAAAGACCTGCGAAGTTAAACAGCTGCAATGGATTATCAAGGTTTACAAGCCCGGCCTTTCCCAGGAACAGATTCAATATTCCGTGGGGAGCAAGGAAGCTGTTCATCATCTGGGCAACAACAACAAACGGAATAAAAATCGGAATCCTGTACAGCTTGATAAGTGTCCGTGAAATTACTGAATCGTTCAGCCTGAAATAAACAGAAAGCAGAACACCGAACAATGTCGCGAGAGTACTGTTAAACAGGGTAACCAGAAAGGTAAAAGTAATATCCTTATAATAAAGGTCAACAGCTTTTTTGTAGTTAGCTGTAGAAAAAGCCCCGTCCAGTTCAAAGCTTTTAACAAAAGAAAGGATAAAGGGATAAGCGTACATTATAAGAATAAATGCTACTGCAGGAAACAGAAGGAATACATAGGAAGGGAGACGAAAGGCTCCCTTCCTTCCGATTACGGAACTATCCATTATTTCCTGACCCATTTCTCGTATGATTCAAGCATTGCTGTGTGATAATCAGCAAGCGGAAATGAAAGGCCTTTTTTCTGCAAATCTGCCGGAGTTACATCACTGTAAATCTTTTTATAGACTTCCGGCGGAACTTTTCCTTCAAGGAAAGATCCGTCAATACCGGGATACCAGTTGAATTTCTCAACAATTTCCTTTCCCTGTACTTCAGGTGAAGTTGCGAATGCTATATATTTTTTTGCAAGTTCCGGATTGGCGGCTTTTTTTGGTATTACATAATACATCGGCTGTCCAGGCATACCCGGATCAGGAAGTATCATTCTTGTTTCAGGATTAAGTTTTCCTTCCTTCATGAATGTAAAAAACATATCAACCCAGACCGGGCCCATCCATATTTCGCCCCTGTTAAGCGCGTCAAGTGTTCCGACATTACCGGCAGTATAGGTAACATTCTGGTTGAAATCCTCAAGAGCTTTGTATGCTCCTTCCCAGGATGCTATTTCCGACTGCTCTACAGGACCTGTAACGGCAAGTTTTTCATATCTCCCGGTTTTCCAGTAAACCCATCCGACAACAAATGAAACGCCCGAAGCTCCGCCCTTGACTCCGTTGTATCCGAATTTTCCTGGGTTCTCTTTAACCCATTTCTCAAGTTCAGCATAGGTTTTCGGCGGGTTTTTCACAAACTGCGGATTGTAGGCTATAGCGGTCTGGCTGTGGAACATGGGAATGGCATAACCTTCAATATTAACTCCGAGAGTATTTTTCGCAAAAGGCGATGTTACATATTTCCAGGAATCATTCTCTTTTGCGTATGGGAGAAGAAGATCTTTGTCCATTGCCCATTTCATGAAGATTTCATGAACAATTGCCACATCAATATCCCATACTTCTTTCTTTGATTCACTTTCCGCAAGAAGTTTTTCATAAATTCTCTGGGAACCGGCGTTTCCCGGGCCGGTATGAACAGAGATCAGCCCTGTGCCGGGGTTCAATGCCGCAAACTGGGGACCTAAAACATTCTGTTGGATAGCAAGCATGTTGGTGTCTCCAGCTGTCATCAGAACAATCTTTCCGGCTTCTTTTTTTCCGCCCGCGAATACCAGTCCTGCCGTCAGCAGCAGAACAAGCATGATAATAAGACTTTTTCTCATAATTCCTCCTGTTTTTTTATGTTATAATTATGGAAGCGATTACATTTTAGTAACAACTCCATTATAACCTAACATTAAAGGATGTCAAGTTTTTTTCTCCGGCCGCATCCCCGTCCGGCACGATTCCCTTATAATAAGCTCTGCCGGCAGTATTACCCGGATATTGGGTCTCTCCCTGTTTTCAATCATTCTGATCAGTGATTCCATTGCGACAATCCCGATTTCATACATCGGCGGTTTAACAGTTGTAAGGGGTGGGGTTAAATACTCGGCAAAGAAGTTGTCATCAAACCCGACTATGCCGAGTTCTTCAGGCACCTGTATCCCTTTTTCCCTGCAGTAAAGCAGTACTCCAAGCGCCATTCTGTCATTGGCAGCAAATACGGCATCAGCCCTGTTTTTCGTAAAATATTCTTTTGCCGTGCGATAGCCGCTCTCTGTTGAATAATCCCCGTTAGAGAGTAACAGATTATCGAGGTTAAAACCTTTCTCTGAAAGACCTATTTTAAGTCCCGCAAGACGGTCAATTGAATCCACATGATCTTCAGGCCCTTTTATAAACAGGATTTTTTCATATCCCTGTTCAGCGAGGTATGAAGCGACAGCCCTTGCCCCCCCGACATTATCCACCTTAATAAAAGGATAGGCTGAGACCGGTTTTCCTATAAGAATAAAAGGAAGCCCCATCCTTTCCATTTTTCCGTAAAGGGCAAGTTCCTTCCCCGTTTCTTCCATATTCCTGAAAATAACACCGTCAACCTGCTTGCGGCTTACAAGTTCGGCAACAGAGTCGATATATTTGCGTCTCTTTAAAATTATATTATATCCTCTGGAATCTGCAACATCTTCTATAGCATCGATCAGCTTTATATAATAAGGCTGATCCTGCCATTTTTCAGGGACCACAACAGCTACAGTGTTTGTCTTTCCGGCGGAAAGGGCCCTTGCCATGGAATTGGGATGATAACCGAGTTTCTCCATGGCAGCCTCTACAGCTTCGGCAGTCTCAGGTCTTACCCGTTTATCATGATTCATCACCCTGGACACAGTAGCCCGTGAACATCCGCAGTATTTCGCAACATCATCGATTGTAAGTTTTTCAGGAGTACCCATATATATATTATGATACAGAATGCTTTATTTTGGAAACCGTTTTTTTTGATAATCCCGCATCAGGCTTCTATTTTATTGAAAAGATAGTAATCCCGCGCAAACGCTGCAGCGCCGAGCATGGTCATACTGTGCCTTGAGTCCTGAAAAATAATCCTGAAGTTTTTTTCAAGTCCGTTAAGGGAAACAGAATTAATTTTCTCATTAAGCCTGTTGATAAAATAATCTCCGGCATTGGAATAGTCGCCCTCAAAATATATGACTTCAGGATCAAACATGAGAAAAACATTGGAAAGCCCGATGGCAAACCAGCCGGCGGCTTCATCCATTAAAAGACAGGCGAGTTCATCGTTATTATTGGAGGCCCTGAAAATATCAAAGATCTCCGGTTCCGGAACATTCTGACTATTTTTAAAAATCAGGGATTCGGGATATCTGTTCTTCATGGAAACTGCTTTAGCGACAAGACTCCTGCAGTCTATAAAAGTTTCAAGGCAGCCGTATCCCCCGCAGTAGCACTGTTTAACATCTGTCGCGGAAACAATTGTATGCCCGATTTCACCGGAAAGATAGTGATGTCCCGAAAAAAGTTCTCCGTTTATTACCACACCTGAAACAATTCCGTGCTGCCCGGCATCAAGTAGCACATAGTTTTTAAATACCGGCTCATCGCCCTCAATTTTTGCGCTGTAGGCTTTAAACCTGATCCAGCTGTCCACGTGAACAGTTATTGACGGGCCGAGTTTTTCAATAATCATTTTCTTTATATTCCTGTTGCTCCCCCAGGAAGGGAAATGAGGAGCTGTATAGCATATCCCTTTCTCGGAATCAATAATTCCATGAACCGAAACAGATATTCCAAGGAGCCGGCTTCCCCTGTTATTTTTTTCATCCCGGTTTAAGCCGCCCCCGGATTTATAATCAGCGCGCATTTGCGTTTCCTCATCAGCCGCTGAATCAGATAAATATTCCTCCACTTTTTTTCCAATAACAGAAATTATATTTTCAAGAGACTCATCATCCCTGGTCGGTATTTTTTCTTTGTTTATTGCAGTGAGAGAAAGATCAAATATCTTTACATTTATAAAGCCTTCTATAATATGAAAACATATGATATGGCCGAACTGCCGGTTCAGGCAGTATAGTTCAGGCTTCTTTCCCCCTTCATCAGTCGAGTCGCCTTTTCCGCAGGCTGCAACCAGATTAAGGGCAAGAAGCTTTTCATTTATCTTTGAAACAGTTGTCCTGCTTAAATTTATTCTTGATGCTATTTCAGAAACAGAAAGAGCCTTTTGTTCACCATACAGATTGAGCATCAGCTTGAGGTTGCTGTTTCTTATCGTCCTGGGCCTGTTTCCTGTTTTTTTTGTCATAAATTCAGTCCGCCATTCTTATTAATAATAGCACGGTTTATCTCATTTCGCAAACTTTGTTATAAAACTATGTTACGCAACTTTGTTGTAAATATCTCTTGACTTACGGAAAAGATGTGATAGAATTATTATTAATACTATTCATGGAGTTTATAGATGCTCTCAATAAACCGTTTTTCTTTAAACAGGATAATATCGCCGGCACTGTCTATAAAAGAATTCATTGATTTAACAGCAGACTGTGGTTTGAAATATATTGAACTACGCAATGATCTTGGCGATGGAAATATAATTGATCAACTTAAACCGGGTGAAGTTAAAAAAATGTGCAGCGATGCAGGTATAGAAATTGCAGCCATAAATGCAATACAAAAATTCAATCTCCCTTCCAATTTCAGGAAAGCGGAAGAGGAAATTAAAAAAACAGCGGAATTGTGCGCGGAAATTGGCTGCAAAGCGATAATTCTATGCCCAAACAATGACACAAATGACAGAAGGACTAAGGAACAGTTTACAGCAGATACTGCCAAAGCACTGTCTCTCTATGCGCCTTTTTTTAAAGCAACCGGGATAACAGGACTTGTAGAACCTCTGGGTTTCAGTGAATGTTCAATCAGGGGAAAAAAAGAGGCAGTCGAAGCAATCAGCCTCTCCGGAAACGGATGCTACAAGGTTGTTCACGACACATTTCATCATTACCTTGGAACAGACAAGAAATTATATCCGCACGAAACCGGGCTTATACACATATCAGGAGTTGAAAATATAATTGCTGACAATGAAATGAGAGACAGCCATAGAGTCCTGGTAACAAACAAAGACAGGATAGGAAATAAAAAACAGGTTAAAGAAATGGATGCAGAAGGATATAAAGGAATTATTTCCTTTGAACCATTTTCAAATGTGATACAAAAAACAGATAAGACTGCGCTAAAGAAAGCGGTTACTGAATCAATCAGGTTCATACTTGATTAATAATTGAACGGTCTTTTACTGACTTCTATCCGGCAGTGCACAAATTCCAGATTTGAATTTATTTTTTATTTTAGTAAATGGATAGATTTAAAAAAATCAGACAAAGCGCGTAATTGCTCTTAAAAACTGGAGAACAACTTGAAAAAAATTAAAATCGGTTCAGTAGGACTTGGCCGTCTCGGCCTCCGCCACGCGGAAAATATTGCGGGTAAAATTGAAAATGCTGAATTGACAGCTCTCTGTGATCTTAACAGGGAGATGCTGGCAAAGACTGCAGACCGCCTGAATGTAAAACACAGGTTTACAGACTTCAATGAAATGATCAGGCTCGAAGAACTTGACGCAGTTGTTATTGTATCTCCTTCAGCCCTTCATACAGGGCAAATCGCATCCGCGCTTGATGCGGGGCTTCATGTATTTTCAGAAAAACCCCTCGGAGTTACAGTAGGTGAATGCAGAATGGCTGAAAAGGCAGTTGAAAAACATCCTGACAAGATATTCATGCTCGGCTTCATGAGACGGTTTGATGAATCCTACATGTACGCAAAAAAGAAAGTCGCAGCAGGTGAAATCGGCAAGGTTGTGCTTTTCAGATCATACAGCCAGGACCCTGAAAAATTCATAGACGGGGCCATAGCGTTTGCACCTCACAGCGGCGGGCAGTTTCTCGATATGGCAGTGCATGATATTGATCTTGCAAGGTGGTTTATCGGGGAAGAACCTGAAACGGTATATGCTATAGGCGGCTGTTACGCTCACCCTGAGTTTGCAAAATCAAACGATGGTGATAACGTATCATGCCTCATGAAATTCAAAAATGATTCAATGGCATTCCTTTTTGCGGGAAGGACTGCCCCGCACGGCTACAATGTCGAAACAGAGATTATAGGGACAAAAGGGACACTCCGGATAGCATCAGTGCCTCAGAAAAATCTTGTAGAGATTTTTGATAATACCGGGGTAAGAAAGGAATGCAGTGAAAATTTCCTTGAGAGATTTGAAAGTTCTTATCTCAATGAGGTCCAGGAATTTGTAAACTGTATTCTTGAAAACAGGAAGCCTCATGTAACAGTTTACGATGGAACACGGGTTTCTGAAATTGCCTACCGCTGCAAGGAATCATTTGAAAAGGGAGAACTTCTCAGGTTCTAAAATCCCGCTTTAAACAGCAGGGTAAACATAAAAATACCCCCATAAAGTTTCTGCTTAATGGGGGTCATTTTATTCATCCGGTACTTTTTTTCAGACCCCAAGATATGCTTTCCGCACTTCCTCGTTTGCCAGAAGGTTTTCAGCCGTATCATGAATTTTTATTGCACCGTTCTGGAGAACATATCCCCTGTTGGCGATTTTCAAAGCCATATTGGCGTTCTGTTCCACAAGGAATATTGTAGTTCCGTTATCACGGTTTATCCTTGCGATAATTTCAAAAATCTGGTGAACAATAATGGGAGCAAGACCAAGAGAAGGCTCATCAAGAAGAAGAAGTTTGGGTTTAGCCACCAGCGCCCTTGATATTGCCAGCATCTGCTGCTCGCCTCCCGAAAGGGTGCCTCCCTGCTGTGTTCTCCTTTCAGCCAGCCGGGGAAAAAGGGTGAATATTTCATCAAAATCATTTTTAATGTTTTTTTTGTCTTTTCTTAAGAAAGCGCCCATATCAAGATTTTCAAGAACAGTCAGCTGCGGGAAAATCCGCCGACCCTCCGGCACCTGTGAAATACCAAGGGATACTATCTTTTCAGGCTCATAATGTGTTATATCCTGGCCCTGGAAATAGACATGCCCCCTCTTGGGGTGAACAATACCGCACACAGACATAAGGGTAGTCGATTTTCCCGCGCCGTTGGCGCCTATAAGTGTAATTATTTCCCCTTCATCTATCGCAATATTTACAGACTTTAACGCTTTGATATTGCCGTAAAATGTTTCCACATTTTCAAGTTTTAACATACTCATCAATCATTCTCCGAGATAGGCTTTAATTACATCCGGATTTCTTTTGACTTCGTCAGGAGATCCTTCTGCTATCATTTTTCCATAATCAACAACATAAATATGTTCAGAGATGTTCATGACAAGACTCATATCATGTTCAATAAGCAGGATTGTTATTTTCTCTTCACTGCGAAGCCTGTTGATTGTATCTTCCAGTTCCCTTGTTTCAAGCGGGTTCATCCCTGCAGCCGGCTCGTCAAGAAGAAGCAGGAAAGGATCTGTCGACAGGGCGCGCGCAATCTCAAGTCTCCTCTGGGCGCCGTAAGGAAGATTCCTTGCCATCTCATTTACAAATTTATGAAGGTTGATTTTTTTCAGTATTTCATAGCTGTCATTTACAACCTTCTCTTCTTCCTCTCTTGTTTTCCGGTCGCGCAGAAGAGCACCCATAATATTGGCGTTAAGCTTATGATGGCGTCCTACCATAACATTTTCAAGAACAGACATGTTGCTGAACAGCCTGATATTCTGAAAAGTTCTTGCAAGTCCTTTTCTGTTTATAATATGCGGCTTTAACCCGCTGATTTTTTCACTTTCCTTCTGTCCCGGCTTCTTTATACTGACACTGCCGGACGTCGGTTTATAAACCCCGGTTATGCAGTTAAAGAGTGTCGTTTTCCCCGCTCCGTTGGGGCCTATAAGAGCTGTTATGGCACCGGAATTGATACTCATGTTTACATTATCAATAGCCTTGAGGCCGCCGAAAACCATGGACAGGTTATCTATTTCCATTAACTTTACCATCAATTCTGTCCTTCTGCTGCTGCATCGTTTTCTTCATCAAGGGGGAACCGGTAAACTTTTCTCACCTTCATAATTATACCGCCGGGTCTGAAAATCATCATTAAAACAAGAGCAAGCCCGAATATAAGCATCCGGTACTGGGCGAATGCCCTCATATATTCAGGAAGCAGCTTGATTATAAGCGCACCCAGAATAACCCCGGAGATTGAACCTGTTCCGCCGAGAACTACAATACATAATATCAGTATGGATTCCCAGATTGTAAAACTGTCGGGATTTATATAGGTTGTCTGGGATGCGAAAAGAACTCCCGCAACGCCTGCCCAGACAGATCCGAGCACAAAAGCGGTAAGCTTGTTTCTTACAAGATCTATACCCACCGACTGGCAGGCTATCTCGTCTTCCCTCATTGCTTCCCAGGCCCTGCCGATTCTTGAATTCTCAAGTCTGCTGACCGTTATTATGCTTATAATGACAAATGCAAAAACAATATAATATATGTAAACTGCGGCAAGTCTTGGAGTAACATTTATGCCGAAAAGCCATGGACGGGGAATAAGGCTTATTCCTGTTGCGCCTCCCGTTACATTGCCCCAGTTCTGAAGGACCATCCTCATTATCTCTCCGAATGCAAGTGTTACTATAGCAAGATAATCTCCGCGGAGCCTTAAAACAGGAAGACTTAAAAGCACACCGAAAACTGCGGCCATTATTCCGCCGGCTGGAAGGGCAATCCAGAACATCCATCCGGTGCTGATTCCTGCGTCAACAAAAAACTGCCCCGCATACCGGAAAAAGAGACCGTAAGTATATGCACCTACTGCGAAAAACGCAGCATGGCCGAGATGGAGCATTCCGCCAAGACCAAGTACTATATTGAGACCAAGGCCGAGCATAATATAAATAAGTGCCGAAATCATGACATTTGTGTTGTACATACCGGAGAAAATCGGATAAAACGCCATGATCAGGACTGCAGAAATTATTAAGACTTTCTTAATTGTATTGTTTTCAATAAAAGTCCTGCGGAATAATGCTGCAATTTCTCCTCTTTTATCGGTTTTTTCTCCACCCTGCTGTCTTTCCCTGAAATATTTCCAGAGAGCGGAAAGTATAAAGGCAGAGACCGGCACAATAACCAGATACCCCCACCTGTATGTTACATCTGCCATACCGCCTTTTACATTTATCTTCATTACAAGCATGGGAAAAAGAAGAAGAGAAAACCATATCATTGATATAAAAGAATTTTTTAAATATTCTTTCCAGTTAAAATCTTCCATGTGTCACACCTTTTGGTTCTCTTTTCGTCCCAGAATACCTGATGGTTTGACTGTAAGAATCAATATCAGAATTATAAAAGCGAAAGAGTCTTCATAATCACTTGAGATGTAGCCTGTACCAAGGCTTTCAGTCCATCCGAGAACAAAACTCCCCAGAACTGCCCCTGGAATACTTCCTATTCCTCCGAGCACGGCAGCAACAAAAGCCTTTATGCCGGCTATAAAACCTATATAATAATTTATCTGTCCCATATAGGAGCAGATAAGTATTCCTCCGATTGCAGCGGTTGCAGAACCGATTATAAACGTAACTGTAATTACACTATTTATATTTATCCCTACAAGCTGTGCCATTTCCCTGTCCTGTGAGGTTGCCCTCATTGCCTTGCCGATCAGGGTGAATTTTATCAAAATGGTTAAAAGAACCATAACCAATGAAGTAATGATCAATATTATAAACTGAGTGGAATTTATATAGCCTCTTATAGGCTTCAGGAAAAGGAACTCAGGCAGAAAGGAAGGAAAAGAGAGATATTTTTCCGTCTGGGAAAGCAGCACCAGATTCTGAAGGAACATTGACATTCCGATGGCGCTGATAAGAATTGAAAGCCGCGGGGCTGATCTTAACGGCTTATAGGCGATTTTTTCCATTGTCAAACCATATGCAGCAGCAAAAAATACTGCGGCAAGTGTTGATACAACCAGTATAACAGCCGGATTTACCCCTGCGGACTGCAGTGTTCCTCCGACCATAAGGGCAACAAATGCTCCTATCATGTATATTTCGCCGTGAGCAAAATTGATAAGTTTGATTATACCGTAAACCATGGTATAACCCAGTGCAATCAAAGCATATATACTGCCCTTCGCTGTTCCGCTCAACAGCAGTTTTAAAAAATAATCCATTAAAGATTCCTGCTTCACAAAAAGACCAGACAACCCGGTTTTCAGTTTTTTCAACTGATATGATTGTCTGGCCTTATAAAAGTTTATTTATTTTACTGGCTTACAACAACATATTTGCCGTTCTGAACCTGGTAAACTGAAAATCCGATACCGATAGCATCGCCCCTGCTGTCAAAACTGATCTTGCCTAGCGGTGTTTCAACATATTCGCTTCTAAGAGCATTGGTAATAGAGTCGTAATCAGTTTTTCCGCTTTTCTCGATTGCATTAAGAACAGCTACAGTTGCAGCATATGCGTTGAGAAAGAAAGCTCCCGGCTCGTCGCCATATTTTGCCTTGTGATCTGCAATAGCCTTGACTGCCATCGGATTTGATGATGTATCTATCGGGCCTGTTGCATAAACGCCTTCAGCATATTTTCCTGCTACTTCAATAAATGTATCATCTTTAACGCCGTCATCAGAAACAAAAGGAATATTCATTCCCTTGTCTTTCATCTGCTGAACAAGCTTTGAAGCTTCCGGATGATATCCTCCCCATATAACGCCTGCTGCGCCTGAGTTACCGATCTTATTTACAACTGCGGAATAGTCAGGAGCGCCTGGATTAACACCTTCAAAGAGAACAACTTCCACACCGTTTGCTTCAGCAGCGGCTTTGCAGAGTTCAGCGAATCCTTTACCGTAATCGGCTTTATCATGAAGAATTGCGACCTTTTTAAGGTTAAGTGATTTAATAATAAAATCAACGGCAAGGTTTGCCTGTGCATCATCCGGCGCAATTGTCCTGAAAAAGTTGGGATAATCACCGTTCTGTGTAAGAGGGGGGTTTGTCGCTGAAGGAGAAATTGTTGGTATTTTGGAATCCTTATAGATACCAAGAGCGGCTTTTGTAGCTCCGCTGCAGATATGCCCCATAACAGCTACTACTTCAGCTCCGACAAGCTTTGATGCCGTGTTTGTAGCAATTTCAGGTTTGCACTGATCATCTTCTACAACAAGTTCGATTTTCTTGCCTGCTACTCCGCCTTCGGCATTGTACATTTCAACTACAAGCTCTGCGGCATGTACGGATGGAATACCATAGGAAGCAAGGTCTCCGGAGTGAGCACCGGCAACACCAAGTTTTATGGTTTTACTTTCCTTGCTGCAACCAGCAAGTACTAAAAGTACAGTCATGGCTATCAAGAATAGTTTTTTCATAGATTTCTCCTTTTTACCAAAATTTATTTGGATTTAATACTTATAGTTGTAATAAAAAAATCTGTCAATTGCAATAAATGCAAGCCATATATAGTAAAAATATACTATTTCCGGGTATTATTTTAATGATTAAAGGGTATTTACATTAAAAATATACTTTTCCCATGTTTTATTTGTTTTTTTGCAATTTTACAGTGCATTTTATGCATTATACTGGTATTTTCCGAATCTTTCGGCTGGAAAAGGATATATTCTTACGAAAATTTTCATATAAACCATACTGCCGCAGCTAAAAGTACAAAAACTGCAGCAAGAAAAACCTTGGACATGTGAATATTCATCTGAAAAAATGAACTTATTCTCTCTGTCCTGTATCCTGAGGCAAGAAGCGCATAGACTGAAATAATCGGCAGAACAAATCCTGAATTGTATATTAACAGCAGAATTAATCCGAATTTCAAGTCCCCCTTCTGAAGCATATAAATAATTGAGGGAAGGTATACCTGTCCTGTACAGGCCAGCTCAAGTACAGAAACAATTATACCGGCCGCAAATACAGCTGCAAGTGAAGAGGTGCTTTTAATCCCTGTCCGCACCGCTTCATGGATTCTGCGGGAAAGAGAATCCGGCAGTTTAAGCAAAACGGAAGAGTTGCCGCAGCTGCTCCCTTTTTTAAGATTTAAATAATCGGAAAAACTTGCCGCAGCGAAAAAAACCGTAATCAAAGTTACAGCAATTTTAACTGCAAACCTGGCGCCGCTTAAATCGACAACTTTAGAGAGGAAGGTATAAAACCCGAACCCTATCATAATATAGGTAATAAAAACCGCAGAGATAAAGACAGCTCCTGCCTTGAGAAAGTCGGAATAAAGCTTTTTTCTTAAAGTAAGGGATGAAAAGAAAAAAAGTAAAACTGTAAAAGCGCAGGGGTTTATTCCATCAGCAAGCCCTGCCGTAAAAACCACAGCTGCCGAATTTAATCTGCCTGATGCAGGAAGAGAGCTGTTTTTAATATCTCTCCCGCCGGCAGGCACGGGTTTCCGGGGCTGATATGCAGAGTTCATTCTGTAGTATTCAAGTTCCATGCCGAGATATGTTTTTATCTCGGTTTCCCCCTGATACACATTGTTTCCAATTATGACAACCGGGAAATAAATAAAATCATACCCCTTCTCTGACAAAATTCTACCGCATTCCTCATATATATCAGGGGCAAGGATATCAAAGGAATTCACGCTGATCGAAAGTCCATACTCTTTTTCAAGATGAGGGACTGTTTTTTCAATAAAGGTATCGCAGTGGCTGCACCCGATTTCACCGAAATAGGATATTTCAATTTTTTTTTCAGATGCCTGCGCAGACAGACTGGCCGGTGAAATCCAGAAAACTGATATCACAGCAAGATAGAAAAACTTCGAAATAATTTGTTTCAGCAGCTTTGCAATAAAATCACCTTGTCTGAACAAGAGCGACACCCGCGATTATAAGGACCACCCCTGCAATCCTTGCAGGGCTCAATGCTATGACCGGCATACCGAAAAATCCGAAATAGTCAAAAACGACAGACATTAAAAGCTGGCCGGTTACAATCATAACCAGAGTGCTTCCGATGCCTATTACAGGAGCTGCAAACATAATTGTTGTGATTACAATTACACCATAGATTCCTCCGGTATAATAATACCATTTTATTCCTGATAAACTGCCCATTGCCGGGAATCCAGCCCCGGAAGCTAGAATTAAAACCACAAGCAAGACAATTCCTCCGACAAATGAAATTAAGCCTGCATAAAGAGGACCGTCCAGATATTGGCTAAGTTTTGAGTTAACAGCGCTTTGCAGTGGCATTGTCGTTCCTGCAATGAATGCCGCAAAAATAAATAAATATTTCATTATCCCTTCCTTAAATCTATATCAATATTAGCATATATGAATAAAGTAAAATGGAATATATTTTTTACCTTTGAGAAATTATATTTTTTCTAGAGGAATTGAATTTATCGGTTTGAAATCTATGAAATAATTTTTTTTAATACTTTTTCAATATCTGCTATATGTTTTAACATCATTTTCGATGCATCGTTGCCATTTCTTTTTTTTATTGATTCAAATATTTTATTATGATTTTTTATTGAATTATTAACAATATTTACTTCTTCATTATTTAAAATTATAGATTGATTTTTATAGACCAGGTCTTTTAGACTTTTAATAAAATCCTCAAGGATCTTATTTCCTGCAGCCGTAAAGATTAGATCATGAAAAACAACATCATGCTTCCAAAATACGTCAGTTTCTATATTTTCAACACTATTAATATATTCCATTTCATTTTCAAATTTTTTTAATACTTCTGCATTGATATTTTCCGCCGCCAGTTTAGCTAATGCTGGCTCTACTATTTTTCTTACTTCTATAATATCAAAAATGTCTTTATAGGTTTTTACTTCTGATAAATCCCTTATGCTTTGGCTTGATTCCGTAACATACGTACCTCTGTTTTTTCGTTCCACAAGGCCCATGTGTATTAGAACTTTCAAAGCTTCTCTCATTGTTCCTCGGCTTACACCCATCATTGAAGCCAGTTCATCTTCTGAAGGAAGTCTTTCACCACGTTTAAGTTCTTTAAATAAAATTTTATTTTTAAAATAAGTAATAATTTCTTCTGAAATTATTACTTTTCCCATTTTTTCATATTTCATTACTGTTTATTCCATATAGAAATCTTTTTAAGTCTCAATATTTTATAGAATAATAAAGTATCGACAATATTATACTTTTTTTCAAGTCTATTTTTTATTAACTCTAATATTCAAGTTTGCAATAAAATATATTATATAATTAATAATTTATCTTAAAAAAATACAATAATATTATCTATGCAAATTAAATAATAACATTCTTCAGTTTTTAATCGTCATATCCTAATGATTTTGATTTAACTCCAAATAAGCCATTAGGTTTTAGTATTATTATTATAAACATAATTACAAATGGGCCAATAAAGGCAATATTCCCAGATATTAATCCACCCAGGTTAATAACTTGTCCTATAATTAATGATGCAACCATAGTTCCCTTAATACTACCTAACCCGCCAAGAATAACCGTTATAAATGAAAACAATAACATATCATAGCCCATATAAGGTGTTACCATTATTAAAGGAGAATTTAAGGCTCCTGCAAGACCAGCAAAGCAACTTGCAATGATAAAAGTTCTCGTAAATATTTTATTAATATTAATTCCAAGCCCTTCAACATCATTTCTATTTTCTATTCCAGCCCTCAATGCCTTTCCGGCAATTGTTTTATTCAAAAACAATTCGATTCCAATATAAGAGATTATAGCTATACCAATAATAACTATTCTGTAAATTGGAACATTCATTAATCCAATTTCAATAACCTTATTTATTGGGGTTGTAACAGGTTTTGCATCCAGACCCCATATCCATTGAATTATGCCTATTCCCATCATAAGTACACTGAAAGTAGCAACCATCGTAAACATGGATTCTTTTTTATATATCTTTCTTATCAATAAAGTTTCTACTACAAAGCCCAGTAATCCGCCTGATACCATTGCTGCAAGTGCCCCTAAAAAGAAATTACTTGTCAAACTCGTTATTGTGTAACAAACATATGCTCCAATTGAGTAATACAATAGAGCTTCAATATTTACTATCCTCATCAATCCATAACCTATAGAAATAGCAAGCGATACCATAAAAAATATTCCAGCTGCAGATAATCCATATATAATTGCCGAGATATAAATGTTCATTTTACCCTCTCTTGCTCTGTTTTTTCAATTATTTTATTTTTAGATAAAATCTTTAAATAATATTTTTTTATACTGTTTTCTATATATCCATAAAAACCTTTATCCAATCTGAAAAGGACAAATAGAGTAAATAATCCTATAAAAAATTCCCACCTTGAAAAAAACACTCCAAGGATATCTTTAATGCCTGTAAAAAATAATGCTCCGAGAAATGGCCCGTATACAGATCCGATTCCCCCTATTAATGTTGCAAGAAGTACTTCAATAGCACGTGAATTATCGCCAAGACTTTGATTTACAAACCCAAGATTAATAGCATATAACGCCCCGGCTAAGCATGAATAGATTATGGAAATCGTATATCCAAGTAATCTTATTTTAAAAATACTATAACCCAAATATTTCAGTTTCAATGAATTGTTTTTGGATGCTTTTAATGCAACACCAAAAACAGAATTATCAATTAAGAATATAAATATATATAAAACAGCCAGCAGAACAATTAAAGAAAAAACAAAAAAGCTTTTGGGATTTCTTAAATCTATCAATAATGGTTTAATTGCACTTCTGAACCATAAACCGTCTTCACCTTTTGTATAAGTAAGGATAACTCTTTGAAAAAAGAAAACCCCCAAAGCACAAAAAGCGGCATTAATTAGAGTAAAATAATTCCCCTTTAATCTTAAAAATATTGGCCCTATAACCATTGAAACGAAAATGCTTACTATTAAAACTAACGAAAAAGCAACAAGGATATTCTCGCCAAAATATGTAAAATACAAAGCTATTGTATATGCTCCGATTCCAAGAAAAACTGGTTGCCCAAAAGATGTATACCCCATATATCCCATCAATAAATTGTTGCCCATAACATAGACAGTAAATATAATGACTTGAGTTAGAAAGGTTATTTTCGAAGGGAACAAATATCTTAAGATAATTAAAAAAACAACAATAATGATAGGATTTAAAATATTTAATATTTTTTTCATTTTCGTTTCTTCTCCACTAAATCTATTTAAAGATATTTTTCAAAAGCGAATTCTTTTATTTCGTTTTTATCAAAACTGCGTTGAAGTATTTTTCCTTCTTGCATGCAATAAACCCTATCACCTATATCCGTTATCAATGGAATATTCTGTTCGACAATTAACAACGTTGTTATCTTACTGACCTTTTTAAATGTCTCGGAAAGATCTAAAATAATCTGAGGAGAGAGACCCTCGGTAGGTTCATCCATTAATATCAATTCAGGTTTACCGATTAATGCTATTGCCATAAGAAGCATTTGCTTTTCACCACCGCTTAGGTTCCCAGCTTTTCTGCTAAAAAGTATCTTTAATTTAGGGAAATACTTGAGAATTGTTTCCCAATCATAATCTTTTGTTGCATAACTACTTAATTCAAAATTTTCTCGTACTGTAAGATCAGAAAAAACTCTTTTCTCCTGATTGATATATTTTAATCCTTTTTTAGCAATATTATAAGAACTACAGTTATTTATATCTTCACCGTTAAACACAATATTCCCACTGCTGGATTTTATAAATCCGCTTATGCATCTTAAAAGAGTTGTTTTTCCTGCACCATTTCGTCCCACAAGAAAAACGACCTCTCCTTTATTGACATTTATTCCTGCATCAAATACAACTAATAATTCACCATATCCGATTGTAACTTTATCTACCGTTAATAAATTCATATTGACACCTTACGACAATTATTCATCATTTAGTTTCCAGTAAGATTTCCTTACTTCAGCATTATTTAATGCTTCATCACATGACCCCTCACAAATGATACTGCCGTCATGCATTACAAATAACTTATCTACAATTTCTTTTAATTTAGATAATTTATGCTCAACAATTACAATTGTTTCTTTTCCGATAAGATTATTAAGGATTTCGATTATTTCATCAATTTCAAAATCATTAATACCGGCAAATGGTTCATCTAATATAAAAATAGAAGGTTCTGTTATCCAGGCCATGGCAATTTCAATTTTTCTTTGGACACCAAATGAAAGTTCGGATACTAATTTATTTTTTATTTTTTTAAAATTAAATATTTCTATTGTTTCTTCTATTTTATCTTTAATTCTAGCATCGGTGTTCAGATTTTTAAAACACATCATTGCTGAAAAATTTTTATTTTCTTTTTTTCGAAATGCTGATAATGCAATATTTTCATAAAGTGACAAATTGTTAAACACATGCACCAATTGAAATGTTCTGACAATACCCAGTTTAACTCTTCTCTCTACATTAAAAGATGAAATATTTTCTCCATTAAATATTACTTTACCTCTATCAGGGATTATTTTACCAGTTAACAAATTTACCAAAGTAGTTTTTCCAGCACCATTAGAACCAATTATTCCAACTGATTCTTTATTTTTAATACAAATGGAGACATCATTAACAGCTGTAAAAAGGCCAAAATTTTTAGTTAGATTTTTTCCTTCAATTAAAAAGTCTGTATTCATAGTAATTCCCAATAATTATGCAATGAACAGGCAAATATATTTATTCGCCTGTTCATGAATTTTTTATTTAATATCCTAAATATTTCATACTGGGAACAAGTTCTTCCCCGCCAAACGAATCTATAATCTTAAAAACATCATATTTATCTTTCATATCTGAAGCGTCTTTGCCCTTGACATAAAAAACCATATTATCACCAATAAATTCGTGACTTCCCCTAAAATATCCTTTCCCTTTGATAGTATTAAAACTATTGGTTCCTATAGCTTTTGCTATAGCACCGGATTCAAATGATCCTGCTTTCTCACTGGCTGTCCTATAAAGATCAAATGCCATATATGCTATAGCTGCATATGAATCAGGAGGCTGATTAAATTTCTTCTGAAATCCTTCTACAAATTTCTTTGATGCTTCTGCGACTTTTTTGTCTTTATATCCCTCAAAATTATGATAAAAAAACGTAAGGCCCTGAATATCTTTAAGTACTTCATTTGGCAATGCCACACCAATGACTGTTGATGTCCATATATTGAAAAGTACTGATCTTTTTTGAACTCCGGCATCATGAGCCTGTTTCATCAGAGATACTGAATCTCCTCCGTAAAAACAGGAAGCAAATACATCAGGAGATAACGAATTTGCTTCATTAATTGCGGCTGACCAGTCTACCGTACCAGTTGAAAATTCTCTTTCGCCAATCAATTTAACATCATACTTTTTCATGGCTTCAACCATTCCATCACGTATTGTCCGTCCCCAGGAATCAGATCTGTTTACATAGTAAATAGTTTTTGCATTCAGCTTTTCAGCTGCTATTTTCACAGTAACATAGCCAATCGTCCATGGGGAAAAAACGAGTGAATAAGTAGCATCTGATGGATTACCTTTTCGAAAACTATCCAAGGCGGGTACGCATCCGGGTAGATAAACAATATTTGCAATTTTGTTTTCTTCATTCAGGGCACCGGCTATCGGATTATAGACAGCTCCGGAAAAACCTACTATACCCTCTTCTGTCAATTCTCTAAATCTTCTTACTGCAACATCAACCTTTGTTTCATCATCTCTGAACAATGTATTTAGTTTTACTTTTCCCCAAGGCATACTAATTCCGCCAGAGGTATTAATTTCTTCAGTAGCATATTCAGCACCTCTGTTTTGATCTTGAGCAACAGCTGCAAATGTTCCAGTTGATGAAGTTCCAAATCCGAATTTAATTTCAGAAGGTTTTTCCATTTTTTTTTCTTTTGCTCCTTCAGCATATGCGCCAGCAAGCATAAAAAAGAACATTGAACAAATAATAAATCTCTTCATACATCTTCCCCCTTTTGTGTTTAACAATTGTACTATGCAATAGTTCAACTGTCAAATAATATATATTCCCCATAATAAATATATTCTTTGACTCCATTATTGACTTATGTTATCTGAGATATCTGCCGCCGCTGACATCAAGTGTAATTCCTGTTATGTATGATGCTTCATCAGATGCCAGGAATACAACAGCAGCTGCGATTTCCTGCGGTGTGCTGAGCCTGCGGAGCGGAATATTTTTAAGTGTCTTATCCTGCTCATCCTTACCCTTGTCATCCCAGAGCCCTTTAACCCGCTCCCCTGTCATGGTGATAGTCGGCGCGACTCCGGTTATCCGGATGTTTTTATCGCCCCAGTCGTAGGCAAGCTGCCTCGTAAGTCCTTCAACCCCGGCCTTTGCTGCTGTATACTGGACGCCTGCGAGGCTTGCCCTGTAGTGAGCCGCAAGAGCTGAAATGTTTACAATTGCGCCGCCTCCCTGCTCTGCCATTATATTGATGGCTTTTCTGCAGCAGAAAAAAGCCCCTTTAAGGTTTACATCAAGGACAAGGTTCCAGTGTTTTTCCTCAATCTCATTTAGTTTGTACGGGGTGTTAAGCGCACCTCCCGCGTTATTAACCAGAATGTCCAGTTTGCCGTATTTATTTTTAACCGCGTCAAATACTTCCCCAACCTGCGCATCAACAGTAACGTTCATGCTGTATCCGTCTGCGGTATATCCTTCTGTTTTAAGAGCTGAAACAGTTTTTTGAACCTGTTCGCTGTTTATGTCTGTTATTATTATTGTTGCGCCTTCATTGCCAAGCGCTTTTGCGATGGCAAGACCCATTCCCTGCGCTGATCCGGTTACAATTGCAACCCTTCCTTCAAGTCTTTTCATATTTTTCTCCTAAGGATATTTTCTTAAAGATTAACCAGGATTCATCTATATAAATCCTCACCGGTTCGGCAAGTTGAATCAGGATTTTTTAAAGTATATCTGACCGGCTGAAAGATATGCCTCTTAACAGTCAGATACCCCGACCTTGCGGCTCGGGGTATCTGTATTGTCGATTATTTACAAAAACCTCGATTACTACGCGCGGTTGTTGAAAGCTCTTTTTTCTTCCGGAACCTTGATATCGAATTTTTTAATTTCTTCGATAAGAGCCGCGAGAAGTTCTCCGCCTCTCTTAAGGATTTTCTCTCCCTTTTCCCTGGAAGCTCTTAAAGGATTTCCAATTGTTGCTGTATCTGAATATTCATGGTGTTCCATCGGTACCCACATGCATTCATCGCCCCTGAATGTTACAAAACCTGACCCGTCATGTTTTGTAAACTCTTTTGTCATCCACTTCGGCGCATGTGTTCTGTCTTCTTTTGCGAGTTCCATTGCAACAGATTCAGGATTGTATGCCCATGCTGTTGATGTCTCAAGCTCACCTGCGTGCCAGCCCGGTGTTTCCTCAGGTGTTCCTTCAAGGATATCTGCGATAAATCTGTAATTTCTTTCTGTCGGAGTTTTAAACCATCCGACAAAACATCCGGTTTCATACCTGATTTTTCTAAGTACATCATCAATTACCTTGGAGTTGCTTCCGTGATGTGTAACAAAAACCAGTTTGTTGTAGCCGTGGTATATAAGGCTTTTCGCAAGATCATATACTATTCTTCTGTAAGTATCTCCCGAGAAAGTAAGTGTTCCTGTTCCTTCGCCCTGTCTTCCCATGTGGTGGGGGGAATATCCGACAGGTATTAAAGGTGTATAAAGTGTGTCTGTTAATCTGGCAGCTTCTTCAATAACACCCATTGCTGTAAAACTGTCTGTTCCCAGCGGGCAGTGCGCTCCATGTTTTTCAATCGATCCCATACTTACGATAATTGTATCGTTTTTCTTAAGATGTTCCCTTACATCTGTATATCCGAGATCCAGGATATTCTGACTTTTGCCTCTTTTCATTCCGTCTGATGACATCTGTTAACCTCCATTGGTTATAATTATTATTTTAAAAACCCGCTGCCCCTAAGGTCAGCTTCAAGTGTTTTTTTCTGTTCAGCATTCAGGGTACCGAGCGGTCTGCGCATTACTCCCCCTGCAAAGCCCGCAAGGTCCATCGCGTATTTTACTCCCGCCACTCCGTAAGTACCTGATACTTTTTTATTGAGATCAAGCAGCTTATTGTTAAGCTCTGCCGCTTCCGCTTTTTTACCTGAAATATAAAGGTTGTAAAGCTTTGCGCACGCATCGGGGAAAACATTCGCGAGAGACAGCACTCCGCCTGTACCGCCCTTGTCAAGCAGGTCAAAAAAGTACCCCGCGCTGCCTGCCAGTACGGAAAAACCGCTGCTGTTAAAAACTACGTTTAAAGGCCATGTTTCCTTGCTTGAATCCTTGATTCCCGCGACATTGGAATGCTGCGATACAACCTTGATAACAGCAGGTCTTATTGTGACTCCCGCCGCCACCGAAGGATTGTTGTAAAGCACTACAGGAACAGGGGATGCCTCTGCAATCTCTGTGATATGCCTTATTATCACATCATCCGTAATTTTCTTCGCGAAAAAACTGGGCATCAAAAGGCTTACCATAACCGCCCCCAAATCTGCCGCTTTTTTTGTGAGCCTGATTGTTTCCCTGGTGCTTTCTGCTCCGGTTCCTGCCATTACGACCTTGTCTTTCGCCGCTCTTTTTATTACAACACCAAGCAGCTTGAATTTTTCCTCTTCTGACATTGTTTTGAACTCACCGTTTGTTCCAAGTACAAAATAACCCTTGAGTCCGGATGAATTCATCAAATCAACATTTTTTTCCATTCCTGCATAGTCTACTTCATCATTTTTAAATGGAGTACACATCGGGGAGTAGACCCCTGAAAGCATTTCCTTAGCCTTGCTCATTATTCCTCCTGGCATATTATCCGCTTTAAAGTAAATCACTTTTCCTTTATAAAACTGAAAAGCTTATTAACCGCAATATCAATAAATTCCGTATCGTTTATGTGTAAATCAAGTTCGTCACACGGAATATCTTTCCTTAAGTTCTTCTTCAGAGCGTCTGTAAAAGCAGCGTTCCCTTCCGGGTCCCAGTGTTCCCTTCCGGCCGAATCAGGAAATGAAAATCCTTTAAGAGGTATGTAAACATGCACCTTGCCTCTTGAAAGATTTATTTTTTCTGCTGTAATTTTCCCTACTCCGGAAAGTTCATCAGGGGTAAGTCTTACAAGGGTGAGAAATGAATTATGTATAATGTGCTGCCTTTTTTTAAGTTCTTCGCTTACTTCAGCATACGGGCCCTGTACTGTATAGTTGATGCTCCCCGGGGCGATAACCTGGGGAAGAGCGGTTTTTCCTGCGCTTTCAAGACGCCCTTCCCTTACCGATCCGTGCAGTCCCCCGAAATACCTGTCGCCGATTTCATGAAGGTTGATATCAAGAACCCCCTTAAAGAGCCCCTCTTCAATCATTTCCTCCATGGCAATACCGCCTGTTCCATTCTGATGGAACGCTACAAAATCATAATTCTCTTTTTCAATAAGTTCCTTGGCATAAAGGGCTCCGGGGGTTGTCGTTCCAAGCATGCTTACCGCGATTGATCCTGCCTTTCCCGCTCTTTTATCCTGATTCTTCTTCCTGTTTTTAACCATACCGCATACAGCGGATGCCGCATTGTCAAAAACACTTCTTGTGACTATATTAAGTCCCTGAATATCGCATACCGAATGCATCATGATAATATCTTTTGTCCCGACAAACGGGCCGAAAGTTGCCTTCCCCGAGGCAACAGTTGAAACCATGAATTTGGGAACCCCGAACGGAAGCTCTCTCATCGCAGCTGTTCCAATATCAGTCCCTTGAGCCCCGCCTATTGAAAGCACTGCCGCGATCCTGCCTTCGCTGTAAAGTTTTTTAGTGATTATCTTTATTCCGTTAGTAATCGCTTCAATGCTCAGTCCCTTGTCTCCCCTCGCCTTAAGTTCTTCTATCGTAAGTCCGCATCCTGCTTTGACTATCTCTGCCCCTTTTATTTCGGCATTTTCCTCAAAAGGGAGAAAAACACCTGTATTCGCAAGTATCACCTGCTCTCCATGGCTTTCAATCTGAGCCCTGACGTAGGCGGCTTCTTCCGATTTGGTATCAAGGGTTGCAATAAGTAAAACAGAAGACATTACACCTACTCCTGGGGTTTTGAAATTACTTTTATCGCGCCGTCAATTCTGTTGTTGAATGTGTCAAACGCTTCATTTATTTTTGCAAGAGGAAATGTGTGTGTAATGAGCGGTTTAAGGTCAACAATGCCCTTATTCAAAAAGACAGCCGCCCTTCCTACATTCGCCCATCCTTCCCCTCTTACTGTAAAGATATGTTTATTGTTAAGCGCAAGGTCTTCAAAATCAGCAGGAAAGGGTTTATGGGGGAAAGCCAGAAGCAGGATTTTTCCCATTCTCTTTGTTGATTTGATTGAAAGCCCAAGTCCTGCCTCGGAACCGGATGCCTCTATCGCGATATCGCACCCCTTTCCGCCTGTTTCCCTCATTATTACTTCCATGGGATCCTGTTTTTTTGTATTGATGATAATATCGGCGCCTGTATTCTCTGCAATCCTGAGTCTTGAGTCCCTTGTTCCAAGCAGTATTATCTTCCCGGCACCAAGTGCCCTTGCAGCCTGTACAGCGCTAAGGCCCAAAGGACCCGGGCCGACAATAACAATTGTATCGCCCGCTATGAATCCGCCGAGTGTCTCAAATCCGTATAATACACATCCCAGGTTTGTCGCAAGGGAAGCTTCATCGAATGAGACATTATCCGCTATTTTGTGAACCGTATTTATATGGTTTATCACATACTGGGCATTGCCGCCGTTTGTTGTAAATCCGTTGGCCCTGTGGCCTTTGGCGGTATCCCCGTAATTAAGACAACCTGTATAGTTTCCAAGACGGCAGTTTCTGCACCTTCCGCATCCGTTATGCGCTTCCACCGTTACCCTGTCGCCCACTGCAAACTCATCAACAGTCCCGCCAAGGGCTGCAACTGTACCTGAATACTCATGTCCGATAATAAATTCCCCGTATGGAGGCTGGCCCGGAAAAGGCTTGTGTATCAGCCCTGTATCCGAAGCGCACAATGCGCATGACTCAACCCTGATAAGGACATCCACAGGCCCGGGAACGGGAACCTTCATGTCCCTAACCTCAAGTTTGTCAGGCCCCATAAGAACTACCGCTTTCATATGTTCAGGTATATTAACCATCAGATTTTATTCTCCTTCAATTATTAAATTTGTATTTAGCAATACCAATAAATCTAATCCTTTTATAAACTTTGCATCGTTTAAAAAATATCATCTTTATATTCAACAAGTTTAATAAATAATTATAAACCTTTAAAAACTATCCTTCCGTAAATGCTGTCAAGCAGCGATTCTGTAAAAACCCGGTTAAGCGAGGCCATTTCAAACTCAGACGAAACAATCGGTTTTAAAGTTCCGTTTTTTGTATAATTTATCAGCTCAATTAATTCCTGCTTTGTCCCAAGCCGGGCCCCAATTATCTCCCATTCGTTATAGTGCATCCCAAGAGTGTCAAGAGGGACCGGATTAATCGGATCATATCCCATTAAAACAAGCTTGCCGCCTTTTTTAAGGCTTTTGAGAGCCCATGGAAATGTGGAACCGGTTCCGACCCCGTCAAGCACAACATCAGTGCCGTGTCCGCCTGTCCATTCCCTGATCACA
Organism: Spirochaetia bacterium; assembly: GCA_963662795.1. Classification (GTDB taxonomy): domain Bacteria; phylum Spirochaetota; class Spirochaetia; order CADAEX01; family CADAEX01; genus JACKPD01. Next base: position 1,648,930 of record OY759746.1, on the reverse strand, counting down.
GAAACTGGGTCCTGTGAAACAGGGTTAAAAACAACATCCGCTTTATACTTCAAAGCCTCAGTGAGAGAGTTATCCCTGATATCAGCGCCGGCAACATCAGCGCCGAGCATTTTACCAAGCATAACCGCATGAAGGCCAAGTCCTCCAAGCCCGATAATTAATACTTTAGCCCCTTTTTTCACCTTGCCAAGGGTTTTTAACGCATGATACGGGGTAAGGGCCGCATCAGGGAGGACTGCCATTTCAGACCATGACACTTTTTCATCATCAACAGGGCAGAAATTGTATGCCGGGATTGCCATATACTCAGCGAAAGCGCCGTCAAGTTCAAACCCTGTCCTTTTGATTTCAAAACAGATATTCTCCTTACCTGTTCTGCAGAGCTCACAGTCCCTGCACGGGATGTAGTGGTATACAATCCCGCGGTCCCCTGGTTTTATGTTTTTAACGTTCTTTCCTGTTTTAACTATCTCACCTGCCCCTTCATGACCCGGTATATGCGGCAGTTTTATAATACCGTCAAGTTTGCCTGTATATATCTTCAAATCGGTGCCGCAAATGCCTGCGGCCCTCACCCTTACAAGAACATCATCATCGCCGATCTGCGGCATTGGAACATCTTTCAACACCAATGGGATGTTATATCTTTCAAGGACAAAGGCCTTCATTGTTTTATCCACTTTCTTTACTCCTGTTCTTTAGGTCAAATCATCCGTTTCGGTAAAACATAAAATGTATATTTTAATCATTACTTCAAGAAGCTGTTCAGACTATTATTCTTATTAAGTTTTTTATACACTAACTTTCAAACATGACTTTACATCTTTCACTTTAATGGTTGACATATTTAAGTTTCTTTTTTAAATATATTTTTTGTATTTGAATAATTTACTAAAAATATATTTTTACTTATTTTGCAGAAAAATAGTTATTCTATCTTTGCTAAAACCCTTTTTAAAATATTTCAGGATTTACAATTATCCATCTTAACACTTAAAAATATTTTTTATCAAATATCTTTAAGGTTAAAATGGTTATAAATAATTTGTAATAATTCAGCTAACATCAAGATTCATAAATTATATTATCTTTTTAAGTAAAGGTAATATAATGTTTTTTATATTTAAATTAGCTCAAACTTTTTATTTTTTCGCAGGCATATAAGGCATTGCAGGTGCAAAAACATTATATAACTTAACAGTTTTTTTAATGTTTTTTATTGTGTGTTTTGTATTAGGAGGCACCATTACAACCATTCCTGCTTCAAGAGGGAATTCCCCTTCTCCTTCAATAAACATAGTTGCCTCACCTTCAAGAACATGAACTAAATCCGGTTGATCCCGGTGTACATGCTCAGGAAGTGACAAGCCTTCCCTGAGTTCAATATACATGACAGCAATTGGCGTACCGTCATTTTCTCTAGTATATATCCATTTAATTCTACTTCCCCCGTCATCCATGAAATGCTCTTCCCAGGGGACATCACTGATCTTTTTCTTAACTTGATACTTTGGTACCATAAATAACTCCTTAGAAACTATTATTATATTAATAAAATCAATATTAATTTGTAATATTGATAATTATTATATTTTAGTAAAATTCTTAACCATAATAGAATTATTATTGTTTTTGGTAATTTGAGTTATCGGCAATCCTGTTTCACGTGCAAGTATTTTTAAAATTGCAGGTGTACAGAAACCTCCCTGACACCTTCCCATACCAGCCCGAGTGTAATGCTTAATTTCATCAATTGTAGTTGCGCCCCTTCTGATTGCCTCAACTATTTCTGCTTCACTGATCTTTTCACAACGGCAGATTATTTTAGCCCACATCTTATTATCACTGATATATTGCTTTATTTCATTTTTATTCAGTTCATTGAATTTTTTTATGCCTTTCCTTTTTTCTATAAAATTATTTTTCTTTTCCAATTTTAAATCTGCTTCTGCTAAAAGTTTAATTATATATTCTGCAACCGCAGGCGCAGTGGTGAGACCAGGGGCTCCTATCAGTGCATGAATTACTCCTGGAGATTTTTTTGAATGATTTATATAATAATCTCCGTTATCGCATTTGTTATTAAGTACATATATTCCAGCAAAAGAAGTTATTATATCGCGTATAGAAAGAGCAGGAACTAATTGTTTTGTAAATTTCATTACTTCATTAATCATGCCGCGTTCTATTGATGTATCATATTGATTCTCAGGCTTTGTAAAATAACCGAGTCCAGCAATGATATTTCCATGAGCAGTTGGTGCAATATTTTTACTATACTGAGGAGATGGTGTACCAAGTATCATACTATTAACAATTCCTGATACCGCTTTGTCAAAAATCACCATGGTTCCTTTTCTGAAAATTAATTCTAAATCATCATCTCTGGTTAAATGTGCGATTTTATCAGCATTTAGCCCGGCAGTATTCACAACAAAATTAGTTTCAAATATTCCCTGATTTGTAATTATCTTATATGTTCCTTTCGGTAATCTTTCAATATTTTCAACAGCTGTTGATGATTTATAAATCAACCCGTTTTCGATGGAATTTTCAACTAGAGCGAAACACCATTCGGGAGGATATACAACTCCCATATTTTTAGCATATAATGCAGCAATAATTGCGGGATTGATACCAGGTTCTATTTTTAAAGCTTCTTCTCTGGTTATTATTGATAACCCTTCAGTTCCAATGCTTTCCGCCCTTTCTTTAGCATTATTTATTGTTTTTATATCATCATCATTAAAAGCAAGCCATAATTCGCTGGTCTTTCTAAAATACAAGTCAAGATCTTTGGATATTTTTTCAAATCGGGAAGCAGCATTAAGACAGAATTTTGCCTTCAAGGTGTTAACCGGGCAAAAATCAGCGGCATGAATCTGGGACAATCCCGCTTTTGTCCCGCCGAAACCTGGCGATTTTTCTTTTTCAAGTAATAATACTTTTAGCTTATAACGGCTCAATTCTCTTGCCAGAAAAGTTCCGCTAATGCCGGCGCCAATAACCACGACATCAAATATTTGATCTTTCATTTTAGCCTACTCATTCTTTTATTTCATCTTCTGATATTAAATCAATTCCTTCAAAAACATCTTTATATATTATCTGTCCAACAACAACCGGAGGTTCAGCAATAGTATTTTTTATTTTGTTCATAAACATAAAGATGTCTTTTTTCAAAATACCTGAACTAGTTTTTACAGGCAGTGTTTTTCTTAATTTAGAAACTATTTTTACAGTGGTTGTAATTACTCGCTTTGGTTCTATATATTCCTGAAGAATATATTCTTTACCTCTCTTACAACATTTACCATTAATCTTAATTTCATTATCTTCTTCACCAACTTCTATGACGCATCCATTTGGGCATATTACACAGATGATTTCTTTAACATTCTTCATAATTTTTTCCCTTTATACTTCCTGGCAGGATATTTTAACATTTTTCTCATTTTTCATTTCTCTCAGTATTTTTTTAGGTATTTTTATTCTTATCATTTCAGCCGGTTTCTGGAATGAATATTTTTTTTCCATATACCTGCCAATCTTTATAATATTTTTTCCCATAGGTTTACGGACTCTAAAATTGATGTTGACATCATAATCAAAATTGACTATCTGATGAGGAATAATTTGGCTTATTGTATCTTCCGAGCACTCAATATTAATTGATGATTTATCCGTATTAATATTATTAAGTCTATTATACGCACCAATTGCCGCGATCTCTCCTTCCAGTGAAACGTTATCAACTATATCATTTACATGTACGACATTACCGCATGCAAATAATCCTGGAATAGCGGTTTCAAACCAATTATTAATATAAGGTCCACCTGTTTTATTATCCATTTTTAGTCCAGTCAATTTCGTCAACTCATTTTCCGGAACAAGACCAACAGAAAGTAATACAGTATCACATTCAATATATTTTTCAGTATTAGGAACTGGATTTAAACCTTCATCATATTCAACAATAGCAACACCTTCTACTCTTGATTGGCCATATATTTCTGTTATTCCTGTCTTTAAAAGCAAAGGAATATCATAATCATTTAAACATTGAACAATATTTCTGGTTAAACCATTGGCATATGGCCTTCTGGCTAAAACTGCTTCAACTTTGGCGCCTTCAAGTGTCATTCTTCTCGCCATAATCATTCCAATATCACCAGAACCGAAAATAACAACTTTATAACCTGGCATAATTCCTTCAATATTTATCAGCCGCTGTGCATGTCCGGCTGTATATACGCCAGCCGGTCTTGTCCCGGCAATGTCGGTTGCGCCACGTGGTCTCTCCCGGCACCCCATACTCAAAATAATTGTCTTGCATTTATACTCGTTATAACCACTATAGGGGCTGACAACAGTTATCTCCTTGTCTTTATTTAAATCAACAACCATGCTGTTAAGTTCAATGTTTATTTTTTCCTTTTCTGCAAGTTTAATATATCTTTCAGCATATTCAGGACCGCTTAATTCTTCATCAAATATTTCAAGCCCAAATCCGTTGTGGATACATTGTTTTAATATACCACCAGGGAAACTATCTCTTTCAAATATTACTATATCTTTTATTCCCATTTTTTTAGCTTTTATAGCGGCTGCCAAGCCAGCTGGACCTCCACCGATAATAGCTAGATCAATATTTTTCATACAAAACCTCTTCTTCTGTCTGTTTGGTGTATCCCTTTACAATCACTGAATCATTATTGTTTTTATTTATTTTTATAATTGGACATTCTAATTCCCGAGAAATAATATTTAATATTGCCGGCCCGCAAAAACCGCCTTGACATCTCCCCATACCTGCTCTGGTATAATGTTTCACAGCATCTACTGTCACTGCACCGCGTCTCACTGCTTCAATAATTTCTGCTTCAGTGATTTTTTCGCATCTACAAATTATCTTTGCGTACTTTGGATTTGTCTCTATTATTTTTTTAACTTCATCTTTATCAAGTTCAGAATATCTTTTTATTATTTCCCTTTTTTTAACTGCTGTTTCTTTTTTTAATAATTTAAAATACTTAAAATTAAGCAAATTGCTCACATATTCACTGATTGCTGGAGCAGCAGTCAAACCGGGGGAACCAATTACCACATGAATGATCCCAGGAGATGTTTTTGAATAATCAATATAAAAATCTTTATTTGTTAAATCATTTTCTGATTTTATTCCTGAAAAACTGGTAATAATATCACGTTCATTAATTCCAGGAATTAACTGTTTTGCCATATTTGCAATTTCTTTAATTTTCCCTCTTTCGATACTTACATCTTCCTTATTATCGGGTTTAGTAAAATATCCCAACCCGATGATTAAATTCCCATGTGCTGTTGGAGCAATAACCTGACTGTGTGTAGGGGAGAAGGACCCATAAATCATATTATCTGTTAAATAAGAAACAGATTTATCCAGAATTGCCATAGTTGCTTTTTCATAATTTATTTTTATATAATTGTCTCCAATCATAGCCGCTATTTTATCTACATAAAGGCCGGCACAGTTAACTATGCTTTTTGTGTGAAAATTACCTTTTGTTGTTTTGACAACATATGAACAATCTATATTTCCAATTTTTTCGATGCCTGTTACTTCGGTGTCTAAAAAAACCTCTACTCCATTTATCTGTGCATATTCCAGAAGTGCGAAACACCATTCAGGAGGATATATACTTCCTAATTTTTTAATTTTTAAGGCACCTATTGCTTTTTCTGTAACAAAAGGTTCAATTTTTTTTATATTCTGCTGATTTAATATTTCATAATTATAAAGACCAAGACTTTCTCCATATTCTTTATATTTTTCTAATTTCAATAAATCTTCATTTTTAAATGCAAGTCTAAGTTCATCAAATTCCTTAAATCTAACGTTTAACTCTTCTGAGATATTTTTATATCTATCAAATGCATTAATACAAAATTTTTCTTTTAGTGAGTTATTGGGACAAAAATCAGGAGAATGAAGCGCTGAAAGTCCTGCTTTTGAGACATCACTTCCAGGTGAAGTTTTCTTTTCAAGAATTGCGACTTTAATATTATATTGTGACAATTCTTTCGCTATCATCGCTCCAATAATCCCAGCACCAATAATTGTCAAATCATAATTACAAGTAGTGACCATAAATATCCCTATGTGTTTAACTGTTTAACAGTAAAATAGTATAATCTATAAAACTATTTGTCAACTTTTTTTTGCATAAAGACATCGACTTATTTTAATTTGATTCCATTTAATGACTATTATAAATTAGAAAAGTAAGATCTCAAAAATTTCCATTTGTATTAAAATATACTATAGAGGTTATCCATGCTATTTTTCTAAAAACAATACTTGACTAGATTCAGGTTTAGATTTAAGTACTTCAGAGGAAAGACTATTTTTTTTAAATATTCCAGAATAAAAAATGGCTGACAGGGAGTATTTTTCCATGTCAGCCCTGATATTTTTACACTTTATAAATAATACTTGTCCTGATTATTCCTTCATGATATCGCCGAAGAGGTCCTCATCTCTGGGTATTACCTCAGGGATAGGCATCGAAAGCCATGTTATGTTGATAAAATGCTTCCAGGTGATGTTCTCGCTTGAGATGTTGCCTCCCCATGTCCCGCATCCGAGGGTAAGAGTAAATGGAAGACCGTTGTCCCAGTTTCCGCTGTTCCCGAACACCTGCGGCTGCCTTATCATTACGCGGCTTGTCTTTGTTTTAAGACCGTACTCTTCTATCCGCTTCATATCAGTTGAGTAAAGTCCACAGGAGTGCCCCGCGCCCTGATAGGATGTTATCTCGTTTACCTTATCAATCGCGGCTTTAAAATCAGCTACTTTATGAACAGCTGCGATTACGCTCATCTTCTCTCTGCTGAACGGATGGCTTGCCCCTACACCGTCTTCCTCAACAAGGATGAAGGTTACACCTTCAGGTATTTTAAACCCCGCAAGGGATGCTATCTTCTGTGCACTCTGTGCGACATGGTCTCGTCCGAGATGATTATCTGGAAAGACTACCTTCTGAAGCTTTGCCTTCTCATCGGATGAGCACATGTACCCGCCCACTGCCTTAAGCTCATCAAGCATTTTTTCATAAACCTCATCGACAAGAACGATATTATTGTCCGCGCTGCAGCTGGTTGCAAGATCAAATGTCTTGCTCAGCATTATCTTCTTTGCGCTGTCTTTAAAGTCTGCTGTCTCATCAACTACAACTACAACGTTTCCGGCACCTACTCCGTATGCAGGAGTACCGGAAGAATATGCAGCTTTTACCATCCCTGCCCCGCCTGTTGCAACAACAAGGTCGCACTGGGCCATAAGCTCTCCGCTTGCGTCCATCGAAGGCTCTTCTATTCCGATTATAAGGTCTTCAGGCGCTCCGTGTCTTTTAAGCGCGTCCCTCATAATGTTTACTATAAGGGTATTGGTTTTCTTTGTCCTCGGGTGCGGCGCGAAGATGATTGCGTTTCTTCCCTTGATCGAGTTTATCGCCTTGATTACAGGGGTCGCCTCAGGATTTGTGCAGGGGACAAGCGCCCCTATTACTCCAACAGGTTTTGCTATTTTAAGGAGTCCTTTTTTCTCATCACGCTCAATTATACCTACAGATTTTACTCCGGCCACATCACGAACTACACCGCGGATTTTCTTCTGGAGCTTTCCGTATTTTCCTTCATAGTGTCCGAGCTGCGATTCATCCACCGCAAGGCGCGCTATTTTTTCCGAGTTTTCCTTCTTTACTATAGCCCATGATATCGCCTTTACAAGTTCATCAACCTTTTCCTGGCTGTATCCGTCCGCTATCTTCTGAGCTGCCCTCCCTCTTTTTATCAGGGCAGCTACCATTTCTTTCGCTTCCATTATTTTCCTCCAAATATTTTTTCTACTCTTTCAACAATGCTAATGGAATCCAGCTTATAATGTTTTAATAGAATATTATAATTTTCTGCAGATCTGCCATACTCATCATTAACACCGATGATTTCAAAATTTCCGGAATAAGATCCCACCAGGACTTCTGCTACTGCGCTGCCAAGACCGCCGATAACATTGTGCTCTTCCGCAACGAAGACCGCCCTCATCCCTTTGGATTCACGGATGATTCCTTCTTTATCGATAGGCTTAATGCTGCTAACGTTAATAATTTTCACGGAAAGTCCTTTAGACTCAAGTAACCCGGCAGCCAAGTCAGCCTGCGAAACCATTATTCCATTTGCAAAGACAACTATATCATTTCCATCCCTGATTTTCGAAATCTTTCCCAGTTCATAATTCTCACTGCCATTAAAATAAACAGGTAGTTCATTTCGATTGATTCTCAGATATACCGGCCCTTCTATATCTGCGGTTTTTTTAACTATCATTTCAGTTTCATGATAGTCGAGTGGACAATACACCTTCATAGCGGGAAGGGCTCTCATTATTGCTACATCTTCAAGTGCCTGATGGGTTTTACCATCAGCATAATCTGACAAGCCGCTTGAAGAGCCGCAAATTCTCACTTTTAAATCAGGCACACAAATCGAATTACGGATCTGATCATAGGTTCTTCCGGAAACAAACACCGCAAATGAATGTATATAAGGTATCTTCCCTGATAATGCAAAACCGGCAGCTGTTGAGGCCATATTCTGTTCCGAAATACCCATCTGAAAATAACGTTCCGGGAAATTATCGCCGAAGATATTCGACTTTGTTGATTTTCCAAGATCAGCTTCAAGGACTACAATATTTTTATTATCACTGCCGAGTTTTAATAAAGTTTTTCCGTAGGCTTCTCTCAGACTTTTGTTTTCTCTCATGACTTTAATTCCCCTGCACGGATTTCAAGTTCATCAAATGCCTTTTTAAACAAATCATCTGATAGTTCTGTGTTATGATATGCGGCACTGTCCTCTGCGAAAGAAAAGCCTTTCCCTTTAATAGTATCAGCAATAATCACGGTTGGTTTTTCAACTGCTTTCTCACTTTCATCAAATGCCGTGACAATACCGTTAATATCATGTCCATTGATTTCAATAACATTCCATCCAAAGGAACTCCACTTATCCCGCAAATAAGGTATGTTGAAAACTTCTTCTGTTCTTCCTGTAGACTGGATTTTATTATAATCAATAATTGCCGTAATATTGTTAACTTTAAAATTATTAGCAGCCATGGCTGCTTCCCAAATCTGCCCTTCTGCCAGTTCCCCGTCACCCAAAATTACGTAAACTCTTTTAGCAATATTATCCAACCGCATGGACAATGCCATTCCCAGCGCAATTGAAAGTCCCTGCCCAAGCGATCCAGTAACCGCCTCGATCCCCGGAATTGACAAGTCAGGATGGCCCTGCAACAGACCACTCAGCGTCTTTGTTTTTCCCAGTTCTTCAACAGGGAAAAATCCAAGTTCAGCAAGGGCCGCATATTGAGTCAGAACAGCATGACCCTTGCTTATGATAAACCTGTTGCGGTCCAATTGCTGAAAATTATTTATCGAAATACCCAGTTTGTAAAAATACAGCGCAGAGACTATTTCCGCAATTGAGGCAGCCCCTCCCAGGTGTCCGGCTTTTTTAATGCCCACCATTTTCAGGATGTTTTGTCGTATTTTCAATGCTTTTTCAGTTAATAAATCAGATAATTCATTGTTCACAAATTTCACCTGCTGTATAATTATTTTTAATCCTGCCGAATTACAATCTTGCAGCTTGCCGAATCATTTTTAGCTTTATCAAATGCCAGATGATATTCATCCATGCTGAAAATTCCTGTTACAAGTGATTCTATTTTTATTTTTTTATTCTCAAGCAGTTTAATAGATTCAGAAAAATCTCCTTCGGCATATATCCTTATGCCAATTATTTTTTGTTCTCTGTATGACAACTGCTGAAAATTAATTTCACATGGTTCCTTGTGAAGGGCTGCCATCATTATTCTTCCCTTGATTGATGTCATCGGTATCAATAACATTCCTGTATGTTTTGAACCTGCAGCATCAATTGTAACTTCAGAACCCTTTCCATTCGTATCTTTCAGAATATAATCAACCGGATCTGTTTTTTTTGAATCTATTGTTGTAAAACCCATTTTCTGAGCCATCAAAATTCTATCTGCATTAACCTCAGAAACAAATATTTTTCCTGCGCCCTTTGCTCTTGCGACTTCAGCACACAATAAACCAATGGGGCCGGCGCCAATTACAGAGACATCTTCTCCTTTCTGAAGCATGCTGTAATTCAGAGTATGCACTGCTACAGATAACGGCTCTAAAAGTACAGCAGAAATATCAGAAATATTGGAAGGAAGCTTAAATATTTTTTTCAACGGTGCTGTTGCATACCCGGCGAAAGCACCCGGTGCTTCAATGCCCAGAAGCCTTAGTGTTCCGCAGACATGGGCGTTTCCGTTCAGACAATGTTTGCAATGCCCACATGAAAGCAGCGGTTCGACAGCAACCCTGTCGCCGACACTAAATGAATCTGATTTTCCATTTATTTCTTCAACTATACCGATAAATTCATGGCCAATAACAGTTGGAGTTTTAGCCCTTGGATGTTTACCGGAAATTATCGTAAGATCAGATCCGCATATACCGGTCATTATGACCTTTATTAAAGCTTCATCTTTCCCGGGGACAGGAACCGGAACTTCACTTAAGTTTATTACATCCTTATTTTCCCAGACTACCGCTTTCATTTTATACACCTAATTCTTTTTTAGCCGCAGCTTCAATGTTTTCAACATTCATCCCGTATTTACTGAATAGATATTCATCATTACCTGATTCGGGGAATATATCCCTGAAACCAAGTCTTTTCACCTTGCATGGATATTCCTCACCGACAATCTCTGCGATAGCGCTGCCGAGGCCGCCATAAATACTGTGGTTCTCAATTGTTATAATTGTCCCTATCTCTTTGGCAGCTTTAACAACAGCAGCCCTGTCAATCGGTTTTATACTTCCCATGTGAATGACTCTTGCATGTATACCGCTTTTTTTAAGTTTTTCGGAAGCAAATAACGCTTTTGGCGTCATCATGCCGGTTGAAATTATTACGATATCTTTTCCTTCATTAATAACGGTTGCCTTTCCAAACTCGGGCTTGTGATTATCGTCAAAAATAACAGGAACCGGACACCTTACAGTCCGCAGGTATGCGGGGCCCTTTGTCTGAATTAAAAGTTCTGTTGCCTTGGCTGTTTCCATTGGATCAGCGGGAACAAATACTTTCATATTAGGCATTGCTCTCATTATCGCAATATCTTCAAGCGATGAATGGGTAGCCCCGGCCTGTCCGGTTGGGAGTCCGCCATATCCTCCGTTTAATTTTACATTCAAATCAGCATAGGCAATTGATACCCTTATCTGATCAACGGCTCTCTTCGCCAGAAATATCGCAAACGCTGAGACAAAAGGGATAAATCCTGTTGTTGCAAGTCCTGCAGAAACACCTATCATTGTCGCTTCTGCTATTCCAATCTGATAAAATCTCTCCGGGTATTTATCCTTAAAATATTTTGTCTGCGTTGATGCACATACATCGGAATCCAGTACAACCAAATCCGGATATTTTTCTCCAAGCGTTTCCAATGCTTTTCCAAAAGCTACTCTGCCTGCAATCTCTTCTCCGATTTTCATTATTTTATACCTCCAGATACTTCGTTAACTGCCTGTTCATATTCATCTTTGTTCGGAGCCTTACCGTGCCATTGCCATTTATTCTGCATAAAGGAAACGCCTTTACCCTTGACTGTATCTGCAATAATCGCAACCGGTCCTGTTTCACTTAACTTTTTTGCCCTGTTTAATGTCTCTACCAGTTTCTCCATAGCATGTCCGTCACATCTCAGTACAGTCCATCCAAATGCTTTCCATTTATCTTCCAGAGGTTCCAGAGATGAGGTCTCATCAACAGTTGATGCAAGCTGAACTTTATTATAATCAGTAATTGCTATTATTCTTTTTACTTTTCTGCTGCCTGCGAAAAGCGCAGTTTCCCAAACCTGACCTTCCTGGCATTCACCGTCACCAAGAAGTACATATGTATAAAATTTATTATTCCTGTCTTCACCGCCGATAGCCATCCCGACTCCGCAGGAAAGCCCCTGCCCAAGCGACCCGGTTGTCATATCAACACCTGGGGTTTTATTCATATCAGGATGACCCTGCAGAATACTTTCTTCTTTATCAAAAGTTGAAAGAACCTCAACGGGGAAAAAACCTCTCCTTGCAAGAGTAGAATAAAATCCGGGTGTCGCATGTCCCTTGGAAAGAATAAATCTGTCACGATCAGTTTTTCCCGGATTTGCAGGATCGATGTTCATAATATTAAAATATAATGCAGTAAGGATATCAGCTTCAGATAATGACCCGCCGGTATGACCGCACCCGGCAGTATGAGTTGTTTTTAATATCAGCAATCTTATTTCCTGAGCTATCTTGATTAATTTACCTAAATCTTCTTTTAGCATAAGTATTCCTTTGTATATTTAAGTTAATTAAATATACAACCGGCTTATTTTTTTATCTTATTTTTAATTGACTATTTATTATCCTTTATTGAGATTATTAAAATATATATACGTATTTAGTTGACTTAACACTAGATAAATATTAAATATCATATATGTTCAAACTATATTGGACTAATGAAATTACTTCTTCACTGATTGGATATTACAAAGTTGATCAACTTAGAAAAGAGATAAAACCTTTTCTGCCGCCGCATGAACATGATTATGCTGAAATACTTTATGCAGAAAACAGCTCAGGAACACACTTGATCAATAACAAAAAAATGACAATTAAAAAAGGCGATTTACTTTTTATCAGACCAAATATTGATATACATAGTTTTCCGGAATATGACGAAGGTTTTTCATTGCTTCATATTTTTTTTCCGATTGATTCCATGAATCATATAAGAACCAGGTATCACGATAACTCATTATTTTTTTTTGACAGCAAGCCTGAATATCCTGACATAATTAAACTGAATTTATTCCAGCAATGCTGGGTTGAAACTAATTTCAACAGACTTTTATCAAGTAATGATAAATCAATATTTGAACTTGAAAGATTCCTGCTCAACCTGATCAGCGTAATAGCTAAATCAGCTTCAGGATCAGAATCAGGCAGTGCAATAGAATGGTTAAACTATGCCATTAAAAGAATTCAGGAACCTCAATTTTTCACAAAAGGGGTTCCGGGTTTTGTGTCTCTTTGTAACAAATCGCCTGAGCATGTAGAAAGAGAATTAAAAAAAAGAACAGGTAAAACCATAACTGAAGTTGTAACACAGGCAAGAATGTCATGGGCTGCTTATAAACTTGCTTTTACTACAACTGAAGTTTTAGATATAATTTTTGACTGCGGTTTTAACAGTACAAGTCATTTTTATAAAATATTTAAAAAATACTATATGGTCACGCCCTTTCAATACAGGGAAAATTATAAAAACATTCTTGACTGAATATTATTTAAAAAATAATGACCTTCAGGATTATATCCGGAAGGTCATGACTTACATGAAAATCAAATTACCATTTCAAGGGAACAATTGGTTCTTTAGCTGCAGCTTCAAAAGGCCATACCGTTATATATTTACCATCCTGAATCTGAACAACAGTTAACTTGACATATTTATTCTGATTGGTATTTTTTCCTGCTGCGTTTTCATAGTCATCAAATTTAATCTTATCATAAGGTAATATTATTTTTTGACCATTTGAAAATTTTTCATTTATTTCAAGATCTTCAAGAGCAGTTTTTATAGCTTTTCTATCCGTGCTCTTTGCTTTCTCAATAGCTTCTTTTACTATATACATAGCTGTATAAACTTCAGCAGAGTGCCCATTCATATTAATTCCATATTTCTTGTTGAATTTTGCATTCACAGCTTCTGCTTTCACAATATCAACATTCCATTCGGTTGCTGTAGTAACACCGTTTGCAAGAGCCCCAACTGTTGGAATATAACTTGGATCAATTAGACCGGTTGCTTTTCCAATGACAATTTTTGGTGTAAAGCCCTGTTCATGAAGTGTTTTGGTAATCAGTATAGCATCAGAAATATATGGATCAATAACAAGTATATCTGGATTTGCTTTCTTGACAGTAAGAACTTCAGAAGAAAGATCAACAGCATTAATTGTGTACTGTACTTCGCTGATTACATTCAAGCCAAGTTTTTCGCTCCAGTATTTTGCCCATTTTCTGCTTTCCTGTCCAAGAAGGTCGTTACCGGTAATAATTCCCACAGTTTTATAACCCAGCTTGTATTTATCGTTTACATCTGCACAATACTGAATCATGTCCCGCAGGAAGAGCATATTTGTAGGAGCCATTCTAAAAAAATAATCATATCCTCTTGTTGTAATGACATCAGCTGTTGAAATAGCAGTAATATTAGGTGTTTCATATCTCTGTGCTACCTCAGAAACTACATTTGATACTGAACTCTGATAAGAACCAATTATTATTGATACATCTTCCCGTGTAATCAGTCTCTCTGCTTCAGCCATACCTACTTTCGGATCACCGGTTGAATCACCATAAATGATTTTAACCTGTTTTCCCATAATTCCGCCACTTCCATTAATTTCCTCAACAGCGAAATCCAGACCTTTCTTGATGTTTAAACCAATTGGTGCAACTCCGCCTGTAAGCGGATAGATAGCACCTATTTTTACAACATCGGCTCCGGCTTTTTCACCGGCGGCTTCTTTTGTGCCACCTGCAAAAGCACCTGCGCTCACACAGAGCACTAAAAGAATAATCAAAATTCTTTTCATAAATAACCTCCATTAATTATTTAAATTAAAGACCCAAATACATTTTTTTTATGTCTGGATCATTAATTAAAGATTCAGTACTGCCTTTATGTACTATTTTACCGTTTTCAAATACATAACCTCTTTCAGCTATGGATAATGCTTTCTTAACATCCTGTTCGACAATTAATACGGTAAGACCTATTTCATCTCTTAATATTTTAATTGTATCGAAGATCATACTTACAAGATTTGGGGCAAGGCCCAGTGATGGTTCGTCAAGCATAACCAGTTTAGGATTAGGAATAAGACTCCTGGCAATTGCAAGCATCTGCTGCTCACCGCCGCTCAGTGTTCCTGCCAACTGTTTCTTTCTTTCATTCAAACGAGGAAACATTTTCAGCATTTTTTCAATATTTTCAATTCTATTTTCCTTATCCTTCATAACATAACCGCCCAACTCAAGGTTTTCCAAAACAGTCATGTCATAAAATATTTGTCGTCCTTCAGGAACCTGTGTCAAGCCTGCCCTGGTAACTGTTGGACAACCGGTATTTTCAAGATTCTGTCCTTCAAAAATAATTTCCCCGCTAATTGGCTTGAGAATTCCGGAAATAGTTTTTAAAACTGTTGTTTTCCCGGCTCCGTTTGAACCTATCAAGGCAACTAATTCGCCCTGTTTAATTTCAAAATCAATATCCCACAATACCTGCACATCACCATATGCTACATTTAATTTTTTAACATCAAGCATATTACTCATCCTTTCCGAGATAAACTTCAATAACTTCCTTGTTTGTACTGATTTCTTCCGGTATTCCTTCAGCAATCATTTTTCCGTAATTTAGTACAACAATCCTGTGTGAGATATTCATAACCGCCCTCATAACATGTTCAACCATCAGGATTGTAATACCTCTTTTATTAATCATCTGTATCAACTCCATACACTCTTCTACTTCTGTTGGAGTCAGGCCTGCCATTACTTCATCCAGCAGCATTATTTTGGGGTCAGCAGCCAAAGCTCTTGACAGCTCCAGTCTTTTTCTTCCAGGTGTTCCGAGAACCTTTGCCAGCTCGTTTTTTTGTCTGGAAAGACCTGTAAATTCTATTATCTCCTCAGCTTTTTTTTCTGCAGTTTTTCTGTGTATGATATTGCTTCTTCCGAACATTGCTCCAATCATTACATTTTCAAGAACTGTCAGCTCCAGAAGAGGTTGAACAATCTGAAAAGTTCTTGCAATTCCCATATTGCTTATTGTCGCAGGATTTTTCTTCGTTATCTCAGTATTTTCAAAAAAAATCCGTCCGGAACTAACAGGTAAAAATCTACTTACCAGATTAAATAATGTAGTTTTCCCGGCACCATTGGGACCAATAAGTCCAACGATTTCTCCTTCATTGACATTGAAGCTTACATTTACAACAGCGTGCAGACCTTTAAAATCTTTTGAAACACCTTGTATTTTTAACAAATTCATAATTTCTCCAAAAAATTATTTTTCTTTTCTGCCAGTTATTGCTTTCAACAACTGAACATAATGTGTCATAAACCAATGATGAAGACCGTCTGGTTTAAATTCTATAATCAAAATCATAATGACAGCAATAACTACATAATGAGCTCCTGCCATAAAACCGCCAAGAGTCGTTCTTAATATTTCCGCTAACGGAGTAAAAATAATCGCGCCTATAACAGGTCCTATAACTGTTCCGATTCCACCCATTATTACAGGCAGAACAATTTCAATTGATCTGGGGATTACCATAACATCTGGATCGACAAAGCGGATATAGTTTGCATAAAAACTACCGCATATACTTATCATAACAGTACTTGTTACCATGGCGTATAACTTGTACTTGGTCTTGTCAATGCCTACTGCCGAAGCTGTATTTTCATTTTCTTTTATGGCTTTAAGAGCATAACCGAATCGTGACCTTGATATTTTAAGACTTAGTATAATAAAAGAAATAACCAGCAGCAAAGCAGTAAAATAGTAAGGTTTTTTATCGGTAAACTGGAACCAGAACCAGGAATTTGAACTTCGAAACGGGAGAAGCAGTCCTTCTGCTTTACCAATCATCTCCCAGTTTAAAAATGCATTTCTGATAGCTAATGTCATTCCAAGTGTCGCCATTGTGAAATATGGCCCCCTAAGACAAAAACATGGATAGAAGAGAATGACAGAAACAACAACTACAAATATAACCCCGATAACCAATCCGACAAGGGGAGGAAGAGCCAATTTAGTCTGTACGAACGCGGTAGCGTATGCCCCGAAACCCATAAAAACAGCATGTCCCAGAGAAAACTGTCCGGCAAATCCTCCAATAATATTCCATGCAAGACTGCAGGCAGTTGTCCAGAACAGCATGATAAAAACATGAAGCAGATAAGGCTCTTTAACAATAACCGGGAGCATAAAAACCAGTAACGTTATTATTGATAGTATGATATAATTGGCCTTTTTAAGATTTACATCAGTTTTTAAAATTTCCATATTAAACCAATCCCCTCTTTTTTGTTTCAATCTGCCCTCTTGTTACAAGAATCAGAATAAAAATAATAAATACAAAAGTTTCTTTTAAAGCCGGCCCCAGAACAAAACCACCCGCAGTTTCCAAAAGACCTAAAATTAAACCTCCAATAAGCGCACCTGGAATATTACCAAGACCGCCCAGAACCACTACAACAAAGGCCCTGGGAGTAAATGTATCTCCGATATGAGGAAAAACATAATAAAAAGGGACAAGCAACGAACCGGCAATACCTGCAAGTCCTGTCCCCAGTCCGAAAGCAAGTACATACATTCTTTTTATATTGATACCGATCAGATTTGCCCCATAACTGTTCTGCGAGGTAGCTCTTAGCGCTTTACCTGTATCAGTTTTATTTAAAAAATAAAATAAGGCAATTGTTATAATAAGTACAAAAATAAAACTTATGACTTTAGGATAAGTCATTAAGGAACCAAAAAGCTTAATACCTTTCATACCATAATCTGTATTTACAGCCAGGTAATCTGCAGAAAAAATCATCATTGATGCATTTTGTAATAAGAACATAATTGATACTGTCAGGAATATTTGATTTGAATCACCAGACTGTCTCATTATAGGAGTCATAAGATAATTCTGAACAATCGCGCCTAACATAAAAAGCAAGGCGGCAGAAATAGGTAATGTCAAATATGGATCCAACCCAAAAACCTTATTTAAAACATATGTTACATACATTCCCAGCATCAAGAATTCACCCTGACTGAAATTTACAACTTTCATGACTCCGAAAATTACATTCAACCCGATACCTACGAGGGCATAAAACCCGCCGATAAGTAAACCGTTTATTATTACCTGAAAAATCATTTCCATATTTTTACAGTTCTCCTTAATTTTTTTGTATTTTTCAGCCTATCTTTCAAGTACATTTAAATATCCAATCATATAATCAGGTAAATCAGGAGGGGTTCTGCTGGTTACAAGATTTCCATCTATAACACAACTTTTATTTATCCACTCAGCTCCGGCATATTTCAATTCAGGGGATATGCATTCAACACTTGTCATTTTTCTCCCCGAAAGAATACCAGCCGTAACAAGAACCCAGGCAGCATGACATATTGCCCCAATAACCTTATTTTGCTGATTCATGATTTGTACAATTTCGATTACTTTTTCATACCTTCTCAGTTTATCAGGAGCCCAACCGCCTGGAATTATCAGACCTGCATAATCATTCACATTTACTTCATCAAAACTGACCGTACTAAGTATTGGCAAACCGTGTTTTCCCAGATAAGACTCTTTATTTTTCTCTCCGGCAATATCTACAACATATCCGGCTTCTCTCAGTCTCAATACCGGATACCATAATTCAAGTTCTTCATAATCATTTGAGACTATAGCCAATATTTTTTTTGCCATGTGATTCCCCTTTAGTTTATTAATTTTCTCACCAATAAAATCATCTGTCGTATTTTATTTTGACTCTATATTATCCTATATTGATATTTACATGTTTTTTACAACCATTAAAAATCTACAACAGTTTTTTAAGAAATTTATTATAGGCATTATCAATCTCCTCTAATTCCGATTCAGATAAATTAAAGTCAGCTGCTCCTGCATTTAATACGGCCTGCTCGGTAGTTTTTGCCCCAACCAGTGAACTGGTTATACCAGACTGATGTATTGCCCAATTAATTGAAACCTGCGCAACAGGAACACTTCGCAAACCAGCAATTTTACGCAGTACATCCAGAAGTTTCTGAATATTTCCCCAGAGCGGTTCCTTGTAATAAGGATAAAAATCACTCCTTTTATCATCTTCCTTAAAAACAGGCATATCCCGGAATTTTCCGGTTAAAATACCTCCGGCAAGTGCACCATAACCCAGTACCCCAAGATTTTTTTTACGGCAGTATGGAAGAATATCACTTTCAATATTTCTCTTTAACAGGGAAAAAGGGGGCTGAAGACTTACAACATCAATAATGTCACGGGCTTGATTCAATTGTTCAATATTAAAATTTGCTACACCAAAATATTTAAACTTTCCATCTTTTTGAGCTTTTGCCAGTGTTTTCAAGCTTTCTTCAAGTGGCGTCTTAGCATCAGGCCAGTGAATCTGATACAGATCAATTACATCGACACCCAGATTTTCAAGAGATTCTTCAAGCTGTGCAATAATATTATCCGGTTTTAAATTTCTCTCAAAACTATCGGGATGGCGGATTGTTCCTACTTTAGTGGCAATTATTACCTTTTCACGTCTGCCCTTAATGGCTTTGCCAACAATTTTTTCCGCATGCTGGTCCTGTCCATAGGCAGGAGCTGTATCAATCAGGTTAATTCCTGAATCTATTCCAGCCTGTATTGCTGAAATAGAATTCCGGTCATCAACCTGTCCCCAAAAATCACCGCCCAGAGCCCATGTTCCAAGACCGACGGCAGATACATTCAACTCCGAATTTCCAAGTTTTCTATATATCATGATATTATTTCCTTACTTATTTTTTTTCAGGAGATCAGTATCACATTGAAAAATCAGCCTGTCGTATCTTATTTTGATTTATTATTATTCTTTTTTGATTTTTACTTTTATTTTTCAATAGTAAAAATCGTGAATCAGGAATTTGTATAGACAGATTAATCAAAAAAAAGCTGCCCCCGAGGAAGAGGCAGCCTTGATTTCCCATTATTTTTTTAAAAAGATTATTCCTTCATGATATCGCCAAAGAGGTCCTCATCTTTCGGGATTACCTCAGGGATAGGCATCGAAAGCCATGTTATATTGATAAAATGCTTCCAGGTGATGTTCTCGCTTGAGATGTTGCCTCCCCATGTTCCGCATCCGAGGGTAAGAGTAAATGGAAGACCGTTGTCCCAGTTTCCGCTGTTTCCGAACACCTGAGGCTGCCTGATCATTACACGGCTCGTCTTTGTTTTAACGCCGAATTCTTCTATCCGCTTCATATCATTTGAGTAAAGACCGCAGGAGTGCCCCGCGCCCTGATAGGATGTTATCTCGTTTACCTTATCAATCGCGGCCTTAAAATCAGCTACTTTATGAACAGCTGCGATTACGCTCATCTTCTCTCCGCTGAACGGATGGCTTGCCCCTACACCGTCTTCCTCAACAAGGATGAAGGTTACACCTTCAGGTATTTTAAACCCCGCAAGGGATGCTATCTTCTGTGCACTCTGTGCGACATGGTCCCGTCCGAGATGATTATCTGGAAAGACTACCTTCTGAAGCTTTGCCTTCTCATCGGATGAGCACATGTACCCGCCCACTGCCTTAAGCTCATCAAGCATTTTTTCATAAACCTCATCGACAAGAACGATATTATTGTCCGCGCTGCAGCTGGTTGCAAGATCAAATGTCTTGCTCAGCATTATCTTCTTTGCGCTGTCTTTAAAGTCCGCTGTCTCATCAACTACAACTACAACATTTCCGGCACCTACTCCGTATGCAGGAGTTCCTGATGAATATGCAGCTTTTACCATCCCTGCCCCGCCTGTTGCAACAACAAGGTCGCACTGGGCCATAAGCTCTCCGCTTGCGTCCATCGAAGGCTCTTCTATTCCGATTATAAGGTCTTCCGGCGCTCCGTGTCTTTTAAGCGCGTCCCTCATAATGTTTACTATAAGGGTATTGGTTTTCTTTGTCCTCGGGTGCGGCGCGAAGATGATTGCGTTTCTTCCCTTGATCGAGTTTATCGCCTTGATTACAGGGGTCGCCTCAGGATTTGTGCAGGGGACAAGCGCCCCTATTACTCCAACAGGTTTTGCTATTTTAAGGAGTCCTTTTTTCTCATCACGCTCAATTATACCTACAGATTTTACTCCGGCCACATCACGAACTACACCGCGGATTTTCTTCTGCAGCTTTCCGTATTTTCCTTCATAGTGTCCGAGCTGCGATTCATCCACCGCAAGGCGCGCTATTTTTTCCGAGTTTTCCTTCTTTATTATAGCCCATGATATCGCCTTTACAAGTTCATCAACCTTTTCCTGGCTGTATCCGTCCGCTATCTTCTGCGCCGCCCTTGCCCTTTTTATCAGGGCAGCTACCATTTCTTTCGCTTCCATTATTTTCCTCCCTGTATTTTTATTTGTCTATTTCTGATATTTTGACAGGCCGGCCTTCCTTAACAGATTTAAGCGCCGCCTTGGCTATAAGCACGGGTTTAAGACCGTCCAACGCTCCTACAGGAGGAGCTGTATTGTTTTTTATAGCTGCAAAAAACTGTCTCTTTTCCTCAGTAAATGATTCCATATATCTTTCGAGAAAGAAATAAAGCGGCTTTTCGCTTGCTACCCCTTCCTTTGTGCTTAAAACAGCAGATGACTGTTTATCATTGGATACCTCGACAGCTCCCTTGTTTCCGAAAACCTCAACCCGCTGGTCATAGCCGTATATAGCCTGTCTTGAGTTTTCAATTATTCCAAGCGCCCCGTTTGCGAATTTAAGGGTTACAACAGCTGTATCAATATCTCCTGCCGCACCGATTGCCGGATCGACTAAAACAGTACCGTATGCGAAAACTTCCTCTACTTCGCTGCCTGAAAGATACCTTGCCATATCAAAATCATGAATAGTCATATCCATAAACATACCACCCGAGCCTTTTACATACTCGGCCGGAGGCGCTGCCGGGTCCCTTGATGTAATTCTTACAACATGGATATCACCGACCTTGCCTTCCTTCACAAGGCCTTTTACTTTCAGGAAATTATGGTCAAACCTTCTGTTAAAACCAACCTGAAATTTTACACCTGCTTTTTCTACGGCTTTTATTGTTTCCTTTATTTTATCAACATCCATATCTATCGGCTTTTCACAGAAGATATGTTTTCCTGCGTTGGCCGCTTCAATACTGTACCGGGAGTGAGTGTTTGTAGGCGAGCAGATAAGGACAACATCAATATCCTTGTCATTTATAATCTCTTTGTAATCATTTGTAACTTTTTTAACACCGAGATTTTTCATGAATTTCTCGATATCCGCGTTTACAAACGGATCAGAAACTGTTACAACTTCCGCCTCGGGGATGTGATACGCTATGCTTTCAGCATGAACTTTTCCTATCCTGCCGGCTCCGATTATTCCAACTCTTATTTTATCTGCCATATATTCTCCTTTTTATTGTCCCGCCTAAGGCAGGATGCCGCCCCGATTGAGGGGCAGCGTTTCTATCCGGCTTTAAAGGGCCTGATCATTATATACCCGCATTTTCCCTTATATATTTTCTTGCCTTTAGAGCATATTCAAACGGATTGGCTTTTGCGGGATCCTGTTCCGCTTCAACTACCATCCAGCCCTTGTATTTACCCTCTTCAAGTACTTTAAAAATTGAAGGAAAATCTATACATCCATCGCCTGGAATTGTAAAAGCTCCGGCCCTGACCGCGTCAAGAAAACTCATTTTTTTGGATTTTACAGCTTTAAGCACATTGGGTCTTACATCTTTAAGGTGGACATGGCCTACCCTTTTAATGTGTTTTTTAAGTGCCGCTACCGGATCTTCACCTGAAAACGTAAAATGCCCGGAATCAAAAAGAAGGTAGACATATGAGGGGTCTGTATTTTCCATCAGCCTGTCTGTCTCCTCAAGGGTCTGAACACCTGTTCCCATGTGATGGTGATAACAGAGCCTGAAACCCTTTTCCTTCGCGATTTTACCCAGCTCGTTAAGACCGCTTGTAAGTTTTTTCCATTCATCATCAGTGAATGTCGGTTTGCCCGCGAAAACAGGAACATCGAGTTTGCCTTGAATGCTTTTTCCCTGTTCAGCAGGTCCAATTACCGATGCTCCCATAGCTTCAAGGAATTTAAGCTGAGCGTTGAACGCTTTCTTAACTGAAGAAAGGCTTTCAGTTGTAAGAAATGAACTGAACCACTGGTTGCAAATCTGAATTCCCCGCGGGTCAAGATACTGTTTCAGTACTTTCGGGTTTTTGGGATACTTATTTCCCACTTCGCTTCCTGTAAATCCTGAAAGCGCCATTTCACTTACGCACTGCTCGAATGTGTTTTCACTTCCAAGGTCAGGCATGTCATCGTTTGTCCAGCCGATCGGGGCCATGGCAAGTTTGACTTTCTTTTTATCCATATTTTTTTCCTTATGTTTAATATCTTCGGGCTTTATCAAGCTCTTTTTTCATCTCTGTGTTTTTTCTTACAATCTTTTTATTCACGGCAGCTTCCGAACTTCCGACTCTCCAGAATCCCTCATATCCGTGTGTCATGGTCTTCGGAAAAACCTTGATATCAATAAGGGTCGAAACCTTCTGTTTCTTTGAATCCCTTATTGCTTCCCTCAGTTCTTCTTCATTTTTCACTGTATAGGTCTTGCATCCATAGGCAGAGGCGTTCATTGCGAAATCAACAGGGACGATCTTTCCGTCAAGTTTACCTGACTTCGAATCCCTGTACCTGAACTCTGTCATGAAATTTCCCTGTCCGTTTTCCATCTGCAGATTGTTTATGCAGCCGAAAGAGGTATTGTCAAAAAGAAGGATATTGATTTTTTTCCCTTCCTGTACTGATGTTACAAGTTCTGAATGAAGCATCATGTATGACCCGTCTCCGACAAATGAGTAGACTTCCCTTGAAGGTTCGGCAAGTTTTACCCCCAGTGATGCGCACACTTCGTATCCCATGCATGAGTAGCCGTATTCCATATGGTAGGTATTGGGCTTTTTCGGTTTCCATACCCTCTGCATGTCGCCGGGAAGGCTTCCGGAAGACCCTACAACAATTGCGCTGTCATCCAGCATCTCATCAAGGATTCCAAGAATCCTTGTCTGAGTCAGGCAGCATCCGAAATCATCCGCAAACTCTTTAAGCATGCTGTCCCTGTGTCCGGCAACTTCAGGAGTAAAACCTTTCCTGCTGTACTCGACACTGAAAAGCCTGTCAAGTTCAGCAAACCATTTATCCCGTGCATCCTTGATTTCATTTTTCCATGAGGATTTATAGCCTGTCTTGAGAAGTTCTCTGGAAAGCGCGGCAAGAGAGGCTTTAGCATCCGCGGTTACCCTCACGGCATCCATCTTGTATGCGTCAAAGGATGCTATATTGATATTTAAAAACTCTACCCCGCTGTTCTGGAAAAGCCATTTGGATGCAGTCGTAAAGTCACCCATCCTGGTGCCTACGCCGATAATAAGGTCTGCGTCTTTAGCGATCAGATTCGCGGCAAGTCCGCCGGTCGTGCCTATTCCCCCGAGGTTAAGATAGTGGTCATACGGGATTGCGCTTTTCCCGGCCTGAGTTTCAGCAAAGGGGATGTTGTGTTTTTCCGCAAACTTTTTAAACACATCATGTGCTTCCGAATAACGCACTCCGCCGCCGCAGATCAGAAGGGGTTTCTTTTTTCCCTTGAACGCCGCCGCGGCATCTTTAAGCATTTCAGCGGTCGGCGCCTTTCTTTCAATCCTGTGAACCCTTTTTTTAAAAAAATCGACAGGATAATCGTAAGCTTCTCCTTCTACATCCTGAGGCAGCGCTATGGCTACAGCTCCTGTCTCTGCAGGATCTGTAAGGACCCTCATGGCATTAATGAGCGATGTCATTGCCTGCTCAGGCCTGTTAATCCTGTCCCAGAACCTGCAAACGCCCTTGAAAGCATCGTTAGTCGTAATATTAAGGTCATGAAAATGCTCTACCTGCTGAAGTACAGGATCCGGCTGCCGGGAAGCGTAGGTATCTCCGGGGAAAAAGAGCACCGGTATTCTGTTGGCGGAAGCTGTTCCCGCCGCTGTTACCATATTGGCTGCTCCCGGGCCGATTGAGGATGTGCAGGCATAAATCTGCCTTCTGTGCTTCTGCTTGGCAAAACCTATTGCGGCATGGGCCATCCCCTGCTCGTTTCTCCCCTGATGCACAACAAGATCTCCGGGGGATTCCTCAAGCGCCTGTCCAAGACCTAAAACATTGCCGTGCCCGGGGATTATAAAAAACCCTTTAACGAATTTTTCTTCTTTGCCGTTTAATTCCACATATTGTTTATCAAGAAATTTTACTATTGCCTGTGCTGTTGTAAGGCGGATAGTTTCCATTTATTCCCTCCATTCCATAATTTATATTTCGTTATTCGTAATGTTTGAATTTACGAAGCCTTTGCGTCAGGAAATATCCTGCCGGCACGTTTGACCTGCCCGCTGTTCATGCCTCCGGCCATATTTTGGCGCCGCCGTCAAGCAGCCATTTGTGGTCTTTGTGAAAGTATGTAGTTTCCCTTGACCACTTCTGCTCAGGGATATGGGGAATCATCCATATATAATACATCGCGTATCCGGGGCCTGAAGCCTGGGAGTGGACCTTGTCAGGGTCCAGCGTACAGGTGTATCCGTTTTTAACGACATAGGCATCGTCATCAAGCATTGAAAAACCAAAACCCTGTTTCGGATAAAACCTGTAGTGGTAAATTTCAGGCTGTGCATGGGCATGAGGCGGGTAGCTTGACCATTTCCCCGGAAAGTTTATTACCTCACCCATTACCATTCCGGACATTGGTGAGGTCGCCGCATCAAAAACGGTTCTTACAATTCTGGTTGATGTTTCACCGAGAGTCCCTTTACCGAATTCCGCCGAAATGCATTCATCAGGTGTGTGAAGACGGCTCTCAAAAATGCTGGTATTTTTAACTTTCTGGATTGCGATCTCACAGTCCTCAAGAGCGGTAATTTTCACTTCAACATTTTCGGGAACATGAAGGACATATGGACTTTCCCTGAAGAAATCCTTTCTGGATGCTTCCTGTTTTTTCCCTTCCCATTCAAATACAATTTTTCCTGTCATAAGGAGATATGCTCTCTCCTTTTTCTCTTTAAAGGTTTCGCTTTTCCCTTTCCTGATTTTAAGAATGCCAAAATCCATTTTCATTTCGCTGAACTTTCCGTCAAGTTCAGTTACAGATGTATACCCTTCAGGGAAATCCGTGTTCTGTTTGATAACCATCTTTTCCTCCAGTTTTTTTATTTAGTTTAAAAAAAGAGAATCAGCCTTAAGGTTTTTTTCTATTCACGGCATCACCGCTTAAGACACTGCCATTCCGGAAGTGCATCCTTAAATACCTCTATATCAGGCTGTTCTCCTTATAATAAGTTCAGGTTCAAGGACCACTCTTTTATTTTCCTGCATTTCCGGCTTCAGGTCAATTTTTTCAAGAAGCATTCCGGCGGCAAGTTCGCCCATTCTGTACTTGGGGTGCTCAATGGTTGTAAGTTCAACCTCTCCGAATCCTGCCGCCGCAATATTGTCAAAACCTATCACGGAAATGTCTTCAGGCACTTTAAGCCCTGATGCCCTTATTGCCTGAATAACTCCGATCGCAAGAAGGTCGTTTGACGCAAAAACAGCATCAGGAATATTCCTGCTTTCAAGGAGCTCTTTCATTATCCTGTACCCGCTTTTCTGCCTGTAATCACCGAACCCCACAAGGTCGGGTGAAAGGCTGACTGAAAAACTGCTTTCTGCTGCCTGAAAAAACCCTTCAAATCTCTCCTTAACTGAAAATGAATCTTCAGCTCCCCCTATATAGCAGAGTTTTTTTCTCCCCTTTTCAATAAGATACTTACCTGCGATAAACCCGCCTTTTACATTGTCAACTACAACAGAAGCGGTCCCGCATCCGCTCTGTACGCCGCTCATAAGGACAACCGGAAGGCGTGAATATATCTGCCTGTCCTCTTCAGTTATAATACTTGCAGACGGGGCAAGAATCAGTCCGTCAACCCTTTTTTCAATCAGGAGTTTTACATAACGGTTTTCCTTGGTTTTATCCCAGTTTGAATTGCACAAAAAAATGCTGTATCCCATTTTTTCGGACATATCCTCAACACCGCGGGCAACCTCCGGGAAAAAAGGATTTGTTATATCAGGAATAATAAGGCCGATTGTATGTGTCTGCTTTTTGACAAGTCCCCGGGCTATCGCATTGGGGCTGTAATTCATGCTGGACGCTATTTCAAGGATCTGCCGGCGGGTCGAGGGGTTTACACCGTATTTATAGTTTAACGCTCTTGAGACTGTGGCGTATGATACACCTGCCTTTTCTGCAATATCTTTTATGGTTACGGTCATTTTCCGGTTTGAGGCCTGTTACGGCGCTCTCTTCCTTTCTGCAAACGTTTACCATTAAATAATAGTAAACGTTTGCAATAATTTCAAGTCTTTTGAGGATTCATTATCCTTAAAATTATATTTGAAATTATTCACCTAAGAGAGCATAATAACCATAGACCGCAATATTATATTTCCCTTCAAGTAAGGAGCCAAACAATGTCCGAGAGAAAACAAATCAGTTTTTCAGAAGCAAAAAAATTACTTGAAAAATACAACATCACTGTTTCGGGGGAAGTCTGTAAAGCAGATATCAGTTCTCTTGGCGCAGCTGCCGAAAAGCTCGGGTATCCTGTTGTACTTAAAACCAATTCTGAAGAAATAGTTCATAAGTCGGATATCGGTGCAGTTATTCTCGGAATCAGAAACAGGGATGAACTTGAAAAAGCACTCTCGGATATAAACAGAAACATCTCCAAAGCTGGTTACAGGAAACAGGAAGAACTGCTGCTTCAGAAAATGGCCCCGGGCGGTTTTGAGGTGCTTGTCGGTGCGCATCAGGACCCGGTTTTCGGGCCGCTGATAATTGCCGGAAGCGGAGGAAAATATGTAGAGCTTTTAAAAGACACAGCTCCGGGGATAGGTCTTTTGTCGAAAAAAGATGTTGACGAGATGCTCTCTCTCACCAGGGCCGGACAGATAATTGACGGGTTCAGGGGAAAGCCTCTTGATAAAAAGGCAATAATTTCCATTGCCGTTAATATATCAGCCCTCATGGCCGAAAACAGGGACATACTTGAAATAGACCTCAACCCGATAGTCCTTTATGAAAACGGGTATTCGCTTGTCGATGCGAGGGTTATAAAAGGAGATCCTGTATTTATTGAAGTGGAACCTGAAATTCCGGACAAGATAAGACGCAGCCTTAACTCTCTGCTTAACCCCGAGTCAATGGCAGTGCTGGGCGCATCCCGCCCCGGAACAATGGGCGGTATTATTCTTAAAAACTGCATGAGAATTAAAAGACTATATCCGATAAATCCCAGGCGTGATTATATAATGGGCCTTAAATGCTATAAAAATATCGGGGACCTTCCCGAAGCGCCGGACGTAGGGGTGTTTATAATCAACGCGGAAGGGACTGTAAGGGAATTTGAAGAGTTCTGCAAGAAAGGGGGGAAAGGAGCAATAATTCTCAGCGACGGATTTGCGGAAGTGGGAAGAAAAGACCTGGAAGACAGACTTGTCGAAATAAGCCGCCGGTACGGAGTGGCGTATGTAGGGCCCAACTGTCTTGGCGCAATAAACAATTTTTCGGGAATGAACACTTTTTTTATCCCCGAGCACAGGACCAGCATAATTGAGGAGCCGAACGGCATCGGAATTATCTCGCAAAGCGGAGGGCTGGGTCTTGAAATCATTGAAATGATGAAAGCTGATAACATGAAACTCGGGAAACTTGTTTCAATAGGAAACGCAAGCGGTGTAGGCCTTCCTGAAATTCTCGACAGCATGGGAGATGATCCCAATATTTCTGTAATCGCTATATACCTTGAAGGAATAAAGAACGGCAAGCATTTCCTTGAAATCGGAAAAAAGGTTACAAAGAAAAAACCTGTTCTTATAATCAAGGGAGGAGTCGGCGGGGGCGCAGAGGCGACCCTTTCCCATACAGCAACCCTTGCCGGCAATGTGGAGGCATTCAGGGCATGTTGCAGACAGGCGGGGTTTTATATGATTGAGGCCCTCACCGAAGACCCCAAGATCCTGGTAAATATATTATCACTCCTTACAACAAACCCCATGGCGCACAACGACAGGATTGCCGTTGTCAGCGTCGGAGGAGGAGCCGGAATACTTATTGCAGACCAGATAACCGCCTATGGGATGAAGCTTGCTGTTTTCAGTGACGGGACAAAGGCAGCCCTTCGTGACCTGATAAAGGCAAAACATATATTCGGAGCTAACCCGATAGATTTGCTTGGCGACTGCGATGACGACAGACTGCTTGAAGCCTTGAAAATCATAGACAGGGACCCGAATGTAGACGGTATAATAACCGCGCTTTATCTACAGGTACCCTATCTTTCCGAATACCTTGCCGACAGACTTGTTGACCTGAAGCATTCAATGACAAAACCGATGATTGTATCTCCGAGAGGATTTTCACAATATGTATTCAGTATAAGGGATTATTTATATAAAAAAGATTTTCACACATATACTGTCCCGATGATTGAACCGATGAATATAGCTTTCAAGATATGGAAACAGTACGGAAAGAAGTTTTGATAAAAAAGCCGCGCAAAAAAAGGATAGTGCATAACCCGTCGGTACTGGTACCTTATCCTGGACCGGATCCGACAGGGAAAACAAATGATGTTTTTATCTATCTGCGGCCTGAGACAAACGGCGTTGAGGTTGAAAGCTCGCTTTTAAAAGTAATAAAGGGAAACCGGGAATATGCGGAAAATGTCAGGCTTGTATACCTCGCAAATTACCCGGGTGATTACATAAACTCAAAACATATTATAGAACACCATTACGCCAACAAAATAAAGGCAGCGGAAAAAGGGAAGAGATATTTCACAGCAAACATGATCAAAATGTTTGAAGACCACTACGGCTGCAGTTTTAAAAAAGCAAAAATAATAAACCCCTATACTGCCATGAAAAAATTCGCCCTTGATGAGGAAGGGCTGTTTAATATCTGGGTTGAACCGGAAGATTTTATGACAATATACGGTAATTCAATCAAGAAGCACAAAGAATATTATATTATAAACTATGATATCCCGGCCCTCCTTCACAAGAATAATTACCTTACAGACATAGCGGTTATGCTTTTCAGAATTTATTTTCCATGGAAGGAAATAACAGAAATGATATCTGATATGGAAACAACACTTAAAAAGAACGGCATAATCGCTCAAAAAAAACCTGTTGCAAGGGTTTTTCACTATACCAAAAGCCCGTTTGAGCAGGTGCAGGACGGTATTGAATATCTGTATAATGCCGGGAAAAAAGATTTTACGGAACTATCTTTTCTTGCCTATGCCGCTGAAAACGGAATCAGCATAAAGGACATACTCTTTTATATAAAAAACCCTATTGTCAAAGCCTCCCTTCCGGAAGGAAACCGTGAGGACACGATTTTTGAATTTACCAAAGGGATGAATTACAGCCGGGCGGCGGCTTTTTTAAACAAAATCAGAAGCTGATGGATATTATCAGATATATTATCTCTTGTATTCCCGGGCCTGATATTGCAGTGTAAAAACCAACACCGTATTATCCGCAATAAAAGTATTTTTCCAGATTACAGTCTATAGAATAAAATCTTTTAATATATCATAATATTAAAGATTTCCTGTTAATTTAATATTTTCATAATAATGGATTGCAAAACATGGCAAATATATTTAATTCCCAAAAAAGAGAACCTTTAACCAGTGATGTCGCAATGGAAATCCGCAGCGCGATTATCAGCGGCAGGATAAAACCCGGTGAAAAAATTTCTGAAGCAAGATTATCACGTGAAATGAATATAAGCCGTTATCCGATTAGAGAGGCTTTTCGTTATCTTGAAAAAGAAGGTCTTGTTAATACAATTCCGTATAAAGGAACATTTGTGGTAAAATTTACCATCAGGGATATCGAGGAAATTTTCAAATTAAGAAATGCCATAGAAATTCTTGCGGTTGAAGAAATTATTAAAAACATAAATGAGGATATTTTAAACAAATTATCAAAAATATTAGACGAAATGAAAAAACAAAAATCAATAAACGGGCATGTATCAAAAGATCTTGAATTCCACAAAACAATCTGTGAATTAACAAACAACAAACGGCTTATAAAAATCTGGGAAGATCTGGAATGTCAACTCAGCCTGTGTATTGCCATGGACAAGAATGTATTAATCATGCCGGCAAAAAAAGAAAATATTGAAGAGCACTTATTGATCTTTAACTCTATTAAAAATATTGATATAAACCAGGCGAAAAAGATATATGAAAAACATTTGGAAAAAGGACTTCAGCATATCAAAGAATACATGTTAAAAAATGATTGATTTATTGATCAGAATTCTGCCAGGGTATCAGCTTCATCAAGCAACATACAATCTTCCTTGATTATTTCTATTTCAGTTTTTCTTTTTAAATCATTTACTTCTTTTAACAGTGCTTTTGAAATATACAGATACTCCATTTCTTTTGTGTTTTTTATTCTGACAAGCTTAATATTTTTACTTTCAATATTTCCAATTGTTGCCATAGCAGTTTCAACGGCTTTTCTGTCATTTTCCAAAACGACCGGGATTCTGGCGACTTCAACCTCAGAAGCGGCAATTGCGTTTATATACATCGAGTTAAAGTCTATTTTATCATAAAGTTTTTTTGTTATGAAATCAGCATTTCCGATTCCTATCGCATTCCCCTCGGATTTCTTTGTGATATCGCAGACAACAATCCGTTTTATTTTTGGTTTTTTCGGCTCTCTGCTTAATAAGGGCATACCAATTCTTCCGACAATCTTTGTTTCAAATCCTGCTCCGCTGTACTCCTTGCCCATTTCATCAATAATTAAAATATCAAATTCATCGAACGGGATTTTCATTGTATATTTCAATGCAAGCCTGAAGAGCTTTTTTTCTGTTTCTGTTATTTTATCTTTTTCGCAGATTTCCATTTTTGCCGTCCGGCCGTATGCGTTTTGAACAACTCCAAGAGCAAATAGAATATTTGTTTTTTCAATAACGACCTTCGAAACATCATTGATAATTTTTACAAAGCCGTGTGAAATAATTGCCCTGTGATAACAATCGGCTCCTTTGTATTTTCCAAGACCGATTGTCAGCATCTTCTGAAATCCTGTTCCGTATGAATTATGGTAAAAATCCGGATGATCCTTTATGATATGAAATAAAACAATAAAATCGGCTTCAGCTGCTGTTTTATCTATATAAACCGGAACATCATCCGTTTCACCGATTTTGACAACTTCCATAGATGATTTTATCGGTATTTTTAATTCCTTTTCTGATAAACCAAGATTGTGCAGAAGTTTTTTTTGTCCTTCCGCCGTTCCTCCTCCGTGACTTCCCATGGCAGGAACAATAAACGGCTTCATTGAATTTTCTTTTAATACATCAGCTAAAGATTTTACAATGGAAAAATAGTCAGTTATACCTCTGCTGCCGCAGGTAATCGCAACTGTCTTTCCTTCCTTTTTGCTTAAATCAATTTTCTTGATTTCCTTTCTTATTTCCTTATCAATATCAGCAATAAAGGGATGGTTAATTATCTGTTTAATTTTATATATTTCAGGTAAATCCATTTTATATTCCTTGTTTTGATTACGCGTCCTTTAAAACAATCACAAAAGAAAAAGAATTTACATTTGTCCCGGTCGTACCGGTTAAAATAAAATCCCCTGAAGCCTTTAATATTTCAGAAGAACTGTGTGAATCAAGCAGTTCATAAAAATCAGTACCGGCTTTGCTGACCCTGTTTATTGTTGAATAATCTGTCATCCCACCGGCAATATCAGTCGGCCCGTCAGTACCGTCCGTATCAACTGAACAGATCAGTATATTTTTCTCATCTTCCGTTAAATCTATACAACCTCCCAATGATAGTTCCTGGTCAGCGCCCCCGGTTCCGTATTTTTTACTGCTTTCCAGCCTTACGGAAGTTTCGCCGGTAACGAAAAACATGCATGGAGGGCTCAACGGCAGATTATTTATTTTCGCGGATATTCCTACAGATGCAAGGAAACGCCCGGCACTCAGGGAATCACCGGTTAAGACTGTTGTCAATAGCTGGGGAGTTAATCCCAGCTCCAAAGCCCTTCTTCTTGCGGCTTCCCATAAGTCGACTGTCTTTACCACCATTTTATAATATATATCCTGTCCTTCTGTTATATTCTTGGGTGTTTCATTATCATTATTGCCATTTCTTAAATACTTTTTAATGGATTCAGGTGTTAATTCCCATAATTTATATTTTTTCAGTACAGTTACAGCATCTGCAAAAGTTGAATTATCCGGCGCTGTCCAGTCATGATTCCAGCACGATATGTCTCTTTTTTCATCCGATACTGTTAAGGATATTACAGTCGCGGGGGCGACCGAGGAGGTTAAATACCCCCCCTTTATTTTTGAAAGATGTCTTCTTACCGTATTTATTTCCAGAATATCAGCACCGCTTGTTACAAGCAGTTTATTAATTTCAATTTTATCCTTTCTGCTGACTCCTTCCACCGGGATTGTGCATAAAGCGGAAGATCCTCCGGTAATAAGAGAAATTACCAGATCATTTTTTTTAACTTTTTTTATTATTTTTTCTATTTCTTCTCCCGCGATAAAGCTGCTCTCATCCGGATACGGGTGTCTTCCTTTTATCATCCTGATATTCTTCAGTTCTTTCTCATCGGTATCTTTTAAAACAACAAGCCCCTGATGTATTCTGCCGGAAAATATTTCATCAATTGCCCTTGCCACTTTATATGTCGCTTTTCCCGCGCCCAGCACATATATTTTATCAAATTTTTTTAGATCAATTTTATTTTCATCAAAATAAAGTATATCATCATTTATCTTTATCTGATCTATTACCGCCTTATACGGATCAACAGCTTCGAGACAGGCTTCAATTATTTCGACCGCCATTTCCCTGGCTTCTGCCAGTCCGTGGGATAGGAGCTGTTCCCTGTTCTTTACATACATTTGAGAGACCTGCTTAGTTAGTATTTTTCCTGCAATAATCTGCTCCTGCATAAACAGCAGCACTTCCAAGTTCTTTTTCAATTTCCAGAAAACGGTTGTAATTGGAACCCCTGTCGCTTCCTCTCATTCCGCCTGTTTTATAACACCCGGCGTTTAAGGCAACACTTATATCTGACAGGATATCATCTTCTGTCTCACCGGATCTCGGAGACATGACAACTGACATGTTATTTCTCTGGGCAAAACCAGCAGCCTCAAAAGTTTCTGATATTGATCCGATTTGATTAACCTTGCAAAGAAGCGCATTGCCTGCATTATTTTTTACCCCTATTTTCAGTCTGCCGATATTGGTGGAAAAAAAGTCATCTCCTATAATCAATATTCTGTCCTGAAATTTTTTTGTAAATATACTCCAGCCTTCCACATCATTTTCATCCAGCGGATCTTCTATGGATACAAGCTTTGGGTATTTCCCAAGAAGATCATCATAATAGTCAATTATATCTTCCCTTGTTCTTTCCTTTCCCTGGAACAAATATCTGTTATTTGATGTTTGAAAATAACCGCTTGCCGCCATGTCAAAACCATATAAAACTATATCCTCGCATGACGCAATTTTTACAGCATCAAGGATATAATCCATTGCCTGGTGAAGATTATTAATCGGCGGTGCGAATCCGCCGTCTTCACCTGTATTGCTTGCCCCGCCCCCCAGATTTTTCCTTAAAACCTCTTTTAATGAAAACCAGACAGCATTTAAAACTTCCATTGCTTCCGCAAAGGAATTGACTCCAACAGGCATTACGCACATTTCCTGTGTTTCCAGGCCGTTGTCAGCATGCACGCCTCCGTTTATAAAACAGGCCTGCGGGACCGGCAGAACATGCGCGAACGGATTGAGATAATTATAAAGAGGCAGGTCTAAAGCCTTTGCAGCAGCTTTAGCAACGGCAAGGGATGTTGCAGTTATCGCATTCCCCCCCAGCTTTGATTTATTTTCCGTGCCGTCCAAATCAATCATTATCCTGTCAATTTTATTTAATGATGATACTTCCCGGTTTCTTAAAGCAGGCGCAATTATCTCTTCAATATTTTTAACTGCCTTTTTAACACCCATTCCATTGTATCTTTTCCCGCCGTCCCTCAGGTCAAAAGCTTCAAAAGAGCCGGTAGATGATCCTTTAGGCGCGTCAGCCCAGGCGACTGAATCATTTACACGGACATACGAGCGCACGGTAGGCATGCCCCTGTTATCAATTATTTCGCCTGCTTTTATATCCTTTATAACAATTTTAGACATACAATCCTCCATAAGTTTAGTCCGAAACATATTTTTGTTTTAAATATTTATTAAGATCATCAATAAGGTTTGCAAACTCATAAACAGCCATTAATAAAAAGATGTTATCATTAAAGTAATTGTAACTGGCATGTTAATTTCTTCTTTTACTTTGTTAACTGTCAACTGTTAACAGCATAAGTATTATATCATGAAAACCTAAATTGTCAACAAAATATTTTGAACTACCAGTGATTAACATTAAAAACTAAATTAAAAATATAAATTTTAAGTGATGGTTTAAATACTGAATATTTTTTCAGCAGCGGGAAGTTAAAAGGATATGGATAAACTACAAAAAGTACTATTTTCAATAAGATAAAACATAATGCCAGATGAATTCCACAACTAGCAATGAATCAGTTATATTAAATCGGATAGATATTGACTACCTTTCAATTTAGTAAAAAGTATTTACACATTTCTTTTATCGTATTCAAATTATAATATTTTTTTCGATAAAATATTTACACCCAGTATAATTGACGCACAGGCCCCGGCAAGCAGGTAGAGCGCCGTGCTTCCGAACCCTGCCGCAATTCCGAATACATCCGTGATGCTTCCGGCTGATGCAATAAGCAGATAGTTGATAAAACCGCCTACCATACTGATTACGCCGATAAGGTCGGATCTTTCCCTGCCGAGAGTCTGCTGCATCAGAGTCATTGTGAGAGGGTAAATAAGGGCCGTAAACAGATCTGTCAGACTGAACAACAGGGGAGCGGAAAAAACAAACCCCGCAAGGACAAACAGGAAAATGGAAATAAACGAAACCACAAGCAGGGAGACTGCCCCTGTTTTCTTCACAATATATCCGGCAGATATTCTGCTAACGGGAAAGCACACCCAGAATATTGTTAGATATGTAGAGGAAGTGATCTCTGAAAGACTGAAGTGCTGCCTGCAGAATATTACAAACCATGTCCCAAAACCGTATTCCCACAGCTGCCCCGCGATAAAGATAACAACAAACAGAAACACGGCCTTTTTCAGGATTTTTCCATCAACCACACTGAAGTCGGCGGAAGTATCTTTACTTTTTTCCTGTACGCCTGATTCAGATAATTCATTTTCATTTTCCATTTCCATCTTTTTTTCAGGAAGAATAAAATAAATAACAGATATTGCAAAAACAAGACATGCGGCAGGGATATAGACAAACCGCCAGTCCATTCCGTTTGTTATAAAAAAGCTTATTGTCTTGGGCCCTAAAAGAGCGCCGACTGAAAATCCGAGATGAAGCCTCATAAGCGCAGGCCCGTTGTTTTTTCCGGCAAGGTAACCTGTATGCATGTTGAGGGAAAGGACAACCGCTCCGAACCCGAAAAGCATAATGCAGAATGAGACAAAGACCATCGGATAGCCGGCAGATAAAAAAATCAGGAGGAAGGAGGAACCGAAAATCAAAAGCGAGACTGCGGTATTAAGCCTGTAGCCGAACCGTCTTAAACTATAGCCTGTCAGGAAAGTGGAAATCTGCATTATAATCCCCGAGACAAGGACAAGAAGTGAAATGCTGGAATAATTTAAGGAAAACTCTTCCCGGATTGATGAAAAAGCGCTGGTTCTTGCAGACATTACAAAACCGGCAATCCCGAAAGAGAGCAGGTTAAGTTTGCCATATATATTTTTAATGCCGCTCATGAAATGAAGCTCCTTAATTATTGTCAGCCTGCAGATTGCTAATGAAATCCCGGGGAATCGTTTCCACGGGAAAGGATGAGGAAAACAACATATAAGTGATATTGCATCAGTCAAATAAAAACAAGCAATAAAGCCAGGAGTTATATGTTTCCATAATATTATTCATTCATAGAATCCAATATATTT
This sequence comes from Spirochaetia bacterium, assembly GCA_963662795.1. Taxonomy (GTDB): domain Bacteria; phylum Spirochaetota; class Spirochaetia; order CADAEX01; family CADAEX01; genus JACKPD01. The sequence continues at coordinate 1,611,687 of OY759746.1, read as the reverse complement.
CACTATTTTATATTCCTGAATGAAACAGGAAGCAAAATAAAAACTACCAGGATAAAACTATAGATTGTAGTGAATGAGGAAAATACAATTATTTCTGAAATTGAATACGCTGATTTTATTAAAGTTCCGGAAATAAAGCCCTGCGCGGTTGAACAGATGCCGACACCCATTGTCATAACCGATATACCGAAAAACATGTTTTTTATTTCATTATCTGGAGTTTTATTTGAGGAGAATTTAAATATCTCACTAAATCCCTTAAGAAGCAGGCTGAACCTTCCTGCAGAAAGGGCTATTGACGAGAAAACAAAACCAGCCGCAACTATGACTGCACTGTCAATATTTATGAATGAACCAACATCCCCGCTAAGGTGCGCTGATATCAAAAGGATGAACAATACCGCAAGAAAATTGGCGAAAATCATTTTACCTCCTTCTTATGACTCCTGGTTTCCCCAATCTTATCATTTTTCTTTCTGCTCTTCGTTATAAATAACCGGAGTTTTATACTTCCATTTTTTCCAAAGCTCTTCACTGGTTAACAGTTCCGCCATAAAGTGACTTACATTAATTCTGCTTACCTGTCCCGGATTGAATATCGGACTTCTCTGCAGGGATTCAAAAACATTGTACTTACTCTCTGTGTTTTCATTAATTAATCCGTCAGGCCGAACCGCTGTCCATTCTATTTTTTCATTATCCTTTCCGATTTTTCTGAAAAGATAATCGGCGGCTTTCATATTATCCAGATGCGGCGGGAGCAGTAATTTAAGCAGTGAAAAAACTATCTTTTCCCCAGTTGTATTTTTTTCTCCGTTTTCGCTGTTTGTATAGCCAGTTGTACTCATAAGGACGAACTTCAGTTTTTTACTTCCATTTTCCTGTGCTGCCCCGCATATCCTTTTTACGGTTGAATACACAAGCATACGGGGTTTCCCGAACATGCCCTTAAATGTAATATTGTGTCCGAGGCAGGATACCACAGCCGTGCAGTCTTTCACAAGCTCCTTAAGTTTTTCACTGCTGAATTCCGTAATACTGCCTTTGATGATTTCAACATTCGAAGCATCAATTATTTCCTGCGGAAGAGAAGCGCTTTCCCTGACAACTATCCGTGAACTGATTCCTCTTTTAATAAGCTGCAGGACTACCTGTTTGCCAGTCGCGCCGCTTGCTCCAAGAATTAAAACATTCATCTTAAACTCCTTCTGTATAAAATACCTATTTTACAGATTAAAGCCAAATATTACTTTCACTTGCCACCGGTTTAAGTTGCCTTTGAATTAAATATATGGAGATACAGTTAGTTCAGGAAAAGTTAAAAGTAAGGAGTCATATAGCAGCCAGCACCGCATCAAATAAAGCCGTCTGCTTTGCGGTTTTCTGGTCTATCTTATTTTCCAGCCTGCCGCAGAGTGCCATGAGTTCGTCAATTTTGGCGACAATGCGTTTTTGTTCAGCAAGGGGGGGGATGGGAAACGGATGTGTTGCAAGCAATTTATTTGAAAGCATTGGTTGTGCTCCACCTTGTATAAATTTCTCAAGGAAATAACCTTTGCTTTTATGTATATATTTTAGTAGATATGATCCAAATAATAAATTTTGTGTAAAACCGATAATTGCTGCATTTTGAAAACAGAATTTTTCATTAATATTTATTATTGCTGCATCACCACATCCTGCCCCACGATTAACTATTAATATATCCCCTTTTTTTAAGTCAGTCTTTTTTAATAATTCATTATATTCTTTTTCAGATACAAAAAGACCACTATCCCATTCTATCCATCCGTTATTAATATGCGTAGCAGAAATGTATCTTATTCCTTGCGATATTTTTTTTGCAGAATGGTGAAATCCATCTGATACTTTTAAGCACATATCCCCTAATCTCGTCCAAACCCATCCCTCAGGAATCTCATACGGTACTTTTTCCGGCTTTATGGGCGGCAGTTCTTTCTGCTTTTTAATCTTCCCTTCTTTAATGAGCCGCTCCTTCTCAGCCTGTATCTCTTTTAATAGTTCACTGGCCGGCTGGTCTTTGGGGTCCTGCTTTACCAGTTTGCCCTGCATGGCAAGGGTGAGGATGGCTTTTTTAAGCTCTGCAACATTTTCTTTTACGCTGTAGAGCGGGTCAAAGTGAGATGTGATAAACTGCCAGGATGTATCAAAATCATTTTTGTCAGCTGCATTCATCAAGCGGTTAATTGCCGCAGTGTGGACTGCGAGCAGTTTTTCACTCTTGGCTTTGAGCTTTTTTTCCAGCCTGTCGCAGAGTGCCATGAGTTCGTCAATTTTAGCAACAATGCGTTTTTGCTCAGCCAGAGGCGGAAGTGGGATCAAGAACTCGCGCATTGTTTTTAGTGATACATTTTTTATAGTTGTCCCAGTCGCTTCAGAAAAAGTATATTCTAAAAAATATTTACTATTAATTACTTTTTTTATAAAATCCTTTGATATATCAGAACACAAATTAAAGTAACATGCACTTTTTCCTAATATTACTTTTTCATTGTTATAAAAAGCTACATTTCCAATTGTTCCGTTGATTGAAACAAAAACAGTTCTATAATTCAAGTTCTTCTTGTATTTCATGTATTCATTTTCGGAAACACGTTTAGTGTTTTCTTTTATTTCGATTTTTCCATCATTAAGATTGTTACCGTTAATAAAAAAAAACTCACTATTATCATCAAATATTGGAGTTCCATGTATGCCATCTCCAAGAAGAGTTACTATTTCTTCATTTCTCACCCACTCCCACCCCTTCGGCACTTCATAGGGTACTTCTCCCGGCTTCACCGGCGGCAGCTCTTTCTGCTTTTTAATCTTCCCCTCTGCAATCAGCCGTTCCTTCTCCGCCTGTATCTCTTTAAGAAGCTCACTTGCCGGCTGGTCTTTGGGGTCCTGTTTTACCAGTTTGCCCTGCATGGCAAGGGTGAGGATAAGCTCCTTTAGTTTTTTAATACCATCCGGGCTTTCAAGGGCAGTATCGAAGTGTTTTTTAAGCAATTGAGCGCTTTGCTTATTCATCGCTGCCCTCTTTTTTTACACTGATACGGCCTTTTTTGGTAATACGGTACTTTTGCAAGCGGCTTGGGGGTTTATCCGGAATAGTATATTCAATCATTTTATTTTCAAGCAATCGGCGGATAACAACATTTAATTGTCCGGAAACCTGTTTTTGTCCTAATTGTTCAGAAATTTCTTTTTTGCTTTTTGAATCCTGCCCGAGAACACTCAAAATACGCATCTCAAGTGACTCTTGCTGTGACTCTTGCTGTGACTCTTGCTGTGACTCTTGCTGCGTCTTTCCATCTTCAACAAGACCCACGGCATAAGGAAACACTAACCGGATAAAGTTTTGACTAAGCTGAAAACATTCCCGTCCGTAAGCTATTAAAATACGCGGTATGCCTGAACCAAGCTGTTCTACAATTTCAAGATCACGGAAAACCCGCATAATCTCTTTATTACGGGGAGCAGTATGACCGGCAAAGAAATCATCAATCCCAAGACCATAAGGTAATCCGCCGGATGATGTTATCTCCAAACGATCCGAAAAAAATTCAAACCTGGGAGCGCCTCCATTGGAGTAGTCATTATGGACAATTGCATTGACAACTGCCTCGCGCATTGCAACCGGATTGAGCATCGGGCGTTCTTCCCGCAGTGGTACACTGATCCGTGTATAAATGGTGTTTTCCACATTCATCCGGTCCATAATGTTTTTACAGGCTTTGACTAGAGAGCATCGGCCAAAATCAATATTCTCAACAAGATTGACTCTCCCCTTATCAGCGTATTTGGCAACCTGGATTGAGACACCATTTTCATCAGCAAGCAGATATGCGGCAAAATTGGGTTTCCCTTCCGGTGTAAGAAGTTCAAGGTTTTGCATAAACGAGGTGCCCAGATGCAGTCCCCTGGTTTCATAATAGATTTTAAGCTGCTCAAATGTCAGATTGTGCCGGGTTGACTCCATCCGCCCAATTGTGTTTCTGATTCTTCTGCTGTAAAACGAGTCAATCATCTCCTGAGACATAGGTTCGCTGGCACTGCCTACCCGAATAAAGCAGCCTTTTTCTGTCATGCCATATTTACGCAGATAATAAGGTTTCTCCAACCCCCCAGCCACGATTATTCTGATAATTTCCTTACCAGTCTTTACTTCCAGAACAACATCAAAGAGCCCAAGGGCAGAAGGTTGAATATTGTTTTTTATTCTGTCTTTTATCACCAGCTGAAGCTGATCACTTTTGCCTACCCCTAAAGCAGTGCCGTTATTATCCACCCCGATAAAAAGCTCACCGCCATCACGGGAATTAAGAAAAGCTACCACTTCTTTCTCAAGAGAAACTGTCAGCTCTTTTTTATATTCAATTCGATTGGATTCCACTACCTTTCCCCCAGGGCCTGCATCAGTTCTTTTTTTAATGCATCACGGGTAGCGTTCATCTCTTTTACGATGGTCTCATATTCCGTCATCAGTTCATCGGGGTCGCCGTGGTTAATTTCCACCTGGTGGGGGTTTTTAAAATCAAGATTATAGTTACGCGATTCGATTTCTTTGACAGAAACCTTCCAGGCCTGTTCAGTTACCTTTCGCTTGTTCCACCAGGATTTTTCCAGGTCAAACTCGCCGATAGTCAGCGGTTTGGAGCGGGAATAGGATTTATAGCCTTCCGGATAGGGATGCTCGAAAAACCATACATCCCTGGTTTTATCTCCCTTGGTAAAAAACAGGATATTGGTATTAATCCCGGTATAGGGGCTGAAGACACCCTTTGGAAGGCGCACAATGGTATGCAGATTAAACTCATTAAGGAGTTCCCTTTTTAGATTGGTTTTTACCCCTTCGCCAAAAAGAAAGCCGTCCGGCAGAACCACTGCCGCCCGGCCGGTATCGTGTTTTAACAGGTGCATGATCAGTGCCATAAAAAGGTCGGCAGTCTCGCGGGTCTGATATTTTTTGGGGAAATTGTTTTCAATACCGTCCTCTTCCATGCCGCCAAAAGGGGGATTGGTAATCACAACATCCACACGGTCTTTGGGGCTGTAATCTTTTAAGGGGCGGCTTAAGGTATTGTCATGCCTTATGTTGGTCGGTACATCTATACCATGGAGCATCATATTGGTAAGTGAGAGCATGTGGGGAAGCGGCTTTTTCTCAACACCATGAATGGTTTCCTGCAGTGTCTCCCTATCTTTGGCAGTTTTAATCTGCCTGTCCAGATGAGCGATAGCGCAGGTCAGAAAACCGCCGGTTCCGCAGGCCGGGTCGAGAATTTTTTCGCCAAGCTGAGGATTGATGATATCCACCATGAATTGGGTAACCGCTCGGGGCGTGTAATACTCCCCTGCATTTCCGGCAGACTGCAGGTCGGACAAAATTTTTTCGTAAATATCGTTAAACAGGTGCCGGTCACTGGATGAATTAAAGTCCACATCCTGCTGAATGGTGTTTATAACCTGACGAAGCAGTGTGCCTGATTTCATATAGTTGTAGGCATCTTCAAAAACACTGCCAACTACCCTGCCCCGGGTATTTACTCCGGCTGTGGTTGCGAGTTTCTTTAAGGCAGGGAAAAGCTCATTGTTAACAAAGTCAATCAGCTCTTCTCCCGTGATTCCTTCCGCATCTTTAGCCCAGGATGACCACTGGAAACGGGTTTGCAGTGGCGACTTATACCCTTGTACAGTCAGTTTCCATTCCTGTTCCTTGTCATCAAATATTTTCAAAAACAGAAGCCAGACCACCTGGCTGATTCTCTGGGCATCACCGTCGACACCCACATCTTTCCGCATAATATCCTGAATCGTTTTAATCAAAGTACCTATCGGCATTTAATATCTCCCGTTTTTAAGCGCTGTAAAGCTGATGCTCAAGCTCATGGATGGCCTTTAGGTATTTTTCCATGCCGCCGAACTTATTAATAATCTCCACTGGCGTACCGAATGAGCTGAAAGGATTGACAGCCAGTATTTTGGTTTCCTCTATGTGAACAATTCCTTCATCAGCGTATTTATCCAGCATGGCCTGCAGCACAATCTTTGCCTGATCACCGTATTTCTCAAAATAGTTTCTCTTTTTCACATTTTCCGCCCGTTCTTTCCGTGTGAGCGGCGGCTTGTCCCAGGCAACATGACAGATGATATCAAAAGGATCAAGGTCACGGCCGACCTCTTCGGCCAGCGCCTCGAAGAATACTCCCTGCCGGCTTAGTTCTTCAATAACTGCCCTTTTTTTGTCTGCATGGTTCCATCGCTTTAAAAACTCATCCAGAGAAGAAAACTCTTTAAAAAGCGCCTTTCTGGTATAATCCCTTAGTGACTCGGTAATCACTCTGCCGTTGACATCAAAGTATTGCACACGCTCAGCCACCACCGTTACCGGGACATCATCTACATAGTATTTTATTGCCCTTTGACCGTCTTCAGTTATATCAGATGAATCGGCACCATTGCCATTTATAGATGATGCATCAGTATTTTCAGTGTTACCTTTTTCATCTTCTTCAACGTCCTCCGGAGGGACAGGGGTTTCATCAATGCTTTTTGGTTCGTAAATCTGCACCGGGTCGCCGTCAAAGTCAGGGTCGGCAAACAACTCAGTAGCTTTCTTAAAATCAATGATGGTAAAATAATATTTATCGTAGTCTTCATTAATTCTGGTACCGCGGCCGATAATCTGCTTAAACTCGGTCATCGACTGTATCCTCTGATCAAGCACGATCAGCTTACAGGTCTGGGCATCCACCCCGGTACTCATCAGTTTTGAGGTTGTGGCAATTACAGGATATTTCGACTCTGGAAAGATAAAGTTATCAAGCTCCATTTTCCCTTCTTCATTATCGCCTGTGATCCGCATAACATACCTTGGATTATTAGATGCGATATCGGCATTCTCATTGACCAGGGCCTGCCTCATCCGTTCGGCATGGTCGATGTTGTCACAAAAGACAATTGTTTTATCATAGCGGCTGGTCTGTTTCAGGAATTCCGATATTTTCCGTGCCACTACTTCGGTCCTCTTTTCAAGAACCAGGGAGCGGTCAAAATCCTTTTGATTGTAAATACGGTCTTCAATCTCATTGCCGTATTTATCAGTCATTCCTCTTTCAGGCCGCCATCCGGTCATATCCTTATCAAGGTCAATCCTGACTACCTTGTAGGGGGCCAGAAAGCCGTCATCAATCCCCTGCCGCAGGGAATAGGTATAAACAGGGTCTCCAAAATAGTCGATGTTTGAAACATCTTTAGTCTCTTTGGGGGTCGCTGTTAAGCCAATCTGCGTTGCCGATGTGAAATATTCCAGTATCTGCCGCCAATTGGAGTCTTCCGCAGCGCTTCCCCTATGGCATTCATCAACAACAATCAGGTCAAAAAAACCGGGAGTGAACTGTTTATATATATTCTGTTCATCTTCTGTGCCTGTGACGGCCTGATAAAGGGATAAATATATCTCAAAGGATTTATTGGCCTGGCGTTTTTGTATCTTTGTCATGGCGCTGCCAAACGGTTTAAAGTCATTGGTCATGGTCTGATCAATTAAAATATTGCGATCCGCAAGAAACAGTATTCTCTTTTTTGTTTTGGATTTCCATAAACGCCAGATAATCTGAAAGGCTGTAAATGTTTTACCGGTACCGGTAGCCATTACCAGCAGGATTCTGTTTTGCCCCCTGGCTATTGTCTCAATTGTTTTATTTATTGCAAGCAGCTGATAATACCTGGGTGTTTTATTACTGGCATCACTGTAGTAATCCTGGGTTACAATGGCGGATTGTTCTGTGTCGATTCCCCTGTGTTTCGCCCATATCTGCCACAATTCCTCTGGAGGGGGAAAGTCTTCCATATTAATTTCTGTTTCAACTTTTCCGGCAGTTTGCAGCTTATTGTGAAAAAGAAACCTATCGCCGTTTGAGCTGAACACAAAAGGAACTTCTATCATCCCTGCATAGCTTAAAGCCTGCTGCATGCCATCAGCAACTGTGTGTTTGTTGTCTTTTGCTTCAACAACTGCAATGGGGATTCCTGGTTTATAAAAGAGAATGTAATCGGCCCGTTTATTGGCAGCCCTTGTATGTATTTTCCCCCGAACAATGATCCGGCCGTTGGTTAAAGGGAATTCTTCCCGAATCTGCGTCGCTATATCCCACCCGGCCTGTTCTATGGCGGGAGTAATAAATTTGGTGCAGATATCTCTTTCCGACAGGTTCTTTTTATTCATTCCTTTTAATAGCCTCTTACCCTCTTTATCACCCGGCAAGGAATTGACGCTATTCGGTGAGCGTCAATGGCTTTCTCGGGGCGCTGGGATATTAAAACAATTCAGATTATATATTTATATCATATTTTTAGCAGTTCAGGCAGAATTTCGGATAACTTTTACAGCCGCCCGGTACAAGAATGCAGGATTTTCCCGGACGGCTTTTTTTATAGTGGGTCAGGCTTTGGGGGGGAGGATATCCGTGACAGTGCCGGCTGCAGTCTCAGATGCAAAGGCGATGGTTTCGGCAAGTGTCGGGTGCGGGTGGATAGTGCTGCCGATGTCCTCGGCGTCGCATCCCATCTCCATGGCAAGGACAGCTTCCGATATAAGCTCACCCGCGTTATAGCCTGCTATCCCGGCGCCGATTATCCTTCCTGTTTCAGGGTCAAAGAGGACCTTCGTGCTTCCAAGAGCGTTATCCGCACTCAAAGCCCTTCCGCTGGCCGCCCATGGAAAGACGCCTTTTTTAAACGGTATGTTGTCCCGCGCGGCATCCTTTTCAGTGATTCCCATCCACGCTACCTCAGGGCTTGTGTAGGCAACGGATGGGATTGTCATCGGCGTAAAGGCCGACTTTAATCCGGAAATCACTTCGGCCGCGATTTTGCCCTGATGCGATGCCCTGTGTGCAAGCATCGGGTTGCCTGTAATGTCTCCGATCGCGTATATCCCCTCAATGTTGGTCTGCATCCTGTCATTGACTTTGATAAACCCTTTTTCAGTTTCTATTCCGGCCTTTTCTGGTTCGACAAGTGCTGTGTTAGGCCTTCTGCCGACAGCGACAAGTATTCTGTCATAAACAACTGTTTTTTCAGCTCCCTTTTTATCCTTCATTGTAACTGTAAAGGATTTCCCTGATTTTTCTGCTTTAACAATTTCTGTCTCAAGAAGAATTGCTTCAAGGGATTTTTTAAGCTTTCTGAAAAGGGGCTTTACGACATCAGCGTCAGCTGGTGGGATGATCTGGTCAAGCATTTCAACGACAGTAACGGATGAGCCGAGGGCGTGATAGACTGTCGCCATCTCAAGGCCGATAATCCCCCCTCCGACAACAAGAAGCTTTGCAGGCACTTCTTTTATTTCAAGAGCTCCGGTGGAATCCCATATCCCGGGATCTTCAGGGAATATCGGAAGTTTTACTGGCCGTGAGCCGGCGGCAATTATGCAGTTTTTAAAACCTATCTCCGCGACTTCGCTGTTCCCTTCAACAGCAACTGTCCTGCTGTCTTTGAATTTACCGCTCCCCTTTACAATCTTAATTTTCCTTGCGTTGCACAGCAGCTCAAGGCCGCCGGTAAGTTTTTTCACGACTGCGTCCTTGTTCTGTCTCATCGCATCAAGGTCTATTTCCGGCCTTCCGTACTTAACCCCGTATGACGATATTTTTTCCGCATCCTCAATAACGGAAGCGGCATGGAGCAGCGTTTTCGACGGAATGCAGCCGACATTAAGGCAGACGCCGCCAAGCCTCTCCTCTTTTTCAAGCAGTGTTACTGAAAGGCCCAGGTCTGCGGCCCTGAAGGCTGCTGTATATCCGCCGGGGCCGCCCCCGACAACAAGAAGATCCGCGTTTATTTTTTCTGCCATAATATTTACCTCTTTTTTTGTTTGCTGTAAAACTGTAACGAAAAAGCTCCCCTTATTAAACAGGGCTTCCCAGTATTATCCTTCTTATATCCCCGATAAGCTCAGAAAGATGCTTTGAAAAATAAGCAGCCTGCGCTCCGTCGATTATCCTGTGATCATAGGTAATGCAGAACGGCAGCACTTTTCTCGGCTCAAATTTGTCCCCTGACCATACCGGTTTAACAGACATCCTTGAAATACCCAGTATCGCCGCCTCGGGATGGTTTACAATTGGGGTAAAACCTGTTCCCCCGATTCCCCCAAGGCTTGAGATACTGAAGGAACTGCCCTGAATTTCATTGAGTTTGAGTTTATTATCCCGCGCTTTCTGGCTTAAAGATGAAAGCTCTTCAGCGATTTCCGTTACCCCTTTTCTGTCCGCGTTTTTGACAACAGGAAAAACAAGTCCCGCTGGAGTATCAACCGCTACCCCGATATTATAGTATTTTTTTCTTATAATTCTGCTTCCGGCAATATCAATTGAGGAATTAAAATCAGGATATTCCATCAGCGCAGACACAAGCGCCTTAAGGACAAACGGCAGCATTGTATACTTTACCCCGGTATTGCTTTTTTCATTGTTAAGCTCTTTTCTGAAATCCTCAAGTACAGTAACATCGGCCTCTTCAAAATGGGTGACCTGCGGAATACCGGTCCAGTTCTGGTGGACTTTTGTCCCTGACAGTTTTTTGATCCTGCCTAGAGGCGCCTCTTCGAGAGGGCCGAATTCCTTAAAATCTTCAGGTGAAACATCAGGCAGAAGCGGCAGTCCCGGAGCACCGGTAGTTCTATCTGAGGAAGATGCGCCATAGCCTTTCATCGCTGATGAGACTGTTTTATAGAGATCTTCCTTTAAGATCCTCCCTTTCGGACCGGTAGCCCTGATCAATCCCAGATCAACTCCCAGTTCCCTTGCAAGAATTCTCACTGATGGGGTTGCATGATAAACAGATGCTGCTTCACTACCGTCCCTCTGCACTTTACCGGCAGTACTTTCAGGAGCAAATGTTATTGCTTCCGCCTGCTTCTCCGCCGGAAGCTTTTCCCCGGGCTTCTTTACCTCCGTCTGTTTCTTTTCACTCTTCTTCTCAGCTGTTTTCTCACCGCCTTCAGCAGCAGCTTCAGGAACTGTTTTTTTCTGCTCCTCTTTTTTACTCTCTGCTCCCGCATCATCTGTTTCAATCAAAGCGATAATATCACCTTCCGAGACAGCGCCTCCCGCTTTTACCTTAACCTCTGCAATCTTTCCGGCGAAGGGTGAGGGTATATCCATTACAGCCTTGTCGCTTTCAATTGAAAGGATTGGGTCTTCAACAGCGATTACATCGCCTGCTGAAACATATACTTCAACAATATCCACATTCTCGAATTTACCAATATCCGGAACCGCAATTTCCTTTTTTGTCATATCTTTTTACTCCTAATGGACCGAAGGGCCTCTGTGAGATTTCAGGCCTGGCTGACCGCTGGGTTGAGTTTTTCAGGATCAATCTTGTATTTCTTTATTGCCTTCTGAACCGTCTCCGCCTTTATCTTGCCCTCTTCAAGCAGAGCTGCAAGCGAGGCGACAACAATATAATACCTGTCAACCTCAAAAAACCGGCGCAGATTTTCCCTTGAATCGCTCCTCCCGTATCCGTCAGTGCCGAGAACAGTGAGATGTCCCGGGATAAAACGGCGTATCTGCTCCTGATAGGCTTTAACGTAATCAGTGCTGATTACAAACGGGCCGCTGTACCCTTTCAAAACTTTTGTGAGGTACGGCACTTTCTTCTTCTCGCCCGGGTGGATCATGTTCCATCTTTCAGCTTCCATACCGTCCCTGTGCAGCTGATTTATTCCGGGTGCGCTCCAGATATCTGATTCAATTCCAAAGTCCTTCTTAAGAAGATCTGAAGCGGCGATAACTTCCCTCAGGATCGTGCCGCTTCCCATAAGCTGCACCCTTGTCTTGCTTTCTTCCCCTTTCCTGAAAAGATATACCCCTTTTATAATCCCTTCGTCAGCTCCGGCAGGCATTTGAGGCTGTATGTAATTCTCGTTCATCAGCGTTATGTAGTAGTAGACATCCTCTTCGTTATCAAACATCCTTTTAAGGCCGTCATGGATAATAACAGCAAGCTCATAGGAAAAAGCAGGATCGTAGGAAATGCAGTTCGGCAGAGTTGACGCAAGCAGAAGGCCGTGTCCGTCCTGATGCTGCAGCCCCTCTCCATTAAGCGTTGTCCTTCCCGCGGTCGCGCCGAGAAGGAAACCCCGCGCACGGCTGTCTCCCGCGGCCCAGGCGAGGTCCCCTATCCTCTGGAATCCGAACATGGAATAATAAATATAGAAAGGGATCATAACCTTGCCGTAATTTGCGTATGATGTAGCGGCCGCTATCCAGGAGGAAAAGGAGCCTGCTTCGGTTATTCCTTCCTCAAGGATCTGTCCGCGGGCGTCTTCCCTGTACCACATCAGGGATTCCGAATCCTGGGGCTCATACTGCTGACCGGCGGATGAATAAATTCCCAGCTGCCGGAAAAGGCCTTCCATGCCGAAGGTACGCGCCTCGTCCGGGACAATCGGAACAATTCTCTTACCGATTGATTTATCCTTTAACAGCACACCGAGAAGTCTGACAAAAGCCATTGTTGTGGAAATCTCCCTTTCACCGGAAGACTCAAGCAGATTCTGAAATATTTTTAAGGCAGGAAGCTCAAGCTTTTCTTTTTTATATTTTCTTGACGGGACAAAGCCGCCCAGGACTTGCCTCTGCCGTTTGAGGAATTCCGCCTCACTGCTTCCCTCTTTCGGCTTTATGTACGGGAGGCCCGCGAGGTCGTCATCAATAACCGGCACATGGAAACGGTCGCGGAACTGTTTAAGCGCCTCAATATCAAGGACTTTTACGTTATGCGCTCCCATAGCTGATTCGCCTTCCTTCCCCAGTCCGAATCCCTTGATTGTCTTCGCGAGTATTACGGTAGGTTCTCCCGTATGTTTTACAGCTTCGGAATAGGCGGTATAGACCTTTCTCGGATCATGGCCGCCCCTGGACATCTGCCAAAGCTCCCTGTCGGTTTTATCCTTTACAAGCTCAAGCAGCTGGGGATCATCCCCGAAGATCTTTTCACGCAGATATTCAGGCCCTTTTGACCTTATTGTCTGAAAATCACCGTCAACCATGGAGTTGAATTTTTTATAAAGAAGCCCTTTTTTATCACGGGCCATAATTTCATCCCACTCAGAGCCCCATATCAGTTTAATGACATTCCAGCCGGCTCCCCTGAAAACCCCCTCAAGTTCCTGAATAATTTTTCCGTTTCCCCTTACAGGGCCGTCAAGTCTCTGAAGGTTGCAGTTAACAACAAATATAAGGTTGTCCAGCTTTTCCCTGGCGGCAAGGGAAAGGGCACCGCGGGATTCCGGTTCATCAGATTCTCCGTCACCCATGAAAACCCAGATTTTACGTCCAGTCGCCGGTATAATCTCCCTTGCTTCAAGATATTTCATGAATTTAGCCTGGTAGATTGCCATCATGGGACCGAGCCCCATTGAAACTGTCGGGAACTGCCAGAACCCCGGCATAAGATACGGATGCGGATATGAGGAAAGCCCCTTTCCGCCGATTTCCTGCCGGAAATTATCAAGATTTTCCTCAGTCAGTATTCCTTCGATATAGGCGCGGGCATATATCCCCGGAGAGGAATGCCCCTGAAAAAAAATCAAATCAGCGCCCGATTCAGACTCGGGGCCCCTGAAAAACCAGTCAAATCCCACTTCATATAACGTTGATGATGATGAAAAACTTGCGATATGCCCACCGAGATGCATATCTCCCCTGTTTGCGCGAACCACCATCGCCATCGCGTTCCAGCGGACAAAAGCGGCGACATTTCTGGCCGTAAGTGAGTCTTCCGGTATTTTTGCGGCATCCGGGGGGAAAACCGTATTCACATAAGGAGAAATTATTCCGGGTGAAGTTGACACCCCTTTTGAGCGGGCCGTGTCGGTAAGGGTACACAACAGGTAATCCCCTTTTTCTCCTCCTTCCTTGTCAATTACCCCTTTTAATGAATCAATCCAGTCCCTGGTTTCTTCGGGATCGGGATCATGGTAAATTTTCTGCATAATTAATTTTCCTCCCCACTTTAAGAGCTATCAAACATAAAAAAGTTCTGCCGATTATTTAATCCGCAGATAATCAGTAATACAGGTATATTTTCATCAGGAAGCGCTCAGTTATTTCAATGAAATCCTTGTTTCAGCAGGTTCCTGTAACGTTTCACAGTTGTTTAAAGCCGTAGAACAGGAATGGTATTCTCCTGTTTTCATAACATCACCGAATGTATTCCAGAGATCGCCGGAAAGCCAGTGTCCGGGATTAACAGGTCTTGAAATTCCTGAACCCATAGCAAGCGCGTTATTTATGATTTTCTGATTATCCCCGTAATATTCCGTGGGGAGTCTGAGATTCATTACTTCGACAATAATCCCCCGCGTTATATGGGAATGCATGTAACAAACAGTTCCATCCTCTTCAACTTTTATTACAACGCCGGCATGGGTCAGCGGGTCATTGTTTTTATCATTGTCTTCATTAGCGTCCCAGGTATTGTCCCGGAAAACAACATCGCCTGTTCCGGGATATTTATCACGGTAAAGAACTCCCCTTTCTCCGAGACTGGCATGGAGACTTTTTACTCCGTTGCCCGGATACCGTGAAAAATCTTTTGTAAGATCAAAATCTACTCCGTAGTAAACAGCGCATACTGTGCCTATGCAGTCAGGGGTAAAAACCCTGCTGTTTACAGTAACTTTTGAGCCCGGAGGGCGGCCCATCAGTGAACCGGCCGAAACCAGAAATTTCTGCTCATCCGGAGAAAGCGGTTTCGGGATATCAGCAAATGTCCGGTAAGTGTTTACTTCAGGATACCCTGTCTTGCCTGCCGGAGATTTATCCTCACCGAATTCCACAGGGACAGACGTAGCGCAGGAAAAAATTGATAAGTAAAATAGAAATATTAATGAAAAAAAACACTTCATGCAGATGTTTCCGGAGAAAGGCCTGCATGAAGTTAAATTAAAATGCCTCACGCTATTGCGCATAACATTAATACTGAATAGCTTATCAGTAATAGTCATCGCCTTTAGGAGTAAATTCAGCATTTTCCACCCACCATTCAGGCTTTCTGACCATATCCAGAAGATTATCAACTGTTTTAAGGTGATAGGATTCCTGCTTCATCAGAAGGTCGAATAAATCCTTGGTTTTCGGATCTTTTGTCTCCTCAAACAGTTTTTTGTAGTGCTCGATCCCTTTTTTCTCAATCTCAAGAGCCCTTTCATAATCCTTTACTGCAGAATCTTCAAGCTTGATATTTCTGAAATTATGTCTGATATCATCAAAAACAGTAGCAATTTCTTTGGCAGAACCCTTTTTGGAATCTACATCAGCCTTTTTCTGAAGGCTTTTTATTGTTTTCTGGTGCCATGCTTCATCCTCAGCAAGCATTTTAAATACCTTTTTTATTCCGCCTACCTTGCTTTTATCTGCAAGGTCCAGATATAACGCTTCAGCATCTTTCTCCATCTGAATTGAATATTCATACATATCCATATCGTACTCCTGTTTATTTTATTGCTTTGATACATTTAATTATCAGAGATAAACTCAAAAACTGCAAGGAAATTCTTAAAATGCCATAAGATTAATAATATAACGCAATGAATATTGTTATTTTCACCCTTATCCGCATAAATACACTATTCTGAATTATTATTTAATATAATAATCGATAGTCGATACTACCCTGACTGTTTTATGGATCTGATGCTCTTCCATCGCGCCGGCTGTCATGTCACGGGGAAGAATTGAAAAAATTCCCTGGTTGGCGCTTTTTATCCCCCTGATTGAAGAACCGGTTTTCGCGGCAAAAGTATCGGCAGCTTTTCTTGCATTGACAACTGCCTCATCAAGCATCTCGCCCTTGATTTCATTGAGTCTTGTAAATAAAAATGAAGGGCCGGAATAATTCTCGCTTAAAACTACCCCGAGTTTCACAAGGTCGCCCGTCATTCTGCTTACCCTGTCGATCAGATCAACATTTTCAGAACGCAGTATTACGGAAGTCCGCACCTGATACCTTTCTCCCTTCTGCCCTTCCTGGTAATAGCCGTATGCCAGCTTGTCAATCATTAAAAGACGGCCAGGGATGATCTCCGCCTCTGTAAAACCCTGCTTTTTTATGAATGAGACTACCGCATCACGGTCGCGGTCAAGCTTGCCCTGTATCGTTGCGGGGTCATCTCCCCCTGCCGAGAAATTAATCTCCCAAAGCGCGAGGTCTGCCTTAACCTCTCTCTCAGCAAGCCCTTTTACTATCAGGGAGGGATTTTCAGCCCTTGCCTTATAAAAAAGGACCCCGAGAACCATGGATGAGATAATAATTGATGCTGAAATAACCATGGCAGCATTCAGTTTATCGTAATTGTTTTTCATCCTCATTTCCTCACTTATCACGTCATCCGGAATAAAATTCGGAACGCCATATTTAATTTAACAACCGGCAGATAAATAATCTATAGTAATTATTATAATGGAGTTAATTAATTTGTTAATATATAAAAATCTATATATATTATATGCTTAAGACGGAGGCTGCAAATGAAAAAATTTATTATTCTGTTTTTTATATTTTTTTATTCATCATCTTTGTTTCAGCTGACAGCGGAAAATATTACACTAAAGAGCTTCATTGACAGGGTCAAGGCTTAGCAGATATTCTTCTGCCGGTCTGCGGGATAAATGATATTTCACATTCCGTACACCGGCGGAAATATGTTCAATTTCCGTTATTGTCATCCTTGCGGTATGCTGTGCCGTTAAAAACTGCGACAAGGTCCCCTGTCCTGTCATTTATCTTGACGCGGTAGTTTGATATTTTATTGCCGCAGGAGACCTCTTTTGCGCTGGCAGTCAGGGTTCCGCCTTTAACAGGTTTTATGTAGCTTATATCGCACCTCACCGCGACTGCTATTCTGCCGCGCGAATTTGATGCGGCCGCAAAGGCAAAATCCGCAAGCGTAAATATTAGTCCGCCCTGTACAATCCCGACTCCGTTGTAATGTCTGTCCTCAACATTAACAGATGCGACTGCTTCCCCGTCACCTATGGAAATAAGCGTTATGCCGGAAACCAGGGCAAATTTATCTCCTGATAATATTCTGTCGACTTTTTTAGTATCCATTATGCTTTGAGTATATTGCTTTTATATTTAGATTTCAACTCTATTCATGCCATAGAAACACTTATGATATTTATCCTTTACATATAATTTTTTTAATATATACTTTGAATGTATATGAAACAGAATAATGGTAAAAAAAAATTATCATTGCCGACAGAGGGAAGAGTCCTCATCAAAGCTGCAAAAATATATGATGCTGTTCAGCCGTTTGTGACACTTGGGCAGGAGGGACGGCTTAACAGATTTATTGCCTCAGGGTTTGAAGCTTCCCGGAAAGGAAGAGTAATTGATATCGGATGCGGTACCGGGGCACTCACAAATCTTATAGCCGGGAATAACCCAGGGATAATAATTACAGGTATTGACGCGTCTCTCCCCATGATTCAGACAGCTGCAGGAAAAAGATCAATTCCCGGAAGATGTTCATTCATACAGGGACTTGGAGAGGATATTCCCTTTGAAGACTGTACTTTTGATGCAGCCGTTACATCTCTTTTTTTTCACCATATTAACAGGAATCTAAAGGAAAGGTGTTTTAAGGAAATCTTAAGAACACTGAAACCGGGCGGGAAACTGATACTGGCGGATATGGATAAGCCCTATAATCCTGCGGGAATTCTCCTTTCCTATGGAGCGTGGATTTTATTAAGGCAGCCGGAAATAAAGGAGAACATCGACGGGCTGACAGGAAAACTGCTCAAAGAGACCGGCTTTATTAATATCAGGAAGACCGGAAGGTTTTCAGGATATATTACAATTACTGAAGCATTCAAACCGGGGATGTAATGGATTATTTAAAGTTTATTCTGGTCAATCAAAAATGGAAAAACGCGTTTGAAATCCAGAAAAGATGCATAGAAAAATTTAATGAAATAACTTCACTGATATTTGATAACAATGTCTTTATTCCGGGCAGGGGGAATAATAAGATCAAATTAGCCGATAATATATTTTCAACACTTTTTATTGCTGTCTCTGCAACACTTGGTCTGACCGATGAGGAGCTTGAATTCTATGCGGTCCTTAACCATTGCCTCAGAACGCTTGTCACCGGCTGTGACAATATTTTTGACAGCGAATACAAGGAGGTTATTCCGCTGTCGCTTCCCGGCAGTGGGACGATATTCAAATCAGTTCTGCACATAATAGCCGCAGAAAAAATCATATCCCATATTCTCATTGAAAATATAAACAGCGGCATAATTACATCTGCCAAAGCGGGTGTAATATCAAAAGCCGCCCTTTCAGTAATTATGCCGAGCGGGGTGGAGGAACACGAAGAGGAAACAGGAGTCAGGTGGACAGATACGGATGCCGGGGATGTAATAGAAAATATCCTTTACAGAAAAACCGGAGTTCTTTTTGAGGCGCCGGTAAAACTCATCCAGGCAGGGGAAGGGCTGTCTGACCATGCGGTTGCTCTTCAATGCAGCGCCCTGGCTTCCTTTGGAATAGCCTGTCAGCTGCTTGATGATGTAATGGATACGGCCGAGGATCTTTATAATAAAAAAAACAATGCTGTTGCATCATCAGCCGCCGGATTTGAAGATGAAAAATTACTGATCGATAATCTTGAAAAACTTGATGCCATAACATTCAGGCAAGCACTGGAAACCTCAAAACAATTGAAAAAATCAAAACGTGAATGCATCAGAAAGTCATTCAGATATTTCAGAAAAACACATCAGCTTTTTAAGCAAATCGCGCCGGAATTTGCAGGCAGGGAATTTCTTCTCGCAGCTGCTGCCGCAAGGAGACAGATTATGTCGGACAGGAACCTCTCCCGATGAGTTCCCTTATATTCTGGCTGTTTTTTGCACTAAAATCCTCAATCAGAAGATGGAAAAAAACTGCAATTACACTTACAGGGATTACACTTGCAATAGCAGTACTTATTCTTCTGGGCTCAATAATGAACGGAGTAAATGATACAATTATTGAAAACACACTGGCTTTCAGACCGGGGCATATAATATTTGAGGGAGTATCAGATTCACCATCTATCGCGCATGAGAGATGCCGCGAATTAGAGGAAAGAATATCAGCTTTCGCCAAAGAGAAAAACACCGGGATAGAGAGCGTCTCATCAAGGATATCAGCGGCGGAAACTATTTCAGCAGGAAGCATGAGAAATGCCGGCACAATCCTGACCGGAATAAACACTGATAATGAAAAACATTTAAAAGGGGTCTTAAACAGCATTATTTCAGGTTCAGCTCCTGATAATGAAGGGGAAATACTGATCGGAGAGGCTGCAGCAGAATCACTTGGTTCAGGAATAAACGAAATCATAAGCGTCATCTCATCTGACAGTATAAGGACTGCAGAAATAAGCGGTATATTCAAAACAGGAATTGACAGCCTGGACAGAAAGATGAGTTTTATCAGGATTGAAGATGCCTCATTCTATTTTACCGGTAAGGTACAGTATGAGGTCATGATAATTCTGAAAAGAGGGATTCACCTTCAGCCGCTTGCTGATGAAATAAGGGAAAAAATCAGGACAGTCTCAAGCGAGAAAATTATAACATGGGAAGAGAGAATAGCAGAGATAAAGCAGCTTTCGGATCTTAACAGGTTTTCAATGTATATAATGATCGCGCTTGTTACTGGAATTCTTGCTTTCGGGATATCGAATACCCTCCTTATTTCAGTTATGGACAGGTACAGATCTTTTGCTGTATTAAAAGCGGTTGGAGTCCAGCCTTCAGGGATTGCCGCCGCTGTTTTCGGAGAAGCCTTTTTTATGTGTTTCTTTTCAGGAATCCTTGGAACAATACTCGGGATAGTTTCGGTTCTGATAACGGCAGAATATGGAATTGATATTTCTCGCTACACTTCCAGCAACCCTAATTTCACAATGAGTTCTGTTATTTTCCCCCGGTTAACTTTAGGAATGACAATGCTTCCTCAATTACTGGCACTTTTGGCAGGACTTGTTTCATCACTCTGGCCGGCTTACACTGCAGTCAAAAGAAATCCTGCAACAGGAAT
This sequence comes from Spirochaetia bacterium, assembly GCA_963662795.1. Classification (GTDB taxonomy): domain Bacteria; phylum Spirochaetota; class Spirochaetia; order CADAEX01; family CADAEX01; genus JACKPD01. The sequence continues at coordinate 1,591,560 of OY759746.1, read as the reverse complement.
GAGGGATATATGAAATGAGAAATCTTCTTCTCTTATCACTTGATAATATCTCCCGTACATATAAAACAGGAAAAACGTTTACAGCAGCGCTGACAGATATATCACTTGATATCAGAAAAGGTGAAAAAACTGTTATAACCGGCCCGAGCGGCTCCGGTAAATCGACATTGCTTAATCTTCTCGGAAAACTGGACAGCCCGGACAGGGGGAGAATTGAGTATGCAGGGGATGACATTACATATCTGACCGGGAAAAAGGCATCTGCTTTCAGACGGGAAAAAATTGGTTTTATTTTTCAGGATGATGCCCTTGTCCCTGAACTTACGGTGATTGAGAATGTTGAAATTCCTCTTGTTATAAATGGTTATTCATTTAAGAAAAGAAGAAGCCTTGTTATGGAAATCCTCAGGAAGCTCGGACTTTCAGAAAAACTTTTATCCTACCCTGCAAATCTTTCAGGGGGGGAGAGACAAAGAGTCTCGGTTGCAAGAGCTGTTGTTCATAACCCGGAATTGATACTTGCAGATGAGCCAACTGCCAATCTCGATTCAGAATCTGCTGACGCTGTCATATCAGCAATCGATTTTCTTGCATCATCCGGTAATACTTCAGTAATAATAACAACACATGATGAGCGGGTGATAAAGAGGTATCCGAACCGGATAAAGCTTCTTGACGGAAGGATTATCCGGTAAAGATTTTTCATATTGCAGGCTTATTTTTTCTGTTCAAGAAGGCTGCTGTCAATGGTGAATTTACCCGGTGTCCCTTCCTTCCCTTTCTGCAGCAGGTATTTCATCATAACCTTAAACTCCTCTGTTGACTGGGTTGCCCCTGCAATAACATCCATTTTATCCGCATCATGTTTTTGAAGAAACATGGCGGGTATTGTTTTTGAATATTCAGCAGGGCTGGTTCCGGATTTTTTCTTCATGAGAGAGTTATAAAAATTATTTTCAGAGGCTAATTTTTCTTTTTTAATCTTGTCAAACCTGAGATTGCTTATCTCTCCGTTTTTTACATTGAACTCTAAAAACGGGCTCCATCCCTGGGTCATTGGCTTATCCGAGACCGCGTAAAAGTACCCGTCGCAGCAGTCAACTTTCCACCCGCCCATCTCCTGGGAAAAAAGAAGAGGCGCCAGAAAAAATAATAATATAACAAGTTTTAATTTCATATTATTAATATACTGTCAAAAACAGAATATTCAATATAAAAAATCAGCCGATTATGCCTCCCGGCTGCCTGGACAGCCCGGGGCAGTTGATTGCGCAGTTCCGGCTATTCATTCTCAGGCAGAACTGTTTCAATTGAAAGCTCTTTCAGCTGCTCATCAGCCACAGAAGAAGGAGCGTTTGTGAGCAGACAGGTAGCCTTCTGTGTCTTGGGAAAAGCTATGACATCCCTGATCGAATCAAGCCCGAGAAAAAGCATTACCATCCTGTCAAGGCCGAGCGCAAGCCCGCCGTGGGGAGGCGTTCCGTAATCAAGGGCTTCGAGAAGGTAGCCAAACTGCCTCTCCGCATCCTCATTGCCTATGCCGATTATCTCAAGAATCTTTCTCTGAAGGGACGAGCTGTGCATCCTGATGCTTCCTCCCCCTACCTCATGGCCGTTTAAAACTATGTCATAGGCATTTGTCTTTACCGCATAAATATCGCTGTCAAGTCTGGAGATATCTTCAGGTTTAGGTGACGTAAACGGGTGATGGAGGACTTCAGGTTTCCCTTTTTCACCGGGGCCGAACATCGGGAAATCTATAACCCATATCAAACTCATGTCGCCTTCGCTGTAAAGGGAGCATTTTTTCGCGAAAAATTTTCTGAGTTCCGAAAGGCAGCTGCAGACAATTTTTTCCCTGTCAGCAAGGAATATAAGTACATCGCCTGTCTCTGCGTTCATCCTTTTATAAAGCGCATTTGCCTCATCATCGGTGAAGAATTTAATTATCGGGGACTGGGGACCGTCCTCGTTCATCCTTATCCAGGCAACACCTTTCCCGCGCAGGGGTTTTACAAACTCGGTCATATAATCGAGGTCTTTTCTGGTGAGCTGACTGCTTAAGCCCTTAAGGTTTATTCCCCTTATCTTTCCCTTTTGCGCCAGGGCCCCTTTAAAAACTGCGAACCCTGTCTTCTCAAAAATATCGGAAAGTTCAGTTATCTCAAGGCCGAACCTGAGGTCAGGCGCGTCGCACCCGTATTTGAGCATAGCCTCGTCGTATGTTATCCTCTCAAGCGGAAGCTGCAGCTGCCGGCCGAGATGCCTTGCGTAAATTTCCTTAAACAGCCCTTCCACTGTTTTTATTACATCTTCCCTGTCGACAAAAGACATCTCAAGGTCAACCTGGGTAAACTCGGGCTGCCTGTCAGCCCTTAAGTCCTCATCCCTGAAGCACCTTGCGATCTGGATATATTTGTCATAACCCGCTGTCATCAGCATCTGCTTGAAAAGCTGCGGACTCTGGGGAAGCGCAAAGAATTTCCCCGGATTTACACGGCTGGGGACAAGATAATCACGCGCCCCTTCGGGAGTGGATTTGGTGAGAATCGGTGTTTCAACATCTATGAAATCATTTTCATAAAAATAATTTCTTATTGTGTTTGTAAGGCTGCTCCTGAAAATCATTGATTTCTGGAGCTTTGTATTTTTAAGATCAAGATACCTGTATTTAAGTCTCGATTCTTCGTTAACAGCTGATGCGTGATACACATCAAAGGGGGGTGTTTTTGATTCGTTCAATACCTCGATCTCTTTAGCGTAAACTTCGATATAACCTGTTGCGAGTTTTGTGTTTTCAGAACCTTCAGGGCGTTTTCTCACTTCTCCCCGTACTGATACAACAAACTGGCTTCTAAGAATCCCCGCCGTCGCATGGGCATCTTTTCCGGAGACCTCGGGATCAAAGACAACCTGGGTCATTCCCCATCTGTCATATAGATCTATAAAGATAATTCCGCCATGATCGCGGTAGTTTTCCACCCAGCCGCTTAATATAACTTCTTTACCCGTATCCTTTATTTCAAGGCTTCCGCAAGTACTGTTTCTTTTTATTTTCATTCTGTCTGTCCTGTTTTAGTCTGTATATCTTTTTTAAACTATTTTTTCATGCCGCATATTTCAGCATGCCGTGCATGCATGGTATTCCCGGTATTGATTAAATTACAATGCTGATATTTTTCCCATTATCATTTCTTTTGTCTTTTTGGGATCAGCCTTTCCGCCTGAAAGCTTCATCACCTGTCCGATCAGAAACCCTACCGGCTTCATGTCGCCTGATTTTATCTGCTCCAGAGCCGCACTGCTCTGCGTAAGGACAGTGTCAATTATGGACGAAAGCTCATCAGAATCATCAAGCTGTTCGAGGCTGTGTTCCCTGATTATTGAAACGGGGTCCCTGTTTTCAGTGATTATCATATCAAGTACTTTCTTGGCTGTCTGTCCGTTAATTTTCCCCTCATCAAGTATTTCAAGCAGCGAAACAAGACGCTCTGCTGTAAGAGGGCTTGATGTTATATCCATTTTCTCCCTGTTAAGGACTTTTGCGACATCCCCTTTTATCCAGGATGCGGCTGTCTGCGGATCAGTTCCTTTTCTGCATACGCTTTCATAAAAATCCGCCCGCCCTTTTTCGTCGGTAAGAAATTCCGCAGTTTCTGACGGCAGATTATATTCAGTAATAAATCTTTTCCTTCTCAAATGTGGAAGTTCAACAAGATTTTCTCTTATTTCATCAACAAAGGAGGGTGACGGGATAAAAGGAGGCAGGTCAGGTTCCGGAAAATACCTGTAGTCGTTGGCATCTTCCTTTGACCTCATGCTTTCTGTCCTTTTTTTCTCCTCATTCCAGAGCCGGGTTTCCTGGATTATCCTCTCTCCCGAACGGATCATCTTTGCCTGTCTTATCTCTTCATGCCCAATGGCAAGCTTGACATGGCGGGAAGAGTTAAGGTTTTTTATCTCGACCTTCTGGCCGAGCCCTTTTCCCGGATAGTTGATTGAAATGTTTGCATCGCATCTCATCGAGCCTTCTTCCATGTTGCCGTCAGAGACGCCCAGATATCTTATCATCCTCCTGAAATCCTGAAGGAAGGCCTCAACCTCTTCCCCTGACTTGAAATCAGGCTCAGTTACAATCTCGAGCAGCGGCGTTCCCGTCCTGTTAAAATCGCAAAGCGATACCGCCCCTTCATGAATCATCTTTCCCGCATCCTCTTCAAGGTGAGCTTCGTGAATTCTTATACGTTTGACCTGCCCGTCCGGCAGTTCTGTTTCAACATATCCGTTTATGCCGAAGGGATGTTCAAACTGCGATATCTGGTAGTTCTTGGGAAGGTCCGGATAAAAATAGTTTTTCCTGTCAAAGACCGCTTTTTCGCTCAATGTGCAGTTTAGGGCAAGGCACATGAGATATGATTTGCGGACCGCCTCTTCGTTTAAGACAGGAAGAACACCGGGATAACCCATGCAGACCGGGCATACATTTGTGTTGGGAGGGTCCCCGAAAGAGTTTCTGCAGCCGCAGAATATCTTGGTCTGAGTAATAAGCTGAATATGTATTTCAATTCCAATAAATGTTTCAAATACTGTTTTATCTTTTTTATCTGTTTTATCCATAATTACCGCCCCTGTCCGCTGCAGATATCTTCAATGCTCCTGTAGCCGGGAACCTCGGGAACAGGGATTTCCCTGCCTATTATCGCAGCCCCTTTAAGCAGAAGCTTTTCCCTTGAGTGGGGGGCAAAAAGCTGAAGCCCTACAGGAAGCCCGTCATATACCCCGGCCGGAAAACTTAATGCGGGAATACCTGCGAGATTTGCAGTTGCCGTAAACTTGTCTGCCACTTTCTGCTGATACTGGGTAAGTTCGGCCGTTCCGTGCCTGAAAGCCGGAGTCGGAAAAGCCGGGAGGATAAGGAGCTCAATGGTTTTAAAAAGAGAGGCAAGATCGTTTATGATTTTTGTCCTTATCTTCTGGGCTTTTATATAGTACCTGTCCTGAAAGCCGGACCTCAGGACATAGGTGCCCAGAAGTATCCTGAGTTTTACCTCGTCGCCGAAGCCCTCATGTCTTGTTTTTTTCATCAGGTCGAGAGGCGTTTCCGCCCCCTTGCTTCTGTAACCGTATCTTACGCCGTTGAACCTGGCAAGGTTCGCACTTGCCTCTGCCGTCGCAATTGTATAATAGGCCGGAATAACATATTCAAGTGCCGGTATTGAAATCTCTTTTACGCCGTATCCCTGTTTAATCAGCATATCAATGCAGTTTTTGTATCCTGCCTCTACAGACTTATCAAGCCCAAGATCGCCGCCAAGATAGCCGAATACCGGTTTCCCGTCATCTGCCTGTAAATCGGAAGACAGGTCAGGGTCAAGTTTAACAGTAGTCTGGTCTTTCTCATCCCGGCCTCTGATCAGGTCAAAAACATTGCCCAGCATCGAAAGGTCTCTTGAAAGAACTCCGATAACGTCAAGAGAAGAGGCGTAAGCGACAAGGCCATAGCGGGAAACTGCGCCGTAGGTAGGCTTAAGCCCGTAAACTCCGCAGAAGGCTGCGGGCTGGCGCACAGAACCGCCTGTGTCGGAACCGAGTGAAAAGGGGACAAGTCCCGCAGCAACAGCCGCTGCAGGGCCGCCGCTTGAGCCGCCCGAGACACGTTCGGTATCCCACGGGTTATTGGTAACAGCAAGGGCTGAATTATCGGTGGAAGAGCCCATCCCGAACTCATCCATATTGCACTTCGCAACCGGGACAGCGCCGGATGAGTTTAATTTTCCGATAACTTCCGCGTCATAGGGAGAAATAAAATCCTCAAGTATTTTTGACCCGCATGTAAGATGGTAATCCTTTACAGCGATATTATCCTTTACGGCATAGGGGACCCCGGCAAACCGGCCGCCCCCGGGAACAGACTCCGCAGAGATTCTTTCAGTGTCAAATTCAAGAAATGAATGAATTTTCTGTTCCCATTCATTTACATAATTTATATATTTTTTCTTTTTATCAGAGTTATTTAAAACATCTTTCCACATCATTGATTTTTCCGGTTTTTAATTTAGAACATTATAAAACATTCGGTACTGTTATGAATCTGCCCTCTTTCTCGGGAGCATTTTCAACCATTTTATCCGCAAGAGAGATGTCTGAAGGGAGATCCTTTCTTGTTCTGTTCACTTTCGATGCCGCGTGCGTTGTTGGAGGCAGGTCGTCAACATCAATTTTATCCATCAGTGAAAAATATTCAATCATCCCTGTAATAGCTTCATTAAGCTTCTCAGCTTCCCTCTCATCAAGCTCAAGCCTCGCAAGGCTTGCGGTAACAAATAATTCCTCTTTCTGCATGGAATTACTCTATAAATTATACTTTCAAGTGTCAATAATGATAAGGGGAGATAAAGCAGGCTCTTTACTTGACAAGTAAAGAGCCTGAGAACTTAAGGAGACTGTTCAGAACAATAAAAAGGTTTGATTTCAAAGTATAAACCCTGATAATCAAAAAACTTCTGCGCATACCCTCTTTTGAAGGATACAGAGCATAAGTCATTAATATTATGCAATTATAGTGCCAACCAGCTATTTAAAAATAGATATTGCTGTAAATGCAGTTTTGAAATATATTTTTACTGATTTATGTAGTATTATTAAAATAATATTACTCTTTCGGCTTGGGCTCTTTTTTACCTCTGATATTTTTACTACATTATTGTAGTAAAATATATGTTTAGCTACAATAATGTAGCTTTTTTCATATAGAAAAAAACATATTCAAACGGTAAGGGGAGCATTAAGCGGGGGATAAAGGATCTTTTTCCGGTTATAAAAAAACTTCAGTTGAAATCTGGACAAAAACATGTAAAAATTAGACAAAAGGGGCAAATAATGGGGCTTATTCTTGATGACATCAATAAAAAGATAATCAACCGCCTTAAAGACGGCAGGATTTCATACAAAAAAATCGCCAAAGAACTTTCGATTGCGGAAAATACTGTAAAGGCAAGAATACAGAAACTCAGAGAGACTGGAATAATTGATATTACAACGCTTGTAAACCCGGAAGTTGCGAAAGGGCACACTATTGTCTATATGGGAATACAGCTGAACCACCTTCAGCTTGAAGAAACTGCGGAAAATATCAGCAGACTTAATGGAGTCATATCATCAAGCGTTGTTACCGGGAGATATGATCTTTTTATAACTGTGCATCTTGAACCTGACTACAGCCTTCTTGATTTCCTGAGCCAGGAGCTTTCCACTATCAAAGGTATTACAGTAACCGAAACCTTTATAGTCTTTAAGAGCTTCAACCTTAAAATACCTCACCAGTTTGATGTAATAGAACTTGATGAAACTGATAACTCAAAGGAGTAAAAATATGAGCAGCTTCGAAAAATACGGAGTCAGATTACCTGAAATTCTGCTTCCGGATACCGGCAAAACGGATTTTGAAAAATGGTCGGTTATTGCGTGTGACCAGTTCACATCCAACAGGGATTACTGGGAAGATGTCAAAAAAACAACTAAAGGGAAACCCTCCACCCTTAATCTGATCCTCCCTGAATGTTATCTGAAAGAGGTAAATCTTGATGATAAAATCAAATCAATAAACAAGACAATGGAAGACTATCTTTCGGGTGGAGTGCTTAAAAAAACAGAGCCCGGATTTGTGCTTATCGACCGGGAAACCCCGTATACAAAATCAAGACAGGGGCTGCTGATTACAGTTGATCTTGAAAAATATGATTACAGTGAAAAAGCTGATTCACTTATACGCCCTACCGAAAAGACTGTTGTAGACCGGCTTCCTCCCCGGATCAGAATCAGGGAAAAAGCATCGCTTGACCTTCCCCATATACTTTTTCTCATCGATGATGCTGATGAGAGTGTTGTCGAATATCTTTACGCAAAAAAAGATAAACTCAAAAAACTGTATGATTTCACCCTCATGAAAAACGGGGGTAAAATCCGCGGATGGCTTGTAAACAGTGATGATGACCTCTCTCATATTAAAAAAGCGTTTGAGAAGCTCCTTCAGGGCAACAGAACACTTTTCGCAGTCGGCGACGGCAATCACTCACTTGCCGCGGCAAAAGAGGTATGGAATAAAATCAAAAATCAGCCCGGCGTAAGCGAAGATCATCCCGCAAGATATGCCCTTGTTGAAATAATCAATATCAACAGCTCAGGGCTTAACTTCGAACCGATTCACAGGGTTGTATTTGGTACAGACAGCGCAAAAATGCTTGATGCTTTCAAGGCGGAAACAGGCTGCGAAATCAGAAAGTGTACAAGCCGCGAAGTAAAAACTCCGGAAGAGCCCGGCAGGATAATCTTTGCCGCCGGAAACAAATACGGGGAAATAATCCTGCAATATGAGGATAATCTTCTCGCAGCTGAAAAACTTCAGACATTTCTTGACAAATACCTGGCGGAAACAGGGGATGAGATTGATTATATTCACGGAGAAGCAGACACACTTGAGATAGCTGAAAAAGAGGGAAACATAGGTTTTATATTACCGGTAATAAGCAAGAAAACTTTTTTTAAAAGAATAACCGCAAAAGGGGTATACCCCAGAAAAACTTTTTCCATCGGGGAATCAATTGAAAAACGGTATTACCTTGAATCCAGGTTATTGAAAAAGTAAACGGAGGTTAAAATGAAGAAAATAATTTCGACAAAAAATGCCCCTGCAGCAATAGGGCCTTATTCCCAGGCGGTAAAACTGGGTGGCCTGATTTTTATATCGGGACAGACTCCTTCAGACCCTGCTACCGGGGCGATAACCGGCACAACAATCAGGGAACAGGCGGAAGCAACGCTTAAAAATGTTAAAGCTGTCGCAGAAGCGGCGGGAAGCTCAATGGAAAAAATTGTTAAAACAACATGCTTCCTCAAAGACATGAATGATTTTACCGAATTCAATGAAGTATATAAATCATTTTTTAAATCTGATTTTCCCGCACGATCGACAGTAGGTGTTTTAAGACTTCCGAAAGACTGCCTTGTTGAAGTTGAGGCAATAGCCGAAATTTAACGGAAAGTCAGAAAAAGCTGAATACCAACAGGCCCCCGTCCGGCGAGCAAGTCAGGCGGGGGTTTTTTCATCCGGCGCGCCAGCCGCCATACCCCCCCTCTTCGGGACTATTTTCCGTTATTTTTAGCCTTCTTTTTTGCGGAAACAAATTTACACGATTTTACTTCGCGGGTTGTAAGCCGCACTCCCCCTGCTTTTACCCCTTTTATCAGGTAGGATGAAATATCAAAACTTTCTTCAAGTACCTTTACCCTCGCTTTTGGCGCATAGGTAAGGTTTATGTTACCCTCTTCCCTGGTTGTCAGATAAATCAGCTTGGCGTTATCCGGCACAAGGCTGTAGGCCTTATCAAGAATATACTGCTCAATCCTGCATCTCTTCAGATAAAAGGCTTTATTGTCAGAACTTTTGTACAGGATAGTAAAAACAGTATCCGGCATCTGTTCTTTTTCCGCAATGACGCAATGCAGCATCCCCTTGTCAATAAAAACCCTGTCAGGCACATTCATGACAAGATAAGTGCCGTTCTTCTTTATAATAAGCACCCTGTCATAAATAGATACATCGAATAACGCAGCACCGGACGCAACTTCATACCCAAGATAGCCTGTATCCTTGTCATAGCGCAGTTTAAGGCTTCTTATAGCCGCTTCCCGCATATCAACCTTCTGAAACGATGTGATCTGTGTATTGCGGTTAAACGCGGCTCCGTATTTTTCCTTTACTCCGGAAACAAAAGAGAGCGCATATTCTTTAATATGGGCAAGATGGTATTTGATCTCCTTGAGTCTTGCGAGGATATCCTCCATCTCTTTTTTTGCCTTGTTGATATCATAAAGGGAAATTCTCCGGATAGGTATCTTAAGGAGCCTCTCCACATCCTCTTCTGTCACTTCGTTTTTTATCAGGTGAAGAAAAGGCTCAAACCCTGTGATAACAGCCTTTATTACGCTTTCGGAAGTTTTCATCTGTTCAATTTTTTTATAAATACGTTCTTCGATAAAGATCTGCTCGAGTGTCTTAGCGTGAAGTCTTGCCTTGAGGTTTTTCTCTTCAAGCTTAAGCTCCCGGGTAAGTACATCAACAAGCTGGAGCGCGTAATAGCTTATAACCTCGGTTACTGTCATCTGTACAGGTTTTTTATCCTTTATGACAAGGAGATTGACAGATATTGAGGTTTCACAGTCTGTAAACGCATAAAGGGCATCAACAACATCTTCCGTCATTATGCCGCGGGGAAGCTTAATCTCAATTTCAACCTTGTCCGTTGTAAAATCGCTGATCGATGCTACTTTAAGCTTGTTCTTCCTTACAGCCGCCTCAATGGATGCGATAATGCTTTCACTTGTCTGTCCGAATGGAAGCTCCCTGATAATGACTCTCTTGGGATCCTTTGTATCAAGTTTTGCCCTTACCAGAACCTTTCCGTTGCCGTCATCATAGCCTGATACATCGAGTATTCCTCCGGTCGGAAAGTCGGGATATATCAATCTCTTTTTTCCGCTTAAGGCATCGGACAAGGCATCGAGCACCTCGTTAAAATTGTGGGGGAGAATTTTGGTCGACATTCCGACCGCAATACCCTCCGTCCCGAGCAGAAGCACAACAGGTATCTTTGCCGGGTAAGCGACCGGTTCCCTGTTCCTGCCGTCGTATGAATCTTCATAAACCGTAATATCAGGGTTTAAGAGGACCTCTTTGGCAAGGGGAAGGAGCCGGCATTCTATGTACCTGGCAGCCGATGCTGAATCGCCTGTAAAAATATTGCCGAAGTTGCCCTGTTTGTCGATAAAGAAGTTTTTCTCGGCAAGGACTACAAGCGCCGAGTAGATTGACATATCGCCGTGGGGATGGTACTTCATGCAGTGCCCGACAACGTTGGCAACCTTGTGAAACTTGCCGTCATCCATTTCAAACAGCGAATGGAGTATTCTTCTCTGAACCGGCTTGAGTCCGTCGGCAATGTCGGGGATTGCCCTGTCCTTGATTACGTAGGAGGCGTATTCAAGAAAATTTATATCAAATACATTTTTTACATATGCCATCAGATAAGGTTCTCCATAATGTAATGCCTTCTTTCAGGCGTGTTTTTTCCCATATAGAATTCCAGTGTTTCAGGAACTGTTTTGAGCGATTTAACATTCACCTTTACAAGCCGAATATCCGCACCTATAAACTGCCCGAATTCATTGGGAGATATTTCCCCGAGACCCTTGAATCTGGTAACTTCGGGCCCCGAAAGCGCGCTTACGGCTATATCCCTTTCCGCAATGCTGTAACAGTAGCGGGTCTCTTTTTTATTCCTTACGCGGAAAAGGGGAGTTTCAAGAATAAAAACCCTTTCTGCTACAACCAGTTCCTCAAAATAATTCAGAAAAAAGGTGAGCATAAGGTTCCTGATATGAAATCCGTCGTTATCCGCATCAGTAGCGATTACAATTCTTGCGTAGCGCAGCTCTTCAACATCATTTTCAATTCCAAGGGCCATCATCATGTTATATAGCTCTTCATTTTTATATATTTCTGTTTTTTTCTTCCCGTACATATTCTGGGGTTTGCCCCTGAGGGAAAAAATAGCCTGGGTATAAACATCACGGGAGGCAACCATTGAACCGGTTGCCGACTGTCCCTCAGTTATAAAAAGCGTCGTAAGCTCGCCCTTTTTAGCGTCCTCAAGATGATATTTGCAGTCCTTCAGATTAGGAATCTTTATCGCGATTTTCTTCGCGGCTTCCTTGGCTTCCTTTCTTACAACATTGAGCTCCTTTCTGAGCTTTTCGTTATAGACTATCCTGTCTTCAAGGGTCTTTGCCGCTTCCCTGTTTTTATGCAGAAAATCGATAACGCCTGATTTTACTTCATTTACTATCCAGCTTCTGATATCTGTATTGCCGAGCTTGTTTTTTGTCTGGCTTTCAAAAACAGGATCCTTGAGTTTGATTGCAATAGTCCCTGCGATACCTTCCCTTACATCCTGTCCTGAATAATTTTTCCTGTAAAATTCGTTCACCCCTTTAAGAAGGCCTTCCCTGAAAGCTGTAAGGTGGGTACCTCCGTCGCTTGTAAACTGCCCGTTTACAAACGAGAAAAAGGTTTCGCCGTATGTTTTAGTATGGGTAAAAGCAAACTCTATCTTGTCTCCGCGGTAGTATGCTATGTCGTAATAGACGTCATCTCCGACCTCAGCGTTTAAAAGATCATAAAGGCCTTTATCTGAATAGAATTTCTGTTTTCCAAGCTGAAGAGTTAGCCCCCTGTTGAGATAAGCGTAATTCCACAGTCTCTGTTCAAGGAATTCGCTGTTGTACTGATATTCAGCAAAGATGTCCCTGTCCGGGGTAAACTCGACATAGGTTCCGTTTTTCTCCCCTTTTTTGGTACCGCTTTTCTGCGATTTAAGGATCCCTTTCTCAAAAACAGCTTCCGCGTATTTTTCATCTCTGATGGCAACTACCCTGAACCGGGAAGAGAGGGCATTCACGGCCTTTGTCCCTACGCCGTTAAGACCCACACTGAACTGGAAAACATCGTCATTATACTTGGCTCCCGTGTTTATAAGGGAGACGCACTCAACCACCTTCCCAAGAGGGATGCCCCGGCCGTAGTCCCTGACTTTTACAACATTTTCACTTATATCGATAACAATTGATTTTCCGTATCCCATGATAAACTCATCAATACTGTTATCAATTACTTCCTTTAAAAGAATATAAATGCCGTCATCCTGATTGTTTCCGTCTCCGAGACGGCCGATATACATGCCGCTCCTGAGTCTTATATGTTCAAGGGAGCTTAAGGTTTTTATTTTACTTTCGTCGTATTCCTGAGTTTTATTTGATGCCATAATTGCTTATATATTACCCGAATAAAAAAAAAGTGTACAGGATTTCATTACTGATGATTAAACGCCCGGGACCAGGTTAAAGAGGATTTCCGCAATAAGGGCAAAACCTGTACCTGCCGGTGTTATCAAGTTCTTTTCCGCAGTGTCTGCAGGTCTGATGACTGTCCGCGCCGGGCCCGCCGGTACCGACCTCTCCCCTGAACCTGCCTGAAGTTGAATCATTTCCTCCTGCCGCAGCACCGCAGCTTGAGCACCTGTAGTAAAACACATCCCCCCAGAAAAACAGGGGAATAAAAAAGATGTGAAAGTATTTCCTTCTCACATACCTTCTCACAGTGTTTTCCCCTCCGCAGAGGCTGCACCGGCTGCCGGGGGCTAACCCTACAGCCGCGTCTTTATTTTCCGCGGGATACTCTTTTGAACCAATTCCGAATATTCCTATAAAAAACATTATAAATCTCCGAACCTTTCAAGCATCCATCTTCCCTTGTGAAGTGTAAATCCCGCAAGGCTTGTGTTGTGGACAACAATTCCCATCCGCTCATGAAACGGAACAGAAAGAATAATCCGCAGCGCGAAATTTATAAATCCCCTGTGGGTAACAGCAAGCACCCTGTCTCCCTCGTGTTCATGAGATGCGAAATCAAGGAAGGAGCGCACTTTTTCAATATATTCATTCTTTGATTCTCCTTCCGGGATTCTGTAACTGTTATCATCCGATACAGTTTTTTTAAATTCCTGCGGAAAATTCTCCCTTACATAATCCCAGCTGTATCCTTCAAAGATACCCATATTCCTTTCCCTGAGTCTCTCATCAGCTGTTACAGGCAAAGATAGATACCTGCCGATTATCCCGGCGGTATCAGATGCCCGCCCGAGGTCGCTTGTATAGATTATATCTATTCCTCCCGGCAGTCCCTTAAGCCTTTCCCCTAAAAGGCCTGCATGTTCAATTCCCTTGTCAGTCAGCGGGCTGTCCTTTACACCCTGCATTTTATCTTCCCTGTTCCATTCTGTCTCGCCGTGCCGCACAAGGTAAAGTTTTGCTTCCGTCATATAATTTTCTCCTAATACATGATTAAGATTATTTTTCCCCTATTGCACAATATACTGTAAACGCAATACCTCAGGGAATTTTATCATAAATAATTTTTCATTTTACGATTAACCCAAGGAAGATCGCTGATACCTATAATTCTTACTATGACCTACATTACTGATTACAACAGGAATATGGTCAAATTTACTCTCATTTTGGAGCAGTTTTATGAGAATATGAAAAATCCTCTTGAAAGAAAACACTCCTTATCAGCTTTTTAATCAGCCATATGCCGTAATTGAATACTCCATATTTTAGTATATTATGGGAACCGAAACAGGTCCTTCTGGCAGAATAGCAACATCAGGGTGATCGAACTTTGCTAAAATGTTTTCAATATCATTTTGAAAATCACTAAGCGGAATTAACTGAAAAGACTTCGCATCTACAACACTTAAAGTAGAATAAATATAAATTTCCCTATCCATAATTATTTGAGCCCAAACTTGAGCTTCCCACTGATCGGACTCTGTTATATTTTTACTTTCAAAATATTTAATTATTTGTTCTGATGTTTTATTTCTAACAAACCTATCAAAGTTCCCGTGTTCTGGTATTCCATCAGAGCATTCAGAGAACAAGATGATAACACCGTTTTTTTCAATAATCTGATCGGCAGCCATTAGACCCTTAACTGACTGATAAAGGTTTTGATCCAATGGATACCCATTATTTGTAACAACAACGACAGGATAGCGCTTTTTAACATGTATCATTGAATTTTTAGAAACAAAAAAGCACCCTTTTTCATGGGCTGTTATATAATCACCAGCAAAAATATTAGTTATCCGTTTCTCTTTATTTAATGTAACATTCACCAAAAAGTCGGGAGGACACATACCGGCCATTTCAAATATTTCATTACGAATTGGATTGTTCTCTATTTTTCCCCATCCTCGCAAAGGGCTCTTGATCATTTGATAACTATGAATAAATTTTATCGTCTCTATCCCAGCAACTCCTGGAATTACACCCTTTGGGCCTCCAGAAAAACCAGCTAATCCATGTGGTTCAATAAATCCAACAACAATTCGCTTATCTGCTTCAACGTAATGTTTATTTAAATAAAGCGGCCCATTAGCCTTTGTAATACCAACTTTTATATTTTCGCCATTTTCAAAAGCATCATGATTTAGAATTTTAAATTTTGATACAATATTTTTACCAAGCATATTCGCTAACTCATCAGGAGTATTTGGCCTATGTGATCCAGTTCCAATGATAATTGTAATATTTTCAGCAGATATATTAAGTTCTGAAATAATTGCAGGTATCAAATCTTTATGCGGTACCGGTCTAGTTCCGTCAGAAGTCACAATAACTACTTTTTCTCCTGGTATGACTAATTCATTAAGAGGCTTAGAATTTATTGGTTTTCGAAAACCTTCTTTTATACCATCCTCATAGGGAAAAAGTTCACTACATTCTTTAGATTCTAGTACTTCCCACTTAGCCAAATCGGATTTCATTTTAAAAGGTAATTTTTGCAATCCGTAAGGTAGTTCAATTTTTTTATCTTGGTTAGTAATATCTCTCACCTCCTTTACACTAATTTATAAATAGCACTAGTATTATTACAAAAAGTTGTAATGACAATTTTCTTGACACCATCCAAATCAACTTTTACCCTATCAATTCGGTTTGTTAAAACCTCGGTTTTGTTTCTTTGACGTGTTAAATCCTAAAGCAGTTTTTTGGGTTTATCTATTTTTTGATAGGAACATTTTTATATAGTAAAGAACTCTTATGAGATATTTTATTAATTCTATAAATCATTTTTCAAACTTTTTACGATAATATTCGTCCATTGCTTTTTTATTGATTCCTAAAGGTGGTTTATGCTCCTTTGGAAGAAGACAATTGTATTCATTCCCATTCATACGTTCTTTCCACTCTTTCTTTGCTCCTATAATTTTATCGGGGTTCAACAGTATATCAATTACAGAAGCAGTCATTATTTTGACTGCTTTATCCATGGTTTTTTTCCCTATTGTGTTCCCGGCACAAGCTGTAACCATCCAATTATGCCAACTTTTCTCTGGACCCATAGTGACCCAAAAAGTAGCATAAGGCGCATTCCAGGAAAATTCAGATGTATCGCATATTATAGTTTCGCTTGCTCCAAATTTTTTAAGCTTGGTATCTAATCCTGTTGGATCTAACTTCATATATTTTTGCATTTCTTTTACAAAATTTTGTTCATCTTCAGAAAATTCTGGAGGTCCATAATATTCAAAATTTCTGTGTATAACTTCTGAGAGTATTTTATTTGGAATTTTATTATGTGTATAAGTAGTAAAATCTCGAATATATTTTGTTTCAGTTGCTATTGCGGCTCCTTCTGCACAAAGGGTAATCCGTCTTAAAGCATCTTGGGAGAGATCCATATTTTTAAATCTTCCATAAATCTGCATACTGGTTTTATCTGGTACAATATTTGCATATTTAGGGCCTACATCGGTAAAAGTATAATTAATAGTATGTGCTGCTTCTGGCCCGTTTGGAATTATATGCTCCCTCAACATTTCTAAAGCATGAGAAAAAAGAAGCCCCGCATCTAATGCACTTCTACCACCTTCCCAAGGCATAGCACCATGACATGTTTTACCAGTGAAATGAAAATTTACCACAAAAACAGAATTACATGTGTCATAGTCAGCTCTATTATAATTCCAGGGATGCCAATCCAAAATGGCATCTATACCTTTATAATATCCTGCTCTAGCCATCATTGCTTTTCCAACACTGGCCTCTTCATAAGGCGATCCAAGCATTTTGATTACTGCATTTATTTTAAATTTATCAATTGCATATCTTAATGCAATACCAGCCATTACAGCTGTTGCGCATAAAATGTTATGTCCGCATCCTTGACCTGGTGCACCAACAATAATTGGGGAAGGAAATGGAACATCGGATTGTTGAGAAAGTCCTGGTAAACAATCATATTCTACATTAATCCCAATTATTGGAGCAGTATTGCCAAAAGTGGCTATAAATGCAGTAGGCATGTCTGCCAAGTCACTTTCAACAATAAAATCATGTTTCTGTAAGAGATCTGATACTTTTTGATGAGCTAAAAACTCTTCAAGTCCTAATTCAGGGTTATTCCATAGATAATCAGCAAGTTCATAAAACTCATTTTTATTACTATCTATCCACGATTCAATAAAATTTTTTATTTCTGAATTATTGATTATTTTTTCAATCTTTTTTTTATTAACCGGCATATATTTCCCTCCTTAAAATGATCGATATGCCAAGTCTGGTAAAAACATACTAATCCCGGAAAAATAAGTAATGAGTATTAAACATATAATTAAACCGATCATAAAAGGGATTATGTGTTTTACAATTTTTTCTATCTTTAACCCTGTTACGGCTGATGCTATAAATAAATTTGCCCCATAGGGAGGGGTAATAAAGCCAATTGAAAGTGCTACTGTCATGAATACACCGAAATGAACAGGGTTTATGCCACAATATACAACAATAGGGAGAAAAATCGGAGTTAAAATCGTCATTGAGGAAATATTATCAATAAAGAGTCCAACAAATAATAAAAACCCATTAATCATTAAAAGGATAATAATTGGATTTTTTGATAACCCAAGCATTAGTGTTGCGACTTTCATTGGAATTTGCTCCATGGTTAAGAAACTTGCAAAAGCCATTGATAAGCCTATTGTAAATAATGTAATTCCCGTCATAACTGCTGTTTCTCTAATTGTTGTCAAGATTATTTTCAGTGTAAGTTCATGATAAACAAAGCGGCCAATAATCAAAGCATAGACAATTGCAACAACTGCTGATTCTGTCGGAGTAAAAACACCGGCATAGATACCTCCCAAAATAATAATGGGTGTTAATAATGCCCAAAAAGAATCTTTAAAGGTTTTTAAAAATCCTTTCTTTTTAAGTCTTGCACTATTTACTTCATTCAATCCATATCCATTTTTTTTAGATATTATAACGGATATCGCTATTAAAACCCCAGCAATCAATAATCCGGGAATAAAACCAGCTAGAAATAATTCGCCAATAGAAGTTCCAGTGATAACACCATAAATTACAAAAGGAATCGAAGGAGGAATTATTACTCCAATAATTCCGGCAGAGCAAGTCAGAGCTGTTGCATATCCCTTATTATACCCAGACTTTTCCATTTCAGGAATCATCATGGATCCTATTGCTGAAACTGTCGCCGGTCCGGAACCTGAAATAGCAGCAAAAAATGCACTTGCAAATACGGTAATAATTCCTAAGGCACCAACAATGTTTCCAATTATTGCATTAGATAGGTCAACTATTCTTCGTGATATCCCACCCAAAGACATTAAATTCCCCGCCATAATAAAAAATGGGATCGCCATAAGTGGAAAAGAGTCAAGGGCAGTGAAAGCATTCTGTGTAATCATAATCACAGGTATTTTACTTGTGAATAACATTGTAATTAATGTTGATAAACCAAGAGATACGCCAATAGGCACACTAATTGAAATGAAAAATATTAAAAGAAAAAAAAGTAATGTCATTTCCATTTGTTGTACTACCTCACTTTAAAAGATTTAATGTTTTCATAGAGCTTTTCACTATAGCGAATTATCATTAAAGTCGCACCAACTGGTACAGATAAGTAGGGATATCCCATGGGTAATCTAAGTGCGGAAGAAAGTTGCCCTAGAGAAAAAATACTTCTAATCAATTCGCTTCCTTTTATTGCTAAAAATCCACAAAAAATAATAGAAATACTAATCGTTAGACATTCAATAAAATTTTTTCCTTTTTCGGAAATATGTTCTTTAATGATTTCAATTCGAATATGCCGGGTTTTTTTTACACCATAGCTTGCTCCAATCCATATTTGCCATAGAAATATATATCTGGCTAGCTCTTCAGACCAGGAAATTGAATTAGAAAAAACATAGCGCATAATTATTTGCATGAATAGTAAAGGAATGACAAAGAAAAATGATCCAATCAATATATATTCCTCAAAATTTTGCCAAATGTTTTTTATCATAAATTTCTCCCCATAAAGCCACACATAGACTTTAAAATATAAGCTCATAGTTTTTATGTCGGGATACCCGATCATCACGACATCCAATGCTGCCGTCGCATATCCTTATATTTTTCCTTATAAATTCATCAATAAAAGGATCAATTTATTTTTTGTTCTTTTTAAATTATATAAACTAAATTACCAGTTTTCTTGATTGTAACAATTATGCTTTTTTTATAAGGATATTTATACTTTTTCATTTTACTATATTTCTGTAAAATCCTATAATCATCAGCCTTTCTTTGTTTATTGACTTATCAATAATAAAATGAACAATAGTTGTTTTTAACTAAAAAAAGCATTTTTTAGTTATATCCACATACAATATTGTCATAATGTATTTTATGACTTCGATTCATAGAAGCAATTCGGATTAAACCTCATAGTACATTTAAAAGAAATAAAACAAAACGCAATTTTTATTTCAAAAGTTTACCGAAACAATCTCCTCTATATTTAATCAACAGGCTTGTAATTCTGTTATAGTTTCGCTATATCACTTACTTATTGCTCATCTTCCCTGTAAAATGTTCAATTTCAATACGGTATACAGCTGTTTTATCAAAAAGCTTTTCTATATATGCTGCTCCACTCTCAGTAAAGCCAGGTGAATATTTTTTTACCAGTCCGATGAGAGCATCTTTTTTTTCATCCTGGTTTTCTACTAAGTATATTTTTCCAAAAACAGTAACACTCCTGAAATTGGTCGAAAATTTATCAGGAACTACTGTTAAAGATTCAACTATGGAAATGCACACCTTGTTCCCTTTATTAAATGCATCACATTTTTGCCCCTCCAACGCTGAATGAAAATATATTTTTCCGTCAGAAAAAAGATGGTTTAGAGGAATGGAATAGGGATATTCGTCTTCAAGAACAGTTGAAAGTACCATATAACTTGTTTTATCAAGAATTTTAAAGACCTCAATTGATGTCATCTGTTTTTCTTTTCTTCTCATTTCTCTGAATACCGTCATACTTACTCCAGAAATAGCTACTTTAATTAAATAATTAAAGTAGCTATTAAATGCATTATTTGTAGGTTTCGTTTGCTTTCATGGCAAGATCAACAATATTTTGTCCAATTTTTTTTGCTAATTCATCATACACTGGTTTTGTAGCTTCTATAAATAGTGCTTTTTCCGCTGGAGTAAGTTCGTTAACATTCATTAATTTACTTAATTTTACAAGATCAGTTTTATTTTGTTCATCAAGAAGCTTAAACTGTAGTTCCTGTGCTTCGGTCATTCCTTCTTCCAATATTTTTTGCAAATCTTTTGGCAAAGAGTTCCATAGTTTTAAATTCATAACTGCAATACCAGGAGCATAAACATGACCAGTTAAAGAATAATATTTTTGTACTTCATTGAATTTAGAAGAATATGTAAGAAAAATTGGATTTTCCTGACCATCCACAGTTCCCTGTTGTAAGCCAGTATACAATTCCGTAAACGCCATAGGTGTTGGAGAAGCCCCTAGTAATTGAAATGATCGCATATGGATTGGATTTTCCATGGTTCGAATCTTAATACCTTTTAAATCTTCCGGTTTAAAAATTGGTCTCTTATTGTTGGAGATGTGCCTGAAACCGTTTTCAGCATAACCAAAAGGCTTGAGCCCTATTTTATTTAAATCAGATGCTATTGCCTGGCCAAGTTCTCCATTAATAGCTTTGCGTGCAATATTTTGATCATTAAAAAGAAAGGGCAAATCAAAAATAAGAAATTTTTCATCAAAATTGGCCAGAAGTGCCGTTGTTGCATAGGCAATGTCAAGGGTACCAAGCTGTGTGGATTCTATCATTTGCCTTTCCCCGCCCAAAGAGCCATTTGGGTAAATTTCAATTTTTATTCGTCCATCACTTTTCTCCTCAACATATTTCTTTAAACCATCTGAAAACATAATATGGCTAGGCGTTGTTTCTTGCAAAACATGACCTATTCGAATTAAGAAAGTTTTCTTTTCAACAGGTACTTCTTTTTGTCCAGTAGCAAACGTGACCTGTATTATTAATCCTATAATTAGAAGTAATAAAAGTATTTTTTTCATTGAATCCTCCATAAGGTAATTTGAATCATAATAATACTATAGCAATTATTGTGCCACAAACTAACAACTCCTTCTTTTAGAGTAATTAATAAACTTTTATTATAGAAAATAATTATTCTTTTCTATGAATAAATAGAAGGGGTAAATTTATAAGAATAAAATTTTTGATATTACTATTAAATTTAAACGAAAAAATCTGTAATATTATTAAAAATATAATAATTATATTAAAAATTTAGTAAATAAGTTTTAATTCTTTTCTATTTTACAATATTTATTAATCTTTATTGAAGCAGATGGTTGGCTAATTCCGAGAGCTTTTGCAACCCCAATTGTTGTCCCATGTTTTTCAAATGAATTTATTACTACTTGCTTTTCAATTTTCTCCAATATTGTTTTTAAACTATTTTCTCCGATTATTGAGGAAAATTCTTGTGATTTTATTGATGCAGGGAGATCATCCGGTGTAATCAGATAATCATCAGATGTTAATACTAATCTTTCAATTATATTTTCAAGTTCCCGTATATTTCCGGGCCATTTATATTCTATAAGATAATCTAAGGTTGTGTTTGAGAGTGCGCGTGAAATATTATGTTTTGCAGTAATTTTTTTTATAAAATATTCGCACAAAGGGAAAATATCATCTTTTCTTTCCCGCAAACTTGGTATCCTGAAAGTCATTATATGCAGGCGGTAAAACAAATCCTCTCTAAAATCACCATTTTTTACCATACGTTCTAAATCTCTATTTGTTGCAGTTATTAAACGGAAATCAACAATTTTTTCTGAAACACCACCTATGTGGATAATTTTTTTCTCTTGGATAACTTTTAAAAGTTTTACCTGGATATGGGGAGGCAGATCTCCTATTTCGTCTAAAAATAACGTACCCTTATTTGATAACTCTATTAACCCAATTTTTCCTTCTTTATTTGCTCCAGTAAAAGCCCCTTTTTCATAACCAAACAATTCTGATTCTATAAGGTTCTCAGGTATTGTACTACAATGTATTTCAATAAAAGGGCCTGAACTTCTGTTGCTTTGAGAGTGCATTAATTTAGCAAACATTGATTTTCCGACTCCTGATTCTCCCAGGAAAAGAACAGAAGCATCGAATTTCGCAATTTTTTGTATCATTGCAATAATTCTTTTAAAAGATGGATCTGTGCCAATTATGGACGGAATTGCTCTATAAGTTCTTAATTCTTCTAATTCAGCGCTATAAAGCTTTAGGGTTTTTTCTAGATTATTATATTCCATTTCAAGGGATTCATATTTTGTAATATCACGGGTGTAGCTAATTACTTTAATTATATTGTCATTTTTATCCTTTATTGGTATCGCTGTACACATCAAATACTTATTCGCTCCTGTATATTGTAGCATTGTCTCCGTTTTTTTTGATTTTAATACCCGCGCCGCAACAGACGGATTAAATATTTTTTGTTTTTCCATATCGAAAATTGTACTTCCTATCGCTATTTGACTTGGAATACCATATAATGATTCAAAGTTTGGAAGAGCATGGGTAATGACACCGTTACTGTCTATTATAACAAAATCATCATGAATTGCCCCAAGTATATTGAAAAAATCATCTTGCATTGATTTAAATGTTTCTGTATCTTTTATTACATTTCCAATATATTTCATATTAATCATTATCATTATTTTTTTAGCTATATCATTTAGACTAAGAAACAATATTAGATATTCTTCGCCATCAATTGAATATAAAAAATTTTCATTATTTTTTATCAGATCATCTATTATTCTTTCTTTTTTATAATCATCCTCAAAAAGCTCATTGAATGACGAGTTAGAAGTTATAATCTGATTTTGAGAATCGATTAGCAATGCCGGATCTTTCAAGGAAAAAAAATTGATGTTCATGATTTAAATTCTCCATTCTTTTAGTAATATTTATAATTAAATTATTAAAAATGCAATATAGTATTACTTTAGTAATACTTATTTTAATAAAAAATTAAATGAATACATGTTTTGAATAGCAATTAAATAATGTAATAAAAGTTTTTCAGCCAAAATATTAAAAATACCTCACCTCAATGAAAAAACTAATCAAATGGCATGTAAATTGCATTACAACTGATATACAAATCACAAGTGAGGATCAACAATGCTAATTAATTCACTGCCTAAAATTATTACAGAATTACCGGGACCAAAATGTAAATCAGTTATAGAAAAAAGGAACAAGGCTGTTCCATCTGCAATTGCCTGTTCTGCTCCCTATGTTATTGACAAAAGCGAAGGAGCAATGGTGCAGGATCTGGACGGCAACATTTTTATGGACTGGGTAGCCGGAATAGGCGTATTAAACATAGGGCATAGCAACAAAGAAGTTATAAAGGTTGTTCAGGAACAGGCTGAACGTTATTTTCATCCACAGATAAATACCATCCACTATAAAGAGTATATAGATCTGGCAGAAACCCTGAATGCAATTACTCCCGGGGATTTTAAAAAAAGAACAGCATTTTTTAATAGTGGATCTGAAGCAATTGAGAATGCAGTAAAAATAGCCAGAAAATATACCGGGCGGACAGAGATTATTGCTTTTTCAGGTGGATTTCATGGAAGAACCTATATGGCAATGACTTTAACTAGTGGAAATATTTATAAAGCCTCGTTTATACCGCTTATGCCTGGTGTTCATCGAGCAGAATTTCCCAATGAATACAGAACGGATAAAAATATTCCCAAAGAAGACATTGTTAAACATTATATCAATCAATTGGAGTATATGTTTGTGGATTATCTTGCTCCCAAAAGTGTTGCTGCATTTATTATCGAACCAATTCAGGGCGAAAATGGTTTTATAGCACCTCCGACTGGATATATAAAGCAATTAAGGAAACTGTGTGACCGGTACGAAATTTTATTAATCGCCGATGAAGTCCAGACTGGTTTTTGCCGGACAGGAAGAATGTTTGCTACAGATTATTGGGCCGATGAAGATGTGTATGCAGATATCCTGGTAAGTGCAAAGTCACTGGCGGCTGGACTTCCTATCAGTGCTGTTACTGCAAAAGAAGAGATCATGCAGTCTCTGCAATCTGGAGAAATAGGCGGAACATATGGAGGAAATCCATTGGCATGTGCTTCTGCATTAAAAGTAATTGAAATATTGAAACGGGACAATTATGCAGCTAAAGCAATGAGAATAAATGAGAAATGTATGCTGCGGTTTGCAGAGTGGCATAAAAAATATCCAACAATAGGTATTTACAGGGGTATTGGTGCAATGCTTTCGATTGAATTTGTTAAGAACAGGACAACAAAAGAACCTGACTCAGAAACTGCAATAAAAATCATTAACTTTTGCAAATATAAGGGATTACTTCTAAAAAATGCTGGTTCTTATAATCAGACGATCAGACTGCTGATGCCTTTGGTAACAACAGATGAACAAATAACTGCAGGCCTGGAAATTATAGAAGAAGCAATAAATAAATTTACAATAAAATAATTAAGTATTGAGAACAAATATTTTGGAGATCTTTATGGAAGACAGGATGTATATTGAGAGTTTGGTAAAAAAATCACGAATAGCTTTAAAAGAATATGAATCCTTTGATCAGAAAACTGTGGATAGAATTGTTCGTGAAATTGGCAAGTATGTTTATGATAATGCATTACCACTAGCCAAAATGGCATATGACGAAACTGTTATGGGCAGTATAGAATTTAAAACTCAAAAGAATAAGGGGAAAGCCCGTATCATGTGGTATAGCCTCAAGGGTAAAAAATCAATGGGTATTATCTCAAATGATAAGGAAGCGGGAATTATAGAAATCGCAAAGCCTGTTGGAGTTGTTGGTGCTATTCAGCCCACAACAAATCCGATTGTAACTCCTATGGCAAATGCCATGGCAGCACTTAAAGGACGTAATACTATTATTATTGCTCCGCATCCAAGGGCAAAAACCTGTACAAAGTATCTGGTAGATCAATGGAATGAAGCAATCAAAAAACTTAAGGCACCGGAAAATATTATTCAGTGTGTTGAAGATATTTCTATAGAGCGTACCAATCTACTGGTTAAAATGACGGATGTCTCTGTGGCCACGGGGGGCCCAGGAATGGTTAAGGCTGTTTATTCCAGCGGTAAACCTTCTTTCGGAGTAGGTGCGGGTAATGTGCAATGCATCATTGACCGCGGCATTGAATTAAAAAAAGCTGTGGCCACACTTGTTAGCGGCCGGATTTTTGACAATGGCATTATTTGTTCAGGTGAACAGACTGTAATTGCCCCGGAAGAACTGTATGATGAGGTTATAAGTGAACTTCGAGCTAATGGTGGATATATAGTTTCAGACATTAAAGAAAGAGAGAAACTGATTTCAACCCTGTTTCCCGAAGGGCAACTAAATAAAAAACTTGTCGGACAGGAAATACAGACCATAGCAAAAGCTGCCGAAGTGATGATGCCTGAAGATACCTTGCTAATTGTAATTCCAGAGGAAGCATCAAATAAAAACAGTCTGCTGCGCAGGGAAAAAATGTTTCCTGTTATTACTCCTTTTAAATATAAGGATTTCAGTCAGGCTATTCAAATAGCTCTAGAGAACCTTGATATTGAAGGGAAAGGACATTCGGTTGTCATTCATTCTGAAAACAGTGAACATATTCTGCAGCTTGCAGAAAAAGTTCCAGTTAGCCGGGTATTGGTCAATCAGGCATGTTCTACCAATATTGGGGGCAGTTTTTACAACAGTCTTAATCCTACCAGTACCCTGGGATGCGGTTCATGGGGTAATAATAGTATTTCAGAAAATTTTTATTATAAACACCTGCTGAATATCACCAGAGTCGCCAGTATTAAGAAGAATACAGTCATTCCCTCTGATGAAGAAATCTGGGCTCTGGAGGATTAGTTAAAATGAAACTGCTGGAATATAAGGCTCACGAGATTTTCCGCGATTTTGAACTACCCTGCAGTGAAGGATTTGTTGTAAGTTCTTCCCAGGAATTAAATGGCAGAAAAAAGCCGGTTAACTATCCTGTTGTAATAAAGGCACAAGTGCAGACAGGTGGCCGCGGCAAAGCAGGAGGAATTCAGTTCGCCGGTAATTTTAAGGAAATGGAAGAAAAAACAGCTGCTATTCTTGAAATGAAAATTAAAAACCTCTCTGTAAAAAAGGTGTTCATTACAAGCAAGTTGGAAATCAAAAAAGAGATGTACTTAAGCTTCACTCTGGACAGGAAGCACAAACTCCCGGTAATGATTTTCAGCCCCGAAGGGGGAATAGATATCA
This sequence comes from Spirochaetia bacterium, assembly GCA_963662795.1. Taxonomy (GTDB): domain Bacteria; phylum Spirochaetota; class Spirochaetia; order CADAEX01; family CADAEX01; genus JACKPD01. The sequence continues at coordinate 1,565,184 of OY759746.1, read as the reverse complement.
ATGAAATAGCTGAAAAATATCCTAAAAAAGTTGTGAAAGTGCTTCTTCATCCTGCTCGGGAACTGGATGATTATTATATCCAGTATGCTATCGATAAAACAGGCTTGGAAAAGAAATATAATCAATCTTTCAGAGATGTCTGCAGCAAGCTGTATAAAGTGTTTGTCAAGAAGGATTGCCTGCTCGCAGAGATAAACCCATTGATTGTAGATTATGAAAATAATATATTGGCTTTGGATGGCAAGATAGATGTGGACAACAATGCGCTTTACCGGCATCCAGATCTTCAGTCTTTCAGGGATGAAATGGAAGACAACTTACTTATTCTTAATGCCAGAAAATACCAGTTTTTGTATATACCAGTAAAAAATAAAGGATCCATTGCTGTAATCAGCAATGGATCAGGTATGATCATGTCTTCAATTGATCTTATTTCCAAAAATGGGATGACAGTTACCTGTGCCCTTGATCTTGGGGGCGGAGCAACTGCAGAACGCATTAACGGGGCATTGCAGATAGTCGCATCCAACCCCAGAGTAAACACTATTTTTATAAATATTTTCGGCGGTATAACCCGTTGCGATGAAATAGCCAGGGGAGTTGAAAACGCAATGGAAAAACTTGGAAAAACGCTTCTGGTGCTCAGACTGGAAGGAACCAATAAAGAAAAAGGTCTGGAAATACTCCGGAAAGTCAGGGGATCAATAAAAATGGCAGAGGGACTTAGAAACGGGGTGAAAATACTATCAAAGGAGAGATATCAATGAGTATTTTTATTGATGAAAATACCCGCCTGATTATCCAGGGGATTACCGGCCGTGAAGGAAGCTTTCATACAGAACAAATGCTTGAATATGGAACTAAAATTGTGGCCGGAGTTACTCCCGGGAAAGGCGGAACAAAAATTCTGGGAGTTCCTGTTTTTAATACAATTAAGCAGGCTATGGAAATGACCGGGGCTAATGCTACAGTTTTATTTGTACCTCCCAGATTTATGTATGGGGCAGCTTACGAAGCAATTATGTCAGGAATTCCTCTTGTAATAACAATAGCAGACGGGGTACCTGTACACGAAATGCTGAAACTCCATCACCTGGCAAAAGATAAAAGGTGCCATCTGATAGGTCCGAATTCATTTGGCATAATTTCTCCCGGAAAATCCAAAGCGGGATTTATGGCTCACAGTATATTTTTACCAGGACATGTTGGAATAATGTCCCGCAGTGCCACTAATTGTTACGAATCTGCTTTTCTTCTGAAAAAACGTGGAATAGGGCAATCGACTGTAATAGGAGTGGGCGGAGACATGATACCTGGATCAACATTTACTGATCTTCTGCCCTATTTTGAAAAAGATCCTGAGACCAGGATTATTGTTATAATTGGTGAAATAGGTGGAAATGAAGAGGAACTTGCGGCATTATATATTAAAGAAAATGTCACAAAGCCGGTTGTAGCAATGATTGCCGGTAAAAATGCACCTAAAGATACAAGTATGGGACATGCTGGTGCTATAGTTTCGCCTGACGGGGAAGGTTCTGCGGAAAAAAAAGAAACAGAACTTAAAGCCGCAGGTGTACATATAGCTGAAGGGACTGAAGATATGGTTGAAATTATTGCTAAATTGTTATGATTACAGCTATCTATAGAGAAATAATTTACCAGCATCTTCATGTTTAAAAAATAGGGTTGGAAAATACCAATTTGATTCTGAATTACTAATAATACATAATATGCAATCAAAGACCAAAAGGGAGTATAATGGAAATCAATTTAGGTTTTGAAAAAAGTTATTTGCCGCTAAATGTTCCTGAACAGAATATGGGGGAAATTATACGGTCAGGTAAGTTTGAAAATAGACTTAATGAAAAAGATATTATAGCCAATGCCCTGGATAACCCCATACACTCATACAGAATTGAGGAAGCAGTCAAACAGGGGGAGAAGATAGTAATCATTTCAAGTGATATTACCAGGCCCATGCCTACTTATAAAGTACTGCCTGCTATTCTTGAAAGATTAAACAAGGCTGGGGTTTCTGATAAAGATATTACTTTAGTATTCGGGTTGGGTAGCCATCGCAAACATACCCATGAAGAACAAATAAGGCTGGCAGGGGCCGAAGCCTTTAACCGTATAAACTGTATCGATAGTGATCCCGAAAATGTAGCATCATTAGGGATAACATCCAATGGAACGCCTGTAGATATTTTCAGGCCTGTAACAGAAGCAGACCGGATTATTGCTTTGGGCAATATTGAATACCATTATTTTGCAGGTTACAGTGGCGGGTATAAGGCTATTATGCCTGGTGTGTCAACATTCACCGCTATACAGAAAAACCATAGTCTAATGGTAAAACCCGGTGCACAAGCAGGGACACTGACCGGAAATCCTGTTAGGGACGACATTGAAGAAGTTGCAAAGTTTGTGAAAATCGATTTTCTTTTTAATGTAGTTCTGGATGAAAATAAAAATATAATTGGAGTTTTTGCCGGCGAACCAATGGCTTCCCACCGGCAGGGCTGTCTTTTCCTTGATAGTATCTATATGTATACCCTTAAAGAAAAAGCAGACATTGTTGTGGTATGTCCTGGAGGATTCCCCAAAGATATCAATCTTTATCAGGCACAGAAAGCTCTTGATAATGCCAAATATGCAGTGAAAGAAGGTGGTATCATTATTCTTATTGCAGCCTGCACTGAAGGGCTTGGTGGTGAATCCTTTGAAGAATGGATGATAAAATATAATCACTCTGAAGAAATGATCGAAGAAATACAGCGTAACTTTATCCTTGGTGGGCATAAAGCTGCAGCAATTGCCCTGATTCTGAAAATAAGTTCTATTTACCTGGTATCAAGAATGGATCCCGATTTTGTACGGAATATTTTTATGATACCCTTTGTTGATCCACAGACAGCTCTGGAAACAGCTATTAAAGAACAAGGCCCTCTTGCAAGAGTTCATATCATGCCGTACGGTGGATCTACCTTACCGGGCATGCCTGCTTAAGATAATAAACAAGGAGAAAAAAATGATCAAACTGGATTTATCAAATATCAACGATGAGATAGAAAAGAGAGGCTTAAACCCGGCCCAGACTGCTAAAGCCAAAACACTGTTTTTAAAAGAATTGTCGGAAAAAGCACACCGTTTTTACGGAGGGAAGATGCAGACTGTCCCTAAAGCTGGTGTTTTCGGGTTTAACTGGTTTAACGTCTGGTATACACCCGGTGTATCAAAAATTTCTACAACGATCCGGGATAATAATGAAGCAGCCTATGATTTGTCTGATAAGGGGAATTATGTCGCTGTAGTCAGCGATTCTACAAGGGTACTGGGAGATGGAGATTGTACCTCTCTTGGAGGTCTTGGTGTGATGGAAGGCAAAGCTTTTTTAATGAAATATCTGGGAGGAATTGATGCTACTGCCCTATGTATGGATAGCAGGGGCAATAACGGCAGAAATGACCCTGATAAAATTATTGATTTTGTCAAAATGGCTCAGCCATCTTTTGGTGCTATCAATCTTGAAGATATTTCTCAGCCAAACTGTTATAAAGTGCTGGACACACTTCGTGAAGAATGTGATATCCCTGTGTGGCATGATGATGCTCAAGGCACAGCCTGTGTTACTCTTGCAGGTTTAATCAATGCAGTTAAATTAGCGGGTAAAAAATTTGAAGATATAAAAATTGTTTTTTTAGGAGCTGGCGCTGCAAATGCTACTATTGCACGTATCGTGATTACAGCGGGAGTAAAACCCGAAAATATTGTAATCTTTGATACTAAAGGTTCTTTGCATAAAGAGCGCAAAGATATAGAAGCAGACAAACGTTTTTATCGGAAATGGGAATTGTGTTTGGTCACTAATCCCAAAGAGATATCTACTTTTAGTGAAGCGATGACTGGTGCAGATGTTTTGATCGCCCTTTCTCAACCAGGACCTGACACAGTCAAACAGGAAGATATCCGCCGAATGGCACCAAAGTCTATTGTTTTTGTCTGCGCGAACCCTGTTCCTGAAATCTATCCATATGCAGCCAAAAAAGCTGGAGCTTTTATAGTTGCTACCGGCCGAGGTGATTTTCCTAATCAGGTGAACAATTCAGTAGGTTTTCCTGGAATCCTCAAAGGGACCTTGTTAGTAAGGGCCAAAAAAATATCTGACGGAATGGCGATAGCTGCAGCAAGATCTCTAGCCAGGTTTGCCGAAAACAGGGGGATAAGCCCGGATAATATTATTGCAACAATGGAAGAACCTGGAGTTTTTCCTTATGAGGCGGCAGATGTTGCTATGCAGGCTATAAAAGAAGGCCTGGCCAGAGTTAGCTTAACAAGGGAAGAGGTTTTTCAGAAAGCCCAGTTGGACATTCAGTATTCGCGTTCAGTGATAGATTCTTTGATCAAAGAAGGGTTTATTAAAGAACCGCCTTTAGCTATGATTAATGAAGCGTTTGAAGTTGCCATAAAATCAGTAATAAAGTGAAAGAGCTTTGCAGAAAAAGTTAAAAACACTTTATAATATCTTTTTCATTAAAAATGTTATTGGAAATCAATTAATCTTTTTCACCTGCAAGCTGCAATCTCAACAACTTTATCTCTTTCCTCTTCCCCGGGAAAGATTTAAATTCCACCTTTTTGCCATGAGGGGAAAGGCGATGTTGCCAGAAACCTTGATATGCGGGTAAAGGTTATAACTCTCAACAGCCAGTGTTCACATGATGACAAAATCTCTTGCAAGAGAGCTGCCTGAATCAGGGATAACTGTAAACGCAGTATCTCCTGGTATGATAAGAACATCAATGACAGAAAAAACATTGTCAGAAAACGAATCATCATATATTAAAAGAATTCCTATCGACCGTATTGCAGAACCTGGAGAAGTTGCCCCTGCCGTAATTTTTTTGGCATCCAATAAAGCCGAATACATTACAGGTGCAACGCTTGATGCAAGCGGCGGATTACTTATGCATCAAATGATAATTTTTTTCATTCTTTTACTTTGTTAAAAGAAAAAACAGAATTTAAAAAAACTCCGGAAAGTATCAGCATTCCTCCTAAAAAAGTCCTTACCGGAGGAATTTCACCTATCAGCACCCAGACCCAGAAGGGGCCGATAACTGATTCAAGCATTACGATCAGGGCAACCTCTGCGGCAGGGATAAACCTTGTTCCTGTCGAGATAAGAAGCTGTCCCATCGGAATTGCAACAAGACCAAGTAAGGCAAGATAAATAAATGAAACAAACGAAACATTAAAAGGGAAGGCAAAATAAAAAGCAATAATTGCTGTAACAAGCCCTCCGATAACTACAGCGGCAGATCTGCTTATCTCTTTATGTTTTCTCATCCAGACAAGATTACCGCCAAGGAAAACAGGAACAAGGAATCCCAGAATATTTCCGGCAATGTTTCCACCTTCAATATCACCTGCAAATATTATATAAACTCCTGCCGCGGAAACTGTCATTGTAAAATAGGTTATTTTTTTGAGCCTTTCTCCAAGCAGAAAATAGCCGAGAATGCCTGCAAAGAGGGGAGAAAGACTAAGCATTACCAGAACATTAGCAGCAACTGTAAGTTTAACCGAAATTACAAATAAAACACCGGATAATCCCCACATGATACCCGAAAAAACCAGAGGCATCCCTTCTTTTCTGATTTTGTCCGCTACAGTTGTTTTTTCCCTGAAAAAAAGTAGTAAGGATGTAATAACGGCAATTAATGTGCCTCTCCAGAATGCGGTTTTCCACGAAGGAGAAGATGCCAGCCTGATGAGAGCTGTATCGAAACTGAGAATAATTATTCCTGCTGATGAAATTAACAATCCCCTCAACCGATTCGCTTTGGCAGTGATTTTCATAACCATTAAAATAACAATTTGATATATATTTTAATAGCAGGAAAATAGAAAAAGCAGATATTTGAGAAAAATATCTGTAATGAAAAAGGAGAAACCTATATTTTAATTACTTCGGGACTGAAACCATTTACAGGGAGATTACCTCTGAAATAATCAACCACTCAATAATGTAAAGCCTGATGCTCCAAGATTGACTATCTCAATGAGTATCCGCCATCAATGGTTATAACCGCACCTGTTGTATATGATGATGCTTCTGACGCAAGATATACTGCAGCGCCGACAAGTTCTTCCGGTTGACCAATCCGGTTCAGAACAGAACCACCAATCCAGTACTTGTGATAATCTTCAGGCTGTTTTTCCATGAAAGGCTTTGTAAGTTCTGTTTCGATATATCCGGGAGCAATTGCATTAACCCTAATATTATACTTTGCCCACTCTACGGCCAGTGATTTTGTCATCATATGAACACCGGCCTTTGACACATTGTATGATACCTGCGGCTGGGGGTAATTAACAACGTCGCCAGACATTGATCCGATATTGATTATTGTGCCGCTTTTTTGCCTTATCATTATTTTAGCCGCTTCCCTGCAGCAGAAAAATACGGCGTTAAGGTTTACGTCAATAAGCTTATACCAGTCATCCCGGCTGGTTGTCTCCGCGGGGGTATTAATGCAGATACCCGCAGCGTTAACAAGTATGTCAACAGATCCCCACTTTTTTTCTACAGTCTCAAAAAAAAGCGCTATTTCCTTATCCTTTGTGACATCAGTCCTGAGGTAGCAGGTATCGCATCCGTAAGTATTTTTAATGCCTGACAGTACATGCTGCGCACTATCCATCTGTGCGATATCAGCAATTGCAATATCTGCGCCGGCTTCGGCAAGCCCTGCTGCGATTGCAGCGCCAATTCCTCTCGCTCCGCCGGTGATAACTGCTTTTTTACCTTCAAGACTAAAACGATCAGGCATTCTGTTCATAATCACCCCTCAAACCCTGCGCTGGCAGGGCAGAATATTTTACTTTTTTTCCTTGAATCCCTTGCGGACAAGAACCGGTTCTTCTCCTTTGAAAAGATGAATAATTTCCGGATTTACAATTACGCTGATTTTCTCATTCACTTTATATTTTTCATGCGCTTCAACGACGGCTTTCATTTCCGTTCTGTTGTTATCTTCTAATTCTATTGTAAGTATTGTTAAATGTCCCTGGAACTCCACAACTTTGACAATTCCATTTATTTCAGATTGCTCTTTACTTGTTTTTCTCTCAATTTTAACTTCCTGGGGCCTGTATCCCATTGTTACAGGCGATGAGGCCGGAATATTTTCAAGCTCTCCCGAAAACGGGAAAATAATTTTTTTATCACCCTGAAAAACCGAAACGCTTTTTGAATCTTCAATCACCGCATCAATAAAATTCATGCTCGGTTCGCCGACAAAAGCGGCAATAAATTTATTTGCCGGTTTATTCCATATTTCATTTACCGTGCCGATCTGCTGCAGTTCTGCCCTGTTTATTACAAGCAGCCTGTCGCAAAGGGAAGTTGCTTCAGACTGGTCATGGGTAACATATATCGTCGTTAGCCCCAATTCATTGTGGAGCCTTCTTATTCTGGCCCGAAGCTCCATCCTGACGCGCTGATCCATGTGCGATATCGGCTCATCGAGCAGAGTAAGGTTCGGATTCCTCACAAAAGCCCTGGCAAGGGATACCCTCTGCTGCTGTCCGCCTGCAAGCCCGCCGGGCATCTTGTGAAGTATTGCTCCCAGATTCATAAGCTCTGCAATCTCGTTTACTTTTTTATTTATATCGTTATTGCTCATTTTTTTAGCGCGCAACGGAAAAGCAATATTTTCAAATACATTTAACCGCTGATAAAGGGCATATGACTCAAAGGCAAGCGCAATATTTCTCTCAGCTGGTTCCATTTTGTTGACAATTTTACCGTCAAAAGAAATTTCACCTCTGGAAATTTCTTCAAGTCCCGCAAGCATTCTCAAAGTTGAACTTTTACCGCCGCCGGAGGGGCCGAGGATCGCGAGAAATTCTTTATCTTCACAGGTAAATGTAATATCCTTAACGCCTGTTACATTACCGTCATATATTTTCCACACATGATTAACATCAATTCTGCTCATATTCCGGAACCTCTCTATTTTAATTATCTATACTTTGCTCGGTATAAAAAAAAGTTTTCTCCTGATCAAAATCAAGCCAGACAACCTCTGTTATTTCATAATTACTGTCCTGTTCACTTCCAGTCCGCACATACAAAAAAGTGCCGTCTTCAAGCTTGAACGTTACAATGGAACTTTCAGACTCGTGAGTTATGGCATATACCGGCAGAGGAAAGGAATGCTCTGACATTTTATCTCTTCCAAGACTTATATATTCACTTCTTATCCCGGCCAGCAGAGTGGTTTTGTCGCTGTTCCCTTTCATGAGGGCAGATGCTTTTTCCGCAAGCAAATCATTGCATATAAAAGAGAAATCATTGCCTGCCTTGAATCTGATCTTTTCACCTGTCCTGACGCTGTCTCCGCGGATAATATTCATTGGAGGTTCGCCCAATGTTCTGCCTACAAAAGGAGTTTCAGGATAATTATATACGTCTTCCGGTGAACCGTTCTGAACAACTTCGCCATTTCGTAAAACAATCAGGGTGTCTGATAAAGCAAGAGCTTCCCTGTAATCATGGGTAACATAGATTATCGTACTCTTGTATTCCTGAGCGAACTCCTTGAGAAGTGTCTGTGTGGAAAATTTGAGACGCGCGTCAAGATGAGCAATAGGCTCATCAAGAAGATAAACTTCAGGCTTTCTGACAAGAGCCCTCGCGAGAGACACTCTCTGCTTCTGTCCGCCGCTGAGATTCTGGGGAAGTCTTTCAAGATACTCATCAATACCGAGAAATGTCGCGATTTCCAAAACCCTGGCCCGTTCCTCTTCCCTTGAAAGATTCAGGTTCCATCTTTTTGCCCTTAAGGGAAAAGCTATATTGTCATAAACCTTTATATGAGGATAAAGATTATATGTCTCAAACGCCATTGAGACATTTCGTTCCTGCGGGGGTAAATCATTTACAACCGTATCATTGAAATAGATTTTCCCTTCACTGACGCTTTCAATTCCGGCAACCATTTTAAGTAAAGTGCTCTTGCCTGCGCCGGTTGGCCCTACTATAGAAAGAAAACCGCCTTCTTTGCATGTAAAGGAAACATTTTTAACAGCCTTTTTTCGGCCATATAATTTTGACACATTTTCAATTCTTACTTCTGCCACGGTTATTCATCCCCCTCGTCAGATTCTTCCGGCCTGGGGCCATACTTTAATACCAGTACCGCCGCAGTTGTTGCAAGAGCAAAACCAACCCATTGAGTTATAAATCTTTCAAAAATCGCGAGCCAGAAAAAATTTACTCCGATCCAGATAATAATCGCCCAGAATATCCAGTTGCCTGTTGTCATTCTTGGTAACATATATAATCACCTTTCCTCTATAATTTTTAGGATATCAGCCTTTTACTGCACCGAAAGTAAGGCCTCTGATAATATATCTCTGCATTGCAAGTGCCGCGATAAGTGTCGGCAGAATTGTAAATGCCGCACCCGCTGCCATTGGTCCGTACTGAACTTCTATTGATCCCCAGAAAGAGGATATAAGCACTGTTGCGGTTTTAGCCGCAACCCGTGTAAACAAAAATGCATAAAAGAATTCATTCCATGACCAGATAAGGCAGAATACCGTAGTAACGGCAAGGCCCGGCAGTATCAGGGGGAAAACAATTTTTCTGAATATTTCCAGCCTGCTGTATCCGTCAATCATCGCGGCCTGCTCAAGTTCAACCGGAACTTCCCTGAAAAATCCGTATAATAGAAATGTAGCGAATGAAGTATTGAAATAAACATAAAGAAGAATAAGCGCCAGATGTGTGTCAATCATTCCAAGAGACCGGAATGCGACGAAAAATGGTATCGCGGCCACAACTCCCGGAAACATTCTTGTCGAAATAGTGGTAAACAGGAGATGCCCTCCGCCGGTATTCCATCTTACAAAACTGTACGCGGAAAGCAATGCAACAAACATTACTATAATTGTACTGACAATACTTACTATTGCTGTATTAATTAGATTATTCCAGAATGGATAATCATTAAAAAGCCTAAAATAATTATCAAGGGTAGGTTTAAAGACAACCAGTTTTTTTAATTCAGTTGTAAAAATATCATCCGGGGCTTTTATTGATGTCAGATACACCCACACAAGCGGAGAAACAACAATCAATAAAACCGAGATAGTTACCATCCAAAAAACAATTTTTTTTAACATTATTCACCTTCCAATAAATTGTGCCAATAAATCTTTTTACTTTATGACACCCAGAACTTTCATAAGTACCCTGAACATTATGGCGCATACAGTAATAGTCAGGAATAACGAGAATATTGCCATTGCCGAACCATATCCGATATCAAAATATACAAAAGAGGTCCTGTAAACGAGCCAGTCAAGAAGTTCGGTTTTTACTCCCCCGCGTGTTGTCCCGTATAACGGATCAAACAACCTTATTAACCACATGACTCTTAGCACAATAATAATCATTATGAGTGGGCTTAACATGGGAAGTGTCAGCCGCCTGAATATATACCACCCTTTTGCGCCGTCAACTCTGGCCGCTTCAAAAACATCCCTGGGAAGGCTTTTTAATCCTGCAACCAGAACAAAAGTCGCGAAAGGGAACCACTGCCATATGGTAATACCGCAAATTGTAAAAAGAGCGACGTCAGGAGACCACCAGTACACTTTTTTCAATCCAATTGATTCAAGAAGGAGATTAAGAGCCCCGAAATCATATTCAAGCAGAAAATTCCATAACAGGGAAAGAACCAGCGGAGCAATTAAAAGAGGAATTAAAGTAAGGCCTCTTACAATGGACTGCCCTTTAAAATCCTTGTTCCAGAGAAGCGCCAGACCAAGGCCAATGGATATTTCCATGACAATACATATTACAGTTACTTCGAAAGTTCTTCCGAGAGCTTTTAAAAAGGACTCATCCTTAAACATTTCGCGATAGTTATCCAGCCCGATAAAAATCGGGTCGCCGACCATGCCCCATTCATGAAAAGAATAGTAAATACAGTAGATAAGCGGATATAGCATAAAAATAAGCAATACTATAATCAGCGGAATTAATAGCGTCCACTTAAAATACTTTTCGTTAGTCAGTTTTTCCAGGAATGATTCTTTCCTGTTTCCGAAAGATGCCCTTGCTGCAGCAGAAGTTTTTACTGCTTTTTCAACCTCTGACATTATCGCCGTCCTTAGATTCATTTTTAAGTCATTATCACAGTACCTGAAATGATTACTGCAATTTGAAAATTAATAATTATTTTTAATTATGTGATAAATGCCAGGGTCGCCCATTAAAGACGGCCCTGTTTTTATTTACTTTTCTTCGCGTATCGGTACTTTTTTATCAAATTTGGAAGTAAGTTCAAGCGTCTTTGCTACAGACTCTGCGACAGCCTGTTCAACAGTTGTTTCACCGCTCATTGGTTTGTGGAATACATTCATCTGCATTTCATAAACTTTCCCGCCCGCTTTTGTGTTGAAATACCAGTAGTTGGGAACATATTTGGCTTGGGTTTTCCATGATGCAAGCAATACATCGGCAAGTTCACCCATTGGATATCTGTTTTCAGGTGTCTGCCATTTTTTATCTCCAACAACATCCATTCTTGTGCTAATCTGGCCGCCTTCAGACATTACAACCATCTGTGTTTCAAATGAGGAAAGATATCTTAAAAGCCAGTAAGCAGCTTCCGGATTCTTTGAAGCCTTGGCAACACCTACAGACCATGCGCCGGTATAAGGCTGTTCTCCAACAGCATTATAGACACCCAGTTTTGCTTCAGGGAGATTCTTTTTCAGTATTCCCGCGTTCCATGCGAAACAGCTCGAGAACTGATGCGGCTGAATAATAGCTCTGCCTTCGCCCATCTGGGCAACAACAAAGTCGAAATTAGCTGTAAGACATCCAGGCGAGCAGTATTCAAGCTGATCCTTGTATTCCTTAAGGGTTTCGGCAAGCATCTTCTTGTTTTCTTTTGTAATAACAAATTCCTTGATATTTCCGCTTCCGTCACGAACTACAGTTGCGTAATCCGAGTTTTTTCCCCACAGCCTTCCGCTGATTTCATCATTGATCTGATATGCCCCGGCCATCATGGCAAGTCCGTAAATATCATAATCAAGAGTCTTACCCATCAGTTTTTCGCCTTTTTTCCTGGTAAAAAATTCACCCTGATCGCTTAGTTCCTTGTTTGTTTTTGCGGGTTTAAGATCGTATCCGTACTTTTTCCTGAAATTTTCTTTTTCAAGCTGATTATCAAATACATCCTGTCTTACAAACATGGCTACATGATATGTGTAAAACGGCATTACCATCTGGTCGCCGTAAGCCTGTCCGCAAACCAGAATTGACGGTGAGAAATTCTTTAATTCTGCCTCAAATCCCGCAGCTCCCCACGGGTCATAGGTATTTGCGAGTTCTTTTAGTTTATATAGATAATCTGACCATTCTACTGTCCAGGCTGTTTCCACATAAACTACATCGTAGTAACCGGTTCCGCCTAAAAGCTCTACATTTTCCTTGGAATAAACAACTGGAGAAGCAACCCTTTCAACGTTAACCTCAACACCCGTTTTCTTTGAAAAATCCTTGATATAGGCAATAACCTTATCCCACGCTTCACCGGTCTCTACAGCCATAGTAATGGTTTTTTTATTTTTTATTTCCGGAATATCTTTGAGACTGAACAATGCTGGTATTGGCTGGGTTGATTTTACTACGGCTTTTTCTTCAGACGCCTTGACTTCCGGTTTTCCTCCGGCAAATCCCGCACTTGCGATAAGTAAAATCACAAGCAATGATAGAATCACTCGTTTCATTAATAAATCCTCCTGTTATTTTTTAAACAATTCATTTTTTCTGCTTATATCTATCGCAGATAAATAAAAATAGATTATTCAGAAAAACGATGAACATGATAATAAAGATAAAAGAAGTATAACACTGCTGTTTCAGATGTCAAGCTTTATATGTTAATATATACGAACAAATTATACATTTTGCATCATAATAAACACCATAATGCTGTTTATAAAGTTCTTATAATCATTATAACAGCCTTTATAGAAGTTTATATGTTTACTTGCACATTTTTAAAAATGTATCTATCCATTAAAATTTATTTATTGTGCTATTTACATGTTTTATATTAATTTTATGCTATTTATTATGCTTTTTAATTGTTTATATTAGAGCAATATCCTGATTATCTTCCGTTATACTCTTTAACTTCTCCATTCTTATAGCCAATAAATACTTTGGATTTTTTTAACGCGAAGAGCCCGTTTTCAATAACGCCTGGAATTGTGTTAAATATTTTTTCGTATTCTACAGGATCAAACGGAGAAGAAAATTTAATATCAAGTATAATATTTCCATTATCAGTAATAACCGCTCCCATTTTTTTCAATGCCATCCTGATTTCTACTGTTGCAGACATTTTTTCGAGGGCATGCATAACAGGTACCCGTGCTAACGGCATTACCTCTATCGGGATTGGGAATAGTATCCCCAGTTCATCTACAAGCTTTGTTTCATCCGCAATTATTATAAATTCATCAGCTGCATAGTCAACGATTTTTTCCTGAGTCAAACACCCGCCGCCGCCTTTGGTCAGATTAAGCCTTCTGTCTACTTCATCCGGACCATCAATGGCTACATCAAGCCGGCCATCTATTAACGGATCATTTAAAGTTGTTATTGGAATACCTAATTCATGACAGACAAATTCAGTCTGTGTACTTGTTGTAACACCAATAATATTTGAAAGTTTTTTTTCATTTAAAAGCTGTCCAATATAGCGTACAGCATATTCCGAAGTTGTTCCGCTTCCAAGTCCAAGCTTCATACCGCTGCGTACATATTGATCGACGACTGTCCTGGCGACCAGAACTTTCATTTGTTGTTGAGTCAAAGCATCCTCCTGATATAAATATATTTAGTATAATTTTTCAAATTCAGCCAAACTATCAAACTCTGGTTTTAGTCTGCCATACAAACTGTTATAAATTCCGAAAAGGTGCTGATACAAGTTTTTCATTTTTTTATCAGGTTTTGCTTCATTTTCAATTTTCATCATATCAACACCCTGTTTAAAGGAATTCCAGACACCTGTTCCAACTGCGGCTACCATTGCTGCGCCATAGGCTGCCCCTTCACGGCTTCCATTAACTGTAATCACTTTTTTCTGAAAAACATCCGCGTGTATCTGTCTCCATAATTTAGATTGTGATCCTCCGCCGGATGTGCTTATTTGATCAAACTCCATATCCATTTTCTTAATAAGCGAGTGAACATCCCACAAACTGAAGATAACACCCTCCATTACACTTCTTATTAACTCTGCCCTGGTTGTATTATAACTTATTCCTGTAAATGCAGCCTTGAGGTTCGGATCCGTATACGGACAGCGCTCTCCCCCGAGATAAGGAAGAAAAATTAATCCGCCGGATCCGGCTGCTGCATTGGAGGCCTCTTCAGTCAATATTTCATAATCATCTTTTCCAAGTATTTCTGCCACAAATTTTTCAGGCTGACAGAATCTGTCACGGAACCAGCGTAATGAAGAACCTGCCGATAGTGTAACACCCATTAAATGCCAGGTATCAGGAATTACATTACAGAATATCTGAAGTCTCCCTCCGGGATTATTCTGGCATTTTTCAAGTGCTGTTGAAATTATTCCCGCAGTTCCTATAGTTGTCATAAGATCCTTATCAGATATAACGCCTGAACCCAATGTCTGAATTACGGCATCCCCGCCGCCGGCGGTTACCGGAGTATCAAAAGGAATACCAAATTCAGAACAGATGTTTTTACTCGCGTACCCTGTTATTTCCATAGATTCAAAAACCTCGGGAGCAAACTGAAAAGGAATATCAAGCGCAGAAAAAAGTTCTGTTGCCCATTTCCTTTTTCCTACATTGAAAAGCCCTGTACCCGAAGCATCAGAAACATCGGTGGCCAGGACTCCGGTAAGCTTGAATCTGATATAATCCTTCGGATTTAAAAAACCGGATATTTGATTATATATTTCCTGTTCATATTTTTTGATCCAGAGAATTTTGCCCCCGGTATAACCCGGCAGCATTGGATTATTCGTTATTTGAAGAAGATTATCCAATCCACCAACCTTTTTGTAAACTTCTTCGCACTGTTCGGCAGTTCTTTGATCATTCCACAAAATACTTCGCCTGAGTATATTTCCCTTTTTACCTAGTATAACAAGACCATGCATCTGGCCGGTAAGACCTATCCCCTTAACTCTTTTTGCATAATCAGAGGAAGCTCCGAGAACTTTTTTCATTGACAGCAATACTGCCTTCCACCAGTCTTCCGGGTCCTGCTCAGACCAACCGTGTCTTTCGATATAAAGCGGATAATTTTCTATAGCCTTTTCAATAACATTTCCTGAAGCATCAATTAATATTGTTTTGCACCCGCTTGTTCCAATATCAATTCCTAAAAGCAGAGGATTTTCAGCCATAGACAACTCCTTTTCTAATTATTTCCGCGCATGGAATATTTTATCCGTATATGTTTTGTATGAAGGTATTCCATCATACCGGCTTTGGCATGTTCATACCCTGTGCCGCTTGCCTTGAATCCGCCGTATGGAGCGTTTATAACACCGGCATCCGGATTATTTATAGCCACATTCCCCATTTCAAGTTCTCTGGCAAATTTATCAGCCTCATTGATATTATCAGTAAACACATAGGCAGCAAGTCCATAATTTGTTCCATTAGCCAGATTTACTGCTTCATCTGTGCTATCGTAAGGCATGACCCCTACCGCGGGGCCGAATGTTTCTTCCTGCATTATTCTCATATTATGGTTTGCGTCAGCCAGAATTGTAGGCATATAGAAAAATCCTTTTTCAAATTCTTTGCCTTCGGGTTTTTTCCCGCCCCAGCAAAGTTTCGCTCCTTTTGATAATGCGTCATTTATATGTTCTTTTGTTTTATTAAGTCCTGCAATTGTAGCCATAGGGCCCATATCTGCCTTTGGATTTTGAATACCGTCGCCAATAACAAGTTTTGAGGTCAATTTAACAAATTTTTCAATAAACTGGTCATAAACCGGCCTCTCAACATAAATTCTGTTTATCGCAATACATATCTGTCCATTATTTCTAAAACTCCTCCTGGCCGCCGCTTTAGCCGCTTCATCAAGATTGGCATTCTTTGTCACGATAAGCGGACACTGACCTCCAAGCTCAAGAGAAACCTTTTTCATGACATTTCCGCATAAAGATGCGACTTCAATTCCGGCCCTGGTAGAACCTGTAAATGCGACCTTTCTGATTTTCGGGTTATTAATAAGCTTTGGGCCAATCCGGCTGCCCCGGCCAAAAATAAGATTAATTATTCCAGGCAGTGCACCGGCATCTGCAATACATTCAACAAATCCCGCGGGAGACAGCGGAGTCTCCGAGGGCGGTTTTATAACTATTGTACAACCGCTGCCTAATGCCGCGCCGATTTTCCACGCAATCAGCTCAATTGGATAATTCCATGGAGAAATCGCAGCCGCGGCCCCAACCGGTTCATATACTGTAAAACTGGTTGTTGCCGGATCAAACCCGGGAATAACTTCTCCATGGATACGTTTTGCTTCTTCCCCGTAAAAATGAAGGATTTCAGCTCCCTTGAGAACCTCTCCCCTTGCTTCAGCAAGAGGCTTTCCCTGTTCCAGTGTCATAAGGTAGGCTAGTATATCCGCGCGATCCCTGATAATTCCGGAGGCCTTAAATAACAATTCAGATCTTGCCTCGGGTGAAGTTCTTGACCATTTTTTAAAGGCAGCATCCGCACTCTCAACTGCTTCATTTACATCAGCATCGTCAGATTCCTCAACTATTCCTATAACTTCAAGATTTGAAGGATTGATTACTTCAATGACTTTATTATCACGATTTTCACGCCAGTTACCATTTATATACATTCTATATCGATTTTTTTCTTTATCGCATGTAATTTCTCTCATTTTAACCTCTAATTACTTGTATTCATTATTTTTCAGCAGCACAAACCATTCAACAAGCTTGAAACATCATAAAAAGAACATTATCATGTCATTGTGTTCTTTTTGCAAACACCAAAAACACTTTATACTGTTTATTTGTTCATGTCAATTCATTTTAATAGTTTTTTAAAGGGTAATACTCACATTAAAGCTTTTATATTGTTTTTTTAGATTACTTACAGACATATATAAACTTTATTATGTGTTTTTAACTAATTGTCCTTATCAATACAGCATTGGTAAAGTATGTTTTTTGTCATTACTTTCCTGATTATAACAGATTATTATTGTTTTTATGATTGTTTTATTGTTATTTATCTCACTAATAATTGTAATTAATGCAATTTGTATTGCAAAATGGTACTTTACTCTTTATAATAAATAAAATTGAGTAATGAGAGATTAAATGTCAAAAAAAGATAAACGTATGAAACAGATTGTTGAAATGCTCCAGAGAGAAGGTGAAGTTAGCGTTAAAACACTCTCTGACAAACTTCTGACGTCCGAAATGACTGTAAGGAGATATCTGGATAATCTTGAAGATAATGGCCTGATTAAGAGAATTCATGGCGGAGCTATACCAATATCATCATTTAATATTACTGAAAGCAATAAATACCTGATCGGTAATGAAATGTCTAAAAATGTAAATTTAAAAAGCGCCATCGGCTATTGCGCAGCTTCCATGATTAATGAAAATGAAACGATAGGATTTGATATTGGCACAACAGTACCATTAATTGCAAAATATATTCCCGGGGATAAAAGAATTAGCGCCATTTGTGTTACCTTTGAATGCGCATGCGAACTTTATAACAAGAAAAATGCCAATATAATCCTCCCAGGCGGTTATCTTGACCGTGATTCAGATGTTTTCTATTCGGAAGAGGGAATTTCATTTCTAAGTAAAATACGAACAGATAAAGTTTTTATTTCGGCTGCAGGTATTGAAAAAAAACTGGGATTGACCTGCTACCATAACTTTCACGTAACAATAAAAAATATTTTAATGCGGTCCAGCAAGCAGGTCATTGTTGTGGCAGATTCGAGCAAATTCGGAATGGTAAGTCCTTCGCATTTTGGAGATCTTTCAAATATTGACACAATTATAACTGATAATAAGATATCGCAGGAATACAGGGAAACGATAGAGGATCTTAATATTAAGCTGATTATAGCAAACTGAATTAAGATAATTATTAAATCTTATAAGTCCTATCCTGTATCATTTTAAACAGTATACAGCCAATCAGGTTGTTTCATTTTTTTTGCTTAACCGTAAAATCAGGTTTTTAAAAACTTTTTCCGCCGTCTCCATGGATTCCCTGTTTCCAATTCTTTTCACAAGTGCTGAGAGAGTATTTATATACAAAAACAGAAAAAAGAAGATGGCAAAAAGTATTCCGATGTCATCAATAAAGGTCGGAAAATCAGGAAGAAGGATAACGGCTGAGCCTTTCAGGAAAAGGACAAGTCCTCCCAGGAAATTCCAGAGTTCATTGGGAAGCAGAAAAAGAAGAAACATGTAAAACTGAAGGGTCATGCAGAAGACAAAAGGGAAGCGGGTAAGGGCAAACATTACAGAGGTCAGCGAAGGGAGAATAATATTTACAAGTATAGCGGCCTCTACAGAAACAATCACGAAAAGAAATATTTTCTTTTTCAGACTGTCCCTTACAAACCAGGAGAGAACAAAATATGCAAGAACAGGGAACCAGATTACGGGTAGTGATTTAATAAAAAGCAGTTTTATAAGACCCGCGCATATTTTCAATGCGAAAAACCCGGATCTTATGACAAGCCTGAATACAAAACCGGAAGAAGAAAACAGCTGCCATGCGGAATAAGCTGACAGAACTAAACCTGCCGTACAAAGCGGTATAATAACTTTTTTCATACTGATTTTCATAATAAAATTATTATAGACCCTGCACATGGAGAGTTCCATAAAAATAAAAAAACCGCCCCGCAGTGACTGCAGGACGGCATGGAAAATTGTTTAAATACTATAACCGATTATTTGCCGGCAGCTGTAGATTTTTTCTTATTTCTGTAGCTCTGATAAAAAGGATATGCCAGTGATAAGGCAGAGACAAGCAGGAGTATAACGCTGACAGGTCTTACAAAGAATACGGGATATCCTCCCATAATTACCGCTCTTCTGAAATTTGTTTCAGCAAGATTTCCAAGTACCATACCCAGAACTATCGGCGCGACCGGATAATCATATTTTTTAAGCAGCCATCCTGCAACTCCGAATGCTATGCATACAGATACATCAAAGAATGAGTAATTGACCGCAAAGCTTCCGATTATGGAAATAGCAAGTATACTTGGGAAAAGAACTTTCTTCGGGATGTCTGTAACCTTTATCCAGAGTCTCGAACCCATAAGACCGAGAACAAGCATAATGCCGTTTGCGACAAGACAGGAGGCGAAAAGGGAATATACAATGTCAGGCCGTTCCGTAAAAAGGAGAGGGCCGGGATTAAGGTCGTGAATCATAAGCGCGCCGACAAGGACCGCGGTTGTAGCGCTTCCTGGAATACCAAGCGCAAGGAGAGGAACAAGCGCGCCGCCGACTGAGCTCGAATTTGACGCCTCAGCTGCAGCAACACCTTCGGGATTGCCTTTTCCAAAACTGTCAGGATCCTTGCTCCCCCTCTTTGTAAAATCGTATGCGATAAAGGTAGCAATTGTAGCGCCAGCTCCGGGGAAGATTCCAATCAGCGTACCTATTATTGAAGTTTTAAGGATTGTATACTTCAGCTTCCAGTAATCAAGAATTGACGGCCACACAGTTTTTTTAATATCTGTGTCCATCTTTTCCTTATCCAGCTTGAACTCTTCAAGCCTCATAAAAACTTCACTTAACGCAAAAAGTCCGATAAGGGCGGGAATAAGGGCAAACCCGTCAAAAAGCCGGTATGTGCCGAAAGTAAACCTTTTTACGCCTGATATGGGATCAAGTCCGATTGTATTTATCAGAAGCCCCAGTAAAGCAGCGATAAATGCCTTGGGCCAGTTTTTACCGCCAAGGGAGGCGACAGTTGTAAGCCCGAATATTGCAAGAGCGAAATACTCAGCAGGATGAAGCTTTACCGCAAGGGAGGCAAGCGGAACGGAAAAGAAAATCAGAATGATTGTTCCTATAATTCCGCCGATTGTTGAAGCAACAAGAGAAACTCCAAGCCCGACGCCTGCTTTTCCCTGAAGCGTAAGAGGATATCCGTCAAATGCCGTAACAACTGCAGATGGCGTACCGGGGGTATTTATTGTAACAGCTGTAATTGAACCGCCGTAATTCGATGCAATATATATTGAAACAAGCAGGATCAGCGCAATCTGGGGCGCCATTTTGTAGGTAAAGGGAACAAGAAGGGCAACACCCATTGAAGGGGAAAGCCCCGGCATGGCGCCTACAAGAATTCCCAGAATAACGCCGACGATCATGGCCACAACAGGTTCCCATCCTGCAAGATATCCGAAACCATTGTAGAGATTAATTAATAAATCCATAAAAGTGTACTCCTTATCCGAATATCCGTTCTATCAGCATTCCCTTGGGAAGAGGAACATAGAGAAGCCGGTAAAAGCCAAAATATGAAACCAGAATCCAGCCGAATGTAAGACCGGCAATAACTTTGAGGTTTCTGTATGAAAGTGAGTAAATACTGATTGATAAGTAGAGAAATGTAGCAATGTAATAACCGATATAAATTATCATGTATAGGTAAAAGATGGTAAACGCAAGAAAAATTCCCGCTATTCCAATTCTTCCCCATTTGGGGTCTTTATCTTCTAAACCAAACAGTGTCCTGATAATGATTAAAATACTTAATAATATTATACCGGTAATCCAGAGGTTGGGAACTACCGAAGGGCCTACCTCATCCCCTTTCACAGGGAGGCCCAGTGATACCATGAGGAAGCCGAGAGATGCTTCAATTAAAAAAACAGGAATAATAAGTCTCCAGAAGTATTCCTTTTTTGATGATCTTGAAATGACAAATGCGATGACAGCAAACAGCAGGATTAAAACCGATACCATCATGTAAAGACCTGTCCCTTTTCCGAAATATTTAAAAGTTTCCATTTTTTGCCTGCAAGAATTGTAATTTTAAAGAGGAAGAAGACAATATGCCCTCCTCCTCTGTTTGATAGAATTATTTAGTTACTTTATCAACTGAAATATTATTTTGCTGCGGCTGCTTTTCCTTCAGCCAGGTCATCAGCAACAAGCTTGTTGAATTTGTCTTTCTTCCAGTTAACAACAGCTATACCGTCTGACTCGTATGTTTTTTTCCATTCAGCATCGTTGGATACCTTTGCGAAAAGATCTTCATACCACGCAACTACAGGATCAGGTGTTCCGGCTTTTACGGCAAAACCTCTCCACATAACCTCATTTTCAACTCCGTTAATACCGAGTTCCTTGAATGTCGGCACATCCTTGAATTCGGGAAGCCTCTCCGAATAGCATACCGCGGCAACCTTAAGATCGGGTTTTCCCTTAACTTCTGCCGGGTTTCCAACATAAACAACTCCCTGCTGTCCGAGAAGAGCTGCAATCGCTTTTGCGCCGCTGTCAAAAGGAACCCATTTTGCCTGCATTCCTGCAGAAGCCCATATTTTCTGTGCTGTTACATGGTCAAGTCCGCCTGCAGCCGGTCCGAGCCAGAGCTGGTTTCCGTTTTTAGCTTTAGAGTCTTCGAAAATCTGTTCCCATGTATTTGCCTTGTTTTTTACATTGGTAATTACACATTCAGGGTCGACCTGGAGCATCGCTATCCAGTCATATTCTTTTGTAATATCAATATCTGTTTCAGTTGTCGCTACTTTGGATACAATTGATTTTGTTACATACATCAGGTTATAACCGTCCGCAGGAAGGCTTCTGATATATTCAAGAGCTACGATTCCGCCTGCGCCTGGTTTGTTCTCAACAACAAAAGTCGCATCTGTATACTTTGATGCAACATCGGTGAATTTTCTCGCAAGAATATCTCCGGCTCCGCCCGGCGCAAGATAAACAACAAGTTTTATCGGTTTTTCAGGAAATGCCGGCGCAGCTGCCTTTGCAGTATCAGCTTTTTTTGCTTCCTGTCCGCCGCCAGCGAAAACCATTGTTGCTGATACCAATAATATCAACAGTACAATATACAATTTTTTCATTATTTTCCTCCAAAAATATTTTATATTTCCAGTATTACTTAATTATAATACTATTTTGCCATTCCAATAACACGTTTTGCAGCTCTTAAATAACTTGTATTCGGCATTTCAGAAATGCCCAGCCCTTCTACTACAACTTTCATGCCAGCGTAATTCTCACTCTCAGCGCATGCGGTTTCTATCAGTGCGCCGTTAAACCAGACCTGGGCATATTCGCAGATAATACCGTCAATTGTAAAACCGTAGCGCATTTTCTCAACAGTGACAGGCGCAAGGTCAGGATGTTTCCTCGCCATTTCGATAAATTCATCAATTGTGTAAGTCTCTTTGTCAAGTTTCATGTCAGCTTTCAGATGGGAAACAATAGTTGCAAGATCTGCTTTTTTTACGGGGAACTGGAATTTTCCGCTTGGCTGGAAAATCTCATAACCTTCCGGAGTCTCACCGACTTTTACTTTTATATCAAGAAGACCGTCTCTAACCTTGACATTTGCCTCGTTGGTAAGTCCTGAAAGAAAATATGTCTCAAGCGGCATTTTTCTCGCCTGAAAAAGAATTGTCTTTCCATTCCACATTTTACTTTTTACAATATCAATTATACCCTGACCGAATACTCTGAACTCAGCCCTTGGAATTATTTTCGCAGCTTCTTCTGCTGAAGTTGCCTTGTTTTTCTCAAACACGTCTGGCATTTCTGATCTCCTCCATCGATTATACGACATTATACCTGCCCGGCGTATAATTTTTCCAATGAAAAAAATCTATCAGCCTGATAGAAAACTTCTATCACAAGATCATCAATATCTTATTGACGAATACTGACAATGTTCTATTCTGAATACAGGTTATTATGGAGGAATATTATGTTAAATAACTATCTTTTTGATTCAAAATTCAATCTAAACAATAAAAAGATCATTCATGTAGTCATGGGAAATGAAGCTTCAGACCTTGACTCCATGGCATCATCAATAGTTTATGCAAGCTTTCTGGAAAAAACAAGTAAAAGTGATGATGAGCTTTTTATTCCGCTGATAAACATACCGGCGGCAGATTTTAAATTAAGGACAGAAGCTGTATATCTTTTTGCGGAAGCAGGAATTGAAACAACAAACCTTCTCTTCATTGATGAAATTAATATTGAAGAAATTTTTAAATCAGGAAGACTTAAAATCACATTAATTGATCACAATAAACTTTCCGGCGGACAGGAATATCTTTCCGGATGTATTGAGGAGATCCTTGACCATCACAAGGATGAAAACGCATATCCTGTTAAAAACAAAACTATTGAGCCTGTGGGATCATGCGCGACTCTGGTGGCGGAAAAAATCAGGGACAAAGCAGGAGCACTGGAAAACAGGGAAGAGGCGCTGTTGCTTGCCGGACCTATACTGCTTGATACAGTAAACTTTTCAAAGGAAGCAGGAAGAACAACAGAGAAAGACATAAAAGTTATTGACTACATCACTACAGCATTCAAGATTGACCGGAACAAGGTTTTCGACAGGCTTCAGTTTGAAAAGTTTAATACTGCCCCTCTTTCAAGCTACGATATTCTAAGAAAAGACTACAAGGAATGGGTAATGGGCAGTAAAAAAACAGGTTTCAGCTCTGCCCTCATTTCAATGGAAAACTGGCTGAAAAAAGACCCTCAGCTGCTTGAAGCAGCTGATAAATATTATACAAAAAACTCCCTTGATATACTCTTTATAATGATTGCCTACACAGAGCCTGAATTTACAAGAGAGCTGATTCTATTTTCAAAAGATGCTGTACTGCTTGAAAGCGTATACGCATACCTTCAGGATAATGGAGGGGAACTTGCCCCGGCTCAGATCAAAGTGCCTGTAGACAGAAGAGCCGGATTTTATCTTCAGGGAAATATCGGATGGTCAAGGAAAAAGCTTCAGCCGGTTGTACAGGAATACTTTGCAAAAAATTCTAAATAACGTTTTTCCTGGGATGTGAAGTTAAAAATTCCATAAAATTCCGGAGAGGCGGGGACAGTTTTCTGTCTTTCCGGAAAACCTGTTTATATGCCTGTACGAGTGAAGATCATCTATAAAAACCCGGCCAATGAGAGACGTATCTTACTGCCGGAGAAAATTTAAAAAATACTTTTTTCAAAAGCAAGATCATCAGAATAAAGTGATGCAACAAAAATCTATTAATAGTATAATTAATTCAGGAACGTGAATGCCGAAGATTCTTGAAATAGACGTTATAAATTCTTTTTTTACTCTAATGAGGGAGAACCTCTGGAGAAATGTCATATTCATGTCAGAAAACATACAAAAGTTGCAAAATATTGGTTAGACTCCGAAGTAATTATTGCTTCAAATTATGGTATGACTTCAAAAGAACTTAATACAATAGAAAGAATGATAGAAGAAAATCAGGAGTTAATAAGGAGAAAGTGGCATGAATACTTTAATTAAAGAAGTATTTGCATCAAAAGTCTGGACAGACGAAGATATCAGTGTCTCAGGCCTTTTACTGGGAATTGGAGACAGAACTGCGTAATTGTTTTGAATCATTGAATGAGGTTGATTTTATATTTAAAGCCTGTCTTGTTAAATTTTCTTGTAAAAAATTCTAAATAACGTTTTTCTTGGGATGTGAAGTTAAAAATTCTATAAAATTCCGGAGAGGCGGGGACAGTTTTCTGTCTTTCCGGAAAACAATGTTTATGTGCCTGTACGAGTGAAGATCATCTATAATAACAGGCTTGAGAACAGGGTGATCACTCTGTATCATTGAAGAGCACATAATAGTTATTCCCAGTTTCTTCTCAACCATTCGCTTTATCATTTCGTTATTCGCTATTTCATAAGCTGTCTTGAACGGGATCCCTTTCTCCTTCATGCTTTTTTCAACTATTTTCCGGGTAAAGGTGTTTTTTGTGGGAAGAATAAGCTCTTCATCGGCAAATTCCGAAAGAGAAACAAATTCCCGTTCAAAAAACGGATGTCCGGAATATACACAGCCTACAAGACGGTCCCTGAAAACACTTTCATAGGACAGGTGCTCCTGAAATGTGAAATCTTCCGGAGTACCGATAACACCCAGGTGAATATTCATGTCATAGACAAGTTTTTCAATTTCTGCAGAATATAAAAGTGATATATCAAAAACAATATCAGGATTCTTTTCCTTGAATTCTGCAATAAGGTCAGGCAGATAATAAAGTCCGGGAAGAATGCTTGTGCCGATCTTGATCCGTCCCCTGTCTGCACTGGCAGCATTCTGGACACTGTACCTCGACTCTTCAAATTTACTCACAAGGTCAACGGCGTAAGGAAGCAGAAGTTCTCCTGCCTCGGTAAGTTCAACCTTTTTTCCTGTCCGTTCAAATAAAATCACGTTGTAATAGTTTTCAAGTTCTTTTATCTGGGCGCTGATTGCAGGCTGGGAGAAAAACAGCTCTTCAGATGCTTTTCTGAAATTCCTGAGTTTTGCGACAGCGATAAATGATTTTAGTTTTATCACATCCATTATTTTTTTCCCTTATCTGCTTTCACTCCTATTTTAAGACTTTAAATCCTTGATGTATATACACTTTATTTGTAACTTTTACGCATAAAAAATATAATTGCCTTATAATAAGTGTATATTTGCGGGAGATAAACAGTTGTCCAAAAAAGCTCTTTTATTGATAATTTTTGCTGTTCTTGCATACTCAACCCTTTACGCTTCGGGAAGGTCTGAAAAGAGGGAAAACACTCTGACAGATAAAAAAAGTGAGCTGAAAATGCTCGAAAAGTCAGAAAAAAAGTGGGACAGGCTGAAGATTACATCTTATAAGGCTGATATTATCTATATACGCGGGACGTTTGTGCCTGAAGAAATAAATATTACAGTTGCGGATGATATTGTAACAGACTGGAAAACCGGTAATACGGACAGGGCCTCTCTTTCAGAGAGTTTTATTCAGTCTCTTACAGTAAAAAGCATGTTTGAGAAAATGAAAGGGAGCCTTGAATCGGATAAGCCATCTCCCATGGTTCTTAAAGCAGTTTATGATGAAAAACTGGGCTACATAAAAAGTCTTTCGCGGATACCATCGGATGAGCCGGCAGCCAAAGGAAGGGCACCTTTTGACGCAGGCTACAGAATAGAGGTTGCGTCTCTCGATATTGTGTTCCTGCCTTGATTTCCCGGAGGAGTAGTTAAGACCGATTTTTAATAAAATAAGGTAATGACTATGAATGAAAAAAAAGATGCCGTTATGACGCAGGGTTTAAAAGGAATACCATAGCTCTATCAGAATATCCAGACAGGACACCCCACAGCGTTGAGCAATCTTCAGGAATTGCTAATGGCTTAATTGGCAATTGGAAGCGTCAGCTTTCTGATAATGGGAGATAATCTCAAATTATCCGAGAGCGGATTTATGGTATTAAAGGACTCCTCACTTCTTTTGCTTAACCCAACCTGAATGCATCATGAGAATCAGGAAAATGGAGATCTTATCTGACTTGCATTATCCTTATTATCGTTCAAGTGCTTAAAGATATAAAAAACTAACGCACGACCCTCAGGGAATATTGGATTCTCACTACAAGCTTGCAGATTGAGTGAGACCCGGAAAACCATCACCATTGTATTTTTTTAAAACAGTGTTTACTCAGTAAAGTTTGGCTGATTACTCTCATATGCAGTTTCAATATGAATAGATTCAAGCTCTTAATGGTTGACATCGGCAACTATTAAGTGTTACACACTTGCCATGGACATTCAAAAACTAGGCCATTCCCTGGCCCGGGCTGCCCGATGGCAGGAACGATATATTAACCATCATCTCGAATCTTTCGGACTGGGTCAACGGACCCTGCCCTTCTATCTGACCGTGGCTCATAACGAGGGAATTTCCCAGAAAGAACTTATGGAAAAGGTTGTTACCGATAAAACAAGAACCACCAAAGCGGTCAATCACCTTGTAAAGACAAATTACGCAGAACGGAGGACGAACCGGCAGGACAACCGGATCAATGGAGTCTATCTTACCGACCTGGGCCGGGCTATTTTCCCCGAGGTCGTGAAGATTCTTAACCGCCTTGACCGACTCCTGTCCGATGAGCTTTCGGAGAAAGAACTGGAACAATTCATAAAGATGCTGGACTCTTTCTCATCAACCGTTCACAGCAACATGGTAGAATTGAAATGAAAGAGAAAAGACAAGCTATACTTAATGGGCCCCTGCCCACTACCCTGATCCGCATTACCCTTCCCTCGATTGTCGGGATGCTCGGGATGATGATATTTAACGTAGTAGACACGTTTTTTGTGGGACGCCTGGGCGCGCTTGAACTGGCGGCCATATCATTCACATTCCCCGTGATCATGGTCATCGGCAGTATCGTCTTCGGTATTGGAACAGCCTCCATGGCTCTGTTTTCCCGTGCCGTAGGAAATCATAATCTTGAAGAGGAACGACTGCTGGCCACATCCTCCCTGGCCCTGGGCATTTCCATGTCTATTGTCGTAGGCATGATCGGATTCTTCACCATCGAACCGATCTTCCGCCTGCTCGGAGCCGGAGACGAACTGATGCCCGTCATCATCACATATATGAGAATATGGTACCTGGGGTCAGCCTTCATGGTCATTCCAATGCTGGGCGATTCTATCCTCCGGGGGCTCGGTGACACCTTTACCCCAGCCTTTGTCATGCTGACAGTAGCTGTAGTAAACGCAATATTTGATCCTCTTCTTATCTTCGGCATCGGTCCCTTCCCGAAGATGGGTGTCGCGGGAGCAGCATTGGCCACTATATTCTCACGAGCCATTGCGGCAACCGTTTCCATTCTCATTCAGGTATTCCGGGAAAAACTGATAACCATTCGCGGCCTGAGAGTTTCCAGCGTATGGAACAAATGGAAAGCCCTGTTGCATATCGGTCTGCCGAATTCGGCTATAAAAGCGATCTTGCCCCTGGGAACGGCCATATTCACCTCGATCCTTGCCGGTTACGGACACGAAACAGTTGCAGGTTTCGGTGTAGCGGCTAAAATAGAAGGGATTGTGCTTGCCGTATTCAACGCACTGGCAGTCACCGCCACAGTCTTTGTAGGACAAAACCTGGGTGCAGGAAACATAGACAGAGCAAAGCAGGGAATCCGCTTGATGCGTCTTTATGCCCATATCATAGGGATTTTGTCGGCGGTCCTCCTCTTCTTCACCGGAGGCTCACTTGCCGGCATCTTCAACGGGGAGCGTCTGATACGGAACACAGCGGAAGCCTACCTGATGATCGTCCCTATCGGATACGGAATGTATGGCTGCGGCCAGATTGGAGCGGCAGTTCTGAACACTTTCCACAAACCTTTTCTGGCCGGGGCCCTTTCTCTGGTGCAGATTGCTGTTGTTGCAGTCCCCCTGGCATATCTGTTGTCCCGATTTTTGGGTGTCAACGGGGTGTTCACCGCCATCCTGATCAGCTTCATAACCATCGGAGTCCTGTCTTTTGTTGTTGTGGGTCGGGAATCAAAGAATGTATTCAGAAAACCCGAACTTAAGAAAATGATCATGCCTTGATTTCCCGAAGTAGTAGTTAAGATGATTTTTAATAGAATAAGGTATAAGCAGGAAAGGAAACTATTGGGAGAGCGAAGCTTACCTGTGGTATAATGTAGCAGCAGAGTCATTCTTTCATACAGTAAAAACTCCCTTGGTTTATTACCGAAAATATTGAAGTATGGATGAATTGATTAAGGATCTTTATTGGGATATTGAAATTTATTACAACAGGATTAGGAAGTACACGGCAAATAATTGGTTGACTCCTGAAGAGAAAGAACGTAAATATTAAGAGAAAGGAAATATTGCTTTACCTGCTCTCCGTTTTTTAAAGGGCAGGTTCATTGCAGAGTAAGGATTAGAGGATAATGTTTAAGGATTTAAGAAAATATGTGCTTTTTATTGCATTTATAATATTTACAGCTTTCCAGGCAGAGGCTATGCCGCCCCACCCGGGGAACACAAATCCATCAGGAAGAGAAAGGCCTCCCGCCCCGCTGGAAGGAGATACACCTCTTTACCAGTCGCTGATGAGAAGTTCAGCCGCGGGCCGGGTCTCATCTTCTGCCCCGGCAACAGGGACTGTCAGGGTGCTGGTAATACTGGCTGATTTCGGGGCAGATGTTGCAGCCACACCGCCTGTTGGTTTCAAAGATGATAACATGACTCTGTATAGCGGGAGGCCAGGATTTTTGTTTTTAAGTGTGTTAACCGCCATATTATTTATCTTTGTAATAAAAAAATGGAAATGGATATTGCCACTAAGCGCATATTTTATTGTATTGTCGAGCTGCCCTTCAAGCGGAGCTGGAATTGATTACGGAGACCCCCTTTATTTCAATACTGATAAATCTGTTTATAAAGAGATACTTGAAACAGGTACAGGGCTTACAATGCAGAAGTATTATTTAGATATGTCCAAGGATAAACTTACTCTAACTTTTGATGTAGTCGGGCCTTACCGTGTTTCAAAAGGGTGGCAGTATTATGGGACAAATGATTCTGCCGGGTATGATTTGTATCCTGGAAAATTTGTCGGGGAAGCTGTTGACATGGCGGAACAGGCTGGTGTTGACTTTTCTGTTTATGACAATGACGCAGACCATATTGCGGACACGGTTATAGTAATACACGCCGGATCCGGGGAAGAATATACAGGGGAAGAAGACAGTATATGGTCCCACAACTGGACACTTTCATCTGCAGCAGCCTATGGCGACGGGGAGGGCTCAAGAAATTATGACGGTGTCACAATAAATAACTATACGCTCCAGCCAGAATACACAAAAACCCCCGGTATTCCGACAATAGGCGTTTTCTGCCATGAGTTCGGTCATGTGCTGGGACTGCCCGACCTTTACGACACTTCAGGACAAACCAGCGGAGTTGGCAGCTGGAGCCTGATGGGAAGCGGAAGCTGGGGAAGTGATGACGGGAAAGATCCGGCACCGCTTCTTGCATGGGAAAGAGACAGGGTCGGAGGTTCGGACTGGGTAACTCTTACTGATATTACAGCAGATAAAGCAGGACAAACTATTGAGGATATTGAAATTGGCAAAGAGGCTTTTAATATTGAACTTGATGAGGGGACGGGTCAGCATCTGCTGATCGAAAAGAAAACAGCCGCCTCAGGCACTGTGCCTTTTGTACCTGCTTCAGGTATTCTGATAACGCACATACACGAAAATGTTATAAACAGCTACATAGGTTCAAATAAGGTAAACTATGGAGACAACCGGGTTCATGGAGTTAATATTGTTGAAGCCGGAAGCTCATATGACAGCGCCGGCAGAAGCTCTCTCTGGACGGGAAGCGGTATTATCTATTCAAAGATGCCCTTCCCAAATTCAGTAAGCAGCCTCGCATATTCTGCTGACAGTTCAACAAAACCCAACGCAAATTATTATACATCGGAAGCACTTACAAGCAAAACCGGTGATCCCGGAGTCTCTATTACAGCAATAACAACTTCATCTTTCTCTGTTGCCTTTGATTAAACAACCGGAAGCGCGCCGCCCCTCTGCCAGCAGAAGAATAAGGATAAGGGGGAGGAAGGCAGGAAGAAAAGCCTGCGCCCGGAACAGCGAAGCAAGAAGATAAACTACGCATAACGCAAACAGGATGAGGGACAGGCTCTCTGCTAGCCGCCACGCCTTCCTCCCGCTGACTGGATTGCCTTTTCCCGGCCACGTAAAAAGAAGGATCAGGTTAAACGGGGTGCACCAGAGGAGATTGTAGTTGGCAGCTGTAATTGTATGATCTGAGAAAAACCACAAATAGGAAATAATAATACCTGCCGTTCCTGCAAGAAGAAATACAAAGCTTTCAATTATCCTGATACCTATACGTGCGGCTTTGGCGCAGCCGGCAGGGATGCCGCAGCCTTTCTTCCGGTTTAACGCAAATAATAAAACGCCATATAAAACAAGGAGGGATGAAAAAATAAGAAGGGGATAATCACCTCTCTTTGAATAAGTCCTCTCTGAATCTCCGGGAACAAGTTCCTCAATTACTAGCGGCTCGCCTCCCTTTCCTTCCCCGGGCAAGGGAGAATATATTTTACTCACGACTGCTGCCGAGAATGCTTCCATCATGGGAATAGGAAGAAAGAAAACCTCATTGCCTTCAGGGATTGCATCAGCGCCTGAGCCCAGTGCAAGCTGGATTCCGAAATCAGTAAAAGGACGGGAGACAAGATAATGCCGGATCATTGTTCTGAAGCTCTCTCCGCTGCTTTTATAGGCAGAATAATCCGCAAAGCCCGGAAGGGATTTATCAAGCGCGTCGGCAATCCGGGTTGAGCAGTTGTCCCATATAAAATCATATTTATAGAACCGGTTTTCCATTTCTCCGTTATTCTGCAGAAAATCAAAAAGCTTCTGTCTTTCACCCGGATCAAGATTTAAAACCTGTTCAACTATCTTTCTTTTTTCAACAAATTTATAAAATTTAAAAGCGCTCTGGTAACTGTTTATATCAAGATAGTATTCAAGTCTGCCTGAAACAAATTTGGGAACAAAATGAGGGTCATCAAAATCAAATGTTCCGTAATTATACATCCAGTCAATCCTGTTTTCAGGGTCATATACCCGGAAAGAGCTGTGGCCGAAGAGGGAGTAGATCTCATCACCGGGATATACTGTAACCATGCTCACTACGGCGGAAGGAGAAAGTGTTATATCAAGATGCGGTTTATACCTTAATGACTTTTCCTGGGATGAAAGATGCGGCGTGATAAGCAAAACCAGAAATACTACCGTTTTCAGGTTCAGAAAAACCCTGTCCGAAGAAGATGCAGTCAAAGAATGATTCCTTTTTAAACTGATTTATGTATGTGTGATTCTATTTTTACTTATTCCTTATGTCAATTTACTAATTACCGCCTTTAAAAATATTATTGACAAAAACATAGAATGCAGTTTATATTTTTATAAATACTTCAGGAGCTTTATTATTGATTAAGAAGGAATACAGTTTCGGTGAGAAAATAAGGACAATAAGAGAACGCAGGCAGGTAACCCTGCGTCAGGTCGCAGAGGCGGTGGGCATCAGCGAAAGCATGGTAAGCCAGATTGAAAGAAACAAGGTTTCCCCATCGATTGATACGCTCCTTTCGGTTGCCGATTATCTGGGAATAGATATTGATTACCTTTTCAGCGATTACAAGAAATCGGGGAAAGTGATGATCACGAGAAGAAACAAAGGAAACATCCTGAAGTCCCAGAGCAGCACATACAGTCAGCTCTGTTCCATCCCGGGTACTGAAAGTTCTGCGCCGGTAGAGGCGGTTTGGCTTGAGATAGAAAGCGGCAGGGAAAAAGGCAATATAGAATACGGCCATCCCGGGAGCGAAATCGGGATAATTATTGAGGGGCAGGGGAGTCTTACATACGGTACGGATGAATACACCCTTTCCGGGGGCGACAGCATTTCATTTTCATCAGACATCCCGCATATTCTTAAAAACACAGGGAAAGAGACACTCAGGGCTATATGGGTCCTTTCGCCTCCGAGAATTTTTTAATGCATGGATACATTTAACCGGGGATTTTAAGACTTCCGGCGTTTTACAATAATGAATATAAAGGAGTAAAGTTATGGGAAAAACAATAGCGGAAAAGATTTTTGATTCGCATAAGATTGATCAGCCGGCAGATGATATTTTTGTTATCAGTCTCGATGCTGTTTTCTGTCATGAAATCACAACTCCCACTGCCATTCTCGATCTCGGGGAAAGGGGAATGGATACTGTATTTGATCCTTCAAAAATAAAGGCGGTTATCGATCATGTAACGCCTGCCAAGGATTCAAAAACAGCAGTTCAGGGGCTTATCTTAAGGAACTGGGCAAGAAGACACGGCATAAAAGACTTTTTTGACATAGGAAGAAACGGTGTATGCCACGTAATTTTCCCTGAGAAGGGTTTTGTGAGGCCGGGTTATACTGTCATTATGGGAGATTCCCACACCTGTACACACGGGGCATTCGGCTCTTTTGCTGCGGGAGTAGGCACTACAGATCTTGAAGTGGGAATATTAAAAGGAGTTTGTTCGTTCCAGCGTCCCAAAACAATAAAGATTGAAATAACGGGGAAACTTAAATCAGGAGTATACTCCAAGGATATCATTCTTTCTGTAATCAAAAAAATCGGCGTAAACGGCGCGACAGACAGGGTTATTGAATTTACAGGCCCGGTTATAGATAAAATGAGCATGGAAGAGCGGATGACTCTCTGCAATATGGCGGTAGAGGCAGGCGGGACATCAGGGATATGCTATCCGGACAGAACTACGGCAGAATACCTCTGGGAATTTATAAAGGACAGTTACAAAACAATTGATGACGCGGTCCTTGATTACAAGAAATGGATATCCGATCCTGACGCTGTCTATGATAAAGTTATTGTCCATGACATATCAGACCTCCAGCCGCTTGCGACTTTCGGGTACAAACCGGACCAGGTTAAAACTATAGCAGAGCTTGAAGGGACAAAGCTTGACCAGATTTATATCGGCTCCTGCACAAACGGCAGGCTCGAAGACCTGCGGATTGCGGCAAGAGTACTAAAGGGCAGGAAAATTGCCGATTCCGTAAGGGCGATCGTCTCACCCGCAAGCCCCGCGATATTCTCGCAGGCACTGAAAGAGGGTATTATTGACATCTTCATGGAAGCAGGTTTTTGTGTGACTAACCCGACCTGCGGCGCATGCCTGGGGATGAGCAACGGAGTACTTGCGGATGGCGAAGTGTGCGCATCAACAACAAACAGGAATTTTAACGGCAGGATGGGAAAAGGGGGGATGGTTCACCTGATGAGTCCCGCTTCAGCCGCGACAGCAGCGGTAAAAGGCTTTATAACCAATTCCAGCCTCTATACAGGAAAGGAGCAGTAAAAATATGAAAAATTTTAACGGCAAAGCGCTCTTCATTGACAGAAGCGATATAAATACTGATGAGATAATTCCGGCTAAATATCTTACAGAAGTTGATAAAAAAGCATTAAAACCGTATTTACTTGAAGATCTTAAACTCGAAGGGTTTTCTGTTGACATGATTGCAGGAAAAAATGTAGTTATAACAAAATCAAATTTCGGTTGCGGCTCTTCAAGAGAACACGCCCCCTGGGCTTTTGAAGTAAACGGAATAAATATGGTCATCGGGATAAGTTTTGCGAGAATATTCAGGCAGAACATGTTTAACTGCGGCATGCTTGCCATAGAGCTTCCGGAAGCTGAGATTGAAGAAATTTTCAGGACCTGCTCAAAAACCGGGGTCGAAGTCAGTACAGACCTTGCTAAACAGACAATCACGTTTTATGCTAATAATATAAATAAAGTATGCAGCTTTGAAATATCAGGATTTAACAAAGATCTTGTTACATCCGGAGGCTGGGTAAATTACGCTGATACGAAATACTGATTTCATGGAAGATTAAAATCAGGCGGGGTATGATGGAAAAAAATAATTTTAGCACAGACTTTAGTATTAAAACAGATTTTTTCAAGGGGGGCTCTTTCACGGTTAATCTCTCCCCCCTTGAAATTTCAAATAAGGTTTTTATTCCGGGCCACAGATTTATCCCGTTTCTAAACCCCGCCGTAAGGCCATGGAACGTTAAAATAACAGATCAGAACGGAAAGAACATTTCCCGGAAAACCGTTTCTGCAAATCCCGAAATACTCAAACCCTTTTATTCTCTTTACGGGGAAGAAAATTTCCTTTTTCTCCTTATTGATGACAGACATGAGAACTCCGGAATAATTTTAAACGGAGCAGGCAATACCTATAAACTTAGTGCTACAGTTTATGATTTATCACTTATACTGCCTGAGTCTGGCACCCAGAGGCCGGCTATACAGAAAACTGCACTTGTTTTTAAAATTGATGACTGGGAAAAAGGGATATACAAAGTTTCAACGCACATTCCGGATACAAAAAATATGGATACGGCAGAATGGGTTGATACACTTGAAAACGGGTTTAAAACAGTTTTTGAAAAAAATAAAAAACTTCAGATGGTTGCTGACGTGATGAGTGACGCTTTTCTTTATGGGGGCAAAGCCCTCCTTGAGAATCCTGTATTAAGCCTTGAGGAATTTTTTGATATTTCTGAAATAAGCGATATAGCAGACATGATCTCGGTACAGAAGGAAGATCCTGAAATTACCGAACAAAAACGGTTTGTAAAGGAAAAAACAATCAATCTCATTAAAACTTTAACTTCCTGGCTTGAAAACAGCAGCTTTGACGAACAGGTTATACTTGAA
Organism: Spirochaetia bacterium; assembly: GCA_963662795.1. Classification (GTDB taxonomy): domain Bacteria; phylum Spirochaetota; class Spirochaetia; order CADAEX01; family CADAEX01; genus JACKPD01. The sequence goes on along the minus strand of OY759746.1, from coordinate 1,529,691 downwards.
AAACAGGTCCTCGTAACCAAGAGAACTCTTATCGCTGTCCTTGAAGAGCTTAACAATCCGTTTATAAGCGAAGAAATGATTAAAACAATGCTTCAGGTAATCTCGGAATCTTCACAGCTTGTATCAAAAATCAGATAACTTTACGCCGAGCGAGCACAGTGCAATTGCGCACAGCGAAACAATCCCGCCGGCAACAACAGCGTCGTTAAAATCAAAACAGCTGTTGTGCAGGGAAGGATAATCGACTCCAAGCCCCAGTCTGTAGAATGCGCCGGGTCTTTTGTCAAGGTAAAAGGAGAAATCCTCCCCTCCTGCCGTTGGAACGGCAGAATCCGACCAATTCTCTTTTCCGAATATGCTTTTTATGACATCGCCTGTAAACCGTACTTTTTCACTGCTGTTGACAAGAGGGATATAATTGGGAATATATTTCAGACTGCCTGAAGTCATATTGGCAGAGCATACTCCATTTACGATCTGAGTAATCCTTTCCTTAAAGAATGACTGCATATCTTTTCTGAAATATCTGACTGTTCCCTTCATTTTTACAGAATCCGGAAGAACATTGTTAAGCTCTCCGCCGTGAATTGTACATACAGAAAGAACTGCCGCATCTTTCGGATCCGTATTCCTTGAAACAATTCCCTGCAGCGCTGTTACAATCTGCGCAGCAGTCAGTACAGCGTCAGATGCCAGATGAGGCATGGCCGCATGCCCCCCTTTAGCAGAAACTTCAATTTCAAAATTATCAACAGCTGCCATCATGGCGCCGGGTGCACTTTCGAATGACCCTTCTGCAATGCCAGGCCAGCCGTGCAGGGCGTATACTTCATCGACATAAGGCGCATCCTCAAGGATCCCTTTTTCAACAAGGACTTTTCCCCCGCCTCCTTCTTCTTCTGCAGGCTGGAAAACAAGCTTTACGTTTCCGGAAAAAGAGCCGGTAAGTTCTGAAAGAATACGGGCAGCTCCAAGGAGAATCGCAGTGTGCCCGTCATGCCCGCAGGAATGGGAAAAGCCATCTTTAACCGACTTCCAGGGGATATCAGTTTTTTCATCCAGCTTAAGAGCGTCAATATCGGCACGGAGCAGAACAGTCCTGCCGGGTCCGGGTCCGTTTCCCTTTATTACAGCTGTAGTATCAGTTTCAAGATACGGCTTAAGAATCCTTATTCCGTGTCTGTCAAGATAATCCCTTATAAGCGATGCTGTTTCACTCTCTTTGAACATAATCTCTGGATTCGCATGCAGGGTATGCCTTATCTCAATAATTTCATCTGCTATGCCTCCGGCAAGGGTGAATAGCTCCTTCCTGTTTATCTTTTTACTGCTCCTGCTGCTCATCAAAAAGCTCCTTCTGTATTTCTCTCCAGCATGTTTCGCTGTCTATCCTGCCTTTAAGATACAATGTCAAAAGGCCCCTTATTTTCCGGGTAAACCTCTGCCAGTATGCCTGCTGCCAGTCGGGAATGCTTTCACGCAGGCGGGACTGCTCTTCAAGAGGCATCTTTCCGCTGCTGAACCTGAGGAACTGGTCTATCATCTTTAATTCAACATCACGCGGAAGTCTTTTGCCGGTATTCCGCTCTTTTGTTTCCGGGTCGGCGACCCACTCTTTTAGAAGAATTTCCAGGTGTTCATCGCTTATATCGGGAACCTGCTGTTTAATGGTCCTCGCGACAAACCCGGTGATAGTTTCCCTCAGCTGATCCTTTGATGCGGAAACCTGTTTCGAAATATTCTCACCCATTGAATGGGCAAGATAATTTATATCAATGCCGCCGGGGCTTCTGCTTCTTGCCGCAAGCCGTTTTTTAAGAGCTTCCCCGACAACCTCAAGGTCTCCCTCATCCGCCTTGTTCAAAATGAAATCAACTATTCTGTAAAGTTCTTTTTTATCTGTCATGCTGATTTTTTTTCATGAATAAATCTTAATAAAACGTTTGATCGATCTGTCATATGTTTTTTCAATGTTATCCGGAAAATAACAGGCGGGAAGCTCGTTTCTCGACCTGTGATATAAAACACACTCACAGCAAATCCCCATTCTCGGACAGCCGGAGTAACTGCAGTTGCAGTTATTCATATTTTTACTTTTATTTTCACAGTTCATCGGTGCACCTCTTTTCTCGGAATTTTACCACAACTAGCATTATTCACATAATCATTATCGGGACAACCTGAAATCAATCCATTCCCCCACTGTTTCAAGAACTAAGTCTTTTTCCGGTTCATTAAATATTTCATGCCTCAACCCCTCAAATATTCTGATCTGCTTGTCTTCGGAAGAGGCTTTTTCAAAAAGCAGTCTGCTCCCATCAGGCTTTGCAAGCATGTCTTCAGAGCCGTGCAGGACTAGCAGGGGGACTTTTATTTTTTCCGCAAGCTTTTCAATCCGCTCTCCGGCGCCTGAGAGCTCAACCGCGGTTTTAAGCTTAACCTTTCCGTTATAATTTAAGGAATCGCCTTTGTAATCCTTAACAACCTTTTCATCCCTTGAAAGTTTTCCGGGATCAAGCGGAATTGTCCTTAATTCCGGAAAAAAGAATGAAGCTTCCTCTGCAAGTTTCCGCGGCAGCCCTTTAAGATCAGGAAGAGGCATAACAGCAGCGCCGCTTGTTATAAGTCCGTCAATTTCAGACCCTGATCCGGATGCGAACAAAGCTGAGATAACCCCTCCCATACTGTGGCCGATCATGAATGTTTTCCCATGCATGCTGTGTTTGTCAGTTTTTTTTACAAACTGAACAAAGTATTCAAGTTTTGAAACCAGATCATCAATACTGCTGACGAGTCCCCGGCTGCCGGCTGATTTTCCATGGCCGGGATGGTCATAAGCAAAAACCCTGAATCCTTTCCGGGAAAGGTATTGTCCCGTATATTCATACCTGCCGCTGTGTTCGGCGTATCCATGCACTATAATAACATTTACCGAAGCTGCCCCGGACAGATTTTTAGACCCGCCGGCAGATTCATTTTCAGAATCACCGCAGGAGGGTTCCCAGATTCTGTAATAAAGACGGGTATCTCTGTCAATCTCAAATATCATCTCCGGCTCCTTTAAAATATAATAATTGCCATAATTAAAAAGCAGGGATATCCTTAATATATGATAGATATGCAAATTTTAAAAGCAGTTCCCAAGGTTGAGCTTCATGACCATCTCGACGGGGGCTTAAGACCTCTCACAATCCTTGAACTTGCATCCCGCTACGGCATCCCGCTGCAGGCAGATACGCCGGAAGATATCTCAGCCTGGTTTCACAGGGGCGCTGACAGGAAAAGCCTTTCGGCATACCTTGAAGGGTTTGCGGTTACGGTAAGTATCCTGCAGCACAGGGAAGCGCTGGAAAGAGCGGCAAGGGAAGCAATAATTGACAGGGCGGAAGAGAATATAGTCTATGTTGAAATGAGGTTTGCCCCGTCGCTTCATACGCTTAAAGGGCTTAACCTTGAAGAGATTGTTGAATCTGTTCTCGCGGGCCTTGAGCAGGGGAGCGCCGAGACCGGAATAATGTACGGGCTGATCCTATGCGCCATGCGCGACAAAAGCGATTCACTTGAGATTGCAGAGCTTGCGGTTTCTTTCAGGTCGAGAGGTGTTGTCGGATTCGATATCGCGGGAGATGAATTCGGACATCCTCCGAGAAGGCATCTTGAGGCTTTTAAATATATCACAAGCAAGAATTTCAATATAACCGTACACGCCGGAGAAGCTTTCGGAACTGAATCAATCTGGCAGGCACTGCAGATTTGCGGCAGCCACAGGATAGGACACGCGACAAGGCTTATGGAAGACATGACTGTTACTACCGCCGGAGCGGTAAAGATGGGAACGCTTTCCCATTTTATCAGGGACAGGAGAATACCTCTTGAAATCTGCCTTTCATCAAATATCCATACCGGTGCCGCCGTCTCACTTGAGCAGCACCCTTTCATCATCTATTACCGGAACGGATTCAGGGTTTTTCTATGTACAGACAACCGGCTTATGAGCAACACAACCCTTACAAAGGAATTCGCGATTGCTTCTTCCCTGTTTTCACTTACTCTTAAGGATGTTGAAAAGCTCACGCTTAACGCAATAAAATCCGCATTCATTCATTATGATGAACGGCTTGAAATAATTTACGATATCATCAAACCAGGTTATGAGGAAATAAGAAAGAGCATGGTTTGACAACAATCACGGATTATGCAATATTTAGTTATGTTTGGAGTTAACAGCTATCTTTATCTGATTGATTCACTCAACAGCACTAACGGGAAAGTTCTGAAAACCGCACTTGAAACAGTTCCGGGTGTAAAAAGCGTCGCAGTCTCCCCTGTCAAAGGTTTGATTGAAGTTACAGCAAAAACCGATGTAACAGACTCTGTAAAAATAGCATGCTCTGTCGCAGGCGTCAAACTGCGGACAAGGGTCAATTCAGGACGTATTTAGGCATCAGAACTCTTCCCTTTTAAATTTGAACATTTTTAACAGGTTGTTTATCCTCTTCAAAGAATGCCTGCCCTTTTTTATCTGATCTTTTCCCGGCGGTATATTGCCATAGACAAATTCATCATGCAGATTGACTATATAACTTATCTCATTTTTTAACCGGGGATACTTTATCCCGAGGCGCAGCGCATATTCTCTCGGCGTCTCGGATGCGGAATTGCTCTGCCCTTTCAGTTTGCCCCATAACAAAAGTTTTCTGTAATATCTCTTTGCAGGGTTAAGCTTTCTCCTGCCGGAAATTACAGATATCAGTTTTTCAGTAAACCGCGTCAATATATCTGCAATCAGGGAAAGAATATCTTTACAGCCCGCGGCAAAGGACCTTCTTCCTGTTTTATCCAATGGCCTTTCAAGCAGCCAGGCAATCAGCTTTTTAAATATCAAATATAAAACAGCAGCTGCCGCCAGTACAAAAAAGAGAATCAAAAGTCCGGCGAAAATATAAAAAACAGTCTCATTAAAAGATCCTGGTGCTTCGACCGGTACAGAAACGGACGGAGGGCTTTCGGACTCTCTTTCGACACTAATACTGCGCCTGTAAGGGCTGTTCATAAAAAACCTTATAAAAAAGAGGAAAGTATTTTCAGCAGGAACCGAGGCCCTGCCCGCGAGAGTTGATACAGTTTCCGCCGCCTGCTTAAGTTCAGGGGAAAAAAAGGAAAATACGGCGGAAACAAAAAAAATAATAAAAAAACTGAATCCTGATATTACAAATGCGTTTTTAGCGTAACCGGAATAACGCTTATTTCCCTCCTGATCCATACCGGCAAAACCCAGATAAAACAGTCCGGTGATTATAAAAAGGACAAATCCGCCTGCTGTAGAATTATCCGCCGGTAAAGCTGCTCCCTTATAGACAAAAATAGTCTTAACGAGGAGAAGCAGAAGAAAAAAGGCAAGGGCGAGGTCAAACCTGATGATTGCCGTATCTTTATTCAGTTTTTTATTAATAAGACCGTACACTGAACGCCATATTATCCCGGTAAACAGATAAAATAAAAACGCGGCGGTTACCCCTTTAAAGGTTTTATCCGGGAAAAACAATTCCATTAAGCCGGAAGGAAGTCCTTCCCGGATATTTACACTGAAATATCCGGGAAAAATTAAGAACACTGTAAAACTTAATCCGGCAGAATACAGAAGAAGCCTGTAAACCCTTCTGAGGTTTTTTCTTTTACCTGTATATAAAAATACCAGGGCAATAGTAAATATCAGAAAAAGATCAATTAAATGCGGCGGCCTTATACCGGCAGCTTTAAACAGAAAGGAAATCCAGGGATAGAGAACGCTCATAAGCATAACCGGCTGTAATAAAACCGGAACTGCTTTATCCGGCCGTATCATGATTCCTCCTTTCCGCTTATAATAATGTCATCGAGGTATTCAGCATTGACAGGGATAACATCATTTTCTCTTTTTTCAGTAAAAACGAATCTGCTTCGTATTTTCCCCGCCAGAAGACAGTCGGAAATTTTCATGGTCAAACCGGAATATTTATCAGAAAAGCATATGCAGCCGGCGCTGCCCGAAAGGTAGTCTCCCTTTTTTATCAAATCTGTAATATCATTCCCCGAATCTTCTTCCATCTTAAGTCTTGCAAGTGTTTCAAGAACCAGTGCGTGATGCTCGCTGCTGCATGAAAACGGTATAATTCTTGACCCTCCGCCGTTAAGGACCCCGTTGGTAACAAACCCCGAGGGGATTCCCCTGTGCTGAAGAGAGTGGATAAAAGCTGCAATGACCTGAAGCATTTTTTCAAAATTTTCATTATCATGTGTTCCGGGACTGCCGGATATTGCCCGGCTCTTTTTAAAACCTGACACCTCAAGTATTATCAGTACTTTTTCCTGTCTTACAGATTCAAATATTTTCACCTGAAGCCGGTTAAACCTCGCGCTTGCTTTCCAGTGAATGCTCCGGGCCGGGGTCCCGTTTTGATAATCCCTTGTTCCTGAGACAAGCAGAGGATTTTTAACCGGGCTGATTCCTGAATGCAGGCCGAAATATTCCCTTTCGAGGAGCTTATATTTTTTTATCTTAACGGCGGACGGGTAAACAAGTATTTCCGCGGCTGTGTCTGTTTTTTTCTTTTTCCGGTTAAAATAAAAAATATCACAGCCCGTAAGAACCGGCGGGCCAAGATTATACACACCCCTTCTGGAGGGAAACGCTTTAACTGTAAACTCCGATCCCTCGAACCACATAAAAGTTTTTTCCAGATTTATCCACCTGCCCTCAGCTGTTTCCCCACCTGCTGCTTCACCTTGCGCTGAAAGGGAATGATGGAGAAAAAGTTCTACTTTTATAAGAACCGGAAGAATTTTCATGTTGTTTACATTCAATAAAATATTAAGCTGATCACCCGGAAAAAGCCTGTATCTCTCAGGAGTTATGCTGCATTGGACTTTCTCAAGACTTGCGAGGCTCCACAGATAAGTAAAAATTTTAACGGTAATTAATAAAAGAGAAAAGATTACAAGTTCACTGATGTTAAGAATAAGTCCTGCCGCCAGTAAAACGGCAAGGAATATCTGAACAGGAAGGACAAAAAATATTGAAGAGGGAACCTCGTTAAAACTGATCTTCATCTCAAAGATCCTGCTTCAAACCGGAACCTCAGTTTTTTTGACTATTCCGTTAATTATATCCTCAGGCTTCTCACCGCCGAGTATAACCGCTTCCTCAAGGATTATCCTGTGGGCAAGAACAGGAACAGAAACTTTTTTGACATCATCAGGTATAACGTAGTCCCGTTTATCAAGGACGGCAAGACTCTGCGCGGCCCTCATCAGCCCCAGCGAACCCCTCGGGCTGGACCCGTATTTAATCTTTCTGCTGCGCCTTGTCGCTGAGGTTATTTCAGTAATATACCTGCGCACAGGTTCCGATACCATCACCTCTTTTCTCATTCCCTGCAGAACCATAATCTCATCAGGGGTAAAAACAGGAGTCAGGGAGGGAAGAGGGTCATCCTTCTGAAACCTCTGAAGGATTATATTTTCCTCTTCAGGGTCAGGATAACCCAGTGATATTTTAAGCAGGAACCTGTCAAGCTGAGCTTCAGGAAGGGGAAAAGTCCCCTCAAGTTCTATCGGATTCTGTGTCGCGATCACCATGAAAGGGACCGGAAGGATCCAGGTTTTTGAATCTACCGTAACCTGACACTCTTCCATACTTTCAAGGAGGCTTGACTGAGTTCTCGGGATTGCCCTGTTTATTTCATCAGCGAGGAGGATATTCGTCATAACAGGGCCCGGCTGAAAATTAAACTGGCCGGTTTTATTATCATAGACATTAAAGCCTGTCACATCCCCGGGAAGGACATCCGGGGTAAACTGTATCCGCGTAAATGTGCCGTTTATGCTTCTTGCCAGGCATTTGCCTATAACGGTTTTTCCGACACCCGGAACATCCTCTAGCAGGATATGCCCTCCGGCAAGAAGCGCGACAACAACCATTTCAAGCGCGTCCTTTTTACCGACAATAACTTTCGACATGTTATCAATAATCCTGTTCCCCGCATCAAGCTCCATAATTTCTCCTGTTGACTTCTGATAATTGAAAAATTCATCTTAACAGTATCATGGAAAATCATAAATCTGCACAGGTAATTATTCAAGACGGGGACAGTTCATTTATAAAAAGACAGGGCTGTTTTTAAATATCAGCCCCTGATATAAATCCCGGAACAGGATTATAGAAGTAAACAGGAAAATATTTTTAAAAATCAGTAGACTTGAGTCTTCATCCTGTCAAGAACATCCTGGACAGTTCCTGAAAACGGCGCTGATTTCTCCATCTTGATGCTTGTAAGGGCTGCCGCGTAGTGAGTTGCCTCATCAGGTGTGTGTGTGAATCTTCTTGTAATGTATGAGAGAAAACAGGTGTCGCCTCTTCCTGCCCTGCCGTCAAGGTTTTTCGCGTTAAACGGCGCTCTATAGAAATTTTTACCGTCATAAACGAGAACTTCATCTTTTCTTGTTATGACTATCTCTTTACCGCCCCATCCGTAAAGTATCTTAGCCGCCTTTTCCCTGTCATCGGTCCCGGTTATTACCTTTATTTCAAGAGAGTCTGCCTTGATATAATAAGCGTAGGGAAGATATTTTTCCTTGTCCTTCCAGTCCTCGAAATAAACATCTTCCTCCCCTATGTAGCGGAGCGCAGCCTGAAGGTCAAGGGCGACTTTACCCCTCTTTGAAAGGCTTTTAATCATTTCATCCGGAACTTCTCCGCTGAAAAGGGCGGCGATATGAAAAACCTCTGCTTTTATATCTGACGGGACCTCATCCGCGCTGAACGGGTCTGCAAGGGACAGAAGCTTAAGCTTCCTGTTGTCCTGGTCCTCCGTGACAAATATGTTCTCAATTGACGTAGTTGCTTTTGAAGGAAGAGGAAGAACATCAATACCGGCATCCGTAAGGGTGGAAAGTGTATGCCTGTCCTTCTGGGCCATCTTGGTAATTACAAGAACATCCGCCCCTGACCTTTTAGCCGCATGGGGAGAAAAGAAAGCCGCCCCCCCGACAAACGGTGTTTTTGTTCCCATCATGTTTCTCACATCATTTGTCACATGACCGATTGATACTATGTTGTATTCTTTTTTCATGACTGTCTCCTGATTATTTAATGGAGCCCGGGGTGCAGCCGTAAGGCGGTTTTTACCCGGGTTCTCCTGTAATTATTTTTGTCAGCTCTTCAACTTTTTTCTTCATTGTATCCCTGTCATCTGCTTCAACAACAAGCCTCAGCACTGGCTCGGTATTTGATACCCTCGCAAGGAACCACCAGTTGCCCAAAACAGCTTTGACTCCTTCGCTCCTGTCAATTTTAGCGCCGATAGCGGTATAAACTTTTTGAAGTTCATCCAGAACTCCAATACTGTTTTTTACCCTGAAGTTTATTTCACCGGAAAAAGCATATTTCTCAATTTCCCTGATCTCTTCAGAGAATTTCCGGGTGCTGTTTGATGCAATTGCGAAAGACATAAGCATTGCGATATAAGCTGAGTCCTGTCCGTAAAAATCCCGAAAATAGTAGTGCCCCGCAAGCTCTGCCCCTATAAGCCCTTTATTACCGTGAATGGCAGACTGTATCGCGGTATGACCGGTTTTACACTGATGCGCCTTTCCGCCCAGCTTTTCCACATATTCACGGACATTGCTTGAACACCTGAGGTCATATATTATCCCGTCGTCCCCTTTCTTTTTTTCCGGGAAGTGGATAAAATAATACCTTGCCAGATACGGCAGGATAAGGTCAGGCATAACCATATCGCCTTTCCCTGTAATAAATATTGTCCTGTCGCAGTCTCCGTCAAAAATTATGCCGAAATCAGCATTAGCCTCTGCTATTTTTTCCCTGATCTGAATCTGGCTTGATTCTTTAAGCGGATTAGGTCCGTGTGCAGGAAAACTGCCATCCGGCTTATCGTTTAAAATTATAAACTCGCCCTGGGGAATCATCTTTAAGATCTTATGTATAAACCTTCCGGCGCTTCCGGAAGAACAGTCAAGTACAACTTTGAGTTTTTTTATCCCGTGCGTGAATGTTTCGAGAAGGGACAAATAATCCTTTTCTATATCAAGATATTCTATTTTCCCCTTTTTTCCAGCCGGCTCAGGCGGAGCAGTTTCTATGAGAGCTTCAAGCTCTTTAAGCCCGGTTTTGCCGTCTACCGGGACTGCGTTGCCGCGGTGTATTTTAAGCCCGTTGTCTCCCGCGGGGTTATGCGAAGCGGTTATCATCAGCGATGCGCTGAAATCATATTTTACATTTGCAAAATAAAGGGCGGGGGTATCGACAAGGCCGATATCAAATACATCGGCTCCGCTTTCTGATATCCCTTTTGCCAGATGTTCAAAAATTTCAACAGAGGAAAGCCTTGCGTCACGTCCTATAACAATACTTTCCGTATCAAGCAATGAAGGAAGATACCTGCCTATCCTGTAGGCAGTAACCGCATCCCACTGCCGGGGGTAAGGACCTCTTACACAGCCTGATTTAAACGCTTCATTCATAATTTATTTCCTATCCATTTTTTTCCCTGGATTCTTATGGCTGCAAAAATATCTTCCCATTTCTCACCCCTGTCAAGTGAACCGCATATCTCATCAAGCCACAGGTTGTTCGCTTCAATCCCCTCCCCCGCAGCTATCACATGCTCTCCCGGATCTGTCTTTTCACCTACAGACAATATGGTCACACCCTTTACTTTCCTGATCATGTTATCGTTTCCGCCAGCGAAAAGTTCGTTTCCCGCAAATACAATGTTTTCAGGCTTTATCCCTTCCTTTTCCACCAGGTCACGCGTTCCTCTTTCCTTGTCGTTGCCCATCATAACAAATTTTATCCCGCGGGCCCCGTGAAATGGAATATTTATCCCCTCTTTTCCAAAACGCTTAAGGAAACCTTCTTCCTCAAGGGTCTTTTCCGCGTATTCAATAAGTTTCCTTCTGACCTCTGCCGCTTTCTCTGTTTTATAGGGTTCGGCAGATATATCTCCCAGCATCATCCAGCTCACAGAGCCTCCGCGGAAGTATGTCTCAGAAAGGTCCGGATCATAGCCGTTATCGGAAAGCATCTTTTTCATTGTGTCAAGTATTCCGTTTTCTGATTTAAATCTTCCTTCAGCAAGTGCAGAGGCCGCCTTTTCATACCGCCCTTCATCATGAACTGTTTTCAGAAACTCATCCTTTCCTATTACTGCAAGGGCCTGTTCATCCGTGAACACCCTTTTGTAGTCGAGGTCTTCCGCCCATTTTCCGGCTGCCTTATCAAAATAGTATTTCTGGCTTCCGTCTCCGCCGTAATAAAGGACTGAATCAAGTATGTTTTCAGGCAGCCGGTAAAGGATCCTGGGTCCCAGTTTTACAAGGGCTACACCGCTCATAGGTATCCACAAAATGTTATGGCTGTTTAATTTTTCAATTCTGGAAGAGATCCATTTAACCCAGTTTTCATCCGGCATTTCACCTGACCTGATTATTGTGTCATCAATATCTGTCATCCACGCTCCGGTAAAGCGGCAGTCTGTTATTCTTCTGCTCTTCATTTCCAATCCTCCGTCTCTCATATCTGGCTAACCCCTTTTTTCCGGGAAAACTTCATAAAGACCGGCAAGATTTGCAACTACAACGTCCGGCTCTCTCAGAGCCCCTTTATCAGATTCAGGATTATAGTTTTTGCCGCTTATTATTACTACAGATGCAAAACCCGCCCTTCTCGGTCCTTCGACATCCCGGTTCGGGGCATCTCCGATGTAGGCACATTTTTCAGGGGCAACACCTGCCCTCTCGCACGCAAGAAGAAAAATCGCCGGGTCCGGTTTGCGCAGTCTTTCGACAGATGACAATATAACAACTTCAAGGCCATCAAAAATACCCGCTTCCTTCAGCTCTTCAGGGACCATTGTAGGACTTACGGTATTGCTTATTAGGCCCACCCTGTAACCTCTTTCCCTAAGTGTTTTTAAAAGAGGGGCGGCCTCAGCATGCATTATTCTCTCGCCCTTGACATAGGAATTCATTCTAATAAGCCTGTCCGCGTTATCAGCCGCTTTTGTTAAATCCGGTGCGTCATAAAAATACCATTTCACGCACATATTCTCGACTGTTTCTTCACAGCATGATTCAAGAGACCAATTCTTGTATTTTTTGTCCCGTTCCTTAAGCATCTTCCGGAACTCTGACGGGTCGCCCTTATATCCGAGAAAATCCATTATCTCTTTCGCCGCTGCTACCCCTCCGTCTTCATGCGGTTCCTGATAACTTAAAGTCCCGCCTTTGTCAAAAAAAATAAAATCAATTTCCGACACATCAGTTTTTACGTTAGTCATTCCGTACCTGCCTTTTCTATTTGCTGCCTGAAGTCTGGATCAATCCGGCAAGCTCTTTAATTCTGTTTTCGAGCTCATTTTCTGTTTTTGTTTCAACAATCAGTCTTACAAGCGGTTCATTGGTAGATCTCCTTACAACAAACCACCAGTCGGGATAATCAATTCGTATGCCGTCGATTTCATTTTTTACTCCATCTTTATATTTTTCCTTAAGCATGGAATAAAGACTTTCCCTGTCCCCTCCGTTTACCGGAAAGTTGAGTTCTCCTGAAAAATAATATTTTCTAATGGTGCTTACCATGTCTGACAGCTTCTCCCCTCCGTCAATCTTCGAAAGAACGCTCAGTACAAGGAGCGCTGTCATCCATCCTGAATCGCAGAAAAAGAAGTCTCGGAAATAATAGTGCCCGGCAAGTTCACCACCGAAAGCGCTTCCCGTTTCTTTTAATTTTTTCTTTAAAAATACATGCCCGACAGGACACATTACAGCTTCTCCGCCGCATTCGGAAATAAACTCGGCAATACCGTTTGAACATCTTAGATCATACAGTATTGTCTCTTTTCCGTTCTTTAAAAAATATTTACCCAGAATCGCAATTATCATATCAGGAGAGACCGGATTTCCGTTCTCATCAATAAAAACAACACGGTCAGCATCTCCGTCAAAACAGAGTCCGATATCCGCTTTCTCATTTTTTACAGATTCAGAGAGCTGCGCAAGGTTTTCACTTTTCATGGGGTCAGGACCGTGTCCGGGGAAGTGTCCGTCAGGTTTTTCGTTAATATAAACAGCATTCACATTGCTTCCTGCAAGAATTTTTCTTCCGTAAACACCTGCGCTGCCGTTTGAACAGTCCACAACAATTTTAAGATTACCTATATTTTTTGTATATTCAGAATAAAAACTGATATAGTCTTTTTCAATATTTTTAAAGACTATCCGGCCTTTCTTCTTTTTTTTATCCGGTTCACGTTCCTTGCTCTCATTTACCATTTTCTCCAGCTCAGCAATTCCGTCTTTATAACCTATGGCCGTCGGTCCTTTTCTTACAATTTTAATTCCATTATATTCAGCAGGATTGTGTGAAGCTGTAATCATGGCTCCCCCTCCAAACCCGTACATTCCGACAGTAAAATACATGGCAGGAGTATCGCAGAGGCCGATATCAATTACATCAGCTCCCGCGTCGTTTATCCCGCTGCAGAGATGATCAAAGATTTGTCCCGAGGTAAGGCGCGCATCACGGCCTACAACTATGATATCAGAGTCAAGGATCTCAGGGAGAAAATAACCGATTCTGTATGCTGTAGTAAGGTCCCACTCTTTATCAAAGATCCCTCTGATGTCATTTGCGTTAAAAACACCCAAAATATTTCTCCGAAAATTTATTTGCGGCAATACAAAACATTCTGCCGGCTGTTTTCAAATTTATCCTGGAATAAATAAATATCTCTAATAAATTCTTTTTTCAGTTGAAGTATCAAACAGGTTGTATACCCCTTCCCTGATTCCGATTCTGATATTTTCACCCGGATTAACCTTAATGTAATCCGGAGAAACCATGGTTGTGGAAAGGCCATCCTTTTCAAGGTTCAGTATCTGATCAGGGCCTGTCGGGAGCTGTGTTATAACCCTGAAATCAGAACCATTCGGGTCCAGGATATAATCTTCAGGCCGTACCGCAACTTTTACTTCTTTTCTCTCTCCGATAAGACCGGAATCAACATTAATCCTGAAACCCGCAAAAGAAATATAAGTCTTTCCATTTTCCCGTGCTGCAACAGCATCATAAAAATTCATCTTGGGGTTGCTGATAAAATCAGCCACAAAAAGATCTGCGGGCTTTCTGTAAAGCGTCTCAGGTGAATCCAGCTGCCTGATTACACCGTCTTTCATTACACAGATATGGGTAGACATTGTCATTGCCTCTTCCTGGTCATGTGTAACATATACAGTTGTAGCGCCCGACTCCTGGTGGAGTCTCTTTAATTCGCTCCTCATCCCCATTCTGAGCTTTGCGTCAAGATTTGAAAGCGGCTCATCCATAAGAAAAATGTCAGGTGATGTAATCAGCATTCTCGCTATAGCGACCCTCTGCTGCTGTCCTCCTGAAAGTTCATTCGGGAACCGTCCGCCGAGTTCTTCCAGATGAACATTCCTGAGCATAGCGTTGACTCTTCTGCTTACTTCGTCTTTGGGAATTTTTTTCAATAAAAGGCTGAAAGCAATATTGTCGTAGACTGTCATGTGCGGCCAAAGGGCATAAGACTGAAAAATCAGTCCAATATCCCTCTTTACCGGCTCAACAACAATTTCTTCTTTTTTTGAATAAACAAGTTTATTATTAATAAATATTTTACCGTTAGTAGGCTCTTCAAGCCCGGCGATAGATCTTAAAGTTGTTGTTTTACCGCAGCCGGAAGGGCCGAGCAGTGTTAAAAAACTTCCTTCCTCAATTTCCATTGAAATATTGTCTATTGCCTTTACATCCCCCCATATCTTGGACAGGTTTTCAATTTTCAGTTTAACTTTATTTGCCATATTTATTCAGCAACTCCTTTCCCAGGCTATTTAACTGTAATATCAGATCCGGCTGAAACAGCAGTAAGATATTTCAGCCGGATAATTAACTACATAAAAAATATTTCACCGCTTTATTTTTTCGCGCGGCAAACCGGATTAATAAAAGAACCTTCTTCCAGCAGCATTCCGATTATAGCGGGAAGCTCAAGCAGATTCTCAATATAATAATCAGGTTTCACATGTGTCATTCTGTCGCGCAGCGGAGTATGTTCATAATTGATCAAAACAGCGGCCTTAAAACCGGCATCCTTTGCTCCCTGTATGTCACTCACGGGACTGTTGCCGACATAAACACATTCACTGGCCTCAAGGCCGGCTGCTTCGACTGCATGAGAAAAAATTGAAGAATGGGGTTTTACTCTGCCAAAATCAGCTGATGTTACAACAGGATTAAAAAAATCCGCTAACCCATAACGTTCCAGATCTCTGGGTACCTGGAGGGAACTTAGGACATTGCTGATTATTCCCATGACAAGTCCGTATTGTTTCAGGATTTCAAGGGCCTCCTTAGCCTCGGGTCTCACATGTCTTGAATGAAAACCATTGTCCATCAGATATGTAAGTTCCCTTACGGTATTGCAGTCCAGAAGCTCCTTCCTTGACTCATTGCAGAGAATATAATCTTTCCAGACTTTTTTCTCCGGAAGTTCGATCAGGGTTTCGTCTTTCCACTTTTTATACTCCCTGTTTTTATCCCTGACAAAATGATAAAATTCTTCATTGCTGAATCTGTTTTTCATATCAAGGCCCGCGGATTCCAGAAGATCAAGCATCTTCCCGGCAGCGGCAGCACTTTTTTCGGGAACATCCGGATAAAGATCCAGGGTTCCTCCGAAATCAAAAAAAATAGCTTTAAGAGACACGGCTCCTCCAAAATTTATTTACCTATGATGAAGTGGAATATACAGCACCGTTTCTTCAACTTTTACAGCTTCCCGGTATTCCTCTTCAGGCTGATGTTTTACAATTGTGAAGTTTTCAGCCATGTTTGATGGTTTATCAGAAATACTGCATTTTACCCCGGGGCTCCGCTGATAAAAGAGAAAAAACGGACAACAAAGTAAACTGCCAAATACAAATAATCTTTCTGATTATTTCCATCATGTAAAATAATTTTCTTTTGTAAATTATAGAGCAATTATTTTCTTTTGTAAACAATTATTTTCATATTTAATATGATATGAAAATAATCTTTCATATCATATTAAATTTTTTATCCCCTGTTTTTAATAACATCAGTTATACCGCTTATATGTTTTTTCATTATTTCATCATTGTCCGCCTCAACCACAAGCCTCAGGACAGGCTCTGCTGTGGACTGTCTTACAATAAACCACCAGTCATCAAAATTAATTCTTAAGCCTTCTGTCGTATCAATCTTCCCATGACTGTAGTGCTCCCCGATCCTTTTTATTGCCTGCTCTATATCACTTACCTCAAAATTAATTTCACCCGAAAAACTGTAAGGATTTATATCGCTTAAAAGAGCGCTTAATTTTTTTTCCTGGGAGGAAAGGGCGGAAAGCACTATAAGAAAAGCAATGAACCCGGAATCGCAGAAAAAGTTGTCCCTGAAATAATAATGGCCTGAAAGCTCTCCTGCAAAAACCGCATTGCTTTCTTTCATTATTTTTTTTATATGGGAATGCCCGGTCCTGCAGGCTGATGCCTCACCGCCGTTTTTTTCTATATATTCCCGTACACAATTTGATGATCTGACATCGTAAAAAGCTTTCCACCCTTTTTCCGCGCCCGAGTAGTAGGATGCAAAAAATGATGTAATAATGTCAGGCGAGATAAAACGGCCTTTCTCATCAAAAAAAACAGCCCTGTCAGCATCTCCGTCAAAACAGACTCCGAAATCGGCGTTTTCCCTGATTACTGCCTGCGCAACAATTTCATGGACACTTTTTTTAAGCGGATTAGGATCATGGAGAGAGAAAGAACCGTCCGGCTCATCAAAAATATAGATAAATTCAGATGCGACACCAGCGAGTATTTTTTTCCCGAAAAAGCAGGCAGCACCCTGTGAGCAGTCGACAACAACCTTAAGGGGTTTTTCCACTTTGGCAAATCTGACTGCATGATTTATATAATCTTCCGTAATATCGAGTTCTGTGATTGTCCCCTTTCCTGCAGAAGCAGCAGGTTTTACCCTGATCAATTCGCCCAGAACGTTAAGCCCGTCTTCTTTCCCGACCGGAACTGAATCTTTTCCGGAAATCTTGAATCCGTTGTAGTGCGGCGGATTATGGGAAGCCGTTATCATAACACTCCCTTCAAATCCATATCCGGCTGTCGCAAAATATACAGCAGGGGTATCGCACCTGCCGATTGAAACAGCATCCGCACCTGACGCTGTTATGCCGGCGCAAAGCGAACTGAATAGAATATCTGAGGATCTCCGGCCGTCTCTTCCTATGAGAATCTTTTTACAGCCTAATACTTCCTTAAGGTAAAATCCGATCCTCCAGGCTGTCTCTTCATTCAGCTCATCCGGATATATACCCCTGATATCATTTGCCTTTACAATACCCATTAATCCTCCTTAACATCTTCTTTTATAATTTCTCCCTTATTGTAGGGCAGAAATGCCTCATGCATGCTTTGATAGTATCCGCGCCGCAGCTGACCTATCTTTGATGTAAAATCAATAGCCTTATCACCCATTTTTTCAGCAACACCGAGAATAATCGCGCTTGTAACGGTAAAGGGGACAGTAAGCGTATGATAATTTTCAACCGGACCGCGGTTAACAGTAATTACCTTGTCGACCGCTTTTACAAGATCCAGTTTTTTATTGTCAGTAATAAGAAACAGGGTAGCGCCGGTGCTCTGGAGTGCATTGGTAAGGCTGTAGTAGTCGGGGGAGGCTTTAAGGAACTGATAGATTATTACAAGATCATTTTTTCTGATTGAAGGAATGCACTCCATCATATTGCTGCCCGAATGGGGCGCATCCCTGACATCAAGGCCGAATCTCCGAAGGCGGAATGAGAGATAATTTACTATCGGTTCGTTGCTGAGACCCAACCCGAAAATAAAAATTTTATCCTTTTTACAGATTGAATCTACAATATCTGTAAACATTGAGGCGTTGACAGTATCAATTGTCTCTTCAAGGCATTTAAGTTCGTGTCTCATCGCCTTTTCAAACGAGAAAGCCCCGCCCGCGAGGATCTCAATTGAATTTTTAAGCCTTTCGCCCGGAGTCAGATAATTCTGATAATAATGGACAAGGTCTTTTTTAAGTTCCGGAAAACCCTTGTAACCCAGATTCTGGGCAAACCTGACAATAGTGGCTTCACTTACACTGAGCTCTGAAGCGAGCATTGTTATTGAAAAAAACACAACTTCGTTGATATTTAACACGATGTAATCTGCGATCTTTTTCTGCTGTTTCGGGAGAGAATCATAGGTATTTAAAATCTTTTTATAGCAGTTCATGATACATGCTCCTTTTTCCCAATTATATAATTATTATGTCATAAATGCAATTATATTTTCATTACAGGTTTTTAGTGATGACATTTTGCAAGATTTATTACATATTATCAGTATATAAGAAAGGGGTATATATGAATATTGGAGTATCTTTACCATGGCCTTTCATCTCAGGATTGTATACAGATGAAGGAAGCACAGCTATTAAGAAACAGAATCACACCATAGGTAGTTTTCTGGAGTCACTGAAAGAAAAGGGAGTCTCCTCAATAGAATTCAGGCACTGGCAGGAAGAAATACTTGCCCATGCGGGGAAGGGTTTTAAAACAGTAAGCGATGCCGGTTTTCAGATAACAGTACATGGAGAAGTTGAAGAAAATTACGATTCACTCGATATCATGCAAAGCATGCCGTGGCTCCCGGCATATCTTGAAAACGCCTCACAGCCTGACGGGAAACCGCTTGTAATAACAATGCATCCTGTTAAAACCAGAGGGAAAAGCATAGAAGAGAATTATAAAAAATCAGTATCGATATTAAGCCACCTCTGCAGGGAAATTGAAAATAAAAAACTGCCGGTTGTTATCGCCTATGAAAATCAGAGGGACAAGGGTTTCCCGGATCCGGCGGTTGATTATAAGGATCTTGTTTCCGCAGCTGCAGAGACAAACAGCGGCAGTATAGGATTATGCTGGGACATGGGGCATGCCTGGTCAAATTACGGGAGGGGCATTATTGCGGAATATCCTGTTCCGGAATTTATTAAAGGGGCAATACACACCCATATTCACGATCTTTACCCGGGAACAGACGCGACCCACTGGCCGCTTACCTGCGGCACAATCCCGATATTAAATAATGTAAAACTGCTTAAGGCCGGCGGGTACAGGGGGCTTTACAACCTTGAACTGAGCCCTGAAAGATTTAAGGAGCAGGATATCCTGGGAGCTTTCAGCGCAAGTATCGATATACTGGCAAAAGTGTATGAAGACGCATAAAAGGCTCAAAAACAGTAATACAGCGTCAGCGGACAGAGGATTATAAAGGCAGATACTTATGGAAAACACAATAAAACTGATCGCGCTTGATATCGACGGCGTAATATCAAAATCAAAGGGGGCTTTTTACTCCGGCAGGATAGTAAAGCTCCTTGCAGAGATGAACGACAAGGCATCAGCTGACCGGAGCCTTCCGCCGGTTACTGTAATTACGGGGAGGCCCGGCACCTATGTTGAATCGCTTCTTCAGGCAATTCACGGGTTCGCCCCTGCCGTGTTTGAACACGGTACCGGGTTATACAACCCCAAAGATTATGTGTTTAAGGCACACCCTGATCTCATTTGCCTTGATGAGCTTGAAAATCTTAAAAAAATAATAAACAGAACCCTTGTCAAAAGAGGGCAGGCAATCATGCAGGGGGGAAAGGATTACTCATTAAGCCTTTTCAGCAGGGATAAAAGCATTACGCCGCGCCTCAAAGAGCTGATTCTTGAAGCCGGCGGAAAGCTCTGCGGCAGTTTTGATATAATCTATTCATCCGACAGCATTAATATTATCCCTAAAGGTTTTCACAAGGGAAAAGGGATAGACTTCCTCTCCAGAGAGAGCGGAGTTCCCCTTGAGGCCATCCTGGGTGTGGGTGATTCAGAAGTTGATATCCCGTTTATGGTAAAAACAGGATTCAGCGCAGCGCCGTCAAACGCCGGGGACGCGGTAAAGAAAGCGGCCCTCTACTGTTCCGACAAAAGCCTTGCTGAAGGACTTGAAGATATCCTTAACCATTTCAGCCTCATCAATTGAAACATTTCCGGTTAATCAGACAACAACCTTAAGTCCGTCATAGCCGACTTCAATACCCTCTTTATCGAAAACTGATGCAAGCCTTTCAGGGGTGAGGTTTTTATGCCCGAGGTGTGAGATAATCATTCTCCCCTCGGGAAAAAGGTCCCGAAGGGCCATTACGCTTTCTATATCACCGTGTCCGGAGGACTCTTCTGATTTTTCATATGTGCAGTCAACTATAATGCAGGAAGGTCTTCTTCTCTTCATGAAGTCGATTGTTTTTGCAGGCAGTGTTTTAGCTGCATCCACAAGATAATAAAGGTTCTTTCCCCTTTCAGAAAAATGAAAACCGAACGACTGTTCCTTTTCCCCTGTAGAGGATAAATATTTAGCGTTAAGGTGGTTAGTCTCAAGCGGTGTAACACTAATGCTTCCGGGACGGAATTCCTCAAGCTCATTTATTGTCCGGAACTCGATTATTCCGTCAAGATCTTCCATTTTTTCAGCATTTGCAAGTGTCTTGAAATTTGCCGCAATTGAATTATAGGTATCAGTGCCGAGGTATACTTTAAGAGGAGTTCTTACAATACCGCCTTTGGATTTTTTAAGCGAAAGCATATAAAAAAGGCCAAGCACATGGTCTTCATGCCTGTGAGTCAGAAGAAGGGAATCAATCCCGGTATCATCTATACCGCACAGCTCAAGCTGGTTCATGAACTGAGGCGGGGCGTCTATCAGAATTTTCTCGCCATGATCTCCGGTTACTACGGCACAGCTGTTTCTCCTTTTCAATTTCCTGTCCCTGCTTTCGCGCGCCTGCCTGCATACATCGCATACGCACCTGAAGGCCGGAATATTAAAACTGGCGGCTGTGCCGGTAAGTATTATTTCCATAGATATCTCCGCACCACTTTATTTAAAAAACAGTGTATCGTTCCACATCTTTAACTTCAAGCCTGATTTTAACTGACGCGTTATAAAGTCCTGCCATATGTGTAATCACGGGAGGTTCTGAAAAAACACAGCTGCCTGAAATGCTTCTTGGTTTATTATGAACCCGTCCCCTCATATACTCCCTGACAGCTTCCTTTACCGCATCGGCTGCCGCGTTTTTTCTCGCATCAGGAGCGGCATCAGGGATTCCCTTTCCGCTGCCGCCGGTAACAGGAAAAGCTGCGCTGTTCCAGTATGATATCCAGTTTCCATGTCTTTCATCACACCGGTATTCAATTGAAACATAAGTCTTCTCTTTATCCCTGCGGGTTTTTTTTACAGTAAGGGCAGGATCCCCTTTCCGGATAACGGCAGCAGGTGTAAACTCAAACATTTCATCGACCCCTCTTGAAATATCCGAAGGAGTATAGCTGAAATTGAAACCGTATATCATTCCCGAAAAAGCAAACGATGCCTCTTCTAGAAGCTGCTCAATTTTTTTCCGTGTGTCATCCCCTGTCCCGGGTTTCCTGATATCCTGTTCCGGACCTGAAAAGAGGGGTTCATGTTCATTAAAAAACCAGAATTCTGCGTCAAATACCGGATAATCACGCCCCTGGCCCGATGCGGCAGAAGCGGAAAGCAGGAGGATCAGCAATACCGAAGCCGGAACACTAATATGTTTCATCTGTAAAAATTATCGGCGGAAAAGGGAAATCTGTTATCTTCTCCTGAAAAAAACATCTGCCGGGTTTATTCCAAGCCGCACCATGAAATAGATATAGGCAAACGCGAATCCGGCAAGATGGGTAAGGTGGGCAACTCCTGAATATGGATTGCTGATATGGGAAAAAAGCTCGATAGCTGTATACCCTATTACCAGATAGAGGGCTTTTACCGGAACAATCCCCATAATGTAAATCAATGAATCAGGGAAATAAAGGGCATAAGCCAGAAGAACGGCGTATACAACACCCGATGCCCCAAGAAGAAAAACCCTGTAGTTTCCGGTTGTATAATATACAAGAAAAGAGAATATCCCGGCAGCTATGCCGCAGAAAAAATAGAAAAGAAGGAACTCCCTGCTTCCCATACTTCTCTCAACTGGAAACCCGAAGAAAAAAAGACCCAGCATGTTGAAAAAAATGTGAGACATATTTGCATGGGCAAACATGTATGTTATAAACTGCCAGAAGGCATACCTTTTTAAAACCATTACCGGATTCATCGCGATATTAACAAGCAGGGACGGTTTCATTGTGGTAAGCAGAAAGACAAATACATTTATTCCGATTATTATTAAAAGATAGTTATCAAAACTGTATGAAAATTGTTTTTTTATAATATTTTTCATTTTCTCCGCCTTGAATTATAAGTTCAGTATAATATTGACTGCTGTTCAGAAACTTTTTGTAAAAGTATCAAAAATAAACAAAATCAAATCCAGCGCCCTGCATTTAGGGTACCTTTTCTCAATACTCGTCCTTGAATTATAAAGTATTTCCAGTGCTTTTTCCCTTGCTTTTTCAAGAGAATTCCTGTTTTCCAGAAGTTCTATTGCTCTTGTCACGGCCCCTTCACCTTTTTCTATCCCAAGGGAGCCTGCTTCCCTGAAACATTCAAGGAGTTTTTCCTTGTCTCCTCCCCCTGCGGCGTACAGGATGACAGGAAGGCTTTTTTTTCCTTCAACTATATCGTCTCCCCTTTTTTTACCGGGATTGCCTGTCGTAAGGTTTGTAATATCATCAAGGATCTGAAAGCCCACTCCCATCTCTTCGCAGGCAAGACCTGTTTCAGCAATCTCCAGCGGGTTTCCGCCGGCTGCGGTTATGCCTGCTTCAGCTGCAAGCCTTGAAAGGGAACCTGTCTTGAAACGGCACATCTGCAGGTATTCACCTTCATCCGGAATAAAAATGCTGCTGCCGTGCCAATGTATATCAAGCCCCTGCCCCAGGTGCAGCCGGCGCATTGCCTGCGAGTAAAGGGTATAAAGCTTAAGTCTTGACTTTTCAGGAAGGTCAGACTTCTCAATAACAAGCTGTGAAAGAAAGTAGAGGAAGTTGGCGCTGTTTATTGCCATATCTGTCCCGTGCAGAAGGTGTACTGCCGGTTTTCCCCTTCTGAAATCAGCATTGTCCTCTATATCATCAATTATAAGACTGCCGTTGTGGGCAAGCTCCACAAGAGGGGCAAGCGGCAGGGCCATGTCCATGCTGCCGCACCTTGCCTCGCACAGAAGGACCATCAGCATGGGGCGCCATCTCTTTCCTCCCCTTTGGACAAGATCCAGTGCCGGTCTGTTTATATTATCAAACAAAAAAGAACGGATAATCCTGTCAGAATCAGTGATGCCGGCAATATCGCTCATCCATGATGGGCCGGCCTTTTCAGGGAGAATAGCAAAAATATATTCTTCTATTTTTTCCAATCTCTGATTATAATCAGTAGTCATAACAATACTTTAAAGGGAAAACAGAATTAGTCAATATGAGCAAAAAGAATAATCCCAGAGCTGATGACCATTATACGCTTAAAGCAAAAAAGGAAGGATATCCCGCACGATCTGTTTATAAGCTGATGGAAATACAGAAAAAATTCAGGATTTTAGACAGGTCCTCATCTGTCCTTGATATAGGGGCCGCCCCTGGAAGCTGGAGCCTTTACCTGATCAGGGAACTCGGAGAAAAGAGTGTTATTACAGCTGTTGACCTGCTGCCCCTTGACCCTGCCTGCAAAGGGGATAATTTCTTTTTTATCCAGGGAGATGCTTTTTCAGAGAGCAATATCGGAACAATCCTTGATAAAGGACCTTATAATACTGTATTAAGCGATGCCGCCCCCTCTACAACAGGGAATAAAACCGTGGATACGGAAAGGTCTTTCCAGCTGGTATCCTCTGTTCTTGATCTTGCCGAAAAAGTCCTGCTGCCCGGAGGGAATATTGCCGTAAAGATATTTCAGGGAGGAGATGAAAAAGAACTGATGAACAGAATGAAAAAAATGTTTACTTCTGCAAAATCGTTCAAACCTGAAGCAGTAAGAAAAATGTCATTTGAGACATATCTTGTCGGCACAGGTTTTATCAGGCGCCGGAAAACCCCTGATACTGCAGTGAAGGAAGAAAGACCTGACAATGATAAACCATAAAAACCGTATTAATGTACGAAATCTGATGCCGCCGGTCAGACTGGCAGCTTCATTCCTTGCAATCTGCATTCTTTTTTTACTGTTAATCTCATGCGTAACAATGGAAAACAGCGGCAAAAAAGAAGGAAAGCCTGATAACAGCGAATTCCGGAAGCCGGATTCGGAAACTGAGAAAATAAAAAAAGCCCTGGTCGAGGCAGCCGGGATTTACCGTAAAACACAGAACCTTTCTGTCGGGGACAGAAAATTCAACATGGACTGTTCCGGCGTAGTGAGCGCGATCTACTATTACGCGGGAATTGATCTCCAAAAATACTATCCGAAATATGATGGAACAGGCACGGAAAGAATCTACAGCGCACTTGAAGAGCGGAAACTTCTTAAAAAATACTGGCTTCCCGAACCGGGAGATATAATATTCTGGGACAACACCTTTGATAAAAACAAAAACGGGAAGGATGATGACAGACTGACGCATATCGGGATGGTAGTCTCATGCGACAAACAGGGTAATATTGTTTATATACATTATCACTATGAACAGGGAATAGTTTACGAAAAAATGAATCTGCGGTATAAAAACTATCATTCAAGGTCCGCGAGAGGACAGATTGTAACAATCAATTCGCCCCTCAGGGAAAAAGGGGGAAGCAGGGAACAGAAAAACTGGCTCTCGGGCCAGCTTTTTAACAGCTTCGGGGAAGCTTACCACCTCTGACAGAACTATGGGCAGATTTTTTGATTATTTCCTGTTATTTAAATCCCTGTCAGTTTTTTTAATGCTTTGTTCAAGAAGTTCAACAACGTTGCGGAAGGTATCAGTATTTTTTTCAGAGATTTTCATTAAGGCCCTGTGGGCGTCAAGCATCATAAGCGACCTCTGTCTCTCTTCCGTCAGGGCGTCCGGTATTTCCGCAAGAGGGGCCTCAGATGCGCGGTCAGTATCTTTATCTGTAATAATTATAAAAACCTCATCAAACCCTACGCTTTCAAGCAGCATGTTTATGTCATTGTCAGGTGAATAGATTGTAACCTTTTTTCCGTTTTTTTCAGTAATGTATTCAGATATTCTGGCAAGGAAGCCGAGATTTGTGCTGTCGAGAAATGCGGCTTCAGAAAGGTCAATAAAAACATCCTCGATATTATCACCCTCATCAAGAAGGTTGTCGAGAAACGCGTCAAATTTACTGCTTATCGTGTATTTCAGCGTGCCGGTAAATTTAAAAAAAACTTTTGCGCCTTCCCGCGCAAAGTAATATTTCCCATCACTCATCGGAAAAGCCTTCCGCACTTTTGTTTTTTTCTATCATCAGGAAAGTAAGATCATCCGGTAAAGAGGAAAGGCTGTCAAGGCCAAGTTTCTCTTCCACAGCATCAACACCTGCATTCCTGTCCAGAAAAAGCGAATGAAGAAAATTATCCCTCTCCTTATTTGAAGGGAGATCAAGTATTTCAAGTACGCCGTCAGAAAACATTACCATTCTGAAATCTTCAGCAAGCATCTCTTCACATACCCTGAATACCGGTTTTTTAAAAAGCCCGACAGGCGTTCCTTTCCCCCCGATTACTTTGACCCCGTCGCGCGGAGAAATCATAAAAGGATAGGGGAACTGTCCGCAGTTGATGTAACACATCCTGTTGTCCGATGTATTAATTATACCGTAAAAAATAGTAAGATATTTGTCGAGTTTTTCCCTTAAAAGTTCTTCGTTAAGCCTTTTGCAGACCGCATCCGGCTTAAGGATCATCTGATCCCCTTCTATCCAGAATTTCTCAAGCGCATTATCAATGAAATTTTTAAGAAGTACAGTTACAATAGCTGAGGAAACCCCGTGTCCTGAAACATCGGCAATATAAAATCCCAGATATTTTTCATTGATTTCGAAATAATCAAGAAAGTCGCCGCTTAAAGTCATTGACGGGTAAAATCTGCTTTTAAATACATAACCCTGGATCTTTTTTTCCTGTTCAGGGAGAAGCTTCTGCTGCATGATTCTTCCGGCTTCCTGGTCCTCCTGAAGCGCTTCAAGCATGTTTTTCAGCTTTTTATTGGCTTCATTCAGATCAGCTACCCTGTCAGCAACTTTTTTTTCAAGTTCGTTGTTAAGTGTTGAAACTGCATCAATATGCTCATAGTTCCTGAGCGCGGAAATTACAGAGGTAGTAAGTTTCTGGGCGGAAAGTTCGGTTTTTTCCTTATAATCGTTAATGTCATAATTGATAATTACCTCTTTTTCAGGAGCAAATCCGGGCTGCCCTGTTCTGAGTATAAGCCTCAGCTTGTACTCTGCAAGGTCTTTTCTTATATATTCAACAAGTTTAAGACCTGAGTCATCTTCCTCCATTACAACATCAACCAGCGCAAGTGAAAATACTATATCCTGTTTGAGTATGGTTTTTGCTTCTTCTGCAGAAAAAGCGCTGTGGAATTTGATTTTTTTATTGTTGTAAACCAGGTCGCGGAGGACCATTCTTGTAACCTGATGGACATGAGGTTCATCATCGATTATAAGAATGTTCCAGAAATCAGTTGTAACTTCTGCAACAGCTTCTTCTTCATCTGCAAAAACAAGTAAATCGTCCTGCGCCAACTATAATTTCTCCTGTAAGGCACGGTATAGGGGTCCTCCATCCTTCGGTTCGGCTGGGCCCTTTACCCCGGATTTGTAAAATCCGGGGCTTACAGGATACGCTTCGCGATCGCCAAAGGCGTAAAGAATTATTTTTTCCGGAAACGAAAAAAACACTTTTTTTAAGGTATCCATAAAATTCATAATAGTTTGATTAAAATAGTAAGTCAATAAAGTAATCAAATCCGCTTATTATTGCCTGATTTTTTTTCCATATAATGCTATATTGGTAAATTAATACAGCAGAAGGAGAGTAATTATGAATATTTTAATTTTCGGCCCCAACGGAAGCGGTAAAGGGACAATGGGGTCTATCGTTAAGGAAAAGTATAAAATTGCCCATATTGAATCCGGTGTTATCTTCAGGGAAAACATCAAAGCGGGAACTGAACTTGGGAAAAAGGCAAAAGGGTTTATCGACAATGGAGATCTTGTCCCTGATGAGATTACAATACCAATGATACTCAGCCGTCTTAAAGATGATGACTGCAAAAAAGGCTGGCTGCTTGACGGGTTTCCCAGAAACAAGATCCAGTCCATAAAACTTGCTGAAGCCCTTAAACAATCAGGCATAAAGCTTGATTATGTCATTGAACTGCTGCTGGACAGGGAACTGGCGAGAAAAAGAATAATGGGAAGAAGACTCTGTGAAAATGACAACAATCACCCCAACAATATTTACTTCGAAGCTGTAAAACCGGACGGGGACAAGTGCAGGGTATGCGGCGGCGCTCTTTCGACAAGGGCCGATGACCAGGATTCAAACGCCATTAACAAAAGACACGATATTTATTATGACAAGGGCAACGGAACGCTCGCGGCTGCATACTATTTCAAGAAAATTGCGGCTGCCGAAGGTATCAGTTATATAGAACTTGACGGAAGCGGCGGGGTAAAGGAAGTATCAGCAGTTCTTCTTGGAAAGATTGTCTGAGAAATAAAAAATTAAATAAAAACAGGGTATTCTTCAGAAGATTAAAATCTGAACTGCCCTGTTTTTTTATTAATTTATGCTGATGATTGTGACCGCGTATGTCAGAGTTTTTCGATAAGCATGGAACATTTGCCGGATGGAATGGGAAGGGTTTTCTTCTTCAGTCCCATAATATTGATTGTAAAATAATAAAGCTTCTCCGACTCAAGCCTTATTTCCCAGCCCCGCCCGCTCTTGTTGCCGAGTATTGTAATCATGTTTCTTTTAAGGGACAGATCTTCTATCCCCATAATCTCAAGCGTTGGAATAATCCAGTCAACAGTTTTTCGGGGCAGACTGATATAAAGGCCTATTACATTTTCAATCATGAGTGTTATAGTGCTTAAAGCGGTGTAGGTCAGAAAATTTTCTCTCGGGAAATCAGTATCCCCTTCTTCAGATTTCGCAGCCCCTTCCTTAAGCGGAAGATAGGCTTCATATATATTCCCTTTCTTGTCGTCCTCCGGATGAAGTGTATCAAGGATGTAATATAGATGTCTTATGGAGCATTCCCTCGCAAGATCATTTCTCGCGTATTTCTCAAGTCCCTTTACAACCATGAAAGTCATGTGGGGATAAACAGATCCCCTGAATCCGTTGCCGTCTTCACTGAATAAAGGCGATTCGACAGACAGTGAAGGAAAAGGGTTTTCAGTACCGAAGTCGTCTCCTGAAAGTTTAGCTATCATTGCATTCGCCTTGTCTTCATTTGGAATCTCTGCAAGCAGGGTCCAGTAGGAAGCAATGGTTTTTACCCTTACAAAATTTTCATCTTTATCAAGATCATAATAAAAACCGTCTTCCTCATTCCACATCAGGGAATTGATTCTTGTTTTCAGGGAAAAATATTTTTTCTTGTATCGGAAGCTCACTTCCTTGTCGTTCAGTATATCACCAAGAGCGGAAAGATAAAGCGCGTTTACAGCCTGCATTGTATTGAAATCAACAAGATAGCACCCCTTTTCCCTCGGGGTATTGCCCATTACAACAGATGAGAGCGGAGTTTCGTATAAACCGTTTTCTTTCTGAAAAGTATCTTCAAGCCAGCTGTAATATCTTTCCAGGACAGGAATTACATCTTTTACCCTTTTTTTTTGCCCTATCTTGTGGTAGAGGTTGTATTCCGCCCATGAAAAAAGCGGCGGGTGGACACATTCAGGGTTGTCTTCGCTAAAAACCGGAGTGCCGTCTTCTTCCCTGTATAGCCCCCTTATTGCGCCTGATTCTTCCTGCCTCGCGTAAAAATTGTCAAGCGCTGTAAAAGGCTGGAAAATATTATTGCTGTAAACAAGAAAAAAAGTGGAAAGGCACGCTTCATACTGGCTTATAATATCATTTCCCTGAAAATTATAATATTTTTGCTGAAAACCGTTTTTTTTTGTCCCTTTTTTCCAGAAATCATATAACCATGTCCAGGTTTTGTTATATATATCAACGAAGTCCTGATCGTAAAAATGTACAATTGGAAAACCGGTTTTGATCACCTCAACTCCTCACAGTAAGAGCATAACTATATCATCTATTAATTAATAAAATGTGATACTTACTATATTTATTATATATTATATTACAAATGTTAATAAAATGGGGATACATCCCTATCATACTAACAAAAAAAGCATAAGTCAATTTCTTTTTAGGAACTGATACAGGTAATGACGGGTTATCAGCAAATTGACTTTTATTTTTTTAAACCGTATCACTTATATATGAATAAATTTCTTCCGGTTAACAGGAACGGGATGGATGAAAGAGGATGGAAAAAGCTTGACTTTATTCTCGTGACGGGTGACGCATATGCGGACCATCCTTCATTCGGAGCATCTGTAATCTCCCGCGTTCTTGAGGACAGGGGATACAGGGTTGGAATAATTGCCCAGCCGCAGTGGAGAGAAGGGCCCGAATCTTTTAAAATAATGGGCCGTCCGGAGCTTGGATTTCTTGTCACTTCGGGAAACATAGATTCAATGGTTGCCCATTACACTTCCTTTAAAAGAAAAAGAAGAGACGATCTTTATTCTCCCGGAGGGAAAGCAGGACTGCGCCCGGACAGGGCACTGATTCCCTACACAGCCCGAATCAGGGAAGCTTATAAAGACACAGCTGTAATTCTGGGCGGACTTGAGGCATCGCTCAGGAGGCTTGCCCATTATGATTACTGGAGCGGAAGTCTTAGAAGAAGCATCCTTGCGGATTCCAAGGCAGACCTTCTTGTTTACGGGATGGGGGAAACAGCAATACTGGAAATAGCGGAAAGACTTGCCGCGGGAGAAACCGTAAAATCGCTTACAGATATAAGGGGGACAGTATTCAGAACCTCTCAATTGCCGTCTCTGAAAGATTTAACAGTGCTTCACTCTTATGAAGAAACTGCAGGCAGTAAACAGCTTTTCGCCGAAAACTACGCGGCAGCTTACAGAAATACTGATCCGGTTACCGCTTCTGTCCTTGCAGAAAAAACCGGGGAGCAGTTTATAATTCAGAACAAACCTGCATTTCCCCTTGAAAGGGAAGAGCTTGACAAAGTATACGCTCTTCCCTATACGAGGGAAGCCCATCCGGTCTATGACGGGGCAGGGGGAATACCGGCTCTTAAGGAAATAAAGTTCAGCATAACAAGTTCGCGTGGCTGCTTCGGCAGCTGCAGCTTCTGTTCCATCACCTTCCACCAGGGAAAAGGGGTGAGGAGCAGAAGCCACCAGTCCATTATTGCGGAAGCTGAGGCTATTACATCGGCATCAGATTTCAAGGGATACATTCATGATGTCGGAGGGCCTACGGCAAATTTCAGAAATCCTTCATGCAAAATGCAAATGAAAAAAGGATGCTGTGAAAGAAGATGCCTTACCCCCCTTCCCTGCAAAAACCTTGACGCAGACCACAGGGACTATATTGCACTCCTGCGGAAGCTCAGGAAAGTGGAAAATGTCAAAAAAGTATTTATCAGGTCCGGCATAAGGTTTGACTATCTTCTTCTTGACCCGGATGTAGCCTCCGGCAGGAAGGGCAATTTCCTTGAAGAGCTTTGCTCTCACCACATCAGCGGACAGCTTAAAATTGCGCCGGAACATGTCTCTGACAGGGTGCTTGCACTGATGGGGAAACCTCCTGCAAAGGTATACGAGGAATTTGTTTCGCGATTTAATGAAGAGAACAGGAAAGAAGGGAAAAAGCAGTTTCTGGTTCCCTACTTCATATCATCCCACCCCGGATCAACACTTGAGGATGCAATTGAACTTGCCATTTATCTTAAGAAAAGCGGGTTTATCCCGGATCAGGTGCAGGATTTCTATCCTACACCGGGAACGCTTTCTACATGCATGTATTATACCGGATTTGATCCGCTTACAATGAAAAAGGTTTATATTCCCTCGACAGACGAAGAAAAGAGAATGCAGAAAGCTTTGATTCATTTTCACAAACCGGAAAACTATCAGCTGGTAAGAAAGGCGCTTGAAAAGGCGGGAAGAACCGATCTTATAGGAAGCAGAAGGGAATCGCTTATTCCGGCTCACCCTTTACCTGCCGGCAAATTATCTGCTCACACTTCATCAGCCCACACTCAAGTGCGGAGCAGTACTTTTAAAACAAACCCGCCGAAATCTTTCTCTTCAGACAAAACCCATTCATCAAGGTCAAAACGGGGGAAATAAACATCTCCGTCATACTCTTTTTTAACCATTGAAAGATACATTCTGTCTGCATAACGGAGGGTATGCGCATATATGGACGCTCCCCCGATAATGAAGGGACTTCCCTCTGCTGATGAGGCAGCGGAAGCAGCATCAGAAAATGAGGCGAAATAATAGGTTTTTCCATTTTCAAATACCGGGGCGGAAGAAGAAATTTCCGCGGCAGAAGATTCCGGGGCGGTTGATGTTATAATAAAGTTTTTTCGCCCCGGCAGCGGTTTGCCTATTGACTCGTAAGTCTTTCGCCCCATTATAAGGATATTTCCCATAGTTATCTTTTTAAACAGTTTTAAATCTTCTGATATATTCCAGGGCAGATTATTACCTTTGCCGATCACACCTCTGCCTGTCATTGCGGCAATTAGAGATATTTCTTTTACCGGCTTTATTGAAACGGTCAAACAGCCACCTCGAATTTGATAAAAGGCTGGGGATTATAATCTTTAAGTTCAAAATCCTCAAACATAAGCTCATTGAACGGCTTATCCGCAATTATAATCCCCGGCAGGGGTGACGGTTTTCTTTCAAGCTGCATTTTAAGCCCTTCAACATGGTTTTCATAAATATGGGCGTCAATCAGGGTATGGGCAAACTCTCCCGGGATAAAACCGCATTCTTTGGCAAGCATAATGGTAAGAAGAGAGTAACACGCAAGATTAAAGGGAACTCCAAGTGCTATATCTGCGGATCTTTGAGTCAAATGGCAGTTGAGTTTTCCGTCAGATACATTAAAGCAGAAAGTGTAATGACAGGGGGGAAGTCTGCTTACAGATGCGTTGGCAGGGTGCCACGCAGAAACAACAAGGCGCCTCAAAGCACTTGAATAAGGGTTTTCCCTGATTTCCTTAAGCGAATCGATGATGTACTGAATCTGGTCAAAAACCGGATATCCTGTAACCGGGTCCATGCTGACCCACCTGCTGTCTGACCAGACTTCTCCGTCAAGCCCTTTTTCAGGAACAGGAAACCTTCTCCAGAACCTGCCGTATGCAGTCTCCAGATGTCCTTCCTCATCAGCCCAGGAATCCCATATTTTTGTGTGTTTTTTAAGATTTTTGATATGCTCCTCGCCTGAAAGATACCAGAGGAGCTCCCTGAGCATTGAATTAAAAAAGATTTTTTTTGTAGTAAGCAGGGGATACCCCTGAGCAAGATCAACTTTATAAAAACAGGAAAAACAGCTTAAAGTCGCTACTCCTGTGCGGTTTTCCTTTCTTTTTCCATTTTCAAGAACATATTTTACAAGATCAAAATACTGCTTCATTTAAAAAAACTCCGGGGTAGTATTCAGGCACGGCCATATTTTCCTGTCCGGCAGCCGGTACGGCAGGGTCATTTGTATACTCTAAGATATTTACCGTCAAGGACAGGAATAACCATCCCCCCCTCGTTTCTGACTTCCAGAAATTTTGCTACAACAATAAGACCGGAATTTACCGGTATTTCTTCAGGGCCGGGAGTGCTTCTTCTTCTCTCAGGAAATTTTTCCTTAAACTCAGGGCCTTTGAACACAATTATGCTTCTGTAGATATACACATCGGAAATTCCAGCCCACTCACCGTTGACAAGCACAATTTCAACTGTGTAGCTGTCATCTTCCTTGTCCGTAACCATATATTCAGAAACTGCCCCGTTTAAAATAAGATATTTGTCACCTATGGATTTTACTTTATTGTTTTTGGCAAGAGCATCAAGGTCTTTTAAGGAGATATTAAAATTAACAACATTATCAAATCCGGGCGCTTCCTGTGCAGTAAGCGCAGCGCTGTATGAAATAAAAATAATAAAAAATATAAACAGGTTTTTATTCATTCCGCCCCCTGAAAAACAGATAATTTCGGATATTATACCATATTTGCAAAATAAACCATAAACAAAATGGTTATATCCTGCCGATAATAATTAATATCGGAATAGTTGCTTAACTATATATTATTTGACAAAATAATGATTAACTTTTATTATAAAAAGAAAAATCAGTATTTTGCAAAATTATTTTCTATAAAAAGGTATATATATGTCAAATAATGAAATAGTACCGGGGTTTGATGATGAAAAAGATGACAGTCTGAAAATCAGGTTACAAAAAGTTGAAAGCGATCCCAAATGTCTTGTACTATACCTTACCGGATACATTGATACATATAATTCCAATTCATTCCAGAAAAGAATCGCAAAAGCAGTTGATTCGGGTTTTATAAAACTGATTTTCAACTGTAACGGCCTTAATTATGTATCAAGCACAGGAATCGGGTCTTTTACAGCATTTCTCAAAACAGTAAAACCGCGAGGAGGGGATATTGTTCTTCTCGAAATACAGCCAAAAGTCTATGAAGTATTCCAGTTGCTTGGCTTTTCACAGTTTTTTAATATAAAAGATTCACTCGAAGATGCGGTTGAATTCTTTAACAAGGGAAATCCCCAGAAATCTTCAGAAATATTCCCGAAAATATTCAAATGTCCCATCTGTTCAAAGAAGCTTAAAGCAGTAAAAGCAGGAAGATTCAGGTGTTCTGAATGTAAGACAATTCTTGCGATAGACAATAACGGACAGGTCTTCCTGGGATAAACTCTTTTCTATTCTTTTTTCAAAAAACAGCGAAAACTTTTTTTAAATTAAACCTGTTGTTAACAACCTGTGGATAACTTCCTGCCGTTAGCTGCAGGTTTTTTATTTGCCTTTTTAATATTTTTTTCAATAATTGGCTTTTTAGAGAAAAGACAAATAAATACATGTATTATAAGTAATTATTAAATCTCAACCCGGCGAATTACCGTAAATAATTATTTTTTCTGCAGAAAAAGCACTGTCATCCGCACATTATAACAAATAATTAACCTTAATTACCTGTGGATAACTTGTGCAGGAGAGGCTGCCGCCTGTGCATAACAACAGCTTATCCCCTAAGGGCACGCATTATGGATAAAATTATTATTATTGCAATGGGGTTCAGCACATGATAAAATTCATTAAAAAGATTGATCCGGTCCTGCATCAGCATAAAAACAGTACCACAGGATCTCTTTAAGCATAATACAGGAGTAAGGTCATCGCCTCTTTAATAATAAATATTATGTCTTTTTTATTTTTTTTTGCAGCCGGTTCAGTAATTGTTTTTTCCCAGAATTTTGCTGCAGCATCAGATGCAGGGACTGCTTTTACTGTTTTTTTCGCTGAAAACCTTACCCTTATAGTACTTATCTCAATGATTTTTTATATTCCGTCATTCTGGGCAAAAAGGAAAAAACACCCCTTATTAACCGCACTCGCAACAACAGCAATACTTTCTCTCCTCCTGACAGCTGCCGGAGTTTTTTTCCCTCACTCCATCATTGTTTTTTCCCAGCCTGATGTTGAATCAGGAAGATTTTACAAGTCTGGTAAAAATCTTCTTTTTGTTGATAATATAGAAAACAGAACACTGACAGGACTTATCATAAATAAAAAAACCGGTTCACAGATCTCACCTTCTTCAGCTTCAGCTTCATCATCCCCTTCCAGTCCGGCTGTTTACAGAGGAAATTACAAGATAAATGAGAACATGAAATTAAAGCTCTCATCTGTGGAAGGGGAATATAAACTGGAGACAGAAAACCCGTGGAACAAATTTTTCAACGCTCTTATAAAATATTCTTCAAATATTTCTGCTGATATCAGCAGGGGCGGCCTCTCTTCACTCTACAGAAAAACTTTAAAAGCAATGTCTGTTATTATTTCTGTCACTGCAATTTCAATCTTTTTTTCTTCAGGGAGCTGGCCCGTAATAAACTACATGTTTTCCCAGTTTTTTGTCTTTCTTTTTATCCTGAGTAATTATCATCTTCAAAGAATTCCGCTCCCCCTTTCGGCAGAAAACCTTCCCGGCCTGTTCCCGGACAAAACATTAACCTGGTATTTATTATACCTGATTATCACTGGTGTTATCACAGCTGCTTTTTTAATTAAAAAAATAACCGGAGTAAACCGAAGATGAAACTTACAACAGGACGCAGCATCAAGTATCTGTTCCTTACTCATCTGTTTTCCTTGATACTTATTGTTTTATACTCCCTTTTGATACATGAAAAACTGCAAATTTCAGTTTTAAATACCCCATATATTATAATAAACATATTCTACATATATTCGAGGCTGTTCCTTCCCATAACCGCCGCAGCTCTTTTTATCATGCTTGTAATGACAGACAGAATTTCCGGAAAAGATAAAACCCCGTCTGCAAGCGGGGCGGCAATAATACTGTCTGTGCTGCCGGCAGCTATTCCATCTGTAATTATTTATCTGCTTTTCGTTTTTGTAACAGAACCGGTATTAATCGAAAAAAAGGAGTGGCTGAAACAGTTGTCAGGTTCCGGAAAATTATATTTTGAAGAAACAATAAAAAATCTGAATGAGGGAAAGCTTGAGGAAGCCCGCGTTTTTGCAGATCTTTATCTTTACTTAGACCCGAACAACAAAGAGATAAATGAAAAAAAGAGCGCTATCATAATAGCTCTTCCGGATAATGAATCCGGGAGAAAGGAGCAGGATAAAGAAATTGCAGGCAGTTATTCTGAGGATTTTATAACAGGCAGCAGGCTCCTTGACACCGCGGAGAAGTATTTCAAAAATGGAGATTACCCTTCAGCAGTTTATTACGGGCAAATGGCCGGCCGTTTAAAAAGCAGCAGAAAAAAAGCCGGTGAAATTTTAAAAAGGGCAGAGAAGAAGCTTACCTTATATACTCCGGATAAAAACAGGGAAGAAAGACTTTATGACGGAAAACTTGAACTTGAAAAACTTATCAATGAAAAGGAATATCAGAAAGCCTATTATCTTTTCCATCAGCTTTCACTGGCATATAAAACTGACCCGGAACTGGCTGATATGGGGGAAGAAGTTTTTTCACATCTTACCGGAATCTCATTTTTTTATGAGGATATAATAAAATTCTATTTCGCGCCTGGAAAAACAGAGATCGCTTTTGTAAATAAATCAGACAAGACAGGAAAGGAGCTTATCCTGGCAGAAAAAATTATCTTTTCAGGAGACAGTGTCTATTTTTTTGATATCGATATAATACACCTGTCTGAAAAAGGTGAAATCAAAAACCAGATCCATTCGATGTATGGAAAATCAATCGACGGCGATCTCAATATGCTGTGCATCGGAAGGGATACAAAAATGATGATCCCGCCTGAGGTAATTAAAGGGAAAGAAAGTGAAAAAATATATTCAGTAAAACTTGAGATTCCCCAGGAAGCGCTGCTTTTCATGGGATTGGAAGATACCCGCCTCAAGAAAATAAAAACATCATATCTTGCTGATCATCTTGGAATGCTGGCCGCGTCAGGGGCGGGAAAAACTGCTCCGGCAAGGGAACTTTTTATCAGGTTTATAAGGTTTTTCAATTTTGTATTTACGCTGCTTGCAGTTATGGCAGCAGGAATATCCTTTTTAAAGAGAAACAGGGGGAAAAACTATTTTTCACTGATCCTCCTTCCCGCGGCGGTTCTCCTTATCTATCTTTTTGAAAACAGCATTATTTATCTTAAAACAGGAATGATAACAATTTTTATGGGAGAACTGGGAATGCTGAAAACAGCAATTATCTACTCAATTATAACATTTGCTGAAATTTTCGGGATTCTCTTATTTACAATCAATAAAGCTTCATCAATTAAAAATTCCTGAAAATCTTCAGCAGTCAGAAGCATTTTTCTTTTCAATTCTTGCTCCGAGCAGCTTTAACCTTTTAACAAGATTCTCATATCCCCGCTCAATCTGATAAACGTTTTTTATTTCGCTTTTACCCTCTGCACAGAGAGAAGCTATCAGCATTGCCATACCTGCCCTTATATCGGGAGAGACCAGCTCGCTCCCCTTAAGCCGGCACGGGCCGCTTACAACAGCCCTGTGTGGGTCGCACAGGATAATCCGGGCTCCCATCCCGATAAGCTTGTCTACAAAAAACATCCTTGATTCAAACATCTTCTCGTGGATAAGAACAGTCCCCTCAACCTGGGTCGCAACGACAGTTATTATACTTGTAAGGTCGGGAGGAAAACCGGGCCATGGCGCATCATCAATAGTCGGAATCTGTCCGCCAAGGTCAGGAACAACCTTCAGCTGAAGACCGGGCTTGATCCTTATGACACTGCCGTCAGTTTCCCAGTGTATCCCCAGTTTTGCAAAAGCAATTCTGGTCATTCTAAGGTCTGATGCAACCGCATCTTCTATTTCAAGTTCTCCCCTTGTAACTGCGGCAAGCCCTATAAAAGAACCCACCTCAATCAAATCAGAGCCGATTTTATAGCGTGTTCCCGAAAGCTTTTTAACTCCGTCAATAAACAGGATATTGGAACCGATTCCCGCTATTTTTGCCCCCATGGAAACAAGCATTTTGCACAGGTCCTGGACATGAGGCTCTGATGCGGCATTCTGGATAATTGTCTTCCCTTCCGCGAGGACTGATGCCATAATCGCATTTTCCGTTGCTGTGACAGATGCTTCATCAAGAAACAGATCAACCCCTACCAGTTTGTTTGCCGTCAGCTTGAAAAAGCCGTCCATTTCAATCCTTGCGCCAAGCTCGGAAAACGCAATAAAATGGGTATCAAGACGCCGCCGGCCTATTACGTCACCGCCTGG
This sequence comes from Spirochaetia bacterium, assembly GCA_963662795.1. Classification (GTDB taxonomy): domain Bacteria; phylum Spirochaetota; class Spirochaetia; order CADAEX01; family CADAEX01; genus JACKPD01. The sequence continues at coordinate 1,491,540 of OY759746.1, read as the reverse complement.
AGGCGGGAAAACAACTTTTCCTGTTCTGGCAAGAAGGGGACCTGCAAAAAGAATTGAGGCCCTGACAGCTTTTGCTTCTTCAAGCGGAAGTTCGGATTTTAAATTGCCTGTTTTTATTGAATACTCGGTGGGTTTTATTTTTTTAACTGCTGCTCCCAGCTTGGACGCAATGGAGAGCATAACAGAAACATCTTCAATCTCCGGCAGATTTTCAAGGATAACCTCGCTGTCTGAAAGGAGCGCTGCCGCGATACACGGAAGCGCCGCGTTTTTATTACCGCTTGCCTTTATTTTTCCTTTAATGGGAAAAGACCCGTCAACATGATATCTGCACATATTTCAGACTCTACAATCATTAAGTACTGTTGTCAATAATGGGTTAAAATCGAAAATTCCGGCACAAAAGAAGGGGGTAAACCGGGATAATAATCAAAAAAGATTAATTTACAAAATAAAAATATTTTCTCGCTGCAAACGGGTTAGCCGCCATATAAATACGCACCAGATATATAGCCTCATTCTCTTCCGTATCTTCCGCTCCCTTAAGGGAAGCTCTGACATAGGTAGTAAAACTGTAAAGGTTATCTCTCTCCATCCTGAAAGGGTTTTCAAGAATTACAGGGAAGGTAAAATCAATACCGGCTTCAGATGAAAGAAGCGTCCCTATATCAGCAAAAGAGCCGGTATCTCTCCTTGCCGGGATGAACACCCTCCGGAGGATCCCGCTGCTGCTGATTCCGGCTGATCTTATTTTTCTGAGAACGGGAGGTGATATCGAATCTTCAATAAATTTTTCGAGTTCTTTCCCTTCAAGCAGCAGTTCTGTTTTTTCAAGAAAACCGCGGAGGTCCTTTACTGTATTGACTGTTTTTACAGGCAGGTATTCCTTCCCGTTGAATTTAAACCAGGTAATAAAGGTCTCGGCGCCTGACCCGTCAACAAAAATCTGTTCATAACGGAGCAGGTCAAGAATTCCGTCGTTATCAATGTCCTCCTTCCTCATTGAATCGGAAAGGGTATTTCTTATTGTAATTGTGGAGTATTTTCCATCCCTGCTGAAAATTACAAGATCCTCTGATGACCCTTCGCTTGTCAGAAATCCTGCAGAGAGCGCATAGGTTTTTGTATTTCTGTTTATCTCTTTCTTTTCAAGATAGCTGAAAGCTCCCCTGCTTTCAATGTTTACGTACCCTTTATAAACAAAAGCATTATCTGAAAAGATGTAGGCGGCGAGGAGATACTGTCTCAGTCCCACATCCTCCTGATATATATTCTTAAGATCGGTTATATTGAGTTTCAATACATCATCCCCTGAACTGCCTTCAGAATAAAGCACATAAAACTCGGGGCATCCGTCTCCTGTGAAATCGCCTGAAATAAAGGTAAGTTTGTTCCCCTCGCTCACGGGAAGGTATATCCTTCCTTCCTTTGTTATCCTGTTTGCGGCTGCGCTATGATAAAGTTTCTCAATCTCCCGGGGGCTGCACTCGCCGGCACCGGAAGCCGTCACAGTATACGAATTACCATCTTCGGAAACTCCTTTTTCAGGTAATCCTTCGGGTGATATTCCGGATGTTCCCGGAGCTTCCGGCGCCTCTCCGGATTTTCCAGCCAGAGAGGAGGATTCAATTCCTTTTGAATCATTACTTTCATCTGACGCTTTCTGCAGGGATGAGCATGAAAAAAGAAAAAATACCATTATGAAGATACCGGGAAGGAATAAAAATGTTTTAAAAAAAGTCAACAAATCACTAAAACATCCTGATCTGGAATATTTTCTGTTTTGAGATTCAGCTTTTGTAAATAAAACTCTTTTAAATGACACAAAAACCCTTTTTAATTATTATGGGCACATCTGAAAACCCTTTATATAAAATATACAGCAGGAAAGAGGTTTTGTACCACCTTTTTTTCCCGGCATCAGGTTTTACCGTATTATTATACCACCGGTACACTTAAACAAAAGTTAAAAAAATGATATATATTTTTCTGATTCCAACTGACGAGATAAGGACTTAAGCAATGGTAAAGGTATTGAAATTCGGCGGAAGCTCGGTGCAGGATGCCGAAAAAATCAGACAGGTTTGTGCAATAGTAAAAAATGAAAGGAAAGATGCGAAAATAGCGGTAGTTTTTTCAGCAATGAAAGGAATTACTGATCTTTTAATTGAATCGTCAAAAACAGCTGCCTCAGGCAATAGCGGATACAGGAAAAATATTGAACTGCTGCGGACAAGGCAGAAGAATGCGGCCGAAGAACTGATGAGCGGAAATACTGCGGTAAATGTCATTGCAAAGATAGAAGAGATGATTGAAGAGCTTACAAATATTCTTCACGGCATTGAACTTGTAAAAGAGTGTTCCCCGAGAAGTCTTGACCTTGTCGCGAGCTTCGGGGAGAGGCTTAATAATTTTCTTATCGCATCATACATGCACTCAGATGGAGTTGATTCAGAATATGTTGATTCAAGGGAGATTATCAAAACCAATAATCAGTATACAAGAGCTTCTGTAAAATATGACGAATCTTACCCCCTGATCAGGGACAGGCTCTCCGGGATCAGCGGTATTCCTGTAATTACAGGCTTTATAGGGTCTGCGGAAGACGGATCAACCACAACACTCGGAAGGAACGGATCAGATTTCACAGCATCCATAATTGCAGCCGGAATAAAAGCTGATGTGATTGAAATTTGGACAGATGTTGACGGAGTATTGAGCGCAGACCCGAGACTTGTAAAAACAGCTTTTGTTGTACCGGAGATAAGCGTGGAAGAAGCCATGGAGCTTTCATACTTCGGAGCGAAGGTAATTCATCCGTATACGATGATACCTGCAGTAGAAAATGAGATACCGATATGTATAAAAAATACACTTAACCCTTCAGCCCCGGGAACAATGATAATAAAAACCCCGAAGCCCAATAACAGGCCGATTACCGGGATAGCAAGCATCAATAACGTTTCACTCATCAACATTGAGGGGGGAGGCATGCTCGGCCTTCCGGGATTTGCATCAAGGGTTTTTGACGTCCTGGCCAAAAACGAGGTAAATGTGATCATGATATCACAGGCATCATCGGAACACACAATCTGCGTTGTATGCCTTGAGGAAGATTCCAAAAGGGCGCTTAGAGGTCTTAATGACAACCTCAGGGAGGAACTTGATTCCAAAAAGATTCAGCAGTTTGAACTGATTGAAAACCTTGAGATAATTGCCATAATCGGGGAAAACATGAGAGGAACACCGGGTATTGCCGGTAAACTTTTCAATACTCTGGGAGAAAACAGCATAAACGTCCTGGCTATTGCCCAGGGCTCATCCGAGAGAAATCTTTCATTCATAATAAAAAAAGAAGAAACAGTAAAGGCGATTAACGCAATCCACAAAACATTTCTCGGCTGCTGACCGGCTGACAAGGAGATAAAAATGAAATTCTACAGCACAAGAAACAGGGAAAACATGGTAAGTTTCCGCGAAGCGGTATTTCAGGGGCTTGCGCCTGACGGAGGGCTGTACAACCCCGCCGAATACCCTGACCTGTCAGATCTATTCAAATCAATGGACAGTAAAACTTCTTTTATTGAGTCCTCATCAGCTCTGTCCTCTGTTGTCCTTAAAGACGATTTGACACCGGACAGGGCGGAAAGCGTATGCAGGAAAGCTTTTCCCTTTAAACCGGAACTGACATCTGCCGATGAAAACATGTTTATTCTTGAGCTTTATCACGGCCCGTCATGCGCTTTTAAAGATTTCGGGGCGTCCTTTCTTGCCGCCGCCATGGAAGAGTTTCTGAAAGACGAGGAGAGGAAAGCAATAATCCTTACCGCGACATCCGGAGACACGGGAAGCGCTGTCGCCCAGGCTTTTCACAAAAGAAACAATATCGAGGTAGTAATACTTTATCCTTCCGGAAGGGTAAGCCCTCTCCAGGAAAAACAGCTTACAACCCTCGGCGGCAATGTAACAGCGCTTGAGGTAAAAGGCTCTTTCGACGACTGCCAGAGGATGGTAAAGGACGCATTTGTAAGCGACGAACTCTCAGCCCTTCCTCTGACATCCGCAAACTCCATAAGCCTCGGAAGACTGTTTCCGCAGTCGTTTTATTATGTCTGGGCGGTTAACCAGCTCAAAGACAGATACAGCGATATTGTTTTCTCTGTTCCAAGCGGGAATTTCGGAGATCTCACTGCAGGCGTACTTGCCGCCAGGTGGGGCCTTCCCGTAACAAAGTTTATCGCAGCGACAAACCTTAACAGGGAAGTGCCCGAATATCTTGAGTCAGGAATTTACACTCCCCGGCCATCAGTTCTGACATATTCAAATGCCATGGATGTCGGCAACCCAAGCAACTTCGAGAGGCTTAAGGATATTTTCAGGGATGATTACAAAAAGATGGGTGAAATGATAACAGGGGAATGGGTAGATGATGATGAGACAATTGAAGCTGTAAGGGATTTTTATGAAAAGAAAAAAAGGTTTATTGATCCGCACACTGCTGTGGGTTATACGGCGGCAAAAAGATATATTAAAACCCTGCCGGGCAGGAGCGGGGCGACTGCGGTTGTAACCCTGTCCACTGCCCACCCCGGAAAGTTTCTCGAGGTAGTTGAAAAAGCTACAGGTAAAAACCCTCCGCTCCCGGCACAGCTTGAAAAGCTTTTAAACTTAAAAAAGGAATCAGTTTTAATTGATAATTCCGATGAAGCGCTGAAAAAGTTTTTAAAAGAAAGGTTTGCCTGAGGAATTCCAGGCCTTATACCATTTCACAAACTCCCTGATCCCTTCTTCAAGGTCAACATGGGGTTTATAGCCGTAATCTTTCTCAAGCAGCGAAACATCGGCAAAGGTTTCTTCCACATCTCCGATCTGGAATGGCATATATTTTTTTTCAGCCCTGACTTCAAGGTTTTTCTCAATAGTTTCAATAAACGATACGAGGTCTTCTGGCTTGCCCCTGCCGATATTGTAAATTTCTGATTTTACATCCTCACCGCTTTCGGCAAAGGAAGTAATAACTCTCTTAAGCCCTTCGGTAATATCGTCGATATATGTAAAATCCCTCTTCATTACTCCGTTATTGTAAACCTCAATCGGCTCTCCGTTTAAAATCTTCCTGACAAACTTGAAATAGGCCATATCAGGTCTTCCCCAGGGGCCGTAAACCGTAAAAAACCTCAATCCGACGGACTTAAGTCCGTAAAGGGAATTGTAGACTCCGGCCATAAGCTCGTTGCATTTCTTGCTTGCCGCGTACATACTCACAGGGCTGTCGGTCCTGTCGGATTCCGCAAACGGCTGCTTGACATTATTGCCGTAAACGCTCGAACTGCTCGCATAAACAAGTTTTCGGGGGCCGTATGTTCTGCAGGATTCAAGAACATTCAAAAACCCCGTTATATTGCTGTCAATATACGACTGCGGATTGACCAGCGAATACTGTACCCCGGCCTGGGCGGCAAGATGGCATACAATATCAAATTTTTTTTCCTTAAACAGATTATCCAGCTCTTCCTTCTCAGCCGTATCAAGTTTGATGAATTCAACATCCGAAAAAAGCTTTGATTTGAGCATTTTGTTATCCGCTATATCGCTTTTTCGGATACCAAGTTCTTCAAGCCTGCGGTATTTCAGTTCCTGATCATAATAGCTGTTAATGGAATCAAGCGCGGTAATTTTAAAATCACCTCCCGCAAGCTCCCTTACAAGGTGAAAGCCTATAAAACCGCATCCCCCTGTCACAAGAATTTTTTTCATTTACCCTGTCCGCCGCCGTTAAGCAGGTTCACTTTTTCTTCCTTTACAATTTCACCGTTTACGATCTTTATCACATGCGTTGTTGATATGTATTTTGTCCTCGGGACAATTACCACCCGCCCCTGGCTGTGCAAATGCCCGAACCAGTATTTAACATATTCCTCATCGTCAGCCGCGACAAAAGCAGCATCTACATTGTACTTGTTCATGAAGTCATCAACCATTGCAGGGTCAACCGCGTGCGGCCCCCACGAACGGTCGATAATAAGAGCGTCATCGGCGTACCTGCATGCCTTTACTATTTCAAGCCGTTCATCCTGATTAAATATCGGTCTTCTTTTTTCTTTCATTGTAAGTTCATCTGAATCGATTGTTACAACGACTTCTTTGAACATCTCCTTTGCCCTCTGCAGCAGCCTCACGTGCCCTACATGAAAAAGATCAAATACGCCGTTTACTACACATCTGTCATATTTCAATTTACCGCCTCCCGTTCCGATGAATCAATTTTCAAGGTTTGAATGAATACTTTCAAGCGCATCGGCGCATTTTTCGCCTGCTTTTCCCTGATAGAACCATGCAGTGTTTTTAGCTTCCTCAATTTTTCTGGAAACAACATCGCTGGCAAGTGTTTTTTTGATTATTGCTGAAACATCATTAAAATTTTCTTCACCGATTTCAACTGCCGCTTCTTTCAGCATTCTGAATTTCCAGGGGATTCCTTCGACATCGCTTAAGTCATAACCTCTTTTATCAAATTCATAACTCGTATAGATAACAGGTTTTGAAAAAAGAAACAGGTAATCAGACATAATTCCGGAAAAATCTGAAATCATTATATCAGATCTTGCCATTGACGTTATGTTCTCCCGCGAAAAATCCCATTCAACATTTTTAAAATCCTTAAGACCTTCTTTTATATTATCAAGCAATTCTGTTTCAGAAATGGACGACTGCGGATGCGGCCTTAATATTACACGCATTTCTGACTTAACCAATGGAAGAAGCAGTTTAAGTCCGAATTTTTTTAAAAGAGAATTGTCTCCCCATGATGGAGATACGAGAACAGTTATCACATCATTTTTTCTCTTTACATCAAGCGTTTTTACTTTTGATGAGAGAACATCAAGATATGTGCTGCCTGTGACATACAGGTCTTTCTCTTTTGTTCCCCTTTTAGCCTCAAGCTCCCTGATGCTTTCTTTCTGATATTCCCCTGAAAGAAACATGGAATCATAATAATCAAAACTGAAAAGTTTATAGAGGGTAGTATCGTCTACCGCATGGAGTATATGGCTGTAATGCTTTACCCCTTTAGATCTTTCAAGCTGGTAAACATCAAGACCGGGAGTTGTCATAACACAGATATCAGTCTCAAGCATATTCAGTTTTGAATAGGCCATATTACCTCTCCCGATAAACTCCGGTTTAACAAATTCAGATGAGACTTCAAGGCCCGGGTCTTCCTTATCCGATGTATAATAACTGCATGAAAGTTTACGCCTGATGAATTCATCAATAACAGGTTTAAAGACATTCCAGTACTGCTTTCCTTCAGAATAAAAAACATATTTCTTTCTTTCTGCTCCGGAAACTGCTGTTTTATCTTTTTTATACCAGAACGGCAAAGTCTTCAGTCTTATAAACAGTGTTTTTCCGGCAAAGAAAAGAGTTGAGATTATTCCGGTCAGCACGGCAAACAGCATGCTCCCTGTACCCGGATCTATATAAGCCTGTACAAGAAACGTGTTGATAAAAATAAAATAAAAGATGTAAAATTGGAATTTCATTTAATAATCCCAGTCCAGTTCTCTTTTATGAAAATATTATTTTTTACATGAATAATATCTTTATCTGAAAATTTGAATTTATATTTACTGTAGTTAAGATCTTCTTTCCAGGTATGAACTGTTACAATATCCACTCCGTCCTTCTTCTGTTCACCTTTAATTGGGTTGCCTGTAAACGGATTAACTCCATTATCCAGATGTGAAACAGCAATTGATGGAACATCTGCGTTTGTCATAAAGTCATCAGAGATTTTTAGTTTTCCTTCTGCATTAAATTCTTTTACAAGCAGTAAAGGATGATAATATGTATAATTATTTGTTAGTTTATTATCATCTGAAAAGTTAATAAAAAACGGATCGACTATATCACGACGGCCGTGATCTGAAACGATTATTATCTTTGTATTGGAATAAACATTATTCTCTTTTAAATAATTAAACCATTTACATAGTTTTTGAAATGCCCCAATCTGAGTATAAAAATGTTTAAGCGTATAGCTGTCCTGAATTGAAGTTTTATAGTTGAAATCTTCTGACAGAGTACTTCTGAACTCTTCAGGTAAGTATATATTAAGTATTCTGGGTTCATGAATTGTATAATTAACAGTCATATTGAAAGTATTTTTTTCCGCATCAAACCCTGTTATCCTGGGGAGATAATCAAGAATAGAATAACTGTCTATGAACCTAAGAGGAAGGTTTGCCTTAACAGGCTTTAACCATCTGGAGCTGTCATAAATTCTGCTTCGAAGGAAATTAGGTGCTATTCTGAAAATACTGAAATTTAGAAGATATTCATTCAATACTTCTGAAATGTTACTATTTGAATCATCTTTAATATTTTCATTAATCCAGTCTGAGGTGAATTTACCGACAATTAATTCTGCCTTTATGCCGGGATACTCCTTAAAAATACTGAGATCCGGTATTTCAGAATAGTTGGCATTACTCGGATCTGTAACTTTAACTTCATATCCACTTTCAAGAAAAATACGAGGCATTACGAGAAGAGCTTCATTATGCTTATCTACAAGCGGCAATTTATCACGTTTATTCATTTCAACTGGCGTATATTCATAACCGCCGAAAAGAGGCGGTGCGCCCAGCAGGGTATGTCCGTTAAAAGAAACTGTATTTGGATACCAGACAAAACCCGTCATTTGCTCCAGAAACTCAGGATTATGGTTTAAAACCTCACCCATCAGTCCGCCAAGGGCCCTGTCCAACATTATAACAAAAACATTTTCTCCTTTTTTTGATAAAGTAAAAATATTCTTGGATTTTTGATTTTTTTCCTCAAAAGTCAAAACAGAATTATAGGAAAGCATGTGGCGAAATTCTGAATTGATTTTATGTATATTAAAAGCAGAAATACTTGCAAGTGAAATTATTATTATAATTAATAAATTGTTTATAATTTTATAATATTTTTTTTTAATTAAGAAAACGCTTAGAGCCGCAGCAGATACTATTCCAGAAAAGTTAAGAAAAACCTGATACACTTCAGGCTTCAGTATCTGTGAATTATCAAATGTAAAATCCGGACTGATTACCCCGTAGGAGCCGGAAAAGATAAAAATGTTTACAAGAGCCGTCACCGCAAAAAGGAAAGATAAAAGGATCAGGTATTTTTTTACATCCCTGGAGAAAAGGATATAAATTACAGAAGGAATAAAAATAAACAGGGAAAAGGCCTGCAGTGCAGATTTAACTATTGCCCAGGAGGGGTTATAGTTGCCGCCGGAGATAACTTCCGCAAACTCAAGCGGAGAACCTGAAATCAGAAATGAAGGGGCAACAAGGCCTGTCAGCATAAACAATATTATGCACGATAACGCAAAAACAGCTGTTCCGTCCTTTAGGGAATTCTTTAATCCTGAAAATATATTTTCAACTGCTTTATGGATAAATTTTGAAAATACCGGAAACAATAAAACAAAAGCAAAAAAACTTCCTGTAATTATATTTATCTGCCGTATTTTTTTTGCCTTAAAAACAAACCCATCAAGGCCGGCCAGTCTCATGAACAGGGGATATCTCAACAACAGGGAGTAAACAAACATGAAAGCTGCAAAACCAGCAAGAGTAATATAAAAATACTTCCTGGGATTCCGGCCTGAGTTTATAATATTCTTGATCAGGGATATCACATTATTCATTGTCCAGTAAAGGACAAGCCCGGCCGGAGAATTATAAAGAAGTACAAGAAAGAGCAGCGCCATTATAAAAAGCTGGTTTTTTTCCTTTTTCTGAAGCTTGCCGGAATAAACAAACGCGGAAACAAGGTTTATCACAGTCATGACTACGGGAAGCAGATTTATGGAAAGGCCTGAAACAGTCAATAACGCGTCAGGGCGCATGAGATCTTTAATAAAATAATATGAACTGGTTTTTGCTGACATCGGCATATGGCTTAAAAAATGATATGCCGCTATAAAAAAGGGGATCTGTATTGCAAGCCCTATCACATTTCTTAAAGAATAAAATGGATGATAGTGGTTCTGCCGGTAATATGTCCTTATTATCATGTGACGCTCTGCGCCCTTAAATACGGCCCTTATATCATCAAGTTTATTTTTAAGATGAGCCTGGATATTCCTTTCCCTCTGCTGCCACCTTTCGGCGACATTGTAGAGCGGAAGAAGTATAATATTTACGGTAACGCTCAGGCAGATGATGGCGATCCCGTGTATTTCAAACATCTGCAGAAATAACCAGTAAAAAACACTGATTACAGTTTCAATCGGAAAAATAAACAGTGTATAAAAAAAATCCAGCATCCCTACTCCTGAACCCTCTCACCATGCCCGACACAGAAATAATCAAATCCTGCGTTCTTCAGAATCATGGAATTAAATACATTTCTAAGATCAATGAAAATCCTTCCAGTCATCAAATCTTTAAGCTTTTTAAAGTTTAGGGCCCTGTACTGATTCCACTCGGTAAGAAGAACAACGGCATCCGCTCCCCTGCAGGCCTCATAGGCATCATCAAAATATGAGATCCCTTCAGGAAGAAGTCTTTTTGCCTCGTTTATCCCTGCCGGGTCAGCCGCGCTAATTTTCGCCCCTCCGTCAAGAAGCGCGGGAATTATGGTTAGCGCGGGTGCCTCCCTCATGTCATCTGTTTCGGGTTTAAAAGTGAGCCCCAGTATGGCGATTGTTTTTCCGTATTCACTGCCTCCGAGTGCAAATCTGATTTTGCCTACCATAAGGGATTTCTGGGAATTATTCACATTGACGACAGCCTCAAGGATACGGCCCGTCATACCGTTATCGTGGAATATTTTGACAAGAGCTGAAACATCCTTTGGAAAGCAGGAGCCGCCGTATCCGGGGCCTGCATGAAGAAATTTAGAGCCTATCCTTTTATCAAGTCCCATTCCGCGGGAAACATCCTTGACATCCGCCCCCACCTTTTCGCAGAGGTTCGCGATTTCATTAATAAAAGAAATCTTTGCCGCAAGAAACGAGTTGCTCGCGTATTTTATAAGTTCCGCGGTTTCAAGGCCGGTTATAAGCATCGGCGTCTCAAGAAGGAAAAGCGGCCTGTAAAGTTCTTTAAGCATTTCCTTCGCCTTATCGCTTTCAGCGCCCAGAACAACCCGGTCCGGCCTCATGAAATCCCCGATCGCGGACCCTTCACGGAGGAATTCGGGATTTGATGCCACATCAAAATCAGCTTCAGGATTTTGCTCTCTTATTATCCTTTCCACATTTCTCGCAGTTCCTACAGGAACAGTGCTTTTATCAACTATTACAGTATATCCTTTCAGGTGATGAGCTATTTCGGCCGCTGCCTGATAAACATAGGTAAGATCAGCGTAGCCCCCGCCCCTTCTTTCAGGAGTCCCGACAGCAATGAACACGATATCGGCATTTTCAACATGCGGCGCGTATTCAAGAGAAAAAGAAAGCCTTCCCGCGGATGTGTTTTTAATTACAAGCGCTTCAAGTCCCGGTTCATATATCGGCATGACCCCTTTTTCAAGGGAAGTTATCCTTTCCGTATTTTTATCAATGCATGTAACGTCCCAGCCGAATTCCGCGAAACACGCGCCGGAAACCAGTCCTACATATCCTGTTCCGATAACAGCAATTTTCATATATTTCTCCGATGAAAGATGAATATGTCTCTTTTTATTGATTTATACATGTCACTATACTAAATTAATAACATGTCTGAAAATACCGAGTACCTGAGAAAAAGCAACAGATTGTTTTTTTCAGCAATTATACTGTCAATATTGTCCGTAATATCTTTTTCATGCGCTTCTGTAAAAACACCGCTGGAAGACTACACTTACATATCAGAAGCAGAAGACATAACAGGCAATCCATATATTTTTCGCATAAAACCGGGAAACCGTGATTTCACAATGACAGTACTCGGCGATCTGCACGGGTATGACTCTGACACACTTGTAAATGATTACCAGGCATGGAACAGTTACCTTAAAATAACAAAAAAAGTATTTGATGATAACTTTGAGAATACCAGATTTGCCCTTGATAGGGCTGCAGGTTCTGAGGCAGACTTCATTGTCATACCTGGGGACCTTACTGTAAACGGAGACAAGGCAAGCCATATACTGCTTGCGGAGATCCTGCTTGATTTCGAAAAATCAGGGATACAGGCCTATGTTGTTCCGGGAAACCACGATGTAAAAAATTCCAAAGGGCTTCAGTTTCTTAAAAACAAACCCAGGCACGCAAAAAATATTTCAGCAAAAGATTTTTCAGAGATTTACGGCGAATTCGGTTACAGAGAAGCATTTTCAAGGGATAAAACCTCCCTGTCTTATGCTGTTGAGCCCCTGCCGGGTCTTGTTCTTCTATGTCTCGATACAGCCCAATGGAAAAGAAACAGGGGTTTTCCATTCAGGGTTACTCCGCCTGACGGACACATTTCCGGGGATACAATAAAATGGGCTGATAATATACTTTATAATGCCGAAAAAAAGGGTAAAAATGTTTTTGCCGTACAGCATCATCCGGTAGATGATGAGTTTGCTGATTATGATGAAGCCATAGAATTTTATAAAAAACATGACATCCGGTTAATTATAACCGGACACAATCATAGATACAAAATCCGTTATGCTGACTCACTTCCAATGCTGATTTCCCCCAATTTATCATCAGGGCCGGACAATACACTTGAAGTTGAAATATCAGGAAGCAGGGCATCATCACTGCTCAATCCCTATAATTTCCCTGATTAATAATAATTGTATTTATATCAGTTTCTATTCAGAGTAAAAAAGTTCCCTGTCATTGTTTCGGTCAATAAACTCATATCTGATTGTTTTTATCAGCGCATCTTCAAGTTCATGCGGGGGCTTAAACCCGCTTTTGTAAGCACTTGAGGCGAACTGCGTTTCAGAACAGAATTTTTTTACCCTGATGCTGCTGATGGTAAATTTTTTCCCTGTTATAAATGATGCGGCATCAAACATATATCCGGCCAGAAGCCCCATAGAATAGGGGACCCTTAAATTAAAGCTCTTTTTGCGCCCGAGAGTATTTCTGACAAGAGAAACAAGGGTGTTCATGTCAAAATCAGGTTTATCGGCATAGTTATAAAGGTGTATGCCCGGTTTGAAATTCATGGAATGTTCAAGAAACGCGGCAACATTCTCGACATAAGCCATTGATTTTCTGTTTCTTCCGTTCCCGACCATTGCAAAACGGCCTGATGCCATCTGATGGAGAAGATTATAGACATTGCCCCTGTTCTGCTCTCCAAATACAACTGCCGGCCGGATTATGACAAGGGTTCTTTCAAGAGGGGCCTCTTCCTGCCATTTTCTGTAAACCTTCTCCGCAAGCCATTTAGTTCTTCCGTAATCGTTAAAATAGTTTATCTGACCATTTTCATCCGTATCTGAAGGGGCAAACCCGTATACAGCGACAGAACTTGTAAAAATTATATGATTGATCTTCTTTTCGCGCGCAACAGCGCAGACATTCTCAGCGCCTTTAACATTTACATCGTCATAAAGGCTTAAAGGTCTCACATTATCATGATGCTCAGCCGCAAGATTAACAAGTATTTCAGGAGCGCCGACTGCCCTTCCAAGCGACTCAACGTCCCTCACATCCGCAATCTCTGTCAGGCTTCCGAAAGTGCGGCTCATTGACTTGTCAGCAATTGAAAACTCTCTCTTACCGGCATTAAGCCGTCTGCACAGCCTGGTGCCGATAAATCCGGATCCCCCCACAACACAAATCACAATATAAAACCCCCTGTAAAGCTTTTCAGTCAGATTCCGGCCTGAGGAATTCGGGCAGACTTTTTTTAATCAGATCCATTTCCTTTTTCATTCCGGAATTTTTCCATATCCCGATATTAGGTTTGGATTTTTCTGGATTAAAAAAACGGGGATCAAAATCAGCGGAAAATGAAAAATCAGAGAGAAGCCCTGAAAGAACTGATCCCATCTCCCTTCTGATTCCGCTTGTATCATAAACAAAATCCTCAAAATCTATCAGCCGGATGATTTTCCCTGAATCCGGGCGGCCGCCTGATATGGAAGTGTAGTTTAAGGAGCGGGTTATGTTCCTTCTGTAATCCTTTATGAAAGAGCGGACCATAAAGGAAAAAGTTTTAGCGCTGTATTTTACAAGCTCCGCGAACTGGTCCCTCGGGTCCCGTTTTACAAACATGATAAGCTGCACGGGGAAAACAGAGTTTTCCACAAGATCAAAAAACCGGGGATTAAGGGCTGATATCGCGTTATCAAAGACCGGGACAACGCCGGATGAGCTGAGCCTTTCATAAAAAAGCCCGAGAAAGGCCGAAACAGATGAGGAAAAATCCTTATCTCCCGCAACAGCTTCCCAGCTACGCCTGCCGGGATATTTTTTGATGAGGCTTCTGGCCGCTTCTGTCAGATTACCTATGGTTTTGATATATTCAGTATCGCTTCTGTAGTCCCGGCCGAGGGAAGTGCTTAAAAGAGGGCCGTAGCTTTCAAGGCCCGGATTAAGCTTTCCTTTCGCGGCAGTCATAAACAGGGCATCAGTGCATACTGTCTTCAGGGAAAGGGGCTTTCCGAAGATACTGTTCCACCGGCTCTTATCGGGATACATTGAGTACCTGGAAAGCTGCTCGCCGTAAAGGGGCGTTTTCTCAACTGCCTTTATCACAAGAGTAAGGCCATAGTTAAGAGCCCTGATTTCATCATAGGCAGCCTGGCATCCCGGCGGTTTTCTGACTGATGAAAATGATTCAAGCCAGTCGCTTAACGCGCTTGACCCGCTCCAGCGGAACCCTGCGGTAAATATGCCCAACCGGCGGCCGGCGTAATTAATATCTTTGTTCACAGGTGAAAATATTATGCAGTAAGCATGAAATATTCAAGGCCTTCTGAGTCTTAAACGGCAGCAGTGTTTAAGGCCGCCAGCCTTGCAACATGGAGCCTAAAATTGCTATAATCCCTCAATCAGCGACTGGAGGGTAAATGGCTATAGTAAGGCTTAAGGATGTAAGGAAAACCTATCCCCTTGGAAAAACCGAAGTAACAGCAGTCAACGGAATCTCTTTTGAAATAGAAAAAGGGGATTTTATCTCGATAATCGGTCCTTCCGGTTCGGGAAAATCAACAATACTGAATATGATAGGCTGCATTGATGTCCCGACATCAGGCACCGTGACAGTAAACAGCCTCCAGACAGGCTCTCTCTCCGACCGTGAAATTACCAAACTCAGGCATAAATATATAGGATTTATATTTCAGTCTTTCAACCTTCTTCCCGTGCTGAATGTTTTTGAGAATATTGAATTCCCGCTGCTGCTGGGAAAAAGGAAAAAATCAGAATCCGGCAGATCATCTGAAACAGAGTATATTGATCACCTGATAGAATCAGTAGGCCTTACGAAATGGAAGAACCACAGGCCGAATGAACTCTCGGGCGGACAGAGACAGAGGGTGGCCATTGCCAGGGCTCTTGTAACAAAACCTCAGATAGTTCTCGCGGATGAACCTACAGCTAACCTTGACAGTAAAACCGGCGAAGAAATAATCGGGCTTATGAAGAGGATAAACAGCACCCTGCACACAACCTTTATATTTTCAACACATGACCAGAATATCTTCTCAATAGCTGACCACATCATCAGGCTGAAGGACGGTCTTGTGGCGGAAAACATAAGGCAGAGTCCTTAAAAAGAGGAAGATAGCTCAAGAAAAAAGGCGAACGACAGCTTTCTTTCAGAGAGAAGGTTCACATCATCATCATCCTCTTCATACCTGTTTTCATAGTTACCGTAGAAAAAAGGTACCCCGATACTTGCAGTAACCAGTTTCCACGGTTTCCAGGAAACGCCGGTTGTAAGACGCCCCGAATCATTCATGAAAGCATGAAGCCACTCAATTCCGAAATCAAGCGGAGTCGAGAAAATATTCTTATATGTGCCGGCAAGGCCTATGTTATGGTCATCACATGATTCTGTTCTTCCGTTAAAATAGTATTCACCGTATAGTTTATACTGCGGCCATTCCCTGAAAAAACCGGCAAGCGTCTCAAAATCAATTTCATCATCATTGTAATGAAGGATAAAATCCGAAAGCAGATCGGTTTTCCATAAAACTTTTTTAAAAGAAACAAGTGAAGTAAACCCAAGATCTCTCTGCCAGCGGGTTCCTGCGGAAAGCCTTATGCCGCCGAATATCTTGTCAGCAAGTACTCCATAAGCAAGATCGTATGCGGATAACGATTCATCTTCGCCGATAAAACTTTCATCAAGCAAAGAGACAAACGAGACACCGTCAAGAAGGGTAGGCATACTTACCCTGAATGTAGCGCCGTCTTCACTTGCGGACATAAGATCACCGGGGGTATATATACGCCCCTGTCCCCAGGTTACCCTGTGCTTTCCCATCCTGATAAAGGCTTTGTCAAGCCAATTGTAATCGCTGAAAAGCTCATCAATAACAGGTTCCGACCAGTTGTTCTCCCCTTCTGAAGGGTCAATTTCCGTATAAAAGCTGCCGTACATACTGAACACCGTGCTGGGTCTTGAATCAAAAGTCAGTCTCGCAAGCGATCGTGCCCCCGGAGTAAACCCAAGCCCGTCAGTAAGACTCCCGCCGCTTTCAGGAAGGCTTTCCCAGCCGAAGGCCGCGCCTCCCTTAGCGGTAAAATTGCCGCTTACCTTCATTTTCTCGGTTTCCTGAAACTGGGTCAGGTGGTCGGTCTGTGTATCCTCTGCCACAATATCCTCAGGGGCATCCTCAAAAAGGGAATCCAGGTCCGAACTTGACTCCGCTTCCTGTGAGTACAAGGCAGACGGGTAAAAAAACAAAAAGCCGCAGAGCAGTAAAGCCGGCAGCTTTATAAATGAGGCATTTTTCCTGAAATTCATCTGGTATTTACCTTTTCAAGATATTCTTTTGTATAGACTGAATCAGGAATATCCGCAACTGAAGGATTTTTTATTGTAATGGTTGTCCGTTCATACTCGGTCTTTCCGGATATGACTTTTGAATTAAGGTGATCAAGTATAACAAGGGCCTGGGGGACCCAGAGATTCCCGACTTTCTGATAACTGGGTACCGCGGTAGTTCTCATCAGCTGTCCCGAAAGGCTGTAATCCTCAATCTTCCTTACAAGGTTATCGTTATCTGATACCCATATAATCATTTTCGGGAAAGAAACACTTGTATTTACAGCTTCAAGCTCAAGGACGGTGCACTCAAAACGGCCAAGTTTTTCTCTCCTGCCTGAGACAGGGCGGTAGTCATTTGAAAAATTCGACCTGTTGAAATCGGAATTTCTCGCGCTTGAATTCTGAAACCTCTCCCTTGCGCTTGTAAAGGTAAAACTCCGCCCGACAGGGTCATAAAGCCACAGGTTGTCCCCGATTTTGAGGTAGCCCTTCCCCTTGTCAGAAACAGGCTCAAGAACAAGGATAAGAAACTGGTCTGTTTTATCCCGCCTGAACATGGCCGCCACTGTTGTTGAGGTAGACCCGCCGGGGTCCCTTTTAACTATTGTATATTCAGCCGATAAATCCGATTTATTAAAAGTAACATTGGCATCTACCTTTTTAAGCAGCTTTTTATAATCTTCGATTGTTTGGGCACATAACATGCCCGAAGCCAGAATAAAATAAAGCAGAACCGTAAAATATTTTTTTATTATCACTGCACAAACTCCGTAAAACCTGTATTTTGACATAGGGCGCACTTAACCGTTTTTGCCAAGGGCCTCTGCCGGAGGCATTTTACCGGCCCTGTCTGCCGGCCCCCATGCCGCAAGCAGCACTGTAAAAGCCATAATCAGAAAGTTGGTAAAAATAATACCCGGACTTAAATAAAATTTCAGCCGTCCGGACTCAGTAAAAAGGGCCGAGGCGGTTATCCCGCTTAAATCAACTGTACCGGCCGCGTAAAGAAGCAGAATCCCGATAACAAAACCAGTGGCTGAGGATAAAGTTACAAGACCGGTTGCCTCATAGAGAAAAAGCGCCTTAACCTGCCCCCTCTGCATTCCTATTGCCCGCATGGTCCCGATTTCCCTTGTCCTTTCATAAACCATTACCCTGTAGGTATTAAGAACGCCAATCATCACAATAAGCATAAAAACAACAAAAATAAAGTATGACCCGGCGAGAAAAGCATCAAGAAGATTTTTTATCTGATCAAGATGGGCATCAAGCGACATTACGGCAAAAGTTTCATTTTCCGTATTTCTGTTTCTTTTGGACGGGAAATCATCACGGCGCAGTATCGGAGGAAACACGGAATGCTCACTATCGAGGAGAGTCCTTATTTTTTCCGCGAATTTTACAATATTTACCCCTTCCCTGGCATAAACCGCTATCTCGGTTGCTGCCCCTTCCGGCCTCTGCAGGAGCGCGTTCAGGTCATCGTTTCGCATATAGGTAGCGTAACCGAATATGCTTGTCTCATCAAAGATCCCCCGGACTATCATTGTCGCCGTATTGTGTTGTCCGTTATCCGCAGTCAAATAAAAGCTGACATCATCGCCGAGATGGGCCCCAAGCAGCCTGGCAGCGGCACGGCTTATAATTATGCCGTTATGCCCTTCACTTTCTGCCATCCCCTCAATCCCCCCTTCCGTGAAGGGAAGTCTTGCAAGTTCTCCGCTTTCTCCCTCAAAATCAAATCCCACCTGCCGCCTGAGCCTTACTGAATTGCCTCCGAAGAATAGCCTTGCCTCTTTTCCCGCATAGATGGTCCTTTTCGAGACTGTCCTTACAGGAAGGCCCGCTGACTTTACGGCATTTATAATTGCTTCAGGATTTTCTATTGCATTTTCCTTTTTCCTGTATCCTGAGATGCTCACGTGCCCTGAAAAATAGCGCGCCGCCTTAACCATTACTGTTTCCATGGCGCCGTAAGCAGTACCGCTCTGAAAAGTAACCAGGGCAAATCCGGCCGCTATAGCCACGGCAACAAGAAGGTATCTTTTCCGCTGCAGGAAAAGATTTCGCAGCGCCAGAAATAAAGTCATCATGATCAGCCCTTCCCCATAATCTCAACCGGCTGGATTCTCATCGCAAGAGATACCGGATATATCCATGCGACAGAACCGGCAAGAGATGCCATGACAAGATGTTTTACAACACCTGAAAGGCTTACTTCCGGGCGGATGACATTCCCGCCGAAAAGAGTAATTAAAAGTTCATTTTCAATTGTTATGCCTGTTTTAAGCGTAATCTGCGAGATTATAATCCCAAGGAGGATTCCGGCGGCTGAAGCACTCATTGTAAGAATCATGGATTCTGTTATAAAAAGGGTACTGATAAAACGGCGGCCTGCACCGAGCCCCCTCATGGTTCCGATTTCAGGAATCCTCTCAAAAACTGATATCACAAGAGCGTTCATGATTACAAGTACCGCTCCGAAAACTATAAATATCATCCCGCTGTAAAAGACCGCCTGCAGCGCAAAAACAGCCTGGGCCCCAAGCCCTGCGGCATTTCTCCAGTTAAGGATCCGGACCGCCCATTCATTTTCCTCAGCTTCCTTTTCAATTACCCTCAAAAGACGGCCCTGGCTGCCGTTGTCTGCGCTCAGCAGGATAAAACTCCATGCCGCAGCATCTGTCTCAACAAGCGCTGTTCTCTGCCCTGTATCGGAAAGTATCTCTTCAAGCTCATCAGGGGTTATTCCCTCATCGCCTGCTGATACAGTATCTAAAGACTCCGAGAAAAGATCATCCATATCAAAGGAACCTGCATCAGAAATGATTTCATCATCCTGTTTTCCGCTTATATACCCTGAAGTGTAATTGGCAAGGCCCCTTACAATCGAGGCATCGGCAAGGACAATGCGGCCAAGGGGTTCTGTATAGCTGATATAACTGTGTATGCCTGAAAAAATCCCTTTTCTGATGTGGAAACTTCCATCCGAATACATGCTGAGAGTTACAGGTTCACCAATAACAAGTGCCCGCCCGAGTTCCGCCTCAATATTTTCAGCGAGCCGGGTGTTGAGAAAGATGCCGCCGTCGGAAAGTGAGCCGGGAGATCCTTTTTCGATTTTAATGTCTGAACAGACGCTGAAATAGCTTTCAGGGTCTACACCGAATAACGGAACTGCAAGCTGAAAACTGTCAATTTCAAGGCTGGCTGCAGCTGAAACCAGGGGAGTCCATCTCCATTTCCCTTCAGCGATTTCAGGGATTTCCTTAAGCCTCTCATTTATTTCAGCATATCCTGCAAGGGCCGGTATATTCTCGTATGAGCTTATTATCGGGATTTCAACTCCGAAAAGGCCGTACGGGACGTCAGACTGCGCGCTTATAACAGCATCCCCGGTCAGGCTCCTGATAAATGAGCTTTTAAGCCCCCTGTTGGTGCTTTCAAAAACCGCGTTCGAGGTAAAGAGAAAAGCCATCCCGAGTGTAATCAGAACACCTATAAGCAGAGTTTTCCGGGTATGCCGTTTAAGATTTCTGAGCGCTATTTTTAATATCAGCATAATTTAAACTTATATCATTTTTTATCACAGGACATCAAATACTTTGAAGCACAATAAAGACAGTCTCTTACCAGTCCCCTTCAGGTATGACAGATAAAATTTCCTCCACCGGTACCGTCATTTGATCCGACTCGAATGAACGCCCGTATTTTAAAACCATTTTCGCGGCTTTTGTCATCGCGGGGTATGCGCTCCTGATCAGATGATTGGCGTGGATTATTATATTTATGCCCATTTCGTGCAGTTCCGATTCATAAACGCTGTTATAGGAAGTAGGCATTGCAGCAAGAGGGGCCTTAAGTCCCTTACCCCTGAATTTACTGCAGAACTCATGTATGTCACGTCCGTCACTGCCGCGGCTGTGAATAAGTATCCCGTCAGCCCCTGCCTCGAGATACGCGGAGGCCCTTTTCATCGCCTCACCTGTTCCCATGCCGGAAACAAGGCTTTCAAGCTTGGCAATTACCATAAAATCATCCGTTACCCTGGACTTTTTTCCGGCCTCAATTTTCCGGCAGAATTCATTTATATCAACCAGGGCGCCTGCGGCGTTCGCGTTCTCAGGATTTCCCTCATTCCGTGAAAAAGATGCCTTATCCTCAATTACCGCGGCGGAAACACCGAAGCGCTCAAGGGTCCTCACGGTAAAGCCGAAATGCTCTCCCCTGCCGCCGCTTCCCGCGTCATAGATAACAGGTTTTGTAGTAACCTCGATTATCTCATTTAAAGTCTGTATCCTCGCTGTTACATCGACAGCTTCTATATCAGGTTTTCCGCGGCTTGCGGAATTCGTAAAGCTTGAAAGCCAGATTCCGTCAAAAACCTTTTTTACACCTTTTCCATCGTTTTCACTGATGTTCTCGATTATCAGCCCGCTCAGGCCGCTGTGCGCTTCCATGAATGTAACTACAGGTTTGGCGTTTATCAGGCGGCGCAGCATCCCGAGCCTTCTCTGCGGAGTTGTACCCATTTTTTTAAGCCCGTCATTGAGCCTTGTCGATGAAATATCGGGAGTGTATGAAACTTCAACAAGCTCGCCACCCCACTGTGATAAGGCATCAATAACGCTCTGGCGTGTCTTCCTCTGGACCCCCTCCCTCCAGTCATCGCCGTGGACAACAAAGTCCGGTTTATACTGCTTAAGGTTCGGGACATAATCAAGTGTATCCTGTGCCACTACAGAATCCACCCCTTTTATATTTTCTATAACCTGCTTTCTCTGCTCAAAGGTCATGTAGGGAAGCCTTTTATAGCTCGCGATGGCCTTGTCTGTAAGCAGGCCTACCGTCACTGAACCAAGCTCCCTGGCGTGCTTTAATATATTGAGGTGGCCTGGGTGAATAAGGTCTGCGCTCATGCCGACATAAACGGTTTTTTTATTCTCTGCCATTGATAATTCTCCTTAATTAAGGCCGGTATTGAAAATACTACTTATTATAATTGCCGAATTTTGAAAAGGTTATTGTTCCCCCGATCATAAAATCAAAGGACAGATCATCATTGTAAAGAAGCAGCCCCGGTTCAGCAAAAAGCGTAAGATTATCAGAGGGAATATATTCAGCCATAATGCTGATGTTTCTGATAACATCCCGCGGCCCTTCCTCAATATCTGTATCAGCTTTGAATGGTGTTTTGATTAGGTCCGCAAGAGTGTTTTTGGTAAGATGAAAATATTTTAAGCTGTAGTGGAAGAAGGTATTTCCTTTCAGGCTGACAGATATTTCATTCCAGAAAGCCCCCGGCCCGTACGGGGAAGTAAGGGGAAGAATTCTGTTCTCCTTATCCATAAAAACCCTGTAAACCGCTTTTTCAAAATAATGGTCACCCTCATCAGGATCAGAGGTAACTCCGTCATAAAAATTGCCCCAGAGATAATGGGTTTTTCCAAGTTCAAAATCAATCCCGATCTGACGCTTATCATTAATATCTTTAATATAAGACAGACCGATAATGGCGGCCTGTATAGTTGGGATTTCAGAATCATTTATCCCGAATACATCGCTCGCGTTAATATCGTCAAATCCTGTCTGAAAAAACATATTTAAGCCCCTGAAGGGAGATACGGAAAAATCACCGATAAGAGAAAGATTATGCCATCCGACATCAGCTGTGTGCCAGGAAAAAACAGGAAATACATCGCCGAGCATAAACCCGTTATCAGGCCTTGATATAATTGAAAAACCTGTAACGGAAACCCTTATCCAGGTACTTGAGTATTCAAATTTATGCAAAGCGGTCATTATCGTATTGCTGCCGAATTCGAACTCCCCTCCGGAATCGTATTGGTCTTCCTTTGCTTTCCGGTTCTCGAGTGTCGCGATCTGCCCGACAAGCTCAAACGGGCCTACAGGTATTTTCAGGCCTGCAATATCCATAAAGGGAAGGCGGTCAGAAGGCAAAAGAGAATTAAACGATGGGTCCCCGAAATGGACAGGGGTTCTCCCGAGAAGGAATTCCATTTCCTCAAACTGATAGGAAAAAAGACCGAGCGACAGGAACTGGTTTTCCATAGCAATAAAATCGCCTTCCCTGGTTTCAGGCAGATTTGTTTCAGGAAAGGACTCAAACTGCCGCCGCCAGGTTTCACCTGCCTCAAGGGCAACCCTGTCGCTGCTTATTACAGCATAAATTTCAAAAAGGGGGGGTATACCGAAAAAATTCTCATAATAATCATCCCAAAGGTTTTCACTTTGATGATTATAAACAAATGTTGATTTTACTTTGACACCGATATTGCCTTTAGTTTTTAGCTTCAGGATAACATCCTGCACCTCTGCCTTCTCTACCGGATCTGAAAGCATACCTTCCAGATTTTCGGCTATGATAATCAGGTGCCGTCTTGAGACCGGATATGATGTTGTCGGAAAAACAACTGAGTTCTGTAAATATGCTTTTTGCAGATATTCTGTTTCTTTTTCCAGGTTGAAATATTGGGCATACAGCGGAATTGTCCATAAAAAGGCAAAGAACAATATGGTTATTTTTTTAATATGAAACTCCTTTTATAATTTGGTTTATTATTTTGAAGTCTTTTTAATAAAATTTTATTGAGAAATAATTTTGTTTAATTTTTTAACCTGAGAACTTGTAAGTCTTGCTTTAAATATTGCCGGTCGCAGCTTATACTCAATCAGCCATTTCCACCCCGGGTCAGGATACTTCCAGCCTCTGCCGTAAAGGTATTTTACAACATTCACAGGATTGGCGGGAAGGTTTAACTCATAACCTTCATACTCTGTCTTTTTAAGCGGCAGGATATCTTCCCTTGTTACTTTAAATTTATCGCCTACATAGGCAAAGGTGCATGCAAAATCACCATCCGGGGTTATCCAGGCAGGGGTAATACTTACTTTCATTTTTGTAAAATTAATTTTAGACACAGAAATAACAAGATCACTGCACTCCCTTATCAGTTTTTCCGCTATCCTATAAAACTCATCCCGGACCTTGTCAGCATCGGTTTCCTCGCTGAAATACGCAAGGTCCATATCACAGTCATGAGAGATTATACCACCTTCTCTTGCAAAGCCGAGAAGCCCCCCGTAAAAAACGAAAAGCTGCTTTTTAAAATATTTCTCAAACAACTGATTAACATAAATAAAAGATGATAATACTTTTGTAGTCCATTCAATATTTTTATTTCTTGGCGGCTGTAATCGTCCAAATTTATTAATCAAATTACCTTCTGATATATAATCAATAATATTTTTTTCAGATTTTTTTTCATTCGTTCCCAATTTACCCAAATTTGGAATCACGGCTTCCCCATTTTTACCGGCACGGAATCTGAGAGGTTTTCCTTCTGCTAAAACTTCAATTTTTTGTTTTTTATCAATTAAATTCCATAGATGTTTCATCGGAAAATAAAATCCTGTAAATTCACCGTAATATTTTGAAGGGGAATATATTTTCTGCGCAGCGTAAGTTGTATTTATCACGTTGCCGTCAACCAGAAGTTCGATCTTTGAAGGGACATCCTTTTCACTTCCAATAGCAAATCCTGAGATTCCTTTTCTGCCGGCAGATGTCACATAGCCTGGCTTTTCAGGAGGATTAATTGGGTAAAAGTAATAGGCAAAATTATATATAGATAAATTTTTTACTATTTTAAGAATAATAAATCCAAATTGTATCATACCTCTGCCTAAAGAATTTTTTACAATATTCTCAACTACGATATTCAACGTGATCTCCTAATTCTTTTTGTCTATTAACTTATTTCTGATTATTTCCGCCAAAATCTCTGAAGCATGCCCGTTTTCATGGATATTTACTTTTTTACCAAACAGCTTAAGTTTTGATTTATAATCACCGGAATCATAATTTTTTATATTATTGATTAACTCATCAATACTACCCGACACCGGAAACGGCAGCTGGCCCATGGTAAAATACAGATCCCTTTCCCTTGCAATGTATTCCTCAAGATCGGGAGCGTGAATCAGGCATAATTTTTCAGCGACTATCATGTCAAACATGCTGGATGAATAATCCGTGATCAGTATATCAGATGCGGCAAGCAATTCCTGCATGTCATCATAGCAAGTAGCATCAAGAATATTTTCATTATAATCTATCTTGTCAGATAAAGATGCCGCTTTAGGATGGAGCCTGACAAGAATTTTCCAGTTTCCTTTGAATCTGATCCCTGCCGCGGCGATAATTTTTTCATAGTCAATGAGATACGGTCCGGCAGACGAACCGCTGCGGTATGTGGGCGCGTGTAAAATCAGGCCGCATGAACCTGTTATTCCGAAATATTCAAATACTTTTTCTTTGACACATGCTGTATCGCCGAAAAAAACGTCGCATCTCGGTGTTCCGCATTTAAGAATCTCACCGTCATACCAGAATGAATTTTTGTAGATATCATGGCTGAAATCGCACCCTGAAATCATGAGGTCGCAATTACCTGAATCTATTTTCGCCCTTTCCACATAAGTATCAGATAAAAACTCCCCGGCGTCTTTTTCGATTTTTTTTAATCTTAAAAAACTGTGCCATGTCTGGATATAATACTGACTTTTTCTTTTGGGGGGGCAGGCCGCCTTCCTGGTATTATCAATCCATATTTTAGCTGTCGCGAGCTCATATAACGCCCTGAATGAACCGTATCTTACGGTTTTTATCTGTTCAGGAAACAGAGCTTTCCCGGACAAATTCTTTTTAAGCAGCCATACTATTTCATAGTTTTCATTGCTGTCAATCAGTTTTTCTGCAATATACTTCGGGCTGTCACCGTATCCGTTGCCGAAAAAGTTGCTTATGACAATCTTGTTTTTCTGAACCGGGAACAGATGGAAAAACCGGCAGTAGGTGCAGTTTTTAAGTTTTACAAGTATTTTTACGGCGCTCCGGGGAAATTTACTGATTACTGATTGTATAAACTTCTTCAAACACAGTACTCCTTAAGCGAGCTGCCGATTAAATCCATGACTGCTTTGTCGGAGAAATTCCTGTAATTGTAAACATTCTTCACCGATTTATGGGCCCTGAAATACTTACGCCTGCTCCAGAGTGAATGATCAAGACCAAGCTTTTCAGCAAGCGATTTTCTGTATTCTTCCGAGAGAATAAAATCCTCAAACTGCACTTCAATGATTTTATCTGAACAGTCCTTAAAGGCGGACAATTGCTTAACATAATTTTCCCTTGTCCCGCGGTAGTATTTTATAAAGTCCTCAGGATTTTTTCTGAACCGAATGTTTTCGTGATAACGCGCAGCGTAATTTGAGCGGGGGTCCCTGAAAACACAAACAAGGTGCGCGTTGCTGAAAAATCTGAAATTCTCAATATCGCCGATATGAACAGCGTTGTCAGGAAGGATACTTCCGCTGAAATCACCCGAAAGCGCGTTTAGAAGCCGGTCAGTAAATACAGCAGAAGAGCTTAAAAAAGAGGAATAATCAAGCTTTTTTTCCGCTCTCAAATCTGTTATTGTACTAAAGAATTTAGATATGGAAAGCGAATATTTTCCGTTTTTATCATTTTTAACTGAATTAATGCCGACTTTTCCGCCGAGAACATCCTGCCAGCATCGGGGCATGGCAAGCCCGGTAAGGGGTATCAGAAAAAGCCTCAAAAAGTATTGTCTCAAACCTTCATCATCAATTGTCTCTATATTTTTAAGCCCCCAGCCGAGGCTGTAGTCCGATTCCTTCCAGAGCCGCTGCTCAACAGGCAAGGCCTTTACATCCTCAAACTCCCTGAAGAAATCATACAAAGCGCCGGTGCCGCTCCAGTACATTCCGGAAAGGATTATTTTTTTCGCCTGCCTATAATCATTTTCTGAGTCACCGCAGGCAGAAGCCTTTTTTTCCCCTGAAGAGCTGCCTGTGACAATACTGAAAGCCTTTTCAAGATGAGAGGCAGCCGGCCGTGGAATTCCGGCGAAAGGCAGGGCATCCACGAATGAAGAACATGCCTTCTCTTTTTCACCCGAAGCAAGAAAATCCAGGCTCTGTGATATTTTTTCCTGATATCCGGTCCTTAAGTTTTTTATTACATCAATATCAGGCTTGTCATCAAGGCTTATTTTACAGAAGTAATCAGCTGATATTTTTTTTATTTTATCAGGTGAACCAGGTTTTTCTGAAAAATAAAGGCAGTAATCCCTTACTGCCCTGAAATCATTTTTCCTCATCCTGTATCTGAAAAACTGCTCCAGCAGAATATGCGATGCGGGGAAATACCTGAAAGGCATAATCCTTACCAGTTTTTCAGACAGTTTCCCGGCAATGTCCCGTATAACTTTTCTCAATTGTTTAAAGCCTTTCCTTCAGTCTGTCCAGAAACCTGAATATTTGCCTTTCATCATCAAAATTTGCTTTCTTATCGGCATCAGGCCATTTATCAGCTTTCTCCTTTCCTGCCTTGTGCCCCGCGGAATGATATTCAATTTTCGCAAGGTATTCTTCCCGTGACTTTATATAGTAATGATTGAGATGAATATATTCTGATGTAATTTCGTCATCAAGTTCTTTTTTAAAGGGATTAAAGGTGTAAAAAAATTTATGACAGGTGTGATACCCTGTTCCTTCAGCTATACACGAACTCTTCCCGGCAACTTTCCAGTTGCGGTCCCAGGCAGGGTATCTTTTTGTAAATCTTTCTATAACAGGAAGAACAGAGTTTTTTTCCTGTCCCGATGGGCCGAACCGCGATGCCCGGAAAGCCATTCCTTTAATATTTTCACCGTCAAGAAGCCGGAAAACATCGGAGAGTGATTCATAGGGGGGAAGAGGATACAAAAACTCATCAATATCTATTTTAACCAGCCAGTTGAAATGCCTTGAATAATTTATCACGCAATCCCCCATGGCGAGGTTCTGCATGCTAAGCTTGCTGAAATTCTCCTTTCCATAACTGCTTCTTAATATTTTTTCAGGAAATTCAGGAAACGGTATATAAGTTACTATTCCTTTTTCAATGTAGGGTTTCAGAATATTCCTGGAACTTTCACAGTCCCCGTTATCATAGAGAAAGAAATGCTCTACCCCTGTAATCAGGTGAAACTCTATCCATTCCTTAAGATACTGGTCCTCTCCCTTGAATATTGCGGCAATAGCTATGTTGAAACAAGCATTTTCATCACCTGTAAAATAATTTTCATCATTAAGGGTGTATTTCATGCGGATATAATGAGCATTGCGCCTGTTCCCTATATATTTTATGTAAAGTTTTTTAAACGGTGTAAAAATTGCCATAATAATCCTTTCTATTCCATCCTCTTAATCATGGTTCTCATTACAGCTGATGAATCATATTTTTTAGCTTCAAGAAGACAGTTTTTTTTCATCCGGATTAGTGAATCCGGAGAATTGTATACAGCGGTCAGGACTTCAAACAGGCCGGAGGTCCTGTCATTTTCAGTAATATTATAAATGTATCCGGTTACCCCGTCTGTTACAATTTCACTGTTGTAAAGCCAGTCGGTCGCAATAACAGGAAGTCCTGACGAAAACGCGTCAATTACAGTCCCGGGAAATCCCTCACCGTCATAGTATGTGGGAAAAAGGAGGGCGAAATAATTTTTAAGTATTTCCGTTGATTTACTGAATTCAGCCACTCCCTTGTAATTCACAAAACTGTTGTTATCCGAAACTGCAGCTTTAAATTCCTGCTCAAAATCTTCATCAATGCTTCCGTATATATCAAGTGCAAACACTTTTTTGCCGGTTTTTCCGTTAAACTTCTTAATCACGTCAATGGCATCAAGTATTCCCTTCGCTTTTTTTACACGTGAAAAAGTGCAGAGTGAATAGGGTTCCTTATAGCTGCCGGGAAGGTCTTTTTTCTTTAGCACACTTATGCTTTTGAAATTGGGCATAAAAACCGCGTTCGCGATTCCGAGTTCCGAAAGGCTCTTTCTCATGGATTCTGTCTCAACATAAACGGCGGTCATGCTTTTAATATATTTAATCAGTCCCCTGTTTTCTGAAAGCAGAAGAGGGAGCCATCCTCCGATTACCGAATAATGCAGCTTCCGTCTGAATAAACCGCAGAGCAGGGCAAAAAGGGGTGCAAAGACTTTAATGCCTCCGGCCGCCGGAAGTATGAGGACGTTTCTGCATTTAATTGAAAGACCTACGCATTCAAAAAAAAGCCTGAACGAGCGATTTTTCCAGCCGAACGAATCAACCAGCACAACTTCATCTTTCCCGAAATAGTCTGTCAGCTCACTTGTTAAAATTCTGGTCTTTACCATCTGCCCGTTAATATTTTCATTCGACCCGAAATGCCCGCAAATCCCAAGCTGTTTCATAATTCATAATCCCTTTCGGAAGATACATTTTTCAATTCAATAAAATCTGAATTTTAATGTTCAGATTTTATCGTTTTTTAGCAATTTCCTTAGTTTCATAAAAATCTTTTTTTTAAACCATTTTCTGTTTGGCAGTATTTTTGCAATAACCTTAACTTTCTGTTTTACAACAAGATTCATGAATGCTTTTTCAATAAATGAAAAATCTTTCCATTGCCGTGTTCTTTTAGCAAATAGCCATGCTTCATCTGCGAAATTTAATTGCTTTTCAAGTATATCTGCGGAATAAATATTTCTCCTCGAATCTTTTTTAAATCCGGAGTCAGGTATTTTCCAGGTTTCGCCATATACGTTGGCAAGTTTTAATTCAGGTTTATTGGGGATATAAATATTATGTCCATAAAATTTTTCTTTTTTTAAAGGTAAAATTATATCACTATTACCTTTGTATGCAACAAAAGTCGGCCGGTATATCATACCATCCTGGCACCAGGTGGGCATTATATCAATCCGGTCCCTTTCATCAACCTGCCATCTGAAATATTTATTAACTATTGAATAACTGCTTCTTATAAAATAAAGCTGTTCGCCTGAATTAATCAAAGTATCTATAATATCAAGTATTTCTTTCCTTACATCAGACACATTGGTATATTTTGAAAAATAAGAAATATCCATATCCTTATCATTTTCGAGAAAATCATTTTCCCGGATATATCCAAGAAGGGTACCTCCTATAAAATAAAGGCTGTATCCAAATTTCTTTTCCATTACATCGTTCATATGCTCATATGCATTTAAGAATTCATGTGCCTTGCCTCTTATACGCGACATCCAGTTACCCCTTCTGTTATTCTTCCATTTTTTCCATGGCGTCAATAATATTTCTAATCTTTGTACTTGAAGTATGTTTTGTATAAGGGAAATAACATATTTCTACTCCAAGTTTTTTAAAATCATCTTCCAGCTGTTGCCATTTATCACTGCCTTTCCAGTCATCACCAACAAACATTTTGTTAAAATGAAGATTATTCCAGGCCTCCATCTTATTATAATTTGTCTGTGGTACTACGTTATCAACGAATTTGATATTTTCAACTATTTCCATTCTCTCAGAAAACGGAATAATCGGTTTTTTCCCTTTTTTTTCTTCTGACAATTCGTCTGTAGTAATACCAACAATAAGATAGTCGCATTCAAGCCTTGCGTTTCGAAGAATATTCAGATGACCCACATGAAAAAGGTCAAAAACTCCTGTTGTGTATCCAATAATTTTCATAAGTATCCCTTTAATAATTTATTTTTTCCTGATTATCGAATTTATTTTTTTCAATATTTTTCGTTTAATTTTTCCGGATTTAGGCAATATTTTGGAAATTAAGTTATGTCTTCGCATAAGAATAATATTCAATACCATCTTCATAAAAGGTGATAAATCCTTCCATTGCTTTGTTTTTTTTACAAGATATCTGCATTCATCACCATAATAAAGTTGTTCAGTAATTACTTTTATCGTGTCTCGGTCGCGTCTTTTCTTTTTTTTAAAATCTTTATCAGGAATCCTCCAGCTCTCCCCATAGACTTTGGCAAGTTTCATTTCCGCCTGATTCGGAATGTATACATTATGACCATAAAATATTTCCTTCCTTAGAGGAAAGATAATTTCTCTGGTACCATTATAACCGACAAATGTCGGTCTGTATATTTTTCCATTTTGAATCCATGTAGGCATTATATCAATTCTGTCATCTTCTGTTTCATTAATTTTATATTTAATGAAATATTTTACAGTAGTAAATCCTGATCTGATAAAAATTAATGGTTCATCAAGCTCGATAAGTTTTTCACATATCTCAATCATCTCTTTTTTTACATCTGATACATTTTCATATTTTGAAAAATATGAAATATCCATATCCTTATCATTTTCAAGAAAATCATTCTCTCTTATATATCCCAGTAGTGTACCGCCGATAAAATAAAGTGAATATCCAAAGTTTTTTTCAAATACGCTATTTATATATTCATAAGTATCAAGATATAAATTTGCCTTTTCTCTTATTGAAGTATTTTTAATTTCCATTTATTCTCTCCGGTGTATTTCCAGGATACTACTCATCCTTGTTTTTAAAAAAACTGATTCTTAGAAATTATTAATATTTGATTCTTAATTTTTTACTTATTTTCTTTATAATCCTGTAAAGTAATATTCTTTTTTTTCTAAACTTATTTATTTTAATAAAAAAGTTTTGAATTTCTGAATAATGTTGAGGCTGCATTCCTTCCGGTATAATTGTTGAGGCAGTCAATATTTTTTTAATTATTTTTTTATTTATTTGAGGTGTATTACGGCTCGTCATGTCGGTTACGTAATGTACTATTTTAATATTCTTTTTTAATGGTACATTAGGATTTTTTCTTTTATAATTCCATCTTGAATCCAAAGATAATATTCTACATTCGGATCTGAAGATAGCCTCAACCAAAGATATTTGATCATACTTATTATTATGTATTTTATAATACTTATACCATAAATCGAAGAAGTTATTCACTTTTTGATTTTTTTTAAAAAAAACAACACCTCCATTCCAATGAGGCAAATCATTAACAATTGCTTTTTCATCTAACACATTATAATTTGTACGCCCCGCCTTATTTTGTTCTGTTATGTTCATTTTCAGACATATATCAAAGTAATCCAATAAAAGAGCAGTCTTGGATAAATCACCAACAATAATTGTGTCACTATCAATATAAAGAGTTTTATTAAAAGGGGAATATTTATAAAGTTGTGTTTTTACATCTCTGTTTTCAGAGGTTTCAATCTCAAGATACATCCATATATCAAATCCATCCACCCAACCGTCAATTCCATCAATTTTATTACATACATTTGTTAATATGCATACAGGCAGATTCGGGTTTGTTTTACGAACAGAATAAAAAGATACCAGAGCCATAGCTAAATATGGCCGGCCAAAAGCAAGATATATTATTCCCATATCATTTTGGTTGTTCATTAATTATTTTCACCTTTTATTTATTTTTAACTTTTTTTAGATCCGCTAATTTTTTTGTCCCAGATATAAAAAGAATGATTATGAATAGTTGTTAAATATTTAAGTTTAATACCTTTTATAAAAACGGGATTTCTGTCATATGCAACATTTCTTGTAATAAAATAACCTTTATCATGTTTTTCAACGGCCGTTTCAAGCTGTTTTACGCCATAGACATTTTCAAGATACATATTTTCTGATATATCATAGCTTCCACGTTTAATAACATATTTATTATTTACCGGCCGGTCAAGAAGCCAGCATAGAAGGTCAGGTCTGTGAGTTTCCATAACAATTGCATCAGATTTTCTTAACCCGCTTGCAATTAAATATTCATAAAAATCGATAAAATAATCGCGATAACCGAAAGAAGTTACATCCCTTTCCTGACCTGAAGGGATTTCATGCTTTGCGGCAATAACTGTATTCGGCAGCCAGAATATTAATACACATCCGGCAATAAAAAAGCCCCTCAATTTATATCTTTTTCCTGCTTTATCAGAAAGCTCATGTTCAGATATTTTTTCCCAAAGCCAGATAAGTCCAAGAGTTATAAGAATAATATAAAATGGGGATATATGATAAAGATATCTGCTTCTTATCGTATTGCCCATATATACAGAAAATAAAGCGATACTGCCAAAAAAAGTCATAAATACCGCTATAATAACATCCCTGTTTTTCCGGTTAAAAAGAGCAAAAACCGGCAGCATAAGAGGCAGTACCAATCCTATGCTCTGGAAAGAAAACCATTGCATGGGATGATGCACCATTGGGTTAAAATAAAAGAAAATAAAATTAAAAGAGGGACGAAATCTGCCTGAAAAAGGTCCAAGTTTCGGCGCTATTACAAAAACAGTGATTACGCAGATGAGTCCTGCGGCTATAATTATTCGCTTAAGCGACGGATAATTATTCCACAGGAGCATGACAGACAGGGATATGTAGAGAAAACCTGATGCCTGAAGCGAGGTATTTATTGTTAAATTCCGTACAGCAGGGCCGTAGATCAGAATGGCAATGGAGAAAAAAGATATCACAATTGTCATCCAAAACAGAGCTGTAAACATCCGTTTTCTATATTTAACATAAACAGCCAGAAGTATTGTGCAGATTAATGCTGTAAGAAAAACATTTTCACCATATTCACGGATAACACTTGCTTTTTCAATTGCAACCGGTGATATTGCATATAATATAAGGCCTGTTAATAAAGCTTTCCGGCCGAATTGTCGAAGCATTAATCCGGTAAGACCCATAATAACAAGAGAAATAAGCACAAAAGGCAACCTTGCCGCAGTCAGGCTAATTCCAAAATTTCTAAAAACCCAGGCAAGCATGTATGTGAGATCCCAGTTCCGCAGATAGGAAAAAACACCTGTATCATTTAACGCACGGGCAGATGTAAGATTGAAAGTATCAACACCCTGCATATAATTGAGATTCCAGATCCGGAGCACAAAGGCGGCAATAAAAATTGAAATCACTGCTGCAAAAGTAAATATTGAATTATTGTTATTATCTGGATCGATTTCAGCAAGGGAAGACTTTTTCTGTGTTATTATTTTCAATGAAGAATATAAAAACACAATATAAAAACCATTACGTATTGAAATAAGAAAATATGTAAAGATTAAATGCCGGATCTGCAGATATACAGGACTTAAAAGAAATCCGGCAATTCCAATCACAAACCAGGACAAAGTAAAAAGCAATACAGGTGAAAAACGCGACCACCATAAAAACAGTAAAAGGGAAATAATCACAGGGATCGCTGTACGTAAAAAAATCAGTAATACCATTTGCATGTCACCGCGATAATTTATCAAACCTTTGAACTGAGGGATAAAAGACTTTGATTTTTTAAGATTAAATGTTTTTTTAAGTGAAAATACCGATGAAGAATCAGCCAGACTTTTGCTATCCGCAGTTATAAGATTTTCAGGTAATACTTCATATTCACGACTTCCTGTTTCCAGAGTAATTTTCTCAAAGTCAGAAATATCGCTATCAAGAATTTCAAGTTCAATATCTGCAAAATATTTTGCTTCTTTATAGAAAACGCCTTCATTAAGGCGGTATAAACTGCGGTTACCCCTTGGGGATACACGGTAAACCCGGACCAGGGAGAGCTGTTCATCATCAAGCCCGGTAAGCTTTACACGGACTGGAAGCACAACAGCATTATGGATGGATGATACAATTTTTTTATTCGCCGCATCTAAAACACTTGTCAGGAAATCTACACACATCCAGGGGACAATGATGACGAAAGCCAATAACAATATAAGCAGGGTGTGATTGTTTAAGCGGTCAGTTTTCATCTGGTACCTTTATTTTTATCAGTTACTATCTTTTTCAATTCACTCTGCAGAAAGTCTGCGCCTCTTTTTCCAGCCTGTCCCGGAAAACAATTAACTGTATCTTTTATTTCATCTACATATTGTTTATAAGGATTATCAGATAATGCGATTTGTACAATTTTCTTAATGTTTTTATAATCACGGCTCTTAAACCTGTAGCCTATTTTATCTTCATTAATTAATTTCATTAATGTGCTGCTTTTTGATTTAAGAATATTCATATCATATTTACGGCAGTCCAACTTGAAATCAGTTACAATAACAGGTTTTGAAAACAGAAAAATATAATCAAATATTATGCCCGAAAAATCTGAAATCATGACATCTGACTTTCGCATTGCTTCAAGTCCTGATGATGTTTTGTCCCAGATTAAATATTTTTTATCGGCAAATTTATTTTCAAGCAGTTTGATAACATCCGCTTCAGCTTTTAAACTCTGCGGATGAGGGCGAAGGATTATATTGTAATCTTCTTCAATCAGACTATTCAGTATAGATTCAGCATGGTTCTTCAAAAATCCCTTTTCACCCCAGCTGGGAGCAAGCAGGACTGTTTTTTTATCTGGTAATATATTCAGATTATCAGGTACTTTTTTATTAATATTTTCGCGCATTACATCAAGATATGTACTTCCAATTATTTCAACTTTTTTTTCCGGGAGACTTCGCTCTTTTTCCAGTTCCCTGATTACAAAAACCTGATGTTCTCCATTGACCAGCACAGAATCAAAATAATCAACACCGTATGGAGAATAAGTGGATGTGTCTTCAAGACCATGAACAATGTGACAGTAATGCTTTACTTTTTTACTGCGTTTTATCTGAAGGACATCCAAGCCCGGAGTGGTCATCACAACAATACATGTTTCAAGATGATTCAAGAAGAAAAAAGCTTCATACCCGTCACCAATATATTTTTTATCCAGTTCAGGTATGTCGGTTGACAATCCGGGATCCTTTTTGTCGCTGGTATAATATGAGGAGGTTATCCCGCGTTCGCTTAATTCCCTTATAATCGGAAAAAACACATTCCAGTAGCATCCTGATTCGGAATAGAAAACTATATCATTTTTTTCTGTCTGTATACTGCTGTTTTTTTTAAAAAAATATTTTGATTTATTATAGAAAATATTTTTAGCAAAGTAATACAATGTAGCCAATAAGGCAATTATCACGCTGATAAGCATACTTCCGCTTCCGGGATCAAGGTATGCATGTGCAGGTTGAATAATTATTAAAAATAAAACACAAACAAGAATCATTTTTGCCTCACGTTTTTTCACTCGATCTGATATTCATAAAGTGAATAATGATGTATTTAATAAAACTGAAAATATTATTGCAGGTCCAGTAAATAAGAAGGCCCGCCGGAGAATTATAAAGAAGAATAAAAAAAAGCAAGGCAACAAAATACATTTGGTATTTCTCGTTAGATGAAAGATTTTTTCCGTAATAGTAAGCACCTGAAAGATTAAAAAAAGTCATGACAGCAGGCATGATATTTATATTCATCCCGGCCGTTTCAATCAGGCCGTCAGGATTCCCAAGATCCCTAAAAATCCAGAACACAACCCCATTAAGTAATTCATACCCGGAAATAAAATGATATGCTGCGATAAAAAAAGGGAGTTGAATCAGCAATCCCAAAGACGCCTGCAGTGCAAGTAAGGGATGATAATTATTCTGCCTGTAGAGTGCTTTCAGATATAAATGCTGTTCATAACCCTTATAGACACTTTTAAGATCGTCTATCTGAGACTGCATTTTATTCCTTACTTTTCGTTCCCTGTTTTGCAAATATTCTGTGAACCGATAAAATGGCAGAAGAATTAAACTTATACAAATACTTAAGATAATAAGCGAAAAACCATAATTTCCTGTAAAATTATAAGCTGTTTCCAGTATAGTCTTTATAATAAATTCTATTGGATATATAAAAACCAGGTAAATAACATGGAACATACTATTTTATTCCTTAAATAAAAATAACGGCTCACCATCATCCGCTCCACCCGCAATAATACCATCATTAACTGATACGCCAAGTGTTTTCTTGGGGTTTAATATTTCGCTATCCATTCTTGTTTCATTGAATAATTTGTCATCCTCAAATAAGTATGAGAATACAGCCGGAAAAATGTCCTGTAGAATTTTTATTTTGTCTGTTTGCTTATAATTAATTTCCGGCCATTTTATTGCAAGAAACGCTCCAAATCTATCCTGGATATCATACCTGTCGACATCCCCGGCTGTGAATCCCCCTTTTCCTTTCTGCAGCCCATACCCTGACTTGGTTAATGAAGGACCATGATCCCCTGCAATTATAATTATCGCATCAGGTTTATATTTTAATACCAGATTAATGTCCTGCTCCATTTCTCTGTTAACCTGTTGAATCTGGTTTATGTATAATTCAATATATTTATCTACTTCCGCAGGAAGCACCCCGGCGCTGGGCCCATGTCCCGGTTTGGGATTATGCGTATAAAATATTATTGGATATTGAAAATCACTTTTAATTATTTTTTGTTTTTCATTTACATAAGATTCCGTACCAACACCCTCAAGACTGACTTCATCATTAAATTCACCGGCCAGTATTGTCTTAATAAGCAGTTTATCTTCTTTTAGAGGAAGCGGGGCAGGAAAAAGATAATCATACTTTATTTTATCAGGTCCCATTCCCCGAAAGAAATAATCATTTTGAAAAACACCGTATGATTTATAGCCTTTCGTTTTTAATATTTTATGAACATTACCGCCGCCGATTATATATTCTCTATTGTAGTGGACATTGCTGTTTATATTAAATACATTTGAGATGGATGGAATAGAAGGCGTACCCAGTGAATATATTCCTGGGTAAATATTAAAACCTTTTTCTTCTAAATATTCCAGTTGCGCTTTGTTATCGAAACCATAATGCTTAACCGTTTCATAATCTGCATATGATTCGTAAACAAACAAAAATATATCGTTTAACTTTTTGATTTCCTTATTTACAAGTTCACTGCCAACTGTAATTTCTCCAGTGTTATTCTGCGCTTTATTAACCGTTTCCGCGGTATAAAAAAAAGTAAAGGAGTTGATCAGTAAATTAAGAAGAACCGCAGAAATGAATATTTTTTTCGGCAGATATTTTGAAAATGCCAGTATTATAAATGCTGACAAAAATACAAGCATTTGTATTTTCAGCGAACCCTTGTTGTGCCAGCCGTATTTTGCGGAAAGTGAAACCATGCTTAATAATAAATATAAAAAGGCTGTTCCTGCTGAAATCAGGATATGTCTTGATGCTGTAAAAGATAATAAGACAGGAATTCCAACGCAGAGAACAAAGGATAATATCCCGAAAAACAGTATTATCAGAATTGAACTTGATATAGTGAGCATTTCCCTGTTGGAAATCATGTATTGAATAATGGGGGTAAGAGGAATCAGGATATAAATAAGTTCATGAACCAGTACTTTTTCAATTTTTCCTATATTGATTATGGCCCTGTTTTTGCACATACGAGAAAAAACTGCAAATGAAGCAGCAAGTACAACTGTCAGAATAAGAAAATATTTCCAGGTCCTTTCCGTAAAGACTTCGTTTATACCTTCAGGCAGAAGATAAGCTCCTGCAGTTGTATAAACAAAAAGCATTATTGAGGCTGTAACTGCATTTATAAAATATTCTGTTTTTATTCTCATTTTCAATTAACCTTTAAGACCCGGAGCAGCTGCCTGATTTTATGATATATGTAAGAAAAATAATTCTACTATTAATTTTTTCTTATAAATTCAGATTTCTTTCTAAAATATTTTTCTATACCGAATTTAATCGTGTAATAGATATTCAATATTCCTATAAATCTGAATATTTTTTTTATTCCCTGTTCAATTAAAATACGGGATATATAATATTTCAGCGACCAGTACAACCCGAAATTGTTTTTTATTGAATCATAAGTTTCCTTATAGCTGATAAGCTTATTGGAACTGATTCCTTCTCCCCTGAATTGCGAGATAGTGCAGCCTACATATAAAACATTAAAATTTTTTCTGCTCAGCCGCTGAAATAAATCAACATCTCCTGAGCTTTTATACTTAGTGCTGAACCCTCCGGCATCTTTGTAGTGTTTTGTTTTTAAAAAAACTCCCTGATGATGCGGCATTATTCCTTTTTTTAATAATTTCCTACTGAATGGTATTCTTATTGTCTCATATGAATAAATATCTGTAATTCCGATTTCTTTTCTTACATCACCTATTACAAGGTCGGGATTATCATCTGCTATTGCTTTTTTTATAGTTTCAATAACATTGTTATCATAAAAAATATCACCCGCATTTAAAAAAAATGAATATCTTCCGGAGGCAGATTTTATGCCTTTATTCATTGCATCATAAATACCGTTATCTTTCTCTGATATAAGAGTATTTATTTTACTTCCGAATTGCTTTATGCATTCCAAAGTCCCGTCAGTAGAATTTCCATCAACAACTATATATTCATAATCATTACAACTCTGCATAAAAAGTGATTCGGCAGTCCTCTTAAAACCTGTTTTGTCATTTAAAACAACGGTTATTATGGAAAACAGCTTCATTGGTTAAAGATCCTCAGCAGTGCAATTGGAGATTTTCTAAAAAGTTTCTGTCTGATTTTATATGGTAAAAAAGAAATAAAAAATAAAATAAAAACACGGTTGAAAATTCCATATTCTTTAAAATAGGTATAATATTCTTTTTTATCCCTAATTTCAAAATTAAATAGAAGTTCATCCTTAATTTTTGTCTTTAAGACAGTCATGTCTTTTTTATCAAGTAATCTTTTATTTATATATTTTTCCTGATCAAACTCAGAATAGCTGTCAGTTCCTGTTCTAATACGTTCACGATAAAATTCTACAAGTTTCTCACTTACCAATCTTGTCCGGATACTTTTACTGAATGAATTTGAATTCGCCCTTATACGGTAGCTTATTAAAGGTTCTTCTATTCCGGCAATTTTTTCCCCGTCCGTTAAAAGCCGGAGATAAAAATCATAATCTTCACTTTCAATGTTTGTTCTGTAATTTAAACCTTTAATATTACGGTACATAACTGATGAATGATAAATAGCATTTTTTTTCTCAAGTCTTTTAATCAGTTTAAGGGGATCGGTAATTTGCCTGGACTTCCTTAATATATTACCTTTCTCATCAATCAGTATTGCACTTGTTGCCAGCAAAAAAATATTATCATTTTTTTCAAGGTAATCAACCTGTTCTTCAAGTCTTTCCCTATCCGCTAAATCATCCGAATCCAATATTGCGATATATTTCCCTTCTGCGTTTTCTAAGCAGATATTCCTCGAAAATGCAGGGCCCATGTTTTTTTCGTTTTTAAATAATTTTATCCTTGGCTCATTTATTTTGAGATTTTCTACTATTCTGATTGTATCATCAATTGAATTATCATCAGTTATCAATAATTCCCATTTCCCGTAGCTTTGGTTAATTATGCTCTCAACAGATTCCTTAATAAAGGAAGAACTATTGTAGGATGGCATAATAACTGTTACAAGCGGTTCATTATGCATTATTTTCAACCATTGTAAAAAATTCCAACATATTCCGATCTGTTAAATTCTGTGAACCTATGCCGAGTTTCCGGATATTATCTTCCATTTCCTTTATAAAAACAGTATCCTGCATAATTTTTAATCCGTTTATAATTCCGGCAGTATCTGTTGAACATAAATAGCCGGTCTTATTACGGATTATCATTTTTTTATTGCAGGATAAATCAGTTGCAAGCACAGCTTTCCCCTGAGAAAAATAGTGCAGGGCCTTCATTCCGGGAGGACCGTCAATAATTCGCGGCAGTATACAGAAACAGGAATTACCTATTACGGTGTTTGTCTTCTGCAGAGAAAGTGAACCCGGGGTTATGATTTTTTCATTTAATTTTAATTCACTGATTATATTTTTTATCTCCTGACTGGTTTCACCTACTAAAACAACTTTATAATCACTTTCTGTTTGTGAATAAATATTTAAAAACCATTCTATCCCCTGATATTTCTTGAAATTCCCTGAATAGCACATATATTTTTCAGGAAGTATAAAATCAAGGTCTTCCCTGTCTTCCGGAAAAGCATCATATACAACAGAGCATATATTTTTTCCGTTTTTTACCCTCTCAAGTTCATAATCCCATTCAACAGACATGCATTTCGAACTCTCAAGCCATTTGTCTATTAATTTAACAATCGGCAGAAATATTTTCCACTTAGGGTATGGCAATAATGTATTGTAAAACGGATTATACATTTCATAGACATAAGGCTTTCTAAATATTCCGGATAATACTTTTGCGATTATTCCGCCTTCAATGTCCTCTCCAATAACATAAGAATACCGATCCTTGTTTTTCCAAAGATGTGTGAATGCACTAAAGATCAAATGCATATCTATTATTACTTTTCCAAAACTGGGCCCTGCTGCTTTTCTTTTATAAAATAAAGATTTTACCCTTGTTATTTTAACTTTTTCAGCATTAAAATCATTTCCGACCGGATATGTAAATACAACAACTTCATCAAAAACTTTAGATAAAGCCAGAATGTTTGATCTTGCACGGACAGAAGATCCTTTATCAAGATAGAAGGGTGTTGCAAGAATAACAAAAGCTCTTTTTTCCAATTTAACTCAATCCTTTTTTTAAAATTAATTTCACACCAATACTAATATCAGTATTTATCTTGAATCTACTTGTAATTCAAGTGCAATTCTTCATTAAATATGAGAATAATGTTTGTAATCTTATATCTGATTTATCTAATTTTATTTAATATTTCATTATACATTTTTATATATTTATGTGCGACAATCTTACTATCAAAATTTTCTACAATTTTTTTCCTGGCATTTAAAGATAGTTCATTATAATTGTTATGATTTATAATCCATTCTATTCCACAGGCCAAATCATCGGCTGAATATGCTTTTGCCAGGTACCCGTTTTTTTCATGTTCAATCATGTCGGAGTTCCCTCCAATATCAAATGCAACAACCGGAGTTCCACAGGAGAGTGATTCCATAATAGAATTGGAAAGATTTTCCTGCAAGCTAGGTACTACAAAAACATCTGCAGCGCTGTATAGTGTGATTAAACTTGTATCATCCAGTAAAGAGCCTAAAAAATGAAATTTGAAATTCAGACTTTGAAAGTTTTCAGGTATACTGCTCCCAAAAATAACAATTTCAACATTCATTGTTTTTAATAATTTTACAGCTTCAAATAATTCTTTGAAACCTTTATTTATATCATCAACAGGAGCGCCAAATAAAATAATTTTTTTATTTTCAGGGAATTTCCAAAGTTCTCTTGAATTGTTTTTGTGAAAGGGTCTAAATATTTCTGTATCAATTGGATTTGGCAGATTGTAAGTGTTACTATTTTTAAATAATTTACTTTTTTGGGAACATTTATTTATCCAGCGGCTTAAACCAATTATTGTTAAACTGGATATTTTTGAATATATTCTTTCTTTTCTTTTAAATATTCTTCTGCTGATATCTTTACTATTTTTTGATCCAAGCCTTGGGCATGAACCGCACTGGTCTCTATATTTTTCACAGGCCCATTTTATATGACACCCGCCTGTAAAAGCCCAATTATCATGAAGACTCCAGACAATAGGTGAATTTATTTTTTTTAATTCCTCGATCCGCATCATTCCACCGCAAATCCAGTGTAGATGAACAATATCCGGTTTTATTTTATTTATTTGATCAATCAAACCGAAAGAAGGAATCCAGGCAGGTGAAAAGAGCGTATCTGTTTTATTTCTATATATTTTTTTAATAAGCAGTGTATCAAGGTGCGGCCTGAATTTTGAAAATATCTTCTGAAAAACAGATGACGGAGATATAACAGTATAATCACCACCTAATTTTGTCTGTACAAGCATCTTACAATCTACGCCCTCATTGACTAATGCTCTATGAAGACGATATGCTGCTCTTGCGGCACCACCATATAAATCAGAAGTGTTAATTATTAGTATTTTCATCTTTTATTATAAACGGCTATTACAGTATGACCAACAGGATACATTTCCTCGAAAATTTTCTTTCTTATTATCCTTGTTAAGATTTTTGCTAATTTTGAAATAATTGTGTTATAAATGCTTAAATCTATTAATTTTCTTGTTTTAAAAATATTTGCAATCAGCGTATTTAAAAAATAATCTAAATGTATCTTCTGTAGTTTTTCGTGCGATAAACATATAAGTTCTAAATTAAATTCTTCAGCTAAATACTTTAATGTTTTATCACTCCATCTTGAAACATGATGCGGCGGCATATTTAATATTCCGTTAGTAACATATTTTAAAAAAGAATCTTCACTTGGTACAGCAACTATTAATTTTCCATTTTCTTTTAAGGCTTTAATCTGCGATTGAATAAATTCTCTTATATTTGAAACATGTTCCATAACTTGAAAACTCAAAACAACGTCGTAATGATTTGGATACATTTCAGCATGTTCTTCGATTGTTGCATTTTCAATATTTATTCCATTTAATTCTGCTAGTTTTTTAGCATTTTTACTAAAATCAAGGCCCGTATACAATTTAGATTTTACATACTTCGAAAAGGCTCCTTTCCCGCTTCCAATTTCCAGTACTTTGTCATTTTCAGAAATAAAATCTTTTGCCATTGTATATTCATATTTATCATCCACATAATACCATGGGAATTTCTGGAGAGCATTATAAAAACATTCATCACCTGATACCAAAGGATAAAAATATAACAAATCGCATTTTAAGCATTTACAGTAATCTATATTTGTTTTTACTAAATGACTGAAATCTTTTTTAACCATTTTATTATATAATTTCAACAGATCTTTCTTTCTGATAATTTCAATATTTTCAATTTCAGATGAGCTACACAACGGACATCTATTCATATTAAATCCTTTATGGTTTTAATAATTTCATTTTTACATTATTATCTAAAACAGTCTTTATAATATTTAAATAATATCTTCTGTGAGAAGGAGAAATACATATTTAAAGTTGGTTTCGTTTTTTACTACTTATAATTTTAGTATTTCAGTAAATATTATTTTTCGTTGATTAAAATGATTTCACTAATTATTTTAAAAATAAATTGGACATTTTTCAACTAAACTTAGTATAAAGCTAAATATAAATAAGATTATTACAGTAATTTTAGACAATAATAATTTATTTCATTCCAAGCAATCGAAGCAATTTACTTATTATTTTAAAAAATAATGGTTTAACATCAAAATTATGCCAATATGTGAATTCATCAGCATTTTTGTCTGATAAAATAGATATAGGATGTGTTAACGGAAATATAAGTTCTTCTTGTTCAACAATTAATTTATTAATCTTGTTTAATGTATGAGTAGCATTTTTTCCGAAACCAATATTTTTTACTAAATTTTTATTTGGAATTATTGTTAACCCTGAATTTATAAAATTTGTTAATGTCCAAATGTAATCCCAAGCGATTATATTTCCCTTAAATGTTTCATTTATATTCTTAAACCACATTTGATTAATACTTTTTTTAAGACTTAAATTATTAAATACTTTTTCTCTACATAACTCATTATAATTTTCAATAGTCTTTTTATTTAATTTCCAGGCTCTTTTCCAAGTTGCCCACCCCCATATATGAGGTAACTGGGAATAGTAATAAGTATATTTACCTCTCATAATACCTCTTTGAAAATTATCACCACTTATACACATTATCCTTTCATCTTCTTTATAATAATCCAAAAGTTCATCGCAGAATCTAAAAAAACTTAAAGAAGGCAAACAATCATCTTCTAATATGATTCCTGATTCTTCATTATCAAAAAACCAATTAATTGCATCCTCAACAGCAGTTCTACAACCGAGATTTTTTTCTCGAAACAAGGTTTTTAATTTACAATTCCAATTAATTCCATCAGAAATAATTTTTCTTAATTCTTCGACAATATACTTTTCATCAGATCTATCTAATCGATAACCATCGCTAGCAATATATAATTTTTTTGGTTTAATTTTTTTAATAACTTCAAAAACTTTTAAAGTTTCTTCTTTCCTATTAAAAATTAAAAAAAGAACCGGCTTATTATACAAAATTGCTTTCCCCTTTAATAAAGAAATAAATACGATTCTCTATCCTTCACAAATTTTAAAATCATTTTTAGATATAGTGCTTGTTTTATCTTTTATGTGAAAATATTTAACATTGC
Source organism: Spirochaetia bacterium (assembly GCA_963662795.1). Taxonomy (GTDB): domain Bacteria; phylum Spirochaetota; class Spirochaetia; order CADAEX01; family CADAEX01; genus JACKPD01. Next base: position 1,446,586 of record OY759746.1, on the reverse strand, counting down.
CAATATAACTTGCCCATAATGTAAAAGTACTTGGTGGTCCTATTAAATAGTCACACATACTCATAAGAAATTGGTCAATATACCATTCATTATATGAAATAATTATTTTTTCATTTTCTTTTATTGTAACAATATCATTTGAAAATATTATGTATTGTATTTCTTTTTTTTCCGTTTTTTTTAATTCTAGAGAAAAGTTATTCATAATATTTTGATAAATTTCATCGCTGTAATAGTATTTACCATTTTCCCAATCTTTGTAATCACCACGCCGTATATGAATTCCAATAACAATATTTGTATGTTTTATTTTCATCAAAGTTTTATAAAGATCATTATCTTGATAATACTCAGGTAATAGCAAATATTTATCGCTAAAAAACTTTTTATATTCCTTTGATAGTATATAATTCTTTAAAAGCCATCCTTGAAGAAATAATATTTTTTTTTCTTTATCAACAATATCATAAATTTTAATAATTTTTAATTTATTTAGCCCTTTAATAAGAAAACAAAAAATTGAATCAAAACTAGAACTATTTATTCCATAATATTTTGACATATTTCTAAAACTGGGATTATAATATTTTATATTATTTTTTAAACAATATGCTTCTACATGAATAGCTTGAAATAGCCTATTGCAATGATCTCCATAACCATTTATCAATATTATCATTATTATCTTCCTAATAATTACTATTAATATTTTATTCTAATCATTCTTTACTTTTTTAATAAACCTATTAGGCCATAATAATAATTTATGACAAAGGAATACACTCTTTTTCATAATAAAAAACATACTATATCCTAATTTTAACGGGAAATTATTTAGGTTTTGAGCTCCAACAATACTATATATATAAGATAAACTAATTTTTTTTCCACTTATACAATATGCAGTTTTATAGCACTCGTTAGCATTTTTATATGATTTAAAAGATTTATAGATCCCTCCCATTTTCATATATGCCCATGTTAATTTTTTCTTATCCTTTATTTCTCCAAGATTAAAAAATTCACTTATGCTAAAAGTATTTTTTACAAAATCACCTAGTTTAAGAGATTCAATGCTATGTAGGTTTTTTTGTTTATAAGTTCCTCTATTAGAATGATTTCTATTATAGGTGCTTGTTTTGCTATTATGTATAAAAATAAAATATTTTGCTAAAAGCAAAACCATTTCAACATCCTGCATTGTTTTGTTGTTTTCATTAAAAAATCCTACTTTTTTAAAACACTCCTTTTTTATTGTCATAGAACAAAATCCAATACCAGCCATTACTATAGTATCATATGGTGAAGTTACTATATTTAATAATCTTTTAGCCTCATAAATATTTTTATTCTTTTCATTTAATATAAATAATTTTGAATATGTTATTTTATAATTTGATCCATGCAACATTTTAATATCTTCTTCAACACGATTATTATCAATAAGATCATCATGACTAAGCCATAAAAAATAATCTCCTTTCATTTCCCTAATGCCAAAATTAAGCGCAGTTGCAACTCCACCATTCTCTTTTTCAAAGTATCTTATCTTATCACCATAGGATAAAGCAATTTCCCTTGTTTTTCCTTCATCATTTGATCCGTCATTAATAACTAGTACTTCAATGTTTTTATATGTCTGGGCAAGAGCGCTGTCTATTGCCTCCCGCATAAAATTGGAACCATTATAAACCGGGATAACAATTGATACCAGCGGATTAAAATTATCAGACATTTTTATACCAGACTCTTCTGTTGATATAATCTGTATAGCTTAAAATAATTCTTAAAACTTTTTCTGAAACATTTGGTGCATAATAGTCACGGACTATTTCAAGTGTTCTTTTTTCACTTTTTGCCTGTGAAACAGCAGCGGGAATTGATTCCAAAACCCGTTCCTTACTTAAACCTGTCATGATAACCGTCCCCTCTTCCATACCTTCAGGTCTTTCATGCGAATCCCGAAGATTTATTGCAGGAAAATTCAGAATTGATGATTCTTCGGTTATTGTACCGCTGTCTGATACAACGCAATAAGCATTTTGCTGTAATTTTACATAATCTATAAAACCAAGCGGTTTTAAGGTTTTAATTAAATCATTTAAAATTATTCCATATGAATCAAGTCTTTTTCTTGTTCTCGGATGAGTAGAAAAAATAACAGGAAATCCATACTTTTCGCTGATAGCATTCAGTATATCACCTATTTTTTCAAGGCGGATTTTGTCATCAACATTTTCTTCACGATGAGAGCTTATAACAAAATATTTTTCTTTTTCCAGGTTAAGCCTATCAATAACATCAGATTCTTTAATTTTGTCACTATAGTAATCCAAAACCTCATACATCGGACTTCCTGTTTTTATTATCTGTTCAGCAGGAAAACCTTCAGCAAGCAGATATTCACGAGCAATCGAGCTATAAGGCATATTGATATCTGATGTGTGATCCACTATTTTTCTGTTGGTTTCTTCCGGTACCCTTTGATCATAGCATCTGTTTCCAGCTTCCATATGGAATATTGGAATCTTTCTTCTTTTTGCTGGAATTACTGATAAGGCACTGTTTGTATCTCCAAGGACAAGGAATCCATCAGGTTTTTCTTTATCAAGTACTTCATCAATTTTAACAATTATCGCACCAATAGTCTTTGCAAGTGTCTCACCGGCAGCTTCAAGAAAATAATCAGGTTTTCTTATGTCAAGTTCATCAAAAAATATCTTATTAAGTTCATAATCATAATTCTGCCCAGTGTGAACCAGTATATGATCAGTAAAATTATCAAGCTTTTTTATTATAAGGGAAAGCCTTATAATTTCAGGCCGCGTTCCAACAACTGTTAATACTTTCATTTATTATTCCTGAACTCTTTTATTGCAATTTGAACTTCATCAAGCGATAATAAAAGTTTTTTTGCCCCGTCTATATCAAGCCGCTGCGTGTTATCAGAATTATAGTCTTTGCAAACAGAAACTTCTGTTTCCCCTTCTACAAAGTATTTATTATAGTTTAAGTCCCTGTTATCAGCCGGAATTCGATAGTAATTACCAAGATCAAGCGCTTTTGACATTTCTTCCCTTGTAACTAAAGTCTCATAAAGTTTTTCGCCATGTCTTGTCCCGATTATATTTATCGGGCTACCTGAATCAAACAGCTGGATAAGTGCTTTCGCAAGATCTCCTATGGTTGATGCAGGTGATTTTTGCACGAACATATCGCCCTGTTTTCCATGTTTGAAAGCATATAACACAAGATCTACCGCATCATTCAAGGACATCAGGTAGCGGGTCATATTGGGATCTGTTATTGTTAACGGTTTTTTTTCAAATATCTGGTTTATAAAAAGAGGTATTACAGAACCGCGGGAGGCCATTACATTACCGTATCTTGTTCCGCATAATACTGTTTCTGAAGAAGCAATAGTTCGTGATTTTGCGATCATTACTTTTTCAAGCAGCGCTTTGGTAAGACCCATTGCATTTATCGGGTATACTGCCTTATCTGTACTTAATACAATTACTTTTTTTACACTATTTGCAACTGCAGCATTTATAACATTTTCAGTCCCTAAAATGTTGGTACGAACAGCTTCCATAGGAAAAAATTCGCAGGTCGGAACCTGTTTTAATGCAGCAGCGTGAAAGATATAATCTACACCCGGCATAGCAAAACTTACACTGTTATAATCCCTCACATCACCAATGTAGAATTTAAGTTTTTCATTATTTAATCTTATTCTCATATCTTCCTGTTTTTTCTCATCCCGGCTGAAGATACGTATTTCTTTTATATCTGTATTTAAAAATCTGTTAAGTACAGCATTCCCAAAAGAACCTGTTCCCCCTGTTATTAGTAGTGTTTTCCCTTTAAACATTTTTATCTTACCTTCATAATTTTATCAGAGTTTTTTATAAAGTGATCTATTCTCAAGATAGTTGTTATACATTTTTAAAACAAGCTCTTCCCAAGACGGAGTTTTATAACCGGTCGTAGAATTAAATTTACAGGAATCAAGAGAGCGGTCAATTTTGAAATCGTTATAAGGAATAATCGTTATGTTTTTTTTATATATTTTTTTTACCAGCTGCAGTAAATCATATTTGGATATAGGATTTGATGAGACATGAAATATACCTTTTAAATCTGGATTTGTTATTACATATTTATCAATAATTTCAGCGAATTCTATTGTAGGTAATCCTGTATATATAGCTTTAGTATAACCATTTACGTTACCATTTTGTGCTAAAAACCAGTCAACCAGTGAAACATCATGCTTTAATTCATGTCCAATTATTGATGTACGGAGTGTCACAGAGTTATTATAATCAATTTCACCCAGATATTTTGTTCTGCCGTAGAGATCATCAGCATCTGCATAATCACTTTCCTTGTAATTGCCTTTTTTACCACTGAAAACACAATCTGTACTTATATGGATTAATCTGCAATTATTGACTTCACATATCTCTGCAAGCTGATGAGGAAAAAGAGAATTTATAGTTATCGATATTTTCGAATTTTTAGCTTCTTTTAATTGCTTAATAATTCCAATACAATTGATAACTACATCAGGTTTATTGTTTTTAATAATATCTTTAACTGTTTCAATATTAAATACATTGATATCGGATATTATTTTATTGTGTAAATTTGTTGGGAAAAATCTATTTATCTCTTCTTTATTTCGTATTGTAGCATAGATGTCATACTCTTTTTTTTTATTTAAATAAAAAAAAAGAGTATGACCAAGCATTCCAGTAATACCTAAAATAAGGATTTTCATTTTTTATCCATATTAAATTTAGTTTTTGTTTTTTCTATCTGAAAATATCTGATTATATGAATTAATGGTTTTCTGTTTTAAGTCGTTATAATCAAGTCTTTTCCTTACTGTTTCCCAGTTTTTTTCTGCGGCTTTGTCTACAAGATCATCATCAGATAGTGCTATTATAATAGCCTTGGCAATCTGATCAGGATCTTCCGGGGGAACCAATATTCCACTTTCTCCATCTTTAATCCATTCATCTGCTGCAGAAGTCCAGGACTGTATTGGAAAAGACCCCATAGCCATTGCTTCAAGTACACTTGTGCTAATTGAATCACTGATACTTAATCCAATAGAAATACGTGCTTTTCCATGAAACTTAAGCATTCCTTCGTGTGATGTTCCGGGAGGTATAATACTTGCTTTAATTTTTGATTCACACTCAAATAATTCTGCGGCAATTTCTACAGAATCTTCACCGCATGAAAAAATAAACAACTCATATCCACTTAAATAATCTTTTATTAGTGACAAGGCCCTAATCCCAACTAAGGCACGACCAGCCCAGCCCTGATATCCCTTAAGCATAATAATCTTTCTCTTAGAAGTTTTTAGAATATCTTTTTTACATTCAATAAGTTTATCAATATCAAACCCACCGGTGTTTGGATAAACAGGAAAAGCAATCTTGCTAAATCCGAAAGATTTTGCGAGTAATAAATCTCTATTACATTCACATGAATAATAATCACAAGTTCCTATTACCTCTTTTATTTTATCTTTGTGTTTTTTTAATCTACCAAAAAGATAAATATCACTCCCCCAATTAGTATGCCACCAAGAAGGGAATAAGCTATTTTTAAAGTACTTTTCTTTTGTTGAATACACCAAATATCCAGCAGCTTGTGTTTCAAGAGTATGGATTATATCTGGTTTAATTTTTTTAATATATTTAGCTAAAAGTTTTTCATAATAATAAGGATTAATTTTTTGATTTAAAACATTATATATTTTAAAAACTATTCTAGATAAATAAGTTTTTCTATCTTTTAAAAAAGCAGGAATACAAATCTCAACATGATCAATTTTGCTATTAACATTATTTGTTATTTGTGAAGGGAATAAATACAACTTCCACCCATTATTTTTTATCTGATTTATCCAACGTGCTGTGTGAATACTTTCTGACATTGCAATAAATAATATCTTCATTTTCCATCCATTCTATCTTTATTATTTTTAAATAATAAGTCCTCAATAATTTTAATAATTTGAATTGAGGCTGTACCATCACCATAAGGATTATCACATTTACTCATTTTTAAATATAATTCGTAGTCACTTATTAATGACTGTACATTATCTACAATTTTTTTCCGGTCTGATCCAACTAACTTTGCAACTCCAGCTTCAACACCTTCCATTCTTTCTGTTACATCACGCATTACCAATACTGGTTTACCAAGAGTTGGTGCTTCTTCTTGAATACCACCAGAATCAGTCAATATTAAATATGATTTTTCCATTAGCCAAACAAAATATGAATAATCAATTGGTTCAATTAGGAAGACATTGAAAAGCCCAGCTAGTATTTTATTAACAGGTTTACGAACATTAGGATTTAAATGAACTGGATATACTATTTGTATATTTGGATTAAGTAAAGCAATATCTTTTATTGCATTACACATGTTTTCAAAAGGTATTCCAAAACTCTCTCGTCTATGCCCAGTTACTAATATAATTTTTTTAGTAAAATCTAAAAACGAAAATTTTTTATCATAAATATCTTTTTCATTTTCTTTAATTATTCTTAACGCCATTAACAATGCATCAATAACTGTATTTCCAACTACATAAATATCTTTAATTATATTTTCTTTAATTAAACTTTGTTTCGCTTTTTGAGTAGGTGCAAAATGAAAATCAGCAAGAACAGAAGTAAGTCTTCTATTAATTTCCTCAGGAAATGGGGAGTAAATATTATCACTTCTCAGGCCAGCTTCTATATGCGCAATATTTATTTTATTATAAAATCCGGCAAGTGCAGCAGTAAACACAGAGGTTGTATCACCTTGAACAAAAATTATATCGGGTTTAACTTCTATGATAACACTCTTAATTGCGTTTAATATTTTACCTGTTATATCAAATAGATCCTGACCAGATTTCATTATATCTAAATCATAATCCGGCTTGATATTGAAAAAAATATTTACCTGATCCATCATTTCTCTGTGTTGTGCGGTTACACACACTTTTACATCAAATTTTATATTCTTTTTAAATTCTATAATTAAAGGTGCCAATTTTATTGCTTCAGGCCTTGTTCCATAAATGAATAATATTTTTTTCATTTTTTATATATTCTTTTCTTTAATAATATTTTCTATTAATTTTCGTGTAATTTTTTTTCTTAATATTTTCAAATTATAATAGCATTTTTCAAGATATTCTTTATTTATTAAATTATATTTTCGAAAAAATCTATTCTTTAAACCACGGGAAATTAATATTTTTATTGCTTTATTCATATTTTCAAGTTGTGTTGAATTATAACCAATAGCTATATTTTTATCCTGCCCATACTTAAGAGCTTTGTCTGGAATAGAACCGTATAATTCTGTGTTACTAATGGGATGAGGAGGAACATAGGTTTTTATTCCTAACCATTTTTTTAATGAGTATGAAAGAAACATGTCTTCTCCTACGTATTTAAAACTGTAAATATTAGAATTATTAATCCACATTACACCTAGCCAATCCTTTTCAAGAAACCAAGAATGGCCGACAAAATCTACTTTTTTTGCAAAATGACATGGGCCATCCCAACCCCATCTTCTGTATCCTGAATATGGGTATTCACTAAAATTCCAAGAATCAATACCAATAGTTCCGTAAAGACCTCTCTTTTTTAAAATCTGAGTATGACAATTCTCAAGCCATCTATTTCCAGGAATAGTATCATCGTCAAAAAAACATATATATTTTGAAGTAGCTAAAAGACCAACTGCAAAACGTCCCCAAACACCTACATTTTTATCAACTTTTATATAATTAGTTATTCTTGATGTTATTTCTTTACTTAAAGTAATTTGTGGAAGATCAGTAGCATCTTGAAAAAGTAATATTTCTTTTGGTTTTAAGGTTTGATGATCTATATAATCAAGTTGTTCAAGAAGTTTTTCCGGTCTTTTATATAATGTTAAAACAACAGATACATCAAATGATATTTTGGATGGATTATACATCCAACAATTTCTTTTCCCGTATACAGACTTTTTATTTTCATACGGTCTAGTCATCTTTCCTCTATAATATTTATCAATACTTGAACCAAAATCAATATAACAATTATCTGGATTGTTTTTAAATAATTCTGCAATTATCGGTTCAGACATTGGACCTGCTGATATTACATATAGAATATTTTTTTTGTTACCAAAATCATTCTTAATATTTTCAATTAATTTTGGTCCATCTTCATCCCAAAATTGAAAACAGTCATCACTAATACTATAATGCTTTAATATTTTTAAATTACCAATTTTCATCCCCGATGATCTATAATTAGCAACGATAACAGCTTCTCTGTTTAATAATTCAAACTTTTTAATAAATTTTTGATAATTAGCATTTATCCAAAGATTTGCAAAAGTAATATTTTTGTTTTTTATTCTTGTACTGTACCAATAATATGCGGGATTATCACAGCATGGACACGAAATTGCGTAATATACTTTATTATCAACTAATTCCAATGACGAAAGAAGGTCTTTACCTAGCTTCCCAATATAATCTGGAGAAGCCCATCCCCCTTCTTGTGCTTTTACAGCTTGTCCAGTCATTATGGCCCGTTCGCCGTCTGCGTATCTCAAAAAGGTTATATTTTCACCAAATTCTATTTTCTGCCATATTCGTAATAATTCTTTATCTAGATATATTTTTTCTAATTTTTTCATTAATAAAAAATCCTTTTTAGGTTTTTATATTCTCTTAATTTCTTTTTTAATGAATATTTATAATTGAATCCAATCATCTGGAAATAAATCTAAAAGATATTTATGCCTGATTGTAGCTTCTTTTGTGAACCAATGCCTGGGAGCAATTGTGATTGTATCCGAATATTTTCCCAACCAGGCTCCCCACCATGAAAAGGTTGAATTTGCAATTATATGATGTCGGCAACTTGACATAAGAAGCATGTCCTCACATGCACTTCTAATAGGCATAAGAACTGAATTAGGAAATTCGGTAAATACTCTTTTTGCCTCCTCCAAATCATCGGAAAAAACATAAAACTGACTATTTGGATATATTTTTAATAATAAGTTATAAGCTCTTTCATAATAATCTTTACCCAGAAGGCCAAAACTTTCAATCCCGGCATTAGTATTGTAATCACCTCTTCGCAAATGAACTGATACTGAAGTATTTTTATTAATTTCATTTAAAGCACGTTCTATTTCATTAGTTTTCAGATTGTTAAAATTTATTGTTTTACGTATATCATTTTCATAATCCTTAAAATACTTTGGGGATTGCCAATATCCATATAAATAACAGCTTTTATTTAAATTAAAAACATTTGAATCAAATGAAAAACTTTTTTCTGTAATTACTGAATATGTATTTTTTTTACTTTTGTTATCTATCATCGGACTAGGGACATTCCAATTTGTTTCTTCTATTCCAATTTTACTTAACTCCTCTTGCCTAAAATATCCTTCAAAATTTCTATCTAATAATAACGTTGCCCCCATTCTTTTAGACAAGGCATAACCCGTTGCAAATTGAAACAATTGATTTCCAATACCTCCAAGAATCCATACCCCAACAAATTTATTATCAATATTTGGAGCAAGTAAAGGATGAGAATAAATAATTCCTTTTTTTTTTAGAAACTGAAAACATCGTTTAAAAAACGGAATATGATTAATTATTTTTAAAACAATTTTTTTTATCATACTAAATTATTCAGCTATTTTTTTTCCAAACAAATAATAATTTCCTGGAATATGATTTATATGAATATTTTGCCATTCTATATGCTTATGACTTTCAATATAAGTTTTAAAAAAATCAATATTATTATTATCACCAAAGTTATTTTGATAAGCAATAAGAAACAAATCAAAATTATTTATAATTTCCAATACTTTTTCTCTTAACTCAACAGGTGATTCACTAATTGACCAAGTAGCAATAAACATTTTTCTTTTATTTTTTATTTTCGAGACTATTTCATTTAATATTTCAACATTATTGATACATGTAACATTTTTTTCATCATTATACGTATCTAATCCAACTTCTATATTTAGCATTTTTAAAAAAAACATCTGTAAGCAGGAAAAAACGGGAAGATCCAAAATTAGATATTTACCTCTAAATCCCATATTGTAAATAAGCCGACATAAACTTCCATAACCACCGCCAAATTCAAAAATATATTCTACATCTGTTAGATTTACATTTAATTTATCTTCAAATAATGCACAATGATAGCCTTGATGAATTAAAGTCGCACTGCTTTTAGGATAAAATGGAAATCTAGCAGGACAACCAACCCGTGTTTCTATTATTATTTTTTTCCGTCGTTTCCATTTATTGTTTTTTAAATACTTAAGTTCTTCTTTTATATAATCTGCATTTCCAACAAACATAGTTTTTTTTATTACGTCAAAACGTAAAAATTCCCTTGGATCAGAATTGTTTAATAAAAATAATGTTTCTTGTACAAAATTGTACCATTCACTGCTTATTTCATTCATGTTCAGAGACAATTGAGGCAAAAGTTTTAAATTTTGCCTAAGCTCTTTTATTAAAAGTAATTCTTTAGAATTTGGCTTATGAAGTTTTTTATTATCTATTAAAAAAAGTAATTGTGAATATTTCTTAAATATTTTTTTTTTTATTAGCATATTTAATCCTTGGTCTTATGAAAATTGTAATATAAAATTATTTTAATTCGATTCTGATACAATCATCTTTTATTTCTATTTTGCTTTTTTTTCTTTTAGCTAAAACTAGTTCTTTTAGCTCATCAATTGTTGGATAATCTCCTGTTCCATTGAAACAACGAGCATCGTCAATCAACAATATATGATTGATACTTGAGATAAATATGCTATTAAGTTCCTCCAGAATTGGACTTTCTTTATTACCTTTAGCTGTTACGCCTGCAGAATAATGACCATCCAGCCAGAAAATAGCCCTTTCATTTATATTTAATATTAAATCTCTCATAAGAACCCCGCTATCTCCATGCAATATCGAGATATGCTTATATTTTTCAAATCTTTTAACAGCGTTTTTCCAAAGTTCGTCTCCAAGTTCGATTGAATATATTTTTTTAAAATTATTCAATTGCGCATATACCATATCTCCAAAACATGTTCCTGTTTCAACTAATATATTAATATCATATTTTTTCTGATAATATTCTATTATTAATTGCTTGACCCTGTGCGGTGGTGGAATCGGCCTACCATTTCTTTTCCATTGAAATACTTCTTTATTTGCAATAACTTTGCATAGAATATTTACAAGATAACGAGGTAACATTTTTTTTATAATTGATTTTATTTTCTTCATCTCTTCTCCCTTGATAAAATATATTATTTTATACAAATTTTAATTTAGTATAATTATTTTTAATCGATATATCATTGCGCATGCGAATAATTTCAGAAATATGTTTTTTATAATTAGCATCATTTAATACAATAATATTTGTTAAAACATTAATCATTTCTGTTATATTACTACATCTATATCCGAAATTATATTTTTGATAATAAAAATCAAAACAATTATTTTTTAAGAATATTATTGGTTTACAATAAGCTATTGCATCAAAGAAAGAACCGCTTGTAGTCAATTCATAAAATTCTGAATTATAAAAGAATAGAAAATAATTTACTTCTTTACAAATATGCTCTATCTTATCTCTACTTAAATTATCACCATAGTGAACAACATTAGTATATTCATTTCTTATATTTTTTCTATTATTTCCACCAATAATTCTAATTTCATATTTATTACTAATTTTAGATATTTGTGATAAATTATCAACTATTTTATATATAGAATTTAAATCTCCCTGACCTATTGTCGCAAATACAATTTTCTTTTTAAATACCTCACTATTTAAAAAATATGTATCTTTAAATATATATGGCAGATCAATACTTTTAAAATGCTGATATATAGTAGGTAAATATATTCTAATTTTTTCAGGGATATCATCTCTAAAAACAAAATATTTAATATTCTTATTTTGTATTTTTAAACTAAAAGTAAATAATTTTTCATATAAAAAATTATTTACAGGTGCATTATTAATTTCTGTTATTATATTAAATTTACTTTTGATTCGGTTAATTATTTTATTTATAAAATTAGAATGAAATAAAATATTTTTTCGCTTTATAAATTCCAATGTACCATGCATAGCAATATTAAATTTAAAAGGAGTTCGTAATTTAAAGATTAAATATTTTAATGGTAATAAATTGAAAGTATAAATTGATAAAAAAGCAATTTTATAACAATTATTATCAGATGCATAATTTAACAGATATTTTAAAAGTGAATAATATTTAAAAATGACTAAAATACTTGCCAGTTTTTTTGACTCAGGAATGTTCATTTCAAAAAACTCAATATTTTTAAATGATAAATTAGCTAAATTATATATTTTTTGAATACATTTTATATGCTCCTTCTCGGCGAAAAAAATAATTTTTTCATCTGGGTAGGCTAAAGAGTAACCATATAATGTACCAGCATTAAATTGTTCATGTGAATAACCGGAACATTGTGGTTCACATAATATTATCATTTTTGTTCCAACATCATATCTGCAAGTTCGTAAATATTTACTTTTGGTTTCCAACCCAAACTAAAAATCAATCTAGGATTACTTACTAATGTATCATATTCTGCATGGTAATCTTGTTTTAAATCAACAAAATACTTCCAATCTTTATTAATTTTTTTAAAACAATACTCAATCCAATCTTTAATACTATATGTTTTACCACATCCAATTACTGCTTCAAATATTTCATCCTGATTAACCAAAATCCATACAGCTTCGACAATGTCACCGGCAAAATTAAATTCCTTTTGTACATTTAGATTTCCAATTTCTAATTTCTCAAAACTCCCATCAGCTATTTTTAAAACAGATTCAGTAATTTTTTTATTTATATGTCTAGAAGTACGAAATGGACTATCATGGTTAAAAAAAAAACCTACATAAACTTTTATGCCAAAAGCTTTACGATAATACCTTGCTGCGTATACAGAGTGTATTCTCGAAATTGAGTAAGGACTACTTGCATCAAATGGAGTCTTTTCATCAATTGGTTTACCATTATTAATAAACTGCATTGCACTTCCAGACAAAAATATTTTTGACTTCCTTGAGTGAATCTTTACAGCTTCTAATATATTTAAAGTTCCAGTACTTATTGCATTATGGTTATCAAATAAAGCAGAATGTTCAGTAGTAGACACTGCTGCAAAATGAAAAATATATTCAGGTTGATACTTTTTAATTAATTCTTCTACAAATATAAAATTCCCAACATCTCCACTAATCCAATTATTTTTTTTATGAGATATTCCAATTACATCAATATTCATTTTTGTCATCAATTGGTTAAGATAGTATCCATCTTGACCATTAATTCCAAATATTAATACTTTCATAAATTAAACAATCTCAATTTCAGGTAATGGAAAAATAAATTTACCACCTTTAGATATGAATTCACTTTCTCTCTCAATTATTCCATTTTTAAAATGCCATGGTAAAACAAAAAAATAATCTGGATTCATATTTCTTGCTTCTTTTTCAGATATAATGGGAATTTTAGTCCCAGGAGTATATGAACCAAATTTATCCTCATTTACTTCTGCTATAAATGGGATCTCATTTCTTGTTAAATTGCAAAATTGTAATAATACATTACCTTTTGTACTTGCGCCATACCCTATAATCAATTTGCCATCTGCTACTAATGATTTAATTAATTCATTAATACTATTACGATGTTGAAATACTTTTTTACGAAATAACTTATATGGCGTAATAGTATCTAGGCCCATAATTTCTTCTTGCCTTAAAAGCCAATTAATAATTGGAGTATTTGATTTATACTTTGAAGATTTTTTACAGGCAGTTACAGCGAAACTACCTCCATTTATGGAATTCATCTGTACATCAATTATTCTTAAATTATATTTTTCTAATAGATTTTTTACAACTTTAAAGGAATAGAATTCCAAATGTTCATGACAAATAGTGTCATAAGAATTAGTTCTTAACATACTAGGCATATAACTCTGTTCAAAATGCCATATTCCATCTTCAGACAAAATTGATTCAACATCTTTAACAAATGAAACAGGATCTTCTAAGTCATAAAACATGGCTATTGATGTAATGATTTTAACTTTTTTATTTAAAAATTCTCTATTAAATATATCTGCTGAAAAAAAATCAGGTATTAATACTATATTATCTGTATAATATTCCTTAAATTTATACCCTGTCGGATCAATACCAATTTTTTTATGTTTACCAGAATAAGATTTTAAAGATGTTGCATCGTTACTACCAATATCTAAAACTAGAGCATCTTCTTTTAATGCAACAATGTTTTCCAATTTATGTATTTTTTGCTGTAGATGTTTAACCATTGATGAATTTAAGCTTGATCTGTACCCGTAATTTTCTCCATACATTTCATCAATATTATAAGATTGTTTCATTTGCAACAAACCACAATTTGAGCATCTAACAAGATCCAAAGGCCCTTTTGATATTTTATCATCAGGCGTTTTTGGAAAAACACCTGTAAGAAATTGATCACCTAATGATAAAATTGTATTTAATTTCTTACTCTTACATATTCTACAATTTTTGATTTCTGTATACATATAATTTCCTATTTATTTATGTAACGTGTTTTAAGTAAATTTTTCTTTATCCAAAAAGAATCAGACTGAATACTATCTTTAAGTTCATAGCTTACTAATTCAAAATCATTTTCTGTTAATAATTTATATATGTCTCTAAATAAATATTGTCCTTTCCAAACTTCAGTATTTTCTGCTTCAAGATGAATTGCTTTTAATATCTTTAGTTCACTACCGAATCCCATCAATACCTCATAAGTTGCTCCTTCAACATCAATTTTTAAAAAATCGATTGAAGTTATATTATTATTCTTTATAAATAAATCCATTCTCATTACTTCAACTTCAATTTTATTATAATCTTGATTTTTGTTAAATTTATGCTCTCTTAATGAAGATATTCCTGAATTTGTATTTTTATCTAAGTTAATAGCATTAAAATTCATTTTCCCATTTTTATTTGATATTGCTAAACCATAACTATTAAATCCATATATTTTATCTGCCTCTTTAATTATCTGAGGATGTGGTTCAAAAATATATATATCGGATTTATCAAGATTAAATCTTTTTCTTAAATATTCTGCATCTTGACCAAAATTTGCCCCTATCTCAAAAACATTTTTTGGAATTATTATTGAAAGATTTTCAAGCATACTACAAAAGTCTGACATTGATTCACCAGTTGACGCAGCTTTTGAATTTACACTATTCCTATTAGTTTTTTTTATAATTATTTTAGTTTTTGTTAAGATCTCAATATATTTAATAATTTTAAAAAATATTTTTTTCATTTTATTACCTTTATTTTTAATAAGTATTTAATAATTTTTTTTAATTTTAATTTTAATTTTCCAAAGATTGCATTTATCAATATATCAAACTTATATTTTTCAATTAAATATTCCTCCGATCTTTTCCTTTCAGATGCATATTTTTTATAATCTATTGGATTATTATTAGATTTGTTATCTTGCCAATTAGAATTAATAATTATTCCAATATATCCTCTTGCTATATCATCAATTGTGATATTTTTATGAAAATACTCTCTAAGTTGATTTTCATTATGAAAAACTTTAAATATTGGTTCTCTAAATTTTATTGATATACCTTCTGTTTTCTGGAGCCACATGTTGTACCAAGAGAATTCATAAGGAGCTATTTCAAGTAAATTAATATATGTATAATGATTTGGAATAAGAAATTGTTCTTTAAATGACTTTAGTATTTTAGATGATAAAATTGTCATTCCATGACATGTTAACATTCTATTATCTACTAATCCTAATTCATTTTGAATTATCCTGATTTTTTCTTCTCTTGGTTTCCAATATGCTTTATAATATTCAGGTTCGACCTTTAATTCATTATCTTCAACTAATATTGTATACGGTGTATTTTCATCAAACATAAAATCAGTTAAATAAAAATTACGTATAAATAATCCATCTGAATCTAGACAAAAATAATTCTCACAATAATTTTTTTCCCAAAAGGCCAGTTTTATAATTTGCTGATTTATATATCCGGGGGAAAAGCCATTAACTGATTCTATCGTTAATATATCTTCAAATAGTTTTTCACTTAATAAACTAATATTTTTATCTTTATACTTTTTAAAAATATTTATGTCTGATTCAGGGACTATTAAATACAATGGAATATTATCAGCATTATACATATGATAAGAAATTATTAAACTTTCGACATATTTGAGATCATTTCTATATGACTTAAGTAGGATACCTAATTTATCCATTATAATTCCCAATGATGATCCAAATAGACATGTCCATAAGATGGTAATGTAGGAAGCCTTCCTCCCTCGATAATTACTTCTTCAACATCAATTGTAAATAAATTTAAATCAAGAAAATAAAATTTAACAAATGGAATATCTATTGCAAAACCAAAAGTATATTTACCAGAGCACAATTTAAAGCTATCGATTAAGCATGTAATCTTATTAAATCCTTTTTTTATAATAACATCTAAGCCTTTTGTCTGTTTTGTATTACTTGAAAATATTTGACCTTCTGTTTGGTCATTTGATAATAGAATTTGTATACCAATATTGTTAACTTCTCTTTTTGCATCAATTTCAATATCAATTTTTAATGGTTTAAATGGAAATATTTTACCATTATTATCCTCATTTAATGATATTTTTGTAACAAGAATATCTATTTCTTCAATGTAAATAGGAGTAAAAAATGTTTTGTTTTTATTATTTTTTTGCTGATATTTATCAACTACAATATCAATATTATCTTCAACTGTTTTCATCCCATTATCTAATAAAAATCCCTTACTACATAATTTTCTTACAGCCCCCATGTTATGACTTACAAAAAGAATTGTCCTACCGTCACCTTTACTTACATTTTCCATTTTGCCAAGTGCTTTTTTCTGAAATTCAGCATCACCCACCGCAAGAACTTCATCAACAACAAGAACTTCAGGTTCAAGATGTGCCGCTACTGCAAAACCAAGACGAACATTCATACCACTTGAATATCTTTTTACAGGTGTATCAATGTGTTTTTCAATTCCTGCAAAATCAATAATTTCATCTAACTTACGATCAATTTCTTTCCTGTTCATACCCAGAATTGCACCATTTAAATATATATTTTCTCGTCCCGTAAGTTCAGGATGAAATCCTGTTCCTACCTCAAGAAGAGATCCTATTCTTCCTTTAATTTTTATCTCTCCTCTTGTTGGTGTAGTAATACGCGAAATAATTTTAAGAAGAGTAGATTTTCCTGCTCCATTTTTTCCAATAATACCAATCCGCTCACCTGCTTTTATCTCAAAAGAAACATCGTCAAGCGCAAGAAAACTATCCTTTTCAGCTTCCTGTATATGATTTGTAGAAATAAGAGAATTTGGATCTTCCTTCCCTCGAATCTTTGCCCACCAAGATTGTAAATCCTTATGTAATGTTCCATGGTTAATTACACCTAATTTATATTCTTTATAAAGATTTTCTACTTTAATTACTGTTTCACCCATGCTTTTAAACCGTATCCATAAATGTTTTTTCAGTATTGTTGAAAATTATTATTCCAGTAAATAAGATTATAATCATTAACAAAACGCTTAATCCCGTATGGAAGATATTTATTGTACCTGCGCCAAGATATGCTTTTCTAAATATTTCAATTACCGGAACCATCGGGTTTAAAGACATAATAAGCTTGAACTTATCAGGAATAAGCGACAGCGGATAAACTACAGGTGTTGCATACATCCAAAGCTGTACAACAAATGGAAGTGCAAAATTTAGATCTCTGTATTTTGTGGTAACAGCGGATATCCAGAGACCGTATCCAAGGCTTAAAAGTGCCATATATATAAGCAGCAATGGTGTGAGAACTATCATCCAGTTGGGTGTTACTGGCGAGCCTTTTAACCAAAATACAAAGTAGAAAACAAGAAAGATTATATACTGTATAAAATATCTGAGCATATTTGTTATAATATTTGCGACAGGTACTGTAAGGCGGGGAAAATAAACTTTGCCGAATATTCCAGCATTAGCAGTAAAGGAGTTTGAAGTTTTTGTGAGTGATTCTGAAAAATAACTCCAATTTATAACTCCTGACATATAAAAAAGCATATGCGGTATTTTATCAGTTGATATGTTTGCAACGCGCCCGAATATCAGGGTAAACATCCCTGATGTGAAAAGGGGCTGAATTATAAACCACAACGGTCCTAATATTGTCTGCTTATAGTATGTTACAAAATCTCTGTGAATAAACATCCTTATAAGATCTTTATATTTCCATAAATCACCCAGATTAAGATGCAATAGACTGTCTTTAGGTTTGATAATTGTTGTCCAGTTTTCTTTTACTTCATCCATATAATGTATTTTTATCACCTTTAATTATTGTTATTAAACTAATCAGTAATGCTTTGAAAAACTGCTGAAGACTTTAGTAATACCTTGTTCAAGAGTAACAGACTCCCTCCATCCAAGCGCGTTTAACCTTGATACATCAAGCTGCTTTTTAGGTGTGCCGTCCGGCTTTGAGGGATCAAATTCAAGTGATCCAATATAGCCTGTTATCTTTTTAATAAGCCGGGAAAGGTCTTTTATCTTAAGGTCGCATCCTGTGCCGATATTTATGAACTCACCAATGTTCTGCGCATCATGATTTTCCATCAGAAAAACACATGCATCGGCAAGATCATCTGAGTATAAAAATTCCCTGTAAGGTTCTCCCGTTCCCCATATTATAACTTTATCTTTATAAATAAGATGTTTATTCAAATGACTTTCCAGTTCTTTATCAGATATCTTTGTATACTTGTCTGTTTTTTCATTTAAATTAAAATCTTCTCTGATTTTCTTCAGATTTTCTTCCATCAGGAGCTTCCCCAGGTATATACGCCTTAACAGGGCTGGAAGCACATGGGATGTCTCAAGATTGAAATTATCTTCAGGGCCGTAAAGATTTGTCGGCATTACAGAAATATAGTTTGTTCCGTACTGTTCGTTATAATATCTGCAAAGCTTAATGGCAGATATTTTCGCGATTGCGTAGGGTTCATTGGTGCTTTCAAGTTCCCCGGTTAAGAGATACTCCTCTTTCATCGGCTGAGGAGCATATTTGGGATAGATACAGGATGATCCCAGGTTTAAAAGCTTTTTTACTCCGGATTTATAAGCTCCATGTATAACATTGGCTGCTATCATTGTGTTCTGATAAATAAAATCTGCCTTGTAAGTACTGTTGGCCTTTATTCCCCCTACCCTGGCTGCTGCAAGAAAAACATATTCAGGTTTTTCATTTTCAAAGAATACCTCAACATCACTCTGCCTTGTAAGATCAAGTTCTGCGTGTTTTTTTGTTATTATATTTTCATATCCGCCGGCAGTAAGACGCCTTACAAGAGCTGACCCCACAAGTCCGCTGTGCCCGGCTACATATATTCTGCTGTTTTTATTCATTGAAATCAAAAAGCCTGAATCCTTCTTTTTTTAGAAGTGAATCTTTTTTAGCTTCCAGAATATCGTTTTCCACCATGTCCTTTACCAAATCAGATAATTTATATTTATGCTCCCATCCAAGCTTTTCCCTTGCCTTTGTCGGGTCCCCAAGAAGCAGATCAACCTCAGTAGGCCTGAAATACGCAGGGTCTACCTCAACTAATGTTTTTCCGTTTTTTTTATCCAGACCCTTTTCTTTAATACCGCGTCCGCTCCATTCAAGCTCTATTCCGGCTTCCTTAAACGCAAGTTCGACAAACTCCCTTACTGTATGTGTCTCCCCCGTTGCAAGGACAAAGTCTTCAGGCTTCTCCTGCTGCAGGATAAGCCACATTCCCTTTACAAAGTCCTTGGCATGGCCCCAGTCCCTTTTTGAATCAAGGTTTCCGAGGTATATTTTCTCCTGAAGTCCAAGAGATATCCGGGCTGCCGCCCTTGTTATTTTTCTTGTGACAAACGTCTCCCCCCGTATCGGACTTTCATGGTTGAAAAGTATACCGTTACAGGCAAACATTCCGTATGCTTCGCGGTAATTTACTGTTATCCAGTATCCGTAAAGCTTTGCCGCCGCGTACGGGCTTCTGGGATAAAACGGTGTAGTCTCTTTCTGCGGAGTTTCCTGAACAAGCCCGTATAGCTCTGAAGTGGAGGCCTGATAGAATCTGCTTTTCTTTTCAAGCCCGAGAATTCTTATCGCTTCAAGCAGCCTAAGTGTTCCAAGGCCATCAGCATTTGCCGTGTATTCAGGTGTATCAAATGAAACTTTAACATGAGACTGCGCTGCAAGATTGTATATTTCATCGGGCTGAACATCCTGCATAATTCTTATAAGGTTAGTGGAATCTGTCATGTCTCCGTAGTGGAGAACAAAATTGACACCCTTCTCATGCTGGTCCTTGTACAGGTGATCTATCCTGTGTGTATTGAAAAGGGAGCTTCTTCTTTTTATACCGTGAACTTCATAGCCTTTTTTAAGCAGAAGTTCTGCAAGATAAGCGCCGTCCTGACCAGTAATTCCTGTAATTAATGCTTTCTTCATTAACATATCCTTATTCAGATTATTATTTGAATTTTATTTTAAAATTTATTTATTTCCCTTATCACATAAGGTTTATCTTTGGTAGTCTCGTAATAATTTTTGGAAATCATATCCGTCATAAGACCGAAAACAAACAGCTGAAGTCCTGACATTAAAAAAAACAAAGCAAAAATGGGAAGTACATTTTTTAAAAAACCTATCTTATTAATATAAAAAACAATGCCCACTATAGACACAATTATTCCGATAAAAAAACTTACAAAGCCCAGACCTCCAAGCAGATGGAGGGGCCTTACCGCGAATTTATTCCAGAACCAGATGGAAAGCATATCAAGAAACCCTTTAATGGTTCTCTTCCAGTTATATTTAGTATAGCCCGCCGTCCTCGGCCTGTGATTAACCTCAATTTCTCCCAGAGTAAAACCCTTAATTTTTAACAGGGCAGGGATAAACCTGTGCATTTCTCCATATAAAGATATTCCATCAAAACATTCTTTTTTGTATATTTTAAGACTGCAGCCACTGTCATGTATTCCGTCATGAATTAAAAGCCACCTTAATATATGCGCTCCCCGGGAAAAAAATCTTTTCAGGAATTTATCTTTTCTTTTTTTTCTCCAGCCAGATATCATATCCTTTCCAGATTTTTCAAGTTCTTCTATAAGCTTAGGAATGTCAGCCGGATCATTCTGCCCGTCTCCGTCCATCGTAATTACATATGGATACTGTGATTGTTTGATTCCCGCATCCATTGCGGAGGTCTGACCAAAATTTTTTCTCATGCGTATACAAATAATATTTTTAATCTTTGAAATTACTTCTATTGTACCGTCAGTGGAACCGTCATCAACAAATATAATTTCATATATATAATTATTTTTTTTACAGACTTCAGTAATCTCTAAATACAGTTTTTCAACATTCTCTTTTTCATTATAAACAGGAATTACGATTGATATTTTTTCCATCTGCTTTATTCCTTACTGCGTTAAAATATTATTAATGAAAGTGCCTATAGCTTGCTGAAATATTGAATAAATTCTTTAAATCAGCCATCGATTCTGCTCATTTTCTGAAAATGTTTATTTGAATTCATCAGTTCTTTATAGGTGCCGTGATCAATAACGCGTCCTTTGTCAAGCATATAGATTACATCAGCTCCGGCAAGTGTTGTCAGCCTGTGGGCAATAATTATTATTGTCTTGCTGCCGGTAAGTTTTTCTATTGCTTCCATTACAACACTCTCTGTTATACCGTCAAGGGCGCTTGTTGCCTCATCCATTACGAGGACTGCCGGATCTGTATAAAGGGCACGCGCTATACCGAGCCGCTGTCTCTGTCCGCCGGAAAGTCGTACGCCCCTTTCTCCGATTGTTGACTTATAGCCGTCAGGAAGTTCATTCTCGATAAAATCCGCGACATTTGCGACTTGGGCAGCCCGCCGTACTGCTTCATGATCAATTTTATTCTCATGAACGCCAAATGCAATATTGGCAGTAATTGTGTCATCGCTTAAATATATTGACTGAGGAACATATCCGAGATTCACCTGCCAGTTTCTGATGTTGTTATCATTTACAGGCAGTCCATCAACAATGATCCCGCCGCTCTCAGGACGAAGAAGTCCAAGGAGGATATCAACAAGTGTTGTTTTTCCGCAGCCGGTTGGTCCGACAAGACCAACAGTCGTATTTTTAGGTATAATAAAAGTCTGGTCATGGATAACCGGCTCTTCTGTTTTTGGATAGGTAAAGGATATATTTTTCAGATGAATTTCTTTCTCAAACAGAAGGGGCTCAATAATAATGGAAGATTTATCGGGAAGAGGCACTTCCGGAACATGAGAAAGATGCTCAAGCATCATCTCAACAACTATCTGATTTGCCCTTAATGAACTGAAACTTTCAAATAAATCCTTGAACCGGGGCATAATCCTGTTGCCGGCAAGAACATATACACCGATGACTGGCAGATATCTGGTAAAATCATCACTAAAGGCAAGAATCAATGTTATTATAATAACGATACTGCCATCAACAAATGCATTCATGATATAATTCGGGACTTTACCTATTACTGCAATCCTGATATTGGCTTTTGCCATTTTTTTGGAAGGCTTAATAAATTTTTCAAGAAAAAACCGTTCTTTTCCAAGCAGTTTTACATCTTTTATCCCTTCCATTACCTCAATAGTACTTTTATATCTTTCACGGTTTGCATCAAGCCTTCTGTTTCCGAAGGTGATAAGAGCCTTTCTGACAAGAAGGTAGATCCCCCCATAGATACCGCCTATCGAAAGTGTAACAAGCCCTGCGGCAACAGGGTCAATAATTATTATTACCAGGCAGATGCTTAAACCGACAATTAAATCTGTTGTTGTGTTAAAAAGGGGTGTGATATATCCCGTAAGGACCTGATTCACTTCACCAAGAACATTTTTTGAAAGATTTGAGCTGTTTTCATTCAGGAAAAAGACATAGGGCCTTGAAAGATAATTGCCGAGAAGCCGGCTTGCCATATTATGCCCAAGCATATTGCTGAACCGGCTTTTTGCATATTTTACAAGTATGTTAAACGCACTTCTTAAAAAGATAAATCCGGCTACAATACAACCGAGCAGTATTAAAAAATCTTTAATATGATTAAACCCTAAAAATCTATAAGCGGTATTCAGGTAGAGATTTGTATTTACCAGATCCGGCTTTGATGCTACAGCGAGAAAAGGGAGAATTGATGAAATACCAAGCATTTCAATAAAAGACAGAGCAAGGATAATAGACAAAAGTATCATCATTCCCCGTCTTTCTTTTTTATTTAAAATTCTCCATAGTGATTTAAAGCCGGACCACATGCTGTTTTCCGATTTTTGGTTAAAACGGCCTGATTTATATAATTTTGTTTTCATATTTTTATATTCATCCCATCAGTATTTTTTTCAGATATTTATTGTTTTTATAGCCGATTGAGGTATTCTCAGTTTCAGGGTCAATACTCTCAGAAAAAATATAAAATGAATCACTCCCGACTTCTTCCCCGCTTGATTTTGAAAAGCTAATTGTCTTTTTCATACATACATGCTCAATAATAAAATCCAGGTCGCTTTTCCCCACAAGAGTGATTTTCCCGTATCCCATTTCCTTTATTTCATCTACCAAATCTTCAATCGCTTCCTTGTAGATAACTACATTTTTTATTGTCCGTTTTAAAAACCCGTAGCTCTTTGCAGATATTGCCTCTATTCCCGAAGGGGATACTGCGTATCTGATATTCCTGTTGTTGATCTTTTTAACTGTAACCAGCCCTTTCTCAATAAGCCTTTTTAAAATGGCATTGGTCATGCCGAGGGATAGCCCCGCTATTTTTGCCAGGTCTCTTTGCTTGATTGAGTCTTTGCTTTTATGGATTTTTTCAAGGATAGCCAGTTCTTTTTCTGTGTGGTTCATTGCTTTTTCTGGTTTTTTGGGGCATTTACTGATATATGCCCTGTATTTAATTAAAGGAGCTGCCGGAAGTAAATTTTCTCCGCTGCCGTCAGGTAAAATACAGAACGGCTTTGGCAGCGTGAGATTGTTATTGCAGCCTGCACCTTATTGCCGCCGCCGAAACTGACTGACAAGGATGATAAGCTGATTACAGGTGTTCAGTTAAATGTTCAAACTTCGAACATTATATCAGTTTTATTCCATCTTACAATAGTTTTTATCATTACTTTTATAATTTCTCAGAAATTTGCATGTAGGTCAGGCCGCCTTATATCTTACTGCAATGATATTCACAGAAGCCCGATAATGCCGGCCCTTGCCTTTACAAGCAGGGTATACTTTTCCTTTAAATCATCAGGGAGAAAACTGATTTCAATCAGATTATAATAACTGCTTATTATTTTTCCAAAATTTGTTTTTATAATTTCAAGTATTTTTTCGTTAAGCCCGAGCCTTTCATTTCCATAATATTTAAAAAACGTATTGTGATTAAGGTTTTTTTTCTTCCCTCCGACAGGCAATGCAGATTCTTCTTCCGCGTTTATTACAGCAATTGTGGTATTTATCAGGTCATAGGACGGAGAAAGCCCTGTTCTGCCATTAACTGAAATTAAAGAATAGTTTTTAAGATGCATATCTTCATTTCCGGTAATAAAATTGAAAACAGCTAACTGAAAAAGCTTTATTTTATCAAGTACGGGGAATGTACAGTATTTCTCTATTACTTCAGCCACTTTTTCCATACTGGAATCATATTTGGTTTCCCTGGTTCTTCCTGTAAGCTGGGCAAAATCCTCTACAGCGATCTTTCTGTTTTTACCCATGCGGTCAAATCTTTTTATAAAGTAGGTAAGGCTTCCGTCTTTGCAGTATAACAATCCATGGAACGGCGTATTTATACCGGTTATTCCCGCGAGTTTCATTGTAAGATCCTCATTTTCCGGTAAATAACTGTATAAATTATTTTGAGGTTTAAATATATAATTTCCGTTCAAATCAACAATTTTAAAAGTTCTTTCCCTTAAGCTGAATCTTGTGCTTATTTTCGGCTGAACACCCTGTATTGACATTTTTGCGGCTCTGGCGGCAGATTCGGCCCGTTGTTCTTCAGCTGAATACTGAAAATCCCTTAAATCGTTGAGTTTTTTATCTATTAACCTGAGTCCGGCAGGTGAATACCTTGTATCTGACAATTCATAGGTAATGGAGCATCTGTATTTCATTTTATCTCTATGACAGTTACATTTCCGACCATATCCCGGCCTACCGCGACAAGCAGGCTGAAAGGATCATCCCTGTCTATCTTAAGTCCCCTTAAAACACTTTCAAGCATAAACCCTTCGGGCAGAAGACCGTCAAAAAAAGGGGGGAATGAGTTGAAGATGAACCTTCTTCCGCTTAACGGCATGGTCATTGATACATCATCTCCGATATACTCCGTATCATATTCAAAACTGTATTTTTTTCCTTTTTCAATTTCAGTAAGGATGCCGGAAAAAGTATTATTTACAAATACATCAGCTTTCCTCATTTAAAGCCTCTTTTAAATATTGCTTCATGAGCGGACCGGTATAGGAAATTGTTATATTTAAAACACCCGCGACTTTCAGGATATTATCAAACCTTACGCTGTTTTTCCCGTTTTCAATATCAAAAACAACAGTTTTTCCCACACCTGCTATATCTGCCAGGGCTTTTTGCGTTAAACCTGACTTTTTTCTGTGAAAACGTATTATATTTCCAATTTCATTTTTCATTATTTAAATTTCTCTAAGCAAATATTACCGCTATAACGGTAATTTGTAAAGGTTTTTATTAAAACAGGATAATATTTAAATGAAAAACAGGATATTTACTGCTATACCGGTATATTAATCGTT
This sequence comes from Spirochaetia bacterium, assembly GCA_963662795.1. GTDB lineage: Bacteria > Spirochaetota > Spirochaetia > CADAEX01 > CADAEX01 > JACKPD01. The sequence continues at coordinate 1,420,476 of OY759746.1, read as the reverse complement.
TTTATTATCAAAATGACAGACTATAGAATCAATGATATTTTTATATATACTGAAAAAGTGTTATCAGAAAGGCAAGAAGAGCGAATCCGGATGCCATTAGTTTATACATCATATTAAAACGGCTGTTCATGTCATGCCGCAGATCTTCAAAACGCTTGTCCACCTGCTCGAACCTTTTATCAACCTGCTCGAACCGCTTATCAACCTGCTCGAACCGCTTATCAACCTGCTCAAACATCTTGTCCATCTGATGCAGCAGCATCTCGAATTTCCTGTCTATCTGCTCAAACCTGGCAATCATGTCATGCCGCATCTCTTCCACACGCACTACCCGTTCAACAAGTAAGGTGTTTGAGCTATAGTCTTTGGGTATTATGTCTGCTTCCTTTAACCACTGCGGTATATGATTTTTTACATATTCCCCTATGGCTTCTATATCTTCCTGTTTCACCGCCGCTTCTCCCATTCAAACCCTCATAATTATAATCCGTTTTATTCTGAATAACAAGAATAACCGGTTTAAGAAGATGAATGCTTCAATTTTTACTGTTACTGTAAACGCATATGCTTGCTGTGGATATATTGTCTATCGTAAATTTTTACGGATGCGGACCGAAGGGAAAGAGTTTTTAGAGGGGCCCTTATCTTTTAATAGTTATTTAATCAGCTGCTTCTGACGCGCCTCATAGCGCAAGTCTTCCAGCTCTATCTTCTCGTCTATCTGCTGGATTTTTTTTTCCAGTTTATACATCTGATATTTTATTGATTCTTCAAGCCGCACTATTCTTTCAACAAGAAGGTAGTCTATGTATAAATATCCGGGGATTATGTCTGCCTCATAAATCCACTGCGGTATATGATTTTTCACATATTCCGCTATTATTTTAAGTTCTGCTTCGCCCAATTCCAAAACTGTCTCTCCAATAATCTTCCGCCTCATCTGTTTTAATAACCGCTCCGGCAGAAGCCATACTTTAATTATATCATATATTCATTGTTTTTTCATCACATTGATTTCAGTTCATTTATGCTTATCATTTTCTCCAAAGATATATTATAATCATTATTAATTACCTATAAAAGGACAAACCAGGTGAAAACATCAGTATACGGCATTGGAAACCCCCTCATTGACATTCTTGCTGAAGTGAATGACAGCAGTCTTGAAAAGCTTTCCCTCGACAAGGGAATTATGAAGCTTGTCTCATTTGAAGAGCGGGAAAAAATCATGAGGCATCTCGAAGAACTTGGTCAAAAGTACTCTACCGGCTGCGGCGGGTCGTGCCCCAACACAATGATAACACTCTCTGCGATGGGGGTAAAAACAGCGCTCGGAGGAAAGACAGGACAGGATGAGTTCGGCAGCCTCTATGAAGCGCAGCTTAATAAACATGCTGATATCACATCAGCCCTTGTGCAGTGCTCCTCTCCTACCGGGTCAAGCATAATACTCATAACACCCGATTCCGAGCGGACAATGAACACCTTTCTGGGGGCAAACAGGGAATTTGCAGAGAAGGATGTAAATGAGGCGATACTTGATAAGGCAGACTATTTCTATTTTACAGGATACATGTGGGATACGGAAAACCAGAAAGGGGCTATTGAAAAGTGCCTTGATATATGCAGGAAAAAGGGGAAAAAAGTGGCTTTTGATGTCGCGGACCCTTTCGCAGTGAAAAGATACAAGGACGATTTCCTTAAGATCATCGAAAAAAACGTGGATTATGTTTTTGCAAATAACGAAGAGGCATCCATCCTGTTTGAAGGGGCAGCGCCTGAAAAAGCAGCTTCTTTTATCGCTGAGATGGGAAAAACGGCTGTCGTAAAATGGGGTAAAAAAGGGTCTGTCATAAAAAGCGCGAAGGAAGACCTGATAAAAATTCCGGTTCTGGGCGATAAAGGGAGGGTTGACACAACCGGCGCAGGGGACACTTATGCGGCAGGTTTTCTCTATGGGCTTTGCAGGGGGAAGGATATTGAAACATCCGGAAGGTGCGCATCACTTCTCGCGTCAGCTATTGTCGCAAAGATCGGTGCCCAGTTTACGGAAGATGAAGCTTTACAGCTTAAGGAAAAATTAAAAAAACTCTGATATTTTTTACATCCTGTTAATAATTGAATATAATAATCTTATGTCAAAGATTATTTTTATCTGCGTTATTCTGCTGTTAAGCATATCCGCCGGAATATCTGCCGAAGAAATAATTCCTCCGGAAAAGAAGGAATTCTCTTCCGCTGAGATGCTTGGCGCGTTATCACTGCTTGAGGGGTTTATAGCCATTAACTCTGTTTTCGCGGCATATTACCCGATGCCGTACGGAATAATGGGAACTGTAATCTCCCCTTTTACCTTCAATGATTCGGGTGTCAGCAGCCTGGAGATCAAGGTTGCAGCCTGGTCTATGTATCTGGGGCTGTGCGCCTATAATATCGCAGTTCCCTTACATCAGGATATGGATGAAAAAGAGCTTTTTTGGAATAACTTCGCGGGCTGGCATCTTATTATGCTCGGAACGGGAATTGTATCCCTGTTGACACATAAACCAAAAGAAAAAAAGCCTTCCGCTGATTATCAGGGGAAGGCCCAAATCCATTAATTAATCAGACAAGTTTTTTAAGCTCATCCGCTTTATCTGTCTGTTCCCAGGAAAACCTGTCCCGGCCGAAATGGCCGTAGGCCGCTGTTTTCTGGTAAACCGGTTTTTTTAGATCAAGCGTTTTAACAATGCCTGATGGTGTAAGGTCAAAGACATCCTTTACCGCGTTTTCTATTTTTATCTCATCTACTGCTGCGGTTCCGAAAGTTTCAACCATCACTGATACAGGAAACGGCACACCGATGGCGTATGCAAGCTGTACCTCGCACCTTTCGCAGAGACCTGCGGCTACAATGTTTTTCGCCACATACCGGGCCATGTAGGCGGCCGACCTGTCAACCTTGCTCGGGTCCTTTCCGGAAAAAGCCCCGCCGCCGTGGCGCCCCATGCCGCCGTACGTGTCGACTATTATCTTTCTTCCCGTAAGCCCAGAGTCTCCGTGAGGCCCTCCGATTACAAAACGCCCTGTCGGGTTTATATAGTATTTTGTTTCCCTGTCAAGAAGGCCTGTAGGCTCAAGCACAGGCTTTACAATTTTGCTTATTATATCATTTTTAAGCTGATTGTATGTTACGTTATCGTCATGCTGATGAGATACAACTACGGCGTCTATCCTTTTGGGAACATGCCCTTCGTATTCGATCGTAACCTGGCTCTTTGAATCGGGCCTGAGCCATGTAAGCTCGCCGCCTTTTCTGAGACCTGCCGCATGTATAAGAAGTTTATGTGAAAGCATGATAGGCGCCGGCATAAGCTCTTCCGTCTCATTGCAGGCAAAACCGAACATCATCCCCTGGTCCCCCGCTCCCTGCTGCCCTTCAAACAGCCCTGTTCCCGATACTCCCTGGGAAATATCCGGCGACTGCGAATGGATAGTATTAAGGACCGCCATCGAGGCGTAATCAAGGCCGTATTCGGCCCTGTCATACCCTATCTTCTTGGCAACCCCGCGGGCTATATCCTGAATATCGACATAGGTGTTGGTTGTAATTTCGCCGCCGACAAGGACCATGCCTGTTGTTGTAAAGGTTTCACATGCAACACGGGACTCAGGGTCCTCTTTAAGGCATGCGTCAAGCACAGCGTCCGATATCTGGTCGCAGATCTTGTCCGGGTGCCCTTCGCTTACCGACTCTGAAGTGAATAAGTATTTTCTTCCGCTCATAATTTTTATCTCCAAATTTTTAATATCTGTAATGTTCGCTTTTATAGGGCCCTTCCACCGGCACCCCTATATATTCGGCCTGTTCCTTATTGAGCCTTGTAAGTTTAACCCCGATTTTTTCAAGGTGAAGCCTCGCAACCTCTTCATCAAGCTGTTTGGAAAGCCTGTAAACGCCGGGTTTATAATTATCCCTGTTCCTCCAGAGGTCAATCTGGGCAAGGGTCTGATTCGTAAACGAGTTCGACATGACAAAAGAGGGATGACCTGTCGCGCAGCCGAGGTTTACAAGGCGCCCTTCTGCAAGAAGGTAAATTGCGTGCCCTTCCGGCCTCTCTTTTGTGGGCGGGAAAATATACTTGTCTACCTGGGGCTTTATGTTTATTTTTTTGATTCCAGGAAATGTTTCAAGCTCATGCACCTGTATCTCATGGTCAAAATGGCCGATATTGCACACAATTGCCTGATCTTTCATTTTTGCCATGTGGCCTATTGTAATAACGTCCCTGTTGCCTGTAGTGGTAACATAGATGTCACCTTCACCGAGAGTGTCCTCAACCGTCTTTACTTCATACCCTTCCATCGCCGCCTGAAGGGCGCATATCGGGTCGATTTCAGTTACAATTACACGCGATCCCATCCCCCGGAGAGACTGCGCCGAGCCCTTGCCCACATCGCCGTAACCGCATACCACAGCTGCCTTTCCTGCGGTCATTACATCGGTCGCCCTCTTAATTCCGTCTACAAGGGATTCCCTGCAGCCGTAAAGGTTGTCGAACTTGCTTTTTGTTACTGAATCATTGACATTCATGGAAGGGACAAGGAGTTCCCCTTTTTCAGCCATTTTGTAGAGGCGGTGCACTCCTGTGGTGGTTTCCTCTGAAACGCCTTTCCACTCTTTGGCAATTCTGCCCCATTTTGAGCTGTCATCCTTAAATGTGGTTTTAAGCTCATTTAAGAGGGCCCTTTCATCTCCGCTTTCCCCTTTCCTGTCAAAAAGGGCGCTGTCCTTTTCTCCCTGGCATCCCAGGTGTATCATAAGTGTCGCGTCCCCGCCGTCATCAACTATAAGCTCAGGCCCTTTTCCCCCGGGAAATGTCAGGGAGAGATTCAAGAGGTGCCAGTATTCGGCCAGTGTTTCCCCTTTCCAGGCAAATACCGGTATTCCCTTCGGGTTTTCAGGTGTCCCGTCCCTGCCGACAGCAATTGCGGCCGCGGCATGGTCCTGGGTGGAAAATATATTGCAGCTTGACCACCTTACATCAGCTCCGAGTTCGATCAGTGTTTCAATTAAAACAGCTGTCTGTATTGTCATGTGAAGGGACCCTGTGATCCTTACACCCTTAAGCGGTTTTTCCCTGCCGTATTTCTCACGGACAGCCATAAGACCGGGCATTTCCTTTTCCGCCATCTCGATTTCTTTTCTCCCCCATTCATACAGGGAAAGATCCTTTACTTTATAATCCACTTTCTCACTCCATATTTATTTGTATAAAAGGTATTTTATAATTCACAGTTTAATGGTAAATTAAAGCACTGTTATGCAAAATATTCTGATATTATTAATAATAACACTTTCCGCGTCAATAATGAATCTTGTTATTACACCGATTCTTATAAAATTATCGCATAAAAACAGATGGTTTGACATCACAAACGACAGGAAAATACATTCAGGCAATATTCCCCGTATAGGCGGCCTGGGTATTTTCGTATCGTTTATAGCCGCTGTCTTTATTTTTCTCCTTATCTGCAAGATATTTGACGTAAACCTCAACAGTGTATCAAAATACCGCCATCTGGCCCTCGCTTTCGGCTTTCTGATTATTACCCTTATGGGTATAGCCGACGATTTTATCGGCATGCGGGCATGGCACAAGTTTCTTATACAGACAATAGCCGCCCTGATTGTCACATCAGGCGGATTTAATTTTCAGACCTTTTATATCCCTTTTGCGGGCAGAAACATTGATATGGGAATATTTTCCCACATAATTACAGTATTCTGGATAATAAGCCTCTGCAATGCCCTTAACCTCATGGACGGCATGGACGGACTTGCCGGCGGCATTGCCTTAATCGCATCGTTTTTTTACGGGATTATTTTTTATGCTACAGGCAATTACACGGCATCAGGCCTTTCCTTCGCGCTTATGGGGGCTGTTTCAGGGTTTCTGGTATTCAATTTTCCCCCCGCGAAAATATTCATGGGAGACTCCGGAAGCCTTTTTCTCGGATTCAGCCTTGCCATAATTCCGCTAATAAACAAGACAAGCCACGTCTCATCAAAGATATTTTTTATGCCCCTTATAATACTTGTGATTCCGGCGCTTGATATGATCGCTGCAATCCTGAGGAGAAAAAGGCGGCACCTGCCGATATCTTCCCCCGACAGGGAGCACATTCACCACAAACTGATTGATTTCGGTCTCTCACAGAAGAAAATACTGCTTGTTATTTATGTTTTTTCGATTTTCGCGGGCCTATCCGGGCTTTTATATATCTATATGGAAAATATCTGGCATGACTGGGGTTTTATTATTTTTTTCCTGATCTGGACCATTTATACAGCCCTTTTTATCAAACTCCACTATAAAAATCAGGACAGAAAAAAGGGCTTGTCAAATTAGACGAAGCCCTTTTCATATCTTTTATTCAGTAAGCTGAAATTATCTTTCCTGTCTTCCCCTGTAGATTATCCTTACCTGCTTGAAAAGTCCCTCTCCGTCGCTTTTGGTGGCAATATCCTCCATTCCGTTCAGGGCAGTATGGACTACTCTTCTTTCGAAAGGGTTCATAGGTTCAAGCAGCTTGGACCTGCGGCTTCTGCGTACCTGTTCGGCTGATCTTACCGCAAGCCTTACCAGGCTTTCTTCCCTTCTTACGCGGTAATTTTCAGTATCTATAATAATCCTCGGCGAGCCGGGGTAGCGCCCCGCAAATACATTTACAATAAGCTGGACAGCATCAAGGTTTTTCCCTTTTTTCCCGATCAGAATGCCTGAATATTCAGAATTTATTGAATATCCGATCTTGTTCTCCTCGCGGAAGCTGATTGAAACAATCCCCGGAAATCCCATTTTTTCAAGAAGTCCTTCAAGGTACTCTTTTATCTCTTTTTCACAGTCGGATTCAGGTTCATATATTTTTTCTTTCCGTACCGGGGCGGCATATATATCGCCGCTGTTAAGGTGTACCTTTATTTTTACATTACCTTTCTTGAAGAAAAATCCTTTTTTCTCGGTTTCCACAATTTCTACATCAAACTCATCCCTTTCAAGTCCAAGCTCTGCTATCGCCTTGTCAATGGCTTCTTTTTCTGTTTTTCCGTCAAATTCCATTATCATGTTTGTATCTCCTTGCATTTCCTCATGCAGATTTTTTCTTCTTCATGAATTTGTTTACAAAATACTGCTGAATAACAGTGAGGACGTTTGTCATTGTCCAGTAGATCAGCAGCCCTGACGGTGCGTCGTATAAAATGAACAGAAACATAAGAGGCATCATATAGGTCATCATTTTCATCTGCGCATTGTTGGCTGAATCGGGAGTCTGCATCATTTTGCTTGACAGGAGCTGTGTCAGAATCATCAGGATCGGAAGGAGCCTTATATCGCTTCCTATGACAGGAATTGTAGTCGGTGCGAAACTGAAAATTGAATCTGCTACAGAAAGGTCTGTAATCCACGGGCTGATGAATCCCGCTCCCCGAAGTTCAAAGTGGCTGCTTAAAAGGCCGTAAAGCGCTATAAAGATAGGCATCTGGAGTAAAAGAGGAAGGCATCCGCCGACAGGGTTTACCCCTTCTTTTTTATATATCGCGGAAATTTCCTGGTTCATCTTCTGCGGATTGTTTTTATATTTTTCCTTAAGCTCCATTACCTTTGGAGAAAGGCCGGACATCTTGCTTGTTGATTCATAACTTTTATGTGTAAGGGGAAACATGACAATCTTTACAAAAATTGTAAGAAGGAGTATAGCTACCCCGTAGTTGGGGATTATACCGTAAAAAAAGTTAAGAAGCACTTTAAGTATCTGCTGCAGCCAGCCGAGCATCGCGCCTGAGTCAAGGACAAGATCAAGATCAAGCCCTGTTATGCTGAATCCGTTTTTATCCGCATCATTGTATAATTTAAGTATATTTCCCCTTTTCGGGCCTATATAAAACCGGAAGGTGTCAATGCTGTTGGAACTTTTTATTACAGGCCTCGAGAAAAACATCCTGGCCCCTTCATCAAAACCGTCAACAGGGCTGTTTGAAAAAACAGTTCTGTACAGTGTTGAATCCGGTATACCTATCACAGTAAAGTATTTTCCGGATATGCCGGCCCAGGTAAATCTGTCATTAAGTTCCACCTCTCCCTTTCCGCGCGGCATTTTATGTATTTTCTTCTTTCCGTCAGATACTGTCAGGTATTTTCTGAATTCCCTTCTGTTATCAAGTTTCACAAACTTCGGGCCTATCTGGGGGCCGAAGCTCAAGGTATACGCGAAACCATTGTTATCAAGCCTGATTACATCATTATTGCGGTTTACCATCTGCACCTGCAGTTCCATCATGTATTCATTGGCTTTGAAAATATATTTCTTTATTATGGTAAGGGGAATTGTAACGCCGGATCTTCCCGGTATATCAAGGTCTTTTGTAAATTCAACAATGATATTGTCATTCTGGGTATATTTCCTCATATCAAAATAAACTTTAAGGGTCTCAGCGTTATAATCACCCATCTGCAGGTTAAACGCTGTGAGTTCTTCTGAATTTTTATTTATCATTTCAAGAGGAACATCGCCGTCGAGGTGTTTTTTCAGTTTGATTGATTTGACTGTGCCTCCGAGATTTGAAAAAACAATATCAAAAACCTCGGTTTCAAGATTTATTTCCCTGTAATAATCGGGGTCTTCTTCCCTGTTTGTAATTACAGAAACAGCGGAAAGATCAACTTTTGAAGGTTCTGCCTCCTGAAGAGACCCGGAGGCCTTGTCCGCAGTTGAGGGCGCCTCAGATTGGGCAGATGTCTGTGAAGCCGCCGCAGTATTCGGGGCGGCGAAAAATTTTTCCTGAACATAAAAACCTGTTGTTATTATAACGACTGACAAAACTATTGCGAGAATAGTATTTTTTTCCATTTTAACTCCTAAAAATCATGGAACAGGATCATGCCCCCCTTTCTTGAAAGGATGACATCTCAAAATTCGTTTTATGGAAAGAAGACTGCCTTTCAGCGGACCGTATTTTTTTAACGCCTCTATAGCATACGCTGAACAGGTTGGATAATAAATACAGGATGGGGGAATAAGCGGAGATATAAGTTTTCTATATATAATAACAAGCGTTATAAGTATATTATTGAAAAATTTTTCCAGCAACATCCATAAGTCCTGCCTTCTTTAAAAGAGAAACAATTATATTACTGGCAGACTGATAATCAGTTATCTTTCCGGTCAATAAAAATATAAGATCATATCCTTCCGGCAAATAGTTTTTTACTTCCCGATAAATTTCTTTTATTATTCTTTTTGCCCTGTTTCTCTCTACCGAATTGCCGTATCCTTTCCTTAAAACGACAGCGATTCTGTTCCAGGTAATTCCATTCCTGCAATATAACAATCGTATGCAGGAATTTTTTTTACTGTCAGATAATTCAAAAACTTTTGAAATATCTTTTTTTCCGATTCTTTCCTTTCTAGTAAGGTTTTTTCTCATCTGCTGCAGAGAGCTTTTTTCTTCCCTTCTGTCTTCTTCTCATCAGAACAAGTCTTCCGCCGACTGTTTTCATTCTGGCCCGGAATCCGAATTTTCTGTTTCTTTTTACCTTGCTTGGTTGATAAGTCCTTTTCATTCAAGAAACTCCTTATATTGTTTCTAACCTCAGGTTAGTTTTTTATCTATTTTTTTACAGAGATTTTACTATAATTTATTATAACAGCGGATGTCAACTGATCAGCTCTTTTTGGTTTTCCTTAAGACTACCATAATTTCATCAATTTCCTTATCAGGAAACTTTTCGCTTATCCTCTGGATTATCTGGTTTTTTTTAAGATTTATTATCTGTATCCACCCCGGATGATCAGCCTCGATTGTAAGAATATTTTTTTTATAGTCCTTTATCCTTGAATGGGATGCAATATCAGTCCCCGCAATATTTTCCCATGAGGTAAAGATTGTCTCTGTCCCGTTATCCTTTATTTTAAGGTTATCAAAAAATTCCTTAAGTAAATCTCCAGCTCTTTTCATTGTTCCCTGATAACTCCGTTCTTTACTGTATAAAATATTCCCTTCTTTCCGCCCATCAGCTTTTCTTCGCCCGGCAGAAAAGTATAAAAAGCCTGTTCATACTCAGGGAATGCATCAATAAACCTTATTTTTCTTGTTTTATCAAGCTCAAGAAGCACGTCATCGAGAAGAACAAGCGGCTTTCTTCCTGTTTTAAGCCTGTAAAAATCCGCCTGGGCAGTTCTGAGAGAAAGTGAAATAAGTCTCGTCTGTCCGGTTGAGGCTATTTTTGTAAAATCCTTTTTATCCATGTAATAAAAAAAACCGTCCCTGTGGGGGCCGCTCAATGTTGTACCGGCTGCAAATTCGGCGTTTCTTTTCGCTGCCAGAAGCTTTGCTACATCTAAAGCTGTCGAATCCGGGTTCCACGAAGGTCTGTATATTATCCTTATTCCGGCATCAAGCCCGGAAACCCTTGAAAAAACAGGGCTGAAAGTCGCATTGAACTCTTCAATAACTTTTTTTCTTGTTTTGCCTATCTCAAGCCCCTCTTCCGCCAGCTGCAGGTCCAGAATTTCTAGAAGCTCTGTTGAGTTTTCCTTTAAAAGAGCGTTTCTGTTTTTAAGTATCTTTTCATATCTTCTTAAGGTATCAAGAAAAGAAAGATCAAAAAGGCTTATTGTCTGGTTGAAAAAAAGCCTTCTTCTTTCAGGAGGGCCGTTTACAAAATATATATCATCATGTGAAAAAACTATGCATGGATTATTATGAATAATCTCTTTTCTGTCTTTAATCCTTTTTCCGTTAAGCTGTATGGCTTTTTTACCGTTTACAAGGGTTAAAAATACGGTGTTTTCAAATAAATCAGCATCCCTATACAAACCTTTTACAGACAGCTCTTTTTCATTCTCCTTGATCAGAAAAGAATCATATCTGGTTCTGAAAGAATTTCCGAAACAGAGGCTGTATACTGCTTCGAGAAAATTTGTTTTTCCCTGTCCGTTTTCACCGACAAGGAAAATATCAGATGAATCTGTATTTACTGAACAGTTTTCAAGATTGCGGAAATTATATGTCGATACAGAAATAAGACCCAATGAAGCCTGCTTTTATACCTGCATAGGCATTACTATGTGAAAATAATCCCTCTCCGGAACAGAATTTATGGTAATGGCTTTTGAAGATTCCGTAAATTTGATTGAAACATCATCCTCTTCCATAACCTTAACAGGTTCAAGCAGATACATATAATTAACGACAAGTGTATAATCATCCCCGCTGTATTCGCAGGAGAGTGTTTCATGTGCTGTTCCTATATCGCTTTCCTCAGTATATATTACAACCTTGTTTTCAGATATATGCATATAAACCCTCTTTGATTTCTGTTCGGCAAGTACAGAAACTCTTCTGAGAGCGGATAAAAGATCATTTTTTCCGATAATTGCTATATGATCCTGTTTTTCAGGTATTACTCTCTGATAATTTGGAAACTGCCCTTCGATAAGGTTTGAATATATCTTGTTGCTGTCAAATTTGATAAACAAGGTTTTTTCAGAAACCGCAAGGAGAAATTCACCTTCTCCCGATGCAAGTTTTTTTATAAGAGAAAGAATTTTTACCGGTATGATAATGCTTTCAAAATTTTCAGCCAGGGATGCGGAATCCTTGTTTATAAGTGAAAGCCTTCTTCCGTCGGTTGCAACCATAATTATTTTGCCGTCTCTTGATTCAAGATATACTCCGTTCATGAAATATCTTGTTTCATCATCGGAAACCGCGAATATTGTCTGGTTTACCATTTCAATAAAATCTTTTTGGGAAATTGAAAAATAGCTGTCATCCGAAACATTTTTAAGTGCAGGATATTTTTCCGATTCAATTATCTTTAGCTGAAAATTAATATTTCCGTCTGAAGATTTTATATCAAGTTTCTGGTCTTCTACAGAAAAAATAATATCCCCGTCAGGCATTGCCCTCAGTATTCCAAGGAATTTATCGCAGTAAACTGTTGTGCTTCCCGGAGTTTCCACAGAAACAGGTATTTTTGTTTCAAAACCTACTTTTAAATCTGTAGCCTTGATTACAAGCGAATTGCTGTCCGCTTCAATAAGCACGTTTGAAAGTATGGATAGGGCATTTCTTGAAGAAATAATATCCTGTGCTATTGAGATTTCGTTAATAATTGAATTTTTACTGCAAGTGAACTTCATATTTATCTCCGCAAAAAAATTTAGTTTATTATTAATATATTAATAAATTCCAATAATCATAATAATAAGGACGCTTCAAATGTGCAAAACCGCCTTAATTATATATTAAATAACAGTTTATGATGTTGATAAAATACAAAAGTTATCAACATTCATTAACATTCATCCACAGGTACCTGATTAATCAGTAAAGTTACACACAATTGTACCATACTTATACAGAACATATAAACAGCTTATCAGCTTTTTGAGCTTTGTTCTTTTATAAGCCTTACAATGTTGTTTATTACAGGTTCCATTGTAGGATCTGATTTAAGGCTTCCTTCAATCTTCTGTATTGCATGCATGACTGTAGTATGGTCCCTTCCTCCAAAATCAGATCCGATCTCTGTTGTTGAATACTCCGTAAGCTCCCTTGTTATATACATGGCAACCTGGCGCGGAAATGCTACCGCTTTTGTTCTTTTTCTTCCTCTTAAGTCTATATGGGACAAATTGAAATATTCAGCAACCTTTTTCTGTATAATATCTATTGAAACATTGCTCTGCCTTGAGGTTGTAAAAACATCAATAAGCTGCTGCTGGGCTATTTCCTTTGTTATCTTTCTGTTTACAAGCTCAGCGTATGCAACAAGCTTAATAAGGGCGGATTCTATGTCACGTACATTAGAGGTTATATTCTGGGCAATGAGTTCGAGAATATCATCCGAGATTTTTATACCGAGTGATTCGACCTTGTTTTTAAGAATCGCGAATCTTGTTTCAAAGTTCGGGGGGTTAAGCTCGACATTAAGACCCATTTCGAACCTGCTTTTCATTCTGTCTGTAATATTTCTGAGTTCAGACACAGGCCTGTCGCAGGTAAATACCATCTGTTTTTTGGATCCGTAAAGGGCGTTGAATGTATGGAAAAGCTCTTCCTGCAGCCCCTCCTTGTTCTGGAAAAAATGGATATCGTCAATCAGAAGGAGGTCTACAGACCTGTATTTGTTCTTGAAAACATGCGGCTTGTTTTTCTGCAGGGAATTGACAAACTCATTTGTAAAATTTTCAGCTGTAACAAACACAACCTTTTTTTTGGCTTCCGATTTATCATGAATGGCATGACCTATTGCCTGGAGAAGGTGTGTTTTTCCGAGTCCTACACCTCCGTAAATCAAAAAAGGATTGTATGCCTTACCCGGGTTGTTGGATATGGCAAGGGCCGCGTTTGCTGCAAATGAATTATTTTCTCCGATTACAAAGGTTTCAAATGAATAATCTTCCCTCAGGTCAGGATGTTTTTCCGGGATTTGTTTTTCTTTAACGTTTTCCTGCTGTCCCTTTTTTTCCCTGGAAGATTTTTCTTTTTTTTCCGTATCATTCTTTTTTACTGTAAATGTAACAGCGATTCTGTTTCCGGATAGTTCTTCCATTGTTTCTGTAATAAGTGAAATATATCTCTGTTTTATCTGATCCATAAAGAAATTGGACGGGACTGAGAGGACAATTATGTTTTCGGATGATGAAGAGTATGTAATATTGTTAAACCACATTGTAAATTCTTCTTTTGAGATTGAATTTCTTATCTGATTTACAGATTCTTTCCAGAAAATCTCATAATCCCATGATTCCATCTGTTACTCCGCAGGTTATCAACAACTTATCCACAAAGAAGCTGATTGTTTTAAAATATAGCTATTGTAAAAAATTTTATTCTTATTAAGGTAAAAAAATGTAATAAAGCAATAAATCTTTATATTATAACAAGTTAATTGTAAACTAACCCTGTAGGATATAATAAATTATAAATAATATGTATTTTTTCCAAAAACTCCATATTGTTCTTTTTTTTATCCACAGGTTATCAAATTATTCTATATCAGGTTTGTCAAAAATAGAATACTCTTTTTCAGATTTTTGGGCATTGCCAAAGTTTATTATGAAAGAGTTGCTATTTGCAAGATAAAAATATATACTTTTGCAGTATTGCAAATTATTCAATTAAAATCAGGTAAGCAAAAAATGGATGACAAATACTCTGCTCAAAATATACAGGTTCTGAAAGGACTTGAGGCTGTCCGTAAACGGCCGGGAATGTACATAGGTTCCACAGGTCCTGACGGTCTTCATCACCTGGTATATGAAATTGTAGACAACAGTATTGATGAGGCCCTGGCAGGGTATTGCGACCAGATTGATGTTGAAATAGAAAAGGGAAATGTAATAAAGGTTACGGACAACGGAAGGGGTATTCCTGTTGATTTGCATCATGCCGAGAATGTAAGCGCGCTAGAGGTTGTAATGACCCACCTTCATGCAGGTGGTAAATTTGAAAAAAACAGCTACAAGGTTTCAGGAGGCCTTCACGGTGTCGGCGCTTCTGTCGTTAATGCCCTCTGTACATGGATGTCTGTTGAGGTACACCTCGACGGAAAAAGATACTTCCAGAGCTATAAAATAGGAATACCTGATAAAAGCGTTGAAATAATCGGAGATACAGATAAAAGAGGGACTGTTGTCAGGTTTTCACCTGATATGAGTATCTTTGAAACAGATATTTTCAGTTTTGATATCCTTTCCAACAGACTGAGGGAACTTGCATTTTTAAATAAAAATGTAAAAATAACCATAAAGGATTTACGCCTTCCGACAATCAAGGAACATGAATTTCACTTTGAAGGGGGAGTAAAATCCTTTGTCAGCTACCTCAATAAGAACAAGACAACAATAGATAAAGAACCGATTTATATTACAGGAACAAAGGACAGCACCGAAGTTGAGCTTGCTCTTGAGTATAATGACGGATATGTGGAAAGCATTTTCTCTTTTGTAAACAATATTAACACAAGAGAGGGCGGAACACATCTTGCTGGTCTTAAATCGGCACTGACAAGGGTTTTTAATGATTTCCTTAAGAAATCCAAATTTGCCAAAAAAATGGAAGAGCCGCTGTCGGGAGAAGATGTAAGGGAAGGAATTACTGCTGTAATTTCCATAAAAATACCAGAACCCCAGTTCGAAGGACAGACCAAGGCAAAGCTCGGCAATTCTGATGTCAAAGGGATTGTTGAATCGCTTGTTAATGAATCGCTTACAGCCTATTTTGAGGAAAATCCGGCAGTACTTGAAAAGATACTTGATAAGGTTTTAAACGCGGCTAAAGCGCGGCTTGCTGCACGCAAGGCCAAAGAGCTTACAAGACGTAAAAGCTTCCTTGAAAGCACCGGAATGCCGGGAAAACTTGCAGACTGCAGCGAAAAGGATCCTGAAAAGTGTGAAGTTTACATTGTTGAGGGAGACTCGGCAGGCGGCAGCGCTAAACAGGGAAGAGACCGGCAGTTTCAGGCTATTCTGCCCCTTTGGGGAAAGATGCTCAATGTTGAAAAAACAAGGCTTGACAAGGTAATTGGAAATGAAAAACTCCTGCCGATTATAAATACCCTTGGTACAAGCGTTGGAACCGAGTTTGATGTTTCCAAATTAAGATATAACAAGGTAATTATAATGGCGGATGCCGATGTAGACGGTTCCCACATCAGAACACTTCTTCTTACCTTCTTTTTCAGATATATGAAAGAACTTGTTGAAAAAGGACATGTTTACATAGCAATGCCGCCTCTCTTTAAAATAGGTTATGGAAAGATTATAAAATACGCCTATAACGAAGATGAAAAAAACATATATATGAAAATGATCAAGGAAGAGCTTAAGGTGGCTGAAGAAAAAATAAATGTTCAGCGGTATAAGGGTCTCGGTGAGATGAATCCGGATCAGCTCTGGGAAACAACCATGAATCCTGAGACAAGAAGCGTTATGCAGATAAGGCTTGATGATTTCGTTGAGGCAGACGCTATTTTTACTACTCTCATGGGCGAGAATGTTGAACCGAGAAGAAAATTTATTGAGGATAATGCCCTGGCTGTTGCCAACCTTGATGTCTGATTAAGGGTATTGATAGGACGTAGTGAAGCAGGGGCCGGACATACCCTTAACAGATAGGTATAATGATACACTAATCTATAATATGTAAAATAAAAAATATATCAAAACAATTATATATTGTTTTTGGGGGAAAACTTGGGTGATCTAACAGGACGTATTATACCGGTTTCGGTTGAAGACGAAGTAAAAGAATCATATCTTACATACGCCATGAGCGTCATAGTAAGCAGGGCGCTTCCTGACGCAAGAGACGGGCTTAAACCTGTACACAGAAGAATCCTTTTTGCCATGAGTGAAATGGGGCTTCATTATGACAGGGATTTTAAAAAATGCGGAAGAATAGTCGGAGATGTTCTTGGTAAATACCATCCCCACGGGGATCAGTCCATATATGATGCACTTGTAAGGCTTGCCCAGGATTTTTCGCTTAGATACCCCCTTGTCCGCGGACAGGGCAACTTCGGTTCTGTTGACGGCGACCCCCCCGCCGCCATGAGGTACACTGAAGCAAAGCTTGAAAAAATTACGGAAGAAATACTTAAAGACATAAAAAAAGAAACAGTGGACTTTGGTCCCAATTACGATGATTCCATGAAAGAGCCCCTCGTTCTTCCTACAGCCCTTCCCAATCTGTTAATCAACGGCACAAGCGGAATCGCTGTCGGTATGGCGACAAATATGGCGCCTCACAACCTGGCAGAAGTTTGTTCTGCATTGATAGCTCTTATTGAAAAACCTGATATGGATCAGGCAGAGCTTATGCAGCATGTAAAAGGGCCTGATTTCCCTACCGGCGGTATAATTTTCGGACGGAAAGGGATTAAGGATGCATTCAGAACAGGGAGAGGGAAAATTACTGTCCGGTCAA
Source organism: Spirochaetia bacterium (assembly GCA_963662795.1). Taxonomy (GTDB): domain Bacteria; phylum Spirochaetota; class Spirochaetia; order CADAEX01; family CADAEX01; genus JACKPD01. The sequence continues at coordinate 1,403,495 of OY759746.1, read as the reverse complement.
GGTTCACCCTTGAAACGACAGCTTCAGGGAAAGACAGGATAATAGTCACAGAAATACCTTACATGGTAAATAAAAGCAATCTCATAATCAGGATTGCAGACCTTGTGAAATCAAAGAAAATTGACGGAATTTCAGATCTAAGGGATGAATCTGACCGCGATGGAATGAGGATTATGATAGAGCTTAAAAAAGGGGTTATCCCTAAGGTAATTTTAAACCAGCTCTTTTCCCATACCAGCCTGCAGCAGAATTTCAACATCAACAATCTTGCCCTTGTCGGCGGGATGCCTAAGCTTTTGAATCTGAAAGATCTTCTTGAAATATTTATCAGCCACAGAAAAGAGGTAATTGTAAGAAGGTCCCAGTATGACTTAAGGAAAGCGGAGGAAAAGGCCCACATCCTTGAAGGGCTTAAAATAGCGCTTGAGAATATAGATGAAGTAATCAGGATCATCAAGGAATCAGAGAATGTGGATGCAGCAAGAATAGCCCTGATGGATACTTTCGGTCTTTCCGAAATACAATCTCAGGCCATCCTTGACATGAAACTGCAGAAAATAACATCTCTTGAGACAAAGAAGATCCTTGAAGAGCTTGAAGAGATTATGGCCCTGATAAAATATCTTAAAGAACTTCTTGCAAGCGAATCAATGATTCTTGATGTTATTTCAAAGGAAACCAGGGAAATATCAGAAAAATACGGCAATAAAAGAAAAACAGAGATAGTTTCAGATGAGATTGAAGAAATAAATATCGAGGATATGATCCAGAAAGAGGATATGGTTGTCCTTATTTCCAATAAGGGTTTTATAAAGAGAATACCGGTTTCAGCCTATAAAAACCAGGCGCGAGGCGGTAAAGGGATTTCTTCCGCGAAACTCAAAAACGAAGATTTTGTCGAGCATCTTTTTATAGCATCTACCCATGACTATATCCTTTTTATTACAAGTGAAGGTAAAGCTTTCTGGCTTAAGGTCCACGAGATCCCTGAAGCGTCAAAAGCATCAAGGGGAACAATTGTAAGAACACTTTTTGCGATTTCCCCCAATGAAGATATCAACGCGGTTGTTTCAATAAACGAATTTTCCGATAAAGGCTTTATTTTTATGGGAACAAGACAGGGCCTTGTAAAAAAAGTAACTACTTCATCCTTTTCCAATGCCAAAACAAGGGGAATAAGGGCAATTGACTTAAGACCCGGAGACAGCCTGGTAAACGCAATCCTTACAAACGGAGAGCAGGATATAGTACTTATGACAAGACGCGGCAATGCGCTGCGATACAGCGAAAAGAACATAAGGGCTTCGGGGAGAACTTCTAGGGGCGTTACCGGGATGAAGCTTAAACCCGGAGATGAAGTTACAGGACTCCTTTCCATTAATGAAACTGAAAAAATTCTTATCATAACAGAGAACGGCTATGGAAAAAGGATAGACTACAACCTTTTTCAGCATCACGGGACAAGAACAAGGGGCCAGGTTGCCTATAAAACAACAGAGAAAACAGGTGAAATTATCGGGGTTCTTTCTGTAAGTGAAACAGACGAACTGATGTGCAGCTCTTCACAGGGCACTACCATAAGATTGAGTGTTGAAGAAATATCAATTCAGGGCAAGGCAGCCAGCGGTGTCAGGGTCGTCAATATTGTAAAGCCTGATTTTCTTGTAGGAATTGCCAGAGTTTCAACTGATGCCGAAGAAGAATAATAATGTTTCACGTGAAACATTTTAGAGTTTGGATTCGCACTCTTTCCAGATTTTGTCTTTTTTAGCATCAGGAAGAAAAGTCGCATAAATATTATTCTTAATCAGTTTAACTATCTCACTGCCGGTAAATATTCTTTTATTATAAAGAGTCATGTATTCTTCTATAAGGTTTACTGAAAAAAGAGTCGGATCATCCGTGTTTATTGTTACATTCATATTTCTGTCAAAAAACTTCCTTACAGGATGCTCTTCAAGTGATTGCGCATATTTTCTGGTAAAAAGATTGCTTGTGGGGCAAATTTCAAGAGGAATTTGTTTTTCTTCAAGGTATTTCATCAGTTTTTCATCAAGTATAGAACTTATTCCATGTCCTATCCTTTCCGCTTTCAGCAGATTTAAAGCGTCCCATACAGACTCAGGTCCTACATCTTCTCCGGCATGGGCCACAACATGAAAACCGTGCGAAACAGCCTTTTCAAAAACCTGTTTAAAATCCCTGGCCGGCCCTTTTGTCTCTGACCCCCCCAGCCCTATTCCAATGACTGATTCTGAAGGGTTGTCAATAACTAGATCAAGGTTCGCCATTGCGTTATCAAAACCGAAGCTTCTTGATACATCAATAATGTATTTAACTTCGATACCGTGCCTGTCCATTATTGTCCTGGTTCCTTTTTCAAGGATTTTTATCATTTTCCCGAAATCAAATCCCATTGAAACGAATTTAGAGGGAGCGAAAAATATTTCAGAATAAACAGTGTTGCTTTTCTTAAGATATTCACCGGCATCGTTTATTAGATATTCAATGTCATTTTCAGTTGAAAAACTACTCTGTATAACATTGATGAAAAGATCGATAAACTCTTCAAGATTTGTTATCTGGAATTTCTTTTTAAGATCTTCTTTATTTGAGATGTCAGTGTGGTTGAGATTGTTTTTCTTCATCAGCGACCATATTGTTTCAACAGAAGCTGTTCCCTCGAGATGGAGGTGTATTTCAGTTTTAGGCAGTCTAAGCAGAAGAGTTTTGAAATCTTTCTGCTCCCTGGTCAAGGTTTCTTTAACTTCCATGTTTCTCTCTTACCTAGTATTTAAACACAATAAGGCTGAAATGTAAAAATAAATTTATCATTATTACAATAACGGCATTAAATCGGATAAAAATTAGTCAAACAAATTTAATACATAAAAAAAGGGATTTATACTTTCAAAGCATAAATCCCCTAAATATTATTTGCAATATATCAGTATGATTTAATGAAAAAAATGATGCGTCTTTTGCGCTTAAACAGCGTCAACAGATACAACTGCAGGAATCTTACCTTTGATATATTTTTCAACACCCTGTTTGAGTGTAACCTGGGCCATAGGACATCCGTGGCAGGCACCTTTCAGCTTTACCTTGACTTTTCCGTCATCGCTGACACTTACAAACTCTATGTCTCCTCCATCAGCCTTAAGGCTTGGACGAACATCTTCTACAGCTTTTTTAACATCATCTATAAGCATGTTTTTCTCCGGCAATCTAAAATATATAATAAAGATTACAATTATCATATTAATAGTCAAGTTTATTTTAACTTAAAGACAAACAAATGTTTTTACTATATAATAACTCTAAATGGGAAAAATCATAGTATTTGCAAATCAGAAAGGCGGAGTAGGAAAAACTACTACAGCGGTAAATCTTGGCGCATATATAGCTGACGCGGGAAAGAAAACACTTCTTGTTGACTTTGACCCTCAGGGAAACCTCTCCTCAAGTCTTGGCATTGATAAAAAAAAAGCGGGAATATACGAGGTTTTATCGGGTAAGGCTGAAATAGAAGACGTTATCCAGAAAACACCGGTTGAAAACCTTTCTGCTGTAGCTGCCAATATCAACCTGACAGGAGCAAATATTGAACTTGTTGATCAGGAAGACAAGGAATACTATCTTAAAAAAATAATTGAAAAAATAAAAAACAGGTATGACTATATATTTATTGACAGCCCGCCTTCGCTGGGGATTCTTACCCTTAACGGGCTTGTTGCCGCAGACCATGTAATTATTCCTCTTCAATGCGAATATTTTGCTCTTGAAGGACTTACTCTGCTTGTCCAGACAATCGCGGGAATACAGCGGGAACTTAATAAAAAACTATCAATCGGCGGTATAGTTTTTACCATGTATGATACAAGAACAAATCTTGCCAATGAAGTTGTAAAAAATGTCACAGGGTATTTCAGGGAGAAAGTATTCAGAACTGTAATTCCCCGGAACGTAGCCCTGTCGGAAGCCCCGTCCCACGGCCTTCCCATAAGTCTCTACCGTGATGATTCGACCGGCGCAAGAAGCTACAAAAAACTTTCAGAAGAGGTAATTAACCGTGTCTAAAAGAGCTCTCGGCAAAGGACTTGAAGCGCTGTTCCAGTCTGTATCTGATGAAACGCTGTCAGAAGAGAAGATTGGAGCTATTGGACTTTATATAGATATTGATAAGATTGTCCCGAATCCCAACCAGCCGCGTAAAGAGTTCAATGCTGAGATGCTTGATGAGCTTGCGGAATCGATAAGGGAAAAAGGGGTGCTTCAGCCGATCCTTGTTGAGAAGAAAGGGGACAGATATATAATAATTGCAGGGGAAAGACGGTTCAGGGCTTCAGGCATTGCAGGTCTTAAAAAAATCCCTGTTATTGAAAAGAATTTTACAGAAGAGGAAAAATACGAAATTGCGCTGATTGAAAATATTCAGCGGGAAGACCTCTCCCCGATTGAAGAGGCAAAAGCATACCAGACCCTTATTACAGGTTATAACCTGGCTCAGGATGAACTTTCCAAAAAGATAGGAAAAAACCGCTCGACAATTGCGAACAGCCTGAGACTCCTTAAAATGCCTCAGGACATGCAGGACGCACTTTCGTCAGGCGAAATATCAGCAGGACACGCAAGGGCAGTGCTTTCAGTTATTAACCCCGCTGACCAGAGAATCCTTTTTAACAGAATTATTAACGGGGGCCTTTCGGTCAGGGAAGCTGAAAAACAGTCTTCGGACCTTAACAACGGCATGAGAAGCCTCCACGGAACCGGGGAAAAAAAAGAGCAGCTTCAGAAGAAGAAAAGTCCCGATGTGATGAATCTTGAGCAGCAGCTTATTGACGCGCTGGGAACAAGGGTAAATCTTAACGGAAGCCTTACCAAGGGTAAGATTGAAATATCATACTTTTCAAGGGAAGATCTTGAGAGGCTTTTTGATCTGATCGCAAGATAAAAAATCCTGCACCGGTGGTAAAGGGGCCGGTTTCTGCAGCAGATATTCAGGAAAATGATTCCCTGCTTCAAACATGCAGAAGCAGTTTGTTACGGCGAAAGTATTGGAAATATATCAACAATATAAAAAACAGGAAAAAATTATGGACGAAAACACAAATCTGCTAAAAAACTTTATTCAGAGAATTATTGAGGAGGATATCAGCGCCGGTAAAAACAACGGCAGGGTTGTAACACGGTTTCCGCCTGAACCCAACGGGTATCTTCATATAGGACACGCAAAATCAATCTGCCTCAATTTCGGCCTGGCCAGGCAGTACGGCGGAGTTACACATCTGCGCTTTGACGATACAAATCCTGAAAAAGAGGAAGTTGAATATATTGAATCGATAAAAACAGACGTTAAATGGCTCGGTTTTGACTGGGGCGATAAAATGTTTTATGCTTCAGACTATTTTGATAGGCTCTACGGGTATGCTTTGGTGCTTATCAAAAAAGGACTTGCCTATGTCGATACGCTTGACGCTGAAAAAACAAGAGAGTACAGGGGAACCCTTACAGAACCGGGGAAGGAAAGCCCGGACAGGAACAGGACAGTTGATGAAAACCTTGAGCTGTTTGAAAAAATGAGGAAAGGGGATTTTAAGGAAGGTGATTGTGTCCTCCGGGCAAAAATAGATATGGCATCCCCCAATCTCAATATGAGGGACCCTGTAATCTACAGGATAAAGTTCGCCCATCACCACAGGACAGGCGATAAATGGTGCATCTATCCGATGTATGATTATGCCCATGCCTTATCCGATGCAATTGAAGGAATAACCCACTCTATCTGCACACTCGAGTTCGAGGACCACAGGCCGCTTTACGACTGGGTAGTCAGGGAGGCTGATGCGCCGTGCCGGCCGCAGCAGATCGAGTTTGCGCGGCTTAACCTTACCTATGTTGTAATGAGCAAAAGAAAGCTTCTGCGGCTGGTAAAGGAAGGGTATGTTTCAGGCTGGGACGACCCGCGGATGCCTACAATATCGGGCCTGAGGAGAAGAGGCTATACACCTGAGGCGCTAAGGGAATTTGCAGCCCGCATAGGGGTCGCAAAAGCAGACAGTACTGTCGATTATGCGCTTCTTGAATACTGCCTCAGGGAAGACCTGAACAGAAACGCTGACAGGAGAATGGTTGTTATTGACCCCCTTAAAGTTATAATAAGAAACTATCCCGAAAATAAAACAGAATGGCTTGACGGGGAAAATAATCCAGAGCAGCCGGATGGCGGGGGCAGCAGAAAAATTCCTTTTTCACGTGAAATCTTCATAGAGAGGGAAGACTTCACGATAGACCCCCCTAAAAAATATTTCCGTCTTTCTCCCGGAAAAGAGATAAGGCTTAAACATGCCTATTATGTCAGGTGTGTTGACTATAAGACAGATGACAGCGGAAACGTTACGGAAGTGGTCTGCGAATACGACCCCAAGAGCCGCGGAGGCTGGAGTGAAGACGGGAGAAAGGTAAAAGGGACCTCTCACTGGGTTTCGGCAGCTGATGCTGTTGAGTGTGAAGTGAGGCTTTACAGCACCCTGTTTATAAAGCCCGACCCTGAAGAGGGCGGCGAATTTGTGCATAATATCAATCCTTCCTCTCTTCAGATAATTGAAAAAGCGCTTGCAGAACCTTCACTTGCCGGGGCAAGGCCCGGAATGCGGTATCAGTTTTTAAGACAGGGTTATTTCTGCCCTGACAGCCGCGACAGCAGAGACGGCAGGCTGGTATTTAACAGAACTGTTACATTAAAAGATACCTGGGGAAAGATATCCTCCAGAAATTAATATCGGTACGGATCTTTTTGTAAATAGATTTATGTCTTGCAGGACAATTGGATAAATAATGGAATTAAGAGTTTTTTTCCTGGTTCTTTTTGCAGCGTGTACCCATGCAGTATGGAATTTTTTCAGCAAGAAAGCTTCCGGCAGCCTTCAGATAACGCTTGTGGGCCTATGGATGGCAAACCTTACCCTGCTGCCTGTTTCGCTTTATATTATCTCTGTCAACGGACTGACACTGCATGAATTGAGGTTCATGTCTGTTACCGCATTTGCCCATATATCGTATTATTATTTTCTCTACCTCGGGTACAGAAAGGGGGACATCTCCGTTGTCTACCCTGTTGCAAGGGGCACGGGAATTGCCGGCACAGCTATTTTTGCTTTTCTTCTTCTTGGTGAGAGTTTCAGCCCGGCAGGTGTTGCGGGAATAGCTCTTATTTTTACTGGGGTTATAGTAATAAGTCTGAAAAGGAAGCTGCTTAAGGGTGATTTCAGTGTGCTTGTCTATGCCGTTTGTGTCGGCGCATCAATTGTAATCTATTCGGTAAATGACAAGGCAGGTGTTGCCCACACCAATCCTGTTGCCTACCTGAATTTAAAAGACATAATGGCTCTAACCCTCATGACACCGTTTGTTTTCAGAAAAGGACTTCCCCAGATAAAAGAGACTTTTAAGAAGAGCTGGAAATATTCCATCGTAATAGGCTACGGCGCGCTTGGGACATATCTTATGATACTCTTTGCGTTTAAACTTGCGAATGCAGGATATATTTCTGCGGTAAGGGAATTTTCAATTGTAATCGGTTCCGTCCTCGGGATAATTTTTCTGAGAGAAAAAATTACCCCCGGTAAAATCATGGGCATAGTGCTTATTACAGCAGGGCTTATTTTAATAAAACTTTCCTGATATAGTTTGATTCCGGAGTTTTTATGCCAGTACAATGGTTTCCAGGCCACATGCACAAGGGAATCGGTCAGATCAGGGAAAATATCGGCAAGTCAGATATCGTTCTGGAAATACTTGATGCGAGAATCCCCTGGTCAAGCCGCAATCCCATGATTGAAAAAATAGTAGAAAACAAACCTCTTCTTATAGTCCTTAACAAGTCGGACCTGGCAGACAGCTCTGTTTTAAAAATGTGGGAAGAATATTTTAAAAAAAACAGGGGCAACAGCGATGTTGTCCAGGTTTCTGCCATAACGGGAAAGAACATTTCCGGGCTTGTTGAAAAAAGCAGATATCTCTGCCGCGAATATGAATGGATAGGTAAACGGGCGATAAGGGCAATGATTATCGGTGTACCGAATGTAGGAAAATCCGCAATACTTAACCATATAGCGGGAAAGAAGAAACAGGAAGTGAGCAACAAACCGGGGGTAACCCGTGATCTTAAAAAAGTGAAAATTTCCGAACGGCTGCACCTGATAGATACACCCGGAGTACTCTGGCATAAGTTCGAAGACCAGGAAGTGGGTGAAAAACTTGCGATTCTGGGGAGTGTGAGAGACAGTATTCTTTACAGGGATGATATAGCGGTAAAAGCCCTTTCGCTGCTTAAAAAACTCTATCCTGTCAATCTTTCCGAGCGGTATGGAATAGAACTTAAGACAGTAGTTGAAACTGCCCCTGATGAGCTTCTTCAGATAATAGGTAAAAAGAGGGGTTGTCTTGTAACCGGAGGCAAAGTAGATACTGACAAGGTTTCGCGGATAATTCTGACAGAAGTGAGGGAAGGACGGCTCGGCGGGCTGTGCCTGGACAGGCCTTGCGGTCTGCACTAAAGACAGGCCTTGCGGTCTGCACTAAAGACAGGCCTTGCGGTCTGCACTAAAGACAGGCCCTGCCCTATTTCTTTTTTCTTAAATCTTTAAGCCCTTTTTTCAGTTTTGTCTCACGCATCTCTTCCGCCGCGGCTTTCTTATTCTCATTGTTTTTAAGGATATATATAAATAACAGGCCGCCAGCTATCATAAAAAAGCACAGAAGCTGCCCCTGAGAAAAATTAAGCAGTGAATCAAACCTGTAGATATGCCCCGGTTTTGATGAAAGCGAAAGAATAAACCCTATTTCCTGGTCCGGTTCCCTGAAGTATTCTATAAAAAATCTGACAAGCCCGTAACCTGCTATATATGCTCCGATGAGAGTTCCCCTGGGCAGTTTTCTTTTTCTCATGAAAAACCACAGGAAAAACCATAATAATACCCCTTCGAACAATGCCTCGTAAAGCTGGCTCGGGTGGCGCGGCAGGTTTACATATTCACCGATAGAAGTGACATCGATCCCGGCCTTGAGTGCGGTTTCAAATACCCATCCTTCCTTGAGCGGAAAGGAAGGTGCATCAGGGAATACCATTCCCCAGGGAGAGGAGGTGACCCTCCCGAATAACTCTCCATTGATAAAGTTTCCAAGCCTTCCGAATGTGTATCCGGCGGGGGCTGCAACTGCAAACATATCCCCGGTTTCAAGAATATTTATCCTGTTTTTTCTGCAGTAAATAATTACGGCAGCAATTACACCGAGAAGGCCCCCGTGGTAGGACATGCCCTGAAGCCCTGTAAAATTGAAATTGCTGTCAAACGGCCAGAATATAAGAAGGGGGTTCATCCAGTATTTACCGCTCTGGTCGTAGAAGAGTGTTGAAAAAACACGCCCTCCTATAAGAACGCCCAGGATTGCCCAGAAAAAAAGATTTGTAACTGTATCCTCGGAATAATCAAGGTTTTTTTCTTTTACCTGTTTCCTGAAAAGTATGTATGAAAGGAGAAATGCAATCATGTACATTACTCCATACCATCTGAAAGGGAGTCCCGGTATTATCTCAGGGTGCAGCCAGGTCGGATAATTGATAAAAAAGGGCATATTTACTCCGGTATTAAAATTTATATCCTGCGTTTGCCGCTTTGACAATCTTTGATTTTAGCAGAGTATTTTCCTTTTTCATCTCATTCAGTTCTATCTGCTGTGTTTTGATAATATCAATCATGTCTGCCGATGAGAGCGCGCCGCTGTGAAGCAGTTCTTCCATGGATTGTATCTTGGCGGAAAAATCCGCCTGTGCTTCAATTTCAGCATTCATGTATGACTCATCGAAATAATCCTCATCCGGATTTGTATCATGCCTGTAATCCATAAGAAGCTTTTCAGAAATCCTGTAGAAAGCCTGGGAAAGAACAGACTGCGGTTTGTAAATAATTATCGGAAGCCTTGAGTTTAGGGCAACAGTCTGCAGATCATCCCTGTAAAGGACTCCCAGATGCTCAAGATCAAGACCCAGATATTCCCTGCATGACTTCCTGAGCTTTCCGGCTATCCCGGCCTGCCTGGGATCTTCAATCATATTCATGATAAGAAGGGGGGAGAAATTTTTTATCTTTTGCATAAACCGTGCATAGCTTTCAGGATCTTCCTTCCTGATAACTTCAATAAATTTCGGGATATATACTTTCTGGATTGCGGAGCTGTCTTCCCTGAGTCTGTCTATGTGCTCCCGCGCGACAGTTTTTCTTCGGAAGGAAGTGTCCATTATCCTGAAAATGGAATGCTTTATGAATATATATGCATTAAGTGTTGCGGTAAGCGCCGGCATTGTTACAATTATCCCCTGCCCTGAGGCCAGAAACAGGTCTATTGTGTTATAATTTGTTCCGGCTCCGAGGTCCATGATAAGATAATCGCAATCCAGTGCAAAAAGATTTTTTAACAGCTTTCTTTTCTGCGATGCCTTAAGGTTAGCCATCCCTGGGATTTCAGAGTCTCCGGGGATAAAAAGAAGGTTTTTATAATCAGTTTTATAAATAATTGATTTAAATGCAACATCGGAGTTATTGATAAAACTGCCTATTCCCCCCTTAAGGCCGGTCATTCCAAGGACAATATGCAGATTTGAACCACCGAGGTCCATATCGGCAAGAACTACTCTCTTTCCTGCCTGGGCAAGGGCTATCGCGAGATTGGCTGATACAAGAGTTTTTCCTACTCCGCCTTTACCACTGGCTATTGGTATTACCTGCATCCTCTACCCTCAATTGCGCTTCGAAATATTTTTTAATTATAAAAATTATTATAATCATGAATATCGCATCAATCAGTATAATATTAAAAGTAAAAACTATCCCTGCTGTAAACATTTTTTCTTTAATAAAAAACTGTGCAATATATACTGCGCCTGCTGCGACTCCTATGAATTTTCCGGCTGCGGCAGCTTTCATATACTGACAGTACCTGTCTTTATTGTACCACAGAAAAAAATAAAGATAAAATAAAACAAGCTGCTGAGAGGCGATCCAGAGAAATGTATCAATACCTGCTTTTTTCTGAGTCAGAAAGACAAGAAATATAAAACGGAGTAATTCCCAGATAAGCCCTGCTAAAAAAAATTTTTTCATTTCGACAAGTTTACGGAGAGCGGCATAGGAGGTCAATAAGACGGCGCATTATTTTATTCTTCTTGACAAACTATTGTCATAAATAGATTATTTTAAGGAGAGGTGAATGATGTTTTCAGGAATCAAAAAAGAAAAATATCTCTGGGTTGGTATAAGTTTCGGCCTCTGTCTGGTTTTTATATTTTTTTCATTTTCCCCCTTTGTTTATGCACAAAACAGCACGGCAGATGATCAGAGTGAATATATAACAGTAATTCAGCAGGTTATGCAGTTTATAAAAAGCTATTATGTAGATGATGTGGATACCAAAAAGCTGTATGAAGGGGCGATGAAGGGAATGTTTGAAAGCCTTGGCGACCCGTATTCCGTTTTTTTATCAGCTTCCGATATGGACGATCTTTCCGACACGACTACCGGTAAATTCGGCGGGGTCGGTATGTATATAAGCAAATATTACGGCGACACAAGTTTTGACGAGAAGCATCTCCCGTTTGTCCGGGTTGTTGCCCCTATTGAAGGGACGCCTGCGTTCCGTCTTGGAATTTCCGCCGGAGACTATATTATAAAGATTGGGGATAAATCGACAGAAAATATGCCTCTTGATGAGGTCCTTAAAATGCTTAGGGGAGAGCCCGGCACAAGTGTCAGTATTACCGTTTTAAGGGGCGATGATATTGTTTTTACATTGGATATTGTACGGGAAGATATTGTGGTACCAACTGTCAAAATGGATATTATCGGAAAGGATATCGGATACTTGCGCATAATCCAGTTTACACCGATGACGCCTGAAAATATCAAGGCAGGACTTGAGGATTTCAGAAAGAAAGGATACAAATCGCTTATTGTTGATTTAAGGGGAAATCCCGGAGGACTTCTTTCATCTGTTGCTGATATAGCGGATTTTTTTCTGTCGGGCGAAGTTGTTGTAAGCACAAGATCCAAAATTCCTTCGGAAAACAGGGTTTATAAATCAAACAGAAAAACCATCATACCTCCTGATATGCCTGTTGTTGTACTGATTGACAAGGGATCTGCCTCTGCCTCTGAAATTCTTGCCGGTGCGATAAAGGATAACAGGCGGGGCCTTCTTGTCGGTGAAAAATCTTATGGAAAAGGTTCTGTCCAGCAGGTAAGGGCCATCGGTGACGGAGGATTCAAGCTGACAATGTCGCGCTATTATACCCCTTCGGGAGTAAATATCGATAAAATCGGGATTGTCCCTGACCGGGAAGTGAAAGAAGAGGAATTTACGGAAGAAGAGACTGAATCGTATAAAGTGCTTGTTGAAAAATTCGAGATACAGGAATTTGTAAAAAATAATCCGGCCCCTGCAGAAAATGATATAGCGTCTTTTATCAGCCGCCTGAGGGGAGAGAATATTGTCCTTAAAGACAGATTTATAAGAAAACTTATACGGAATGAGCTTAACAAGAAAAACAATGATCCTCCTGTCTACGACCTTGAATACGATCTGGTTCTGCAGGAAGCGCTGAGCGTTATTCAGAAAGGGGATTTAAAAGGGAATGTCAGTAAACAGAATTAATATAAAAACATCCGGCAGATGTGCTTTTACCGACATAACAACATCTGTAAAGAGAATTATTGTTTCTGAAAACTTTACAGAAGGGCTTTGCACTGTTTTTGTTCCGCACACGACAGCCGGAGTTACAATTAACGAGGCAGCAGACCCTGATGTAGTAAGGGACATACTTTATCATCTTGAAAAAAGAGTTCCGTTTGAAGACGGTTACAGTCACGGCGAGGGCAATTCCGCGGCCCATATAAAAACTCTTCTCACCGGAAGCAGTGTAACAATCCCCGTGCATGAGGGAACACTGCTTCTTGGAACCTGGCAGGGCATATATCTGTGTGAATATGACGGGCCGCGCAGCAGATCTGTGATAATAAATCTTGCCTGATGAATGTAAGTTGAATGTAAGATGAAAATAAACAGATGAAACAGTTTTTACTGCCTGCAGCAGGTCCGCATCCGCGACAGACCGGAGAGGCGGCATTGCCGCTTGAGGTAATTCTTGACAGCAAAGATACCCATTATCTTAAAAATGTTCTCAGGTGCAGACCGGGCAATGTTTTTACGGCTGCCGACCGCAGTGGAAATCTGTGGGAAGTGGAAATAAGCGGATTTAAAAATAAAAACGCAATAGTAAAACTTTTAAGGATTTTGGATACGGAAAAGGATGGGGCTGAGAATATCCCCCTGATAATTCTTTACCAGTGTCTTCTTAAAGGGAAAAAAATGGACATTATTGTCAGGCAGGCGACAGAAGCCGGAGTTTCAGCCATTGTGCCTGTTGTAAGTGAGTTTTCCATTTCAAAAATTGAAGAGAAAAACTGGCAGACCAGAATAGACCGGTGGAATAAAATATGCCGCGAGGCGCTCCAGCAGTCGGGAAGCAGGATTTTACCTGAAATTTCAATGCCGCTTGATCTTGAAAAGGCTGCGGATAAGGCAAAAGATGAAGAAAAAAATATCTCACTGTTTTTTCATCAGGAACCTATTGCCAATAAACCGCTGCACCAGTATCTTTTTACTGCATCTGAAAAAATCAGTATAATAATCGGCCCGGAAGGGGGCTTTTCTGATAACGAAACAAAATATCTGCAGGACAATAATTTTTTGCCGGTTTGGCTTGGCAGGAATGTTCTAAGGGCAGAAACTGCGGCAATTTATTCCATCGCCGCGGTTAAAACAATACTTCTGGAGAGATATAAATGGATTCTAACCTCAGACAGTACAGAAAAAGGATAGATGTCGCAGGCATACCTGTTGATGCATTTTCCTCTGAAGATCTTGAAAAAGCTGTCAGGGAGATGCTGGCAGAAAAAAAAAGTTATAACATAATGCTTATCTCACTTCGTGATATCTTTCTTGCAAAATTCAATACAGAACTCAGATCCAATATCGAGAGGGCGGAACTGGTTCTTCCCATTTCATCAAGCATCCTCTTCGGCGCAAAATTCCTTAAAAGAATGCATATCCCTGAGCTCTACTTTCCATTTGATTTTGTTATCAGACTGCTGGGGGTAATAGAAAATTATGGAAAGTCTGTTTATCTTGTCGGGGGAAGAAGATCTGTTCTCCGGATTACTGAATCAAATATCAAATCATCTTTTCCCGGCCTTAACATTGTAGGCAGGTGCGCAGGTTTTTTTCCGAAAGAAATGGAAAAAAATGTAGCAACAGCAATTAAAAAATCTTCCCCTGCCCTTATCCTTGCCGGTGTCGGCCTTTCAGGCGGACGACACTGGATAACCCGGAATACAGCCGCTTTCAATCCCGGAATAATGCTCTGGATAGGAAACAGTTTTGACATTTTTGCCGGCAAAAGATCACGCCCCGCAAAAACAGGGGGAACACGGTTTGCTGAAAAACTTGGCAAGGTTTTCAGGAATCCGGTAAAAATATTGAATGCTTTTATATATGTATGGTATTTTTTTGTTCTTTTGTATTACCGGATCAGAGGTTTATAGAAAGGCTGTTCTTTCCGGCTTATCTTATTCAAGTTCGTACAGCTTCAGATATTCATAAATTTCCTTAAGACTGTTTTCCATTCTGGATGTAATGAATTTTCCGACCCCGTTTCTGAAAAAGGGAATAAAAAGAAGCAATCCCAGTGTGTCTGTGATAAAACCCGGTGTAAGAAGCAGCAGGGCGCCGGTCATTACACCTGCAAGACTGATAAACTCTTTTCCCGGATATACTCCTTCCTTCAGCTTGATTTTAATTGATCCGATTATTGAGCTTACCTCGCTGAACGCAATAAAAAGTCCTATAAGCCCGGTAGTCGCGGCCAGGGCAAGGATAAGATAATTCCCGAACAGACCGCCGAGATGCAGCAGAAGAAATGTTTCTGAAAGAGGTATTATAGAGTACAGCAGCGCAAGCAGAAGCAGTTTAAGTATAAATTCTTTTTGAAATAGATGCATTATGAAACTGAGATCAAACATGCTCAATATTATCATGAAGACAAGCAAAGTAGCAATAAACAGTAAATAAGATTTATTAAAATTGACTGATTGGCATATTATTATTAAACTTAACATATATTTTCTGAACAGGAGAAAGATGTGGGTGTTGAAATATTAAACAAAGATTCGTTTGATTCAAAGATAGTTGAAGGCAGGGAAACCGCGCTTGTTGATTTTTACGCAGACTGGTGTATGCCATGCAAGATATTCGGGCCTGTACTTGAGTCTCTTTCCGAGGATCTTAAGGGGAAAGTCAACTGCTACAAGGTAAATGTTGACAAGGACGGAGAGGTTGCTTCAAAGTTCGGCGTTATGAGTATCCCTACTGTGATTCTGTTTAAAGACGGCAGCAAGGTAGACAGTTTTACCGGCTCTCTTCCCAAAGAGAAAGTTAAAAGCTTTATAGACAAAGGCCTCGGGGGAAAATAATGCCAGGCAAAAATGTAGCAGTACTCGGAGCAAGCGATAATCCGGAAAGATATTCCAATAAAGCAGTAAAGATGCTGTCGGAACACAACTACAATGTTATACCGGTCCATCCACAGCTTGAAACAATCGAAGGTCATAAAGTAGTAAAAGACCTCACAGATATTAAGGATGAGGTTTATACACTTACTGTCTATGTAGGGCCTGCAAGGATAACTCCGCTGATTGACAGCATCATAAAATTAAAACCTCAGCGTGTTGTTTTAAATCCCGGAACAGAATCTGATGAGCTTAAAACAGCCCTTGAAAAAGCCTCCATTCCCTATCTTGAAGCATGCACCCTTGTGCTCCTTAGAACAGGGCAGTTTGAAAGCGCATTCTGATTTTCAGCTTTAGGATGCCATAAGACCGGCAGTTGTTTTCTGCCGGTTATATTTTTTCAGTAACTACCGGAAGATTATGGTTCTTCCTTAAAAAATTATAAGCAAAACTTAATAAAAAACCGCCTGCAAGTCCTGCTACTCCGCCAAATGCCCTTACCGCATCTGACTGGACCTTCAGAACCGCCCCTGTAAGATAATAACCCGCGATAAACATCAGGAGAGGCAAAATCAGCACAATAAAGCTGTATGCAATTGTTTTTGAAGGGGAAATATATACTTCAACCTCATCCCCTTCGCTAAGATCAAGTACATCCTGATTCAGGGCTTTGAAATTCTTTGTTTTTATGTTGCAGAATGAAGATGAGCATGCTTTACACTGATCCGGTTTTCCGCATTTTATGGTAATAATGTTTTCATCAATTGATGTTACAATTCCTCGTTCGTACATTCTTCTTTAACCGCCTCGCAGGGTCTTGTTATTCTCTCAATCTTGAGAGCTTTTCCGGTTTCGGGATCAATTTCAACCAGAACACCCTGCAGTTCAAGCTTATCCCAACAGTCTTTTGACCTTTCCGGTATCTGGGAAAGGAATTTTCTTATCTCTATCTCCGGGTCAAGTCCGCCGACTGAATTCTGGCTGCCGGTTCTCCCCGCGTCTGTTATTACAGCGGTTCCGCCGGCAAGAATCTTTTCATCAGCGGTCATCACCTTCGAGTGGCTTCCTATTACAGCTGATACTTTCCCGTCCCCGTGGTATGCCATTGTCTTTTTTTCCGCTGTAGTTGCCGCATGAAAATCAAATATTATTATATTTGTTTCCCTCTTTATCTTGTCCACCAGTTCAGGAAGATACGAAAAAGGGTTGCTTAAGTGTATCCTGCTGAAACCTGAGTTTCCAAGCAGGGTAAGTACTCCGATTTTATATTCACCGGATTCATACACCTTCCAGCCCCTGCCCGGCACTCCGGGCGGATAATTTGCAGGTCTCAGCACATAGGGGGCTTTCACAATATGCTCAACCATGTCTTTTTTAAAGAAAACCTTTTCCCCGGCCGTAAGCACGTCGATTCCCAGCTTTCTTAAGTAAACGGAATGGGTTTTTCCGATGCCGAATCCTCCGGTTGTCCCTTCTGCCCCCGCAATTGTAAAATCCGCTTCCAGTTCTTTCTTCAGTCCGGGAAGAAGTTTTTTGATGCAGTAAACCCCCGGTTTACCTGTAATTTCACCTATGTAAAGTATTTTAAGCCCCAAATTCTTCCCCTTTGCCTTAGGTTAAGCTAACAATTTATTTCCTGTTTGGCAATCTGTATCAGGAAGATAAACTGTCCTCCTTAACCTGCGGATGCTGATTTAGGATGTAAGTTCTTGACAGTAACACCCGAGTTGTTTATATTTCATTTTATCAGGCCCGGATGGTGAAATTGGTAGACACGCTAGATTCAGGTTCTAGTGCCGGTTGCGGCATGGAGGTTCAAGTCCTCTTCCGGGCAGAGTTTTTTATATACAATCCATAAATACCTTTTTATTCATTTAACCTTATTCACAAGTTACAGAAAAACATATAGGAATTCTGCTGCTCTTACAGATAGTATCAAGCTCCGTAATTTTTTTGGATATAATACCCGATGCCGGCCTTAGAAAGGAAACCCTTCGTCTGAAGTGTCTTTCGGCATCCTGTAAAGGGGTTCCCTTACCTCCGCTGTTCCGTGAACCTCAAGTCCTTTTACATATATTGCCTTTTCGGGAACAGGGCAGATGTTCTCGCAGCTGCCGCAGCCGACGCAGAGTGAATTATCTGTTACCGGGATATCAAGACCGTTTTTATACGGTTCCATTCCCACCGCATGGGTGGGACACCCTTCCGCGCATGCTCCGCAGATAGTGCCGCCTGTTACCACAACACATTTGTCCTTAACAAAATAAACCCTGCCTATCTGGATTGACTTTTTCACCTCTGCCGTTAGCGGCATTATTGCCCCTGTGGGGCATGTGTGGGTGCATTCAGTGCATTCGAATTCGCAGAACCCGCTCCTGTAATCCATGACAGGCTGAAGTATCCCCTTTATTCCGTATTCGAAAAGGGAGGGCTGGAGAACATTTGTCGGGCAGACGGAAACACACCTGCGGCAGCTTTTTTTGTGTACTTTATTGCATCGACCGGACAGCCTGCAAGGCAGTCGCCGGCATTACGCACCGCGAGATGTCTACTTTTTTCCCCTTTGAATCAATACAGCCTGTCCTGCATTTTTTTTCACATAATCCGCACGATGTGCAAAGCAAGGGGTCAATAGCTACCCTGCTGAGCGAATTACGGCTTAAAAGGCCGAGCAGTGTTCCGTCCGGGCATACAAGAGAACAGTAAACCCTTCCCTTTTTCAGGGTTAAGAAAATCAGGGCTGAAGCTGCCAGAAATGTAACAGCAAAAACCGGCAGATTAAAATTATACCGGATCAAATTTATAAATATTCCGAAAGGTCTCAGTGCAGTAAAAACTGCCCTTCCTGTCAGAACCGACAGGGGATGGGCGATATCAAGCGTAACCCTTCCCCAGATGGAATATGGTTCAAGAAGAATGAGAGGCAGCATTATTCCGGCAAACGCGGCAGCGGTACAAAGCAGCAGGATCCCGAATCCTGCGCCGTTAAACGGTTTTAAAAAGCGGAACCTTCCGGAAGCTGGTTTTCTCCGGGTTTCAATAAAAATATCCTGGAAGAGACCGAGAGGGCAGATAAGCGAGCAGTATGCCCTGCCGAAGAGAAACGCAGACAGCATAATAAGAAGCGCGGCTGCCGTAACGGAAACAGCAGAAATCAGCACGCCGGGATGGATATTTTCAGCGGCGCCTGATAATGCTTCAGATATCCCTGAAGCCCTGAGAATTGCCGGGACAAGCTGTATCCTTGAAAGGAGCCTTGAAAGTATTAATGCGGGCGGAGAGGCTGAAAAAGAAGTAAAAAGGAAAAGGATGAAAACTGATGCGGCGATTGAAAGCCTGATTTTTCTCCATCCCGCGCTTTTACCTCCGGAACCCTGTCCGGACACATTCAAAGGATTATCCTTTTAATCAGAAGTGAATCAAGGTTATTACTGCCGAGCTTTAAGTCAGATGCCATTGTTATGTATCTGATATCATCAGGATCATGCCCCAGAACCTTCGCTGCGGCGGAATCTGCCGCTACCATATCAGCGGACAAAATCTGCATCTTTTTTACCTCAAGCGCCGACCTGTAGGATGAACCCTGCGGACCGCCTGATGTCATCACTGTATATGCGTCAATAGCATTGAGCGCCGGTTTTCTCAGAAGCGGAAACTCTGCAATGTACTGGCTTAATCCTGACGCGTGGTAGAACTGCCTGTCCCAGATTGCACCCATCAGGTTTTTAAGTGAGGAAGTCATCCTTGTGCTGCCGTGGTGTTTTAAAACCGGCACATTAATTATAACATCCGCTTCCATTACAAGCTCATGAACCATTGCTGTTTTAAGGATTTTAGCGCCCGGTATCGATACCTGCTGCTTTAAATACACCCAAAGGAACGGGTTTTTCTTGACAATTTGTATAAGCCGTATAACAATACATCATACAGATGATTTATCTGTATAAATAATACATATATGGAATAGAAAAAGCCGTATGGAATACTGCAGACCTGATAGTAAAAAAAAGAAAAGGCGCCTCAATATAGCTATTCCCGAAGAAACCTGGGATAAGTTTCTCCCTGTTTTAAACGAGCATTGGGGAGACAGCTTTACTTCATGGGTAGAGTTCGCTATGGAGTGCTATTCAAGAGATACATGCGAGGGATGCCCCTATGATCATGAAGGTGCACCGAAAAGCAAGGGAATCGGAAAACGTGATTTCCGTAAATAACAGGAGGTTCTATGGAAAATGATTCTAGAAAGTATCTGCCGCTCATTACGCTGTTTGTAATTTCAGGAGCGATGTTTGCCGGGCACTTCGGTGTCGGCGATGTGATTTTCCCGGTAATACTCGGGCGCGGCGCAGGGTCAGCCTGGTTTCCTGCTGCTTTGGGGTATTTTATCGTTAACAGCCTCGGAGTCTGGCTTGCCTATATGGCATGCGCGAGGCAGGGGCAAACCCTTGCTGGTATTGCCCAGAAAACACTCGGCAGGGTCGGCGGCGGGATCTATGTTGCGGTTCCTGTTCTTATCGAAGTATTTTTCATACTGCCCAGAGTATCGTCTGCGACCTATGAAATGTCTGTCGCATCCTTTTTTCCCGGAACCGCGCTGTGGTTTTTCCTGATTATATATTTCGTACTGAATTTCTATCTTGCGTTTTCAAGGGTCAAGGTTATAGACCGCATAGGGAAACTGCTTGCGCCCCTTTTAATCGCATTTGTTGTAATTCTTTTACTTCGCGGGATATTTTCTCCCGGAGCCCCTGCCTCTTCTACCGGAATGACCGGCGCTGTCGGCGGAGGCATGCTTAACGGTTATAATACCATGAATGCACTTGCCGCATTTCTCTTCGGAGGCTGGATTTTAAATGAGCTTACACTGCGCAATATAAATGATAAAAAAGCACAGGACAGGAACCTTACAGCGCTTGGATTTCTTACCGCAATTGCGCTAGGCCTTACTTCAACAGGGCTTGTTTACCTGGGCGCGACAACAGGATCACTTTTCCCTGATGCCCCTATTGGGGCCCTTTCTGTAGAAGTTGCCGCATCCCTGCTTGGCGTTATCGGTAAGGCAATCTTTGCGGTCCTCATAGCTTTCGCTTGTCTTACGACCTCGGCCAGCATCACCTCGATGGCGGGGGATATGCTTAAAGAAGTCAGCAAGGGGAAAATCAAATATATATGGACAACGGCGGCCGCAAGCATAATCGGTTTTGTTTTTGGCTTGGTAGGCCTAAGCCGCATAGTCCGCTTTACAATTCCCTGGCTCATGCTCATCTATCCGTCTGTTGTTGTGCTTATCATCGCATCCCTGTCCTACAGCTTTGATAAATTCAAAAAAGTGATAGCATCCGGTGTTATAACAGCCCTTGTATTCAGCATCGGGGATTTTCTTACCGGTGTTGGATTTCCGGGCAATTTTGTAAGCAAAAACGTAGCCATGCTGCCGCTTGGAAAAATTAATTTCGGATGGCTTGTGCCGACACTTGCCGTTATGCTGATTGTCTATCTGATTACTAATATGAAAAAAAATAGCGGGACTCCCGCAGCTTAAATCCATCAGCCCCGGTAAGCTTAACTTGTTTTTCAATTAACAAAAGATTACACGGGGCACAAAAAAAGGAGAGATTGCCATGTCGGAATTAAAAGTAAATAAGCCTTACGGTGAACTTGATGAGCTTGAAGTTACTGTGATGTGCGAGGACTCTGTTCAGTATGAGAGCCCGTATCTCGGCCAGCATGGGATTTCTCTCCTTTTAAGGGGCATCAGGGAGGGTATATCAAGAACTATCCTGATGGATGTCGGACAGAACCCTTCTGCCCTGCTTGAAAACTTCAGGGTGATGAAAATTGATCCCCCGGAAATAGACAGCATTGTCCTTACCCACTGCCACTATGACCATACGCAGGGACTCACCGAAGTCCTTAAGGCAATCGGTAAAAAGGATCTTCCTGTTATAGCTCATCCTTCCATATTCCGCCTTAATTTTATCACATTTCCTTATCTTCGCAACGTAGGCGTGATGATGGGTGACAGGGAAGAAGCTTTAAGGGACGCCGGCGCGGAGCTTTATCTTTCCAGAGATCCTCTTCAGTTGATGAGCGGCATTTTTACTACAGGCGAGATAAAACGGGTGACGGATTTCGAAGAGGCCGGTATAAGCCTTTCAACAATTGACAAAGGACAGGTAAAACCTGATCCGATGATGGATGATGTATCTATTGCCGCCTGCGTCAGGGGAAAGGCGCCTGTAATTCTTACAGGATGCAGCCACGCCGGAATAGTCAATATTGTGACTCAGGTTTCACAGGTCTGCGGGACAAGGGAATTCGAGTGTGTGACCGGCGGCTTTCACCTTGTTGAAGCCCCGGATGAGAGGATAAAAAAGACAACCGACGCACTGAAAAAGTTTACCATAAAATCCATTGTTCCCGGCCACTGCACCGGCTTCCGGGCGCAGGCGTCACTTTACGGCGCTTTCGGTCCTGCATTCAAACCGCTTCAGACAGGAATGGTACTGAAGTTTTAAAGACTTTTTAAATATTCCCGGCTGTGGGCCCCAAAAAGTTTCCGGCAGTTCTTTGCTCATTTTAATTGTTCTCTGCTGTATCCGCTCTCAAATGTTTTTCTTATATTAGGAGCATGTTTTTTAAAGGGAAAATTACCGACGGGATGCGGATAGTAATTTCCGGTTTCCTTCTTGCATTTTTTTCAAGCTTCGGGCAGACATTTCTTGTTTCTCTTTATGTTCCGGGCATAATGAAGGATTTCGGGATTTCAAATTCCGTTTTCGGTTCAATCTACGGGGCTGCAACAGTGCTTAGCGCTTTTGCGCTGATGTATGCCGGTAATCTTATGGATACCTGGCCTCTTAAAAAATATACAACAGCTGCAATTCTTGTTTTTACAGCCGCGGGCATTCTTACCGGATCCGCCTTTAACATAATCATGATCTTTTTCGGCATCTGGGGCTTAAGGTTTGCGGGACAGGGGCTCCTGACCCATATCTCAAGTACTTCTGTTTCACGGTATTTTACAGCGGCGCGGGGCAAGGCCCTGAGCATAGCTTCCCTGGGTTATTCAGCCGGAGAAGGTTTTCTTCCTGTAATAACCGGTATGATTACAGCCTCATTCGGCTGGCGGATTTCAATGTTTTTCAATGCCGCTTTCCTTTTCCTGATACTTCTTCCTGTCATTATTCTTGTGATGGGAAACCGTGAATTCAGGGATGGGACGGAAAAGCAGACAGCCCGGGAGCTTAAAAACAAACCTGATATCAATAATGGTTCCGGCGGGAAGGGGCTCCCTTCCGGTGAATTCAGCAGAAAAAAACTTTTTACAGACAGGCGTTTCTATATAATCGCCTCCAATTCCTTTCTGCAGCCGTTTGTTGTCACGGGACTGTTTTTCTATCAGCTTGTTCTCGCCTCTGACAAAGGGTGGCCTGTTGAGTTGATTACTTCATCGTTTATACTTTACGCAGCCGGACGGGCCGTGTTTTCCCTTGCCGGAGGCCCGCTTGTTGACAGGTACACGGCAGTAAAGATGCTTCCGTATTATCTAATACCGTTTGCAGCTGCCCTTACCGCCCTGCTGTTTTTCCACAATCCGTTTATCGCGCCCCTCTACCTTATCCTGACCGGTATTTCAATCGGAATCAGTTCCACAGTTAAAACCGCAGTCCTCGCGGAAGTATTCGGTACGAAAAATATCGGCAGCATAAGGTCTGTATTTGCGATGATCAGTGTCTTAAACACTGCGGCAAGCCCTGCCCTTTTCGGCTTCATACTTGATGCCGGTTTTCCGTTTAATTCAATTATCCTGGTTTCACTTCTTGTTACAATTGTTTCGGTTATGGTAAGTTTTAATTTACCCGGCCAGGAAAAGAAAAAAGAGCGGCTTTACAGGGTGCGCAGGTAAAGACTATGGAGTGAAAAAAATATATGATAATACTAGGAGAATTGTCTGGTGTTTAATAAAAAATACAGGCTGATGCTGATAATTACCCTGCTTTTGGCTGCAGGATTTCTTGCAACAAGTTTTGCGAGTTATTTTACATCAAGGTTCTCTCTGAAAAAAGAAATTACCCTGAATACCCTGCCTCTTACAAGCGACAATATTTACTCGGAAATACAGAGAGACCTTCTCCGGCCGATATTTATATGTTCCCTGATGGCAAACGATACATTTTTACGGGACTGGGTCCTGAACGGAGAGGCAGATCCCGCAGAGATTACAAAGTATCTGAAAGAAATTAAAGAAAAATATTCAACTGTTACAAGTTTTTTTGTTTCAGAGAAAACAGGCAACTATTATTATGCCGGCGGAATATTAAAGCAGGTAAGCCCTGATGAAGAGAGGGATGTCTGGTATTACCGTGTCAGGGATATGAAAGATGAATATGAAATCAATATTGATCCTGACCTTTCCAATAATGATGCCATGACAATTTTTATCAACTATAAGGTATTTGATTATGACGGTAACTATATCGGAGCTACCGGTGTGGGCCTGACTGTTAACTCGGTTGCGACACTGATCAAGATATATCAGCAAAAATATAAAAGAAATATCTTTTTTGTAGACAACAGCGGAAACGTTACTCTCCGGGCTTCAAGTACAGATGGTCAGAGTGAAAATATCCGGGAAATGTCAGGTTTGTCGAGTTTTGCGGATAAAATAATCGGCGGTGAAAACGGAACCTATACCTATAAAAATGACGGCAGGACATATTATCTAAATACAAGGTATATCAGTGAATTCGACTGGTATCTTCTTGTCGAGGAAAGTGATGAAGAAGCTGCGGGGATTATCTTAAATACATTGATTATAAATCTTTTACTCTGTTTATTTGTTACAGCTGTTGTTTTTTTTCTGCTATGGCGTGCCATCTCATCCTATCAGGCCAGAATTGAAAAACTTGCGTCGACCGATAAGCTTACAGGTCTTTTAAACAGGCAGTCGTTTGATATAATAGTAAATCAGACTGTCAATGAAAACAAAAGAAACAAGACCCTTATCTCATTTATTTTCATTGACCTGGATTATTTTAAAAAAGTCAATGATACTTTCGGCCACCTGAACGGAGATGTGATCCTTAAAAAAACTGCGGATATTCTTAAAAATCAGCTCAGAAAAAGCGATGCCATCTGCCGTTGGGGCGGAGAGGAATTCTTTATCATTCTTAAAGGCTGCAGTATGGACGATGCTTTTACCACTGCGGAAAAGCTTAGGACCGCTGTTAAGGAAAAAGTGTTTATCATAAATGGAGAGACGCTTAATATTACAATCAGCTGCGGGGTTTCGCAGTTTACGGATGCCGATATTTCTTCCCCGGATGCCGCGCTTGAACGGGCGGACAGGGCCTTATATATGGCAAAGGAAAAAGGAAGAGACAGGTCAGAAAAACTAATCTGACAGTTCGGGGATATTTCAGGTGCTTTCGGAAGACTGCGGCAGCCCGGGAGATATGTTTAAATAATCAATCCCGCCGCTTTCGATGATTTTGATAAATGTTTCAACAATATCGCTGTCAAACTGGGTACCCGAGCATCTTCTGAGTTCTTTTACCGCTTCCTTGATATCTATCTTTTCCCTGTACGGTCTGCTGCTTATCATGGCATCGAAACTGTCTGCTACGGCAATTATTCTTCCTGCAAGGGGAATAGACTTGCCGGCAAGCCCTTCAGGGTATCCTTTTCCGTCAAATCTTTCGTGATGAGACATCACGGAAGGGAGTGAATTTTCAAGATATTCAATATTTTTTAAAATCTGTCCTCCCATACCCGGATGACCGGCTATAATCTGGAATTCGGATTTTTCAAGCGGACCCGGTTTGCCAAGTACAGAATCCGGAATGCCGATCTTTCCAACATCGTGGAGGAGTGCTCCCATTTCGAGGGTATAAAGGTCTTCGGGCGCCATTCCCATCTTTCTGGCAATTTCCTTGGCTATTACGGTGACTCTGGCAGTATGTCCTGATGTATAGGTATCCCTGGCTTCAAGCGCGTTAACCAGAACCTGGACAGTGTCTATATAGGCCTGGCTGAGCTGCCTGTTTTTTCTTTCAAGATGTGCGACAAGGAGGGTTCCGGCTTCCCTCAGCCTTGTTGAAAGCTCCCGGAGTATTGTATAGGCAAGGTCGGGCTGTTTTTTAAGCAGAAGCTCAAAGCTCTTTCTTGAAATTTCATAAATGGTGGTTGATGTCAGGGCTTTAACAGTTGCAGACCTTGTTCCCTGGTCGAGCAGAGCCATTTCTCCGAAAAAATCCCCGTCTCCCATTACTGCAAGCACCATATCTTCACTGTCCATGTATTTCTTTGTAACTTCGACGCTTCCCTTTTTTATTATGCAGAATGTGTCTGTGAGGGTCTTTTCCCGTACTATTACATCGCCCGGCAGATATTTTTTTTCTTTTGAATAACCTTTAATAAGAGAAGATTCCTCCGGAGAAAGGCGGGCAAAGAAGGTTTTTGGACTTTTTACATCAGCAGTGTGTTTTTCCATATGTTTTTTATATAAAATTATAATACATGTATTGTAATCGTACTTATCTCCAAAGTCAAATAGAGTAAATCATGGTATTTTCATTATCTTTTCAATAAAAATTATACCCGGTAATACAATTTAGTTGGCTTTATGAAGGAAATGTATTATTTTAAATCATATATATTCAGTATGATATAGGAGGATTTATAATGAAACTAAGCATAGTATTTTACAGCATGTACGGGCATATATTTAAAATGGCGGAAGCAGTTGCAGAAGGAGCTGAAAGCGTCAAGGGAGCGGAAGTTTCCCTTTACAGGGTTCCCGAGACGCTGGATAACGGGATACTGGAAAACATGGGTGCTCTTGAAAGTGCAAAAATGATGTCAAATATCCCTGTTGCGGATTTAAGTGTTCTTGAAAAATCAGACGCAGTAATATTCGGAGTGCCGACAAGATTCGGAATGATGAGCGCCCAGATGAGGGCTTTTCTTGATTCAACAGGAGGTCTCTGGGCTACAGGAGCTCTTATTGGCAAGCTTGGAAGCGTTTTTACTTCAAGCGCGACACAGCATGGAGGTCAGGAATCAACAATCCTGAGTTTCCACACAACACTTCTTCATCAGGGAATGATAATAGCCGGGGTCCCATATTCAGAAGCAAGGCTTAGTAATATAAAAAGCATGTCGGGCGGCTCTCCTTACGGAGCAACGACAATAACCGGGGGAGACGGAAGCAGAATGCCGAGCGAAGATGAACTAGCCATAGCAAGGTTTCAGGGTAAACATGTTGCTGAGATAGCGGTAAAACTTTTCAGATAGTTTTAAAAAATGGAATAAAGACCAGACCCGGAGAGAAAGTGCTCCGGGTTTTTTTGTTTACAATTATTAATAAATATTGATAGAATTAACAGGTTCGGACTTATAAAGGTGCCTTAAAATGAAAAAAATAAATCTGCTTGTTGTACTTCTGATTACAGCGGTTCCCACAGTTTTGTCTCCGTTTATTTTCAGTTATATCGGGTTAATCTCTTTCGAAAAAACAATAATTATGATTTTTAACCCTCTTACAGTTGCTTCAGTATTTGCGTATCATCTCTTTATCCTTCTTAACGTGAGGCGTAATGCACTTCAAATTGTAAATTATGGCAGTGCAGCAGGTGATGAAAGGTTAACAGTAAGTATTTTAAAAAATATTGTCAAAACACCGAGAAAAATACTTCTTTTCAGTGTTCTTTATGGAATATTGATCCCTCTAATAACCCTGAAAAGCGCCGGAGTTCCGTCTCCTGTCGGAGATACTGTTATTCTGTTTGCTTCAGCTGTTTTTATGACAGGTATCCCTTTTTACATTCTTTTTATCAGAATTTTTGAAAAAGCAGGCAGTAAAATTCCTTTTGACAACAGATACATTTCAATGAGCATCACAATGCGGTTTACCCTGGTTATCTCTTTGACTCTTTTCTCAATGATTGCAATACAGATGATATCAATAAAATATTTCAGTCTGCCGGCTTCAGCG
This sequence comes from Spirochaetia bacterium, assembly GCA_963662795.1. GTDB lineage: Bacteria > Spirochaetota > Spirochaetia > CADAEX01 > CADAEX01 > JACKPD01. Next base: position 1,375,877 of record OY759746.1, on the reverse strand, counting down.
GCGGCTGAATCCATTGATGCATCAGGAATGCAGCTGATGAATAATGCAATGATAAAAAGGATCCTTCCGGTAAATGCTGCCGGTGTATTGCTGACAATTATTAATATCCTGCTGCTTTTTACCGGTATCAATAAAAGGATATTTGACTGCAAAAAACTCGCGATCAGTCTTGCGGAAGGGAATCTTTTGTCTGAAGACCTGGATCTTGACTCAAGGGATGAACTTGGATCGCTGAAAAACAGTCTCAATCTTGTCAAAAACAACACAAGAAAACTGATGAACGGGATAACGCTTCAATTTCAGGCACATAAAACTGTTAAAGATAAGCTTGGAATGTTAAGCAGGGGAAACAGAACATCAGTTGAAAACATCATAGAAAATATTGCGGCAGTCAGAAAACAGACAGAGATCCTGGATGAGAGTGTAATAAAGACAGCGGAGAATTCAGAGCTTCTTACAACCAGGATCGAAGGTGTATTCGGGAAGATTTCACAACAGGGCGGGATTATCAGAAAAACATCAGAAACAACAACTCTTATGCTTTCTTCAATAAATGCTGTTTCAGAGTCCAGCAGGGAAAAAATTAAAAATTCAAAAAAACTTGTAAACAGTTCGGCAGATGAAAACAAAAACCTTGCAGATACCATGCGCTATATTGTAGATATTAAAAATAACATAAAAAAGATTGATAATATCCTTGAAATTATTACTGACATTGCTGACAGGACAAATATTCTCGCGATGAATGCTGCCATCGAAGCAGCTCATGCCGGGGATGCCGGCAAAGGGTTCGGGGTTGTTTCCCAGGAGATAAGAAAGCTTGCTGATTCAACAGGAGAAAGCACTTCCGGAATTTCAAGAAGCATGTCGGAAATTACCGGCAATGTAGGCAAATTCTCTGACGCAGGACTCAAAACCTCGGAAAGCTTTAAAAACATTCATCATGATATAATAGGTGTTATTGAATCATTTACTGATGTTGAGGAGCGGGTCAAGAAGATAAATTCAGACGGAAAAGGACTCCTTGCCCTTTCAGATGATCTTGATTCCATATCAGATGTTGTCTCGGAAAGTACCGCAAAGATAAGGGAGAAGGTGGAAGAGGTTGGCCGGGAGATGGCGCTGATGCGAAGTACCTCTGCAGAGACAAAAACCGCGGCAGCATTCGCAGAAGAAGCAGCCGGCGCAATCTCTCTTTCATCCGAAGGGCTGAGCCGGCTTACAGAGGAACTTGAGCACTCTGCAGTTATGCTTGAAAAGGAAATGAAAAGATTCAGTTTCTGATAAATTGAATTATTTCTCCGGTAACCAGGCCGGTTGTATCAGGAGAGAAAATATCTCCGCATATAATATGGGAATTTTTATCACCGGGATTTTCTACCTTACATATCTGTTTTTTAACTGCCCCCCACTTTTCATAAACTGATATGGTTTCCCTCTGATCTACAATCATGTCATCCGGAGAATAAAAAACTGCAAGAGGAATGGTTATTTTTGTAAAATCTGTTTTATTTACAGTTTCAAGAAGCGCTATCATCGGGAAAAGAAACTCAGTTTTATATATATAGCTCCAGCCTGCCGCATGTGCAGGAGAGACAATTTTCTCGTGTTCTCCAATTATCTCACCTTCGGAGAGTTTCGCGATTAAGGGTCCCCATTTTTCTGCTATCAGCATTGCCCGCGAATCTGCCGGTCTGAAATTGGGAGAAATCATTACCGCAGAATATATGCTTTCAGGAAAATTGCTGCAAAGCCATGCGGCAAGGGGTGCGCCTGATGAGCAGGAGATGATAATCACTTTTTCCCCGATTTTTTTCCCTATTTCCAGCGCTTCTTTTGCATCAAAAAGCCAGTCTGAAAGGGTTACATTGTCCTGGGCATCAAGCTGGTAGTGTCCGTGACCTTTCAGGCGTGTGTAAAAAACGTTGGCGCCAAGAGCTGATGCAACATTTGCTGTTACAGGTTCGGTTTCTGTCCTTGATGCCGTAAAGCCGTGAAGATAGATAATGGAATATTCAGTTACTCTTTTCCTGCCTCCGGCATCAGCCCAGACTATTTTTTTTTCTGTCCCGGGACGAATATCTGTATATTCAGCCTCACCTGATTCGATATATTGTTCTATGTTTTCAGGGCTTTCCGGTATCTGTACATCAGAAAAAGAGGTTTCCATATTAATTTCAGGTCCTGCAAAATAGATCAGAAAGGCAACTGCGGCTGCGGCAGGCAGCAATATCCGGAATCTTGTTTTCATCAGAAAATTATACCGGTTTACCGGTGCGGCAGCAATAACGGGCAGTTAATCTTCAATAATATTTCAATTTTATCTGGTTTTACATCCATTCTTTTTTATAGTATAGTAATTATGTTATAAGGGAGGGAGCCATTATGTACAGTACATTCAAATTTCTTGAAGAATTCAGGGGAAAGATTTTTAACGGAGATGTTCCGACTCTGCCTGAATTGTTTCTTGTTTCATCTGCACGGTTTCCACAGCGCAGGTGTTTTACAGCTTATTCTCCTGAAGAAAAAATATTTACCTACAGTGAGGCGCGGGAAAAGATATTTATAATTGCTGAAAAACTTATCTCTGATAATGTTAAAAAAGGGCAGGCGGTTATTCTTACCGGAAAAAATTCTCCGGAGTGGACAATAGCGTACCTTGCGGTTCTTGCTGCAGGCGGTGTTGTTGTCCCGATCGACTATATGCTGACAGATACGGAGACTGACCACCTGATTGATTTTACAGACGCGGAAATAATTTTTGTTGATGAAGAAAAATATGATTCAATCGGCAGTCTGCCCGGCAGAAAGTTTAAAAAATATTCCCTTTCAAAGATAAAACCTGATTATATCCTTGATATTAAAGGAAAGGAGCTTGATAAGCCTGTTTTTACTGATCCGGAAGATCTGGCTGCCATTCTCTTTACATCCGGAACAACGGGAACGCCCAAAGGGGTTATGCTTACCCATTCCAACTTTGTAAAGGATGCTATTCTCGCGCAGATGAATCTCAATATTTTTCACACTGATGTTTTCTACGCCCTGCTTCCCCTCCATCATTCCTATTCAATGCTTGCTGTCTTTATTGAAACAATCGCAACAGGGGCTGAAGTAGTTTTTGCCGCTAGACTGGTTGTAAAAGAGATTCTCTCGGATTTAAAGAAAGGAAAAGTCACGATGTTTCTCGGCGTCCCAATGCTCTTTAACAGGATACTTAAAGGAATACTGAAAGGAGTCAGGGAAAAAGGGATTATTGTATATTCAATCATTAAGGTACTGCTGTTTATCAGCGGGTTTGTTAAAAAAGTATTTAAAATAAATATCGGAAAAAAGCTTTTTAAAACAGTGCTGGAAAAAGCTTCCCTTTCAACAATAAGAATCTGCATCAGCGGAGGAGGCCCGCTTTCTCCGTCAACATTCAATATCTATAATGAGCTTGGAATTGATTTTGTCCAGGGATACGGCTTGACAGAAACATCTCCTATTGCAGCACTGAATCCTGTCGAGAATTTCAAAATTAAATCTGTAGGAAAGATTATTCCTGATGTGGATGTCAGAATCATTGATCCGGACAGGGAGGGCAGGGGCGAAATCGCGATAAAAGGACCTATCGTGATGAAAGGCTATTATAAAAATGAAAAGGCAACCAGGGAAGTGATGACTGAGGATAATTATTTTCTTACCGGCGATGTAGGATATCTTGATTCTGAAAACTACCTTTATCTTACAGGACGTAAAAAATCACTTATCGTTACAGAAGGCGGTAAAAATGTATTTCCGGAGGAAATCGAGGATAAATTCCAGCTGTATGATGAAATAGAACAGGTCCTGGTCCGCGGATATATAAAGGATAAAAAGAACATGTCTGAGGAGATTGAGGCGCTAATCTATCCTTCAGAAGAAATGAGGGGTAAATATGTTCAGGCGGAGCTGGAAGAGAGGATACGGGAAATTGTAAGCGAGGTAAACAAAACTCTTCAGCAGTATATGTGGATAACAAGCATTAAAGTGCTTGAAGAGCCCCTTGAAATGACAACGACAAAAAAGATAAAACGGTACAAGGTTTCGGAATAGAGAAGTGCTTATAATACCCGCGATAGATATACTTGACGGAAAATGCGTAAGACTCTATAAAGGCGACTACAGCAGGGTTACGGTATATGGAACTGATGCTGTATCAGTCGCGAAAGAGTTTGAACATGCCGGCGCGAAGAGGATACATATTGTCGACCTCGATGCCGCACGGGGAGATGGGAAAAACAACAGAAAGATGATTGCCGGGATAAGGGAAAATGTAAACGCTGTTCTGGAACTTGGGGGCGGCATTAGGGGAGAAGAGGATATAAGGCAGCTTCTGGATGCCGGAATCGACCGGCTGATACTTGGAACTGTTTTTGCCCGCGAGAGTGATAAATGCCTGAAATGGATCGGAAAATACGGAAAGGTTTTTATCGCGGGAATTGATGCCCTTGACGGAGAGGTTAAAATATCGGGCTGGGAGGAAGGTTCCGGCATAAAGGATACAGAACTCGCTGTAAAAGCATCAAAGGGCGGATTCTGCAGCATAATATATACAAATATTTCGCGCGACGGGACGCTCACCGGGCCTGACACGGAAAGAAGCTGCAGAATCGCGGAAGAATCAAATCTGCCTGTAATAATATCAGGAGGTATCAGCAGTGATGGGGATTTTAAGGCAATTACAGAAAATCCCGGATGCAGAGGAAAGATTGCCGGTATTATAACAGGGAAAGCTCTGTATGAAGGCAAATTTGATCTTCCCTCTGTAATGGATAAATACCAGAATATTGAAAATATTGATTTTTAATAATTAAAAGAATAACCTGAGGGGTATCATGTTTCAGCGGGTCTCCTTATTCAATCTCAGTTTCATATAAAATACACCAGGAGTTTTTAGTGAGGAAAAAATATCTTGACAGGATAAAGGACGGAATAATTCTCTTTGACGGCGCCATGGGAACCATGCTCTATGAGGACGGTATACCATTAAGCAGCTGTTTCGAGGAGGTATGCCTCTCCTCTCCTGATATGGTAAAAAGCATACACATGCGTTATATAGAGGCAGGAGCCCAGGTAATTGAAACCAACAGCTTCGGGGCAAATCCTGTCAAACTAAAATCATACCAGCTTGAAGAAAAAACTGAAGAAATCAACCGGGCGGCGGTAAGGATAGCAAGGGAAGCTGCAGGGGATGAGGTCTATGTCGCGGGTTCTGTCGGCCCTTTAGGCCAGAGGCTTGTCCCGTTCGGAAAGATTGAAAAAAAAGAAGCGGAAAATGCTTTTGAAGTCCAGATTTCCGCGTTGATAGAGGAAAAGGTAGACCTTCTTCTCTTTGAAACATTCAGGGACATAGAGGAGCTGCTTCTTGCTGTAAGGGTTGCAGGGCGCATTGATCCTTCAATGCCTGTGCAGGCGCAGTTTACAATAGGACCCCTTAATGAAGAGGAGTACAGAAAAGAAGCTCCCTCCCTTGCAAGGCGGCTTGACAGGGAAGAGGCAGTGGATGTGATTGGCATAAACTGCGCGGTAGGTCCGGATCATCTTCTTGAAATACTTATGGCAGTAAAACCGCATGTAAAAAAACCTGTTTCAGTTATGCCTAATGCCGGCCTGCCCAGGGAGATTGACAACCGGAACATGTATCTTGCCTCCCCATCCTACTTCGGAAATTATGCGCTTAAATTTTTTGAAGCAGGCGCAGCCGCCATAGGGGGATGCTGCGGAACAACACCCGAGCATATCAAAAAAGCCGGACAGATGGTTCTTTCTCTGGGAAAAGCCGCGGCCGGCAAGGGGAGCAGTTTTCAGGAGACACCTGTTCAGGAGAAGAAGGAAATTCCGCTCGCTGAAAAGTCTGCTCTCGGCCGGGCTCTTGCAGAAGGGAGCTGGATAACAACTGTTGAGCTTATTCCGCCGATCGGAACAGATCTCGCAAGAATAATTGAAAGATCATCTGAGCTTAGGAAAAAAGGGATACTCGGAATTAACCTTCCCGACGGACCGAGGGCTTCCTCAAGGATTTCAGTAGCTATAACTGCGATTGAGATTGAAAGAAAAGCGGGAATAGAGACAATTCCCCATATCTGCTGCAGGGATAAAAACCTTATAGGAATTCAGGCGGAACTTCTCGGCTCCCATGCCGCAGGGCTTCGAAATCTTCTCATTATCACCGGAGACCCTCCAAAGGTAGGAAACTACCCCGATGTAACAGGTGTTTTTGATGTCGATTCAATCGGGCTCATTACACTAGCAAAAAGACTGAACAGGGGGATTGATCTTGGAGGAAGAGAACTTTCAGGGCAGACAAGTTTTGTTATCGGGGCAGGAGCAAATCCTGCCTCAACAGGGCTTGAAAGGGAAATTGAAAGATGCTTTCTTAAAGCTGAAGCCGGTGCTGATTTTTTTATTTCACAGCCTGTTTTTGATTCCGAAATTCTTCTTGATTTTTTAGAAAGGATCAGGGGAACAAACATACCCTTGATTGCAGGGGTATGGCCGCTTGCCTCATACCGTAATGCACTTTTTCTGAATAACGAAGTACCGGGTGTTTCAATCCCGGAGCATATTATGAAAAGAATGGAAAAAACCCGGACAAAAGAGGCGGCGGTGAGAGAAGGAATTCTTATTGCCAGGGAAATACTTGAGTCTGTAAGAAGCGCCGTATGCGGTGTTCAGGTAAGCCCCCCTTTCGGAGTAATCCAGACAGCTGTTGATGTAATCAGGGATGATTTTATTTAATGTATTGAATACCGCTCTTCATCTTTTAAAATAAAAAACCCGGTGGTAAACCGGGTTTTTTGTCATGAAAATACTGGGTATGCCTGCCGCAGTTTATAATTACAGTTTGAACCCTGATATTTCTGTTCTCACAGCTTCTATCGCATCTGATGTAATTTCCGATGTTTCCTTGACAGACTGCATGGACGTATTTATTTCCTTCGTCCCTGCAGAAATCTCCGAAATACTGCTGAATACTTCTGAATTAATCATTTTGAGTTTTGCAATTTCATTATTGATCATGTTTATTCCTTCGCTCATCTCTTTCGAACCGCTGCTGACCGATTGTGTTATGCTGTTTATGTTTGAAATTGCCTCAAGTATCTGCCTGCTTCCTTCTATCTGCTCAGCCATGGAATTTTCTACTTCAGCCCTGAGATTGTCAATTGTTGTTACAACATCCATGATTATATCAAAGGTTTTTTCAGCCTCGTCTGAAGAGGATACAATAGAGTCAATAAAAGCTTTTATTGAGCTTAATTTCTGTCCGACCTCTTTTGACTGAGCTGCGGATATTTCTGCAAGTTTTCTTATCTCGGAAGCAACAACAGCGAATCCTCTTCCTGCTTCACCCGCGTGTGCCGCCTCGATTGCGGCATTCATTGAAAGAAGATTTGTCTGGGATGCAATACCGCTTATAACGCGGTTTGTTTCCATCAGGTCTCCTGACTGGATTGAAACTTCATTTATCTGGCTGTTTACAATACCCAGCTTTTTCTTTCCGTCATCTGATGTCGCGACAAGGTTTTTATAATGCTCGCCAAGAGATGAAAAAATCTTGTTTACATTATTTATATTGGCAACCATCTCCTCAATTGAGGCTGAAGATTCGGTAACGCTTGAGGACTGATCAACTATCAGCTCATTCAGGGAGTTCATGGCCCGTGATATCTGCTCAACAGCGGCGGCAGTGTCGGAAACACTGCTGTTTTGCTTGTCAAATAACCTGTTTGAGCTTTCTATATTGGCAGCAATTTCCGTAACAGCAGAAGCAGAGTGATTCATGCTTGTTTTTAGAGTCTCACCGGTTTCTGAAAGTTTGATAGTAGAAGATTTTATCTTTGAAATTATATTTCTCATGTTTTCTGAAAAAAGATTAAAGCTTCTTGAAACCTCTCCAATTTCATCCTTTGTCCTGATATCAAGTTTTTTTGTCAGATCTCCGTTCCCTTCTGCAATTTCTCTTAATACCTGATTTAACCTGTTTACAGGTAAGATAATTGAATTGGCTGTAAAAAGACCCAGAGCTCCGAAGATTACAAGGAGAATAAGTCCAATAATAATAGTATAAAAAAGAAGTGCTCTTGTTTCTGCCCATACCTCAACTTCCGGTATAAATCCGATAAGGTTTGCAGTATTTTCAGTAGTATTCTTTGTAACAAGAACAAGATAGCCGGTTTTATCGATATCCAGTTTGTAAATGCCGGGTTCTTTACCAACGAGTTCCTGATATCCGTTTTCACATTCGCTTAGGGCCTTGAAATTAAGATCCTCATGAATCGGGTCTGATAATATTTTGCCGTTATCATCGACAACAATTACATAACCTGATTTACCTATTTTAATGCTTTTTACAGTGTCGGTGATGCTGTCAAGCGTTATATCAAAAGAAGCTACACCAATTACCCTGTTATTAAAATCCTTTACAGCCCTGACAGAGCTTATAACTACCGATTTTCCGTCCGATGTCCTGAATACATCCGCAACAAGCGCTTTTTCAGTATCTTCAAGCGCGGTTTTATACCATCCCCTTTCAGGGGGATTATATCCCGGTTTCCTGTCTGAAACCGGATACATGACAAATCCGCCGTAATCAAGACCCAAAGAAGCGTAGGCGTAATCAGGGTGGGTATCAATTACTTCTTTAAAGTATTTGAAAATATCTGCCTCAAGGCCTCCGTTCTCAAGGGGGGTCATTGGTGTTTTTTCCTTGTTGTCCTTGTATGTCGTAATTGAATCATCCGCAGATTTTACAAGGCTGTTTTCAGAGAGCATATTTGTGTTTTCTTTTGCTGCCCTGAAAAAGGTATTTATCTTGTCTTCCGCAATCTTCAGGACGCTTTCCATCGTCTGGCTGGTTGTCCTGTAGGCTGTATCAACACTTTTTACAGAGAAAAAAATGCTGATGAGTAACAGAGGGGCAATAGTTGTTATCAAAAATGAAAGTATTAGTTTTCTTTTTATGTTCACGAGTAATCCTTCCTGTCCTGGGTTTTTTTAACAGCTCAATTATACTGAATAGATATATTGCTTTCAATGTTTTTTTAAATGTTTATACAAAATAGCTGAATTTTCTTTAGGAAACTCACCGGGGAATTCTTTTTATTGATACGGGCCGGTGTTTGTATTATATTTTTTAAATGGATCTCAGATATAAATGCCTGTTTCTTGATCATGATGATACATCTGTCGACAGTACCCCCATTATCCATTATAAGGCCCATCTTGAAGTTATAAAAATAATGCGTCCGCACCTTGAGCCTCTTTCTCTCGATGACTGGTTCAGAATAAATTTTGACCCTGGAATCATGGCCTACATGACCGGCGATCTTGGTATGGACAGGGATGAAATTGCTGTTGAATATGATATCTGGAGAAAATATACATCCGGGATTGTCCCTGATTTTTTTCCGGGGTTTATTGAGATACTTATCCGCTACAGGGAACTTGGGGGCAAAGTTGTTGTTGTCTCGCATTCGGAAAAAGACCTTATTGAGAGGGATTACACGTTAAAAGGTTTTTCAGGCAGCACCCGGTTTTTCCCCGACATGATTTTCGGCTGGAGCTATGAAGAGACAAAAAGAAAGCCGTTTCCCTGGCCTGTTGTTACGGCACTTGATGTCCTTGGTCTCCGCGCGGAGGAATCCTTGATACTCGATGACCTGAAACCCGGAGTGCTGATGGGTCACAATACGGGAGTTGAAACAGCTGCTGCGGGCTGGAGCTATGATATTCCCGAGATAAGGGAATATATGACAGAAAACTGCATAAAATATTTCAGGTCTGTAAAGGATTTCGGGGATTTTATCCTTGGAGAGTAATCTTCAGCCATGCGCCAGAAAAAGCAGAATCGGCAGATGGTCTGAATAGCCGCTTTCTGTCCTGCTGTTCCATTTAACAGGTTCTCCTCTGCTCCCGGTAAGCTCTTCTTTTTTTAAAACCCTGAAGCTGGAGTATTCAAATCCTTTTTTGTTGAAAAATGAAGGAGAAAGGAGAAAATGATCAATTGTCTCCCAGCTGTTCCTGTAAAAATAACTGCCTTCTTCCTCTCCTTCAAGCCAGGGTGAATAGAAAACAGCCCTGATTTCCGCAGACTGCAGGTTTTCAATATTGCCTGTTACAAATAAAGAGCTTTCAGGCTGTTCTCCGGGTTCTCCTTTATCAGGAAGCGGCATCAGTGCGGTTGTATATTTTCCCGTCTGCTTCTGATATTCGTCAATGTTCTCATTCAAATCCCCGGCGATAATAATTTCGGCATCAGGATTTTCAAGCCGTATTTCACCGCATCTTCTGCGGAGAGCTCCGGCAGCCCCAAGTCTTGCTGCCTCTGTAAACTCATCTCCACCCAGTTTTGATTTCAGGTGGCAGTTGAAAATAAACAGATTTTTTCCTGATACTGAAACCTGCACTTCTGTTATGGGTCGCAAATTTTCAAAGCCTTCCGTAAAGAGTGAATGCTGCTTTATGTTTTCAAGAGGATACCGGCTTATGATTCCTGTCGTAATGGCGCTGCCTTCACTGTCAGGAGATATTATGTAATCATATGAATAATTCTTAAGATAAGTAGACGCAAGATTTGTAATGACTTTCCTGTTTTCTATTTCCTGAAAACATATAATATCCGGGCCGGCAGGAGGATGTGCCAGCGCAATGACCTCACCTATCCTTTTAAGCCTCTCATGATAAAGAGCGCTGTTCCAAAGGCCCCCTGATGATGGGTCATATTCAGGATATTCTGTTCCGTTATCTATATCATCAAACAGGTTGCAGGCATTGTACGACATGATTACTATTGATGCGGGTTCGTTTTCCTTCGGAAGAACAGAACATCTGGAAAAAGAGGTCAGGAAAACAGAGGAAACGGATAAAAAAGAAAAAAGAAAAAATTTCTTAAAAATATTTCCTCCCGAAGCAGCAAATCCTTTTATTTGTCAGGGCGGAAAACTTTTCTTTTACTGCCTGCTATAGATGTAACAGTATTTTTTTCTTCTCTGCTTCAGAATCCCCGGCCTCAGGGGTAAAAATCTCACCTGTTATATTTTCGTATGAATCAATATATCTTTTTGCTGTTCCAACCCGTACTTCATCTGTTATTTCAGGTATTTCACCGTTTCCCATGTATCCCCTGTCAATAAGCCATTTTCTGAAATATTCCTTGTCAAGCTGACGCTGCTCCATGTTTTCGCTGTACAGTTTTTCATAAGTATCTGAATACCAGAATCTGCTTGAATCAGGAGTATGAATCTCATCTGCCAGCATCAGCTTACCGTCGAGCAGGCCGAATTCATATTTTGTATCAACAAGTAACAGGCCGTTTTTCGCGGCCAGCTCTGTTCCCCGGCTGAAAAGGGAGATGGCTTTTTTTTCAATTTCATCCCAGATCCTTTTATCAACGAGCCCTTTGGCAACAATATCTGCGCACGATATCGGCATATCGTGTTCCCCCGCCTCTGCCTTTGTAGACGGTGTCAAAAGGGGTTTATCAAACCGCTGGTTGAATTTCATCCCCTTCGGAAGCTCTATCCCTGATATATCCTTTCCCTTTGAATAATCTCTCCATGCTGAACCTGTAAGGTATCCCCGTACAATAACCTCAACAGGCAGTATTTCGCATTTCTTTACTCTTACGGAACGGGGCGATATTATTTCAAGTATGTGATTTTTTATTATATCCGATGTTTTGTTAAACCAGAAAAGCGAGGTTTTATTAAGAACCTCGCCCTTGAAAGGGATTGTGGAAAGTATTACATCAAAAGCGGAAATCCTGTCTGAAGTTATAATCAATAATTCCTTTCCAAGATCAATAACATCCCGCACCTTGCCCTTGTACAGCCCGGCTGAAGCTCTGCCTGCGCGGATATCTGATTCTTCAATTCCCTTGAAAGTCTTTTTAAAATTTCTGATTATAATTTCATCAGTCATATTTCAAATTCTCCCCGGTTTTTGATTAACCTTGAAACAAGGCCGTAAGTTTTTGCTTCTTCTGCGTTCATCCAGAAGTCCCTGTCCGTATCCTTTTCAACCTGTTTTATATCTTTTCCTGTCTCGTCAGCTATCAGTTTGTTAATTTTTTTTCTGGTTTTTTCAATCTCTTTGGCGTGTATTTCAATTTCTGTCGCTACCCCCCTTATTCCGCTCAACGGCTGGTGGATAAGATAGTGGGAATTGGGAAGGGCAAGCCTTCTCTCGTTCGGTGCCGCAAGCAGAATAAGCGCTCCCGCGCTTGCGACAAGCCCCATTCCAATTATATAAACCGGAGGCTTTATAAATCTTATCATGTCAAATATCGCGTATCCGGCATCAACATCTCCCCCGGGAGAATCTATAAATATCTTTATCGGCTCATCGTTTTCCGCTTCGAGAAGCAGCATCTGGCTTATTACTTTTTCCGCGAGTTTCTTGTTTACCTCTCCCGAAAGAAGAATTGTCCGTGTTTTAAGTATTTTTTCAGAGATATCCGGCTCTTTTTTATCTTTTTCCTCACTCTCTTCGCTGTCAAGAATAAGTGTATTCTGTTTCATATTATTCCCCTCTTCTGGTTATTTAACACGCAGCACTCCGGCTGTCAATAAAATGCTTATTACAATAGTCTATATAATAGCTGTATTTAACATGAAAGATAATACAGGCAAAGTAAATTTGACAAATTTAATTTAATGTTTTAAATTTATTAATAGGAATTGCATCTGCATCGTAGAGGGAGGCCGGATGGAATCCGGATGCAGATTGATGAAAATTGATTTTTAATATTTATACAACGGGAGGTCTGATGATGCTGCCGCCAGATGTGATTCGCCGGCAATGCCGGCAGAACCTTTTAATGATGTTTATAAAAAAGCCTTTTGGCTTATAGTATTTTTTAAAATGTGTGAGCTGATCAGCCTTAAAAACCCTGACAGCTTTCAAAAGCCGGCAAAAGACCGGCTTTTTTATTTTTAAATCTTTATATTTCCGGTTTCATGCAGTTTCTGTCCTGTTATATCTCTTTGAACTTGAATAAATAGCCTGATTGGAGTATCAAATGACAATGAAATCATCTTTTGTTACGCTGGCGGGACGGCCTTCCTCCGGCAAATCCACACTTATAAATCAGATATGCGGACACAAAGTCTCAATTGTATCAAGATCTCCCCAGACTACAAGAAATATTATCAGGGGCGTTTATACTGAAAGCCGGGGACAGCTTGTATTCCAGGACACTCCGGGATACCACCTTTCAGACAAAAAACTTAATATCGAACTCAAACAGATAACAGAATCTGCGGTTGATGATGCGGAAATGATCCTGTATGTTGTCGACTGCATGAGAGAACCCGGCGAAGAGGAGAAAAAAATACTTGAATTCCTTTCAGCTGTAAATACAAAGATTGTGGCGGCTGTCAACAAGACAGATTCACTCGAACTGCCGGAACCAAATAAAAGTATAACACTGGAAAGCCTCGGGAACTTTCTGCGGAAAAACCTTAAAAAAATTCACAGGGAAAGGGATATTGCTGTAGTAAATGTATCTGCGAGGACAGGGGACGGCATAGAAGAGCTGCTGAATGCGATGTTTGAATTCGCCCCTGAAGGGGAGCAGATGTATCCTGACGATATTTACACAGACCAGGATGTCTCATTCAGGATAAGCGAAATAATAAGAGAAAAAGCGATAAACAGAACCAGGGAGGAAGTTCCCCACAGCATGTATGTTGAAATTGCCGACATCGAGATGAACGGCACGCCTCCGGACGAGCAGCTGTGGGTAAGGGCTTTTCTTGTTGTTGAAAGTGAATCCCAGAAAGGTATTCTGGTCGGTTCTGCCGGCGAGAAGATAAGGGCGATAAAGGTTGCCGCGAAAAGGGAAATAAAAGGTATCTTTCCTTATCCTGTTACGCTTGACCTCCGCGTAAAGGTAAATAAAAACTGGAGAAAAAAAGGAAATCTGCTTAAAGGGCTTATAAACCAGGGGTAAATATCTCTCTATATCAGATCTCTCCCTTTTTCCATTTTATTCCGATAATTTTCAATATTTTTCCAGTATGGGGAGGATTTTTTCCTTTCCCGCCGCCATTATAAAACCCGCAAGACGGGGCCCTTTTTCCTTTCCTATAAGAACTGTATAAATCAGCCTGAAAAGATCTTTCGGCTCCATTGAACACTCCCCTGCCGCGGCGTAAATCGCTTCAGCAAGCGTGGTTTCAGTATGCTTTTCAAGCTGCCTAACTTCTTCTGCAACCAGATTCAGAACCTTTATGGAAGTTTCCCTGTCAAAATCTTCAGGAATATCTCCCGGGTGTTCTGCTGTCCCGTCGTGTATATTAAGCTCAAACCTGAAATCCTCAGGCGCAAAATCCCTTATCCAGTTCCATGCGCATTTGGACCTTACCCGCAGTTTCTCTTTCTGTTTTTCGCTTATATCAGGAAGTGATGCTATGACCGCTTCGATATCGCCCGACTGGATCTGAAGCAGATTGCACAGGTGCCTGAACGGGATCTGGTATGAAATCTCATCCGGCAGATCCTGTACCTGCGAAAGCTCAAATATTCTTTTTTCCTTGTCAGCCTTTTTCTCGTTTACAGGTTCAACCCCGAAATATATTCTTTCGCATTTGTCATAGTCTTCATATATCTTGATTACATCAAGGTCGAAGGATATTGCGAATTCCGTGTTGGGCCTTGTTCCCGCGAACATGTATCTTACAATTTCAGGCTGGTAGATTTCAAGAACATCCCTGAGGCTTATTACCTCCCCGCTTGAGGAAGATATCTTGCCGCCCCTGCCCTTTATGCTTAAAAAATCATACTGGAATGTTACAGGCGGTTCGTGATCAAATATATCTTTGGATATGCGTTCGGCAGTATCGAATGATCCCCCTTCCGAATGGTGGTCCTTGCCTGCCGGTTCAAAATCAACCCTTTCGTGCTTCCATCTCATCGGCCAGTCAATTCTCCAGGGAAGTTTTGCGCAAGCCGTTTCCCTCAAATCCACTGTCTCACTGTTCCCGCATGAAGTGCAGGTGTAGCTTATGCCCCATTCCCTGTCCCATCCCTCAACCCTGGTAGTATCTTTGCTGCATTTATTGCAGAAAACAGAAACCGGTATCCAGTCTTTATCAAGGGGAGAGGTCCTGTGTTCGTCCAGAATCTTTCTTATCTCATCCTTCTTTTCAAGAGCTGTTTTAATCCCCTGTGCGTATTCGGATTTTCTGTATTTTGCGGCCTGATATATGTAATCCGGATATACTCCGACAGCAGGAAGAAGCGATTCAAGCTCCGCCTCGTTTGCTCTTGCATAACTTTCTTCTTTGCCCCATGGGTCCGGCACCATTGTGATCGGAAATCTTAAGTATTTTTCGAGACTCTCCCTGTCAGGCATGTTTGCGGGGACTTTTCTGAATACATCATAGTCATCCCAGGAATAAATAAACCGCACTTTCTCTCCCTTGTCCCTTAGCGCGCGCACAACAAGTTCAACTGAAATAATTTCCCTGAAATTTCCTATGTGAACTGTTCCTGAAGGTGTTATTCCTGACGCGCAGACAAAAGCGTCTTTTCCGGAATCAAACAGTTTTTTTCTTTCCCTTATAATTTTATCAGCATTTATATCTGCCCAATGAAACGAGTTTTTAATAGTTGTCATGATAAAGTGAGTATACAGGGAAATTATCTCCTTATTCAATAATCATTTAAAAGATTAGGGCAGCCGCCGATAATAAATGGGATGAAAAAGACATTTCTTTCATTAATGCTGTTTATTCTGGTTTCAATCACCTTGTCTGCGGGACAGCCCGGTTATGCTTCCTGGTACGGTGGAAAATTTCACGGCAGGAAAACTGCAAACGGAGAAACATTTGATACATACAAATATACGGCGGCCCATAAAACACTTCCCTTCGATACAGTCCTCAGGGTTACAAATCTTGATAACGGGAAATCTACAATTGTCCGGGTAAACGACCGCGGACCTTTTGTTGAAAACAGGATAATCGATCTTTCTTTTGCGGCAGCCAGGGATATCGGGATGATTGAATCGGGTGTGGCAAGGGTAAGCATTGAGATTGTTGAGGGCAACGGAGAGAAATCAGCCGATTATGTTTACAAAATACAAATTGCTGCATATAGTAATATCAGCAATGTTGAAAAAACTGTTCTCCGCCTTGAAAAAGAAGGGATGCAGCCGGAAGTTGAGAAAACAGAGTCCGGCATTTACAGGGTTGTTCTTTCAGGTATTGAGAAGGATGATATTGAAAAATTTCAGAAACTTCTTAACAGATGCGGTTTCAGTGATTATCTTCTCAGAAAAGAAATCAAGCTATAAGACCGGTCTCCCGGGTTTTGCCTCTTTTAAAAACAGATATGACACAAAAAAATAAATATAGCGTCTTATTTTTATTAATATTAATATTTGCTGCCTCTGATATTCATTCTCTTGATTTCAGGTTTGACAGGATTGACAGCCGCGACGGCCTTGCGGGAAACAGCGTCTCAGGAGTTATTCAGGATAAAAGGGGTTTCATCTGGTTTGCTACCCAGGATGGCTTTAACCGGTATGACGGTAAAACATTCCGCCTTTTTGAGCATGAGCCGTTTAACCCTGAATCTCTGCCGCACAACCTGATTCAGACTATATACTATGATGAAACTGAAGATCTTATATGGCTCGGCACATACAGGGGTGTATGCATCCTCGATCCTGTTACTGAACGGTTAAGCTACCCGGTCCTTAATGATAATCCCGCGGCCCTTGAAAAAATATCACTTGGCGTAATTACTGCCATAGAAAAAGACATGGCCGGGAACTACTGGATAGGGACACTTGACGGGCTTATAAGGATAAACTGGAAATCAGGCGAGTCTGATCTATATAATCATGACGAGGGAAACCCTGAATCACTGCCTCACAAATCGGTCCGCGATATCCTCTGTGATTCGGACGGGAGGGTGTGGATTGCCACCTATAACGGCATTTCAAGATATAACAGAAATAAATTTGATAATTTTCTTGGAGAAAATACCCGGGGCAAAGCCAAAAGTGAGGGTTTTGCCGCAATGTCTATTGCTGAGATTACGCCCGGGACTATTGTTGTCGGAACCTGGGGCCGGGGAGTTGTTGTATTTAATACCGAAACCGGAGAATATTACAGCCGCCTGCTTAGTGACAACAGGATCTATAATATTAATAAAGACAGTAAAAATCATATCTGGGCAGGGTCATGGGGCGGAGGGCTGTTCTATTTTGACAGTCTTGATGATATTAAGGAAAACAGTCCGTCAAATTTTGTTTTCAGCAATGAAAATAAATATTCACTTAGCAATGATATTGTTTATTCCTTTTTTGAAGATAAATCCGGTCTTATATGGATTGGAACAAACGGCGGCGGTGTGAACAAACTAAATCTGCTGCAAAACGATAACAGGTTCCTGTATTTTACCGGAAATCCCGGAAGCATAGGCAATGACAGATTCAAATTCATTACAATAGATCAGGATGAAAATCTCTGGATAGGGTCCTACAACACCGGATTATATATCTATGATATAAAAAACAGAAGGATAAGTCATTTTGTGAATGATCCTGATAATTTTAATTCCATCAGTGATAACGTAATCAATTCCATTTTTATAGACAGCAGAAAGAATATATGGATACTGACAAATTCGGGACTGGACAGATTCGATGCCGGGGGAAATATATTCGAACATTTCTACTTTACCGGGGAAACAGTGACAAAACTCATTAAAGGAGCAGATCCTGATCCCGCATATCGTTCTAATGAGATTTTCTATGCGGTTACCGAAGATATTGATGGCAGGCTCTGGCTGGGGACCTACAATAACGGCATTTATGTCTGGGATATGGGATCAGGTGAGACTGCTCACTATACTGTGGATTCACCGGTGGGGACGAGGATCTCCGACAATATGATTTATTCTGTCGCCAGTGATAAATCGGGAGATGTCTGGATAGGAACGAATAACGGACTTAACCGCTATGATAATGAAACAGGAGAAATAAAAAACTATTACCACAATGTGTCTGACCTCAACTCACTCTGCCATGACAGCGCCAGGGTGCTGTTCTGTGATACGACAGGGAATATCTGGATCGGTACGACAGGGGGGGGGCTTTCCCTCTTTAACAGGGAACAGGGGAATTTCTACAATTTTAATAAAAAAGACGGCCTTGAGCATAATACCGTGATAGGGATTGTTGAGGATCAGAAAGAAAATATAATCGCGGTGACTTTAAAAGGCATATCCCTTATCGAAAGAAAGCCGGAGAATAAGTTTACCACAGTGACAAGTCTGACTTATCAGTTCGGATTAAGCGGAGTTGATTTTAAAGGGGGAGTCGCAGCAGATCACAATGGCAACATCTATGTCACTGCAACAGGGGAAATCTACAAGCTTGACACATCATTTTATTATTTAAATACATTTGTTCCTGAAATAATTATCACAGATCTTAAAATATTTGACAGGCCGTATATTGAAATTTACGGAAAAAATATTTTTTCCGAAGATGGAATAAGTCTTAAATGGGATGAAAACTATATCTCTTTTGATTTTACCTCAATTGATTACACCTTTCCTTCGGGAAGAAAATATAAATATATGCTTGAGGGATTTGACCGCGGCTGGATATTTTCCGGAGAAAGAAATTTTGCCAGTTATACTTCAATTCCTCCCGGCAGGTATAAATTCAGGGTTACCGGCACAAACAGCAGCGGCTACTGGAGTACCAATGAGGCTTTTCTTTCAATAAATATAATCCCCCCTTTTTATGATACTCCTTTGGCATACTTATTCTATTTCCTCCTTGTCTCGACTCTGTTTTATGGAATAATTATGATAATAAGGGGAAAAGAGGCCCAGAAGAGACTTGAGGAGGTAAGCCGGTTAAAGGATGAGCTTGAAGAAGTAAACCTTAAACTGGATAAACAGACCCGCCATGACAGCCTTACAGGGGTCCATAACAGAAAACACTTTAATGAAGTTATTGAGAATCTGTGGGATATTTATACCAGGACCAATATTAATTTCGCAATTATTATGCTTGATATCGATTATTTTAAAATATTCAACGATACCTATGGTCATATCGAGGGAGACAGATGTCTTAAAGAGGTTGCCGAGGTAATACTTGACGCAGTCAGCAGAAAGACAGACAGCGTATTCCGGTATGGAGGTGAGGAGTTTGCCCTCCTCCTTGTTGATACGGAAAAGGAAGGGGCAAAATATGTCGCGAATAAAATAAGAACTCTGCTTGGAAAAAAGAAAATAGCCAATAAAGGTGTCGAAGGGGGAAGCGGCTATCTGACTGTCAGTATAGGAATTGCATGTACAAAAGGATTTAAAGCTGATAATCCTAACCAGATTCTTGCAGAAGCAGATAAAAATCTGTACAAGGCAAAGGAAAAAGGCCGGAATACGATCGTTTAATACACCTGTTGACTGATGTTTTTAAATCCTGAAACTCTCCTGATGAATAAACACCGCGGCTGACTGGTTTTGTTGACAAATAAAGGAGATTCCGATATATTTCATTGACCAATTGATAATGGAGAGGTGTCCGAGCGGTTTAAGGAGGCGGTCTTGAAAACCGTTGACGTGCGAGCGTCCGTGGGTTCGAATCCCACCTTCTCCGAAAAATAATTTTACAAAACTGGAGAGGTGCGAGAGCGGCCGAATCGGGCTCCCTGCTAAGGAGTTGTACCTCTAAAGGGTACCGAGGGTTCGAATCCCTCCCTCT
Source organism: Spirochaetia bacterium (assembly GCA_963662795.1). Taxonomy (GTDB): domain Bacteria; phylum Spirochaetota; class Spirochaetia; order CADAEX01; family CADAEX01; genus JACKPD01. The sequence goes on along the minus strand of OY759746.1, from coordinate 1,356,124 downwards.
CCGTTTTTTTTCTGTAAGATTTCCTAATGTGGTTATCAGGTACCCATAGCTCAGCTGGATAGAGCATTAGATTGCGGATCTAAAGGTCGGAGGTTCGAATCCTCTTGGGTACGAATCGGAAGGAGAGATGCGAGAGTGGTTGAATCGGGCGGACTCGAAATCCGTTGAACTGTTTTTCAGTTCCGAGGGTTCGAATCCCTCTCTCTCCGATAGATGATGCAAACCTGGAGAGATGTCCGAGAGGCCGAAGGAGTACGCTTGGAAAGCGTATGTACTCTAACCGGGTACCTAGGGTTCGAATCCCTATCTCTCCGTATTCCTTCAGTTCTGTAAGGCACTGCGCAACTGTCTGTCGCCCAAACCCGTCAGGACCGGAAGGTAGCAGCGGTAAGTGACCGGCTGTGTGCCGCAGACAGCTTTACAGACTGAAGGTTTTAATAAATAATCAAATATGGCATATGAAGTTACGGCAACCAGAAAAAGACCTTCCACATTCGACGAAATCTCAGGACAGGATTTTGTAGCAACAAGCCTCAGAAAATCGGTAGTAAACGGAAAAATAGCTCATTCCTATCTTTTTTCAGGGCCGAGAGGTGTGGGAAAAACATCTGCGGCGCGTGTCCTTGCAAAAGCAATCAATTGTGAAAAATGGCCTTCGGAAAACCCGTGCGGCAAATGCGGGAGCTGTCTTTCCATTGCGCGCGGCAATTCCCTGGATGTGATAGAAATCGACGGAGCGTCAAATACTTCAGTAAACGATGTCCGCGAAATCAGGGATGAAGTTCTTTTCGCACCCAACAGCTCACGCTACAAGGTTTATATCATCGATGAAGTCCATATGCTGTCAAACAGCGCTTTTAACGCCCTGCTTAAAACTATTGAAGAACCTCCTCCTTATATTGTTTTTATTTTTGCGACAACCGAGATTCACAAGGTACCGGCAACAATAAAATCAAGGTGTCAGCAGTTTAATTTCCGTCTTGTGGATCTTGAAATAATAAAAGAAAAGCTTTCAGAAGCTGCGAAAGAAAGCGGTATTGATGCCGGTGACGAGGCGCTGTTCTGGATTGCAAAGGAAGCGACCGGTTCGCTCAGGGATGCATATACTCTTTATGACCAGATAGCGGCATTTTCCGACGGAAAGATTACAATAGAAAAAATCAAGGAAAAACTCGGGCTTGTAGGTATCGATAAAATCAATGAACTTGCAATGAGCTTTGCTGATGGAAGCTCTTCGGAATCCCTGCGTCTTGCCGGGGAGATACTTAAAACAGGCATTTCTGCTGAACAGTTTGTAATTGAACTATCCGAATATTTCAGAAATATTCTTCTTATCAAGAACGGTATAAGAAAAGAAGGAATACTCGGTGCTCCTGCCGAAAGATTTTCGGAAAAAGTAATTGAAAAATTTTCTTCCCCCAAAATCGAGCATGCCCTTTCCCTTCTCCTTGACCTTTACAGAAATCTGAGGTATTCACTGAACCAGCAGTTTGAGATTGAGCTTGCTGTAAGCAGGCTTTCCTTTTTGACAGGATATCTCTCTGAAAAAGAAATTCTTGATAATATCAGGCTGCTCAAGGATGAAATAAAAAAAATTCCGGTAAAAAGCAGCGGTGATTATGAGAATAATGGAGGAAGCAGTCCGGAAACTAAAGAGACCGAAGAAAAAACAGAGAATCTTACAGACTACCGGGATGCGATTGTTGCTAAATTCAAAAAGAGCAATATGCTTCTTGCCTCTTCACTGTCAAAGACAACGCTGTGGGAAAAAAAAGGCAGGACAGTTAAAATATACATAGCCGATAAATTTTCTGCCGACTGTATAAAAAATGAAGTATCTGCCGTGAAAAAAGAGCTGGAAAAAGTCTCGGGCAGCAGTTTTACTATTGATGTACAGCCTGCCTCCAGGGAAGATTCAGAGGAAGTTTCTGAAAACAACGGACAGATAGATCTTATCAGGAAAATTTTTAAGGGCGAAATTGTAGAATCCAGAAATGTAAAGGAAAACAGCGATGAATATTGATCCAATGGAATTAATGAAAAACTTTCAGGGTATACAGGGCAAGATGAACGAAGTCCAGGAAAAACTTTCCGTGATGAGAATAACAGGTTTTGCCGGCGGCGACATGGTAAAGGTTGAACTGAACGGCCATATGCAGGTTATTGACATCCGGATAACTGAAGAAGCAATAGACCCGGAAGACACAGGCATAACGGAAGAACTTGTAAAAGCAGCTTTCAATGATGCGGTACAGCGGGTGAGAGAAAGAATCAATGAAGAAATTTCTTCCATAACAGGGGGAATGGGTCTTCCCGGCGGGTTCCCTTTCGGCGGACTCCAGGTCTAATCCTTGAATAAGGGGCTGTATTGAATTCTATTGAACTCTTGATAAAAAATTTATCCTCACTTCCCGGAATCGGAAAAAAAAGCGCTGCAAGAATTGCCTATTATCTGTTAAAGGCAGATAAGAATTATTCTGTCTCACTTGCCAATTCCATTTCTGAAGCGAGGGAAAAAGTCAGAAACTGCTCAATATGCGGAAACTATACAGAAAGTGAAGTGTGCGGAATCTGCTCTGATACCCTGAGAGAGAAAAACACAATCTGCCTGGTCGAGATGCCCCAGGATATTTCTGTAATTGAATCAACCGGTGTATTTAAGGGGCAGTATCATGTGCTTATGGGACATCTTTCCCCGATAGACGGCATAGGACCGGATCAGCTCAATATAAAACAGCTTATGGAAAGGACCGGCAGGAATAATATCAGTGAGATTATTATTGCGACAAATCCTTCTGTAGAGGGAGATACAACAGCGCTTTATATACAGAAGCTTTTTGAAGAAAAAAATATAAAAATTACCAGACTTGCTTCAGGGCTTCCTGTCGGGGGAGACCTTGAATATACAGACAGGCTGACCCTGATGAGATCTATTCAGGGGAGGCTGCCGCTCTGATTCTTCAACGCTGATTTTCACTGCACTGGACTGCCGGTCAAATACCGGCCCGGACCGGGGCCTTTACGGAAGCAGAGTGATTTTTTTCCCATCTGAAACTGCAGATTCTAATCCCGTTCTTCCGAATAATTCAACAAACTTTGCCGCCGCAAGTTCCATATAGAGAGGCAGAACAATCTCTTCATCCTTCTCAAACCTTCCCAGAACATGAGAGCTGACATCGCCTCTTGAAGGGCGCGAAATCCCTATCCTGAACCGGTGGAAATTCCTCGTGCCGAGCATCTTTTCAATTGATCTTAACCCGTTGTGTCCCGCGCAGCTGCCACCGAATTTAGCGGAGATTGTTCCATAATCAAGTTCAATATCATCGTGGCATACAATTATGTTTTCAGGAGCAAGTTTGAAAAATGAGACAGCAGGGGAAAGGCATTCTCCTGCCAGATTCATGAATATATCAGGTTTTAAATATATTAGTCCGCTGTTATTGTCTGAACGTGCAAAGCTTCCCTTGAATTTTCTCTGCCAGGAGAGATTTTCTCTCTTTGAAAGTTCATCAAGAAGCATCCACCCCGCATTGTGCCGTGTCGTGCTGTATTCCCTTCCGGGATTGCCGCAGAAAAATGCCAGGCGGATTTCAGAAGTTTCTTTCTTTTCTGATTTCTTCATAAGCCTGGTTTATTTCCCTGAATTTTTCAGTCGCAAATCTGGTAAACTCTTCGGGAAGACCTTTTGCTGCGATAACATCAGGATGGTAATCCTTGACCAGTTTTTTATAGCTTGATTTTATTGTATCTGTTGAATCAGTTCTTGCGCACCCGAGAACTGAGTAGTACTTGTCCGTGTTGCTGTAGTATTTTGTTTTCTGTCTTTCATACTGTGTATCGCTCAGATTAAAAATCCTTGCAGCTGAATTCAAAAGAGCTTCCTCCTGAGGGCTTAGCACATTATCGGCTGTGGAAACTTTTAAAAGAATATCAAACATTGTGGAGAGCATCTGCGGCTGGTTGTGAAATTGTGCGTAAAACTGCTGAGCGAATTTTTCGAAAGATTCGGATGATTCTGCCGCGGTTTTTACAATTCTCATTGCAAACTGTTTTTCCTGAATTCCAAGGTGCAGGTCTCGGTCTATAAAATCCTCTATTGCCTTGATTTCTGCTCCTGTTACTGCTCCGTCGGCATTTGCCATTTTACCCATCATTGAAAATGCAGCTACAAAAAAAATCATCTGGGCCTGGTCTCCTGTTGTAAAACCTCCGGTACTGCTGCTTTGCCATGAACTCTGAGTACCTGAGTAACTGCTTCGCCCTGATGGGCCCTGCATGTCAGCTCTTCTGTCAAAGCTGTGGCCTATTGCCGCTCCGAGTATTGCTCCAAAAGGTCCGCCGAGGAATGTGAATCCTATGGCCCCTCCTATCAGTTTTCCATACCAGCCCATATTATTTACTCCACTCAGTTAATTAAATTTGTTATAAAATCTGCCATTTCTTCCAGCGGCAGGACTTTCCGGATAAATCCGTTTTCTATGGCAACACGGGGCATGCCGAACACTACTGATGATTCTTCATCCTGCGCAATTGTATAACCCCCTGCTTTATATATCTCTCCTATTTCAGCTGCTCCGTCTTTTCCCATACCGGTCATTATAATCCCCATTACCCTGTTCCCGTAGTTCCCGGCAGCAGATTTGAATAATACCCCTGCTGAAGGTTTGTGTCCATTAACAGGCTCGTCCTCATTAAGGGTTACTATTGCGCCAAGCCGCTTTTTTTCTACCTTGATATGCCGGTTCCCGGGTGCGATAAGAACCCTGCCTGGAAGGATGAGATCTCCGTCCTCAGCTTCTTTTACCTCAAGTGGACAAGTTCTGCCGAGACTCCTGGCAAATTCTGCTGTAAAGCCTTCAGGCATGTGCTGTACAATTACAATCGGAATCCTGAAATCTTTTTTTATTTTTGATAAAAAATATCTGAGTGCGTTGGGGCCCCCTGTTGAGATTCCGATTGTAATAATCTCTATCTGTCCTTTTGAAGTATCGGGGTAACTGAGTAAATTTTCTTTTTGTTTAATTTCAACAGGCATTGCCGCAGGAACGCTTTGTCTTTCTTCCGGCTGCCGTGACACGGGTTGTTTATGTCCGGTATAGGCTCTGATGAGAGAGCATAATTGCGCCGCGACACTACTGATATTCTGGGATACTTCCCCTGTCGGCTTTGTAATAAAGTCTGAAGCTCCGGAAGAAAGCGCTTCAAAAGTAACCCTGGCTCCTTTCTGCGCAATGGAGGAAAGAACCACTACCGGAATTTCAATATGTTTTTTATCTTTTTCCCTTAAGAATTCAATACCGTTCATTTCAGGCATTTCTATGTCAAGTATTATTATATCAGGCTTCAGTACCGGTATTTTCTGCAGAGCAAAAGAGCCGTTCATTGCTTTGCCCACAACATACATATCATCCTGGCTGTCAATTATTTTCCCTATAAGCGAACGCATAAGAGCAGAATCATCAACTACAAGTACTTTTATTTTTTCTTTTTCCACGGCTGTTTCCTTTTTTTTAAATCAGTCAGTCATTTTTATATAAAAGGTTGCCCAGTCTGTTTTATGAAATTTAAAATTTGTTTTCATTCCGAAAAGTGATTCTGAATGTCCTATAACAAGGTAGGCGTGCCTGCCAAGAGAATTCCAGAACCTGTTTACAACACTCTCCTGGGCGACATCATCAAAATAGATAAGAACATTTCTGCAGAAGATTATATCCAGGTTTTTAAGACCGCTGTCGAATTTAAGGTTATGGTAGTCAAATTTTATATTTTTCTTGATATTATCAATAATCTGATAACCACCGGAAGTTTTTTCAAAATATCTGGGCAGATATTTGTCCGGGACACCTGTGATGCGGCTGTCCGGGTAAAACCCTGTTTTTGCTGTCATAAGCGATTTCAGGCTCAAATCTGAAGCGACAATGGAGAAATTGAATCCTGAAGGGAGTATTTCGGATAAAATCATTGCGAGAGTATAGGGTTCTTCTCCGGTAGAACAGCCGGCGCTCCAGATTTTTATTGTATTGTCTTTGTTTTTTTTCTTATATTCTACAAGTTCAGGTATTATATAGTATTCAAAAGCCTGCATGTGAGCGGTATTTCTGAAAAACCGTGTCAGGTTTGTAGTGACAGAGTCGAGAAGAATTTTCATCTCTTCTTCATCGCGCGTTATAAGCTTGTAATAATCGCTTATATTATCGTGATTCGCAATTTTGAGTCTTTCTTTTAATCTGCTTTCCAGAATCGGTCTGTTGCTTTCGGAAAAATGGATCCCGCTTTTTTCATAAATCAGGGATTTCATCTTTTCGAAATCTGAATCTGTCATTGTTAAGGACATATACTTATTATACTCTTATCGCTAAGTATATTTTTTTAATTACTATTGTCAATTTAATTTTTTCCATATCTGCAATTGACATTCTCAAAAGGGTATAAAATAATCACATTTATGAGTAAGTATATATTTGTGACTGGAGGAGTCTGTTCAAGCCTTGGGAAAGGCATTGCAGCGGCTTCGCTTGGAACTCTGCTGGAATGCAGAGGCCTTCGTGTTAGAATGATGAAAGCAGATCCCTATCTTAATGTGGATCCCGGAACAATGAGCCCGTATCAGCATGGTGAAGTATATGTAACAGCGGATGGAGCGGAAACAGATCTTGATCTTGGAAATTATGAAAGATTTACAACTGCACCCCTGACAAAGGCCAACTCCATGACAACCGGACAGATATATCAGACTGTCATACAGAAGGAGAGAGAGGGCCGATATCTGGGAAGGACTGTCCAGGTAATTCCCCATATTACCGATGAAATTAAATTCAGGATTTTTGCGATAGGAGAATCTCCTGATGTTGATGTGACCATAATTGAGATAGGCGGAACAGTAGGTGATATTGAATCAATTCCTTTTCTCGAAGCGGCAAGACAGTTCAGGCATGATATCGGCAGGGAGAATGTCTTATATGTTCATTTAACCCTTATTCCTGAGGTTATCGGGGGGGAACTGAAAACAAAACCGACACAGCACTCTGTAAAAGCGCTTAGGGAACTCGGTATTCAGCCTGATATCCTTCTTTGCCGCACGCCGGTACAGATGGAAGAAGGGATGAGCAAAAAAATAGCTCTTTTTACAAATGTCGATGATGACGCTGTCATATCCGCCTATGATATCCAGACAACAATTTATGAGATCCCGCTTGCCTATCACATGCAGAACCTTGACAGTATAGCTATTAAAAAGCTTGGCATAAAAGCCGGCAAAGCTGATTTGACTCAATGGGAAAAAGTGGTCAATATTTTCAAGACTGCGGATGAAACTGTAAAGATTGCCCTTGTGGGAAAATATATTCACCTTAACGATACATATAAATCAATTGTAGAAGCGCTTTTCCACGGTGCGATTGCAAATAACGTTAAAGTGGATATTGTAAAGATTGATTCGGAAGAGCTTGAAAAAGCAGCCTGTGAAAACAGAGAAATGGATAAGCTTTTCGAAGGGATAAAAGGAATCCTTGTTCCCGGAGGGTTCGGACAGAGGGGTATAGACGGAATGGTCTGCGCGGCAAGATACGCGAGAGAGAACAATATTCCTTATTTCGGGATATGCCTTGGGATGCAGATAATGGTCATTGAATACGCCAGGAACATCCTTGGATATCCTGAAGCAAACAGCCGTGAATTTTCACCTGATACAAAATATCCGGTTATCAGTCTTCTCGAGGAACAGATCGATATAAAAATGTTCGGGGGGACAATGAGGCTGGGAAATAACGAATCAAAGCTCTCTCCCGGTTCAAAAATCCAGAAGGCATACGGTAAGGAATTAATTGTAGAAAGGCACAGACACCGGTTTGAGTTTTCCAACAGATTCAAAGATGAATTTTTAAATGCAGGATTTATAATAAGCGGCTATACTCCTGACGGAAGCCTGGTGGAAGCAGTCGAATGGAAAGACCACCCATGGGGGATTGGAGTCCAGTTCCATCCTGAATTTAATTCAAAACCTTTTTCGCCCCACCCGCTCTTTGTGGAATTTATAAGAGCAAGTAAGGAGAATGAAAAATAATTTACTGATTCTGACTGTTCTGTTTTTCTCATGCAGCCTCGACTATGAAGGGGCTCTTCTCGATGAAGAGATATCAGGAAAAACGCCCAACACAGTTATAATCAATTTCAGCGAAACAGTTGTTAAAAAAGGGAGTACCGCCTATCTTGTAAAAGCGGAGAGGGCAGAAACATTTGATAAAAAAAATCTTACTGTTTTTACCGGCCTTTATTTTGCAGAATACGGCAATGATAATCTGGTGGCAACGGAAGGCGGCGCACAAAAAGCTTATTTTTATTCAGATACTGAAGATATAGAATTTGATGAGTCTTTCCGGATTGATTCACTGGATGAGGGTTATTATATAGAGGGAAGCACTGTTTTCTGGGACGGAAAAGCAAAAACCCTTTCCTCCGGCGGAAAATATAACAAAGAGGAAATTGAAATAGGGGAAAATAACGGTTCTTTTATCAGGGGAACCGGATTCAGGTCATCAGCCCCTGATAAAAGCTTCAGTTTCGAATCAGGAGCACAGGGGAAATTTGTCTCTGATGACAAAGATGATGAAGGTGATTCCGAAGGAAAGGGGCAAACAGATGAATAAAAGCTTCCTGATTACTCCTTACCTGTCTTTTATTCTCTTTGTTTCATTATTGAATTTACTGATCTGCGACAAAGTTTCTGCTGATACGTTTGAGTTCAGCGGAGACAGATTTTCCACAGTCATGTCGAAAGGAAGGGAGTATACAGTCCTTTCCGGTAATGCAAAGATAATATCGGAGTCTACTGTAATTACAGCAGCAAGGATAGAATTATACGGTGATGATTACCGGTTTGCCGAGTGCTCAGGCATGATAAGGGTCGAGGACAGTGAAAAAGGCTTTTTTATTGAAGCTGAGAAAATGGTTTTTGACAGGAAAGATGATATCTCGAGGATTGAAGGGGCTGTTGTAATGGAAGACTTCAGAAATGAAGTTGTTGTTAAGGGAAATTATCTTGAGTATGCCGGCGAAACAGAAACTGCAACGGTACAGATCGGGGTCAGAATCCTGAAAGAGGATATGGCCTGCCGCTCCGAGTTTGCAAGGTACACAAGAAAAAACAAGATTCTCGAGCTCTCGGGCCTTCCTGTTGCACACTGGAAAGGGGATGTATACCGCGCCCTTAAAATCACTGTCAACCTTGACACTGATGAAATATTTCTTGAAGGCAAGGTGTCCGGTATAATATACACAGAACAGGAAGAAGAGGGGGCTCCCGGTGAAGAAAGCGGTGCTTCCAGTGACAACGGAAACGGAATCAGCAGTGAAAAAGAAACTCCAAACGGGAACTGAGCCGAAAAAAAAGGAAAAAGACTTTGGATTTTGATGCGGGCAGGAAAAATACATCAGAAAGCACTCTAAGTGTTGAAGGGCTCAAAAAAGTATACAGGAAGAAAGTTGCCGTAGCTGATGTAAGTTTTTCAATGGAAAGGGGAGAGATTGTAGGACTTCTGGGCCCAAACGGTGCAGGGAAAACCACAGTTTTTTACCTTATTGTCGGTTTTATTAATGCAACGAGAGGTAAAATATACCTCGGCAATCTCGATATTTCATCCTACCCCATGTATAAAAGGGCAAGGCTTGGTATATCATATCTTCCCCAGGAAACCTCAATCTTCAGAAAACTTACAGTTGAAGAAAATATTATGGCAATCCTTGAAACCCGCTCGGATGTTGACAACAGTGAAAAGAATACAATACTGGATTCGCTGCTTGATGAACTGGGCATCAGCGGGATAAGAAAACAGAAGGCATATACCCTCTCAGGGGGGGAAAGAAGGAGGACCGAGATTGCAAGGGCTCTTGCAATTAAACCTGCATTTCTCCTTCTCGATGAACCTTTTGCCGGTATTGACCCCATTGCCGTTTATGAAATCAAACAGATTATAAAAAAATTATCTTCAAAAGGGATCGGAATACTTATTACAGACCACAATGTAAGGGATACCCTTGATATTACAAACCGCTCATATATTATAAATCTCGGTGAAATTCTTACCGGCGGCAGCAGGGATGAAATACTTGCCAATGATATTGCGAGGCACATCTATCTCGGCCGCGATTTTACCATGTAATGGCCTCAGGCATCTGCTCATCTGAATTGATTTCAATTAACCATTGACAAATAGATAGGGCAACCCTAAATTTAATATAAGGAAGTTCCCGCCATTCCCTGAGATGCAGCAATAAATAATTTATGCTGATATCCGTCAGGGTTATTTTTTAAAGTACGGGGAATTTTTTACTACATACCTGGAGACAGCATTGCAGAATCAGAAACCTGTATTGATACATGAACAGAGAATGAAACTAAGTCCCCAGATGTATCAATCGATACAGCTGATGGCTTTGCCCGTACAGGAGCTTAAATTAAAAATTCAGGATGAAGTTGAAAAAAATCCTGCTCTTGAAGCTCTTGAGCACAACAATAACGTATCTATTGATGATATTCCCCGAAAAACCAGTGAAGAATATGATTATTTTGAAAACACATCTGATCCCGGAGGAATTTCCTACGCCGCATCCCGGGACAATGACAGTAAAAGGATGTTTCTTGAAGGTGCATTATCAAGACCGGAATCTCTGCAGGACCATCTTTTGCGGCAGCTTAGTGTCCAGCCTGTCAGAAACGCAGTTTTCAGAATCGGGGAATTATTAATACAGAACCTTGATGAGAACGGATTTAATATTGAAAAACCGGAACTCCTTGCGAGGGATTATTCCGATGAAGAGCTCCGCGAGACAATATCCCTTGTCCGGATGCTTGATCCTCCGGGAACGTGTACCAGCGACTTCAGGGAGTCGCTCATAGTCCAGGCGGGAATCAAAGGGGACATGCCTGAATATACGATAGAAATAATTGATAAATATTTTGACTATCTTGAGAAAGGCAAATTCAAGGAGATATCTAAAATACTTAAAACATCTTTAAAGGCAGTTGAAGATGCGCTTGAATACATAAAGACCTTAAATCCTTTTCCCGGCAGACAATTTTCCACAGAAACTTCAACCTATGTTATACCTGATCTGATGATCAAGGTAGTTAATGATGAGCTTGTAATAAGGCTTAACGAAGAGGAGATCCCTGTCCTTAAGATAAACCCCGGGTTTGCGGGACTAAAAGGGGAGAGCGATATAACTGATAAAAAAACAGTCCAGTACATAAATTCACGGTTAAAAGAGGCAAGCTGGTTTATTCAGACCATTCATCTCAGAAATCAGACTCTTTTAAAAACTGCGTCTGCCATAGCAGCATATCAGAGGGATTTTTTTATAAAGGGACCTCAGTATCTGGCGCCGCTTACCCTGAAGGATATTTCGGAAAAAGTCGGAGTCCATGAAACTACAATTTCAAGAATTTCCACAAGTAAGTATGTTCAGACTGACTGGGGGATTTTTGAACTCAAGTACTTTTTTTCAACTGCGCTTTCCCGCACCGACACCAGAGAGAAAATGGTGTCAAGGGTAAGCGTAAAACACATAATCAAGGAAATTATTGAAACAGAGGGGAAAGATGTACATCTTTCAGATCAGAATCTGGCCGATTTTCTCAAGGAGAAAAAAGGGATAAAAATAGCAAGGAGGACAGTTGCAAAATACAGAAAAGAACTTGATATAGCCTCTTCTTATGAAAGGTAAACCTTAAAAATCAGGGGGAACAAAATGAACTTGGAAATTAAAGGAATTCATTACGAAGTAACTGAAAGAACAGTTGAGCAGATTGAAAAAAAGGTCAAGAAACTGGAATTTGCAGGCGACATGATCGTTGATCTTCTGTTTCGGCTGGAGCATGACAAATCAGGCTATATAATTTCTGCTGATATTAATTTCAGATGGGGTTTGAGTCATCATCTTAAGGTTGTTGACCACGATCTATATGATGGAATTGATATAATAATCGATAAACTTAAAAACAAGGTGACAAAGGAAAAAGATAAGATACAAAGTCATACTGAATAGGGATTTTTATGAAGAGACCTGGCAAACAGGTCTCTTCACTTATTTATTTTCTTGTTATAAAATAGCTGCATGAAAAAATTTACTATCCTTGACCTGCTGGGACTTGACCTGAAAGAAAATGATGCGCTTCAGTTAAAATGCATAGCCGGCAGGGCAGGCCTTGGAAGGGAAATAACGGTAGCATATCTTGACAGGCCGGGGCTTGCGCTTGCGGGATATTTCGATAATTTTGCCTATCAGCGGATACAGGTTTTCGGACGGGGCGAGTTTGCCTATATAAAAAAGATGATTGAGGAAAAAAACACGGATTCGCTTGAGCGGTTTTTTTCTTTTCCTTTTCCATGCTGCATATTTCCATACGGCGCGGAACCGGAAGAAATTTTTATACAGATGGCAGAAAACTCCAGATGTCCAATACTTCAGTCGCCGCTTACATCACCTGAGCTTTCCCAGAGGCTGATAAGGGTCCTTGAGGGGATATTCGCTCCGCAGCAGGTTATGCATGCTGTATTTGTTGAAGTTTTCGGGATAGGTGTTCTGATCAAGGGAAAAAGCGGAGTTGGTAAAAGCGAAGCTGCCCTGGAGCTGATTGAAAGGGGCCACCGGCTTATAGCAGATGATCTTGTTGAGATAAAAAGGGTATCAGGGAACCATCTTGAAGGTAAGGGCGGGAATGTATTTCTGGCTCATCATATGGAAATAAGGGGCCTGGGGATAATCAACATCACCCATCTTTTCGGAGTTGGGGCGATACGTGACTCGAAACAGGTGCAGCTGATTGTAAACCTTGAAGACTGGGATTCTGAAAAGGTTTATGACAGGCTGGGATCCAGTGAAATTACTGAGGAGATACTTGGCGTACAGGTGCCCTGCGTTGATATACCTGTAAAACCAGGCAGGAATACTCCGATAATAATTGAAACTGCGGCCATGAATGAAAGATTAAAAAGAATGGGATATTATTCAGCAAGAGAATTTAACCAGAAGGTAATCAGGTGGCTGGAAACAGATACAGATTCCGAGAATTCCCTGAAGTAATTTTTCCCGAATTACATAAGTTAAAGCAAAAATATGGAGATTGAACCGGATGATTGAGAAAGCTGTCACTGTAAAAAACCGCGCTGGAATACACGCCAGGCCTGCTGCCAATATTGTAAAGACCGCAAATAAATATAATTGCGAAATAAGAATAAAAAAAGATAATGACGAAATAAACGCAAAATCAATTATGGGAATTATTACACTTGCTGCGGCATTTAAAACAGAACTGATTTTGGTAGCGGATGGTGAAGATGAACAGTCGGCGGTCGAAGCTCTTTTCAATTTATTCGAGAATAAATTTGAAGAAGAATAGTATCTTTCTTTTTTTATTGATGTTTTTCCTCCTCTCACAGGTTTGGGGAGAAACAGCAGAAGTCTCCTGTTTTCTTGACAGCGGTAATTCCCTTGTCTGCTCTATCAAAACAAAACCTTTCAAGACCGGGAATATTATTAATTCAATGGAGCTTGGCCACAGGACAGAGATAGAATACAGGATTAGAGTCTATGAAAATAAATCAAAATTTATCGGCCTTTTTGGAGACAGACTTATAAAGGAAATTTCAGTATCATATGTTGCAACCAGGGATCCATTCGGAGATATTTTTCATATAACTGACTCAGCCGGGAAAAAAAAGGTAATAAAAGATAAAGCCTCTTTTTTCGAAACCTTTTTTTCAATGGATGAGGTGGTTGTTGACATGAAAAAGGCCGGCAAAGGCGAATACTATGCTGCCGGGAAAATCGAGATGAAAATAATAAAACTCATGCCGCCGCTTAATCTGCTGTCGCATGTCATCCCGGGTATAATTGAAAAAACCGACTGGATCAGCGCCGGCAGCTTCAGGATTAAATAATGAAAGGGCCACAACCTCTAATTACATCAAGAGCAGGCCTCTTAAGCATTCTTTTTATTTATGTTTTTATAATATTTCTGATACTGTTCCTGTCCGGGCAGATCATGAATGATCTTTCAACCGACGATATACCGTCGAGGCTTGTAATTCTTCCCTTTGCTGCAGTCCTTCCCTTTTTCCTGATCGGAAATATTGCCATAAATATTGCAAGGATTATCCGCGACAACAGGAAGAAAAAGCCAGGCGTTACTTTCAAGATCAAGCTTATTCTTTTTTTTACTTTTGTAGCTTTTGTCTCTGCTGTTCCTCAGGCTGTTCTTTCAATAAACTTCATTGATACAGTTATGAGTTCATGGCTTACAAGAGACCACTCAGGCTCTGTTAAAGGAGGGCTTGACATCGCTCTTGAATATTACAGGGAACGTACCTCATCCCTTGAAGCTGTTGTCGATTCCCCCTTTTTCAGCTATGTGGCCAGGATTATTCCATCAGCTCCTCAGCGGGGATGGGAATTATATAAGGAAAGCTACCCTTTTCTTGACAGTATGCAGCTGATGAGGGGAAGCGAGACTGTCTTCTTTACAGGCAGGGAGAAAGGAAAGCTGCCGGATGAAAGAGTCTCTCCGGGCGTTAAAGGGCTTCTTACAAGGGAAACTGCAGATGATGTAAGCATACTGCGTGTCCAGGGCAGTTTCAGGGGAAGCGGCGGGTCATATACCCTTGTCCTGAGTTCTTTTCTCCCCTCCGGGTTTGACTCAAAAGCGGAAAAACTCACTTCTTCCTATGATGTCCTTGTTCAGCTTGAAAATTATCAGACTGTATTCAGACTTATTATTATAGCCGTACTCATGTTCTTCAGCCTGCCGATATTCCTTCTTTCCATAATGATCAGTTTCCGTTTGTCGGAGGAAATACTTCATCCTATTGTTCAGCTTGAAGAGGCGACAAGGCGTGTCGCCGAAGGGGATTTTTCCTTCAGGCTTCTTGCGAGGCCCGGGGACAATATTTCTGTTCTGGTAAAGTCCTTCAACCAGATGATAAAAGAGCTTGAAATCTCAAGAAAAAAGAACATGCAGGCAGATAAAATAAATGCGTGGAAAGAGATTGCGAGGAGAATGGCCCATGAAATCAAGAACCCCCTTACTCCCATAAAGCTGTCTGCCGAGAGAACGCTTAAAAGATATAATGCGGAAGATCCCAATTTCAGCAAAATACTGAATTCCTCGGTAAGGGTAATTGTAACAGAGGTAGAGAGACTCAGCCGGCTGCTTGCTGAATTCAGCGATTTTGCAAGAATGCCTCCTGTCATGCTTACTCCCTCTGATCCGGCAGAGATAATACGGGAAGCCTGCGATATTTTCTCATCTTCCGCGCCGGGGATTGATTTTAATCTTCAAAGCGTTGATACCGGGGTCCAGATTCATATTGACAGGGAAAAAATCAAGCAGGTGCTTATCAATCTTTTTACAAACGCTATCGATGCGATGGACGGTAAAGGAACAGTTTCAATAAGGACCGACAGCATAGTGAAGGAAAACAGAAAATTCTACAGAATCCAGATAGCGGACTCGGGAAAGGGTATTGATGGAGAGATCGTGGACCAGGTTTTTGCCCCTTATTTTACAACCAGGGAAAACGGAACAGGTCTCGGCCTTGCTATTGTTGAAAGGATTATTTTTGACCATAATGGTTCTATATGGTTTGAAACAGAAAAAGGGGTGGGGTCTACATTTTTTATTGATCTCCCTTTCGGGACAGAGAATGAATAAAATACTGATAGTAGATGATGAAGAAAATATAAGGGAAGTCCTTTCAGGTATTCTTGAGGATGAAGGCTATTCTGTTGACAGCGCAAAAGACGGACTCGAGGGGCTGTCAAAAGCGGAAGATGGAAATTATGATCTCGTAATTCTTGACGTCTGGCTCCCCGGAATGGGAGGAATGGAAGTTCTGGACAAGCTTAAAATAGGCAGGCCTGACCTTGAAGTTGTGGTTATCTCGGGGCACGGAAACATTGATATGGCGGTAAAGGCTGTCAAAAAAGGGGCGTTTGATTTTCTTGAAAAACCGCTTTCCCTGGACAAGGTTGTAACCGTAGTAAAAAACGCGCTTGCGCTTGAGAAACTCAGGAAGGAAAACAGGGAGCTTAAAGAGTCCCTGTTTATTGAGGACCGGATGACTGGTTCAGGCCCTGAAATGGATAAAATATGGAAAATCATTGAGCAGGTATCTGCTTCTGATGTCAGTGTAATGATACTTGGCGAAAACGGGACAGGAAAAGAACTGGTTGCCAGGGAGATACACAGAAGAAGCCGAAGAAAGGATTTTCCGTTTGTTGAAGTAAACTGTGCTTCAATTCCTGATACACTGATTGAAAGCGAGCTTTTCGGGCATGAAAAAGGCTCTTTTACCGGAGCTGTCGCAGGCCGGCGCGGGAAATTTGAAGTTGCGGACAGGGGAACTCTCTTTCTTGATGAGGTTGCGGACATGTCCTTAAATGCCCAGGCAAAGGTTTTAAGGGCAATTCAGGAGATGAGGTTTGAGAGAGTTGGAAGCGAAAAAAGCACACAGGTCAATGTCAGGATACTTGCGGCAACTAACCGCGATATATTTAACGAAGTCAGGAATGGCAGATTCAGGGAGGACCTTTATTTCAGGCTTAATGTAATTCCGATTAATCTTCCCCCTTTAAGGGAAAGGAAAACCGATATCCCCGATCTGGTTGAATATTTTCTTAAGAAATACAATAAAAATGAAAAGTCAGTCTCTCCTGAGGGTATTGCTCTTATGCAGGAGTACCGGTGGCCCGGAAACATAAGGGAACTTAAGAATTTTATACAGAGGATATCAGTAATGACAGATGAGACTGTCGTTTCAGCAGAAACAACAGCTTTTTATCTTGGAGAACCTGACTGTCCTGTTTCTTCAAATAAAAAATCTGCAACAGAGGCGCACATCGGCGGAATTGATGCTGAATTGAACCTTAATGATGCCAAAGAACTGTTTGAAAGAAAATTTCTTGTTAATAAACTTGAGAAAAACAGTTATAATATAACTAAGACAGCGCAGGAACTGGGTATGTACCCGGGGAACCTTCATCAGAAATTAAAAAAACTGGGAATAAATTTAAAATGAAAACTCTTACAAAGAGGCAGGCAGAAGTACTTGATTTTATCAAGGATTACAGGAATAAAAATTCTTATCCGCCGACAATCAGGGAAATAGCTGAATTCTTCAGTATTTCTGTAAAAGGGGCCTACGACCACCTTAAAGCGCTTGAAAAAAAAGAAAGCATAAAATGCAATCTCCGCCGTTCGCGTGCCATCGAAGTTGCGGAAAATTTTGATGTTGATGAAGTAATAAATGTCCCTCTTCTGGGCAATGTCGCGGCAGGAGTACCTCTCCTTTCCGAAGAAAATCTTGACGGCTATATACCTGTCCCTGTCCGGTATCTCAAAAAAGGGCAGCATTTCGCCCTTAAGGTAAAAGGGGACAGCATGAAGGACGCGGGAATACTTGAGGGAGATACAGCACTGATAGTTCATCAGGTGACAGCGGAAAACGGGAACATTGTTGTCGCCCTTCTGAATGATGAGGCAGTTACCCTTAAACGGTTTTACAGGGAAACAAACAGGATAAAACTGAAAGCAGAGAACCCTGTCTACCCACCTATTTATACACAGAACGTGAGGATACTTGGAAAACTTGTATGCCTGGTGAGAAATTATGACTAAACCCGCACCTGCCTGGCTTCTTCTCGGACCTGAAACAGGAGAGAAAAACGACTTTGCCGCATCAATAAAGAACAATATCACGGCAATATACGGCGCTCCCCCGGATGAATACAGCTTCTACCCCTATGATAAGGATGCCTCTGATGTTATTGCCCTGCTCAGAAATATTTCCCTGTTTGCTCCTGCAAAGATTGTTCTTATCAAAAACTGCCATGATCTCAGGAAAAAAGACGCATCAATTATTGCTGATTATCTGAAAAAACCTTCAGAAGATGCTTTTCTGATTCTGCAGACAGAGGAGATGAAAGCTGATCCTTTAATTGAAAAAAATATTCCATCCTCATGCCGGAAAATATTCTGGGAAATGTTTGACAGCAAAAAAAAGGGGTGGGTAATCCAGTTTTTCCATAAGGAAAAGCTTACGATTGAAAGCAGCGCAGTTGATTTTCTGATTGATATGCTTGAGGGAGACAGCGAAACGCTGAAAAAGGAATGCTCCAACCTTGCCATCTATTTTAATGCTGATGAAGTAATTACTGAAGAGAGAATTGCTGATTTTTTTCATAACAGGAAAGAGGAAAATGTCTTTACCCTGTTCGACTATATTGCATCAGGAGATTTTAAAAAATCAGTTGAGGCATCGCAGACTGTAATACTTTCATCGGACGGCAGCCCTGTGAGAATTCTCGGCGGGCTTTTATGGCAGTTTAGAAATCTCTATAATTTTTTAAAACTGCTTGATAAAAAGAAATCATTTTCTGATGCATGTCTGATGATGAATATACGAGGGAAAAAAAGGCAGAGTGTTTATTCTGATGCATCTTCCAATTATTCTGTATCTGATCTTGAGAATATTATAGTGCTTATATCGTATTATGATTTTTTATTCCGATCAACCAGAGTCGAGATACAGCATGTCATGTTTCCTGTTTTTCTCTATTCAGTTATTATCTGCAAGGGAAAAAATATCGACGCGAAAAGCTCTCATACTTCTCATTTCAGATTCCCTTAAGATATTCTATTACTGCCTCAGCTGCTTTAAGAGGGATTCCTGCCCTCTGAGATATTGAGTAGATATCTGCATTTCTTATATTTTCAACACTACCGAACTCGCTGATAAGCTTTTTGCTTCTTTCCGCGCCTATCCCTGGAATTTCTTCAAGCAGCGAGAATGAAACCTCTTTTTTTCTCATATTTTTGTTGAATGTTGTTGCGAAACGGTGTGCCTCATCCCTTACATGCTGAACTATTCTCAGGGCAGGAGAGCCTTCCTCAAGTTTTACAGCTTTATCCATACCGGGGACAAATAACAGTTCTTCCTGTTTGGCAAGGGATGCGACATTTATTTCTTTTATCCCCAGAGCTTCAAATATTCCAAGAGCAGCGTTCAGCTGGCCTTTTCCCCCGTCTATAAGGACCAGGTCGGGAAGCGGAAAAGATTCGTTTTTCAGCCTGGTATAGCGCCTGGCGACCGCTTCCCTGATGGAAGCATAATCATCAATCCCGAATTCAGGAAGGCTTTTAATACGGAATATTCTGTATTCTGCCTTGTCAGGCTTCCCGTTATGGAACGAGACCATTGATGCTGCAGTATGTTTTCCCGCGAGATGGGCAATGTCAAAACCTTCTATCCGGACAGGAATCCTGTTCAGCCCGAGTCTGTTTTTAAGTTCTTTGAGCGCTTCTGCTGTTGAGGCCTGTTTTTCCCTGTTCATAAGTTCAAGTCTGCAGTTCTCTTCAGCCATTTTCATTATTGAAGCTTCTTTATCATCAGCAGGAAGGGCCGGATTGAAAGGAACTGATATTTTTTCGAGAAAAAACCTTTCAACAAGATCAGTCTCCGGAAGGATGTTCAAAACTATCCTCTCGGGAACGAGGGCTGCGGCCTCTGTTTCCCTGAAATAATCCGTATAATACTGTATGAGGAACCGGGTCATGTCTTCTGTGGTGTCTGAATAGCTTGTAAATGTGAAAACTGATTTTCCCGACAGTTTCCCATCCCTTACCTGAAGCACAACTGCGGCACTGTTCTCACCGCTGCTTAAAAGAGAAATGTAATCTTTTTTTCCGCTGCTGAAATCCTGCACTTTCTGCTCGTCTGTAATAATTCTTATTGAAGAGATAAGGTCCCTGAACCTGGCCGCTTTTTCATAATCAAGCGCGGAAGACGCTTTTTTCATCTCTTTTTCAAACTCTTTTATCAGTGATGAGGTTTTCCCTGTAAGGATTTTTGTTATTGTTTTTATTTCGGAATTATACTCTTTTTTATCAGCGGCTCCTGTACAGGGGGCATTGCACTGTCCTATGTGATAGTAAAGGCATGGGGCTTTCCGCTTTTTAAGTGGTATTTCCCTGCACTTTCTGATTTTAAACCTTTTTTTTATCAGCTCAAGATATGTATCAATGCTTTTTACGTCCGGATAGGGCCCGAAATAGAGAGACCCGTCTTCTATTATTCTTCTGGTTCTGAATACCCTTGGAAAATCCTCATTTGTAACCCTTATTACAGGAAATGTTTTATTGTCTTTGAGGCTTATGTTATACCTGGGTTTCCATTTTTTTATAAGATTATTCTCAAGAATCAGGGCTTCGTACTCTGTTCCGGTTGTTATTATCTCGATGGAATGTATTCTTTTGACAAGATGGGATGTCTTTAACTCTTTTTTCGCAGATGTTGAAAAATAGGATTTAACCCTTGATTTTAAATTTTTGGCTTTTCCGACATATATGATGTCATTTTTACTGTTTTTCATCATATATACACCGGGATTTTCAGGCAGTTCTTTTATGGTTTCTTCAAGTTTAGCTCTATTTGCTTTTAAATTTTCCATTTATTCCGATAATTTTTATAAGGTCTATTAAGGGAAACGCCCTCTCAGGCATTGCCCGGGAAGGTTCTGTACCGGATGTTACAGGCTCCCTTATATAAATTACAGAACTAAAGAGAATTTTGCCAGTGAAAAAAATACTGTTTTTATTTATACTGCCTGCGATTTCCCTTTTCCCAGTTGAAAGGGAGCTTCTTCTCGGAGGAGAAGAGTGGAAGGCAGAAAGAATTGAAAATATTGAGCTCAATAAAAATCAGGCAGGGGAGAACTCCCTTGTAATAAGAGGGGGTGAGTACAGCCCCGACAGCCTGACAGAACTGCTGGTTCATTTTAATGAAGGCACCCTGACCGATTCAGCAGGGAATTTTAATGTTACAGAAAATAAAGCCTCAATTTCGACAGGAAGGAAAAAATACGGCTCAGGCGCCGGTCTTTTCAACGGAGAAAGGGAAGCGGTCGTTCTTGACAGGAGAGAAACGAGATCAATATTCCCCGGTAAGGTATACTCCGGCGATTTCTCCATTGAATTCTGGATTTACGGACAGAATTTTACTGACAGTGAAACAATCTTCTTCTTCGACAGTTACACAAACAGGGGCGGCAATCTGATCCCCCAGTTTTTTAAATGCTATTTCCAGGACAGAAAAGTCATATGGAATATCAGAAACTTTTTTCTCCCTTCAGACAGCAGTCAGTTTGAGCTGATGCTTTCGGGAAGCAGGAGACTTGTTCCCGGTAAATGGTCGCATCATCTGCTGCGCTACAGCTCTTTAACCGGTCTGATGGAATATCTCGTAGACGGAATACCTGATGCATCGATTTATGCCAACAAGGCTGAACGGGAAACCGGAGAATACTATCCCTTTTATTCAGGGGAGAAAGGGCGGATAATTATCGGAGATAATTTTACAGGTCTTATTGATGAGCTCAGGCTGAAACTCGCATGGGTTGATGACTACAGGCTTTCAAAATTCAGGGACTATTCAGGTGTTTATATTTCCCGGCCGCTTGATATCGGTCACAGCAAATCTTCTGTCTTCAATATAGAAACAAGGTCATTTGTGCCCCGCGGTACTGATATACAATATTATTATTTTCTTGATGATTTTAAACAGATACCTCCGGAAAATTCACCTGAATGGAAAAAATTCACTCCCGGTTTTATAAATGCTGAAGGAGGAAGGTTTTTAAGGATCAAGGCTGATTTGTATTCTGACGGAGAAATGAATTCTTCTCCATCCATCTCCTGGATAAAGATAAGGTATGACCAGAAAACTCCGCCCCCGCCGCCGCAGACAGTAAGGGCGGAAGCCGGCGATGGAAAGGTAAGGGTTAAATGGAATGAGATTGCAGATCCTGACCTTGGCGGATATTATGTATATTTCGGGGAAAGACCGGGAAAATATTTCGGCTCTTCAGGCAGCGGCCTCTCATCTCCCATAGATACGGGAAAAGAAAATGAAGTTGTAATTAATAATCTTGAAAACGGAAGAATCTACTATTTTTCTGTAGTTTCGTATTATAATACTGCTTCCAGTTTCGGATCAGCCATCATAAAAGAGGGGGGGCGTTTTTCTGAAGAGACAAGCGCACGGCCTCTTGCTTCAAGCGGGGATATCAGGTGAAAAACGGAGAGCTGTTTGAAAAAGCCCTGATGCTTATAAAACTGAAAGATTTTAATGAAGCTGAGAAAATTACAGCGCAATTAATAGAAAAAAATCCGCACAGTGAAATACTTTATCTGACACTGGGCAATATTTATACGTTTAAAAATGAGAAAAAAAAGGCGCTGCGTGCCTATGTCAGGGCTTCCAGGATTGCTCCTGAAAATCCCGATTGTTTCAGCAACATCGGGGTAATATACAAGCAGCTTGGTAAAAAAGAGCAGGCAATTCATTATCTTAAAAAAGCGCTTGGATTTGCAAAGAACAGGGCTGATATATATTACAACCTTGGAAATGTATACAAACAGGCCGGAAATCTTGATGAGGCTGAGAAAAATTTTCTGTCTGCCATAAAAATAAATCCGGAATTTGTTCAGGGCCACAACAATCTGGGAACTCTTTACATCGAAAAAAATATGCCGGAAGAAGCTGAGAAAATAATAAGGAAAGGGCTTGCGATTGATGAAAATCATCCGGGGCTTCTCTACAACCTTGGAGTACTTCTTGATGCGAAAGGCAATTCCGATGAGGCAATACTTAATTACAGGCACGCACTTGTAAATCAGCCTCTCTGGGTAGATACCCTCAATAATCTTGGAATTGCCTACAATAAGTCAAGTATGCCGGGTAAAGCCATCAAGGTTTTCAGCGATGCGCTTGAAATCGAACCTGCAAATTTCAGGGTAAAAAACAATATTGCTACTGCCTATAAATCAATCGGGGAAGAGAAAAAAGCAAGGAATTATTACCGTGAGGCGATATCCCACAATCCCGAATACAAACGGGCCTCCCTGAACTTAAGCGAGCTTTACAGGGAGACCGGTGATTTTGACAGCGCCATCGAAGAGCTAAACAGAATAGAAACAATTAAACCAGATGATTCTGAAATAAAGATATACAAATCCCATGTCTATATTGATAAGGGAGAACTTGACAAGGCGGAAGGACTGCTTGACTCTGTGATCAGTTCTCAAACAGATAATCCCGCTTCCTTTGCCCTTAAAGCGTTATTTCATATCAAAAAAGGCGAAATTGACAAGGCGGAAAATTATATCAATAAGGCAGACGCTGTCACACCGGGAAGTCTTTCCATAAAACTTGCAAAAGCGGAGTTTTTCAAAAGAAAAGGAGAACCTGATAAAGCCGAGGATGAACTGCGCAGGATTTCCATTGATAATCCGGGAAACCTTAAAGTGCTTATTGAGCTCAGCCGTGTTCTCAAGGAACAGGAAAAGTATGACGAAGCGCTTGCTGTGCTTGATTCTTTAAAGGGTGATTACAGGGAATTCCCGGATACAGTTGCTGAATATTCCGATATATACAAAAGAACAGGCAGGACAGATAAAGCCCTGGAATATTCGGGGCGGGTTCTGTCAAAAATGGGAGAAAATGATTCTGGAATAGATATTGAATCCCTGAGCAGGGGAATTGAGTCATTTGAAGAGAACTCCAGATCATACGAAATACAGAACAACGCAGTTATGGAAGAGCGGCTTAACGATTTTGTAAGAGAGTATGTAAAACAGGAACAGGAAAAAAACCTTCCCCAGGATGCGATGAGTTTTCTTGTCGGTTCGGTAGACGGACTGAATGAAGAGGAAGTTCCCGTTATTGATGTCGGAGGGATTGAACCGGTAATCGAAATTAATGAAGAAGAGGAAACTCATCTTCTTGAAACCCTGGAAGAGGATTTTGATACTGAAGATGAGGAAGGTTTTTTTGAAGAGACTGAAAAGAAAATAAGAAAAGAGGTAATGGAGACAATTGAAAAATCAGCTCCTCAGATGCAGCAGCCTATTTATCAGCCCATGCCTGTTGTAATCCCCTCCCCTCCGGTTGTCATGCCGCCTCAGTATGATTATCAGCAGCAGGTTCCGCGGGAACGGAGAAGAGATCCGCAGCCACCTAGGGAACGCCGCCGTCAGTCGCAGCCGCAGCAGGAATACCCGTTACAGGATTTTCAGCCCTCTCCTTTGCCGCAGCCGGCTATACAGCCCCCGCCGATGCCGCAGTACAGTCCGCCTCCGCAGCAGACCCCTCCTCCATTCATAGAACGCCGTAAGCAGCCTCCCCGGCCAATGCCAGAGGAAAAAAACAAAGAAGAGGAAAATGAACCCGGGGAAAATCTTGATGAGCTTCTTGAAAAATTTGAAGGGATTGAAGAGCCGGAAGGACTTTCATTTCTGGGTCTGAAAAATGATCCTGAATATGTGAATGCAGATATCTCGAACCTGCTTGAGTACCTTGAAGGACTCACCGATTTTCTGGTTGACGCAAGAAAAAATAAATATACAAAAAGCATAATGAAACTCAAGGTAGAGACACTCAAACTGAGATTCAGAGGACATAAAGGGTTGTTAAACTCACTTTCAGGCAGTGAAGATGACTCAGTTGAAAAAATAGCGGCAAGGGTAGCCTCCGGAGTCAGAGAAACCGGCGGGCAGATTCTTACCAATAACGATATTGAAAATACTTTCAGCTATATTAAAGACCTTGCCAGTTTCCTTCCGGAAAACAGCGGAGGAGAAGCTGTAAACCGTAAACTGCAGCATCTTCTTGAGAAGATAGAAGGGGAATCAGATGGACAACAATGAACGACTCCTTATAATTGAAAAATACATCAAAGGAATGCCCAGTCTCCCTGTCACAGTAACCAAGGTTAAGGAAATCTGCGACAATCCCAGAACTTCACCAATGGATCTTTATAAGGTTATCAGCCTTGATCCTGTTCTGATGGGAAAGGTTATGAAGCTGATCAATTCAGCCTATTATGGCATATCAGGCCGGGTAACCTCTCTTGTCCGGGCAATAATAATGCTTGGAATGAATACTGTTAAAAATCTTGCCCTCAGCACCTCTGTTATGGGAATTATGAGCGGCAAGACATGCCCGGGAATGCCGAATTCGACAAGATTCTGGCAGCATTCACTATGCACCGGTATCGCTGCGAAGATACTGGCCAGAGAAACCGGAAAAGACCGTAATACTGCTGAAGAATATTTTATTGCCGGGATGCTTCACGATATTGGAAAAATACCCATTATCACCTGCTTTGGTGATGAGTATAAAATTATCATGGCTGAAAGCGGTAAGAAAAATGAAACAATGTTTGAAGCGGAAAGAAGGGTTTTTAAATTTGACCACGCACTGGCGGGGCAGTTTATTGCCCAGCAGTGGTCGCTCGGGGAACAGCTCGAAAATGTTATAGCTTATCATCATGAACCTTTTTCTGTACCTGATGATAAAAACAGGGATATTGTTTATACTATTGCCATAGCGGAATATTTTACAAATAATATAGGATACAAATTTGCTGAAGGCTTCAGTGTTGATGTTCCTGACAATGAAATATTTACCAGGACAGGCATTACTGAAGAGATTCTCAGTGGGATAAAGGACACTGTTCTGAATGAACTTGAGAAAGCGCGTGTTTTTCTTGATTTTAAGGAATAATAAAGGATTGATAGATGGAAATAAAACTTTGGGGAGTAAGAGGCTCCATCCCGAGTCCCGGACCTGATACAATAAAGTACGGCGGCAATACAACCTGCCTCAGCGTAGACCTGGGGCCTGATAAAAAAGAGATTATTATTGACGGCGGTTCAGGCATAAGGCTTCTCGGAAATCATCTCGTAAAAAAATATCTTCCTGCCGGAAATATTGATATCAATATGCTTATAACCCATACCCACTGGGACCACATAATGGGATTTCCCTTTTTTACTCCTGTTTACATCCCAACTACCAGAATGAAGATTTACGGCCCTGTAACATACGAAGAGGGGGGGATTGACGAAATAATCGGAAGCCAGTTCCAGTACAGGTATTTTCCGGTAATAAAAAGTGAACTTTCCGCAGAAATAGAATATTTCCCTCTCAAGGAAACAGTTTTTTATCTTGATGATGAAGTCAAAATTACAACAAAATACCTCAATCACCCTGTCCTTTGCCTGGGTTATAAAATCGAGTACAAGGGTAAGGTCTTTTGTCTGGCAACAGACTCTGAACCTTACAGAAATGTCTTTTCCCTGAGCCCTGATGATCCGGATTATGACGAACTTGCCGCAGAGGAAGGGGAAGCCGCCGCACGGGAGGAAAACAGGAAACTTGTTGATTTTTACCGCGGGGCAGACCTGCTGATTCACGATGCGCAGTACACAGAGGCGGAATATAAAAACGGTAAACTGGGATGGGGACATTCAAGCTATGAATATATAATTGAAACTGCATCGGCTGCCGGAGTAAAGGAACTTGTGCTTACTCACCATGATCCTGAAAGAACAGACGAAGAGCTTGACCGGTTTGCCTCAATCTATTATGAAAAATACAGTGAGATTAATAAAAAAATGCATTTCAGCCTTGCTGTGGAAGGAACAGTTTTCAAACTGTAGGTTATTCTGTAACCGGGAAAAAAATTCACCGTAATCTGCCTGTTTCAGCCTATTATCCCGAGATATGTATTTACAAGAAGCAGATTCTGTCTTGCCTCTTCCAGCCGGGAGTCTTCTGAAAGCGCTTTATTAAAAAAATCCTTTGCAATGACAAAAGAATCTTCTGAAAAATATATGGCGCCAAGATTATTCAGGATTACAGCCCTGTCATGTCCCGGTGCGCTGTATAAAAGCGCTTTTTCATAATAAACAATCGCCTTTTCATTATTGTCTGTTATCTGGAATGCAAGGGCTTTTTCGTTGAGAATATCGCAATCATTTTCTTTAAGTTTTTCAGCCCGTTCAAGTGCTGCAATTGCTTTTTCCGGTTCTCCTTTTTCCACATATAAAACCCCCAGGTTATAGTGTACAAGATAACTGCCGGGAAATTCTCCGGCAGCATCAAGGAGTATCTTTTCTGCTTCATCGTGCAGCCCTTCAAAAGATTTGTCAGCTGCATCAATAAGCATTTTCTCAAGAAAAACAGTTTTCATTTTTTACCATCTGTATATAGGTGTGATTGTAAACTGGTTGACATCGCTGTATTCCGATTTAACATGATTATAGCTAAAGGAAAGTTCGAAATTATTTGTGAATTTATAGGACAGGCCGCCGCCGGCTTCAAAAATTGACCGGTCGTTATTCTTTGACTCATAATCCCCTCCATAGGTTAGTGCAAAATTCAAGGGGTTGTCCTTATAGTATTCAATAACGATGTTGAGTGATACGGCTGAAGCTGAGAATCCTTCAGCGTATTTATAGCTTATATACTGCACGGTTGCGTTGCTTATATCTGTAAAAAAATAGCTTACTGAAGGCTTAATTATATAAAGTGTCTCGTCTTCAAGTATCGGGTTTTCGTTGTTCCTGTAAAAAAGCGATTCCACAGTCAGCCCCACGCCTGTTTTTCTGGTTATGCTGTAGCTGACGTAGTTTGTGAAATTGAATGCCTCAAAATAATCAGGACTGGGTGTTATGCTGGCCTCGCTCCCGATTGAAAGCCCTTTTAGCCCCTTGAAAACTGCCCCGGCGGTCATGGTACTGTCGTTTTTCCCGTCAAGGGCGTAGTAATCATACCCTGCCAGAATTTCCCAGCTTTTAGCAGGCCTGTAAACAAAGAACGGGGACGCTTTAATTCCAAAAAGCGAATCAGGGTATTGTTCTCCCCTTAATGCCAGGGAAGTTTCATATTTCATAAAACGTGGCAGAGATGAATAGAGCTCTTTTGCCTGCCTGTTTTCCGGTTCTTTTAAGAAAACAAGCTCCAGTTCTTTCTTTGCGTTTTCAGGGTCATTCCTGTTTAGATACATTTTTGCGAGGTTAAGCCGGCATTCTGTTACGTTATAGTAACCTGCTTCAATAGCCTTATTGAAGTATATTACTGCGTTATCATAATCCCCCGACCAGAAATATGTTCTGGCTATGCCGCCGAATCCGTCGGGGTTGTCAGGTTCAAGCTCAAGGTACCGTTTGTAAAGGAGAATTGATTCATCATATCTTTTCATCCAGCTTAGAATCTGGGCTTTCCTGAAAATTGCTTCGCTTAAATCAGGGTTTTTCTCAAGAAGCGGATCAAGAATCGCAAGCGCTTCGTCAAGCTTGAGCTGCCAGCTTAGAAGCTTGGCGAGTCTGACCTGTGCCGGAACATTGCTGCTGTCTGCCTCAAGAACAAGCCTGTAGTTTATTATTGCCGCGTCGAGATTACCGGTCTGTTCATAATTTATACCCCGGTCAAGCAGTTTCTCAATTTCTGATTCTCCTGCAGCGCTGCTCTGCGCTGCTGCATAATTAACTGTCAGAGAAAGAAAAAGAAGGGTAAAAAAATATATCTTTATAATTTTCATCGGGATAACCTCATTTTTCTGCCAATAATGGCATATATTCTATATATCGATAGTTTATGTCATAAAAGAAAGTTCATGCTATAATATAATAGGATTGCAGCTATATCTTTCTAAAATAATAAATTGGTCATGAAATACCAATTATTCTCGAAAATTATTATGTATGGAAAATAAATCAGAAGTATACCGTATTGCGGAAAACATTTACAGGGTCGGAATTTCTCCGCGTCTGCCGGGCAGTCTTGATCCCAATATCTATCTGGTTATTTCTGATGATGAAGCGGTACTTGTAAACACAGGCCCATACAGGGAATTTGAAAATGTAAAAAAAGAAATTGAAACTCTTGTCTCTCTTGAAAAAATAGTACTGATTGTAATTACCTCAACCGATACTGACTTGTGTTCCGCCCTTCCCCTCTTTGAAAATGAATGCCCTGAGGCAAAACTTGCCATGCACTGGAGGTGCAGTTGTCTTATTTCCGGCGGTATATGGAGGAAGGGAATTTTTATTGTTAATGAAAATAACTGGGAATATGGTCTTGCAAACGGAAAACAGCTCCTTTTTTTTCCTGCATCATATCTGAGTACTCCCGGAGAAATACAGGTCCTTCATCCTGAGTCATCAGTGCTGTTTTCATCAAGCCTTTTCAGCTCTTTTACAGTAAGTGAAGGAATTACCCTGAATACAGCTCATCTTGAACCTTTGGCCGCTTATCATGAGCATTTCATGCCTGACAGCAGAATAGTAAAATCAATAATTGAAAAACTTAGAATGCTCCCTGTAAGGCACATAGCCCCGTCAAGGGGGGGGATAATATCTGACAATATACCGGCAGTGCTGAAAGCGGTCAGCGGTTTTTACTTCGGCTCCTTCCGTGATATAAAGCAGCGGCAGATAAATGACCCGAAAGTATACAGGCTTTTCTGCGGAGATGTCTTAAACAGGCTGATCCAGATTTACTCACTGGATGAAGTTGTTTCTGTCTACAGAGGATCAGGGATTATGATTAATGAAAATACCGGCCGGATAGACTCCTGCGCATCAAAAGGGGCAGACCTGTGGGAAGAGTTTTTCAAGGTGCTGCTTGAAAAAAAAGGGATGGGGTGGCTGAGTCTGATTGAGTCCCAGGTGAGAAGGATCTCAAAGGAATACAGCCTCTCCTTTCCTGTCGCGTTTAATAAAGTGGTGCTTAATATCAGGAACAAAAATATTGAAATTGATCAGAATATGGCCAGGATTCACGGTACAAGAAAAAGGATGAAGGCAGACCTTGAAGAGATTGAGGAGAGGATGACGACATGCCCTGTAACCGGCCTAAAGAATGAAGTTTTTTTCCGGGCAATTATTGCCAGGGAATTTTCCACTTCTGAACAGAAGGAACTAAACAGCGCACTTCTTTTTATATCGCTTGATGATATTTTCGGAATAAACAGCCGCTATGGAAGAGAAGAAGGCGATGATGCGCTGCGCGGGGTTGCTTATCTTATAAGAAACTTTATCTCTGAAGCTGATGAAAGAAGCACGCACTTTGTTTTTAAACTTAACGGCCCTGTTTTCGCCTATTTTATCCCGGAATGTTCAGGCGGCTGCGATATGATAACAGCGGAAAAACTGAGGGAAAGAATAGCCTCATCTTCGGTATTTATTGAGGATATAACAGTTTCAACAGGCATAGTAAATTTTTATGAACTTTATCAGAGCAATCTTGCAGGAACAGAAATTCCTGAGAACCTGATAACTCTCGGGCTCTCCCGGATTCAGATAGCAAGAGCGAGGGGTGGTAATACAATCTGTGATAAAGGTTCTGCAGCAGAAAATAATGCCATGCCTGTAATTTCAGTTTTAATAATCGAACCTGATCCCGGATATGCGGAGCTGCTTTCTTTGAGACTGACCCAGAAGGGGATAAGTTCACTTATATTATCTGACGGCAACGAAGCAGTAGAATATATAAAAAAGGAAAAACCCTCTGTAATTGTGAGCGAGATTATGGTGCCGGGTGTAAACGGATTCGCAATAAAACAGGGCCTTCTGTCAGAATCCTCTGTAAGCAGTATCCCTTTTATCATTGTTTCACACAAAAAAAACGATGAATATATAATAAAAGCCAATTCCCTTAATATCTTTCATTATTTTCAGAAACCCTATTCCCTAATAGAGCTGACAGGAATTATTGATAATATACTCAGCAGGAAGTCCGGATGATTTCTGATTCCTTTGTTTTCACTGTTTTTGCTGCAGTTCTTGCCTTGAATTTATTTTCCCTGATTCTGATTTCTTTAAATATCAGAAAACAGAGGGAATACAGAAAAAGGAAAAGACGGATAATTAACTGGATCAGTTCCCTGTCTGAAGGAACGGATGGGGGATATACCCCTGTTAAAAAAGACTGGAAGATAATTATTGACCAGTATGTCGATCTCCTTCAGTCAGTTGAAATGAGTTCGGAGATAAACAACCTGCTCATATCGCTGTTTGAAGAGTGGAATATTATAAACAGGCTTATAAAATGGCTGCTTGGCGGCAGGAGCAGGTATAAGAAAACCTATGCCGCCATTATTATGGGATATTTTAAATGTTC
This sequence comes from Spirochaetia bacterium, assembly GCA_963662795.1. Lineage (GTDB taxonomy): Bacteria > Spirochaetota > Spirochaetia > CADAEX01 > CADAEX01 > JACKPD01. Next base: position 1,325,105 of record OY759746.1, on the reverse strand, counting down.
CAAATTTAAAAATGCACTTCTTGCAGCTCTTCTGAGGGAAAAAAAGATACGTACAAAACTCTATATTGTTAATTCCCTGGTGGGGCAGGCTGACCCGGCAGTAATTCCTGAAGTAATTGACAGTTTAAAGGATCTCCCGGAAAAAAGAAGACCTGCTTTCTGGAGTATCGTAAGCGGATTCAATATTGCCCTTCTTGATTATTTTGAAATATTGAAAGAAAGAAAAAACAAGGATATTGAACTTCTTTTTATATATTATGCTTCAAAATTCCCTTCTGCTATATTGACAGGCTATATTATTGATAAAACAACCTCTTCGGACCGGGAAGTATCACTGGCTGCTTTCCGTGTCGCATCAAAATATTATTTTGACAGTATTAATATCAACGAATACCTGATAAATGAGGACGGGGAAATCAGGACCGCGGCTGTTGAAGCACTTGGTGAAAATCCTTCACATCACAGCGTGAGCCTTCTTATCCATTTCCTTTCAGATGATTCGGTCAGCAGTACAGCAGCTGCGGCTCTCTCTTCTGTTGTAAAAAAAATCCCCGCTTATTACAGACACCTTGTTCAGAGAGCTTTCAATGAAACAGATGTTGCAATTAAAGAAAAACTGACGGATATTGTATCCTACCGGCTTGAGTATGTTTTTGAAAAACTGCTCGGGAGCAATATTAAAGAAGTTAAAGACCTTACGAGAAACCTGATATCAAGGGGAAAGGTAAGCGGAATAATCAACTTTATGAACAGGAACAGCAATCCGGTTATTGAAAAACAGATTGTGGAAATAATCAGTGAATCTCATAATCCTGCCGTAATTGACCAGTTTAAAATGTACCTTGATGAGAAAGTCCTGAATAGAATCGGCCTTTCCGGAATTCCCCTGCCTGAAATACCAAGAACATCAAAAGAAAAAGGGAAGATCTTTCTTTTATGGGTATTCCTTGCTTTTACCCTTCTTGGATTTCCTGTCTCTTTTTTTATCCTGAACAGGAATTCTCTTTTGACCGGCACACTGCTTTATGCTGTTACGGAATATATATCATTTTTTATAATTTTCTTCTCTTTTTATTCAATCGCCCTTAATTCTTTTTATTGTCTGATGCTTGTTTTTTCCCTGCTCGGAGTTATAAAACAGGGAAAATACGCAGAATTAAAAAAAGTTTCGTTTCTTTTCAGGGAGAATATACTCCCTTCCGTATCAATAATTGCCCCGGCATATAATGAAGAAAGTACAATTATTGAAAGCATAAACTCTCTCCTTAACCTCAGGTATCCGGATTTTGAGGTAATTGTAGTCAATGACGGATCAAAAGACAAAACAATGGAGAAGGTTATTAAATATTTCGAACTTGAAAAAAGCGAATTGAATTTTGACCTTAGGCTTAACACCAGGGAGATCAGGGCTGTTTACAGGGGGGCAAAATATCCTGAGCTTATCTTTGTCGACAAGATGAACGGAGGCAAGGCAGATTCTCTGAACTGCGGGATAAACGCCTCATCCAAAGAGTATTTTGTAGGGATAGATTCAGATTCCCTCCTTGAAAGGGACGCAATTCTCAGAATTACCGGCAGCTTTCTTGATGATGAAAAAGAGGTGATCGCCGCTGGAGGCAATATTCTTCCTGTTAACGGCTGTGATGTTAAAAACGGGTATATCAGAAAAATAGGTGTTGGAAAGAACAATCTGGCAAGATTTCAGACTGTTGAATACCTGAGGGCGTTTATGGCAGGGAGGATAGGCTGGGCACATATCAATGCCCTGCTGATAGTATCGGGAGCATTCGGAGTGTTTAACAGAAAAATGGTAATTGCCAACCACGGTTATATGACAGAGAGCAGTTTCCTTGACAAGGACACTGTAGGCGAGGATATGGAGCTTGTTGTAAGACTTAAACGGGTCTGCATGGAAAAAAAAGAGGACTCAATCATAAAATATACCTTTGACGCAAACTGCTGGACAGAAATTCCCGAGAGCTGGAAGATTATTTTCAGACAACGGGACAGATGGCAGCGCGGTTTAATTGACATCATGACATATCATCTGAAAATGCTTTTTAACCCCCGTTTCGGGACTGCCGGTCTTATCGCTTTTCCCTATTATTTTATATTTGAAATGCTGGGTCCCTGGCTTGAGCTTCAGGGTTATCTTGTGTTCTTCACTGCCCTTGCTCTGGGTATGGCTGATTTTCAGACTTCTTTATTCTTTGTCACGGCTGCGGTTTTTTACAGCATTTTTGTTACAAACTGCTCGCTTTATATTTCGGAATATAAAACTGAAATATTCAGGACAAAAGATCGCATCCTCCTGATATTATACTCATTTCTTGAAGCGTTCGGATTCAGGCAGATCTCAAGCTTTCTCCGCGTAAGGGGTTATGTAAGCAGTCTGAAAAAAGTCAGCGGATGGGGAAAAATGGAAAGAAAGGGATTTAAATCAGAAAAGCCGGCAGCTGGCACGGCAGGATCTGTGTCCGGACCTGTGTTTGTATCTAAACTGTGACACTGTTTTCAAAATAGTTTTCAAAATAGCTTCTTACCAGGTCCTCGTACCCTTCGATGCCGCCGAAATCCATGCTTTTTCCGGTTATCCTTACCCTGTCCCAGGAAACGGCTGCGTAAGCCCCCCCGTAAACCTGGCCCCTTTCAATCATATTGGCATCAGCGATATCCTTATGGTAAAGAGAGCCTTCCCCGTAGGTTTTTTCAAAATTGACAAAAAGCCGGGGATCAAAAACAACTTTTCCCGCAGCTATAATAAATTTTATAAATATTTCCCTTTTTTTAAGTTCCTCATGCTCAAGTCCCAGTATCTTTTCTGCAAAATCCTTTATTGAAATTCCCATAGGACTTAAATATATAAATAACCTTTTCCAATAGTCAATGCTCCCTGTTCTTCTGATATTGATAGAGTCTGTAAATTGTCTATAATTAACCGGAAACAAACAGATTCCGGATTCCGGAATATTCAACAAGGAACAATATGAAAAAAAGCAGGGATGGAAGCATCCATGTAACAGATGAAATATTTAATACAGCCTTTCATTCTGCCGCAGCATTTTTTACTCTTGTGGGCGGGTCGCTTCTGATTGCAAAGGCCGGATTAACAGGTGATCCGTGGAAAATAACAGCATTTTCTGTTTATTCCATTACCCTGCTGCTGCTTTTTGTGTCAAGCGCGCTGCATCATGGTTTGAAATGCGGTGCAAAACTGAAAAAATTTTTGAGGTCGCTCGATTACAGTTCAATTTTTCTTCTGATCGCAGGGTCATTAACGCCGCTCTCTCTGGTAATTCTGCGGGACTCTGCCTATGGCTGGGTAATCTTCGGGGTTTGCTGGGTATGTGCTCTTGCGGGCGCCGCAGTCCGTATTCTTATCCCCGGCATTCCCAGGTGGTTTACAACAACCCTTTTTATCTCAATGGGCTGGTCTGCTGTTTTTATTGTTGTCCCTTTTGCCGCGAGGGCCGGCACGGCTGCTGTGTTATATCTGGGCGCAGGGGGATTTTTCTATACCGCCGGAAGCGTTATCTTTACAATTGAAAAACCAAATCCTGTTAAAGGAAAATTCGGATTTCATGAAATCTGGCACCTGTTTGTTATAGCCGGGTCGTTAATGCATTATATTTTAATGTATACTGTCGTGCTTCCGTACTGATTACGGGGGTGAAAATATTTTTACCGGCGATCGGACTTGAACCGATACAGAGTTGCCCCCGGCAGATTTTGAGTCTGCTGCGTCTACCAATTTCGCCACGCCGGCATGAAAAAACATGCTTTCCCACAAGCTAAAGCTAATGGTATAAAAGGTGTTTGTCAATAACAGCAGTGAAAGATAAGGAATATAGGTAATATGGCAATAAGCAGAAAACTGTATGATAACTGCATTTTGTGCCCCAAAAAATGCGGCGTTAACCGCCTTGAAGGGGGAACCGGCTTCTGCGGATCCGGCTATGAAGCAGCAGTCTCCTGCGCGCTCCTCCACAGAGGCGAAGAGCCGCCTGTGACAGGGGCGGGAGGATCCGGTACAATATTTTTTACAGGATGCACGCTGCGGTGCGGCTTCTGCCAGAACCACCAGATCAGCCGGAGTATGCTTGGCCGCAGCGCAGATGAAGAAGTCCTCTCCGATATCATGATTTCTCTTCAGAAGGAAGGGGCTGAAAATATTAATTTTGTAACAGCAACACATTTTATCCCCTCTGTCTATGAAGCTGCAAAGGCGGCAAAAAAGAAAGGGCTTTCGATTCCCCTGCTCTGGAATACATCAGGCTATGAAACTGAAGAGACTGTTGAGATGCTGCTTGATTTTATAGATGTCTTTCTCCCGGACCTTAAAACACTTGATCCAGCCCTTTCTGCCCGGCTTTTCAGGGCGCAGGATTATCCCGGGTATGCGGCACGCGCCGTACTGAAAATGGCGGACGGGAGAAAGACAGATTTTTCACTGATAGAAAAGGAGGGCGTAATAAAAAGGGGTGTTATTGTAAGGCATCTTGTTCTTCCCGGCGAACTTGAATCAACAGAGGAATTTTTAAAATGGTTCGGGGAAAATCTTAAAGACAGGGCAATCCTCTCCCTTATGTTCCAGTACGAGCCGGAAGCTGTATCAGGAAAAGTTGATCTTCCGAAAAGAAGAGTCAGCGGAAAAGAGGAAGATGAAGTTTACGGAATGCTTGATAAATATGATATTGATGATGGTTTTATACAGGAGCCAGAAGGGGATTGTATATGGGTTCCGGACTTTAACAGCTCAAGTCCGTTTCCCGGCAGCAGCAGGAAAGAGATGATATGGCACTGGAAAGAAGGATTTGAAAAGAACTGATCAGCCGATTATTGTCCCTTTGAATTGTTCCATCCTGCCGTAAAGAATATGATTCAGGTTTTCAATATCCTTTCCCCCGGCCACAAGTACCTGCATTCCAAGTTCAGCGGCTTTGGCTGTCGCAACAGGGTCAAACGGAACATTCCTGCCCGGGACCCATTCTGAACCTACAATTTTTTTAAAATCGCTCCAGCTTATTGTGTCTATCGGATATGCAGACGGATTTATTCTGGGATCTTCAGAATATACTTTTGAAATATTGGAAAGGTTAACAACTGTTCCGGCATCAAATCTTTCGGCAAGAACTACAGAATCAAAATCGGTTGAAAAGCCGGGCTTCCATCCTGATGCTACAAGGACCTGTCCTGAAAAATTTATTTCCGCTGTAGGATCTGTAACTACATTTTCCCTGCAGTAACCCGGGAAGAGGGCTTTAAGCAGTTCTCCGTTAAGCCTGGTTGCCGCAATGCCTATCCAGTCCTGCGCATTTGCGTCCGGAACTGTTACTATTTCCCTGTATGATTTCTGGTATAGTCTGGCAGGAGCGCCCCCCCCCACTACGAATATAAGCTTCCTGCTGGTATCTTCATCAAGATATTCCTTAATAAGGGCGCAGAATTTTTTGAGAAAATCTGTATCTACCGAGTCGGGGGCGACTATTGAACCGCCGAGAGAAATTACTTTTACCATAATGAGAAATATATCTTTAAGCAAAGAAATCTGCAATGCAAAAACTTCCTTTACTTTTTAAATATTTGTTATAAATTTAAGGTATGCTTTCTTTACTGCCTGCCCGGAGAAAAATACCGGCAGGATAATGCATGTTACTTGTAAAAGAAAGGCAGAATTTGACGAAAATGATACTATACCGGATTTTAAAAGGCGGAGCAGCATAAAGTGTCCCAGGATATAAGTTTTATTCTTGAAGAATGGAAATACAACGAAGACAAAAACGTAAGAATAATTTACACAACTTCAGGGAAAGCTGTAATGCAGGTCCGTGAGATCATGGGAATCAGCCAGTACGAGCTTGACGGAAGACCTGACGGCAAAAAATTCGATTCTTTTGCCTCATATCTTGATCTTGTACTTGAGAGAGAAAAAAACAGCAATATTGGTTTTAATTTATCAAAGGAAGATCTTAAGGCACTTGAGAATGAAAGCCGGCTGTATTATCACAGGTATCTTCTCTGTTTTCAGCTGAATGATTTCGGACGGGTCGTCAGGGACACGGAGCACAATATCGGGATATGCAGACTTATCGATCTTTACAGCGAAGATAATGAGGTAAGGGTAAACGTTCTCCAGTACAGGCCGTTTCTTGTAAAAATGAATGCAATATCACGCGCAATGATTTCACTGCAGAAAAACATAAAAATTCTGGCAAGGCAAATACTTGAATCAGCAATAGGCACTCTCAGGTCAATGCCTGAGGTTAATACCTCTGTTTTTATTCTTGAAAAATCACGTTCAATAAGCTATCTGGAGAGCGCGATAAAGCAGCTTGATACAGGAAAAAGCAGTGTGGTTGATACACTTGTCATTGAACTTGAAAGGGCTGTTGTGATGGAGAATTATGAAAAAGCGGCACAGCTCCGTGACAGGATCAGGGAATTGTCCAATAATCAGTAATAGGTTATTATTGCTGATATAGAAAGACAGCTCAAAAATTATACATCCAATAACCCGGAGTCAAGCAGCACCTTATGTTCTGGTTTTTAAAAAGAAAAAATGCTACATCCCCCGATACTATAGATGGAGAGGATTGGAAAGAGAATTTTTCCATCTTCCGGAAAAGCAGATTTAAAAATGAAAAAGAAAAAAACTACACCTCGGAAGTTATACCGGGATCAGGGCTGCAGTTTGTCATAAAAAAGGAAAACGTTTTTGCATGGTGTGAGCCGCCGGAGAATATTTATACTGATTTTGACGCCCAATGCAGTTTTTCGTTTGAAACGGCCGGTGCTTACTGCTCCGGAGGCATCCTGTTCAGAATGGGCAATGATTATAACTATTACTATTTTCTCCTTTCAAACAGGGGTTATTTCAGGGTGGATTGTGTTTTTAACGGGAATCCCCTCAGACTGATCGGCTGGACGCCCGTGTCTTTTTCCGTTGAAAAAATAAACACGTTGCGTATAACGGCATGGGGTACTGCTCTTCATTTTTTCATAAACGGCAGAAAGGTAGCTTCTCTCAACGATGAAACAATAGGCAGCGGTTATATTACATTCTGCGGGCAGAATTATGACAGGACTTCCCTGTCTGATGCTCCCTCTCCTGTTCCTGCATCCGGCAGAAGTGATGCTGTGATACTGCTTAAGAAGTTCAGGGTAACCTCAACCCCTGCAGATGTTGAAAAGGCATGGTCAGAAAATAATGAAATAGCTGATGACCAGAAACTTCTCCTGGCCAGGTCTTTTTTTGACAGGGGGCAGTTCCTCCCTGCGGCTGTTCAGGTAAAATCCTGTCTGGAAAACAATCCTGCTGCTGAAAACAGGGAAGAACTCCTGGGCTGGTACGGGGAAATACTTGTTAATCTCGGCCTGTTTGATGATGCCCTTGAACAGTTTGAAAAAGCACTTGAAAAGAAACCTCAGGAAAAAAATTATCTGCTTGAGAAAGGGAATATACTATATCAGCTCGGAAGGTATGATAAACTGAAGGATTTTCTTTCATCATCAGAACCTGTTCTGGAGAAAGAGCCTTTATACTGGAATCTTTTGGGACACAGCCTCTTCTATCTTGGAAGGAATACTGATGCTGAAAGCTGTTACAGAAAAGCGGCTGAGATGGATCCTGAAAATCCGCTTTATTTTCTGAACGCGGCAAAAACGCTTGAATCATCGGAAAAAACTGAAGAAGCTGCTTTTTATTATGCAGAAAGCAGTATCCTGTTCTTCAGAGAAGAAAATTATGAGGAAGCCTCCTCCGCTGCAAAACTTGCAATTGATATGCGCCCTTCCGGCGGCAGCATCAGGTTGAAAGCGGAAAGCGTAACAGCTAAAATATTATTTCAGAATAATGAATACAGGGCAGCTGAAGAAAAATTCAGGGAGATAACAAGCGGGTATCCTGAAGAATGCGGCAGTGATATCTTTTTTCTATACGGCCTTATCCATCTGGAAAAAGGCAGGTACAAAAAAGCGGCGCAGCTTGTGGAAAAAGCCTGTGAAAAAGAAAGCGGATTTTACCTTTACTGGTATAAGCTTGCTGAGATCCGCCGCATGGAAAAACTTGAATCTGATGCCCTCACTGCCCTTTCAAAGGCCCATGAACTTGCCCCTGATGATTTTCTTGTAAACAGCCTTCTGGGGACTATTGCCATTGAGAATGGAAACAGCCCGGACGCTGAAAAGTATTTTGAGACAGCATTCCGGGCAAAGCCGGAATATTCGGCAGGATCTGCGGCAGTCAATTATTCGGAGGCTCTTCTGATGAACGGTAAAACAGATAAAGCCATGGATGTCCTTGATTCAGTTCACCCCGATGCTGATGTTTTACTGCAGAAAGGGAGGATTTTTTCTGAATCAGGAGAAAGAAGTCTCGCTCTTAAGCAGTTTACAGAAGCAAGGGAGTTCTATCCGGAAAATCTTCAGGCTGCAAAGGCCCTTATCCTTTATTATTACAATAATGAGGAATATGGAAAAGCTGAGGAAGTTTTATCCTCAGCTGCCGATGCAATTCCCTCTGACAGCGGGCTTCTCAACATAAGGGGGAATATCGCAAGGGTAAGGGGTGATTTTAATTCTGCTTTTAATGATTACAGAAAAAGCCTTGCGCTTGATTTTGATCCTGTTGTTGCGCTCAATTATATTGACGGATTATGCGAAACGCTTGATTTCAAAAAAGCAGCTGAAAAATATGAGGAATATTTTGGAATAAACACGGCTGAATCCTTTCCTGTTTCTGTCATGGAAAGAAAAAAGAAGCTTTTTAACCGGATAGAGCGGGAGACGGTAAAAACACTTGAATGCGCTTCCTGCGGCCGGAAGTGGAAAGTCCCGAAAAATATCAGGGATGACAGGAAAATAACAATTACAGGTGACCCTGATCCCGAATCCCCTGCCGGAAAATGTCCTTCATGCGGAAAGATTTACTGCATCGGGTGCGCATCAGAGTGGATCAAAAACGGCCGTTTCCGCTGTCCTGAGTGCGATGAAAACCTCAAGCTTTCCGACGGGCATATCCGTCATCTTGCCTCTTTATACGTCTCAAAAAGTGCTTCTTCCGATTGACTTGACAAACAGTATTGTTTAAGTAAACTATTGGGTTAAGGGAACCGCAAATTACCCTTGATATAATTAATGCAGAAGACAAAGTGACATACAGAAATTTTTTAATTTTTTTAATATTCACAGTATCAAACGTATTATACGCGCAAACTCAGCAAATCCTCACTGCAACAGATTATTTTGAAAGAATTTCAGCAGTTTATGCAGAGGTAAAAGACTATCAGGCAGATGTTATTATCACAAAGGGGGGCACTGAGATGTCCGGTACCCTTTTTCACAAGTATCCTGACAAACTGAGAATCAATTTTACAGAACCTGAAGAACAGACAATTGCTTTTGACGGAACGAGGCTTGTAATATATATACCGCGATACAGGGTGACTATGTCCCAGAAACTGGACAGTAAAAACCAGATAACAGGGGGCGCCTCCCTGGCCAGCAGGGAAGGGCTTGTTCTTCTTAAAAGGAATTATTCGGTTGCCTATCTTGAAAGTCCGGATCCTGTTCCTCTCGACAGCGGCGCAGCTGAAGTGGAAATGGTTGTAAAGCTGAAACTGCTGTGGAAATCGACCCAGGAAGGATTCCGGCAGATTGATCTTTCGGTACAACCGGACGGTTACATAAGAAGAATTGTCGGGGTAACGCCTGAAAACGAGACAGTACAGTTTGATTTCAAAAAAATCATTATCAATCAGAATATTCCTGATGCACGGTTTGAGTATATTCCTCCTGCATCTGCAAATGTTTTTGAAAATTTTTTATTTGATCCGGGGAATTGAGTCATACCAGGATTAAAAATATGACGGATTCTATCAGCAGTAGAATCCGGCAATGAACAATATTATGCAAGATTAGGAAACAGGGATTTGTTATGGAACCGATAGGACAGAAATTTAAGGATGCCCGAAAAGAGAAAGGGCTTTTTATTGAGCAGGTCTCAAGGGAAACAAATATATCAAAAAAATATATTGAGGCAATTGAAGAAGAGAATTTCGGAGATTTCCCCGGAGAAGCATATCTGCTGGGGTTTTTGAGATCCTATGCGGGTTATCTCGGGCTCAATGTTGACGAGATAATAAATATTTATAAAAATACAAAGATACAGGAGCAGCCTGTTCCTGTAGAGCTGTTTGAACCAAAACCCAGGATACCTGCCCTTGCCTACATTGGAGCTGCCGCATTTATTCTAATAGCCGCTGCCGGCCTGATCTTTTTCCTGGTCTTAAGGGACGGTTCTGAAAGCAGTACAAAAGTGGTCATGGAAAAACCTGTTTCTGCTGGTCAGAAAAACAGCAGTAAATCAGGCGCTGAATATGAAATGACTACAGCTTTTATTGAAAAACGCTTTGAAGAGGGAGATACTGTTATTGTAAAATACAGGGATGTCCCATTTAAAATCGTGCTTGCTGAAACAGGGGAAACGGTTTCCCTTGATCTTCCTGCCGGCAAGGTTGAACTGGCAAAAGGGAAGGAGCTGTTTTCTGACCTTGACGGAGACGGAAACAACGATATTAAAATTCTGGTCAGGGACATTGACGAGAAAGGACATGGAGCTGTTCTCAAATTTGATAAAACAACAGAAGCTCCGGCCGTAGTTTCATCAGGCATAAGCAGCGAACAGGAACTTTCCGATGTGTCGGCAGCCGCAGTTGCAGCCGGTTCTTCCTCTCCGGCTCCTGCAGCAGGCTCTTCTGCTCTTCAGTCCAGAAAACAGGGTGAAACTTTAATACTCGAATCTGAAACCAAAGGGCCGTTTACTGTCAATCTTTCTTTCAGAGGTTATTGCCTCATGAGATACGAATCTGACGGCGGGAGAAGAGAAGAGCGCTATTTCCACAAGGGGGACACATTCCGCCTTGGAGTTTCAGACAATATAAGGATCTGGATATCAAATGCCGCCGCAGTAGCTGCGACTGTGAATAATGCAGAATACAGTTTCGGGCGCGCAGGAGAAGTTTCAGCCAAAATAATCAAGTGGAACGATAAACCCGGCGGCGGGTATGTTGTAAAGGCTCATCCTCTCTATTGAAAAAAGAAACGGCTAATAAGACCTTTTATATTGAAAATCTCGGTTGCGCCAAGAACCAGGTTGACGCCGAATCAATAATCAAATCACTAACAGGCAGGGGCTGGATTTATTCACCGGCGGATACTGCAGGGATGATAATTATAAATACCTGCGGGTTTATAAAACCTGCGAAAGAGGAATCGATACAGACACTTATCTCTTTCAGGCAGCAGTATCCGGACCGTAAGATAGTTCTTGCGGGATGTCTTGCCCAGCGGTACGGGGAAGATCTTGCAGCTTCACTGCCGGAAGCTGACGCGATATTCGGAAACAGGGATCCTGAAGCAATATCGCTTGTTGCTGAAGATTTTATGGAAGGGCGGAAAAAGCTGTACATCCCTGAAAAAAAATCAAAAAACCGGCCGGCAGACGCGGCTGTAAACGCGGCCGCTGATAAGGGCTGTTTTACTCCGGCGCACGGTTCCCAGACCCGTATATCACTTTCATTTCCCGGCAGCGCATATGTGAAGATAGCCGAAGGATGCAACAACAACTGCACTTTTTGTGCGATTCCCCTTATCAGAGGTCCGCTTGACAGCAGGGATGAAAATGAAGTAATTGAAGAGATTGAAGAACTTGCAGGTTCCGGCTTTTATGAGATAAACCTTATTGCACAGGATCTGGCATCTTTCGGCAGCGACAGGGGAAAAAAATCAACCCTTCTGACGCTTCTGGAAAAAATTTCAGATATAAAAGGGAACTTTTGGATAAGACTGCTTTACATGCACCCTGATAAATTCGATAAGGGAATCTACCCGATTATGAAAGCTGACCGCAGAATTCTTCCCTATTTTGATATTCCTTTTCAGCATGCGTCTGAAAAAATCCTCTCCGGAATGGGCAGAAAAGGGAACCACGACGCCTATCTTGATTTGATAAGTGATATCAGAGGCAATGTCGAAGGCGCTGTAATCAGGTCCACTTTCCTGCTCGGCTTTCCGGGTGAAACAAATAATGACATATTGGAACTTACCGATTTCATAAAACAGGCAAAGCTTGACTGGGCCGGTTTCTTCCAGTTTTCAAGGGAAGAAGGAACTCCTGCCGGAAAAATGGGCGGCGGTTTATCTGATTTTATCCTTTCCAGGAAAACCGGGAAAAGGATTGCACATCTCAAAGAGATACAGACCTCGATATCTGAAAAAAACCTGGAAAAATATACCGGAATGGAGCTTGATATCCTTGCGGAAGAGCGAATTGAGGGTGAAGAAATTGTTCTTGGAAGGGGTTATCTCAACGCGCCTGATATTGACGGCGCAGTTATAATCCACAGCGGCGAGGCTGCCCCCGGTGATATGATAAAATGCAGGATAACAAGGCGCAACAATCTTGATCTTGAAGCAGTTCCGCTGTAAGACAGTTACTGTTTTAAAGTACTCTGCCGTGATTAAGGAAATATAAGGGCCCCTGTATACTAAACATTATGGAAAAAAAACCAGGATTTCTTGAAAGACTTAACAAACCCCAGTACGAAGCGGTAGTTCATGAAGGGTCCCCCCTTCTTATCCTGGCAGGGGCCGGTTCAGGCAAGACCAATGCCATAACAGCAAAGATTGCCTGGCTTATATCTGAAAAAAAGGTTTATCCTGCTTCAATACTTGCAGTTACCTTTACCAACAGGGCTGCACGGGAGATGGAAGATCGGGTCTTCTCAATACTCGGAAGATCTTCCGGCATAAATCTGAACAATCCCCCGATGATCCGCACTTTTCATTCATTCGGGGCGTGGGTATTAAGGAGATACGGTTCCCCTGTCGGACTTGAGAATAATTTTACAATCTATGATGAAGAGGATATGCTCACACTTCTCCAGTCCATAAGACCGGGTGAAGCAAAAAAAGATTTGAAGCCTTACATCAGCATGATCAGCAGGGCAAAAGATTACTGCCTTGCATACAACGATGATCTTTCACCTGTTTCGTTTGATCCTGAATTCCCAGATATCTACATGCAGTATCAGAAAAAGCTTGATTCAACAGGATGCGCCGATTTCGGGGATCTTATATTAAAGCCCGGGATTCTTTTAAGCGAAAACCTGACTGTGCGTGAAAAGCTGACCCGCATGTTCAGCACAATACTTGTTGACGAGTATCAGGATTCCAATGTCGCCCAGTTTGAGCTTTTAAAGATGCTTTCAGGAGACGGGACGAACCTTACAGTTGTAGGCGATGATGATCAGTCGATTTACCGGTTCAGAGGAGCTGAAGTCAGGAATATACTTACTTTTCCCGAGACATTCAAAAACACAAGGATAATAAGGCTTGAGCAGAATTACAGATCAACTTCCAATATTCTTGACATAGCCGCAGCAGTTGTTGCCAACAATACCGGCAGGCTCGGCAAGAAACTCTGGACAGAAAAAACAGGAGGCGAAAAAAGCGTTGTCGCAGCTTTTAATACGCAGCAGGAAGAAGCTGAATTCTGCTGCTCCCTGCTTAATGACGGAAACTACGGCAATACAGCAATCCTTTACAGGACAAACGCCCAGTCGCTTACCTTTGAGTCTCTTTTTTCAAAGATGAAAATCCCCTACAGGCTGGTAGGAGCACTCAGGTTTTTTGAGAGGGAAGAGGTCAAGGATATCCTTGCCGTTATATCCCTTTTTATAAACCCCAGGGATGAAGTTGCATTCAGACGGGTTATCAACAAGCCTCCGCGGGGGCTTGGAAAAACCGGAGTGGAAAAAATTGTAAGTCTTTCCATTCAGAATTTCGGAGGCGATCTTCTCAGGGCGTGCTCGGAAGGATCAAAAACCCTAAGCGGAAAAGCGGGAAAAGGGGCAGCTGCCTTTGCACAGATTATGGATGGAGTAAGATCTTCTTTTAACGAGGCTGCCGGACCTGAGGATAACCTTTCCGAGTTTGTAAAAAAATGCGCCCTTGTAACAGGTTTTGCCCAATATTACCGCGAAATAGACAGAAACAGCGATTCCCAGAAGATTTTAAATATTGAAGAACTTGTAAACCATGCCGCAGATTACCCTTCCTCCATGGAAGGACTTATAGATTTTATTGAAAATACGGAGCTTGACCGAAGCTCTCCCGCACAGGAGAACAAAGGCGGAGTTACCCTTATTACAATGCATAATACAAAAGGGCTCGAGTTTGACCGGGTCATTATTACAGGGCTTGAAGAGGGACTTTTTCCCGGTTTCAGGAATATGGAAAATATTGAGGACCTTGAGGAAGAGCGGCGGATACTGTACGTAAGCATTACCCGTGCAAGAAAAATGCTCTATATGACCTGCTGCAGAAGCAGGAGGATATGGGGGAAGTTCAACTCTTTTCCCCCTTCAAGATTTTTATCTGAAATTCCTGAAAATCTTGTAACCCTGAAAGGTTTCGGAAATACGGTATCAGGCGGGGCATCTCTGATAAATGAGGGCGACATTGTATACAGCAGGGATTACGGCGCCGGAGAAGTCATTAAAAAATGGATGAACAAAGATGAGCCTGTAGTTCTTGTCCGTTTCGAGGGCGGCAGAACAGCCCAGTTTCTTCTCCGTTACTGCAGTCTTAAAAAGGTAGATCCGAACCTGGCCAGGAATTATTAAAGGCAGTTTAAACAGTTCGTTTTATTCTTATGCCCTAATATAATAATATTTATTGAATTCTCTTACACCTCAATTGATTATTTACTTTCAGGAGAAATAATTGTTTTTTTTGTGAAAAATTAACAGATTTTAATGTTCTGAATAATTTATCTTTTTTTCGATATTCAAACTAATTATTTTTGATTCAAAAAGAACTGGATGAAAATCCCTCAAAATAAAAGATAATATAACAATGATACTTTGAACTGATCGAGAATAAATAGCATACCTATTAAATAATTTGAGAGTTCAATTGGTGCAATAAAATTATAAAAAAATAAATGTTTCTTCCTGTATTTATTTCTGTCCCAAATTTGATTATATAAATTACTTGCTAAGCTTTAAAATATTATTCTTCAGCTCAAATCCTTTAATGGTGCAATATTTCAATAGCGTTACTCGAGATCTTTTGAATTGACTGGACTGATTTTTCATAGTTCTGTTCAGCTACACCTGTGTAAAGTATATCCATGATAATTATTTGTGAAAGTCTTGCGTAGGAGGTAAGAAGATAGTCGTCAAGCTCCTCATACTGTGAAGATATTTTTATATCAGCCATTTTTATTAAAGGAGATCGTCCAGGCCCTGTAACTGCTATTGTGGTAGACCCGTTCTTTTTTGATATTCTCATTGCAATATTAACTACTTCAGTTTTACCTGAATAACTTAGACCTATTGCGACATCTCCCTTTTTTGAGAGAGATGCGGCAATACCCATTTCTGCAGGATCATTATATACACAGGTTTTTATACCTGCTCTGTAGAAGCGCAGGTATGAGTTTTTAGCAGCAATACAGGATGTTCCTACACAGAAGAAATTTATACCTTTTGCAGATTTTATCGCTTCAATTGCATTTAGAATTTCTCTGGTATCCAGATTTTTTAGAGTCATCTGTATATCCGAGATATATTCATTTTTAACCCTGGAAATAAGACTATCCACAGGGTCCTCAGTATTGAGTTTGTCTAGATCATCAACGCCTCCTACGCTCTCCCTGCTAGATGAGTCTACTTTTATAATAGCATATTTAAAATTTTGAAAACTGCTAAATCCAATTTTGCGGATAAATCTTGTAATTGTAGCTTCTGAAACATCACAGTTAAGGGCAAGCTGTTTTATTTTAAGATGCTTAAGCTCTTCCCGGTTATTAAGAAAATATTCCGCAACCTTAAACTGTGCTTTGTTGAAAGAAGGCATAAGGTTTTGAATTCTAACAAAAAGGTTGTTTATAAAGATTTCTTCCTGACTCATTTATTAAAAAATAAAAGAAAAAAAGCTTTTTTGCAATAAAAAAATAAATAATAACTCACCATGGAGGGATTTGGGATTAAAAAATTCTTGACAACTCAAAATGCTCTGTTATAATTTTTTGCATGAAACAAGCTTTCATAACAAATGAAATTTCATTTCATTTGAAGCCCGGCCGGCAATAAACTATTTTGGAGGAAAATGAATGGAAAGTTTAATCTCTCCTGACAGTCTTGGATTGATTATTTCAGTTATGATGATAATGATAGCATCTGCTTTTTATCTTCAGAAATTCAGATTATTCAGATCATTTGGACCTGTAATCACAGTTATTATAATGGGAGCAATTTTATCAAATTTAGGAATTATGCCCAAGTGGTCTGATTCATTTAACTTTATTTTTGAATTTGCAGTGCCTGTTTCCCTTTGTCTGTTTCTTTTACATATTGATGTTAAAAAATTCCTTAAAGTTGCAAAAAATCCAATGATCGCAATGATTTTAGGAATTTTCAGCATTTGTACGATAGCTCTTGCAATGGGTCTTTTCTTTTCCCCGAAAATTACAGAAGGATGGAAACTTGCAGGTATGTTTATAGGAACTTACACAGGAGGAAGTCCGAATCTGACAGCTATTGCACAAGGTCTTAATGCAACTCCTGATACAATAGTGGCTGGTAATGCAGCTGATTATGCTATCGGCCTTCCTACAATTCTTATTTTCATGGCTCTTCCAAGGCTAATCGGAAATGCGAAATGGTTCCAGAAATTTTGGCCTTATTCTCTTAATTCTGAACAGCTTGCCGCACCAAATGAAGAAAAACTTTTTAGTAGCATTGACTGGTCAATCCATGACATTTCAATTCTCCTTGCAACAGCATTTACTATTGTTTCGGTATGTACACTTGTGACCAGTCAGTTTTCCGATCTTATAGCAAGTGCAACAAGAATTCTTTTAATCACAACTGTTTCAATAATTATGGCACAATTTGAACCAATTAAAAAACTTAAAGGTTCTGTAGATCTTGGTTTTTATATATGTCTCTTCTTTCTATGTGTAATAGGATTCATGCTAAATATAAAAGAAGTCCTCAATGCAGCACCGATGATAGCTTTGTTCTGTTTTTCTGTTGTTGCAGGGTCTGTTTTACTTCATCTTATTTTATGCAGAATATTTAAAATTGAATGGCAGTATTATATCGTTTCTTCTGTAGCTGCTATCTGGGACGGACCGACTACCGCAATGCTTGCGGGAGCACAGGGCTGGACATCACTAATGCCTGTTGCAATCATTCTTGGTGCATTTGGAGAAGCTTGCGGTAACTATCTTGGTATTGGAATTGCATTTCTCATTAAGTCATTTATTGGTGCTTAAACATTTACAATCACAACCGGAAATAACCGGTTGTGATTGTACGATTTTAATTCTTAAAGGATAAACAGACGAAATAATGATGAATAATAAAATTATTGAAAAGGATTATATAGATTTTCTAAAACAATTGATTACAACTCAATCCGTTACCGGACACGAAAAAGATCTTGCCGATTTATTAAAAAATAGTTTTATTAAAAATCAAATAAATAACTGCTTCATTGATAAATGCGGAAACCTGATAGCTGTAATAAAGGGAGAGGGAAAAGGTCCAAATATAATGCTGAATGGACATCTCGACACTGTCCCACCGGGAAATATTGAAGAATGGTCTCCATACAAACCGTTTGAAGCAGAAATTGATGAGGAAATGAATCTTTACGGAAGAGGTTCCTCTGACATGAAAGGAGGTTTAGCTGCCCTTTTTTTTGTCATGCTCCATTTTAAACAATTAACTGACAAAGGACTTAAGCTTCCTGGAGATTTGATCTTTTCAGCAGTTGTACATGAAGAATCAGCTGAAATGTTAGGAATGGAATATCTGATAGAAAAAACTCTTCCTGAACATAATTTAAAATGTGATTTTGTGTGCTTGGCAGAACCAACTGACAGTAATCTGGCAATAGGCCAGAGAGGTAAAGTAGAACTTGTGATTACAACAAAAGGGGAAACGGCACATTCATCTAATCCAGGAGCAGGAATTAATGCACTGGAAAAGATGATTCCAGTTCTTGATTATATTTTTAGGACTATGCCGCAAAATATGAAATCCGATCCCCTATTCGGAGATGGAACTGTAACCGTTACGGACTGTAAAGTAAAACCTGGCTCTTTAAGTGTAATCCCTGACGAGTGTGAAATTTCCGTAGATAGAAGGTATATGCCTGACGAAACAATTGAATCACTTATTGAAGAATTTGAAATACTTTTTAATAAAATTAAATCAAAAGACAGAGATTTTAAAGCTTCTGTCGAAGCTCGATATTTTGAAGAAACAACTTATACTGGCTATCAAAAAAGAATTAAAAAATATCATCCGCCCTGGATAATGAAAAAAGAAAATTATTTTGTTATAAAAACTATTGAAGCATTAAAAAGGGTAGGTCAAAATCCTTCTTTGAAATACTGGAAATCTGGATGTGATGGTAGTATGAGCTGTGGTATCCATAATATTCCAACAATTGGATATTCAGGTGCATCTGAGGAATGGATTCATAAACCCAAGGAACGGGTTAATATTGATAAAATGCTTGAAACAATTAGAGGATATGTTGAAATTATAAAAAATGTAATGAATATGGAAGAATCATGAAAAAACTTTTAAAAACTGATGTAGGAACTGCTGTTAAGCGGGTTTTTGAATGGAAAAAATGTGAAGTTGAATTTAAATCTGTGGAAAATGGAATTACTAATCCCAATTATATTATTAAAGCTGATAATAAAAGTTATTTTTTAAAAATACCAGGAGCCGGAACCGAAAATTATATAGACAGAGACAACTGTCATGAGGCAAATATTATTGCTATGAAAACGGGAGCAGGCCCTGCTGTATTTAAATATTTTAATGATACCGGTGTTGAAATCTGGGAATGGCTTGATGGATACAGACAGCTCACATTTGGAGATGTTTACAATGAAAAGATTTTTAAAAAAATCGTAAATACTACAGCTAAATTTCATTCATATAGAGAAACAGATCTTCCTTTAAAACAAACCCTTTTTGATCAGGCAAGACTGATGATAAAAAGAGCTAATGAGATGGGATATCAACCACCATGGTATGACAGGATAATCTTTTTGCTGAATACAATTGAAGAAGCTGTTATCAAAGATGGTATAAATTGGAGTCCTTCACATAATGATTTATGGACAAATAATATTATGTATAATGAGAAAAGCGCTGATTTAAAAATAATTGATTTTGAATATGCAACCATGAGTGATCCTTACAATGATCTTGGATGTTTTTCAACATCAAATTTTCTTACTGAAGCTATGGATGTTGAAATGTGTAAACTTTACCATGGAGAATGGGATGAAAAAGGTTTTGCCAGAATGAAATTATATAAAATTGTAGCTGATATTAAATGGGGTTATTGGGCGCTTCAGCAGTCTCTACATTCTGATGTTAAATTTGATTATATGGAATGGTATGGCGTTCAGTTTTCCAGACTACGTCATTTGTGGTTGGATCCGAGACTTGATTACTGGATAAATCTCCTCAAGGGTGTGCCTGTTTTTATAAAATAATCATGAAAGATATATAATCTGATTAGTTTAAATCAAATTATTATGATTATTCCGATAAGAATTGATCTAATTACAGGAGGTATGAAGTGATTACCATAACTACAAAAAAAGGAACATTTAATGTCTGGACTAAACGTGTTGGTAATAATCCATCAATGAAAGTATTGCTACTTCATGGAGGTCCTGGGGGAACACATGAGTTTTTTGAATGTTTTGAAGATTACTTCCCTAATGAAGAGATTGAGTTCATTTATTATGATCAACTCGATTCATATTACAGCGATCAGCCAAATGATTCTGCACTTTGGACGACCGAACACTTTGTCGAAGAAGTTGAACAAGTCCGCATCGCTTTAAACCTTGATAAAAGCAATTTCTATTTGCTAGGTCAGTCTTGGGGAGGGCTTTTAGCTATGGAATATGCTCTAAAATATCAGAACAACATCAAAGGACTCATCATTTCAAACATGATGGCAAGTTTAAGCGAGTACGAAAAATATGCAAAAGAAGTTCTGGGTCCTAAAATGCCAGTTGAAGTGTTTGAAGAAATTATACAATTTGAGAAAAATGAAGATTATACTAATTTGAGATATACTGAATTAATTACAGAATATTATTATACCCAACATGTTTTAAGAAAACCTTTACAAGAATGGCCAAACTCCATTAAAA
This sequence comes from Spirochaetia bacterium, assembly GCA_963662795.1. GTDB lineage: Bacteria > Spirochaetota > Spirochaetia > CADAEX01 > CADAEX01 > JACKPD01. The sequence continues at coordinate 1,304,839 of OY759746.1, read as the reverse complement.
GAGCATTCAGGCATTTGAATTCCAAAATTTATATTTATATGCAAGGTTATAGCGAATTTGGAATCACTAAGAATGCTAGTTTAATCGGATGGGATGTTTCAAGTCGTTTACCAGAACTTTCTATCCCTACACTAATGATTGGTGGAAAATATGACACCATGGACCCAAAATATATGGAATGGATGAGTACACAAGTGCAAAATGGAAGAAGTATTACTACTAACGGAAGTCATTTATCTCAATGTGATGATCCCATAACATACTTTAAGGGGCTGATAAAATTTATTAATGATGTTGATCAAAATCTTGTAATTAAAGAAAAATCTGTTTAACAAAAAAGTATATTATAAGAGAGATTACCTTGGGGAAATGAATTTGACCAAGGTTAAAACATGCTATCTGGGAAGAATGAAATATAATTGAAACTTTTATGACCTTGTGATTTGTTATTTGATCGGTTCTCATTTCACTGTAATAAAATTTCTTGAAGCTTTTAAAGTTGAAAGAATTGAAGATATAAATAAACTACAGGTTGGTTTTAAAATATTTTTTAACTTCAATTATTCAATGTTAAATCAACTGTTTACTGGAAAATAATTGAACTCTTTACCCACTGAACCTATAATATAGATAAGAGTGTTTAAGTAATTACGGGGAGAAACAGATGGATAAAAAACATGGAATTGAAAGATATATAAAAATTCTTAAGATTGAACTTGAAGATCTCGAATATGATGTCCAATACGGTGAGGAACTTTTAAAGAAAAGATTTGATGAACATAAAATTACAGATTATGTTTTTATGGAAAACCTTTCAACTTTCAGGTCAGAGCTTGCTGGTATAAGAAAGATGGAAAAGGAAATTGATGCTCTTTCCGGAAAATATGAAACTATTGAAGAGCTCTCTGCTTATATCAACGACTTTTTTAAAAAAAAGGTAAAAGACCTTGGTCTGCCTGAGGTTGTATATGTGCTGATAAAAAGAAAGCTTGATAAAGTATATAAATATTTAAACTAAAATAAAGATCAACTGGAAACAAACTTATGCCTTTAGACCTGAATATCAGCCCACCTGTCATAAAGAGAGTCCGCGGTTACAGATTTTATTCTCAAGACGGAATCCGATATCTCGATTTCTATCAGGAGAACGGTAAGTCAATTCTTGGAAGCCGTCCGGCAGGATTTTCCAATGCCCTTAAAAAGGAAATTGAAAAAGGCAATTATTACAGCGTCTCCTCCGGATATGAAAAAAAGATTATAAGGGCGCTGAAAGAGCTCTCCGGTACGGATTCATTTAATGCCGCTGTTTTCTGCACAGCAGGGGAAGCTGCTGAATTTATTTCCGCGAAAGAAGACCGTGAGGTCAGAGTGTGTCCGGATTTTCCTGAAACTTCATCTTATGACAGAAAAGGGATGATCTGCCAATGGTATCCTTTTTGCGGAATTACCCTTAAAGACTTTCTTGCTGATCACAGGTATGTTATGCCTCTGCTCCCTTTTCCAGGGAGCTTTTCCCCTGTTGTTTTACTTTCTTCAGATGCTGATTTGGCAGGCGGCACTCCTGTTTCTCCTCTACTCCTTGCAGGACTTAATATAATTATTTACAGACTGATTCAGCATATTGAAAAAGAACCGTATAAAGACTGGAAAGAGTTTATTGAAAAAATTGATAAAATCTGGGATGTGAAGACACCATATCTTCTGCCGCGCTATACAAAAGACAATCAGCCTTTTGTATATAAAACCTTTCTGGCAAACCAGATTTTGATTCAGCCGGTTTTTTCCGGTTTATCAGCCCTGCCGGCGGAAATTTCGGATGGAGAGAGAGCAATATTCCTGAAAACTGCCGATAAGGTAATAAGGGGGATATATTGATGGATATGCAGGTTTTTACCTTATTTGCGGATAATATACTTGCAGGAATTGCTGCTTTTATTGCAATTATAGTATGGGTAAAAACAAGAGACAGCAGCTGGGTGTTTATTGTTCTTGCGGTACTGGGTTATTATACCAGTGTTATATATAATACATTTATTTTTTTCGGGATTATACTGCAGGGAAATTATGTTCTGTACGGGATAGATTTGATCGATGCAGTTTTCAGATATATTCCGGTACTGTTTTTAATTATAGCCCTTGTTATAAAAGCTGTAAAAAATATGAAAAGATAAAATCAGTCTTTTGCCTGCCCTTTATCAATAAATTTCATGCTTTTATAGAAATTCTGCTGTGTTTTAATATGCTTGAAATCAAGATGTCTGTAGAAATCGTGTGAATCAATCCGTGTAATATCAGAATATATCTCAAGTCCTAAACAGTTGTTTGCTTTTGCCCACTCCGCGGCTTTTTCAAGAAGCTTTTTTCCGATACGCCTTCCCCTGTATTTCTTGTCAACGAAAAGGCCGAGTATATTGCATGTCCTGTCTGAAAATATAAAATTGCTTATCTCAAGCTGTATCCATCCGGCCGGCTTGTTCTCATTATCCACTGCAACAATAATAACAGAATTTTTGTTTTTTATGATATCGCTTACTTTTGCTGATAAGGTTTCATATCTTGTTTCGTATCCTGTTTCCGCACACATCTGGAGCATATTTTCTATGTCCTGTTTTTTAATGTTTCTGAATTGAATTTCCAAAATATTCCCCTTCCGCGGAAATTTTCAAATAATATTGACTTTTCCCCGAAGCATATCATATTTTATCAAATTACCAACACATAAATCAATACAATATATCTTTTTTAACCTCTTGACTAAAGAGGATTTTTTGATAATTCTTGTACAATATAAAATCATGCTTACAGGCATGGCAGATTTTATCATTAATTCAGTTTTGATAGCCCCGTTACGCTGGATAACTGAAATGAAATCTGTCTTATGCATAAAAAAATATGAAAAAGGGCAGATAAATGAAAACAATATTTTTGAAGCCGAACGATGTTGAAAGGAAATGGTTCGTAATTGACGCGGAAGGCAAAATACTTGGTAAAGTTGCTGTAAAGGCAGCAAACCTTGCCAGAGGTAAACACAAACCATGCTTTGTTCCTCATCAGGAAATCGGTGATTATGTGATTATTGTAAACGTAGAAAAAGCGCTTGTATCAGGCGGAAAAGAAGATAAAAAACTGTATTACAGCCATTCACGCTTTCCCGGCGGATTAAAAGTGGAAAGTTACAGAAAAGTAATTGCGCGGAAACCCACTTTTCCAATGGAAAAGGCAGTGAGGGGTATGCTTCCCAAAGGGGCGCTCGGAAACAAACTGTACAGAAATGTAAAGATTTATGCAGGAGCTGAACATCCTCATGCAGCTCAGAACCCTGAAGCGACGGGAATATAGGATTAGGAGTTAACAAGTGGTAAAAAATCTTGCATTAGGAACAGGTCGAAGAAAAACATCCGTAGCCAGGGTTTACCTTAGAGACGGAAAAGGGGGAATTGTAGTTAACGGCAAACCTGCTGAAAATTATTTCCCCAACGCTGAACACATATTTACAATTAAACAGCCTTTGACTGTTACCAGCAATGAAGGAAAGTTTGATATTTATGTTAATGTGGCAGGCGGCGGTATAACCGGACAGGCAGGCGCCTGCAGACACGGTATAGCACGAGTGCTGGTAATGTATGATGAATCCAACAGATCAGCATTAAGGGCGAATGGTTTTCTGACCAGAGACTCAAGAATGGTTGAAAGAAAGAAATATGGTAGAAAGGGAGCGAGAAGAAGATTCCAGTTCTCGAAACGTTAATATTTCTGTATCGCAAATAAAGGAAAGAGGGACTTTCATCGAGATTATTCTCTCGAACAGTTCCTCTTTTTTTATTTTGCCTGAAGATGCCCGGTCGCTTGATATAAATTCTGCCGGTGATATATCAGGCAGTGTTCTGGAAAAACTTGAATACCTGGACATGGTATGTCGCGCCTACAGCAAAGCTCTTGATATCCTTGCTTTTGCCCCTTCCACCGGGTTTATGCTTAAGCAGAAGCTGATGAAAAGAGGTTTTTCCGGCTTAGAAATAAAAACAGTAATTGAAAGACTCACTGAAAAAAAAATCCTTGATGACAGGCAATATGCTGAAAACTGGGTAGCATCAAGACTTCTCAGGAATCCCCAGTCGCCTCTTATGCTTAAAGCCGCTCTTATGAGAAAAGGGATCAGCAGAATTCTTGCCGAGGATGTGCTAAAGGGTTTGACTCCCGACAGTGATGCATATATGGAGGCATTTGAAAAAGCTTTCCATAAACAGATCCGCAGGTCCGGGAGAACCCCTGAAAAAATCAGAATATCACTTGTAAGAAAAGGTTATCCCCTGTCGCTTATCAATAAATATCTTGATGATGATAATTATTAATAAGATTTTTATGTATCTGTAATATAATTAGTATTATTGTATTTCTTCTGTATGCAGTTTTATTCAGTACAAACAGGAATTTAAAAATGCTTAAAATTTTTGAAACTGATGATTATTTAAGGCCCTGGTCAGGATTAATTGAAAAAAGATATAAAAAATATCTCTCTGTAAGAAAAAGGATTACCGGCGGAAGAAGGCTTTCTGATTATGCATGCGGACATCTTTACTACGGCGTTCATAAAACAGAAGAAGGCTGGATAATAAGGGAATGGGCCCCGAACGCCTCCTTTATATATCTTGTCTGCGAATTTACAGGATGGAAAACCGCGGATGCATACAGGTTCAGCCGCATAGATGGAACAGACGACTGGGAACTCACCTGCAGCAGGGATATGCTGCAGCATGGAATGGTTTATAAACTGTATGTAAAGTGGCCCGGCGGAGGCGGAGAAAGGATCCCGTCATATGCACAGCGGGTTGTTCAGGATGAGAAAACAAAAATATTTTCAGCCCAGATATGGGATCCGCCTGAAAAATACAGATGGAAACACAATTATACATCAACCGGTGAGGCTCCGCTTATCTATGAGGCTCATATTGGAATGGCTCAGGAGGAAGGGAAAACCGGCACATTTGCAGAATTTGAAAAAAATGTTCTCCCTTTCATAAAAGACTCAGGGTATAACACAATTCAGTTCATGGCCCTGATGGAACATCCCTACTATGGATCATTCGGGTATCAGGTTTCGAATTTTTTCGCCCTGTCATCCAGATTCGGCACACCTGAAGAGTTTAAATCGCTTGTGGATTCATGTCATGAGACAGGGCTAAGGGTGATCATGGATATTGTCCATTCACATGCAGTAAAAAACGAGAATGAGGGACTCTCCCGTTTTGACGGAACAGATTATCAATATTTTCACGCAGGGCCCCGCGGAACACATCCTGCATGGGATACGAGGCTTTTTGATTACGGAAAAGAGAAGGTAATCCATTTCCTCCTTTCCAACTGCGTGTACTGGTTAAGCGAATATAATATGGACGGATTCCGTTTCGACGGGGTAACAAGTATGCTCTATGCTGATCATGGTCTTGGAAAATCCTATACAAGCTATGATGATTATTTTTCACCTGATGTTGACGAAGATTCCCTTGTATATATTTCTCTTGCAAACGAGCTTATCCATGAAATGAAACCATCTGCAATAACAGTTTCTGAAGATATGAGCGGATATCCGGGAATGGCTTTCAGAACTGACGGGGGCGGGCTTGGCTTTGATTACAGGCTTGCAATGGGAATCCCTGATTTCTGGATCAGGATAATCAAGGAAAAACCGGATGAACATTGGTCTGCAGGTGAAATCTGGTATCAGTTAAGCAACAGAAGAAAAGCTGAAAAAAGTATTGCATACTGCGAATCGCATGACCAGGCTCTTGTCGGAGACAAGACAATAGCATTCAGATTAATGGATGCTCTTATGTATACATCAATGGGAATTAAGGACCAGAACATTATTGTGGACAGGGGAATTGCTCTGCATAAAATCATAAGGCTGCTTACTTTCTCAATAGGCGGTGAGGGATATCTGAATTTTATGGGAAACGAGTTCGGCCATCCTGAATGGATTGACTTCCCGCGCGAGGGCAATAACTGGTCCTATCATTATGCGAGGAGACAGTGGTCCCTTGCTTATGATAAAAGTCTGAAGTATTACTATCTCGCCGCCTTCGACCGGGCACTGCTGAAAAGCTGCGGTAAAGTCCTTTCTGGCCCTCACGCGGAAAACATAAGGATTGATGAGGCGGGACAGGTTATTTCCTATAAAAGAGGGAATCTTTTGTTTGCTGTGAACCTTAGTCCTTTTGTATCGCATACTGACTATGTTCTTGATACTGCCGAAGGCGTTTATGAGCTTGTTCTGAATAGCGATTCGCCGGGATTCTGCGGATTTGCCAGGGTGCCTGATGTGCTTAAGCTTCATACCATCAGCGATGGGGGGAGATCCTTTATTACCCCCTATCTGCCGGCAAGGAGCGCACTGGTCTTCAGTGCCGTAAGTGAAACGTCGGCATTTTAATGCCGCCAGCACGAGCGGCGGCTTTTAATGCCGGTGAAGAATAAGCGGCTTTTTTATGCTGCTTTATATAGCTTTGTTTTACTGGATTGCCCCGGTTTTTAGTGTACCGGCAGGAGGACATACATATGAAATTAATTAAGAAAGCAGGCGTTACAAATCAGCCCTGCCCATGGCTTGACAGGGAATGGCTTGAAACAGACGGGAAAGGAGGGTTCTGCAGCCTGACTGTCCCAATGTGCAGCACAAGAAAATACCATGGCCTTATTGTTACACCTCTTGAAGGATTTGAAGGGAGGTATGTTCTGCTGTCAGGATATGAAATTTCAGTTACAGATATTGATGGCAGGACATACCGGCTTGAAACTACCCAGTATCCCGGTGTGCTGGATCCGGCAGGTTATGTATATCTTGAAAAATTTGACAATTCAATCTTCCCTGAATGGGTTTTCAGAATCGGGTTATTAACAGTTACAGTCGAAATATTTATGGCGGAAGATTCTGCCGTCTATCTGTCGTTTAAGATGGACAGAAAAAATGCTGAAGATTTCTCTGCCGTTGCCGTTTCCATTTCGCCGGTTGCTGCGTACAGAAATTCAAATGAACTTACGCACGAAAACCATTATCTCTCTCCTTCTGTTTCGGAAACAGACCACAGCACCAGGATCTCTTTCTATGACAGGATGCCTCCTCTTTACTTTACATTCAGCGGTAAAGCTGATTTTTCCGGAAACGGGATCTGGCTTAAAAACAGGGAATATTTCCGTGAAATGGAAAGAGGATTTGATTTCCGCGAAGACTGCTATATGCCCGGGACTTTTTCTTTCAATGCAAAAACCGCCGAAAAAATTATTTTAAGGGCAGCCTGCAGTGATATTCCAGGTTCAGGAAAAAATTATCTTACTGAGGTCTATAACAGGGAAAAGAACAAGAGAGAAGCAGTAAAAAGACAGTTTAGAGGTGAATATGATACTGTAAGAACGTTGAAACAGGGAAGCAGACATTTTCTTGTAAAAAACAGAAGCGGGCTTTCAATCATTGCAGGCTATCCGTGGTTCGGAGAGTGGGGGCGGGACACAATGATAGCCCTTCCCGGTCTTACGATATACTGCGGCAATCCTCATGCAGGGCTTGATATCCTTCAATCATATTCTTCATTTATAAAAGACGGACTTATCCCCAATACACTGAGCGGAACTCAGGGTTTTGAATCATATAATTCAATAGACGCAGGTCTTTTATATATCTGGGCTGCCCAGTGTCTTTATGCCTGCGGTAAGCTGAAAAAAGAATTCAGGGAAAGTATTTTTCCTGCAGTTGAAAAGATAATAACTGCATATCTTGACGGCAAAGTTCCCGGGTTGGTTATAAACAGCAAAGGATTTCCTGAAGCGGGAGATGACAATACACAGCTGACATGGATGGACGCAAAAAGCCGGGGCATACCTGTAACTCCCAGAGGAGGCAGTCCTGTCGAGATAACTGCATTATTCTATAACGCACTCAGGTTTTATGCTGAACTTTGCGCGGCTTTTAAAAGGAAAGGTCTTTCCAGAGCCTCCGAAGCTGCCGATAAAATCGAACAGAATTTTCTGGAAAGTTACTGGGTTCCCGAAGAAGGCTATCTTGCAGATGTTGTCCGCAGGGACGGATGTCAGGATAAATCCGTAAGACCCAATATGCTGTATGCGCTTGCGGTTCCTTATCCGCTTTTAGACAGGGAGAAGGGAAAAAGGCTTGTTGAGATTACGGAAAAAGAATTGCTTACACGGTGCGGACTGCGGACCCTTTCCCCTGTTGACTCTTTTTTCAGTAAAGTATATCAGGGTAATGGAGATAAGCGGGACGGGGTTTATCATCAGGGGACTGTATGGCCGTGGCTGTTTGGAATATATACTGACGCGGCGCTTTTTACGGCTGATGACAAAAAAGCAAAAGCGGCAGAGATTGAAAAGCATCTTTTAAATTTTCTTGATTTTCATATAAATGCCGAAGGTATCGGCTTTATATCGGAAGTTTTTGACGGGGAAAGCCCTTATGAGGGAAAAGGCGCTTATGCGCAGGCCTGGAGTTCCGGTGAAATAATCAGGGCTCTTGAGCGGATCCGGGATATAAAGAATAATTTCTGATGTACTTTTTTATATTAATATTTACTGATTGAGTTTTTATAGGAACCGGGGGGTTTTGTAATGTTAAACGGTAATAATGTGTTCACATCAAGACAGGGTACAGATGCTGAATCAATAGCTTCAGGGTTTGAAGAGCATCTGAAATACAGTCTTGCCATAGATCCGAAGTCAAAATCAAAGTATGACAGGTATTATGCCCTTGTTTATACAATAAGGGACAGGCTTATTGAAAGGTGGGTTAAAACAAAAAAAGTCCACGAAAAGGATATTGGCCGAAAACTTTACTATTTTTCAATCGAATACCTTATGGGCAGGGCGATAGGAAACAATATAATCAATCTGGGTATTCAGGATCAGCTGAAAGAAGCCATGAAAAATCTTGGTGTGCCCCTTCAGGAGATTCAGGAACTTGAACATGATCAGGGTCTGGGAAATGGCGGACTTGGAAGGCTGGCTGCCTGTTATCTTGATTCGCTCGCAACGATGGATTATCCGGCAATAGGCTACGGCCTCCGCTATGAGTTCGGGATATTCAGGCAGGAAATTGCAAGCGGCTATCAGGTTGAAAAACCTGATGACTGGCTGAAATACGGCAACCCCTGGGAAATTAAAAGGCCGGATATCCCGTGTATCGTGCAGTTCGGGGGACGTCTTGAAAAGGATGAGAATAATTTAGTCAGCTGGGTTGATACCGATGATATAATCGGAATTCCATATGACATGCCGGTTGTCGGATACGGCGGCAGGACTATTAATATTCTGCGGCTGTGGCGCGCTACCAGCCTTGAAAAATTCAATTATAAGAAATTCAATCAGGGCGACTATTATTATTCTGTTGACAGACAGGCAAGAGCGGAGAGCCTTACCAAGGTGCTTTACCCTAACGACAGTTTTAACGAAGGTAAAGAACTGAGATTCAAGCAGGAATATTTCTTTGTTTCATGCTCTATCCAGGATATTTTAAGGCGTTTCAGGACTCTGGGACTTCCTTATACAGATCTTTCAGATAAAACTGCAATCCAGCTTAACGATACCCATCCGGCCCTGGCTGTTCCTGAGCTTATGCGAAAACTGGTTGATGAAGAGCGGCTACCCTGGGATGTAGCCTGGAATGTATGCTTTAAGATATTCGGCTTTACCAATCATACACTGATGCCGGAAGCGCTTGAGGTCTGGCCTGTCGGGATGTTTGAGAAATATCTTCCCCGGCATCTTGAGATTATATATCAGATAAACCAGAAATTCCTGCAGAAGGTTTCAACTGCCTTTCCCTATGATATGGGAAAACTTGCCAGTATGAGCATAATAGGCGAAAACAGCACAAAGCATGTAAGGATGGCAAATCTATCCGTTGTCGGCTCAAATACTGTTAACGGGGTGGCAGAGCTTCATACAAGATTGCTGAAAGAGAGGCTTTTTAAGGATTTTTATGAAATGTATCCCGATCGATTTATAAATATCACTAACGGCATAACCCAGCGGAGATGGCTTTTGAAGGCGAATCCATCACTGGCAAATCTGATAACGGAAACTATCGGAGACGGGTGGATTACAGAGCTGACACACCTTAAACAGCTTGCCCCTCTCGCCGCGGATTCCGCATTTCAGGAAAAATTCAAAAAAACAAAAAGAGATGCAAAATTCCAGCTGGGAAAGCAGTGCATAACCTCCTATGGAATTGATCTTAATCCGGACTCTATTTTTGATATTCAGGTTAAGCGCATACATGAGTATAAAAGACAGCTGATGAATGTTCTTCATATAGTATACCTTTATGAACAGGTAAAAAAGGGGAAAAAAATATATCCCCATACATTTCTGCTTGGCGGAAAAGCTGCCCCCGGATACGGGATGGCAAAACTGATTATTAAGCTGATATGCAATGTGTCAACTGTTATCAACAGGGACACAGACACCAACAGCATGATAAAACTATATTTTCTGTGGGATTACGGTGTTTCCCTTGCTGAAAAAATAATCCCTGCCGCTGACATTTCTGAACAGATATCAACTGCGGGCACAGAGGCATCCGGCACCAGCAACATGAAATTCATGCTTAACGGCGCGCTTACAATAGGCACCTACGACGGCGCCAATGTCGAAATTGCGCAGGAAGTCGGAAAAGAGAACATCTTTATTTTCGGGAAAAACGCTGACGAAATTGCTGAACTTAGAAACGGATATAGTCCTACAGAATGGTACATGAAAGATCCGGCAATAAAACAGGCTGCCGACCTTATTTTTTACGGTTATTTTGACCTTAATGAACCGGGTGTATTCAGTCCGATTCAGGATATGCTTTTAAAGTATGATACATACATGCATTTTGTGGATCTGCCGTCGTATATTGAGGCGCATGACGCAGCCTGGAACCTTTACACTGACAGCGGCAGATGGAATGAAAAGGCAATCCTGAATGTTTCTGCAGCCGGTAAATTCTCAAGCGACAGGTCGATCAGGGAATATTCTGAAAAAATATGGAAAATTAAACCTGTAGTTTCAGGTTAAATCAGGAGGAATCATTTGGAAAGAAGACCTATACCTGTCCTGAAATCTGCCTATGGCAGGGAAGGTGAAATTATATTTGCTCACCCGTATCAGGATGAAAAAATTATCAGAACGATTAGAGATACCGAGATTTACCTTGAAATTGAGGTTACAAATGTAAAGAAAAAAATTATTGTTGATATTTTTGCCGATTTTCCTGATGAACAGCAGAAAGTAAAATGGAAAAATTATCCCATGGACGAGCTTTCCCCGGGAAGGTTCAAGCTTGAATATAAATTCAGCAAATGCGGCCTCTTTGAATTCAAAATAAAATATTCATTTGATAATGGAAAAACCTGGTTCTGGGATGCAGGGCCTGTAAGAAAAGTTCTTGTCGACCCTCCTACGATGAAGAGCCTGCGGATCTATACCCTTATTCCTACCGTCTCCGGTACTATATCAGACTGGAAAAAAATGCTTCCAGATATTCGCGAAAGCGGTTTTAACGCGATACATCTTCTCCCGGTAACCAGGATGGGCAGTTCGGAAAGCCCTTATTCAGCTGTAAATCTTTTTGAAATTGACTCCTCTTTCCTGGATCAGGATGACACTTCCGACGGAATAACACAGTTTGAAGGGTTTGTTGAAGAAGTAAAAAAGCTCGGTATAAAACTGTTTCTCGATATTGTTGTTAATCATATCAGCAATGAGAGCAATCTTGCAAAGGACTGCAGTGACTGGATTGTCAAGGACAGCAATGAAAAAGACGGACTGAAAAGGGCAGGATGCACCCATAACAACTCCTGGATAAAATGGGAGGATCTTGTTCTTGTTAATTATGCCCACAATGATCCCGGTATAAGCTATGAAATATGGAATTATATGTACCATTATGTTGATTTCTGGGGAAACTATGCGGATTATACCGGAGGGGGCTTAAGATTTGACAATCTGCACAGCTCCAATTCGATGTTCATGATATATATAACAGGAAAGCTTAAACTTGATTACCCTGATCTTATTCTGATAGGAGAGTATTTTTCTTCCAAAGAGAATTTCTATAAAAACGTTCCGGACTGGCAGCTTAACCTTATTCTCGGCAATCCATGGGAATACAGGTCTGCCCCTGATTTAAGACGCTATCTGAGAAATATACATACTCAAGGGGGACTCAAGTATTTTCTTCCGCTTACAACCCACGATACAGGCAGCCCGGCAGAGGAATACGGAAGCGTATGCTCAACTATGGCAAGGTATGTGATTTACGCGCTCCTGGGTACCGGGCAGACCGGTATTGTCCAGGGAAGTGAAACCGGCATAGAGAAAAAGATCCATTTCATAGGAAGAAATAATAAAGCTGTAATATCGGGAAATAACGATTTCCGTGAGATGTTCAGAATAATCAATAATATTCTTGAAACAGAACCAGTTTTCCAGGAGATAGGGAATATCCACTTTATTGACAACAACCACAATTCGATAATCGGTGTGGTAAGAAGCGATATAGCCGGAAAATCCGCCTGGCTTCTTCTTGTCAATCTTGATATATACAAAGGGGCAACAATAGTTATGAACCAGAAGGATTTCCGGCTTCCTTTCAAATGGTTCAAACTGGTAAATGTGCTTAACGGACGGGAGATGAATATTACCGACATGGTTTTTGATGTTTCCCTGGATCAGTGTGAAGCAAAAATATTCAGAATAAAGGAATAAAGGAATAATAATTCATGGTTCGAATATTGATGGTAACGACAGAAACTTCCCCCTTTGCGAAAACAGGCGGGCTTGCCGACATGGTCAGCGCTCTTTCATCATCTCTTATATCCATGGATACAGATGTAAGGATTGTGATGCCCCGTTATTATTGTGTTGACAGGACCAGTCTTGAAAAACATCCTTCCCCTCTTTATGTTCCCATGCCTTACGGAGATGAATGGGCCGCTGTTTATAAAGGTGAACTGCCTTCATCCGGCGTTCCGGTTTATTTTATCGATCATGAAGAACTTTACGGAAGAAGCGGAATCTACGGAAATACACCGGAAGAAGGTTATCCCGACAACGCGAAACGCTATGCATTTTTCTGCAGATCTGTTTTTCATCTGTGCAGAATGACTGGATGGATTCCTGATGTTTTTCACTGCCACGACTGGGGATCCTCTCTGGTTCCTTATTTCCTCCGCAGGGAGGAGCATGCAGGAGAGTTTTCCGGTAGTTTTTCAATGCTGACTATCCATAATCTTGGTTATCAGGGGATTTTTCCATTGTCGGATTCCGGATTTGTAAAAAAGTATCATTCAACCTGGGAACTGTCTGAACTTGAATTTGACGGAGCACTTAACTTTCTTAAAACAGGCATAGTAACGGCGGATTTACTTACTACGGTTTCTCCTACCTATGGCGAGGAAATAAAAACGCCTGAGCATGGCCACCGGCTTGAAGGGCTCCTTGGATTAAGGAAGAATGATCTGCACGGGATTCTAAACGGCGCGGATTATGACCACTGGAATCCTGAAACAGATTCTATGATTGCCCCGGACAACTATTCGCCTTCAAAACCGGCTAATAAAAAGAAAGTAAAGAAAACTCTCCAGAGGGAACTTGGACTGCATGAAGATGCGGAAAAACCGGTTATCGGAATGGTTACGAGACTGGTTTCACAGAAAGGGATAAACGAACTCATCTTTCCCGGGAGCGGCAGCCTTTATCATATCTGCAGGGATTTTGATCTCCAGTTTGTAATTGTGGGTTCCGGAGACAGGTGGTGTGAAGTTGAACTTGGCCGGCTCGCTTCCCGGCTTGAAAATCTTAAAGTGCGGATCGGCTATAATGAGCGCCTTGCCCATCTTGCCGAGGCAGGATGCGATTTCTTTCTTATGCCCAGCAGGTATGAACCGTGCGGGCTTAATCAGCTTTATTCACTTAAATACGGGACCCTCCCGATTGTGCGCAACACCGGCGGGCTTGCCGATACAGTTGAAAACTATAATGAGGAAACAGGAGAGGGAACGGGATTTGTATTCAATGATTTGAATCCGTCTTCCCTTTACAACACTGTCGGCTGGGCAGTCTCAACCTGGTATAATAAAAAAAGCGATATTGAAAAAATGAAAATCAGGGCCATGAAAAAAGATTTTTCCTGGAGTAAATCTGCCGGTAAATACAAATCATTATACCTTGAACTGCTTAAAATGAGAAATAACCTTATATGAACTGAATTACAGGAAATAACTGTTTGACTTATAAGTTAAGAGAAACCTACAATTGAAGTATATGGAGTAATAAATTTCTTTGGGGAGGAATGTGATGGACAGGATTGCGTGTGTTATTCTCGGCGGAGGAAAAGGGGAACGGCTTTATCCATTGACAAAAGACAGGGCAAAACCGGCAGTTCCATTCGGATGCAGATACAGGCTTGTTGATATCCCGATATCAAACAGCATACATGCAGGCATAAAGGAAATTTTTATTGTCACCCAGTTCAATTCGGATTCGCTTCATAATCATATATCCTCTACATACCAGTTTGACACATTCACGAGGGGCTTTGTCAGGATAATGGCGGCAAAACAGTCTTTCAGGTCGGAAACAGGGTGGTTTCTTGGAACAGCGGATGCTGTAAGAAAAAATCTTGCAAGTTTTCTCGTTCCAAACCCTGAATACTTTATGATTCTTTCCGGCGATCAGCTTTACAGAATGGATCTTAAAAAATTCTTCAGGGAACATGTTGAATCAGGTGCTGAAGTAAGTATTGCCGCTACACCTGTTAACAGGGAGACAGCAGGATCCCTTGGGATTCTGAAGCTTGATGATAAAGGCTTTATTGACACATTTACTGAAAAACCCGGTGATGAAAAAGATATATCAGAATATAAAATGCCGGAAAAGTATATTATCGACAGCAAAAAAAGCGAAAGAAAAGAGTATTTAGCCTCAATGGGTATATATATTTTCAATACGAAAACACTTCTTAAATCACTTGATTCGGATTTTTCAGATTTTGGCAAAGAACTTATACCGGATGCGCTAAGCAAGTATAAGGTTAAAGGATATGTTTACGGGGGCTATTGGGAGGATATTGGTACAATAAGAAGTTTTTATGAGGCAAACCTTAATCTTGCCTCAATTTCCCCTCATTTTAACCTGTACGATGAGATGAAGCCGATTTACGGAAGGAGGACTGACCTTCCCCCTTCAAAAGTCAATGCCTGCACATTCAGGAATGCCCTTGCAGGTGAAGGGTCAATAATAACCGACGCTTTTATCAGCAATTCCCTTATTGGAATAAGGACAATTATTGATTCAGGCGCAAGCCTTGAAAATGTCTATTGTATGGGTGCTGATTTTTATGAAACTGATGATCAGAGAAAGGTGAACCGCTCCCAGGGTATTCCGAACATAGGTATCGGGGCAGGGTCCATTATTGGAAACGCTATTGTTGATAAAAACGTGAGAATCGGAAGGAACTGCCGGATAGGGATTGATAATATCGAGAGAAAGGATGGAACTTACGACAACTATCACATAAGGGACGGCCTTATTATCATAAATAAAAATGCGTGTCTTAAAGACGGGACATCTATCTGATTTTATAAAAAATGATTTCCTGAAAAACATATTGTATGATAAAATCTCTAATATGTAAATTTTATTCAGGAAGGCTGTTATGGGGAAGAGAGAAAATAAACTTAAAATATTTTCTGCTTTGGAAGTTGCGAATATGTGCGGGGTTGTCAATCAGACAGCAATCAACTGGATAAAAAACGGCTATCTTAAGGCTTTTACCACTCCGGGGGGGCAGTACAGGGTTTATTCCGAGAATATGATTGAATTTCTTCAGGGAAGGGGGATGAAGATCCCTGAAGTACTCCTGCCCTATGTAAAAGATAAAAAAAAGGAAAAAAAAATCTGTATTTTAGAGGCTGATCCTGATTTAACCTTACTTTTCAGGGAAAAGATTACTGGCAGCTGTCCATGGTGTTCTGTTTTTACCGCTAGTTCGGCTTTTGAAGCCGGAGTAATAATTGCAAAAGAAAAACCGCAGTTTATTATAATTTCAGACAGCATGGCTGATATATCGCCGCCCGTTGTAAGGGAGATGATGGCAGATCTTGATATGGGCGGCAGCAGTTATAAAATCATTTTTCTTCAAAGCATCAACAGGCAGGAAGATTTTGCAAGATCTGCAGATCTTATTCTGGTAAAACCGCCTGACCACGCGCGTATAACAGCTTTCATTAATTCATTTTCCGGGATTTGACAGGATTGGTTAATGGACAGAAACCGGCATGATAAAAAAAGATATTCAATCGTTATATGCGGATTTGTACAGGGAGTCGGATACCGTTATTCTGCACTCAAGGCTGCAGGCAGGTACCATATAGCCGGGTGGGTAAGGAACAACAGCGACGGTTCTGTTGAAATAGAATGTGAAGGAAGGGCGGAAGATGCGGCCCTTTTTATTGAATGGCTGAAAAAAGGGCCTCCCTATGCAAGGGTTTCATCTGTTGATATAAGAGAAAAAGAATACCAGGGCATCTATTCCGGCTTTTCGATTGAATACTGATCAAGCTGCGGGAGAATATATCCCGGTACTGCGGCTTCTATCAGAGCTCCATCTTCCGTATATTCTTCCGAAACAAGTATTCCGGTCTTTCTTATAAGCTGAATCAGCTG
This sequence comes from Spirochaetia bacterium, assembly GCA_963662795.1. Classification (GTDB taxonomy): domain Bacteria; phylum Spirochaetota; class Spirochaetia; order CADAEX01; family CADAEX01; genus JACKPD01. The sequence continues at coordinate 1,288,123 of OY759746.1, read as the reverse complement.
ATACTTTGACGGCGGTATAAGCAGATAAACCCCGCTGTCATTCCCGGATGCCGCATTTTCAATTTCCTTTTCAAGCTGCATCAGGTTATCTCCGCTTTCTGCGGAGATAAAAACCGAACCTGGAAAATCTCTCCTGAGCATCGCCAGCGTAATATCATCATTGCACAAATCCACTTTGTTGAAAACAATCAGTTTTTTATTGTTATCTGCCCCTATTTCCTTTAAGACATCCATCGATGCATCATAATGGTTTTTAACTTCGCTGCTTGAAGCGTCCAGCAGAAGAATAATCAGGTCTGCAATAAGTGTTTCTTCAAGGGTTGATTTAAATGCTTCCACAAGCTGGTGGGGAAGCTTTCTTATAAAACCTACTGTATCTGTTATTATAAGTTCTTTTCCGCCGGGGAGTCTTAAACTTCTGGTTGCCGGGTCAAGGGTGTCAAAAAGCCTGTTGTTTGCGTCAAGGTCCGAACCGGTAAGGGAGTTAAGGAGTGTGGACTTCCCCGCATTTGTATAGCCTGCAATGGCACAGGTAAAAAGTTTTTTACCGCTTCGCAGCTTCCTCATCGTTCCTCTCTGCTTTTTTACCTCATCCAGTTCTTCCTTAAGCTTTGCTATCTTTTTAAGAAGAAGCCTCTTGTCAAGTTCTATCTGTTTTTCACCCTCTCCCTTTGTTCCATAAGAACCTCCCCTCTGTCTGGAGAGGTGCTGCCACGCGCCTGCAAGGCGGGGAAGATGATACTGGCAGCTTGCAAGCTGAACCTGAAGGGAGGCCTCTTTTGTCCTTGCCCTGTCCGCGAAAATATTAATAATGACTTCCTGTCTGTCTATCACCTTTAAGCCGGACGCCCTTTCCCAGTTCCTTTGCTGGGTCGGTGAAAGGTTCTCATCAAAAACAATAAGGTCGGCTTCTGCCTCTTTTGCCTGTGCTATTATCTCATCTGTTTTACCGCTGCCGAGCAGCAGAGCTGCTGAAGGTTTTTTAACAGAAGCAACTGTTCTGCCTGCAGATTTGACTTCGAGGGTGTCAAGAAGGGCCTTAAGCTCATCAAGGTGGGTTGTTACATCATCTTTTGTATCTGCCTGGCTGTATCCTGACTGGCGGGTTTCATGGAACCGTATTCCGACAAGCCAGGCTTTTTCCATCTCTGCCATTGTCTCATTTGTCTGTGTTTTACTCACATTCAGTGTTTATCATATATTTCAGGAAATTGTAATTGCTTTTATGCGGGTGTCAATCTGCCGGGGAAAGCCTGCTGTTTTGACAACATCATTTCAACTGATACAGTAATATTGCAAAGAGGTGAATCAGCTGTTATTATTTGTGTGTGGAAATTCATGGCTCTCCCCCGGACTGTTTCAAATGCGTCTACTTCAAGGTAACCTGGGATGAAAGGTTTCCGCGGGCATGCTCTGTCTTTAACATAAAAAGCAGGGAACTCCCTTCGCTTGTTGTCCTCAGAAATACCGGCCGCAACTGCCCTGCCTTCAAGAACTCAGAAAAAGTTAAATAAAAACATCCTGTTAAATCTGCCGGAAGACTTATCCGGCTTTGCTGACAGCCTGCGGACAGAAATTTTTAAACTCTGTTGCTGTAATATGTTATTGTAAATGAATGATATTGGCTTTAAAATAGAAACATGCTTATAACAGATATTATAAACAAAAAGAAAACGGGAGAATCCCTTTCCGGAGAAGAGATTGATTTTTTTGTAAAAGGATATGTGGACGGAACTGTTCCTGACTATCAGGCCTCTGCCCTTCTTATGGCAATATGGTTCAGGGGGATGGACAGCCGTGAGACGGCAGATCTGACCCTCTCCATGGCAAACTCGGGTGATCTTATTGACCTCTCCGCTATTCCCGGGATAAAAGTGGACAAGCATTCAACCGGGGGGGTGAGCGACGGGACAACACTGATCACCGCCCCCCTTGTCGCAGCCTGCGGAGGTAAAGTCGCGAAGATGTCAGGACGCGGACTCGGCCACACCGGCGGGACTCTTGATAAACTTGAGTCGATTCCGGGTTTCTCGGTACAACTCGGGATGGAAGAGTTTATCTCAAACGTATCTGATATCGGCCTTTCTGTTATGGGGCAGAGCAATTTTCTTGTACCGGCGGATAAAAAACTTTATGCGCTGCGCGACGTTACAGGAACTGTGGATAATATTTCCCTTATCGCATCAAGTATAATGAGCAAGAAAATAGCGTCAGGAAGCGACGCTATAGTCCTTGATATAAAAACAGGCAGCGGCGCGTTCATGAAAAAGATAAGCGACTCGATTAAACTGGCCGAAGCAATGGTTGAAATTGGAAAACTTGCAGGAAGAAAAACTGTCGGTATAGTAACTGATATGAACCAGCCGCTGGGAAGCAGCGTCGGAAACGCGCTTGAGGTAAGGGAAGCGGTTGAGGTGCTTCAGGGGAAATATGAATGCGACCTCAAGGTAATTGCGTTTACCCTTGCCGCCAGAATGCTGATATTGTCAGGTATATGCACAAGTGAAAGCGAAGCAATGGAAAAAGTTGAGGATGCCCTGGTTTCAGGCAAGGCACTTGTAAAACTTGCGCAGATGATCAGGGCGCAGGGAGGGGACCCCGCAGTTGTTGAAGACCTCTCCCTCCTTCCACAGGCAGAAGCAAAGATAAGTGTTAAAGCTGATAAAACCGGTTTTATAAATGAAATAGATACAGCAGATATCGGTTTATCCGCGATGCTGCTGGGAGCAGGCAGGGCGGCGAAAGATGATGTGATAGACCCTGCTGTCGGGATATGGCTTACAAAACGGCTTGGGGATTTTGTCAAAAAAGGGGATGAGCTTGCTGTTTTTCATGTAAATAATCCGGAGAGGTTTGAAGAGGCGAAAAGACTGTTTAAAGCGGCATATAAAATTACCGGTGAACAGACGGAAGAGCTGCCTCTTATATATACAATAATTGAGGAATAAAAATAACAGGTAAATTATGGATGTAGTGCTTATTGTGATCGACAGCTTCGGAATCGGAGCCCTGCCGGATGCCCCTCTTTACGGGGACGAAGGTGCAAATACTGCTCTTCACATCTGTGAAAGCATACCGGAGTCAAAATGGCCGTTCCTCACGAGCCTCGGGCTTGGAAATGCTTCGGAAATACTGGGGAATCCTCTCCCCGGCTGCCCCCCAGTTTCTGCGCCGTTAGCGGACTACTGCGTAATGGCTGAAAAATCGCCGGGAAAAGATACAACGACCGGCCACTGGGAACTTGCCGGGATAATACTTGATAAGCCCTTTACAACATTTCCGCCCGATTTTCCATCCTTCCCGAAAGAACTTACCGATGCTTTCTTAAGGGAAGTGTCTTCCGGATATCTTGGCAACTTCGCGGCATCCGGGACAGAGATAATAAAGGAACTCGGGGGAAAGCACCTTGAAACTGGATTTCCAATCATCTACACGTCATCCGATTCCGTGCTGCAGATAGCATCTCATGAGGATGTCATTCCGGCTGAAAAACTCTATGAGATGTGCAGAAAGGCAAGGAAAATCTGCGATCCCTTCATGGTGGGGCGCGTTATCGCAAGGCCGTTTACAGGTAACAAAAAGGACGGCTTTACAAGGACGGAGGGGAGGCACGACTTCAGCATCGATCTTCCCGGTAAAACCGCGCTTGACCGGCTGCAGGCAGCCGGGGTAAAAACAATCGGGGTCGGGAAGATAGGCGATATTTTTAACAGACAGGGATTATCGGAAAGCTTCGGAGTCAAGGGAAACAAGGCCTGCCTTGAGAAAACTTTATCTCTTCTATCGGAAACACAGGAAAAGGATAAGCCGGCAGGTAAAGAGAATGAAGACAGGTTTATTTTTGTAAACCTTGTTGATACAGATATGTATTATGGGCACAGACGCGATGTCAAAGGATATTTTGACGCGGTAACAGATGCGGACAAGGGCCTTGAGGAGATCGCCTCATTACTTGATAAAGGGGATTCGCTGATCGTAACAGCGGACCACGGATGCGACCCCTCGTTTAAAGGGACAGACCACACACGGGAGTATGTTCCTCTTTTGCTTTACACTAAGGACGGGAATACAGGGGCAGGGGAAAGTGCCCCGTGCATGTTTAAAGCGGACATAAAGGAAAGTTTTTCATTTGCGTTATCACTTCTTTACAGGCTTTTTGAAATTGAAAAATAGGCTGGAAATTCTGCGGTATGGAACCGGACAGGCGGTGAACAGATGAAAAAGTTTTTTATATTATTCTTTTCCGCAAGTGTTCTGCCTCTCTTTTTTTTATCGCCGCTTTATGCCCTGGAGGATTCCCCATCCGCGCAGGCTTTGCCGAATTCTTCGGAATCCGTTTCAGAAACACTTTTAGCCTCTCCCGCGCAGTCTCAATCAGAAGATCCGCTCTTCATGACAGATGTTCCCGTTTACTTCGGCAGGGAACAGTTTGTAAAAAGGATATCAGAAAGACACCCGGAAACACCGCTTTCATCGGGAAGCAGTGAAAAACCGATCGGGCTTGTTTTTTCCGGCGGGGCGGCCCGCGCTTTTGCCCACATAGGTGTGCTCAGGCGGCTCGAAGAGGAAGGGATAATCCCTGACTTTATTGTCGCTAACTCCATGGGTTCCATAGTCGCGCTTCTTTACGCTGCAGGGGCATCCCCCGATTTAATTGAAAAAATTATTACTGAATATCCTTCGGACGCTCTTTTCCGCCCCGAAATTCCCCTGAACGGGGGAGTTCTTGACACAAGCAGATACATTTCGCAGCTTTACAGGCTTTTCGGGGAGCTTGATCTTAAAGATCTCGAAATACCTGTCGCGATAATTTCAGAAGACCTCGAAACCAGGCGGCAGATTATTTTTATGGAAGGTGATTTTTATCAGATAATGCAGGCCAGCATCTCCATGCCGTTCAGCTTTCCGCCTGTAAGATACAACGGAATGACACTGATTGACGGGGGGGTCACAAATCTAACCCCGGTTGATGCGGCATCAGAATATACAGACAGAATTATCGTCTCGACCGCCTTCTATAACCGTGATAACGATTACAGAAACTTTGTAACAATAATAAACAGGGCCTTTGACATCGGTAAAACAAGAAAAGGGATAGGGCAGCTTAAAAATACTGATACCGTGCTTATCCGCTGTGATGTTGAAAATTTTTCATTTATGGATTTTCAGAAAATTGAAACCATAATTGACAGGGGATATGAGTCTGCGGATAAGGCGGCGGCGCTGCTTGAAGAAAAGGGTTTCAGGCAGGGCATTACATGGGACAATAAAAGACTTGAAACCCTTCAGGATAAGCGCCGTGATCTTGAAGATAGGTTTGAAGTGATAACCAGAGAATATAAAAGAACAGGAATAATCCCACAGAAGGAAATATCGGGAAGAATGTATGCCGGCTTTGATATGTACGGAGGAATCAGGGATGATTATTATCTTGATGATTCAAACTATCTTTTTCTCGGGCAGTCCGCTGAACTTGGATATTTTCAGGCCGGGATAAGGGAGTACTGGTCGCCTGACGATCAGTACGGCCTTGACGCAAGAGCGGATTTTGCAGTATTCGGCATGCTTGTATTTAAAAACAGGATTACAGCCGGCTGGGAAGATTTCAGCTATGATAAAACCCTTATTTACAACAGGGCGGATTTGAATATAACAGATGACGGAGAAAAAGGTTTTCGCCTTTTTGCCGTAAGTGAGGAGCTGTATTCAAGGGAGAGGGATCCTGAGCTTCAGGAGGGGTTTACAAGGGGAGGCTGTAATTTTTACGCCGGGGATTATTTTATCTCACCTTACTGGTTTAATCAGTATCAGAATACAGTCGGAGCCGGAATTGAAAATGATTTTAAAATAAAAACCATAGGGAAATTCTATATTGACCAGAGATCAGTTCTCAGAGTCCCTTTTGACCAGGAAGAGCTTATCTCGCTATATAAAAACGACGGCCTTCGCGGATACACAAGGGAAGGGAGTTTTGAGAGGGTTCTGGTTACAAACAACAGCCTTACTTTCAGAACCGGGACAGCGCTCTCCTTCGGGGAAATCCTCCTTGTGAAGGATTTTGCCGCATCTGCATTCTGTGATTATTTTGAAACAGATAAAGGCGGCTTTTCCTCAGGACTTTCCATTGACCTCAATATTTCGTTCATAGGTCTTACCTCCCTCTTTTTTACCGCTTATGCGGGATACGATTACCTGAATAATGAAATTTTCAGCAGTGTTGTTATTGGAAACAGGCACTGAAAAGGGAATGATATTGACAAAGAGGGCTCTGTCGCTTTAGCCTGTCATATACACAAAAAAAGGAGAAATAATTGATGAAACCCGGTAAAAGAATAAGTACAGTCATAATTGTACTGATTGCCGTTTTTAGCCTCGCTCTTATCACAGGCTGCAGCAAAACCGCAAAAGAAGACACTGCAGCTGAGAAAAAGATAAAAGCTGGATTTGTTTATGTAGGGCCTGTAGGCGATTACGGTTTTTCCCATGCCCACGATGTAGGGAGAAAATACGCTGAGAGCAAATTCCCCTGGCTTGAAACAGTATATGTTGAAAGTGTTGCTGAATCAGACAGCCTGAGAATTATCGACAGGCTTGTCCAGGAAGAAAAATGTGATGTTGTTTTTACTACAAGCTTTGGATACATGGATGACACAATCAAGGCCGGTGAAAAATATCCAGACACAAAATTCATGCACTGCTCGGGTTTTAAGCAGAGCGCAAACGTCGGAACATATTTCGGCGATCTCTATCAGATGTACTACCTTAACGGACTTATGGCGGCTGCCCTTACAAAAAGCGATAAAATCGGCTATGTAGCAGCGTTCCCGATTCCTGAACTTTACAGGCACATCGCAGCGTTCTCCATCGGTATCAAGGAAGTAAATCCCAATGCAAAGGTATATGTAAAGTGGACCTATGCGTGGTATGGCCCTGACAAGGCACGTGAAGCTGCGGAAGCCCTTATAGCCGAAGGATGCGATACTCTTGCTTTTACAGAAGATACACCTGCTGTTATTGAAGTTGGACAGGAACACACAGAAAAAGGAAACCAGATTTACACATTCAGCCACTACAGCCCGATGCAGGAATACGGAAAAGACAGTGTTGTTTCCGGACAGCTTGCCGACTGGGGTGTAATGTATGAAAAAACACTTAAGGATATCTATGACGGAACATGGACAAATGAGGACCTCTGGTGGCTTGTTGCTGAAAAAGCTGTAGCTCTCGGCGGGACTTTTGATGAAAAAATCAATTCCAAATTTGTTGATGACCTCCAGGCGGTGAAAACACAAAGCAAGGAATTCGGTGAAATCAGCATATATGACCTTGTTGAAAAAAGACTTGCCCAGATGGAAAAATCACCTGTTGAATTTGAGCCCTTTACAGGCCCGATCGTTGATAACGAAGGAAATGTCCAGATCAAGGAAGGGGAAAAGGGAGATAAAGCCCATCTCCTCAACATAATGTATTTTGCAGATAATGTTGCGTCAAAGCTTCCCAAGACCAACTGATCAGAAATATAAAAAAAGTCTCCGGCTGATAATTAAATCAGGCCGGGATTTTTAATATATGAACCCCCGGTGAGGAAATCTGATCCGGGGGTTTTTTCTGTTAAGCAGCCTGCCGGGACGCCTGCGCAGGGGAGAATCCGGTTCTGCACTGCTGGATACAGGGGTGTTGCCCAGTTTCAGGGGAAGCTGACAGACCCTTTATTTCTTTTTAATTTTTCCTGCCTCTGCAGGGCCCATCTTTTTAAAAGGTTTATTAAATCCCTTTTTATATGGTATTATATTTTTAAAATCAGGTTACAGCATACCGCTTCACGGCAGTGTGACATATTCCTGAATTAAAAATGTTTTCCAGGTATTTGCATCAGTATCTTCAGCAGAATCGCCGGACAATGGCCCTGCGTTATGCTTTTGCGTTTCCGGAAGGCAAGGAGAATCCCTTGGTTGTTTTATTGTCGCTTCTTACCTGGTTTGAAATTGTAATGTGCTTTGTTATGTTTTTCCCTTTCCAGCTTGCCCTCTTTATCCTTACCGCTCCTTTTGACAGAAGAAGGAGAATTATGCATTACCACTCGTCCCTCTGGTGCGCTCTTGCTCTTGCCCTCGGGCCGCTCTGGAAAGTTGAACTTCAGGGAAAGGAACATCTTGACAGGAAAAAACCTCATGTTGTAATAATGAATCATCAGTCTCTTATCGATGTATTAATCGCTTTCCGTCTTTTCTATCCCGTAAAGATGATCGGTAAAATGGCACTTGCGTTTGTTCCGATTGTAGGATGGAACCTTTTCCTAAGCGGCCACATAATGGTTGACCGGAAGAAAATAAAAAGCCAGTTCAGCGCAATCCGCCGGATGGAAAAAATGATGAAGAACGGGGACTCCATTCTTGTCTTCCCTGAAGGGACAAGAACAAAAGACGGAGAAATCGGAGAATACAAAAAAGGGGCATTCAAGTCAGCGTCAGGCACCGGCACTGCCCTGCTTCCTGTCGTAATTGACGGCCCTTACCAGATTCTTCCCAAAAAGGGTTTTCTCCTGAACAAGAGGAGGGACATCACCATCCACATCCTTCCTCCAATCCCTGTCACACCTGGAGAGAAGCCGGAAGAGCTTGCACGGAAAAGCCGTCAGGTTATGGCTGATGAGCTTGAGAGAATCCGCAACGGCATTAATTCCTGATTATTTGATGCGTTATTTATGAAACAGATTACAATCAATGACATCACAATTGAGCTCACTAAAAAAGATGTTAAAACCATCCGTCTGACTATCTATGCGGCGGACGGAAGGGTCAGGGTTTCAGCACCGGCAAGGGTAAGCGACGATAAGGTCAGGCAGTTTGTGATATCAAAGCTTCCCTGGATAAAAAGGCGGCAGCTTAAATTCGCAGGCTATGAGAAGCTTGCCGAAAGGGAGTATAAAAACAGGGAGTGCCATTTCTTCCAGGGAAAGAGATACTTCCTTGATGTAATCGAAACAGCGGGGCGCGCAAAGGTTGAGGTGCGGGGAGATTCTCTTGCCCTTTACGTTAAACCAGGCAGCGGAGTGGAAAAACGGCACGAGGTAATGAATGCCTTTTACCGCAGGGAGATGAAAAAACAGCTTTCCGCTATTGTAGCCGGATGGGAAAAGAAAATGGGGATAAGCGCGGGAGAGATCAGGATCAGGCAGATGAAAACAAGGTGGGGCAGCTGTAACATAAAAAAGAAAAAGATCTGGCTCAACCTCGAACTCGCAAAAAAACCGAAACACTGTCTTGAGTATGTTGTCGTACATGAGATGACTCATTACTTTGAAAGACTTCACAACAGCAACTTTAAAACGATCCTTTCATCGTATCTGCCGGACTGGAAACAGCTGAGGGATGAGCTTAACCGGGTTCCTTTAAGCAATACACAAAAGTAAAAGAAAAAATAAATGAAATTTACCCGATATTATTCTCTTGCTTAAAAAATACCTGAATCTGTTTCACAATTGACAACTGCAAATCCGGAACCTATAGTATAGCTTATGGAAGAAACACTTAAAACAAGGCTTGTCCGCTTTGAAGAAGGGGATGAGATATTTAAAACCGGCGATACATCCCGGGAAATGTATATAATCCGCTCCGGTTCAGTAAGTGTATACATAAACAAGGATGAGAAGCTTATTCATCTTACCAGGCTTTATGCGGGCCATTATATCGGGGAAATGTCCTTTCTTACAGGCATAGCACGGACTGCGACAGTTATAGCTGAATCATCTGTAATGGCAAGCATGATAACCCCAGATATCCTGTCAGACAACAGCCTTGGCCTTTCCAACTGGGCTGTGAGTATTGCCAAAGTTCTTGTAAGGAGAATCAGAAAAACAACAGAAATACTTGGTAATTTCATGATCAGCCCTCCTGAAAATAAATCCATGGAAAAACCGGTAAATGATAAAATTGATTATTTTGAAATGAGCCAGGATATCAGTAAAAAACCGGGCAGTATTTTTCTTAAGGGGATACTTACAGAGAAAGGCGTTGAACAAGTCAAAAAAAAGATCCGGGAACTGAAATTGAAACAGGAAAAGGAGCTGACTCTCGATTTTTCCGGAGTCATCGATATAGATCAGGCAGGAATGAATTTTCTCCTTAATCTTACCTCCAGTCCCCTCAGGGATGATTTAATAATAAAGGTTGAAAATATTCAGCTGATAAGGGATAAAGTCCTTACCATAAAGGGTATACAGGACATACTCACGACAACCGCAATTCCGACAAAAAGGGTTGAAAGCAGCGAAATTCTTATCCGGCAGGGCGATCCCGGCGACCTAATGTATGTTGTTAAAACAGGTTCGTTTTCAGTCTACAGGGAAACATCAGTAAATAAAGTAAAACTTGCGGACGCCAAAACAGGCGATGTAATCGGGGAGATGTCCCTTATAAAACAGGGGGCGAGATCTGCCACTGTTAAAGCGGACCAGACAAGCGTGGTCTATGTAATAGATATCAGGGAGTTTTATAACAACATCTACAACATCCCGGACTGGTTTCTGGAACTTATACAGGGCCTGGTGCAGAGGCTCCGGGATACCAATGAAATCCTTGAACAGCTTGTCGACAGCCGGAAGACAAAAATAAAAGTCAAAAAAATGGTCAATCCCTTCTGCATAATGATGGACGGCAGCCGTACCGGAGAATTCCATCTCAAGGGGAACCTCACGATAAACAATATGCTCTACCTCAAGCAGATTCTTAAACTTGAAATAAAAAGGGAATCCCGGAAGATAGTCCTCAATCTCTCGCAGATCAGGCAGATCGACAAGGAAAGCATTCTCTCCCTCCTCAATATCTACACCTACCTTAAAACAAAAAACATTAAACTAGAACTAAAGGGGCCGCAGAAATCAATTCTGAATCTTTTCAGGCAATATGGAATAGAGGAATAATCCTGCCGGGAGAATATCATTCTTCCACTACAGGATTTGAAAGCTTGCCGATCTTCTCGATCTCGACTTCCACTATATCCCCGTGTTTCATCGGCCCCACCCCTGCAGGAGTTCCTGTGAGGATTATATCACCCGGCTCAAGGGTAAAATTTTTGGAGACAAAGGCCACAATTTCAGGAATCCCGAAGATCATGTATTTTGTATTTGAATCCTGAACAATCCTGCCGTTCAGACGGCACTTTAAATCAAGATTCATGGGGTCCGGAAGGTCATCCGCAAGTACAAGGCGCGGGCCGACCGGGCCGAAGGTGTCAAGAGATTTACCCCTGAACCATCCTGCCTTGTCATCTTTCTGGAAATTTCTCTGACTTACATCGTTGAAGCAGGTATAGCCTAAAATATAATCATAGGCATCATCAGGGGATACGTTTTTGCATTGCCTGCTTATTATTAACGCAAGCTCCGCTTCATAGTCCACCCTGGGTAGGGCGAATTTATATTCTCTGATAAAAGAGGGTATTATTATCGCCTGCCCATTCCCCGCAAGCACGTTGGGGGTCTTTGCAAAAAGAACCGGTTCTTCCGGTACTTCTCCTGAAAACCCCTGGACATTCACTGTTTTGCTCTCGGCGATATGAGTGTGATAGTTAAGGCCCAGTGCGATTATCTTTGAAGGGTCAACCGCATATGTTTTGGAACTTCCTGCTATCGGCAGCGCTATCATCATTTACCTCCATTTAAATCCTGTTTTACAAAAATCAGATTGTCTGTATTAAAACCAAGATCACCTGCTTTTTTTATAAACTTATCAATTATTTCCCTGTCAGGATCCGGTACCCTTGAGAGAAGCCACAGGTATGATGTGTCGGGGCCGGATACAAAAGCGTAATTGTAGTTATCCATGTCAAGTTCAAAGATAACATAGGAACCGTAAAAGGGGCCGAAAAAAGATACCTTTAAAAATCCCTGATCCTGTTTTTCCGCAAATTTGGCCTTTCCTTCAGCTGTCTCCCACCTGCCCTTTGAAGCTGAAAACCCCCTGTTAAGGACTTTTACCTTTCCGTCTTTTCGAAGTGAATATTCTGCCGTTACATTGTCAAGGCCCCTCTCAAAAGAGTGGTCAAGGCGGGCCGCTTCGTACCATTTGCCCAGGTATTTTTCAAGTTCAAAACCGTCTACAGGTTTTATACCTTCAGGTATTCCAGCGCAGCCGGTTATAACAAGAGGCAATAAAATTAAAGCTGATATTTTCATCTTCAATTCCCCTTCTGATAATACTTACATAATATTACTCATGTTTACAATAGTATGTAAATAAGTCCGGCATTATCCGCAAGCAAGATTGAAAAAACACTGCAAATAAAATACACTTTTTTATAATTTAAAATTCCTTATCAGGAGACCCCGTGTGCGGAAGATAAATGACCTTGAAATGAGGGGAATAACAAAATCCTTTCATGGTTTTTACGCCAACAAAGATATAAACCTTAAAATTTCATCCGGCGAAGTGCTGGGGCTGCTCGGTGAAAACGGGGCAGGCAAAACAACTCTGATGAATATTCTTTACGGACTTTACAGGCCGGATGCCGGTCAGATTATAATCAACGGAGAAGATGCAAGGATAAAAAATCCAAAAGACAGCATGAGGGCCGGGATAGGCATGATACATCAGCATTTCATGCTTGTGCAGAACCACACAGTAGCGGAAAATATCGCGCTCGGACTTGATGATGTTCCGTTCTTTTTCCCGGATAATTATATAAGAAAAAAGATATCAGGCTTTTCACAGCGGTTTGACATGAAAATTGATCCTGACAAGAAAATATGGGAACTTTCTGCCGGGGAACAGCAGCGGGTGGAAATCCTTAAGGCTCTCTTTCTTGAGGCAGATCTCCTTATCATGGATGAACCTACAAGCGTACTTACTCCCCAGGAATCGAAAGACCTTTTCGGGATAATCAGAAAGATGGCAGATGACGGGCACTCAATTATTCTTATCAGCCATAAACTTGATGAAATTATGGAGATTTGCAGCAGAGTAGCTGTAATAAGAAAGGGTATTACTGTCGGCGGGGCGGATATCGGCGATGTTGATAAAAAAGAGCTCGCCCGGATGATGGTCGGCCGTGATGTTGACCTCAGATTTGACAAGGCGCCTCTTGAAAGGGGGGAGCGGGTACTTGAGGTAAAGGATCTGATTGTCAATGGGGACAGGGGAAATACGGCAGTAAACGGTCTTTCCTTTTCGGTCTACCGCAATGAGGTCTTCGGCATAGCCGGAGTTTCGGGTAACGGACAAAGGGAGCTGGTCGAAGCCATAACAGGTTTGAGACGGTCCTCCTCCGGCGAGATAATACTTGAAGATGACGCGATTACAAACAAGTCTGCCCGTGTCGTAAACACAAGAGGTATTACCCATGTCCCTGAAGAGAGGATAAAGTTCGGAATTGTTCCCAATCTTTTCATATACGAGAACGCAATTCTTAAAAAACACCACTCAAAACCTTTTTCCCGGCTGATGTTTCTTGACTATGACCTGATAAAAAACCATACGGAAAATATTGTCGAGCGGTATAATATTTCAACGCCTTCCATTAATGTCCCGATTAAATCATTATCCGGGGGCAACATACAGAAACTGATTATAGGCCGGGAGATAGAGAGCAAGCCGGCTCTTCTGGTAGCCTCTCATCCGACCTACGGGCTTGATATCGGGGCCACTGAATATATCAGGCGGCAGATTCTCGCAAGGCGGGAAGAGGGGGGCGGTGTTCTTCTTGTTTCGGAAGACCTTGAAGAGCTTTTTGAGATTTGCGACAGGATTGCTGTAATTTTCAAGGGAGAATTTATGGGAATACTTAAGGCGGGAGATGCTGATATAAAGGATATAGGACTTATGATGACAGGTTCCCTGAGGCTTCCTGTGCAGGAGGCAGAGTGATGCTTAGAATTGATGTTTCACCCCGCGAAAATGAAAAACCGCTTGTATCAAACCTGATTCTTGCCGCTTCCCTTCTTGCGGGGCTTGCGGCAATAGGGATTGTCTTTCTGGCGAAAGGGGTAAACCCTTTTTTCGCGATATACAAGATATTCAGCGGCTCATTCGGTTCCATGTACGGATTCAAGGAAACTGTAACAAAATCAATACCGTTGATCCTTATCGCAGCAGGGCTTACCATAGCCTACCGCGGTAAATTCTGGAACATCGGCGCTGAAAGCCAGCTGTTGGCCGGGGCTGCCGCCGCCACCTGGATTGCGTTAACCTGGGCAGCCTCCCTTCCCGGATGGGCCGCGGTTATTCTCATGTTTACGGGAGGGTTTATCGCCGGGGCGCTATGGGGAATTGTCCCCGCGATACTGCGTGTAAGGTTCGGGATAAATGAGGTTATCTCAACCCTTATGCTTAATTATGTCGGGGCAGAGTTCATAAAAATGCTTGTTATTGGCCCCTGGAAGGGTAAAACCCAGTTCGGCTTTCCCTATACCGATGATTTTCCCGAAACAGCGCAGCTTGCCCTTTTTGGCAATTCAAGGATCCACTTTGTCACGCTGATTATTGCTTTGGCAGTTTCTGCTTTGGTATATGTCCTTTTATTCAGGACCAGATTCGGGTATGAAGTGAGGGTCATCGGGGAGAACCAGGAGGCGGCAAGATACGCGGGAATTGATTTTTACAGAACCACAATTATTATAATGGTCATAAGCGGAGGTCTTGCCGGGCTTGCGGGAGTCGGAGAGGTAGCAGGGCTTCACCACCATCTGACATATCCTGAATCAATAAGCTCAGGCTACGGCTTTACCGCGATTATTGTCGCCTGGCTTTCAAGGCTGAACCCGGTCACGGCAATTATTTCCGGGCTTTTCTTCGCCGGAATACTTGTCGGAGGAGATGCAATCCAGATTTCACTTAATCTGCCGGCTGCCACTGTAAATATATTCAACGGCATAATTCTTGTATTTCTCATAATGGGTGAGTTTTTCCAGAAGAACAGTGTGACAATAAAACTTCAGGGGGCAAAATGGAACAGATAATAATATCAGTACTTACAAGGACCCTGATCGCGGGCACCCCCCTGCTTCTTGGGACGCTGGGTGAAATAATATGTGAAAGGGGCGGAGTTATGAATCTCGGGGTTGAGGGGATGATGGCAGTTGGGGCGGTCTCGGGATTCGCGGTAACCTACACTACCGGAAATCCCTGGCTGGGGCTTGTTTTCTCCATGATCTGCGGCGCGTTATTTGCCCTGATCCACGCATTTGTAAGCATCAGCCTCCGTGCAAACCAGGTTGTATCAGGACTTGCACTTTCCATGCTGGGCCTCGGCATCAGCGGTCTCTGGGGCAAGCCCTATATCGGAAAACCGCTTGCCATAAAGATGGACGCGGTTAATATCCCGTATTTGAGGGATATTCCGTATATTGGCGAGATATTATTCAGGCAGGACCCATATTTTTATCTTTCCATAATCCTCGGTGCAGGGGCGTGGTTTTTTCTTTACAGGACAAAGGCGGGTATCGCTGTGCGGTCAACAGGGGAAAATCCCAAAGCTGCAGAAACACAGGGGATAAATGTCCATCTGGTTCAGTATCTTTGCGTAATGACCGGGGGAGCGTTTGCCGGTCTTGCAGGTTCCCATCTTTCAATTGCCTACAGCAAATCCTGGATAGAAGGACTTACCGCAGGAAGGGGCTGGATTGTTATAGCTCTTACAATTTTTTCAATGTGGGACCCGAAACGGGCTTTTTCCGGCGCATATGTTTTCGGCGGTATTTTTGTTCTCCAGTATCTTCTCCAGCCGCTTGGTATTTCGCCCAACTTTCTGGCGATGCTTCCGTACCTCACAACGCTTGCTGTTCTGATTTTTTACGGATTAAGTCTTGAGGGGCACAGGAAGATGCATGCCCCGGCGCATCTTGGGGAGCCGCACAAGCGGGGAGAGCGGTAACAGTGGTTTTTAAATTCCAGCCCTGTATCAGGCTGTCTGTTTACGATTTGCATCAGCTCGTTTTTCCGGAAAAAACAGGCCGGTTTTATCCCTGATTCGCGATCTTCTCATGCTCGACAATATCAAGCGCATCCCATGGGTAGCAGCACCATGAATCGGGGAGTGTTTCTCCGCAAAAATATTTTGTAACTGCGGATGGAATTTTTCCTGCCTTTGTTTTTTCCTTTTTATGGAGAACTGCGACTGCTATCTCATCAGGTTTCTGTTTTATAAGCTCCCTCAGGCAATACTCAAGAGTCGATCTCGTGTCATCAACCTCATCTACGAGGAGGATTCTTTTACCTTTCAGCTTCTCCTCCACTTCATCAATCCACTGAATCCTTTCAGGTTCGCTCTGGAGTTTGTTCTCTTTATTGTAGTATCTGATGCCGACAGTGAGTATCGGAAGACCGAGATATGTTTTCATTATCCGCGCAGGGATAAAGCCGCCGGTTCCGATGGCGACCATAAGTTCAGGATTGAATCCGCTCTCCATGATTTGCTCTGATAGTTTTTTAATTGTTCTGTGAATCATGCTGTAGCTGAAATATATTTTGCCGTTCATGGTGTCGTTGTTCTCCTGGCATCGCTCTTTGCGGCTGAAACTGCTGACGGAATATCTTCCGGTCAGGTATAAAGCTAATTTTTTACTTGTTATTATTCAAGAGTCTTATTCTCTTATGTTTTATCACAGAGGAGAGAAAACCAAAAGCCATGGATTTTATAAACATAAAAAAAACCGCTGCGATACAGGCCCCTGCAAACCAGTCTCCGTATTTTAGGTAAACTGATGCGGCACCATGTTCGTGCAGTTCTATCTGTGTGTTTACATAAAGCGGTTTATAGAAAGGCTGTGTGTCCCTTATTTTACCTGTCCGCTCAACAACCCCCGTAAGGCCCGAGGCTGTACATCTGACGAGAGGCCTGCGGTTTTCCACCGCTCTCATCATCCCTGTCATGAAGTGCTGCTTCCCTTCCGTTTCAGTAAGGGACCAGTAATCGTTTGATATGTCAAGTATTACTTCCGCTCCTTTCAAGGCGAAATTCCTTACATAGTCCGGGAAGATATCTTCAAAACATATAGGGGTGGAAAACCGGAATTCAGGATGGGTGAAGACTGTCTGCTCAATCCCGGGTTCCCAGAGGTTGACATCCATCTTTATAAGAATATCATACAGAGCGGGCAGCTGCCTTCTGAATGGAAAATATTCGGTGAATGGGACCAGGCGGATCTTCCTGTAGGTTTCGAATCTCTCTCCCCTGTCCGTAAAAAATACAGATGCGTTATATTCCTTCCTTTCAATTGTATTGCCGTCTCCTTTAAGTTCATAATCGTCGTTACCGGTTAAAAGATAAAAACCGCCCTTTCCCTGATACTCAAGGAATTCATCTGTAAGTTTTGCAAGAGGATGTTCCTCCGGCGCCATGCTGCCCCACCGCCTTATGTTGGGGACGTAGGCGGTTTCGGACCATACGACAAGGTCTGTATTTCCATTTGAACTGGCAAGGGCTTCATTGGTGAGCTTTTTAAGCACATCCAGATTCTCCCTGTAGTCTGTTTTTCTGGGATCGCTGTTCTGCTGAATCAGGGCAAGATTAATCGTTTTTACCGGGACCTCTCTTTCAAGGCGGGCAATTTCCCCCTTTCCCCATGCAACTGATAACGCTGCTGCCAGGACTGCAGCAAGAAGGGGAACAGCCTTGATCAGTCTGCTTTTAACTGTGTGTTTTTTTTCAGTTAAGGAAGAAATGAAAAATGCTGCGGATGAATTTAAAAACACTATGATGAATGATATCCCGTAAACCCCTGTAACTGATGCTGTCTGGATAAATGAGGCAGTCTTATACTGGCTGGTTCCAAGCGGACACCAGGGATATGCTGCAAACCCGAGGCTTCTGAAATATTCAAGCATAACCCATGCTGCCGGAAAGATAATCCATTTAAACCTGCCTGCATGTTTGCATGCAGGAACTGCGATTGCCATGAAAATCAGATAATGCGCCAGATTGATCAAAATAACAGCCTGCAGAGATACAAGACTGAATGTTGAAAGCCAGTAGTTTATTATTGTTGTCTGAAAGACTCCGAATACAACCGCCCAGAATACTCCTTCCCCTGTTTTTGAATGATTGATTACAAGAATCAGCGGAACAAGTGCAATAAAAGCCAGTAATGGGAATCCCTCCGGATGGAAAAAGGAAGGAAAGGAAAGGGAATAAAGAACTGCAGAAAGCATTGTGAGAGCGAGCCTTGAAAAAGAAGGAGAGATACCTTTGGTCTTTTTTAAAATGAAAATTGCAGTCAGGTCGGAGACAATAAAGGGGAGATACATGAAAAGCGCATATAGTCTGCCTGTTGTGGTATCAGGAGCAAAACTCAGTATGTCAGAGGTTTGGGCAAACCGCTGAATATATTCAAGCCCCGCGTTACAGGCGTAAAGGTATGAAAAAAGAAACATGAGAAGCGAGGTTGCAAACATACCTGCCGGGGCTTTAAGTGCAAAATTATCCCTTCGGCTTTTTAAGACTAAAAGTGAAAATGCCCAGAAAAGGTGAAGAGCAAGAGAAAAGATTAATAGGATATCCTGGATATTTTCAGGTGCTGCCTGCAGTGTGCTTTTCCAGCCTGTTATAATGGGCATAAAAAGATATACAATCGCTGATGCGGCTGATGAAGTCAGTATAAGAAAAATTGTTTTTGACGTACGCGTCCTTAATATTGTTTTTCTTCTCATTAACTGCAATTTTACCAGATATTGGCAATATGGCAAGCAGGATAGAATAATTATTTTAAACCGGTTTTTTCTGTTTAATCCTGTACTCTATCTGTTCCCAGAGTTCCGATATAAGTATCCCTGAAAGGATTACAGCCGCGCCTGCAACCTTTAAGGGCGCTTTTGATTCCGCAAGAATGATTATGCCGAGAATAACGGAAAACATCGGTTCAAGCGCATAGATCAGAACTGCCCTTGTCGGGGTAGTGTAGTGCTGGAAACGGTTGATTATATAGATACAGACTGCGCTGCCCAGAACGGAAAGATATGCAAGAGAAAAAACAAGGCCTGAATTGAACGAAATATAAACTGTTTCTACAAAAGGCGAGATGATAAGTCCAAGTGTTCCCATTATGAAAAACTGGATTGCTACAAGCACTCCGGCGTCTTCCTTTGCCGGGTAAATATCGATAAGAACAATATAAAAAGCATAGGAAACAGCGCTCGCGAGAGTCAGAATATCGCCGATATTTATCCCCTCGGCTTTGGGAGAAGTGATCATTATCATCCCTGTGAACACTACGGCAAGTCCTGTAAGGTTTCCCCTGTGAGGAACTTTTCTTGTTATTACATACTGAAGCGGGGGTGTAAGGATCGCGAAAAGATATGTAACAAGGCTTGATTTCGCGACAGATGTATATTTAAGACCCAGTGTCTGCATTGCATAGGCGATAAAGTTAAAGCACCCAAGGAATGTTCCATGAAACCATATTTTTCTGCCGGCTTCTGTAAATTTTTTTCTGTTAAAGAAAAGCATAACAAAAAAGGCAAGCATAAATCTTATTCCGTTAAAAAGAACAGGGGAACAGCTTTTTATTCCTTCCTTTATTATAACAAATGTCGCGCCCCATATAAGAGCTGCAACTACAAGCATAAGTTCTGCCCGGTGTTTCTGTCTCATCATTGGAAAAGGATATCAGCTAAATCTTTCTTGCTCCATACGGTTATTGGTAATATCATTACAGGAGGGGGCTTTATGAATAAAAAAATTATCATACTTCTGACTGCAGTATCATTCCTTTTGATTCATCCTCGGATTGAGGCCCAGACCCAGCCTGAGGTTAAAGAAAAAAACGGACCTGCAAAAACAAAAGTTGCAATAATTCCCATCTCCTGCGCTGTTGAGTCGGATCAGTACCTTACAGTCTCTTCGGAAACTGTTGTTACGACACTTGACCTGGTTCTCAGAATGTCGGGTTTATATGATGTTACAATCGATGATGCCGATATCCCTGAAAACATGGCCGGATACTGTGAAAAATCCGGAATACCGAATCTTATACATGGAAAGAGTTATTATACAGACTCGGGAGAAATTGTCTTTGAGCTTTCTGTTTACAACATGGAGAAAGGAAAGGAGACAATAACGAAAAAGGAAACCGCTTCAACTGTTCTTGATGTTTTTGATTCAGCAGATACTCTGGCCCTTTCTCTTGCCGAGAGCTTCAGCGGCATGAAAATGACATTCGGAAAAGTAAAGCTCATAAGTATCGGTGACAAGGGCGCCTTTCGTGTACGTATCGGGGAGAGCGTCACCGTCCCCGAATCCGACCTGATGGAGCGCGTGCTCACCGGTAAAAGGGACATTGAAATAGTCCAGAACAGGATGTTCGGCCCATATACTGTTGTTACCTGGCCGATTGAGATAACAGAAAACGCGGCAGAGGATGTTGTCTTTTTTATCCCGGGATTTACGGATAAAGAGGGCGAGCTGATAAGGAAAAAGGAAGCTGAGATAGAGAAAAACCTGAATTCACTGTTTAAAAAGTCAGGAAGGGAAAAAGCCCTTGAATTGTATAACGAACTGATAGATAAGGACCTTGCTTTAACATCGTACAGCTCATCCGCAGCTGATAAAAAACAGGAATTAATGGATAAGCGGGATGAACTTGCTGCATTATTAAAATAGGGAGAAAGGAAAAAGATTTTTTTGTTTGAGAAAAAAGTGTTTTGTTGTAGTATGAACATTCCAGGTAACCGGACTATTGTGATAACTATCCAGCTTGACAGGAGTTTTCCGCATGAATATTGTCGTTGATCTTCACTCCCATTCGCCTTATGCCGGCGCAAGCGGCAAAACAGATTTCAACAAATTGCGTTATGTGATGGAGACTAAGGGGATAGATGTCTACGGCAGCGGGGACATCCTCCTTGAGAAATGGGAGAATGAGCTCGACGGTTTTTTCCCGTTTGACGCAAAAAAGGGAATGTGGGCAATGAATACTTCCCAAAGCAGCCCTGCTGCCGGCAGCAGCTCTTTTGATCCCGGAAAAAAAAATTCCGGAGAAAACTGCTTTCTTATGCCCCAGACTGAAGTGATAGTGACAATGCCGTACCCGCATAACCCCCTTAAAAGAAAACTGTTCCACATGGTTATTCTTTTCCGCAGCCGCCTCTTTATAAAGGATGCCAGAGCAATGTTTGAATCCGCAGGCAGCAAGCTCGGTATAGGACGGCCTTTTATCAAATTTGAAAGCAGCGGCCAAATGTGTGATTTTTTTATCCGTCTCAAAAAAAACTGTAATTGTCTTCTGATTCCCGCACATATTATGACACCGGACGGGATACTCGGCGGAAAAAATCCTGTAGACAGTATGGAAGAAATATTCGGAAACGAAACATCCCTTATCGACGCGGTAGAATCAGGCCTCAGCGCAGACCCTGACATGATAAAAAAAATTGCCGGGTACCTTGATGTTCCTGTAATATCATCCAGCGATGCTCACTCCGCCGCATTTAACAGGCTTGGGAGGGAATTTACAGAACTTGCAGTTTCTGAGGTAAGTTCCGACGGGATTGCCGATGCAGTCTGTAGTGGAACGGTTGTCAAAACCGCAGAATTTCCTCCCTTTGAGGGAAGATATTACCTTACGGGGCACAGGGGCGACAGGCCGGGACATAACGGAGAAGAAATATTTTTTAAGGAAAATCCTCCCGATATCTGTCCCGTCTGCGGCAAACCTCTTACGAAGGGAGTAAAGGAAAGGGTCGATTCACTTTACACGGGAGCGCCTGAAAGAAGGCAGGATTTTGTCTACCAGATACCGGTAGTTGAAGTTATTGCAGAGTGTCTTAAATGCGGAAGCGGGACTAAAAAAGTGACCGATATCTATCTTGAAATCATAAGGCAGGCTGGAAGGGAAAGTTCGATCTGGCTTGAAAAAGGAGAGCTTTCATTCAGGAACATCCCGAATGAAGTAACAGACGGGATCAACAGGATAAGGCGCGGGGATTACAGTGTTGAATACGGTTTTGATGGAAAATACGGAGGGATAGTGCTTTGAAATATGAACCATTCAGACTTGAGAGATATTTCGCGGAATATGAGTTTTCCATCAACAGGCAGCTGAGCAATTCAGACTGCGAATCAATTTCTCTGAATACACTTTTCGATCTTCTTGATTATGAGGAAAAAAAGGAATTCATGAACATGACGTTCGGCTATACCGAGTCGAGCGGAAGCATCAGACTGAGAGAGGAAATTGCCAATCTTTACAGCGGTTATGCGCCGGATGAGATTTTTGTCGCGGCTCCTGAAGAATGCATTTATCTGACACTCAATTCCCTTTTTGAAAAAGGGGACAGGATTGTTGTGCTTTCTCCGATCTATCAGTCCCTTGTGGAAATTCCCAGGGCAGCCGGATGCGAGGTTGTTATGTGGTCTCTCTTAAGCAGGGACGGAAACTGGGAGATTGATATAGATTTTCTTAAAAAAACAATCAGGGAAAAGCCGGTCAAGGCAATACTTGTAAACTTTCCCCATAACCCGACAGGATTTATGCCGTCATCAGATGAATACAGGGAAATAATTGATATTGCCCGGAAAAACAATATATTTATTTTCTCCGATGAGATGTACTGGCTTCTTGAGCATGACTACAGGGAACCGCTTTCTTCCATGTGTACAGTTTACGAAGACAGTGTATCACTCTTCGGCATGTCAAAATCCTTCGGTCTTCCCGGGCTGAGAATAGGCTGGATTGCGACAAAGAAAAAAGATCTTTACAGCAAGGTAGCACACCTTAAGGATTATACAACAATATGCAGCAGCGCCCCTTCTGAGCACCTTGCCCGTATAGCGCTCCGGCACAGGGATTTTTTCATCGGAAGGAGCAGGGATATAATAAGAAGCAATATTGATTATGCGGTAGGAGTATTTGAAGATCTTGAAAACATTCTCCAGTGGAACGAGCCGTCGGGGAGCTCTGTCGCCTTTCCCTCTTTCAGGGGGAATATAAGTGCATCTGATGTTTCACGTGACCTTGTCAAAGGGCATGACCTTCTTATGCTCCCCGGAAAACTTTTTGACTATGACGACAGGTACTTCAGGCTCGGACTCGGGAGAAAGAATTTCAAGGATGCGCTTTACGCTTTCAAAAAATACCTTGAATCACGGTATGGATGAATGGTTTTTCCCGCGTTATTTCCGATATGGAATTTGCTGCTTTATAAATGCTATAATGTATTCCAGAGGGTTTAAAGATTGAAAACTATTGTCACACTTGCCGTGCTTTTTCTGGGAGCAGCCTCTTTCTACCTTGAGCAGTTCTCATCTTTTCCTTCGGCTCAGCTGACAGGAAGAATAATAGATCTTCTTATCATAATTACAGCTCTTTCCGAATTTTTTTTCTCTTTGATGAAGGCAAAATACAAAAGAATTTATCTCTCCCATAATCTGATCGCCTCTCTGCTTCTGTTTTTTTATATTATTCTGTTTATATCTGATAAATTTCTTTTATATTACACCAGGCAGACCTTTTTTTCCGGAATTGCAGCGATTATTATATTCAGAAATACACTTATTCTGTTCAGGGTATTTTCAAAATTCGGGAAACTGAGCAGTTTTCTTCAGAATATATTAATAAATCCTGCGCAGACTATTGTGATAAGTTTTCTGACAGTAATTGCTGCCGGGACAATATTTCTGGCAATGCCTTTTGCCTCGGCCGGGAGCGGTTCTCTTTCTATCCTTGACAGCCTTTTTACCGCAACATCCGCAGTATGCGTAACAGGTCTGATTGTGGTTGATACGGCTGTTTACTTCACCACCTGGGGCAAAATCATAATTATGCTTCTTATTCAGATAGGCGGACTTGGAATAATGATCCTCTCTTTTTCTACTGTTTTCATGTTCAGGAAATCTGTCTCGCTTGAAAATAAAAAACTCATATCTTATATGATTAATGAGGATGATATGACAAAAATATCAGCAATGGTAAAGAATATTGTTGGCCTTACTCTGCTGATAGAAGCGGCAGGCGCGGTAATACTGTTCTATTCCTTTACCGGTAGAAGGTCATTCGGCGAGAGGATTTTTTATTCTGTGTTTCACGCGGTTTCAGCCTTCTGCAACGCAGGTTTTGCCCTTTTTTCAGACAGTCTTGAACAGTTTTCCTCAAATCCGGCTATAGTGCTTACTGTAGCATTTCTGATAATTTTGGGAGGAATAAGTTTTTCAGTAATGACAGATATCTGGTCGAGTCTGTTTACTAAAATAAAAAGCTTCATAACAGGTATATATAAAAAGGATTCGTTAAGTACCAACTCGAGGATTGTTCTCGGATATACTGTTTTTCTCATTTTCTCCGGAATGTTTCTGGTTTATTTTTTTGAACATGGAAACCTCCTGAAGGAAGAACCGCTTGGTGTTCAGTATCTGTCCGCCTTTTTCCAGTCCGTAACATTAAGGACTGCCGGTTTTAATTCCATATCTTTTTCTTCGCTTATGCCCGTAACTGTGTTTATAATGATTCTTTACATGTTTGCCGGCGGGGCTTCCGGAAGTACTGCCGGAGGTATAAAAGTAAATACGATTGCAGTCCTTTATTCCTATTTTAAATCCTTTTTCAGGAAAGAGAATAATATAACAATATACAGCAGAGAGATTGGAGTTCAGACGGTTCTCAAGGCGTTTTCAATTTTATCACTCGGCCTGACGGCTGTAATAACAGGGTTTTTTCTCCTTCTTGTCACAGAAAAAGCCCCACCGCTTGATATTCTTTTTGAAACAGTTTCCGCATTCGCGACTGTGGGACTTTCAACCGGAATAACATCATCACTTACTGCCGCAGGGAAAGTTGTGATAATCTTATTGATGTTTATCGGAAGACTCGGGCCTCTTACAATTGTAGCTTCAATCGGTTCGGAAACTAAAAGTAAAATTCTTCACAGATATCCCGAGGCAGAAATTTCAATCGGGTAGGATCAGGTTTTCTGCCGGGATTTGAGACAGGATTGGTTCAGTATTTTATAAAGGAGTAGGCAATGGATAAGGTATTTGCGGTAATCGGACTCGGCTCATTCGGCAGACAGCTGTGCTCGACTCTTATGGAAAAAGGGGGAAAGGTTATTGCCATCGATAATAACCCGGACCTTGTTGATATGATTACTGATAATGTAACAAGCGCGGTCCTTCTTGATTCCACAGATGAAAGAGCCCTTTCAGGAGCTTCAATAAGTGAAGTTGACTATGCGATAGTTGCAATAGGAGACAATATTGAAGCCAGTATCCTGACTACCGCAATATTAAAACAGCTGTCTGTCCCCTATGTAGTCTCAAGAGCTGTCTCGGAAATGCATTATAAGGTACTTAAAAAGGTCGGAGCGGACGAGGTGCTGAACCTGGAAGTCGATGAGGGGATAAGGGTTGCCAGCCGGCTTATAGCGCCGGAAGTGCTTGACAGGATACCGATTTCAGCAGATATAAGCATAGCCGAGCTTTTTCTCCCTAAAGAATTGAAGGGTAAAAAAGCTGATGACCTGCAGCTGAAGAAAAAGTTCAGTTTATCACTTGTCATGATAGAAAGAACTGTTACTGATCTGGATGAAGAAGGGAATCCTTCCAAAAAAGAGATTGTTATACAGCCTGAAGAGAACAGGTTTCTTGAAGAAAATGATGTCCTTGTTGTTGTAGGGAAAAATAGTGATATTGATGAATTTATCGGGGCTGGTAAATAAACATGATACTTGTAAAAAAAACCGGAATAATTATTTTTATAATTTTAATGACAGTTTTATTATTAATTCTTTCATCCTATTCATATTTTATAATATCAAGGGCAGACTCCTTTTCTCCGGAAAAACTTAAATTCCTGGCGGAAAACATTTTCCTTTCCGGTTTGATTTTTTCAATCATAGTATTATTTGCCGGTATAGGAACGATCCTAAGGAGCTACCTTTTCGGGAAAGCGCTTGATAAAATACTGATAATGAGCAGAAATACCGGCCACTCTCCTGATTTAGGCCTCCGGAAACTTGGAAGAATAGGAACACAGATCGCGGATATCCTTCTTGAAATGAACAGCATAAGCGAAAAAAGGGCCATGCGGATAAGTTCTCTTCATAACCTTGTAAAGAAAATTATTGATACTTCAGATATGACAGCCGCAGTTGTTATGGCTTCAGGAGAAATTGTATTCAGCACATTAAAATTCGCTGAAAAATTTAAGGCTGAGCCTGAAGAACTTGCAGGACATTCAATCGACGTTTTTATAAAGGACCGGGAAATAAAGGAAATGATATCCGCCGCTGCTGAGTCAAGAAAGGAGATAAGTATGGATGACGGAACAATTTACCCGGTTGTTACCAGCGCAAATGAAACTGCCTGGTGTCTGTGTCTCTTTAACACAGTTCCCAGGGGCGTTTCCTTCCGTACTATTAAAGAGAGCAGCACTTTACGTAATATAATGGAAAAAGGCGGCAGGATAAAAAACGCGTTCGATTTTCTGCGTAAAAAGAAAAAAGAAGAATAATAGAGACAAAAGCATTAGTTCCCCCAATGGAAACAGGCATAATATGCTGTTATCTGCCGTGGCGAGCATTGTAATACCAGAACGCTGCGCCATGGATGCCGTTTTATTTCTCCAATTTTTTCAATAAATAGAAAACTGTAAATATCAAACCATTAATTAAAACAATTGTTGCGCCTGTCGGGAAATTCAACACAAAAGACAAAAATACTTCTATGACGACAGATATAATCGATATCAATAAAAATATTAATATCATTCTTTTAAAATTATCAGCAACTTGTAAAGCACTTATTGCAGGGAATGTGCTAAGCCTTGAGATTAGCATAGCGCCAACTATTTTTATTCCAACAACAATTGTTATCGATTGGATAACTCTTAAAATGATATTTATCGATTTTATTTTAACTTTTGAAATATGAGCATAATCTTCATCGTAAGTTATTAAAAAAAGATTGTTAAAAAAAAACTATTAAAAATGTGGCAGAAACAGAAACAACTACAGATAAAATAACTTCGAACTGACTTATCGCCAATATACTTCCAGCATAGATAACTGTACCTATCTATGCTGGAACCCCTGCCTATACTGATGACGACTACGCCAATAGCAATGCTTAAAGCCAAAACCAATTCAATTGAGGCATCACTGTAAATATTCGCTTTTTCACTCAGTTTATTAATTAATATTGAAGCAAAGATAACAAGCAGGATGGAAACCAATAACGGCGACAAGCCAGAAACAAAGAGAAACAGTTGCAAAACTGACATGAGAAAGTCCATCGCTGATTAAAGATTGTTTTCTTAAAACTAAAAAATTACCCAATCAACTTGCTGTCGCTGACATAAAGATTCCGTTTAATAAAGCTTTTTGAATAAAATCATATTGTAGCGCTTTAAAAAAAAGATTAATAATCTCCATACTAATTATGCCGTCGACAAAGAAAATGCTGTGAAATATCACCAAATATCTCTGTCATATCAGAAGATTTGCAAAATGGCTCTCTCATGCTGTTAAAAGAATCCTTTGCCGTCACCAACGAGCGTGAAGGCTCGGGAATATGTCGTCAAATAATACAGGCGCTTGTCGAAAGCGATGTAGAGGTTGTTTCCGTTACTCACCTCTATAACTGTTCACCGGCCTTTCTTGATGCTACGCAGGTACAGTTTCTACGGCCGCAGCGTCTGGATATCGGTGAGCGCATCTTTAAACTGATACCGGTGAACCCCGCCCGGACGGCTTTTGGTGAAGACCTGTATCAAAAGATATTCAATACTAAAAGATGATGTATTAAAACCCGTGCCAGTGCTCTTCGATTACACACACCTATATTCCATGAAATATGGGTGTGTTTTGATTTTTTCTATATCCCATGGCCTCATGAATTATGCTTTATAAAAATCAGAGCCCGGTTTGACATATCTGATAAAATATTAACCGAGATGTATTATGGATCCTTACAGGAAACGAATAACGAATAAAGAAATCAAAATTTGGGATAAGCATGTTTATATTAAGCCGGCAACTCCAGGGCTTGATGGGAAGGTTCAAAGGTCACATCGAACAAATTAAGGAAGAATTCTCTCAGCCAGCGGGATACAAGGGAGACATGGACCTTGAAGAAAAACTTAAAGAATGAGAGATGTTTATAATTCGCACAGGTCCCATTGTTTACTTTCAGGTAAAACCTCTGTAGAAATTCTCAGAAATAAGTTAAAATCGGGAGATTTGTCACCCCTGGTCATGACCCACATAATAGAAAAGGTCATGCTTGTCGGTGCAATGCGGCCCGTACAAGAGGCCTGTGCACAGCAGATAACATTGCTTGACGAGACTCCTTTATTGGCAATACCTCCATGAAGATTACATTGCTGCTCCGGCCGACGGGCGGAAAAATTGTATTACAGCAAGTGAATTACTGAAGTATAGTGGAAAAATATTTATGAAATATTAACAGAAAAGAAGATTTTATTAACAAATATTAAATTTACTGAATCAACCATAATGATTAATATTGAAGCAGTCTGAAACGCAGAATATTAGATCTTTGTGGGTGAGGATATTATGCTTCATTTGTTCCTTAAAACCAAAAAACCGGAAATATTCCTATTCTGGGGATATTTAGCCTATACCGTTATTGGCGTTTTATTATTATCGCTTCCGGCTTTCCGAAAAATAAATGTTTCAGTTATTGACAGTTTTTTCATTTCGGTATCTGCAATTTCAACAACCGGTCTTGTTACAATCAGTGTTGTTGACAGTTATAAAATATTGGGGCAAATCGTTGTCATCATTTTGATCCAGATTGGCGGCATGGGATATATGACCTTTGGATCATTTATAATACTTTTTTCAAGAAAGGCGTTATCACCGGAGCGGGAAGTTATACATCAAACAGCCTTCAGCCTGCCAAAAGATTTCAGTATTAAAAAGTTTATAAAGAGTCTGGTGATTTATACGATAATTGTTGAAATTCTCGGAGCATTGTTTCTTATGCCTTTGTTGTGGAATGATGGAAGAGTAAATCCTGTCTGGAGCTCCATATTCCATAGTATTTCGGCTTTTTGCACGGCGGGATTCAGTCTTTATAATGACAGTTTCGAACAATACTCCGGAAGTAAACCGATCAATATAATAATTTTTGTTTTAAGCTTCCTTGGAGCTATTGGTTATATTGTCATGGTAGATATATGGCTTCTTGTTCGCGGAAAAAAGAAGCAAATAACTTTTACAAGTAAAATTATACTGACTATAACAATTGTTTTATTATTTTTTGGTACATTATTCCTTTTTCTGGAGAATTGCATACCCCAAAAAACGATTGAATGGAATTTTCTTTTAAAAGCGTTTTTTCAGGCTATGACTGCATTGACGACAGTCGGCTTTAATACAATATCTATCGGCGAACTAAAATCTTCCTCACTTTTTATATTGACAATTCTCATGATAATAGGTGCCTCGCCCTCAGGAACAGGAGGGGGAATTAAATCAACAACTGTCAGCAGTATGTTTGGGGTTATTTCCAGCGTTTTTTCATTTCAAAAAGAATATATAAATTATCAGCAAGATTTATCTGCTGATAAAAAAGGAAAAAGTTTAATACAAAAATATTTTAAAAAGAAAAAGGAGATTAACTTGAACAATAATGTTTTAGAAAAAAACATTGCATTAAATTCAATATTTGGAGAAGTATTTCAGATAAAATTACTGAAGAGAACTATTCCGTATGATCGGATAATACAGGCTACGGCAATCTTTGTATTCTATTTTTCCATACTGTTTTTTGGAATATTTTTGTTATTAACTGCGGAGGCATTTACATACGAGCAAATATTTTTTGAAGCTGCATCGGCTCTCGGTACTGTCGGGCTTAGTACCGGCATTACAGGCTCCCTTTCTTTTTTGGGGAAGGCGATAATAATTATTCTTATGTTTATCGGTCGTATCGGGCCGATAACTTTTGGAATTGTCCTCTTTAGACGTGAAGAAAAAAAGATAGATATGGAATATGAAGACATAGTAATTTGATTAAATATAGATAGAAACAAATAAAAAAAATTAATAAAAAATTAATATAACTCCTTGAAATTTAAACGCTTTATAAATAGACGGGAATTATAAAAACCGGTAAATTTTTTACGGTATGGGTAATTACGAAGGAAAAACCAGAAAATACAGCCTCTTAAACCTGATCATAACAGTAATTGACAGGGAAATAACTGCTTCTGAATATATTTATTATGAAAAAGAGAATATTATACGGGAAATTTCTCACCCCGCAGAAATTGATGAGAATAAAGAGACATTGATAATAAAAAAATACCGTCTGAGCGGAAAGGATACTGAGTTCAGTTTGGACGAATTCAGAAGCCTGTTTTCCTTTCTTCCCAGGTGGGACAGGACAAGTTATTATCAACTCAGGGATAACAGAAAAGATGAAAGGTATCTTTCAGCTGTAAATGTTCTGATAAAGAAATCAAAAAAAAATTATGAATGTTTTCCCGGTGAAAACTCCGAAATAAGCTGATATATCCAGGCAGGAAAAATGAAACAGTATGCAGTGATCGGACTTAAAAGTTTTGGATTTACTCTTGCAAGTGAATTGGCAAAAAAAGGTCATGATGTGATAGTAATAGACAGGGATGAAGCTCTTATAAACAGGCTTAAGGATATTGTAGCCCATGCCGTTATAAGCGATTTCAAGGAAGTGGATTTTCTTAAGAATTTTATTAATAAAAACATTGATGCGGTTATAATCAATCTTGTCGATTCTCTTGAGGATTCAATTCTCGTTACAATGGCAGTAAAAAAACTTGGTGTGAAAAACGTAATTGTAAAAGTATCAAGTGAAGAACACGGAGTAATAATAGAAAAACTTGGAGCAACCCTGACAATAAATCCGGAAATTGATTATGCAAAACAGCTTTCGAAAAAACTTTCAAACAAAAATCTGCTTGATTATCTGCCTCTTTCTCCTGAATACGGGATATTTGAAATAGCGCTTCCAAACAAATTCGAAAATAAAAAACTTAATGAGCTTAACCTGCGTAAGCGGTATAATATAAATGTAATAGCTGTCAAAGAAGTCTTAAAAAATGGAATTGTGCTCAATCCTGCCCCTGATTTTACGCTTATGCCTGATACGGTACTGTATGTTCTCGGGAAAAGCGATGATATTCCCGCTCTTGAAGGGTGATCCGGCAAGTATGAAAATAATAAGGATGGAATAAGAAAGGGAAGAGGAAATCCCGGGATTTATTTGACAAGATTATCAAAAAATACAAGTATTGAGTGGTATACGGATGTATTCAGAAAATAAGCGGAAAAAAATGGAAACAATTCCCGGTTATCTTGTGGCAATAAGTGCAAGTCCTTATTCTCAATACATTGTAAAATGGACCCGAAAGTTTGCAATGCAGCAGAAAGTTCCCTGGTCGGCTGTCTATATTCAGACAAGCCGGAAACTTTCAGAAGATGAAAACAGCCAGTTGAAAAAAAATATTGAGCTTGTGACTGAGTTGGGTGCCGAACTTTTTGTTTCCCTTGATGATGATACAACAGACGGCATATTAAGGATTGCCAGGCAACATAATATTTCACATATTGTTATTGGGAAACCGCTCGGCTATAAACATTCTATTTTTTCTCCCGATAGAAATATCGTTGACTCATTGATAAAAAAAAGCGGCGGGATTGATATTTTTGTCATATCCGAACAGATTAAACAAAATAAAAACAGATCCCTGCTGTTCGGGAACCCTTTTTTTGCCACAGATAAAACTCCTGCCGATTTTTTGCTGGTAACGATCTGGCTCACGCTATTGATCGGAATCAATCTTTATTTGAATCAATATATTAATTATCTTTCAGTCGGATTTATTCTGCTGGCCGCTGTGGCGGTGATAGCAAGTATTTATTCAAAAGGACCTGTGCTTTATTTTGCGAGCCTTAGTGCAATATTGTGGAATTTCCTTTTTTTACAGCCAAGGTTTACCTTTTACATTGACCGTCTGGAAGACCTTCTCATGTTTCTGATGTATTTCATCACTGCTTTTATAATCGGCAATTTAACAACAAGGCTGAGGATCAAAGATTCATTTTTAAGGAGACGGGAAAAAAATCTCGAAGAGCTTTACAGGATGGGCAGAATTCTTAATGAATCCAATAATCTCGATGATCTGATAGAAAAATCAATGAAGCTTTTAAAAAGCATTTTTGCAGTACATGTAACAATTTTTCTGCGGGATGAAGATAACAATCTTTCCCGGGAAGTGCATAAAGAAAGTGATTTTTCTTTAACTGCCAATGAGTTTAACCTTGCTCTCTGGTGTTATAAAAAGGGAAAACCGGCAGGGAATGGAACCGAGATGTTCAGCAATTCGGAATATTATTTTTTCCCAATGCTGACGCAATCCACTCCGGCAGGAGTACTTGTAATAGATAAAAATCAGGATAACGGATTTACAATAGAGCAGGAAAACCTGTTTGTCTCGCTGGTATCACAGATAACAATAGCTGTGGAAAGGAGTGAATATAACAGGACATGGCAAAGAATCAGGCTTGCCGAAGAATCGGAAAAAATTTATCAGATTCTGCTGAATTCTGTTTCCCATGAACTGAAAACACCAATTACTACAATATCTACGGCAGCCAACGGTTTGATAGATGAAAACCTTGGAGAAAAACCTGAAGTAAGAAAGATATTTGCCAACGATATAGTTGAGGCATCAGAAAGACTTAACAGAATTGTGGACAATCTTCTCGGATCAATACGGATAGAAAGCAATAAAAGTATTCTTAATCTTGAGTGGTATGATATCGGAGAACTTGTTGCCGTTGTTCAGAAGAAAACCGGACGGATGATTGAACAGCATGATTTTCAGTTAAAAATAGACAATAGCTTACCGCTGCTGAAATTTGATTTTATGTTAATGGATCATTTACTGACAAACCTTCTCTATAATGCCATTCTTTATACACCGAAAGACAGTATAATCAGATTATGCATATTCATGGAGAAGGAAAACACAGTTATATCTGTGAGTGACAGTGGGCCGGGCATACCTGAAAGAGAGAGGGAGAAAATTTTCAGAAAATTTTACAGATCAAAAGGGGTCAAGACAGGAGGACTTGGTCTTGGCCTTACAATATGCAGGGAAATTACCGAAATCCACGGCGGAACAATCATTGTTGAAAAAAGTGATATGGGCGGTGCCGCATTTATCGTCAGGATACCTCTTCAAAGAAGTGAGATAGTAAAGGGAGAATTATAATGAATGAAGGCGGTTTGATTCTTGTTGTAGATGATGAAGTGCAGATAAGAAGATTCCTGAGGATCAGTCTTGAGTCAGGCGGGTATAACATTGCAGAAGCTGAAACAGGAGAGGACGGCATAAGATTGGCGGCAGAGATTTCTCCGGATATTATAATACTTGATCTTGGTTTGCCGGATATGGAAGGAATTGATTTTGTAAAAAAGATACGTGAGTGGAGCAGCATACCGATCATTGTATTGACAGTGAGGGATTACGAAAAAGACAAGGTCATATTGCTGGATAATGGAGCTGATGATTATCTGACAAAACCTTTCAGCATAAATGAACTGAAAGCAAGGATAAGAGTGGCATTCAGGCATAAGATAAAAGGCAAGGAGCAACAGGTTTTTAAATCCGGAAGAATCATTATTGATTATAATAAACGGGTTGTCACTGTTGATGATGAAAAGGTAAAATTTACACCCAGGGAATATGCAGTGCTCACTCTTCTCTCCAGAAATGCCGGCAAGGTTCTTACCCAGAATTATATTTTAAAGGAACTTTGGGGGCCTAACTTCCAGGAAGAAAGCCAATATTTAAGAATATATATACTTCAGATACGGCGTAAAATTGAAGAAGATCCAGCTAATCCGTCAATGATCATCACAGAACCCGGCGTTGGATACAGATTTATCGATCAGAATGAAAAATAATTCGAGACAGAAAGATGAACCGGGAAAAAACATGATTTATAAAATCAGATCGGAAACAAGTATTATCCTGATTTATTTTTTGTCCCTGATTTTTTTGGGCACTGTTTTTCTTTATATGCCTTTTTCATGGAATGGCGGAGGAAGGCTTGGGGTCATAGATGCCTTTTTTACTTCGGCATCGGCTGTATGTGTTACAGGATTGATAACGGTAGATACATCTTTATACAGCCAGTTTGGGCAGTCTGTCATACTGCTTCTCATACAGTCGGGAGGGCTGGGCCTTATAAGTTTTTCCTCTTTCTACCTCGTAATTCCTTCAGGTAAACCTTCAATAAAAGGGAGCAGGATTATCAGGGAATATTATCTCGATTCGGTTGAATATGAGCCGTTTGATATTATAAAGCAAATATTGCTGATGACATTTTCAATTGAGGCAGCGGGCGCTTTTATTCTTTATTTCCAGTTCTTAAAGGTGGGTGTGGAAAATACTTTTTTTGTTTCTGTTTTTCATTCGGTATCTGCTTTTTGCAATGCCGGTTTTTCAACCTTTTCCAATAGTTTTGAGAACTATTGGTTAAATCCTGCCGTAAACATAACTGTAATGCTGTTGATAATTTCAGGAGGTATTGGTTTTGTTGTTTTCCGGGATATCGTGAGAAAAATCATCAATAAAAAAAGACATCTTACCGTACATTCCAAAATAGTATTATTGAGTTCATTGATTTTGATTATTTCAGGAGCTGCTGTTCTCTATTTTATGGAAAACGAAAGATCCCTTTCCGGTGTTTCTCTGGGTGGGAAAGTCCTTGTTTCGTTTTTTCATTCAGTTACGGCAAGGACTGCAGGTTTCAATACAGTTCCGGTAGATCATTTGAATATAGTTTCTCAAATGATACTGATTCCATTGATGTTTATAGGCGGAGCGCCGGGATCGATATCAGGCGGAATAAAAGTGACAACTTTTTTTATAATTTTATTGGCAATCTTGCGGCAGATGGATGAGAGAAAAAATCTTATATTATTCAGAAGAAAAATACCGTCTTCCACTATTTATAAGGCACTTATTTACCTGGTAAAGGCATTTTCAATATTATGCTGCGATATTTTATTGCTGGCTTTATCGGAACATTACTTTGGCAGCAGTATGAAATTTACCATAATGGAAATGGTATTTGAATGTTTTTCAGCATTTGGAACAGTCGGTCTGTCGCTTGGCATAACTCCGTATCTTTCAGTTCCGGGTAAAATTGTGATAATACTGATAATGTTTACCGGACGGTTCGGGCTTCTTCTTATTCTAATGAATCTTTTCGGGAAAAAAAGCAATAACCAGTTTGATTACCCTGTCGAAGAAGTGCTTATTGGATAATTGGATTATTTCATGACAGGCTCATGTAATATATCATTTTTATGAAATATCACAAATGGAAAGCCCGGATTATTGAATTAATAAAAAAATACAGAGACCTGACGATGGACTTTGCAGACGCGGCAGTTATTGTTGCCACAGAGAAAAAGGAATAAGGAAAAGAATAGCATTGATTTTAACTTTAATGCTTACAGGCTGCCGTGCAAGGTAAAAATCCAAAACATTTTCAGCTGAGTGTTAATCCCCGGCAAAACTTGCTATTGACAACTGAAAAATCTGTGCTTATAATACATATATGAATGGATTTGATACGATAATGTATTGTAAAAAATGAAGGCCCATTCATCAGATCAGACAGGAGGCCGGTATGATCACAGGTTTAACAATAACTTTAATCGGTATGACAACGGTTTTTATTCTTCTCGGGCTTATGATAAGCGCTGTAAAAATCCTTACAATTATTTTTTCAGGGAAAAACACCAGAAAACTGAAGAACAAGGAAGACAAGGATATAGCAATCGCACTTGCTGCGCTTAAAAGTGTGTTAGGATAAGAAGAGTACATTTTATGAAAAAAAAGATTGATTTCATGTTAACAGCCTTCAGGGACGGGTTCCAGTCCTATTTCGGCAGCAGAGTGCTTTCTGCTGATATCATGCCTGCATTTGAGGCGGCCTGCGATGCAGGCATCAAACATTTTGAAGTGGGGGGCGGGGCACAGTTTCAGTCCTCTGTTTTTTACTGCAACGAAAACCCTTTTGAGGTTATGGGACAGTATAGAACAATAGGCGGTCCGGATATCAATCTTCAGACTCTGTCAAGAGGGGTTAATGTCGTAGGACTTGAATCCCACCCTTCAGATGTCATAGCAATGCATGCTAAATTATTCAAAAAGCATGGAATCACAACAGTTAGAAACTTTGATGCCTTAAATGATGTGGACAACCTTATTTATTCAGGTAAATGCATAAGTTTGTCAGGACTGAAACACGAGATATGCATTACAACCATGGACATGCCTGTTCCAATCCACGGTATACATGACAAGGATTTCTATATAGGCATACTTAAAAATATTCTTGATGCGGGAATTGAGTATGATTCCCTCTGTTTCAAGGATGCTGCCGGAACTTCCCGGCCTTCCGTAATTCATGAGACAATAAAAGAAGCCAGGAAAATAATCGGAAATGACAAAAAAATAGTATATCACAGCCACGCTTCGGCAGGAATCTGTCTTGCCACATATATGGCCGCCCTTGAAGGGGGGGCAGACCAGCTTGATGTCTCTCTTTCTCCTGTCTCGGGAGGAACAGCGCAGCCGGACATTGTTTCTCTGTGGCATGTTCTTAAAGGGACGGATTATTACCTTGACGTGGATATTGAAGGGGTAAGAAAGGCGCAGTCTGTTTTAAAGAAATGCCTTGAGAATTATGTTTTCCCGGTTGAGGCCAGAAAAACGGATCCTGATATTCTGTTCTGTGCAATGCCCGGCGGCGCGCTAACCGCCAACACAAATATGATGAGAGACCAGGGAATTGATGATGCAAGATACCACAAGGTTCTTGATAAAATGAGTGAAGTTATTTCACTTGGAGGAGGCGGAACCTCAGTTACACCTGTTTCACAGTTCTATTTTCAGCAGGCGTTCAATAACGAATTTTTCGGCCCATGGGAAAGAATAGCTGACGGCTATGGTAAAATGGTGCTTGGGTATTTCGGCAAGACCCCGGTAAGGGCTGATGAGAAAATAATTAACATAGCAAAGGATAAACTCGGAATAGAACCTTTTACCGGATCTGTTCTTGATTATAATGATAAAGATCCTTCCAAGGGGCTGAAGGTTGCAAAGGAGAAGCTGAGAGAAAAGAAGCTTCCGATTACAGAGGAGAACCTGTTTATTTCTGCAATCTGCGGAGAGAAAGGGCTTACTTTTATTGAAAGAAAAAGCGAAGTAAAGGTTTTCAAAGTTGAAAGCAAGGATATTCCTGCTTCACCTTCCGGGGCAGCAGCGTCAGCGGCTGTTCCATCCGGCAGCGGCAAAAAAGCGCCTCACAAGGGTGAGTTTGTGGTAACTGTTAACGGAAAAGAGTTCAAGATAAAGATGGATGGACACAAGGCAATGGTCAACAATGAAGTTGTCGATTTCAATGTAAAGGATCTGGACTTTTCAGCTCTGTCTTCCGTAAAAACTTCGGTTAAAGCTGCGGGCACAGGGGCAGATGCTGAGAAATCTGCTCCGCAGGGCAGCGGGGCAGATTCATCCGCCTCTGGTGCCGGAGGAGACTCTGTGATTAAATCGCCTCTTCCCGGGACTGTTTTGAGGTTTATCGCAAAGCCTGGAAGCAGTGTTGAGAAAGGCAGTCCTGTTCTGGTCCTTGAAAGCATGAAAATGGAAACTGAGATTAAGGCTTCTTCATCCGGAACAATAAAATCTTTTCTTGTGAATCAGGGAGACCAGGTCGCAACAGGGCAAGCTCTTGCCGAACTTGAATAACGGATAGATATGATTTATTCGAATCTGTGGTAACTTTGGATAAATGTTGCGACCGGGCAGGCTCTTGCAGAACTTGAATAACAGAAGTTATCAAATATTTTGGTTTTATATTATAATATTAATATTGTCGTGAAAAAACAGGCACTTGCCTAACTTGTGTAGGGGTTAAAAATGGTATTTCTTACTGCTATTGAAAATTTCTGGATTTCAACCGGAATAATGAATCTCGATATTAAAACCCTTATAATGATAGGAATCAGTTTTCTTCTCCTTTATCTTGCGATCAGCAAGAATTTTGAGCCTCTTCTCCTTATTCCTATCGGATTTGGCGGCCTTCTTGCCAATATCCCCATTGCAGGCATTGCAGGACCTGAAGGATTTATAGGGATCATATACGGGTTTGGAATAGAAAGCGGTCTTTTCCCCCTTTTCATTTTTATGGGTGTAGGTGCGATGACAGATTTCGGTCCGCTTATTGCAAACCCGTCGATGTTTTTTCTGGGGGCGGCAGCGCAGTTCGGGATATTTTTTACCCTGATCGGCGCCATGTTTCTCGGCAGTCTTTCAATGTTTGATTTCAACCTTTACGATGCCGCGTCTATAGGTATTATAGGGGGGGCGGACGGGCCTACGGCAATTTTTCTTGCCAGCAGATTTTCAGAACGGTATCTCGGCGCAATTGCTGTCGCTGCCTACTCTTATATGGCCCTTGTTCCCATAATCCAGCCGCCCATAATGAAGCTTCTTACTACTGCAAAAGAGCGGCAGATTAAAATGGTACAATTGCGGGAAGTAAGCAAAAAGGAAAAAATCCTTTTCCCTTTAATAGTACTTTCAATTACAATTCTTCTGCTCCCTACAGCAACTCCCCTTATCGGCTGTCTTATGTTCGGGAATCTTTTGCGTGAAAGCGGTGTTACAGACAGGCTTTCCAAAGCGGCACAGAATGAGCTTATAAATCTTGTAACAATAATGCTCGGGCTTTCTGTAGGATCCAAACTTCAGGCTGAAAAATTTCTTAATCCTGAAACTCTTGCGATTCTTCTTCTGGGCCTTATTGCTTTTTCGATAGGTACTGCTTCCGGAGTTCTTCTTGCAAGATTCATGAATATATTTATGAAAAAACATCCTTTAAACCCTCTTATCGGAGCAGCGGGAGTTTCCGCTGTACCTATGGCCGCAAGGGTTGTTAACAAGGTCGGTCAGGAATCAGATCCTGAAAATTATCTGCTTATGCATGCAATGGGGCCCAACGTAGCCGGGGTTATCGGATCTGCAGTAGCTGCAGGTGTTCTACTTGCAATAGTTCCTGTATTGGCATAATTTCAAACAGTTTACTGTTTATAATTAAAAGCTATGCATAGCTTTTTTCAGGATCTTTCTGCTGCGGCTCTGCCGGGCTTTCAGGAAGGGTTATTATATATTCACAGTATTTATCTTTCTGGGTTTTTATCCTGATCCTGCCGTTTGCAGCAATTACTCTTGATTTGACTATAGAGAGTCCGATTCCTCTTCCCGCGCCAAGAGTTGTATTCTTTGCTGTGCTGAAACCTGAATGAAAAATAAATTTTACCGCATCCGGCACTGAAAAAGACTGTCCTTCTTTTATAAGGCCGACCTCTTTTGCTTTTTTGGATATCAAATCGATATTTATACCGGTTCCGTCATCTTTAAAGCTGTATTCAATTGAGCCTGTTTCCGGGTCTTTTTTCATTGAAATAAAAATAGTGCCTTCCTCTTTTTTCTTTTTTATTTTCCTTGTTTCCGGTGTTTCAATTCCGTGATTTACTGCATTCCTTGCAAGCTGTACAAAAATATCCTTGATCAGTTTTCTATGTTTATCGGGAATTTCTTTTGAATTGAAGTTGCTGCACTCAAGGTTTATAGTTTTTCCTGCCTGGGCCCCTTCGGAAAAAAGAACACGCTGAAGAGCTCTTTCAAATAAACCGGCCTTTTCGGATAATCCCTTGAAGTTTGACTGGAACTTGAGTATATCATTTATCCTTTCCTTAAGTTCCTTGATTCCTTCCTGAATATCCCCCAGATGGATTGCAAATTCGAGGATACTTTCCCACTCAATTACTTTTTCCTCAAGCAGTAATTTTATTTTATCTTCAAGTTTATGAATCATTGCTGCGAAATTTTTCATTCCCAGCAGCTGCGCATTGCCTTTTATTGAGTGCACAGAAAGAAATATTTCCCGCAGGATTTCATGATATTCTGTCTTGTTGGATTTCAGGAGATCATTTATCCGGTCAATTTCAATTTGGGAATCTTCGAAAAATTCAGCCATTATTGACGGCTCAACATGTATGACCTGAAAAATCTGCTCCATCTTTTCCTTGTTTTTCTCTTCCTCTTCCTTGAGCGCTTCGGCATACAGAACTTCTTCGGTTATATCCTTTACAGTTCCGAGTATATACATACTGTCGCTGACATTTTTAAACATGGAAAAGGAGAAGCTTAAATGTTTTTCGCTGGCGTTTCCGTTATCGTCAATTACGGAAATTGTTACTCTGTCAATCGGATTCACCTGTCCAAGCAGATTTATATTAATATCCTTATTAAAAAACAGCTTCAGAAAATCTTCGGTAATAAACAGATCTTTCCCCGGAATTCCAATTTGTTTCAGGAATTCCGAAAAAAGCATTCCCCTGAAATCAATAAAATGGAAAAGATCATCAAAATATTTTGAACACAGGTTCCCGATTTTAAGATCATGATCAAGCTGAAACACACCTTCATGGATATTTCTGAATATAGCATCAGTCTCTTTATGTGCTCTTTCCAGATTGGAGGTTACATCAATTATTGATTTAATAATAAGCACACCGGCTGCAACTGATAAAAGTGCAATACTTGAAAACATAATTATAAATGTCAATATACCGGTTCTTTCAATATCACTCCTTTCTGCAGCTATTACCTGGTACTGCTGGGCAAAGCTTGCAAGAGAAGATGATATGTTCTGCTCAAGTGAGTTAATTACAATTTCAAGGTTTTCAATACGTGTCTGAAGCTGTTCGATTCCGTTAGTTTTTGCAGTGTTTTTTATGACTTCAAGAGCTGCCCATGATGTATTGGTTTTTGCAGTATCGTTTAAAATCTTATCAGCCAGGTCCCACATTACCGGCATATTGTACAGCGAGGCGTATCTGGTTGATATAATTGTCTCAATTGCGTCCCTGATTACATAACTCCGGTTTGTAAGGAAATCGACACTAAGTAAATCCGAAATTGCAAGATCAAGATTTTTTTCAACTGTATTGAGTGTTTTTATCTGTTCTGTAAGAGGTGATGTGTAGAAACTTTTTACAGCAATCAATTCTTCGTATAGAGCCGTCTTTACATTATCAATTATCGCGATTTCATTTTTGATTTTTTTATTGGTATTGAAATTTATAAAAAGCGAATAACTGAAAAGAACAAGAATACCGTTCAATATTAAAAGAAGTGTAATAAACTTGGCTCTTAAACTCATTTCATCTCCTTATTATGAGAACATATCGCTTGTAATCTTTTTTTCAAGTCCTACAAAAAGCATTATTTTACCTTCAGGTATTGTAAAAGGAATGCTGATGATGGGGATATCCTGTTTTGGCCAGAAAATTTCATGTTCCCTTCCTTTAATAATCGAAGGGAGGGATATTTTCAGCCTGCAGTCTTCAAACCCTTTTTTTGCATTTCCGGCAATAATGTTTGTAACTTCCCCGATTGTATCAATTACATCATTGTCAAGCGATGTAATTGGTTTTCCTACGAGCCTGCTTGTAAGAGCCATGGCAACCTGGGCGTTGATGCTGACGACAACTACTCCACGCGACTCTCCGGCTATCCCGATTATCCCGGAGATGTCCCAGTTCAGCGTTTCTTCTTTGGTAACAAGATATGGGGTATC
The DNA here is from genome assembly GCA_963662795.1 of Spirochaetia bacterium. GTDB lineage: Bacteria > Spirochaetota > Spirochaetia > CADAEX01 > CADAEX01 > JACKPD01. The sequence continues at coordinate 1,246,466 of OY759746.1, read as the reverse complement.
AAGTTCAGGAACAATTCCGAAAAAATCCTGAAACACAGTCTGTGTTGCCTCTACAAAAGGCATTATGTATTCTTTTTTCATGTTTTCTCTCTATCTTTTATAAATATGAAATAAGGCAGGTTATCCTATCTGTTTCATAAGAAACCCTTTTACTTTGTCCCTTAAAATTTTTCGTGATGCCGGTTTAATGATATAGTCGCTTACCCCTGCCTTAAGGGCTTCAATTACATTATATTTTGCAGCTTCCGAAGTAATCATGATTGTTGGAAGTTTTTTATACTGCTCCATCTGCCTTACTTTTTTAAGCAGAGAAAGTCCGTCAAGTTTCGGCATGTTCCAGTCCAGGAGAAGGATATCTATAGGCTGACTGTTCAGGATTTCAAGCGCGGCTTCTCCGTCAGGAGCATCCATGAATAATGTTTCTCCCCAGGGTTCCTTTTCATCAAACGAGTTTTTTAATATATTCCGCATTATGCGCGAATCATCAACTACTAGTATTAAAACTGTTTTTTTCATTTGGCTCACGGTTATGTAAAAAATTTTCAGGACTTTATCAGGGTATAGCACAAAATTTTATTTGTCAAGAAAAGCATTTTTCTTATAAAAATATTCTGCCGGTGATGAAATAACAAAAATTTTATGATAAAATATTTATATGAATCTCGATAATCTGAAATCATTTTATTATACAGCGAAATACCAGAGTTTTACCCGCGCAGCGGAATATCTCAATATAACACAACCTTCTGTTACAAGGCAGGTCCAGGATCTCCAGGAAAAAACAGGCCTGATTCTTATCAATAAGACAGGGAAATCATTTGTCCTTACCGATGCCGGTAAAATGCTTAACACAATGGCCGAAAGTATATTTGAAACAGAGGAAAAAATAGAAGAGAGCATAAGCGATTACAAGAGGCAGAAGAGGGGTAATATTGTAATTGATACGATTAACAGCTTCAGCTCCTATTATCTACCAGATTTTATGCCTGAGTTTATAAGGAAATTCCCTGAAATAAAGATTTCAGTTTTTGCGATGCCGAATGAAAGCGTAATACAGGCAACAAGCAAATTCGAAAATGATTTCGGCATAGTATCACACAGGGTAAGGAATACAAAAATTGTATCACGTGAAATATTCAATGAAAAATTTGTGCTGATTGCTTCTCCCGAAACTCCGCTGGCAAAAAAGGCAAAGGTCGAACCGGCAGAGCTTGACCGGCTGCCGATGGTCTTTTTTGAAAAAGGGAGCGGAACTATGGATACTATCGAGCATTTCATGAGAAGGAACAGAATCAGCTTTAGAACAGTCTGTACAATTTCTGACAGCGAAGCGGTAAAAAATATGGTTCGTCACAATGCGGGTTATGCTTTAATATCCAGGAAGGTTGTTGAAAAAGAAGTGCTTTCCGGTGATCTTGTCGCCCTGCACATTGATGATTCCCTTTTAAGCAGAAAGTTTTACATGATTTACCATAAGGATAAATATTTTTCAGAAAATCTGAAAAGTTTTATTGATATTATGTTTCAATGGGCAGACCGCTATGCTGCGGTAAGGGACCTCACCGGCAGTATCAGTACACCGCCGCTTCAATAATCTGAAGAAATGACCGGATCCAGATCGCGCTCAATATAATATAGAAAAATTGACAATGCAAGAATATCGGCACATCCTCCGGGGCTTAAATTTTTTTCGATAAATAATCTATCCAGCTCTTTAAGGGCAGCCGGACCGTCAAATCCGTTTGCCGAGAATACTCCCCCCTCTTTGTTGAATTTTTCGGCTTCCCTGTTTATAAACCTCAGGTACGAAATATCCTTTCTCCCCGGAATATTGGTATCCTGTGCGTCTTCCATGATATGCATCAGTGTATCCAGCAGAGAGAGGTTGAAATCCTTTCCATCTGCAAGATTTGCTTCCAGACGCCTTAAGGCTTTTAAGGCGGATTTAAATCCGCCTGCGGCTTCCCCCCGGGCCCCTTTTATTCCATGCCTGATAAATAATTTTTCTCCTGCTGTAGGATTTGTCCCTTCCCCTTTTTTCCCCAATTCAGCAAGATAATCTGCTGTATGACCTGCAATAATGACACCTGCTGAAGAACATATTTTTTCCGCAGTTATTTTCTCTTTGTGTTTTGCGCAGAGATAACCGGATGCGGCGGAAAGCAGTCCCATTGAATAAATCAGTCCTTTATGGGTGTTAACACCGTCTGTTGCCTCATACATCTCTTTTTCACCTGCGATTCCGATTATCTGAAGAGAGGGGAGCATTTCGGGGAGAGTCCTGTCTGAATAATCATATCCAGTCTGCGCGATTTTAAAAAAAGTTTTATAGAGCGATGCGGAACTTTTTATAAATGTATAAAAATCCATATCAGTATGGGAGCCGCTGCCTGACATATCGACAAGTCCTGGTTTAGGCGTGGAAGCGGCTTCAGTCAGGAGGGATTTACATGCAATCTCCGCAATTTTCCATGAAATATATTCCCTGTACCAATCTTCCCCTTTCTGCCTTACTGTTTCTATGAGCTGCTCAACAGGGTGAGAAGCGCTTCTTGAACAGATGAATGCATCCCTGCCGCATAAGAAACATTTTCTCAGGCCCCTGCCTGATGAAACCTTATTGTGAGGTTTTTCAAAAACATCTATATCAAAAAATCTCCCCAGAGGGTGGGTCTCTTCAATCGCCGCTGTTATTTTTTTTACAGCAACCGGATCCACTCTGCCGTTTCCGCCTGTAGAGTGAATTGCGAAGAACGTTTCAGACCCTGTAAACAGATGGGCAGTTTTGATAATGGAAAACCTGATTTTATTCCATTTAAGACATTTAATAATTTCTGAAGTTCCTGCCTTGTGCATTTTTCTGTAAAGCGGGGTGTCCTTGATTCTGCCTGGAATATTGAGGGTATAAAGAATTGCCAGTATGTTTTCATCAGATGATAATATTGATTTTATTTTTTTCGAGCGTTCTTCCCTTGCTTTTCCTATTTCCTCAACAGAAATACAATCCGGCATTTAAAATCCTCCTTCAGAACTATAAAAAAATGCCCTGTAAAAGTACAGGGCACTTCCTGATTCCTATGCGGTTTTCAATTTTTTCTTTTTGGTTACAATATAAGCTTTTATAATCGGGTAAAGGATTGAAATCAGTGTCAGAATTATCAAAGTTATGCTTATCGGTGATTTTACAAATATTGATAATTCTCCGTTTGAAATCTTGTAAGCCCGTCTGAAGGACTGTTCCATGTTGTTTCCGACTATTACAGCAAGTATCAGGGGAGAGGCCGGTATTCCTGCGATGCTCATGATAAACCCAAGCAGGCCGAAAACAATAAGCAGATAAAAATCCATAACGCTGTTGCTGATTGCATATGCGCCGACAAAAGAAAGCCCCAGAACTATCGGGTAGAGAATCTTGGGAGGGACCGAAAGAACACGGACAAGCAGTCCGGCAAGGGGAATATTTACTACAGCAAGTATAATATTTCCAATAAACATGCTGGCGATAAGACCCCAGATTATCAGCGGCTGCTGACTGAAAAGGAGCGGACCCGGCTGAAGACCGAGCATGAGCAGCGCTCCCATCATAACAGCTGTTGTGCCGGACCCCGGAATTCCGAGAGTAAGCATCGGGATCATGGCCCCGACAGATGCTGCGTTATTTGCCGCTTCAGGTGATGCCACGCCCTCAATTGCGCCTTCTCCGAATTCTTTGGGATTTCCGGATAGCTGTTTTTCGTTGTTGTATGCCATCAGCGAAGCCATGGTTCCGCCGGCTCCCGGGAGTGCTCCTACGAAAAATCCTATAGGGGAACTTCGCAGGATCGGCCATATACAGCGCTTCCATTCTGCCATGCTTATCCATATTTTTCCGAAACTCGTCTGCATTTTTTTCTTTCCCTCTGCTATGTTTTTAAAGCTTTTAAAAACTTCTCCCAGAGCGAATATTGCAATAATGATTACAAGGAAATCGATTCCTCCCTGAAGCTCAAGCACGCCGAAAGTAAATCTCTGTACACCTGACTGTGCGTCAATTCCGATCGTGGCTATCATAAGACCGAGTATCATTGATATAAATCCCTTTATTCTGTTCCCCTCAGTCATGGAAGCTGTAGCTGCCAGTGCAAAAACGAAGAGCAGGAAGTACTCAGCCGGTCCGAACTTTACGGCAAAGCGTGCGACAGGCATTGATACAAATACCATAACTATTGTCGCGAGAACACCTCCGATAAATGAGGCAATGGCTGAAATCGCGAGCGCCTGTTCTGCCCTGCCCTGAAGAGTCATCGGGTATCCGTCAAAAGTCGCGGCAAGCGCTGCGCCGTCTCCGGGTGTGTTAATAAGGATGGAGGCACGGGATCCTCCGTACATGGCTCCGTAATAAACACCGCCCATTGTAATCAGGGCCGCAACAGGACCCATTGTAAATGTAAGCGGAAGAAGGACTGCCACACCGGTTGCAGGTCCAAGACCTGGAAGCATTCCAATAACTGTTCCAAGAATACCTCCGATTGTGACCCACATGATATTCATCGGCTGGAGAGCTACTGAAAATCCCTGTAATAAAAGAGTTATACTTTCCATTTTAAATCTCCTAAATCCATATGAATGGGGTAACCGGGAGATATACACCCAGAACCTTACTGAACAATATGTAAATGAACAGACTGAATAGAATTGCGACTGTTGCACACATCTTTATTTTTTTTATCCCGCTGAAGAGAAGGAGCTCCAGGCAGATAAAAATAAATGTTGAAATAACATATCCTGCCTTTGCGAACAGAAATGCATAAACAATTCCGTTAAGGGCTGTAATCAATATTTTTTGTACATATTCATCAGGCTTCAGCGTGAAATTAATTTTTTTGTTTTTAGCCGGTTCCTTTAGAGTTTTCCGTATTTGCTGCACAATAAGAAGAAGCGAAAGAATAATAAGAATGATGCCAAGTGCAGTAGGGAAAATTTTAGGTTCATCCGGTCTTCCTATGGCTGCGGCCGGCAGAAGTACGGATGCTCCTGTATAAGCTGTTGCAAGTACAAGTGTTATTATTCCTGTCAGCAATGAAATATTCAATTGGACCTCCTTTTTTAAAAAAATAATGCCGGAATTTGCACTAGCGCAGTATGTCCGGCATTATTTGAAAAGCTGTTAAATGCTATTTTGCTTTAAGCATTCCAATTTCTGAAAGAACTACTTTATAGTCTTCGTTTACCTGAACAAGGAATTCTGCAAAATCAGGCGCGTCAAGATAGGCATCGTCCCATCCGTTTGTCTTTTTTGCAGCTGCCCACTCAGGTGTTTTCACCATTTTTGCAAGTGTCTCTCTCCAGTATTTTACAGCGTACTCCGGCATTTCGGGAGGTCCGAAGAGTCCTCTCCAGTTAACAAAAGTTGCATCAATTCCCTGTTCCTTGCATGTCGGGATTTCCTTGATAATACCTTCGCCTACCCTGTGGTCCGCAGACTGGGCAAGGGCCCTTAAGTCTTTGCTTTCAATAAGCCCCTGAACTTCTGAAAGGCCTGTTGAGAAAAGGTCAATATGACCGCCAAGTACCTGGGCTACGGCTGAATCATCAAAACTTACATAGTCGATCTGGTTAAGGTTCTTGACGCCGGCAGCTTTAGCCATGATCAGGAACTGGATGTGGTCCATAGATCCTGCAGCTGATATACCGCCGATTTTAACGCTCTTAATGTCTTTCTTTAAGGCTGCCATTACATCGTTCATTGTCTTGTAGGGTGAGTCTGCTGCTACAACATAGGCAGCATAATCAGCGATAAGCCTTGAGAGCGGTGTTACATTTTTATATCCAAGCTCTGTTGTTCCGTTGAGATTTATGAGAATAAGGGGAGGCGAATAAACTGTAATAGTATTATCCTTACCCTTAAGTTCCTGAAGGCTTGCAAGGTTTACTGCCCCGCCTGCTCCCGGGTTATTTCTTACAGGCATTGGAACTTTCACAAGTCCTGTGTCTTTAAGAACTTTTGCTGTTGTTCTGATGGTAAGATCCCATCCGCCGCCTGCCCCTGCCGGAGCGACAAAGTCAAAATTTCCTCTCGGATATGAAGCTTCCTTTGCTTCCTCTTTTGTTCCGCCTGCAAACAATGTTCCTGAAACCGACAGAACCATAAGCGCTGTCAGCAGGATAAGTGCTGTTTTGAAATTTCTTTTCATAAAATACTCCTAAATTTTTATTCCTTCCCAGTTACCGGACGGGCCCTTCCTGTAAAAGAGACGGAAGTTTTTTAATTTTTAATCTGTCTTATCGTATCGATAATAGTGCCGTCCCTGTATTCGACAAGGGCGACAATCTTTTTCTCAAATTGTATCTGCTCAGGCCGTCCGACTATTTTTTCCGCCTTGTTTTTAAGCTCATCAATTGAATAAACGGGAAGCTTGCAGCTCTTAAGCCTTTCCATGATTTCAGGGCGCCTGGGGTTTACAGCTATCCCCCTGTCTGTGACAAGCACATCGACTGTGGAGCCGGGAGTGATAACGGTCTGGACGCTGTCAATTACAGTGGCAGTTCTTCCCCGCACTAAAGGGGCTACTATTATGGAAAGGCCTGAACCTACGGCAGTATCAGAGTGACCTCCTGATGCTCCCCTGATTATTCCGTCGGAGCCTGTTATTACATTAACATTAAAGTCCTTGTCTATCTCAAGAGCGCTTAATATTACAACGTTGAGCTTGTTGACAGCGCACCCCTTGTTAAGGGGATTGGCATAATAGGAAGCGTCAATTTCCGTGTGATAGCGGTTTTCACCTATCGACCTTATCGCCTCTCCGTCAAAGCTCTGCACATCAAGGAGCCTTCCTATAAATCCGTCCTCGTGCAGCTTTACCATCGGGCCTGAAATACCTCCAAGTGCCCATCTTGCTCTAACATTTCTCTCTTCCATATATTCCCGCAGGAACCTTGTTACGGCAACGGAAGCTCCGCCGGAACCTGTCTGGAGCGAAAATCCGTTTTCGAAATATCCTGAGTTGACCACAACTTCCGATACAAGCTTTGCAAGGAGAAGGTCGCGCGGGTTTTTTGTTATCCTTGTCGCACCTGTCGTAATGCCTTTGGGATCCCCCACCGAATCAACAGCTACAATGTAATCAACCATATCCTGATGGATCGAGAACGGGGTATTGGGGTACTCGACAATGTTGTCTGTTATGAGGACCACTTTTTTCGCAAACCCTGCGTCGACCATTGCATACCCCAATGATCCGCATGCGGATTTGCCGGTATAGCCGTTTGCGTTCCCGTATACGTCGCATGAGGGTACTCCGAGAAATGCCACATCTATCACAATCTGACCTGACTCTATCGCCCTGGCCCTTCCGCCGTGGGAATGGATAAGTACCGGTGTTTCCATGATTCCGTTTGAGACTGCCTCTGCAAGTTCTCCCCGCAGTCCTGAAGTTATTATCCTTTTTATGACTTTATTTTTTATATGTTTTACAAGCGGAGCGTGCACATCGGAGAGCGAGCTTGCCGCAATCGTGATATCTTTTATCCCCATATTGGCAATAACGTCCATAACCATGTTTACTATTCTGTCGCCGCTTCTGAAGTGGTGATGAAAAGATATTGTCATGCCGTCCTTAAGAGCGGTTTTTATTATAACCTGTTCAATTGTATCAACAAGCTTATTCAATTTGGGAAGCTGCCTGTTCCCCTTGTCTTTCTTTACTAAAGGTGTATATTCATAAGCTCCCCTGAAGGGAGTAAGTATTCCTATGTTATCAACCTTTTCAGGTATTTTTCTTCCAAGCGTGTTTTCTGTCACTTATTCCTCCCTGCTTGCAGGAACAGTCATTCCTGAGGCTTTTGCAAGTTCAATTATTCTTTCCGCCCGCTCGACAATGGGTTTGTCAACCATTTTTCCGTTGACAGCTATTACTCCGGATGATTTAGCCTCTGCCTCTTTTATTCCATCAACAACCTGCAGCGCGTGTTCCAGTTCTTCCCGTGCAGGGGCGAATATCCTGTTTACAGGATCTATCTGACGGGGACTGATTATTGACTTGCCGTCAAAGCCGAGCTGCTTTATCAGGCTCACTTCCCTTATAAAGCCTTCCTCATTGTTAAGGTCTGTATAAACGGTATCAAGTGCGTATATTCCTGCCGCCCGGGCAGCGTTTACTATCATGCTCCTTGCGAAAAGAAGTTCCGTCCCGTCATCGTAGCGCCTTGTTTTCATGCTTGTAACATAATCCTCTGCTCCAAGCGCGATCCCTATAAGACGGCTGCTTGAAACTGCGATTGCATAGGCGTTTAAAACCCCTTTTGGAGTTTCAATTGCTGCCATAAGCTTTATTGTGCCGGCCTCAATTCCAAGCTTTTTCTCTTCCTTCCCGACAAGCTCTTCGACATCAAGCAGGTCCTGCGCAGTTTCTGTTTTCGGAAGTCTTATAACTCCCGGCCGGGCAAGTACCATAGCCTTTATGTCTTCCTTTCCGTGCGGGCTGTCGAGTGAGTTGATTCTTACCACAGTTTCTATTCCCTCATAATCCTGGGTACACAGCGCTTTATACACCAGAAATCGGGCGGCGTCTTTTTCATTTACGCTTACGGAATCCTCAAGATCAAACATTATTGAATCGGATCTGTATATCTGCGCGTCCTTTACCATTCCGGCGTTATTGCCCGGTACGTAAAGCATTGTTCTTCTAAGTTTCTGCATCAGATTTTCTCCCAGCTGTAGGATGTTATCCCGCAGGCCCTGTAAACAGCTGCGGCAAGCCGGGCTTCAATTGTGCAGTCAAGGGCGCCTTTGTCATTAAGCTGTACCACAGCTTCATCAATGCCAAGTACTTCAAGTTTTTCCTTTACTACTTTTTTTATCTGGCTTCCGAACTGCCTCTCTACAATACTCTGAAGAAGTATTTCAACCCCTTCCCCCGGGTTTTCCCTTACTGTCACCAGTACATCGCTTGACTCAAGGGTTCCGGCTATTCCGGTTTTTACAATTTTCACCTTTTGGTTCCTCTTATTTTTTTTATTATTTCCGCCCCGTCAGGACTTTTTAAAAAATTATATGTGACGGGAGGCAGAAGCTGTTCAGTCTCTTCAATTCTGTTTTCTTTTATAAGCTGTCTCACACGGGAAGCGCTTACCGGGCCTCCTCCTCCTTCCAGCCGTTTTATTACAGTAAATTCAATCCCCCTTTGCGGCAGAATTTCGGCCATAAGCCGGTTATAGTTATCTGTAACAGGGCAAAGAGGCTCTTCGCCGGCAAATCTTCTTGTTATGTTCAGGGCCGGAGCTATTTTTTCGCTGAATATTCCAAGGTCCATTTTGGCGTGGATGTCGTATATCTTCTTTGAGTCTTTTATAAAATATGACGGGAAGGTAGAGTTTGAAATAATGTAATCAGACCCGTTGTGTACGGCAAGATTCGGCAGGTGTTCTGTTCCCTTTTTTACAAGACTGAACCTTGTCTCTGAAGGGAAAACAGACCTGTTTTCCGAAACTACAAATATGTGAAGGAAAACGCTTTCCGAAGCTGCCTTTTCAATAAGATAAAGGTGCCCCCTTGTAAACGGATTGCAGTTGACAACTATCGCGGAAATTTTTTTTGTCGTTTCCATGGGGCCGTTTTGGGGAGATGAAACTGATTCTGCAATTCCCGGCTCTGTTTCTTTTATGATTTTTTCAATGAATGAGGAAAGACCTGCCGGGTTGTTTTCCATCAGAACAGCCTCGTTCTCAACTTCGTAGATTAAATAAAATCCGAGCCGGCTGAAGATGGATGAGTTTTCCGGTTTTGTGAAGATAAAAAGATTTGATATTCCCCTGTAGTACTGTTTCTGTATCAGTGATGTTATGAGGCTTCCTGCAAGATTTGAGCCCCTGATATCAGGTTTTATTGCAATGCATTTAAGGACATTTCCGCTGATTGAGCCGGTTGCAATAATCTCCCTGTTTTCCCTTACAATGGCGGTTTCCTCAATATCATCCTCAAATTTCAAGCCGCTTAAGGCCAGAAAATCCTCTATGTCCTTTTTTTCGGGAGGAGTTAGCATTTTTCTGAATTCGGTAGAGAAATTTTCCTGACTATTCATTACATCGAACCCCTGCATAATAAATTATAAACCATGCCGGTAAAAGTTGTATGTCGGGATTTCTTTTTTTTCTTTGTAGGATAATTCCTACAAAACGGAAATGCGGCAGGCAGTGTTCTATCGGGGAAGATTGTGATTTATACCCAGCAGATTGTGCTTTACAGCGTAAAATACAAGCTGCGCGTTGGTGTGCAGATTCATCTTTGCCATCAGCCGCGTGCGGTATGTGCTTACAGTTTTTATACTTAATGAAAGTTTCTCAGAAATTGTACTTATTGAAAGACCTTCCGCAAGCATAATCATTACCTGGAATTCCCTTTCCGAGAGGTTTAAGTGGGGATTTTCAGGGTTTTTTCCTGTCAGGTCGTTTAAAAGTATTTCGCTGACAGCGTCATTTATATATCTTGTACCTGATTTGACCTTCCTCAGCGCTTCAAGCAGCTCTTCCGGAGCTGAAGCCTTGTTAAGGCACCCTGAAGCCCCGTATTTGAAAGCGCGGAGGGCATACTGGTCTTCCGGCTGGATGCTGAGCATAAGTACGGGCAAGTCAGGATAATACACCTTTACATCTTTCAGTATTTCCATCCCGTCCTTGCCGGGGAGTGAAATGTCAAGGATCAGGACATCAATACTGCTGCTTTCAAGAACCCTGAAAACTGCAAAGCTGTTGTCAGCTTCAAATACAGCTGATATTTCCGGGCTGTCCGCCAATATCTGCTTAATTCCCTTTCGGATAAGGGGGTGGTCGTCTGCTATCAGTATATTCATAGTCCCTCTTCCTTTCCCGTCCGGTTCTTCAGCGGAGCCGGTATGACTGCCTTTATTGTTGTCCCCCTGCCCGGGGCAGTTGTTATTGTTAACCTGCCGCCGAAATTTCTGCACCTTTCCCTCATTCCGATCAATCCGAAAGAGCTTGAGTCCTCAAGTTTGTCCTGCGAAAACCCCTTTCCGTTATCGGTAACCGAAAGGATAATTTTATTATTATCATATTCTATGCTGATATCAACATGATCAGCGACGGAATGGCGGAGTATATTGGTAAGTATTTCCTGATAAATCCTGAAAACAGCAGTTGAGACTTCAATGCCGATTTCCTCCTCGAGGTTTTCCTTTTTGAATGTGCAGTCTATATTTGTCCGGCGCTGGAACTCAACAGTCTGCCAGTGGATAGCCTCTTCAAGAGAAAGGGTATCAAGCGCCTTCGGGCGGAGGCTTGTTGACAGTGATTTGATCGAGTCAAGCGCCCTGTTTACAAGGCTGAGCATTCCTTCTGTCTGATTCCTGTACTGTGCATCCGACTTTTTACTGAACTGGAAAATATCAATTTTAAGAGCGGTAAGGATCTGTCCAAGCTCGTCATGAACTTCCCGTGCGGCAATTTTCCTTTCCTCTTCACGGGCGTGCTGGATATGCTCTGAGAACCTGCTCAGCTGTTCATTCTTTCTGCGCAGCTGCCGGGTTTTTGATTTTATGTAAAGGTAAACAGAGACGGCCAGAAACAATACCATGCCTGACCTGAAATAAAATGTCTGCCAGAACCAGGGGAGTATTTTTATATCAAGGGAAAGCTCATGAGAAAGCCTTTGTCCGTTATGATTTTCTCCTTTCACCCTGAGAGTATAATTCCCATGGGGCAGGGATGTAAATGTTGCGGTGCCGGTATTGCCGATGCTGTTCCATTCCCGGTCAAAACCTTCAAGTAAAACATAATATCTGCTTCTCCGGGCATCTATGAAATCCATAATGGAGAATGTAAATGAGATAACCCTGTCATCCTGGGTAAGAATTATACTGTCAGTTTCTGTAATCGACTTAGCGAGGACTTTTCTTTTTTCTCCGTACGCGCCAACCGGTACTTCCCGGTTCAGTATTTTCAGCCCGGTCATAAGCAGCGGAGGATCATAGTAGTGCTCCTTTATCTCTTCCGGTTTAAAATAATTAACTCCGCCGGTACCTCCGGCATAGATAATCCCGTCAGAGGTTATGCAGTAAGACTTCTGGGTAAATTCGTTATCCTGGAGCCCGTCCTCCCTGCTGTATGTCCGGAATGTGTTTTTTTCTTTATCTAAAAGGGACAGGCCGTTGTCTGTTGTTATCCAGAGGTCACCGCTTTTATCCTCAATAATACCAAGAACATTGTCTCCGGAGAGGCCGTCTTCCTTCCTGTAAACACTGAAAGACTCTTCCCCGGAAGGTCCTCCGTATTTATTCAGCCCGCCGCCCGCAGTTCCTATCCAGATGCTTCCGCCTGAATCCTCAAAAATGCAGTTGACAGTATTGTCGCTCAGTGAATTTTCAAGGGCAGGATTAAACTGAAAGCGGCGGAATGAGGCAGTATCCCTGTTCATCAGGTTAAGGCCTCCGTCCCATGTTCCTATCCAGAGGCGTCCTTTCGAGTCTTCAAAAATATCACGCACGGAATTGCCGTTAAGGCTTGTGCTGTCTTTAGGGTCAAACTGGAATGATTTGAATGTACCTGTTTCCCTGTCGTAATGATTAAGCCCTCCGCCTTCAGTGCCTGCCCAGAGCCCCCCGTTTTTATCAATGAAGATATCCCATACTGTATCGCTGTTTAAACCGCTGCTGTCCCCTTTTCTGAACGACTTTTCCCACTTTTCAGTAACAGGATTGAAAATGTTAATTCCGCCTCCGTCTGTACCTGTCCATATAAGCCCGTCCCTGTCAGAACAAAGGGAATAGCACTGATTGCTTGTAAGTTCGGTTTTTTCTCCTTTATTCCTGCTGAAAGTTCTTAAGGTCCGGGTATCAGGATTAAACTGCTTAAGACCTCCCCCGTCTGTAGCAATTAATATTTTCCTGTCAGGCGTTTCTATTATTTCCCTTATTTGTTTTCTGGCAGAGGCCTCTCCGCCGCCGGCATCGATATATTTAAAGCTTGATGAGAGGGGATTATAAAGATCTACTCCTCCGTCTCTCGTTCCTGCCCAGATGTGCCCGTTACTGTCTGTGAAAAAAGACCGGATTGTATCACTTGAGAGGCTGTCCGGGCGGGAACTGTTTTTTACAATGTCCCAGGCCCCGGTATCAGGTGAAAAAATATAAATACCGTCATTATCTGTACCGATCCAGAGCTTACCGTCATTATCTTCCGTGATTGCCCTGACAGAAAGTTTCCTGCCCGGATTATCCCCGGGGAGGGGCAGGGGACGGAATATGTTCTTTTCAGGCAAAAATTCACAGATTCCCCTGTTCTCTAGACCCAGCCAGATATGCCCTCTTGAGTCCTCAAATATTGACCGTATCGTGTCTGACTGTATGGAAAAGGGATCGTCCGGATTATTTTTATATAATGCTGCCCCCTCCATTCCATCACGTATAACTGTAAGGCCTCTTCCCTCGGTTCCTACAAGTAGCCTGTCGTGTGAATCCTGATATAAAACCCTTATAATATTGTTCTTCAGCGGTTCGCTGCCGTCAGATGACGGATCAAACGGTATAAAGGTGCCGTCTTCCCTCATTATATTAAGGCCGCCGCCGTCAGTTCCCACCCAGATATTCCCCTTCCTGTCCTCGAGGATAGCGTATACCTGGTCACTGCTTATGCTGTAGGGGTTTTCTGAATCGTGGCGGAATGATGTAAAGTTATCTTTATCCCTGTTGTAAAGGTTAAGACCTCCCCCGTCTGTTCCAATCCAGAGGCGGTTCCTTGAATCCTCATAAATGGTAAAAATTACAGAGCTGCTAATGCTTCCTTCTTTAAGTTCCGGTTTGTAAACAACAAATTTACTTCCGTCATACCTGTTGAGGCCGCCGAGCAATGTCCCGATCCACATGAATCCCCTGTAATCCTGCCTGAGACAGTAGGCTGAATTGTTTGAGAGGCCGCTGCTCATGGTAAAGTGCGAAAACCTGTAGTTGTCTGCAAAAACCTTTACTGTCCCTGGATGCAGGATGGACAGGAATAGAGGAAGCAGCAAAAGCCTGGAAAATATCGCCGTCTTCTTGAAAATCATAAATCTCATCAGTACATGATTATAAAACAAAAATCATGTAATGGATAATAAAATCTCATTTCTCCGGAACCGGATCATCCGGAGGGAATGAGGTTGAGCGCCTTATTCTCTCAAGGAGCTGATTAATTTTCCTGAAATGGCTTCCCTTCCAGTAGATTTTGCCGCAGGAAGAGCAGACGGAAAAGTCATTATAGTAAAGCGCTGTTTTTTCAGGCAGCTTTTCAGCAATTTCCTTTTTGGGTTTTTTTACTAAAATACCATTGCAGGAGGGGCAGGTCGTAAAGGGTTTGATTCTGCCTCCAGGATCAAACTTTACAATTATCTCCTCGAGCTGGGATGCGGGAGACTGGGAACGGATCCAGTATCCCCTTTTTACAATTGACCTTTTCAGCAGCCCCCTGTCCCGGGTCAAAACGATCCTGCCGTCCCTGGAGGCAATTTCCGAGATCTCGAAGTCTTCATAGCTGTTGCTGTAAAGCGAATCAAAACCTGCGATACGCATATATCTTGCGAGTTTTCCAAGGTGGACATCAAGGATAAAAACAGGATTTCTCAGAGGCCTGGGTCTCAGGTGAGAGGATTCTGTTATATCAAGGGATTCAAAAACAGGATATACGGATATCCTGTCCATATCCCTGACCCTGTATGTAAAATCAACTGCTTCCCCGTTAACCAGTATCATATCAATCTCGGTGTGCGGTATATTTTCAGATTCTATCAGATCCTTGATGCTCTGCCCTGCAGATGCTTTGAGAGAATATTCTACCTTTTGTCTGCAGGTAGGCAGAAAGTCATTAAGTTCTTCATAAAAACGGATATTAACAGATATCATTACCTCTAAATATATGAGAACCCCTCTGTTTTTGTCAAAAATGTAACAAATGTTTAAAAATAAGTAATATATGAAATAAAAATTGACAAATCAATTTTTGCAGAATAGAATAAGCTTTACATAAAAACCATTATGGAGGAAATTATGTTTAAAAGAATTCTTGCTATAACTATTCTGCTCATTCTCCCGTTCTCATTATTTGCGGGAGGAGGAAAAGAGGCTGCAGCCCCGGAACCCGTACAAAAAGCTGCTGCAGCACCAGCGGCAGAGGACTGGAATGCAATCTACGAAGCGGCAAAAAAAGAGGGAAAGGTTGTAATTTATTCACTTTCATCCAGAATTTTTGACGCTGTAAAAGAGTTCAATACCCTTTATCCCGGTATTGAAGTTGAAGCTGCCGATCTTCCTACAGACCAGCAGGTGGAAAAGCTTAAAAGAGAACAGGCTGCAGGCCTTTATAATGCAGATGTTCTTATGCTTGCAGATGAAACCTCGATCATGTTTGATTTTTTGAAAAAAGGTCTTGCGGAAAACTATGTTCCGTCAACACTCATCGATGGTAAAAAGACATCGGATATCATTCCGGATGCCTACAGGAATCCGGTACTTCTTCATTCTATTGAGGCAAAAGTTATATTTTACAATACAGACAGTTACACTGAAGCGCCTGTTAACAATCTCTGGGATTTTACAAAACCTGAATGGAAGGGCAAATTCCAGATGAAAGATCCGATGCAGGCTGCAGAAAACCTGAATTTTCTTCAGATGGTTGTTAAAAACTCCGATGCCATGGCTAAGGCTTATGAGAAGGAATTCGGCACAAAACTTGTTCTTTCAAAAGGAATTGAAAACGCAGGATACGAATGGATCGACAGAATTGTTAAAAATGAGATTGTTTTAACAAATTCGGACGGTAACGTATCAGACGCTGCGGGAGCTCCCGGCCAGAAAAACGCACCGTTAGGCCTTTGTGTTGCATCATCAAAAATCAGGGACAACGCAAAAGGGAAAAAACTGGGAATCGCTTGGAATGTTGAGCCCAAATTCGGTATCTATAAAGGAAATTATATGCTTATGGCCAGGAATGCTCCCCATCCCAACGCATCAAAACTTCTGATCAGATATATGCTCGGCGATGCTGAAGGCGGAAAAGGCATGAAACCTTTTTATGTTCCCGGACAGTGGGCCGCAAGGTCGGATATTAAGCCTCTCACAGATACACCTCTTGCAGAAGTTACAAAGCTTTCATGGGGCATAGATACTGATTATGTTTACTATGACGGCCTGAAAGTCCGCGATTTCTGGCTTTCACGTAAATAATTAACCTGGAGGATTAAAGCTGATGCAGCTTAAGCAAACCGCTTTGAAACTGAGAAATACAAAACCCGAAGTACTTTGGGGATGGATAATTGCTGTTCTTCTTCTGTTTCTTGTCCTGACTCCAGTGCTTGTCATGGTCTACGATTCACTGGTCTTTGACGCTAACGGGCCCAGGATGGTCAGGGGCGCGGAAGAAGGGGCTTTTACATTATTTAACTGGGCAAGGACAACTACAGGGGAACTGTCGGGGCCGCTTCTTTACAAACCGGCACTAAACAGTCTTTCAATTGCGGTCGGAATGACAGCGATTGCTCTTATCGTCGGATCCTTTTTTGCCTGGCTTGTTGTAAGGTCTGATATCCCGTTTAAAGGGTTTTTCTCAGTTGTTCTTATTATTCCGTATATCGTTCCTTCATGGACTGTCGCCATGGCCTGGATAAGTATATTCAAGAGCGAACAGTACGGCGGGACGCCGGGTTTCCTTAACGCAGTGTTCGGCATAAATCCTCCTCAATGGCTTATTTTTGGTTACATACCAATCATAATTTCACTTGGAGTGCATTACGTTCCCTATTTTTTCATTATGATGAGGGGAGCGCTTGCCAATATCGATTCAAGGCTTGAGGAAAGCGCTGAGCTGCTTCAGGCCTCGAAACTTGAGATTCTTATGAAAATTACCCTGCCCATGGTTCTTCCGGCCATAGGCGCAGGGTTTATTCTAACATTCAGCAAAGGGCTTGGGGAATTCGGGACACAGGCATTTCTCGGCCTGCCTATCAGATATTATACTTTTTCAACACGAATTTATTCCGCCCTGAATAATCAGCTTTACGGCGAAGGGTATGTCCTTGCCCTCATTCTTATAATTTCGACGACTTTTATTGTTATTCTGAACCAGATGGTAATAGGTACAAGAAAAAGGTATGTGACAATCAGCGGCAAGGGTTCTGTGAAAAAACAGATAGATCTTGGAAAGTGGCGGATTCCTGCGACTGTGATGATTTTAGCCTTTATAGTAATTTTTGTTTTCGGCCCTCTTCTTCTGCTCGGGATTCAGACAGTAATGAAAACAGAGGGTATATATTCTCTTGATAATTTTACGCTTCACTACTGGTTCGGAGGTTCCGACCCTGACATGGCCATGGGCCAGCCGGGTATTTTCCACAATTCGGTAATCAAGGACGCAATCTGGAATTCACTAAGACTTTCAGGGATGGCAGCATTGATAAGCGGTTTTGTCGGCATCCTGATCGGGTATACTGTAGTCAAGGGAAGAAAAACCATACTTGCAAAACTGATAGAGAACCTGACTTTTGCCCCGTACCTGATTCCGGGAGTGGCATTCGGGGGTATCTATCTTACGATGTTCGCAAAAAAATTCGGCCCCATACCGAGTCTTTACGGCACTTTTGCCCTGCTTGTAATAGTCTGCATAGTCAAGCACCTTCCATTTTCCTCTTCCGCCGGTATAACTGCAATGCATCAGATTGATCCTTCCCTTGAGGAAGTGGCGGTTGTTCATGGAATCGGATGGGGCACCAGATTCAGAAAAATAATTTTTCCTCTTGCAAAGGGAGGTGTTCTTTCCGCAATGCTTTTGAATTTTATAACAACTATGCGAACACTTGATCTTGTGATTCTGCTTGTAACACCGAATACTACACTTATGACTTCCGTTATTTTCAGGTATTCGCAGCAGGGTTTTGTTCAGCATTCTTATGGAGTCATGATTTTGATAATATTTATAGTTATTTCCGGCCATCTGATACTTTCAAAGATTGGCGGGAAAGTTGAACTTTGAGAAGGAGACGAAGATGAGCTTTATCCGCTTTAATAAGCTTGTAAAGGAATATAACGGCATCCCTGCTGTAAAAGAGATTGATCTTGAAATAAAAGAGGGTGAGTTTGTAACATTTCTGGGCCCTTCCGGGTGCGGAAAAACAACGACGCTCAGGTGCCTGTCGGGACTTGAGACTCCGGAGAATGGGGAAATCTGGGTAGGAGACAAATGCCTTTTTTCAAAAAAAGAGAGTATAAACCTTCCTGCAGGCAACAGGGGTCTTGGCCTTGTTTTTCAGAATTATGCGCTCTGGCCTCATATGACAGTTGAGCAGAACATCGCTTTCGGACTTAGAAAAATGAAAGTTTCTGATAAAGTAAAAAAGGAAAAGATCATAAATGTCCTTGATGCCATGGATCTGCAGAAATACAGTTCCCGTTATCCCCACGAACTATCAGGCGGTCAGCAGCAGAGAGTTGCCCTCGCCAGAATGGTTGTAAACGAGCCCGGGATACTGCTTTTTGATGAGCCGCTGTCGAATCTTGATGCCAAGCTGAGAATGAAACTCAGGTCTGAACTCAAAAGGCTTCACAGGACTCTTGGCGCAACAAGTATCTATGTTACCCACGACCAGATAGAGGCTCTTGCCCTGTCTGATAAAATTGTTGTAATGAAAGAAGGGACAATCCAGCAGATTGGGACACCTTATGAAGTATATCATGAACCGGTCAATATCTTTGTAGCTGATTTCATGGGTAATCCTGAAACAAACCTTTTAAAGGGAAAAATTAAAACTGCAGGCGGGATAAAGTCCTTTGTTTTTGATGATGATCCTGACAGCAGCGTCGTCCTCTGCGGCAGTGCTGAGGGAAGTGCTGAAGGAAAGGAAATAACTGTCAATGCAAGACCCGAAGATATAATCATTAATCAGGCTGACGGCGGGGGCGCGTTTTTTGTCTATACTATCCAGCCTATGGGATCAGAAATGATGATACATATCAAATCAAAAAAAGGGGGAGTTGATATTATCGCGAAAGGCCCTGAAGATGAGTATCTTGCAATCAGGCCGGAACAGAAAGTTTCACTTGCC
The DNA here is from genome assembly GCA_963662795.1 of Spirochaetia bacterium. GTDB lineage: Bacteria > Spirochaetota > Spirochaetia > CADAEX01 > CADAEX01 > JACKPD01. The sequence goes on along the minus strand of OY759746.1, from coordinate 1,227,409 downwards.
TTTAAAAGGGGAAATATTTTTGATAGATTGACAGGTGAATTAAAATCTTCTTTCAAGGGGTAGAAATTGTCAGATAATTGTTATCAGAAAATTCTGGATTTATACAGCAGTTTTCCAAAGCAGCAGAAAAAAATAGCGGATTTCATACTCACAAATATATCTGAAGTAATCTATTTCCCTGTTGCCAGGATTTCGCAGGAAATCGGGGTGAGCAACGCATCTGTTGTAAGGTTTGCAAAACTTCTTGGTTATGACGGATTTCCCGATTTCCGGGAGGCGCTTTTTAAGTATTACAAGGAAATGTTTTCCCCAAGCGAAAGGGTAAAACAGCTTATTAAGGATTTTGAAAATACGGAAATAAATTACCGGAGTATTACTGAAAAAGAGATCCGCTATCTGCAAAAATCCATAACTGCCATTGACGAGGCAAGATTTCTCGGGACAGTAGATCTTATCTGCAGGGCCAGAAAAGTGCATATTCTCGGGACCGGACCCAATCAGATGCTTGGGCTTCACCTTGCATACAGGTTAAGGCGTTTTCAGATTGATGTTTTTCATCACAGGGCAGGGGATATGAGGATGCTTGATGAACTGCTTACCCTTGAGGAGGGCGACCTTGGAATAGCGTATAACTTTTACAGGACTGCTGATGAATTGAAGGTATTTATCAATGTCATGAAGAGAAACAGGGTTCCTGTTGTCCTTATAACAGATATTATGACGCCTTTGATCATAAAGGACTGCGAACATGTTCTTTGCGCCGAAAGGGGGCCCCACGGAGCGTTCCACTCCCCTCTTGTTCCTATGGCTATTACAAATGCCCTGCTGATAGGAGTAGCGCATAAGCTTGACAAGAAAGCAATAGACGCTCTTGACCTGCTTGAAACCTACAGACAGGATTATTACTACAAAACCGGGAGTGAAAAAAATGAAGCTTGAAATGATTTTCTTTGACATGGGCGGCACTATCGACCTTTATCCTGAAAGTGAAAAATGTGTGGCAGATGCCTGCATCAAAATGAAGAAAATACTGGAAGATGCCGGCGCAGAGCAAATTACAGGATTGAGTGAAAATGAATTCAGGGAAACCGTCCTTAAAGAGCTTAAAAGATACACAAGCTGGAGAACTGTAGATTATATTGAACTTTTACCCGAAAAACTGTTCAGTGATTTTATACTTAAAGGATACGGAGTTAATGAGGACTTAATAAATACCGTTGCCGAGGATCTGGCTTTTTTAATTGATACCGGTTTCTTTAACAGATATCCCAGGCCTGAAGCCGCAGAAGCTCTTGGCGCAATCAGGGAGAAAGGGATCAGAATGGGGATAATAAGCAATGTGATGAGCCGCGGACAGGTAGGATACTGCCTTGATAAATACGGACTCTCGGAGTTCTTTGATCCTGTAGTACTTTCTTCTGTCTACGGGAAAAGAAAACCGCATCCCGATATCTTTCACCATGCCTGTAAACTGGCAGGGGTTGAGCTTTCAGACATTATATATGTAGGGAACAGTCCAATTAAGGATATCGGGGGTGCGCAGAATGCAGGTGCCGGGGTAACAGTATTTATAGACTATTTTGAAAATCCTCCGGGAGATAAAGGTCCGGTTGCGGATTACAGTATCAGGGATTTAAGGGAACTGCTCCCGATAATCGATAAAGTACAGAAGCTGTGTCCCTGTTCATCCTGAGGCGGGTTTTTATGAAAATTTGATAAAGTAGTAAAAGAGGACTATATTTAATCAGCAGAAAAAGATTCTGCCGGGCAAATATGTGAAAAAAATATTTAAAAGTCTTAATTCAGCGTTTATTTTATCTCTGACCCTGATTTCAGTCCTTTCAATTATAATAATCTATTCCGCTCTCGTAACCGGCGAAATCAGAAGCCGAAACAAGGAAATTGCTGATTACGAGCTTAATACCAGATCCCGGCGGATTACTGATATTGAAAAAACAATAGATAATCTTGTTTCTTTCGTATATTACGGTTTCAGGCACAGGGAAGACGCTCTGCTGCAGAACTGCAGGGACAGGCTTCAGGTACTCTCAAATTACTGTTCATTTTCGTCAGAAAAATCTGCGATATGCAATCCTTCAGAAATATTCGGTGAGGATTTCCTGTATTTTGAGGATCATATTTATTATTTTGTGTCGGATTATGACGGAAATATTTTGTTCTCATCTTCCCCTTCTTTATCCTTTAATGAAAGTCAGGCTCATATCCATAAAAAATGGAAAGCAAATTTATCAAGCAGAAATGTTGAGCTTCATGATGATGCGGGGTTTCTTTATCAGAACAATTTTATTTTTAATGGAAATGACAGTCAAAAATTGTATTTTGCATATTATCTTGAGAAAGCTTCCCTTTACAGGGAAATTGCCTCTGAGATATTCAGGGAACTTTTCAATGATTTGTCGGATGAAATTAATTTTTTCGCGGGAACTTATGAGGGTGTAAGCCTTGCCGGACCTGAGATGGGACGCAATATGATTCTCGACCCTGTCGGGAACAATGCTGATGTTGTAACAAACCTTATTGATAAAGCCCTTTCCGGAGGGGGTGTTGTTGAATATCAAATGCCCCCGGTTTTGGAAATATCCGCATCTCAGTCCGCAGATAACACCGGAAGGATCAATAAAGTAAGTTATGTGACAGCTATACCCGTGGCCGGAGCCTATATAGGCAGCGGTATTTATCTAGAGGATCTCGAAGCAGAGGTTAAACAGAAGAGGAGTGAGCTTGCGGGAATGATATTCACCAATCTCACAGAGGAGCTTGTCCTTTCCTTACTGGCAAGCATTATTATTGTTGCGACAGCTGCGCTTATACGCGGTCTGTTTAAAAAAGACATAACGGAGTTTCTGGAATTTTTCAGCAATGCGGCGGCAAAAGATATTTTAATTGATCCTGAAAAGGTAAATTTCAGCGAATTCAGGCAGATAGCAGAATCAGCGAACAGGATGATAGAAAACAAGAAAAAGCTCCACGATCTCATGCTTAAGAATTACCTTAATAGTTCCGTTATGCGTCTCGCCGGAGGGATTGCCCATGGGTTTAACAATCAGCTCATGGGGATATCCGGATACGCGGAACTTCTTCCGGGTGAAAATGACAGCTGCAAGAAAGAAGAATATCTGAAAAGAATTCTTCTTGGAGTTGAAAAATCAAGGGAACTTGTTGATTCGCTGCTTTCCTATGCCCGAAAAGATATAAAAAAATCTGAAAGAGTGGATATCGGTGAAATAATTAAAAAATGCATAATGCTTCTGGACCTTGGCTTTACTAAAAACATTAATGTAAGCAGTGAAATAATGCCGGGATGCGTTGTACCCGGCGACAGCGAACAGCTGTTTAAGATGCTTATGAATATAAGTCTTAATTCGGTAGATGCGCTGCAAAAGGGAGGTGAGATTTTTTTCCGCACTTCCTGCAGCAAAAACCGTGACGGAAAACCTCATGTTCTTATTTCAATTTCCGACAGCGGCGATGGGATTGATCCATCCCTTCGGGATGCAGTATTTGAGCCTTTTTTTACTACACGTGAAAACAGCTACAATTCCGGTATGGGGCTTGCCGCTGCAGCAGGTATTGCCGGCAGTCACGGCGGAGAAATCTGGTTTGAATCGGAGATAGGGCGCGGTACTGTTTTTTATGTTTCCCTCCCGACGGCAGATCAGGAGTGAAACGGATATCAGTTTTGCCGGGATATTTCTTGAAGCCAGTTAATTAAACAACGGTTTTTAACCTATCAGTCTTAAGTAATGCTGACGCTCCTGCTCAGCATTTTATCATTGTCAAAAATAAATCGGCCTGTTACTTTTTTTCCGGAAAGAGCCTGAGGAAGCCAGTAAAGGTCATCTTCCCACATCCTGTCATAGGGCAGATCCTCTTCCCTGCATATAAAAGGTTTTGCCTCATCTGTTTCTATCAGTGTCCCTTTATATCCGTCTGCCGTAAAAGCATACCCGAAAAGTGAATATCCGTCCTTGAATATAAACGAAAGTTCTGCCCCGAGACTTAATGAAAGAGGTGTAACTCCAATTTCTTCCCTGCACTCCCTGACAGCAGCCTCTTCCGGGGTTTCTCCTGTTTCAATCCTGCCGCCGGGCCCGTTGACTTTTCCGGCTCCAAGACCTGTTTTTTTTTCAATCAGTACTATCCCTGAACTTGTGCGGATGTATACTATTACCGCTTTTTCCTGGGGCTGCCAGTTCTTCCAGTCTATCTTTTCCACATCATCAATATCTTTCAAAATATATCCTTTACCGGCGAATAGTCTTCCGGCAGCTGTCATCAAGTTATTCTTATCCTTAATTTAATGGAGTGCCCTTAAATAATTTATAAAAAAATTACTTAAAATGAAAGTCTTTTGCTATAATATAACTCATGATCGGAAATTACGACGAACACTGGAATTTTCTTAAAAACATCGGCTTTCCCCAGCTCAAGATACACCACTCATTCAATCATTTTGATTTCAAAAAACAGAGCAGGAGAATTCTTGTAATCGGCCCCATGGGCTCAGGCAAGACAGAGTATTCGGCAAGAGTCTGGAGAGATTCCCGTGTTCTCGGGATGAAATCTCCCGCAATTGCGGAAAACACGCTTACAGGCAAGGCCGACAGGAGAAATGTTTTTTTTATACGGTCCTCGCTTGACGGAAAAAGATTTACCGGTTATCCGGAAGATGCGCTTGCCTACAGGGGCGGCTATGAAAGATGCGGTAAAAGGATGGCTGTTATAAAAAACTCCTTTGATCTTGAAACACTTATTGCAAAGAACCCGGAGTGCGGCACCTGGATAATTGATGAGGCAACCTTTTATGATGAGAGGACAGCTTATGTTGTAAAAAAGGAATCAGAGGAAAAAGGACTGGTCTTTATTTTTCCGACACTTATCCTCAATTTCAGAAAGGACATTTTTAATTCAACAGCCCGCTTTCTTCTTGATATATCAACTGATGTTTTCCAGCTTACTGCATATTGCGAACATGAAGAGTGTATGGAAGATTCATTCTACACATACAGGTATTACAATATTGACGGACAGGAATGTCCGGCACTCTATTTTGATCCTCTTATTGTAATTGGAGGAGACAGGGAAAAGAGCGGATCGCTGGAGCCGAACTACTGTACAAGGTGTGATGCCCATCATTATCTGCCGGGGAAAGAATATACCTATCTTATCCTGAAACCTCTCGGGCAAAGGGCAAGCGCCGGTGATACCGGACCTCTTGTTGATGAACTTTTTGCAATAAAGGATGATATCAGGAAATCTGCCCTTTTCCGGCATTTTCACAGGAAATATATTGATGAAGTTGAAGATCAGGAAATCAACATGAATGCTTTTCTGGTGCAATTTATCGCTGAAAAAGCCCTTATGTATCTCTATGCGGAGCAGAATCTTATAACGGAAAACCTGCTGCTTGAGATATCCAAAAATCTTGAACTGGATATATCATATATCAGAAACTGTCTGAAAGATAATGGAAGGGTTATTAACGTATAATTATATTCATCTGCGGCCGATAAGTATTAAAAGAGTCAGGAGGAACAATCAATGACACTTGAACAGTTCAGAAAAAGTGATGTGATTCTTGTCTGCGGCTTGCCCGGGTCAGGAAAATCCCATTTTGCAAGAAAATATTTCATGAAATCAGGAAGTAAAAGGGTAAGCCGTAAGGAGATCCGGCAGCACCTTTATGAGATGATGACTTTCGGAGAAAAATGGTCAGAGGACAAGTTTGATGTTGTGGATGAAACTCTTGTAAAGCATATTGAGAGGAAACTGATCGAACATCTCCTCCAGATGGGGGAATCAATTGTTCTTGACAATATGAGTCTTTCCTCATCCTCAAGGGAACCTTATATAGCTATCGCAAAAAGAATGAAAAAAAACATATCCGCCATTTTTATGGCTACAGATACATCTACCTGTCTTAAAAGAAACAGGGAAAGAGACCCGGGCGATATGGTCCCGGAGAAGATTATTGCAAATCTTGCCGCAGATGTTGAACACCCTGAAAGACGTGAGGGTCTTTCAGAAGTTCTTGTGATTAAAAACTACGAAGAGGCGCTTGCTGATAATTGAGTTTCCTGCAGGCAGTCCGCTGAAATGGACTTACGGTTGTCTTCCTTCAGCCTGTACGCTATTATTTCCTTCCGCTGCAGCCGGCTTTGCCGGTTATTGACTCTTTGCCTTACCTGCAATAGCATGATGTAAAATCAATATTATTAAATTATCGGGATCATCTGCGGTACAATAGATTTCAAAATTACCTCTTTGATATTATAAGGGGGCCTCTATCCAGTGCCTGCACCGGGTTCGTTCCGCAGCCCCTTTCCCCCGGATTTTATTAAATCCGGGGCATACAAGGCACCTGAACGCCGTTGGCGTAAGGAATTGTTTTTTCCGGAACCGGAAAAAACAGAGTTTTTGAGGTGTCCATAATCAATTTAAACAGGAAAATATGGCTAAATCATACAGATACTTTGTTACATGTCCCTCCGGATTTGAATACCAGCTGGTTAAAGAACTTGAAAAGATTGTTTCCGGGAAACCCCTTCAGAAACAGGGTGGAGCAGAATTCCAGGGGACTTTTACAGACGGACAGAAGGTGTGCCTCTGGTCCGGTACTGCCGGAAAGGTACTGCTTGCCCTGGAAGATTTTTATGCTTCTGATGAAAATGAAATCTATGAAAGGGCAAAAATCATAAAATGGTCTGAATTCTTTACTCCGGATAAAACAATCGCAGTCGATACTACATCGCTTTCCCGCAGGTTCAATAATGCTTCCTATCTGTCTCTTCTTGTAAAAGACGGCATATCTGACCATTTCAGGGGTGTTTTTAATAAAAGACCTGATGTCGACCGGGAAAATCCTGACATAAGGATAAATCTTTTTACAGCCAGAGACAGATGCACCATCAGCCTTGATATTTCAGGCGGCAGCCTGCATCAGCGGGGCTACAGACAGAAGGGGGGACAGGCTCCTCTTAAGGAAAACCTTGCCTGCGCTCTTCTTGAAAGAGCAGGCTGGGACAAAATGTCTGCCGAACACTGCGGATTCCTTGACCCGATGTGCGGCAGCGGAACATTTTTGATTGAGGCGGCAATGATTGCGTCGAATACCGCCCCGGGTTACTTGCGAAAAAATTACAGTTTCAGGCATCTTAAACAGTTTAAGAAAGATGAGTGGGATAAACTGATTAATGATGCTGCGGAAAAAAGAAACCTTGAAAATATAATACCGGGACAGCTTAAGGGCTTTGATGTTGACAGCGATGCGGTAAAAACCGCGCTCCTTAACATAAAGGCTGCAGGCTTTTTCGAACTGATAGATGTAAAAAGGAAAGATATCAAAGATCTGCAGGTGCCGTCAGAAGGCAGTGTCAAAGCCGGTCTCATCGCCGTAAACCTCCCATACGGAATGCGGCTTGGCGAGGAAAAGGACCTCTCTTCCCTTTACAGGCTTGCAGGTGAAAAATTCAGGATACTTTTCGAGGGCTGGAAAGTTCTTGCCCTTTCAGGAAGCGAAGAGCTCTCAAGGGAACTCGGCATGAAGCCGCTCCAGGTAAATACTGTTTATAACGGCCCGATCAAATGTGTTTCCGGTATCTTCGCCGTAAGCACAAGATACAGGGAACAAACAGAAAATACTGACAGCGCAGGCGCATCTTCTGGCCCTCTGCCTGCCGGTTCACAGGCCGCTTCTGATTCATCAGATGAATCTTTATCGACAGCTGCTGAGATGAAATCCGGGGATTTGTCAAAAGAAAAATCTGTTTTTTATTCACAAATGCTTGCCAACCGGCTTAAAAAAAATATCAAATCGCTTAAAAAATGGAAAGAAAAAGAGGGGATAAGCTCCTATAGAATTTATGATGCGGATATGCCTGAATACGCGGCAGCTATTGATATTTATGATGATAGTCACCTCCATATACAGGAGTATGCGCCGCCGTCTGAAATACCTGAGTCAAAATCTGAAAAAAGGTTTCAGGATATAGTTTATACTGCGGAAAAGATAACCGGCATTCCGAGGAAAGAGATAAGCCTCAGACAGAGAAAGAGACAGAAAGAAGGGAACAGGTACTCAAGGATAAGCAGTGCGGGAAAGTTTTATATAATAAAGGAAGGCGGCCTTTCCTTTTATGTAAATTATCATGACTACCTTGATACAGGAATATTCCTTGATCACAGGATCATAAGAAACATGATAAGGGAAATTTCTCCCGGTAAAAAATTCCTTAACCTCTTTTCGTATACAGGAACCGCGTCAGTATATGCTGCGAAAGGGGGAGCTTCCCTCACTGTAAGTGTAGACTCAACCTCGACCTACTGTGAATGGACGGAAAGGAATTTTAAAGAGAACAATCTATCCCTTTCTGTAAATAAAATTGTTAAAAGTGATTATATGGAATTTCTTGAAAACGACAAGGGTAAATACGACATCATATTTATCGATCCCCCGACCTTTTCCAATTCGAAAAGCAGGAGAGATATTTTTGTAATTCAGGATGACCATGCAGTCCTCATCCGGAAATCATCGGAAAAACTTGCTGAAAACGGGATAATAATTTTCTCCAGCAACTTTAAAAAATTTAAACTCGATGATAGTATAGTTCAAAATTTCAAAGTTGAAGATATTACAGAAAAAACAGTTTCACCTGATTTTTCCCGCCGCGGATTTTCCCGTAAATGCTGGATAATCAGAAAGCAAACAGCTGATAATACTTGAAGAAATTGATAAGCATATAATTTTGTTTGCTTCAGGAGCATATATACCAATGAAAAAGAGAAGATTTATATCAAAAGGACATCTGATTGATTCAGGAATTCTTGCCCAGATACTGAACCTTATTGTCGAGGAAGGGGCAGATTACGAAATAATTGAATTCAGAATCGGTAAAACAAACGCAAAAGAGTCTCTTCTGGAAATAGACCTTATCTGTGAATCGGATGACAAGCTTCAGGGACTCTCATCAAGGCTTGTGCATATCGGATGCTACGAGAAGCAGACCCCGGAAGCGGTTTTTAAAATATCTCCGGCTGACAAATGCGTTCCTGAGGATTTTTATTCAACCACAAACCACAGGACAGAGGTTTTCCATGCCGGCAAATGGCATTCGGTACAAAACCAGCGGATGGATGCTGTAATTATAGACGGAGAAGAATATCCGGAATGCCGAAAACTTCGTGATGTCAAAAAAGGTGACAGAGTACTTTGCTCTACAGAATCGGTAAGGGTTTTTCCCCCGGCGAGGGAAAGGGAGTCTGATGATTTCGGATTTATGTCAGGCGATGTTTCATCTGAAAGATCTGCGGATTTTACAGTAGAGAAGATTGCTGCAGAACTTATCAAGATGAAGCAAAACAGGGAAAAGGTTGTTGTTGTTGCGGGTCCTGTTGTTGTTCATTCAGGCGGGGGAAAAGCTCTTGCTGCTCTTATACGTGAAGGTTTTATCGGCGGACTTCTTGCGGGAAATGCCATCGCGGTGCATGATATGGAATCTGTTTTTTTCGGAACATCGCTCGGAGTATGTCAAAAATCGGGAAAACCTGCCTACGAAGGGCATAAAAACCATATGCGGGCCATAAACCGGATAAATCACTGCGGTTCCATAAAGAACGCGGTTGACCAGAAGATTCTTGAAAGCGGAATTATGTATGAAGTAATAAAAAGCGGTATTCCATACTGTCTTGCAGGCTCTATCAGGGATGACGGCCCGCTCCCCGAAACGGTTACAGACATGATAAAGGCACAGGGTGAATACGCGGAAATTATCAGGGATACATCGATGGTTCTGATGCTTTCAACCATGCTTCATTCAATTGGTACCGGAAATATGATGCCTTCCTGGGTAAAGACAATCTGCATAGATATAAATCCTGCTGTTGTTACAAAACTTGCAGACAGGGGATCAGGGCAGGCAATCGGAATAGTAAGCGATGTCGGACTTTTTTTAAGGGCAGTTGCCGCCAGATGCATCGGTGATTTTAAATAAGGAGTTTTAACAATGAATTATGATATCAAAACCCTCCATCCCCTTGAAATAAGGGTCCTTTTGAATACCGGGGAAGAAGATCTTACTTCTGAACTTATAATGGAAAAGCTTTCATTCAAACTGGGGCAGTGCAATCAGGCTTTCAGCTGGCTTGCCGCAAAGTCTCTAATCGAAGAAAAGGAAAAGAAACAGAGGGTTATTTATGAGATGACAGATACAGGGCGGGATCTGCAGAAAAACGGGACGCCGGCTGAACGGATATTCGCTCTTATATCAGAAAAGGGCCCGATGAAACTCCCTGAGATAAATGAAGCGCTGTCACTTGAAAACAGGGATACAGGAACTGCTTTCGGCCAGATGTCGAAAGAAGGTGTAATGGCACTTGATGAAGAAAAAAGAGCCTGCATTAAAGGCAGCGGAATATCGCAGTCAATGAAATGGGTAAGGGCAGTTCTTGATAAAGGAATCAGGGAAGGGGAACTTGAAGAATCCACCCTTTCTCCCGATGAAATTACAGCAATATCCGGCATAAGCAAAAAAAGGGGAGGAGGCAGTTCTCCTTTCCGCGTATCCGGGAGGGAAGATATTGTTTACAGAATAACAGCTTCAGGTAAAGAAGTTAAAAAATTACTCAAGGAACAGGGCGTTACAGGCGAAGAGGTTGGAAGTCTCACCCCTGAAATGCTTGCTGACGGAAGCTGGAAAAATAAAACCTTCAGGGGCTATAATGTCAACACTCCTCCCTCAAGAGTACTTCTGGGGAGACACAGCCCCTATGCGCAGTTCCTTGACGGAGTAAAGGATAAGCTTGTATCGCTGGGATTTGAGGAGTTTGACGGTCCTCTTGTTGAAACAGAATTCTGGAACTGCGATGCCCTTTTTATGCCCCAGTTCCATTCAGCAAGGGATATCCATGATGTCTACCATCTGGCAGACCCTGTCAAGGCAAAAACCATTGAACAGCCTTACCTTGACCAGGTAGCTTCAGCGCATAAAGACGGGTGGAAAACAGGAAGCCGCGGATGGGGTTACGATTTTGACAGGGAATTTACAAAAAGGCTGATTTTAAGAAGCCAGGGGACAGTACTTTCTGCCAAAACACTCACACGGGCAAAAATTCCGGGTAAATATTTCGGGATTGTAAGGTGTTTCAGATACGATAAGGTTGATGCGACTCATCTTTCAGATTTTTATCAGACAGAAGGGATAGTCCTTGGTGAAGAAGTTACGCTTAAAACGCTTCTAGGCCTTCTGAAAATGTTTGCTGAAGAGGTTGCCGGAGCATCGGAAGTTATGTATGTTCCGGGGTATTTCCCGTTTACAGAACCGTCTGTTGAAGTGCATATCAAACACCCTGTTCTCGGCTGGTTTGAGCTTGGAGGGGCAGGTATTTTCCGCCCGGAAGTAACCGAGCCGCTCGGAATACATGTCCCGGTGCTGGCCTGGGGACTTGGAATAGACAGGATGGCCCTCATGTCTCTCGGGCTTAATGATTTGAGGGAACTTTTTACAAGTGATATTGAACACCTAAGGCTGAGAAGAAGGAGTAGCTGACAATGCCTAAAATTGAAGTATACGAAGACGCACTTTATAAATATATCGGGAAAAGGGTCGAAGGAGATGATTTTGTAAAACTGCTTTCAGCCGCAAAAGCTGAATTTGACGGCAGGGAAGATGATATCCTTAAAATTGAGCTTAACGACACAAACCGGCCCGATCTCTGGTCAACAGCAGGAATTGCACGGCAGCTCCGTGTCTATATCGGAGGCGGGAAAAATGAATACAGCTTTTTCTCAACAGCGGAAAAAATTCTGGATTCAGGCGGAAGATCAATAACAGTAGACCCTGCTTTAAAGGATATAAGACCTTTTATTGCCGGATTCGCAATTAAGGGAGAAGGTATTGATGAGGCTTCCCTTAAAGATATCATACAGACACAGGAAAAGCTGTGCTGGAACTACGGACAAAAGAGAAAAGCCATCGCTATGGGTGTTTACCGAAGCGATATTTTTAAATTTCCGGTCCGCTACTTTGCCGCCGACCCTGATAAGGAAGGATTTGTTCCGCTGGGATTTGAAAAAAAACTCACTCTCAGGGAAATACTTAAAGAACATCCCAAGGGCCAGGAATACGGGGGCATAATTGCTGATTTCCCCAGATATCCTTATATAACTGATAATGATGGGAAAACACTAAGTCTTCCTCCTGTAATCAACAGCAACGATATCGGCGCTGTACTTGAAGGGGACAAAGAGCTTTTTGTCGAAATGACGGGGACTGATATATTTTCGCTGTTGATCGCGACAGCGATAGTGGCTTGCGACCTTTCAGACGCAGGATATGAGATACTTCCGGTAAAGACGATCTACCCTTATGACACTCCGCTTGGGAGAGAGGTTACAGCCCCGTTTTATTTTCAGCAGCCGTTAACGGCAGATATTTCCTATGTAAATAAACTTCTCGGTGAAAAATATACTCCGGAGGAGGCCGCTGCATTTGGAAGAAAACTCGGATGCAGGATAGAAGTCAGCGGGTCAAAGCTGACATTATATCCCGCTGTTTACAGGAATGATTTTCTTCACCCCGTTGATGTAATTGAGGATATAATGATAGGAAAGGGGCTTCCCAACTTCGAACCGGTCATGCCGGATGACTTTACTATGGGAAAACTTACTCCTGAAACCTTATTCGGAAGAAGAATCAAAAATATAATGGTCGGGCTCGGATTTCAGGAGATGGTTTATAACTATCTTGGATCCGGGAAAGACTATATCGAGAAGATGAACATAAAGGGGACAGAAATTGTCAGGATCGCAAACCCGATGAGCGAAAGCTATGAATACTTAAGGGCTTCAATTCTCCCTTCACTTCTTAATTCCGAGGCAGTGTCTGGAAATGCTGTTTATCCCCACAGGATATTCGAGGCCGGCAAGACAGGAGTCAGGGATGAAGATGATAATTACGGTGTCGCGACTATAAACTCGCTTGGATTTCTTTCTGCAGATAAGGATGCCGGTTTTAATCTTGTAAGTTCACAGTTGTCCGCAGTAATGTTTTATATCTCTGCCGATTATGTCCTTAAAGAATCTGACGATCCAAGGTTTATAAGCGGAAGATGTGCAAAGGTTGTTCTGGGCGACAGGGAAATTGGCATAATGGGGGAAATATCACCCCAGGTGCTTGAAAACTGGAGTATTCAGATGCCGTGTGCAGCCTGTGAAATCAACCTTGATCTTGTTATGAAGCTCAGCGGGCAGAAATAAAACGGAAGGAGGACTGTTATGAATGTTGGATTAAATGCGGTTCAGGTTAAAATTCCCGAAGGGGCTAACCTGATTTTAGGGCAGTCGCATTTTATAAAAACCGCGGAAGATATTGCCGAGATTGTTATCGGCAGTGTTCCGGGCGTTGAATACGGTCTTGCCTTCTGTGAAGCTTCAGGCCCGGCCCTCATAAGAACAGAAGGTAATTCAGAAGAACTTGTTAAGGCCGCATCAGATAACGCACTTGCAATCGGCGCGGGGCATACGTTTGTGCTGTTGATAAAAAATGCTTTTCCGATAAATATATTAAACCAGATCAAGAACTGCCACGAAGTAGCTTCTGTTTTTGCGGCTACCGCTAATCCTCTTCAGGTAATTACAGCGGAAACAGGGCAGGGGAAAGGGATTATGGGGGTTATCGACGGATCTTCTCCTGCAGGAGTTGAGAATTCCGGAGATAAACAGGCGCGGAAGGAAATGCTCAGGAAATTCGGATATAAATTCTAGTACTCCCGTTTTCCCGCGCAGGCATAAGGAAAATCCGGTCACCAGACAGGAGGGATAAAAATGGGTCGCACATCAAAGGATACTGCCTTCAGCAAAAATACAGGCAGTGCCGGTGCCGCAAGCCACAGGGTAAACAGCAAAGCCGCCGGCAAAAAGGATAAACCGGACCGCAGGCAGGGAAGTGATGCTGCGATTGAACTGCTGGAAGGGGTTATTCCGTTCCGCTTCCTCTCTTCTTCTGAAAAAAAGAAACTTATCAAGGATTTAAGGGAATATACCTTCCGCAAGGGAGAGACAATATACAGCAAAGGCGATTCTGAAGACAGCATGTTTTTAATAAAAAAAGGGGCTGTTGAAACTATAGATTACAGGGCCGCCGGGACTGTAAGGATAAATGTAATTACTTCGGGACATTATTTCGGGGAACGCTCGGCAATCTTTAACCAAAAAAGAATATATACTGTCAGGGCTCTTTCTGATGTTCAGTGCTACACCATAACAGGCCGGAACTTCAGAAAGCTTATACACTCATCAAAAGCTTTTTCAAAAGCAATGAGTACAATCCTGAAAAATAAACAGGGGATATTTGCCGCATTTGAACGGTTCAAATCCGAAGTTCTCCAGGGCATAAACAAAGGCAGCATGGAAATCAGGGACCTTATCCCTTTCTACCGCGAGATGGAGCCGGCTCTGCATACTGATATCAATAACAGCGAGGTTGTTGACACCCTGGCGCTTGATTATGCCATAAAACGGCTTCCCGGCAATGTAACTGAAAACTTTATATATGTACTTATTGATGAGCTTTATGAACACATACCTGAACCATGGAAGCTTTTTGATCCCTCTCCTGCCCTTGCAAGGCGGAGAAGGTGCTGGAAGATGATGCCGGGCCAGACAATGATGCTCTACCGCCCGGGAATAACAGACCTTCTTGATCTTATTACATGCCTGTGCGTTTTAACAGTTGAAGCGGAAAAAATAAAGACACGCCTTTCGGAGCACAGGATTCTGCTCGCAATTAAAAATCATTTATCAAAAAATCAGCTTTCTCCAAAAGATAAGGAAAAGAGTGATTCAGAATTTCTGAAAACGCTTCCGTTCTCCGGCAGTGAGATTGCAGGCCTTAAAACTGCATGGCCTGAGGATACTGTTAAATACCTTTATCAGGCGGCTCTGCACAGCGGTATTTTCCATCTTGTCATAAAAAGACAGCTCGAGCTTTATAATACAAGGCGTTCTGAAATGTGGCTCACCCAGATAGGCGACGCTGTGCGGGAACTCACCGGATTCAAGGCCAATGAACTTCCTTCGCATATAAAAGTCCATATTATAAGCAGCAATACACACTCGGTTATAAACTGTCTTAACTCCTCGCTGCTTGACAGAATGGAAGAGATTATTGCATGGGGAGAAAAGAACAGACACCCTGTTGCAAAAAAGAAATGGCACAACCGGCATGATATGCTGTATGCGCTTTCAAGGGATTTTCTGGATGAGGAAGATGAGAAAAACCCCGGCAGCATCAAGATTTCGGATGGCATTATCAAGCTTGACAGAACCGTATCAACAGGAATCAGGGTTCAGATTTTCAGCCTGTGCAAGCTTGTAAATAAGAATATTGACCCGGGCCTTCCTGAAATCCCTGCAAGGTCGAAGTCGCTGATACTTAATATTGATTATGCTTTCGGTGAGCAGGCTTCTGAAATTATGAGAAACCTTCTTCTGCAGTTCGGGAAAAACCTCGGCAGCATTAATATTCTGGGAAAGGCGGGCGCGCTGCTTGGAAACAGGGGAGATATACTTCTTCCTGACGCTTTTATCGGGCAGTCGGAGGATCTTTTTCTTCCAGTTGAAAACAGGGCGTTTAAAACAATTAATCGTTTACAAAACAGGCTTGCTGAAACTAAAATATACAGAGGACCTATGCTGACTGTGGACGGCACCCTGTTTCAGAACAGCATGATGCTTTCTTTCTACAGACACATCTGGGACTGTATAGGACTTGAAATGGAAGGGGTTTATTATTTAAGGCAGATAATTGAGGCAAGGCAGCACGGCCTTATTGCAGATAACATCCCGATGAATTTTTATTATTATGTTTCGGACCTTCCTGCCAGCCCTAAAAACCAGCTTTCCACCGGTATGAACGCATTTGAGGGGATTCCCCCTTTGTATGCGGTAACCAGAGAAGTTCTTACTGATATTTTTACAATGGAATCAGTATTTAATAAAAATTGAATCTGGAGAGACTAATGAAAAAAGTGTTGATAATTGATGAAAACGAGGAATTCCGCCAGTATCTTGAAAAAAAATTTGCAGATTTGAATTTCGAAGTTTTCAACGGGGTAAACGGGCTTGACGGGTCACTTAAACTCCGAAAGGTAATTCCTGATCTTATCGTTATGGACTACATGCTCACAAGAAAAAGTTCCCAGGAAATACTTATCGAGAAAGAGACAAATCCAAATACCTCATCTATACCGGTAATTCTTCTTACCAGCAGAATTGATAAAAGCAAAATAGTGGAGCTTGCCAAATACGGGGTAAAAAAAATACTCTCAAAACCGGTAAAGATTGATTCACTTTTTAAAGGTGTTTCAGAGATAT
The DNA here is from genome assembly GCA_963662795.1 of Spirochaetia bacterium. Classification (GTDB taxonomy): domain Bacteria; phylum Spirochaetota; class Spirochaetia; order CADAEX01; family CADAEX01; genus JACKPD01. Next base: position 1,211,019 of record OY759746.1, on the reverse strand, counting down.
TTAAAATAGAGATGGAAGTCGATGATTCGCCCTGTTTAATTGAAGCAAACTACAACGATGAAATTATATTTATTGAAATTGCCCGCGGGCTGAATACCGAAAAAATTGACATCCTGCAGTTCCGGCTTAACGAGCTGATAAAAATATACAACATAGCGCATCCTAAAATCCTCCTTATGATGTCGAATATTGAAATTGAGGATAAAAATATTTTCAAATTGCGCAATCTCCTTGATATTGCTGTAAAAAGTGCTGCTGAAAAGCCTGATCAGATAATGATTCTTACAAACTCCGGCGCAATTAAGGATTATGTTAAATCTGTTCCGGAATTCAGGGGAATAAAGACAACCAACAATCTTGGCGATGCCCTTGATATACTAATCGGGAAGAAAGGGGATACATATGCCCAGGACAAGGTAGTTGAAGATAATCTGCTGGGGGCAAAACTTTCCGGAAATGCTCAGGAAGGTAAAATTGAAATGAGGTTTGAAGCGGAAAACCTCTTCAGGCAGCTTGAGACAATCGGGAATAATGTGAAAATTGCAATTGTTGATGATGATTTTGTGATACGCCAGCTTGTTAAAACTGTATTCAAATCACTTGAATGGCAGCTCGACCTGTATGAAAACGGGAAAAAGTTTGTCGATGCCCTTCCCGGCAATGAGTATGATCTTGTATTTCTTGATGTAATGATGCCTGAACTTGACGGATTCGGAGTTCTCGAATATATGAACAGGGAGAAAATCAATACACCGGTAATCATCCTTTCCGCCCTGTCCCAGAAGGAAACAGTTCTTAAAGCAGTTAAATACGGAGTCAGAAGCTATATGTCAAAACCGTTAAAACCTGATGCGATAAAAAGAAAAACAGCAGAAATCCTGAATCCGGGATTCTGATAAAACGGGGAAATACGGATGCTCCAGTTTGAAAAGGTATTAATTGATTTTATCGAGAATTCTCCTTACGCAGTCTTTATTTTTGGTGATAATCTTGAAATTTTAAAAGCAAATATTTCCTTTAAAAAACTTACCGGGGAAAAAAATGAAGCAATTGAAGGGAAAAAACTTTCAGATGTCCTGAGTGATGAATTTTTTAAAGAGTTTACCGGCAAATTCAATGAATTCGTAAAAACAGGGACAGACAGCATCAGATATGAATACAGCGATAAAGAAAAATACGGAAAATCCTATACTGTAAGAATTAATTCAGCAGCAGATGACCAGGACAGAAAACTTTATATCGGCCTGATAGACGACATATCAGAATTGAAAACTGCAGAAAAGCAGCTTGAGGAAGCAAAAGGGCTTGCCGAACAGGCAGCGAGAACAAAATCGGAATTTCTTGCCAATGTAAGCCATGAAATAAGAACACCGCTGCATACAATCATGGGGATGTCGGAACTTATTCTTGATACGCCGCTTGATGTTGAGCAGAAGGAATACGGCGATCAGATTCTTTTTTCTGCAGGTGTCCTTTTAAGTCTTGTCAACGATATCCTTGATTTTTCCAAGATTGAAGCCGGAAAACTTGAACTTGAAAATATTGGATACAATCTTTATGAAACGCTTGAAGACGCAGTTACCCTGATTGCAATGGAAGCACACAAAAAAGGGCTTGAAGTTGTATTGTCTATTTCACCTGATGTTCCTGAGATAATTGAGGGCGATCCTGTAAGGCTCCGGCAGGTTGTTATGAACCTACTGAACAATGCGATCAAATTCACCAAAAACGGGGAGATTGTTGTAAGCGCCAGCATGGTTAAAACAGAAGGCGGTGAGATGAAAATCAAGTTCACTGTCAGTGATACCGGTATAGGTATCCCTGACAGCAGAAAAAATCTTCTTTTTAACGTGTTTACCCAGGTCGATTCATCAATAACCCGCAAATTCGGAGGTACGGGCCTCGGCCTTTCCATAAGCAAAAAACTTGCGGAACTTTTCGGCGGAGAAATTGGGTTTGACAGTGTTGAGGGGAAGGGTTCCCTTTTCTGGTTTACTATCAGAACCAGGGTTTCTACGTTGTCAAAAGGGAAAATATCCCGCGCATTAAAACTTCCTGTGAAAATCGAGCTGCTGCTTGTTGATGATAATGAAACAAGCAGGAAGCAGGTAAGGAAATATCTTGAAGAGATTGGGATCAGGGTTTATGAAGCTGATAACGGCAATGAAGCCATTTCGTTTCTTGACAGGGTAAAGAGCGGTGCTGCTGATGTAGACCTGGTGCTGATTGATCAGAGAATGCCCGGTATGGACGGATGGCAGCTTGCAAGTGAAATAAAAGCAGAAAGCCGATATTCAGATATTAAAAAGGTCCTTATGACTCCCATCGGAATGGGTGGGGATGAGGCAAAAATGAAGCTCCTGAACTGGTTTGACGGATATATCAACAAACCGGTTAAAAAAAGGCATCTGTACAGCGCTGTATTCAAGGCTCTTGGAATAGTAATTGATGCGGAGGAGGAGGACAGTACTACCGAACAGGAACTCAGTGTAATTCAGGAGCTGCTTCTTAACAGCAGAAAAAAATTCCTCCTTGCCGAGGATTATTATATCAACCAGAAACTTTTTAAAACAATTCTAAACAATTTCAATATTGATGTTTCTGTTGCTGATAACGGACTGGAAGCGGTTGAGCTGGCAAAAAAAGAAAAATTCGATCTTATCCTGATGGATATACAGATGCCGGTAATGAACGGTTTTGACGCCTCAAGAAGGATTAAGGAGATGGGGGTGACTACTCCAATAATAGCTGTTACTGCAAATGCAATTGCCGGCGAAAAAGAGAAATGTATTGAAGCAGGCATGGATGATTTTCTCTCCAAACCTTTCAAAAAGACCGACCTGGTTCCGCTTTTCAGCAAGTGGCTGATAGTCGGTGATGAAGTAGCAGACCTTGAGGAGCTGGAACCTGCGTCTGAAAAAAACGGAAATGGGAATTCGATTATCAGCGCAGTTAAAACAAAGCCTGCTGAGACAGGGACCGGTACGGGAAAAAATACCGTAGATAGCGCTGTATCGCCGGTTTTTCCGGATAAAGCCGCTGAAATGATTGACTATAACGACGCTCTCGATACTTTTATGGGTGAAAAGGAAATACTGCTTGAAACGCTCTCCGAGTTCAGCGTCAGGGTTGAGAAGCAGCTGCCGGATATGAGGGTACTTCTTGAAAAAAAGGACTTTGAATCGCTATGCCGTGAAGCCCACTCAATCAAGGGGGGCTCATGGAATCTTGCTATCAGAAAATTCGGGGATGCGGCAGGTGAACTGGAAAAGAGTGCAAAGGAAAACAATGCTGAAAAATCAATGGAAAATCTTAAAAGGGTAGCACAGCTTTTCCCTCTGCTGAAAGATGAGATTAAAAGATTAACCGGCTAAGAAGGCCTGCTTTTTTATTTTACAAGGTTTTTTATTATTTCCAGCAGCTCTCTGTGTGTCATTGCAACCGGAAGATCAGGATTGTCTTTTACGATTTTTTCCGGAGGGCAGAAAAGGGCCCCGCTGTCTGCTTCCCTTATCATTGAAAGATCGTTATATGAATCACCTGAAGCAACAACCTTGAAGCCCATTGAATGAAATCCCTTAACAGCATGTTTTTTCCCGTCCTGCTGCCTTAAGGCGAAATCAGAGATTCTGTCTGAATTGTCAATTACAAGTTCATTGCAGAAAATAACAGGCCATCCGAGTTTTTTCATAAGCGGTTTAGCGAATTGTGTAAATGTATCTGAAAGAATTATAACCTGTGTCAGCTCCCTGAGTTTTTCAAGGAATTCCTCTGCCCCGTCAAGAGGATCCATTGTCGCAATTACATCCTGTATATCTTTAAGCTTAAGATTGTTCTCATCCAGGATCGCAATTCTTCGTTTCATCAGGGCATTGTAATCAGAAATATCCCTTGTAGTGAGCTTGAGTTCGTCAATTCCGGTTTTTTTTGCTACATTTATCCAGATTTCAGGAACAAGAACACCTTCAAGATCAAGACAGACTACATACATATAATACTCCAGGCTTTAACATTAGTGATGATTATCCTATGTTAGCAAAAACAAACATTTAATTCAACTGAGAATAATTATCTTGATTTTCTAAAATTTGTGCTTTAATATGATAAATGTTATCTTAAACTAGTTTTAAATATTAAAGAAGAAAAGAATAAAAAGGTGAAGAAAAATATTAATAATTTTATAGGACATAAAATCAGAGGTACAAGGGTTGTACCTATTACACTCAAGATTACAGGACTTTTCACAGTTTTGCTTCTGCTTTCCAATTTTACGACAAACTATATCAATCTGGTTCTTAACAGGGGAGTGCAGATAAAACTTTTAAACCAGCTTCTTGTAAGGGATCTCAAGGATCTTCATATTTTCTGTAATAATCAATATGAAATATTTTCTTTTAATGAAGATAAGGAAGAGTCTGTAAAGAATATCCGTGAAAGGGCCATAAAGGAACTGCGCGGAGAAAAATCTGTATTTATCGGTATAAATACAGACAGCAGCCTGTTTTTTTCAGTTTCCCCTACCATAAACGTAGAAGAGACAGAAAGGCCCACGCTTAACAATCTTATCGTGGAAGCATCTGCCGCCGGGACAAAAGAAGGGGCCATTAATTTTTATCTTGGGAATCTTGAATATTTCGGTGTATTTAAATTCAATCAGAAATGGAATACCTTTCTTGTGAGGGCAGAAGAGGTTAACGAATTTTATTATCCTACAAGAGTGGTTTTTAACCGGGTAGCAGTAATTATAATCGCCATAACAATTATATGCGGTTTTCTGGGGGTATTTCTCGTCAACAGCCTGCTCCGCTTTGTTAAACTGATGACAGACCAGATTATGGCAATGAGAACAGACCAGAGAATAGGGATTATCGATCTCAAAGATGCTCCCAATGATGATATAACGCTTTTGGGTATGTCATTCAACTCGCTTTCCAGCAATATAGATAACCTTATGAACATCTTCAAGAAATTTGTAACTGCAGATGTTGCGAGAAAAGCCTACAAGGAACAGAGAATAAAGCTTGAAGGGGCATCCAAAGAGCTGACAATACTGTTTTCAGATATAAAGCAGTTTACAAATATGACCGAAATCCTCGGTACAGATATAATCAGCCTCATAAACATGCACTATCAGGAAGCGATCAAAAGAGTCCACAGGAAGGAAGGTATTGTCGGTTCCATAATCGGAGATGCGCTGCTGGCCGTCTTCGGCACATTTGATGATTCCGTAGAAAACAAATCTGTTCAGGCTCTTGCTTCAGGATACGGAATACAGGAAGTAGCAGCTTCTCTCAGAAAAAAGATGATTGACAAGAAAGAGGAAATTGTCAAAAAATACGGAGCTCTTTCTGCTGCCGAAGAGATGGTCTATAGGGCCGTCCTCATCGAAGTAGGAGTCGGCATCGACGGCGGAGATGTCTTTTACGGCAACATCGGATCAAATGAAAGAATGACAAATACGGTTATCGGTGATAATGTCAACTCTTCTTCACGCCTTGAAGGGCTTACAAGGATCTACAAGGTACCTGTAATATGTTCTGAATATATTAAAAATGATGCAATAAGGAATAATGCTGATTATTTCTTCCAGGAGCTTGATACTGTTAAAGTCAAGGGCAAGAAAGAAGGGAAAAAGGTTTTCTGGCCTGTTCCCCTTGATGTACTTGATTCTGACCTTGAAGGAAGACTGGAGATGTTTGACACTGCCCTTAAAGATTATTATAAAGGCGATTGGAAAGCTGCGGAGAAATACTTCGCAAAATGCGGAATCCCTGCTGCGGAAGTTTTTATAAGCAGGATATCAGGAGCAAAACCGCCTGAAAACTGGAATGGTATATGGACAATGATGGAAAAGTAAAAGACTTAGTCAGCAAGAGCAAAAGCGCATTTCTTGACTGGAGGAATCTTGAAGTAGGCTCTCAGGAACTTTACGATCTCGAAGTGGAATTTGCAGCATCAAAAAAGAACAGAAATTATGTTGTAATGATTACACTCCTTGTTTTTCTGATTGCAGTTGTCGGGACAGCTTACGCAGTAACAAGATATATACAGGAATCCGGCAAGGTTGTCCCGGTCCAGATCAAGGATTTTGAGGACGTAAATCTCAAGGATATTCTGGATGTAGCTAAAAAGTTTGAGCAGAATCTAAGAAAAACAAGAGCGGATCAGGAAAATCTGAAGCTTAACATGAATGAGGAAATAGACAATCTGAACAGCAAGGCTGAAAGGGATATTTCCATAGTGATGGCAAGCGGTGAAAGCGATAATATGAAGAAATTAAGGATAGCTGCGATCTATAAAAAGCGAAACAGCGATTCTGCCATTATAAAAACGGAATATGGGGAAAAAATCGCGGCTAAAGAAGAGGAAATAAAGGAAATAGAAAAATCAATGGCATCCTATGATGCCGCTGTGCTGGATAAAGCAAGAAAACAGGATGAAATTCTTAACAACCAGCGCAGGATGGCGGAGTTGCAGCAGCAGGAGCTGGTTAACTCATATGAAGAAAGGATCAGGTCAATAACTGCCAATTTCGAGGCGGAGAATGCTTCATTGAAAAGAGACAGCGCGAGGCTGGCAAGTGTCCTGAAAAATAAGCTTGATCCTGTTTTTAAATCGGAAAGTATTAAAAAGATTTTATCAGATAAAAAAGATAAAATCGTTCCTGCTTTTGCTGAGCAGACTTCAGTCTCAATTCTGGAAAAGGACAATGCAGCTTCTGCCGGTGAAATCGACAGCATAAGACAGGAATCCGAAAAGATTAATATTCTCCTTGACCAGCTGGCAAAGGTTCCATATCAGAATTCAGTAGCAGATGCCGTAAAAAGGTTAAATGAAAAAGAACTTTTTATCAGAAATGGTTATGAATCCGTGTGGAATAAAAGCGCGCAGAAAATTGATGAAAAAAACAGGCATATTGAAAATTTCAGCAATGCTTTTGATTACTATATTCAGGCCAGCGGAGTCAGCGGCTATGTTGTTGATCCTGTAAGCAACGATGAAATAGTAGTATTCATGAATAAGATACTTGAAATAAAAACCGGCGATAAAGCCTATGTTTTTAGAAATGATAATGAACCTATTGGTGAGATTGAGTTTTATTATACAGATGACAAGCTTTTTGCGCGGGAAACTGGTTCGCCGCAGCAGGGAGCTGAGAAAAAGCAGATACGGCCTTTTGACAGAATACTGGTAATAATCAGGTAATTAAATTGAAAGAATCAGCGGCCGGGGAGTTAACAGGAGTTAATAGTATGCTGAAAAAAATAAAGATAATGGCATTGGCGTTTTTAATATTGGGTACTATATCTGTATTTGCGCAAGACAGGGCGCCTGATTTTAATAATATAACATTCAGCCAGACCGGAAAAGAAGGCTCATTTAATATATACAGGGTTAATTATCAGGGCGGAGACGCTGATGTCTCAATAATTCTGGAAGGCACACCTGGCGACAGTGAAAGAAGAACTCTGAAAATATTCGCAGATGAAATCTTTAACTGGAGTACATTGACGGCCAAATCAGTAAAGCTGATCTTTAAAAAAGACGGTATTGAGATAAATGTTATTCCCGGTTCTCTCACCTATAACGATTCTGAGCTGACACCATATCTTCCGGCGGGAATTACCTTTATACACACTGATTATACTATGTATGATTTCAGGGTAGTAAAAGATAATTATTTTATCAGAATAAGAGGACAGTATTACGGACCTGACCTTTTGTTGAAAGCTGTTGATGAAGCTGTTGCTGACCCTGTCAGGTATATTGCTGCCCATGATCCTGAATTCATTATAAAACAGATTTCGGACATCAATGTTAAAGATGCAGGGCAGGATGGAGAAATTGACAGACTCAGGAAAGATCTCGAGTCCCTGTCTGCTGAACACAAAAAACTGCTTTCCGATTTTGATGCTCTCAGATATGCATATATCGCGGTTACGCGAAAAGGTATTTATGGTAGTAAAGAGCCCATACCTCAGAATGATATAGATTCAATAATTGAAATAAAAACCAGACGTTCTTCTGCTACAGTTGATGAAGTATATGAAGAAGCCCGCAGTAAAGGGATGAAAATTACAAAGGGCAAAGTCGCCCTTATTATAAATACATATTTCAGCTCTTATTAGAAAATATTTATCCATAAAGCCCTGCGGTATTGAATTTTCAGGAAAATAAATATAATATCTCTAACTGAAAATCTTAAGCAGGCCTTTATTATCATTCCTGACAGGTGATTATTATTACTACACGTGATAAATTGGGTTTTGATGGAAAAAAATCCGTATTAACGGTGCGAGATATATTTTTTATTTGGAGACAAGAGGTATTTATAAATGAGTTTGGAAAAAAAACTAAGAAACATCGGTATAAGTGCGCATATTGATTCAGGGAAAACAACTCTTTCTGAGAGAATACTTTTTTACTGTAATAAAATACATGCCATCCATGAAGTCAGGGGCAAAGACGGTGTCGGAGCAACCATGGATTCCATGGAACTTGAAAAGGAAAGAGGAATTACAATAGCATCCGCCGCAACAAGCGTAGACTGGAAAGGAACTCCAATCAATCTGATTGATACTCCGGGCCATGTTGACTTTACTGTCGAAGTAGAAAGGGCACTGCGGGTGCTTGACGGCGCGGTTCTGGTTCTCTGTTCAGTCGGCGGTGTGCAGTCTCAGTCTATTACTGTTGACAGGCAGCTTAAAAGATACAATGTACCGCGGCTGGCATTTATCAATAAATGCGACAGAACAGGCGCAAATCCTTACAAGGTAAAGGAACAGCTTGTTGAAAAACTGGGCCTTAACGCGGTTCTGGCACAAATTCCTATCGGTCTTGAAGATAAGCATATTGGTGTCGTAGATCTTGTGAAAATGAAGGCGGTCTATTTTGAGGGAAACGACGGGCTTGATGTCGTAGAAAGGGATATTCCTGCTGAGCTTAAGGCAGAAGCGGATAAAAAGAGGGAAGAACTTCTGGATGCTTTATCCATGTTTTCAGATGAACTTGCGGAGCTTTACCTTGATGGGAAAGAAATCCCTGAAAAAATGCTGAAAAATGCAATGCGTAAAGGTGTTATCTCAAGGGAAATTGTTCCTGTCTTTATGGGTTCGGCATATAAAAACAAGGGTGTTCAGACACTGCTTGATGCTGTCCTTCAGTATCTGCCTGCACCTGAAGATGTAAACAATTTTGTACTTGATCTTGATGATAATGAAAAAGAGGTCCCGCTTAAGTCAGATCCATCTGCGACTCCGGTTCTTCTTGCTTTCAAGCTTGAAGACGGGCAGTATGGCCAGCTTACATATATAAGAATATACCAGGGCTCAATCAAAAAGGGGGATGAGCTTTATAATACAAGGACAAGGAAAAAATTCAAGGTAGGAAGACTTATCAGGATGCATTCCAACAATATGGAAGATATTACTGAAGCAGACTGCGGAGATATAGTTGCCCTTTTCGGGATAGATTGCGCGTCGGGTGATACATTTACAAGGCCAGGGTTTAATTACTCGCTGACTTCCATGTATGTACCGGAACCTGTTATTTCATTATCAATTGAAGCAGTTGATAAAAAATCTGCAGACAATATGTCCAAAGCTCTTAACAGATTTTCCAAGGAAGATCCTACTTTCAGGTCTTATGTTGATGATGAATCAAATCAGACAATAATCCAGGGAATGGGAGAACTTCACCTTGATGTCTATGTAGAGAGAATGAAGAGGGAATATAAAGCTGAAGTAAAGACAGGTATGCCCCAGGTAGCCTACAGGGAAACAATTTCAAAGAGGGCGGATTTTGATTATACCCACAAGAAACAGAGCGGAGGTTCCGGACAGTACGGAAAGATTGTAGGCTGGGTAGAACCGCTGACAGAAGGTATTTACGAGTTTGTCAATGAAATAAAGGGAGGAAAGATTCCAACAGAATACATTCCTGCCTGTGACAAGGGTTTTAAGGCAGCTGTAAAAAAAGGGACGCTTCTTGGTTTCCCTATTGTCGGAGTAAAGGTAACAATCAACGACGGGCAGTCCCATTCCGTTGACTCATCTGATATGGCTTTCCAATCCGCCGCAATAGGCGCTTTCAGGCAGGCTTACCCTAAAGCTGCTCCTGAAATACTTGAACCTGTTATGAAGGTAACAGTTGAGGGACCCAGTGAATTTCAGGGAAATGTCTTCGGAAGCCTGAACCAGAGAAGGGGTGTAATTGTCAGTTCTGTTGAAGACGGAAATAATTCACAGGTAGAAGCGGAAGTTCCCCTGTCAGAAATGTTCGGATACTCAACAACACTCAGGTCTCTTACCCAGGGTAAGGCCGAGTTTACAATGGAATTTTTGAAATACGGCAGAGTCCCGAAAAATATAGCTGAAGAACTGATCAAGAAGTATCAGGAAAAGAAATAAAGATAGTCAGCTAATTGTTAATGTAGTATTATTAAAACTGAGGAGAGCTTTAATGGTTAAGTCGGAACTTATACAGAGAAGTCCATTGAGAATACTTGAGAAGTCTATCAATGGCGGGCTTGGCAAAGGCAATATTGCTTTTGTTGCTTCCAAAAAAGGGGTGGGGAAAACTGCGTGTCTTGTGCATATAGCAACAGATAAACTCTTCCGCGAAAGAAACGTAATCCATGTTTCATTTTCCAAAAGAACAGATCATATTATAAGCTGGTATGAAGATATTTTTAACGAAATTTCCAAGAAGAGAAATCTTGAAAATGCTCTTTCAATTCATGATGAAATTATCCGCAACAGGGTAATAATGAATTTCAACCAAAAAGAGATTGATATTACACAGATACTTAAAAGCCTTGAAGCAATGATTGTCGGCGGTAATTTCAAGGCGGATGCGGTAATTGTGGATGGTTTTGAGATTGAACAGATGAGCTTTGACGGCTTGAAAAAAGTCAAGGAATTTGCAAAAAAATTAAATATTGAAGTATGGGTAAGCGCATCGCTTAAAAAGAATGATCTTACATTTGATGAAAATGGAATTCCCTATGAACTTGCAGATCTTTTAGATGTAATTGATGTCCTGATCACATTGAAATATGATGAAAAAAACATAAGAATGGATGTTGTCAAGGACCGTGATGAAATCATCACCCCGGAAAGACATCTTTTTCTTGACCCCAAGACACTTCTGATTATGGAATCTGAATTATTATAATAGGATATTTTTATTTTATTAAGGAAGGCTGTTCTTTTTAAAGGGCAGTCTTTTTTTTCAGAAGCACCGCTGTGAAGGCTTCTATTGCTTCTGATTTTCCGGTTGCATCGCATTCTTCTTTTGTCTTTGCCTTGACAGAAATTGCATCAATATCTGTCATGAGCAGCACGGAAATATTTTCTCTGATTGAATTTATATATTTACCAAGTTTAGGTTTTTCAAGGATAATGGTTGAGTCAATGTTGACAACCTCATAGCCCCTTTCCCTGATGATTTTATATACTTTCCCCAGCAGAATTGAACTGTCGATATTTTTATATTGAGGATCTGATGGGGGGAAATGAGTTCCTATGTCTCCTGCCCCGGCTGCTCCGAGAAGCGAATCAATTATGGAATGATATAGGACATCGCCGTCTGAATGGGCTATTGTCCCTTTTTCATATTCAATTTTTACCCCTCCGATTACAAGAGAATTATCAAACGCAAGTCTGTGTATATCATACCCATGCCCGATTCTTATCTGATCCATGAAACCTCTCCTGTGATTTTTTTCACAATTACTGTTCTTTATATCATCAGGGTATGTAATCTTGATATTCTCTTTTTCACCGTCTACAGTATATACCATGCCGTGGTCAAGCGAGTAAATTTCTGTATCGTCTGTATATGTGCAGCTGTGCTCTGATGCTTTTTTGTGTGCTTCAAGTATGGCAGTAAATATAAATCCCTGAGGCGTCTGTATGGCTTTAAAGTCTGATCTGGCCGGATGTGCAGTGATAACATTGCTGTCAATTGCCTTAACAGTATCTATGAGAGGAATTACAGGAGCGCAGGACCCATACTCAATTGTACCGTCAATAACACTGTTTATTATTTTTTCTGATACAAACGGACGCGCCGCGTCGTGTATCAGAACAATATCAGGTTTCAGGCTGCTCATTGCTTTTAATCCTGCAAATACAGAGGCCTGCCTCGAATCTCCGCCAGTTACATATATGATTTCAGGTTTATCAAGGAAAGCCGGCAAATCTTTTAATGCTTTTTTGAATTCTGTTTCCATACCGCTGCTGCAGATTATGAAAATTCTGCTGATCCGGCAGTTTTCAAGGAAATGGAGAACTGTATGGTATAATAATGGTCTTTCACCAATTTTGATAAGCTCTTTTTTTATCCCGCCCATCCTGCTGCTTTTTCCGGCAGCAGTTATCAGGGCAAATATGGATTTTTTCATTTAAGGGGACCTCTGTCCCTGCGCATACGCAGGGTTCGGTTCGACTGGCCCTTTATCCCGGATTTTATAAAATCCGGAGCAGACAGGGCAGCTAAAGGCCGCTGGAGTGAAGAATTATTTTTTTCGTTAGCGGAAAAAATAGAGTTTTTAGAGGTGCCCTTAAAATTATTCAATCTCAAGTTTACTGAAAATAAGCTGTTCACTTTCACTTTTTGATTTCTCAAGAGAATATGCTATTTCATCAATCAATAGTTTTATTGCGTTATCAAATAATTTTCGTTCCAGTATGGGAAGTTCTTTCTGCTTGCTTCTGTGGTAAAGTGATCTTACAACCTTGGCAATATCACCGATTGTCCCTTTTTTCAGCAGATCAAGATTAATCTGATAGCGGAGTTTCCAGTCAGTTGTAAGAGGCTCATCCTTCTCCGATATTATTTTTAAAGCATCCTCTGATTCATCCCTGTCTACTATCTTTCTTATCCCGATCTGGGCCGCTTTATCAACAGGCACCATAACGGTCATATCTGATACTTCAAAGTAAATTATGTAGTAAAGGATCTCTTTGTTTTTAAAGGATTTCTTTTCTATGGACCTTATCAGACCAACACCTTGTATTGGATATACAATGTGCTGGTTGGTTTTGAAATCTGTATTATCTTCCGATGTTACGCACATAGCCTGTATTATACTAAAAAATCACTTAATAGTCAAAGGTAAGGAAAGGGAAAGAGAACCTGTGATCCTGTTATTTATCAGCTTTTACCAGCCCCGGATGTACCTGTGCTTTTCTGAATTTAAGATGTTTCACAGGATGGATATCAATAGGATTTGGATACCAGCCTGCCAGTTCGTCTGTGCTGACAAGATTGATGGAAGGGGAGTAGCTGACCGGCAATATCACTCCGGATTCAAGAAGCTTCTTTTCAGCCCTTGAGAGGAATTCATATCTTTTTTTACCGGATAACGATAATGATGCTGTAATATCATCGTCAAATAAGGGATCTGAAAAACCGGCATCATTGAGATTGCTTCCGCTTGTCCACATCTGCAGGAAAGTCAAGGGATCGGGGAAATCCCCTATCCAGGAAACAGTCCCAAGGGTGTAATCATTTTTTTTAAGTTCCTGGTAATAATTCTGGTAATTGACAACTTCAATTTTGACCGGGATGTTCAAAAACTCTTCCCAGGATTCCTTCATCAGTGATGCGGTTCTCCTGCTTTCAAATGATTCAGGAATTTTGATTATTATCTCTTCGGGTAACTCTTCTCCTGTTTCGTTAAAGAGCTTTGCTGCCTTATCCCTGTCCTGTTTCTCAAATGCTGCCGCTTCAGGGTAATCCGGGATAGGCGGAACCAGAGTAGCTGCGGGAAAGAAAATAAAGTTTTTATTTCTTATTCCTTCAAGGGGTGCTGAAAGGAGTAATGCCCTGCGGACTGCCGGGTTATCCCATGGTTTTATTCTGCAGTTGAAGAAATAATAGTTTGTTGCGAATGAAGGGTTGAATATAATATTTCTTTTATCCGCAACAGAGTCGCTTGTAAAATTCCCTGTCGCCCACTGGATCTCTTTATTGTTGAACATTTTCGCCGTTGTATCAGGGTCATCGATAAATAATATTTCAATTGCGGGAATTTCAACATTCTTTTCATCCCAGTAAAGCTGATTTTTAACCATCAGGATAGATTCAGGAGATTTCTTAAGTATGTAATACGGGCCGTTTCCCGGAGCAGATGAAAAGTCTGACCAGTCTCTTTTATCGAGGAATGCCGGATGTACAGGGACGAAACTGTGATGACACAATATCTTAAGAAAATGCTCTGCCGGAGTATTGAGAATTACTTTAAGTTTGTATTTGGAAAGGACAATTATCCCGACTTCAGCTTCCGGAGATACCGTATTTTTACCTGCGGCCACGTCATCGGCATTAACATTGTCCGGTGCTGCCGCTGTTTTTATTCCTTTTCTGTACTTTTCTGCCCCTTTTATAACATCCAGCAGAAATGCATATTCCGCATTTTCTCCCGGTGAGAGCATTTTTAGCCAGCTTTTTCGAAAATCTTCCGCTGTAATATTTGTTCCGTCCCAGTAATAGGCATCTTTCCTGATTGTGAAAATAAATTCTTTTTTATCGCTGCTTATCTCCCATTTTTCAGCTACTGCAGGTACAGGTTTGAGTGTATAGGGATCATAGGACACAAGGCCTTCATAAATCGCAGTGTATAACTGTGCTTCTGTGGATGAGTAGGTATAAAGGGGGTTATATTCAATCAGGGACGGAGGAAAGCTCATAACCAGTTTATCCGGAAATTTAGCTTCTCCCGCAGAGATGGAGTCAGTCAAAAAAAGGAGTAGGGAAATAAATAAATAAACAATTTTTTTCATCTGCATATAAGGATTATTAAATATAAAAAAAACAAATTCAAGGAGCGAAATTGTGCTAAATGTCTTTGCCTTGACCATCAGGCTGAAAAAAAGCCGCCCCTCATGAGGAGGGGCAGCCGTTAAATAAAAATCGATATAAAAAGGTTAGAATCCTGCAGGATTTAATACAATAATTTTACCTGTAGATGTTCCTGCTATAATCCTGTTTTCTGCAAATACCGGCTGTGTCGTAATATTCCCATATCTTAAATTTACCGTATTCAGGATTCTTCCTGTCTCGGCGTTTGCTTCAATCAGATTCCCTCCTGCTGTTCCATAATAAAGCCTGCCGTCTGAAGTGCCGGGAGCTGCCGATGCACTGATCGGAGCGAATACTTCTGTTCCTTTAAGCATGTCAAGAGCAAATATTTTGCTTCCTGAATAGATAAAAAGATTTCCGCCGCCGTAACAAAGGTCAGAAAATATATTTACTTTTGTGTCACTGATCTGATATTCCCAGTTTAACTTGCCGTTTTTCAAATCAACAGAGGCAACGCTGCCTTTTCTGTTTGCAAAAAATCCTGTGTCTCCGAATATTACAGTATCAAGTGCTATTGTCTGTACGGCCGATGTTTTGATTTTCGTTATAACAGATTTGGAGGAGGGGTCAATTACATTAACTGTACCGTCGATATCTGCAATTACAATTTTATCTTTCCAGATTGTTGGAGTCATTCCGGATTCAGCCGGAAGTTTAATTATCTCATCAGAAGAGCCTTTCTGGAAAGTGCTTATAAGAAGGGAGTCGTTTCGTGGATATATAAATCTGTCCCTGTAAGGGACAATGTTTCTTCCGAACATATGGGCAGAATTCGGGTCCAGCTGCATCTGACTGTATGTCTTTCCGGTTGCTGCTTCAAGGACAAGCATTTCCTTTGCACCTGTAAAAAACAGGTAGTTGCCTGCCGGAACCGGAGCTGAATTTGCATTGGGACTGTTGGCTGTTGCTTTTTTCCATTCATTTCCGCCCATAAGAGCAGATGAGTAAAGATTTCCGCCTGAGTCCGCTGCGAATATTCTGCCGCCCGAATATGCTGTCCTGCCGATAACCGGGCTGCTGAATGGAGAATGCAGTGCCTCGACAGGTTTCTTTTCAAGGGTAACACTATAGGAATCCAAAGCTTCAGGTGTAATATCAAGCTGCAGTGTTTTGCTTTCATATCCGTTTCTTGAAACAGTTATTACTGCTTTATCACCTATGGTAAAGTCTATTGCTGCCTTACCCTTACCTGCTGTTTTATTGTTTATACTGATAGCACTGTCCGGCGGATTAGCTGTGAAACTTATATTTTTTACAGTCTGGGACAGTATGATTTCCAGCAGCTGCGGTGTTTTTTCATCGATTTTGATGTCTGTAGTTTTTGATGCATAGCCTGTTTTTGCAACAGTAAAAGAAACACTCTGCCCGATTTCCCAGTTCGCTTCATAGGTGCCTTTTCCGGCGGTTTTGCCGTCTATAATAATCTCCGCGTCTGACGGAACTGTTTTAATTGAGATCTTTCTGGGAGGAAGTACCGGTTCAGGATTCTTTTTAAGTTCTATTTTGTAAAGTTTTGCTGTAGCTTCAGTTACCTTGAATTCAAGATCATATGGTTCATAACCGGATCTGGTAATATTAAACCTGATTACCTCTCCTTCCGGATAGATTCCCGAGAAACTGTTTTTTCCGACCAGCCTTCCATTTGCTTCTATAAATGCGCCGTCTGTTATTGTTTCAAGCGCAACCTTGTATAATTTTATAACCGGAGTTTTCGGGGTTTCAGGTTTACCTCCTGCCTCAGCAGGAGCAGCCGGGATAAGCGCGATAAGCTTCATGTCATTTATCTGCTTAAGATTTTCAGTGCTTTTTTCTGACATTACTTTAGGCGGTTCAACAGTTTTTACCACAGCCTTCTGCTGTTCCTCAATTGCAGATTCAAGTTTTTTGATTGATTCTTCTTTTGCCGCAACTGTCTGTTCCTTTGATATCTCGTTAACTATTGTTTCTACCCTGGCGACACTCTTTTCTGTATCAGCTACAAGCTTTTCGCTTATTGCAACTTCCTCGTTTGCCTGTACTACGGGAGCTTCCTGTTCAATTTTTTCAATAGCCCTTAAGACTTCATCGCCTTTATCCGCGACTTTTTCCTTTAGCTGTTCTACATCAACCGATTTCGGAAGAACTGTTACAGCCCCTTCTTTCACAGCGAGAACTGCTTCTTTTCCTGCTTCTGATGTAACAGAGAATTCTGTGCCTCTTACACCGCAGACTGCTGTCTGTGTTTTAACCTTGAAGGATTCTTCAGATGCAAGTTTCTGTACTTTGCAGAGAACATTTCCCAGCTTCATGTCGAGATTTACATTTGCCTCACCTGGTTTCAGATCAATTACCGCAAGGTTGATTTCCGAGTTTTCCTGCAGTTTTATTACTGCTGTTTCTCCAAACTGAACTTCACAATATGAATCAGACTCAACCTTGATCGAATTCTTTTCAGTAACAAAATCCCCGATTTCCGCTTCATACCAGCTGCCTTCATCAAAGATAGACACATCTCCGGAAAAAAATGTAATTATTCCTTCTTTATATTCCGGCTGTGCAACAGGTGTCAGAACCTGTACATCCTTAATGACTTCGTTAACCTGTACTATTGCAATTTCTTCTTTAGGCAAAGTTGATTTAACATCTGCAGTTTCTTTCCTTCCGCAGGAATTGATGGGGAGAAGTAGTAGTCCTAAACTAATAAGGCTTAAAACAGCTTTCCTCGAAAAGCCTCTCATATAATACCCCCTGTGAAAAAGTAGAAAATATAAACCATATATTAGCATATAAGTTGATTATTTTCAATAAATGCCCTGATTATGAGAAAAAATATTGTCGGTATCCGTGATATTCAGTCCAATAAGCGCAATATTGTCAAGTTTTTGAATTATATCAGAGCTTAGTGATTCATTTACTGATGCTGCTGTTTCGCGGAGTTGTTTTTTTGAAGAAGCTCCTGTCAGAATGCCTGCAAGCCATGGTTTGGATGATCCCCAGCCGGTAAGCAGATACGGTTTTGTGAAGCCTGTTGCCTCTGAAACAGCATCAAGCTGCCTTATCACTTCCAAAGTTGTATCAATATTCTCTTTTTTCAAAAATACAAGATTTTTCCGTCCGGAGTTCAATATTCCAGTATCTGCTGTTATATTATCTTTGAGCAAAAGCCCCTGGGAATAAAAGCTGTATCCAATAATATTTATTTTTTTTGAAATGCAATACGGGACAACATCCTTTTCCCTGTGTGTCCAGAGCAGACTGTAGCCTGTCTGACAGAAATCAATATGTCCTGCACCGGAAAACTGTTCCATCTTTTCAACTGAAAAATTACTTACCCCGGTATATCTGATCAATCCTGCGCTTCTTGCTTTTTCAAGCGCCTCTGCTGCAAACTCAATTTCATATTTTCTGTCAGGCCAGTGAAGGTACAGGATGTCAGCATAGGAAGTATTGAGCCTTTTTAAGCTTAGTTCAATTTTTCTTAAAATATCAGAGCTGTTATTGGAGGAAGGTATAATTTTTGTAGCAATAATAACCTTTTCGCGGTGCCGCCTGAGTCTGTGTCCTGTAAACTGTTCGGACAGACCCAGGCCGTAGCCTTGAGCAGTATCGAAATGAGTTATTCCTGAGTTTAAAGCAAAATCAATAATTTTAAGTGAATCGGTCCGCTTCTGCCCGTTCCAGTAATTCCTTCCCGGGTTGTTTGATGGACGGGAATTTTCCTGTTCTCCGAACCGCCAGCAGCCGAGTCCGATAAAGCTTAATTTTTTGCCTGCGGTAAGTTCTTTTCTGTAAAACATGTGCAAAACCCCAAATTATAGCACATAAATCATGATTTACCATAAAAATATTCATTTTTTTCGATCTTAAGCTGCCTGAAACTTGACTACTCCAGTCATTTATGTATTATTTCAGACTGGAAATTTCAAATTTTTGGAGGAAATATTATTAAAAGGGTAATACTGATTTTACTCGCTGCTCCGCTTTTATTGTCGTTCAGCATGATAGACCCGGGGAAAAAAGGGCGCGGGGAAACAGTTTCAGTCAATGGAATAACGGATAATACCTCTGCAGATGAAAACCGTCTGCTTTATATACCAGGGCTTTCGCTTGATTTTGATGTATCTGTTATTGAAAAACAGATGTACAGTAATGTGTATACAAGAAAGTATATTAATGATTTCTACACCGGGATATCAGGGTCAGAAGACTATTCCAGACTGATTCTTCAATATGCTGACAAATATGACCTGCCATACAGTTTTGTTTTTTCTCTTGTATGGAATGAGAGCAGATTTATCAACAGGGCAATAAACTATAATAAAAATTCTGTAGACAGGGGCCTTTTTCAATTGAATTCTCTTGCGTTCCCGGAATTAAGTGAAAAAGACTTTTTTAAACCTGAAATAAATATTGTAAATGGCATAAAACATCTGAAATGGTGTCTTGATACAGGCGGAAACGAAATAGTAGCTCTTGCAATGTATAATGCAGGAAGAACAAAGGTTGAGAGGAACGGAACGCCGCGGAAAACGCTTGATTATATTTCAGGAATACTTGAATATCAGAACAAAATAGAAAGAGAGTTTAAGGGAAGACTTGAGAGCAGTCTTGAGAAAAACGAGATAGCCTATTTAATCCACTGATTTTTCAGCAATACCAAGTGATTTAAACTGATTGTATTCTTCCTTATCCGAGATATATTCCTGGGAAAGCTGCTGTGCCTTGATTATGCAGTTTTTGATTGCATTTATTTCCAGCAGTATCCCCTTCAGATGGGCGGAAGATATTTTTTCATCTTTTGCCCTTTTTTTTATATAGCGGTCAATTCCCTGTCCCTGAAGGATAAATGATTTTAATGCTGTACTCTGTTCCCCGATAAATACAAGAAGATAATCCTCTTTTTTTTCAGTTGATTCAAGAACCGAGAATTCTGATTTCAATTTCGCACTGCTTAAGCCTGCAAGGAGAGCCAAATATTTTTTTACAAAGACAGGAAGATCAATTTTCTCTGTTTTTTTAAGCCCTGCAAGATCATCAATAAATTCAATTTCAAAAATCCTTGTTCTTTTTTTATCAGCCTTAAGTACTTTGTACAGCCATTTTATAAAGGCGGAGCCTCTGGGCTCTTCAAGCACTTTAAAATTGTTTTCAATTTTTTCCAGTGCTGATCTGATCTGAGCATAGGAAGTGCAGATTGTGAGGGCGGCGTTTACAAGCATGTTGAGAAGAGGTTTTTTTATTTTTATGGGATCTTCTTTTTTTTTCTCCGGAGCTTCCGGAGTCAGGGCCGTCAGCAGCTCTTCCTTAAGTTCTTCTGATTCAGCAGAAAATTCTTCTGCTATCAGCTCATTTATAAGGTCCTGTCTGAATATTTCTCCCGGCAGTACCTCTGTGAATTTCTTTTTTATTGAAGAAAGGGTGTCTTCCGCTGAATTTTCAAGACCATATTTAAGGATGCTGCTCTGAAGCAGAATCTTTTCCCTCACCATTAGTTTATATGTCTCATTGTGAAGCTTTTTAACAAGCTGAAGATTTTCAATTAGTATTTTTCTTATGGAACTTAGCTGGTTTATGGATGTGTTGATGACAGAAACTGCTATCTGGTCTGTTCCCTGCCGTATTTTTATTAATAATCCGGCAAGCATGCGGTTCGCAGGGCTTGCTGATGTTTCTGCTATCATATCCCAGTCTATATAATTCAACAGGTCTGTTATAAGTTTTATTCTTTTTAGTGTCATAAACTGGGTTGTGTATGAATAATAGCTGTTTATATAATCAAGCTGTGTTAGGTAAAAAGAGAGCCTGATTCCCAGCTGAGAGGCTTTTTCCGTTTCAATAATCTGCGTATTCGGGGGAACTGTTATCTCTGATATTTTATATTCATGCTTGTATGGATCATCCTTTATAAGGGCTTTTTTAAGCAGAAGCATAAAAACCGCGTTAAAGGCAGAATGATATGTTTTAAATAAGCCTCGGGATTTAGGGAGTATTTCAGTCTCAAGATATTCTTTTTGCTGTTCAAGGGCTGCCGTAAGTTCTTCCTGAAATTCCTTGATTTTCTTCATAATAGTATTATTATGGTTGAAATAGGTTAGATTTGCAAGGAGATTGTAATTTCCTGGGTGAAATAAAATGCTTTCAGAAACATAAATTAATAATTGGAATTCTCACTACTTTGAGCAGCCGTCAGGATGAAATAATCAAAACACTTTCCGATGAAATCGGGGAGATTGATTATGTAAGCCCTTTAATGGATTTTAATTATACAGATTATTATAACAGTGAAATGGGGGATAATATTCGGAGAGTATTTGTTTCTTTCAAAAGCCTGGTGGATCCATCTAAGCTTGCAGATATAAAAATACATACAAATTATCTGGAAAAACTTTACTCAGTCCGTGTAAAATCTGATGAGGAACAGGATGGAGAGGAACACCGCAGGGTCAACTTTGATCCGGGGCTCCTGTGTTCAAGCAGGCTTATACTTGCTACTACCAAGGACAATGTTCACAGGGTTCCTGTAAGAGACGGTATCTATGAAGAAATTACACTTATTTTCCGGGGCGGCAGGTTTGAAGCCCTTCCCTGGACTTATGCTGATTACAGGACAGAAGAGTATGCTAAGGTCTTTCTGAAAATCAGGGAGATATATAAATCCGATCTTAAAACAATACACTGAAAAATCACACTGAATTATCACCTGCAGAATCAGTATACGGTATGGATAACAGCTGTTTTGAATCATTATGACCGGATAGCATGTACATCATGGTATGGCTGTTGTTTGTATGATTCTGCTGATATTTGCTGCAGGATGCTCAGATTCCTGTAAATATGAACTTGAGATAGTTTTACCTGATCTCCCGGCCCGCTTATGCGGAAGCGGGCAGAATATCCGTTTCCGGCTTGATTATCCCGGCTTAACATCTGAAGAGGAACCAGTGTTTTACAGTCCTGGAGAGATTGTCATAATTTCTTCAGATTTACCGGTTCTTCCTGTTTCAGCTCCGGCCTATACCGCATCAGGCACTGCCCTCTATCCTGCCGGCGGGGTTTACCCTGAGGACTATAAGGCAGACGGAAAACTTTATATAGGATGGGAAGACGGATTTGCGGCTGAAGTAATCAGCAATCTGATAACTGCCGGGATCAGTCTTGAAAACTTCAACATCGGCAGGTTTGAAAAAATTCTGATAGAGACATCCTGCGGTAATCCATGGATGTTCTCTGAAGAGGAGATTACATATGCATTATCCTTTGGTATCTTTAATTCAAATTTTGTAAAAAAACGGGAAATACACAATATCTGCCTGTCTCTTCCCTGTGAATATTCAGAAACCCTTTGGGTACTTTCCAACATGCTTGACCGGCGGATATTTACTCAGCTGGACGGGATTCTTGATGTATCTTCCCTGCCTGAAAGAAATATTTTACTGGTTTCAGCAATCTGCGGTGCAGAAGATAAGGATTATCAAAATAACAGGTATATTGAAATTTTCATGGACAGGAGCGGCTGGCAGGCCTGGTTTTCCGGGACTACAGAAATACAATCCGGGAGCTGGTAAGCTTTTCACACCCCTCTTTAGTTATCAGAAAATCATTTTCAAGCCTTACTCCGCCCTCATCCCTGTCATAAAGACCTGGTTCCAGAGTAATGACCATTCCCTCCTTAAGCATAACTGGGTTGTCTGAGGGGGCTTTTAGAATGGGAGCTTCATGGACATCAAGACCTATGCCGTGACCGAGGGAATGGGGCATTGCATAGCCGGCCTTATTTAGAAGTAAGTCAACAGCATCGGCAGGGGAAGAAACGCTTATTCCCGGCTTAAGTGATTTTTCTGCAAGATATGAGGCTTTTTCAACAAGGCTGATCATTTCTTTCTGTTTTTCTGTCAGGTTTTTTCCCGCGACAGTCATTGTTACATCTGTTGTATAGCCTTTATACCTGATTCCGAAATCTATAATTGTAAGGCCTTTTGCATGAACAGGCCCGGATGAAAAGGTCGGCCAGGGGTGGATTGCCCAGCTTCTTTCAGCAGCAGCGGCAAGAGTCTCAAATCCCGTTCCTTCGCATCCCATATCTCTTGCAAGTTTTTCAATGGTAAAAGCAATATCTGTTTCCTTGATTGTATTACCGCGGGCTGAAATATTTTTTCTGATATAACGTTCAAGCTCATCAATAATTTTATCTGTTACTGCTGAAGCTTCCCTGTATATATCAATTTCAATACTGTCCTTGATCATCCTGCAGGAATCAAGAAAAAAATCAATCCCGTTTTCCCTGCAGATTATTTCAAAACCGGAAATCTCATCTTTAAGCGAGAGAATTTCAAGCCAGGTGGAAGCTGACGAAAATTCCAGTTTAAGCAGCCCTTCTGTATTTCCGCTTTCCCGGGGCAGAAATCTGTCTGACAGTTTTTCAGAAGTAACTGCGGCAGCGGCTTTTATGAAATTACGGTTATAGTCTGTATAAGGGATAATTTCGCCGCAATAAGCGTTTTTTTCCGCGAGAAGTATGTCCCAGGGCAGCAGTATTGTTCTGCCGTCAGAAAAAATAAAAAGAAGGGCATCCTGGGGATGCCCTGTCAGATATCTTATCGACGAGTTCCTGCTTCCTTCAAAATCCTTTAATACTGCGGCAGAAATACCTTCCTCAAGAAGATAATCCGAAGTTTTTTTCTGCCGGCTTAAATAGGTTTCCCGAATTTTATCCATATTATTTTACAACAAAGTTTACAAGCTTATCAGGAACAACGATGGATTTAACAACTGTTTTTCCATCCAGCAGTTCCGCTATCCTTTCATTTTCCCTGGCCAGTTTCTCAAGTTTTTCACGTGAACACCCTTTGGGAACAATTATTGTGCTTCTGTTTTTGCTGCCTATCTGAAGTACAACTGTAACTTCATCTTCAACTGTTTTTGCTTCTTCCCACTTCGGCCACATCTGGTTTGCAAGGGAGGGTTCTCCTCCTGCTTTTTCCCATAATTCTTCGGCTATATGCGGGGCGTAAGGAGAGAGCAGTTTAATGAAAGTCATCCACATTGTCCTGTTTACCTTATCCGCCTTGATGAGGTCATTCATGAAGATCATCATCTGCGCAATCGCTGTGTTGAATTCAAGGTTGGCTGTATCAGTTGTTACTTTTTTTATAGTCTTGTGAAGAAGCCGGTCAAGTTCTTCCGGCGCAGGTGTTTCTGTAAACTCTTTTTCCTCAGATAATCTCCATATCCTGTCGAGGAATCTGTAAACTCCTGAAATACCTGTTGTTGCCCACGGCTTTGATACGCTGAGAGGGCCCATAAACATTTCATAGAGTCTCATGGAATCCGCGCCGTAGCTTTGAATTACATCATCAGGATTTATTACATTGCCGAGGGATTTTGACATTTTAACCCCCCCTTCACCGAGAATCATCCCCTGATTTACAAGCCTCTGAAACGGTTCAATTGTGCTTACCGCTCCGATATCATAAAGCACCTTGTGCCAGAACCGCGCGTAAAGAAGGTGAAGAACAGCGTGTTCGGCTCCGCCCACGTAAAGATCAACAGGAGCCCAGTACTTTTCCTTTTCAGGTGATACAAACACTTTATCATTGTGCGGGTCTATGAACCTGAGGTAATACCAGCACGATCCTGCCCACTGGGGCATTGTGTTTGTCTCCCTTTTCGCCTTTCCGCCGCATATATGACAGGTAGTATTTACCCAGTCAGTTATTGCGGCAAGGGGGGATTCCCCTGTCCCTGTCGTTACATAGGTTTCAACTTCGGGCAAGGTAAGAGGGAGTTGATCCTCGGGCAGGGGCACTATTCCGCATTCGGGACAGTGAATAACCGGTATGGGCTCTCCCCAGAACCTCTGGCGCGAGAAAATCCAGTCCCTTAGCTTATAGTTGACTGTCTTTTCCCCTTTACCCATTTCATTAAGCCATTTTATTATTTCCCTGATCGCATCAGGCGTTTTCATTCCTGTAAATCTTCCTGAATTGACAGATACCCCGTCTTCCTTGTCAATATAGGCTTCTTTAAGTTCATAAAGGGATCCGTCTTTTGATACTACCTGTTTTATGGGGAGGTTGAATTTAACCGCGAATTCAAAGTCTCTTTCGTCATGCGCAGGAACGGCCATGATGGCCCCTGTGCCGTAGGTCAAAAGTACATAATCGGATATCCATACCGGTATTTTCTCGTTATTAACGGGATTTACGGCATAGCTTCCCGTAAAAGCCCCGGTTTTATCCTTCGCGAGGTCTGTCCGCTCAAGATCGCTTTTAAAGCTTGCCTGTCTGACATATTCCTCAACCTCTTTCCTCTGTCCGTCTGTTGTTATTTTTTTGACAAGGGGGTGCTCAGGAGAGAGGACCATATAAGTCGCGCCGAAAAGGGTATCCGGCCGTGTTGTATATACTTCCAGGCTTTCGCTTGAGTTTTCAAGCGAAAAAATAACATTGGCGCCTTCGCTTCTGCCGATCCAGTTCCTCTGCATTGCTTTAATGGCTTCACTCCAGTCAAGCGTATCAAGGTCTGCCAGCAGTCTTTCAGCGTATTTCGTAATCCTCAGCATCCACTGTCTTACGCTCTTGCGTGATACCTGTGTGCCGCACCTTTCGCATTTACCTTCCTTGACCTCTTCGTTGGCAATTCCAGTCCTGCATGAAGGGCAGAAGTTGATGGGCATTTCCGCTTCGTAAGCAAGGCCCTGTTCATAAAGCTTAAGGAATATCCACTGTGTCCATTTATAATATTCCTCTGTATGTGTTGAGATTTCTCTGTCCCAGTCATAACAGAACCCGAAAGATTTAATCTGCTTTGTGAAAAGCTTTATATTTTTTTCTGTTGAAATCCTCGGATGGGTTCCTGTTTTGATTGCGTAGTTTTCGGCAGGCAGACCGAAGGAATCAAAACCCATGGGATGGAGGACTGCATATCCGTTCATCCGCAGGTATCTGCAGTATATGTCGGTCGCGGTATACCCTTCCGGGTGACCTACGTGCAGCCCTGCCCCGGACGGGTAGGGGAACATATCCAGCACATATTTTCTTTTCTCTGCCGGTACGGATTCATCTTCAGTAACGCGGAAAGTTTTGTTGTCTTCCCAGTATTTCTGCCATTTTTTTTCTATTTGTTTAAAAGGGTATTTGCTCATGCAAAGATGATACATATATGGAATATTTGAGTCAATCTCAATGAGGATTATGTATTATCTTCCCTGTATATTGCTGCCCGGCTTCAGAATTATCCCTTCCCGTTTTTTCCCGTCAACAATTACTGTAACAGGTTCCTTAAAAACAATATGCCTTATAAAATTGTCTTCAAAAACCGCAGGCAGGGTCTCAAGATACTTGAAATCAGCGTATCCGTCATTATGGACAGTATTTATGGTAAAGTAGGCTATGCCGAGGGACGTGATATTCTGAAAAAAATGTGTCCCCTGGCTTGGTTCCACCTGAAAATTTTTAAGCCCGGATTCAATAATCAGTTTTGCGTTGCTTATCTGCGCCCAGTTTACAGGAATACCCAGCCACGGGTCGCTGGAACCAAGCCTGCCTGGAACCATCAGTATGTAATTAAGCTCTTTTTTTACAAAATCACTGTTTATCCTGTCGAGTTCTTCAGCTATGGCGCCGGTATAGGCCGGATCAAAACTCTCGGGTTTGATATAGATAAGGTCAAATATGCTGTCAAATTTTCCGTTTCCAAGCGCTTTCATTGAATGCACAATAAGCTGCTCATTACCATAATTACTGATTCTAAGATCGATTTCCTCTTCTCCCTCAACAATAGGCCTTATCTGCAGAAAACTGAAAACATGGGGTTCCTCAGGAGTTGAGTTTAAATTTACGGCAAATTCAATTTCAATCGGGCATTTCATTGAATCATGGCCCAGTTTAAGCAGTTTTTTCAGTATTTCCGCAAGGGGAAACATGTCGTATTTAAGTATTCCGGCGAAAGTTATCAGTCTCTGACCATCAATTGTTATTGTGTCTTTTATGGTGTTATTCTGCATGTCATAGGTTGAAGCCATATACCTGAATCCCGGAATACTCTCAGCTTCGCTGATATCAAGCAGCGGCATGTTTTCTTCCTGCCTGATGGTGGGTGTAAAACTGTAGGGATCAAGATCCAGTGCATAGAATAATTTCTGGGTAGAGGACATTGTAGATTCAACAGAGGAAAACTGCAGGATTTTTTTCGGATGGGAAGGGCTGAACCTTAATCCTGACCCTCCGTCAACTACTGTTTTCCCGAGGCCGAGCGCAATTTCGGCAATTCCTTCCTCTGTTTTTTCATTGGCGATCGGATAATAGTTATAGGAGCGTGCTACACCTGAAAAATCGGGGTAAAAATTGCTGTTGTGCTCTTTTCCCGCAAGCTCCTGAATAATAACAGCCATTTTTTCTTCATCAATTACATTTTTTGTGGCAGAAATATAGAGTTTGCTTTTTTTAAAGTAGGTTGATGCATACACACTCTTCACAGCCTGCTCAAGCTGAAGACATCTTATTGTAAGGTCTTTGTTTTTATTGGGAAGCATATATGTCGCATAGACGCCGGCGAAAGGCTGGTAAAGAGAGTCTTCAAGAAGGCTTGATGAGCGCACGGCCAGGGGCACCGTTATTATCTCAAGCAGTGCCTTTATGTTTTCTTTTACATAAACGGGCAGATCTGCGTGAAGGAAGCTGTGCAGTATGGAAGAGTCGTCAGTTCCGGAAAAAGCTGTGTCATAGAGATTGTTAAGTTCCATGAAATCCTCAAAAACCGAAGTTGATATGACAACGGTTCTAGGGATTCTGATGTGTATCTCCTTGAATTTGAAAGTAAGACCCTGCTTTTTTATGATGGAGTCTATAAACGCAAGTCCTCTTCCCTTGCCTCCGAGTGATCCGTCTCCTATTCTTGAGAAATAGGTAAATTCGTCAAATCTTTTATTGTCAAAACTTGCTATCGATCCTTTGCCGGTATACTCCCTGTAAAGTCTTATTATTTCAATAAGGTGTTTTTTTGTGGCGGGGAGGGAATTGTTGAAATCAGCAATCTGGATAGGCTTGAAAATATCAGCAAGGCAGAAAAGCGCCCTGGCCCTGAGCCATTTTGAAAAATGGTTCTGCTTTATATGATGTGAAACAACATCGCTTGGAACGACTGCCAGTTTTTCCTGTAATTCCTTCAGGTTTCCTGCTTTTTCAAAAGGAACTCCGTCGATTCCCTTGAAGATAAAATCACCGAATCCGTAGCTTTCCCGTATATAGTCCCTTAATTCCTTGAGAAGCGTCTCAGAATGCTTATAGATAAACGAGGCATTGTACTTTTCCGCCTCTGATTTAAGGTCAAGCTGGGCGGACTGGAGAAGGATCGGTACCTCTTCATTGTCTTCCCTTATGATTTTACAGAGCTTTAGTCCTGCCATGGAGTCTTCTTTTTCCCCCCTCTGGCGGGTGATCTTGTATCCTATATCAGAAATAATTCCAAGTACGTTGTTTTTGTATTTTTCATAAAGTTCTTTAGCCTCATCAAGCGTTGTTGCAAGGAGTATTTTCGGCCGGCCCCTCATTCTCATATTCTGTTCATATTCGTTAAGCCCCTCTTCCATTATTCTCCTCGCCTGTTTGAAAAGGAGCCTGTAAATATTGGGAAGGTAGCTTGAATAATATCTTATTGAATCCTCCACCAGAATAATTACCTGCACTCCGCCGGTCTCGACATCATGTTCGGCATTCATCTTGTCTTCAATCAATTTAACTATTGCAAGAAGGAGCCTCGCGTTCCCGAGCCATGAGAAAACATAGTCCGCCTTTATGATTTGAAGGGATTCTATCTGAAGAAATATGTTCTTTGAAAACGGGCTTAATACTACAACCGGGATATCAGGATATAAATCCTTGATTTTATCCGCGAGATTAAACACACGGGTTCCCTTGAAATTCAGCATTGTGATTGCAAGATCGTAATTTTTTGAATTCAGCTCTTTAAATGCCTTTTCCTCTGTAGAAACCTGCGTAAAGCGGGGCGGATACCGTAAATTGAGTGAAACATATTCCTGAAACAGCTGATCGTCAATTCTGCCGTCTTCATCAAGCATGAATTTATCATACTGGCTGCAAATGAGAAGTATTTCGCTTATCCGTTTTCCCATCATTTTTTCAAACGGGACTTCCTTGAACTGATTAACAAGAGTAAAATTATTTTTCATCGTTATTAAGAATAATACATAGTAAACAATTATATCAACAATAATCATTCATAACCTGCATAGTTGGGTAGACAGGTCTTGACCAGTTTTGTCAATGGGATTAAATATAGTAATAGATTGCGTGATAAGAATAACTTAAATCGCAAAAACAGAATTAAGGAGCTGTTAGAATGTATAATCTTGATGAATTTATGGCGGAACTCGAAAGAAAAAATCCAGCCCAACCGGAATTTATCCAGGCTGCAAAAGAGGTAATTGAATCAATAATCGATGTTGTCAATGACAACCCGGCTTACCTCAAGGCAAAGATCCTTGAAAGGATTACAGAGCCGGACAGGGTCTTTTCTTTCAAGGTTGAATGGGAAGATGACAATGGTGAAGTACAGGTTAACAGGGGATACAGAGTTCAGTTTAATAATGCCATCGGTCCCTATAAGGGAGGACTCAGGTTTCACCCAAGTGTAACACTCGGAACCCTTAAATTCCTCGGTTTTGAGCAGATGTTTAAAAACAGCCTTACAACACTGCCCATGGGCGGAGGGAAAGGCGGTTCAGACTTTAATACCAAGGGAAAATCTGATGCTGAAATTTTAAGATTCTGCCGCTCATTCATGACAGAACTTCAGAAATACATCGGGCCTGAAACAGACGTTCCGGCAGGGGATATCGGTGTAGGCGGAAGGGAAATCGGGTTTATGTACGGCCAGTACAAGAGACTCAGGGTTGAAAACACAGGAGTTCTTACAGGAAAAGGTATTAACTGGGGAGGCTCGCTTGTAAGACCTGAAGCGACAGGGTATGGAACAATGTACTTTGCAGATGAAATGGTTAAGGCAAACAAGGATACGATGAAGGGAAAGACAATCGCAGTATCAGGCTTCGGCAACGTAGCATGGGGAGCATGTATAAAGGGAACTGAGCTTGGTGCAAAGGTAGTTGCGATATCAGGACCTGACGGATATGTATATGATGAAAAAGGGATATCAACAAAAGAAAAATGGGATTATATGCTTCAGCTTAGGGCGTCCAACAAGGATATTGTAGCTCCATATGCAGAAAAATTCGGCGCTAAATTCTTCCCCGGAAAAAAACCATGGGAATTAAAAGTAGATATGGCTTTTCCATGCGCTTTCCAGAATGAGCTTACTCTTGCCGATGCAAAGGCTCTTATAGCTAACGGCGTTAAATATGTAGTTGAAACATCAAACATGGGATGCACTGCAGATGCTGTTACAGAGTTTATAAATAAAAAAATTCCGTTTGCTCCCGGAAAAGCCGCCAACGCCGGAGGGGTTGCGACATCAGGTCTTGAAATGAGCCAGAACGCAATGAAATATTCCTGGTCAGCGGAAGAAGTTGATGCAAAACTCAAAACAATCATGATCAATATACACTCCGCATGTGTACAGGAAGGAAAAGATTCAGGCTATATAAACTATGTAAAAGGCGCCAATATCGCAGGTTTCAAGAAAGTCGCAGACGCAATGCTTGATCTGGGATATTGATATTTAATTATTTCCTGAATTAAGAAACTTATTTAAGAGAGAGGGGCTGTCAAAAATCCTGGCAGCCCTTTTATTATATTAATTTTTGGTAAACAATAATGTTATCCCTGTTTATTATTTAAAGTTCAGTATTTAACAAGAGAGTACATAAGAACATGAAGAGAATTATAATCGGAATACATGGGCTGAAAAATAAACCGCCCGGGGAGATGCTCTCAAAATGGTGGAAGGAAGCAATACAGGAAGGGTTTGAAAAAAACGCTTATAAGCGCATGAAATTCAGATTTGATCTTGTATACTGGGCTGACCTTAATTATGAATCGCCGCAGGACCCTGATGAGGGGGATGAAAATGATCCCCGATATCTTACTTTTCCCTATCAGCCCGGCTCTGAAGAAGGCCCCCGTGAAAGGATAAGTGTCCGTGATCGTCTTAAAAAGACAATGAGCCGTACGATAGAATCAGGTCTTGAACTGCTATTTATCAAAGGCGATGTTATTGCCGGCATAGACAGGATTGCTGACATTGCAATTAAAAGGATGTTTGCCGACCTTGATACATATTACAGCGGAAAAAGCCGGATTAATCCGGATGCTGATGCAAAAGAGGAATTTAAAAAACGTCTTGTAGAGAAGCTCAGAAAATACAGAAAATATAAAATAATGCTTGTCGCCCATTCAATGGGTTCGATAATTGCCTATGATACCCTGATGGATATGGGAAACAGGGAGAGTATTGACCGGTTTGTTACAATAGGCTCTCCGCTTGGGCTTCCGGTTGTTATTAAAAAAATACTGAAAGATCAGGGAAGGGCGATAAACAGCAAAAGCCGCCCTGTAACGCCTGAATCAATCAGGGAAAGGTGGGACAACCTGTCTGACCTTGACGATAAAATTGCCCTTGTCTACTGTCTTGAAAAGGAGTTCGCCCCTTCGCTGCACGGGGTAAAGCCTGTCGATTATATTGTCCAGAACAACTACCACTTCAAGGGGAAGAATAACCCCCATAAGGTTTACGGGTATCTGATGTGTCCTGAATTTTCTGAAATTGCCTACAGATTTATTTCTGAAGAGTCTTTCTGGAGAAAGATCATAAACAGAATATTCGGCAGTGTAAAACCGTGAAATGCTATGTTTAGATAATTCTGATAATTATGATTACTGCTATAACGCAAAGTAAAATATACAGCATCGGATCCTCCCTGAAGTTTGGCCGTCCTTTTATTGAATAATACAGGATTTTACAAATATGTCAAATATTTTGTATTTCAGCTTCTGAGTATTACCTTTTCGCTTGAGAAGAAAGCAAGGGATGCGGCAAGAAAGAGAGCCATGTACACAACACTCCACGCTAAGGTTATTATTATGCCTGCCGCTGAGGCTGCGCCGAGGGAGAGCTCCTTTATAAGGAGGCCGATGTTTACAAGCGGTATGTGGCGGAGTACTTCAGCCGCGCTGCTTTCAGGTGTGATCATTGTAACGCTGTAGCCGCACGCCATGCTTACCATCAAGAGAGGTATGAACATGAGCTGTGCCTCTTTTACAGACCTTGCGAATATGCTGAGGGCAAGCTCGGCAGAACCGAATATCATTGACAGAAAGAGGGTCTGGATGCAGAGAACGGCAAGCGGGGCCCCTTTAACTGTAAATACAAGAGGGCCTGTCCCGAGAAAATCGGGATTTATGCAGTATGATATGACAATTCCTGCCGTGAAGGATAAAACCCCGGCAATCCCCATTATTGTAACGGCAAGGAACTTGCCTGCGAGTATCTGTATCCGCGATGCCGGATTTGCAAGGAGAGGCTCAAGTGTCTGCCTTTCCTTTTCACCTGCGCCGAGGTCAGCGGCAACCGCCGTTGTGCTTACTGAAGTGAATGTCATCAGAAGGAGGGGGAGGATTATTGAGAGGGTAAGCATGCTGCTGCCGGTTTCAGGCGGATAAAGGGTTCTGCTGCTTACTGAAAACAGAGGTTCTCCTTTACCTGCATCAACTCTGTTTCTTAAAACATTTCCTTTTCCCGTCTCTTCAGCCCCTGATTGTGCTGCAAAAAGACCCCCGATTACCGATGCCGCGGAAATGGATTCCCTGCGTGAATTATCGGCTGTTATTGTTATTTCCTCTTCTGAATTTCCATTAACTGTTACTGCTGCGAGTACTTTCCTTTGTTTAAGCATTTCAACAGGATCATGGCTTTGAAGCAGAGTAATATTTTCATGAAGGCTGATAATCTCCGCAGCCCGGTTATTTCCAGTTTTATTTATTCCGATTTTTATTTTTTCATCCCTGTCGGTGTCCGGGGAAAGAAGCGAGCTCTCAAAAGCCCCGAATATAAGCGGGAAAAGCAGCATGGGGAAAACAAGTGAGATAAACAGAGATCTTTTATCGCGGCTTATGTCTTTGAGTTCTTTTGAGACAACCTTCAGTACGGAAATATTACCCATTCCTTTCCCCGGCTATGTGCTTTTCCCCATTATGTGCGCTTGTGATACTTATAAAAACTGATTCAAGATCATCACCGTATTTTCTTATAAGTTCTTCCCGGGTGCTGTTTTCCCGGACAATTCCGCCATGGATTATAATTATCCTGTCTGCGAGTTTTTTTACCTCATCAATATTGTGGCTTGAGAAAAGTACTGTCCTCCCCTCATCCCTGCAGCGGATTATAAAATCCCTTACAGTCTTTGATGATGATACATCAAGGCCTGTTGTAGGTTCATCAAGAAGGATGACAGGGGGATTGTGTATAAGGGCCCTGGCAAATGCAGTTTTCTGTTTCATTCCCCTTGAGAAAGTGCCGCACCTTTTATCAAGATAATCTTCCATCCCGAGAATTCCTGCAAGCGCTTTAATGTTTTTTTTCTGCACATTGCACGCCATTCCATGCAGGTCTGCAAAATATAGAATATTTTCCCTTGCTGTAAGCCTGTCATAAAGACCTGTTTCCCCGCCGAGGAGCATGCCGATGGCTTCTCTCACCCTGCCCGGGGTGTTTACAGAATCATGCCCCATAACAGTGCATGTCCCGCGGTCCGGCTTAAGCATTGTTGAGATAACCCTCAGGGTTGTTGTTTTGCCTGCTCCGTTTTCTCCCAGAAGGGCTGCAACTTCACCCTGTTTTACTTCAAATGTTATATTTTCAGCTGCAGGTTTTGTCTGTCCGGGGAATTTTTTGGTTATATTGATTAATGAGAGCAATTATCTGTCTCCGGTTAAAGGCGCTATTCAAGAGAGCGTATTTTCTGCAGCCTCTCTTCGTGGCGGCCCCCTTCATATTCAGTTTTTATAAATTTCGTTATCATGCTTTCGACCGGATCAGTGTATCTTACCCTTCCTCCAAAAGCAATAAAATTGGCGTTGTTATGTGCTTTGCTCATTTCTGCAGTGTAAAGATCATGCAGGAGCGCACATCTGATTCCGTTTATTTTATTTGCGGCAATTGATATGCCTATACCGGTACCACAGCACAATATCCCGAAAGCGTAACCGCCTTTCAGAAATTCGCCGCAGGCCCTTTCTGCAATATCGGGATAATCTGCCCTTTCCTCATTGTAGACACCGGCATCAGATACGTCGTAACCGGATTCGGCAAGAAATTTTTTTATCTGTTCCTTTAATTCAAATGCGCCATGATCACACCCTATAATAACTTTTTCTTTCAAAGTGTTCCTCCGTTAATAATGATTGCTGATATTTCATATATTATGGCGGCAGTAATTCCCCATATTGTTATATCTTCATATCTGTAAACATAGACAGAGGCTTCCCTCCCTTTCCAGGGAGCATGATATATCTCGGGAAGGCCCAGTTCCTTTGCGGGAAACAGAATTTCCCTGTTCCCTTTTTCATTATAAAGCATTGGCTTGACCTCTGTTTCAAGCATGTACCTGTCCGGTTTTGAGCTGATGAAAAAACTGAACGGCACAGGGTGAATGTTTTCAACCTCGCTGGTACTGGGGGTAAGTTCTGAAAAACTTTTTATTAAAAGCCTTCCCATATAAACGTCAATAGCAAGCCCTGCGCTCGAAACCAGGTACCCCAGATGTTTCCCCTCTTGAATTTTATCCCTGTTAATCCCGAGTTCTTCCGCTGTTTCCCTCACTGCAGTTTCTTCAGTTGTTCTGTCCAGTTTTTTGTCTGCCATCCCCCCCGGAAAACATATCTCGCCCTGCTGCCTTATCCCTTTTGCCCTTTTTTCAAACAATACATATTCCCTGTCATCAATTTCCACGAACGGGACAAAGACAGCAGATCTTGAGCTCATTTCTCTTGCGATAAGGATCGGGCTGGCAGGCATTGCTTTCATTATCTTGTCATAAAATATTTCCATGCATTTTAAATACTACAATATTTTGTTTCTTATATCACTGTTTTTCAGGGTTTGATTAAAAAATGTTTTATACTGACGCGGTTAGTCTCTTTAAAAAAAAAATCAATTGTATTAGAATAATAATACTTAGGTAGATATGTAGAAATCTGTATAGGGGGAACATATGAATAAACAGGCTGTCACAGCTGTAGCAAATTCAGTAAGGGCTTTATCTGTTGATCAGGTCCAGAAGGCAAAATCCGGGCATCCCGGACTTCCTATGGGTTGTGCTGAACTTGGTGCGCTGCTCTATGGCGAAATAATGAATTATAATCCGGAAAATCCGAAGTGGATAAACAGGGACAGGTTTGTCCTGTCGGCCGGACATGGATCAGCTTTTCTTTACGCCCTGCTTCATGTCGCGGGGTTCGGACTGACAATTGAAGATCTTAAAGGCTTCAGACAGCTCGGGACAAAGACTCCCGGCCATCCGGAATACGGCTGGACAGACGGAGTTGAGACTACAACAGGGCCTCTCGGCGCCGGGTTTTCAAATGCGGTCGGTATGGCAATTGCTGAAGAGATGCTTGCTGCAAAGTTTAATACTGAAAAGAGAAAACTTATTGACCATTACACTTATGCGCTTTCCGGCGACGGCTGCATGATGGAAGGGATAACCTCCGAAGCTGCCTCACTTGCGGGCCATTTGGGTCTCGGGAAGCTTATTGTTTTTTATGATGACAATGGAATTACTATCGAAGGAAAAACAAACATCGCATTCACGGAGAATGTCGGCGACAGGTACAAAGCTTACGGCTGGCAGGTCCTTAAGGGTGATGCCTATGATCTTGACGGTATCCTCTCTCTTGTTGCAGAGGCAAAGGCAGAGAAGAAAAAACCCTCAATCATCGTACTTAAATCTGTTATAGGGAAAGGGTCTCCAAATATGGCAGGAACCCACAAGGTTCACGGTGCGCCGCTTGGAGAAGAAGAGATCAAATTAACAAGAAAGAACCTTGGAATTCCTGAAAATTCCGACTTTTATGTTTTCCCTGAAGCCTATGACTATTTCAAAGCAAAAAAAACAGAGCTTAAAAAGAATTATGATAAATGGAATGACGAATACGCTGCCTGGAGAAAGGAAAACAGCGCCCTCGCGCTGCTTTGGGACAAATTTATGGCCGGGGGGGCAGTATCTGTTGATGACAATGCCCTGCCTCAGTATAAAATTGATGAAAGTGTCGCGACAAGGGTTGCAAGCGGAAATACCCTGGTAAGCATGTGTGCCGCTGTTCCAAACCTTGTAGGCGGATCTGCTGACCTTGCTCCATCCAATAATACAGTTGTTCCTGATAACGGCGATTTTTCAGGAGAAAACCGGGCGGGAAGGTCACTTCACTTCGGCGTAAGGGAACATGCGATGGGAGGAATTGCAAACGGGATTATTCTCCACGGAGGACTAAGAAGCTACTGCGCGACTTTCCTCGTTTTTGCCGATTACATGAGGCCGTCATTAAGGCTTGCCTCAATAATGAAGATACCGACAATATTTATTTTTACACATGATTCCATATATGTCGGAGAAGACGGCCCGACACATCAGGCTGTGGAACAGATAGAATCACTCAGGGTTATTCCGAACTTAAGGGTTTTAAGGCCCGGCGATCCCCAGGAAACTGTAGTCGGCTGGCAGATGGCAATGGAAAGGACAGACGGCCCGACAGCCATGGCTTTTACAAGGCAGAACCTCCGTACCTACGAAAAAGCAGATCCGGACTGGAAAAAGAGCATGAGAAAAGGGGCATACCTTGTTAAAGACTGCGCCGGGAAACCTGATGTTGTTGTTCTCGCTACAGGGTCTGAGGTAAATCTGGCGCTTGATGCTCTTGCCCACACGACGAAAAAGGTGAGAGTCGTCTCTGTTCCTTCAAGAGAGCTTTTTGAGGCACAGGGAAAGGCCTTTCGTGACAAACTTATTCCTGCCGGCTGCCGTGTAGTGGCTGCGGAATGCGGAGTGTCAACAGGCTGGATGGGATATGTTGCATCCAGGGAAGATGTTCTTGCAATAGATGTTTTCGGAGAATCAGGAAACTATAAGGATGTCGCCAAGAAATTCGGGTTTACTCCTGAGAATCTTGCTGCAATAATCAATAAATAGGAATTTTTCAGGAGCTGCATCAGAACGGTTTTGACCATGAAAGAGCCGGAAAGATGCAGCTTTTTTTTATCCTGTCAGAAAGGCTTTATCAGAAATCAATAATAACTGTCTCTTTCTCCTGTCTGTGCCTGAGCCGCAGGAAAAGGGTCTGAGTTTCACTGCTGTAAACCCATCCCGCATAATATTTTTCAAAGTCGGCAGCTGTGTTCCAGTTAACACCGTACAGCTTGACCCCTGAGACCGATTGTATCCCCTGTATTATCATGTTCTCTGTTTCATCTGCCGGGAAGCCCGTCTCAATTGATATGCTTTCACTATTGCTGTTGAATCCCTCAATTTTCGAGCAGGATGCTATCCATGTGCCGGGAGCTGTCTGGTTTTTAAGACTGTTGATCCGGGGGAGATATTCGGCGCTTTCCAGGGCAGGATAAATATATTCGGGTTCAATAAACCCTTCCATGCCGGTTATTCCGTTATTGCCTATGTATAAAGTTTCAGGAACAAACCCGTCATTGCCGGCAAGTGATAATACAGCAGAAATCAGCTTGCCGCCTATTTGCTTTAATACCGATCTTTCCGCGACCTCTCCCGCTTTTTTAAACAGCTCTGCGGTTTTTACTGTAAAAAGGAGATCAGATTTATCTCCTTCTTTAATCAGATAAAGCTTGTTGTCCACCAGGACTGCCTTATCCAGCAGTTTCTGATTTATTATCATGTTGAGTTTTTCAATAGATAATTCTCTTTCGATATTATAAATAGCAAAATCAAGATAGGCGGAGGCTGCTCCGGCCGCGGTTTCCATATCAAGACTGTCGATATCAAGTTTTTCCGCGGCTAAAAAAAGTTCCTGGATCAGGGAATACGGCCCCCTGTCTGTAATCAGCTGTACAAGGTTTTTAATACGGAACACTGTTTTATCGTTGTTCCGTATTTTCAGGGTAATATCGTTTATAAGCGCCAGATCGCGGCTTTGCATAAGTCTGTAAGCCGTCTGTGTAGCTCCGTTTATAAGGGCATTTTCAATGAACTGGGAATCAGCATTTTTTGTGCCTGTAATGCGGAATATCCATTGATTGACATTGTACTCCTTTCTTTTGAATGCTTCACTTCCAAGGAATGAGATAATCTCCCTGCTGTAAACAGGCTGATTGTTTTTATCAATCCACATCCCTGATTCTGTATCCAGCCTGCCGGTACGCAGGTTTTTCCAGGCAAGGTCGACATATTTTTTTTCAGTGTTTATCTCATCACTGCTTATTTCAAGATCTGTATTTTTTGAAAGCCAGAATTCCCTCGGG
Source organism: Spirochaetia bacterium (assembly GCA_963662795.1). Classification (GTDB taxonomy): domain Bacteria; phylum Spirochaetota; class Spirochaetia; order CADAEX01; family CADAEX01; genus JACKPD01. The sequence goes on along the minus strand of OY759746.1, from coordinate 1,172,715 downwards.
TCATTAATGCTGTCCGCTGCTTCGGAAATTACAGCGCTGAACCTGCCTTTCTCTCCGGGGGCAAGGCTTATTCTCCCTTTTTTACGGTCAATTGCAGAACCTTCCCCTTCTGCTGTAAAAAAATAGAGATTATCTTCGCTGTTATATCCGAAAACAGGAAAATTTGAGCTCTTTATTAAATCTTCATTTTTTTCAACTTCAAAGGATAATGATATATTTTTGACTTTTTTCCCGGAAGGCATGATTGCATTAATGATATAATTTATGCCTCTTTCATCTGCGGCAGAAATGGTGATCCGGAAGTTTCCTGAAAATAGAATATCTATGCTTTCCGGGTTTTTTCTATACCCGGATATGGAAGGCTCGAGAACTGTTCCGTCATATTCAGTTACTGTAAGAGGTGAGGAATCGGAAAAAATCAGTTTTATGCCGTGCATTACAGTTTCAAGCCGGGAAACATTCTTTTCCAGATCCCTGCTGCCTGAACGGGCAGATCCTGAAATATTAATCGATAAATAGTTTTCACTGAATTGTTTGCTGGTAGCAAACTGTAGATAAAAAAGAAATATAATCAGGGATATATACAGAAATGGTATAATGTAATATTTTTTGTTCAGCCTGGATGTCATGCGCATATTCTATCAATACAGGGTTAAAAAAGCAACCTTGAGTAAAATCACCTTTGCGATGTATATTAACGAAATAATACAGGGAGTCTTATGGAAAAACCTCTTGATAAATCATCAATCCTGATTTTTGTACTGGCAGCAGTTCTCTTTTTAACCGGATGCGCGACAGGCGGGAAAATGAAAGCTGATAAAGAAGAAAAGATAATTGACGCCATGACTGAAGAAGTAAAAACCGGAAGCATGGACAGGGCTATGGAAATTTATGAACAGAAAAAAGTCGATGATCCGCTTCTATATTCTATCCTGCTGCTGAATAACAACAGGATAGATGACGCTGAAGTTATTTTGAATGAAGAGATTGAGAAAGATAATTCAAATACAAAAGCGCTTTATTATCTTTCTCTTGTTTATAATTTAAGAGGAGATAGCCCCTCTGAAAAAAAAATTCTTGAAAAGATACTGCTTCTTAAGCCGGATAATATAGATGCAAACGTTTCTCTCGGCAGAATCCATGCTTCGGAAAAAAAATACAGGGAGGCTGAAGCCTGTTACAGCAGGGCATTGTCGAAAGGCGAATATATCGAAGAGGCGGAACTGGGCCTCGCAAGGGTTCTTCTCGCACAGAAAAGAAACGATGAAGCGTTAAAACACTACAGCAATGTTATAGACAACAACCGGGACAATCAGTTTGCCTATATGGACAGGTCCTGGATCAAGGCTGTGAAAGAAGATTATGAAGGTGCGGAAAAGGATCTTGATGAAGCAGTCAGAATTGATCCTGACTATATATGGAATTATCTTGACAGGGGTAGAATAAGGCTTTACAGCGGAAAGTATAAATCCTCAGCTGAAGATTTTACTAAAGCGCTTGAAATGGATAATTCACTTTTTATTGCCTATGCGCAGAGGGCGGAAGCTTATGAAATGGCCGGCCGTGATGATCTTGCGCTGAGCGATTATAAAAAAGCGCTTTCAATAAGACCGGATTATGTAAAGGGTTACATCCCTTACGCGCTGCAGCTTTACAGAAAAGGAGAATGGGGCGAATCTTCCGAATATTTTCTTAAGGCCTATAATCTGGGAAAAAATCCGGAATATATGCTGCTGTCCGCTGCTGCCCTGCTCAGTTCAGGTAAAAAAGATCAGGCAGGCAAACTGATAGCAGACAATATCAATACCATCCCAAGGGAGAACCTTCTCTACCATATTGCCAGATTTTATATCGATAAATATTACGAGACAATTGCCGTTCAAAAGCTCGCCGAAGAGAAAAAGAGCTTTGACAGGATGAAGGGAATGTTCTATCTGGCCATTTATTACGATACGTTCGGAAATAATTCAATAAGTGAAAAATATTATACTGAGATTATAGATTCGGGATTTCCTGAAACGCTTGAATACAGGGTTTCATCCTGGAAGCTTTCTGATAAGGGATAAAGGTATCTGACAGACCGACCCGGCGGATCAAAGCGGCGGGATCGGTGTCCCTTTAAAATTTAAGGAGTACAATTTGGTCATTACTGAAAACAGTGATACTGTTACAAAAATCAGCACAGCAAAAAATGAGATAATTCTTATCGGAACAGCGCATGTATCAAGGGAAAGCGCAGATGAAGTTTCAAAAATCATTGTTGATGAAAAACCTGATAACGTATGTGTTGAAATTGACGCATCCCGTTATAATTCGCTTAAAGCAGGCAACAGCTGGGAAAAACTTGATATATTCAGGATTATTAAGAGCGGGCAGGGCTTTCTTCTTCTTGCCAATCTTGCGCTTGCCTCTTTTCAAAGGAAAATCGGCCAGTCTCTTGATATAAAACCCGGCGAGGAGATGAAAAAAGCTGTTGAAACGGCAGCCTCAGAGGGGATCCCTTTTACATTCGCAGACAGGGATATTCAGATTACTCTTAAAAGGGCATGGTCAAAATCCGGGTTCTGGGGCAAGAACAAATTGCTGGCATCCCTTTTGGGGGCTGTTTTTACAAAAGAGAAGATTTCAAGCGATGATGTTGAAAATATGAAAAAGAAAAGCGAACTTGACGGAATGATGAATGAACTTGCAGACTATCTTCCGGCTATTAAGGAAGTTCTTATTGATGAGAGGGACAGATATCTTGCTTCAAGCATCTACTTTGCTTCAGGGAGAAAAATAGTTGCGGTTGTCGGCGCAGGCCATGTTCCCGGTATACTCAGCTGGATTGAAAAGATTGACAGCGGTACAGATGCTGAAATAGATAAAATAACTGTTATCCCCCCGCCGGGAATTATTTCAAAAATACTCCCGTGGATTATACCTGCGGCTGTTCTTGCTCTTCTTCTGACCGGGTTTACCCGCTCCGGTCTTGACAAGAGTTTTTCAATGCTTTTCAGCTGGATAATTATCAACGGAACACTCTCTGCTCTTGGTGCGCTCCTCGCAGTGGCTCATCCCCTGACAATCCTGCTTGCTTTTATAGCAGCTCCCATAACTTCCATGAACCCAACCATAGGAGTTGGAATGTTTACAGGGCTCCTTGAAGCAATTCTGAGAAAGCCCAGAGTCATTGACCTGGAAACGCTTCATGATGATATTGCTTCTGTCAGGGGTTTTATGCGCAACCGTGTTACTCATATACTGATTGTTTTTTTCTTCTCAAGTGTCGGAAGCTCAATAGGGACATTTATAGCTTTGCCGTACCTGACGTCTCTTTTGCCCTGAACTTACTGTGCACCATCGGGACACTTGCTGCGCTGCCCCGTCAGGACATCGCTTCTTCCCTAAAGGGGTTTGGCCGGGGAGGGCGGATGCTTTTTGCTGAATACGGATTTTATTATCTGATTTATATTGTCTGCTTCCTTAAAGCTGCGCGGGACAGTTTCTGACCTGTCTGGAGATTTACAGTGCGCACCGTTTGCAGCCGTACTGTAAAAATTACTTATTCCACAGGTGACTGCCGCTTTAATCCTTTTCTTAGTGAACGGAACCGGCCGTATTTCACCTGTAAGGCTTAACTCTCCTGCCGCGGCAGTTTTTGACGGAAGCGGTATCCCTGTTCTCGCTGAATACAGGGCAAGTGCTGCGGCAAGGTCGACTCCAACTTCCTTAATTCTCATCCCCCCTGCCACATTTACATAGATATCCTGATCAGAGAACCTGAGTCCTGTGTGTTTTTCAAGCACTGCCGCGATTCTTGATATCCGCGAGCTGTCTATACGGTCTGAGAAAACTCTTGATATTCCCCCTTTCGCGGGGACTGTAAGAGACTGGATTTCAACAAGGAAAACCCTTGATCCCTCATGAACTGCCGCTATGCAGATGCCGGGGGGATTTTCCCCTTCCCTGGAAGACATAAAAGCGTTTTCAGGTGATGTTATCTGCTTAAGCCCTGCCCCTCCCATCCTGAAAAGCCCGAGTTCATCGACAGAGCCGAACCTGTTTTTGACTGCACGCAATATCCTCATGTCATTTTCAGAATGCTCAAAATAAAGGACAGTATCCACCATGTGTTCGATTGTTTTGGGTCCGGCAATTATCCCTTCCTTGGTCACGTGGGCGATGAGAAAAAGTGAATTTTCACCCGATTTTACAATATCAATCAGTTCCTGGCAGCAGTATTTCAGCTGGCTGACTGTCCCGGGTACAGAACCCGCCTCAGGAGAGAACAGGGTCTGCACAGAGTCGATAATTATTGATGAAGGATTGAATTTGCTGATTGCCCCGGTTACCGAGTCGAGATCTGTAGCAAAGAAAAAAGCAAGATCAGGATTTGCGCTGATCATCAGTCTATCCGCCCGGAGTTTGATCTGGGCCTGGGATTCTTCGCCTGATATGTAAAGGACCTTTTTTTTCGCGGAAAGGACGCTTGCAAGCTGCATCATTATTGTTGATTTTCCAATTCCCGGCTCGCCTCCTATAAGGACAACGCTGCCGGCAGTGATGCCGCCGCCTAAAACCCTGTTGATTTCATCCATTCCGCTGTCTTCCCGCATCATGCTGCCGGCAGAAACGCCTATATCGGCAAGCGATACAGGGTTTTTCAGTTTACTGCTGCTTCGTGTCTTCTTTGTCCCTGATGCGGGTGCGGAATTTTCCGTAAAACTGTTCCATGCGAGGCATGCGGGACATCTTCCCGCCCATTTGAATTCCACATGCCCGCAGTTATCGCATATAAATCTCGATTTTTCTTTTTTCATTCTGTAAATGATTTACTTGAAATCAATAAGTTCCACTTCAAAAACAAGCCAGGCGTTGGGAGGTATAACCCCTCCTGCTCCGGCGCTTCCGTATGCAAGGTCGGGCGGAATAATAAGGGTCCTTTTTTCCCCTTTTTTCATGCTCATGAGCGCTTCATTCCAGCCCTGTATAACCTGCCCTACAGAAAACTGCAGAGGCTGGCCCCTGTCGTATGAGCTGTCAAAAACCTTTCCGTCAAGAAGCGTTCCCCTGTAATGGGTAACAACAGGGCTGCCCATAACCGGTGATGTGCTCCCGGTCCCTTCCCTTTCTACAATATACATAAGACCGCTTGCTGTTTTTTTGGCAGAAGGCCATTTTTTTGCTACAAGCGCTTTGTCATTTTCAAGCTGCTGAACCGCTTTTCTGTTCTGGTTTTCCCTGTTGTTTTTTACAAGTTCAGAAAAAGCCTGCTGATCATTTTTAAAAGCTTCAGCTTTTTTACCTTTTCTTAGTATTTTTACCGAGTTTATTTTATCGCCCTGTTTTATTGCATCCACTGTTTTCTGACCGTCTACAACTCTTCCGAATACTGTATGTTTGTCATCAAGCCACGGGGTTGCTGTGTGGGTTATGAAAAACTGGCTCCCGTTTGTTCCGGGGCCGCTGTTTGCCATTGACAGTATTCCGGGGCCTGAGTGCCTTAAGGTTTTGTCAAATTCATCAGGAAATGAATAGCCGGGGTTACCGGTGCCGGTTCCGAGGGGACATCCTCCCTGGATCATAAAATTGTCAATTACCCTGTGGAATTTAAGCCCGTCATAGAAAGGTTTATTTTTCCCTTTACCGCCGTCTATTTTGCCTTCAGCAAGGCCTGTGAAGTTTGCGACTGTCATGGGTGTTTTTTCAAATTCAAGGGAGAGTAAGATTTTCCCTCTTGTTGTGTCAAGTTCAGCATAAAGCCCGTCGGGCTGGTTCTGGTAAGATTCGGCAAATCCGCTTTCGGCAGACATGCTGAATAAAGTGATGGAAAGCAGCATAATCGGCAGTACCCCTTTTGCAATTGATCTGTTGTTCATTAATAAAAATCCTCCGTTTTTTGAAATTGCCTCATCCATATAGCGTATATTAAAATATGGAGTTTAATATAATGAAGTCATTATATTGAAAATTAGCATACTGAAAAATAAAAGGCAACCGAACCCGGCTGCCTTTGTATTTGACATTGAAATCAGGGATAAGAACATATCAGAATCAATGTATATTGATTTTTCTGACTGAAATAATCCCGTCAATTGTCTTAAGATTTTCAATCAGTTCATCCTGAACTTCTGAGTCAGTATCAACAATATTATACGCATAACCGTCTTTATGTTTATTGAAATATTCGGAAATATTTATACCGCCCGCGGCAAGTGTTGTTGAGACCTGAGCGATGATGTTGGGGATATTTTTGTTGGTTATCAAAAGCCTTGTTGCACCGCTGAATTCCATTTTGCAGTCAGGAAAATTGACAGAATTCTTTATATTCCCTGTTTCCAGAAAATCCTTAAGCTGTTTTACTGCCATTACCGCGCAATTATCCTCAGCTTCTTCTGTTGATGCTCCAAGGTGCGGTATGCATGTTACTTTTTCAGTTTTCAGTAAATCCTCATCAGGAAAATCGGTTATATAACCTGAAACCCTGCCGTCAAGGAGCGCTTCCCTGAGATCTGCATTGTTTACAAGACCGCCCCGCGCAAAGTTAAGTATTTTAATCCCTTTTTTCATGATCTTGAATTTTTCCCTTCCGAGAAGCCCTTTAGTGCTGTCATTAAGCGGCATATGCAGAGTAAGGAAGTCTGAATCCGCAATTACGCTGTCAAGGCTGATTCCTTTTTTTACGCTGCTTGAAAGGCCCCATGCTGATTCAATTGAAATAAACGGGTCAAACCCTGTTACACTCATCCCAAGCGATACTGCGTCATTTGCAACCATTACGCCTATAGCGCCTAATCCGATAACGCCGAGTTTTTTACCCCGTATTTCTTTTCCGCTGAACAGCGATTTCCCTTTTTCGATCTGTTTTGCAACTTCTTCACTGCTGTCTGCAAACGATTTAGCCCAGATTATTGCGTCTGTAATGTTTCTTGATGCAATTATAAGTGATGCGAGTACTATTTCCTTTACGCTGTTTGCGTTCGCGCCGGGCGTGTTGAATACAACAATGCCCCTTTCAGTGCATTGGTCAACAGGAATATTATTTACGCCTGCTCCTGCCCTTGCGATTGCAAGGACAGATGCAGGAATCTCCATGTCGTGCATTTTAAAACTTCTGAGTATTATCGCATCGGGATTTGTCATTTCCGAAGCTGTCTCATATTCCCCGCGAGGCAGAAGATCAAGCCCTGCTGCAGAAATTTTATTTAATGTCTGAATTTTAAGCATTAATTGTTAACCGTTTTCCTTTTCAAATTTTTTCATGAATTCAACAAGTTTTTTTACACCCTCAAGCGGCATCGCGTTATAGATGCTTGCCCTCATGCCTCCGACAGACCTGTGCCCCTTCAGCTCAACAAATCCGAGCTTTTTTGCTTCTTCTATGAATTTTTTATTAAGATCATCATTCGGCAGGATAAAGGGAACATTCATAAGCGATCTGTCTTCCTTGACTACTGTTCCCTTGAAAAGACTTGAGTTGTCAAGAAAATTGTAAAGTAAGGATGATTTTTCAATATTTCTTGCCTCAATACTGTTTATTCCTCCCTCCTGTTTTACCCATTCAAGCACCAGTTTGAGCATATAAATTGTATAGCAGGGAGGTGTATTGTAAAGCGACTTGCTTTCCGCGTGTGTTTTGTATTGTAGCATTGTGGGAGTGATATCAAGACTTTCCCCGATTAAATCGTTTCTCGCGATAACAAGTGTAATTCCAGCCGGGGCAAGGTTTTTCTGGGCACCCGCGTAGATAAGGCCGATCTTTGACACATCGAGCTTTTCAGAAAGAATATTGGAAGAATTGTCAACGACAAGAGGAATGTTTCCCGTATCCGGGAGTTTGGTGTACCTCGTCCCGTAGATAGTGTTATTCAGTGTTATATGGACATAATCAGAATCAGGATTGAATTTTACATTTTTTGGGATATATGAGTAGTTTTTATCCTTTGAGGATGCGACTCTTCTGGCTTCACCGTATTTTGAAGCTTCGGAAGCTGCCTTGTCTGCCCAGGTCCCTGTAATAATGTAATCAGCCTTTTTTTTCCTGTACAGATTCAGTGGAACCATTGCAAACTGCGTGGATGCACCTCCCTGCAGGAACATTACCGTGTAATTCTCAGGTATTCCCATAAGTTCCCTGATCAGGCTTTCAGCTTCATTGATGATTGCCTCGAATGCGGCTGACCTGTGACTCATTTCCATCACCGACATCCCTGTGCCCTTGTAATTGAGCAGTTCGGACTGTGCTTTTTTCAGCGCTTCCATCGGCAGCATCGACGGACCGGCTGCGAAATTAAATACTCTTTCCATGTTCTTACTCTCCTTAAACAGAAAAATTTATTTATATTGTTCTGAATTCCCCGTATCAAGTGACGGTGCCTCTGCCTGCCCCCCGTGTGGGCGGATAAAATCCTGCGCAAGCGGGGTAAAATCCTGCGCAAGCAGCGCAGATAAGAGCCTGAGTTCTTCAAGCAGATATATATTTCTTACAAGCAGATTAAGTCTAGGCTCAAGAATGACAGGAGAAAAATTAAGTATTCCCCTGATTCCTCCTGCGGTAAGCCTGTCCGCTGTTTTCTGCGCACCTTCAGCATCTACCGCAAGTATCGCAAACTCTATTTCAAGCCGCCTCACTGTTTCCTCAATTTCATAAAAATGATAAAGAGGAACTTTTGTAGTGATCATTTCCATTCTGTTTATACTGTTGTCAAATCCTGCTGCAATTTCAAATCCTGATAATGCTGAATCCGGATTGTTCAGGATTGCCATGCCAAGCATATCAAGGCCTGCTACACATATCTTTCTTTTTCTGTTAAACCCGAATGTAGCGCTGATAAGTTCTTCAAGGCTGTCTCTGCTGTATCCCTCTTTGCCGCTTTTTACAGGAGAAAGCAGACTGAGGTCCTTTCTGATGCTGTGGGCCTGAATTCCTGTTAAGGATTCAAGTTCTGCAGATGAAATTCTTTTTTTACTGGATTTTTTGAGACCTGAGACTACAGTATAGATTTTTGACAGCCTTTCAATTGCTGGAACAGGTATGTTTTTTCCCATTTAGTCCTGATTATCTGTACTATCTGTGAAATAATTCACAGATAGGATATATTAAAAATACTTATATTGTCAAGTGAGATTAAAATTATTACTATATTGAGAGTTAATATTTATATGCAATTAAAACCGGTAAATTATTTTAAAAAATATTCAGCCCTTGATCACAGAAAAAAGGATCTTGTTAAATTTCTTTCTTTTGCTGTTTTTACCCTTCTGCTTATTATATCAGGGACCAATAGTCTCGATTATAACTGGCAGTGGTACCGGGTTCCAAAGTATATTTTCAGCTTTACTGAAGGAAAAATAATTCCCGGGGCTTTGCTTAAAGGACTTGCTGTAACTCTGGAAATATCGGCAGTAAGTCTTTTTTTTGCATTTACTGCCGGCCTTGTCACCGCTCTTTTCCGCCTTTCGGATTCAGTTCTCGCAAGAGTTGTTGCAAGAGTGTATCTTGAATCAGTCAGAAATACCCCGCTTCTTATCCAGCTTTTTTTTATATATTTTGTAATATCGCCGATATTCACCATTTCTGCCTTTACCTCGGCAGTGGTTGCCCTGAGCCTGTTTGAAGGCGCATATACTTCGGAAATAATAAGAGCAGGGATCATGTCTGTTCCCAGAGGGCAGTGGGAAGCGGCTTTGAGTCTTGGAATGGGACAGGGAGCAATTTATACAAAAATTATCTTTCCCCAGGCTATAAGGCATATGCTTCCCATGCTTGTCAGCCAGTCGGTTTCACTGGTCAAGGATTCTTCACTTGTAAGCACAATTGCCATATACGATCTGACCATGAGGGGGCAGGAAATTGTTGCAGATACATTTTTATCATTTGAGATATGGTTTTCCGTGGCTCTTATCTATCTTGCCGTTACAGGACTTTTAAGCTGGATAGTTTCAATTGTTGAAAAGAAATATGTAATCGGCAAGAAAAATCAGTGAAAAATTTTTATATATATTCATTTGATAGTATACTTAAACAAGAATTTACACAGTATTTGTTTGTTATGAACAATTCAAATGAAAAAAGTCTGGAGGAAAAATGAGAAAAACAAGTATTTTCATGGTTATTGCTGTTTTTGCCATACTTTTGTTTTCATGCGGTAACAGCGAAAAGGCAGCATCAGGGACGAACAGCAGTCTTATCGATGAAATTCAAAAGAGAGGAGTCCTCAGGGTAGGTATGTCGACTTTTATGCCATGGGCTATGCAGGATAAAACCGGTGAGCTTATCGGATTTGAAATTGATGTGGCGAGGCGCCTCGCTGAAGATATGAAGGTCAAGGTTGAGTTTGTTCCCACCAAATGGTCAGGGATAATCCCGGCGCTTCTTACCGGAAAGTTTGATGTAATTATCGGCGGCATGGGAATAAGGCCGGAAAGGAATCTGAAGGTTAACTTTTCCATTCCCTATGATTATACAGGTATGTCCATAGTCGCAAATAAAAGCATTGCCGGAGGCCTTAAGACACTGGAAGATTTCAACAGGAAGGATTTTGTCATTGCCGCAAGAATCGGCACTACTGCCGCAGATGCTGTAAAAAAACTGCTCCCCATGGCTGAACTCAAGCTGTTTGATGATGAATCACAGGCTGTCCAGGAGCTTTTAAACAAGAAGGCTCATGCTGTAGTAGCTTCTTCCCCGCTCCCTGCATACCAGGCTTTAAAAAACCCCGACAGCCTGTATATGCCATTTGAAGAGAATTTTACAAGGGAGCCGATTGGTTTTGCGCTTAGAAAAGGGGATGTTGACACACTTAACTTTTTTAACAACTGGATAACGGTTGTTGAATCTGAAGGCTGGCTTAAAGAGAGAAAGTATTACTGGTTCAACACCAGGGAATGGGCTTCGCAGATAGAATAATTCTGCAGGAATATACGATTGGAAAGCAAGCCCCGCCTTACTATACTTGATTTTGTACTGTCAGCAGTAATTCTACTGCTGACAGTATTTATTTTTTACAGAATAAAAATCGGCCTTAACTACAGGTGGAGATGGGATTTAATATGCCAGTATATAATCAGGGTAGATGACGCAACAGGTAAGGCTGTTCCCGGCCTGATAATAAGGGGTTTCCTGATAACCATAAAACTTGGTATCTGGTCGACCATAACTGCCCTGGTAATAGGCATATTTATGGGAATAATCAGAAGCGGAGGAGGCCTTGCTTCAAGGCTTGCGGGGATATTTTATATCCAGCTGATCAGAAATATACCGCCCATTGTTCTGGTTTTTATCTTCTACTATTTTTTGGGAAGCTTTATCATAGAGTTAACAGGTATTGACCGCCTTGTATACAATTCTCCGGACAGCGTTAAAAATATCCTTTCATTCCTTTTTACAAATCCGTCCCGGTTCCCTGTGTTTATTTCCGCAGTAATAGCAATGGGTATTTATGAAGGGGCATACATTACAGAAATTGTCAGGGCGGGCATCAGCTCCGTAGGCAAAGGACAGTGGGAAGCCGGAAAAGCGCTTGGCATGAAAAGAACAGCGATACTCAGGTATATTGTTCTGCCGCAGGCAATCAGATACATTCTCCCGCCCCTTGCGGGTCAGTTTATTTCTACCATAAAGGATTCTGCAATAGTATCTGTAATATCGGTCCAGGAGCTTACTTTTCAGGGTCTTGAAATAATGGCCTCAACATATCTTACATTCGAAATATGGATTGTCATTACTTTACTGTATTTTATACTTACTTTTTCCTGTTCTCTTGTATTTGAAAAAATTTTCATATATACACGAAGGAGCAGGAGTTTTTAAAAAAGGGCATTGCGGAAAGCGTCCTTCTGTCTGACTCCGGCTTCAGAGCAGGGATTTTTGAAGGCTCTATCATGTCTTCAGTGTTTTTCCGGAGTCAGACAGTTCACATTAAAATGATTTAAAAGGCAGGGTTAAAATGGTCTGGGTGGAATTTTCAATTGTGTCGTTACTTGTAATTGTTTTCGGATACCTCCTTTCTGACAGGGCAGACACGCTCGCGGAAGCGCTGAATATCGGGAAAGGGCTGATCGGATTCATACTGCTGGGTTTTGCGACATCAATTCCGGAACTTGTATCAACCCTCTCTTCAACTGTTCTGCTTGACAATCCGCTTCTCGGATCAGGAAATATAATAGGAAGCAATAACGCTAATCTGTTTATACTTTTTGCATCGCTTTTATTTACCGTATCCCTAAGGAAGAAAGGGAACCATCTTGACGATGAAAGCCTTGTTTCTGTTTCTTTCTGTTTTTCTTCCACATCAATTTTCACGGCTGCGGTACTTTTCTCCGGAAAGCCTTCTGTTTTCGGACTTTCGATTTACAGTTATCTGATTGTTGCAGTTTTTTTTCTAAGCATTTTTGAACTTCACAAAACAAGTAAGGCAAATACTGAAAAGAAAGAAAAGGAAAAGCTTTCGCCGGGTTTCTATGCCGGACTTATATTTCTTCTGACAGTACTTGTCGGCTCAAGTTATTACCTTTCAGTTGTAGTTGATAAAATCAGCAGGGTGACCAGCTTCGGAGCCACAGCTTCAGGGGCCCTGTTCCTGGCCTGGTCTACTTCACTGCCTGAGCTTGCAGTTACAGTTTCATCAATAATAATTGGAAGCAGCGAAATGGGGATCGGCAATATCCTCGGTAGCAATATTTTCAACATGTTTGTCCTTGCTGTTGCTGAAATATTCTCAAGAAGCAGAATGTCTGTCTTCAATAATGACAGCAGCCTTGTTGTTTTTTCATTGATGCAGCTTATTCTCCTCTCTCTGCTGCTGCTTTCACTGTCGCAGAGTAAGCTTGCAAAGGTCTGGAAAATATCAGTCCTGCCGTTATTTTCCATTGTTTTTTACCTTGGAGGGATGGCATATGTGCTTTAAAAAGGGTTTATTTAAAATAACGTATATTGTTAAAATAATATGAACAAAAGATGTTTTTGTAATATATTTTGTTTTTTTTGCTAATAATTAAATTTGATTACTAAATAATTATATCTTTACTTGACATTTTATGGCCTCTCAATAAGAATAAAGCAGTAAATAACCACTCTGTGCGAGGAATGTTATGGAAGTCCAACTTAAGGAACTAATTGAAAAAATCAAAATTGACGGCGTAAAAGATGCCGAAGTCAAAGCGGCCGGCATTGTAAAAGATGCTGAAGCAAAAGCTGAAGAAATTGTTGCAAAAGCCAAAAAAGAAGCATCCAGGATAATTGCCGGAGCAAAAGAAGAGGCAGTAAAATCCGAACAGTCAGGCCGGGAAGCTTTAAAACAGGCAGGAAGAGACCTTGTTTTAAATCTTCAGACAAAAATAACAGATCTTTTTAATATTATTATTAAAAAAGAAGTTACTGCTGCAATGGATGAAAAAGTCCTTGCTGAAACAATTGTCAAGCTTATCGGTTCATGGAAAAACGGCACTGATAACCTTCAGGTGCTTCTTTCGGAAAAAGATTACAGGAATGTTGAAAATGTTCTCAGAACAAAACTTGCAGACCAGATAAAAAAAGGATTTGAAGTAAAAGCTTCCAAAAACCTTGATGCAGGTTTTCTTGTTTCAGTGAAAGACGGTTCCGCGTACCACAATTTTTCAGCTGAAGGAATATCAGAAGTACTTTCAGAGTATTTGAACCCCAGAATTTCATCATTGCTGAATGAAGGGGTCAAGGGAAAGGCGGGGGCATAAGCCTTGGCAAATCAGTATTATTACACAGTTTCATCCCTGCCCATGCTTTCCTGGGATTCAGAAAAATTCATGTCTGAAGAGGAATTTTTCGACTGCTGCGAATCAACAATTACAGGAAAGGATTTTCAGATATTAAAAAACGCCAGAATTGTACCGTCAGAAGGGGTTTCTGCGAATCAGGTTCTGGATAAATGGAACAGCTGGGAAAGAAGCCTTAGAAATGAACTTGTCAAAATGAGGGCAGGAAAAAAAGGACAGGACGGTGAGAAATATATTTCTGCCGGAACTGTTGAAACCGGAGTGCTTGAAACTGCGCGCGAAGCATTCAGCTGCGCATCCCCTCTTGACGGCGAAGCTGTTCTTGACAGGGCAAGATGGGAATATCTTGATATGCTTGAAGCTGGTCACTATTTTGACCTGGGCAGGCTTATTATTTATTTTCTGCAGCTGCAGATTCTGTACAGGAAAGCACAGATAAACAGGGAAAAAGGGAAATTCGGTTTTGAGGAACTTTATAGAAATATAACTGAAAATGCAGGTTCACAAAATAACAGCCAATAATTGAAATATCCTTAAAAACGCTAAATTCAGCGTTTTTTTGTTTTGTAATTTTAATGAAAACTGGAAGACGAAGGACAATTTGTTGTAGAGGTATTTATGAAGGATATAATTAGTACAGGTAAGGTTGTCGGTGTAAACGGCAACATGGTAACAATCGAATTTGACGGTGAAGTTCTGATGAATGAGGTGGGTTATGTTAAGCTTAACACGCCCCAGGGAGAAAAAAACCTTAAATCAGAGGTTATCAGGATCAATGGAAACAGGGCGGATCTGCAGGTTTTTGAAATGACCAGAGGCATCGGAATAGGCGATGTTGTAGAGCTTACAAGGAACCTTCTTGCAGTAACTCTGGGGCCGGGTCTTCTGGGCCAGATATATGACGGTCTTCAGAATCCTCTTCCGCAGCTTGCAGAGCAGTGCGGTTTTTTTCTCGACAGAGGCGTCTATCTTGATCCTCTGCCGGCAAAAGAATGGGATTTTACACCTGTTGTAAAACCCGGAGATACAGTTACCAGAGGCGATTCAATCGGAACAGTTCCCGAAGGCATATTTACCCACCGGATAATGGTTCCTTTTAACCTGCTGGATACCTATAAGGTAAAATCTGTTGTCTCCGCAGGATCTTACCCTGTTTCAGGAAAGATCGCGGAAATTGAAGATTCAAAGGGAACTGTTTATCCCCTTACCATGAGATTTCAGTGGCCTGTAAAAAGAGCCATAGATGCCTATGCAGAACGGCTTAAGCCTGTTGACCCGATGGTAACAAAGGTAAGGCTGATTGACACCTTTATCCCGGTGGCGAAAGGGGGAACATACTGTATTCCCGGTCCCTTCGGCGCCGGCAAGACAGTTCTGCAGCAGATAACAAGCCGTAACGCGGAAGTGGATATTGTAATTATCGCAGCCTGCGGCGAGAGGGCCGGAGAGGTTGTTGAAACATTAAAAGAGTTTCCCGAACTTACCGACCCGCGTACCGGCAAGTCACTTATGGAAAGAACAATAATTATATGTAACACAAGTTCAATGCCTGTTGCGGCAAGGGAAGCTTCAGTTTATACCGCGGCGACCCTGGCAGAATATTACAGGCAGATGGGACTTGATGTTCTTCTTCTTGCGGATTCAACATCAAGATGGGCACAGGCAATGAGGGAAATGTCCGGACGCCTTGAAGAAATACCGGGTGAAGAAGCATTTCCTGCATATCTTGAATCTGTAATAGCTTCTTTTTATGAAAGAGCCTGCCTTGTACGTCTTAAAGACGGCACCACAGGGTCTGTAACAATAGGCGGAACAGTAAGCCCCGCCGGAGGAAACTTCGAAGAACCTGTTACACAGGCAACACTTAAGGTTGTCGGAGCTTTTCACGGACTTTCAAGGGAAAGGTCTGATGCCAGAAAATATCCGGCTATACACCCGCTTGAAAGCTGGAGTAAATATAAAGGGTCTGTTGAATTCGAAAAAACTGAATATGCCCGAAGAATACTTTATAAAGGCAATGATGTAGCGCAGATGATGAAGGTAGTCGGTGAAGAGGGAACAAGTCTTGACGATTACATTGTATACCTTAAAAGTGATTTTCTCGATTCAGTATATCTTCAGCAGAACTCATTTGATCCTGTTGACAATTCTGTTTCTGTTGAAAGGCAGAGGCATATTTTTGATGTAATATTCAGGATACTTGCGGCAATTTTTGACTTTCAGGCCAAGGATGATGCAAGGCAGTATTTTAACCGGCTAAGACAGCTTTTCCTTGATTACAACGGTTCAAGCTGGGATACGGATGAATTTACAGCAAAAGAAAAAGAGCTTCTTGACCTGCTTTCATCAAAACAGAAAGATGTTGATGAAACTGCAGCACAGATGCTGGAAACTACAAGGTAAGGGGCGGAAAGAATGCGTAAGGTTTACAGTAAAATAGAATCAATCGCAGGAAACGTAATAACAGTTTCTGCGGACGGGATAAAATACGAAGATCTTGCTGAAGTATCTTCAGCTCACGGAAGGTCGCTTGCACAGGTCATCAAACTGAAGGATGACAAGGTTGCCCTGCAGGTCTTCGCAGGAGGAAGAGGGATCTCTACCGGTGATGAAGTCCGGTTTTTGGGGCATCCCATGAGAATTTCCTTTTCAGATAACCTTCTGGGAAGAATCTTCAACGGCGGCGGGCAGCCGAGAGATAACGGGCCGGCCCTGACGGAAAACATGATTGAAATTGCTGGTCCTTCAGTTAACCCGGCAAAGAGAATAATTCCCCGTAATATGGTAAGAACCGGTATTCCCATGATCGATGTTTTCAACTCGCTCGTCGAGTCCCAGAAACTTCCGATTTTCTCATCATCAGGTGAACCGTATAATGAGCTGCTCGCGAGAATCGCAATGCAGGCCGAGGTCGACATGATTATCCTCGGAGGTATGGGGCTTAAATACGATGACTACCTTTTCTTCAAGGATACACTTGAAGAAGGGGGAGCGCTCAGCAGAACTATATTCTTTGTTCATACAGCTTCCGACCCTATAGTTGAATGTCTTCTGGTTCCGGACGTTTCCCTTGCTGTCGCAGAGCAGTTTGCCCTGCAGGGTAAAAAGGTCCTTGTTCTTCTGACCGATATGACCAACTTTGCGGATGCCATGAAAGAAATAGCCATTACAATGGAACAGGTTCCGTCAAACAGGGGTTACCCCGGAGACCTTTACAGCCAGCTTGCTTCCCGGTATGAGAAGGCGGTCGACTTTGAAGGGGCAGGTTCAATTACTATCCTGGCTGTTACGACAATGCCTGGGGATGATGTAACTCACCCTGTTCCTGACAATACAGGATATATAACAGAAGGACAGTTCTATCTGAAAAACGGAAGAATCGAGCCTTTCGGGTCACTTTCAAGACTGAAACAGCAGGTTAACAAGGATACAAGGGAAGATCACCGGGCTCTTATGGACGGTATGATCAAGCTTTATGCCGCCTACAAGGAATCAATGGAAAAGAAATCCATGGGGTTCAGGATGTCTGACTGGGACACCAAACTGCTTAAATACGGAGAGATTTTTGAAAAAGAGCTTATGGCCCTGTCTGTAAATATTCCGCTTGAGAAAGCGCTTGATAAGGGATGGGAAATTTTTGCTGAATGTTTTATGCCTGAAGAGACCGGAATGAGAACAGAGCTTCTTAAAAAGTTCTGGCCCGGGAAGGAAGAAAAATAAAGATGGCAAAAATCAAGCTGACCAAAAATGAACTGAAAAATCAGAAAGACGGGTTAAAAAGATTTACCAGATATCTTCCCACACTTATGCTTAAAAAACAGCAGCTTCAGCTTGTAATCAGGCAGGTAGAAACTGCCCTGAAAAATAAAAAAGAGGAACGGGACAGATTCAGGGATGAAATCTTTTCATGGGTTGATGTTTTTGGTGAGAAAGTCGGTTTTGAGGAGCTTGTAAAGATAAAATCTCTTGAAATTGAGGACAGCAATATCGCCGGAGTGGATATTCAGATATTCAAGGGGATTCAGTTTGAACTGGCTGAATATAATTTATTTGAAAAACCGCTCTGGATCGACGCAGCTGTTGAAAAAGTGTCAAAACTGCTTGCTTATGATGAAGAAATGAAAATTCTCGAGAAACAGATTGAGCTTCTAGGCGCTGAGCTGAGGGTTACGACCCAGAGAGTAAATCTTTTTGAAAAGGTAAAAATACCCGAGGCAAAAGAGAACATCAGGATGATCCAGATATATCTCGGCGATCAGCAGACTGCGGCAGTTGTCTGCGGAAAGATAGCTAAAAACAAACTGGTAAAGGTGTCATAGCTATGATAGTAAAAATGAAGAAAGTTTACCTTGTTGTTCTTGACTCAATGCGGGAAAAGGCGCTCACCAAACTAAGAGAACTTGGTGTTGCCCATATAGAGAGAGAATATAAATCAAATGAGACAGTCAATTCACTTGCTGAAAAACGCTCACTCTTTGACAGAAGCATACTTGCCCTTCCTCAGCTGAAAAAACCCGCTGATAACGCTGAATACACAAACCTTGATGAAGCTGAAAAACTTGCAGAAAGGATAAGCGGGATACAGGAAAGGGTACGGGCAATTGAAGATGAGAAGGAAAGGGCCCGCAAGGATATCCTGAGTCTTGCTCCATGGGGAGATTTTAACCCTTCCGATGTAAAAGAGCTTGAAGGCGAAGGAATTGTTGTTAAATTATTTGAGCTCACAAAAGAACAGTTTGCAAATCTGCCGGCTGATCTTAAATACATAACAATAAACAGAATAAAAAATAAAACATTTATTGCAGCTGTTTCATTGCCTGATGAAAGCCTTCCTGAAGTGGCGGCGGAAGAATTCTTTCTTCCGCAGGGCGGAATTGAAACGCTTAAAATCGAAATAGAAAAAAAAGATACAGAGAAAGTAGAACTTGAAAAAGAGCTTGAAAAGCTTGCAGAGAAAAAAATACTCCTTACAGAAGGACTTAAAGAGCTCGACACAATACTGGAATTCGAATCCATTAACGCGGATATGAATGTGGAAGAAAGATTTGCATATATATCCGGTTTTGTTCCAGCCGACAGGGTGGAAAAGCTTACAAGCGCGGCAGCAGAAATGCACTGGGCGCTGTTGATCCGTGATCCGGAAGAAAGCGAAGATCCGCCTACACTGGTCAGAAACCCCAAATGGGTAAGCCTGATTCAGCCGCTTTTTAAATTTCTTGATACAACTCCCGGATACAGGGAGCTTGATATAAGCATGTTTTTTCTTACCTTTTTTACAGTATTTGTAGCAATGATTGTCGGCGATGCAGGGTATGGAATAATTTTTCTCGGAATGACGCTGCTTATGAGAATAAAGATGAAAAAAGCTCCCTCACAGGTGTTTTTTCTTCTGGCTGTATTAAGCGGCGCGACCATTGTCTGGGGTGTTGTAACCGGGACATGGTTCGGTGCTAAAACTCTTGCGGAGCTGCCGGTACTTAAAGCAATGATAATTCCGGAAATTGCCAGTTTCGGATACGGCGATACAACGGCCATGATAAAACAGCTGAGTTTTCTTATTGGAATGGCTCATCTTACACTTGGCATTTTAATCAGCTTTATCAGGAAAATGCCTTCCCTTGCAGCAATAGCTGAAATTGGATGGCTGCTGATTCTTTATGCCATGTATTTTGTAGCAAGGTTTTTCGTTCTTGGCGTGGAACTCAATCCGGTTGCTCTTCCACTGTTTCTCGCGGGATTCGGAGTTGTTCTTGTTTTTTCCGAGCAGAGCGGAAAAAATATATTGAAAGGAATTTTCCTGGGACTTGCATGGTCTCCGATGAAGTTTCTTAACAGTGTCAATATGTTTGCAGATCTTGTTTCATACATCAGGCTTTTTGCAGTAGGGCTTGCAACTGTAGCTGTTGCTCAGAGTTTTAACCAGATGGCTTCGGGCTTTGAGGGAATAGTGGGGATGATCCTGGCGGCTATTGTTTTATTTCTTGCACATACATTCAATATGGCCATGTCGCTTTTATCTGTAATTGTGCACGGTGTAAGACTCAATATGCTTGAGTTCGGAGGAAAAGTCGGAATGGAGTGGAGCGGTCATGCCTATAATCCATTCAAAAAAAATGAGTTTTAATCCTGCCTGAATCACTTATATGATGCAGACAGGTTAAATCTATATATTAAAAATAAATATTATGTTTTAGCTGTAACTTGTTTAACAGTGACAGCTTAAGTAAAAGGAGTTTTCATATGAATATGGGACAGATGGGAATAGCAGCAGCATTTGCTCTGGCAGCAGCCGGATCAGCAATAGGTATTGGTATAGCAGGTATGTCAACAATAGGCGCATGGAAAAGATGTTATGCGCAAAACAAACCGGCGCCTTTCATTCTTCTTGCTTTTGTCGGTGCTCCGTTTACACAGACAATCTACGGCATGATTTTGATGAATCAGCTTCTCGCAGCTTCTTCTTCTGCGGATCCCGGCCTTATTCTCGGCGCAGGATTATTCGGCGGTTTTGGAATTGGTATGTCTGCATGGTTTCAGGGCGCAGCTGGAGCGGCAGGAGCAGATGCGCTTACAAGCACCGGAAAAGGATTCAGCAATTACCTTATCATTCTTGGTCTTGTTGAATCAGTAGCCCTTTTTATAATGGTTTTTCTCATGGGAATTCTTTGATAAAAAGGAACAAACTGCGATATGTTAATGGATGATTGTCTTTCCGGCGAACGGAATTTACCGGCGGGTTAGAAGACTTTAAGGATCTCCAGAGTGATCCAAAATCAAGGCAGATACGAAAATTTCTTCGTACCTGCCTTTTTTGTTTTTAGAGAAAAGTATATATTAATTTATTACTTAATCAGGGAGTTTTAAATGAAACTATCCAGTTTGCTCAGGCCTGACTATATTATTATCAATAGTCCGGCCCGGAACAAGGAAGATGCAATAGCTGAAATTCTTGTTAATTTTAAAAAATATTATAAATTCAATATTGAACAGGATTATATTGAAAAGACGATAAGAGAGAGGGAAGAGCTCGGCGGGACAACCTTTGATACGGGAATAGCAATCCCCCATGCCCGGCTTGATAATTTTGATGATATACTGATCGGTATTTTACTTCCTGAAAAATTATTCATGGACGGGAAAAGGGAAGTCAGGACCGTAGTTCTTATCCTGACATCAAAAACTGTCTCCAATATTTATCTGAATGCTCTATCTTCACTGATAAAAATATCAAGAGATAAAGATTTCTATGAAGAACTGTTGTTATCTTCAAGCGGGGAAGCATTTGTCAGCCTGATTGAAAAGAAAAATGTCAAGGTTAAGGAAGAGGTAACTGTCGAGAGTATAATGTCGGAAAAATTCTTTTCAACACATCCCGACGCTACACTTAAAGAGCTTGTGGATACTTTCTATAAAAACAGTGTTACCTACCTGCCTGTTATCGACGGGGAAGGAAATTTTGTCGGGGAATTAAATCTTAATACGGTAATAAAAGAGGGTATCCCCGATTATGCCACAAAAATGGGAAACCTTAAATTTCTGAAATCTTTTGAACCGCTTGAGAGGCTTTTTCGAAAAGAAGATGAAATAAAGGTTTATGAAATCATGAAAAAGCCTTCAATTGTTCTGGGCCGTGATTCATCGATTATTGAAGCAGCACTTGAAATAACAAACAACAACAGAAGGCATATCCCTGTAGTCGAAAACGGCAAAGTGGTAGGTGTTCTTGCCCTTATGGATATCCTTAACAGAATACTGAGGAGTTAGAACATGACGATGATGTTTATAGCACTGGGAATATTTATAGTGCTTTATCTGATAATATCTTTCGAGCTGATAAATAAGACAGTTATTGCCCTTTTCGGGGCATCGCTTTTCCTTGTTTTAAAGATTATCGGAGAAGAAGAAGCATTCCGTGTAATTGACTGGAATGTAATTTTTCTCCTTATAAGCATGATGATAATTGTAGGGATAACCAGGAAAACCGGACTTTTTCAGTATGTTGCAATAAAGGCTGCAAAACTGGCGAAAGGAGAACCTGTAGTCATCCTCATTTTTCTGATTATGATCACGGCAATTTTCTCGGCATTTCTGGATAATGTTACAACCGTGCTTATTATCGTTCCTGTTACAATTCTTATCGCAGTCGAGCTTAATGTTTCCCCGATCCCTTTCGTCATCAGCATGGCAGTTGCTTCAAACATAGGGGGTACAGCAACTCTTATAGGGGACCCGCCCAATATTATGATTGGAAGCAGTGCAGGACTTGATTTTATGCAGTTTCTTGTGACTCTGGGCCCTCCTGTTCTGATTTCACTGTTTTTATACATTTCAATACTCTATTTTTATTATAGAAAAAAGATGAGGGTTTCCACTGAAAGAAAAGCAAGAATAATGGAGTTTGATGAAAAAAAGGCGCTTGAAAACAAACCGCTTTTAATTAAATCCCTTTCTGTCCTTTCCTTTGTAATAGCGGGCTTTCTTCTGCATGGATTTCTGAAACTTGAGGCCTCTGCAATTGCCATGTTCGGAGCCGCTGTATTAATGCTTATCGCAGGACTTGACGATGTTGATGAACTGTTCAGGGATATTGAGTGGGGGACGATTTTTTTCTTTGTCGGCCTTTTTATACTTGTAGGAGGGCTGGTTGAAACAGGTGTTATCAGGCTGGCAGCTGAATATGTTCTTGGCCTTACAAAAGGAAACATAACAACAACATCTGTGCTGCTTATCTGGGTTTCCGGTCTGTTTTCCGCTCTTGTAGATAATATTCCCTATGTTGCGACCATGATACCTCTTGTAAAAAATATTGGCCTTTCTCTCGGAAACGAGGCAATTACTCCGCTCTGGTGGTCACTGGCAATGGGGGCATGTCTGGGGGGCAACGGTACTCTTGTAGGTGCTTCTGCGAATGTGGTTTCAGCCGGTATTTCTGAAAAGAGCGGCTATAAAATAACATTCTGGACATTCACAAAGTTCGGTTTTGGTTTTATGGTTTTGACACTTGCAGTCACAACCGTTTATACACTGATTTTTCTGCTTTAGCTCAGGCTGTAAACAGTGTACACCTGGTTGGGTTAGATTTTATAAATATTATCATGTTAGTGTATAATAATTTATACACTAACATGATAATACAATTAAGCGCCGGCTATATCTAAAAATAAATCCTTATCATATAAGAAGTTATTAAAATGTTGAAAAACCTTATGTTGGCATAATAATTGCATATTACTTATTGATTCCAAAGATGAGGTGTATGCTTGAATCAGATTGCAATTAGTACAACAGTTAAAGATTTTACCGCAGGACTTGATGAAATCAGGACAGAATTATTCAGAAAAACCATACATATGCTGATAGGGCTGGTTCCGCTGCTGGCAGGTTTTGACAGAGGACTTGCACTGGCTCTTCTTGGCGGCGGTACAATAATATATTCATGGTCTGAACTTCTAAGGGCCCAGGGGTATAGTCTGGCTTTTATTTCAGGAATTAAGGAATTTGCTCTCAGGGAAAGAGACAGGGGAAGATTTGCAGGCGGACCGGTGACGCTGGCCCTTGGTGCAATGGCCGCCCTGCTGTTTTATCCGGAGAATGCCGCAAAGATAGCAATCTATGCGCTGGCATTCGGAGATGGTCTGGCGAGTGTTGCGGGAAAGGTTTTCGGGAGCATAAAAATACCATTTACAGGCGGAAAGACTTTTGAAGGAAGTTTTGCGTGTTTTCTGGCTGTTTATATTTCTTCGCTTACAGTAACAGGAAACAGCCGTGTTTCGATTATAATAGCCGCTGTGGTAACTGTTACAGAGGCATTTCCACTTGGTGATTATGATAATTTTATAATTCCGATAACGGCCGGTTACACAGCAATGATTCTGCTTTGATATTTTATCAACGTATGACTGTGAATATAAAAAGCCTGTACTTTTGTGCAGGCTTTTTTAATACCATTTATATATACTGTGCAGATTGTTTGAATAAAGAACAGCTCCGATAATCATAAAAATAATTCCGATTGAAAAATATTCAATAGACGAAAAATAAAACGAAATCTCTCTTCCTGATGAGATAAGCAGTATGCTGAGAGCAAGCAGCAGGTATTCCCTGTTTTTTTTCTGAAAGAAAATAATAAAAAAAATTATAATTGTAAGTATATCAATAAAAATCAGCGCAAAAATAAAATAATTAAAAAAACCGGGACTGTAATAGCTGTTCTGCAGTAAATTGTCTGAAAGCGGAATTGAAGAGGAAAGCAAAAAAGAGAGGACAACAATAATTATTATCGGGGTATCAAGCTTTCTTGTTTCAATTTCAGAGGAAAATAAAGCTGCGGCAAATAGAGCGGCAGTACCGCAAATTTTACCAAAATAAGCTGTTCTTGAAAGAAACATTATGTAGCTTGATGGAGAGTCAAGATACTTTAAAATGACGATAAGGGAACGGGAGGATTCAAACATGATTGTTAAAAGGAACAGCATGAAGAAGAATATTTCGTGGCTGTTTGTCTTATAGAAAAATGTTCTGACATAAATCATCACTGCCATGGCATAGATAATAAGAAGAACAGAATAAATATAGTTGGGGGTCAGAAAATCCCTAAAACCGGAAGCTGTGCTGCCCCTGGTAAGTGAAAAAGGGGCAATCAGTAAAAAAAGTACTATAAAAGATAATAATAGAATAATTCCAAGCGCAATGCTATTCCTTGATGTTATTGTCATAATTTTTATACCTGTCCCTGATAGTTCAATAATATAAAAATCTTTCATGAAAGACAATGTTTTGTTCGATAAGAAATTAGGGGATGAAAAAATATGCGGAAAATATTAATAATTATTTCATACTTTTTGGGAAGTTATTCTCTTTTTGCGGGTGATATCGCGACCTTCACCGATATAGGTTTTTCCGGTGATTCCAGATATTTTATGTTTGCCCAGTACGGGGTATCAGAAACATCTGTGTATTCAGATATATATACAGTTGATGTTCCCAAAAACAGCTTTACAAAAGACGGGGTAATCAAAAAACAGTATCCTCTTACAGCTTATTCCATGGAGGATGGAACCGGTGCTTTTTATAAAGGATTATTTGAAATATCAGATACGGCAAAAAAGGCCGGTATAGACCCGCTTCAAAAAGGCCGGTGTCTTTATATTAATATCAATGGTGACCCTGTAAGAGATCTTGAATTCAGGGATTTTAAAACAGGGAAAGCATATAAAATAAGCCTTCAGCAGAATGTTTCCGGAAGTTCTGCCGCTCCTGAATCATCTTTTGGGATAAAAATTCTTGCGGAAAGCTCTTCATCACCGGTAAAAGCATATACAGCCGGGACTCCTTCTGTTAAGAGGAAAAATGTTTCAGGTTACAGTATAAGGAAAATCTTCCTGTCTCCTGACGAGAGAAGCATGGTTCTTGTTATCGCAAAAACAATAACTGAAAAGGATTCTGTCTCTGTAAGATATATGGTAGAGACACTTGCCTTATAAGAAGTGATCAGTAAAAAATCCATATACCCGATAACAGCCAATATTTTTCTTGTATTGCTGCTTCTGACAGGCTGTGTAAAAAACTCATCAGATTCAGCACAATCTGAAATAAAAGCTGATGCAGAAGCAGTATCGCCAATAGTACATCTGCTCCTCGAAAGGGAAGGAGGTTCTAAAGGGTGGTTCAGGGAAATCAGTTCCCCGGAAAATAAACTTCAGAATGCAGAGGCACTTTATCCGTGGCCTTTATCCGTGAGGATCTCAGATATCGCGGGAACAGATAATGGGACAGCTGTCTGTGTTAACGGAAAAGGGGTTGCCCTTTTTAGCCTGGGCGGAGGGGAGGGTGATATTTCTTATTTTGGCGCTGAGAATTTTGCACAAAAAACTACAGGGAATATCATAAAAAAAGAGAATACCATTTTATGTCATATATATAAAAATACTTTTTTTCCCGGTGATTATCTTTCTGGTGATTCTGATCCTTTTGTTGAAATTGATTTAAAGGGAAATACTGTTAAAAAATATGCTCCGGATAAGCCGTCGGCTTATCCTTCTTTTCCGGAGGGATATTCACTTACAGAACTCAACCTGAAAGAAAAAGTCTGGTATTCAGCCTGGAAACATAGCAGTAAAACAAAAACACTCTTCAGATATTTTACCCACACTACACCTGAGGGGGGGAATATAAGAGAGATAACCGAGCAGATTTTTAAATCTTCAATAATGGAGCTGAAAAAAAGCACTGCCCCGGTCCTGTTGAAAAAAAACATAGATCAGCTTCTGGAAATAACGGGTGGAACAGATAAAATAATAGATTTGACTCTCCGCGATCCTGATATGCCGGCACCTCTTGAGTATTCAGCCGGCAGTCTTAACGGAAACAGGGAAAAGTATGAGAAAATAAATGCGGCGGATGGAGACGGAAAGTATTTTTTTACTTACGGCAAGAGGATCTATACGGCTGAAAATAATAAAATATTAATGCTGGAAATTGATAAACTTCCGGATGATTATTTTTATACAGCACTTTACTGGCAGAACGGAAAACTATATGCAGCCTGGGAACATCAGCAGTTTTACCTTACAGGGGAAGCCGGTCTTTCGATAATAAATGAAAAAAAGGTTGAAAAAATTACTCAATAGTAATTTAATTAGATGATGGAAATGAAAAAATATATTGCAATATTCTTTCTTGCTGTCTTTCCTTTTACCTCTTTCTCTTTATATGGAATTGATTCAATCGGCGCCATGGGCGGGGTTATGTTTACCGGCAACAGCAGCGCTGAGGGAGCCCCTTCTCCAATACTTCCGTTTATAGGGGCTGCTGCAAGTTTTGCATTCAGAGAGAATAGTTTTATCGAGCCATCAATTGCAATGACAGCAAATTACTATCTCTGGTCGGCAGAAGAAAGCATGGCCCTGCCCGCAGAGATCGAATACGCGGATTCTGTTTTGCTGCTGAGCATTTTCCTTGATTCTCCCTATGTGATGAAGTACCGCCTCAGAGAAAATATTGATTGGGGATGGCTTGCCTCTCCTCTTCTGGTCCTCAGGGTTCCCATGAAAACATGGGGAGAGGGTGACACACAGAAAGCAGATATCCTCTCTTATTTTTATGGCGGCAGATTTATATTTCTTGAAGCGGGAGGTCTGATTGAATGGAATTATTCGCCGCTGAAATCGTTTAAAAGCCGTCTTGACCTGTTGTTTCCGCTGTATCATCTGTGGGACGGAGGGGCGATTACTGATCAGCTGTCAGTCCGGCTTTGTCTTATCTTTTCGTTTAAAGTACAGGAAAAGAGTCCCGGAAACTAAAAAATATCAGATAAATTCCCTTATCTCTATATCGTTTCTTTCTCCGTCAAGATGGGCTATTATCATTGATGAGATTCCGGCCGTTACAACATCAACAAGAACAGCGAAGCTGAGCAGAAGAGGCAGTACCGGCTTGAACATCAGGTAGCCGTCTTCAATCCCGTGTCCGTATATTGTTGAAACAATTGTAAGAAGTACCATTACTCCCATTCCGGGAACTGAACAAAGTGTAAACGATACCAAAAAAATCAACAGTGCAACATAAAGTATCTGAAGAAAGTTTATATCAATACTTGAATAGGACTTTAGCATAAGAATAAAACAGACTGACGAGACAAGAGCTGTTCCTGCCCTGCCGAATATTGCAAAAAGTGTGACCGATACCGATCCTGTCTGCCTTGAAATGCCAAGATTCTCGTGGCAATGGCGTATGAGAACATTGCTGGAAAGATAATTATCCCCTGTTAAAAAACCTGCTATGGCAGCTCCTGCAATGGCGTACAGATACTTATACGGTTTTTCCTTAAATCCGATCATGTAAAGTATAGCCGGGAAAACGAGAAAAATCATGAATGCCGTACATATAAAAAGTATCAAAAAAAGCTGTTTGTAAAGCGCTATCTGCCTGATTGATGAAACTGTAAAAAAAAGATATGCAGAAAAGAATCCCATTCCCGGCGCCATTATTTCGAGGATTAGGCTGTTGATATTGTACGCAATACGGTTTAAGGAATCAAAAAGCTGAACGACAGGTTTTGTTACAATTTTGTCAAAATTAAGGTTAACGCCCAAAAGTAATGCAAGAAAAACTGTAGGGAGTATGAAGTTGCCATTATCGGAAAAAATTATAAAAAGATTCTTTGGAAATATGGAAAAAAGCTGTTCTGACAGCGGCATTATTGTTTCTACAGTTTTCTTTTCAAGAAGCACGGGTATTCTTTCAGGCGAAAAAAGCAGTGTAATTGAAATTCCTATAATGGTTGTGAAAAAAGCAGCGGTAATAATCATCAGGAAGGTATTTCTGTGGATTACAAAAAATTTTTTATTAAGAAGCAGTTCGTGAATCCCGATGGTAAGTGAAAAAAATACAAGAGGATAAAAACTGTATCTTCCAATGTGAATAAAGATATCAGCATAAGGTTTTACCGCCTGCACAGCCGCAGATGAACTATTTGAAAAAACAATGCCGGCAATTATTCCAAGTACCAGCCCGATCAGATATTTAACCCATATTTTCATAGTAAAACAATATATAATAACGGATTGGAAGTCAATCGGGGGCAGTTAGTCCTGCCTGTCCTCTTTAACGTGGAACATATCAAGACCGAATGGATTCAGCATGTAGTTCAAAAAGCTGAATTTTCTGAACCATTTCCCCTTTGATTTTAAGGCTCTGCCACGTATTGTGCTGTAAACATATTTAGCAAAGGCTTCATCACTTTCTTTCCCTGACTCAAATGCGTTTATTATTATTCCATTGTCTTTTTGTTCATTCAGCATATCATTTATTAATGCCCTGAAAAATTGCCGGTACGCTGTTGTGCTATTGCCTCGGCATTCCAGTACCAGAAAAAGGCGGGACTGTTTATGTTTTGAAAGCTCCCCCAGAAGTTCTCTCGTAATCAATAATTGGCTTTTAATATAAAAATCAATCGACTTTTGTATTTCTGCATGATTCTGCCTGAATAAAGGCATATCTGTTTCCGGGGATGAAAAAATTATTATTGAATATTTAATTTCATTATAGAGCCTGAGGCCAAGAATAACATTTTTTGATGAAAATGGTGAAAAACAATTCCATTTAAGCCTTATAAACCTGTCATCTTCACTTTGCTGCGGACTGTCCGAAGGTTCAATTTCTGTTCTTATAACCCTGTAGCCGCCTGATAAAAAGGCATCCGATATTTTTCTTCCGCTTCCTGTTCCCTGATCAACGATAAATACTGATTCTTCCATAGAGATTTGATTTTATATTTTATTCAACGCACATGTCAATTAAAGCGATATCCATGTATTGATTGTAGTGTTGTGATTTTTCCCTTTATAATATATTTTTTGTAAAAGAGGTTTATTTATGAAAATTGCAGCAGTACAGATAAATACAATTATCGGCGATTTTTCAGGCAACAGGGAAAAAATACTGAAATACATAAAAACGGCGCTGGCTGAAGGCGCTGATCTGGTTATTTTTCCCGAGCTCGCCCTGTGCGGCTATCCGCCTCTCGATCTGCTTGATCAGGATATTTTTTATGAAAAGAATGAAGAATCTTTACGGAGGCTTCAGAAAGATATTCCTGCCGGAATTGCGGCGGCTGTCGGGCATGTTTCCCGTAATCTGAACAGCAAAGGGAAAAGCTATTGCAATAATGTGAGTGTTATAAAAAACGGAGAAATTATTTTCAGCCAGGCAAAAACCCTTCTGCCTTCGTATGATGTTTTTGATGAATCAAGATATTTTGAATCAGCATCCTCAAGAAAAACATTTGATATCTGCGGGATAAAAACAGGAATTGCAATATGTGAAGATTTGTGGCGCCATTCTCCTGACGGTTTCAGACAGGGGTATGAGGATGACCCTGTGAAAGAACTGCTTGATAAGGGGGCTCAGCTTATTATCTCTCCTTCTGCTTCTCCGTTTTTTGCTGGTAAAAGAAAAACAAGATTCGATCTGATAAGCAGTATAAGCAGAAAAGGGGCTGTTCCTGTTGTCTATGTTAATTCTGTGGGAGGAAATGACAGTCTTATTTTTGACGGGAATTCAATGGTATCAGACAGAGACGGCAGCCTTATCATCTCGGGAAAGGGATTTGAGGAAGATTTATTTATTTATGATACAGAAAAAAATTATAAAAAGATTAATTTTGAAGAAGATTACTACAGTGATATTGAAAGAGCTTTGATTCTGGGTTTAAGGGATTATCTCGGCAAATGCGGCTTCGAAAAAGTCCATCTGGGCCTTTCGGGAGGGATAGATTCTGCTTTGGTTGCAGCACTTGCTGTTAAGGCTATAGGAAAGGAAAATGTCAAAGTATTTGCCATGCCGTCCGAGTTTTCATCTGAAGGAAGTATTACAGATGCCCGGCTTCTTGCTTCCAATCTCGGGCTTGAACTTGAAACCATACCTATTAAACCAATATACGATCAGTTCATAAAGCAGCTTGCTCCCTTTTTCAGGGGAAAACCTTTTGATCTTGCAGAGGAAAACCTTCAGGCAAGAATACGGGGAACGCTCATGATGGGGTATTCCAATAAGTGGAAATCGCTGCTTCTCACGACAGGCAACAAGAGCGAGCTGTCAACCGGTTACTGTACATTGTACGGCGACATGGCAGGCGGGATCGGAATAATCGGAGATCTTTTCAAAACAGATGTATTTGCTCTTTCCAGGTATATCAACACAAAAGGAGGGAATATAATTCCACAGTTGATAATATCAAAACCCCCATCCGCGGAACTCAGACCTGATCAGAAGGATGAGGATTCGCTGCCGCCGTATTCTATTCTTGATGAAATTCTTAAGCTTTATATTGTTGAGAACTGCTCAAGGGAAGAAATTGTCAGATACGGTTTCGATGATGCACTTGTGGGCTCTGTTATCTCTCTTGTGGCAAGATCAGAGCATAAAAGGGTACAGGCGCCGCCGGTATTGAAAATATCACCGAGGGCTTTTGGAATAGGGAGAAGGGTCCCCCTGGCAAGAAACATATATGAGAATTGATAAAACCTAAACAAGCTTGAATTTGTTTATTTCACTGTCCAGCTGGGTTACGATATCACTGTTGTTGCCGGTAAGTTTGACAAGGTTCTTCATTGAATCCTGAATATTTCTTACTACGCTGTCAATTTCTGTGATAGCGGTATTCGTTTCATTATATGTCGAATTGAGCTGTCCGATGATTTTGGCAATCTGTTCTGTTCTTGAGTTTATACCTGAAGCGCTTGTTTCAATATTTTTTGTTATACCGGCAAGGCTGGATGCGGCCTGGTTAAGTTCTCCTGTCCCGGAAGACATTTCATTCATGTTATAGGCTATCTCTGTAAAGGCGTTAATAAATTTCACCATCTTTGTGTCGATTGCGGCAAATCCTGCCTGGCTTTCGCCTGAAATGCTGGTAGCAGCTGCTATTTTTCCATTTATCATTTCAAGCAGACTGTTTATTTTACCTGAGTTGTCACTTGTTGATTCAGCAAGTTTTCTGATCTCGTCTGCAACAACAGAAAAGCCTTTACCGAATTCTCCCGCATGGGCCGCTTCAATGGAAGCATTCATTGCAAGAAGATTAGTCTGCCGTGCTACATTGTTGATAATTTCAAGTATTTCATACATGTCAGAGGCAAGATTGGCTATTTCCTCTACTATGATTTTTGTGTCTTCTATTTTCTCTCCCCCTTGAACCGTTATCTGTGTTAATTCACGCGATTCTTCCAGGTTTGTATTTGCGATATTATTAACATTATTTATTGTGGCAGAAAGTTCTTCCAGTGATGTTGATGTCTGTGTAACTGCCGAAGATTGATCATTTATCATTTCTGTAAGTGAATTAATGTTTTTAGTGATGCTTTCAACAGATTCGGAGGTTGTGCTGACTGCTTTTGAAAGATATCCAAAAAGTTCTTTTACAGATGCAATCAGCTGCAGTATGCTTTCTATGTTTCCTGATGTCTCATAGGCAGATGCGATTATCCTCTCACTTATGTTTACAGTATTTCCGGATGCGTCTTTTACTTCAAAAATAAGGTTCTTCAGGCTGTTTATCGCAGTTGCAAAATTCTCATAGAATTTACCTATTTCATCCTTTTTACTGTATACGGGAAGAACGGAGAGATCTCCTTCTGCAATTCTGGTTGTTGAGTCTATCATTACACTTATGGGTTTGGAAAGTGAATTGGCAATCTGCATTGCCATGAAAAGGGATATAATTATGCTTATGGCAACAAGGATAATTGTAATATTCCTGGAGAATTCCATGACATTTCCGGCTGCAACCGTTGTCTCTGAGAGTTCTTTTTTTAACCGGGTAACGATTAACTGAATTTCATCCTGCAGCCGTGTAGACAAGGGGGCAAATCCGAGTTTTTTAAGGGAATTGCCGTAATCATCTCCCTTGTTCATATATGCCATAGCCATTTTTATCCCTTCATCATAGAACATTGTATAAACACTTTCTGATGCTTCAAAGTGATCTGCTATGTCACTGAATTTTGTTCCGTCGAGGTTTGTCCTTATATTGCTTATTTTTAACAGAATGTCTGCATAAATTGATTCGGCAAGCGCAATCGACTTATTGTCTTTTGCCAGCGATGCATCATAAAAAAGCATTTCAAGTTCTTTTATCTGATTCCGGAGGTCCAGAAGCTCAACTGTTACAGGAACCAGCTGTTCGGTAACATAATTTACTGTTTTAGTGTTTCTTTCGCTGCTGTAGAGCATAAAACCAAGTGCGATACTGAAAATAAACATCAGCGACAGGCATCCGATAAATATCCTGGCTTTAATTGAACTCAGGTTGAAAAATCTCATTTTTTTTTCCTTTCTTTCTTGTTTTACCCCAAAAGTAAAATCAATGTATTTCACTTATCATCTTGAAGGTAGAGGAACGTATTCCTTTCTTTCAGAAACATTCTTGTATGCAGGCCTGATTATTCTGCCTCCGCTTATAAGCTCTTCAATCCTGTGGGCAGACCAGCCGGCCATTCTCGCAATCGCGAAAATTGGAGTGTAAAGCGCTGTAGGGATGTTCAGCATCCTGTAGACAAAGCCGGAATAAAAATCAACATTGGCCGATATCTTTTTTTCATAACCTTTTTCTTTGAAAAGAACTTCAGGGACAAGCTTTTCAACATTCCTGTACAGGTTGAATTCCTTATCAAGTCCTTTTTCCTCAGCAAGTTCTGCCGCTTTGGCTTTAAGCAGTACTGCTCTCGGGTCTGAAAGTGTATAAACTGCATGTCCGTAACCGTAAATAAGTCCTGTTTTATCAAAAGCCTCTTTTTTCAGTATTTTTCCAAGATATCCGCAAATTTCATCTTCATTGTTCCAGTCTTTAACATTTTCCATAATATTGTCCATCATATTGAGGGCTCTTTTGTTTGCACCGCCGTGCCGGGGGCCTTTCATGGAGCATAACGCGGAAGCAATTGCAGCGTAGGTATCTGTATTTGTTGATGTGACAACATGATTTGTAAAGGTAGAATTGTTGCCCCCTCCATGTTCTGCATGAAGAACGAGGGCAAGGTCGAGGACCTGGGCTTCAAGTTTTGTATATTCGCTGTTGCTGCGGATAAGATGCAGAAGGTTCTCGGCTGTTCCTATTCCGGGTTTAGGCTTGTGGATAACAAGACTTTTGCCATCGTGATAATGGGATTTAGCCTGATAGCCGTAGGCCGCCATAGTCGGAAGACGGGCAATCAGTTCTATGCATTGACGCAGTACATTTTTAATACTGATATCGTCAGCATCCTTATCGTATGAATATGATACCAAAACACTCCTGGCGAGTTTGTTCATGATATCGCGGCTTGGCGCCCTCATTATCATGTCTTCTGCAAAACCGTTAGGCAGGTTCCTGTAGGAATCAAGGACAATATTAAATTCTTCAAGCTGGTCAGATGAAGGAAGTTCGCCGAAAAGGAGAAAGTAGGTTGTTTCTTCAAAGCCGTGGCGGTCATCTGCTATCATTCCTTTTACTAAATCCTTGATATTTATACCGCGGTAAAGAAGTCTCCCTTCGTCAGGCAGCATTTCTCCCTCATCAAAAAGATAACCGTGGACATCGCCGATTTCAGTAAGTCCGACAAGTACACCTGATTCGTCCTTGTTTCTGAGTCCTCTTTTTACATTGTACTTTTTATACAGTTCAGGGTCGATTTTATTGTTTGCAATAACCAAGGCATTCATTTTTGTTATAAAATCACTGTTCATTGTGTTCTCCCCATGAAAATATCTGCTTTTGAAAGGAAAAAGAACAACTGCGGTGCAGTTGTTCTTTAATAACGATTTTTTATTAACACCCATAATAATATAAAAATGCAAAATAGTATAGTTTGTTTGTTATAATAAATGTCTGCTATACAGATTTAAACCTCAGTTTTAAAAATTTGGAAAATGCAGCTAAATTGCCCCTGCAGGTCAAATTTACCCGCAAAAACCGCTTTTTAATAACTCTCAGTTATCAAAGTAATGAATATAAATAAGTTGACATTATGTATTGAATAATCTAACTTTTGTTATAGAAAAATGATTGATCTTAATTTGCAGTGAATAATGATAAATAATGCAGCTGCAGACAGGGTCATTATATTATTGGAGTCAAAATTTATAGGAGGAGATAATGGATCGGAAACCATTGATCCAGAGAAAAACTGCCATTTCCTACAAGACAGAAGAAAAGACAGTTTTAAGGGGTTTTAATGTAAGTGATCTTGCCGAGGCAGGTTACACTTTTGCCGACGCACTGTTTGTGCTATTTCAGGGAAGGATTCCTGCGGAAAATGAAAGAGCCATGCTTGACTACGAAGTTGCTGAATTTCTTGAGCACTCTATGTCGCCTTCTGCAGTAAGTTCTATTGCAGTTATTAACGGTCACCCTATGCTTCCCGCGGCTGTAGCATCATCAATAATGACATTCGGCGGAGCGCACGGACCCGGAGCTGCTCACGGATACATGATCAAGAAATATCTTGACAGGGCAGTCAAACAGGATAAAACACCTGAGCAGGTTGCCGGTGAATGCGTAACAGAGTACATGGATGCAGGCCTTGCGGTTATGGGAATGGGACAGCCCCAGCACCTTGACGGTGATCCGAGAGCTGAACCGACACACCTCAAACAGGAAGAACTCGGAGTAGGCGGTGTTTACCTTAAATTCCAGAGAGCACTTGAAGAGAAATTCTACGCAAGAAGAGCTGCTGAAGGAAGAGCTTATGTAGCAGTTAACATGGTAGGAGCCGGAAACGTAGCACTTGCTGATATGGGTTTTGCTCCGAATGCAGCATGGGTTATCGGCTGTGTGACCAGAGGTTTCAGCTGCGCATGTCACGCTCTTTATACACTTAAAAAAGGAAGGGCTTGGGCTGCATCAAGAAATGAACCGATGGTACAGATGCTTGACCTCGCCATGATCAAATATGTGGGTCCGGAAGACAGGGAAGTGCCTCCTATGTCAGAAAGACAGGCTTATGCAAAGAAACAGTTAGAATCAGGAGAATATAAAAGATGGGCGCTGTAAAACATTCAGATGAAAGAATCGGACAGATGAAATTTGCAAAGAGACCTACTATTGGAAACCTTGCAAGTCCAAAGTTGAAATTTGACTATACAAACAGGGAGGTCGGTACACTTCCCCCGGACAACCGTGAAGGATTTAAATGGGTATCTGAAGTTGCCTACAAGAATATCCACAGGATTGTCACAAGAGGTTATGACACAACAGAACTTGTTGAAGCAGGTTATGGTACTTGTGATATTATCTTTATTGATTATCAGGCAAGAATTCCTCTTAAGGAAGAGAAAGATGTACTTGAATATGTAATGGTTCTCGGCCTTGAAGACGGACTTTCAAATCCTGCCCTTATAGCAAGACTTATCGCAAGAGGCAAGTCTTATGTAACACAGGCCTGCGGCGGTTCAGTTCTTGCTTTCGGCCACTCCTATGCTTCATATGACGCAACAGGAAAGATGCTTGCAAAATATGCTGCAAAAGTAGAAGAAGGAATGAGTCTTGCAGATGCTGCAAAACTTTGCGTAGATGAATGCAAGTATGAAGACCATTTCGGTGTTTCAGATCTTTATGTAAAAGATCCAACACCTTCAAAGCTTCTTGATTTTGCAGAGAAAAAACTTAAAGGCGTAAAAAAACTCAGATATGTTCCACTTATGAAAGAAATAGTTAAAGCTGCCAAGGAAAAGATTGGCTATGTGGAAGTCGATATGATAGGAGCAATGTCAGCTGCAATGATGGAGCTTGAGTTTTCAAGCGATGCTGCCTGGTGTGTTTTGTCAGTTACAAGGGCCTTTGCTGCAGGTTCCCATGCAATTGAAGAGATGGAAAGAGAATCTTCAGACGTTCTTGGCCAGACACTTACTCCGAAAGAGTGGTATGACGGTCCGGTTGACAAGCCGGTTCCTGCGCTTTCTGAAAGACCGGAAAAAGGGACACAGTATCAGACTGCCAAGGATTGGGATAAAGGCTGGAAAGAAATGGAAAGACTCAAAGGTTCAGCTTACTCTATACCGTATGTTATTGAGGACCCAAGAAAGGCCAGTGTTTCAAAAAAATAGTATTCTAATGAATCTGCAGGATGTTTTTACAAACGTCCTGCAGTTATAAACCTGCACAACAGGAATTTAAGTATCTGAAAAACAACCATTACCCTGGTAAATTACCGGGGTAATGTCAGGTGTAAACAAGGAGATTTAAGGAAATGGCTGATAATATTAAAGAGATGTATGCCAGAGCCAGAAAAGCATTTGAGGTAATAGAATTCTGGCCCCAGGAAAAGGTTGATGAAATGCTTGCGGTAGTCGCATGGCAGTGGCAGAAGGAAGACTTTGCCCGCGAAGTTGCAAAACTTGCAGTTGACGAATCCGGAATGGGTGTTTATGAAGACAAGGTAAAAAAGGCTAACAAGATAAGAGGAATAATGTGGGACATGAAAGGGAAGAAAACCTGCGGTCTCATTAAAGATGATAAAGAAAAGGGAATCAAGACATACGCCAAACCGATCGGTGTTGTTGCCAATGTCGTCCCCTGTACCAACCCGACGATAACAACCTGTTTTATCGGCCTTTCACTTCTTAAAACAAGGAATGCCATGATCTGCTCGCCCCATCCGAGAACAAAGCAGTCTACATTCAGAACTGTTGAATATGGAAGAAAAGCACTCAAGGCATTCGGAGCTCCTGAGGATCTGATGCTCTGCATTGAAGAGCCTACAAACGAAAAAACAGTAGAACTCATGTCAACATGTGATTTTGCAGTCGCTACAGGCGGAAAAGCCCTTATCAAGGTTGTTCATGCAGCCGGTACTCCAGCCATCACCGTAGGTGCAGGCAATGTAAGGGCAATTATTGATCCTTCAGCTGATCTTGCAAAAGCTGCTGACTGTGTTATGAGATCAAAGATTTTTGACAATG
Source organism: Spirochaetia bacterium (assembly GCA_963662795.1). Taxonomy (GTDB): domain Bacteria; phylum Spirochaetota; class Spirochaetia; order CADAEX01; family CADAEX01; genus JACKPD01. Next base: position 1,135,545 of record OY759746.1, on the reverse strand, counting down.
CAACATCATGCTCATCAGAAAATGCTGTATCGATTCATGTTTCAGTATATGACAAAATGATGGAAGAGCTTAAAAAAGTAGGCGGATTCCTTTTAAGCGATGAAGACAGGGAAAAACTCAGAAAAGCAATGTGGCCTGACGGACACACCCTTAACAGGGATATTGTTGCATCTTCTGTTCAGAATATTGCAAAAATTGCAGGCATTTCTGTTCCTGAAGGGACAAAATTCATTATGGTAAAAGGGCAAAAAATCGGACCTGAAGACATGTTTTCAAATGAAAAGCTCTCCCTTGTCCTTACCGTATGGACATGGACAGATTTTGAAGAGGAAATCAAAACTCTCAAAAAGAATCTGCTCTTCTCCGGAATCGGGCATTCATGCGCACTTCATTCCGCAAAACCCCAGCAGTGGGAAAGGCTTGCCGAATATATTCCAACCGGAAGGGTAAATATCAATATGCCGAATACAATTGTAAACAGCGGCAGCTTTTTCGCCGGTCACGAATTTACAACAACAATCGGCTGCGGAACATGGACAGGCAACAGTCACAGCGATAACATCAACTACAGGCATTTTATGAATACCACGAGAATGGCTGTTCCTATACCTGAGTATGTGCCGACAGATGAAGAAGTTTATGGTCCATATCTTGAAAAGGCTAAAAAACTGATTGGTTAATGCTATAGATTGATTTTTAGCGAACTAACTGCAACGGGCTCCCTGAGGAGCCCGTTTTTGTAATCCGGCTATGGAAAAAAATGTAAATATTCCGGCAGTGTGAATATAAACAGGAGTGAAGAATATGATAAAAGCCATAGTTTTTGATTTTGTTCAGACTCTTGGATCAGCCGCAGACGGATATAAAACTGCAGAAAAAAAATCACAAAGAGATCTGTTTGAAAGAATCGGAACCATCGGCATCTCCTGGGATGAATATATTGAGGATTACCGTAAAGAGAGAAAAGAACATTTTAGCAGATCTGATTTTTCAAGGAAAAATGTATGGATAACGCTGTGTTCAAAGTATAAAGCTTCGGTTGATGAAGGTTTTTTGATGCAGCTTGAAGATGAATACTGGAAGATTGTAGGGAGCAGCATGCGTCTCTTTCCCGAAACGGTCAGTGTACTTGAAAAACTTAAAACAAAATATAAACTGGGTATGGTTTCAAACTCGCAGAAAGACGGGAGCACAAAAGCTCTTGATAACGAAGAATATAGAAAGCTTGAAGTCTTGTTTGACGCTATTGTTATTGCCGGGGAAGGTGATATCCCTGCAAAACCTGACCCGGTCCCTTTCCGGATAATACTTGAAAAACTGGGAGTAAAGGGAGAAGAAGCGGTATTTATCGGGGATGATATGAAAATTGACATTGAAGGCAGTAAAAACGCCGGCCTAAACCCTGTCTGGCTGAAGCATTATTCAGTTGAAAGAAACTGGCCTGAGCCCGCTTTTCAGGTTCCCGAGATAAACCGGCTTGAAGCGCTTCTGGAGCTTGATAATATCTTAAAATATACTTGACTGCCGGTTGGGTAATCATTAACATGAACAATAGTTATGAATCTCTATCATTTAAAGACATTTTATTATACAGCAAAGTATAAAAGTCTCACAAAAGCCGCTGATGTTCTTTGCATCACTCAGCCTGCTGTTACCAAACAGATTAAACAGCTCCAGAGTCATTATGACCTTAAATTCCTCGATATTATCGGTAAAAAAGTTGTTCTGACTGATGCCGGCGAGCATTTATACAGTATCGCAGATAAAATATTTGATATGGAAAGCCAGGCTGAGGAAAGTATCAGGGATTTTCAGCAATACAGCAAGGGTAAAATCAATATCCTTTCCTGTGAAAGCTTCGGGGCCTATTATATTCCCTACATCATTAAATACTATAAAAGAACCAATCAGGATATAAATATTTCAGTCATGATTGGGCATAATGACAGTATTATTGAGAATACAGCTGACCTGAATAATGATATAGGATTCATATCAAAACCGATCCAGAATCCCAAAATATCTGTGCATGAAGTTCTTGAGGACAATATTGTCCTGATCGCAAACCCTGCTTTCCCGCTGACCAGACGGGACAGGCTCGAGATTGCCGACCTCCAGGGATGCAACCTGATTCTTCACGAGAAAGGGTCTGTGACCAGGAAAATAACAGACAGTTTTATAAGAAAGTATAAAATTGATGTGAATGTGAATTATGAAATATCAAACAGTGAAGCAATAAAGCGGCTTGTCCAGCATGAAATGGGTGTTGCTTTTATATCCAATAATATGGTTACGGAAGAAGTTGCCAGCGGCCGGCTTGTCGCTGTTCCGGTTGAGGACAAAAATTTTAGGAGAAAGTATTACATGATATATCACAGCGACAAGTATTTTTCAAAACCGCTCAAGGATTTTCTGGACCTTGTTAATCAGTGGTCAAATATTTATCCGACTCCTATGTTTTAATTGCCTGAAATAGCCAAAAACCCGTTTTCAAGGCTTGGAGTAAATATATTCGTGCCTATCAGGGGACTTATTTCTCCGGCTGTAAAGAAGCGTCCTTCTGTGACTTCGTCATTGTCTATCCTGAAAGGACCGTCATAAACAGTTTTATAAAAGAAAGACATCTCTGTTTCATTTTCCATAAAATACAGCTTTTTAAAGACAAAATCTGCATGGATTAATTCAATCCCTATCTCCTCATCAGCCTCGCGTTTCAGCGCCTGCATCAGGTTTTCCCCGCCGCTTACGTGCCCTCCGACAGATGTGTCCCAGTATCCGGGAAAGGCCTCTTTGGAAAAAGCCCTTTTTTGAAGAAAAAAGCTGCCTCCTGAATTCATTACCATAAGGTGAACTACCATCTGTATAAGTGACGGATCTTTGTGGCAGACTGATCTGGGAGAGGTGCCGCAGGGGGTTCCCTTCAGGTCGCAAAGCTGGATTATTTCTTCATTCATATATTTTTAAGGTAGCAAAAAATAAGCCTCCGGTAAACAGCCGCAGGCTTATGTATTAAAATGATAATCAGTTTATCCCAAGTATTTTTATTGCTCCGACATATAATGCAATTGATACTATCATTGCAATTACTGGAGTTGTCAGCCATCCTATTACAATATTTATTAAGGTCCTTATGTTGATGGTTTTAACACCTTTAACAATACCTATACCTAGTACACTTCCGACTATCGCCTGTGACGAAGAAACCGGTACGCCTACTACTGCATAAATATTTAATATTATCGACATTGAGAGAACAGCAACGAATGCGCTGAAGGCGTCAAGTCTTACAAGCTTTTCCCCGACTGTCATCATTACTTTTCTGCTGTAGGTAATTGCCCCGATACAGATGCTGAGGCTGCCGAGAATCAGCGCCTGGGTTACATTAAGAAGACCTGTTTCGATGTATATGCCTGTGACATTAGCTACGTTATTGGCTCCCAAAGAATATGCCCCGTAACAGCCTACTGCTATAAGTCCCCATCTGAGTACAGAATCCTGCCTGAATATATTCATTTTAAGAATTGAAAAAAGCTTACTCAGAAGCGGATACAGTATTACTGTTGCAATAACACATCCTACCGGTGTACCAACCCAGCATGCAAAAACTTTTGGAAGTTTTGAAAAATCAATCTGTCCGATTACAACCCCAATCCCCATTATCGCCCCGACCATTGCCTGGGAAGTTGATACCGGAAGACCATAAAACGTCATAACAGTAACAGTCAATGCAGCAGCAAACGCTGTAATAAAAGCGGTATTCATATTCTGCACAACGAGACCGCTTAATGTATGCATCCCTGCCGCGCCCTGCAGCATTGACCCTAAAACAATAAAAATACAAAGCCAGAATAAAGCTGTCTTGAACCTGATCATTCTTGAATAGACAGCCGTGCCAAATATATTAGCGGAATCATTGGCACCTAGAGACCAGCCCATAAATATTCCGCTTAACAGCCTGAACATTTATTATAGTCTCCTTTTTATGACAGCTATTTCAACCCTGTCTGAAATATCTTCTGCTATGTCTGAAATATTACCTATGGAAATGATAATCTGCTTGTAAAGCATTTTAAGGGCAAGTTCCATATCCGTGTTAAAGATATCACGTGTAAGTCCTCTTTCCCTTGCATCTGATTCTCTTTCCTTTTCGCAAATGAGTTCAGTTTTATTTACCAGATCCGCCTCATCAAAAAGACAGAATGCTGCATCTTTGGTGAGATTATATGCATCAATATTTACATTTATAAGGTCAATGATTCTTTCCCTGAAGTTTTCAGGAAATACTACATTCTGGAAGTATATTTGGTTGCATATCTTCTGGAAAGTATTGGGAAGCTGATCAAAATTTTCCAGCAGCCCAAGAACATCACCTCTGGATCCCGGTATCAAAGCTTTCCGGTAAAGTTCCGTAATAACTTCCCTTCTCTTGATATCTGCTTCATGTTCTGCCGCATGTACCAGTTCCACTGCCTCTCCAAAATCGACGTCAGGTGTCTGTCTGATTAGATCTGCAATAGTTTTTTTAAATACATCGCGTGTCAAATCCGCTTTTTCAAAATAAATCTTAATCTTTGAAAAAACTGATTCCTGTTTTTTCCACAATTTAGCCATAGAGTCTACTCCTTCATTAAAATTTGTTCCTGTAAAATTGAACGATTATAGCGGATAGATTGATATATGTCTATAAAAAATGTTAAAATTCAGTTAGGATCTTTAAAATTGTGTTAGAGTCTGATCGTGTGAATTAACAGAAATATATACATTTATTCTCAAATATCATAAAATCCAATATGGGTTACTTTCTCAGGTACAGACTTAATATTAAAATATTCATCTCATTTATTTTTATAATTCTTGTAACGACAATTACTTCTGTTTCAATAGGTTACTGGCTGATAAAAAGCTCAGTAAAGAAGGCCTATATCGTCAGGCTTGAAGACAGCATAACCGCTTACTATAACGAAATTATGTTCAAGGAAGATGACTGTCTGAATGCGGTTAAAACCTTATCAAAAGACAGTGAAATAATTGATCTTATATCGAACCGCAACCTTGATCTTCTTGAAAAGCGGTTAAGCAATTTTTACAGGATGGGAATTTTTGATATTATAGAAGTTGAAAAGACTGACGGAACAGTTCTCATCAGAGGGCATGACCCGGCAAAAAGCGGTGACCTGAAAATAGACCAGAACATAGTAAAGGCAGGGCTTGCCGGTAAAAATATTGTAAGCTATGAAAGCGGAAAATCAGGGTTAGCCATACGTGCGGTAGCCCCTGTGGAGAAAAACGGGGAGATTATAAGCCTTTTAATGATTGGATCGCTTTTCTCTAAAGACCTGGTAGAAAATATGAGAAAACTTACAGGGCTGGATAACGGTATTTACTGGGGAAACAGCAAAATTATCTCTACGTATCAGGGATTTGAAATAATTGAAGATCACAGGATTAAGCAGTTACAGGAAAAAGACAGACTTGTATTTGAAGAGGAAATTGAGGGTAATAAATACTATTTTATGCTTAAAGCCCTATACTCGGAAGAGGACAGGTACTGGGGAGCAATCAATCTGTTTATTAAGGAAAAAAGCAACGATCAGTATTTTTCTTATATGGGTAATCTGCTTTTCCTGATGATTATGATAGGTTTCACGCTTTCCCTTTTAGCTTATCTGGTTCTTGCGAATAACATAAATACATCTCTCGGCAAAATCATAGACGGTATTAATAATTTCAGCCTCAGCAGTGATGATCCTATTGTTGACATAAAATCCAATGATGAATTCAGGATAATAGCGGAAAGCATCAATAACCTGTCCAGAAAGATTCACAAGTACAATAAACAGATAATAAAACTTCAGGATGATATGATAAAGTCTGCCAAACTTGCGGCAGTCGGACAACTGTCGGCCGGTCTTGCCCATGAAATCAGAAATCCTTTAAGTTCAATAAAAATGATGTCTCAGATAATCCGCAGCAGATATCTTTCTGATAAGGGAGGAATTCAGGAAGTAAACGCGATTCTCGAGGAAATTGACCGAATTAATAACCTTGTAAAGGATTTACTTGAGTTTTCAAAACCGGGGCCTATGCATTTTTCCAAAAATGATATTAATTCGATACTGCTTAATATTGTTAATCAGTATAAGTATAATATTGAGCATCAGAATATAAAGCTTGAATGCAATCTTGAAAATAGACTTCCTGCAGTATATCTGGATGGAGAAAAAATACGTATTTGCTTTATAAATTTTATAATCAATGCAATTCAGGCAATGCCTGACGGAGGATTTCTTAATATCTCCACTAAAATAAAGGAATCAAACGTTGTCATGGAATTCAGAAATACCGGAAGCGAAATTCCTGATGAAAATATAAGGAAAATATTCGAACCTTTTTACACTACAAAGAAAGATGGTACCGGGTTAGGTCTTGCGTTAACAAAATTGATTATAGAAAGACACTACGGAACAATTCAGGTTGAAAGTAATAAACATGAAACTGTGTTCAGGGTAATTCTCCCTTACAGAACCAGTGATAAGATTCCAATTGTTTAAGGGGCTGGATATGGCGGCAATACTTGTTATAGATGATGATAAAAATATACAGAAAAGCTTTACTCAATTATTCAGCAGTGAACATGAAGTTTTTAATGGATATAACGGTAAAGAAGGTCTTGATATTTTTTCAAGCCGTGAAGTGGATCTTGTGTTTCTTGATTACAGAATGCCGGGTGAAGACGGTCTTGCCATTCTGAAATCCCTAAAAAAACTGGACCCTGGTGTCCCGGTTATCATGATTACAGCGCATGGAAATTTTGAAACAATAATTGAGGCAACTTCACTTGGTGCTTATGATTATATAGAGAAACCGCTTGATATTGATAAAATATCAATTCTGGCGAAACGGGCTGTCGAATCCAGAAAATTGAGTAAATATGTTAACACTATCCGATCTGAAAATATCAGAAATTATGAACTGAAAAAAATTATCGGGAATTCGGTTCTTATGCAGGATGTATTTAAATCCGTAGGACGGCTTGTTAATAATGATGTTGTTGTGCATATCACAGGGGAGAGCGGAACCGGGAAAGAACTTCTGGCCCGGGCGCTGCATTTTAACGGCAACAGAAAAAATGAACCTTTTATCGCGGTGAACTGTTCCGGGCTGACCGAATCCCTTCTTGATAATGAACTCTTCGGTCATGAGCCGCAGGCTTTCACAGGCGCAGTATCGCTTAAAATCGGCAAGTTTGAAGCAGCGGGTGAGGGGACAATTTTCCTGGATGAGATCGGCGACATGCCGCTGCAGATTCAGACAAAACTTCTAAGGGTACTTCAGGAGAAGGAATATCAGCGGATGGGCGGCCTTAAAAACATAAAACTAAAGGCAAGGGTAATAACCGCGACAAACAGAAACCTGCATGATGAGGTTAAAACAGGCCGTTTTCGCGAAGATTTATATTACAGGATAAATGTTGCAAAAATTGTAATTCCCCCATTGAGGGACAGGAAAGAAGATATTCCGGTGCTTGCTGATTTTTTCCTGAAGAATGCATCATATAAATTAAATAAGATATTTACGTCGATAGCCAGTGATCTTATGTCTGAATTTACCGCGTATGACTGGCCTGGTAACGTGAGAGAGCTGGAAAATCTGCTTACAAGTATATGTATAAACGCACAGGGACCATCCCTGTCTCTGCATGATATGCAGGTGCGGCTTGTAAGTATGCCGCCGCTGAATTTACTGGAGAAGGCTGTTAATTATTTTTGTAATGAACACAGGACTTCTGATAATCTTTTACCGCTCCTGTATGACAAACTGGAAAAAATAATGATAGACAGGATAGGCCGGGAGCAGAATTTTAATAAGTCAGCCATGGCTAAAATACTCGGTATAAGCAGGGTTACTCTTGCAAAAAAAATGAATCTGCCGGAAGAGACGAAGGAATCCGGGGATACCTGAAAAAGCAGATCGCGTGAACATTATGTGTATATTCTTTTTACATGCATGAAAAGAAATTTTACAATTGCAGTGTTATTAAACATGTTTTCATAATTTACCATTCTTATTCAAAATTATAATTATTGATAGGTATACACACTAATAAATTCTATAACTCATTATTATGTAAGTATTTATATTATTTAAAATAAAATAGGTAAAAATTAAACGTCACTCTTTGTTTTCTGGCACGGATTATGCAATAGATAAATGAGTTTACTGGAGGAAAAAAATGGACTCGGTCGGCATAACTTTGTTGAGGGAAAAAAAGATGTTTAATAATATATTCAGAAAAAAGGCAGATCTGGAAAAATCTATAACTGAGAATATTGATATTGTTCTATCTGTAATCGGGATTATGGAAAAGAGCAGCAATGATTTTGACCCGTTCATCACAGCAAACAAAATATATGATTATGAAACTGCGATGGAAAATCAAACCGGAAAAATAGTTGAAATTATTAACAGGAAACACTACCTGCCTTTATGCTGGAATGAGCTACTCCTGATTAGTGATTATACAAGAAAGCTCCTGAATCAGATAGTAATGGTGTTCAATAAAATACAGATTTATAAAAATGAAGATTCCTATGCTTCGTTTTATGAGCATGAGAAAAAAATACTTCGTAACATCGTAAATTTTATCAATGAATATTCGGTAAACAGAAAATACGCTTATCAGATAATGGTTAATAACCAGTATGCGATGAAAGAATTTATGAAAATATATTTTTCAAGGCTTAACACAATTTATGAAGAAAGATCCGGAGATCCAGGATCAAGAATGAAAATTCTTGAACTTTTTGAACAGATAAATTCATCAAACGAAGAGATACAGGGTGTACTTGGGAAAATTTATATCGCTACAAATCTTTGACGATGGGTTTGATGGATAAAGTAATGGAGTTTTGCCGGTTTTGCCGGATAAAGCTATAGAGTAAGTTCCTGTACGATAAATGCCGGATTTGTTAAATCCGGCATTTATCACTATATTATGGAGCTTTTTCTTTCCGGACAAGCCGGAATAATTTGCAAAAATATCAGGAGAATATATGAAAATCAATATACCGTTTGAAAAAAATCTATTTGGAAAAAAGGCAAAACTTGAAGAAGTAGCAGAAGCTTCTCTCAATAAGCTCATCCAGCTTGCTGTCAGTGTGAATACCGGCAAGAGTGCTGAAGAGCTTGAACGTAATGAAAATGAGTTTTCAGAATATTTTTATGCAGTAGTAAATTCAATGGATGATTATATTCTTCCCTTCTGGTGGAAAGATTTTTTTTCAATTGAAACAGAATTAAAATCCCTTTTTTCTGAGATGGTTATTTTTACCGAAAAAATCAGGATTGCCGGAAATCGTATTTCTTTTGATTTACTGTTAAAACAGGAAATCCTTATCCTTGAAAAAATAAAAAAATATTTTACTGAGATCCTGCCGGGTACTGTTTCAGACAGCAGATTGTTTATTGAGGAAATATCTGCGGATAATAGAAACCTGCAGAAATCCTTTGTTGAGTTTTTAAGACTTAACCGGCAGGATCAGGACAGCCGTAATTCATTATTAAACTGGGATTTTTTTGAAAAACTAAACCAGATAAATGAACGAATATTTAATTCACTGACAAAAATTAATCTTGGTGCTGCAGTTTAGCTGCATGCTCTAAAAGCACCTAAGAAACTGAAAATTCAGATGCAATATAAATTTATGAGTTTTGCATCAGTGAAATTTGCTTATCGTGAAACATTCGGGAATCCGGGTTTCCGTAATTAATACAACAGGAGAAGAATAATGAGTATCTGGAATTTGTTCACTCTAATAGGAGGACTTGCTGTTTTTCTTTACGGCATGATAGTCATGAATAAAAATCTGACTTCAATCGCCGGCGAGAAAATGAAGTCAGTCATGCTGACACTTACAAAAAGCAGGTTCAGGGGCTACCTGACAGGGCTTGGTGTCACAATGGTAAATCAGTCATCATCAGCAACAACAGTGCTTGAGGCAGCGCTTGTAGGGGCGGGGCTTATGACTTTTCAGCAGAGTCTTGCCGTGACACTGGGATCTGAACTTGGTTCAACATTTCTGGCCCATCTGATTGCGTTCCCTTCCATATCAAAATTCGCGACTATCATCATTGCGGGCGGTTTTTTTACATCGCTTGTCGCAAAAACCAAAAAAGGCAATAATACAGCCCTTGCGATTTTTGGATTCGGTCTTCTTTTTCTCGGTATGAATATGATGTCCGACTCTTTAAAGCCGTTAAGGGAATATAAGCCTTTTATGGATCTTATGATGCGGGTTGAAACACCTGCCCTGGGTATATTGCTTGGTCTTTTCTTTACAATGATAATCCAGTCTTCAGGTGCGACAAGCGGCCTTACAATCGCGATGGCTATGGCAGGGACAATTACCCTTGAACAGGCTGTTCCTATAAACCTTGGAGCTGCGGTAGGGACATGTATCACTGCTGTACTCGGGAGTCTGGCCCTTAACTGGGAAGCAAAAAGATCTGCCTACGTACATGTTTTCTTTCAGGCAATAGGAGTAATCTGGGTATATATTCTCCTGATAATTCCTTTTAACGGTGAGCGTCTTTTCATATGGATGATTAAATGGTTCACAACCACAGTGTTGAATACTGACAGCCTGGCCAGGGAAATAGCTGTAGGTTTTACATTCATGCCCATAATAAATCATATAATCATCATCCCTTTTCTTGATTTTATTGTCGGTTTGTTTGTGAAAATGGTTCCTCCGAAGGAAAGTGAAAAACCGTTCAGTGTTAAATATCTCCATGAACAGCTGATTGACGGAAGTGTCGAAATCGCGCTTGAAATGTCTAAAAAAGAAATTCTGGTTGTTGCGGACCTTATCAAGGAGATGTTCAGCAAGGTTGAGCTTGCATTTATTAAAAAAGACCCGAAAGTAATAAGGGAAATCTGTGATACAGACTCAAAGGTTGATCTTCTCCACAAGACAATAATCCTCTTTCTTGCAAAAATATCCCAGAAGGAGATGGGAGTAGAAGACTCCAAGAGAAGTATCAATTTTCTGTATATCGAAAATGAACTTGAATCAATCGGGGATGTGATTGATAAAAATATAATGGTACTGGCGAGAAAAATGATTGATCAGGACCTGACTTTTTCAGCTGAGGGTCTTAAAGAACTTAAGGAGCTTCACGGAAAGGTCAATGAAAATATAGAAAGACTTGTGGAAGCTCTTATTAATGAAGATTCGGTTGCGGCAAAGAAGATCGGAGAAAAGTACGCAGAACTTGATGAAACAAGATTCAAAAGACTTCATATAGAGAGACTCCAGAAAGGGCTTAAAGAATCGATCGGAACATCGTCTGTCCATTTAGACCTGATAAATTATTTTAACAGGATAAACGAACATGTAGCATATATTGCGGACAGGATACTCTGGCTTACCAGATAAGTTTATAATCCGGAATTCAAGGCTGGTTTTAGAGGGCATTTCTCTTTATAAGGGGTGCCCTCCTTTTTTATCCTTTTCTGCAGAGTGTGCAGCCAAGTACATGCAGATGTCTTTTCTTTCCCGGACGTACAAAATAGCGGCCGATAACATATCCGTCAGGAGGAAGCTCTTTTTTACACACAGGGCATATTCTTTTCTCCCTGCCTTCCGGCGGAATACATCTGGGACAGCCGTAAACATCCATCAGGCTGTCCACTCCTCGCCCAGGATATACCTTTGATTTTACTGTTTCTCCCTTTTTAAGCGCAGAGCCGCAGATGGGGCAAAACTTTGATGGTTTTTCTTCTCCGGAGGGTTTATCCTCTAAAGAGGGCTTTCCTGCATTATCAGGAGCATTATTACCGGCGGAACCGAGCTTTATTCCTGCCAGTACTATTATAAGAATAAGTAAAAAAGCAATTACTATATATTCCATTTTGTTCTCAGTTACATTATCCATAAAATAGAGTTGCTGTAAATCATATAAAATATTAGAGTATTTTTATGGGAACACTTTTTATTGTCGCAACTCCTATCGGCAATCTTGATGACATTACATTCCGCGCGGTTGAAACCCTTAAAAACGCAGATGTAATTGCATGTGAAGATACAAGACACACAAGGGTGCTTTTAAACAGATATGAGATAAAAAAACCCCTTATAAGCTATTACGCGGCTGATGAGGAAAAAGGAGTCAGTAAGATACTTTCTCATCTTGAGAGTGGTGAAAATGTAGCCTATGTAAGCGACGCAGGTACTCCGGGAATTAGCGACCCCGGCGGGGCCCTTGTCCGCAGGTGCAGGGAAAAAGGGTTTGATATTGTCCCTATCCCGGGAGTATCGGCATTTACTGCGCTTGTAAGCATAAGCGGGGCAGCGGGGAGGGGAATTACTTTTGACGGGTTCCTGTCTCCGAAGAAGGGGAAGAGACGGGGAAGGCTTGCTGAGCTTCTTGAAAGGGATGAAAGTTTTGTCGTGTATGAATCCCCCTACCGGGTGCTTAAGCTTCTTGAAGACCTGAAAGAACTTGCCCCGGAGAGAAAAATTATCGCCGGCAGGGAGCTTACCAAGAAGTTTGAGGAAATTTTAAGCGGAACAGCTGTAGATATCATTGACATTCTGGCCGGAAGAAGTAAAATTCAAGGTGAGTTCTCTATCATGGTATGTGAAAAAAAATATGATTAAATTTCAAGGTAAAGAATGTCGATATACCTAATGTAAGGAAGGTAAATATGACGATTGATAAGCTTGGATCGATAAATCCTGTACAGAATTACAATAAACCGGAAAAACCCGTTAAATCGTCTAATAAGACAGAAAATGACTCAATAAGCGTATCGTCGGAAGCCAGGGTTATGGGAGAGCTTTTAAAGGCAGCGGAAGCTGTAAAACAGTCTCCTGATATAAGAATGGACAGGGTTGAAGAAGTAAGAAGAAAAATGAGCGATCCCGACTATATTAATGACGCAGTAATAAATTCTGTTGCAGATAAAATTATTGATATGTTTGAAATTTAAGAGTAATATTAAACAGTTTGATTACAGCAGAGAATGAAATATCATTTCTCTGCTTTTTTTTTAATTATGCAATTTAATAGTGTCTGGAGAGAACTTTTATGCAGGAACTGAAAATTGATATAAAAAGCCGGATCTTATGCGGAAGGGGAAAAATTGACAGACTCCCGGCATATCTAAAACCAGGCTGCAGGCGGGCTGTCCTGGTAAGGGATCCTTACATTACGGACAGCGCAGCTTCCGGGATTTCGGCAATGCTGAATAAAAAAGGGATTGATTGTGTCTTATATACAGACATAAATAAACGGGCAGCTTCAAGGGATGCGGAAATTCTCTCTGATTTTATCAGGAAAGGATATATTCAATGCGTTATCGGTTTGGGAGGGCAGCGTACCCTGAATATCGCAAGACTGGCTGCTGCATCGGCAGACAGCGGATTTGAGTGTGATGATATTCTTGACAATTTAAAAAAGCCCGGAAACCGGATCTCACTGGATTATATTGAAATTCCCTCCTCGATCAGAAATCCCATAATGTTTACACAGCTTTCTGCCGTTGCAGACAGCAGAAACAGGGGTATAAAAATAGTTGATACAGGGCGTTTTCCGTCCCTGATAATCAAGGATGCTTCAATTTATGACTCAATTCCTGAAAGCTCTCTTTCTTCAATTGTGTTTGAAATAATCTTTACCGCTGCTGAGGCGTTATGCTTCAGGGAAAGACACTTCTTTACAGACAGTCTTCTTTTATCTTCACTGAAAAAGCTTTTAATCGGAAAAGAATTTTCTGTTGATGAGCTTTCAGATATAGCTTTATGCATTGATTATGCTTATTCACTGCTCGGCCCGGGCAGCATCTACTATCTTGTCCGTGTGCTTAACAGTCTTACGGGTGTTCCGGCATCATTTCTCTCAACAATACTTCTGCCCCATTTTTTTGAATATTATTTTTCAGAATCCGAAGATATTGCCAAAACTGTTCTCGGCTGCTGCGCAAACAGTGTGAGTGAGGTAAAGGAAGAGGACACTGATGGTGAATATTTTGTAAATGATATCAGAAAAATGATAAAAAAGAAAAACCTTCCGATAAGACTTACTGAAACAGGGATCAGAAAAGAGGCTGTAAACTCTGCAGCTGTATTATCAGGCGCATATCCTGAATTTGTAAAAACAGCTCTTAATATTACTGATGAAAAAATTGCCTCAATTCTGAGGGGCGCGCTTTAAATCCGATGTTTTTCGCAATAAAAAAACTTGAAAAATTATCTCCTGATAAACGGGCTGAAAAATGCGCCATTATCTTTCTTTCTGCGGAAAATGAAATCTATAAAGGAGGCAGAGTCAGTTCATCATATATAAAACAGATATCAGCTTTGCTCTCAGGTTATATCACTGCAGAGAGAAAGGAGATTTTTGATACCCTGACCGGAGAACTGCCGGAATATCTTGAAAAGGAAGATCTGCATCAGCTTGAAACTCTCCGGCATATTCTCCTTGCGGAAATCGGCAAAGAACCTGCGGAATGGGATTTGCACCGCTTTTCTTTTGACAAAAGCAGTAAACATGTGAGGAAGGTATTGCCGATCAATATCTATATTGACAGCTTAAGGTCCCCTTTTAATGTCGGGTCAATTTTCAGGACTGCAGAATCGTTCTGCTTTGAAAATATTTTCATTTCTGCTATGAGCCCGTCACCCGTTCATCCCCGTGTAAAAAGAAGTTCAATGGGAACAACCGGTTCAGTAAACTGGAGCAGGGGAAATCCTGAAGTACTGCCGGGACCGGTTTTTGCCCTTGAAACAGGAGGAACGCTTATAGAATCTTTTGAATTCCCTGACAAAGGGACAGTAATAATAGGCAGTGAAGAAACAGGAGTCAGCCCCGCTGCTCTTGCAGCTGCAGAAGCTGACGGGGGAATTGTAACAATACCTCAATACGGATTAAAAGGTTCAATTAACGCAGGAGTTGCGTTTGGAATACTTGCTTACTGCTGGGTTAACAGCATCAGGAATTTCTGACAGCATTTATCTCTGTCTCTCCCCTGAATTTTCCCTGTCAAACGCTTCTGCAAGCTTGCTCAGTATTATGTTCAGCTGTTCTTCTGTTGTAATTCCGAACTTTTTAAGTATGTTATGCGAAATCTGTTCAAAGACGATTCCCTTTTCTTCATAATTCGCAATTGAATTGGCAAAATAGATTGTTTCAACAATTTCCTGCCTGTCAGCAGGAGCTGCTTCAGGCTCATGGTGGTATTTGATTGAATCAATAAGTTCTTCAGGGAAGTTCCATTTTTCGGCGATCAGAGCCCCTATTTCAGCGTGGTTAAGCCCTGCTGAGAGATCCTCAAGTAAATTTCTGCCCATTCCTCTTTTTTTGCAGAGGTCTGCTATTTTATCAAGCATTGTCGGGTGTGCATTGAAGAATATGATTTTACCTATGTCGTGGAGAATTCCGCCGATATAAACATCATCAAGTATTTCCTTTTTTCTTATGTAATTTTTGGCAAGAACATATGCGTAAAAAGCCACCCGGTTTGCGTGTTCCCAGTGTTCCTTTAATCCTGATTTTAAGATTTTTTGTGTTCCATAGGAATAAAGAAGGTTTTTAAGGCCGCGGAGACCCACAAGTTTTACCGCTTCCGTAATGTTATCTACTTTTTTGGGAAGCATATACTGGGCCGAGTTAACAATTTTTAACAAATCCGCTGTAAGGCTTATATCCATTGCAATATGCTTTGATATATCTGTTATTTCTGATTCCGGATCGTCAATCATTTTCTGCAGCTGTACTATATTTTCAGGGAACTGCGGAAGCTGATTGATTTCTTTTACTATTTCCCTTGAAAGAATATGGAGATTTTCCTTGTGCACTTCGGAGAATGGAATAATCAGCTTTGAAACAGTTTCTTCCCCCTCAACATCCAGATCAAAAGCTTCTTCATCAAGACCCAGTTTTTTAAGCATAAGGACAAGTATTACAAGTCCGAGGCCGGCCCCTTCGGAGCTGTCCAGTACAGCAGACATTGCTTCCTCAAGCGATGTGAAGCCCCTTGACCGGGCGATCCTGTCATAGACCCTCATCTGTTCTTTTTTCGATATTTTTACATTATTGCGTATGGAAAGAGTAAGTTCTCCCTGAGATGCATGAAAAATAATTTTTATATAGAGCCCTTTTTCCTTCTGCTTTTCAAGATAATGTTCAATATTATCAAGAGTTACCTCTTTGAATGAATTCATCCCTTCCCTGTAATCATCTTCATTATCGATATCCAGATCTTTTTCCATAAAGTAGACTCTTTTGGTATTTGCCTTGTTTGCGTTTACCGCCAGTTCCCTCATGCAGTAGGATATCTGCGGCAGAAGTTCTTTCTGCCCGAATTCAGCAAGAAATACATCAAGAATCTGTTCAAGATATTCTTCAGTTTCGTGGTTTATTTTGTGTGTTTTGATTGCCAAAGGTAAAGAATTCCGGACAGCTTTTTGAATTTTAGGAACATCAATATTAACTGGCATTTTTCTCCCGCCTGGATTGCTGAATTAAGGTCCCCTCAAACTTTTAAGGAAGCAATCACTTTATAACCGATTTTTAATTTATATTTGAGTATAGTCTTTAACTTTTCCATCTGTCAATAAAATGTCACAACTTATAACGGTAAGGCATTTTATTGCATCATAAATTTAAATTTATTACTTTAAATGCCTGTAACTGTCTGCCGTTAACCAGAGGTTATTTGCTTTTCCTTGATAATTCCTTCAGTTTTTTCTCAACAATTTTATTGAAAGAACGGGCTGGAAATGCTCCTTTCTCATCGGTTTCTCCCGCATCAATTCCGGACAGGATACTTAGCCCCTCATTTATATGGCTTATCGGATAGATTGAAAATCTGCCATCTCTTACCGCATTCTTTACTGTCTTTCCAAGAACCAGGTTTTTGACGTTGGACTGCGGGATAATTACCCCCTGCGTCCCTGTAAGGCCGAATTTTTCGCATATTGAGTAAAACCCCTCAATTTTTTCGTTTACACCGCCTATCGGCTGTATCTGTCCGAACTGGTTTACAGACCCGGTAACAGCTATGTCCTGTCTTATGGGGATTTCTGTTATTGCAGACAAAAGCGCATAAATCTCTGTCGAAGACGCTGAATCTCCCTCTATTTCCCCGTATGACTGCTCGAAGCAGATGCTTGCAAACATTGAAACGGGAAAGTTTTTTCCGTAACAGGAACGGACAAATCCTTCGATTATCATTACCGCCTTGTTATATATCTCACCTGAGAGTCCTGCTTCCCTTTCAATATTGATTATCCCTTCATCTCCGGGCGCGACTGTTGCTGATACGAGAAACGGTCTTCCAAATGTATAGAACCCCCTGTCATAAACCGCAAGTCCGTTCACTACCCCGGTTTTTTTACCTTCAGCGCAGATTTTTATTGTCCCTTCTTCCATCATTGATGTGAGCTTTTCTTCCTGAAGGCTGTTCATGCTGTTCCGTTTAGTGATTGCTGTTTCCACATCCGGCCTGTCAATAACTTCATGTGCGAATTCGTCGGCCCAGTAGTCAGACTCAACCAGCAGATCCAGAATTTTTGAGAATTTTGTCGAATATTTTTTTCTGTGTTCAGTCAGCCGGATGCCGTAATCAAGGATTGCCTGTATGCCGTTGTCTGTTATTGATTTCATTTTCTTTTTCTTTATCTGCTCTTCTATAAAACCAATATACTGAAGCGTATTTTCGTTATTTATTTCCATTTCCGAGTCAAATTCTGCAGTAACCTTAAAGAATTTTTCAAATTCCTCATCGCTGTTATAAAGAACATCATAAATGCTTTCGTTTCCAATTATTATTATTTTGGTATCAATTTTAACAGGTTCAGGTTTAAGAAAACCGCCTGACGGATTGAACGGTGAAATCGGCTGCTGAATCTGTACCTCTCCGCTTTTAAGCGCCCTTTTAAGATGGTCCCATGTAGTTTCCTCCTGAAACAGGTCTTCTGCATTCAGAACAAGAAATCCGCCTGTAGCTTTTATTAATGAGCCTGCCTTGACCATCATGAAACTGCTTTTTAATTCAATATTGTATTCAACCCTGTTTTCGACAGTTCCGAAAAGATTTGACGATGTGGGGTACGATTCAAATATTACCGGCGCCTGTTTTACTTTTGAGTTGTCAACAAGAATGTTTACCTGGTATCTCTGTTCCTCGTCCAGGTCGGCTTCTTCTATTTCATCACTTTCCGTATCTTCCTCTTCATCAATAAACAAATAAAGTCGCTCAAGAATATCTTTTTTAAGCTCGGAGAGATATTTCTTTACATCATTCTGCATGTAATCCGAGATAAGATAGTCAATTTCCGATCTTATTACCGGTTCAACAAATTTCTTCTCTGTTTCAAGCAGCTTGTCTTCCATTTCAATCTTATTGTGCTGAAGTTTTCTAAGCAGCTCCTGCAGAGCATCAAGGTGTTTGAAATAATCGCTTCTTATTTTTTCATGGTCCTCTTCTGAAAGCTGTCCGTTGTCTGCCATTTTCTGGAGTTCCTCAAAATCTATGGGTTTACCATCGACGGCAGGCATGATATCTGAAATCATTTCATTATCTTCTGTTGTTGAGCTTACAAGAAGAAATCCCCCCTCCTTAAGGCTTGTTTCAAACTTTAAAAGAAGGTCTTTTTCAATATCTTCACAGGATTTGATTATTGTATTTTTCTGTTTTTTAAAGCTGTCGCTTTCAATTCTGCTTCTTATTCTTTTTTTTACAGCGGTTATAAGGTTTGCAAGACTGCCTTTAAAGCCTGCGGCTTTTCCACGTGGAAGATAAAGTATTCCCGGGTTTTCAGGATTTGTAAAATTGAAGACACAGACAATATCCTTCAGCGGAATGTCATTCCTGAAATTTTCAAGTATTTTACGGATAGCTGTGTGGCGCCCTGTCCCGGTGTTCCCTGTAACAAATATATTGTAGCCTGTTTTTCTAAGCCTGGTTCCGAACATCAGCGCATCTGTTGCCCTTTTCTGGCCCGCCATAAAGGTTTTTACCGGTGTTTTTCTGAGTGAGGCTATTTCTTCCAGTTTTGTACTGTATTCGAGTTCTTTGGCATCAAGTTTTTTATATGTATTCATAAAAGAATAATATTGTAAAGGAAGTGTTTGTTGTCAAGGATGATATAAAAATATATAATAAATTATATGGATATTAAGGAAGTTGACAGCTTTTTTCGCTCTATTCTGAATATCGACGAAATGAGAAGCTTTGACAGGTCATTAAACGGACTTCAGGTTTCGAACAGAACAGGGAAAGTTAAAAAGATCGCTTTTGCTGTTGATGCATCGCTTGAGGCATTTAAAAGGGCTGCACAGCATGGCGCGGATATGCTTTTTGTCCATCACGGGATTTTCTGGGGAACTGAAAAAACCATAACAGGAGATTATTTCAGACGCCTTTCTTTTATGCTTGAGAATAATTTATCGTTATACGCAGCCCATCTGCCGCTTGATATGGACCCTCTCCTCGGCAATAATGTTTCAGCTGCAGTAAAAGCAGGACTTGAAAATCTGAAGCCTTTTGGCGAGTATCACGGGAAAAAAATCGGATTTAAGGGAATTTTCCCTGAAGGGAAAACCTGCGAAGAGGTTATAGCCGCCTTCGGTTTAAAAAACACGGATATCCTTTCCGTATTGAAATTCGGACCCGAAAAAAACATGAGCGCCGGTGTCATTACAGGGGGCGCCTGCCGGGAAGTAGAGCAGGCTATTGATGAAGAGCTTGATCTGTACATAACAGGCGAGATATCTCACCAGATATATCATCAATGCCTTGAAGCCGGTATAAATGTAATATCTGCCGGACATTATCTTACAGAAATATTTGGTATAAAGAATGTAGAAAAAACAGTAAGGGAAAAACTTGCCCTTGACACCTGTTTCATTGATATACCGACCGGATTATAGTATCCGAAAAAAATACAGCTTTGGGGTTTACAATGAAACTGAAAGATAAACTAATACCGTTCAGTCTTACTTTTTTTGTTATAATTTTTGACCAGTTGACCAAATTCCTGATAGTAGCCGGGATTGAACCTTATACTATAAAATATTCATTTCTTAACGGTTTTCTGAGAATTATTCACGTGAGAAACAAGGCTATAGCATTCAGCCTGGGCCAGAATCTGCCGGACGGTTTCCGTACCGCCCTGTTTTCATTTCTCCCGCTTTTAATACTGTTTCTGCTTATAATCTATATTATCAAAACCGATGAAATAACCATGCCGCAGAGATGGGCTCTTGGGGGAATTGTCGGCGGAGGACTTGGGAACCTGATTGACCGCTTCTTCAGACCTGAGGGAGTTGTGGATTTTATTGATGTGAAATTCTACGGCATCTTCGGCCTTGAAAGGTGGCCTACTTTTAATATTGCAGACTCTTCGATAGTTGTTTTCGGGTTTTTCCTTTTTCTTACAATGATATGGGTAAAAAAAGAGAATCGGTAAAGATGCCGTCAGGCTCCAGCCATACTGAAAGAAAATCAATAACCGTCTGACATGGCTATGTTCATGTCTTTCTTGTAAAGCTCGTTATAAACAAATCCCCTGTTCCTGAGTTTCTCTTTAAGTTCCTGAGGGAAGGGTATATTTCTCCAGAAAACACCTCGTACATCCTTGTCAAGCTTCTGCATTCCATCTGCTTCTTTTGTCAGCCAGAGGTAATAGTCGGCTATAAATGATTCCTTGACATCTCCCCTTCTTTTCTGGTCTGTAAACCACTGGTAATACCAGCCGGTGAGACCTTCTTCCATCCAGTAATAGGATGCAGTTTCTTTTGCAACCTGCCATCTTAAATCACCCAGGGCGTAAATAATTGCAGTTTTAAGATCTTTGGGATAAAGCGGTATGCCGATTCGTCCTCTGCTGGTTGCCCTGTTGAATTTCTGGAAGGGTTCCCAGCATATTCCAAACTCGCCGTAGCAGGGGAGTATTATGGTATGTGGAATAATCCTGTTAGTCTGCCGTTTGAATGTCCTCCTGAAAAGACCGGGATCAATCTTTTCAATTTCAGCCATTGTGTTTATTACATTTTCACGTGTAGCTATTTCCCGGATATTTGCCCGCATGTACTGCTGCATGAGAATCGGCAGATGATTCCCCTTTCTCCCGACACTCATCTTTGCCATCTGCTTTACAGTCATAAACTCTTCTATGATAACCTGCTGGTCTACAGAGCCTGCTTCTCCTTCATCCTTTGATTTCTGTTCAAGTTCTTTTATTTTTTCTACCGCGGTATCCATGTTTTCGACAGCAGTCGAAAGTTCCCTGTCATATTGCGAAAGTCTTCTGAGCAGCTCCTGCATCTCTGAAAGGGCTGTTTTCTGTTCCGGTGCGTACGGGGCGGATATATTGCCGTATTTTGCCAGCAGCGCGTGTTTTTTTATAAATGATATTTTTTCGGCAAGAGAATTTTCGATATCTGTAATTGCAGATATTTTGCTTTTAATCAGCCCGAACACGGCATCCCGGTGTCCGCGCTCTTTTTCAAGGCTCATATTTATTTTTCTGCCTTGATTGCCTTTAATTTTTTTGGTTTCATCAGTTACAGAAGGAGCAATTTCGCCGGATGCAATCTTGTTAAGCCATTCATCTGTATAATATACAGGTTCACCGGTTTCATTTTCCATTATGATTTTTGATAATACAAATCGCTGCTCTTTGTTTATAAGGGTAGGCAGTACTACACCGAACCTGAGAAGCATTTTCTTGGGTATTGGTATTGAACTGTTTATTTTACCGGCTATAGAGGATGCAAGCTCCCAGTATGAAAGGATCAGCCTCTCCCTGAAGAGAGTCTTGTCTTTAGGGTTATCTGCCTTGAGAAAGTCTGAAAGGAGAGAATGGAACCTCTGTGAAACAGCGCCTTCTCCTGAAAGCGCTGTTTTATAGTATTCCTTGTCATTAAAGTATGGTTTGGGCTCGTCTTCAATCCTGGTTATTTCCGGGAATTTTTGTTTTCCGATATCGTCATCAGGGAGAAATATCTCTTCATCCTGTTTTTCATCTGAAAACAAGTCGAGAAATGCGGGATTGTCTGAAGGATCGGTTTCTTCAAGACCGATCAGGTCCGCAATTTCAGGATCTATATCATTTGAGCTGTTTTCTGATTGTCTGCTGTTGTTTCTGTAATCACTCATTTTTATTATGGAGGTGGTGGGAATTGAACCCGCGGCCTCTTGAATGCCATTCAAGCGCTCTAGCCAACTGAGCTACACCCCCCTTTTTACATATTCAGTATATTACTATTATAACGCTATTAAATCAACAATTCCTTATTATACGGTTTAAATTTATTTTGTTATGTGTTCACTTGTTATCATGCAGGAGCACCGGATTTATATCTGTCTTGCATTGCCGCAGTATTTTATTTATAGTTAGGAACATATATGAAAACAATCAAACCACTTTTGGAATTTGTGAAAAACGCCGGCGACAGGGCGGCCGAAGGGCAGCTCGAAGTAAGGCGCAGCTTTAAAAAAGACGGATCCGTAATAACCCATATAGACAGGGAACTCAATGAATACCTTTCAAAGGCTATTACATCGCTTTATCCGGAGGCTAATCTTGTAACTGAAGAGACAGCCGGAAGTTATGATAACAGCAGGGAATACTGTTTTGCCGTTGATCCGATCGACGGGACAGATTCTTTCAGCCAGTTTATGCCGGGCTGGTGCGTCTCTGTCGGGCTGCTTAAAAACAACCAGCCTGTCGGCGGGATAGTTTATGCTCCCCTTTGGGGAGGTAAAAACGGATCATTCTTATTCTGTGATCTGGATTCCCCTGTTTCAGTAAACGGAGTTGAATTGAACCCTGCGGATCTTGAAATGGAAGATGAACCTGAAGGGATACAGGTGATGACCGGTTCACGGCTGCACCATAAATTTGACTTTTCTCAGTTTAAGGGAAAAATAAGGACTGCCGGTGCTGCTGTCCTTAATATTGTATCTCCTCTTCTCCACAGCGCAGTAGCAGGAACAATTATTCCGCCATGCAATATCTGGGATATCGCGGCCGCGCATGCTATAGTAAAAAGGGCCGGTCTTGAGTTCTCCTATTACAGCGGAAAGGACGTAGACTACAGCGAGCTCTATGACCGCTCTGTTTGCAGAGATTATATAGTATCAGGCAGAAGCATTTTTTGTCCTGTAATCAGGGAGCGATTTACAAAAAGAGGTTAGAATAAACCCCTTCCCTGCCGAAAAATATATATCTGCCGGATTATAAATGGAGATTGAGTCTACCGATGCGCAATATTGTCTATATCAGCAGGATCCATGATCTGCCTTTTTTTTCAGAAAAAAATACCTCATTTTTCAAAACAGAGATTATAAGAACAGATGATTTTTCAGATGTCATGGAAAAAGATTCCGGACTGATAGTCTGCCAATACGATGCAGACAGTCCCGGCCTTGAAAAAATTATCAATGCAAAATATCCGGTTCTGTTTTTCTCTGAAAAAAAAACAAAAACCAAAGCCGGAAATAAAAGAGACCGCGGCAATTCAGAAGAAAACAATCTAATCTCCAGGCTTAATATCTATTTTCGTTTCAATGAAAATTCTGATATGGAAGTTCTCAATCAGGTTTTTGAGAATTACGGCAATATTTTACTTCAGAAAAAACAGGAAAACTACTACCGCACTGAGCTTGAGAAAAAGGAAAAGCTTAACAGGGAATTCCTGAAAGTAGGGATAGCCCTCTCGGCTGAACGGGATAACTCGAAACTTCTGAACTATATAATGGCTAAAACACGCGAAGTTACAAAATCTGACGCAGGCAGTCTTTATCTGCTTGACCCTGATAAAAAAACAGGGACTGTTTCGATGATTTTCAAAATAGCCCATAACGACTCAAACCCCACAGATTTTTCTGAATTCAGGATGCCGGTCAAGAAAGAATCAATTGCCGGTTATGTGGCAATTACCGGAGAGGTTATAAAACTTGATGATGCCTATTCGATTCCCTCATCAGCTGAATACAGTTTTAATAAAAGCTATGACGAAAGTACCGGATACCGGACAAAAAGCATGCTGACGGTACCCATGAAAAATCACAAGGAAAAAATAATCGGGGTAATCCAGCTGATAAACAAAAAAAGGGAAAAAAATATTGTTTTATCCGGTCATGATATTGCAGAAGAGTCTGTGCTCCCTTTCGACCGGGCAGATGAGGAAATAGTTCTTTCCCTCTCCTCACTTGCTGCAGTTTCGCTTGACAACAACCAGCTTTATCATGAGATTGAAGAGCTTTTTGAATGCCTTGTCAGGGCTTCAGCAAAAGCAATTGAGCAGAGGGACCCGGCTACAAGCGGCCACTCTTCAAGAGTAGCAAAGTATACTGTAATGCTTGCCGAGGCAGTTTCCGCGGATAAGGAGTTCTTCAATGATGTCAGATTTACCGATGATCAGCTTAAAGGCCTTCGCTATGCCTGTCTTCTTCATGATTTTGGAAAAGTCGGGGTACGCGAAAATGTACTTGTAAAAGCAAAAAAGCTTTATCCGGGGATGCTTGAACAGATACTCTTAAGATTTGACAACATTAAAAACAATATAAAAATCAAATATCTTGAGGCAAGACTTGCTCTTGACTCTTCTGATCTTGGATATAAGGTAAAACTTGAAGATCTCATAGTCCAGGAAGGGATTGAAACAGCAAAAATTGAAAAATACCGCGATACGGTAATTTCCGCCAATGAGCCTGCTGTTCTTGATTCTGAACCAGGAGATATTTTAGCTGAAATCAAGAAAGAAAAAAGCCATGATTTTCTTTCAGAAACAGAATATGAATTCCTTAGTGTTAAAAGAGGCTCGCTGACTCAGAAAGAGCGGGAAGAAATAATGTCTCACGCAAGACATACCTATGACTTTCTTAAAAATATACCATGGCCTGAAAATATGGCCTGGATTCCTGAAATTGCGAAAGGACACCATGAGGCTCTTGACGGCAGCGGATATCCTGACGGCATAAAAGGTGATGCTATACCGCTTGAATCACGCCTCATGGCTGTTTCTGATATTTTTGACGCGCTTACTGCAAGCGACAGGCCTTATAAAAAATCTGTTCCGGCAGAAAAAGCCGCTGCAATACTTCAGGAAGAAGCTTCTGCCGGCAGGCTTGACAGCGAAGTTGTAAGACTTTTCATCAACAGCGGTATATACAAAACTGTCAGCCAGTTCCCTGGGCAATGAAATCTGCGAATCAGGAAAAGACTACCACCTGATGTAATTGCCGCCGTAAGTAAGACCGCCACCGAATCCGACCGTTAAAATATTGTCTCCCCTCTGAAGAAGGCTTTTTTCATCTGCCTCCCCGATCGCGATTGGTATACTTGCCGCTGAGGTATTGGCAAACCTCTCAATGTTTAAATAAAACTTTTCAATAGGGATAGAAGATCTTTTTGCAACCCCTTCTATAATCCTGATATTTGCCTGATGAGGGAAAATATACCTGATATCATCAATTTTAAGATTGTTGTTTTCCATGAGGGACAGGACTGTATCTGTTACTGCCCGAATAGCAAAGTTATATACCTGCCTGCCGTTCATAAAAAGAAAAAGCTCCTGCGGGTCGCTTTTCCCGGGGATAAACGGGTTTTTCGTCCCCCCGGCATGCCTTTTAAGGAATTCAGCTCCGCTCCCTTCAGACCTCAGGTGGGATGAAACAATAGCGCTTCCTGCCTTGTTGTCTTCGCAGGGTGATATTACAACTGCCCCGGCGCCGTCTCCGAAAAGAACTGCCGTATTCCTGTCTGACATATCAATAATCCTGCTGAGGACTTCGCAGCCAATTACAATGATATTTTTGTAAGCTCCTGATTTTATGTAGGTAGATGCGGTTTCAACTCCGTAAATAAATCCGGAACAGGCAGCGCTTAAGTCAAAAGCCCCGGCATTTTTTGCACCGATATTCTCCTGTACAATGCAGGCGGTTGCAGGAAAACTTAAATAATCAGGTGTTGTGGTACATGCGAATATCATGTCAACATCATCCGCAGTTATCCCTGCTTTTTTCATTGCGATTTCTGCGGCTTTTGTCGCCAGATCGGAATTATTTTCATTTTCTCCAGCAAAATGTCTGTTTTTAATCCCTGTGTGGGAGAATATCCACTCGTCTGAAGTATCCATAACCTTTGCAAGATCATCATTTGAGACAGTTTTCTCAGGAACATAATAACCGATTGATTTGATATAGGGTGTTATCATTCTTAACCTCCATAATAATACTCTATGGAACTATAATTTATAAGCTCATTTACCGATAATTCATTATATAAAATAATAAAACAAGGAATGTATACATTTTAAACTGTAAGGTCAATAGCAGCTGTTTTAAAAAAGATTGAATTTAATGGAGTATTTATGAGTTATATAGGGGTTATTAATTCGGAAGAGGGGATAAACAGGGAGATAAAAGGGCTTTTTGCCCGTGACAATATAAGAAACTACAAGATACTCGGCTGTGAAGATGATATTCTGGATTTTATCAACTTTGAACTTCCTGAACTTTTAATAATTAATTATTCGGATTCCGGTCTTGAAATTGATTCCATCATGGAAAAAATCAGAAAAGACAGCTGGATAAACAATTTCGGGATTATCGGGATTTTTGACCAGGACAGGACCAATGAAGAAGATCTTATGAAAAAATACCCCGAATTCAATATATTGTCTCTTCTTGATTCAATCCGTTTCAGGACATCAATAACCAGATGTGTAGGGATAATCCTTGAAAACAAGCAGATTGTCTTCAACAGGGACCTTTCGGAAAAACTCTTTGACAAGGATGTCGGGTCTTTTGAAATTGGTAATGATCCTTTTGCAGTATCAATATATGCTGGTCTTGTCTCATCCATGCTTCTTCAGCGCGGACTTGTGAAACCTGAATCAAGAATGCATCTGCAGCTTATCCTTTCGGAACTTATAATCAATGGAATTGAACACGGGAATTGCGGGATAACCTTTGATGAAAAAACAGCTTTTCTCGATGGCGGCGGCAACATTATGGATCTTATTGCTGATAAATGCCGTAATGAGGATATTGAGAGAAAGAGGGTCAGGGTCGAATGGGATATAACAAGGACCAGGAGCAAATTCATAATAAGAGATGAGGGTTCCGGCTTTGATATCTATAAATTAAAGGCAAAGATCGAAAAAGAGGGCGCTTATGCTCTTCACGGCAGGGGAATAAGAATGGCAAGTGTTTTTGCCGAAAGGGTTGCCTATAACCTTAAAGGGAATGCCGTACTTTTGCAGATCAGGCATGAAAAAGACGCTTCCCGTGAAGCACCCGAAGGTTTCTCCGAAGAAGAGATGATCTATATGAAAAAAGGCAATATTGTCTGCAGGGAAGGTGAAATAGGGGATTCACTCTATTACATTTCTTCCGGCAGGTACAGCGTATGGCACAGGGACAAGAAAGTAGGGACACTGAATCCTGCTGACGTCTTCATGGGTGAAATGTCTTTTTTCCTCAACAATGAAAGAAGCGCAACAGTAATAGCAGAAACAGATGGTATAATGATAAAAGTGCCGAGAAAGAATTTTATTGACATAATAAAGAAATATCCCCAGTACGGCCTGTTTCTTGCCAAGCTGCTTTCCAGGAAGCTTGCGAGGGCAAATATCGCAAGTGCGGAACTCCAGAGCGATACTGCAGACATAAAAGCATCAGTATAAAGTGTCATAATTATCCATCCGGTTGAAATTTGCTTTTTTCTTACTTATATTTAAATGTGTTATAAGGCGTCAAAGGCATCCGCTGCTTTAATTACATGTTACATGATGCTTTCAGTATCAGCAGCAAATAACCTGCTTAAAGTATATTCAGTACTTTAGGTAATTCCAGAGGGCTTTCAATGACCAGAAAAAATTATCTTCCAGTAATTTTATATTTTTTTTTATCAATACTCATTATTTTTCAGATAAGTTCCTGCAGAAAAAAAACTGAATCTCCTGCTCCTGCAGAGGAACTTGAATCTGTTATTACATTTATTTCAGGAGAGGCTTCAATACTGTCAGACGGCTCTTCAGCTCCTGCTTCTATCGGAGACAGGCTGAAACAGGGGAATGTTTTAAAGACAGCGCCTGATTCCTATCTTGAGCTTTTGATAGACAATAAAAGTATTATAAGAATGGAAGGTGATACCGAGCTTGCAATAAACAGGCTGTCGTCCCTTGAAAACAGGGCAGATATAGGCTTTTCATTAATATCAGGGACAGTTTTAAGCAAGGTGGAAAAACTTCTGACAGATGAAAAATTTACTGTTAAAACAGCATCCGCAGCATTCGGTGTGCGCGGTACGGAGTTCCTCGTTTCATCCGGTGAAACAGCCGGGGGGAGCCCGATGCTTGCCGTAAGATCGGGGTCAATCCAGCTGCTCCCTTATCCGGATGAAGTTGAAAGACTAAAAGAGAAATTAGATACAGGGAACGGTGATATTGCCGCTGTCCTCAGGGCTGTTGAGGAAAACTTTCCACTTGTAGAGGCGGGAAATGAAATAACACTTGATCCGGGCTCACTTGATAAAGTAAGGCTTACACTCGCTGAAGCGGAAAAGACGGCAGATGATCTGAAAACAGAAAAAATTTCAGCTGAAGACGCTTCAGCTCTTTTGCGGCAGGCTGCAGCCGCTGTATCGGCAGAAGCTGAAAAGGCTGTTCTTGCTGTAAAAGAGATGAGCCCTGAAAACAGCGGGAAACTTAAAATAACAGATTCCATGTTTATAAAAGGCGCAGGAGATGATTTTGCCGAGATTATTATCAAGGTTGAACCGGATGGCTCAAAAATATATTTTGACGATAATTTCGCAGGTTTTACTTCTGTAAGCGCGCTTTTTTCAAGGGACAGGATCCTGAAAGTTACGGCGGAAAAGGAAGGTTTTGTTCCGTTTGAAAAGGAAATCGCGGTTTCCGAAATTACAGGGCAGATATATATTATAAAACTTGAACCTGCGGAACCTGAAAAGGGATATGCTGAAATATCTGTGACTCCATCAGATGCTGAAATTTACATCGGCAATAACGGTCCGTTTAAAAGTACATACAGGGGAAGTTTTGATCCGGGGGAAAAGCTTAAGGTAAGCATAAAGAAAAAAGAGTACAGACAGGAAGATTTTGAGATTGATATAAAAAAAGGGGTAACTGAAAAAAGACGGATTAACCTTCAGCTCCTTCTTGTCCCCTATTCTTTTGAAACAGGATTTCAAAGGGTTGATTCCATTGCTCAGGCAGGCAGCGGGTATTACGCCCTTGCCGGAGACAGCGGACTTTTTTCCGTAATTTCATCGGAAGGAAAAACTGTTTATACCTCTTCTGAACCTTTAGACGACGGCCCTGTTTTTTCCGGCGGAAAGCTTGCCTTTGTTTCAGGCAGCACACTGAAAGCCCTTGATTCATCAGACTGGCAGGAGTCAGGTGCCTTGACTCTTGAGAATTCCATTTACCGGAAACCTGTTGCGGCCGGAGACAACATTTTTATAAACAGCGGGGATTCTGTTCTTAAAATTGACGGCAAACAGTTTGCTCTTTCCAGGAAAATAAAAGTGCCGGATACCATAGTTTCAAATCCCCTTCCTTCCGGAGATATGCTGCTGACAGTTACAGACAAAGGCGTCCTGCAGATATTCGGCGCAGGCGATACGCCTGTTTCTTCAATTCCTGTCTCGATGGGTAATCCCGTTGGAATGACCGGGGCAGCAGACCGGGATACAGTCTACTTTGCAGGTACCCTTGGAACCATCAGCGCAGTTGACATAAAAACAGGTAAATTCCTCTGGAGCGGCAGCTTTGAGCCGGCCGGTGAGGGCGTTCTGCCTGGAATTATTGCTTCCGGTGACGGCATCGCTGTCCTTTCCGGTAATATTCTGAAATTTTTTAAAGCAGACGGCGTATCATCGGGCGAGAGGGCAGGTGTAAACTCATTCTGCAGGGGAGAATTGGGAACAGTCTATGCATCAATGCCTGACGGTGTAATTACGCTCTATGATATTGCATCCGGAAAGGCCTTAAAAAAGGCTGAAACAGGGCTGCCCCTTACTGCGCTTACCTACAGGGATGGGAAAATACATGCAGCCGGTGCAGACGGAAAATACTCTGTAATTAATCCTGAAGCTTTCGGCCGGTAATCTTCTGTATAGTGGACATTGAGCCTTTAACTAAATATAGTATTTATTACTATGGAAAAATATAACACTAAAGAAGAATACATCATTGAACTGGAAAAAAGGGGAAAATTGCCGGAAGGATTTAAAACCGCCGTCCTTCCCCTTTCTTTTTTCCCTGCTGAAAGGCCTGTAGAGAAGCCGCTGCCGATGAGAATGTCCCTGCTTATGCTTGATAAGCCGACTTCGGTATTCGGAGCTGCTTTTACCCGCAATAAATGCCCGGGCGCGCCTGTCATCCTGGGGAAGGAGAGGCTTGCTTCCGGCAGGATTCGCGGCGTGCTTATAAACAATAAAATTGCAAATGTCTGTATTGAATCAGGCGTCAGGGATTCCCTCGCTCTGCTTGAAAAACTGGCGGAGGAGACCGGAACATCGCCGGATGAATACTTTCCGTCCTCTACCGGAATAATAGGATGGAGACTTCCGGTTAAGGAAATGGAAAAAAACATCCCTGCGCTTGTGGCATCCCTGGAAGGGGGGAGCGCGGTAAACCTTGCAAAAGGGATAATGACGACAGACTCTTTCCCCAAACTCCGTTCCGCTGAAGTCGGAGAGGGGCGTATTGTAGGTATTGCCAAAGGGGCGGGTATGATAGAGCCCAATATGGCGACAATGCTTTCATACATCATGACAGATGTTACAATTGAACGGGATACCTTACGGCAGATACTAAAGAAGGTTGTTGAGAAAAGCTATAACTGCATATCTGTTGACAGCGACCAGAGCACAAGTGACACTGTCGTGATCATGAGTTCCTGTTTAAAACCCGCAGTTTCTCCCCAGGTGTTTGAAGATGCCCTTCTTTCAGTATGTTCAGATATTGCGCGCGATATTGTAAGAAATGCCGAAGGGTCCGGCCATGTCATAAAAGTAAATGTAGAAGGAGCTTCTGACTTTAATACCGCCCGAAGCATAGGCAAGGCAATTGTAAACTCGCCTCTCGTAACAACAGCTGTTTTTGGAAACGATCCCAATGTAGGTCGCCTTCTTTCCTCCATCGGCGATTATGCGGGAAACAACGGCATGGAGCTTGATACTTCTGCTTCACCGGAAAGCCTTGTAATAGCGCTTGGCGGTGAGGTGGTTTTTGAAAAAGGCTCTTTCAGGCTTGATCAGGAGAAAGAGGTGAGACTGTCTGAATATCTGAAATCAAGAATGCTTGATTCAGAGCACAAAGAGTTCCCGGCCCATGATCTGACAGTTGATATTGATGTCAGAATGGGGACTAAAGGTACCGGGTCCGCAATCGTATATGGTACAGACCTGTCATACGGGTATGTCAGGGAGAACGCTGATTACAGATCCTGATTTTAATAAAAGAGGTTAACTGTCATGGAAAATGTACAGGAAGAGGCAATACAAAGTGTTCTTGACAGGCTTGAAAAAGCAAGGCAGTACTTTGTCCGGACTATTGTTGACGGGGATTTTCTTTTCAGCCGGCTCATGACAGCATATATTGCGGGGGGTCATGTCCTTATAGAAGGGGTTCCCGGCCTTGCAAAGACCCGTGCAGCAAAGGCTCTGGCAGAGATTTCCGGAAGCGATTTTTCAAGGATACAGTTTACGCCTGATCTTCTTCCCTCCGATATTACAGGAAGCATGGTTTTTATCCCTCAGTCAGGGGAATTTACCGTAAGAAAGGGGCCTGTTTTTGCAGGCATTGTCCTTGCCGATGAGATCAACAGGGCTCCTGCAAAGGTACAGTCCGCACTGCTTGAGGCAATGGAGGAGCGGCAGGTAACTATCGGAGATTCAACTTTGAAACTCCCTGATAATTTTTTTGTTATTGCAACCCAGAACCCCATCGAACAGGACGGCACATACCGCCTTCCTGAAGCGCAGACAGACCGTTTTCTCATGAAACTTGATCTTGGATATCCATCCGGCGAGGGAGAAATGGAAATACTTAATCTTCATGAGAAAGGGGAAAAGGAGTTTCCGGCGCTGTTTGAGAAATTATATCCCGAAGATATTTCCGCCCTGTTCCATGCGGCTGAAGCTGTAACTGTGGATGAAGAAATAAAAAAATATATTATCAGCATTGTAAGGGAAACCAGAAAAAAGAACAAATATATTGAATACGGCGCATCACCGAGGGCGTCGATCGGGATTATGAAATGCGTAAGAATCACGGCAATGCTGGAAAAGAGAAAATGGGTTCTTCCTGAGGATGTAAAAGAGCTTGCCGGGGATATTCTAAGGCACAGAATAATAAGAAGCTTTGAAGCTGAGGCTGACGGGATTGATTCTGATGCGGTAATTAAAACAATTCTCGGTGCAGTAAAAACTCCCTGAATATGAAACGGGAAGAGATTCTTTCTGAAATAAAAAAAATTGAACTGGTTATCCGCAAAAGCAGGAGCGGGGGGCTTCCCGGCCTCTACAGGTCTCTTTACAGGGGGAGAGGAATCGAGCTGGCAGGGTTGCGTGAATATACAGATGAAGATGATTTCAGGATGATAGACTGGAATGCCCTTGCAAAAACAGGGAAGCCTTTTACAAGAATAACTCAGGAGGAGAGGGATCTTGAATTATATCTTCTTGTTGACATTTCCTCTTCTATGGCAATGGGCGGCAATCTTAAAAACAGAAGAAAGACAAAACTTGAAACAGCTGCTGTAGTATCTTCACTTCTCGGATTTTCCGCAGGCCTTAACAGGGATAAAACAGGAGCTGTGTTATTTTCGGGGAAAACGGAAGATCTTATTCTTCCGGCTTCCGGGAGAAATCATGTCTTTGCAATTGCGGAAAAAATACTTGATTCTGTACCTGCATTCGCAGGCACTGATCTTGACGCGGCATGCTCTGCCCTTCCGGACAGTTTCAGAAAAAACGGTATTTGTATTATAATATCTGATATGCAATGCGAGGTACCCTGGGGAAAAATCCTGAAACTTTCATCCCGTACCGATTGTGTTGTTTTCAGGATTACAGACCCGTTTGAGATTAATCCTTCATTCAGTTTTTCTTTTAATGCATTAGATAATGACCCTGCAGTTAAGCCGGGCAGGGGAGAACTTTTTTACAGATCTGCTTCCCGGCGGAACAGCGCTTCGTCTTATACCTTTCCGGCGGACAATGTTGCAGGCCGGGCGGCAAAGCTCGGTATCCAAGTGCTTGATATATCAACCGGTGATAATTTATTTGAGAGAATGAATATTTTTTTCAAGATGCGGAAACGATGAGAAAGATTTTAACGGTTTTTGTATTTTTTATTGCAGTTTCAGCCGGCGCACTTGAATCCGGCAGGTTTACGGAAGCTGTTTATAATCCGGCAGTTATTAAAACCGGTATGAAGTGTTTTGTCAGAATTTCAGTGTCTGATGATCTTGATAAATCTGACGCAGGTGCTGTCTCAATAGAAAACAACAAATGGTTTCATCTTCTCGATATCAGGGTGAATTATGATGAAGAAGAAATTCTGCTCTGGTTTATTCCGCTTGACCCTTCAATTGCATACCTGCCTGAAATAAGGGCGGGTAAATATATTTATTCGCACATACCGGTTTCGATAGAATCTGCATTGACTGATCAAAACCCCGATGATCCGGGAAATCCTTCCGGAGTGATGCTGCTGCTGCCGGGGACAAGAATGCTTTTCGCGTTTATGGCCGCTCTTTTTATTTCTGCTTTATTTTTATCCCTGCTGATAATTAAAAAACTGCCGGGAAAGTTAATCAAAATATTGAATCTGAAGAAACAGGGAAACCGCAGAAAAGAACTTCTTTTGATTCTTGAAAGTATTGCGGATAATCCTTATGCGGCATCACTCCGGGACAAGGCCGGGGACGGTAAAACAGCTGCCGGAGTTGTCTCAGGTAAAATTGTTAAATCACTGAAAGAGTTTCTTGAAATTGTAACAGAAAAAAAAATTACATGCTTAACAACAGAAGAGATTGTAAAAATTATTGAACATCCTCCCGCGGATGAACTCTTATTTCTCGATGCCATTAGATTTTCACCCGGTTCATCAGCCTGTTCAGACGGTTTTTTTGAGAAAAATGAGGGGGCAGAAGATTTTACAATTTCAGGCGAGACGAAATTAAAGGAAACAGCTGAAAAAATCTACAGTTTTGCACTGGCACTGGATAAGGAAGATAAAATTGAAAAGAGAGAAAAAGGAGATACCGGCAGTGTTTGAAAATCCTTTTTTTCTTGTTCTTCTTCCGATATCCCTGGTTGTTTTCTGGTTTTCAGGCAAAAGGAGGGGCAGGGGAGGAATCCTTGACTCTGCGTCAGACGTCTGTGTATCGGAAGCAGTTTCTCAGGGCCGGATAAACAGAAACCTTCATACAGCAGAAATCCTGGGCAGGATTATGCATAAAACTGTAAACCTGATTTTTATGCTTTCCATAATACTGATTGCATTTTCACTTTCAGGGCCGCAGGCTCTCAGGAAAAACGATAAATAT
Organism: Spirochaetia bacterium; assembly: GCA_963662795.1. Taxonomy (GTDB): domain Bacteria; phylum Spirochaetota; class Spirochaetia; order CADAEX01; family CADAEX01; genus JACKPD01. The sequence goes on along the minus strand of OY759746.1, from coordinate 1,100,942 downwards.
CTTGCAAAGGGGGATGATTATTTTATTCTGCTTGATATTTCTCCAAGCATGGCGATAAAGGAAAACGGTAAAACAAGACTTGAAATTGCAAAGGAAGCAGCCCTTGATATTGCAGAGGCATCGGGAAACGATTACCCCGGACTCCTCTTTTTCGGCAGCGATGCCGCTATAGTCCTTCTTCCGACCCCGGACAAAGACGCATTCAGGGAACGTCTTGAATCAGCAGGGGTGATGGAACTCGGAGAGGCTACCGCATTGGGCAAAGCTCTTGGGACTGCCCTTTATTACCTTAGAAATTCTGAATCTGAAGGGAAAAGAATAATTATTATATCTGACGGGGGAAGCAATTACGGCGAGCTCCCTCCGCTTGACGCAGCCCTGATGGCTTCTGAACTTGGGATTCCTGTCAGCTGCATTGCGACAGGAAGCGCAGCCGGCAGCCTTGATGTTGTAGTTGATCCGGGTCCTGTAAGATCTGCCGTAAGGGGAAAGATTTCTGAAAGTTATAATCCTGCTGTGCTTGAACAGATTTCTGAATATACGGGCGGCTATTTTTTGGAAAATCCGGGAAAGCTTGACCTCGGTATCCTTGCTGCCGGTTTGAAAGGGCCGGAAGTGAAAATGGAAACAGAGATTGAAAAGGCTGATTTCTCAAATTGGTTTTTAATTCCGGGTGCAGTCATGCTGCTGCTTTCCATGATTCTCAAGGTTTATTTTCTAAAGGAGCTGCTGCCTTGAAAAATCCGGAAATTCTTTTCCTGTTACTGGTGCCTCTTGCAATTTTTTTCACAGCTTTGAAAACCGGAACAGAGAGATCTGATTTTTTTTATACTGTTACAGTTTACAGGAAAAAAAAAGAGGCGGCATCTCTTTTTAAAATCAAGTATTTCTATCTCGCAGTTCTTTACTGCTTTGGGCTATCCCTGATTATCCTGTCCCTGGCTTCTCCATTTGTTATTTTAAAAAACAAAAGAGAGGACGGCGGGCCTTCATCTGCCTTTCTTAAAGACACCCTCTTTGTTTTTGATGTTTCACGCAGCATGCTCTCTGATGACGGAGATGGGGAAAGCCGGCTTGAAAAAAGTAAAAAAGCTGCCGCGGAAATTTTTTCACGCAGTACCGGGCGTTCCGGTATTATAATATTCAAAGGAGAGGCGTATACACTTATTCCTCTTGCGGAAAACAGACATAATGCAGTTATTGACTCTCTCTCCGGTATCAATTCTGATATTTATTCCCAGGCAGGAACAGATATAGGGAAAGGGCTTTCAAAAGCACTGGCTTCCTTTCCTCTCCATGAAAAGACAGAGAAAATAATCTATCTTTTTACAGACGGGGAAGAGCCTGAAAAAGGTTCCTTTGATGATATGGATCAGGCAATAGGTAAAAAGATCAAAGATAATAATATTTCCTTGTTTATAATCCCTCCTGACAGAAAAACAGCCGCATCTGTTCCAGGTTCAGAAATCCTGTCAACTCCTGATTTTAAAATGATTGGAGAACTGGGGAATCTTCCAGGGGCAAGAGTTCTTTCATATAAAGAGATAATCCAGGTCCCCCCGGCTCCAATGGAAACTACTGAGGAAAATGATCTTTCAGGATATTTTACTGCTTCCGGCATATTGATTTTACTTGCCGCCCTTTTACTTAAAGGTATTAAATGGCGGGGTATTATATGACACGTAATAATACCGCAGACCGTTTTATAAAGTTATCCGCTGTTTTATCTCTGCTTTTCCTCTTTTTTTCATGCTCGTATCCAAAAGCCTGTTATGATAATCTTTCGGGAATATATTCTGCCCAAAAAGGCAAATACGGAAAAGCTCTTGCGGATTTCGGCAGGGCATCCTTATCAAAAAAAACAGGGCAGAAAGAGGGTATCGACAGGTATCTTGATTTTAATATTGCCTCGGTTTACAGGGAAATAGGTGAAACGGAGAGCGCAGAAAACAAACTGAGATCTATTGTCCATGGGGGAGACAAATCGCTGGAATTCAGAATAAACTATGAACTGGGCTCTATTTCATATGCAGGAGGCGACTATGAAAATGCGGCAGGTTTTTTCAAAAATGCTGTTCTAATTGATAATAGTGATATAAAATTAATCTGGAATCTTGAGCTTTCCCTTTTAATGCTTAAAGAGGAGAGAAGGAAGAAAGCCGCCGGTAAATCTGCATTGTCAGATTCGAATTCGGATACAGACGGCGATGGTAAAAATAAAGGACGGATTAAAAAAGAGAGCACAGATAAATTACTTGATTTCATGTTTTCAGGGGAGGTCCCACTTTGGCAGGATGCTGCAGGAGAGGAGAGCGTAAAGAAAAAAGACTGGTAGCCGCGCTCTTTTTAGTTATTGGTTTAAACTTTCACATCTCGGCCGATCAATATATCGGGCAAATAATACTTGAAAAAACATCTTTTCTTGTCAATGAAGAGTTTAAGCTAAGCATCCTTATCCCTGAATTGGCACCTGCACAATTTTCAATAACCGCTCCTTCAATTCCTGAGGGGCTTTCAATTGTTAACGGACCATTCATCAGACCGGGAAGAAATGGTTCAATTGTTGATTACTATTTTCTTCCTGAGAAAGAGGGACGGTTTATAATTGAAAGCTTTAAAGTAAAAACAGCAGAAAAGACACATCTGACAATCCCTGTATTTATTACCGCTGCCAATACTTTTCAGATAATGGGGCGTTTTGATAAAGTCCCCCCAAGTATAAAGTGGAATATTCCTGATGAGAGATATTTTCCAGGCGAAATTATTCCTCTTCAGTTTATTATTGAAAACATTGAAACTTCAGATTTGATGATTGAGACTGCAGTCAGGCAAAAACAGGAAGGCTATGTAAGAAAAATATCAAGCTCAGCAGAAAAAAATGAAAAACAGCTCTTTGCTAAAAAGGTAATGACCGGAGAAATCTATGATGTTTCATTCCATGATCATATTTTTACAGCCATAAAGCCTGGCGAGACTCTGCTGCCTGATGTAGAAATATTTCTTTCCAAAGGGTCAGCCGGCTACCGGACAGTTCTTAAGGGGATTCCTGTATTTATTGATAAGGCTCCAGGGACAGACAGCGGCACCGGAGCTATCGGCGATTTTATCTATAAATATGAAATATCGGATAATACAGTTTCAGATGACAAGCCTGTTGTCATTAAGCTTAAAATAACAGGAAGAGGTAATTTTTTTGGAATAAATATTCCGTTGCCTTATACAGATAATCCGGAATTTGCTGAAATAACTTTAATTAAAGATCAGTCTGACATAGCTCCGGAAGGAAAACTATTCAGAGGTTACAGGGAAACTACCTGTCTGCTCAAAAGAATTAAAAACCCTGTAAATAAAAATCTGATCCCTGAAAAACTGGTACTTACAATTCCGGATTTTACCTGGTTTGAAGAAAGCTATTTTAAACTGCCACCGGGAATGGGTTTTAAAAGAGCGCCGGGGGTAAAAAAAGAGATTGATTTTTTGTATAATATTCCTGTATCTTCCGATATATTACCGTCCAGTCCGGCATCCCTGTTTCAGGGGAGAGTTGCCATTAAAATAATGGTAATTATATTTGTCCTTTTACTGGTTCCTGCAGTTTTTTTTATCAGCCGGAAAACAGGGAAAAAAGTATTTATTGTGCCTGTAATTTTATCAGCTGCCGCTGCAGCTCTGTTTTTATTTTACAGATTAGTCTTTTCCCCGCCTTTATACGGCGAACTGAAGTCAGACAGCGGCAGTAATGTCCCTGTCTATTCAATCCCGGAAATCGGCGGAAATATAAAAACAAAACTTGAGGAAAAAACCAAAGTCAGAATTCTTGACAGCAAGGACAGTTTTTATCTCATTAAACTGCCTGAGAGGGAAGAAGAAGGCTGGATAGACAAAAAAAACATTATATTGGAATGAAATCATGAATTTTGGTGATGTACTTGAAGCATGGGAAAAAAAGAACACAAAATATCCCGATAAGGATAAAGAACTCAGTCCCGGTTCCGGACAAAAGGGATTAACAGACATAAAACAGCTTAAAAAAATGCATGTGCAGGCCTCCCTTGATCTTCACGGTCTTACATCAGAGGCAGCTGAAAAAGCTTTATGGAGATTTCTCTCTGATTGTAAAAATAAAGGGCTGACAAAAGTCCAGATAATACATGGGAAAGGCCTTCATTCACCGGAAAGGTCAGTTTTAAGCGGTGTAGTTGATAAAGTATTAAAAGAGTGTCCTTTCGCCGGAATTACAGGCATTCCTGACAATAAAAACGGCGGATCAGGTTCCAGATGGGTTATTCTGAAATAATTATTTTTCCCTGTATATTATTCTTCCTCTTGTAAGGTCATAAGGGGATAATGCAACTTTTACTCTATCACCAGGTACTATCCTGATATAGAATTTTCTCATTTTTCCGGAAAGATGGGCCATTATGATGTGTCCGTTTTTCAGTTCTACCTTGAACAGTGTATTGGGCAGAGATTCTTTTACAATACCGTCGATTTCAATTGCTTCTTCTTTAGCCAAGTTCCCTCCAGCTTTAATTCTACTTATAAATCAGTACTATAATATTTTAATAAAAATCCTTTGTCAACAAAGAATAAGGTTGACATTACATGAGAAATTGTGCAAATTACCAATCTGAAATTGAAAAAGTTGAGGATATTTATGGATAATGAATTTAAGGAACGGATGGAAAAGGCATTATTTGACTTAAAAGAAGAAATTATCAATAACCTGATATCAGAAAACGATTCATTCAAGTCTCTTGTTGAAGACATAGACCCTAAAGATCTTGTCGATATTGCAGCTGATGATATTGACAGAAAAATGCTTGAAACAGTCAGCTCTCAGGATATTAAAAGGCTAAGGCTTATTGACTCCGCATTGTCAAGAATAAAAAACGGAAGATACGGACTTTGCATGAAATGCGGTAAAAAAATTCCTGAAGAAAGGCTTAACGCAATTCCTTATGCCCTTATGTGTATAGCCTGTAAAACCTCAGATGAGAAAATGAACCGATAATTATAATAAACATTTTAAAACAGCCGATATTATTTATAGAGGATAAAAATGGAAACAATTTCGGCTGTTTCAAATTCTTCAATCCCTTTTTCACATATAGTCAGGGCTGCTTATTCAGGGGGAAGGATAGCTGTACAGGTAAATAACCCTTTGGGCGGATATGCATCATTAAAGCATATAACCGGAGTACCGTCATTTCACAGCAGCGGCAGTGTTTCATTAACCCGGCTTAAACAGCTTGATACCCTTATCGATCAGATCAGTAAAATTAAAAGCAGGGATATAAGCGTTGATCTTGAAAATAAAAGCAATGCAGATGTTGAACACCTTATTACAGGTTTTTCCGGAGAGCTTAGAAGCCGGCTGGGTTCGGCAAATTCCGGATATTTTCAGGGCATATACGAACCCGGTTCATTGCTGAATCTTACCGCGTAAAATGTTTTATCTGATATTTGTCTTATCCATAACATTTTTTTTCTATTTAATGATTCCAGGAACGGGAGCGTTCATCGCCAGAAGGGAATGGAGGGAATTCAGGGAAAAAATCATTGCCTCCTCCTCAGTTCCTGTTATTGATTTTCAGAAAGCCCGTACTGCCGGATACTCAAGTAAAGCCGGAGTATCGGGATATACAGGCACCTATAAATTTTTCGGCTCTCTGGAAGCAATACAGAATGAATATGAGGTGTGGCTCAGAAGCGGTAATTTTACGGTTTCAGTTGATATGAACAAGGTTAAAATATATTTAATACCTGCCTTTTCGCATACAGAAGAGGAAAATGATATTTATGAAGATAACAGCGAAATAATCATTGATGAGATGCCGCAGGTACTTAAATGGGAAAGATTTCATTCTCTCTCGCAGCAGACAGATGTTATGGTATGCGGACCTCTTTTCCTTGAGAAGGGGAAAGCTATTTTCAAGTCTGCCGGTAATGATAATATTACATTCCTTATTTATGACGGCAAACCTGATACCCTTCTTCGAAGAGGTGTCTGGGCAGGGAGACACAGAAATGAATTCTGGAACACCTTTACTCCTGTCTCCCTTATCGCAGGTTCATTTTCACTTTTTCTGACCGCCTATTATCTCTATTCAATACCGGGATTTACTTTTCTGCCGAAAATTACGCTTTTATTAAGTCTTGTCCCTTTTATGCCGCTTTTCCCTCCTGGTGTCATTTTGTTTTTTTCATACAGGCATTTCTGGAAGAAAGCGAGATTTTTAAGAGCGGAAAGAGACCTTTTAAAACTGCCGCTCAGGTTTTTCAGTGGAGATCATTTTAACGAAAGCGAATATTGCATGGATCCTGAGAAAGGGATAAATTACTGCTTCAGAATGCTTGATTCTCAGGAAGATGCTGCCAGATTATGCGGCAGCGGCAATGTAAAGATCAGAAGCTCGTCTGTTGTAAATAAAAACAGGATATCAGGATCCGACTATTATTACTTTTTTCAGGCAGGTAAAGCTCCTGCGGATCCGCTCATTGAAAACATAATAATAGAGGGAAACCCTGCATTTCTTTCAAGGGAATGCAGAAAAAAATCAAGGATATATGAGTATATTTCAATTGCGGTATTCTGCGCGGGTATGGCCGTTAATGCCGCAATAACATATCTGTTTATTGCATCACTCAGCTGATAATCCTGATTGCCCTTTTGACGGCGGACCGGCATGCATCGACTGGCTGCCTGCTGCAGCGGCTCGCCCAGGTCTTTTCCGGTATGAAGCGTTCCTGTCCGGTGTTTTACTGCTTCTCGTGCTTCTCGCAAGGCTGATGCTTAGTTTTTTCCCTTTAAATACAGTATTGTTCAGGTTTTGAATGATTTTCTCTGCCCGGGCTGATGTAACATCTGCAAATGAATAATTATCAAGAACTTTTATGTTCTTTACATCTGTTTTATCCGCAAGGCCGGATGAAGAGAAGATATTTAAAATATCTTTTATAAAAAAACCCTTATTTCTGCCCGCATTAATAAAAAGGGTTTTGTATTCGCCTGAAGCCGTCTTTTCTCTTTCAAATAACGGAGTTCCGTCATAAAGTTTCCGGAGCAGAAAGGCCGTAAAATAGCCTCTCATAAAAAAGGGGACATTTTTTTTAATCAATTTTTTGATGTCTGCAAGTTCCTTAATATCAGGGCTTTGTTTGATCTGATCTGTAATGTTTTTTATATATCCGCTTTCGATTGATTTTTTTTCTGTCATTACTGCTTCTTTCTCTTCAATTTTTATGATTACCGGTTTTTTAAAATAATGGTAAAATGAATATGCGTGCTCTCTTTTTTTTGTAAGTACAATAAAAGTCTGCTTTCTGCTGAGTTTTGAAAATATAAACTCAATATCTTTTTCAAATCCGTAAAAGTCATCTATACAGCTGTCTTCAATTATGCAGCCCTGTATTCCTTCGAATGATATGTTATCCCTTCTTATATGATCAATTATTCTGTCAGGGGTGCCGATAAAAATATCAGGCTGTTTGCGCAGCAGATTATAATCTTTTTTGATATTTGTTTCCGAACTTGCTGCAATTACCGTGAGATTTGTTATTTTTTTTGAAAAAAGTTTTTTGAAAATATTATTTATTTTTTTTACATTATCCGGAGATGATGCAATTATTAAGAACTTCAGTCCTGAAAATGAAAAATCAGTCTGAAGTATTACAGAAACAGCAATTCCCAGATTTTTCCCGCACCCTTCGCTTGTTTCTGCAATTATGTACCTGTTATCAAGAGATGCAGGAATCAGCTTTTTCTGAAACGGAGTCGGACCCCTGAATCCCGCTTTTACAATTATCTGCCTGTAATTTTCATTATCTTCTGTAAGTTTTGACTGATGCAATATATCTTCCTGATGATGTAACTTATAATTAAAAAATAGTCTCTGTTCGGAGATTTGTCAATAAAACAGGCGAAGTTATACCGTAAGGAGTAAATATGTTTGATAAAAAGATAAATGTTTTGCTGGCGTTTATCCTGCTGGTTCATTCCATACCGGCTTCGGCAGATGTCTTTGAGTATAAATACAGGGCCGGAGAAAAATACAGGATAGTATCTGAAGTTGAAGAAGATGTTTACATAAACAGGGCATATTCACACAGCGCAAGACTATTGAACAGAATATCTGTTGAAACTCTTGAAGCAAAGGATGGAAGCGGACTTCTCCATGGCAGATTCCAGACATCAGAGAGAAGTGCAGGGAAATATTCAACATATGAATTGACCGAAGATTATGAATCACTTTTCTGGAGAGACAGCCGGGGGTTTTATGATATTGACAGTAAATACTATATGCCTGTCGTAAGGGATGTTCCTGTCTTTCCTGAAAGGGATATCTGCCCCGGCGATACCTGGAGCGCTGAAGCAAGCGAGGTCCATGATTTCAGGGAAAGTTTTCGTCTGCCGCAGCCTTACGAATTCCCGGTTACAGTTTCATACCAGTATCTTGGAAAGGATGAGACGGGCAGGTTTGATTTTATCAGTATAAAATACAGTGTTTTTCACAAATCCGGTTTTACAGGGATGGGGCGTGAAGAGGCAATTTATCCGGTACGGGTTACAGGATATTCAAGTCAGATATTGAAATGGGACAACACGGCAGGACGGCCGCACAGCTACTCGGAAGAATTTGACCTTGTTCTTGATCTTTCTACAGGCGATTCTGTAGAATATACAGGGAAGGCCAAGGCTGAAGTTGTTGAATCTGCAGATATGGACAGGGACGCTCTTGCGAGGGACATGAGAGAAAGTCTTGACAGTTCAGGTTTCAGCAGCGTAGCGGTTGAGAAAGTTGATGAAGGGGTTAAAATAACCATAGACAATATCCAGTTCCAGCCCGACTCTTATGAGCTTATGGATGCCGAGCTGCATAAAATTGAAAAAATAGGGGAAATACTTCTTAAAAATCCGATGCAGGATATTCTAATTACAGGACATACCGCATTCGCGGGGAGTGAAGAGGGGAGACGGGTACTCTCCCTTCAGAGAGCAAGAGCAGTCGCAGAGTATCTGCTGTCTCTGGGCGTAAGAGAGGAAAAACAGATAAGGATACAGGGCAAAGGCTCAAGTGAACCTGTTGCGGATAACTCAAATGAAGAAGGGCGAAAAAAGAACAGGAGGGTTGAAATAACAATCCTTGAAAATTAATTGCCGGACAGTCTTAATCCCCCTTATTTCTTTTGCTTTTTACCTTCCTGAAACTTATATTATTGGTAAGAATTGCACCCGGTAAATATTTCCAATAATTTACACCCGGGAAAAAGAGGATAGAATAGTGGAAAAGAATAAAGAAGAAAATGTCTCAAGCTTAAACCCCAAAGGAAGCCAGAAGGGAAACCAGAAGGGCGGCAGCGATAATCAGTGGAATAAGGACTGCAAGGACTGCGGTCCCCAGAAAATTCCGCCGATATTTCCTCAATTCAATAAAGGACAGTTCCATTTTTCAATATGGTTTTTTGTTATTGGTATGATCCTTCTGATGCTGGTAAATACTTATGTAAAGGAACAGATTCAGCAGAAGATACCTTTCAGTGAATTTAAAAGCAGGATTGAAAATAACAGTATTAATATTGTTCAGCTTAAGGAAGATTATTATATCGGAGTAAAAGGAACCATCGGCCAGGACGGGCAGATTAATCCGGATGGCCCGATCTATAAAACAGTTCCTGTTGATGATCCGGGATTTATTGAGCTTCTTGACAGCAAGGGAATTAATTATTCCGCAATAAAGGAAAAGAACTCATATATTGTTGATCTTCTTCTGGGATGGATTGTCCCTTTTGCCCTGCTGATGTTTGTCTGGCGGTTTATGCTGAAAAAGATTGGTGATCCCGGAGCCGGGGTTATGACTTTCGGAAGGAACAAAGCCCAGATTGTTGCTGAGGGGAACATAAAGATTACATTTAACGATGTAGCGGGCGCTGATGAAGCAAAGGAAGAGCTTGAAGAAGTTGTAGACTTTCTTAAAAACCCTGTTAAATATACCGAAATCGGGGGAAAAATACCGAAAGGCGTTTTGCTTGTCGGCCCTCCCGGAACAGGTAAAACACTTCTTGCAAGGGCTGTGGCAGGTACCGCCGAAGTCCCTTTTTTCAGGATGAGCGGATCTGATTTTGTTGAAATGTTTGTCGGTGTCGGCGCCGCAAGGGTAAGGGATCTTTTCAAACAGGCCAGGGAGAAGGCGCCGTGTATTGTTTTTATTGATGAGCTTGATGCAATAGGCAAGAGCCGGCTAAGTGTTGCCGGCGGCAATGATGAAAGAGAGCAGACACTCAATCAGCTTCTTGTTGAGATGGACGGTTTTGATTCCACTACAGGGGTAATTCTCCTTGCTGCCACAAACAGGCCGGAAGTGCTTGATCCGGCGCTGCTGCGCCCCGGCAGGTTCGACAGGCAGATTATTGTTGATAAGCCTGATCTTATCGGCAGGGAAGCGATACTCATGCTTCATTCAAAGGAAGTGAAGCTTGATAAAAAAGTAGATCTTAACGCGATTGCGCGTGCTACTCCGGGTTTTGCCGGGGCAGACCTTGCCAACATTATAAATGAAGCAGCTCTTCTTGCAGTGCGTGCGGGACGGGACAAGGTCAATCAGAGTGACCTCATGGAAGCGATTGAAAAAAGTGTCGCGGGGCTCCGTAAAAAGAACAAACTGCTTAACGAAAAGGAAAGAAAGATAGTTGCCTATCATGAAACAGGGCACGCGGTCATTGCAGCGGTTACCGAAGGGGCGGATCCTGTCCAGAAGATTACAATTATTCCCCGCGGGATAGGAGCTCTCGGTTACACATTGCAGATGCCGACAGAAGACAGGTTCCTTTTTTCGCGCGGAGACCTTTTGGGAAGGATAGATGTCCTGCTTGGCGGAAGGGCTGCGGAAAAGGTGATATTTGATGAAATTTCTACAGGTGCTGCAAACGATCTGACAAGGGCTACAGATATAGCCAGAAAGATGATTACAGATTATGGAATGAGTGAAAAATTCGAAAATGTTGTTCTAACAAGCCGGGGCGGCACTTATATGGGAGAGCCGGCCGGAGCAGGCCTTTCGAGAGAGTATTCAGAAAAAACACATCAGTATGTTGATGAGGAAATATATAATATTATAAAAAGCAGGTATGAGCACGTTTTAAAGCTTCTTGCTTCAAAAAAAGAGCTTATCGAGAGGATTGCCATGAGGCTTCTTGAGGTTGAGACGGTGGATGCTGTTGAGTTTAAAGAGTTTATGGCCGGTTAAAAGTCATAAAAAAGGAACCTGCCCGCTGGGGGAAGAATGTTTCCCCCAGCCTTTTTATAAATCCTTTAGGAAAGACGCCTTAATATCGGAAAAGCTGCTGATGATTATATCTGCATCAGACAGATCCTGATTTCCTGAAAACGGGTTGCTGTACCCGATGCATTTCATACCGGCTTTTTTCGCGGCCTTTACCCCGTTTTCAGAGTCTTCTATTACAACACAGCTCCCGCACCCTGTATAAAGACGCCTTGCTGTTTCTATAAAAATATCAGGGTCAGGCTTCCCTCTTTTTACCTGGAAACCGCTTAAGTAAACAGGGAAGAATTCCGCAAGGCCTGCGGCTTCAAGAAGAACCCTTATGAGATCAGGATGGGATGAGGAAGCAACCGCGGATTTTAATCCGGCAGATTTTATACCGGAAATAAGGTCTGTCACCCCGTCTATCGGTTTTATTTTTCCTGCTTCCCTGAAAAAATTAACCCTGAACTCTGTATCCTCTTTTAGAAGCCCTTCAATGCTTTTTTCAAGCGAATAGCTCTCTTTTAATCTCGCCCACATTTTATCCATTGCAAGTCCGACAAAGCTTTGAATTTCTTTATCTGTTATCGTAATCCCCATTTTTGCGAGGATCTGTTTTTCCGCTTCAAAATGGTAAGGTTCGCTGTTTACAAGCACACCGTCCATGTCAAAAATCACAGCTTTTGCCATTAATTATTTTCTCCTGATTTTTTATTGTATCCAGATTTCCTTGAAGGAGTGCGGTTTTTCGCAGTATTTACACCTGAATTTATCGCCTGTTATCCTGTTGAATTCCGCAGGAACATGCTCCCCCTGCGAGCTGTGGCTGATACAGTCCGGATTTCTGCAGCAGATATTGGGAAAATTAAAAATTCGGGGAGGCATTTGCAGCTTCAGTTTTTTTATAACCTTTCTTTCATTTATAATGTTTACAGTACATCCCGGCGCAAGGGCCGCAAGCTGTTTCATTTTTTTTGTTCCCGGTTCGGGATGGCCGGGTCTGAAAATCATCCCTTTCATCTTATCCTGTTCGCTTCTTGACCTGCTTATCCATTCTCCGCCCTTTCCGTAGAGTTCAAGGACTCTTATAATTCTTGCAAGGTGTTCCCTTATCTCTTTCTCGCTTTCTCCCCTGCATATGTGGTCGATAACAAGGCCGTTTGAGATGGGTTTTACCCCTTCGGCATAATCCTTGGTGACTATGGTTTCCTTTAACGGCAGTTCTTCGATAAAATCTTCAGAATCCGGGGTATACGCCCTGCCGCTTTCCCCGGATTTATAATCAGAACCTATTATTCCTGCAACCAGGCCGAGCAGTATAATTCTGATTACCATGCCGTTGGCAGACTGCTCTTCCCATCCGTTAAGAGACGTCGTGTCAAGGAAGGTGGGAATTGTAGGATATAGTTTGTGCCGGGGCAGGGGATGATAGAAAATAGTATCTTCCGGGATTTTTTCGAGAAATTCTTTTCTGAAAATAATTTTATACCGCAGTTCATCCTGTCTTTTCAGGATATCATCGCCCATTCTTTCAAGCTGCGGCCTTGTGAAATACCAGACCGGCGCTGTCTGTCCTGTTTCCATATAGCTGTCTATTGAATCAAAAATATTTACTTCAAATCCGTTGTCTTTCATTTTATCAATATAATATTCAGGCATTCCGAGTTCACGGGGAGCTACAAGATCAATTTTAACGTTTTTAAAAATTGTCAGTCCGTCTGCTTTTGAATGAACCGTCCTTCCGTGATAAAGATCTCCAACAAGCGCGATATGAAAACTGGTCCTGTTCCATTTATTTCTTTCGAGAAAAGTAAATTCATCAAGAAGCTCCTGAGTGGGATGTTCATGTTTGCCGTCTCCCGCATTTATAAATGAGGGAGTCTGTTTCATCCTGTTTCTTCCGGCATAGAGTTTTCCGTTCTCCTCAAGCCATCTGCAGAGCCCTTCCTGTTTGCTTCTTACTATAAAAACCAGGTTATCGTATCCGCAAAGGGTATTGAATGTATCTGCAAAGCTCTCGCTTTTGTTTATTGAAGAGTGATTTGCCTCAAGATTACTCAGTTTTACCCTGTGGAATTCAGCTGCATTCTTGAATGATTCCTTTGTTCTGGTTGAATCTTCAATAAAAACCTCATAGACGCCGAAATCACTGTCATTGATTCTGTATTTCTCAAGTTCGCGCTTATTGTTTTCCTGAAGAAGTTTTTTTAGTTCTTTTGCTTTTTCAAAAAGAAAAAGTCTCTCATCGAGGGAAAAATCATCGATAACGGCAAGACTTCTTCCTTTGAACAGATTACTCATATTGGTCTCCCTTCTGGTCCTAGAGTCGCTGGCAATTTGAAATTTTCTGAAAAACAGGCGGAAAAAATGACCATATTTTCGTTATTTTAAAACAGCACGGTTAAAATTGCAATCTGCTATTGGATTCAATAATATTATTTGACAGGAAGTTTGTTAAAAACTAAAATTTCATTTATGGAATACAAATTAATTATAATCAAGGTTGATAAAAGAGAGGATGCGGCAAACGATGTACAAAAAGTTCTTACAGAGTACGGCTGCAGCATAAAAGTAAGGCTCGGACTTCACGATATTCCGGGCAACACCTGTTCACCTTCCGGTCTCATCTTTCTGGAGGTTGTAGATGAGGAAAAAACCATCAAAACAATGGTTGAAAAACTGAACAGGATTGATAATGTTTCAGCAAAATATTTAACAATCTGAAAATAAGGTTTATAATCAGCTGCCATCATATGTTTTTTTTGTCCAGGAGGCAGCTGATTGAAAAAAATACTACTCTATTTTCTTATCTCCTTATTGTTTTTTGCTGTTTCATGCGGAAAAACAGCTTCAGGCCGGGGTGTTTCTGAGCAAAGTGAAAGCAAATCATTTTCTGTTACAGACAGCCGCGGTGAAACTGTAGAATTGCCGGGCGAAATAAAATCAATCGCGGCATTCCCGGCGCCTCTTCCCCATATAATCGTATATCTTGACGGTAACGCGAAAAGGATAAAGGGACTTCACCCCCTTGCCAAAAAAGCGGCTGAAGTCTCAGTTCTCTCCAGAATTGCCCCTTCCCTTCTTGAGGCAGAGGACAACTTCCTGACGGGAAGTCTTCTTAATACGGAAGAGCTCTTGAAAATAAAACCTGATGTCTTTTTTACTGATCAGGTGCTTCAGGGGATGGAGAAACTCAAGGAATCAGGGCTGCCTGTAATTTATTTAGGTCTTGAAAAGGACAGGATGATTTACAGGGATAAGGAAATTGAATTTTACAGCCCTGAAAAATCAATCAGGGGATGGGTTGATATAACCGCATCAGTGCTGGGCTCAGAAAAGAAAAAGGCAGGTGCGATATTTGAAGAATGGGAGAGTGTAAAAAAAGAGATTGCGGAAAAGACAGCTTCAATACCTGATGAAAAAAAGAAAAAAATACTTATTGTATTTAAAGCGTCCGGGAATATGGTCGCGGGCGGCAATTCTTTCGGCCAGTACTGGATCGCATCAACCGGAGGTATAAACTGCGCGGATGAAGTTACGGCAAATCATCCCGCTATGGTTAAGATAGCTGATTTTGAACAGGTGCTTAAATGGAACCCTGATATTGTTTATCTTACCAACTTCGCAGAGACTATGCCTGAAGATATTTACAGCAATGCAATACAGGGGCAGGACTGGTCAGGGACATCAGCTTACAAAAACAGAACTGTTTATAAAATACCGCTTGGAAATTACAGATGGTATCCCCCTTCTCTCGACGGACCTCTGATGCTGAAATGGATGGCGGTTAAAAACTATCCCGATCTTTTTAACTGGGACATGGACAGGGAAATAAGGGAATACTACAAAAAATATTTTAATTACGCTCTGACCGATGTTGAAATTCATAATATCCTAAACCCTGCAGGGAGCGGTATTTTCTGATGAGAACCGGGACCGGCATATGCCCCTGAAAAAGATATACTTCTTTCTTGTTCCCGCGGCGGCTGCAGTTTTTCTTATAGGCCTCTCGGCGGGAAGATACCATATACCCTTTTTCAGGGTTCTGGAAATACTTTTTCAGCCTTTATTCGGATTTGATAAAAACTGGCTTCCTGTGGAGGAATCAGTGGTTCTTAACCTCCGGCTGCCGCGGGTAGCCATGGCAGCTGTATCGGGGATGGGCCTTTCCGTCTGCGGCGCAGTTTACCAGGGGATATTCAGAAACCCTCTTGTAAGCCCCGGCGTAATAGGCGTTACATCAGGCGCCGGATTCGGGGCAGCCCTGGGTATATTGCTTTTCGGCTGGGGTATCGGCGCGCAGCTTTTTGCGTTTATTTTCGGTTTTGCCGCTCTTCTCATGACTTTATCCATAACAGGTAAAACAGGGGGAAACGCCATACTTGTTTTTATCCTGGCCGGGGTAGTGGTAAATATGTTTTTTCAGGCAGGAATATCATTTCTTAAAATAATTGCTGATTCCGAGGATCAGCTTCCTTCGATTGTTTACTGGCTTATGGGGTCCCTCTCCCAGACAGGCAAAGAGCATTTTTACTTTACGATGCCTCTTATAATTATAAGCTCTCTTCTTTTGATAGCTGCAAGATGGCGGATTAATGCCCTTTCTCTTGGAATGGATGCTGCAAAATCCCTTGGAGTAAAAACCGGTGAAAGCCTTGTCTTTATCCTTTTCTTTTCAACACTTGCCGTCTCTGCTGTCGTTTCTGTTGGAGGAATAGTAGGCTGGGTGGGGCTCATTGTTCCGCACATGGCAAGAATGGTTGTCGGTTCTGACCATGAGAAGCTGCTTCCTGCTTCCGCAATTGCCGGCGCGATCCTTTTTATGCTGATAGATATTTCAGCCAGAATTATTGCTCCGGTTGAAATCCCGCTTGGAGTAATAACTGCATTTATCGGTACACCCGTATTTATTTATCTTCTTGTAAAATCAAAGGGGAGCTGGGTTGTCTGATATGTCAAAAAAAGGACCGGCAATAATCACCGTAAATAATCTCTCCTTTTCATACGGTTCAGGTAAGCTGATATCAGATCTCTCCCTTTCCCTCCTGCAGGGGGAAATTCTTGCCGTACTTGGACCAAATGGTGTCGGCAAGACTACGCTCCTCAAAATACTTGCAGGGCTGCTGAAAAAATACTCAGGAAAGTTTGAAATCGGGAAGGAAGTCTCATATGTTCCCCAGATTTTTTCAACAGGAGTAAATTACACAGTTTACAACATGGTTCTTCTTGGAAGGGCCGGGCATCTGGGCCTTTTTTCTTCTCCGGGAGAGCTTGACAGGGAAAAAGCGTATGAAGCTCTTAAAAAGGCGGGAATTGAGGAACTTTCACAGCGGAGGTTTTCCGAAATCAGCGGGGGGGAAAAACAGCTGACACTGATTGCAAGGGCACTTGCCTCAGGGGCGGAAGTACTTCTTCTTGATGAACCGACAAGCGATCTTGATATAAAAAATCAGGAACGGATGCTTGAACTGCTCTCGGAGCTCTCCCTGAAATCAGGGTCTACAATTATTTTTTCAACTCACGATCCGTCCCACGCCCTTGCTGTTTCCGACAGGTCAATTTTCCTTGGAAGGGGGGGGATATCCCGGTGCGGCGCTACTGAGGAAATAATTACTGGTGAAAACATTAAAAAATTCTATTCTGCCAATGTAAAAGTGACAAAGCTTGAAATTGAAGGTAAATTTTTAACATACTGTCTGCCGATATATAATATAATTAAAAGGGATAAAGTATAAGTTATGGTATTTGACTCGAAATCAATATATGCACATGCTCTCTATATTACTGAAAAATATGCTTTAAAACCGGCTTATATAGTTAATTATCTTGAAGAACTTCTGCATAATAACACATCCCCTGAAACAGAAGATACATATATAGAAAAAATACGTGAAATAATAAAGGAAAATATTGAAAAGGCAGGAGGCATCCTTGAAAGTTCAATCAGGGAAGCAAGGGAAAATTTAGCTGATGCCGGTAAAGGCAGCGACGCGCTTGAAGAAGCTCTCGCAAAAGCATCCAAGGAGATAAAATTCAGAAGAGAAATCGAGGAATTCTATCTTCCCAGGCAGCTTATAGATGCCATTATAGAGCTTGGCCAGATTCCTGAAAATTCAATTGAAACAAAAATCGGAATAGCATTTGTCGATCTTGCTGATTACTCATATCTTTCCAAGTTTTTAAGCCCCATGGAAAATCAGACTGTTCTTAACGGTCTTTTTTCAGCATTTAACTGGGTATTGATTAAGAGGTCCGGCTATTTAAATAAAATTGAAGGCGACAGCATAATGTTTCATTTCGGAGGTCTTACAGATCCTGTTGTACGCCATATGAAGGAAGAAGATGCTGTAAGGCATATAGCCCATGAACTTTTTTACACATGTGTGGAGCTTCAGAGAATCTGTTTTCTGTTTAATCAGGCTGATGAATCTTTTTTCGATGAAACAGTGGATCCTGAAACTATAACAGCTGTCAGAAAAGCCTTTGATATAATAAGCAACCTTAGATCGGGAAGCGAATTCGCCTATTCCATAAATGCCCTTTTTCAGATAAGGATCAGGATCGGTGCAAATGTAGGTGATGTAACTATAGGCAATTTCGGTCCTGCCGGCGCAAAACAATGGGACGTAATAGGCATGCCTGTTATTGAAGCAAAGCGGATGGAGTCTACTGCTCCTATCGGGGGCTTGCGGATCTCAAAAAAATTCTTTGACGCGCTTACTGAAGTCGGAGTTGTTGAAGATTATTTTAATCAATTTAAACGGGAAGCCCAGACTAAAATGGGTTACTTCAAGGATATTACAATTGATGAACTCTTTCAGTACAAAAAAGTACTTCTTAAAGATAAAAAAAATGCAGTTTTTGAAAGCTACAGCGTACAGGTAAATCCTTCCCTGCCTGAAGCTCTTTCTGACCAGGTAAGGCTCCTCCTTAATAAAGGGGAGGCGGGATTTGATAAAATTGTTGAACTTCTTGAATATTACAGGGGAAATAAATTTGTCATCAATGCCATTGAGTCTGTATTTATTCAGAAAGGGGTAAATCTCAGGAAGGAAGAGATTCTCAAAATAATGTATCCTGCCAAATACAGGCTGTTTCTGGAAAAACTGGATAATGACACAGAGCTGGTCAAAAAATTCATTAAAATAACCTATACTCTTTATGAAATGTTCTGCAAGCTGGGGATGTATCAGGACAGGGTAAATTCAATGCCCGGGCATATTCATACAAAAACAGCAAATTATACCAGGGAAAATTCGGCTGTCCCTTCAGAGGGTTCAACTGATTCGGAAGATATTGCCGGTTCTGTTATTTCATATTTCAGAAAGAAAAAACTGGCGATTTATTACAGAACATATTTCTACGACATGATTTATCCTACCTTTTTTCTGACAATCAGAGCCGCCCTTGTCGAATACGGAGCAAGCACGGGCAGTCTTGAATGGGAAAATGTTGAAGAACTTTCCGAAGATGTTTCAGGAAATATTCCTGAATTGTCTGCGGAAGAACTGCCTGAGGATTATCCGGTATTACCGGAAGCCGGGGATCCCGCAACGGCGGAGGGTGCTTATGAGGAGCTCGAAGAGCTTGAATCTGAGGATCCGGAGGCGGTTGAAGAGTCTGAACCTGATGTTTATGAGGAGCTCGAAGAGCTCGAAGAGTTTGAAGAACCTGACCAGGAGGGGACTGTACCTCCTGATGAGTTTGAAGAGGAAATGCCGCCCGGTGAAACCCTTGAAGAACCTGAATCTGAGGAGCCGGATGAGATACCAGCTGCTGAGGAACCTCTTAAATCACCTGAATCAAACAGTCCCGATGAGAATCTTGAGGAACTTGAAGATGCGGACGCGGATACGGACATTCCTGAGCTGACAGACGAACTAACCCCGAAAGAACCGGAAGAGCTCAGCGATGATGAACCTGAAGAACTTACCGATGAGGTCTGAATTTTCCTGAAATATACTTTTTTGTTATTGACTTTATTTTAACTCATGTGCTAACTTTCCGCCGTTTATTTTCATGTTGACTGATGCTTTTCAGGAGGAAAAATGAAGAAGTGTTTTTTGTACCCGGGCCAGGGAGCTCAATATCCAGGGATGGGTAAAGACCTTTGGGACTACAGCGATAAAATCAAGGATCTGTTCAGGACAGCGTCCGAAAGTGCGGGACTTGACCTGCAGAAACTGCTGTTCCATGGATCTGAAGAAGAATTAAAACCAACAGACAAAACACAGACAGCTGTAACACTTGTAAATATTGCCTCTTCAATGCTTCTAAAGGAACGCGGTATAGAAAGCGATATATGTGCGGGGTTCAGCCTTGGCGAGGTATCCGCATTCTGGGATGCCGGTATCATAAATACTGAATCGGTATTTGGAATTGTAAGGGAACGGGGCAGCATTATGGAAAAAGTAAGCAGGTCTATGGATTCACCTGCAGGGTCTCCCGGAATGGCTGCTGTTATCGGACTTGATTATGATACTGTGGACAGTGTTTTAGAAAATTCAGGCCTTAATGAAGTTTTTATAGCAAATTACAACAGTCCTTCCCAGATTGTGATATCAGGTACTGACAGCGCCCTCTCCTCATCAGAAGTGATGTTAAAGGAAGCCGGGGCAAGAAGATTTATAAGGCTGAAGGTTTCAGGGCCGTTCCACTGCCCGCTTATGAAGGACGCTGAAACAGAATATGCGGGTGTTCTTGAAAAATACAATTTCAGCGACCCTGTCAAAAAGGTGTATTCCAATGTTACAGGCAAACTGGTAACATCCGGAGAAGAAGCCAAAATACTTTGTTCAAGACAGCTCACCTCTGCGGTACTCTGGGTAAATGAAGAAAAAGAACTTTTAAATGAAAAAGTTGAAATGTGTATTGAATCAGGGCCGGGAACAGTACTTGCCGGACTCTGGAAAGCTGCAGGCGGGGATGCTATTTGCCTTCCTGCAGGAAAAATAGATGAAATATTAAAAATTTAAACCGGAACAGGAGGTTTTACATGTTAATCAAAGGAAAAAAAGCGCTCATTACAGGCGGATCACGAGGTATAGGACGGGAAATAGTTTTATCGTTCCTTGGCAATGGTGCATCGGTATATTTTCTCGATTTGAATGAAAGCGAATTTATGGAAGAATATAAAGCGCTTGCCAAAGCAAACGGAGCTGAGGTTTATTTCAGCAAGGCAAATGTTGCCGATGAAGATGAAGTGACTGCTGTCTGCGAGAAAATTCTCACGGAAAGCGGCGGAATCGATATCCTTGTAAACAATGCGGGAATAACAAGAGACGGACTGATTTTCAGAATGTCTTCAAAGGACTGGGATGATGTATTGAAAATAAATCTCACAAGCGCTTTTTATATCAGCAGGGTAATCTCAAAAGCAATGATAAAGCAGAGGGGCGGTGCAATTATAAATATTGCCTCAATTGTAGGAGTAATAGGGAATGCCGGCCAGTGCAACTATTCAGCTTCAAAGGCAGGCCTTATAGGTTTTACAAAAAGCCTTGCGCGTGAGGTTTCATCCCGCGGAGTAAGGGTTAACGCAGTTGCCCCCGGTTTCATTAAAACCCCGATGACAGACAAGCTTAACGAGAATCAGATTAAAGCGCTTTATGACAAAATTCCTCTTGCAAGGCTTGGACTTCCCTCGGAAGTTGCCTCTGTCGTTCTTTTCCTCGCATCTGAACTTTCATCTTATGTAACAGGCCAGGTCATAAATATTGACGGCGGAATGGGAATGTAGGTGAATATATAATGAAAAGAAGAGTAGTTGTTACAGGGCTTGGTACAATATCCCCGATAGGTAATGATACCGCATCTTTCTGGCAGTCAATAAAAGAGGGTAAATCAGGGATTGGAAAGATCACAAGGTTTAATACTGATGAATATCCTGTATCAATAGCGGGTGAAGTAAAGGATTTTGATGTCTCATCAGTTGCGGAACCGAGAGAGGCAAAAAAGCTTGACAGGTTTACCCTTTACGCTCTTGCCGCGACAAAAGAGGCGATGACAGATGCTGCCATAAAAGAGGGAACAGTTGACCCCCAAAAGCTAGGCATAGTGATTGGAAACGGCATAGGCGGGTTTGAATCTGTAGAAGAAGGGTATGAAAAGCTTCTTACAAAAGGGCCCAGGAGAATCCCTGTCCTTACAATACCCAAGCTGATTACAAATATTGCTCCCGGTAATGTCGGAATCCTTCTTAATGCCCAGGGGCCGTGTTACTCTATTGTAACAGCGTGCGCATCAGGCACAGATGCGATTGGAAACGCTGCAATGTGGATACAGAACGGTACCGCGGACGTGATGGTTGCCGGCGGTGTTGAAGCATCGATTACGAAACTCGGACTTGCCGGCTTCTGCGTGATACAGGCACTGAGCAGCAGATACTGCGATACGCCTGAAAGGGCTAGCAGGCCGTTCGACAGGGAAAGGGACGGATTTGTAATGGGCGAAGGGGCCGGTATTCTTGTACTTGAAGAATACGAACATGCCGTGAGAAGGGGCGCAAGAATATACTGCGAACTTTCAGGCTACGGTATCTCATGCGATGCGAATCATATTACAGCACCCCATCCGGAGGGGAGGGGCGCAATACAGGCTATGAATATGGCTATCAATGCCGCAGGGCTTAATCCTGTCGATATAGACTATGTCAATGCTCACGGAACTTCGACACCGCTTAATGACAAAACTGAATCTCTTGCGATAAGAAAAGTTTTTGGTGAACACGCATATTCAGGCCTTAAAGTCTCCTCAACAAAATCCATGACCGGCCACTGTATAGGAGCTGCAGGCGGGATAGAGGCTGTCGCAACCATTCTTGCGATAAGGGACCAGTATTTTCCCCCGACAATCAATTATGAGAACCCTGATCCTGACTGTGATCTCGATTATGTTCCCAATAAGGGGGAAAGCGGAAAAATTGACGCAGCTATATCCAATTCACTTGGTTTCGGCGGGCACAATGCTGTTGTCCTTTTTACAAAGATGTAAAAAAACGGCAAACCCGTTTTTATGTATTACACGCGGGGCGGGGTGCTTAAGGCCCCCCCTCTGCGTCATCATCTGTTTTTCCTCAGTATAAAGACACAAACCCTTTAATCTGCTACTATTTCTTCATGGCAGCTTTTCTTGAAATCAGAAATCTTTCATTTATCTATCCGGAATACAGGGGGATAAAAAAAAGATATATTTTTAAGGATTTATCTCTTTCTGTTGACAGGGGGGAGATTGCGGTATTTCTTGCTCCTCCTGAATCAGGTAAAACTACGCTCTCAAGAATAATAACTGCTCTTGTCCCGAGGTATACAGGCGGCATTCTTGATGGAGAAATTTCCATCGGAGATACAGATATAAAAAAAGAAAAACCGTATAACCTGCTAAGCAGGGCAGGAATTGTTTTTCAGAATCCGGAAGAACAGATTTTAACGCCTCAGGTTGAAAGTGAAATCGGGTTTTCGCTGGAATCTTCCGGTCATGATTATAATATAATAAAAAACAAGACTGATCTTGCAATTTCAAAAATACAAATTGGTCATTTAAGAGGGATGAATCCCGCTTATCTTTCAGGGGGAGAGAAGAGAAAGCTTCTTTTTGCGTGTCTTGCGGCATCTGACCCGGAGCTCTGGATACTTGATGAAACCTTTGAAGAAATCGATCCGGAGGGGAGAATTTCCCTCCTCGAATTCCTTAAAAATGAGAAAAAAACAGTCCTTATCCTGACTTCCAAAATGCTTGATATCTACAGAAAATACTGCGGCAGTTTTTTTCTCTATGACGCTGGCTCCCTTCTGGATGAAAAAATAAAGCCGGACCGTGTATTTATGGAAAAAGCCCTTAAATGCGGTGTATATCTTGACAGCAATAAACTTAAGGCGAACATAAAAAGACTCCCTGCTGACAAAGATTCAGCTGACTCGCCTGTTCTGGTAAAAGCTTCAGGAATTAAATTCAGATATCCGGATTCGGAATTTTCTCTCAATATTGATGATTTTTATTTAAAGAGCGGAGAAGTTACAGTGCTTCTCGGCAGGAACGGCTCAGGCAAATCAACTCTTGCAAAGATTATAAGCGGTCTGTTGATTCCTGAGAGCGGAAGTGTTTCGCTTGAGAATAAAGGGCAGATGGCCTCCTCTTCTCCGGATGAACTTAACAGAAATACAGCCTACCTTTTTCAGAATCCCGATTTTCAGCTTTTCCTCCCGACTGTGGGGGAAGAACTTGCATTCGGTCTTAAACCCGGCAAAATTGATAAAGAAGCGCAGAAAAAGATGATAGAGCAGGCTGTAACGCTTTTCCGTCTCGAAAGTATTGATGCCCCGCCTGCGATAATGAGCTACGGAGCCAGGAAGAGGCTTCAGGCTGCGATCTATTTTTTACTGAACAAAAAGATTTTAATAATTGATGAGGCAGATTCAGGGCTTTCTTTCAATGATTATACCCTGATATTAAAAAGTCTTAGAAATCTTGATCCCCCGCCTGCTGTCATGATCATCTCTCACGATATGAGGCTCTCTGCCGGTCTTGCGGACAGGGTCCTCATTATGGAGGGAGGCTGTCTTTTAAGCGCCGGCTCTGATGAAAGATTCAAAAACCTGCTTGATATCTCAATGGCAGAGGTCCTCTGATGTTTACCGAAACATACCTGAAGGGAAACTCTGTACTGCACAGGCTTGATCCGAGGATTAAACTCTTTTTTCTCCTTTTTTTATCAGCCCTTTTTTTTGTACCTCTTCCTGTATTCAAATATTATTGTATTTTATTGTTTATTTTTGCGTCAGGTATCTATTCTGCCGGGTTCAGGGATATTTTAAAACCTGTAAAAATTATCGCTCCCCTTATTATTTTAATAATGCTTCTTACTCCTCCGTTCAATTCAGGGGGAACAGTTTACCTTGCAATTAATGGCCGTTCATTATTGACCAGTGCCGGCCTTTATGAGTCTTTTCATCTTGCAGGAAGGTTTCTCGGTCTTACTCTTCTTTTTTATCTCTTTCTGAGAACGACAAAAATTGAGGATTTTATCCTTGCCTTAAGATTCTTCGGACTTTCATACAGATTGTCGCTTATGATATCGCTCACTGTCAGATATATCCCCTATATTTCGTCAATTTATGAAGGGACACTTGATGCCCATAAAATGAGACTCACGGCAGACTCCCCATATATTTCGAAGTGGAATTTTCCCTCCCGTTTCAGAAAACTTCTGTCTGTTCTTACTTCTGTTATGATCCAGGCTGTTAAAAGTATCCCGGCTCTTGCAATGGCGCTTGAAACCCGCGGTGTCGGAAGGAACAATTTACCCGGACAGATAAGGAAAATGAAAAGCCTTAAGGAATTACGGAAGGAACTAATATTGTCATTTACGTTTATATTGATTATTGTTATCTACAGTTTTTTATAAGGAGACAGGGAATGTCAGACTCGAATAAATTTACAGATACGGCAGCGTTCAGAATAGCCGCAATAGCAGTATTATCAGCAATTGTAACAATTTTTACTGTTGCCGTAAGAATCCCGATAGCCCCGACCCGCGGCTATATCAATCTGGGCGATGTCGCAATCTATTTCGCGGCATTTGTATTCGGCCCTGTTTCCGCGTTTCTTGCAGGCGGCATAGGGACTGCTTTTGCCGATATACTCGGCGGTTACGGTCAGTGGGCCCCGATTTCCTTCTTTGTTCACGGGCTTCAGGGTTTTCTCCTGGGCATTGTGTATAACCTGATTCTTTCCAGAGAGAAAAATAAAACCGCCGGTATTTTCATTACAGGTATAATCTGTTTTCTGACAGGAACATTAATTATGGCTTCAGGATATTTTCTTGCAGGTGTATTCATGGTCGGCCCGGGAGCTGCGCTTATTGAAGTGCCCGGCAACATTATTCAGAATATTGCCGGAGTAACAGGCGGACTTGTTCTTACTCTGTCTGTCAGGAAAGCCTATCCGCCTGTAGCCAACTTCAGATGGTAACCGGACCTGTCTAAGGATGAACCTTAATTATTCCCTGCCCGGCAATGATATGTCTGTTGCAGGTATTGCCTCAAGCAGCCTGAAAAAGAATTTGATGCAGCTTGGAGTAGCACCGGCAATTGTTAAAAAAGCGGTGATATCGCTTTATGAGGCGGAAATAAACATGGTAATACACGGCGGCGGCGGAACAGTTGATATTGAGATAACTCCTGAAGCTGTTACCGCTGTCCTGACAGACCACGGTCCCGGTATTCCTGATATAACCCTTGCAATGCAGGAAGGCTATTCAACTGCTTCCGATCTGATCCGGGAGATGGGCTTTGGTGCAGGGATGGGGCTGCCTAATATAAAGAAAAATTCTGATTACCTTGATATTAAAAGCATACCGGGAGTGGAGACAATTGTTACAATAAAAGTTAAAATTGGTCAGGATAAATAGGAAATGGACAGGAACAGGTATTATCATTCAGTAACACTTGATAAAGACCTCTGCAGGGGGTGCACAAACTGTATATCCAATTGTCCGACCGAGGCAATAAGGGTCCGGGACGGGAAAGCTGTAATCATAACCGAAAGGTGCATCGATTGCGGCGAGTGCATAAGGACCTGCCCTTCTCATGCCAAGAAAGCTGTTTCTGATCCGCTCGATATAATTGAAAAATACGATTATAAGGTCGCAATCCCTGCCCCGAGTTTTTACGGCCAGTTCCGCGATATTCCCGGCCCTGAGTACATTCTCTCTGCGCTTCTTGATATAGGCTTTGATGATGTATATGAAGTTGCACGGGCT
This sequence comes from Spirochaetia bacterium, assembly GCA_963662795.1. GTDB lineage: Bacteria > Spirochaetota > Spirochaetia > CADAEX01 > CADAEX01 > JACKPD01. The sequence goes on along the minus strand of OY759746.1, from coordinate 1,074,920 downwards.
GCTGAAATTGTATCCATTGCTACCAGGGATCTCCTTAAATCTGATAAATATCCAAAGCCTCTTATTTCTTCATCCTGTCCCGCTGTTGTAAGGCTTATACAGGTTAAATTCCCGGCACTTATCGAACATGTCATAAAAATACAGTCTCCGATGGAGCTTGCGGCAAGGATTGTAAAAAAATATATCCATAAAGATAAAAAAAATATAGGAGTTTTTTTCATTTCCCCCTGTCCTGCAAAGGTTACCGCTGTGAGGTCTCCGATCGGAGACCATGAATCCTGGGTAGACGGAGTTATTGCTGCCAAGGATATCTATCTTCCCCTAAGAAGCGCAATAAGGAAAATAGATAAGCCTATCCGTTATTCTGCCTCTTCCGGGCTGGGTGTCGGATGGGGGTTCAGCGACGGTGAAGGCGAGGCTGTCGGTGCGCTGAGGAGCATATCTGTTGACGGGATTCATCAGGTGATAAAGGTTCTTGAACAGATTGAGAGCGAAAATATTGATGATATTGATTTTATCGAGGCAATGGCATGTCCCGGAGGGTGCGTCGGCGGAATCATGAATGTGGAAAACACATTTATAGCGCGTTCGGCGGTCAAGAATCTTGTGAAAAAGAATACCAATCCGTTTATAAGCGGTGATATCCTGAAGAGACCCGGATTTGACCTTAACTGGACCCATGAAATCTATTCAAAACCCATAATGAAGCTTGATGAGGATATCAGGGTTGCAATGAAGATGATGGAAAAACTTGAAGAGATAAACAGCAGTCTGCCGGGCCTTGACTGCGGTTCCTGCGGGGCTCCCACCTGCAGGGCCCTTGCCGAGGATATAGTAAGAGGCTATGCGGAAGAAAGCGACTGCATCTTTATTCTAAAGGATGAGATCAGAAAAGTCGCCAGACAGATGGCGCAGCTTGAGAAAAAAATGCCGGCGGCAGGGCTGATCCCCAAAAATGATGATAAAAATGCAGACGGCCTGATATGACATGAGCTGTTTTGACAGCCGGCCATTAAATGATGGACAAAAATGCTTTTTAGGAATAATTTAATATAAAATGATTGGTCAAATATCTTTAATTGTCTCTCTGCTTATTTTATCAGGTTTTTTTTCTTCTTCAGAAACTGCGTTTACTTCCCTCTCCTCCTTTCAGATAGACTCTATAGCGGAAAAAAGGGGAAATCGCGGAAAACTGGTTAGAAAGCTTTTAAAAAAACCTGAAAAATTTCTTACAGCAATTCTTGCCGGCAATAATCTTGTAAATATATCTTTGTCGGTAATATCTACCAGACTAACCATAGATCTGCTGGGGAATGCTTTTATAGGATACATGACAGGCCTTTTGACACTTGCGATACTTATTTTCGGGGAAGTAATCCCCAAGAATCTGGCGCTTGCCCATAATGAAGCTGTCGCTGTTTTTTCTGCTCCGATAATAAATGCGTTTATTATTGTCTTTTCCCCTTTTGTTTATTTTATTACTCTTATAAGCAGTTTTATCACCCGCTATCTTTCTCCCAAATCACGTGACCCTCTTACCATGGATGCTATCCTGAGACTTGTAAGATATGCCGAGGCCAAAGGGGTACTGGAAGATTATGAGAGAGATATGGTGCATGCCGTATTCAGGCTGGATCAGCAGAATATCAGCAGTATAATGACTCACAGAACAGAAGTTTTCAGCCTTGATAAAAGCAGCAGGATAGTTGATGTAATTGATCTTATTACCGGCAAAAACTTTTCACGGATTCCGGTTTATGAAGATAACCCCGAGAACATCAGGGGGATAGTTCTTGTAAAAGATATAGTCAGGAATATAGGCTGCAGGGAAGAGAAAAAATATATTAAACTCGAAGATATAATGCTTCCTCCCTTTTTTTTATCTGATAATAAAAAGATCCGTGATGCGCTTTTCATGATGCAGAAAGAAAAGAGAAATATGGCAATTATTCTTGATGAATACAGCGGGCTTTCGGGAATTGTGACTGTGGAGGATATTATAGAAGAAATAGTCGGTGAGCTTTATGATGAAGACGACTCTCCGGAGCATGAAAAAATAACCATTACCGGTGAAAATACATATATTGTAACCGGCAGCTCCCTGATCAGCACTGTCAATGACAGCCTTGGAATAAGCCTGCCGATCGGAAGATTTTCCCAGACAATCGGTGGATTTATAATTGATGAACTCGGCCGGATCCCCAAACGTAAAGAAAAAATATCAGTTAAAGGCGCTGAGATTATTGTGGACTCGGTTTCCATGACAAAAATCAATAACGTTAAAATAATCCTGTCGAAAAATTAAGGGGGCCGGGGGAATAATGCTGTTCTTTATTGCTTTAGTTCCAATTGCACTCCTTATCCTCATGATCGGTGCTTTAAAGATATCCCCGGTTTATGCATCTCTTGCTGCTCTTGCTTCCTCTGCGGCAGCTGCTCTTATCTTTTTCAGGCAAGAACCTGTTTTGATTATATTAAGCGCTGTAGAAGGAAGTGCAATGGCACTATGGCCGATAATTATTGTAATTGCTGCCGCGATTTTCTCATATAACTATATTTCTGAAACAGGAAGAATGGAAACCGTAAAAAAGATTATTCTTGCCTTCAGCAGTGAAAAAAGTATCCAGGTGCTTCTGCTTGCCTGGGGCCTCGGGAATTTCCTGGAAGGGATAGCCGGATACGGTACGGCTGTCGCAATTCCAGCCGGAATAATGACGGCTTTAGGCTTTAATCCTTTTTATTCTGCTGTAATATGCCTTCTTGCAAATACTGTTTCAACAGCTTTGGGAGCAGTCGGAATTCCGGCGATGACTCTTGCGTTAATGACAAATCTCGATCTCCCAACGCTTACAGCGTTTATCGCTTTTCAGCTTCTCCCGGTGACCCTGTTGATACCTTTTCTTCTGGTTATTGTTAATGAACGGTCGCTGAAAAAAGCTCTGAGGTTTTTTCCGGAAGCCGCAGCCGGTTCGCTCGGTTTTGCCTCTGTCAATCTCCTTGTTGCCCTTCACATCGGACCGCAGCTTGCGACAATTCTTGCTTCACTTTCCGGAACTGTTTTTATTATAGGGGTCTCTTTACTCAGAAAAGCTGCGGCTGAAAAAGATACTCATGAAATACCCTGTAAAAGTATTGCTGTGCAGCCTGGAAAAATTTTAGACGCTGTTTTTGTGTATATCCTTGTTTTATTTTTTATAGCACTAGCAAGTCCCCTTTTTCCTGCCGTCAGGGAGTATCTGGATTCTTTCAGCACAGCGGTTAAATTCTATCCCGTATCTGCAGGCAAGATAATCAGGTTTTACTGGATTTCCACACCCGGTGTTCTTATTGCCCTGGCGGTATTTTTATCTTCAATTCTCAGCGGGGACGGCTTATCGCTGCCGTTTTTTATACTGATCCGGACAGCGGGAAAACTGGGGAAAACTACGCTTACAATAATCTCCCTGGTAGCCTCAGCGACAATAATGCGCTATAGCGGAATGATAGATTTTCTGGCGAACGGTACAGCTGAAATTACCGGATCTCTGTATCCGCTGTTTTCGCCGTTCGTCGGTGCCCTTGGAACCTTTATTACCGGCAGTGACACATCATCCTGCATCCTGTTCGGAGAGTTTCAGAAAGATGTTGCTTTAAGTCTCGGTATAAGCGGCTACTGGCTGGCCGCTGCAAACATAGCAGGCGCAACTGCCGGAAAGATGATAGCCCCTCAAAGCATTGCGGTAGCAGCAGCTGCTGCCGGGATCGGGGGGCGGGAGGGGGATTTATTCCATTTTCTTCTCCCTTTCTGCTTTGTTTATCTATTGATTCTGGGTTTTATCATTTATTTTTTTAATTATTCATCAGAATTGTTTACTCTTTTTTTTTAAAAAGCCATACACCGCATTTATTAAAAAGTAATCATGCACTTGACAAATAGCTCTTTAAATATACATAATTATATCAATATAGTAGGATATATATCCTGCTGATTGGCAATGAAAGGAGAAGATAATATGAAAAAACTGGCAATTCTTGTTTTGCTGATTATGCTTTCAGCAATGGCACTTTTTGCGGCAGATCTTGCGGTATATTCCCAGGTAAATCTCACCGGACCTGACTACGCAAACAATTATTTTACTTTCCGTGGATCAAATAATGCGAATGAAAAGGATTCTTTCGATGCTGTGGCAGGAGCAAGCAAAAGCCATACCACAGAGCTTTTTAACAGCTACAGAAGAGATGTTAAGGGAAATCCTACAATGCCGGCGGGCCTTAGGGGGGTTTTTCTTTATTCAGTGGCTGATAACGCAACTATGACAGGCGATAACCTTAAAGCAGTACAGGCCAATGACGGCACCATTACTATCCGCTACGTCCACCGCGGAACTGCCTATGAAATCGTTACTGACAAGGCGGGAAAGCTTTCGCTTCCCAGGGGGAACTTCAGGATGAGAAAGATCGGGCATTCTGACAATACAATCCATCCGGATTTTTCATCAACAGGCAAAACTGCCAATGTTGACTGGAACAAGGTATGGAACACTTCCATTGCCGACGGTAAACAGGTGGGCTCAACTTCCTCAAAAACCGGTAAGGTTACAAATGATTATGCTACTTCTGATTTTTTCCAGCTGGCCGGTACACTTCAGGTTAAAATTGACGGTAATTTTCTTAAAGTCTTCGGCGAACTTGACGCAGTAAAATAATATTCTCAAACTGGCTTATAGAAAAAAGCGCATTCCTGCATCAGGAGATGCGCTTTTTTTTGTTTCAGGATGCTGATATATGATTAAATGTATAAGCGGCTATTACATTAGCGGATTTTCCCTGCATGATTTCCTGCTGAGCCTGTAGCCCCTTCTTTCTTTTGCCCTGTCAAAATCAGTTTTCTCTTCATCTGTTTCCGGACACAGGCCTGGAACCTCTGTTGGTTTCCCGGCATCGTTTAACGCGACAAGCGTCATAAATGCTTCATTTGTTTTTATTATCTCACCAGTTCGCGGTTTTTCACAGAATACAGTAACCTTTATTTCCATGGATGTTCTTCCTGTCCAGGTGACCTTTGCTGTAAGCTTTACCATATCGCCGACCCTTACAGGCTCCCTGAAATCTACACTGTCGACCGCCACAGTCACAACCTCTTTTCTTGAATGCTTCATGGCAGCCATGGCTCCTGCCGCGTCTATCCACTGAAGAAGTCTTCCTCCGAAAAGATTATTGAGCATGTTTGCATCATTGGGCAGAACAAGCTGTTCCATCCGGACAATTGAATCTGAAGGTTTCTTGTTTGTTGATTCTTTATTCATGGATGGGAATATATCATAAAATGAGTACATTAATAAACCGGCGACAGGTTATACTGCCTAAGACAAAGCCTGCTTCTCCTGTACAATTAATTAAGATTAATGCTAATCTCGCAATTATGAATATTTTTGATATAATCGGGCCGGTGATGATAGGCCCTTCAAGTTCCCATACTGCCGGTGCTGTCAGGATGGGAAACCTCGCAAGGGAGCTCCTTCAGGACGGCAGTACGCCGGCCGAAGTTTCAATTTCCATGCACGGCTCATTTGCACGTACTGCAAAGGGCCATGGAACAGACAGGGCAATAATCGCAGGACTTCTCGGTTACAGCCCTGATGATGACCGCATAACAGGCAGTTTTGAAGCGGCTGAAAAAGCCGGTATGAAATTCAGTTTTACCGAAGCAGATCTTGGAAAGGTGCATCCAAATACTGCGCAGATAATTGCAGCCGGCAAACAAGGCAAAAAACTGAACCTTCAGTTCTCATCTGTAGGGGGCGGGAAAATAATACTCAATGAAATAGACGGGGTAAAGGTCAGGTATGAAGGCAAATATCCGACACTGATTGTTTTTAATGAAGATGTTCCGGGCGTTGTTGTTTCTGTCGGCAGGATAATTGCGGATGAGGGAATCAATATTGTAGAAATGCGGGTATATAACGATGAAAATAAAAGTAATAATGCAGTGATGATAATCAACATGAATAAGTGTGTCAGTGCTGACTTTATTGAAAAATGTAAATCTGTTCATGAAATCAAAAAAATCATATATCTGGATAAACTGTATTAACACACGGAGCAGGATTGATGAAAAGTATTAAAGAACTGGCCGCAGCTGCGGAAAGCAGAAAGGTTAGAATATCTGATATTGTAATTGAACTTCAGGCTGAGGAAAATAACTGTACTGCAAAAGATGTTTTTAAAAAAATGTCCATGAGGTATGATGTTATGCTTGAAGCTGTAGAAAGAGGCATCAAGTCGAAAATGAAAACTGTAACAGGTTTAAGCGGAGGTGATGCTTCACTCCTTGACAGATATATAGCATCCGGGAGAGCTCTTGGAAACGGGCTTTCCGCCCGCATAACAAGGAACGCAATTGCCGTATCTGAAGTCAACGCAAACATGGGCAGGATTGTCGCCTCTCCGACGGCAGGCTCATGCGGTATTATTCCGGGGTTTTTATCAGCGATTGAAGAAGAGCTCAGCCTCAGGCGGGAGAAAGTAATAATGGCCCTGATTACAGCCGGAGGAATCGGAGCTGTAATTGCTGAAAATGCGACGTTAGCCGGAGCCGAGGGAGGGTGTCAGGCTGAATGCGGGTCTGCCGCGGCAATGGCCGCCGCCGCAGGGTGCGAGCTTCTCGGAGGAACACCGCAGCAGTGTACACATGCTTTTTCACTGTCGATGTTAAATTCCCTTGGTCTTGTCTGCGACCCGGTAGGCGGTTACGTTGAGTATCCATGCATATTCAGAAATGCCCACGGCGCGGTGAATGCGCTGACTGCCATGGAAATGGCGCTGGCCGGGGTGAAAAGCATTATACCCTCTGATGAGGTCATAGCTGCAATGAAAGAGGTCGGGGGAAAAATGGATACTTCATTAAAAGAGACCGCGCTTGGAGGACTGGCTGCCGTGCCTGCTGCTTTAAGGCTCTGCAGGCATTCTGTGGATTAAATCATCTGTCTGTAAGTTTTTTATACCGCACGACCATGTGCAGCACGGCTTTTGAGGCGCCTGTGTTTGTGATCGAATGGTCAATATCGCTGTGATAGGCAAGGAAATCGCCTTTATGCATTACTGTATTGCTTTCCCCGGCTTTTACAAGAAGCTCTCCCTCGAGAAGCGTAAGGAATTCCTCTGTGCCGTGAAAATGGGGGAGTGATTTAAGCTCGCTTTCAGGTTCAAATGTTATCAGGTACATCTCAAGATCGTCAATCATGGTAACAGGGGTAAGTGTTCTTAAGTGTACTCCCTCCTGATCGCAGTTAAGAATCGAAATTTCATCTTTCTTTGTAAGTGTGAAATTCCTTTTTGTAACTGAAATAACTCTTGTAAGTTCGTTTATATCAACGCCTAGGCCTGTGGCTATCTTCCAGACAGTCGCGATTGTCGGGTTTACCTTGTCTGATTCAATCTGTGAAAGCATTGCTTTTGAAACACCGCTTTTCTCTGAAAGAACCCCTAGCGTCATTTTTCTGTCTTTCCGAATTTCCTGAATTGTTGTTCCTATCGGAAGAAGATGTTTTTCCACCATGATTTATGCTTCCTTTTTAAAAAAAGTTTGACATACTAAATAATAATTCACTATAATAAAAATATAAAGTTTGATATAGTGAATATTAATTTACTATAATATGTGTCCTGCAATTATTCAAGCTTTTTATCATGGGAATTACAGGAGGAGGTTTGTATGAAAATACTGCTTACAGGAGCGCTTGGTCAGATCGGTTCTGAGCTGGCCTTAAAGCTTCGAAATACTTATGGAAATGAGAACGTTGTTCTGACGGACCTCCGCGACGATGTCAACATTGATCTTATTGAAGGCGGTCCGTTTATCAGGACAGACAGCAGGGATGGGAAAACTCTCCATGAAATCATAAAAAAATACAGGGTAGAGCGTATTTATCACCTCGCCGCACTGCTTTCGGCAACATCTGAAAAAAACCCTCAGGCCGCATGGGATATCAATGTAAACTCCCTCCTTACAGTTCTTGAAATTGCCCGTGAAGAGGGGTGTTCACTGTTTACTCCCAGTTCTATCGGCGCTTTCGGTCCATCCTCTCCCAGGGATTATACTCCCCAGGATACTATTCAGAGACCGACTTCAATGTATGGCGTTACCAAGGTCGCCGGTGAACTGCTGTGCGATTATTATCATCACAAATACGGAGTAGATACACGCGGCGTAAGGTTTCCGGGCATTATTTCAAACGCAACTCCTCCCGGCGGCGGGACAACAGACTACGCGGTACATATTTATTATGAGGCGGTAAAAAACAGGAGGTATACCTGTTTTCTGCGGGGGGATACAAATCTGGACATGATCTACATGCCTGACGCATTAAAAGCCGCGGTTGAAATAATGGAAGCCGACCCGGCAAAGCTCAGGCACAGAAACGCTTTTAATATTACCGCAATGAGCTTCTGCCCTGAAGACCAGGCAGGTTATATCAGGGCCCGTATTCCTGAGTTTGAGATTGACTATGATGTAGATCCGGTAAGGCAGGCAATAGCAAACTCCTGGCCCAACTCTCTTGAGGATTACGCGGCCCGTGTTGAGTGGGGATGGAGCCCTGATTATGATCTGGAGACAATGACGGAAGACATGCTCAAAGTCCTTGCGGAAAAAAACAGAAAGGGGGAAATCTGATGTATGGCACTTACAGGAAATATGCGCAGGATATTTTGAAAGGAATAGAGGAAAGAGGGGTTCATAAATTTGAAAGGGAGATCATATCCCGGCAGGGCAGGGAGATAGAAACTTCCGACGGGAAGAAACTGCTAAATTTCTGCTCAAATAACTACCTGGGCTTTTCAGGACGCAGCGATATCGCAAAAGGGGCAATCAAGTCGCTTGAAAGATGGGGATTCGGACTTTCATCTGTACGCTTTATCTGCGGTACACAGTCCATACACAAGCTTCTTGAAAGGAAAATAGCCGATTTTACAGGAACCGAGGACGCGATTCTTTTTGCTGCCTGCTTTGATGCAAACGGCGGGGTATTTGAGCCTCTGTTTGATGAAAATGACGCGATAATTTCTGATGAACTTAACCATGCTTCCATTATTGACGGGATAAGGCTGTGCAAGGCAAAAAGACTGCGTTACAGCCATCTTGATATGGCGGTCCTTGAGGCAAAACTCAAGGAGGCTGCAGATTCCAGGTTCAGGATAATCTGTACAGACGGAGTTTTCTCCATGGACGGCGACCTTGCGCCGCTTGATGAGATATGCGCCCTTGCGGAAAAATACAGCGCCCTTGTTATGGTAGATGATTCGCACGCAAGCGGGTATATAGGAAAAACAGGCAGGGGAACGGCAGAGCATTTCAATGTTACAGGGAAGATCGATATTATTACAACAACATTCGGCAAAGCCCTTGGGGGGGCATCGGGGGGATGCATCTGCGGAAGAAAGGAAATTGTGCAGATGCTCAGGCAGAAATCCCGGCCTTACCTTTTTTCAAATACGCTTCCCCCTGTGATAGCAGGAGGAGTACTTACTGCGCTCTCAATTCTTGAAAAATCAGGAAGTTCACTTATATCTGATATCAGGGAAAAATCCGATTATTTCAGAAAAGGGATGAAAAAAAGCGGGTTTGATATCAGGGACGGGGAAACAGCTATAATACCTGTAATGTTTTATGATGAAAAGCCGGCTTCTGTTGCAGCTCAGCAGCTCTATTTGAAGGGATTTTATGTCATTCCCTTTACATATCCTGTTGTTCCAACCGGAAAAGCCAGAATCAGGGTCCAGATCACGGCGGAACACAGCCTTGAAGACATCGAACGGCTTATCAGTGCTTTTTCCGATGTAAAGTTAAAAATGTAAATTGCAAATAATTAAATTGTGTTATAATTCCCCCTATGGGAATTATAAAAAAGGGGAGAACCTTCTATATCTGGCTTACGTCATATATTCTGGTTTTCATTATACCCCTTGTTTTCAGCCTTTTTAACTATTTTTACTCTGTTGATATCATAAAATATGAGAGCTTATTTCATAAAAAAACTACCCTGAACCAGATGAAAGATCTTCTTGATTTCAGACTTTTCGAGATTGAAAACATAACAAATCAGCTTATCTGGGACAGGCAGATAAGACTCTATCTTAAACTTGAAGAAGAGAACGCTGAATTCAGGGATTCAATTGAACAAAAAATCAAGGAATTAAGATTTCTTAATCCATACATCGACCAGATCTATATAGTCAATGAAAAAAGGGAGAAGACCTCGGGAGAAAGAATAATCCCTGATAATTATCAGTCAGCCGGAATTGACTGGGATAAAGTGTCGGTAAACAAGGGAAAGGCGTTTTCCTTTGATGATATTAACAGACTGTCGGAAGGAGCTGAACTTTATTTCACAACCAAATTTTTTATGATGAGTGAAGACAGCTCGGACTATTACCTGGTTGTTTTTATCAAACCGGAGATGCTGGAAAAAAGCATCAGGCAGATTGAGTGGATAGAAAAAGGGGCCGGATTTATTTTAAACAGTGACGGGCAGATATTATCTTCAGTCGTAAATATTGAAATTGATTCATCTTTGAGAAATGAGGCGGCAGCGTTTCCCGATAATCTGCCTGAAAACGATAAATACTACGAAATCGAAAGAAGCGGACAGATTATCTCTGTTATAAAATCAGATATTCTGGACTGGTATTATACAATCATTGTCCCTGATTCTGTTTTTTACGGAAAACTTAAAAAATTTCAGGAGACGGTACTTTTCCTGCTTGCAATTTGTCTTACTGCCGGAATTTTTCTGTCCCTGTTTTTTGCAAGGAAAAACTATGTTCCGATAAGCGAGCTTGTAAATCTGTTCAGCCAGAAAAATTTCAGAAAGATTTACGAAAACTATATAAATGAATTTGAAATGCTTGAAAACGGCATAAAATCTGTAATAGATGAAAATATAAGTATAAAAGAAACCTTTCTCAAGAATAAGAACAATCTCAAAATGGTTTTCCTTAGAAGACTGATAATGGGAGAGGAGATTGGAGAGGCCCTTGCCGCGGATATCGGTGATACATTCGGTGTTTCGTTTGCTTCCGAGTACTTTGCCGTAATGATTGCCGATTTAAGACAAAATGACAGCCTGAACTTTTTCAGATTTAAAAATGAGCTTATCCGCAAACAGGAAGCGCTTGAGTCAAAATACAGCTGCTATCCTCTTGTCTATTCAGGTAAAAACGTAATTATTATCAATATCGGCAGCAGCGATTATATGCAGCTGAAAAATACCCTGGCAGAGATATCCTCACTTATAAGGGAAGGAAGCGAAATTGATTTTCTTGTCACGTCAGGCCAGATTTATGATTCACTTGCAGGTATATCACTCTCTTACAGTGAAGCTCTGCGGGTGCTTGAATACAGGACCCTCCTTGAAGAAAAAGAGATCCTCCTTTTCAGAGAGCTTAAGAATCTGGAAAAGAGCCGCACTTTCCGCTATCTTTCCTATCTTGAGGATGAGTACAAGATATATAACCTTCTGGCTGCCGGAAATTATGATGAGGCAAAGACAGTCATGGAAGGGGGAATCAATTCAATCGAAGAAAACTATATTGATATTGACATACTCAAACTAAGGCTTGCCGGGTTTCAGAATATCCTGATAGAAGCGCTTAATACCATCCTTCGCAGCGACAGGGAAAACCTGAAAAATCTTGTAAAAAAAATAATGGAATGCAAGAGTTTCCTGCAGTTCAGAAAAACTGCCGATCTGATTTTCTCTGAACTTGCCCTGCTTTCACCGGACAGAAATGTATCAGATATTGCGTTATCTGCCAAAAAATATATAGAGAAAAATTACAGCGGTAAAAATATATCAGGGCCCGGGATAGCTGAAAGTCTGGGTGTTACAACACAGTATCTTTCGAAAATATTCAAGGAAGTCAACGATACAGGGCTGCTTCAGTACATCAATATCTGCAGGATTGAAGAGGCTAAAAAGATACTGCTTGAAGAAAGTGATATCAGTGTTAAAGATATTACAAAAATAGTCGGCTATTATAATGAAACAACGTTTATCAGGAATTTTAAAAGCCTCACCGGTATAAGTCCGGGTAAATACAGGGAAATGATGACAAGAAAAGACTGATATCACATATCGGTTCATCCCTGCCTTTGAATCACGAATTAATAGAGACTTGGTGCTTACGCATAATAAAAAATACTAATATTAATAATTATATATTCATTCAGGTGAAAAAGAGCTCCGGAAAATTATTTTTTGTAAACAGGTTAAAAATTGTAAATATACAGATCCCGGTGCCGGGTATAGAATTTTTAAAAAAACAGGAGGATCGTATGAAAAAATTTATGATTTTTTTATTGATTTTATCAGTTTCTGTTGCCACGGCAGGTTTTGCGGGTGGTAAACAGGAACAGACAAAGGAAAAAGTTTTAAGAGTAGGTGTGCCGGATAATCCGAGATTTCTCGATACTGTAGCAAACAGCGACAATGTATCAGAGCGTGTAATGAGAAATATGCATGAAACCCTGATTGAAGTTGCACCGGACGGAAAAATTATCCCGATGCTCGCGGAAAGCTGGAAGCAGATCAATGACAGAACTGTGGAATTCAAACTGAAGAAAGGGATAGTTTCCCATGCAGGGTTCCCGCTCAATGCTGATGATGTACTTGTTTCTTTCGGGGAAGGCAGATGCAAGGTTCCCGAAGATCCTGGCTATGATGCCTTTAAACAGTATACCGGGCTTTTTCAGTCAATTGAAAAGATTGATGATTACACTGTAAGATTTACAAAAGAAAAACCGGACCCGCTTCTTCTTTTGAGGTTTACATATATTACCTCAGCAATTATCTGCGGAGATTCATACAAAACCAAAAAAAGCTGGGAAGAGTGGATGGTAAAACCGGTCGGATTCGGTCCCTATTATGTTTCAGAATTTAAACCGGATGAATATATAACATTCAAAAAATTCAATGACTATTATGGAGACAAAGCGCCTCTTGACGGAATCAAGTATATAGTAATTCCTGAAATGTCACCCAGAATAATGGGTCTTCTTTCAAATGACTATGATATAATCACCGAGGTTATGCCTGACCAGTTCAGCACTATCGAAAAGAAGAAAGGCTTTAAAGTTACCGGCGGCCCGATCAATAACGTCAGGGTAATTATTTATGACAGCGTTGCTTCCCCTGTACTTAAGGACCCGAGAATCCGCCTTGCCCTTAACTATTCAATAGACAGGGAACTTATCAACAACACTATTTTCAAAGGTCTTTCTGAAGTGCCTAAAGGTGTTCAGATGAAGAATTTCGGAGATATGTATATCAAGGAGTTTAAACCTGTAGGTTTTAATCCTGAAAAAGCAAAAAAACTTCTGAAAGAAGCAGGCTATAAGGGTGAAGAGATCGGCTACAGATACATGGTTGACTACTACACAGGCGAGGTTGCCACTGCCCAGATTCTTCAGCAGATGTGGGCTGATGTAGGCCTTAATGTGAAGCTTGAACTTAAGGAAAACTGGGACCAGATTGAAACAGATGAAGCAGCTCCGGGAAGGGGAATCATTAACTGGTCTGCAACAGCAATTTTCTCCGACCCTCTGTCACAGATTGCCCGTCTTTACGGTCCGGATGGATGGTTCCAGGTTCATAAAATGTGGAAGGCAAATGATGAATTCAATAAAAACTTTGAAACAGTTAACGGCACTGATCCTGCTTCAAGAAGAAAAGCTGTCGCCAGTATGCTTGAAATATCAGAAAACATTGATCCTCCCGGAACCTATCTTTATCTTCTTCCGCTCTTTTACGGACAGAGCGATAAAGTTAAATGGGAAACAAGCGGTTCGCATTTCATGGATTTCAGGGCAGGTAAGGTAGAACTTTCCAATTGATGAATGATTGTGACCTTGTAAAATAAAATTACGGGGACAGGCTGCAGATCAGCATGTCCCCGGCTTTTTTGGAGTTGATCTATGAATATTACAAATCCGCTTCTGCAGATAAAAAATCTTTCTGTCGGCTTTAACGGTGCACATGAAGGGAATCCTGTTGTCCGGGGCGTTAACCTGGAAGTCGGGCCTGGTGAAATACTGGGCATAGTAGGCGAGTCAGGCAGCGGTAAAAGCGTCACCTGCTTTGCAGTGGTCAGACTTCTTGGTGAACGGGGCTGGACAGAAGGGGAAGTCCTGTTCGGCGGTAAAGACCTGTTAAGCTGCTCAGAAAATGAAATAACCGCGGTAAGGGGAAAAGAAATTGCAATGATATTCCAGGATGCCCAGAGTTCACTTAACCCTGTACAGAATATCGGAACCCAGCTGCTGGAAGCTTTGATGCTGAGAAAAGATCTTGAAGGGAAAGGATCGGGGGTTTATAAGGATGAGGCAGCAAAACTTTTAAAAGAAGTTGGAATTCCTGACCCGGAAAAAAAGATGGGAGAATTTCCCCATCAGCTTTCAGGCGGCCAGAACCAGAGAGTCATGATTGCTATCATGCTTGCGGGAAATCCAAAGCTTCTTATAGCTGATGAACCCACTACAGCCCTTGATGTAACAATACAGGCCCAGATACTGCGGCTACTGAAAAAACTCCGCAAAGAAAGAAATATGGCCATAATCCTTGTCACTCATGATCTTGGAGTAGTTGCTGAAACCTGCGATCGTGCTGCTGTCATGTACGGCGGCAGGATCATGGAATACGGCCGTGTTGAGGATGTTCTTGTTGAACCGAGGCATCCTTATACTTTCGGACTGCTTTCTTCAAAACCCAGAATAGACATCAAGGTTAAAAAACTTTTTACAATCGAGGGTGTTGTCCCTGCACCGGAGAAACTTTTTGAAGGCTGTCCTTTTTATGACAGATGCATGAATGTAGTGGATAAGTGCAGGGATGAAAGTCCTGAAAGCATTAAAGAGGAATCAAGGCATTTTTTCTGCTTTAATCCGGTAAAGGAGGGAATGGTTTGGAAACTGTAAAAGAAATATTGAAAGTAAACGATCTTTCCAAAAAATTTCGTGTCAAGAATAATGGAATGCCCTGGCAGAAGAAAAAGCATGTTCATGTTTTAAACGGGATAGATTTTACCATAAAAAAGGGAGAAGCCCTGGGACTGGTCGGAGAATCAGGCTGCGGGAAATCAACGACTGCCAAAATCATCATGGATATTTATTCACCTACAGCAGGGACAATCACATATCATGATAAAGAACTTACAGGGCTTAAAGGGGAAGAGAAAAAAAGGATCAGACGGGATATCCAGTATGTTTTTCAGGACCCGATGGGAGCTTTAAATCCGAGGATCCCTGTCCTCCAGCAGATATATGAACCACTGATCATTCATTACGGCAGAAAAAATATAAGGGATTACTATAAAAAAGCGGTTTCCCTGCTTGAATCTGTGGGAATGAAGGAAAGTCACGGGAAAATGTATCCGCATCAGCTTTCAGGCGGCCAGAGGCAGAGGATTGTCCTTGCCAGGGCGATGATACTTGATCCGGAAATACTGATATGCGATGAACCCATTTCTGCACTTGATGTGTCAATCCAGTCGCAGGTCGTCAACCTGCTAATGCAGATACGGGAGGAAAGAGGCATTACCCTTCTTTTTATAAGTCACGATCTTTCAATGGTAAGACACCTTTGCGACGATACGGCAGTTATGTATATGGGAAATATTGTAGAGCATGGAGAAAGCGAACTGCTGTTCAACAGGCCTCTTCATCCCTATACGAAATCGCTTATAAACGCTATTCCGATTCCCGATCCGAGGGTAAAAAGGGAAGAAACAATTCTTGAAGGAGAGATCCCGAGTTTGTTCAGGCCGCCGTCCGGCTGCAGGTTTCACCCCCGCTGTCCTCTTGCCAGGCCTCAATGCTCAAAGGTTCAGCCGGATCTTAAAGTACTTGATGATGGAAGGAAAGCGGCCTGCTTTGCTCTTGAAGGGGAGGTATGGAAATGAACAGCGCATATTACATCAGAAAAGTTATCAGGGCTTTTTTTACTGTTTTCATGGTTACGACATTTGTATTTATGATATTACGGCTTTCCGGAGACCCGACTGTCTCTGTGCTCGGGCTTGAAGCAAGCCCCGAAGCTGTCGAAGCCTTTCGTGCTAAATGGGGTCTTGATGATCCTGTCATCGTGCAGTATTTAAGGTTTATATCCAATGCTGTAAGAGGAGACCTGGGACAGTCCATCCTTGAAGGGACAAGCGCGCTTGATTCTGTTCTCTTAAGGCTTCCCAATACACTGATTCTCATGGCAATCACAACGGCTCTAACATTTGCAGTCGGAATCTTTCTGGGGCTGCTTGCATCCCTTTATCACAACAGCAATAAAGACAGATTAATAATGATCTTTGCCGTGGCAGGCTACAGTATGCCGACATTTGTTGTCGGGGTACTTCTGGTTCTCCTTTTTTCCATACAGCTGGGATGGCTCCCGTCCGCAGGAAGCGGAACCTGGCGCCATTACATTATGCCTATTCTTACAATGACAATAGTAGAAGCCGCAATCTTTGCCCGTTTTACACGTTCTGCGATGCTTGAAGTGCTTTACCAGCCATATGTAAAGACAGCTCTTGCAAAAGGGCTCACCTGGTGGCAGGTAGTCCGAAGGCATGCGCTCCCAAACGCTTCAATACCAATCGTTACCATATGCGGATTCTGGATAGGGCTTATTATTGCAGGCGCTGTAATAACAGAGTCAATTTTCGGCTGGCCCGGAATCGGAAGGCTCCTTGTATATTCAGTCAAGCACAGGGACTATAACGTAGTTCAGGTTATTGTAATGCTTATAAGCTGTTCAATGGTTGTAACCAATCTTGCAGTAGATTTTGTTTACGGGCTGCTTGACCCCAGGGTAAGCCTTTCAAGAGGGGGAGAATAACAATGTATAATAATAAAACCAGCGGTAACAGGATTGCGTTATCTGAAAATAAAATCAAGGGAAAAACCGTTATTGTAGTTGTAGCGGCAGTATGGGTTCTTGTAATGATACTCATAGGGATTGCCGCACCTGTTATAGCTCCATACGATTTTCAGCAGATAAGCCTTTCAGGAAGGCTGATTCCTCCCTCATGGATGGACGGCGGCGATAGTGCCCATTTTTTTGGAACTGATGATCTTGGCAGAGATATATTAAGCAGACTGTTTCATTCAATCCGCTTAAGTCTTCTGGTAGCTATACTCGGAACAGTTATATGCGCAATAGCCGGCACAACATTGGGATTTTTTGCGGCCCACTTCAGGGGGGCGGTCGACGACTTTATTATGATGCTTGTTGATTTTCAGGCAAGCCTGCCGTTCATGATTCTTGCTCTCGCCGTAATAGCTTTCTTTGAGAACAGTATTGTCCTTTTTATCGGGATAATGGGTATCTACGGCTGGGAAAGATATGCCAGGTTCGCGAGAGGGCTTGCCCTTTCCGCGGAAGAGCAGGGCTATGCGGTAGCGGTAAGATCTTTCGGGGCATCCCCGGTCAGGATTTATCTGCGGCATATTCTGCCAAACGTAGGAAACACTCTTATAGTAAACATGACGCTTAACTTCCCTCAGGTTATCATGATGGAAACATCATTAAGCTTCCTTGGACTCGGTATCCAGCCTCCCAACACAAGCCTTGGGAACATGGTGGGTTTCGGCAGGGACTATATTCTCACCGCCTGGTGGCTTGCCATAATTCCGGCAATTACAATTTTTATTACCACGCTTTCAATGAGTATAATGGGGGACTGGGTCAGGGATAAACTGGATCCCGCCTTGAAGTAAATAAATGAGCTTAATATTTAAAACCGAAGGGTTTGTGGATAATGACAAACCGTCAAACTATGTTTCCTCATCTGTTTTCAATATTGATAAAGATATTTCCTCCCTTGAGTTTGAATTCTTCGGGGGAGGAAAGCATATTTTTTTCCATGTTATAGATCCGCAGGGAATACTAAGAGTCCAGCGCATGGGAGCGGATGTACCAGTAAAGATTATTCTTAACCGGGATGCGGAAAAATCCTGTATAGGCACTATTCCCGGAGAAATCAGGAAAGGGGAGTGGCACATAAAGGTTTACACCTTCGGAGCCTGGACAAACAGGACGATGGGAAGGGTATTGTATGACGTGAAGGTTTATGACCAAGCTGAAAATGAGACAGCTTCCTGCGATTATGTCAGCTGGATCGGGCAGGCCGCGTTGTCGAAAGGGATTGTTCATCTTAAGGATTTTGAACCTGAAAACATTGATACTGTTGAAAGTAAATGGCTTAGCGGAGATTTTCATGCCCACACAATTCTCTCAGATGGTTCTGCTTCTCCCTCAGAGCTTATAGATGAGGGAATATCCAGGAATCTGGATTTCTTTTTTATCACCGAGCACAATATTCTTACAACCGGTTTCCCCGAAAGAAAAGGGATAAGTGTATTTCCTTCTTTCGAAGTAACATTAAGCCGCGGTCATTTCAACGCGCTGGGTCTCTGTTATATGCCTGAAAGTATTCTTGAAAAAGGACCGGATCCTTCGTGGAAAGACCTTGCTCCAATTATTGAGAACTTCAGGAACAACCGGGTACTTGTCTCAATCAACCATCCTTTTTTTGTTCCCTGGCAGTGGATTTATAACGATCTGCCTCTTTCATGGATCGATTCTATTGAGCTGATAACAGATCCTCATGACAGAAATCTGGGAGATACAAATGAAAAAGCGCTTAAAATGATTGATCATCTCTGGAATGAGGGTTACAGAATTACAGGAATCGGAGGCAGCGACACCCATTCCGGTTTTTCTGCTTCGCAGCTTGGTCAGCCGGCTACCAGGGTTTTTGCCAAATCAGGGTCATTATCCTCAATTCTTGAAGGGGTAAGAAAACACAGGGTTGTGGTATCATCAGATCTGGAATTTGATTTTACCTACAGCTCCGGAGGCACTATTCTTCTTCCCGGTACTGAAGTAAAAAAAGGCACTGATATCAATCTCGAAATTACCCTGACACTGAAAGAATGTTCTGAAATATTTAATCTGAGAATCATTGAAAACGGAGAGCCTGTGGAGGAGAAAAAAATACACTCCGGTGAGATATCCTCAATTTCGAGGGTCTGGAAAGGTGAATCAGAATGGATAAGGGGAGAAATAAGAGACTCCCTGAATCAGCTGCGGGGCTATATCAATCCTCTCCACAGGGGCATGCGGCCCGGCAGAATTAAAACCTGGGGTGATGCAGTTGAATTAATGGGCCTTTAAAAACAGTTTACAGATAATTTGCACAGGAGATTAACAGCATGAAAAATATAAACCCGGGAACGCTGGTTCATTACAATGAGATGGGCAGGCTTATGTCTGAAAAAGGAAAAGGGCTTGCCGGAAATGAAAAAGCGGTTAACGCTCATATAGGAGGACAGTTTTTTTTCTCCCCCAACCCGATGGCTCTTGAAGCACACATGCATCATACTAAAAATCACACTTCACTTTTGGGGTTTTTATCCTCGTTTGCCGAAAAGGAAGCGGTGCCTCTCTCCGGACTTTTGAAACGATTTTGTCCCTCAAACGGCTATTTCATAGATCTTTATAAAGCGTATCAGGATTTATGGAAACATTCTGAACTCAGGAATGAATCTTTTGAAAATTTTCTTGATTTTCAGAAGAGGCAGAAGATCGGGTCAACAGGATATCTGGATTATGCAGCCGGCCAGGTTGAAAGCCGTTTCCTCATGAGAAACTATTTTCAGAATCTTGGAATTCCTGTCGGCGATGATCAGGTAGTAATGGGGACAGGTTTCAAAAACCTTTATCATACGCTTATTAATGTGCTTATGACACAGGATGTTGCTCTGGATGAAAACGGAAGGGACCTCCGGGTAAGGTCAAGCGGAACTATACTTGTCCCGAGAGGGCATTACCAGAGTCTTGTAAAAGCGCCGTCCTGGCATAACAGCCGCTTGAAGATTGTTGAAAAGCTTGATGCCTGTCATATCGGCAGGGAACTTGAGGAGAGGGGCGATATAAGGGCAATCTATTTCAGTGTAGTGGCAAATCCGTCAGGCGGTGTAATGCCTGAAGCCCAGATACGGGAAATTGCTGAAACCGTTCTTGAATACAACAGGAAAAACAGTGATAATCCTGTTTTTGTCATTGCTGACCAGGTGTATAACGGCAGCATTCTAAAAGACGGGATAAAAATATTCTCTATTGCTTCTGTCGAATCCGGTGCGGAAAAATTATCACGCATGTTTGATTATACCATAACAATAGTTTCCCCTTCAAAAACACTCGGCTATGCTTCCGCCAGGGTAGGCTTTGCGACAAGCGGAGCGTGGATTCCAGGGGATAAGGGCAGTATAATTTCGAGAATGGAGAAGGTTCTTGATAACGAGGGGTGCGACGGTATGGAGGTCTCCAATGAAGTCGGCGTTGTCGCAGCTTATGCATTTTCATCACAAGAGTGGATTGATAAAAACAGTTCCTATATAAAGAGCCAGCTTGTTCGCGCAGGTGAGCATGTTGACTCGATAAACAGCTCAGTAGGATTCCGTTTTTTTGAGATAAACGATCCTGATGCGGGCTGGTATATCCTCTCAAAATTCCCCAGAAAAAACCTCCCTTCATTAATTGGGGGAAGCGCCGATCTTATGGTTTACTTTATGAGATACAATCACGGAAAGGATGATTCGGGATTTATATCCCGCCCGGGCGCCCAGTTCGGATATGAAGCAGTCAATTTAAAACCCCTGGATTATCTTCTGTTAAGATCGACCCTCGCCATGAAGAGCGAAGACCTGGATGATTTTTTCCGCAGATTCAAAGACGGGGTAGTGAAACTTGCAGCTCTTAAAGAGCTTGAGACGATAAGCCCTGATGACATAGCCGCCCTGAAAGAGAAAACCGGCGGGCTTGAAAATTTTATCAGGACAAAACAGAATGCTTTGCTTTCAACAAGGGACCCCAGGGCCTTGTCTGAAATTTCAGACAGCAGCAGGACAAACGATGAGATCTGCTTATTATTAAAAAATACTGCCAAAAATGAATTAAGTGCTATACTGGAATAGAAAATCCTTATAATGAGGAGCTTAAAATGGAAAAACCTTTCAGGAAGATAATTGAAAAAGTCCTTGCCAAGGAAAGCCTTTTCTGGGAAAACCCTTTTGCAGTGCCCTTCCCCAGGGGGGGGATGCCTGATAGTAAAAAAGCCGGTTTTAGGGACATCCTTGACGCTTCAAATCGTCTGGAGAGGTTTAAACCATTTTTATTGAAAGCATTCCCTGAAACAATTGACGGAACAATTGAATCCCCTCTGAAACATGCTCCAGGTTTTTCTGAAAAGGTTTTAAAAACAAAAAGCCCTTTTTATATCAAGTGCGACAATCTTCTCCAGGCTGCCGGTTCAGTTAAAGCCCGCGGCGGAATATACGAAATATTAAAACATGCGGAAGATCTTGCACTTGAGCATGACCTTGTTACTGCTGATTCAGACTATGGAATATTTGCGGATAAAGCAATGAATGATTTTTTTTCGCACTACCATGTGGCTGTAGGTTCTACCGGCAACCTGGGTATGAGTATCGGCATAATATCGGCGAAACTGGGATTCAGGGTGACAATCCACATGTCAAATGATGCCAGGGAATGGAAAAAGAACAAGCTGAGAAATCTCGGTGTAAACGTTATTGAACACAAAGGCTCTTATGCCGAAGCGGTTGAAAGGGGGAGGGCGTCCTCCATTAAAGACCCTTATTCCTATTTTGTTGATGATGAAAACTCAATGCAGCTTTTTCTGGGCTACAGCACGGCAGCCCTCCGGCTTGAAAAGCAGCTTGCCGGCGTTGGGATTAAGGTTGACAGGGAAAACCCGCTGTATGTCTATCTCCCCTGCGGAGTAGGCGGGGCACCGGGAGGGATATGCTTTGGGCTTAAACATGTTTTTGGGGAAAATGTAAAATGCTATTTTGCCGAGCCTGTTAATGCCCCTTCCGTAATGCTTGGATTTCTTGAAGGGAAAAAAATCAATTTCAGGGATTATGGTTTTAACATGAAAACAGATGCTGACGGGCTTGCGGTTGATTCTCCATCCGGGCTGGTTCTTGAAATATGCAGGGATTTGACAGACGGTATATATACTGTTGACGATGAACTGATGTATGCAAATCTTTATCAGCTTAAAAAATACGAGAATGAAAAGATAGAAGTCTCTGCCGCGGCCTCTCTTTCAGGTCCCCTGATTACCGGAAATGACAGGGTAAAAGGAACACATATTGCCTGGCTTACAGGAGGCATATTTGTCCCTGATCATGAGTATAATGCCATGCTGGAAAAAGGAAGAACCGCAGCAGATAAATATCCATAGTTCTCCGTCCGGCTGTGCACGATAAAAAGTAAAAAATAATAATAAATATTTGGTACCCTGCCCGAAAAAACTGATCTTATGTTGTATAATTTTTATACCGGATAAGGCATGTGGAGTTGTTGATATGGATAAAAAAAATAAAGAAGAAAAATATGAAAGCAGTATACTGCGGATGATAAGCCGCTGGGCGGGAATTAAACAGGAAAATACAAGAGGCAACCCTGAAAGAGAGACTGTTTACAAAAGAAATGAAAGTCTTCCTGTAAAACACGGCAGATCAGATATATACGAACCGGAGAGAAAAGTGCCTGTCCTGGCAGAATGCGAGGTCCTTGTCATAGGGGGAGGGCCGGCCGGCCTTTCAGCGGCTCTCTCTGCGAAACGGGCAGGAGCCGACACTATCCTGATGGAGCGCTACGGCTGCTTCGGCGGAGTTATAACAACTGTAGGAATGGAAACGCTCGGCTGGTACCGTTATGAAGGGACAGTTGAGTCCAATGGAATAGGCCGGGAGATGGAAAAACTTGCGGCCGGAATGGGCGGTACTGTTAAATGGCCATATAATGACAGTGAATGTCTTGATGCTGATTTTTTCAAAATTGTCGCCGACCATCTCATCCGGGAAACCGGAGTTAGGCCTGTTCTTCATTGTCTTGCGGTAGAGGCAATAATGGATAAGAACCGGATTGCCGGAGTGATCACAGAGAGCAAATCAGGGCGCCTGGCAATTCTCGCAAAGCGGGTTATAGACTGCACCGGGGATGCTGATATTGCATACCTCGCCGGAGCCCCCTGCCGCAAGACTGCAAGGGAAGAGATGATGGGGGTAAC
This sequence comes from Spirochaetia bacterium, assembly GCA_963662795.1. Classification (GTDB taxonomy): domain Bacteria; phylum Spirochaetota; class Spirochaetia; order CADAEX01; family CADAEX01; genus JACKPD01. Next base: position 1,051,790 of record OY759746.1, on the reverse strand, counting down.
GACAGTTTTCAGCTGCAGCGGCGTTGATAAAAAGAAATTTTTAAAATATACCGAAAAGAACAAGGCTACCTATGCAGACTGGAGCCGGGTCTGGGACCAGGAAACAACAGGCAAGGAAGATGCCCTGAGGAGCCCTTATCTTGAAAAAGAGTTTGAAAAAGCACGTGAACTCGGTGTTTTTCCGGCCGGCAGCGGGAATTTAGGCGGGACATGGTCCGCCCTGACTGATGCGGGGGAGGCTACAAACCTCAATCTTGTGCACATGAAAGGGATTGACTGCACTGATGTTTTCGATTTAACCAGGGCGGAAATGCAGGGAAGGGCGGAAACCCTTCATGCCATTGCCGCCCTGAAAAAGGTAGTCCCCGGTTTTGAGAAAGCAAAGCTGCGGAATTTCGGAATGACACTTGGATGCAGGGATTCCCGCAAAATTATAGGCCGCTATAACCTTACCGGCGATGATGTGAGGGGAGAGGGCAAATTTGGCGATTCGATCGGGATTTTCCCTGAATTCCTTGATGGTTACAATATCCTTATATTGCCGACAACAGGCCGCTATTTTGAAGTTCCTTACGGCTGCCTGCTTCCTCTTGATGTTGATAACCTCCTTGTTGCAGGAAGATGCTCCGCAGGCGATAAAGTTTCGCACTGTGCCATGCGGAACATGATGGCCTGCACAGTAACAGGTCAGGGTGCAGGAATCGCGGCTGCTGTTTCCCTCAGGACAGGAAAAACTACGGGGAATGTTGATATTGCAGAAGTGCAGAAGATTCTTACAGAGCAGGGGGTAAGGATTCATTAGGAACGTGGAATTTTACAGTTATGTCTTTTAAAATATTACAACTCATAATATAGTCGATATATGACAGTACCTGAAAAAATGAAACACGGGGAGAACACCGGAAAACTTAAAATCGGAAACAACTGGAATGCCATAACAATTATAGCCCTTTCGCAGAATAATCCGCTCAAGGCGATAGCCGAATTTGTTGAAAACAGCATCGATGCGAAAGCGAAAAGTATAACAATTCTCCGTGGCAAAAAAAGGAATGAATCATATATCAAAATTATTGATGACGGGGATGGGATAAACGATTTTAAATATGTCGCGACCCATATCGGTGATTCAATCAAGCGGAAACTGAAACTTCAGGGGGTAAAAGGTCTCCAGGGAGAATTCGGAATCGGACTTTTAAGTTTCTGGACGGTAGGTGAGGAACTTACATTGACATCCTCCGGCAGCGACGGGGTTGTCAGACGTATGAACCTGGTAAAAGGGAATCCCGGATACCGGATTGATGATGTAAGAACGCTTATAGAAAAAAGCGGTACAGAACTTCTTATCCAGCCTCTCCTTTCGGGAGTAAAGCAGCTCTCTGTTGAAAAAATACAGAATTATCTTGCAAGTGAGCTGAGGGACAGAATAATCAAAACAGGTGTGTTAATTAAGGTATTAGACAGAAAAAGCCGGAAGGAACTCATTGTTGAACCCAGAAAATTTAAAGGAAGGCTTCTTCATTCACTGCCGGAAACAAGAAGCCCGCTGGGCGAGATATATTATGAACTATACCTCAATGAACCTTCATCTGATAATGAGATATCGCTTTACAAACAGGGAACCAGGGTCCTTCCATCGATAAAAAAAATAGACTATTTTAACGAACACCCGTGGAACTCTCCCTATCTTGAAGGGATGATAGATGTTTCATTCCTTCAGTTGACTCCCGGAACACGGGACGGGATAATCCTCGATGACGCTTTTGAAAGTTTTATTTACTCGATGCATAATCTTACAGAAGCGGTTGCGGAAGTGGTTGAAGAGCAGAAAAAGGCGGAAGAAGAAAAGACAAGCAAAAACATACTTCACAGGATATCAAAGGCAATACAGGAGGCGCTTAATTTCCTCCCTGAGGATGAATACGGGTGGCTTTCCATTCCCAGAAAAACCAAAATCCAGGTTGTCGGAAATGAAACGGAAAATAAAAATATTGGGAACGATGGGGAGCTACAGGATCAGACAAAACCTGTTTATATAGCCTCCTCTTCCGAAGAAACAGACAGCCTGAAAGAGCAGAAAGATTTTTTTGAGATAGCGGGAGCGCTCTATTCCGCCATTATCTCGCCGGCATCGATCATAACAGGTGTCGGAGAGACAAGGAAACTCAAGATTATCGCAAGGGATAAAAACAAACGACAGCTCGATTCCGGCTATTCAGTAAAATGGGCCGTTAAAGAAGGCGATGGGATTATAAATAATCCTGATAGGGAGTTTATTAATTTTACAGCTCCGAATGAACCTTGCATTGTCATAATCAGGGCAATTGTCTCACAATATGAAGTGGACTGTGAAGCAGAATGCATTATTACTGTTACAGAAGAGCTGCTTAAAAAAGATGATAATTCTTCTGCCGCGGACAGCAACAGGAAAGGGCTTCCCGGCTATACCTATCTTAAAGCTCCCGGAGAACTCTGGCGAAGCCGCTTTGACAACGACAGGTATATCATAATAATAAACAACGGACATGCTGATTTTATATATGCTTCCAGGAATAAAACGCGGAAATTAAAATATATTTCAAAAATTTTTACCAAGGAGCTTGTGCTTGAAAATTTTCCAGAATTATCAAAGGAACAGCTCCTTGAGAGGATGATTGAACTTCAGATTTATTCCGAAGAGAACCTTTCATAACTGCTCCTTCACTTTTTTATGGATTTTACTGGATTAATTATTAATTTGACTTTTGAAATTTTAATTCCTATCATATTAGTATGAAAAAAATAATTATACTGATTTTAACAGGGCTTATTTTAATGCTGGTTCCTTTAACTGCACAGGAGATGAAAGCCTCTGGCGTTAAGGAAATAAATATAACAAACAAGGGATTAACGTTCACTCCCAATGAAATCAACGTCAGTAAAGGTGATACCGTAAGGATTACCTTTACCAACGCCGGGGGATTTCACGATCTTGTTATTGATGAATTTATGGTACGCACAAAACAGATCAAAACGGGAGAATCTGAAACCTTTGAATTCAAGGCAGATAAGACCGGGGTATTTGAGTTTTACTGCAGCGTTGGAAATCACAGAAAAATGGGCATGTTCGGGAACTTAACAGTGTCTGAATGATTTTTATTTCCGGGCGGCTGTTAAAGCTGTTTGCCATTTTTGACTCTCATTAAAAAACTATTGATATTGGACGGCAAGTATTTTAAAATAAGGATACATGCTAACCAGGAGTTGAATTATGAGAAACAAAAGTATCTTGATTATTTTTCTGATAGTTTTAACAGCTGCAGTGCCGGTTACGGCGCAGAGCGCAAAGGGGATGTCACTTAACGGGGCGACCGGTTTAATAACTATACCGTCTGCAAGGATAGGGTGGGAAAAATCGTCTGATTTCGGAGTTGACGCGGGATATCACGCGATTATGGACGATCCTGACACAACACATATTTCCAAGGTTTCTGTAAGTATGTTCAATATTGTTGAGGCTGCCGCCGCCTATGACAGCCAGGTGGATTCTGAAAATTCCGATATCCTGTTTAACGCAAAGGTACAGCTGCCTGTAAAAAGTTCTTCGGCAGTTGCAATAGGTATGAACTACCAGAGCCTTAAGAGGTTTGACCAGGATGAAAATGCGACCCAGGTATACCTTTCAACAACATATCCCGGTACTTTCTTTAAAATGCCTGCAGAGACAACTGTAGTTGTAGGTAAAACATTCGGGGATATTGCGGTTGATGAAAACATAGACTTCGGAATGGGGTTTGACCTTCTCCTTTTTCCGGAAACTTTCAAAAACTACATCCACTGGATAAATGATTTCTCAAACTTTTCATACAGCCTTGACGCATTCGGAGCAGACGCAAATTACCGCGGAGCATTTAACACTGGAATCAGGATTGATATGGCAAGTATCCCAGCCTTATCAAAATTCAAGTTTGTTATTGACGCTATTGTAACTGACGCGCTTGATGAGAACCGCGCTTTTGCACTCGGCGGCACTTTCGGAACGCCGATAAAGTAATATTAATTTCAAAATCATAAAAGCTGTCCGGGCGTTTATAGCTCAGACAGCTTTTTTTTGTTCCGCGGTTATCCATGTTTTAAAAGTTACAAAATAGACTGCTGTCAATGCTGATCCGGATACGGCAAGAAAAAGAAAAGAGATATCAAGGGAAAAAGAGTCTCCGATCCATCCTATTGCAGGGAAAAAGATCAGCATGAAAAAACTGAATGCCATGGCCTGAAATGAGAGGACAGTCGCCCTTCTTTCGCTTGGAATAAGGCGGTTGATGTAATCGCTTATCGCGACGACAAGTATGCCCTCAATTATCCCTGTAAGAATAAAGAATAGTCCCTTGAATCTGGTGATCGCTATGCCCCATAAACAAAGAACAAGTATCAGCGGCATGAATAGAAGTACTCCTTTTTCCCCAATAGTTTTTTCTATTGCCTGCGCATTATATCCTGTAATACCTGCCGTCAGCGCTGCCACCGCAAATATGATACCAATGGAGAATTCGCTTAATCCGGTTCCTTTCCAGTAATTCTGCAGATAAAAAAACAGGCTTGTGAGAAATGTAAATATTATTTCGGAAAAAAGTATCAGAAATGCTATCCTCGGGCGTCTTTTTACTGCAAGAATGCTTTCCCGCGTCTGATTATACATTGAAGCTGCAATATTTTTTAATGAAAAACTTTTCTTTTCTCTGTTTTCGCTTATTACAGGTTCAATAAAGGCAAGGGCAGTAAGAAAGGATGCGGCAGAAAAAATAATACTCATGAAATAAACTGCCGGGAAATTTCTCACCGCCAGATATCCTCCAAGAAGATATGAGCTTATAAATCCGCATTGCAGAATCAGCTCCTGCCTTCCTGCTATCGATTTATATTTAGCCTCGTTGCCCGCCAGCAGCAGCGAATCATAGACAAGGGCTTCCCCTGCGCCTGATTCAAGATTGTAGCCCATAGCGCACAGAATAAACCCTGACAGCTGAATATAAAAATTATCTGATAAAAGCATTATGAACAGGCTTATTAAAAACAGCACTCTCCCGCACAGTCTGCTTGTTTTTCTTCCCCACAGGTCTGCAACCACCCCTGTCGGCACTTCCATAAGAAAAGAAGTGGCATGAAAAGTCCCTTCAAAAATACCAAGTTCAAGGAGAGAGAATCCCTTGCCGGCAAGATATATCATCCACAGGCCTCTTGTAAGGTTCAGGTTGAAAAAAAGGGTATAGATATAGTTTTTACCGATGTTTCCCATCAGTTTTTCTTTCTGCATTTCCAATTTATTCACGGTTGAAATTATCCTGAATTTAATCTTGCGCCAGAACAGGCAGCAGCCTTATACTGTGGACATTGATAGCATTATGATGAACAATCTGGTAAAAAACAAGGAAAAATAATATATGGACGGAAAAAGCAGAAATGATGTTAAAATCGGCTCAGAGGTAAGCATTGTGCTTAAAGCTGATCAAAGAACAGGGAAACTCACCGACGGGGTTGTAAAGGACATTCTCACAAACTCCTCATTCCATCCGCACGGGATAAAGGTAAGGCTTCAGTCCGGGGATGTCGGAAGGGTCCGGATAATAAAATGAAATGAAAACAGTAAAAATATTCATGATCCTGATCTTTGCCGTCCTGACTGCCAATATTTATTCACAGGATATGGAAACTCCGGTAAAGGAAATCACGGTACTTATTGATGATAATTATCCGCCCTATATATTCAGGGATGGTGACGGAAAGCTGATCGGAATAATTGCAGATCAGTGGAAGCGCTGGGAGGAAAAAACAGGTATAGCTGTTAATCTTAAGGGAATGGACTGGTTTCTTGCCCAGGAAGAGATGAAACTGGGCAACGGGGATGTAATTGATACCCTTTTTTATACGGAAGAAAGGGCCCGTTTATTTGATTATTCCAGGCCCTATGCAGAGATTAAAGTAAAGGTATTTACCCATAACCTGATCGGAGGAATTACTGATATAAAGTCGCTGAGGGGTTTTTCTGTCGGAGTTAAAATCGGGGATGCGGTTGTTGATACATTGAAAGCCGGCAACATAGAACATCTTGTGTATTATGATAATTACAGGGATTTAATAAACGGCGCTGTAAACGGAGAAGTAAAGGTTTTCTGCGCTGATGAGCCGCCTGTCCATTATTTTCTCTACAAGTCCGGCCCGTACAGCGAATTCAGGAGCTCTTTTACCCTTTCAACCGGCAGATTCCATCGCGCTGTTGCAAAAGGGAACAGTATAATGCTTCAGACTGTGGAAAGGGGATTTTCCGCGATACCTGCAAAAGAATACAGGGATATTAATACAAAATGGCTGGGCGTCCGTATTGAAGAATTTATCAGGTGGAAAAAAATCCTGCTCCCGGGATTGTTAATCACTGCTGCGGTTCTTGCTGTTATACTGATTCTTGCGGTTCTCAATAAAATCCTGAATAAAAAACTGATTATAAATAATATTGAATTAAAAACAACAGTTGAGCATCTTGCCTACAGTGAAGAAAAAAACAGACAGCTTCTGGATGCCCTGCCTGACCTTTATTTTATTCTTGACCCTTACGGCAAATACCTGGATTTAAAGCATAATGACCCTGACCTTCTTGCAGAGCCTCCCGATAAATTAATTGGCTGTTATCTCTATGACCTGCCTTTCAGCGACAGCTTTAAAAAAGAGGTTAAGGTAATTCTCCGGGATGTCTGTGAAAACAGGAAAACGGCAATCACAGAATATGACATCACTGTTCCCGCAGGGGATCTTACGTTTGAGGCAAGGGTCTTTCCGTATGACAAGAACAATTCTCTCTGGATATGCAGGGATATTACAGAACAGAAAAAAACAGAAGAACAGCTGAGGAAGTCACACAAACTTGAGACTGTAGGAATTCTTGCCGGAGGGCTTGCCCATGATTTTAATAATATTCTTGGAGGCATAACAGGCGCCGCATCACTTATCAGGTATTCCATTATTGAAGAAAAATCGGGGATTGATCAGCTTGAACACTATGTTGATATAATAGAGAAATCGGCGGAAAGAGGAGCTGATGTCGTTAATCAGCTGTTAACCCTCTCAAGCAAGAGAGAGAATCAGACAATTATTTTTGACCTTAAGGATTCAATTCAGCGGGTAAAAAAAATATGTGAAACTACATTTGACAAAAGGGTGGTATTTGCTGCAAATCTTCCTGATGGAAACACTCTTATCCAGGGTGATCCGGCACAGATTGAACAGGGGCTTTTAAACCTTTGCATAAACGGACACGATGCAATGACAGTGATGAGAAGCGACAACAGTCAGGAAGGGGGGATACTGTCTGTGGATCTTGAATATCATGCAAATTATAATAAAGATACTGATTTCTGGAAAATTACCGTAAAGGACACGGGAAAAGGGATCACAAAAGAAAATCTGACAAAAGTTTTTGATCCGTTCTTCTCTGAAAAGGGAAGGGGAAAGGGTACCGGGCTGGGCCTCACAATGGTTTTAAGTATTGTAAAGCAAAATAACGGCGAAATTGAGATTGAATCCGAGCCTGACCTGGGTACAAAAATAAGCATTGCTTTTCCGGCTGTGGATTTTGTCAGCGCCGATACCGAATCAGAACCGCAGAAAAAATATAATATAAAAGGGTCCGGACTTGTTCTGATTATCGATGATGAGCCTTTGATTCGTGACCTTGTGGTAAAAATGCTTGAATCGGCCGGTTACAGAACAGCTCAGGCCGAGAACGGTATTGCCGGGCTTGAGTATTTCAGGGAACATCATGGGGAGGTAACTGCTGTTATTCTTGATATGTCAATGCCTCTTCTTTCAGGGCTTGATACATACAAAGAGCTTGTAAAAATTGACAGTAAAGTGAGAGTGCTGCTTACTTCAGGCTTTAAGGAAGATGAAAGGGTAAAGGAAGGACTTCAATCCGGAATCAGGGCATTTCTCCAGAAACCCTTTATGCGCAGCGAACTGCTCAAAACTGTAAGGGAAATCTGCCTGAATCCCTGAATTGCCGGGGTTGGGGAAGATCCCTGGCTCGCATGCGGGAATTACCGGAGGGACAGGGTTGCTCTATAAATCATACTCCCGGTTTTCATGTTTATTTGTTTAATTCTATCCCCAGCCATTTCGCGGGGTCTGCCATGGCGGCGTTTATCTGCCCGATAGCAACCTTTTCAGTCATTTCAGCGACAAGATATTTTTTGCCTTTGAAAGTAAACCGTGCCCCTGTTCCGGGTATGTCTACAGCTGCCATTGAGTGGGAATACTCAGCTGATACCATCAGAATTGAATCTATTCCGTAATACTTAAGTAAAATCACATAAAGGAGCCCCAGCGAATCGCAGTCCCCTGCATAATCGCGCAGCGCTGCAAGGGGAGGGGAGAAATCAGCTATTGTTCCTGTTCTTGCGTAGGTAAAATCCTGAAGCCATGATAAAAGGCGTTTTGATATCTCAGCAGAATCGGTATTTCTTTTCAATCCTGCCTTCTGCAATTCCATAAAAAGAGGCTGCAGTTTTTTATAGTTATCCCTGTATATCATCCTGTAAAAACGGCTCCACGCGTCTGTGTCGGCTGCCGTAAAACCTGATAGCACAACCGCTTCCCTTTCCGCCGTAACTTCTGACGCTTCAATTGCGTGTTTGTCCGCCTGGATCGCGGTTTTTCCATTTTCAAAAGGAACAGAGATGGATTCCATGTCGGATGACGCATATGATGTCTCATAGAAACTGCTTACAGGCCCGCTCTTATAAAGGGAATTTTCATCCATGGAAAAGGAATCAAGCGCGGAGAGCAGGGTGAAATTGCTTTTGCCGTAGATTTCTTCTTCACAGAATGACAGTATAACCCAGTCCCTCTTTTTTCCGTTGATTAAAACGGAAAATCCCCGGTAAGGAATATCGCCCGGTGTAAATGAATAATCTGCAAAAACAGATTCAGAATCATTTAAATAAAAATCAACACCGTCGCCGTCAGCGGAGATTTTCTTTTTTACATCATTATGGATTTCCCGGGCAGATCCATAGGTTTCAGGCGGATACACTTTTATCTGAAAGAAAATCCTTTCATCCTGTGTGCCGAAAGTCGCTTTGGTATCTGTAATTTCGATCGGCTCAAATCCGTCCGGCAGATCGAGAAAACTGTTCCAAGTTTCAAGATAAAATTCTTTTGCGCAAAGGGCCGGTGATATAAACATGAGAAGCGCATAAAGCGCTGAAATGAACGCGTACTTATTCAGTTTCATCCGGACTTCTTCCCGTCCATATCTGCCGGCAAATCGCCTTTTTCCATTATTATGGAGCTGCTGCCGTCGGGGAAAAAAGCGGTGATTGTCGGCTCTTTTATAAGCCCGTCAAGGTGGATAAGCGAAGGGGCATCATCATCGTAGTTGCTGCCTATTGCTATGTGGCAGGTTCTGTAGGCTTTTTCGTCCTCAAGCATGTTGCCCCTGATTTCGGCGGCAGGATTAAGGCCTATGCCGAGTTCTCCGATATTCCCCGCATTTTTTCTGTAGACCTCTCCGCTGCCTGACGGGAGCTTCCCCTCTTTTTCAAAAAGTACGGCATTTGCCTTACCGGCATCTACTGTATCCCTTAAAATATCAGCCTCTTCTCCCCCCTCAATCGCCGTAACAAATCCCTCTTCGACTTTTACCGTTATGGGCGTGCTGATAATTAAATCGCCGTCTTTTGTCGAGATACTTCCGTCATATACAATTGTCCCGCGGCTTTTCCCGACAACCGGTGAGATAAAAACCTCTCCTGCCGGAAGATTTCCGCCTGAACCCGCAAGCGAGAAATCGCCGTCATCACAGAATGTTTCCCTCCCCTCAATTGAAATCTCGAAATCGGTTCCGGATTTGCCTGATATTTTTACTGATGAAGCACGGTCAAGGATTGATTTAAGGAAAAGGCATTCCTGTTTAAGTCTTGCGTAGTCTATCGCTACAGTCCTTCTGAACATGTCTGCCGTAATCCCCGGAGACCAGAACGATCTGCTCTTTTTGACGCCGTCAACAAGATAATGGAATGTGCTGTCATAGCTTTTTTCCCCTATTTTATAGGGAGAAGCGATTGCTTTTCTGTCTTTTCCCAGTTTGTTTCTGCTTATGGATATTATCACATCAGGTTCGCTTTTTATCGCCCCGATTACCGCATCATCCGCAAAATCAAGCTGGTCCTTTTTCTGCTGGATTACAAGACAGGGTATTCCGCCATATTCCATTGCTGCTTCATAAAGTGCAGATGAAATTGTAAAGCTTTCCTCATCAGGGTTTGTAATTATGAGTATTTTTTCACCCTGTTTTACCTTAAGAACTTCCCGTACAGTTACCATGGCGCTGTTGTAAAAGGGTAAATCAGCTCTTAAATTAAGTTTTTCAGAAATTGTGTGCTCTTTGCCTGATCTGCCGCTCATAAATTCTCCTCCTGATGCCTTCTCCTTTCGGCAGCACTATCTATTATAATTCAGGATATCCTTAAAACCTTAATTTAGCATAGTGAAAAAAGCAAGAGAATAGCTGCATTTGAGTAATTGCCGATTGAAAAAAATATTTGTATATTTTAATGACTTATCAAAAACAAATTCATACAGGAGAAGAATATGTCTTCACACCAGTTTCAGACAGAAGTTTCACAGCTTCTTCATCTAATAATTCATTCGCTTTATTCCCATAAGGAAATATTTCTAAGGGAGCTTATATCGAATTCATCGGATGCTCTCGATAAACTCAAATACCTCACCCTGACTGATGAGAAGTATAAAGGACTTACATATGAGCCGGGAATAGAAATCAGCTATGATGACGGGGAAGTAAAAAAACTTGTCGTAAAAGACACAGGAATAGGTATGAACGAGGAAGAGCTTGTCCTTAACCTCGGGACAATTGCCCGTTCCGGTACTAAAAACTTTTTATCAAGCCTTACAGGAGACGAGAAAAGGGATTCAAACCTTATCGGACAGTTCGGAGTAGGTTTTTACTCGGCTTTTATGGTTGCGGATAAAATTGAGGTAATCTCGAAAAAAGCCGGCGAGGACAAAGCATTTAAATGGGAAAGCGACGGCAAGGGCGATTTTGCAGTATCTGAAGCTGAAAAAGAGGGGCACGGAACTGATGTAATACTTTACCTCAATGAGAACGGCAGCGAATACGCAAGCCGCTGGCAGATAGAAAGCGTCATAAAAAAATATTCGGACCATATAGCTTTTCCGATTTTTCTTGAATATACAGAAAAAGAGTATGACGACAAGGGAAAGGAAAAGAAGGGGAAGGTAAATAAAAAGAGGGAAAAGATCAATTCAGCGTCCGCTCTCTGGAAAAAATCAAAATCAGACCTTACCGATGAGGATTACAACGAGTTTTACAAGACAATTTCACATGATACCGACGATCCCCTTTACACGATCCATACCCAGGCGGAAGGGACTATGGAATATACAACCCTTTTCTTTATCCCTAAAAAAGCGCCGTTTGACATGTACCAGGCAGACTACAGGCCGGGCGTCAGGCTCTATGTGTCAAGGGTTTTTATAACTGATGACGATAAGGAACTGCTTCCGACATACTTAAGGTTCCTCCGCGGTGTAATTGACTCCGAAGACCTGCCGCTGAATGTAAGCAGGGAAATACTGCAGCAGAACAGGGTGATGACAAATATCAGAAATTCATCGGTAAAGAAGGTTCTTTCGGAACTTAAGAAACTCTCTGAAAGCAATCCCGAAAAATACATAGAATTTATAAAACAGTACAACAGACCGCTTAAAGAAGGGCTTTACTCTGATTTCGGCAACAGGGAAACAATACAGGACCTTATCCGCTTTAAAAGCACTGAGCGTGAGGGGCTTATAAGCTTCTCGGATTATGTCTCGGCAATGAAGGATGACCAGAAGGTTATATATTATATAACAGGCGATAATGAGGAAACCCTGCGCAATTCGCCGCTGCTTGAGGCATATAAGGAAAAAAATATCGAAGTACTTTTAATGGATGACGAGATAGACGAGATTGTTATTCCGACACTCGGGAAATACATGGAGAAGGAGCTCAAGGCGGTAAACAGGAGCGGAGCCGGGGATGAGCTTAAAACAGAAGCAGACAAGGAAAACGCAAAAGAGGCAAAGCCTGTAATAGAGAGGATTAAAAAATCCCTCGGCGACAGTGTCAAGGATGTTGTTGCCTCAAGCAGGCTCAGCGGTTCGCCCTGCTGTATTGTGGTTGACGAGAATGATCCGACCGCACAGATGCAGCACATGCTTAAAGCCATGGGGCAGACTGATATGCCTGATATCAAGCCGATCCTTGAAATCAACCCTAAACATGAGATCATTGAGAAACTAAAAGATATCAGGGATGAAGCTCTTTTTGACGACATCAGTTTTCTTCTTCTTGAACAGGCCATGCTTGTTGAAGGGGTAGAGATCAAGAAGCCGGCGGATTTTGTTAAGAGGCTTAACCGGGTGATGGGAAAAGCTGTTTAGGCTGATTTTTAAAGTGATTACCTGACTGCGGGGTTGTCCTGCCGGGCATGCTCTTCAGCCCCTGATGGACGCTATCGTGTTTATGATATTTATAAAAAACATATGGATAATTTAAGTTGACAAAACGCTGCCTGTTTAAGGCGGCGTTTTTTATTGCGTATATGACCTGCCAACCGCATATAATGTTTCTATTTATAAGAAATTTTAATTGACATACAGTATAGCTTTTTCTATCATTGAACTCAAAACCATAGGAGTTACCATGAAAAAGCTCAGTTTATTTATCATTGCGGTACTGATTGTATTGGCATTTTCATCATGCAGTAAAAAAGAGGCTGAAGCTGTAGAGCTTTCATACAGCATCTTTTTTCCGGCATCCCATCTTCAGGCCCAGACCGGTTCAGAATGGGCTCAGGAGATAGAGAAAAGAACAGACGGTAAAGTTAAAATCACGGTATATGCCGGGGAAACCCTTACCAAGGCACCTCAGGTCTACGAAGGGGTTGTAAACGGTGTATCTGATATCGGAATGAGTGTTTTTGCCTATACCAGGGGGAGATTCCCGCTGCTTGAAGGACTTGACCTTCCTGTCGGCTATCCGGACGGTCTTACCGCGACAAAAGTTGCGAATGAAATGGTAAAGAAATACAATCCCGCTGAGCTTAGCGATGTAAAAGTCCTTTACCTTCATGCCCACGGCCCCGGGATACTTGCCTCCAAAAAAAAGATAGAATCAATTTCTGATATTGCTGCAATGAAAATACGGGCAACAGGACTTTCCGCCAAGATTGTGTCAAGTTTAGGAGCTGTTCCCATTGCCATGAGCCAGGGTGAAACCTATGAAGCTCTCCAGAAAGGGGTAGCGGAAGCTACTTTCTGTCCTGTTGAAACACTTAAAGGCTGGAAACAGGGCGAGGTTATCGATTATGTAATTGATACCAGAGCGATCGGCTACACAACTGCTATGTTTGTGGTGATGAACAGGCAGAAATGGGAAAGTCTCCCCGCAGATATACAGAAAGTTTTTGATGAAGTAAGCAACGAGTGGATAGAGAAACAGGGAAAAGCATGGGATAAAAGCGACAGTGAAGGGGAAGAGTTTGTAAAAGGACTTAACAAAACATTTATTTCACTTTCAGCCGAACAGGAAAACGCGCTTGTGGAATCGGTTAAGCCTGTCCTTGAAAGCTATATTGAAGCTGTTGAGGCAAAAGGCCTTCCCGGCCGGGCTTTCCTTGATGATATTAAATCACTGCTTAAATAGTTTTGGCACCTGATATGAATCATAAAGTGCAGCCAATAAAAAAGAGAGAAACAGGAGAGGCTTTCTTCAATAAATTAAGAAGCATAATCCTGTTTTTCACATATATCTCGGGTGCGGCAGTTTTTGTAATGATACTTGTCACAACAGCGGATGTTGTTTTAAGGATATTCAACATAGGTATTGCCGGGGCTTACGACATAGTAAGGATCGCCGGTGTTACCTCGATAGCATTTGCTCTGCCCTATGTTACTGCTGTCAAAGGGCATGTTGCCATTGAATTTTTTTATCATAATTTTTCACTTACTGGAAGAATCATCCTTGATTCCCTGTTCAGGATAATCACGATCTCTCTCTTTGGAATCCTGATTTACAGAAATATTCTTTACTCTGTTACGCTTTTGAAAAGCGCCCAGGTAATGCCTACGCTTAAAATCCCTGTATTCTGGATACCGATTATAATTGCTGTAAGCCTTACTCTTGTGTGCATAACTGTTTTTTACCACCTGATTCATCCGGGAAAGGAGATGATTAAGCCATGACGCCAGTTGAAATCGGCCTTGCCGGATGTTTATTTCTTTTTGTGCTCCTTTTTGCCAGCATGCCGGTTGCGTTCGCGATGATAACAGCAGGGGTTGCCGGTTTTGCCATGATAGTAAACCCGCATGCCGCGCTCAGTATGGTAACATCAGATATTTTCGATACTTTCTCCTCATATAACCTCACTGTAATTCCTCTTTTTGTAATGATGGGGCAGGTCTCTTTTCACGCCGGAATAAGCACAAAACTTTTCAGGACTGCCTATGCATGGATAGGACATCTGCCCGGGGGGCTTGCCATGGCTACGATCGGAGCCTGTACAGGCTTCGGGGCAATAAGCGGATCAGGCCCCGCTACCGCGGCTACCATGGCATCGGTTGCCCTTCCCGAGATGCGCCGCTACTCATATTCGGATGAACTTGCGGGCGGATCGGTAGCGGCAGGGGGAAGCATAGGTATGCTTATCCCTCCAAGCGTGGTTTTTATCGTTTATGCTGTCATGACAGAACAGTCTATTGGCAAACTCTTTCTCGCCGGTATTATCCCCGGCCTTATGATTGCGTTTCTTTTCTGTGTCTCGATCGGCATACGGTGCACGATTAATAAAAAACTCGGGCCTAAAGGTCCCAAAGCATCCTGGAAGGAACGGTTCCGTTCCTTAAACGGTGTCATTGAAACGCTTTTACTCTTCGGCGTGGTTATGGGAGGCATGTTTCTGGGCCTTTTTACACCGATAGAGGCGGCCGCAATAGGCGCCGGAGGCAGTATCCTGATCGCACTGGTAAAAGGGAAACTTAATCTGTCTGTAATAAAAAAAATCATACAGGAGACAGTCCGCACTTCAAGCATGATCTTCTTTATTGTAACAGGAGCTGTTATTTTCGGGCGGTTCCTTGCTGTTTCCCAGATCCCGTTTGCGGCTGCGAGGTGGTTTACCAATCTGCCCCTTCCGGGTTTCATGGTAATGTTTCTTATTATCCTGTTTTTTCTCGCAGCCGGCTGCTTCATTGATGCTCTGGCCCTTGTTCTTCTTACAATACCAATCTTCTACCCTGTAATTATGGAACTCGGATATGATCCGGTATGGTTCGGGGTAATGGTAGTTGTTATTACGCAGATGGGGGTAATAACACCTCCGGTAGGTGTAAATGTTTATGTGGTAAGCGGTATTGAGCGGGATATTCCGCTTCAGACTATCTTCAAAGGTGCACTCCCTTTTCTGTATATGCTTATACTGGCTGCAATTCTTCTTGTCGCTTTTCCGCAGATCAGCCTGTTTCTGCCGAATTTACGGTAATATCAAAGTGTCATAAGGAGGGGGAGATATGCCTCACAGAAATATTTTCAAAAAAATACTTTTCTGCACGGATTTTTCAGAAAATGCCGATCTTGCTTTTAAATATGCGCTTAATATTGCTGAAGGCAACCCTGAATGCGAGATTATCATTTTCCACATAGTCCCTGAGCCGGATGCCCAGTTCTGGAAATCCTATATC
The DNA here is from genome assembly GCA_963662795.1 of Spirochaetia bacterium. Taxonomy (GTDB): domain Bacteria; phylum Spirochaetota; class Spirochaetia; order CADAEX01; family CADAEX01; genus JACKPD01. Next base: position 1,036,001 of record OY759746.1, on the reverse strand, counting down.
TATGAGCTTGATGCTGTTGACAGCAAGGCAAAAGCTGATATTGATGCAAAAACCGAGAAGGCCTATACTTCAAAAATTCCATCAGATATAAAATATTCAGTAAGAATGGCAGTAGGGCGGGTTAATCAGAGTATCCTTGATGCGGCAGGTGAGACAGGCGCGGACCTGATAATTATCGGCAGGCAGGGCTCAAGCAAGCTTAAAACCCTTTTCTACGGTAATACTGCAGGTTTTGTGGCGAGAAAGGCCGCTTGTCCTGTTATAATAATACCGGGAGAAGAGTGACTCTCTGCTTGAGAAAGTAAGAAATTCATCAATTAGTTGAAAGAATTATGCTTCAAATGTCTTGTGAATTGGTATATTGGTGCTGGGGATGCCTGAGATAAGGGACATCCCTTTTTTTTGTAAATGATCTATGATAATATTATTATTAAATATGTAAAAAGTAATTTTTTATTGTAAAATAAAAACTCTTTCAGGAGTTTATTGTTTATGAAATTAAAAATACAGCAGATATTAGTAATTCTTTTTATTACATTACCTCTATTTCAGATAAATGCACAAAATAGGACGTGGGATGAAGGTGCTGGCACAGGTATATGGGGGACTGCCACTAACTGGGCCCCTAATAATGTCCCAGATACAAATGCAGAAAATGCTGTTATTGATAATGGAGCACTTGGAAACTATCCTGTTACTGATAATGATTATAATATTTTAGGACTTACTTTATCTGCACCAGGGGCATCTGTAACTATAAACAGCGGCAATATCCTCACTCTTGACGGGGATTTAATAATAAGTGACGGAACATTCAATAATGATGGAATTTTAGAAGTTGCCGGTAATATGACTCTAAGCGGAACAGGTGCTTATGTTTCAACCGGATCAACTGTTTTTAACGGTACAACTGATCTTACAACAAATACAGTCAATCTGGGTGCCATAACCATAGACAGCGGCAGTTCAGTTACTCTTCTTGATGATTTAAGCTGTTCAACGATAACTATTAACGGAACTCTTAATACAAACGGATTTTCACTTACAACAACAGGTGATTGTAACGTTTCCGGTACTCTTGATTCTTCAACCGTCGGGGGTACAGTAACAATTGGCGGTGATTTTCTTGTAAGCGGAGGGAGTTCAACCCTTGCAAACAGTTTAAGCGCGGTGAATGCCTCATTTACGGGAGCCGGGACAGTGACGGCGAACGGTGCGTTTAACTTAAGCGGAAACCTTTCGATGAGTGATGGTACCCTTAATGGAAGCGGAGCGATAGATGTAAACGGGAACGTGTCACTTACAAATGCATTGGCGGACCTTTCCGGGGATGGCAGGACAATAAATGTGGCCGGAGACTGGGATGAGAGTGCCGCAGTATTTACGGCAGGGACAGGAGAGGTAATCTTTGACGGGACAACGCCGTCTCTTACTGCAACAAACAGTTTTAATAATTTCACGGTAGCCGGAGTAAGTGTAACGCTTGCAAGCGCCATTGATGTAAACGGAGCTCTTACGATAACGGCGGGGACGCTTTTAGCGGCAGGGAATCAGATAAATGTGGCAGGGAACTGGAGCAACAGCGGAACATTTACGCATGGGGGAAACCTTGTAGTCTTTGACGGGGCAGGGAGCATAACGGCCGGAGGGAGTGATTTTAACAATGTAGATATCACAGCCGGGGCGAGGACAAGCGGAACTGCATTTACGGTAACAGGACTGCTTGATATCAGCGGGGGAAGCCTTACGCACAGCGGCGGAGTCCTTGATGCGGGAACGCTGACGCTTTCGGGTGGAGACCTTACAGTAACTAATCCAGGAAGCCTTTCTGTAAGTACTGGAGATTTTACGATAAATAACGCGGCAAGCACATACACAGGAAGCGGGACAGTTGGAGTAACACCCGGGGACCTTTTGATAAGCGCGGGAAGCTATACAGGAAGCGGAGCGCTTACAGCAGGAGCTGATGTAAGTCTTTCAGGGGGTACCTTCAGCCCGACAGGGACAACTGCGATAACAGGTGATTTTCTTGTAAGCGGAGGGAGTTCAACCCTTGCAAACAGTTTAAGTGCGGTGAATGCCTCATTTACGGGAGCCGGGACAGTGACGGCGAACGGTGCGTTTAACTTAAGCGGGAACCTTTCGATGAGTGCTGGTACGCTTACAGGGACCGGAGCGATAGATGTAAACGGGAACGTGTCACTTACAAATGCATTGGCGGACCTTTCCGGGGATGGCAGGACGATAAATGTGGCCGGGGACTGGGATGAGAGTGCCGCGGCATTTACGGCAGTGACAGGGACAGTAATCTTTGACGGGACAACGCCGTCTCTTACAGCAACAAACAGTTTTAATAATTTCACGGTAGCCGGGGTAAGTGTAACGCTTGCAAGCGCCATTGATGTAAACGGAGCTCTTACGATAACGGCGGGGACGTTTTTAGCGGCAGGGAATCAGATAAATGTGGCAGGGAACTGGAGCAACAGCGGAACATTTACGCATGGGGGAAACCTTGTAGTCTTTGACGGGGCAGGGAGCATAACGGCCGGAGGGAGTGATTTTAACAATGTAGATATCACAGCCGGGGCGAGGACAAGCGGGGCAGCCGTAACAGTAACAGGACTGCTTGATATCAGCGGGGGAAGCCTTACGCACAGCGCGGGAGTCCTTGATGCGGGAACGCTGACGCTTTCGGGGGGAAACCTTACAGTAAATACCACGGGAAGCCTTTCTGTAAGTACTGGAGATTTTACGATAAATAACGCGGCAAGCGCATACACAGGAAGCGGGACAGTTGGAGTAACACCCGGAGATCTTGTGATAAGTGACGGTAGTTACACAGGAAGCGGGGCGCTTACAGCAGGAGCTGATGTAAGTCTTTCAGGGGGTACCTTCAGCCCGACAGGAACAACTGCGATAACAGGTGATTTTCTTGTAAGCGGAGGGAGTTCAACCCTTGCAAACAGTTTAAGTGCGGTGAATGCCTCATTTACGGGAGCCGGGACAGTGACGGCGAACGGTGCGTTTAACTTAAGCGGGAACCTTTCGATGAGTAACGGTACCCTTACAGGGACCGGAGCGATAGATGTAAACGGGAATGTGTCACTTACAAATGCATCGGCAACCCTGTCCGGGACTGGCAGGACGATAAATGTGGCCGGAGACTGGGATGAGAGTGCCGCAGTATTTACGGCAGGGACAGGAGAGGTAATCTTTGACGGGACAACACCGTCTCTTACTGCAACAAACAGTTTTAATAATTTCACGGTAGCCGGAGTAAGTGTAACGCTTGCAAGCGCCATTGATGTAAACGGAGCTCTTACGATAACGGCGGGGACGCTTTTAGCGGCAGGGAATCAGATAAATGTGGCAGGGAACTGGAGCAACAGCGGAACATTTACGCATGGGGGAAACCTTGTAGTCTTTGACGGGGCAGGGAGCATAGCTGCCGGAGGGAGTGATTTTAACAATGTAGATATCACAGCCGGGGCGAGGACAAGCGGGGCAGCCGTAACAGTAACAGGACTGCTTGATATCAGCGGGGGAAGCCTTACGCACAGCGCGGGAGTCCTTGATGCGGGAACGCTGACGCTTTCGGGTGGAGACCTTACAGTAACTAATCCAGGAAGCCTTTCTGTAAGTACTGGAGATTTTACGATAAATAACGCGGCAAGCGCATACACAGGAAGCGGGGCAGTTGGAGTAACACCCGGGGACCTTTTGATAAGCGCGGGAAGCTATACAGGAAGCGGAGCGCTTACAGCAGGAGCTGATGTAAGTCTTTCAGGGGGTACCTTCAGCCCGACAGGGACAACTGCGATAACAGGTGATTTTCTTGTAAGCGGAGGGAGTTCAACCCTTGCAAACAGTTTAAGTGCGGTGAATGCCTCATTTACGGGAGCCGGGACAGTGACGGCGAACGGTGCGTTTAACTTAAGCGGAAACCTTTCGATGAGTAACGGTACCCTTACAGGGACCGGAGCGATAGATGTAAACGGGAACGTGTCACTTACAAATGCAGCAGCAAATTTGTCCGGGGATGGAAGGACGATAAATGTGGCCGGGGACTGGGATGAGAGTGCCGCAGTATTTACGGCAGTGACAGGGACAGTAATCTTTGACGGGACAACGCCGTCTCTTACTGCAACAAACAGTTTTAATAATTTCACGGTAGCCGGGGTAAGTGTAACGCTTGCAAGCGCCATTGATGTAAACGGAGCTCTTACGATAACGGCGGGGACGTTTTTAGCGGCAGGGAATCAGATAAATGTGGCAGGGAACTGGAGCAACAGCGGAACATTTACGCATGGGGGAAACCTTGTAGTCTTTGACGGGGCAGGGAGCATAACGGCCGGAGGGAGTGATTTTAACAATGTAGATATCACAGCCGGGGCGAGGACAAGCGGGGCAGCCGTAACAGTAACAGGACTGCTTGATATCAGCGGGGGAAGCCTTACGCACAGCGGCGGAGTCCTTGATGCGGGAACGCTGACGCTTTCGGGGGGAAACCTTACAGTAAATACCACGGGAAGCCTTTCTGTAAGTACTGGAGATTTTACGATAAATAACGCGGCAAGCGCATACACAGGAAGCGGGGCAGTTGGAGTAACACCCGGAGATCTTGTGATAAGTGACGGTAGTTACACAGGAAGCGGGGCGCTTACAGCAGGAGCTGATGTAAGTCTTTCAGGGGGTACCTTCAGCCCGACAGGAACAACTGCGATAACAGGTGATTTTCTTGTAAGCGGAGGGAGTTCAACCCTTGCGAACAGCTTAAGCGCGGTAAATGCCTCATTTACGGGAGCCGGGACAGTGACGGCGAACGGTGCGTTTGCCTTAAGCGGGAACCTTTCGATGAGTGCTGGTACGCTTACAGGGACCGGAGCGATAGATGTAAACGGGAACGTGTCACTTACAAATGCATCGGCAACCCTGTCCGGGACTGGCAGGACGATAAATGTGGCCGGGGACTGGGATGAGAGTGCCGCGGCATTTACGGCAGTGACAGGGACAGTAATCTTTGACGGGACAACGCCGTCTCTTACAGCAACAAGCAGTTTTAATAATTTCACGGTAGCCGGGGTAAGTGTAACGCTTGCAAGCGCCATTGATGTAAACGGAGATCTTACGATAACGGCGGGGACGCTTTTGGCATCGGGGAATCAGATAAATGTGGCAGGGAACTGGAGCAACAGCGGAACATTTACGCATGGGGGAAACCTTGTAGTCTTTGACGGGGCAGGGAGCATAACGGCCGGAGGGAGTGATTTTAACAATGTAGATATCACAGCCGGGGCGAGGACAAGCGGGGCAGCCGTAACAGTAACAGGACTGCTTGATATCAGCGGGGGAAGCCTTACGCACAGCGCGGGAGTCCTTGATGCGGGAACGCTGACGCTTTCGGGTGGAGACCTTACAGTAACTAATCCAGGAAGCCTTTCTGTAAGTACTGGAGATTTTACGATAAATAACGCGGCAAGCGCATACACAGGAAGCGGGGCAGTTGGAGTAACACCCGGAGATCTTGTGATAAGTGACGGTAGTTACACAGGAAGCGGGGCGCTTACAGCAGGAGCTGATGTAAGTCTTTCAGGGGGTACCTTCAGCCCGACAGGAACAACTGCGATAACAGGTGATTTTCTTGTAAGCGGAGGGAGTTCAACCCTTGCGAACAGCTTAAGCGCGGTGAATGCCTCATTTACGGGAGCCGGGACAGTGACGGCGAACGGTGCGTTTGCCTTAAGCGGGAACCTTTCGATGAGTGCTGGTACGCTTACAGGGACCGGAGCGATAGATGTAAACGGGAACGTGTCACTTACAAATGCATCGGCAACCCTGTCCGGGACTGGCAGGACGATAAATGTGGCCGGGGACTGGGATGAGAGTGCCGCAGTATTTACGGCAGGGACAGGAGAGGTAATCTTTGACGGGACAACGCCGTCTCTTACTGCAACAAACAGTTTTAATAATTTCACGGTAGCCGGAGTAAGTGTAACGCTTGCAAGCGCCATTGATGTAAACGGAGATCTTACGATAACGGCGGGGACGCTTTTAGCGGCAGGGAATCAGATAAATGTGGCAGGGAACTGGAGCAACAGCGGAACATTTACGCATGGGGGAAACCTTGTAGTCTTTGACGGGGCAGGGAGCATAACGGCCGGAGGGAGTGATTTTAACAATGTAGAAATTGATGGAACAGCTTATACCGCAGGCGCAGATATTACCCTGGATGGTACACTTACCCGCACCGCCGGAAATCTTGTTATGGGAGCAAATCAGCTAAGCGTAGCAGGGGATGTAATCTACACATCAGGAACACTTACAAGTACTGTAATTGTTACCCTGAATGGTGGCGGAGCGCAGGATGTTGACTTTACAGATACAACACTGACAAATCTTACCGTTAATAAAGCAGGCGGGACTGCGACAGCAGGCTCAGACATTACCCTGGCGGGATATTTTTCAAATATTCTTGGAGGCTTTGATCTTAACGATTTTGAAATGACGGTAACTACGGATGTTATAATTTCAGCCGGAACATTATCGACAGGGAGCGGAAGAATCAATTGCGGCGGGGACTGGCAGACTGCTGTGGGCGCTGTATTTGACTCAGGAACAGGTGTTGTAATATTCAACGGCGGCGGGGCGCAGAGTCTTACAACAGGCGGCAATGACGGTAATCATGATTTTTATAATATTGCTGTCAACAAAAGCGGCGGGACAATTTCAGTTCTTACAAACGATCTTTTATGCCGGAATTTTTTCCATTTTGCCGGAACACTTAATATAGCAGGGCGAACTGTCAGGACTACAGGTGATTTTGCTGTATTCGGCGCAGGATATGCGGCTGATAACGAATGGAGTGCGGGAAACTGGACTACAGATGTTTTTAAATATGATCCGGATCCGGCATTTACCAGACCTGCTGCGATAGATGCAGCTTCTGCTTCAGTACTGGCAATTATTGACGAAACTGTAACCCACACTGCGGTTTTTTCAGATCTTGACGGGGCTACAATAAGGACAGATGGTAATTTTTATAATAACGGTGCAGATATGCCGGCAACAGTGAATTGGAATCTTCAAATACGGGATAACAGCAGCGGTATAACGTTTTTTGCCGAGGCATATGGCGTAATAACTGTTACAAACTCTCAGGTGGCACTTAATCCGCTTGACGGCACAATCGGTAATATTGCTGCTGCAGAGGGGGTTACAGCTACGGGGTGCAGCGCGGAATGGAAGACAACACGTACAACAATTGCGGGAGCAGGTACATATACAGTTTATGATGATGTTATCAGGGTAGAGTTTGATGAACTGATTGAAAATACAAACGATGAAATCTCAGCGGCTGTCGCAGATATTTTTCTGACAGCCTATGCAACTTCTTTTACCGGTACTTATACTGATGCGGAATGTACAATTTCGACAGATACAGTAGACGATATTGATACATTTTATATCAGAATTACTACAAATCCATGGAACACTGATGCTCAGAATGCATCTTTGGGGAATGTATCCAGTACTGACCGGGACGGTACTCACCAGACTAACATCCCTCAGATCCATTTCCGGAAGCACTTTGCAGGGCTTTATCAGACACTGAGGGACCAGTATAAGAACCGCCTGGATACAACAGATTATATTACTGTTACTGATAAATGCCCTCCCGTACTTGTTTCAATAACTGCAGACCGTGATGCCGGCACTGCTCAGGCATATAATTACCATAATTATTTTCAGCTTAAATATTCAGAGCCTGTTAATCTGGGAACAGCTGCAGGTTTTACAATAGCTGATGCAACTGCTTCAAATGTGAGAGCCCAGCCGCTCTTTGATGACAGCGCTTCTGGTAAATACGGCGGGAGCATAGAACAAAGCGGTGCTGATGTCGATATAACCGGTTTCTTTACGTATGCCGCATCTACCGTGAATAAAGGAAGCAAGGACGGGACTCCTGAGGTCAACTCCCTTTACAGGGCAAACACAGGCGGAGCCGCAAACAGTGATTCAACACTCGGGATAAGAATTTTTATTGCAGGTTACTCAACAGGGGCTGATCCGGATCAGGTATATCCAGGTTATTTATGGGGAGTAACCGATCCTGTAGCTAAGGCAGTTACAGTTCCTGCGAATAATTTTATTACAGATGCGTCAGGCAATATACTTGAGCATACAGCAGGCAGCGCCTATCCTAAAATAGCTGTATCTGTAGCAGGCGCAGGCTGGGATGTTGATCAGCCTGTCATTTCTGCTTATAGCCCGGGAGCAATCACCGGACCGTATAACGAAATACTCACTAGAGATACAGATACTGATAACCTTATTGACAGGCTTGAAATACATATTCATGACAATTCAGCAGACGATGGAACGTGGGATTCAACAGCAGATCATCCGGACCCGACAGCAGGGGAAGGGTTAAGAGACACATCTGTTACAAGCAGCAGTACTGGTTTTACGATCAACAGTACAGGAAATACAACTGTAAGGCCTGCTAGCGGTTTTTCATTTTTGACAGCGGTTGAAAACTCTTTATTTAAACCTACACTTCCGTATCAGATAAATGTAAAAAATGATATGTATTTTTCAATAAGTTTCAATGACAGCGAACTGCCTCTTAATTATCTGACACAGCTGATACTTTCCTATGACTCTTCAGTCGGGTTTATTACCGATCTCTCGGGAAATCTGCTCTATAACGAAACAAATATTAACTGTTACGAACAGGTCCCCCCTGGTTTTACCTATACACTGTCAATTGTCGGGGACGATAAAATATTTGTAAAATTTTCAGAGTATGTCTACGGGCAGATAAATCCTCCTCATGCAACCACCGATCCTGTAGATGCGGCGGATTTTACAATTCCAGGTTATACAATTAGCGGTGTGGACCGGGTTGAGAGGGCGCCTGACAATATAGGAACACTTACCGCGTTTATTAATGTTGATTCTGCAATCACCGCAAATGATGCGATATCTCTTTCAATTACCCCGTTTGATGGCGCCTCTGTATTTGACGCGCTTGGAACACCAATGGATGCTGCTGAGGCACACCGCATAACAGATATCGGTATTGGTATTATTGAGCCTGTATGGGCTGACGATAGTATAGAGTCAGAAAATATCCAGATTGGAGGAACATTAAAATATTTTGACGGAACAGGGAAACTGCATGATAGTGACATAACACTTGAAGCAAACATTCTTGCCTCAAATGCGGCAGGATTTCCTGTTAATATTTTCTATGACGCAAATGTTCCCTCCTCATACTACTGGAATGATATCTGGCTGCCTGCCTTGATTCCGGGATTTAATCCGGCAGGTAATACATCCGCAAGGGGAAGCGCCGCATACAGCAGTTCCGGCACACTCAGGACTTTCCTTATTCCTGAAAATGATTCCGAGATGACTGCGGGGAAGCGTATGGATTTTATCTTCCGTGTCGGCGATCTGTTTTGCGCAAGAGTTGCAAATCCGGATGACCCCAGAACAGTCATCCCATGGTCTGTAAAGATTGAGGGTGTCAAAGAACAGAGAAGCGGCGTTACAATTCTCAACAACGTAATCAATCCTCTCAAAGGGGAGAAAACAGTATTGAGTTATGATCTGAAAAAAAGGGGGGGGGTGACAATAAACATCTTCAGCCTTTCGGGAGATGTAGTAAAAACCCTTTATAAAGGGACACAGCCGGCAGGATCCTACAGTTTTACCTGGGACGGAAAAAACAGCGGCGGCAGGGTTGTCGCCAGGGGTATCTATTTTATAAGGGTTGTCGGTCCCGGTATCAGTGAATACAGAAAGGTATTGGTAGTAAAATAGTCTCAGTCGGATATGAAATAAAGAGCCGGGGAGGCAATCAATATGCTCCCTGCATCCTTAAGGTAAGGACTGGTTATATTGATGGGTGAAACTGACAGCTGGATTGATTCATCCTTGTCGATTTGTATAAAGAGTTCGGCTGAAACCTTTTCCCAGGCAGAATCAGTTACTGCAGAGACGTCAATCACAGTAGGATTACTGTTGATACATAGAGTTATTTCCTGTGAAGGGAATCTGTTTTCAGAATCAGGTGTATCAGCTGTTGAAGGGTTGATATCTGCAGCATCTTCCTTTTTGACATAAATACTGAATTTATAATTTCCTGATACAAGGTCAGGTCTGTCTTGTGCTTCATACGGAACTACAGCACGCAGGCATAGGGAGATATCTGTTCTTACAATCCGGACATCATCGATATGCCCCTCTTGTGAGTCACCAAGATCATTAATACTTCCAATTGAAAAAATATCATTACCTGGAGCACCTGTTTTTGCTGTTATAATGCTTTCTTCTCCTGCCGAAGTTCTGAACTCGGTATATCCGTTCCCTGTCCAGGCAGTGTCTGTTTTAGGGGTCCATATACCCCCGTCATAAGCGTTTGCCCCATCATTATATTCAAAAACTGCAGTGAGATTTGCCCCGCTCATATTGAATTTAAATCTGATCAGATAATTTGCATTATCTGTTATTCCTCCATTAAGATTATCAAGATCAAAATCTACCCGTTCCTCAGCTCCAAGATCATACTTAAGGCTGTTATCTCCGGAATGTATTGTCTCTGTATCTCCGGCGACGACATTGGCAGATCCGCCGCTGAGGACAGGCGTCCAGTCCCCGATTCCGTTTTCAAACCCTCCGTCCGGCATGAGATTGAGCACTTCAAGTCTTGAATAATCGCTTGTACCTGCCGGAAGCCCTGAAGTCGTTGACGGAACTACCGCAGTAAAAACAAGATATGTGTCTGTGGTATCCCTGTCCCAGTTAACCTCAATTGCAGGATCAAATACCAGTGACTCTACGTAATTTATCCCCTGGTACTCTGAAAGGTCGGCCACCTGAGAACATCCGGAAAATGCTGCAGATGCAAGTATAATGAGCAATATATTCTTAATCGTGAAGTATTTGCGTATTCTCATATCTTCTTACTATAATATATTATCTTTATCGCCGGTTGTCTATTTTTTTGCCTGTATGATATTATCGGATTTATATGAAAAAACCTTCAGTTTCGGTAATTATCCCGGTTTATAACCGGTCATCCCTGCTCAGGGAAGCTGTTTCATCTGTAGTGAGGCAGAGCTTTAAGGATTTTGAACTGATAATTGCCGATGACTGCTCTTCTGAAGACCTTCGCTCCGCTGTCCTTGGAATCCCGGGGATTGCTGATGTCCCTCTTAAGTTCATACGGCTTGATGCGCATTCCGGCATGCCCGGGTTTGTGAGAAACAGGGGGGGTGAAAAGGCGGAAGGCGAATATATTGCATTTCTTGACTCTGATGACATCTGGATGCCGAACAAGCTTGAAAAACAGCTAAACTTTCTTGCCGGGAAGACTGAGACCGGGGGCGATTACTTCAATGATAATAGTGTAATCTGCCATACGAGGGAAAAATGGGTGAGGAGCGGGAAGACAGTATCGCAGTCATCCCAGAAGCACAAAAGGGAGGGTGATATTTTTGATGATTCCCTCTGGAAATGCATAATCGGCCCTTCGACCGTGATGATGAGAAAATCACTCTTTGACAGGTACGGGGGATTCAGGGAAGACCTTGAAGTGGCGGAGGATTACGAGCTCTGGCTCAGGGTAACAGCGGAAAACAATGTGTCCTTTATTGATGAACCTTTAACCATAAAAAGGGCGGGGGACTGGGATCAGCTTTCAGAAAAATACGGGCAGATAGAGATATTCAGGATTAAAGCCCTGAAAGGGCTGCTTGACAGCGGGTTTTTTACCCATGTAAGGGAGGAAGCGGCCGCAGAGGTTTTCAGGCAGAAGTGCTGGATATATGCCGCAGGATGCAGAAAGAGAGGCAGGGAAGAAGAAGGGTTGTATTATCTGGATCTTTGTGAAAAATATTGATATAGGCAGCCTGATAAAAAAGGGGGAGAGGAAATGAGGTGTATTGAAAAAAGAAGAAGCATAAGAAAGTATCTGCCTGATGATATCAGCGCTGATGTTTTAAAAGAGCTTCTTGAAAGCGCAAGGCTTGCGCCGTCGGGAAACAATACCCAGCCCTGGCATTTTATTGTGGTTAAGGATAGTAAAAAAAAGGAAGAACTTGCCGGTGTTTCCCACAATCAGTCCTGGATGCTGACTGCGCCGGTCTTCCTGGTGTGCATAGCAGATGCTGCGGTGCGTATAAATGATAAAGACTATAAAGCCCTTGAAAACAGCCCTGACGTTGATCTTAAGAAGGTAATCAGGGATACTGCGATAGCAGTAGAGCATATAGTCTTAAACGCCTCTGATAAGGGACTCGGAACATGCTGGGTTGCATGGCTTGAACAGAAAGATATAAGGCCTGTTTTAAATATCCCTGATGATAAGTATGTTGTCTGTATCCTGACTATAGGGTATCCTGCTGAGACACCTGAGCGCAGGTCCAGAAAAAATCTCGATGATTTTCTGCATCATGAAATGTGGTAAAAAGGAAAGCAGATATGCATGGCAGTATCGCCCGCAGTGTGACGGGACCGGACAATGTTAAATTATTTATAGCAAAAGAAGTGAAAGAGCTTTACTGGAAGCATGATATAAACTGTGCCCGGACAATGATGATGACACTTTCAAAGTGTATGAATTTCAGGCTTGAGGAACAACTCCTCGCCGCAGGTATAGGGATGCACGGAGCCGGCGGCTACAGGGCGCAGTGCGGACTTGTGGAAGGCAGCCTTATGTTTATCGCTGTCTATCTGAACGCGGCCGGTAAAACAGACAGCGAAATATCTGATATCTGTTATGATTTTGCGGATAAATACAAGGCTGAATTTTCGTCGCTTTCATGCTACGATCTGAGGCCCGGAGGTTTTAATGAAGACGACCCCCCTCATCTGTGTGAAAAGTTGACAGGTGATTCTATAATGTTTACATATAATTTTATTAATAAAATAACCACGGAGAATGCATGATCAGCTTTTTCATACGCCTCGTTAAACTTTTTGCGGGATTATTTTTATATTCTCTGGGTATAGTCTTTACAATGAAAGCCAATATCGGGTATGCGCCATGGGATGTTTTTCACGCGGGACTCAGCAGGACATTCGGAATGACAATAGGAACCGCCAGTATAATTGTCGGCGCTGTCCTTATTGTTATAACTGTAATTATGGGCGAGAAGATCGGACTCGGAACACTTCTTAACATGGTTCTGATAGGCCTTTTCCTGGATTTTTTAATGAATCTCACCCTTATACCGGTAATGAGCGGCTGGCTGCCGGGACTTGCCCTTCTTTTAACAGGGCTGTTTGTTATCTCGGTTGCCTCATATTTTTACATAGGTTCCGGGTTTGGCGCAGGACCGCGCGACAGCCTGATGGTCGCCTTAACCCGGAAAACCGGGCTGCCTGTCGGTTTCTGCAGGGGAAGCATCGAAATGACTGCCGTTATAATAGGCTGGCTGCTCGGCGGGATGGCAGGAGCGGGAACAGTAATTTCGGGACTTGCTATCGGTTTATGTATTCAGCTTACTTTCCGCCTGCTGAGGTTTGACCCGACCGGGGTCACTCACGCAACGCTCTGGAATACCTTTAAAATCTGATAAAAAACCTGATGCAGGAGTCAATTAATGGGTAATAAAGAATTATCTGAAAAAATCATTGGGGATTTATATAAAGAGCCTGACAGAAAAACTGCGGAAATAATGGAATACTATTTGAATACAGACACAAAGGAACTGTGTGATAAATCCGCATCTGTCTGTAATGATATTCACGGGAATATTGTTTTTCTGCGGGGACTTGTTGAATTTACGAATTACTGCGGGAGGGACTGCCTTTACTGCGGAATAAGGCACAGTAACGAAAAAGCCGTGCGGTACAGAATGCCGGAAAGCAGTATTGTGGAAACAGCTCTGGCCGGATTTAAAAAAGGATTCAGGACTTTTGTGTTTCAGGGAGGGGAAGACCCTTTTTATACAACAGAGATGATATGCCGTATAGTAAGAACCATAAAAAACTCTACAGGGGGCGAGGCCGCAATCACTTTAAGTGAAGGAATCAGGAGCAGAGAGGATTACAAAGCTTTCCGCGAGGCCGGGGCTGACAGGTATCTGATCCGTTTTGAAACTTCCGACCCTCTTCTTCATAAAAAAATCAGGAACGGCATTACCCTTCAAAGAAGGATAGAAGCGATCCTTGATTTAAAGTCGCTTGATTTTGAAATCGGATCGGGTTACATGACAGGGCTTCCCGGAGAAACAGAAGAAACAAGAATACGCAACGCAAGATTATGCAGGATGCTTGAACTCGATATGATAGGCATCGGCCCTTTTATTCCGCATAAGGACACGCCGCTCGGCCTGAGTAAGCAGATGCCTTTTGAACTTTGCATAAGGGCAACCGCTCTTTTGAGGCTCCTTGTTCCGTCAGCCCATATTCCGGCTACAACCGCGGCCGGCAGCATTGACCCTGAGGGAAGGGAGAAAATGCTTAAGGCCGGGGCAAATGTTCTCATGATCAATATCACGCCTGAGGATGTTAAAAAGCATTATCTTTTATATCCCGGTAAAGTATGCCTTGAGGAAGAGGGGGAAACCGGTCTTGATTCCCTGACTGAACGTATCATGTCGGTAAACAGGGTATTAAGCTATAATATCGGATCAGCTTTAAGGAAAACCGGAGGCGGTAATATTCATAAAAACAGGCAGGCAGCCGGATGAAAATATATTACGGAAATGAAACAGAGAAAGCTTTAAAGTCCTTCGGCAGGGCTCAGACCCCGTCCCCCCTTATCAGGGCCTACGGAGAAGTGAAAAAAGCGGCCCTTATGGCGCAGCAGGATTTTGAAAAGCGTTATCCGCAAGAGTATTTCACCGTTCTCATGGATGTGTGCGGCGAGATAATCGCGGGCCTCCACGATGAGCAGTTCCCTCTTTCCCTCAGGCAGGGAGGAGCAGGAACCAGCCTTCATATGAATATCTGCGAAGTAATATCAAACATGGCAAACGACAGGTATCAGGGCGGCTATAAGTCAGGCCCGCTTGAGGATATAGCGTGCTATCAGTCGACCAATGATACGTTTCCCTCGGCCGCAGTCATAATGCTATACAGATTTCTGTGTGATGTGGAGAAGAAAATTATTGAACTTCAGGAGTTTCTTGTTAAAAGTGAAAAGGAGCATGAGGATGTTCTTCTTACCGCAAGAACTGAACTGCAGGACGCGCTTCCAATAAAACTTTCACAGGTTTTTTCCGGATGGGCCGGATCTGTTGAGAGGGACAGATGGCGTCTTTCCAAACTGAAAGAGCGGATAAGGGTTACAGCCCTTGGCGGTACTGCCGTAGGCACATGCTTCTCTGCTCCCGCCGCTTACGTTTTTGCAGCAGAAAAGTATCTGCGCGAGGTAACATCCCTTCCCCTATGCAGGAGCCAGAACCTTCCTGATGCTGTTGCGCACCACGACTGCCTTTCAGAACTCGCAAACGGGTTCTCGCTGGCAGCCGGAAACATATACAAGATTACAGGGGACCTTCTTCTTTACACATCTTCCTTATGCGGTGAAATGAAACATCCGGACCTGCAGTACGGGTCCACTATCATGCCGTTCAAGACAAATCCTGTAATACTCGAATATGTCCGCGGCCTTGCAATCCTGATTCAGGAGGAATGCTCAAGGATATCCAGATACTGCAGCGAAGGGCAGCTCCAGCTGAATCCCTATATCCCTTTTGCCCTTGATGCATTTATCGATGTGCATTCTTCACTGTTAAATGCTGTTGATTCCCTGCTGGACAAATTTTTTTCCGGAATGAAAATTGACAGGGCCCTCATGCTTGAGAACCTTTACGGTTCAAAAGCGATTCTGAATACATTAAGGCCGATTCTGGGATACAATATGATTAAAGAACTATCAGCTCTTATGGAAGGAAAAGAGACCTTGTCCCCGGAAGAGTTTATCAATATTGTTGCATCTCATACAGATATTGACAGGGAAACCGCGGCAAAATGGCTTGGCCGGGATAACCTCACCGGATACAGGAGTGCTTCAGCGGGCCGGATTTTAAAAAAAGATATGGAGAATAATGATGACAAAAACAGCTGACGCCCTTAGGACGAGAATAGTTCTTCTGGGTTTGCGTAATGCGGGAAAATCCTCACTGATGAACAATCTCTTTGAAAAGGACATATCCATAGTGTCGGAACTGCCGGGAACTACCACGGATCCGGTTGCTCGGGCCATGGAACTCGAGTCGCTCGGGCCGGTTACTGTTATAGATACCGCCGGGCTTGATGATGAGGGATCGATAGGCAGGGAAAGGATACGCAAAACAATTGAGAGAAGCGAAAGCGCGGATATACATATTATTGTCAGCAGAATTGACCGCACTCCTTCTGAAGATGAGATAAAAACGGCCGATGTTATCCGTGCGGGAAAAGGACTGCTTCTTGTCGTTCTGACTTTTGCAGATAATCCGCCCAGTGCCTCCAAGCTTGAGTGGGCGTCAAAGTTCACCTCATGCCGGGTGGATAATTTATCGGGAAAAGGAATTGCGGAGCTTAAAAAAATACTTATCTCATTCGGCAGCAAAACCTCATTTGAGCCTTCACCTCTTGAAGGTCTGGTAAGGGAGGGTGATCTTGTTGTACTTGTTACTCCCATAGACCTTGCCGCTCCGAAGGGCAGGCTTATTATGCCCCAGGTTGAGACTATAAGGGACTGCCTCGACAGGGATTGCGCGGCGCTTGTGACCAAAGAGCGGGAACTGAAAAAATTCTATGATTCCCTTTCCGTCCGTCCAAAACTCGTGATAACTGACAGTCAGGCATTCCACAAAGCTGCCGCGGATATACCGCCTGATCAGATGCTTACCTCTTTCTCGATCCTGTTTGCCCGCAAAAAAGGGGAACTTTCCGAATTTATAAAAGGGATTACAGAAATAAGAAAACATGAAGGCAAACCGAAAGTCCTTGTAATGGAAGCCTGTTCCCACCACAGGCAGGCTGATGACATTGGTACAGTAAAAATACCCCGTCTTTTCCGCCAGCTTGTAAATCCAGATGCCGAGTTTGAGTTTACGCGGATACTTCCCGAGGCTGAAGAACTTTCACAGTATTCGATGATAATACACTGCGCGGCCTGCATGATAACACGGACAACAATGCTCTCCAGGCTTGAAAAGATAAAAAAAAGCGGAACACCTGTAACCAATTACGGACTCTTTCTCGGCTGGGCAAACGGGCTTCTTCCAAGGGCGCTTGAGCCGTTTGAGGATATTTACATGCAGTGGAAGGATTTTCAGTTTTCCTGAAACTTTGCCCTGAAAGATGTTAAGAGATGTTATAGGCAATTTAAATAAACAGCTGTTTTTTACGATTTATATTTCACTGTTTATATAAAAAACCCCGACAATATTTGTCGGGGTTTTTCAGCAGTGTTGTTATTTTTAACCCGTGATATTTATGAAATCATCAGCTGAAATCCTCTTTCTGATCATTCCGTTTTTTTCAAGAAACAATATATCTTCAGCAGTGGATGCTTTGTCATTTTCGGTAAATGAAAAATCAAAATCAGTCCATTCGTAAAGGGTCGCGGCATCTTCAAAGCTGATGTTCTGTTCATCCGCTCCCATCTGAACAGCTTCCCTGTAATTGGCCTTTATCCACTCAAGAGCTTTCCTGTGAACGTCTACAAAAAGCCTGATATATTCAGGGTAATCCGCCGCAAACCCGTCTCTGGATGCGATAACAAGAAGCGGATTAACGTTTCCTTCCGCTGTAAAAAGAACCCTGCTCCCGGCTTTAACCGCGTTAATTACAGTGCCGGCTGCAAGCAGCGCCCCGTCAATATGCCCTGCCTGAAGCGCTGCGGCTGCTTTGGGGATATCCATCTGCAGGAATTCAATGTTATCAATTGTCATCCCCTCTTTTTCCAGTGCGGAAACCAGCATCTGATGAAGAACTGTTCCCTTGGGGCCCGCAATTTTCCTCCCTTTAAGCTCTTTGACGGAATTTATGTTTTTATTCCCTACTACAAGGGCAAATACTTTTTCCGGCCGGCTGTATCCTGAAACAATCTCGACATGGTTGCCGTTTGCGTTAGCCATAATAACAGATGTGGTATTGATCACCCCTGCTATATCAATGGATTTTGCGGCCATTGCCTCCGCCTGTTTTGCGCCGGAGTTGATTTCGTAATAGTTTACTTTTACCCCTTTTTCTGCAAATGCCTTTTCAAGCAATTGACGGTTTTTTACAACAATGGACGGCAGATTAAACGGTGACTTTACATAAGTCACATTCAGTTCATTCAGCTGCTGACTGAAAGACGGGTAAATCCCGAATAAAAAAGTAAAAATAAGATAAAATACTGTGCGTTTCATTTGTTAATTCTCCTTCCTTTTATATAATCAATTCGTAAAGATGCTTTCTTATATTGATGAAATCCCTGTCATTCTCATTTCTCTCAAGAGGAAGATCGACAGCGATATTGTCTGTAATGCGCCCTTTATTCATTACAAGAATCCGCTCAGAGAGCATTATCGCTTCAGTTACGTCATGGGTTATGAAGATAATGGTGATAGCCCTGCTGCGGTATATTGAGGTAAGTTCCTGCTGGAGATTTTTCCTTGTTATCGCATCAAGTGATCCGAAAGGCTCATCCATGAGAAGCAGCTCCGGTTTCCTGCATAACGCCCGGCCCAATGATACCCTTTGGGCCATTCCCCCGGAAAGCTGAAAAGGATATGCCTTTCTGAAAAGTTCAAGCCCTGTCATTTTCAGAGTTTCGTCAATCAGTCTTTTTTTCTCAACCTTGTCTTTTTCCCTGCAAAGTGCAAGCTTCAGGTTTTTCTCCACAGTTTTTGTCCTGATCAGCCTGGGTTCCTGAAAAATTGTTCCTGTTTTTACCGGACGCTCATATGATATGCTTCCGGTGTCCGGCTTTTCAATTCTGTTTATTATGCTGAGCAGTGTTGTCTTGCCTGCCCCGCTTTTCCCTATTACGGAAATAAACGACCCGCTTTCGATTGAAAGCGTAACATTATCAAGAGCCGTAACAGAAGCATTCTCTATCGCATATATTTTTGTTACATTATCAAGCTTAACAAGGGGCATTAAAATATCACCTCATATATTGTCATTTGCGGGTACCCCCGCAGTTCATCCACGGGAAAACGCTGTTGACCAGTCTTAAAATTGTAAACTCTATGACAAGCCCGAATACGCCGATACAGATAATTCCAAGATATACAATGTCTATACGCGCCATCTCTTCGGCGTCGAGAATCATGTACCCCAGCCCCGATGATGCCGCAATCATCTCTGCCCCTATCAGGGCTCTCCAGCAGTACGCAAATCCAAGCCTCAGTCCTGTGATAATGGACGGCAGCGCCTCAGGAATCAGAATATAATAAATTTTTTCAAAGTAGCTAAGCTCGAGGGTGTCTCCCATCTCAAGTATTTTTTTATCAACCTGGGCAAGACCGTTAAAAGTGTCCAGGAATACCGGGAAAAAACTCGCAAGAAAAATAAGTGCTATTTTGGAAGCCTCATCAATGCCAAACCATAGTATAAGAAGCGGTACGGTAGCAAGCGGCGGGATGCTTTTGAGAAATGCAAAAAAACCGCTGAAATAACTGTAGAGGAGGGGAAATAAATAGAAAATAAAAGCCAGCGGCATGGCAACTGACGCTGTAATGATGAACCCGTAGATTACACGCATTATTGATATCATGATATTTGTCTGCAGTTTCCCGTTTGCCGTCATTTCAACCCCGGCTTGAAATACCCTTGCCGGAGAAGGTACCAGATAGCTGTTGACCATGCCGGATTCAGCAAGGAAAAACCATAATGCAAAGAGAAAAATAATAAATACTATCTGTCTGAAAAAAGAATTCATCAGTGCTGATATTATATTACCTGGCGGTTTTATTCAACCGGAAAAAAAGACGGATAAAAGTATATTAGATAAAACTAATCAAAAAGCCTGTAAATAAAATCAAGGGTTTATCCCGGCAGCAGACAGCTGCTGAAAGCTTCCGTCAGCTGACATCCGGAATAAACCCCGTCAGGCGCAGTTTAACCTGTCCGGTCTCAGGTCAGACAGGTTTCAGTTTTGCCGTAAAATGTCTCAGGACTTTAGGTTCATAGTCAAACGTGAATCCTTTAAGCTTTCCTGCCCTTTTGCTTACTTCGATAACAGTCTCTGCAATATAATCCATGTGGTTGTTTGTATAGACCCTTCTCGGTATGGTCAGTCTCATCAGCTCAAGAGGCGACTGAAGGTTCTCACGGGTATCGGGGTCTCTTCCGAGGAGAAATGAGCCTATCTCGACCGCCCTTATCCCTCCTTCTATATAAACCTCGTTACAGATTGCCTGGGCTGGGAACTCGTAATAAGGTATCTGGGGCGCCATTTTGGCGCAGTCTACAAAGATGGCATGTCCCCCTGCCGGATACTGGATGGGAACGCCGCCCTCCCTGAGCCTGTCTCCGAGATACTCAACCTGTTTAATCCTGTATTCCAGATATCTGAAATCTATACCCTCAAGAAGGCCGGTGGCAAGCGCTTCCATATCGCGCCCCGCAAGTCCTCCGTAAGTCGGGAAACCTTCCATCGGGACAAGGTAGGATCTGCATTTGTTATAAAGATCCGTATCTTTTTTAATTCCCAGCAGTCCTCCGATGTTTACTATGGCGTCCTTTTTCGCTGAAAAGGTGAACATGTCTGAATAGGAAAACATTTCAAAAACTATTTCTGCAATTGATTTGTTCTCATACCCTTTTTCCCTTGTTTTGATAAAATATGCATTTTCAGCATAGCGTGCGGCATCAATAATTACCGGTATTTTGTTTTTATCTGCGATGGCCTTAACCTGTTTGATGTTGTCCATTGAAACAGGCTGCCCTCCGACCGAATTGCATGTTATAGTAATAATTATCGCTGAAACTTTCGCGGGAGTTACTTCCCTGATTGTCGAGCTGAGTTTTTCAATATCAAAGTTTCCCTTGAAATCCCCGTATTTCTGCGTATCAAGCGCATCTTTGGTAATTACATTGACTGCCCTGCCGCCTGCCAGCTCAACATGGGCCTTGGTTGTATCAAAATGCATGTTGCTTATAAAATGGCTCCCTTTTTCCTTTAAAACCATCGGGAAAAGTATCTGCTCAGCGCCTCTTCCCTGGTGTGTGGGAATTATATAGTCATAGCCGAATATTTTTTTAGCGTTTTCCTCAAGGCGGTAAAAACTTCTGCTTCCGGCGTAAGACTCATCCCCTTTCATTAAGTCTCCCCACTGGGAATCACTCATGGCTCCTGTGCCGCTGTCTGTGAGAAGATCGATATAAATATCTTCCGATCTGAGTGAAAACGGGTTGTAGCCAGCTTTTTTCAATGCTTTGATTCTCTCATCCTTTGGGATTATATTAAGCCGTTCTACCATTTTGATTTTAAAAGGTTCCGGAATTGCTTTTTTCATTTCATTCTCCTTAATTTTTAATGTGTAATCTGGAAACTGGTTATTAATTAAGTTGAATGGCTTATCACGGCTCGTCTTTTACATAGAGGTGGGGACATTTTGTGTACTTGAAATGAAGAAAGATACATCTGTAAATCATATCTTACCTTGGTTTTATTCTACTACCAATGTCTGTTTTTGCAAATAAAATTCTTTCCTTTCCATTCAGCACGTTATATTTATACTCTTTTTTGCTTTAATCCGTATAATTTACGGATTAAAGGTAAATTTTATTATACAGGGAATAATATGTCTTTGAGGTGGATTCTTCGCTAAAAAAAGGCTTAATAACACTTTAGAGGCAGTATAAAGAAAATAAGAGATAATTAAAGAAAAATAGCGTAATATCTTGTAATTTAATGTTGTTTGTGGTATTTTAATGTTATGGAAAAAATAATGACATTGGAAGAGGTCGCAGAGTTTCTCCGTGTTTCAGAGAGAACTGTTGCAGACTGGGCCGGCAGGGGTGAACTCCCGGGCGGCAAAATAGGAACAACATGGCGTTTCAGGTATTCGGACGTTGAAGATTGGCTCAACAGCAAGCTTTCGCCAAGAATAAAGAAAGATATCTCAACTTATGAGTCGCTGAAGCCCCTGATTGTATCATCAAGGGTTGTTAAGATTGATGCAGATAAGAAAGCTGATGTACTTAACAAAATGATAGATTTGTTTGACGGAATCCCCGGAGTAAACAGCCGTGCCGAAATTGCCAACGCGATTTTTGACCGGGAGGAGATAATGAGCACAGGGATCGGCCTTTCTATAGCTATTCCCCATTGCCGCCTGAACGGGGTCAGGGACATCCATATCGCAGTCGGAGTAACGGCAAATCCGGTCTGGGATTATGCAGCTATTGATGACAGGCCGGTAAGGATAATTGTAATGATCCTTGCAGGGAGAAATCAGCATACCGAGTATATCAAGGTCCTTTCACTGGTATCAAAATTCCTGAAAAAGGAAGGTGTTATCGGCAAACTTCTTGATGCCGGCTCTCAGGAGGAAATAGTTTCAGTTTTACTTACGGAGGAAAATCATGCTTGATCTTGATACCGGTTTGCTGTTTTTATTCGGGCTCTCGATTTTCGGCGGGATTATATCCGCTCTAATTTTTAAAAAAGTGAAAATGCCGCAGGTTCTCGGCTATATTCTGGCGGGAATTATTATCGGGCAAAGCGGGTTTCATCTGATATCCAGGATTCATATTGACCATCTTGTCTCTTTCAACTATTTCGCACTTGGCATTATAGGTTTCCTTGTCGGCAGCGAGATAAAATTTGAAGATATGAGGAAGTATGGAAAACAGTTCTCACTGATTTTGTTTGCAGAGGGAATTCTGGCGTTTCTGCTTGTAGGTGTCTCTGTGGCGTTATGCCTCTGGCAGGTAAGCGGATCAGTCCCGCTCGCTCTTGCCGGCGGAATGGTTTTCGGAGCGATAGCTTCCGCGACCGACCCTGCTGCCACAATGAATGTCCTGTGGGAATACAGGGCCGCCGGAATACTTACAACAACTATTATAGCAATAGTCGCTCTTGACGATGCCCTGGCCATGTTTCTTTACGGCCTCGGGACAAGCCTTTCAAGAATTTTGACAGGCGGAAGCGCTGATATTCTCGGCGAACTTTCACATGTGTTCTTAAACCTGTTTTTTTCCATAGGCCTTGGAGTTGCCACCGGTGTTTTGATAGGTGTGCTTATAAGAAAAGTGAGAAACAGGGATACCATTTTTGTTCTTGGCTTTGGGCTGCTCCTGGTCTGCATCGGATTGAGTGTGCTGCTTGATCTCGATATTATACTTGCCTCCATGTTCGCGGGGGTAGCGCTCGTAAACATGGTCCCCGCGAGAAGCAGGGATGTAATAGATAATATCAGGGGCATATCAACACCGATTTATATACTCTTTTTTGTCCTGGTCGGGGCAAGGATAAATATAAGTTCGATGCCTCTCTGGCTCTGGCTGATAATCGCGGTTTATGTGCTTATGAGAAGCGCCGGAAAATACCTGGGCTCATGGATCGGGGCAAGGCTTTCAAATGCTGATCCTGTCGTGAGACGGTTTACAGGTATGAGCCTTTTTTCACAGGGCGGGGTTGCAATAGGTCTTTCAATTATGGCAAGCGGAAGTCTCGGAAATATTATGGTTGCAGACGGACTCTCACTTGGTGATGTAATAGTTTTCGGCGTAACAACAACAACGCTGATTGTACAGCTTGCAGGACCGGTTCTGGTAAAGGTTGCAGTGAAAAAAGCAGGAGAGGCAGGGCGGAATATTACAGTTGAAGATGTAATTTCAGAATGGAAAGTCATCGACTGTATTGAGGAAAAATCAATAAGTGTCCAGGTTGATGCCACTATCCGCGATATTGTAAATGTTTTTAATGAAGCGGATGATACTTTTGTTTCTGTCCTTGACAAAGACAGCCGATTTCTGGGAATTATATCATTTAAGGATATAAAATCAGTTTTCCTTGACCAGTCGACATGGGACTGGCTTGTTGCGGGAGATTTTGTGAAAAAAATGAAAAACACAGCTGTTGCCGGAGACCCTTTAATTGATTCTGTTGCTCTCATGGATCAGCTCCATCTCGATCAGCTGCCTGTCCTGTCAGACAATGATTCATCAAAATGGCTTGGTGTAATTGATAAAAAGAAAATATTTAAATCTGCCAGGAAAAAGATTCTCTCGCGGGCTGCGTGAAGAAGCGCTTAATTCTTTAATCTGAAATAATGCGGATGAATTCTCAGCCCGGCTGTTGCCGGGCATTTTTATATCCCTTAATATAGAGGGTAATTATGTGGTTGACAAATAAGTTTAATGATAAATAAAATAATAGTTATATAAGTTACCATGGGTTTCAGGGAAATAAAGGCTGCGATAGTTTTAACTTCTTAAATTAATGGACTGGAGATTAAATGAAAATTGGTATCGGATTTAATAATGAAGAAGATGCAAAAACTTCCGGCTTAAAAATTGCTTCTCAGGCTGTCGAAACAGGAGGAATTAAAAATGCCTCATTTGCCATCGCATTCTGCAGTTCTTCTGTAAACGCACAGGATCTGCTGTACGGGATAAGGGAAGTGCTGGGGGCCGGAACTCCTGTTCTGGGAGGATCAGGTATCGGGATAATTACAAACAGCACTATCTCATACGAGAATTATCCGGCAGGAATTGTTGTAATAGAAGATAATGATATTCAGCTGCAGTTTGCTTCAGCTTCAGGGCTTGATAAGGATGAGCGGCAGACAGGCCGTGATCTGGCAGGCCTGTTTTCATTTAAAGACGGTGATACTCTCCTTTTTTTTTATGATTCATTAAAAACTCCTTCGGGGGAAAATGGGCCTCCGGTTATTAATTCTTCAAAACCCCTGATTCAGGGCATGGAAGATATAATTGATAAGGATGTTCTGATTATTGGAGGAGGTTTGATCGGGGACTACAATTTTTCATCCTCGATACAGTTTACAGGAGACAGTGTTCAAACGCAGAATGCCGCCGCGCTTCTTTTACGGGGTGACATTCAGTCTGACTGGAAAATTATGCACGGCTGCACACCGAAAGACGGTCTTTATTACACAATTACAAAAATCGAAGGGCCGGTTATTTATGAACTTGACAACCGGCCTGTTGTAGAAGTTATAAATGAAATGTACGGCAATAAAGACTGGCAGAAGCAGACCCCTGTAAAACGGCTTGCCATTGGAAAAAACCATGGTGAAAAATTCGGCCTGGATTTTATTGAGGAAAATTATGTAACGCGTCTGATTCTCGGTCTTTTACCGGATAAATCGGGTATCATTCTTTTTGAAACAGACTTTGAAGCCGGAGAAGAAATTCAGTTTATGCTCCGTGACTCAAAAACAATTATTGATTCTGCAAGAACCAATACAGAAAATATTTTCAGGGAAATAAAAGAAAAGGGGAAAATACCCCGGTGGGGATTTTATATTGACTGCGCAGGAAGGAAGGAAGCTGCCTCTGAAGCTGTAACAGATGAGGCAGCAGAAGTACAAAGTGTTTTCAATGCCAACAATGTTCCTCTGTTCGGGTTTTACTCCGGTGTTGAAATTGCCCCGTTTGTAAAAAAGACCCGGGGTCTCGACTGGACGGGAGTGCTTATAATGTTTTCACAGTAAATTGTTTCCGGCAGGTTATGATTTTGCGGGGATGTGGTACAGATAAAAACAATTTTTGAAGGAGTTCTGTTTGGATATTGTATCTTATGAGCTTAAAGAGCAGCTCGAACAAAAAGTAAATGAAGCGGAATACTATAAGCGTCTCGCTAAAATGGCCGGAGATGCGCGCCTGAGGGAAACAGAAGAATTATCAACGCTTACATACGCGCTGACAGAGAAAATACAGATTATAATGCGCCAGAGAAAAGAACTTGAGAAGCTGAATCAGAAAATAGAAAGAATAAGTGTTACTGATGAATTGACTAATCTCCTTAACAGGCGCGGATTTATGATGCTCTCCAGGAAGGAATTTCAATACTATACACGGAAAAATTACGACAGAAAAAAAAATGTAAACAAATTTGTATGTGCCATGCTGGATATAGATTTTTTCAAGGAAATTAATGATTCCTTCGGTCATTTTGCCGGTGATATGATTTTACAGGAATTAGGTGATATTTTAACAAAATCAGGCATCCTCAGGGCAATTGATATTGTCGGCCGATACGGCGGTGATGAATTTATAATTATTTTTCCCGGCTGTGAAGAAAAAACATCAATTTTGCCTTTGGAAAAACTCAGGCAGGAAATTATAAACAGAAAAATTAAAATCGGTAATGATAGATTAATCAGCATTACTGTCAGTATTGGTGTGGCTGAATTACTTAAAGAAGACAACGATATTGAAGATGTAATCAAAAGGGCGGATATTGCTCTTTATCATGTCAAGGGAAACGGCAGGAACGGAATAAAATTATTCTCGGAATTATTGTGATAAACAGATTCAGGCATTTAAAGCGATGAGAGAAATTTTACCGCCCTGTATCCGTCAACGGCAGTTGAAGCCGGATTGTATTCAGGTTCCCTTGCAGCCTTTACAGCATCTTTAACCATGTTTTTAAAGTACCCTGTTTTTTCCATTAATGGTGTCTCTTTTTTGATCAATGACATAAAACCGCTGTAGTAAGGGCTTTCCCCGCTTATCCATTCCTCATATATACCATTACCTATTCTAATCATCCCGGATTCGAAAGAAAGCTCAAATGAGAATACAAGATGGTCCCTTCCCGCTCCGCACTGTATCAGCACCGGCAGCTTCCCGGCTTCCGCCGAAATATGAACTGTTCCGGTTTTACTCCTGAGGCTCCCTGTTGTTTTTTTCTTCTTTAGCATACTGCCTGTCAGGTACATGATAACATCAGCAAGATGTGTTCCGTCGTGCCACATGACTTCAATAATCCGCTTGTTTTTTCCCATGTAAAGGAAAGCTGAAACTGAAAGAAGGTTGCCGTAGGTTTTTTCCTCAATTCTTTTCTTCGCGAGGATATAATCCCCGGAATAACGCCTCTCGTGGTTGGTAATAATTTTAGCAAGGCCCTTTTTATGGCATGAGGAAAGTTTTTCAGCTTTTTTCAGTGTATCGGCAAGGGGTTTTTCACAGACAATAACCCTGACGCCCCGTGCTATGGCGTATTGCGTCATTTCCAGGTGTGAGTCCGGGTGGGTCGCTATAAATACAATATCAGGATCAGTTTTCTCAAGCATTTCAACCGGATCTTCGAATACAGGGCAGTCCCACCGTCTGGAAAAAAGGTCCCGCCTCTCCCTGACGTTATCGCAGCCGCCTGCTATAACGCAGTCCGGATTTGACGATACTGCCCCCGCGTGAGTGCAGGGTTTTTCACGCAGAGGGTCATCCTCAAGAAGGCTCGCTATCCTGCCGAGCCCGATAAATGAGCATTTAAGTTTTTCTAATCCCTGCACAGTTTCCCGCACTCTTCATTAAGGACTTTTTTAAGTTCCGGGTTGCTCATCGAGTATCTTAATATTGCCCTGAGGTATCCTGAAGGAGAACCTGTGTCAAGGCGTTCTCCTTCTATCGATTTGAATACAACTTTACCGGCATCCATAAGCTTTTTAAGGGCATAGACGTGAAAATACTCTCCAATGCCGCCTGACGCGAGATGTAAATCCCACCCTTCCTTAAGGAGGGGGAAAAAATCAGGCGTATAAAGATACCGCCCGATAGAGGCTTCCCTGCTCGGTTCTTCCCCGGGGGAAGGTTTTTCTACAATATTTGTTACATGAAGCCCGTCACCGGCGAGGGCAAGAACGCCGTATCGCTGAAGGTCCGGCGGGTTATGCAGTGCGGATAAAACAGAACATCCTGTTTTTTCATAAGTGCCGATAAGCTGTGAAGCAAGAGGTTTTTCCCCGAAGTGAAGGTCATCCGGGTATGCTACTACGAAAGGTTCATTCCCGATGAAAGGCCATGCCTCGAGTATCGCATGTCCTGTCCCCCTCATCTCTTCCTGCCGTTTGAAAAAAATATCGGCCTCAGGCTGTTTGATTGACTTTAATTTTGCGGAATTTCCTTCTTTTTCAAAAACTGCTTCAAGTTCCATTTCCCTGTCGAAATAATCATCAAGAGCCTTTTTACGTCTCGACGTGATTATCAGTATTTCCCTTATCCCTGATTTTACAAACTCTTCAATTATGAAGTCTATAGAGGGTTTGTTTATAAGGGGAAGCATCTCTTTCGGTATTGTTTTTGTAACAGGGAGGAACCGCGTGCCGTACCCTGCCGCTATAATCAGACCTTTCATGGTTAACAATTATGAACGGCACTGAAATGAAAATCAAGAGATAAATTCCTGTGCCGGCGAAGTTGAACGTACAGTTTTCCTCTGCACATAACTGATGAAAATGAGTAACATATCACCGGAGAATGAAATTGAAGCCTCTACCGGCGGCCTTTCAGATCTTGGCGCAGAGGACGGATCCTGCCTGTTGACAATCCCCATGCACAGATGGGCTCACTCAACATCGGCTCACTTAATTTCGGGGATGAGGTATACCGCAATTCTGTCTCTGATGTGAGGTACTGGATAAGCCGGATGAAAGAGAGAAACGCAAAGCCGTCGTTTGAAATATTTGATACAGGCCATCTCCAGACAGCTTTATCCTTAATTAATGGGGGGGATTGTGCAGCTCCCCTGCAATTTCAGCTTTATATTTGATGTGAAATGGGGAATGTCCTGGGATCTTAAACTTCTTGATTTTCCGGTTAAAAGAGTCCCTGAAGGCAGCAGGTGGGGAATGATCTTCGCCGGAAGCTCCGGCTTTGACAAGCCATCTTGCCGCGGCCGGGAAGGGCGCCTTATTTGTCCGCACCGGGTTTGAGGTTTCGCGCAGCCTTGAAAGAGGAACTGCAGGCAGTAACGCTGAGCTTGTTTCCTCACTCAGGGAGAGGCTTGAAAAGGCGGGTTTTGCCGTTGCGTCAGTTAAAGAGGCAGGGAAGATTTTACTTCCTTAATAATCGACTTGAAAGCGTTTATATAAACTGAAACATCTGTATTGACGGCAACGCCGCTGAATCCCCGTCTTAAATATTCTTTGGCAGCGGCAGTGCTCACAGTATAGATAAAAGAGAATTTCCCCGCATCCGCGCACGCTTTCAGTATCCGGTCTACCGCGGCAAGAAATTCAGGGTCGCTGAACTGCGCAGGTTTGCCCATACCGATTGAAAGGTCGTAGGGGCCTATAAAGATACCGTCAACCCCTTCAGTATTTACAATTTCCTCAATGTTTTCAAGGCACCCTGTTGTTTCGCACTGGGGTATTAAAAGCGTTTCCCTGTTGCTTGAATCAAACCATGTATCAATATTTTTCGCTGCCGCATCATACCCGTATGAAGCGGCCCTTCCAAAGAAAAAGCCTCTTTTCCCGGCGGGGTAATATTTGCCGTATTCAATAATTTTTCTTACCTCGTCAACTGTATTGACGCAGGGGATAATAAGCCCTTTCGCGCCGATATCCAGCATTTTGAGAATGGAAGGGCGGGTGACGTCTTTTACCCTTACAAACGGTGTTATTCCCTTAAGTTCTGCGGCCCTTATGAAATCCATAGTGCTTTCAACATCAAAAGGGCCGTGTTCCGTGTCAATAATCAGAAAATCAAGCCCCGAGATGCCGAGACATTCAACTGCGCTGCATCCGCCTATTTCGAAAAATGTGCCGAGTGCTTTTCCGCCGCCTGTCAGTATTTGCCTTACCCTGTTTTCCATATATAGCTTCCCTTCCTCTGATATGTTTATGTTCTTTAAACATTCAACAAAAAACGGCTAAAATCAAGTACGGGATAAATACAGGTTTTTGCGCGCAGACAAAAATTGTAGTATTATTATAGTACACCGGATATGTCATCGTGCAGTAATAGCGCGCTGTGAAGGCGAATAATCTTTTATGGAGGGACTGATGAAACCAAGAGGAGCAATGATGATCGAGCACAGGCTGATTGAAAAGATGCTTGATATTGTAAAAAAAGAACTTGTTGTTATAGAAAAAACAAAATCAGTAAATCCGGTTTTTATTGATACTGTTGTTGATTTTATAAAAATTTATGCAGACAGGACTCATCATGGAAAGGAGGAGGATATCCTGTTCAGGGAACTCGAAAAGAAAAAAATGAATGCCGAAGACACAAAAATGATGCGGGAGCTTGTTGATGAACATATTATTGCAAGAAAGGTTGTAGGAGAACTTGTAGCGGCAAACAGGCGGTATGCCGGCGGCGATCTTTCCGGAATGAAAATAATTACTGAAAAACTTACCTTTTTAATTGATTTCTATCCGGTCCATATCAGGAAAGAAGATCTGGTATTTTTCCCGAAGACAGAAAAGTATTTTTCCTCTGATGAACTTGATACCATGCTTGCCGAATTCCGGGAATTCGACAGGAAAATGATTCATGAAAAATACAACAGGCTTTATGAGTCGCTGATTAAAAATTACAGCTGATAAAAATCAGCGGATGGTATCTGCATTCCGGTGATAATGTTTGTGATCTGCATCTGGGGCTTTACGGGCATGATGAAAGTATGACCGGTACAATGAAAGCCGGGGAAACAGCAAATGCAGACAGATTTATGCCTGAGGATCACATAACCCAGGTAAGTATTGTATCGGCCGGAAAACTTGTTATTTCAGGGATAAAAGCGAAAATCCCCTCTGGGAAGGAAATAGCGGCAGAATAAAATGTGTTGACCAATTGTCTGTTTGAATCTAAATTTCATCCATGCACAATAAATTTATCTCCCGTATTATACTGATCTCATTGATTATATCAGCTGCGGCATTCTTATTTCCTTCCTGCAGCTCAAAGCAGGTTATTAATGTTGCGGAAAATGGCGACATCTCCTGTAATGTTGAAATAAAGCTTACAAAAATGTTTACAAGCTATATCAACGATCTGTCAGAAGCGGCAGGAACGGGAGTTGAGATAGAATCCTATTTTGACATAAACAGGATTAAGGAAGCGTTCAGCACTCTTGAAGGTATTTCGCTTGAAAAAATTTCGCCTGCATCCTCTTCCAGACCTGAATTAAAGCTTTCATTTATTGTGAAAAACAATGCGGAAGGCATTAAAAGCAGCACGGCAGCGGGGATGTTTTCATTTTCAGAAAGCAGCGGAATAAAAAAAATTACTTTTAACCTTGACAGGAATAACTACAGGAAACTCAATAAAGCTTTTGCGTTTGAGGATAACCCGGTTCTGGCAGGGCTCACTCCCCAGACTGACAATCCCTATTCAGAGGAAGAATATCTTGAGCTTGCCGACTATGTTTTCGGTGAATACGCCGCCTCTCTGGGAAACGGAAACAGCAGCGGAAGAGGCAGCGGTGCAGATTCAGGCAAAACAGGTCCTGCCCCGGGTAAAATAATATCAGACTGCTACGCTGATGTTGAAATTAATGTAAAAGGGAAAGTGACCCGCGCTGACGGGGGGAAAATAAACGGAAGCAGGGTAAGTTTTAAAATTCCTGTAATAAGGTTTCTTACGCTTGATAAGCCTGTTTTTCTTGAAATTGAATACAGATGACAATAGCTTGAAAATGATGTTTTCTCAGGGATAATACTATTTTTCCCTGAAGTTGATAATTTCCCATCCTCTTTTTCTTGCTGTAAATTTCAGCCTTATATCAGGATTTGCAGCGACAGGTCTGCCTACTGCTTCAAGAAGAGGAAGGTCATGGATGCTGTCTGAATAAAATGAGGATTTTTCAAGAACAATATTCCTGTCTGAGATATATTCAAGAACTTTTCTTTTTTTCTCATTTTTAAATACAGGCGATTCTATAAATGTGCCTGTGCATTTCCCGTTCCTGAAATCAACGCGTGTCGCGATAAGGTCATCCGCCCCAAGATACTCAACAAGGGGCTTTAAGACAAGCTCCATGGAAGACGAGGCAAAGATAATCTTTTTACCTTCATCCTTAAGGCGTTTAATATATTCAAATGCTTTCGGATAAATTGATTTTTTAATATATATCTCAAAATTTTCAACGGCAAGATTGTCAAAAAGTTCACGTTCAAGACCTATCATCTCAGGAACTTTCCTGTCAAAGTGCTTTTCATTCATCTTTCCGTATTTATAGTTGAGATATACATAAGGAACTGATGAAAGCAGGGTTATGGGAACCAGCTTCTTTTTTATCATTAGAATGAGGTAGCTTATGGCAGTTGATGTACGCGTGATCGTGTGATCAACGTCAAAAAATTCTCTTCCTTCAGTTTCCATCAATAATTCAGAAGAATAAAGTAAAAGCGTAAAATACTCAAGAAAAAATATATATAAAAATGGAATGATAACTGCCGGGGGCTGATTAATCGCCTGATCTTTCCAGTTTATAACCTGATTCAGCTATTTTTTTGAGCCAGTCATAATCGGATTTTTCAACAATTGTAAACGGGTCAAGGTCTGCCTGCAGAAGGGCCTTTCTCCCTTCTTCGGAATCTTCAAGTCCGAGAAGAAAATTTCTTGTTTTATTGATCATTTCTTCTCCAAGGCCTGAGTTGACGACAAAAGGGCCCAGGGGAAAAGGATCGCTTTTAAAGATAACCCTGAATTTATTTTTAACAGTTTCATCCTGCTCATTAAAGATGAAGGATGCAACAGCTCCGCCGTCAACAGTCTTATTCATCACTGAATATATAATTGAATCCTGCTTTGGTATAGTTACTGTTTCTCTGAAGAATTTTACCGGAGTGAAGTTTAATTTATCAAGATGATACATCGGTACAAGGAACGCGCTTGTTGAATACGGGTCCCCGAATGCGAATGACTTGTCTTTTAAATCATCTATCGACATTATACTGCTGTCTTTTCTGACTATGAAGAGGCTTGTGTAGTTTTTATCGTTCTCCTTGACCCTGGCCGCGATAGGTATCAGAAATGGCGAATCCATAATGTTGACAAAAGAATAGGCATTGATTATTCCCATATCGATTTCATTGTTAAGATACCCTGTCTGCATTTCCTCGTATGTATTTTTTAAAACAAATACAACTTTACGGTCAAGTTCAGTTGAGAGCAGATGTATGAGAGGTGCGTATTTGTTGAAAATAACAGCTGAATTTTCGCCGTAGGCGTGGCCGAATTTAATAATGCGGCTTTTATTTTCATCAGCGTCTGACGAGGCAAGCGGGAAAAATAATATAATAAAAACGGCTGATAACAGGTATCTTTTTAAAAACATTGAAATAATTATAGATAAAATTTAACTTTTTTCACAGTGCAATTTCATTGATTGAAGTTTATAATTTCATAATCCGGAGACAGCGATGAAGATAACAACCAAAATTATCCTTTCGATTGTGCTTATTGTTTTTGTTACAGGAACAATCCTTGTAGCTTTTTCAGCGAATACCCAGAAAAGGCTTATTGAGGAGCAGATTGAGAAAAAAGGATCGGTTCTGGCTGAAATTATTGCTGTATCCTCAATAATTCCCATGCTCAACTACGACTATTCGTCGGTCAGGCTTTATTTTGATGCCCTTTCCAAAGACAGCGACGTACTTTCCGGAGAGCTGCTTGACACTAATTATATTGTTAAAATGCACACCGACATTGACCGGCTGGGGGAAGTAAACAATCCCGGAATAATTGATGAAGATCTTAAATCCACTCTTGTGAAAAAAGAGACCGGCACAGATAATCTTGTAAAATATGAGTTTTACAGCCCTGTTCTTGTGGAAGAGGAGCGGATCGGGATCTTTCATATTACACTTACCAGTAAAAGCTACCTCAATGTTATAAAACTTGTGTGGTTAAAGATGATTCTGCTCGGCGCCATGTCGCTTATGATAGGCGCGCTTCTTGCTTTTTTCCTGGGAAATCAGATTTCGAAACCGATAAAGGAGCTTGTCAAAGGGGCGGAGTCAGTTTCCGGAGGTAATTTTAAATGGGACTTTGTCACTAATTCAAATGATGAAGTCGGAAAGCTTGCCAGGGCTTTCAGGAACATGACTGAAAGACTGGATAAAAATATTACATCAAGGATCAGGAATGAAAAAATGGCTATTGTAGGGCAGCTCTCTTCTGTCCTTGCCCATGAGATAAGAAATCCGCTGGAACCAATCAAGGGTTCTGCGGAACTGCTTAAAATATATTATCCTGAAGAAAAGCAAATCATTAAATTCGCAGGAATCATTCAGGAGGAAGTTCTGCGCCTTATCTCTTTTATTGACAACTTTCTTGATTTCGCGAAACCAAGGGACCCTGAATTCAGGCAGATAGATTTGAATACCCTGATTGACAAAACATTTATACTGCTCGAAAAAATGATAGACGACAAGCAGATCAGGGTTGATATATCTGCAGACAGGAATTTGCCGCCTGTTACAGGGGATGCGTCAATGCTCAAACAGGTTATCCTCAATGTAATTCTTAACGCAATCCAGGCTTCAGAGAGAAAAAAAGGGCTTATAAAAGTATCAACAGGGATAAATAAAGGTTTTGCGGAACTTGTAATTAAAGACTATGGCAAAGGAATTGAAAAAGTATCTCTTGATAAAATATTTGATCCGTTTTTTTCAACAAAAGCCGAAGGTTCCGGTACTGGTCTTACAACAAGCCAGAGGATAGTTGAGCAGCATGGCGGAAAAATAAATGTTGAAAGCGAGACGGGAAAATGGACTATGGTACAAATATTGCTTCCATTATCAGTATCACAGGAAGAGAAAAGAATAAATGAATGAAAAAATACTTATCGTTGATGACAAACTTAACATAAGAATGGTTTTAAAGGGGATCCTTGAAAATTCAGGATATGAGGTAAGCGATGCTGATAACGGTAAATCCGCCCTTAAACTGATCAAGGGTTCCCATCCCGATCTTGTCCTTACAGATCTCAAAATGGATGTCATGGACGGGATAGAATTAACTAAAAAAATCAGGGAAACGGATGAGTCAATACCTGTAATAATTATGACCGCTTACGGGTCAATATCAAGCGCTGTTGATGCAATAAAATCAGGGGGATATGACTATATAACCAAACCGATCGATTACGACCTCCTGAAGATAAAAATCAGCAGGGCTGTTTCCGAGAAGAAAATCAGAAAAGAAAATGCAGCGCTGAAAGAAAAGCTTGAGGAAGAATGGGGGCTCGACAGAATAATAGGCAAAGACGCGGCAATGATTAAAATGTTCAAACTGATAAAAACTGTGGCGCCTGTTGACTCAAGCGTTCTGATAGAGGGGGAATGCGGAACCGGTAAGGAACTTGTTGCCAGAAGTATCTATATGAACAGCAGAAGAAAAAATTCCCCGTTTGTTGTCGTGGACTGCTCTTCCCTCCCGGCAGGGCTGCTTGAGAGCGAACTGTTCGGCTTTGAAAAAGGGGCTTTTACAGGGGCTTCTGCCCGAAAAAAGGGGAGAATTGAACTTGCGGACGGGGGGACGCTTTTCCTTGATGAGATCGGGGAGATGAGCCTTGAACTCCAGGCAAAACTGTTGCGGGTGCTTCAGGAGAAACAGATACAGAGAATCGGCAGCCTTGAATATGTAAATGTAGATTTCCGTCTGATTACGGCAACCAACCGTGACATAAAAAAAGAAGTTTCAGAAAAGAGGTTCCGGTCGGACCTTTATTACCGGCTGAATGTGATAAACATAACAGTCCCCCCTTTGCGCAGCAGGAAAGGAGATATCCCCTTCCTTGCAGAGAGTTTCATAAAGTGCGTCTCTGAAAAAAACAATATTCCGCCCAAAAAGATTTCTCCGTCCCTGATGGAAAAATTAATCAGTTTAAGCTGGCCCGGTAATGTCAGGGAACTTGAAAACTGCATCGAAAGGATGATGGTTATAAGCTCGGGGGATGTCCTTGATGAGGAGCTTATGCCGGATGAGCTTGAGGATGCAGCTGTTTCAACCCGGGCAGTGGCGCAAAACTATAACCTTTCGGATATTGAGAAAAATGTATTGATTGAAGCTCTTGAAAAATCGGACTGGAACAAGTCAAAGGCGGCAAAACTGCTTAATATTGACAGGAAGGCTCTTTACAACAGGATCATAAAGTATAATATCAGTGTGCCAAACGGCCCACTATCTTCCTGAAGTGTGTAAAACAGCACACTGTGTGAAGCTTTATTTTCATCAAATCAGGCGATAATCAGTTAAAATACAGATAAATTCCACTTGGCACTCTTTTTGCACTATTAAAACAGGATAGATTTTTTATTCACAAAAGGAGTTTTTAAAATGAAGAAGACAATTATCTTATTGATCCTTGCGGCAGCTATGATCCTGCCTGTATATGCAGGCGGCAGTAAAGAAGGAGCTGCTTATCCGTCAGAACCGATCAACATTGTTGTTCCGTCAAATGCGGGCGGATCAACTGACGCGACAGCAAGACAGTTCGGCCAGATTGCCAAAAAATACTGGCCGGAAGCCAACTTTGTAGTTGTCAATATCGGCGGATCAGGCGGGCTCAAGGGGTTTGATGAAATTGCGGATGCAAAGCCGAACGGTTACAACCTCGGTATGCTTTTTACCCCCCAGATTGTATCACATATCTGCTCGGGTCTTGCCCACTACAGCCTCGACAGTTTTCACTATATCGGCAACATAGTTGAGGATCCCGGTATTGTTGTAGTACCTGAAAAAAGTACTATAAATACACTTGATGAGCTTAAGGCCGCAGCGAAAGCCAGTAAACTTGTTGCGACGGTAAACGGAATCGGAAGCGATGACTATATCGCGGCAAAGAATTTTGAGAAAATCGCAGGGGTGGAATTCAACATTATGCCCACCAATGGCTCAACAGAGCAGAAAGCTGCCATTTTAGGCGGACATGTTGATGTTGCTTTCATGAACCTTTCCCAGATGCTTGCAAATTACAGGTCAGGCAAAGTTAAAATTATAGCCATTACAACAAGAAAAAGATCTGAAATGGAAAAGTCAATTCCCACGACAAAAGAACAGGGATATGAATTTTACATGACAGCGACAAGAGGGCTTGTCTGCCAGGCATCTGTAGACTCAAAGATTACAAAAGCTCTTGATGACCTTCTTGTAAAAGTGCTTGCCGACCCTGAATTCAAGGACCTCATGGAAAAACAGCTTATCTCTCTTGCTCCTATGAACAGCAAGGAATACAGGGAACACCTTGAAGAACTCAAAGCACAGACACAGGTGGTTTATGATGCTGCCCCGTGGGGAAATTAATTACAGGAAGTATAATGACAAAAAAAGTAGTTGATTTTATCATATTGTTTTTTTGTGTTGTTATCGCAGTACTGCTTTACCGCAGTACTGCGGACTTCCCTTCGGTAAGTCAGAACAGCACAGCTAATTATATAAGGTTTCTTGCCCTTAGCACGGGAATTCTTTCCCTGCTGCAGATTTATTACAGTTACAGGAAAAATGATAATGAGCCAGTTGAGTTTTACACAGATAAAAAAAAGTTTTTCGCTTTTCTGATTCTTCTTATTGTGTATATACTTTTGATCGCGTATTTCGGCTTCATACTCTCAACAGCCTTATTTCTCCCCGCAACCATGTATTTTATGGGGCACAGAAAAATAAAAACAATCATTTTCGCGTCAGCCGGGCTTCTGCTGTTTCTGCAGGTTTTGTTTGTAAGCTTACTGCAGGTCCCGCTGCCCCGCGGCTCGATTTTCGGTTATTAGGAAACAGGTGTAATTATGGAAATTGATTTTATTGCTATCATATTGACCCTTTTCAGGCCGGAAAACCTGCTGGCAGTTGTCATAGGAAGTATTTCAGGAATTGTTGTCGGCGGCATACCCGGCCTTACAGCAACAATGGCTGTAGCCCTTTTAATACCGGTTACTTTCTCCCTTTCTCCAATAACAGGGCTGATTCTTATGGGAGGGGTTTACTGCGGAGCCATGTACGGCGGTTCAATCCCCGCTATTCTTCTCTTTACTCCGGGTACGCCGGCCGCCGCCGCGACCGCCCTTGACGGGTATCCTCTCTCCCAGCAGGGTCATGGGGGACTTGCCCTTAAGGTTTCAGTTATCGCAAGTTTTACAGGCGGGATAGTCTCTGCGTTTCTGCTTCTGCTTGTGGCACAGCCCCTTGCGGCTGTCTCACTGAGGTTCGGACCTGCAGAGTATTTTCTCCTTGCGCTTATGGGGCTTGCCGGTGTTGTCTCACTTGCTGAAGAGGACCTTGTTAAGGGTTTATTATCCGGATTTATGGGGCTGCTTGTCGCTGTAATCGGCACTGATCTTATTTCAGGGCATTTGCGCTATACAATGGGAATAAGGGATCTTTACGACGGGGTTTCGTTCATGCCTGCCCTTATCGGTATGTTTTCAGTCACGCAGATGATGGAACTTACAGGGCTTGGAAGTATAGTTAAGGGAAAGGTAGACCTCAAAACCATCAAAAGGGAAAAAATGCCCAAAGGAATGGGTAAATTTATTGCTGTAGGAACAGCTGCCGGCACAGTAGTGGGGATACTACCCGGTGAAGGGGCTACAATTGCGGCTTTTATCTCCTATAACTTTGCCAAACAGATGTCCAAGGTCAGAAACACGTTTGGAAAAGGCAACCCGGAAGGCATTGCCGCGGCAGAATCTGGCAACAACGGATGCGTCGGGGGAAGTCTTATTCCTACATTGACGCTGGGAATCCCAGGAAACAGTGTTGCCGCTGCCCTCCTCGGCGGGCTGATGATTCACGGACTTATTCCCGGTCCTGAGCTGTTTACGCTTCACGGCACAATTACATACGGGTTTATATTGTCACTTTTTCTTGCAAATATTGTTTTTCTTGTTGTAGGACTTTATTTTGCGCCGTATTTCTCCAAAATATCTCTTACTCCTTCGGCAATTCTTATTCCCGCGGTTTCAATGTTTGCTGTAGTAGGCGCCTATTCCATGAACAACAGTGTTTTCGATATCTGGATTATGCTTATTTTCGCTGTTATCGGATTAATTCTCGGCAGGACCGGGTTTTCAACAAGCGCTGTAGTTCTGGGAATGATTCTGGGACCGATAGCAGAGCGCGGATTTGCCCAGGCTCTTACAATTTCAGACGGTTCCGCATCAATTTTCTTCGGGAGCACGATTGCATGGATTCTCTGGGGCCTTATTGCATTACTTCTGGCTTTCCCGATAATAAACATTATAAAAAAGGCAAAGACAGGAAAAGCCATTATAGAGGCTGAAGAAATAGTTGAATAATCAGCTTATTTAAAAATTATATGAATTTAAAAAATAATAAAGCTGCCTGCATTGCCGGGCAGCTTTATTATAAGGTATTGTCTTTGAGGTTTGATCCTGTTCCCTGAAATAATGTCACCACAGTTCTATGTGATATTTATATCCCTGTTCGGTAAGGAACTTCTGCCTGTTTGCCGAAAAATCTTCCTCAACTGTCCTGTGTGAAATTATGCTGTAGAAATAGGCGTTTTTTTCCTTGGGCCTTAATATTCTTCCCAGCCTCTGCGCTTCCTCCTGCCTCGACCCGAAGCTTCCCGAAATCTGTATGGCAACGGAAGCATCAGGAAGGTCAATCGCGAAATTTGCAACCTTTGAGACTATTATTACCCTCTCTTTCCCGTGCCGGAAAAGATCGTATATTTTCTCCCTCTCCATATTTGGCGTCTGCCCGGTAATAATCGGCACCCCTATCATCTCCTGCATCTTTTTCAGCTGGGATATATACTGCCCGATAATAAGGATTGAATCCTCAGGATGGTTATCAAGGAGCTCTTTTACAATTTCGAATTTAGCGGGATTTTCCGCGGCAAGACGGTATTTCTCTTTTTTATCAGCGACAGCATAGGGCACTTCAAGGTTTTCAGGAAGCTCTGCCCTTATCTCAAAACAGTTGGCTTCAGCTATCCACCCCTTTGCCTGCAGTTCTTTCCAGGGGCAGTCATATCTTTTCGGCCCTACAAGTGAAAAAACATCTGTCTCCCTGCCGTCTTCCCTGATAAGGGTAGCTGTAAGGCCTAATCTGCTTATCGCCTGTATCTCTGCCGTAACCCTGAAAACAGGGGCGGGAAGCAGATGTACCTCATCATAAATAATAAGTCCCCAGTCCATTTTTCTGAAAATATCAAAGTGGGGAAAATCCGACTCCCTGTCAGGTCTCCAGGTCAGAATCTGGTAAGTTGCGATTGTCACAGGACATATCAGTTTTTTGTCTCCGCTGTACTCGCCGATCATATCTTCAGTAAGGTTTGTTTTATCAAGCAGCTCATCTTTCCACTGGTGCACAGCTGCTATATTTGTGGTTAGAATAAGAGTCTGTGTTTTGTATATATCTATTACAGCCATTCCCACAATTGTTTTTCCTGATCCGCATGCAAGAACTATTGTTCCGAAACCGTTACCGGGTTTGCCGTCTCCGTAAAAAGCGAGCGCTGCCTCTCTCTGGTAATCCCTTACGGTAAAGGGGTATCCTCCGAGGGTGTTTTCCCTGAGCGAAACATCAAGCGGAGCGCCTTTTTTAAGCGGTACCTCATCCTTGACAGGATAACCTGATGCAATAAGTTCCTGTTTTATGGTCCCCCTGTCTACAAGTTTTAAGGTAAAAGTCTGGTCGTTATCTCCTGTGGGAAAGAGGATTTTTGACAGTTTTCTTATTGATTTGATTTCGTTATAAAGCCTTGTCTCCTTTACCTTAAGCAGAAGGTTGTAGGGGTCGTCGGACTGGATAAGCACTATCTTGCCGAAAAGCCCCGCGCTTTCCTTTATCCTGAATATTATGTTTTCAGGGATCTCAAATTTTGACCACTTCTCGAGCCGCTCTATTATTTGCCCGGGAGTAATCCCGGCTGAAGCCGCGTTCCACAGGGAGAGGGATGAAAGTTTGTATGTATGAATATGTTCCGGTGATTTCTCAAGTTCGGCAAAGACTGAAATATCATTTCTTGCCTCTTCAAAGGCAGGATCGTGAACATCTAAAAGCATAGCCGCGTCGCTTTGAATTATTACCGGTTTGTTATTTGGCATATTTATATGATTAAAATATTTTTAAGGTTTAATGTCAAATGCTTTGGAGGATATTAATAGCGGATGCCCATTATATATTGCAGAACCTGATAAGAACTGTATTTCAGTAACGGTATATAAAGAACTCTCCCCCTGTCTTGTCACTCCCCTGATTTTTATTATAAAATTGCCTTACTATGCTTGATATAAAATTTATCAGAGAAAACCTTGAATCTGTTAAAGAGAATATAATTAACAGAAACATGCGCGCGGATGCAGACCTTGTTGCCGCGCTTTATGATGAGAAAAATACGCTGCAGCAGGAGATTGAACTATTGAGGCAGCAGAGGAACTCAAACGCGGCTAAGATGAAGGGAAAACTTTCCCCTGAGGAAAGGGCCGTCCTTATAGAGGAAGGCAAGGCCCTCAAGGAAAAGATTTCCGGCGCCGAGGCTCTGTTCGCGGAAAAAGAGGCTGCCTTTAACGCCGAAATGCTCACAATTCCCAATATGGCCCATCCTGATGTCCCGGTCGGCAAGGAAGACAAGGACAACACAGAGATAAAAAGGGTCGGGAAAATACCTGTGTTTAATTTCAAGCCCAAAGACCATGTCGTTCTTGCCGAGGCGCTAGATCTTGTGGATTTCGAAACCGCGGCAAGAGTTTCGGGGCCGAAGTTTTATTATCTTAAAAAC
The DNA here is from genome assembly GCA_963662795.1 of Spirochaetia bacterium. Classification (GTDB taxonomy): domain Bacteria; phylum Spirochaetota; class Spirochaetia; order CADAEX01; family CADAEX01; genus JACKPD01. The sequence goes on along the minus strand of OY759746.1, from coordinate 994,381 downwards.
GAGGCTGTTCTCCTTGAACTCGCCCTTATAAGGTATACGCTTGATAAACTTGCCAAAAAAGGGTTTACCCTTGTTGAAACACCGGATATTGCAAAGGAAGAGGTTGCTTCCGGCATCGGCTTTAATCCCCGCGGCGAGGAAAGCAATATCTATACCCTTGAGGGGACAGGCACCTGCCTTGTCGGGACCGCAGAGATAACACTCGGCGGATACCATGCCGATTCAATACTTGATCCTGAAAGGCTGCCTGTTAAAATGGCAGGTATTTCACACTGCTTCAGGCGTGAGGCCGGAGCCGCGGGTAAGCATTCGAGAGGGCTCTACAGGGTTCATCAGTTTACCAAAATTGAAATGTTTGTATACTGCCTTCCTGAGCAGTCAGATTCATTCCATCAGTATATCCTTGAAACGGAAGAAGAGATATTTCAGGGGCTTGATATCCCGTACCGCGTAGTTGACACCTGCAGCGGTGATCTTGGTGCATCGGCCTACAGAAAATATGATCTTGAAGCATGGATGCCGGGACGTGGTGAAGGCGGAGAGTGGGGAGAGATTACAAGCACATCAAACTGCACGGATTTCCAGTCGAGAAGACTGGGCATCAGATATAAATCAGACAGCGGTAACAGATTTCTTCATATGCTTAACGGAACAGCAATGGCCCTTACACGGGCGATTATATGCGTTCTTGAGAACTTTCAGCAGGAAGACGGATCAATTCTGATCCCTGAAAACCTCATTCCATATACAGGATTCGACAGGATCGGCAGTAAAAACCGGACCGGGAATATCTGATCCGGTTACAGGATTCATGTCCGGTCAATGTACCGGGAAAAGCGGGTGAACTTGATCTCTGACAGCAAAAATAAATTTACGAGATTCCGCCTGTTATATAAAAAGGCAATTCTGGATAAAAAGAAAAAATTCAGGCCTCTGGACAGGCTGTCTGCGACAGAAATCGGTGTTACCGACTGGACAAAGATCTTTTATTCCCTGTTGATCGGAATGGTTTGCGGATTAATCGGGGTTTTCTTTAAATATTCCGTTAACCTTCTGGCCCGTGCAAGCTATCTTGGGTCACTGGGCGAGGAAAGCGCTTTCCGGACGCTTCCCGGCTGGAGCATTCTTGTTTTTCTTCCCCTTGCCGCACTGCTTGCCTCCTGGATTGTGTACCGTTATGCGCCTGATGCTTCCGGAACCGGGAGCGCCGCATACATCGCAGCATTTCACCATAAAAACGCTGTTATCAGGCCTTCTGTCCCGATTGTCAAATTTTTTGCCTCAACCCTTAACCTCGGCTTCGGGGCTTCGGGCGGTTTTGAGGGGCCGATAGTCCTCATGGGAGCCGGGGCAGGTTCCTGGATTGCGGGCAAAATAAAAAAGATAAGGGACGACGCCCACATCTATATGGTAACAGGTGTAGCTGCGGGAATAGGTGCAGTATTCCTTGCCCCTCTCGGCGGCGCACTTACAGCAATCGAGATGCTTTACAGGGAGGATTATGAGACAAGGGCACTTGTCCCTTCTCTCCTTGCCTCTGTGACAGGTTATTTTGTCGCTTCTTTTTTTGATCCGTCCGGATTTGCCGTAAAGAATCTTGTATATACGTTTAACGGAATATGTGAAATTCCATCTTATATCCTGTTTACTTTCCTGTGCTCAGCATCAGGATGGCTCTTTGTAAAGGCTTTTGATAATATAAGGGAATTCTGCTCAAAGAGTTCACTTCCCCCGTACCTTTTTCCTTTCTTCGGAGCAGTCATTACCGCGTTAATGGCATTGCTGTTTCCGATTGTTCTCGGCCCCAGGTTATCCGTACTTGTTGATGTAATCGAGGCTCATCCCGGCGTAATTATTGTCGCTATGTTTATTATTGCAAAAATGGCAGCGACAACTCTTTTCATTGCTCCGGGAGGGTCCGGAGGTATATTCGGGCCCGCACTTATTATCGGCGGTCTGCTCGGGATAGCATTTTCAAGATTTCTTACCTGGACCGGATTTTCCCTGCCTGTTCCTGACCCCCAGTCCATGATGCTTGTCGGCATGGCGGCATTTTTCGCCGCAATTTCAAAAGCCCCTTTCGGCTCTGTAATAATGGTCTGCGAGATTGGAGGGACTTTCGCGCTTTTACCTCCTCTCCTTATTGTATGTCTTACAACTATTGTAATGACAAAGAATTTTACGATATACAAAAGCCAGGTTGACAACAGGTTTAAATCCCCCGCCCACAGCAGAAGGCTTATTGAAGAAGCACTGTCCGGAAAATCTGCCGGGGCTTCACGGAATAACGGTCAAAGCTGATGCTCTTTAAAGCTGTCTTACTTGGAATTATCGAAGGGCTTACAGAATTCCTCCCTGTGTCCTCAACAGGGCACCTGATTATCGCAAACCGCTTTATAACACTTGATAAGGGATTTGAAGCTTTATTTGACATTGTAATCCAGATCGGCGCGATCCTCGCGGTTGTTTTTTACTTCCGGGCTGAACTTTTTCCGCCAGGTTTTATTTCTGTTTTTAAAAAGGCTGAAAATGGATCTGCCGGGAAAAAAAGTGCGGATTACAGGAGTCGGGATTCAGGGGTCTGTCTTCTCTGGATAAAAATAATTATTGCATTCATTCCTGCCGCTGTTATCGGTTTTTGTGCGGATGACATTCTTGAAAGATATCTTTTCAACACCGGAAGCGTATCTGCGGCGCTTATAGCAGGGGCATTTATGATGCTTTATGCGGAAAAGTTCCGCGGAAATAAGCTTACGGAAAATGTTTCTGCCATCACTGTAAAACAGGCAATTGTAATAGGACTGTTTCAATGCCTTGCCATGTGGCCCGGGATGTCAAGATCCGCTTCAACCATAGCAGGGGGCCTTTTCACGGGACTCTCAAGAAGCATGGCCGCAGAATTTTCATTCCTCCTCGGCATACCGACAATTATGGCAGCGTCGCTTTACAAACTCTGTAAAACAGGGTTTTCCGCCATAACGCCCGGGCAGTGGAGCGCTCTTTCCGCAGGGACAGCTGTATCGTTTGTGACCGCTCTTTTGGTAATCAGATTTTTCATGGAGTACCTAAAGAAAAAAGGGCTGGCCCCTTTTGCCTTCTACAGGATTGCACTCGGGATAGTGCTTATAATATTTCTATAATGAAAATAAATGCGAAAGCAGTATTTTAATTCCGATCAGGATAAGTATAATACCGCCGGCTATCTCAAGCTTGTCCTCAAAAATATGTCCTATCCTGTCCCCTATATAGACCCCGGCAAGACACACTGTAAAAGTTACTGCGCCTATTATCAAAACCGGAAGGGCAATATTTATGTTCAGGATTGAAAAACTCAAACCTACGGCAAGGGCATCGATACTTGTAGCTATTGAAAGTGTCAGAAGTGTTCCCATGTGAAGGCAGTTTTTTTTGTCTGAGCCTATCTCGCAGACTTCACCTTTTACACATCTGGCCTCGTAAATCATCTTACCGCCGATTGCCGAAAGAAGAAAAAACGCGATCCAGTGGTCAATATGCTCGATGTAGCTCCTGAAATAAAGTCCCGCACTCCATCCCAGGTACGGCATAAGACCCTGAAAGAGTCCGAAAGAAAACGCGATCCTGAATGCATACCTGAATTTAAGCTGTTTTATGATAAAACCGTTAACCACAGAGACTGCCAGAGCGTCCATTGACAATGCGAGAGCCAGACCGAAGATGTAAAACAGATTCAACACTGATCCTCCAATATTATTTTCTTTTGGTTCCAGTATTCAGATCTTTATTCATTGAGGAATGAATGGATTGATAGTAACACGCCATCCGTATTAATGAAAAGTCTGCTGCTGTTAAATAATCTTATTGAATTGCCGGGGGTGGAATAATACAGTTTTTTTTTATATACTGTCATTTACCATGAAACAAGACAGTGATTTCTCATATATAGAAAAACTCTTTTCAGGAAACAGTTATATCACTGCTCAGGGGCAGGGGGAAAAAAGCTCAGGTAATGGCAGGCTTTCGTTTATCAGAGCAGCGGCTTTTTACGGCAGGTTTATTAACGTCATTCTCTCGGCCCGCAGGAAAGTGCTGAAAGAGGTCTACACTCCACGGGAACTCATAAAAAGCGGTTTTACTGTCATGAGAAGTATTGAAAAAGCCGGAGGGAAGTTTGTGATAACCGGCCTTGATAACTTAAGGGCCTGCAAAGGGCCTGCCGTTATTGTCGCCAATCACATGAGCACACTTGAAACAGCAATTTTCCCCTGTGTAATCGGAATAATCAGGGATGCGACATTTGTTGTAAAGAGAAGCCTGATTACAAATGCCATATTCGGCCCTGTAATGAAATCTCTTGATCCGATAGATGTTGAGAGGAAAGAACCCAGGAAAGATCTTGAAAGAGTGCTTGCCAAAGGGGCGGAGCTTATTGCCGGCGGGCGGTCTGTCATTATCTTTCCCCAGGCATCAAGAAGATCTGTCTTTGATTCGGAAAAATTTAATTCACTTGGAATCAAGCTTGCCAAAAAAGCCGGGGTTCCGGTCATCCCGGCCGCGCTTAAAACAGACTTATGGGAAAACGGAAAAACCTTCAGCACAATGGGGTACATATACCCGGAACGGACAGTGTATGTTGATTTCGGAGAGGCTATTGCCATTGACGGCACCGGGAAAAAAGAACACGAAAAAACAATTGATTTCATAAAATCAAGATTTGAAATCTGGGATAAGGAATAATGGCAGATATTGAAAAATGGAAAAAGATTGTAATATCACTGCATGAACAGATCTTTTTTGATCTGATGAGAAATTATCTCGGTGATGTAAAAACTCCTTTTAACAAGCATACACTTATAGATGAACTGGCAGTATTTTTCAGCAAAGAAAAAAATATTGAAAAAATTATTTCGCTTATTGATAAAAATGACGCTGCAGTACTTACCGCATTAAGTATTTTAGGGCCGGTTAAAATCAAGAACCTCTACCAGTTTTTTGCGGATAAAAAGAATTATTATGACTTCTGCCTTCATCTGCAGAACCTTGAAGAGAGAATGCTTATCTGCACTGATGAGAGCAACGGGGATTATCCTTTGCTGATTATATCGCCGATTCTCGACGATATACTTGATGAAAGGATCATCAATCCTGAAATAATTATTCCATCATCAGCTGTGCCCCGTGAAGTGTCGGCAGAAGATGCCCTGTGGCTCAACGACCCTCTCCTTTTTTCTGTTTTCTCTTATTTGCTCAGACAGGGGCAGATCCTTAAACTTGACGGCAATTTCAGGAAAAAGGTAACTGAGGAGCTTAAGACTATATTCCCGGACCAGCTCGCTGTAAATCCCGAGATCCGGGTAGATATCATCAGAATGATTTTCAGGCGCCTTGGGCTTGTAAAACAGGTTGGGGATTATTTTCAGCCTGTCCCTGACAGATGGAAGGAGCTCTCTGAACTTTCTCCTGAAGAAAGAAAAAAACTTTGCATCGGAGCCGCTTTTTCAAAAGATTACAGATTATATACCACTTTTATTGAAGGGCTGCTTAAAACGCTCCGCAGTACGGGAAAGGGATTTAACAAAAAATCGCTGATAAAAATTATTGAGCTGCTCTTTATAAAAAACTCCCACCCGCTGCCTGAAAAAATCGAACATATTATTACGATAATGTGCGGACTCGGTTTTCTTGAAAATGAAGGCGACATTTACTTTCCGAATCCCTCAGTTACAGCTTTTCTGCCGGAAGCCGGAAGTGAAACTTCAGGAAGAAACAACTTTGTAATTCAGCCGAACTTTGATATCCATGCCTCAAAAAATATCTCTTTTGAGGACGGATTGCTGCTTGCACTCTCAGCTGACATAAAAAGATATTCCGAAATGGTTTATTTCTTTTTTTCCCGGGAGAGTTTCCTTCGTGCTCTTGAATCAGGCTATGACAGCGCAGCAGTCGCTTCACTGTTTAACCGGCTTGGGGGGTTTTCGGTTCCCCAGAATATAATGTTTTCAATGGAAAACTGGGAAAAGGAATATAACAGTCTTACCTTTTACAATGGGGTTGTTCTTGTTGCTGATGAGAAAAAGAGAAACATTATTGATAATTCCGGCCACTTCAGTTCGAATCTGTGCAGAAAACTTGCTGACGGTGTATACCTTGTAAACCAGAAAAACATTCCTGCCCTTTTTGAGGCATTCAGAAAATCGGGAATCGACAACCTCCCGTCGCCTGATTCACTTGTCCCGGGTTATGTAGAAACTGATGAGAAAAAAACATACCAACCCGAGCCCCTGACGGATGATGTGCAGGCTCTTCAGAACATAACCGCTCTTGAGCTTGATTATAACAAGCCGTTTTACCCTGTCCCTGAATCTGTAGATCCTGATTCGGATGAGATACGAAAAAAAATTGAGGATTCAAAATTAAATTCTGATCAGAAAGAGGTAATATCAGAGCGGATTGAAAGAAAACTGATTCTTTTTCCCGAGCAAATCTCTAAAGGCATCGCAAGGTACGAAAAGACCGAGGCAAAAGGACTTGACTATAACGGTAAGGTAAGAATTGCCGAACAGGTTGCAGGAAGCAAGGGTTTTCTTGCCGAAATAATTGAAACCGGTCCCGAAGGCGAGCTTGTCAAGAAGCTTATAAAACCCGAAAAGCTTGAGAAAGATGGAAATAACTATTATCTTAAAGGGATTCTGCTCCAGGATGACAGTGAAGTCAGCATCAGCATCAGCAAGGTAAGCCTTATAAGAAAAATCAGGACATCGCTTTTTGTAAAATAGATCCAGTTCCCCTTTTTTAAATTCACATTATCCGCTCAATCAGCTCCATCTTAAAAATATCTGCTTCAGGGGATATTTTTTCTTGACAACTTTACGATGAATATATAATAATATGTAAAACGTATACTTTTAAATATTGCGTAAGTATTATGTCACAGGTACCGATGAACGGGGTAAAATGGAAAAAAGAAAAAATAAAAAATACAGAGCTCTGAAAGATACAGCTTATGAACTATTCATGAAATTCGGTATAAGCCGGGTAACAGTAGAGGAAATATGCTCAAAAGCCGGTGTGAGCAAAATGACTTTTTATAAATACTTTAAAAATAAAACTCACCTGGTTAAGAATCTTATTGATAATCTTGTTTCCGTTCAGATGGAAAAATACCGAAAAATCATGGAAAAGCCCGTTCCCTTCACAGAGAAGGTTAAGCTTATACTTGTCCTCAAAAACGAACAGACAGAGATGATGGGAAAGGAATTTTTCACCGATCTGGTTTTAAATCCCAACCCGGAGATAGCTTTACAGCTTGCAGAGCTCAGGGAAAAATCCACGAAAGAAGTGCTTGAAAGCTTCAGGGCGGCAAGAGAGAACGGAGAGATAAGGCGCGACCTGAAGCCTGAATTTATCATCTATTTCCTGAATCATTTAACGGAAATGACCAGGGACGAGGAACTGCTCAGGATGTACAGTACTCCGAATGAGCTTGCAATGGAACTTACCAATTTCTTTTTTTACGGAATTACGGCGCCGGTTCCGGCCGGGACACCGGCAACGGCTGCGGCTGCGGAAAAAGAGAAAGAGAAAGAGAAAGAGAAGGAGAAGGCAGTTGTATAAAAATGTAAGGATATTAATTTTGCTGATCTCTTTTTCACATGGGATGGTTTTTGCGCAGGCAGCCTCTTCCCGCGGCCAGATTTCAGGGTGGGCGGCAGGAATCGGGGATAATTTTCCTGTCACGCAGCTCGGCTACCGCTATATTCCAGAGCTTACGCTTGAAATGCCGCTTTCGGACCAACTCTATTTCGACTCACAGATAGCACTTAACAGTTACGGCAGCTCGGAACTTGAAAACGGGGAAGACCCTGTAAATGAGGCGGATATAAAGCCGTACCGCCTCTGGGTCCGCATTTCAGGAAGCAGATTTGAGCTAAGAGCTGGATTACAAAAGATCAATTTCGGTTCGGCAGCGCTATTCAGACCGCTTAAGTGGTTTGATCACATTGACCCCCGCGACCCGCTTGAGCTTACCGACGGGGTCTACGGGCTGCTCGGAAGGTACTATTTTCAGAATAACGCCAACATATGGCTCTGGTGTCTATACGGCAATGACGATATCAAAGGGTGGGAAACCTCCCCGACCGCAGAAAAAAGCCCTGAACCCGGCGGGCGTATTCAGTTGCCGTTTCCAATCGGGGAAGCTGCATTGAGCTTTCATCACAGGAAAGCTGATTTTACTGAAAACCTGATTTTGTTTTCGGAGACGGATGACGAAAACGTGACGGAAAACAACTGTGCTTTTGATATTAAGCTTGACGCTGTAATCGGAATGTGGTTTGAGGCGGCGGTTACACAGCGGGATACAGATATTGATTTCATGAAATACAGCACAATGTGGACAATCGGAGCTGATTACACTTTTAATATTGGATACGGCTTAAATATACTCTGTGAATTTTTCAGCGCATCAGGAGGGGAGGATGTCTTTGATGATACCTCATTTCTCCGTTCACAGTTTATGGGGGCCCGGGCCGGTTATCCTCTTTCCCTGCTGGACCGGGTATCAGGAATTTACTACTTCGATATTACAAATAACGATAATTATCTCACTCTCCAGTGGCAGCGGGTTTATGACAGCTGGACAATCAACATCTCCGGTTTTTTGAATCCTGATGCCGGCGGAACAGTCTCCGGCAGTTCATTCACATCAGCGGCGGGAAACGGATTTCAGATAATGACTATATATAATTATTAAACGGAGAAAAAGATGGAGAAAATAGTGGAAAAAAATAAGGTAAATAGCCTCATGGAAGCTGAAACAGATAGTACATATCTTATTAAAACGGAAAACCTGAGCAAGATTTACCCTATCGGCCTTACAACCCTGACAGCCCTCGATAATATAAACCTCACCTTCGCAAAAGGGGATTTCGCCGGTCTTGTCGGCCCGTCAGGGTCCGGGAAAACCACACTTTTAAATATAATGGGCTCTCTTGACTCCCCGACAAAGGGGAGCGCCATTGTTATGGGCAAGAAAGTTGAAACGCTCACTCACAGGGAGGCGGCAGAACTGCGCAATCATCATATCGGATTTATATTTCAGACTTTCAATCTGCTGCCGGTATATTCTGTTTATGAGAATGTGGAATTTCCTCTTTTACTTCAAAACTTCTCCTCGGCTGAGCGGAAAAAGCTTGTCATGGATGCTCTGGAATGGGTAGGCCTTGCCGACAGGGCTTTTTCAAAACCCATGCAGCTTTCAGGCGGACAGAGCCAGAGGGTGGCCATTGCGAGGGCAATAGTAAAAAAGCCCGCGCTTGTCCTGGCTGATGAGCCTACGGCCAATCTTGATGCTGAAAATTCCCGTAACATAATGGATACGATGGCCCGGCTAAATGAAAATCTTAAAACTACATTTATATTCGCGACACATGATGAAAAAGTCATGCGCTATCTTAAAAGAATAATTACGCTTAACGACGGACGGGCTGCAAAGGATGAGAGAACTGCAGGGGAGGATAAGTGATGCTTATTATTAAACTTGCCTTTAAAAACATATTCGGGGCGGGACTCAGGACATGGCTTAACGTCATCGCGCTCTCATTCTCTTTTGTCGCCATTATATACATGCAGGGGCTTTACAACGGAATGAGCGACCAGATGGAAAAAATTGCCAGGGAAGCCGAATATGCCGGCGGACAGTACTGGCACAGCAGTTATGATCCGTTCGATCCCCTCACTCTTGATGATGCACATGGTAAAACACCGGATAATCTTCAGACCCTTATCGACAGGGGAGAAGCAATCCCTATCCTTATCAGGGCGGCATCAATATATCCCAGTGGAAGGTTTCAGAATGCCCTTCTGAAAGGGATTTCACCGGAACAGAAAATACTTTCAATTCCTTCCGGTGTTCTTGAAAACGGAGGGCCCTCCATACCCGCCCTGATCGGCCGCAGAATGGCAAAAAGTACCGGACTGAAAAAGGGAGATTATGTAATAGTCAGGTGGCGCGATACCAACGGAACCTTTGACGCTGATGAATTTTTTATTTCCAATGTCATGAAAACAGATGATTCAGGAATCGACAATGGTCAGCTGTGGATTCCGATAGAAAAGATGCGGGAAATGATGAATATGAAAGGTGAGGCAACAATTGTCGTGCTTAAGAGCGGTTCTCAGTTTGCTGAAAAAGCTGAGGGCTGGAACCATAAAAACCTTGAATTTCTATTGAAGGATATCAGGGCCCTTTTTCTCACAAAATCCATTGGAGGAAGTATCTTTTACATAATTCTGCTGCTGCTTGCCATGCTTGCCCTTTTTGACACGCAGATACTTTCCATATTCAGGCGCAGAAAAGAGATGGGGACCCTTATGGCCCTCGGCATGACCCGCGGCACCCTTATTCAGCTTTTTACTCTTGAAGGTGCTGTCCACTCAGTCCTTGCCGCGGTTGCGGCTGCCATATACGGAATACCGCTGCTTGCATATTCAGCCAGAACCGGTTTCGGTCTGCCTGAATCTACCGACGACTTCGGTCTTGCCATAGGGAACAGGATATTCCCGTCGTTTACCGGAGCCCTTGTCGCAGGTTCAATCCTTCTTGTTTTAACTGTTACCACGATTGTGAGCTATCTGCCGGCAAGAAAAATTGCAAAGCTTGAACCGACAGATGCTTTAAGGGGAAAAATGACATGATAAAATTTTTAATAAAAGGGCTGCTCCGTGACAGGTCCCGTTCTCTCTTCCCTGTTTTAACCGTATTTTCAGGCGTATTCCTTGCCGTTGTGCTCTACTCCTTTATGAACGGTGTAATTGCGGATATGATAAATTCAACCGCCCGTTATCAGACCGGCCATGTTAAGGTAATGACTCAGGCCTATGCTGAAGAATCGAACCAGACACCCAACGATCTGGCCCTTACAGGGATTAATGAAATAACACAAATCCTTAAAGATAATTATCCTGATATGATCTGGACAACGAGAATCAAATTCGGCGGTCTTCTAGATATTCCTGACGAAAAAGGTGAGACAAAAAAACAGGGCCCTGTTACCGGGCTTGCGGTTGACCTGTTTTCTCCATCAAGCCCTGAATGGGGTCTTCTCAGAATAGAAAAATCCATTATACGGGGACGAATCCCTAAGGAAAGGGGCGAAATACTAATCGGAGATGAGTTTGCAGGAAAGCTCAATATCGGTCCCGGTGATACCGCAACCCTTATCAGCTCAACCATGTTCGGAAGTATGGCTATTTACAATTTTAAAATTGCCGGAACAGTGAGTTTCGGGATTTCAGCGATGGACAGGGGGGCGATATTGGCTGATATAGCTGATATTCAGGATGCTCTCGATATGCAGGACACCGCAGGCGAGCTGCTGGGATATTTCCCTGATGATATATACAACGATGAAAAAGCTGTAGAGATAGCCGCCTCATTCAACAAGCAGTATAAAGACCCTGATGACAGGTTTTCACCCCTTATGAGAACACTTCCTGTTGAAAGCGGACTTACCGATTATATCACAATAATCGATTCAATGGGGGTAATCATGGTCTCCATTTTTATCGCGGTCATGTCGATAGTGCTCTGGAACTCAGGACTCATGGGAAGCCTGAGGCGGTATGGTGAAATCGGAGTGCGCCTTGCGGTAGGCGAGAACAAGACCCATATCTATAAAACACTTATACTTGAATCCCTTTTTATTGGAATCTTCGGTTCCATACTCGGCACTGCTGCCGGGACAGGCGTTTCATATCTCATGCAGATTTACGGAATCGACTACGGATACCTGATGAAAAACTCATCCATGATGATTTCAAATGTCTACCGCGCAAGGGTAAGCATCGGCAGTTTTTTTATCGGTTTTATCCCCGGAATTGCATCAACTGTTCTCGGCGCCTCCATTGCGGGAATAGGTATTTACAGAAGGCAGACTGCCGGTTTATTCAAGGAGCTTGAAGTATGAAATATATGGCACTGGTTATCCTTATGATAACTCCGGCTTTTCTTTTTTCTCAAAGCAACCCTTCTCCGGCTGAGATACTGGAAAAGATTGATGATAATACAATATCGGACAGCAAGGTCGTGATCTCACAGATGGCGATACACGGAAGGCGTGGAGAGAGGACTGTAAGGGCAAAATCATGGCAGAGAAATATTGACGACTCATTTACCGAATATCTTGATCCTCCACGGGAAAAGGGGACCAAGATGCTTAAATTAGGGGACCAGCTCTGGACATACTCGCCTTCAACTGACAGGACAATAATGATAAGCGGCCACATGCTCCGTCAGTCGGTAATGGGCTCTGACCTTTCATACGAGGACATGATGGAGGACCCTTTCCTGAGCAGCCAGTATGACGGGGAAATTACAGATACAGGAAAAATTGAAGGCCGTGATGTATGGATAATAGACCTCTCTTCCAGAAAAGATAATACAGCCTATGCGAAGAGAAAAATATGGGTTGATAAAGAGCGTTATTTGATATTAAAGGAAAACCTTTATGCCAAAAGCGGCAGACTCCTGAAGCAGGTTGATGTCCATTCTGTCTCGATGATAGAAGGGCGGTGGGTCGCAACATCAGCAACCTACAAGGATGTCCTTAAGGAAGGTTCCGGTACAGAGCTGCTGATCGAGTCCATCTCCTTTGACGAAAAAGTCCCTGATTACATCTTTTCGAAGGCGTCGCTGAGGAAGTGATCACCGGGTGTGCCTGCTTCCTTTGTTCTGGCAGGATATAGTTTCTATCTCAGGTAAATAAGCAAGAAATACTTTAAAAATAAATGATTGACAAAGTGCGCACAAAAGCTATTTTAACTCATGGAGTTTGATTTCAATAAAGAAAAAAATGAAATTCTTTTTAGCGAGCATGGAATTACATTCCACCAGATTATTGAAGCAATATCCGGGAATGGAATTTTATTAAATTTATAAAACCCTAATGAGAAAAAATATCCCAATCAATGGATGATGATTATCCATATTGTATACCGTATGTGAGAAATGGAAGTACATGGTATTTGAAAACTATTTTCCCCAATAGAAAATTTCTGGTATCTCATAAACAAGGAGGATGAAAATAAAAAAATAATGGAATCATATGCATCCGTGGCATTTAAAAATGCAACTTTAAAATTTCTCAAGAAAGAGACAAAAATATATATAAGAACTGATCCTTATGAATTAAAAAAAATTAAGGAATTAGCAAATAGCCAGGGTCTAAAATATCAGACTTTTGTTAAAAGCGTTCTTCATAAATATATTACAGGGCAATTGATGGAAAAACGAAAAATAAACTGATAAACAAATTGAAGCCTATAGCATCATTCTGTGTGTCTCATACCGTCTCCTAACCAAAAAAATTAAAAGTGATAAGTTGTTGCAAGTGATGCGCTGTGTTTTAGCGGGGAAAGCCATGCCTCATTGTACTGTCCGTCGTCCAGGCTGAAAAGGCCTGAGTATGATATTTCAATCTCAAAACTTCCGGCAGGCAGTATCTTCCACCGGGGGGTTGCTGAAATCATGCGCGAATCCGGAGATCCGATAACGGTAAGACCTGTTTCTGATTCAAGATCATATAATGGGAAGGTCAGGTTTAAAAGCAGATAATGCCGTGCAAAATATCCCGGCCTGTAGAGTTCATAGTATTCTTCAGGCGCGTACCCTGTTGTTGTGCTGTTATAGTATTTTAAGGCTTCTTTGAAATCAGAGCGCTCACCCCGACCGAATCCTTCACCGTTGTAAAAATATTCCGCAATGAGCGCAAGTTCCGACTTGAAATAGTATTCAATTCCGGCAAGAGCCGAGAACACCGGATCATCATCTGCCCTCAGCTCATAATCGCCGCTGTCTCCCGGAACTCCTGTTCGCCGTCTTTCCCTGAATGCTCCTTCGGCGTAAATTCCGGCCCCTGCAATATCCATAAGAAAGCCCATCCCGATTGATCGGGGCAGACTTTCAATCCTGCCTGTATCAGGTTCTGCCCCGGTAAGGGCTGAGAGTTTTAATTCTGTCAGAGGGAGAAGAAAGGTAAGTTCCGCGCCTGCTTTTACCTCTTCGTATGCGATGCGGCCGGGCTCTGATGTCTGAAGCAATGTGTACCCCCTGGCCTGAAAAAATCCGCCCCTGTCCCATGTAAATGAAACGGCATCCACCCCTTTAAGCTCCTGATCAGGATTTGACGGATCTTTAAGCGGGTTTGCAAGATCCATGGGATTCCATCCGTATCCGTAGCCGGTTAAAAAGCTCATGCGCCCGGCTGTTATCCGCATTGTATCAGTTATGCGCCAGTCGTAAGTGAGTCGCAGCAGATCGAGTTCCGCCTTGTCATAACTTCCCGTATCCGTTTCCGAGTCAAGCGTTACCCAAAGGGCAAAATTCCCTTTTTCACCTTCATCTTCAAGCTTAACTGTAACATCTGCTGCGGCTGATATGTCATTTATCCCCGCTATATTGTGGGGATTTAACAGTGAGTCATACCTGTCTGACCCTGTCTCTATCGGAAACATGAAATCAAAGAGGGTTTCCGCCTTTCCGTAAAATGAAACAGCAAAGATGCTGCCGGGGAGAGCGAGGATGATAAGGATAAATAATGCCGAAAAAAGATTTTTCAGACTCTGCATAGCAACTTCCTCATTTTGCAGACTCCATCCAGGACTGGCTGAAGAACCGGCTTTCCACTTTCGGGCTGTCTGCTTCAATTTCAAGTGTCTCGATGACTGAAACTGAATTCCGGGCCAGACTTTCCATACTGACTGTGTATGGGTATAAAATGTTCTTCAGGGGTTTGTAGTCAGTTAAGGACATGGTCTTGATGTGAGCCCCGTTCTCATAAAGCTCAATCTTCAGATATCTGAAATCACTTTCAGATATCCAGGCGACAGCTTTTTCATAGACATCATCCGATGTTCCCCGGGGTGTGAGTACGATGCGGTAGCACTGCATTCCGCTGATTTTTTCACTTCCGTCGATGGCGCCGCGGTATTTTACAGCAAACCCGTCATTTCCTTCACCCATATCGCTGTATGAAAAATCGCTGCCCCCTGCTGAGTTCTTCTTGGCGGAGGAACTCATTTTTCTGATCCTCCCGGTTGATGAAAATTTTACCCAGAGGTCATCCCCTATTGTAAGGTATGCAGTTCCCTTTACCCGCTCCGGTTTGATAAACAGGGTAAGGCTTTTTGACACTCTATCTTCTTTCAGGTACCAGGAGTCCATAATCTGGACAGGCAGCTCTTTTCCGCCTTTTGTAATCGTCATGCTGCACCTCTGGTACAGCTGATTGTTTACCGTGAAAATCCTGTCAGCCTTTTCAATTATCTCCTGCGCTGTCTGGGCCCCGATTGAGGCAAGTCCCCATAAAAGCATTGATACTGCTGCATAGTAAGTTTTTTTATTCATTATACTGCTCCTTTTTCCCTCTGCCCCAAGGCATAATAGACCATCCCGCCTTTTCGCGTATATAAATAAGTATTCCGGGGTAAAGAAGTACAGAGTTGATAAAGGCCAGCGCCATAGCTATGACAAGCACTATCCCCGTTCCCCTCATTGCCCTCATGATGGAAGGGATAAAAGACCCGAATCCTATAATTGTAGTCAGTGTCGCAAGGAAAACAGCAGTGCCTGTCGCGCCGATGACTTTGTCCATGTTTCCTTTACCTTCCAGCAGATAACGGTGATTGATGTGGACGGCGTTATCAACCCCGATGCCGATCAGCAGCGGTATTGAGATGATATTCAGAAAATCAAATTTTATTCCTGTTACCGCCATGATTCCAAAAAGCCCGGCGAATGACATTATAAGGGGGATAAATGTGATTGCCGCAAGTTTGATGTTCCGGAAATCCAGGAGAAGGAGTAAAAAAACTGCAGTTACCGCTATTTTCACCGCAAAGAGGCCGTCAATTCTTGCGGCATTATTCATCTGGTCCGCTGCAAGTATCATTCCGGTGGCGCGGTTTGTAACGGAAGCTGTCTGAGCTGCAAGGATTTTCCTGAAATCCCCCTCCCATGGGTTCTGCCTGGGAATAATTGATATCAGATAGGATTTTCCGTCCTTCGAGATATAGGAATCCTTAACTGAATCCGGAAGTGAGTCCTGAGTGATTTTTTCCGTGTTTGACATATCATTAAGCCTTGCAAGTAACGGGACGCGCATTTTATTCTGGAAACTATCCAGGCTGTCCTGCACATTCTCAGCCGGATTTTCAAGGGTAAACCCAATCCTGTCAAAAACACTCTGCCCGGTCTTTACCCCGTTTTCATCAAGAGCTGTAAGGCTGTTAAGTTCATTGCTGAGCCTCCTCATCTGCCCCAGATAAGCCATGTCGCCCATTTCAATCAGGTTCATTTCAAGGCGGTAAAGTTCATCCCTTAAAGAGGCGGCATCAACTGCTTGCGATTCATCTGCATTTGAAAGTATGATTTTTAATTCATTTGTGAACGGCAGCCTTTCCATGTATTCTCTGCCGCCGGGAAGAAAAATGGAAACAGCTTCGACAGATTTTACAGACTCAAGATTTTTTAGTTTATCTGAAAGGGGGCTTATTTCATCAAGATCGCCTGAGATGATTTGAAGTCCATCCACTGCCATTGAAAACTCTTCCACAAGAGTGTCCTGAAGCTCAATTGACTTTAAACCCCTGGCTTCCATATTCATCATGTTGTCTTCGATCCGGACTTTCCCTGCCTGTGTGGCCAGCGCGATTCCTGTGAAAAAAAGAAGCAGTACATAAAACCCGGGTCTGCGTACTACCATCTTTCCAAGACCGGAAGCCATATTTGACCTGATTTTTATTTTTCCGAAGTGTACGCTGTCGGGTTTCCCCTTATTCATAAGCCTGTTGTGACGCATGGCAAGTAAAGGGGGAATCAGCATGAGCATTGCTGTCATTTCACAGAGAATACCGAGGCCTGCCACCAGTCCGAGCTCGCTTACCATTGACGTTCTTGCAAACATAAGTGCGAGAAAGGCCGCCGCGGTTGTAAGGCCTCCGGTTATAATACCGGGACCGCTGGTGCTGTATGCTTTAATTATGGCCGGTTTAAAATCCAGCCCCTGATCCCGGAACTGGATATAGGAAGAGAGAATATGGATGGCATAATCAATCCCGAGCCCTATGAGAGCTACCATATACATGGCTGTCATTATGTTAAGCCTGTGAACGACAAAGCCTGTAATCCCGGCTGTCCAGAATATCCCGAGAAAAAGGGGAACTCCCGCAATCAGCGGTACGGATTTCATCCTGAAAACCAGGACCATCAGGAGAATGACTATAATAAAAGCCGCGGCCATAGAGGCTCCCAGGCCCTGTTCGGATGTTACCATCTCATCTTTTCCAACGACAAGAAATCCTGTAAATCCAGCCCTTACGCCAAAACCGGCAGCAATTTCATTAGCCCGCTTTTCAAGGTCCTCAATTTCCGTAAACCTTAAAAAATCATCCACAGTAAAACCGGGCCTGAGCATGATGATTCCCATTTTATTGTTCCGGCTTAGTATGAGGGAATCACCGAAAAGAAACTGATCCAGTGCCGCATCCATATCATTATCTGAAAAAAATTTTCCGGAAAGTTGATTTTCAAGGAGGTTAAGTATCTGCGCAAGTCCCCTTATTTGTGCAGTTGCTTCCACCTCATCATCCTCAAGATTTTTATCATTTCCTGAGTATTCCCTTTCAAAGTCATCATTAAGGCGGGTCAGAAAGGGGACAAAATCGGGGTTCCCGAAAATATCAATTATCCGCCTCTGGTCTTCCGGACCGGTAAGCATCATTGAGTGCTTTCTGATAAAATCAATGTCTGTCCCTGAAGTAACTCCTGAAAGCGTTCCTGACCACCTGGGCTTTGAGAATTCCTCTGTCATGGCTTTTATTGTTTTCCTGACAGTTTTCTCCGCTTCTGAAGGGTCCTCAATATCCCTTGCATCAATGACCAGAATAATCTGTGAAGAGGAGGCAAATTCCTGTGTGATTTTTTCAAGGTCTCTCACCTGGGAAGATTCCCTGGGGAGTATTGAAAAAAAGGTCATCTCCATTGACAAAAAGGAAATTCCGATGCCGGCAGCAGCTGTTATGAGTAATACAAGCAGAAGCGCTTTTTTATATTGTGTTACGGACCAGGCGGCCCATCTGCCCGGTATTTTCTCATTAAATCCTTTCAATCTGTTCTCTCCATAATAATTGTAAAACAAAATACCCTAAACCGGAATGTTTTATTAAAAAAAATCAGGACTTGATCCTTATTAAGGAAATTTTCAGGGACAAGGCTTTATTTTGAACTTCCGTCAATATTTATTGCATATGGTGGTTGTCAGATTCCTTCTTCAATATGGCCGCGGTTTCAAATGAAGACCCTCTTCCGGATCCTGGCCGTATCTGCCTCTGAAAAGGTGAAAAATATTAAATAAAAGCCGGGATTCGGTACTTTTTACAGGAATTTTCATTTTTCAATATAAATTTATACTAATATATAATTATAATAGCATCGCACCTGCAAAACACTTTATATCTGGAGGAATTTATGAAATTCAGAGATATTACTTTTCAGGTAAAAATTACCCTTGCCTTTATTATTTTTATGGTTCTGCTGGGCGGGGGAATATTTCTTAATGTCTTCAACCTGAACTCATTAAGAGACAATGCGGAGTCGATATATAAAGTACGTCTTGTAAGCATTGACTATCTGATTGAGGCTGACCGTGATGCCTACCAATCCAATCTTGGGCTTTTCGACCTTCTATATGAATACCTTACAGGAAATCCTGACGCTGAATACGATAGTCTTATAGACAATGTTGTTACAAACAGACAGCAGGTGGAAGACAGATTTAATAATTTTGAACCTCTTATAAAAGGCTATTCGACAGAGTCGGACGGACAGATAGAAACCTTTCATCAGCAATACTCTTCCTGGAAAAATATAATTGATGTAATTCTTCAGAAGGCAAAGGGAAGTCCGGAAGATGTGAATGAGGCTTTTACGATATACCATAAAGGACTTTACAGGGACTATTTCGAGAATATGCGCAACCAGATGGATCTGCTGACCGGAGTATCGCTTACACTTGCTGATCAGGAGTATCAGCATATTGTAAAACTTGGGGAGCGGACCAATATGGTTTACATGGTTTTGATCCTCCTGGTACTGTTTTTTGTTCCGATTATGATTATTTTTGTATATTTTACAGTCAGAAAACCTCTGGACAGGGCCAATAAATTGATTAGCGGTATCGCTGAAGGGGAGGGGGATCTTTCCTCTGTCCTTGCAATTGACCGCAAAGATGAAATAGGAATTTTTGCCTCTTATTTTAACAGTTTTATAGAAAAACTGAGGCAGATTGTCCTCAATATCAAGAATGTGGCAGCAAGAACGAGTGAATCCCGCCAGACCCTTGCTGTCAACACAGAGGAGGCAAATGCCTCAGTAATAGAGATATCCGCAACGATCAGAAATATCAACGAACAGATACAGGTCCTGGACAGAAATATCAGGGATACTTCAATTAGTATTGAAGATATAACAAACAACATCAGGAGTCTGGATAAAGATATTGAAACACAGTCGGCCATGACAGAACAGTCCACAGCTTCTATAACAGAAATGATATCTTCAATATCCAATGTAGCCAGTATAGCGACAAGACGTGAGGAGGCTACCAGGAAATTGTCAGAGAATGCGGCATCAAGCAGGGAAATACTTAACAGGACCGTCAACATGGTTCAGGGGATAAACAACAATATTGATGCAATAAAAAAGATGACAGATACAATTTCAAATATTGCCGCACAGACCAACCTTCTTGCGATGAATGCCGCCATTGAAGCAGCCCATGCCGGAGATGCCGGCAGGGGATTTGCCGTTGTGGCCGGCGAGATAAGAAAACTCGCGGAATCGTCAAGTACGAATGTTAAGGATATTTCCACAGTTCTGAAAAATATGGTTGAGGATATTCAGGCAGCCACAGAATCAAGCATAAAAACAAGGGATTCTTATGAAAGCATAACTGCCGAGATAGAAGAGGTTTCTCATGGCCTGAGTGAAATAAATGCAAGCACCCAGGAATTAAATACCGGTGGACGGCAGATACTGGAAGCTATTACAGAACTGCAGGGAACATCTGTCTCTGTAAGAGACCAGGCATCCCAGATGCAGACATCTACCGAAAAAGCCTCGAAAGCTATGAAAAACGTAAAAGATATTTCAAGTTCGGTTTCAAATGCGATGTCTGAAATGCAGACAGGCGCGGATGAGATCATCAGGGTGATGGAAACCATGACTGTGATTTCTGATGAACTGGGTGAGTCTACTGATAACCTTAACAACGAAATAGGGCGGTTTAAAACCTGAAAGTGTTTAGGAAATATTCAATAGCAGAAAAACAGTTGAGACAATTTTTGAATTGCCTCAACTGAAATAATTAATTCTGCTTATCCGGAAAAGGAATTGCAAAACATCTTATCCCTTCATCAGGGAATTTCAATTTTACTGATTCCACCGCACTTTTTATATTTATTTCCTCTTTATCATCACAATAGATAATCAGGATGAAATTCTCTTCCGGCCAGACAGGATTACCCATTTTGGGATCACTGTACCCGCTTCCATGTACTCCGTTCAAACGGGTATAAAACCGGCTTGCTTTTTTATTGGCGAGTGCTTCCATTATATCTTCTTCTACTGCATTATTTGCGATTATTTCGAATCTGTACATTAAACTGCCTCCATGCTTTTGCTTTCAAATCTGTTTTTTCCGGAGTTGTTTTTTTTTCTGTTAAGAAGCGAATAAACTACCGGTGTCACAAAGAGGGTTATAAAAGAACTAACGGATAACCCGCCGATTATTGTCTGAGCTGTCGGCCGTACCATTGCGGTATCGCCACCGGTAGAAAGTGCAAGGGGGAGCATCCCGAGAATGGTTGTAAGGGTTGTCATAAGTATTGGGCGTAACCTGCTGCCTGCGGCATCAAGACATGCATTCCTTACGGAATACCCCCTGTTTTTAAGTCTGTTCGTATAGTCTACAAGTACAATCCCGTTATTGACAACAAGACCGACAAGGACAACCAACCCTACTGCAGAAAAAATACTGAATGTAGCCCCTGTAAGTTTATAAAACCAGATCACACCGATAAGCATGAGCGGTATCGAGAAAAATATGATAAAAGGGTCTTTTAATGATTCGAACTGACTTGCCATAATGCCAAAAACCAGAAGGGCTGCCATAATCAGTATTACAGAAAAACTGTTGGTATAATCGGCCGTGTCCTCAAAATCTCCTCCGTATTCAATAATTATGCCTGGATCACCGACTATGTTGTCAGTGACAAGTTTTTTAAGATCTACAAGTGCAACATTGGATGGATATCCTTTGGCAAGATCACCTGTCACATGGACCGTTCTTATCTCATCCTCCCTGTTTATTGCAAGCGGTCCTTCATTCTCCACAAGAGAAGCAATATTTGAAACGGCAATTCTTTCACCTTCAGAACTTATTACAGATATTTTATCAAGATCAGGTATTTCATCCCTGTCGCTTTCCTTCAGAACAAGCAGGACATCATATTCTTCGCCATCTTCCCTGAATGTCGTGGCTGTTATACCTCCGAGGCTTGCCTTTATCTCATTGGCGACTGTCTTGACATCAACTCCGAGTATATAAGCCCTTTTTCTGTCAATTACAACCTGAACCTGAGGAATCCCTTTATCCATATCTGTTTCAGCATCTGTAATACCTTTAAGGTTTTCCTTTATAAGTGCAAGTATTGTGTCGGCAGTATCTACCGCCTTTTCAAGACTGTCCGACTTGACAATAATATCCACCGGGCTTGAATTCCCCATTCTCCTTCTTCCTGCGGAAAATGAAAACTCCGCCGAAGGAAAATCATTAAAATATTTCCTTAGTTTGTTTTTTATTTCCTTGTCTGTGTCCGCGCCTTTTTCATCAGATAGTACAATCTCCATCTTTCCCTTATATGAAGAAGTGCTGCCCATCATTGCAGATGTTCCTGCCGTGAGTATTATATCACTGTATCCGTTAATATCTTTTTCAGCCATTTTTTTCATTTCCTCAAGAACAGCCTGGGTCTTCTCAAGGGTTGTACCCGGAGGAAGAGTAACTTCAAGTGTTACGGAATCTTCATCCATCTGCGGCACAAGTTCTATCCCGAGCGAAGGGAACTGCTGTAATGAGAATATCAGGAGAAGAACAACAGTAAAAATAACAAGCGCCCGGTTTTCGAGGGCTCCTGCAAGAATTTTCTTATAGCCTTCTTCGAGCAGTTCCTGCCCTTTTGACATGAAAGAGTCAATTTTTGCCAGAAACCTGATTTTGACAGGTCTCTGGGTTGATGTATATATTTTTATATAATGGCTGCAGAGAACGGGAACAATGGTAAGTGCGACAATAAGGGAAGTAAGAAGCGATATGACAATTGTAAAAACAAGGTCCATGAATATCTGCCCCATCATTCCGAGATCATTTTTAAAAATTATGATCGGTATAAATACGCAGATTGTGGTAAGGTTTGATGCAATAATAGCCATATACATTTCATGGCTTCCGAGAGCTGCTGCAGTTTTCAGCTTTGTCCCTCTCTCCCTGTACTGATAAATATTTTCAAGAATTACTATGGCGCCGTCCACTATCATTCCGAGTCCAAGAATAAGGCCTGCAAGAGTCATGAGATTGAGAGTCAGATCAAAGAAATACATGCACATTACTGTTATAAGCATGGAAATCGGGATTGATAATCCTACAATTATGGTGCTCCTGATATTTCTCAGGAAAAAAAAGAGAATCCCCATTGCGAGAAGAAGTCCCTGAATAGCAGATCTTACAACTGTGTCAAGGACTCCTCCGATCATGTCTGTGGAATCATACAGGATTTCGAGTTTTACCCCGGGAGGAAGGCTTTTGTTAACTTTCTCCACAGATGCTTTTACATTTTCAGCAACCTTAACGCTGTTTGTCCCGCTTTCCTTCTTTACCTCAATATAGACGCCGCTTTCCCCGTTTATGGTAACAATTGAGTCAGCATCTTCATAACCCCGGAAGACATCTGCAATATCTCCCAGAGTTATGATTTTTGTGCTCTCAATCCCTCCGCTTCCTGTTACTGTTTTGGTGCTGATAACTGTATCCCTTATTTCGTCAACCGAACTGAATTCCTCGTTAGTTCTTATATAGTATTCAATATCTCCTTTTTTTATGTCTCCACCGCCTACCTGAAGGTTCTGCCTGGCAAGAACGGAAGATACTGATGTCAGGGTGAGATTATAGGCTTCAAGCCTGTTCTGTAATACCTCCACCCGGATTACCGATCCTCTGCCCCCCTTGACAGAGGTTGTGGAGACGCCGCTTACCCTTTCGATCATCGATTCTATATCATTTTCTGCTATTTCCCTCAGCTGTTCGGGAGTTTTCTCTCCCGTTACTACCAGACTCATAATAGCCTCGGCAGACGGGTCAATTTTAAATGTGACAGGGGAATCACAGTCGTCAGGCAGGCTGTCCGAAATTATTTCAAGCTGGTCTCTTATATCATCAAGCGCTTCATTAAGGTCTTTACCGAAGTCAAATTCCATTATTATAAGACTCAAGCCCTCACTTGAGGTAGAAGTCATGTCTTTAAGATCACTTACATTGGCAAGCTGTCCCTCAAGCAGCATTGTTAGGTTTTTTTCAACCTCTTCTGCTCCTGCCCCGTCATATGATGTTCTCACAACTACAATAGGAGGATTAACAGAAGGGAACAGATCTATTGCGATTCCGGGGATCATAAAAACAGCAAGCGCAATAAGCAGAATAAAAACAATTACTATAGTGACAGGGCGGTCTATAACCCTTTGGGTGAAAGTCATTTTACAGCCCCCCTGATTATTTTGACAGAAGCCCCGTCTGAAAGAAGGCTCTGTCCCGAGACTATTACATCGTCATTCCCGTCAATACCTGACAGAATTTCTGTTTTTGTCTCTGATGCCAATCCGATTTCAACATATCGTATTATTGCTTTATCGCCCTCGACTACATACACATAACTTCCTTTCCCGCTGTCAAGAACTGAGGAAGACGGGACTGTAAGGGTATTTTCCGAGATTCTGGTAAAAATACTGACAGAGGCAAACATGCCTGCTTTGACAGTTCTGCTGTCAAAATTGTCAAATGAAAGCTTAACCCTGATCGTTCGTGAATCACTGTCAAGAACCGGACTGACTTCGGCAATATGTACGGCAACCCCTTTCCCGGGATATGCTGTAAATTCAGCTTCCCCTTTCAGCCCTGACTTGATCCATGACAGATATTTTTCCGGGATAAAAACCTGGATCTGGAGATTTTCAAGATCTCCGATCGTTGCAATTGAACTCTGTGCTGTAACTGTGTCGCCTATACTGCCCGGAAGTTTTGTAACAGTTCCTGAAATTGTTGATTCAACAGGACTTTCCTCATAAACGGTTCCCGGTTTTGACGGATCAACCTTTGCAATAACATCCCCTTTTGAAACATAATCACCTATTGAAACAGACCTTTTTACAAGCTTGCCTGATGTATCGGGATATATTTCAACACTGTTTTCTGTAACCACATCTCCATTGATTCTAAGACTTTCACTTATATTTTCCCGTGAAGGGTTTTCTGCATTAACTGAAAAAACTGTCTCCGCATCTGCTGAATCAGCCATTACAGATGGCTTCACTCCATTTTCTCCCTGCATGGGTTTTCCCCCGCTGCCTAAAATATTAAGTGCAACAGAAACTGTAAGAATAACGGTGCAGGCAATGAGCACCAGCCGGGTCATTTCGGCACTGTTTATTTTTTTAATCATTTTTTTCCAACCTCCCTGAGTGTTTCGATATTTGTATTTAACAGAAATGCAAGATCCAGAAGACCTGATCGATATTGATATAAGCTTGAAAGATAATTCTGCTGGGCTGTTTCCCATTCCTGCCTTGACTCTTCAACTTCAAGTCTTTCAGCCGTTCCCTTTTTAAATGAGTCATTAGTCATCTGATATGACTTTTCAGCAAGTGAGATATTCATTCTTGAGAGATCAAGATTGTCCCGGTAGGTTTCAAGTTCAAGAATTTTTGAGTTTATGTCTCTTTTTAGTGTCTCTGCCCCATCATCAAGCTCAAGACGTGATTTTTTCAGGGAATCTTCTGCTGATTTAAGACTGAGGTTTTCTGCAGATCCTTTCAAAAGAGAGTTGGGAGACCATGTAAGGGCAAGTGTCACTGAAGCGGTGTCAGTCCATTCACCGCTGCTGGCAGCCGACTGGGAAAGGGCAGGGAGATTTTCAGTAAAATCATTCAAAGTATTACTGTAGCTCCCGCTGATTGAAAAGGACGGAATATAAGCTGTCTTCCTGGCTCCTTTTAAAAGGCTGCTGTTAAGCTGGGCTGTCTTTTCAAGAATTTTTATATCTGATGTTGAACGGAGGAATTCTTTAATAAGCTTTTCCCCGTCAAGATCAATCGGTTCGATTTCAAGGTCACCCTTTAAGGAAACCGGAGTTTCTTTATCAAGTCCGAGCATATCCTTAAAGCGCATAAGAGTATTTTCATAATCAAGTCTGGCTGTGCTTATATCAGGTTTCTGGTTCTCAACGCTGATTCTTGCCTGAAGTACCTGAAGTTCAGACTCAAGCCCGTTTTTAAAATTAACCTGAGCCTGGATGTACTGTTTTTCTGCAAGAGCGAGAGCTTTTTCCTTGATTTCAATGTTTTTTCCTGACGCAAGAAGATAATAGAACATCTTGTCTACACTGTTTTTTATTGATGCTGTAGTTTTTTCCATGTTCATATCCTGAATTGAATAGCTTATTTTTTTCTGTCTGATTTTCTCCCTGATCCCGGGATCCAGGAGAAATGAGATTCCAAGAGAAATATCTGTATCAAACGGGTTTTCTCCCTTATTAAAGCTCTCTTTATTTCCTGAAGTATTAAGATCAGCTGATGCAGATAACTGGGGCAGAAGCTCGTTCCAGCTGTAATCCGAAGCCCTTTTTGCCTGATCAAGATCTATCTGCATTATCTGGGCTTCCCTGCTGTGACTGAAAACCAGTTCAAGTGCTTTTTCCCTTGTTATTTCCAGGACTTTTTTTTCATCAGCAGGAAGCTGGATCAAAACTGCAGTTGCAAGAAATAATGTAACTAGTGCTTTCTTCCGCATGGCATAAACCTCTCCTTATCTGTTTCAAAAATATTATGAAGGAGATAAGCGGCAGCTTGCAGTGCCGTGAGGCATAAAATGATATGACTTAAGTCATATAAAGATGGAGGAGATTGTGACTTTTAATTATTATTAACAGCCCTGTCCTGTGTTATAATCCTGATAACTATGGAAAATAAAGTTAATTCTTCAATTAGCAATCAAAATATCTCAAGGCTTGCACTGCTTACTGCATATCTTGCCATACATGCTCCTCTTTATTTACGATTTCTCGGGAAGGAATGGAGAGGGTCATCGGGTTTGCCTTCCTATATAATTATTACACTGGTTTCAGCTTCTGTTATCCTGTTACTTGAACTTATCGAGTATTTCAGATGGAAATATGAAACTCCCGGGCAGATCAGTATTTTTCTTTTCCTGATCAGAATAACACCGTTTATTCTTTGTGTTATAATAAAAAGCCCGGACCTTTATGTATTTGTTTTCGCCCCGTTTGTAATCTATTACGCAACATTTATTTTTCAAAACCGTATCAGATGGGCAGTTTTTATTATAATTCTTGTTACGGCAGCTCTGGTACCTTACTTTGCACATTTTCCATTCCATGACAACAGGATGCCTCCTGAATTTGTTATGACAGCAATGAATATATTCAGAATTGGAAAAGTTATTTTTTTCCAAACCATGGCAATCCTCTGGGTCGAGGACAGAAAAAGCATAAAGGAAAACCAGAAGCTGCTTGAAGACCTTAAAAAGTCAAATATGAAAATCAGGGAATATGCCAGTATTATTGCTGATACAGTAGCAGTCGAAGAAAGAAACCGTCTTGCAAGAGATATTCATGACAGCATCGGGCATTATCTTACAGCAACCAATATCCAGCTTGCAAAAGCACAGGCCTATTTTAAAATTGATCCTGAATCTGCCCTTAAAGCTATCGAAGATGCCAGAAGAGCATCAACTGAAGCAATGGAGGATGTCAGGGAATCAGTCAGAAGTCTGAAAACCCAGAAAGATTTTTCTCTCAGTACTGTGGTTAAAGAACTTATAGGGAGAATCGAAGGGAAGAATTTCGATATAAGGTTTCAGCTTGAAGGCGATGACAGCAGATGCAGTTATGCGGTAAGACTTGCCATATACCGGGTTGTACAGGAAGCTCTTACAAATGCCGTAAAACACTCTCTATGCAGCAAAATTGATGTATCAGTTTCATTTGCAGACAATATGGTTTATTTATCAGTAAAAGATAACGGAAAGGGTTTCATAATTGACAATATATCAGAATCATCTTCCGGTCTGTCAGGATTGAAGGAGAGAATTGAACTTGTAAGGGGTATTTTTAATATAAAAACTGCCCCGGATGAGGGTACCCTGATTACTGTTGAAGCACCCTTTGATCCGGTAAAAACAGAATACAGGACATCGGAAAATGGGGAATAAAATAAAAGTTCTGGTAGTCGATGACCAGAGACTTATCCGGGAAGGGATTGCATCCCTTCTTTCACTTCAGGAGGATATTTTTGTTGCCGGCACTGCAGAAAACGGAAGGGAATCTGTAAGATTATCAATGGAACTGCACCCTGATGTAATACTTATGGATATCAGGATGCCGGTGATGGACGGAATATCTGCAGTAAAAGAAATTCTTCAAAAAGGATTTTGCCGCAAAATTATTATGCTCACAACCTTTGATGATGATGAATATATACTTAAGTCACTTAAAGCCGGAGCAGTCGGATATCTGCTGAAAGATATTCCGGAAAAGGATCTGGCACAGGCTGTAAAGCTTGCATATAAGGGAGTATACCAGCTGTCCCCTTCTGCCGCAGGAAAACTCATCGGAAATATCAGTAAAGATGATAACGATATTTCAGAAAATGATAATGATATTCGTAAGATTATCAATACTCTCTCCGGCCGGGAAAAAGATGTACTTGCAGAAATAGCGGAAGGACTTACCAACCGGGAAATATCTGAAAAACTTTTTCTGAGCGAGGGGACTGTTAAAAATTATGTTTCAAATATACTGACAGCTCTTGATCTCCGGGACAGGACTCAGGCAGCCCTCATTGCCTACAGGCTCGGGATTACTTCTGATAAAAAACTTACATAAAAAATTATATATATAAATTTTCTCACAGATTTTGGCACGCATATGTACGGCGGTTTTTATAAGAACAGAAGCGCTACACCTGTGACGGCAAGGACTGCCCCAGCGATTTCGATAAAGTTTACCTGCTCTTTATAGATAAGGACTGCCGGGATAATTATAAGTACAGGGGTAATTGCCATAATTGTCGATGCTACTCCTGCTGATGTCAGGGTTATGGCGATAAGGGAGAAAGAAACACCGACAAAAGGGCCGAAAAATGCTCCTGACGCTGTAAAGAGCATCCCCCTGCCGTCACGGAAAGCTTCTTTTACAATAAGCCAGCGGCGCGTGACGGAGATAATAACGGCGAACCCCGCAATACCTGCAATAATTCTGATCATGTTTGATCCGAACGGATTATTGTAGCCTGCCATGCCGAATTTTGACAGTATAAGCCCTCCTGCCTGCCCGGCCGCCCCCAGGGCCGCAAAAAACACCCCTTTAAGGAAACAGGAATTCTTCGGCCCCTTTCCCTTGTTCCTGTCAAGAACTACAATTGCAATACCTGTAACCGTAAGCAACATCCCTGAAATATCCTTAAGTCCGAGTGTTTCATGAAGAAAGAAAAATCCGGCAAGCCCTGTAATTATGGGGACAGAAGCATACACAAGCATTGAGATGCGGGCGCCGACAAGGACAAATGCCTGAAAGAGAAAAAGATCCCCAAGCGCAAATCCAATGAAGCCTGAAAGCCCCATGAACAGCCAGACCCTGCCGTCCGCATCCAGCGGGAGCGGTGCGCCGGTCCTGATAAAAAGGTAGAAACCCATCATTGTAAATGCCATGATAAGACGGATGAAGTTTACGGTAAGGGAGCCTATCCTTTTCCCTGCCGCTTCAAAGCTCATGGAAGTTGCTACCCAGCAAAACGCTGTTAGAAGTGCGGCAAGTTCGCCGCCGTGGTTTATCATGTGAATACCAGCCTCCGTGCGAAAAAAAATTATGGTCCTGTGTGCCCGGCATCCGCAGTTTCAGTACATTCAGTACTTACAGTATTTTCAATAATCGCCGCGGTAAAGGTACATGTCTGAAACCCTGCTGTCCTGATCGAAGATCAGACGCATTCTTACAGGAAACCCTTTTTCAAGTCTTGTCATTTTTGCAGGGTTGAGGTAGATATCCTCTCCTTCCTCTTCGCGGCCCGGTTTTCCAAGCAGTTCCCTGGTCTTTTGTTTTTCCATACCGGCGGTGATTCCAAGTATATTTCCTTCAAACCTGTAATCACCCCGCACCTGCCATACCCTGTTATCATAAAAGAAGAGATAAAGGTTTGTGCTGTAGTAGAAGATAACATCATCCTGCCATTCAAGCTTTCCCCTCATCGGATAAACTGATTCAGGTGAACCCAGTATCCTAAATATATCGGAAGGACTTAATCCGAGAAGATTTTCCGGATTCATAGTTACGCTGCCGGGTTTTTTATCCTCATCCCGGATTTGTATTTCTTTTTCAGGTTTAGTACCGGCAGGCTGTGTTTGGGGGAAAATAAAAGTGCCTGATACCGGTGCGAAAAAAAGTATGAGAATAAGCAGCCGGTTTAAGTGCATCCTGTAAACAGTCATGGCAGGTTTTTTTTCATTAATCAGCATTAATTCCGGCAGACCATTTTTAAAGGTTCTGCCGGACTTGAAGGAGCATTCTGTGCTCTCCAGTAAATTATTTGTCATTATTCTTTCCATATTGCTTGCGTATAAATACAGATACAAGAACCAGGCCCATTATTATGAGAAGAACAGGCCACCATATTGTTGTAAATGTCAGAAATTTTATTGTCATCAGCTTTAAGCTGAATGGAAGAAAAAACAGGGAAAGGAGTATTATTGCGATAGAGGGAACAAATATCTTTGTCCTGAATGCCCTTTTCTTCTTAAACCCGTATGGAATAAGCGATATGCCTGAAATCAGCATGAAAATCGGCCAGATCTTTTTTATTTCATGTGTCCTCAGAATCGTACCTGCAAGAAGCATATATATCCCTGAAAGGGTAAGGAACATTCCGGGCAGGATATTGGCTTCCGTCCCTTTTTTAAAAAAAGCTTTATACAGAAAATATAAACCCGGCAGAATGATGAAAAAAGGCCATATAAGTTCCCTTCCTGTAAAAACCCCTGTCGTCATCAGCAGCAGAAACAACCCGGTGAGTATAAATACTGTCCCGCCGGCAAGCAGTTTCTCAGGCGCCTGTTTTTTATTTTTCATTATTCAGTATCACATGTTATCAGCTATAAGCTGACCAAAATCGCTTGTTGAAACCTGCTCTGATCCCTCAAGCAGCCTTGCAAAATCATAGGTTACTTTTTTCTGGCTTATGGTTTTTACAATTCCCTTTTCGATGAGGGCAGCAGCCTCTTTCCATCCCATATATTCAAGCATCATCTGGCCTGACAGGATAAGTGAGCCCGGATTTACCATGTTTTTCCCTGCATATTTTGGAGCTGTTCCATGGGTTGCCTCAAAAATACCGATTCCGGTTGTGTAGTTTATATTAGCTCCGGGTGCTATCCCGATTCCGCCGACCTGGGCGGCAAGCGCGTCAGAAATGTAGTCTCCGTTAAGATTCATTGTAGCAATTACATCGTATTCTGCCGGGCGGGTGAGTATCTGCTGCAGAAAAGCGTCAGCAATGCAGTCTTTTATCAAAATTTTCCCTTCAGGGATTTTTCCGTCAGTTTCTTCGAGTGTTACAACGCTGCCCCCGAACTCATTCTTCGCAAGCTGATATCCCCATTCCCTGAAAGCGCCTTCCGTGAATTTCATGATATTGCCCTTGTGGACAAGGGTTACGCTTTTTCTGTTGCCGGCAATAGCGTATTTAATCGCGGCCCTTACAAGTCTTTCGGTCCCTTTTTTACTGATCGGTTTAATCCCGATTCCGGAACCTTCAGGAACATGCCAGCCGAACTCTGTTTTTAAAAAGGAGGCAAGTTTCTCTGTCTTGGGTTCTCCCGATCTGGTTTCAAATCCTGCGTATACATCTTCAGTGTTTTCCCTGAATACTACCATGTCTACGTTTTCCGGGTTTTTAACCGGAGACGGGATGCCGGCAAAGTGTTTGACAGGCCGCAGGCATACATAAAGGTCAAGAGTCTGCCTAAGTGTTACATTAAGGCTTCTGATGCCTCCCCCGACAGGAGTAGTAAGAGGTCCTTTTATCCCGACCCGGTAATCTATAAAGTTCTGGAGAGTTTCCTTTGGAAGCCATTCCCCGTTCAGTTTATGGGATTTTTCTCCGGCCAGTACCTCTTTCCACTGTATGCTTCTTTTCCCTTTGTAAGCTTTGTTTACTGCCGCATCAAAAACTATTCTGGCTGCTTTCCATATGTCGGGGCCTGTTCCATCCCCTTCAATAAATGGAATTACAGGATTTTCCGGTACAACAAGTTTGCCGTCTTTCATTATAATCTTAGCTTCCATCAGTTTGTCTCCTTGAATTGAATGAATATTAACAGATAGCCGGCTTCTTGCCAACTGTGCCATGCTGTGTTATACTTCCCCCGCTTTGGCATAATGAAAAAAAGAATAACATTCACAATATTAATTATAATCCTGACTATCTCTTTTACCAGCTGTTACCGGGAAGGTTATTATATTAATCTCGGAAGGAGCGAAAGAAAGGAATTTACCCGGCTGTACTCCTCCCTTCAGGGCGAAGAGCTTTATGAGAAAAAGTTCATTATCATGAGGCAGCTGCTTGAACTTCTGTCCACAGCGGCAAGCAACGGCGAGATAAATCTTTTCCTTACGACCTACGTCGAACAGAACAGGCCGGATCCCTTTAACGCCTATTACCTGATGATTGTCGCAAGAAATTACAGGGAAGACATGGCGTATCCTTTTGCCATCAGCTACTACGAGCGTATCCTGAAAAACTATCAGGATATAAAGTACATGGGTAATTCAATCCATTACCTTTGTCTCCGGGATCTCCTTGATATGATAGAGGATACTGATGCGAGAATTGTCTATTATAAGGATATTATTGCCCGGTTTAGCGAATTAATAAATATAGGCGAAACCTATTACTATCTTGGAGACACATACGCACAGGCCGGCGAGTGGGAACAGGCAATCCAGGCATACAGGAAATTTCTTGATTTTTCAGATTTATCTGTTGCAGGCGATTCCTATGCAAGGGAGAGGGTGCAGGCCCTTCTTGCTTTCTACAATACTGATAAAAACTGGACATTTGAGTCTCTTGATGTGCTTGTCGATACTGTAATTAATGCCATAAATGAAGCAAAATTCAGGCGTGACAGCAGGCTGCTGAGAAAATATATGACAAAGGTTAATTTTTTTGCCGTATCATGGGAAGAAGGTGAAGGAACAACAGAGCCTGAGTTTGTCGATAACCTGGGGATTTTTCTTTCGCCCAGAATTACTGTCGACAGGAAACTTGACAGGGCTTCCAATCAGCAGGAAGCATATCTTAAATCATCGGGCTGGTCATACAGGATAAGTACATGGTATCTTTACTTTCAGAAAATCAATTTCCCGGCGGATTCGGAGATACACGGGAACTGGGAATGGGCAGGTATCTATTTTGGAGAAAAACCGTTTGCAGCTTCAGATGAAAGGTAAAATTGCTTTATTACTGATTATTATTTTCACTTCAGCCTCACTCTTTGCAGGCCCACTCCCTTTTATCCCGGATATAAATGACAAGAGCATGAATGCTGATACCGTAAACGCGGTAATCAGCAGAAACAGATGGTTTGAATCTGCACAGACCCATGCGGGAAAAGAGGTTTTTACCTTTGATCACAATAACAGCGCTCTTTATTTTTACTATCTTGAAAAATATTCCTCTCCCGCGCAGATCAAATGGCTTGAATCTGTTATGGAGCGGGCAGACATCTTTATTGATTTTATTGATGAAGTACTTTACAGAAACGATATGCCTTATGAGCTGCTTTATCTTCCGGTTACAGAATCGGCATACAGATACAGCGCTGTTTCAAGGTCAGGCGCTGTCGGAATCTGGCAGTTTATGAGAAACAGCATAAGCCCGTACGGGATGAAGATAGACGACTGGGCAGATGACAGGAGAGATTTCTGGAAATCTACTGAAGGGGCCATAGCCAAATTAAAATATAATTATGATATGCTCGGCGGAGACTGGCTGCTCGCACTTGCAGCTTATAACTGCGGCCTCGGGAGGGTCCAGCGAACAATAAAAGCGACAGGGATTTCGGATTACTGGGAGCTTTCAGGAAAAGGACTGCTTCCGTCAGAAACTATTCACTATGTTCCCAGGTTCCTCGCGCTATCGGCGATTCTTTCCTCCAGAGGCAGATACGGTATTGAAACCCCCTGGAGGCAGCCGTACAGATGGGAGAGGGTAAACCTTGACTATTCGGTGAGCCTTTCAAAACTTGCGTCTGAAGCGAAGCTGCCCTATGATCTTATAAAGAGCGCAAACGCTGAACTGCGTTATGACATAACGCCTTCGGGCAGGGATTATTATCTTAAAGTACCTGAGGGGATGGGAAAGGCGGTTGCTGAGACTGTATCCCTCTCCAAAGAAAATTTAATGAAATTCCATTTCTATCAGATTAAAAAAGGGGACACCCTTTATGATCTCGGACGGCACTACGGTGTTTCCGTTTCAATGATTCAAAGCTACAACAAGCATCTGGATCCGTCATTTCTTTCAATAGGGCAGAAAATTCTTGTCCCGGCCCTGAAGGATGTACCTCCCTATAAGGGAAAACAGACAGCACCGGCCCCTGTAGCTCTGGATAATCCTGCAAATTACAGGGGAAGCCACATAGTAAGATCAGGCGATACGCTGTGGTCAATAGCCCGCAGGTACGGCACAGACCCGTACAATGTTGCCTATCACAACGGAATCCATGTCGATACCCTCCTTACAATAGGTATGGAGCTCAGGGTCCCCGGGACAGACAGCTGAAAAGGAGTAGTTATGCGCCGTTTTGTAATATTTTTAATCCTGGCCCCCGTAATGCTGTTGTTCCCGTCCGCGTCAGCTCTTTTTGCCCAGCAGACAGGTATGAGTTCATACTCTGAGGTAAACTGGATAGATGGAAAGATGGTCATTGATGTTGAGACAACTTTTGCCCCGGGCAGCGAAAGTCTCAGGATGCGGGACAATAGTGAAGAATTTTTCAAGAAGAACTTTTTCAACATATTCATGGATTCAATTAAAAAGGATAAATACGGCCCTTTATACTATAATGCCTCATTTACCATAGATGAAATGATCCGCAAAACCCCGGATATGCTTTCCAGTATAAACGATATCAACAACAACATTATAAAAGTATTCAGTGTCTATAACCAGGATATGGCCGGGGTAAGAATGCAGTACAAGCTTGATATTTACAGTGATATCGGAAGTTATTTTATAAAACATAAAATTCCTGTAAAACCTGAAAAAACATTCATCTGGATCCCGTCAGCGAAATACAGCGGAGTTGTCATTTATGCCAAAGGCGAATATCCTCTCCATGGCGAGAACCGTAAGGGGACTCTTCCCCCGGCGCTGTTTCCTTCAGTCTATGATGAGAGAATGAGAAAGATAATCTCAATGGAGATGGTGAGTCCTGAATATCTTGAAAAATGGGGATGCGCCGCCTATTTCAGCGATCCTTCCGATCCCGGAATAAAGGAAAGGGTCGGGGATAAACCCCTTTATACAATGGCATCTTCTCTTTTCGGACGCAACAGGACAGATATTGTTATTCCTGTATCTGATGCTGACAAACTTCTTTACCGCGGCAGAAATGAAAGATTGATTACTGAAGGAAGATTTGTCATTATCCATGACCGTCCGGCATCTGCGCCTTAATGCTTTCATCCAGCTTCATCCTGCATATCGTTAAAATCTTTTGCCTGTAAAGATTGACTTACCAAGTTCATTTTATGGTATAGTAGATTTATCTGAAATACTGATTCCTCTGCAATTTTGATAAAATAAATATCTGCAGAAAAGTACCGGAGGATTTTTTGAGACTGTTAATATTTTTCTTTATATCATTAATTACTGCTTCCTGCTCCGGCGGGAGAATAGGCTATTATGGTGCAATATGGCCGCCTGAAGAGGCCGGTGTCAAATCCGGAGAGATTGCGGATGTCATTTCGCAGTCAGATATAAGAGATGTTTATGTAATAGAAAAAAAAGAGGATAAAAAACGGGAAGAGGTGCCCAGAGGCACAGGGAAATTTTTTAAAAAAAGAAAAGAAGCGGAAGTTTTCATGGAAAAATATTCTCCGTATATAAATCAATACGGGTATTCCGAGAAAAGCCTTATCATAAGGACATCTCCCTCAGGTTCATCAGACAGGGAATATAAACTCAGGCCCAGCCAGATCGTAAAGATTGTCGACCGGCTTCCCGGACCTGTAACTGTTAATAAGTTGTCAGGTTTCTGGTATCAGGTTTTGACTGAAGATGGTTTTGAAGGCTACTGTTTTGATAAATTTCTTACTGTATATGAAAAAGACAGCACAAAGCTGACATCGGAAAATGAAAAAGATTATATTGAAAGTTTTTTAGGCAATATCTGGTATCCGACCGTATATCTTGATACCCTGAAGAGCGGGCAGGTTGTTATAGAAAATTTGAGGACAGGAGAAGGAATTTTCCCTGATAAAGAAGGGAAAAAAATTATTATTCAGACTCCGGAGGAGAGGATTGAGTTCGATTTTGAGAATATTATTTCATCAGGGAATAACAGTTTTGTCCTCTCCGGCACTCCTGTCGAGATAATCTTTTATTCGGCAGACAAAATCTATATAAAATACGTTAACCGCGGGATCGATTATTCCGGATTTTATACATTACTGGAAAATCCGGTTGATCATTATATTGAACTTGAACTTGCGAGGCGGAATAAAGAGCTTGAATCCTTTTACCGCAGGGGAAAGTACCTCGTCAGCGGACTTTACGGCTCAATTACCTTAAGGGATGATGACCGTTTTATCTGGACAGGCTATATCAATCTTGTTCCTGAAATTATTCCGTTCGGGTTTGGCAATTCCGGTTCCCTTAAAAATAAATATTTTATTTCAGGAGAGCTTTCCGGCGATTTTGACGGCACTCTTTCTTTTGTCTTTGACAGAAGCGGCCGGGAGATAGTCTTCGCCTATATTTTCAGGGAAGATGGAGTCCAGTTTACCTTTGTTCCGGAAGACTCAATTGAAAACGGGGTTGTCGTAAACCTGCCTGAAGAGCGGTTTATGTATTATTTCAGACAAACCTCCCTTCTTGAAGAAGGATAAAATTTAATGGCATTTGTCAATCTCTCAGGTGTCTCTGTTGCATTCGGAAACAGGGATGTTCTTGATAAAGTAAACATAAACATATCAGAAGACTCCCGCATAGCGCTTGCCGGCGCAAACGGCAGCGGCAAGTCAACACTCTTAAAGATTGCGGCCGGGCTTTCGAAAGCGGATTCCGGCACAGTTTCCAGACAAAAGGGGTCGCGTGTTTCATATCTCCCCCAGTCAGGAATTGTGTTCAGCGGGGTTCCTCTAATCTCCGAGGCGGAAAAGGCGTTTTCCTGTTTTGAAGAGATGATAGAGCGGATGCATGTTATTGAAAAGGAACTTACAGGGACCACCGGCGCAAGCAGTAAGGAGACTGCCCTCTCGCGGCTCCTTGAAGAGCATCACAATATACACGAATCAATTCTTTCAAGCGGTTACTATGAAAGGGAAAAGGAGATAGACAGGATCCTGACAGGTCTCGGTTTTTCAAGAGGCGATTTTGATAAAATGACGGAAGAGTTTTCAGGCGGCTGGCAGATGAGAATAGCGCTTGCGCGGACCCTGCTTGAGAAGCCTGACATCATGCTTCTTGATGAACCAACCAATTATCTTGATATTGAGGCGCGGCAGTGGCTTGAGGAGTTTATTTCCAGGTTCGCCGGCGGCGTAATAATAGTTTCACATGACAGGTTTTTTCTTGATGTAACGTGCAGCGAGGTTATTGAGCTTTTCGCAGGCAAACTAAACCGGTACAAGGGCAACTACAGCAGTTATGAGAAAACCAGGCGGCAGGAACTTGAATCGCTTGTTTCAAGATATGACAGGCAGCAGGAAGAGATTGAAAGGATAGAGTATTTCATCAGAAAATTCAGGAGCAACGCTTCAAAGGCAAGCCTTGTTCAGAGCAGGATAAAGCAGCTTGAGAATATTGAAAGGATAGAGATACCTGAAAGCCTTAAAAAAATTCATTTCCATTTTCCTTCTCCTCCCCATTCAGGAAAGGATGTTATATCGATTGAGTCACTTGATAAATATTATGGCAGCTATCATGCCCTTAAGGATATAAATCTTTCAATAACGAGGGGAGAGAAGATTGCCCTTGCCGGAAAAAACGGCGCAGGTAAATCAACTCTTTTAAGAATCCTCTCCGGTTCTGACAGCCTTTTTTCAGGTACTTATCGGCTTGGCAAGGATGTGAAGTGCGGATATTTTTCCCAGGATTTCGAAGCGACTCTAACCGGGGAAAATACAATTATTGAAGAAATTGAATCAATCTCACCGACAGAACTTATTCCTCTTCTGCGCAATCTTCTGGGCGCTTTTTTATTCAGGGGTGATGATATTTTTAAAAAAATATCATACCTCTCGGGAGGGGAGAAAAACAGGATAGCGCTTCTTAAACTGCTTCTCCATCCTGTGAACCTTCTTGTCCTTGATGAACCGACCAACCATCTTGACTTAAATTCAAAGGATATTTTACTTGATGCGCTTAAAAGCTACACCGGAACCCTGATATTTGTTTCGCATGACAGGTATTTTATTGAAAATCTTGCGACAAGGGTAATTGAACTTGATGAGGGATCCGCAAAAGATTATCCGGGAGACTATGAATATTACATCTGGTCAAAGGAAAAAACAGAAAACCTTATGTCCGGCTCCGGGGGTTCGGGCCGGCAGGAAAAAGAAATCTGTCCGGAAGCAGCGCAGGGCAGGGCAATCAGTAACAGGGAAAAGGACAAAACAGTAAAACGGGAAAAAAGGAAGCTTGAAAAAAGGGCTGATGAAGTAATGGCCCTCATTGATAAACTTGAAAAGGAAGCCTCGGATTTTGAAAATAAAATGGGGCTTCCCGAATACTATTCTGACGGACTGAAGATCAAAGAGCTTAAAATACTCCTTGATGAGAGCAAAAAAAAGCAGTTAGATCTTATGAACGAGTGGGAAAGTATTGAAATGGAGATGAAAGAGTATCTGAATTAACCTGCCGCAAATATTTATTGAACTATTTTGCATAAATATTATGTATTATTGTATACTTATAACTTTTCCTTATGAAAATCTTGTCAAATAACCCCTAAAAATATAAAATAGCCGAACTTTTTTATTGATTCTGCACTATTTTGACTATATAAACCGTCCGCAGGTCAATGATTCATCAAGGAGATGCTCAAATGCAGGTTAAAAATTTCAGGAAAGTAATGTCGGCAAACAGGGGAGAGATTGCAATCAGAACATTCCGTGCATGTATGGAACTCGGAATCAAGACAGTTGCCGTTTATTCCAATGAAGACAGGCTTTCCCTGTACAGAACCAAGGCTGATGAGGCTTATCTTATTGGTAAGGGCAAAGGGGCGATCGATGCCTATCTTGGAATCGATGAAATAATAGAGCTTGCAAAGAAGAAAGAGGTTGACGCGATTCATCCCGGTTACGGTTTTTTATCTGAAAACCCTGCATTTTCAGAGCGCTGCGAAAAAGAGGGGATTGCTTTTATCGGCCCCACCGCACACCAGCAGAGAATTCTCGGAGACAAGGTTTCTGCGCGGCACGCGGCAATAAAGGCCGGGGTTCCGGTAGTTCCCGGTACTGAAAAACCTGTTGAACTTGACGAAGACGCGTTTAAATTCGCAAAAGCATATGGATATCCCATAATCATAAAAGCCGCAGCCGGAGGCGGGGGCCGCGGTATGCGGGTTGCAAATAATCATACTGAGCTTGTCGAGGGGCTTTCAAGCGCAAGGAGCGAGGCTAAGGCGGCTTTCGGGGATGACACAGTATTTCTTGAAAAATACCTTGATAAACCCAAACATATAGAAATACAGATAATGGGCGACAATTACGGCAATATTGTCCATTTTTATGACAGGGACTGTTCAATTCAGCGGCGTCACCAGAAGGTTGTCGAGTTTGCCCCGTCCCTTGCAATTACAGATGTCATGAGGGAAAAACTGTGCATGGATGCGATAAAAATCGCAAAGCAGGTTGACTACCGTAACGCCGGGACTGTCGAATTCCTGATAGACAAAGACGGGAATTACTATTTTATCGAAATGAATCCCCGCCTTCAGGTCGAGCATACCGTCACCGAACTGATAACAGGGCGCGACCTTGTACAGATGCAGATACGGGTCGCCGAAGGGCACAGCCTTAAGGATCCCGAGATAAATATCCCTGATCAGGGGGCAATACATAAAAGCGGTTATGCGATACAGTGCAGAATCACGACAGAGGATCCGGAAAACAATTTTGCTCCTGATTTCGGAACACTGAAAGCCTACAGGTCTCCTGCGGGGTTCGGGGTCAGGCTTGATGCCGGCAACGCATTTTCCGGAGCGAGGATCACATCTTCCTACGATTCTCTTCTTGTAAAGCTCAGCGGCTGGGGTCTTACTTTTGAAAATGCGGCAAGGGTAATGAAAAGATCTCTCGTGGAATTCAGGATAAGGGGGGTAAAAACCAACATTCCGTTTCTTGAAAATGTAGTTACACACCCGGTTTTTATCGCCGGCAACTGCGACACTTCCTTTATCGATTCTAACCCTGATCTTCTTAAAGGGAAGATTAAAAAAGACAGGGCGTCAAAGATAATCAATTATATCGGCAATACAACCATCAACGGACAGGAGTTTATCAAAAAGCAGAGTAAAAAACCAGTCTTTACAGAGCCTCTTGTCCCTGACCTGCACGGAAATCCCGAAAGACCGCAGGGCAGCCGCGATCTTTATAAAGAACTCGGGACAGAGAAATTTATAGAGTGGATTATCGGACAGAAAAAACTTCTTGTTACAGATACAACAATGAGGGACGCCCACCAGTCTCTCATCGCTACAAGGGTAAGGAGCTATGACCTTCTTAAAATAGCTGAGCCTGTTTCCTGTCTGGCCTCCGATCTTTTTTCAC
This sequence comes from Spirochaetia bacterium, assembly GCA_963662795.1. Lineage (GTDB taxonomy): Bacteria > Spirochaetota > Spirochaetia > CADAEX01 > CADAEX01 > JACKPD01. Next base: position 953,950 of record OY759746.1, on the reverse strand, counting down.
TTGAAATGTGGGGCGGGGCAACCTTTGATGTTGCATTAAGGTTCCTTAAAGAGTGCCCCTGGCAGAGACTTCACGATTTAAGGGAAAAAATACCCAATATAATGTTCCAGATGCTGCTGCGCGCTTCAAACGCTGTCGGTTATACAAATTATCCTGATAATGTTGTTGAGAGGTTTGTAAAGGAAGCATCAGATTCAGGTATCGATATCTTCAGGGTTTTTGATTCTCTTAACTGGCTTGAGGGTATGTCTGTTGCGATGGAAGCTGTAAGAAAACAGGACAGAATCTGCGAGGCCGCGATATGCTATACCGGAGATATAACTGATCCCAAAAGAGATAAATACCCTCTCTCATACTATGTAAACCTGGCTAAAGAACTTGAGAAGATGGGTGCCCATATTCTTGGAATCAAGGATATGGCAGGACTTCTTAAGCCCATGGCTGCGGAGAAACTTGTCAAAGCGCTTAAAGAAGAGATCGGCATTCCCGTACATCTTCACACTCATGATACATCAAGCAACGGAGGGGCTTCCCTTCTCAAGGCTGCGGAGGCAGGGGTGGATATTGTCGATACGGCAATCGCTTCAATGTCGGGCCTTACATCACAGCCGAATATGAATGCCCTTGCGGCGGCCCTTGAGGGGACCGTGCGGGACCCTCATCTTGACATGGGAAGAATAAACTCGCTTTCAAATTACTGGGAAACGGTACGCACCTATTATTTCCCGTTTGAATCAGGACTTAAGAGCGGAACAGCGGAGGTCTACTATCATGAAATTCCGGGCGGACAATACTCAAACTACAAGCCGATGGTTGAAGGGCTCGGCCTGATTGACAGATGGGAAGACTGCAAGAGGATGTACCGCGATGTTAACGATCTTTTCGGTGATATAATCAAGGTCACTCCTTCCTCCAAGGTTGTCGCTGATATGGCAATGTTTCTGGTTAAAAACAACCTCACAACCTATGATGTTATTCCGAAAGCTCCTGAGCTTACCTTTCCACAGTCGGTAGTGGATTTCTTTAAAGGGATGATCGGCCAGCCCTATCAGGGTTTTCCGAAAGAACTGCAGAAGGCGATACTCAAGGGGGAAGAACCGATAACATGCAGACCCGGTGAAATGCTTGACCCTGTTGATTTTGAAGCTGAAAGAGCTTCGCTTGAAGCAATTACAGGCCATCCGATAAGTGACAAAGACCTTATGTCACATGTCCTTTACCCTCACGTTTTCATAGAGTATGACAGACACAGAAGCGAATACGGAGATACATCGGTTATACCGACACCGGCATTTTTCTATGGCCTTGATGCCGGAGAAGAGGTGAGTGTTGATATCGATATGGGTAAAACTCTGATAATCAAGCTGAGCGCGGTCGGCAGTTCCCACCATGACGGGGCAAGGCACCTTTATTTTGAGCTTAACGGGCTTTCAAGGCCGGTTATTGTAAAGGATAAATCGGTCGGCGGGGCAGTTGCTGAAAAGGAAAAGGCGGACAAGTTCAACAAGCACCATGTCGGAGCGCCGATGCCGGGCAAGGTGTTCAAACTTCTTGTTAAAGCCGGGGATGAAGTCGAAGAAGGGGATGTTCTTATTGTAACGGAAGCTATGAAAATGGAGACAAATATAAAAGCGCCTCTTACGGGTACTGTAAAGGATATTCTTTTTGATGTCGGCGATGCTGTTGAAAAGGACGACCTATTAATCGAGCTTGAATAGAAAACATATTTTTCTGTTTCGCAAAATTATTATTTTACTTCTCAAAAAAATATGATAACTGCTCATCAAATTTGACTTCGCGGTTGAAACCGATATACTTTTTAGAATAGCTTTAGAATATATCAAAAAGCCATATAAGGAGTTGAATATGATAAAAGTAAATATATATCTGAATTTACCCGGCAACAGTGAAGAGGCGTTTAATTTCTATAAATCAGTTTTCGGCGGGGAATTTGATTATCTGGTCCGGTTTAAAGACATGCAGATGGATGGGATCACAATTCCGGATGCAGATAAAAACAAGATTATGCACATTGGTCTGCCTATTGGAAAAGATGCTGTTCTGATGGCAACTGATACCCTCGAATCCATTGGTCAAAAGCTGATTCCCGGAAACAACTATTCTATATCAGTTCACCCCGACAGCAGGGAAGAGGCTGACAGAATTTTCAAAGCCCTGTCGGCCGGCGGAAAAATTGAAATGCCGCTTGAAGATGCTTTCTGGGGAGACTATTTCGGCAGTTTTATAGATAAATTCGGGATTCAGTGGATGGTTAATTACTCAGAAGCAAAATAGTCGGGAAAATCCGACCGGATGAAAGCAACTGATAAACTATTAAAATATTGTGTTAAAATCCTTAAAGCCGAATTATATAAGGTAAAAAAACTTGACAGCCGAATATTGAGGGGGTAAAATTATTTATTACTGATTTACCGTTTAAAATATTTTATGTATCAGGAGTTTGCCATGCAGGAAGTATTGGTTCTGGGGGATGAGGCACTTGCACTTGGAGCGGTTGATGCCGGATTATCAGTTGCTTACGGTTATCCGGGGACCCCTTCAACAGAAATTCTTGAATATTTAATCAATTATCATAAAAAATCAGACCCTGATCTCATCGCAAGATGGTGTACAAATGAAAAAACAGCGCTTGAGGGGGCTGTAGGTGTATCCTATGCCGGCCGCAGATCTCTTGTGACTATGAAGCATGTAGGCCTTAATGTTGCGTCAGACGCGTTTATGAATTCCGCCCTTATGAAAATAAACGGCGGTCTTGTTGTTGCGGTTGCCGATGATCCCGGGATGCATTCCTCCCAGAATGAGCAGGACAGCCGGTTTTTTGCCGATTTTGCGCGGATTATCTGTTTTGAACCGAGGAACCACCAGGAAGCTTATGATATGACTGTTGAAGCTTACCGCATTTCCGAATTGTTCCATATTCCGGTTCTAATCAAGCTTGTAACCCGCCTTTCGCATTCAAGAGCAGTAATCAGCCGCGGAGAAACAGCGGCAAGAACCGATTCCGGTAAAGCTCCAGACAGGAATGACTGGATGGCCCTCCCTGCGTTGTCACGAAAAAGCTGGGTAAATCATATAAAAATGCAAAAGGATTTTGAAGAATATTCTGAAAACAGCAGTTTCAATTTTCTTGATATCAATCCCGGCCGGCATGATATTGCAGTTATAACAACCGGTCTTGGAGGGAACTACTACAGGGAAAATCTGTCGGATTTTGCACCTGTTCCTTCTCATCTTCAGATTGGAGTATACCCGATACCTGTGGAAAAAGTCCGCTGGCTGTGCAGCAGCGCGGACAGGATAATAGTAATAGAAGAAGGATATCCTTTTGTGGAGCGTCTTGTCAGGGGGATTCTGCCTCAGGATAAAATAATTAACGGCAAGATGGACAGCGTTGTTTCCCCTGCCGGGGAGCTTGACCCTGATAATGTAAGAGCAGCTCTTGGGCTTTCTCCTTTAAACGCTCAGCCCCCTGTAACCGCGACTCTCCCGGGCCGTCCTCCCCAGCTCTGTGCGGGATGTCCCCATAAGGATAGTTTTACGGCCCTGAATGAGGCGGTTGAAAAACTCGGCGGAGGAACAGTGACAAGCGATATCGGCTGTTACGCTCTCGGGGCATATCCGCCCTATAACGCGATTGAAACCCTTCTGTGCATGGGGGCAAGCATCGGAATGGCAAGAGGCGCCGCTGAATCCGGTCTTAAAAATGTAGTTGCGACAATCGGTGACAGTACTTTTCTCCATTCAGGGATCACTGCCCTGATAGATGCGGTCTCTACCGATACCCCGATGACTGTCATGATACTGGACAATTCCACAACCGCGATGACAGGGGGGCAGGATACAATACTTTCTTCTCTTCAGATAAAAGAAGTTGTTCTCGGCTGCGGAGTAAAGCCAGAGCATCTTCGTGAAATAATTCCCCTTCCAAAGAATCATGCTGAAAATGTCGGGATACTGAAGGAAGAGATTGCGTATGAAGGATTGTCTGTTATTATTCCCCTTAGAGAATGCGTGCAGACACTGCGCCAGAAAAATTCCAGATCAAAATAAAAAGGCAGGAGCAAATAAAATGAAAATCAAAGTAAAAAACAATGTTGACTGGGTCGGGAAAATTGACTGGGAGCTCCAGAAATTCCACGGTAATGAGTATTCAACACACAAAGGCTCTACTTATAACTCTTATTTGATCAGAGAGGGTAAAACAGTTCTTGTAGATACAGTATGGAAACCTTTCGCGAAAGAATTTGTTGAGAACCTGAAAAAGGAAATAGTTTTAAATAAAATTGATTATATCATAGCAAATCACGCAGAAAGTGATCACAGCGGCGGTCTTCCTGAATTGATGAGCCTGATCCCCGACACCCCGATTTACTGTACGGCCAATTGCATGAAATCTCTTAAAGGACACTATCACAAGGATTGGGATTTTCACCCTGTCAAAACAGGTGATACGCTTGATATAGGTAATGGAAAAGCGCTCGCGTTTGTAGAGATGAAAATGCTCCACTGGCCTGACAGTATGGCAACCTATTTAACTGGTGATAATATCCTGTTCAGCATGGATGCCTTCGGACAGCATTATGCCAGTGAATATATGTTTAATGATCTTGTTGATCAGGGGGAACTTTCTACAGAATGCATTAAATATTATGCGAATATTCTGACCCCTTTCAGTTCTTTTGTAGAAAAAAAGATAAATGAAGTTCTTGCAATGAATCTCCCCATTGATATTATTGCGACCGGACATGGTGTAATCTGGCGGGATAAGCCCCTTCAGATAGTTGAAAAATATCTGGCATGGTCGAAAAATTATCAGGAAGACCAGATAACAGTTCTTTATGATTCCATGTGGGAAGGGACAAAAACAATGGCGGAAAACATTGCGCTGGGTATCAAGCAGGCAGACAGCAAGGTAAATATAAAGCTTTATAATATTGCGAAAACTGACAAGAACGACATTATTACAGAAATTTTTAAATCAAAATTGATCCTTGTCGGTTCACCGACTATTGGTAAAGGAATTACAAGCGCTACCGCAGGAATCCTTGAAGAAATTGAGGGATTAGGTTTTAAAAATAAAAAGGCAGCTTCATTCGGATGCTATGGATGGAGCGGCGAATCTGTAGCGAAGATTAACGGCCTGCTGGAAAAATCAGGATTTCAGATTGTAAATCAGGGTATTAAATGTTTATGGAATCCTGACGATGCGGCATTACTGGAATGTGTTGAATTTGGAAAAAAATTAATAGAAAAGAGGTAATAAAATGAAAGCAAGTGTTGATCAGGATACCTGTATCGGCTGCAATCTTTGCGCAAATACATGTCCCGAGGTTTTCAGAATGGAAGGCGACAAGGCTGTTGTGATTGTAGATGTTGTACCGAAAGAAGCGGAAGAAACATGCCAACAGGCATGTGATGACTGCCCTGTGACAGCGATTTCTATAACCGGTTAAGATACCAGTCCGGATAGATAATTTATAAGAGACTCAAATTGATATTGCAGACGGTATGAATTGTCATATACGGATTGCATGAAAAAGGAGCAGTGGTTATGTCTGACAAAATAGATATTATTTTATCAGGAGTAGGCGGCCAGGGGGTCCTGTCTGTAGGTGCAATTGTTTCCATGGCAGCGATGAAGGAAGGATATAACGTGAGGCAGTCGGAAGTTCATGGAATGGCACAGCGCGGGGGAGCTGTTCTTGCCCATCTGCGTATTTCTTCTGGTGTTATAGAAAGCGACCTGATTCCCCGGGGCGGGGCAGATGTAGTGCTAAGCATGGAACCTCTTGAATCTCTCCGTTATGTGAATTTTTTAAGGCCGGACGGCGTTTTGATTACAGCATCCGAATCTGTTGAAAATATAACTGATTATCCGCTTCTTGATGATATTCACAGGATGATAAAAGCCCAATCCTCTTCCCGCCTTATAGAAAGTAAAACCCTGGCAAAGGATGCAGGTTCACAGAGGGCGGTAAATATGGTTCTTGTAGGGGCGCTCTCCCCTTATCTGCCATTTAAACCTGAAGCGATTGAAAGTGCGATAAAAGATAAATTCACATCAAAGGGTGAGGATGTTGTTCAGACTAATCTAAAAGCTTTCCGCTTGGGAAGAGAAACAGGGGGGATGAAATGAAGAACAGCGATCCGCTGGAACCCCTTTTCTACCCGAGGACAATAGCGGTAATCGGCGCTACTTCCAACCATGATAAAGTCGGGAATATTATTTTCAGGCGTCTCATGACCACACGGATACGCCTTTATCCTGTCCATCCCAAAGAAACAGTTCTGTTCGGTATGCCGGTTATCAATAATATTAAAGATCTGCCTGATGATCTTGATATGGCGGTTATCACAATCGGAGCTCAAGGGGCTGTAAAGGCGGCTGAAGAATGCGCGGCCAAAGGGACAAAAGTTCTTATAGTTGTCGCAAGCGGTTTCGGAGAAGCGGGTGAAGAGGGGAAAGCTCTCGAAAAGCAACTGGGCGAAATACCTGAAAAATACGGAACAAGGATTCTTGGCCCCAATACCCTTGGTATTTTCCTTCCTGAAACAGGCCTTAATACCATCTTTGTGGAACACGGAGACCGTTCGCTTGCCGGCGGCGGCGGAGTCGCAATATTAACGCAAAGCGGTTCTGTAGGATCAGAAGCCCTCGGCTATGCTTCCAACATCGGTTTCGGAATGAGGGTTTTTGTTGGTCTTGGAAACAAAACCGATCTGACGGAACTGGATTTTTTAAGATATTTCGGAAAAGACAGAAAGACAAAAGCGATCGCAGTATATGTCGAGAGCATCGAAAACGGAAGAGAATTTCTTGAAACTGCCAGAAAAATCAGCCTTGAAAAACCGGTAATTGTTTTAAAGGCAGGCCGAACAGCCGCCGGGCAGTCTGCCGTAAGTTCACATACCGGAAAACTGGCCGGATCCGACCGCGTAATAGACGGGGCTTTCCGCCAGTACGGGATATTAAGGGTTCTTGATGACGAAGAGCTTTGCGATGCAGGCAAAGTTCTTTCCATGTCTCCCCTTCCGAAAGGAAACCGGATTGCCATTCTTACTGCTGCAGGCGGCTATGGAGTAATGTGCGCTGACTATATAGAAGAAAAACATCAGAAGGGAAACCTTGCGATGGCTGTCCTCTCAGATGAAACTTCGAAAAAGCTGAAAGAAGTTAATATCGGATTTGCATCTTCAAAAAATCCTGTTGATATCACAGCTGCCGCAGACAGCGAAACATATGCGAAAAACCTGAAGATCCTGCTGGAGGATGAAGGTGTCGATATGGTAATCTGCATAGCCTTTTTCTCTCCTGTAGGTATGTCTGATGATTTGGTACCGCATATTTCAGAAGCTTCGCAGACTTCAGGTAAGCCTGTTCTGCTTTTCAGTGAATACGGCCCGTTTACAGACAGCTATCTGAAGAGGTTTTACAATGAAGGAATCCCCGGATATCCTACAATTGCCAGGGTCGTGAGGGCTGCGCGGTTTTTGGTGGAACGCAAACAGCTTCTGGAGAATTCAGGAGGACAGTTATGAAAGACATGGTTTCCCGCTGGGTTGAAAATCTCCGTGTTGAAGGCTCACCTGATGAATGGGAAGCAAAGAATCTTCTTAAACTGGCCGGTATTCCTGTCCCTGAAGGAAGGCGTATCATGCCGGATGAATCACTCTCCCCGGATGAGTTTTCCTTTCCCCTTGTTTTAAAAGTCTGCGATCCTGCAATTCTGCATAAAACTGAACACGGCGGGGTAATCCTCAATGTAACAGGAGAAAGTTTCCCGGCTGTAAAAAAAGAACTGGAAGGCCGTTTCCCCGGCTCTCCCCTTCTTGCCGAGACAATGTGCAGAATTACCGGATCTGAATTTATTCTCGGGGGACTTGTGGATCCTGTTTTCGGCCCCGCTATAATGGCAGGTGCCGGGGGAATTCTGACAGAGCTTTATGAAGATGCTGTTTTCCGCCTCTGCCCATGTACGGAAGATGAAGCTGTGAGAATGCTCCGCGAGCTCAGAATTTCGCCGGTCCTTGAAGGCTACAGGGGAAGTACTCTCGACCTTTATTCCCTGGCAGGGATTGTCTCAAAAGTAAGCAGACTGATTGATGCATTTAACGGCGCTCTGAACCAGCTTGATATTAATCCCCTTGTTTTCTCCGGCGGGGTATGGACAGCTCTGGACTGTGTCATGATTTTGAAAAAATAACCGGCGTTTGATTAAATGCCGCGGAACATATTTTTTAATAGCTTTTTTATAATTTCACGTATAAAATATGGATTATGAGCAAAATTGATGAAACAAACAGGCAGATATTGAATATCCTCCAGAAAGACGGGGCAATTACAAATGCTGAACTTGCCAAGAGAATAGGTCTTGCGCCTGCAAGTACTCTTGAACGGGTCAAGAAGCTTGAGAAGACAGGGATTATAAAAAAATATGTTGCGTTGGTTGATTCTGAAAAAATAGGCAAGGGGATTATTGCTTTTGTTGAAATATCCATGAATGATCATTCTGCTGAAACTATCAAGCGTTTTAATCATGATATTATAAAGATACCTGAAGTCCTTGAGTGTTATCATATCTCGGGAGACAAGGATTATCTGCTTAAGGTTGCTACCGACAGTATAAAAAATTATGAAGTTGTTGCTCTTGAAAAACTGGCCGTCATACCCCATGTCGGGAAGATAAGCACCCTTTTTGTACTGTCCACAATAAAATCAGAAACAGCTATTTATTTAAATAACTAGGATATTATTTCTTATAATTTGTATAACTCCAAATATGATATGGTAAAAATTGTTGACAGCCGAATACTACTGAATTAAAATTAAATGTTAAAAATATTTTCAGGAGGTGTCAATTGAGTAATGAAGTTCAAAGAGAGCATCTTGCCAGCAGGCTGGGATTTCTTCTTCTTTCTGCAGGCTGCGCAATAGGACTCGGCAATGTATGGAGATTCCCATACATCACAGGTAAATACGGCGGGGCTGCCTTCGTTGTAATTTATCTGGTCTTTCTTGTCATTCTGGGCCTTCCCATTATGGTAATGGAGTTTTCCATCGGCAGGGCAGGTCAGAAGAATATCGCAGGTGCATTAAAGGCCCTTGAACCGAAGGGATCAAAATGGCATTTATACGGATATTTTGCTATCATCGGTAACCTTGTTTTAATGATGTTCTATACAACTATTGCCGGATGGATGCTGGCCTACTTTTTCTTTATGGTAAAAGGCGATCTTGCCGGTTTGACACCTGATCAGGTCGGGGGTTATTTCGGAGGATTTCTGGGTCAGCCGGGCGCTCTTGTTTTCTGGATGCTGCTCGCTGTCGTCCTCGGTTTTATTGTCTGCTCCATAGGCCTCCAGAAAGGTGTGGAGAAGGTAACCAAACTGATGATGGGAGGGCTCTTTATTATCCTTATAATCCTTGTATTCAGGTCTGTAACCCTTCCCGGTGCCGGTAAAGGGCTTGCTTTCTACCTGATGCCGGATTTCGGAAAACTTGCGGAAACAGGACTCTGGGAAGCTATATATGCCGCAATGGGACAGGCTTTCTTTACCCTGAGTCTCGGTATCGGCAGTATGCTTATCTTTGGTAGTTATATCGGCAAGGAAAGATCTCTTACAGGTGAGTCAATCAACATCATGCTTCTTGATACTTCAGTCGCGCTTTTGGCTGGTATGATTATTTTCCCGGCATGTTTTGCCTTTAACCAGGATCCGGGCGCAGGGCCGGGTCTTGTATTTGTAACCCTTCCGAATATATTCAATACAATGGCTGCAGGAAGACTCTGGGGATCTCTGTTCTTTCTTTTCATGAGTTTTGCCGCCATGACTACGGTAATTGCCGTATTTGAAAATATTATGGCGTTTACTATTGATGAATGGGGATGGTCAAGGAAGAAAGGTGCTGTTATTAACGGTATCGCCATGTTCCTCCTTTCAATTCCGTGTGCGCTCGGTTTCAATTTGTGGAGTTCATTCGCTCCTCTTGGAGCCGGCACAATAGTACTGGATCTTGAAGATTTTATCGTAAGCAACAATCTTCTCCCTATCGGTTCGATGATATTTGTTTTCTTCTGCTGCTACAAGGCAGGATGGGGCTGGGACAATTTTATTGAAGAGGCTAACGCGGGAGTAGGGACTAAATTCCCCCAGTGGATTAAGCCGTATGTAAAGTATGTTATTCCGGCTATCATGATTGTTGTATTTATTCAGGGATATATTGATAAATTTTTCAGCTGATTACTAAAACAACTTTGACATTCATACCCGGCTTCCTGAAACAGGGTGGCCGGGATTTTTTTTGTGAATCCGACAGGAAGTATTTACCTTGAGATGATATTTCTCTGATAATCTATTATATTTGACTATTATATAATTTAAAATAATACTTTGATAAACGGTATTCAATGCAGGAAAAATAATTTGAAAATTTCTGAAAAACATAAAAAAATATTTACATTCCTTGGTCCAGGATTTTTAATCACTGTTGGATTTATTGATCCGGGGAACTGGGCAACAAATATTGAAGGCGGCTCTTCATTTGGCTATAGTCTTCTGTGGGTTATAACGCTCAGTACATTAATCCTGATAGTTATTCAGAATATGGCTGCAAAACTTGGTATTGCGACGGGAAAATCGCTTGCTGTCAACATCAGGGAAGGCTTTTCTAAACCAGTTTCATTTTTACTGGGAACTACTATAATAGCAGCATGTGTTGCAACTGATATTGCTGAACTCTTGGGTGGCGCAATAGGGTTCTACCTTCTTTTTGGATTTCCCCTTTGGGTCGGAGCACTAATTACAGTATTTCTGGAAGTTTTTCTTATTGTCGGGCAGCGATATCATCATCTCGAGCGAATAATAATTGGGTTTCTTGGAATTATTGCACTTTGTTATGTCATGGAAATTGTTATTGTTAAACCCGAATGGCAAGAGGTTCTTCCTTCATTATTTATCCCCCATTTAAATAGATCAAGCATTTATATAGCTATGGCAATTCTTGGAGCTGTAGTTATGCCGCATAACATCTTCCTTCATGCTAACGTTATTCATTCCCGGGAATGGGGAATTACGGATGAGAAAAAAATGTCACTGCTTAAGTATGAAAAACTTGATACTATATCTGCTATGTTTCTCGGTCTTATTGTAAATGCATCAATGATTATAGTTGCAGCCAGGGTGTTCCATTCAAATAAGGTGATTGTAACCAGTATTGAATCGGCATCTTTAACTCTTGCACCTCTGGCCGGCCCTCTTGCTGTATTCCTGTTTTCTGTTGCACTCGTTTTTGCAGGCGTGGGATCCTCTATAACTTCATCAATGGCCGAGGTAAATGTAATAACAGGTTTTCTCAATCAGCCTGAAGACCCTAAAACACTACTCTATAAAATAGCCACTTTCATTACCGCTGTTCCGTCATTTCTTATTATTTTAATAGGGATTGATACTTATAAAATTCTTATTTTTAGTCAGGTAATTTTAAGTATTCAACTTCCCTTTACACTTATTCCGCTTGTTATTCTTTGCCGGAGAAAAAAAATAATGACAGTATTTCGAAGTAACCTTCCGGAATTCCTTATTTCTTTGTCTATTTCTATTTTAATAATTGGTTTAAATCTCTTTTTACTATTCTCAACAATAACTGGAGGTATGAAATGAATTGTTTATTTAATAATATCATGCTACTGGTTGATTGTTCGCCTGTTGACAATGCAATAATTCAGATTATAGAAAAAATAGCCTCTTGTGGGAATGCTGTAGTCACGCTTACTCATGTGATTCATTCCCATACGATTGATCAGGATACAGCATTAAAAGATAAAGCTGATAAATGTATGAGTGATTATCTCACTCTATTTGAAAAAAAATCGGTAAAAACAAATATTCTTTTATTAAGTGGAGAACCTGAAGTTGAATTGGTGAAAGAAATTGATACAGGTAAATATGACCTTATTGCACTTGCAACCCATGGGCACAAGATGTTATCTGATATTTTATTTGGCAGTATATCCGACCACCTTAAACACACGGTTTCAGTCCCGATTATCATGATAAGAGGAAATCCATGAGAGCAACAGGCAGCTGCCTGCATTCTACTCAATATTCTGCTTAAGGAAAGCTCTGTCCCGGGTGAATCCCTGAAATTTCCCTTTTTGCACTGCCGCTTTTCAGGCAGAAAACTCCCCCCCGCAGCCATACCCATAACCGTAACCGCTGATGCAGCCGCAGCTGAAGCCGCAATCCCAACCCCAACCGTAGCGGCAGCTGGCATTGCGCAGATTCTCCTTAAAATGTAATATCTTTTCTATGAAAAAACTGCCCCTTTCCCTGCAGGTGCTCTATGGAGTCGGTGTAAGTTATGCTGTTTTTGACCAGATATTCGCCCAGTGGGTACTTACCTACTATCTGCCACCGGAGCGGTTCAGTTTCCGGCCGTTTCTCTCCCCGGTCCTGATAGCGCTTGCACTTGTAATTTCACGTTTTGTCGACATGGTTTCTGATCCCCTTGTCGGCCACTGGTCTGACAGGGTTTCCACAAAGTGGGGCAGAAGGATACCTTTTGTTTTTGCAGGGACAGTCCCCCTTGCCCTTTGCACAATAGCCTTTTTTTATCCCCCGAAAGCGGGCGGGGCTGTTTCGTTTTACTATCTTGCATCAACAGGAAGCCTGTTTTTCATTTTCTATACAATAGTGGGCGCCCCTTACAACGCCCTTATCCCTGAACTATCTTCCGGCCGGCAGGACAGGCTGAATCTTTCAACCTGGCAGGCTGTTTTCCGGCTTTTTTATACGGCAGTTGCCATGATACTTCCCGGCATCCTGATTTCAATCCTCGGAAACGGAGATGATGAGAAAGGTCTCCGTCTTATGGTGATTATGCTGTCGTTATTTGCCGTAGCAGGGCTATTTGTCACCTCTTTTACGGTAAACGAGAGGAAATATTCCGGCGGCAGGACTTCGGAATCTGATCTGAAATCTTCGCTTAAAACAGTTTTTAAGGACAGGGCATTTATCTATTATCTCGGCGGGCTCCTTTTTTTCTTTATCGGTTTTAACATACTGCGGGCATCGCTTAATTATTTTGTTACGGATATTATGGGAAAAAATCCCGCATCCATTACAACCGCGTCGGCTCTGCTCTTCGGCGTCTCAGCGCTCTGCTTTGTCCCGATCAACAGGATTGCCTCCAGAACAGGATACAGAAAACTTATGCTCATCTTTCTGGCCATGCTTTTTTTGTTTTCCATATTACTTTTTCAGGTCGGGAAACTGCTTCCTGCCGAATCAGGATTTATGATATTTGCCCTCTGCGGCATCCCTGTTGCAGGAGCTGCGTTTATCTTTCCGCCGGCAATGCTTAGCGAGATAAGCGCTTCAGTCTCTTCATCCACAGGCAAACAGATAGAGGGCGTATTTTTCGGAATACAGGGGTTTTTTCTTAAAATGGCTTTTATGGTATCAATAGCTGTTCTTCCTCTTATCCTTGTTTCCGGGGCAGGTCATTCTTTTGTAAGTATGCTTACGGAAGTTCCAGATAAGCCTGAAGTTTCGGGAATATACAGGACATCACTTTTTGCCGCCCTGTTTTTTGTCTTTTCCTTTATATGTTATTATCTTTACCCTGAAAAGGAATCCTCTGCCGTCTCTGAGCTTATGAGCAATGACAGGCAAAAAGGAGATGGATAATGGATAAAATATATTTAAACAATCTCGGGGCAGAAGCTTCATCTTCCGGTGATTATGATACTGCGGAAAAATATTTCAGGCAGGCACTCGAAATATCACCGGGCGACCCGCTTATATGCTATAACATCGGCTTTGCGCTCTTAAAAAAAGGAGAAAAGGAAGAGGCGGTTAAATGGTTTGATAAAGCTCTTGCCCATGCTCCAGCAGGTCCGGATACTGAAGCTGACGGGCCGGACAGGGGGAAACTTGCCCTTGACTGCGGCCTTGCCTGTTTCGAGGCATCCCTCTATGGAAAGTCGGAAAAATATTATCTGACAGCGTCTGAAGCAGAAAAAGAGAACGGCGAATACTGGAACAGGCTCGGAGTGCTTAAGTTTGTTACAGAAAATATTAATGAGGCAAGGGATTGTTTTGAAAAAGCAGTTGCAATTGACAGGCAGCACCTTGATGCATGGTATAATCTTGCTGACACATATGATGAGCTTGGACTTAAGGATAAAGCAGCCTCCGCAAGAAAGCAGTTTCTGATTCTTGAAAACAGGAAGGAGGAACAGCTGTGATAAATATCTTTTCATCAGAACTTAAAAGCAAACAGGTTTTCCTGCTTAAGGTCATGGTCCTTGCAGGCCTTTATCTTACAACAATGTACAGTTATCTTCTTTTCCATACACTTGCTGAAATATTCAGTATTGTTGTGGCGTTTTCCCTTTTTATCATTACCCTGAATTCAAGAAAGTATATAAATAATCAATATCTGCTCATAATCGGAATTGCATATTTATTTATATCCTTTCTCGACCTTCTTCATACGCTTGCTTATCACGGGATGAATATTTTTACGGATTATGATTATTATGCAAACCAACTCTGGATAGCCACCCGCTGCATGGAAAGCCTTACCCTCCTGTTTGCGTTCTTTATGCTGGGAGAAAAGCGTAAAGTCAATCTGAATCTGCTGCTTTTGATTTATTTTATTTCTACTGCTCTCATAATCCTTACCGTTTTTACATGGAAGATTTTTCCTGTATGCTTTATAGAAGGAGCGGGGCAGACCCCCTTTAAGATAACAAGCGAATATATCATATGCGCTATACTCTTTGTTGCACTTGTTTTTTTAAAAAAGAGCAAAAACAATTTTGAAGAAGATATCTACAGGCTCATATTCTGGTCAATTATTTTTACCATGATTTCAGAACTTGCTTTTGCGTTTTATATAAGCAACTACGGTTTTTCAAATATAGCAGGACACTATTTTAAAATTTTTTCATATTACCTGATTTATAAGGCTATTATTCAGACAGGGATAATATATCCCTACGAGTTGATCTTCAGGGAACTCGGAGCTGTCAATAGCAGGCTGAATGCAGAGATTGCTGTAAGAAAGAGTTCAGAGCTTGAAAAGGAAAAGCTTATTATAGAGCTTGAAGATGCATTAAGCAGGGTAAAAAAACTCGGAGGACTTCTTCCTATATGTGCTCACTGTAAAAAAATCAGGGATGATAAGGGATACTGGAACCAGCTGGAATCCTATATATCAACCCACTCTGAGGCAGACTTCAGTCACAGTATCTGCCCTGACTGCGAAAAAAAATTTTATCCGGAATTTTTGCATGACAATAAAAAAAATAGTGAAAAAAGCAATTAAAGCTTATTAGTCAAATATCTGTTGAAAATCTCCTGTCCTGAAGCCGCAAGGATGCCTGTCTGTCTGTTGATGCGGAATGTAAAGTGAAAATATCTGATACGGATATGCTTTTATTAAAATAATGTTACTCCAGATTTAGAGGTATCTGGGGAGGCGTTACAGGGGGAATAATTATATGAGCTTCCTCAATCACCTTCATCGTTTTCCATTTGCCGGAAAGAAACCGGAGTAAAAAGTTTACCCCGAGGGAGCATATGTAAAACGTGGCAAGTCCCCATACGTCATATATCCCCTTGCCGAATTTAAAAATAAAAAACCAGGAAGGAAGAACAAGGAAAAAAATCGAGAGAGCTGTATTGCTTACCATTACAAACCTTGTATCGCCAGCGCCCTTTAAAGCAGAAACAAAAAGAATGTTGAAAGAATCAAACAGTGTGTAAACTGCAATATACTTAAGCAGCACCCGGCAGATTACTCTTATCACAAGCTCCGATGACAGGTCGGCTTTTTTAAGAAACGGTGTGATAAAAAAATCCGGCATAGTGAAAAGAAGCAAAGCCATGAAAGACATATAGGCAAACGTAAGATGAAAACCGTTCCAGACGCATTTTACCGAGCCGTCAGGACTATCCCGCCCCTGATTCTGCCCTACCAGCACAGAGACAGCAATACCGAGCCCCAGCATCGGCATAAATGTTATTGTATTAATTGAGAATGATATATTGGTAGCTGCAAGTGAATCCTTTCCAAGGACCCCTACAAACAGTATGAATAAGGTGAATGCAACAATGTCGAGAAAAAACTGCGCTCCGCTCGGAGCGCCGAATCTGAGGAGCCGGTAAAAAAGTTTTTTATCGAACCGGAAACCGTTTATTACATTGTATATCCTGTTATTGGCTTTTGTAAAAATAATCAGGGTGTAAAGCGATAGAGAAACAACTCCTGAAAGTGCTGTCGCGATCGCAGCACCTTTTATTCCCATCTCGGGAAATCCCGCATGGCCGAAAATCAGAAGATAGTCAAATAATATGTTAAAAGCGGTGGCAGAAATGTTGACCCACATAATCGGCCATGTAAATCCCAACCCTGAGTGGAACCCTGAAAGTGCTGATGCTGCGATCGCGGGAAACGCTCCGTAACATAGAATTGTAAAATAGATAATTTCAAGTTTTTGTATTGCGGGATCATGATTTGCCAGTTTAAATAACGCCGGGGCCAGAGGGATTATCATCATTATTACGAATCCCCCTGCAACTGAAAGATAAATTCCCTGCCATAGCGCAGGTCCGATTTTTTCGGGATATCCTGCTCCCTTATACTGGGCTATAAAAGTTGTGATATAACCTGCTGCTCCGATGAAGAAACTCATGAATGTAAAGTTGAGAATACCTGCCGGCATTGCCGCGGCAATTGATTCTGTCGAGTACCATGCCAGAAAAAGTCTGTCAATAAAACTTTGAATGGACCAGCTGCCTGTGCTTATTATAAGCGGGATTGCCAGGAGCAGGATTTCCCTGTACCCGTTCGGCTCGTTCCACCGTCTTGATAATAGTGTTTTCATTTTAATGTTCAGAATGCGAACATGCTATATTAAGGAAACTGCCTCTGTCAATAGGAGGATACTTGATAAAAATCGGTATATATTGGAAACTGATTCCCATGGATTGTTTGAGCTGTAATTCTAAAGCATGTAAAAAATCGGGAGCGGACTGCAACCGGGGCAGGGGCCCTGTTCTGAGTGAATATGAGGCTCCCGGAACTGTAAAATTATATGAGAACGCGGACAGCCTTGTCTCAGGCGGCAGGGCAGGCACTCTTTCAAGGCTTGAAGAGATTATAGAATTCTGCAGGGCACAGGGGTATGCTGAAGTCGCCCTTGCATACTGTTATTCCATGGAGAAGGAAGCGGTAAAATTAAAAGACATTCTTGAAGAAAACTCACTTGCCGTATCCTCCTGCAGGTGCACAATAAACGGAATAAAGGAATCAGATATAAGCCCTTCTCTCAAAGGAGGAGTAAACTGCAATCCAATCGGACAGGCCCTTGATCTTAACAGCGGCAGCGCAGACCTTGTTATTGAGATGGGACTATGCCTGGGCCATGATATCCTTTTTCATAAATATCTGGAAAAACCATTTACGGTTTTTGCCGTAAAAGACAGGATGCATCACCATAATCCGCTTGCAGCCCTTGAAGTGATTAAGGAATAGGCGGAACCGGCATTGCAGTATCTTATCCCCGGTTTTTACACCTCTATACAGTTTATTGTCCTTATCGGCCTTGGATTTATAATCAGGCGTACCGGCCTAGTAAACGGGAATTTCCAGAAATCCCTGAGCGGTTTTCTTGTTAAGGTTGCCCTTCCTGTTTATTTTTTTGCAAACATGGGAAAAGCTGATATCACTTTTCTGAAAGGCTCTCTTTTCATGCCTATTGCTGCAATAGCAGTTCCAGCTATATCAATATTGTTTGCATCTATCATATTCAGGTTTATATCTCTTCCCTTAAAGGAAAAAAGGGCCGCTCTTGCGTTAAGCTCATTCGGCAATGCCGGATATATTCCTCTTTCCCTGCTTGAAATACTGCCTCTTACAATGCCTTTGATTGCTTCTGTCTATAATTTCGAAAAAGCAATAGTCTTTATAGGTGTTTATCTTTTTATCTACAGCCCGCTTCTGTGGTCGTTCGGCAACTTTCTGATAGCCCGCAGCAATGTGAAATTTTCATTTAAGGAACTCCTGTCTCCTTCGTTATACGGTATTATGGCGGGACTTTTGATACCTCTTTTAAATCTTCAGAATTTTGTCTTTGATCCGGCTTTGCCGGTTGTCTATATCTATAAAGCTCTTGAGAGACTCGGTTCTGTGCTTACGCCCCTTATCCTTGTAAACCTGGGGGCAATGATTGCAGGCATTAGGCTTCACTCATCAGTCAAGAAACAGATGAACCTGGTGCTCGCAGGAGTAGCAGCTGTTCATTATTTAATAATGCCTGCCATTTTTTATCTTTTATATTTTCTTGTACTGAGCCACATCAATCTGGATAAAACTATTATCTTTGTCCTGTTTCTTGAATTCCATATCCCGCCGGCGAACAACCTGTCGACAATGGCAATGGACGCAGGCATTAATGAAGATTTGACAGCCTACGTTCTTCTGGTTACCTATATATTGTATGTTCTGCTCCTTCCGGTATTTTTGATCTTTTTCTCTTCACTTCCGCATTGAAAGCCTAAAAAAAAACTTGACAGACGTGATATCCTGTTTTATCATTCTTTATCACTACTCATAAGATGAGTAGTGATAAAGAAACTACAATAATTATTCAAGGAGTACTTTATTATGAAGAATTACGACCTGCTTGTGAAAAACGGTATGGTCTATACCAATGGCGATTTTATAAAGGTTCACATAGGAGTAACCGGAGGAAAGGTTGAGGCGATACTTAATTCAGCGGAAGACATTCAGGCGGATTCTGTTATCGATGCATCTGGCCTGCATGTTCTGCCTGGCCTTATAGATACCCATGTACACATGAGAGAACCGGGATTTACCCATAAAGAGGATATTACTTCCGCAACTCAGGCGGCGGCGGCAGGGGGAGTAACCCTTGCTGTTGATATGCCGAATGTAAAACCTTCCACTAATTCCTGGGAAAGAACGGTAGAGCATAAAGCTCTTGCCGCGACCAAATCACTGATTGATTTTAATCACTGGATCGGTCCTCCCGCTGATTTAAGGGAAGTCGATAAAATAATGGGTGAGGGAGTCATTGGGATAAAGGTTTTTATGATGAATGACACAAAAAGAAGCTATCCCCATATGCCTGAACTTGGAATACTCAGCTATGGCCACCTGTATGAAATATTTCAGGCCTGCGAAAGAAATAATGCGATATGCGCTGTACATCCTCACAATCAGGAACTTTTTGAATGGATTGAAAAAAGGTATTTCTGGGAAAAAGGGCTCACCGGGCCGGAAGATTATGTTAATGCACTCCGCTATGCTGATTCGATTGTATATGATACAGCCTTTGCCACCCTTTTTATAATGGCGCGCGCTTCTAAGGTAAAACTTAATCTCCTCCATTTAAATACTTATCTGGGAACAAAAATGGCTGAGTGGTATTACAATGACGGTGTAGACCTTTCCTGCGAAATGAATCCGCCTCATTTTTTTATAACAATGGATGATGTTAAAAAACGGGGTCCTTATGTTCTTGGAACCCTGACTCCTCCAAAAGACCAGAAAGCTCTCTGGGATGTTGTTCAGAGTAAAGAACTTCCCTTCCCCGCATTCTGGGGCACAGACCATGCGCCGCATCATATAGATGAGAAAGAGGTGGGCTGGAAAGATATGTGGAAAGCGCATGGCGGAGCTCCCTATGTACAGGATTATCTTGCTCTTTTTCTTAATGCCTATAATGAGGGAAAGATCACCCTTGAAAGAATTGTAGAGCTGGGTTCGGAAATTCCGGCAAAGAGGTTCGGCTTCTGGCCGAGAAAAGGTGTTATCCAGCCTGGAGCAGATGCTGATTTTGCAATTGTTGACCTAAACAGGGAAAAAATACTTACAAAGGATGATGCATACAGCCGTGCGGGGTACAGTCCGTTTGAGGGGAGAAAAGTGAAAGGTGTTCCGGTTCATACTGTTGTCAGGGGAACTGTTGTAATGAAAGATGAAAAAGTTATCGGAAAGCCGGGGTACGGCGTGTTTGTACCGGCATCAAGGTAGGAAATGATGGGAAACATGAATATAAATTTCGGCGGACTTGTGTTGAAAAATCCTTTAATCCTTGCCTCTGCCGGATACACAAGTACAGCGAAAGGTATTGAGCAGCATCTCATCCGCGGATATGGAGCAATTGTAACTAAAACAGTAACTACCAAAGCGCTTCCGGGCGCTCCAAAGCCTACTGTGTTCTGGTATGATCCCAAAGAAAAGAAACTCCTGAGCGGAGCTGAGGCGCTGAAAAATCCCGGAATTGACAAAATGGCAATTGCTGTTTCAGAGATGAAGGAGCTTTCAAGGAAGCAGAATTCCAAAATCATTGGAAGCTTTACTGCCAACACAATGGAAGAGATGATTGTAATAGCAAAAAAATATGAAGAAGCAGGAGCGGATGCTGTAGAGCTTAATATGGTCTGTCCTTCTTCAGGGCCTCATCTGGGGGAAGATTATGCCCAGGTTGGTAAATGGTGGTCATCAGAATCAGAAAGGGCAATTGAACTCATAACAGGAATGAAAAAGGTACTTAGAATTCCTGTGTGGGCAAAACTCCCGCTTGAGAAACTCTTAAACCGCCAGTTTTTTACAGCGATAGTTTCAAAAGCAAAACCTGATGCCATCAGTTTTGTCGGGGGGAGACTTCCCAATCTTAAAATTAATGTTGCGACAGGAGAACCGCTTCTACCGGGAAACCTGAGAGTGATGATCGAAAAAAAGATGCCGATTTCTCCGATGGTCACTGGTACAGTAAAGCCCAGCACAATTCTTCATACGGCATATCTTGCAAAACAGACAGATATTCCTCTTGTATGTTCAGGCGGGATTGAAACCGGAGAAGACGTTCTCGAGGCAATAATGGCCGGAGCTTCCGGTGTTCAGGTCTGCAAGATTGCCTACCGTGATGCGGATACAATAAAGAAAGTAATAATGGATCTTGATTTGCTGATGGAAGAAAACAGATATGAGGAAGTTGAAAAAATCAGGGGAATTGCTCTTAAGCATCTTCCTGATCCTCCGTTGCTTACTGTTCCGATGGCGCAATGGAATTGATACTAAGTATATTTATCTTAAACCGCGTTGCGGTCTATTTTTGTTAAACAAGGAGTTCATTTATGAAAAAAAAGTCAGTTGTCCTGATTTTAGCAGCACTATTACTTGCTGTTGTAATCTGTCTGCCTGTTTCAGCAGGCGGTAAGAAAGAGGGTCCGGCTGCAGGAGACGCAAAAACTGCTTCTGCTGCTCCTGCTGAAATGCAGTGGCCCGAAAGCGGGAAAAGAATCCGGCTTATAATTACACATGGTGTAGGCGGAAGCGTTGATTTACCGGCCAGAGCAATGGCCCCTTATTTTGAAAAAGAGTTCGGTATTCCTGTTGTTCCTGAAAACCTTGAAGGACAGGGCGGCAGAAGAGCAATGCAGGAAGCATTTGCGGCCGCTCCAGACGGATACACAATAGTTGTATCAGCGTTTCCATCACGGCTGATAGGAGAGCTTCTTTATCCTGAATCAAAATATTCAATGAAGGAATTTGTCCACCTCGGTGCTTGGCTTGGAGGAGATTACCGGACTGTGCTTGTCTCATCAAAATCGCCTTATAAGAGTTTTAATGATCTTATGGAAGCAGGCAAAACAAAGAAACTTAAAGCGGCCGGAGGGGGCGGACTTGGTTCAACCTCTCAGTTGCAGGCTGTATTTTTAAGGGAAAAAGTAAAAATGAATGCTGATTTTATCCCCTTTGACAGTACTGCTGAAGTTGCCAATGCAGTAATCGGTGGACATGTCGATTTCGGTCTCATGCCTGTGTCAAGTTCTGCAAGATATGAAAAACAGGGTGATGTTAAAACTGTAGCTATACACGGCCCGAAAAGGAGCAGAATGCTTCCTGATACACCTACCATGCTTGAACTCGGCTATAAAGGTGTTGTAATTCCCTACGGAGTCGGAGCATGGGCTCCTCCAGGGACACCGAAAGAAATTCAGAAAAAATACGAAAAGGTTATTCTTAAGGCATGCCAGGACAAGGAATTTCTGGCATGGGCGGAGAGAACCTCCATTCTTGTTGAGCCTTTAAGCTCGGAAGAGTTCTTAAGCACAACCATGGAAGATTATGACAGCATCAATTCAGTTCTTGACCTGTTAAAAACCGCTAAATAGGTTGTTTTGCGCGGGTATGGATCTTAATAAGTCCATACCCGTCCCTTTACCATTACAGCAAAGGAGTATAGATGACAAATAAAATTTTCGGTAAAAAGGCAGGTGCATTCTATTTTGACATGTTTATTGCCGGGTTTGTGATTCTGATTTTTTTAAATTCTTTTAATTTGAGCGAGCGGGCTGCAAGACTGCCTCTTTTGATAGGATCAGTTACCCTTGTTTTTATTTTAATTGACTGCCTGGTAATGGCTGCGGCAGAAAGAAAAAATAGAATGACATCAGGAGTATCTGATAATACTGCAAAAGAGAGGTCAAAAATTCCGGTTAAAGAAATCATGATCACTTTAACCTTCATGGTCATGACAGTTGTATTGTGGCATATCGCAGGTTTTATAATATCCTCAATCATTGTAACTGTCGGAATGGGTTATTTCCTGGGTGCTAAAAACAAGAGAGCATTGATTATATCTGCTGTTCTTCTGACATTGGGGCTATACTGGGTATTCGGTACTTTCCTCGGAGTGCCGCTTCCTGCCGGAATCCTTCAGAATCTGTTATAAAGGAGTACTAAAATGATTGAGATTCTATTTGATTCACTTCTTACAATTTTAACTCCGATTAATATTATCTGGTTTTTTACCGGAACAATAATCGGCATTACCGCGGGAATTCTCCCTGGAATTGGAGCAAGTCTTACCATGGCGCTGCTGATTCCTGTAACGTTTTTTTTCCCCAAGGAACAGGGATTGATTACTCTTGTCGCTGCATGGGCTGCCGCAGTATATGGAGGTTCAATAAGCTCGGTACTGATAAATACTCCCGGAACAGGTGCAAATGTTGTTACCGCGATTGAAGGTTTTCCCATGGCCCGTGCAGGTAAGGCAAAAGCCGCTCTTGCAATGTGCGCCACATCTTCGATGATCGGGGGTATTGCCGGAGTACTCTGTCTGATTATTTTTGCCCCCCCTCTGGCAGCTTTTGCAATGAAGTTCGGGCCTTCTGAATATTTTATGCTTACAGTATTCGGTCTTGTGATGATCTCTGCCACTATCAAGGGCTCAACAGTAAAAGGAATTATTGCCGCCGGTTTAGGTCTAATGATCAGTTTTGTAGGGTATGACATAATATCGGGGGAAATCAGGTATACATTCGGAATTGACTATCTGACGGATGGTATCCCTTTTCTGGTCGTAGTTATCGGACTTTTTGCTGTTGCCCAGGTTTTCGCATTTTTATCGGAAACCTCCTGCTCTATCAGCAAGGTAAATGATATCAGCGGTTCATATATGGAAGGGATTGTTTTAACTTTTAAAAACTGGAGACACTTAATAAAATCAGCTGCAATCGGCACACTGTTTGGATTTGCTCCCGGTATTGGTACAAGTGCGGCATCGGTTGTAGCCTATGGTGAGGCTGAAAGGTCGGCAAAATATCCTGAACTTTTCAACAATGGTTCAGCTGAGGGGCTTGTAGCAGCCGAGACAGCAAACAACGCAGTACAGGGTGGGGCGCTTATTCCGGCGTTGACGCTTGGAATACCCGGGAACTCTGATTCCGCTGTTTTTCTTGCAGGGCTGATGATGTACGGGATTTCCCCCGGCAAAGATCTGTTTATGAATAATCCATCTCTTGTCGGTATTCTGTTTATTGCATTGATACTTGCGCAGGTTTCTTTCTGGATTGCGGGATTAAGTCTAGCCGGATTTTTTGCTAAAATTACCCTGGTACCGATCAACACTCTTATTCCGCTCATTTGGCTTTTTGCCGCCACAGGCGCATTTGCCCTTCACAATAACCCTGCCGAGGTTGTAGCTGCCGTTTTAATAGGATTGGTTGCCTATGCCATGAGAAGATTAAGTTATCCGATTATTCCTCTTTTAATGGCTGTTATTCTGGGCCCGCTGGCAGAGAAGAATTTTATGCGTGCGATAATGATCTCTGACGGCTCATATACGACTTTTATTACCGGATATATCAATCTTGTAATTATATGTCTTATTTTGCTTGTTATTTTTATTCCGGTATTTGTTAAAAAAAAGGGTAAAAATATTATTCACAAGATAGGATAATTTTGTAAGTGAAAGGAATAAATACAATGAATCTACTTGAAAAGAAAAAAGAAATTGCACAGGCTGTGCGGACACTCTCCGGGGGCGGAATACTGACCTTGATGGTTGGTCACGTCAGCTTCAGGGACAAGGAATCCGGAAACATCGTAATACTGGGGCATGCGCATAAGGAACATAAAACTCTTGATCAGATTACTGAAGATGATATTATTCTAATGGATAAATCAGGAAAAACAATAGAAGGAAAGTATGAGCCCCCGGGCGAGCTTTTTATCCATACGGAAATTTATAAAGCAAGACCTGATGTAATGGCTATAGTCCATGGTCATCCGGAATACTGTATAGCATGCAGCATTGACAGAAAACCGATGTTCCCTGTATATTACAGGGCGGCGCAGTTTTTTCCGGATGTCCCCGTTCTTGATTATGCAGGGCAGATTGATACAGAAGAAAAAGGAAAATCGACAGCTGATGCAATTCAGGACCGCAAAGGCCTGATGCTCCGGGGACATGGTATTGTCACTGTCGGGGCAACTGTAGAAGAAGCGGCGGTCAACGCTTTTGCCCTTGAGACAAACGCCAGGATCATGCTGTACGCGTCGATGAAAGGAACGCCGGAACCGCTTAGGCAGGATGACCTTAAAATACACAAACCCACAAGTGAATGGGTATATTATACAAAAAAATATGACAATAAGAGTAATGCATGACACGTAAAATTTCCCGGTCTTCAAACAGAAAAGGCATAACCGGGGAAAAAGAGATTTTAATATTACAGATACTTCAGAATCTTGACAGCCCTATAGGTTCAGGCAACCTCACTGAAATTATTGAAGATCAGGGAATAAATATCAGCCAGGCAAGTATCGGGCGAATACTGAATAGTCTTGAGTGGAAGGGATATCTTACAAAGGATAGAAATAAGGGAAGAATCATTACTCCAAGCGGAAAAAATGCGATGCGTGAAGCCCTTGAAAGAAATCATGTTAATAATCTCCGCAGTGAACTGGATAATATGCTTGGCTCAAAAACTCTTAAAACCTTTATAATGATTCTTGAAACAAGGAGAATTATTGAATCAGCCACTGTGAAACTTGCGGCAAAAAATATTACTGAGGAAGAGCTTTCAAGGCTTAAGGAACTTCTTGAAGTGCGGGAAGCACATATAAAAAAAGAGGAAAGTATCTCCTCTCTTGATATCGAGTTTCATTCACTTATTGCATCAGCCTCAAGAAATGAAATCCTCTCACAGATATATCTGATTATTTCACGGCTTGGGCAGCAGTCTGAGCTGTTTGAGTATATGAGGAAAAAAGCTTCCGGCAGCTATTTGAGAAATCACCGTGAGATATATGAAGCTCTCTGTGAGCATGACAGCAGAAAAGCTGAAAAGAGCCTGATAAAGCACATGGACGCGCTTATTCATGATGTAAAGAAATACTGGCAGGAACATCCAGATCCTGCCTGACTTAAAATTTAGTAAGTCTCTTCGATTTCAGCCGCTCTTCTGTATGAGGCGTAAACAGCATCCATAACTGACGCGTTAAAACCGCTGCCCTCAAGAATTCTGAGCCCTTCGATTGTAGTTCCGGAAGGGGATGCCACAGCTGTTACAAGGTCCAAAGGACTTATCCCTGAAGCTTTTACAGTTTCAACCGCGCCCTCTGCCGCTGACAGGGCTATATTGACGGATTCATTGTATGTGAAGCCTGCCCTGACGCCGCCCATTGCCATTGCGTGAATAAACTGAAAAACAAATGCAATTCCCGATCCTGAAAGGGCGGTAAAGGCCGGCATCAGTTTTTCGGGGATAACTACAGCTTTTCCGAATGACTCTGCTATTTCAACAGCTTCAGGGATAAAACCTTCTTCTGTATTTTCATGAAAAGAAATTGCCGTAACAGCTTTCCCGCATTGTGCTGCAAGGTTGGGCATAAACCGGCATATATTGTCTGTTTTAAGCGAATCGGAAAAAATGCCTGTTGCTTTACCGGCAATTACAGAAATTATATTTTTTGATTTTGAGTATCCTGATATTTCCTTAAGAAACGCGTCTGTATCCTGGGGCTTGATTGCGAGTATTACTGTTTCTGAAGAGGCAAAAAGTTCTTTCATTGATTCGGCAGCAACAGTCCTGTAGACCGTTACGCTCCTGTTGAGTTTTTCTTCGGATTTATCAAAAACTGTAATTTCTGCATCAGGGTGTTTTTTTATTATTCCCTTTACTATAGCTTCTCCCATATTCCCGAAGCCGAGAATTCCGATTTTATTCATAATTTTCTCCTGATCTGTTAATTCGCAGCTTTAACCTTATCCCATATTCCGGAATAAAGCAAATTGGCTTCTCCCAGATCAAGAAGGACCTCGCTCTTCATAAGCATTTCATCTGTGAGAAAAACGGCAGGCTCGTTCCTTGTTTCTTCGCTTACAAGTTCATAGGCAGGTTTATTTGGCGCTATATAATAAACATACTCGATATTCTCTGCAGCGACTTCCGGTTCAAGCATGTAATTGATAAAGGAATAGGCAAGATCGGTGTTTTTTGAGTCTTTAAGTATGACCATGCTGTCGCATGATACTGTTGTCCCTTCAACCGGAATTGCGTAAGCTATTTTATCGTTTTCCTCCATTACCTGGAATATATCGCCGCTGTAGCCGTGTGTAATGATAAACTCTTCAGAGACAAGGCCGTTCTTGTACTGGTCAGCCTCAAATTTAGCGAGGTTCTTTTTCCAGCTGATTAAAATGTCGCCGGCCTTTTCAAGCTCATCAGGATTTGTTGAGTTCATGCTGTAGCCCAGATATTTAAGCGCGGCTCCAATTGATTCCCTCATATCGTTGAGCATTGTCATTCTGCCGGCGTATCTGGAATCGCCGAAAATACCCCATGACGGGATAAACGAATCATCCACCCTGTCTGAAAGGTAACCTATTCCTGAATTGCTCAGCATATAGGGAACACTGTATTTCATTTCAGGGTCAAGCGCGAACGGAAGATATTTTTCGTCAATGTTTCCCAGGTTCGGTATTTTTGAATGATCTATTTCTGAGATCATTCCGTCATGAGACATTATCTGCACCATGTAGGCTGTCGGGAAAACAATATCATATCCCGATGCCCCTGCTTTTAGTTTCGCGTACATGGATTCATTTGAATCGAAAAAATCCATAACCACTTTACAGTCATATTCTTTTTCAAATCCGGTTATCAGGTCTTCCTTGACATAATCAGACCAGTTGTAAATATAAAGCACAGGTTTTGAGTTGCCGCAGGATAAGGGCATTATTGCTGCAGATACCAGAATAAAGAGCCTAATAAAATTTTTCATGTGTTTCTCCTTGTAATTCTCTGATACGCAAAGGCGATCAGAAATGTCATCATTAAAAAAAGCGTTGAAAGCGCGTTTATCATCGGAGGGGATCCGAATTTTATCATACTGTAGATCTGAAGCGGCAGAGTGGATGAGCCGGGGCCGGCGGTGAAAAAGGTGATTATAAAATCGTCAAGCGACAGGGTAAGGGACAGCATGGCCCCTGCCAGCAGCCCCGGCGCCAGAAGCGGCATATATATTCTCATGAAAAGGATCCATCCTTTTGCGCCGAGATCGCGTGCCGCTTCAACAATCCTGTAGTCGAAGTCCTGAAGCCTCGCAAGTATAGTTACCGCGACATAACTTATGCAGAACGTTATATGACCTAAAATGACTGTAAAGAGTCCCAGCCTGATTTTAAGGGATATAAAGAAAAGGAGAAGGCTCATACCCATGAGGATATCGGGAATAACAAGCGGCAGGGATACAAGGCCCAGGTGAAATTTCTGAAGCTTTGTTTTATATCTGAATAAGGTAAATCCGGCGAGGCTTCCGAGGACAAGTGAAACAGCGGTAGATACTGAGGCTACAATCGCTGTATTCTGCAGCGATCTCCAGACACTTCTGTCTGCGAAAAGCTTTACATACCACTTTAACGAGAAACCGCCCCATACCGATCCGAATCTGGAGCCGTTAAATGAGTTTGCAACAAGAATTATTATCGGTACCCAGAAGAATAATAGAACCGCGATTGTAAGGTAAAGGGGAAATCTGCTGCGCCTCATTTGTTAAGTACTCCCGGCAGCGTAATTCTGATGGATTTTTTTGTTTTTCTGATGATAAGCTGCAGAAGCGGCGGAATAATAAACGCAAGAATAAGTATAGTTGACAGCGCGCTGCCCCGCGGCAGATTTCTGTCTATAAAGACCCTCTGCGCAATCTTGTTGCCGAGCATCTCGCTGTGCGGCCCCCCTACCATATCGGGTATAACATATGAACCGAGCGCGGGAATGAATACAACCATTACAGCCGATATCATTCCCTGGCTTATTCCGGGAAGGAATATTTTAAAAAAGGCCCTCACCGGAGAGCTCCCTATGTCGCGTGCAGCCTCAAGCAGGTGGAAGTCGAACTTCTCGGCAGCCGAATAGAGCGGCAGTATCGCAAAAGGGAGATATGTGTAGACAAGCACAAGAAGCACTGCCCCCTCATTATAGAGAAGGGATGATGATTCAGGCACGATTCTGAGCGCGGTAAGGAAATGTTTTAAAAAACCTTCAGGATGGAGGATTATTTTCCACGCGTAAATTCTGATTAAAAAATTTGTCCAGAACGGAATTATTATCAGCATCATGAGATTCTGCTGCCATTTTCTCTCCATTTTTGCCATTTCATATGCTACGGGAATCCCTGCGGCAAGACAGATGGCTGTTGTATAGAGACTGATCTTGAGAGTTCTGAACATTATAGCCGGAAAAGCGGGATTAATTATCTCTGAATATGCTTTTAATGTAAATCCGCTTTTGATATTACCGTATGTATCTGACGGGCAGAAGCTGATAAATATGACGAGAACTGTGGGAACAAGAAAAAGAAAAAACAGCCATAAAAAAGAGGGGAGTGTGATTATTTTTTCTTCGATATTCCTGACTCTGATCATCGGCTTTTCTCATCTGCGGGCACGCCTGCAGCTTTATCCGGTGAGTCATTCCCGGATGACGCACCGTCTGCTGAATCCGGGGCAGCCTCTGCTTCGCCGGCAGGTTCTTCCACATCAGGTATGGTAAGGAGCTGCTCATCAGCCTCACTGTATTTTTCAAGCATGTAGCAGTCATCAGCATGCCATGATACCCAAACCTCATCATCCCATTTGGGAGGCTGTTCATCAAGAAGATAATGCCTGTGGGGCTGCTGTGTTGTAAAAAGCCACTCTCCCGCCCTGACCCAGTATTTGGTTGAGGTTCCGATATATACCATGTTTTCAACTGTACCGTGCAGCATGTTTATTTTTCTGTGTTCTTCCGGTTTGGTTTTTGATGTATATATTTTCTCAGGCCTTATGCTTACATGGACCGGGTCGCCTGTTTTAAGTTTCCTGTCATTGAAGCATATTATCTCGCCTATTCCGTCAACAAATATTAATGCATAATCCTTGTCTATTACCTGGGTTACTTTACCGTCAAGAAAGTTGGTGTCGCCGATGAATGCCGCCGTAAAGCTGCTCATCGGGCTTTCATATATTTCAACCGGTGTTCCGATCTGTTCAATTCTGCCGTTATTCATTACAGCCATTCTGTCGCTGAGGCTCATGGCTTCTGTCTGGTCATGGGTAATAAAAAGGAAGGTAATCCCGACCTCATCGTGGATCTGGTCAAGCTCAATCAGCATCCTCTGTCTGAGTTTTAAGTCAAGGGCCGCAAGCGGTTCATCAAGGAGAAGGACCTGTGGTTTATTTATCAAAGCCCGGGCGATTGCAACTCTCTGTTTTTGTCCTCCGCTTATCTGGGACGGCATTCGAAGTGATGCGTCTTCCATCTGTATAAACGAGAGCATCCTGTCTACTTCGTAGTCAATTTCTTTTTTACTTTTCCCCGCAGTCCTGGGGCCGAATGCAATATTTTCCCGTATTGAAAGATGAGGGAAGAGGGCATAGCTCTGAAAAACTGTATTTACTTTTCTTTTCTCAGGCGGAAGTTCTGTAATATCCCTGCCGTCAAGTATTATTCTTCCTTTGTCCGGGGTTTCAAACCCGGCGCACAGCCTCAGCAGTGTCGTTTTTCCGCATCCGCTTGGTCCTAAAAGTGAGAATATCTCTCCCCGGTGGACTGAAAGAGAGAAATTTTTAACTGCTGTTACATTGCCGAAGTTTTTATTCAGGTTCTCAAATATGAGAAAATCTTTCATTTTACTGATGCTTCCTGTACAGCTATTATGCTTAAAAATACCCCTTCATGCAACAAAAAGATTTGATCAGGGGAAGGGAAATTCTAAAAATTACCATCATGGCAGTTAAACAGTGCTGCGCCTGAGAAGGCATAAAAAAACAAATAATTGACAACCCGGATATGGGGTAATATGATTAAATTTGGCTGCTATTAATTTATGGTTTTACGCTGTTATCGGCTTTAATTTTTAAATTAAGATATTTAAAAAAACGGAGCAATTTCGTGATTTTTTACCTTTAAGGAGGGTAATTATGAATAATTACAAAAAAGTGCTGCTTCTGGTCTGTATTTTTATTCTTCCGCTTTCGCTTATTTTTGCCGGAGGAAACAAGGAAGCAGTTACAAAGGTTGATGAAGGAACAGTCCTGAATGCTTATTCCATCTGGCCTGAGAACTGGGCAACACCCATGTTTGAGGAATTTGAAAAAGCTACCGGCATAAAAGTTAATTTCATGCGGTTTTCTTCGGGCGAGGCTTTGACCCGCGTAATAGCTGAAAAGGATAATCCCCAGGTAGATGTACTTTTCGGCGGGCCGATTGAAACATTCGGGGCAGGAATGAACGAAGGTGTATTTGAGCCTTACAAATCACCGTCATTCGCCAAACTGGAAGAGCGCTTTAAAGAAAAGGACGGGTACTGGATAGCTATTGCTGATGATCCCTTGTGTTTCATGACAAATAAGAAATTTCTTGAAGAAAAAAAGCTTAAAGCTCCTACATCCTGGAATGATATCCTTGATCCCGCATATACCAAAATGATCCAGTTCGCTGATGCACGTACCTCCGGAACTGCTGTAACAAGAATATTTTCAATCCTTGAGGTAAATAACAGGGATGAGGATGACGCTTTTGCGTACATGAAAAAACTTTCAGCTAATGTACAGGTGTACACAAAATCCGGCGGCGGCGGAACAGTTCCAGTCGGACTTGGGCAGGCCGGAATGGGTATTTTCTTTATTGTTGATGCACTCAAAACACAGCAGGCAGGCTATGATGTTGTAATATCCTTTCCGAAAGAAGGCATTGGATCTGCCGCTGAAGGGATTGCTCTTATAAAAGGAGCTAAACACCCCGGACTTGGCAAAAAACTTATAGACTGGGCGACATCGGAAAAAATGCAGAACTATTATGCGCCATATAAAATAAATTTTATACCTGTTTATCCCGGAGTTGAAACACAGCCGGAACTTAAGGAAGCTTTAAGGAGCGCTGCTAAAATATTCCCGATAGACCCGAAATACTCTGGCGACAACAGAAAACGTATTGTTGACAAGTGGATTGAAACTGTACTTCAGCAGTAAAAATTATTAATAAAGGAATAAAAATGTCCGTCTTGACTTTTAAAAGGAAAAATACTGATACCCTTGGAAACCTTGTCAAGGATCCTGCTTTACTTACCAGTGTTATTGTTATCTGGATGTTCCTGGCGTTATTTGTCCTTTTCCCGATATTTAAAATTCTTTCGATTGCTTTTACAGAAGGCGGACATTTTCAGCTGTCCGGGCTGCTTAAGATTCTTGGAAAGAAATATACCCATATTGCAGCCTGGAACAGTATCCTGCTGGGAACACTTGTCGGTATATGCGGTACTGCCCTGGGGTTTTTCTTCGCTTTTACTGCCGTAAGGGCTAATCTTTCCAAGTCGTGGTCTAGGCTTCTTGACTGGGCTATTATCCTGCCGCTGATATCACCCCCATTTACAATGGCAATTACTGTTATTTTTTCATTCGGGCCCAGAGGCCTTATTACCTACAATCTGCTGGGGTTAGAGCATTTTGAAGTTTACGGGATGTGGAGCACCCTTTTTGCTGAAACAATAACGTATTTTCCGATTTCATATATTACGCTTAAAGGTATACTGGGCGGTATTGATCCGACTGTAGAGGACATGGCTTTCAGCCTCGGCAGTTCAAGGTGGGACGTTTTCAGAAAAGTAACATTCCCCCTTTCCACTTCAGGTCTTGCCAACTCCTTTCTTCTCCTTTTCGCCGCATCCCTCGCGGACTTCGCTACGCCTCTTATTTTAGCGGGTAACGGATTCCCCCTGCTTCCGACAGAAGCGTTTCTTCAGATTACAGGATTATTTGACATGAAGGGAGGAGCGATCCTGTCATTCATCCTTCTTATTCCGTCTCTTGCTGTTTTCTTTCTGCAGCGTTACTGGGTAGGAAGGAGGAACCTTGTTACAATAACCGGTAAATCAGGTTCACAGACAAAATTTAAGAGTGTCGGGAATAAAACCAGATACCTGTTCCTGTTTATCTGTCTTTTAACAGTACTTTTCATTCTGTACTTTTATATTCTTCTGCTGTATGCATCGCTGATAGAGGCATTCGGCGCGAATAATACATTTACACTTACCCACTACAAAGCGATATTCACAAGAGGCCGTGAGGTTATCAAGGATACACTTATCATCTCAATATCAGGTATGCTGCTCGGCGGTCTGTACGGGGTTGTCGTGGGCTATATTACAGCAAAGAAAAAATTCTTTTCAAGAAAATTCATGGAAATAGTTGCCATGATCAATTACGCACTGCCCGGGACTATAGTAGGTATTGCCTATCTGATAGCGTTCAATAAGCGCCCAATTATTCTTACAGGGACAGCTCTTATAATTATCTTCTGCAATGTCTCCAAGTACGGCGCCAACGGGATAAGATCAACTGTTGCAATTCTCCAGCAGATCCATCCCGGAATCGAGGAAGCTTCAGTAAGCCTGGGGGCAAGTTCAATATATACTTTCAGAAGGATAACGGTTCCCCTGATTTTACCGGGTTTATTCTCAGGCCTTGGAATAGTATTTATAAGGTCCATGACAGCAATCAGCGCCGCAATATTTCTGGTTTCCCTTAACTGGAATCTCATTACTGTAAGTATTCTCGAGAACATGACAGAACTGCACCTTGGCGTATCTGCCGCTTTTTCCGTGTTTGTCGTAATTACTGTTTTTATTGTAATTACAGGAATAAGTTTTGTCCTTAAATCTCTAAGGCAGCCGGGAGCGCTGCGGATAACGTCCCTTTTCGGAGCATAGAAGGAGTATTTTGATGAAATCTGTAAACATAAAACTTGAGAACCTGACAAAAACATATATCCATCAGCTTAAAGGAAAGATATCCGCTGTAAACGGAGTGAGCCTCGAAGTTGAACCCGGCGAACTTCTGACTCTGCTGGGGCCTTCAGGGTGCGGTAAGACCACTACAATGAGAATGCTTGCCGGGTTCGAAGAACCGGACAGCGGTAAAGTTTTTATCGGCTCTGAAGATGTTACTGATCAGATGGCCAACCAGCGGGATATAGGGTTTGTTTTTCAGAATTATGCGTTATTTCCCCATTTATCAGTTTCTGAAAATGTTGCCTACGGATTGAAAGTAAGGGGTGTCGACAAGAATGAAATTGACAAGCGGGTCGATGAAGCGCTCGAACTTGTAAAACTTGAAGGATATCAGGAGCAGTTTCCGCACCAGATGTCAGGCGGCGAACAGCAGCGGGTAGCTCTTGCAAGGGCAATTGTGATCAAACCTAAAGTGCTTCTGCTTGATGAACCTCTTTCGAATCTGGACGCAAAACTCAGGATCTCAACCAGGGGTGAAATCAGGCGTCTGCAGAAAGCGCTGTCAATAAGTACTCTTTATGTTACCCATGATCAGGAAGAGGCGATGGCAATCTCAGACAGAATAATTGTCATGAATCATGGAGATATTATTCAGATAGGAACCGCGGAAGATCTTTACTATAATCCAAAAACGGAATTCGTCGCCAAATTCATCGGCGCTATCAATGCAATACCCTCTAAGATTGTCAGTTCCGCGGATGAAGAAGCAGTCGCTGATATTGAAGGGGAGAAATTTTCAGTAAATAATTTCCGGAAAAGTGTAAAACCGGGGGACAGTGCGGATGTTTTATTAAGACCTGAAGCTGTAAGACTTAAAGAAGTGAACCCGGAATCCAAAATAAGGGGAACTGTTATTGAGAGGGCTTTTCTCGGCGACAGGGTAGACTACACAGTCGCGGCAGAAAGTTTTACAATTAAAGTATCATTATATGATTCCTTCGGACAGGTGACTTTTAAGTGTAACCAGGAGGTCGAAATAATCCTTGATGAAAAACGGATGAAAATTCTCGAAAGGTAGGAGCTTTATGAAAAAAACGGCAATAATGGCAGTACTATTTTTTATCATATTAACAGTACCCGGCTATTCCCAGGATAATACTTACTATGGCGCTGATTATATATTTAAAGCTGAGGATATAGCTGTTTTCTGGGCGGTTTTGAAAGGTTCTGACGTTAGTTCCAATATTGTTTATATCAACATAGTCCCGCTTGGCGTGAAAGAGATGAAATATACCAGATACAGCGCTATTGCTTCCAATGTATTCTCGAAAGAAGAAGAGATCCTTGTTAAGTATAAAAAACTTAAAGATGAAAATATAATCAAACGGGATTACGGATCTTTTCTGAATATGTCTGAAATGACTCTTCTTTTTTACGGGAAAAAAGATTCAAAAAAGAAACCGGGAATGGAAATCTATTACAAGGGTGTACCTGATGCGGCTCCGGAATTTCTTGACGAAAGCCGGATTATCTCATTTTTTGAACATTCAAAGGATAAGCTTAAATAACTATAAAAAATCAACTTTTAACAAGTATTAAGGAAATAATACCCCTGCCGCCGCTTTCCATTACCGCTACAAGAAGTTTGTTAACGATATGATCAACAGACCCATCCATCACAAGAATATCTTCCATTTCCATGTCGCTTAACATGACGCTTAGTCCGTCGCTGAAGAGAAGATACAGATCATTATCTTCAGCATCAAGCCTGTAGCTTTCAATACTGTTCGGCAGCATGTCCGCGTCTGATCCAAGTGCGCAGGTGAGAATATTATTTCTGGGGTGCTTTCTTATTTCCTCTTTTGTCATTTTTTCAGACCTGTAGTATTTTCAAACAAGAGACTGGTCTTCGGTAATCTGTTCGAGTGGACCGCCTCTCAATCTGTAAACCCGATTGTTTTCTGCCGAGTTAATATAGACTGTTCCGCCGTCAATTAATTATGTTATACCTTTTTTTCAAAGCCTTCTTTTCTGCCTGGTTGTTTTGACACGACTTTTATACCGTAACTTGGCCTTTTTGTATCATGATTACCTAAAAAAACGTGCTTTAGGAGACTGTTAAAAGAACGCAATTAATTTTAAACTTAAAGGATTCTGATAAATTATTTTCTATGATTTAAAAATCCGCTTTCTTTAAGGTCTTTTTCAACAGAGTTTTTTTGATCGTCTGTAAGTGCTTTAAGAGGTCTTCGTGGATTACCCCCTGAAAAACCGGCAAGTTCCATTGCATATTTGACTCCTTCAACTCCATAGCTTCCTGAAACCTTTTTGTTTAATGATACAAGGTCATCCTTAAGCTTCCTCGCTTTCTCCGTGCTTCCGCTTGTATAAAGTCTGTAGAGTTTTGCACATGAATCGGGAAATACATTTGCAAGGGAAAGAACTCCCCCTGTACCCCCTGCTTCAAGAAGTTCAAAAAAGTATCCTGCAGATCCTGCAAGTACTGAAAAATCTTCTGAATCATATTTTACTATTTCAGGCCATGTGTCATTTGAACTGTCTTTAATCCCAGCAACACTCGGGTGATCTTTTACTCTTTTTATTACATCTGTAGTAATAGTTACTCCCGCTGCAACTGACGGATTATTATAAAGAACCACAGGGACAGGAGAGTTGTCTGCTACTTCTATAATATGTGAAACCATAACATCTGCATTAATTTTATTTACAAAGAAATTAGGCATTAAGAGACTTACCAATTTTGCACCCATATCAGCTGCTTTTTTTGTCATTTTAATTGTTTCGTAAGTACTTTCACACCCTGTGCCAGCCATAATAATTTTATTATCGCATGAATATTTGATATAAGTTTTAAGGACTTTAAATTTTTCAGATTCGGTAAGTGCTTTAAATTCTCCGTTTGTACCAAGAACAAAATATCCTTTCAGCTCTGATCGATTTAATTTTTCAATATTTTTTTCTATTCCATAATAATCAACTTTATCATTTATAAATGGAGTACAGTTCGGTGAAAACACACCCGAAAGCATTCTTTTTGGATTGTTCATTTTTCTTCTCCTTTTTAAAGACAAATTATTAAGACTCAAGAACTATCGTATCTTCATCTGTATTGATATGATCTTTTCATTATTTTTTCAAATAAAATATTATTCCGCTTATTATTATCAGACAACCTCCAGTCAAAGAATAAAAGTCAGGGAATTCCTTAAAAAGGAAAATATCAATGATGAAGGAAAAAAGTATCTGTGAATAACTGACTATTGAAATTTCTCCCGCGTTATAAACCTGAAATCCTTTTGTTAAAAAGAATTGACCACCTGTAGCAAATATGCCAATTAAACATAGAACTGATAATTGAATATAATTATAACTTTTAAATGTTAAAAATGATGGAAAAAGCAAAAGCAATGATGAAATACCTGAAAAATATAATATAATTATTTCAGGCTTTTCTATCTTTTTTAATGATCTTATAATTGTATATGATATTCCGGCAAAAAATGCCGATAAAACAGCTCCTGAAGCTGGGTATAGTGCCATGTGAAAAGCTGGCTTAATAATTAAAACAGTTCCGATAAATGAAATAACAATTAAAAAGAAAGTATTTCTATTGATTTTTTCTTTTAGAAATAGACTAGAAAAAATAATTATAAAAAATGGAGAAAGTTTATTAAGAATACAGGCATCAGCAAGAGGGATATCTTTTAGTGCATAGAAATAACAAAGAACACCTGCCAAACCTGTTAAGGCTCTTAATACTAAAAGATAAAAATATTTATTAATATTAAAACAAATAGATATATTTTTTTTGTGAATTAAAAAAAATATCATTAAAAATGTGATGAAATTTCTGAAAAAAACTTTATGAATAAATGATATATCACTTCCATATTTGACGGCTGTACTCATTAAAGTGAAGAATACAGCAGATATAAACATATAAATGAAAGCCAGTTTTTTATTGTCGCTTAGTGTTTTAGTTTCCATCATTATTAAGTTTAATGGAGGGTTAATCATTAGTCAATCCGAAAGTTATTAATAGCGAATAATGTCCATATAAAACACGAACAAAGTTCGTATTTTATATGGACAGATGTTATGTTGTGTGCTAATATACATTCAGTATTTTTAACAATGACTAATAAGCAAGAAATAGAGGTTTGAGGTTGAATTATAATTTTGACATACTTGTTGCAAGAAAAGGGACAGATAGTCTTAAATGGGACTATCTCAATAATTTTTTTAAAAAAGCTCCAAAGGATGTTCTTCCGCTGTGGATTGCAGATATGGATTTTGAATGTGCGCCCCCAATAATAGAAGCTCTTCATGATAGAGTTGATAAAAAAATATTAGGTTATTCAATAAACAAATCAGAAGCTTATTATGATAGTGTTTGCCGGTGGTTTGGAAAAAGATTTGACTGGAATATTAATAAAGACAGCATTTATAATTCTCCTGGAATTGTTCCTGCTATCAGTTTTCTTATATCAATATTAACAGAGGAGCATGATGGTGTAATAATTCAAGAACCTGTTTATTATCCTTTTAAAGAAAAAATTAAAAATAAAAATCGTAGAATTGTAAATAATAATCTGATATATAAAAACGGGTCTTATGGTGTTGATTTTGATGATCTTGAAGCAAAACTTAAAGATAAAGGTAATAAAATATTTTTATTGTGCAGTCCCCATAATCCGGTAGGAAGGGTGTGGAAGGTGGAAGAACTAAAAAAAACAGCAGAACTATGTGAAAAGTATGATAAATGGATAATTTCTGATGAGATACATTGTGATATTGTAAGAAATAATATTAAACATTATCCAATTGAAAAAATATATCCTGAATACAAAGACAAAATTATAACATGTACTGCTCCAAGTAAAACTTTCAATATTGCCGGGTTGCAGATATCAAACATTATTATTAATTCACCGGAATTAAGGAAAAAATGGATTAAACATGTAGAAGTTGAAAACGGATTCAGTTTTATTAATCCTCTAAGTATTGTTGCATGTGAAGCAGCTTATAGTAAATGTGAAGAATGGCTTGACCAGGTTAATGAATACATCGATACTAATGTTGATTTTCTAAGAAATTTCATAAATGAAAAATTACCTTTAATTAATATGTCAAATCCTGAAGGAACATTTTTAGTCTGGCTTGATTTCACTAAATATTTTCTAACTAACGATGAGTTGGAAGATATAATGCTTTTCGATGCACGAGTTGCACTCGATGAAGGTTATATGTTTGGAGAAGCAGGTTCGGGATTTGAAAGAATAAATGTCGCTTGTCCCAGAATAATTCTTGAAAAATGTATGCTTAATATTGAGAAAGCATTATGCAAATATGTTTAAAATAGAGAAGCTCTTGCAAAGATAAGCCATATTAATATTCCGGGAGAATGATTGGATTGAAAAATATGCAAAATCATAGCTGTTCAAAATAAACCATAACAACTCCAACGTAATACTGGATTATATTTTATTCTACGGTCAAGCGGCTTATCATCAAGAAGTTTGCATTATAAAAGATGAAATATAGCCGCTGTGATCAAGTTTTACATGAAGTTTTATTTCTCCCTTTTTCTTTCTGAAGTGTGCCCAGTCATACATGGTAAGACGCAGATCAAGGCTTGTTGCACCAACACTGTACAGAGGAATTTTAAACTTGAGTTTATGACTTCTTTTTTTATCAACAGTTTTTTCAAAATCATATTCCGGAAGGATTTGAAGTATTTGTCTGAATATGCTATCCTTGAAGCCCACAGTCTGATCTCCTTTGTTTGTAACAAATTAGCGTGGTTGTTTAATTTATTATAGCAAAGGTTTCAGTCTATTAATAGTAGCTTCCATTATTTATTTTGGACAGCCATGATGCGAAATACCGATTAAGTTGTTGTGAAAAATCATCCTGGATAGACCAAATGATGAAATTATAACACTGTAAAACTATGATGGCTAAAGCTGTCATGATACTTGTCTCAGGCAAAATATTTTTTGCCAAGTGCAATATTCGTAAAAAATCCGACGAAAATTGGCTTGATGCGGCAAAAGTAGAAAGAGAAATAATTTGGAATATCAGTAGAAAGACGATGTTTACCAGTATTCACACCGGTTGTACTCAATTTCGAATTAAACACTTTCAACAATGTATATCGTGTTTAAAGTAACTAACAAGTGTAGATAAGGATGATAACAAGTTGTTTTTTCCTGAGTTTGAAATAGGAACTTTTTGCACCAGTTTATTTGAAAACACCGGAAGCTGTAGTAGCGCTTTATCATGCTCATGGAACAAGTGAGCAATTTAATTATGAGCTTAAATCCAGATATGGATATTAAACGTTTGCTCTCGGGGAGGTTTGTCGTAAACACTGTTCTGATTCATATAGGAATGATTGCAATTAATGAGGAATTCCTGTTTGTCCTGGGTATCTACATTATGCAAGAAACATCTCCATTTCTGTTAAAGCAGAGGTTTCTCTAAGAACAAAATGTATTTCGAAAAAATATTAACGATTATATACACGTAGGATAAAAAATGTTTACCACTCAAGGAAATGGTGGATTAAAATATGGAATAATGCTCCGTGACTATTGGGTTTTCCAGATTGTATGAAATCTTTTGTGATCTATAGGTTTTGAATATCAACAGCTCAACAAACATTGTGGGACAACATATCTTTGAAGTGTGAAAATCACATGTTTTCCAAAAACCAGCAAGGTAGTTGCAGATTCCTGTCGGTTGTTGTAGCAATTTCTCCTTCTTGTTTTGTGAAAACTGTAATTTAGAAGCGATTCAGGCTGTGCCCGGTGTTTTATCCGGCTTCAGGTATTATTTAATATCCAGAGTTTTGCATTACCTATTAATGGGCATTCGTCGACTACCTGAATATCATAATTATTAAATACATTTTTTTTGTAATTAATAATATTTTCATTTTTAGTCAAACCGCCAGTACATTTTAAATTTTTATTCAGTTTAATGAAATTTTCAGCTGTTTTTAAAGTTGTTATAATAGGCACATGAAATCCAATAATTAGTGCGGCAAGCATGTTTTCTCTTGTTGTATTTAATTCTATTCCTTCAAATATACCTTTTTTAACTTCCAGACTTTGTCTGTCTCCTGAAATATAGGGATGATAAATAACGTTATTAGGACCTGTTTTTAATGCATTCATAATGTTTTCAGAATAAAAGAAATCAATGTCAATTTCACGAAAAAGTTCTTTTCTTATCCATTCGAGCGCAAATCCCGATGAGGTAATAGCAAAAATCTGCCAGAGGTTTTCATTTGCAGAACACCTTAGGTAATACGACTGATTAGTAACAGGTTTGTCTGTTAAAATTGAAATCATATCACTGCTACCGCTTACTTGTAGTATATCTCCTGCAGAGTTATTGTCAGCACCGATTTGGGCAGCCGCAATGTCATTTGTACCCATGCATACCGGTATTCCTTTCTTTATGCCAAGTGAAATAATTTCCTGATTGTTTAAATTTCCGAAAGATTCCCCTGGTTTTTTGATATCCGGAAGCTTGTCTTCGGATAGATCAATCATTTTGAGAAGTTCATCTGACCAGTTGTCGTTTTTTATTGTATTGTATATTCCTGTCATTGAAGCATTAACAGTGTCAATTCCCCAAAGGCCCGTTAAATATTTATGAATAAATGTATTTAGATGTCCTATTTTATATGCAGAATTAAAAATATTTTTTAAGTTATTATTAACCCAGAATATTGAAGTTATAGAAGTTCCTCCAGGAAATGGCAGAGTCCCTGTCAGATTATGAAATGAATTAGTTCCAAAATGTTTACAAATAAAATTACTTTCATTTATACTTCTTCTGTCTAAATGGGTTATGATAGGATAATAGGGAATTCCATCTTCATCCATAAAAACAACTGAAGGCGAAAATGTATCGTAACATAGTCCGTCAATAGATTTTAAATCAGTAGTTAGTTTTTTTAATGCCGACAGCA
This sequence comes from Spirochaetia bacterium, assembly GCA_963662795.1. Lineage (GTDB taxonomy): Bacteria > Spirochaetota > Spirochaetia > CADAEX01 > CADAEX01 > JACKPD01. The sequence goes on along the minus strand of OY759746.1, from coordinate 912,326 downwards.
TGGCATTAATTATATCTTCTGCTTTTATTTCAATTTGGTTCGCGGTTGGAATATACAGATCATAATTTTCTTTTACAGACTCAATTATATTAGAGTAATCATCCAAAACAGCAAGTTTCAGAGAAGATGTGCCAAAATCCATTGAAAGAATATTCAATTTATTCTCCTCCCTTTGAAAACATTCTATTTAAAGAAAGCTATATTGTCAACAAATAACCGAACGCTATTCATTAATAAACGAACAATGTTCGAAAAAAAGATTGTAAAAATATGATACTGTGTTATAATGCTTTTTGAAGAATGATAAACTATATTGTAACAGAATATCTAAAGAAGCTACTGGAGGTTAATTATGAAAGATTTGAAATTTGCTGTCATAGGAGCCGGAGCCGGAGGGCAGTCTATGGCTGCAATACTGTCTCAAGATGGATACAATGTAAGGCTGCATGAAAAAGATAAAAATAAAGTTGATGTTTTAAATAAACTTGGAGTGATAAAGATAACAGGCGCAATTGAGGCTGAAGGATTCCCCGAGATTGTTACTGATGATTTTGACGCAGTAGTTAAAGATGCAGACGTTGTAATGGTAATGACAACTACTGATGTTCATTCTGAAATTGCTGCAAAAATTATTCCCAATCTTAAAAACGGTCAAGTTATTTTACTAAACCCAGGTCATATTGGTGGAGCTCTTGAATTTAGTAAAATAGTTAAATCTAGAGGCAGTAAGGAAAACATAATCATAGGTGAAGCTGCTGATCTTTTATATGCATGCAGAACATCAGAACCTGGTTTTGTTTATCATTCCGGAATAAAAAACAAAACAAAAGTTGCAACTATACCTGCAACTGATGCTGCAAAACTGATTGAAATAATTGACCCCGCAATTCCAAAATTTATAGCAGTCGAAAATGTATTAATAACAAGTTTTAACAGTGCCGGAGCAATGCTTCATCCAATACCGACTTTAATGAATATGAATAAAATTGATTCAGGACAGTCTTTTGATTATTATATGGAAGGTATTACAAAAAATATATCTAAACTTATTGAGAAAGCAGATAATGAAAGACTTAAAGTTGCAGATGCTTTAGGTTTATCACTTGATTCATTAATTAATACATTAAAAGCTGTGTATAACCTTGAAGGTGATAATTTATACGAACTGCTGCAGAATAACAAAGCTTACGTAGGAGTAAACTCTCCTGATAATTATAATCATAGATTCATCATTGAAGATATTTTAAATGGGCTTGTCCCCTTGTCTTCTTTTGCCATTACTTTAAATATTGACACTCCGATAATAAATTCTTTTATAAAAATTGGAAGTATTGCTACAGGCCGGGATTTATATAAAGAAGGAAGAACCGTCGAAAAACTGGGCCTTGCTGGGAAAAGTATTTCAGAAATATATGAAATTATTTCTTAAATAATATTTTTTAAAAATATTAAAAATATTACGTTTTTCATTAGGAGGAAAAAATGAAAAAAGCATTGTGTTTAATCCTGATTATCACTTTATTTGCAAGTGTGATGTTGTTTGCTGGAGGGGAAAAAGAAGATTCTGCCGCAAAAGGTGATGACAGAATTTATTCAATTGGTGGCGGATCTTCAGGCGGTGTATATTATGCAATGTCAAATGTGTTTATGCAGTTTTTTAATAAGCATGAACTTGGTAATTTTTCAGTATTACCAACAACAGGAAGCGGGCAAAATATTCTTTTTATGAAAAATAAAGAAATAGATGTTGCTGTTGTTTCTGCAGGTGTAGCTCTGGATGCAGCTAATGGACAGGGAAGTTTTAAGGATACGCCTTATAATGAAGCCCGGGCAATTACATTTATGTATGCAGCTTATTTTCAGCAGCTTGTAAGAACTGGAGCTGACATAGACTCATTTGATGATCTTAGGGGAAAGAAACTTGTTGTTGGAGGCCCTGGCAGTGGAGATGTTGCCAATGCTGAACGAATATATGGTGCATTTGGTATGACATTTGATGATTTTAAACCTGAATATGTTGGAACTAACGAAGGTGTAGAACAGATAAAAGATGCACATGCAGATGGTGCTCTTGCATTAACACCTCTTCCGTTTTCTGCATTTGTTGAGGTGACATCAATAAATAAAGCCAAGATAATACCTATGCCTTCTGATACAATAAGAAAATTGACTGAAGGAAAAACATCAGTATATTTCCCTGCTACTATTCCTGCTGGAACATATAAAAATCAGAAAGAAGATATTATAACAGTTGCTAATGCAACAACTTTTCTTACAAGAGAAGATGTTGATGAAGAACTTATTTATAATATAACAAAAACAATCTGGGAAGATCTGGATGATTTAAAGTCATATCATGCTGCTATAAAAGATCTGAAAATTAATGATGCTCTTAATGGGCTTACTGTGCCTCTTCATGAAGGAGCAATCAGATATTATAAAGAAGTTGGACTATTAAAATAAAAAATTATGCAAAGAAAGATTATATCTTTCTTTGCATAATTATCAGGAAACAGAAATACCGCTGAGGGGAAAAAATGACAGATATTTCTTATAAAAAAAATACAAATATTTTAAAGGAAGATGAAAAAATATTAAAAAAATACTCAAAAGAAGAAAATACAAGGATTAGTAATAATATACTTAAGAAAATTATTAATGTTATTTCATTTTCTCTTTCAATATTTCTTCTCTTTACAGGATTTTTCGGACAACTTCCAGCACTGCAACAAAGATCTCTTTTTCTGCTTGCTGTTATGGTATTGGCATTTGTTCTATATCCAATGAATCATAAAAATGTTGCTAAACCGGTACCCTGGTATGATTATGTATTTGCATTATTGAGTTTAGTTATCGGCTCATATGTGTTTTTTGCTTATAAATCAATTTTACTGAAAATGGGAATATCTGAATTCCAGGATCAGCTTGCAAATGTAATTTTAATTGTTTTAATATTGGAAGCAACAAGGAGATTAGTGAGTAAAGCTCTGGCTGGAGTGACTATCGTTTTTTTGGTTTATGCATATTTTGGTAATTATATACCTGGTATATTCAGAATAAAAGCCGGAAGTATTTTTAGGCTTACTAATCATCTTTTTATGATACCTGAAGGAATATTTTCAATACCACTTGGGGCGGCTGCTACTTTTATATCTCTTTTTGTAATTTTTAGTACAATTTTAAGTAAAAGCGGATTAGGAGTTTTTATTCAGGATATCGCACTTGCACTAACCGGACATACAAGCGGAGGACCTGCCAAGGTGGCTGTTTTTGCCAGCGCATGTTTCGGGACTATAAGCGGACAAGCTGCAAGCAATGTTGTCACAACTGGTGCTTTTACGATACCTCTGATGAAACGTGTAGGATATTCACCTGAATTTTCTGCAGCTACAGAGGCCTGTGCTTCTACAGGAGGACAGCTTATACCTCCGGTACTCGGAGCAGCATGTTTTATAATGTCTGAATATATTGGTGTTCCTTACGGGCGGATAATGCTGACTGCAATTGTTCCAGGATTTTTATTTTATTTTAGTACACTTCTCACTGTTCATTACAGAGCAAAAAGACTCGGCTTAAATGGTATTCCTAAAAATGAACTTCCAAATGCCAAAAAAGCTTTTTTTGAAAGAGGACACCTGTTGATTCCTTTTATTGTAACTTTCTATCTGATAATCATGCAGTATACAATATCCTATGCAGCTCTCTGGGGTATCGTACTAAGCATTATTATGGCTCAAAGCAGAAAACTAACCAGAATGTCTTTTGTGGATATTATCAATGCGTTAACTGAATCTGGGAAAAAAGTTGTGTCCTTCGGTGTTGCATGTGCCTGTGTCGGTATAATAATTGGAGTTACTACTTTAACAGGTGTTGGTGTAATTCTGGGTAATTATATTTTAATGCTAAGCAAAGGGTCTCTTTTACTTTCATTAATTCTTGTAATGATTATGTCAATTATAATGGGAATGGGAATGCCTACAGTTGCTGTATATATGGTTCTGGCAACAGTTGCAGCTCCTGTCATGGTGAAAATGGGAGTTCCTATAATAGCAGCTCATTTTTTCTGTTTTTATTTTGGAATACTTGCATGTATAACGCCTCCCGTTGCTGTTCCATCTTATGCCGCGGCGGCACTTGCAGGAGCGAATCCAGGAGCTGTTGGTTGGTTGGCAATGAAAATGGCATTGCCTTCATTCATAATACCTTTTGTTTTTATTTATGAACCATCTCTAATTTTTATTAATTTTAATTTAATTATTTTTCTGGAAACTTTTATAACTACAATATTGGCTACCTATATGATGGTTTTTTCATTTGAAAGATATATATTTAAACCACTATCTTTGCTAAAATCTTCATTATTGTTTATTATGGCGATTTTTACAATTATTCCGGAATGGAAAACAGATATTATCGGTATCGTTGTTTTTGCATTAATTTTAATTAGTGAATATATGGCTAATAATAGAGTATTGCAGAAAAATAGGAGCATTAACTGAATTTGCAAAGTTGATATTTTCCCCCAGGAAAATATCATATTCTAATACTATGAAAAAAGGGAAGAATATGTTTTTGAAAATATCCTTGATTTCTAAATTATCGGAGGGATTGAATGTATAAAAAAATTAAAAGTGATATCGAAGATAAAATGACTCTTGACTGGCAGGGGACACGGTCATTTATGAGAGGACTTGGATATAGTGATGAAGATATGAAAAAACCACGGATAGGGATAATTAATACATGGAATGAAATGAATCCAGGACATATACATCAAAAAGAACTTGCTGAAGCGGCAAGGTGTGGTATTGTAGAATCAGGAGGACTACCTTTTTTATTTTATGGTGTAAATCTCTGTGACTGTGTAGGAGGAGGAAAATATGTCCTCCCAAGCCGAGATCTTCTTGTAAATGAAGTTGAACTCATTGCTTGTGCTCATGATTTGGATGCTCTTGTTATGATTGGGACTTGTGATAAAATTATCCCAGGACTTTTAATGGCTGCAGGTCGTATTGATATTCCATCAGTAATTTTAACTGGTGGGTATATGAAAACTGCTGTATTAAATGGAAAGTATATTGATTTTATTGATATTGGTTCGAGCATTTCCAAGGTAAAAAACGGTGAGATGAGTAATGAAGATTTTGATGAAATCCTAAATGTAGCTTGTCCTGGTGCGGGAGCATGTGGAATGATGGGAACTGCAAATACAATGGCAATACTCTCAGAAACAATCGGAATGAGTCTACCCGGAAACAGTACAACAGCAGCCCGCTCAGGTGATTTAATTAAACTGAGTAAGGAAGCAGGGAAAAAAGTAATGGAACTGTGGGCGAATGATATTACTCCCAGAAAAATAATAACTAAAACATCAATAACTAATGCAATAAAAGTATGCATGGCAATTGGAGGATCAGCAAACACAATTATTCATGTACCAGCTGTTGCTACTGAAGCAGAACTTGATATGGAATGTGCTCCAATTTATTCAAAAGCTAGTTGTGAGGTTCCTCTTCTTGTTGGTATTCGTCCAAATGGTCCATACTGCATGAAGGATTTTGAAACAGCGGGGGGTACGCCTGCTCTTTTAAATGAACTTACCGAATTTCTAGATTATTCCGGGATAACCGTTACTGGAAAAACTATGGAAGATAATATCAGAGGTTGTAAAGTATCAGATTATAGTATTATTCATTCTGTTGCAGATCCTCTTGATTCAGACGGTGGTCTTATTCTGTGTAAAGGTAATTTAGTCCCTGAGGGTGCATTTATTAAACAGAGTGCAGTTCCTAAAAAATTACATAAATACAGGGGACTTGCTAAGGTTTATAATGATCCTGATGATGCTATTAAAGCTCTAAGATCCGGTGAAATAGAAAAAGGTGATGTTGTTTTTATAATATTCCAGGGAGTTAAAGCAGGCCCAAGTTCTGCTTATTCATTTACAACAGCATTACAGGGAAGTTCTTTAAAAGATGATGTTGTTACTGTAACAGATGGACGTCTTTCTGGAGCAGCAGCAGGAGCATGTTTTGGATATGCCTCTCCAGAAGCGGCTCTTCGCGGTCCATTGTGTGCAGTCAGGAATGGGGATTATATCAATTTTGATATTGAAAAACGTGAACTCAATATCGAGTTATCTGACAATGAACTGAAAAAAAGAATTTCTTCTGCTGAAATTCTATTAAAACCTAAAAAAGGTTACCTTGGCATATATCAAAAGTGTGTAGGCTCTATTTTGAAAGGGGCTGTATTAAGTGGTGACTTATCATAATAAAACAATTATAATCTAATAAATACAGATTATTTTATCTTTAAAGAATAAGGGAATAAATAATGAATAAATCAATCAGCAGAACTTTTAGAATAATCGATTTGATTTCAAAAGAAGGAAGACCTTTAACTCTTGCAGAAATAAATGAAGTTATAGATGCTCCAAAAACAACAATATTCGAAATACTTCAGACTTTGACTGATTTGGGAATTTTAAACACAATAGATAATGGAACTAAATTATATTCACTGGGGATAAAATTACTTATTATTGGAACAAAATGTTTGGACAGTATAAATTTAAGAAAAATAGCTCATACTCATCTTGAGAAAGCTACTCAACAGACTAATACTATTGGTTTTTTGGCTGTTGAAAATAAAGGTGAGATTGTTTATTTGGATAAAAGTGTTCATACTGGCGCAACATTGCAGCCAGTATTTGAAGTAGGTATGCAGGCTCCAATGCATTGTACTGGACTGGGAAAGGCTTTGTTGTCAGCTTATAAAATAACGAAAAGTGATGAAATAATTAAATTACGGGGTCTTCCAAAAGTTACAGAAAAAACTATTACAAAAAAAACAGTTTTAAAGGAAGAATTGAAAAAAACCAGAGAAAGAGGTTTTTCAATTGACAATGAAGAAAATGAAGAAGGCATATATTGTGTTGCCGCTCCTATTTATAACCATTTGTCAGATCCTATAGCAGCAATAAGTATTGTAACTATTAAATATACTTTGACAAATGAAAAGCTTAAAGAGATGTCTGAGTGTGTAGTTGACACAGCACTGAATATTTCTAAAAATATGGGCTATCCGGAATCTAAATTATATATTTGCGACAAATAAAATTTCAGAAAAACCTCAATAGCTACCGGTGAATTTGACACTGAAGAGTGGACAGTTGATTCTAAGCAGTTTGGATTAAATAACTCTGATTGATTATCGAAGTCATTTAAAAATTTTTTGATCCATCATAATACTGCTTATTCTATATCTTTTGCCTCTATGAGACTTATTTGGAATTATGCAGTTAAACAGTTTAATTTACAGAGACCCTGTAATATAATTTGTGTAAATGGCCATAAATGTCAAGAAGAATCTTCCTTTGGAAAAAGATCGCCGCTTTGTTTTACAAATTCAAAATCACTGATTCTTCAGACTTATCTCCTTGCTGCATGAGCTGAAAATCCTTTAACCTGTAACTGTTATCTTCTGTGTTGAATATATGAGACCGATGAAACAGACGGTCTAAAATAACAGTAGTAGCCATTTGATGGTTTGCGAATGTTTTAACCCAAACTTTTACCGAGTGATTACTTGTAATAATTACAGAACCTCATATAAAAATTGATAGTATATCAGAATAAAAATAAATCAGTATCTAATATTTTTACCTGTAGTTGATAACTAATTAGAAAATGAATAACGGAATAATTATTACTTAAGAATTAATGGAAGTTTTTTTAAATGCCTGCAAAGCTACAAAACAATTATTAAAAAATAATTTTCAGAACAATAAAATATTTTATAAACAGGAGTTAAATTCGTTCATTCTACAGTGATATAGGATCTTTGCCGTATAACAAACTATACATGGAAGGTTACTTTTTTTTATCCGGTTTTTCAAGTGACAGTGAAAAGAAAAAACTCCCGACAGCAAAGAATGCAGCGACAGAGAAAAGAAGCTCCATCCCGATCTTCTCCCAAAGCAGGCCCCCAAGCAGTGCAATTATAATGCTGAAAAGGTGGTCAAGCGAAATCCCTGTAGATATTGTGGCGGAAGCCTCTTCCCTTGAGTCCGAGAGCGAGCCGACATAGACTGTTCTTGCCATGGAAACCGCGAACAGCATCGCGTCTATTACAAAGACGACACAGATAATGCTGAATGCTGTTTCTTTACTGAAAAAGAGGTGTGTAAAGCCGTAGACGATACAGACTGTGAAGAGAACAACGGAATCCACCACAAGGATTAATTTATACCCGAACCTGTCAATAAGCCTGCCGACCAACGGATTAAAAAATATGTTGAGTGTCGAATAAATACCGTAAAGCATTGCAATCAGCTCTGTCCTTGCACCATATTTAAGAATAAGCACATAGGGCGCGAAAGTGAGAAAGACCTGTTTCCTTGCTCCGAAAAAGATCTGAAGGATATAGTATTTCGTGAATTTTTTATGAAAATAGATTTTCTGCCTTTTAACCTTTTTATCTGATTTTTCAAGTCTGAGGGTAGATATCAGTGCCAGAACAAGGAAGAACGCTGATAAAAAGAATACAAACCTGAATATGTGTGAATGCCGGAATTTCATTATTTTTGCACCGGCAATGAAGCATAACGGAACAAGGTAATATCCTGTTACCTGTCCGAAGTTTTTTGCCCCGGCTGAAAGCCCCAGTGCAAACCCTTCTCTTCCGGGTTTTGCGCTGTGCATTGCTATCGACTGTCTGAGCGGCATTATCATGTGCTCGCCTGTACTCCACATCACAACAAAAAATATGCTTAAATATCTTAAATCAGATTTAGCTGCAAGACCTGCAAGGCCCGCAAGACTGATGAGGAACGCGATCTGTATGATACGGGTTTCGCTTGACCTGTAAAAAGGGATAAGCAGCAGAAAAAGAAGAAAACCCGGCAGTTCCCTTAAAAATTCTACAACACCACGCTCAAACCGGTCAATAAGAAGTATCTCTGCAAGGTAATTGTTGAAAACACCGTTAAAGAGTCCCAGAGCGCTTCCGAATAAAAACATGCTTACCATGAATGAGTAAAAATGTTTTGATTCAATACTTTCAGTTAGTTTTTTCATTTCCTGTCTGACTCCCGGAGTACGGTATATTTAATAATCTCATTCCGCATACTTTTATTAACCTGATTGTAGCCTGTTTTACCGGTTTGAGTATAGTTTTCTGTTTTGCTTAAATTATAAAAAGTCAGCTTCGAACAAGTATTAACGAAATATTATCCCTGCCGCCGCTTTTCATCGCCTCTGCAAGAAGCCTGTCCGTGACATGATCGGCAGACTCATCCATCACAAGGATTTCTTCCATTTCCCAGTCGCTTAACATATCGCTTAGCCCATCGCTGCAGAGAAGAAACTGATCATTATCTTCAACATCAAGCCTGTAGCTTTCTATGCTGCTCAGCAGCATGTCCGTGTCTGTTCCCAGCGCGCAGGTAAGAATATTGTTTCTGGGGTGCTTTCTTATCTCCTCTTTTGTCATTTTCCCGGACCTGTAGTATTCCCATACAAGAGACTGGTCTTCTGTAATCTGTTCGAGCGAACCGCTTCTCAATCTGTAAATACGGCTGTCGCCTACGGAGTTAATACAGGCTGTTTTGCCGTCAATCAATAGTGAGACCAGTGTTGTTCCCATCCCGTAATAATCCGGAACTTTTAAACTCCACCTTAATATTCTGTAATTTATTTCAAGGATTTTCTCTGTCAGGAAAAATCCGGGATCATCAGGTTTCCTGTCAAGGCTGTAGTATTCTTTCATCAGCATTGCGCCTGCCATGCTGCTTGCCACTTCCCCTGCGTTGGCTCCTCCCATCCCGTCGCACAGGACAAAAAGCCATCCGAGATTATCAGTGTCGTATTTTATGTCATCTGAGATTGAGCTTTTTCCAGGCAGGGCAATAAAATCTTCATTCCCGGTTCTGATTTTTCCCCTGTCTGTCAGGAAGGAATAAATCATAATTATAATTATAGTTTGATTATACTAATTTATCAAATCAGGAAGTTTGCCAAATGAATGGTAGGAAAAATAATCTAGGGGCGCAAGATCTAATTACTGGAAAAATTGGGAAATCAGACTCAAAAATCGGCAAAATGGCCTTTTCGGATAAGAATGGTTCCAACTGAAAAACATGGATGATACTGGGCCCTATGTATCAAGATAGTTGTCAGTAAATATTTTACAGGAGATAACTATAATGAAGTACAGCACAGGTTTCCGAAACAGTATATTAAGACGGGTATTGCCGCCTGGAAACAAAAGCATAAGCAAAGCAAGTAAAGAACCCGGCGTAAGCAAGCAGACAAAAAGAAACCGGATATTTAAATTAAAAGCTTGTACTCTTGATCCTGAAGAAGTGGAAATCTCTCCTTTGCGAAGAAGTCCTTCCGAAAAAATGGCCCTGATATTAGAAAGCAAAAAACTCGGTGATGATGAACTTGGGTCAGTGACTGCGGCAAAACGGACTTCATAGTGAACATCTTACATTATGGAAACAGGAGCTGAGAGAAGTCTTGACCGATAACAGTCAAAAAGATAAAAAAATTATTCAGGATCAAAAAAAGAAAATTAAAGCACTTGAAAAAGGGCTTAACCGGAAGGAAAAAGCACTTGTTGAAATGGCAGCCTTAATGACCCTTAAAAAAAAGCAGGTGCTATCTGGGGGGAAGAAGACGACTGATTCCAGTATCAGAGAGAAGGATTGCTGTAATGCTGATATATTAAGCAGTAACAGAAGAAGCAAGAAGCCATAAAGCCTGTGCGGTTCTTGAAATAACAGATAGTACCTATTACCTGTCGAAAAATAATTCTCATGGAAATTTCCGTAAAGGAGCAGAAAAAGAATATCTAAAAAACTGCTGGATGAAGAAAAACAGGAAATAATTGAGATTTTCTGCAGCAAGCGTTTTGTTGACTGTAATCCTTATAAAATTACAGCAATTCTCCTTGAGGGAAAAAATATATTGCAAGTCCAAGTACATTTTATCGTGTTCTACGTGAAAAAGAGATGCTTTATCATAGAAAAAAAGACATGCAAGGAAAAAATCAAATCCGCCTACAGAACTTGTCGTAACTGGTCCTGACCAGGTTTGGAGGTGGGATATAACCTGGCTTAAAACAGGGACTAAAGGAATTTATTTTATGCATATGTAATTGTGGATGTTTGGAGCCGTAAAATTGTTGGCTGGGAAATTCACTAAGAAGAATCTGATATAATAGCTGCTGAATTATTTAAAAATTAAAATCAAGATATAATCTTTCAGGAGTAAAACTTCATTCTGATAATGGGAATCCCATGAAAGGTGCAACCATGATGATGATATTATATAATCTGGGCGTAATCCCTTCTTTTTCAAGGCCTCGTATCAGTGATGATAATCCATATTCAGAATCACTTTTTAAAACATTAAAATATGCAGCTGGATTTTTGAAATATTTTAAAGATCTTTTTCACTCAAGAAATTGGATGGTAGATTTCATAGGCTGGTATAACGAGCAGCACCGGCACAGTGGAATAAACTACATAACTCCAAATCCAAGGCATTCAGGAATCGGGGAAGAAATAATACTTAAAAGAAATCAGACACTTGCAGCCGCTTACAGCAGAAATCCTGAAAGATGGTGTAGAAAGCCAGCTGTGTGGGAAAATTAAATTGTTTTCTATCTCAATCCGTCTGCCGACACAAGAAAGCAAAATGCAGCATAACATATTTCAAAGAACTACTGACAACTATGTTGATATATTCCGTCCTTAAGAAGATCATCGGCCCATCCAGTTTTGATAATTGTATTATGCATTCATGTCATTGATGTGTTTACAGTATTTGTGCTCCAAAGACCAGTGAAAAAATGGTGAATATAAGTGCTTAAATGTCCAAAAAAATGACTTTTATTATAAATATCCGGATAATGATTTTTTATCCATAAAATGAAACTATTGATGCAGCCCCGGAAAAAGGTAAAATTCCCGTTATTTTAAGAAAGAGTTAACCCCAATTTTATTACAAATATAGTTGCTTTCTTGTTTACTCCTGCGATCAAGGTGAGTAATAATAGGATATAATGGTTTACCATTAGAATTCATGAAAACTATAGAAGGCGGGAAAGTGTCATAGCAACTCCCTTCAATTGTATCTAAATCAATTGTGATATTTTTCAATGTTTTAATTAATGCAGTGATAATATGGTTAGGATCAATTTTCACAAATAGGGCTCAGGAATGTTGTAGGAATATTTCTCATTTGATGATTCTAAGATGTTTTGATTTTCATCTAAAACAGCCAGCTTCAATGATGAAGTATCAGGATTCATCGAAATTATATTCATTAAATTCTCCCGATTTTATACAAATCTTATTATTATAATTTATAAAAGTCTTTTAAAATAGAACGGCGTTCAAAAAAAATAGCGAACAACATTCGGAAAAAGTTGACAAATAGAAAAAAGCGTAATAAGATATTGTTATGGAATCAAAAATGAAATTTGCCATTATTGGAGCCGGTGCGGGTGGCCAGACTATGGCGGCTGTTTTGACGGGAAAAAAGCACAGCGTAAAACTCTATGATATCGATAAAGAAAAAATTAAATGTCTGAACGAGCGCGGCAAAATCACTGTTACTGGATTGTTCGAATGTGAAGAAATGCCTGAACTAATCACGGACGATATTTCCAAAGCAATGACCGATATTGACATCATTATGATCGTTTCTACTACTGATGCACACAGAAGTATTGCCAAGAAGTGTCTGCCTTATCTTCGGGACGGACAAATTATTGTATTGAATCCTGGACATTGTGGTGGTGCGCTGGAAGTTGCAAACGTAATTCGAGGCGGCAAAAGCAGCAAGGCAGATGTAATCATTGCTGAAGCTGGAGACTTGATGTATGCCTGCCGTAGCTATGAAACCGGCGTAACCTTTCAAAGCGGAATCAAGGCAACGACTTCGATTGCAACGCTGCCCGGCAGTGACATTGGACGCTTGATGGATGTACTAGGTCCCATCTTTCTTAACTTAACTCCGGTGGAATCTGTTCTGGAAACCAGTTTCCGCGGCGGCGGTGCAATGTTGCATCCCATTCCCAGCATTATGAACCTAAACAAGCTTGATACCGGTCAGAATTATGATTACTACATGGAAGGGATTACACAAAGTATAGCTAAAATCATTTCCGCTGCCGACAAAGAACGCGTAATAGTATGCAAGGCGATGGGTGTCAACGCTTCCACGCTGGTAGAATCACTCAAAGTCATTTACAAACTCGAGCAAAATGATCTGTACGATTTACTGCAGCATAACGAAGCGTACCGTGGACTCAATAGCCCCAAGATGCTTACGCATCGCTTCATTGTCGAGGATACATATTCTGGCCTGGTACCACTGACATCAGTTGGTAAATATCTCGATATTGCCACGCCCATGATGGATACTTTTGTTGATATTGCAAGTGTTGTCTGCGGTCGCGATTTCCGTAAAGAGGGGAGAACTGCTGAAAAACTTGGTTTTACAGACAAGACACTCGAAGAGATTCATCAGATGGTTATGTAATTTTAAGCGTGCTATTACTGGAAAACAGGAGGTAAATTATTTTCAATGTTATGGATGATACGAAAAAGCATCAAATATGTCCACTCTGAAATTGGTGTTTTATATGAATGGAATCAATACAAATTAAACGTTTAATTATTATAAAGGAGGATCAAAAGTAAACAGTGCAATAATTATAGAGAATGCTTATGAAGAGAACATGAAAATTGTGGATAGGTATGATTTCCATTTAAGACATTGTTAAAAACATTAACAATGGTATGTGAATTTGAAGGAGACGTCTTTTTTGCTGTTCTTAAAATAACAAACTGTATGTCAGAGTGAAATCTTTACAGGACTGTAATCACAGGTTTGTAAATGAGTATATTCTATCTTGTTTAGTTCCACTTTATTCATTTGGATCGATCTTCGAAATTGAAACACCTAATATTTACCGCCTTTATCTGAATTGCGGGCATTGTATACGGAAAAGATTATATTTCTTAAGTAAGATCTGTAGAAAAACCCGGTACAGGGGTAGAAGTACAGATTAGATTGTTTCACAAAATATTCTGTAAATCTATAAATGCAGGATATTTTTAAAAACTACTATTATTTTAGGAGGAGTAAATGAAAAAGAGAGTGTTGTTCACAATTATTTTAGTCTTTTGCATTACCGCAATCGTATTTGCTGGCGGAAAAAAAGAGGCTAAAAGGATCAATGACACATTGGTTATCGCACATAGGGAGGACATGGGCGACATGAATCCTTCTGGCATTACAACTAATGCTACAGTCAAGATCAAAGCCCAGGTTTATGAGACTCTGATTGAGCGTACAGCAGAAAATGAGTTTAAGCCGTTACTAGCAGAAAGCTGGAAATGGTCTGACGACTATATGACGCTTACCGTCAGGATAAAACAGGGTGTTATGACGCATAACGGGGAAGAGCTCAAAGCAAGCGATTGCCTGTTCTCGCTAGGTATTTTGCGTGAGGGCTCAAATCGTAACGTGACTGATTTTATGAATCTTAAAAAAAGTAAGGTAATTGATGATTACACATTCGAGATAGTCATGGAAGAAATATACATGCCTGTTATTGCTAACCTATCCCATCCGCCATGCGCGATGTTCAGCCAGAAGGGCTATAAGGACAATAAAGGCGATTGGTCTAAGATGGATATAGGCACCGGCCCATATCTGTGGGGTGAATGGGTTCAGGGTGATCATGTAAATCTGGTCGCATTTGATCAATATCATGTTAAAGAGCAACCTAAGATTAAAAATATTATTTTCAAGGTTATTGCTGAGGACGGTAACCGCTATATCGAAGTTGAGACCGGCGGTGCCGATATGGCATATGATGTCTCCGGTGTTGATATCCCGGCTGCGGCAGCCAATTCCAATGTGACTTTGGATCGTTTTTATACAAATGATAACGCTTACTTTAGCTTTAACCAGAGGAAGGCGCCGTTCAACGATGTCCGTGTCCGTAAAGCGATAGCACACTGCCTCGACATCAATGGTGGGTGGAAGGTTGCCATGAATGGTGTCGGCCGTCCGGCGATTGGCCTTCTGCCTGACAATATCAAGGATTCCATCGCCGGACAGGTCAAGTATCCGATGTACGAGTATAATCTTGAGAAAGCCAAGAAACTGCTGGCTGAAGCTGGTTATCCGGATGGATTTAACTGCACGTATCACGTTGGCAACCAATCGGTTCGCATGACCTACGGTGAATTTTTTTCCAATTCGCTCAAAAAGGTAGGCATCAACGCTTCAATAATTTCTCTTGACGGTGCTACAAATGCTCAGGCTATAAAAGTCGAAAAGAAATTTGACCTTTATACTTGGGGTATTGCGGCAACGAATGGAGATATCGACTTCGCAAACCGTTTCTTCTGGAGTAAGGATACCTCTCAGCGTAACCTCGCGGGCTACAGTAATCCCGAAATGGACATACTCATAGAGAAAGCTGCAAAAGAGGGCGATCCTGTAAAACGCGCAGAACTGAATAAAAAAATCCAAATGCTGGCACTTGAAGAAGTGGCAATCATCCCTATTTATCAACAGGAAGATATTTATGTTCATGTGAATAATCTTCAGAATTTCCGCAATGGAGCATATCAGTCTCCATTGCTAAAGTACTGCTACTATAAATAACCTGAAATTTATGAACTAAGTAAAAAATTAGTCGAGGGCGGATATGGGTTTTTTATCTGCCCTTGATTTTAAAAATTAAAGCAACAAGAAATTGTTGGCGAATCACAGCTATGTTAAAATGATAGTTGTCGCATTTTGCTGATAGGAGAGGAGTGATATAATTGTTATCATATATTCTGAAACGGCTCTTGTGGATAATCCCTATTTTGTATGGCGTCTCAATAGTGGTTTTTACGATTTTGTATTTTGCACCGGGCGATCCTGCGCTTTTGGCTCTTGGGGATGGGGCTACACGGGAGGCGCTTGAAGCTTACCGAACTGATTTGGGCATCAGTGGATCATTTATTGAACGATTAGGTACATATCTGATCAATATCTCTCAGGGTGACCTTGGCTTGTCTTATCGTTCGCGAACGCCTGTTATAATAGAATTGGCTTCCCGTTTTCTCGTTACTCTGAATATTTCCACCTGGAGTATTGTGCTTGGAATTTTTCTTGGCCTCCTGTTCGGTATTATTTCTGCACTGAAGCGGAATACAGTCTGGGATACGCTTGCTACCGGCGGTGCACTGTTTGGTGTATCAATGCCGATGTTCTGGCAGGGTCTCATGCTGATATTGATTTTTTCGGTCGTGTTGCACTGGTTGCCTGCATCAGGCTACGGTAATTCATGGAAGCAGATGATTATGCCGGTTATCGCACTGGGTGTAAACTCCTCTGCAACGATCATGCGGACAACTCGGTCCTGTATGCTTGAAGTCCTTCGTCAGGACTACATCAGGACAGCTAAAGCAAAGGGCCAAACTTACCATGTTATAGTAATCAAGCATGCGTTAAGAAATGCGATGATTCCAATCATCACGGTTATCGGTCTACAACTGAACGTATTGCTTGCTGGTTCTATAATCACCGAAGTGATCTTCTCAATTGCAGGCGTCGGAAAATATCTTGTGGATTCTATCAACGGCAGAGACTATGCTGCGGTACAGGGATGTGTTCTTCTCATCGCATTTGTTTCTGCTATTTTGACTTTACTTGTTGATCTCATATATTCTTATATTGATCCGAGAATGAAAACCCTGTATGAAAATAAGAGAAACCGGAAAAGTCAAAAAAAGTGCGAGGTAACAAAGTAATGGTTAAGAATAAAAATCGGATTGAACATGTGAGAATGTTTTATGAGATTTGGCGTCGCTTTAAAAAGAATAAGTTAGCTATGTTCGGACTTGTAATTTTGGGCATATTTGTCTTAATTGCTATTTTTGCAAAAGTAATTGCACCTTACGGATATGATGATCAAGATGCCAGCAGAGCAATGATGTTTCCGTCCAACGACTTTATTTTCGGCACAGATAATCTTGGCAGAGACGTACTGAGTAGGCTTATTTACGGTAGCCGCTATTCGCTTATGATAGGATTTTTTGCGGTAGGCATTTCCGTCCTATTTGGCCTCCTGTTAGGCGTACTTGCAGCTTATTATCGGAAGCTGGATAATATCATTATGCGGACGATGGACTTGTTCATGGCAATTCCTCAGATGCTGCTGGCTATATGTATCATTACAGCGTTGGGGCCAGGATTGTTTAATCTGATGCTTGCAGTCGGTTTGTCATCAACGCCAAAATTTGCTCGCGTAGTAAGAGCATCTGTTTTGACAACCAAGGAACAGGAGTTTATAGAAGCGGCACGCGCTATTGGCGCTAATGATGTTAGAATCATAATAAATCACATTCTTCCTAATTCGCTGGCACCGTTAATTGTACAAGCTACTCTGAGCATGGCCGGAGCGATAATCGCAGTTTCCGCTCTCAGTTTTCTCGGATTTGGAATTCAGCCTCCAGAACCTGAATGGGGTGCAATGTTGTCGGCCGGGCGTATGTTTATCCGTACACAATGGTATTTGACAGTGATTCCCGGACTGGCAATCATGGCGGTTGTTTACAGCCTGAATGTTGTGGGGGATGGACTTCGTGATTGTCTTGATCCTCGACTGAAGAAATAATTGCAGAGTAGGTGTTTAGAATGAGCGAAAAATTACTGGAAGTTAAAAATATTCAAATACGTTATGTGACGGATGAAGAGACTATATGTGCTGTAAACGGCATTAGTTTCTCTCTTGAAAAAGGTAAGACCATTGGTTTGGTAGGTGAAACAGGTGCTGGTAAAACGACGACAGCTCTTGGCATTATGGGATTGGTCCCCGATCCGCCGGGGGAGATTGTCGGGGGATCAATTATGTTTGAAGGCCAGAATATTCTAAAAATGAGTGAAAAGCAGCTCCAGAATATACGTGGTAACAAAATATCAATGGTATTTCAGGACCCCATGACGTCCTTAAACCCTGTACTTACCATCGGCGATCAGATTGAAGAAGTGATTCTTCTTCACAATGATGTTACAAAAACTGAAGCAAAGAAGAAGGCAATCGAAATGTTGGAGATGGTTGGTATTCAGGGTGAGAGACACTCTGATTATCCGCATCAGTTTTCCGGAGGTATGAAGCAGCGCGTGGTTATTGCAATTGCTCTGGCGTGCAGCCCGAGCCTGCTTATCGCTGATGAGCCCACTACTGCTCTTGATGTAACAATACAGGCACAGGTGCTGGAACTCATGAGAAACTTGAAAAAGGAGTATGATACTGCAATGATTATGATAACGCACGATCTCGGTGTCGTTGCTAAGATCTGTGATAATGTAGCCATCGTGTATGCAGGTGAAATTGTGGAATCGGGATCATTAAAGGATATCTATACAGATATGAGGCATCCCTATACCATAGGATTGTTCAATTCGCTGCCTGACATTGAAAAGGAATCGAAGGTGTTGAATGTAATCCCGGGTATGATGCCTGATCCAGCTCATCTACCCAACGGCTGCAAGTTTTATCCCAGGTGTTCTTACAGGAACGATGCATGTAAAAAGGGCGAAGTGAGTTTTTATGAGGTAACCCCGGGGCACATGGTCCTTTGCAACAAGGATGCTTATCCGGAGGTGCAGGATGTCTGAAATACTGAGAGTTGAAAATTTGAAAAAGTATTTTGAAACACGTCAGGGTATGCTTCAGGCAGTAGAAAATGTAACCTTTAGCGTTAACACCGGTGAGACGCTTGGAATCGTAGGTGAATCTGGCTGTGGCAAATCAACGCTTGGTCGTGTGATACTGCATCTACATGAACGCACAGAAGGCAAGATTTTCTTCAACGGTGAAAACATTTCAGATGTCAGCAGAGCAAAACTTAAAAAACTGCGCAAGGATATGCAGATTATTTTTCAAGATCCATACGCCTCACTTAATCCGAGAAAGACGGTAGCAGATATAATTGGTGAGCCACTGAAAATATATAAGCTTACCAGCAGCTATGATGAATACAAGAAAAAAGTGAAGGAAACAATGGATGTCGTTGGCTTGACTGAGAGGACGATGAATTTCTATCCTCATGAACTGGATGGCGGGCGACGGCAACGTATTGGCATAGCGCGTGCACTGATACTGGATCCGAAACTGATTGTTTGCGATGAACCGGTTTCAGCTCTTGATGTTTCTATTCAAGCACAAATCCTGAACTTGATGATGCAGTTGCAACAGGAACGCGGTCTTACTTATTTATTTATTACGCATGACTTGTCCGTTATAAAGCATATTTCCAAGAATATTACGGTTATGTACCTAGGGCAAATGGTCGAGAAGACGGACTCAAATGAAATTTTCAAAAACCAGTACCATCCCTATACAAAGGCGTTGATTTCTGCGATTCCGCTTCCGAAGTATAACGCGCCAGACAAACAGATTATTTTAAAAGGAGAAATTACTTCCCCGATTAACGTCGGAAAATCTTGCAGATTTGCTCCGCGCTGCGTTTATGCAAAGCTGGAATGCTTTAATCAAGAACCGGAACTTGAGGAAGTTAGCCCCAATCATTTTGTTAAATGTCACTATGTACGGGAAATAAACAACCTGTAATATGTTTTAATTGCAAATGACGTGGGAAAATTCTGTGAAGCAGAGTGCCGTAAAGTAAAAGTATCTGAATCTTGTTTCGAAGTTGGGAGAAAAGAGTTTAATATATGGATAAATATAATTTTGACACAGTGGTTAGACGTATAGGCCGAGGACAATTAAAGTGGGAGCCCTCGATACTGAAAAAGCGATTTGGACGTGATGATCTTCTTTCATTTTGGATTGCAGATATGGACTTCAAAACGCCTCCTGTGGTGGTTGAGGCGCTCGTAGAAGCTGCGAAGCATGGTGTGATAGGATACACAGATATCAATGACGATATGATCGATGCGTATCTATATTGGCAAAAGCGGCGGAATGGCTGGAATGCAATGAAGGAATGGTTCCGGTTCAGCCCTGGTGTTGTCAGCGCAATCAACATGCTTATCCAGTCGGTTACAAACGAGGGCGATGAAATTCTCATCCAGCGTCCGGTTTATTATCCGTTTACTGCCACTATCGAGACGCAGAGACGAGTTGTAGTCAGCAATTCGCTTGTCTTCAAAGGCGGCAGGGCTGAGATAAATTTTGAAGATTTCGAAAAGAAAGCTTCCTCATCGAGATGCAAGGCTTTTCTCATGAGCAATCCACACAACCCTGTAGGCAGGGTATTTACAGAGAAAGAGCTGTGTAAAATGGGTGAGATCTGCTCAAAAAACGGACTGTTTGTAATTGCTGACGAGATTCACAGCGATCTGATTTTTAACGGATACAAGCACACCGTTTTTGCAAAGATCAGCGAAGAATTCGCATTGAATTGCGCCGTATGTCATGCTCCTTCCAAGACTTTCAATCTAGCGGGGCTTGCCCTTTCCTGTATCATGATTCCCGATGAGAAAATTCGAGAACGTTATGATGAAGTCTTTCAGCGCTATTGCAGAGCACATCCGAATTATTTTGCGCCAGTGGCTGCTAAGGCAGCTTGGCAACATGGAGAAGACTGGCTAAAACACTGTATGATATATATTCATGAAAATTATCTTTTTGTTAAACACTTTGTTGAAAAGACATGGGGAGATGTGGTGACTGTATATCCTCTGGAAGGCACATATCTGCTTTGGATAGACTTTAATCATCTCGAATCTGAGCCTCATCAACTTGAGAAGCTGATGCATGAACAAGCGAGGGTTGCGCTGGATGAGGGGTATATCTTTGGACCGGAGGGCAAAGGCTTTGAACGTATCAATCTGGCGGCGCCGCGTTCAATGATTCAGGAATTGATGGAGCGAATTGCTGTTGCGTTCGCGAATCGGAAATAAAACTACTTGATGGAGATTTTTAAAATGTTTACTTTAAAAAATTCGATGCTGATTGAAGTCGAAGACAACGTTGCGGTTGCAATAGAACCTATTGAAAAGGGTGAGAGTTCAATGGTCGCCGGCGAAGTAATTGTCGCTAATGAATTTATCAAAGAAGGCCACAAAATCGCACGTGTTGATATCCCTAAGGGCGTGGAAATAATTAAATACGGGGTTCATATTGGCGTTTCAACTGCTCCGATCAAAAAGGGAGATTGGGTACATGATCATAATGTGTATGACGATTTTGAAGAAATTAATCGTGAAAAGCGCGCTTATTATCGTACCATGGCGCCCAAAGATATGGATTATATAATCAAGAATCGCTATAAGAAAAAAGATCTGGAAGTTCCTGAAATGATCATGGGCTATTCGCGAAAAGATGGTACGTTCGGTATACGAAATAATGTGCTCGTCATTTCCCTTGTACAATGTTCGAATAATGCTGCTCAGCAAATTGCTAATACCTGTGATGTAGGTGCGACTTTTGTAGATGCAGCGTGCGGCGAATTCCCAGACCGGTTTGCACGTACACGTAAAGGATTCATAACTGCCGGGACTCATCCAAACACCTACGGTGTTGTCCTGCTTTCTCTCGGCTGCCAACAGACTAATCCGGAAGATATTGTGGAAGAAATACAGAAAACAGGTCGTCCGGTTGTCAGTATCAGCCTTCAGTCCGACGGAGGCGTAGGTAAAGGGATCAGTGATGGAGTTACAGCTGTAAATGAACTCAAGAATCAAGCTGCTTCTCAGAAACGTGTACCATGCCCGTTGAGTGGATTGATAATCAGTGGATACAATGGCGGTTCCGACTGGACGAGCGGGCTTTCAGCCAACCCTCTTGTAGGTGAAGTGATCGATATTCATTCTTCCATAGGTGGTACAATTGTTCACGTTGTTGGCCGCGGCGGTTATCCGACGCAAGCCGGATCATACGAAGTTGGTATGCGGCTTATGGAAATCGGTGATTTTTTTAACGAGGACTGCAAGCGCCGCGGAGGGAAGGGCCTCTCGCAGGTCAATCCGACTCCCGGAAACAAAGCTGGCGGTCTAACGACAATGACAGAGAAAAACCTTGGCAGCTTTAAGACAGCTGGACACAATAAGATCAAGGGGATTCTTGAATGCGGGGAACGAGCACCCGGACGCGGTGCGTGGGGCATTAATCAGGCACAAGGTGCGAACGACGCTTATGCGACGACAACGTTAGCTATGAGCGACTGCCATATCTGCATGTTTACTACGGGCAGAGGCAATCCGATTGGCAATGCATGCATGACCACCATTAAAATCACGGGGAATCCGCGGACTGCTGAAGTTCTTTCTGATATGATCGATTTTTCGGCAAAACCCGTATTATACGGTGAAAAGACGATACAGGAAAGTGGAATGGAACTGTATAGACTTTTAATTGATGTTGCAAACGGCAAGCTCACCAAGGCGGAAATATTAAAGGATTACAGTTGGACGACTCCTCATGGCACGAGTTATAACGGCGACTATTGATTTTTAAAATCAATGAAAATAGGATGATCGCGAAATTCAACCAGCCTCTTTTGATATGTGATTTTTTCTCTGTGCCGATTGCAAGGCAGGGTATATAATATATGTACACCGATATAGTCGGGACTATTTCCTTAATGGGGGTAACCATTTTATAATATTCATACCAAAACGGCGTTAGTGTGGTCATCTCTTAAAAAAAGCTGTTGCTGTTGTGCAGATTGTTTTAAATTAAATTGTCAAAAAACGTTAAGAGACTATCACAAATACATCCTGTTTGGTGTATACTATGATGGTTAAAAAAGATATCTATGATGAAGTTGTTCTAATATATCTATTTACAAGATAAGTTATTTAGGGGAAAAGAGAAGATGAATAAATCAATAAATAGAGCCTTTAAAGTTATCGAATTAATTGCAAAAGAAGGAAGGTCTTTACCCCTTTCCGAAATAAAAGTAATTATTGATGTTCCAAAAACAACAACTTTTGAAATTCTGCAGACTTTAACAGAATTGGGTATTCTGAATGTATCTGATGATGATAATAAACTATATTCACTCGGGATCAAATTGCTTGTTATCGGGACAAAATGTCTGGATAGTATAAATTTGAGAAAAATTGCACATCAGCATCTTGATAATGCTTCAAAAGTTACTAACAGTATTGGATTTTTAGCAGTTGAGAACAATGGTAACATTATTTATTTGGATAAAAGTGTACATACAGGGGCGACTTTACAGCCTGTATTCGGAATAGGGATGCAAGCCCCAATGTATTGCACAGGATTGGGAAAAGCTTTGTTAGCTTCTTATAAAACAAAAATAAGTGATGCAATAATTAAATCACATGGCCTTTTCGCCAGAACACCTCACACAATAACAAAAAAGACAGATTTTAAAAAAGAGCTGCAATTAATTAGAGAACGAGGGTTTTCTATTGATAATGAAGAGAACGAAGAAGGGATTTATTGTTTGGCAGCACCTGTGTATGATCATCTTTCCAACCCTATAGCTGCAATCAGTCTTGTTACAATAAAATATACACTGACAGATAAAAAATATAAAGAAATGGCTGATTGTGTGGTGGATACTGCATTAAATATTTCAAAAGAAATGGGATATTCCGGCTCCAGTCTGTATAGCTGATTTATTGCATTATAATTTTCGACTGTATTTAAGACTGCTGCAGCATATACGGGCTATCCCCTGTCTGTCAGGAAGGAATAAATCATAATTATAATTATAGTTTGATTATATTAATTTATCAAATCAGGAAGTTTACCCTCTGCAAGAGTATCTGAAAGCCTCATCCATTCAATATTATAAATATTTTTTTGCGCTTTGAGCGACTGAATGCCGTATCTGATTGAATCCAGTCTATTGATTGCATCTGTATAATCCTTCAGAGTGCTTTTACCGATTTTAAAGTTCTGCTCTTCATCTTTCAGAATCATTTCCGCTGCAGAGAGCTTCTCATTATACAGTTCGGATAGGACATCAGTATCCTTAATCTGCTGATAAAGTTCGTAAAGCGCGAGACGGAGGCTGTCTGTGCTTATTTCTCTGCTCAAAAGGGTTTTGCTGTAATCAATTGATGCTGTTTCAAGAGCTGCTTTCTGCTTTTTATCGGGAAATCCTGTACTGATCCTGACACCGAAAGAAAGGGACCTTACCGGATCGGCTTCAGGAAGGTATCCGGTCCCCCCATACCTGTAGGCTGAAAAAAGTTCTGCAGACGGCATAAGGGCTCTTTTCTTTATTTCAATTGAATTGAGACCTGATTTCTCAAGCTCGTCAAGGATAAAAAAAGTTCTTGCGCCGGTTTTTATTTTTTCAAAGGCAGTATCGAAATCATCATCAAGTTTGAGATTAATGGACCTGGAGCCGGGCTTTATGACTGTTTCAGATTTATCTTTCATGAAATCTTTTATTTTTCTTACTGTTTTATCATACTCGGATCTTATTTTAAGCAGATTTTCTTTTTTATCGAGAACTGTGAGCTTCATCTGGCTGACATCAAGGCTGCTTGCGATCATACTTGCCCGCCTTTTCTCTGTATTTTCAAGCAGCTTCAGTCCTTCTTTATAACCGTTTTCAGCGGTTTTCAGATTTTCAGATACAGATACCCACCTGTAATACTCCTGTATCAGAACTGACAGGTATTCTTCATATGCTTCGGCAATCTGGTATTGTGCTATTTTTTTTTGTGAGTCTATTCCTATTCCTTCCAGACTGTATGCTTTCCCGAAAGCGTTTTCCGCAATATCCTGGGAAATTTCAAAGGAGACTGATGAGGATGGATCAGCCATTCCGGGGGTATACTGGTAATTGATGCTTCCCTCTGTTCCGGTTGCGGGGAAAAGCCGGGACAGGCTTATTTTTGATCCGGTTCCCCCGTTGTCAGTATCCGGCTTGTAATCATAGGAGAATTCAAAATCAAGTGTGTAATTATCAAGCGGCATTTCCAGTGCCTCTTTATACTTAAGATAAAGTGAATCAGTAAGTATCCTGCTGAATACAGGATTTGCCGCGCAGGATTTTTCAACAAACAATTCCGTATCAAGGACCTGTTCCTCCAGCGCAAAGCATGACTGAGCTGCAGCAAGTAAAAGAAAATAGACAGTGGAAGCTGCGGGAAAAAATGTTTTTCTATATGCCTGCTTCATCTTTCCTCCGGAAATATTTCAGTGACATAAGCGAACAGTAAAGCATCGGGATAAGCAGAAGCGTGATAATTGTCCCGAAGATCAGCCCCCATGCCATAACAAGCATCATGTCAGACAGCATGGAATCATAACCCGCAAATCCATACGCTGTGGGAATCAGCCCCGCTACTGTTGTTATTGTTGTGAGGAAAACTGCCCGAAGTCTTGTTTTGGCAATTGACGCTACCTTTGCCTTGACAGAAGGCCCTTCAGTTCTTGAGTATTCCTTTTCAAGTTTATCAAGCATTACAATTGCATCATTGACTACGACCCCTGAAAGCCCTATGAGTCCGATAGCCGAGAAAAAACCGTATACTGTAATCCCGTGAAAATACAGGGCAAAAACAACGCCTGCCGCCCCGAACGGGATTGAAAGCATTATGATTAAAGGCTTGACCATGGAGTTGAACAGCAGGGAAAGGACGACATAAATGATTATAATAACTGCGATTGTTGAGTAAAATATATCATTTCCCGATTCCCTTGTGTCTCTTATTTCACCTCCGAACTTCAGTTTGGACGAAGGATATTTTGCATATAACTCCGGGAATATGCTGTTTTCAATTATAACACCAGCTTCTGCCGGGGTCATTTTGGAACCTTCCCTGATATCAGCGTAAACCCTGATGGTCCTGGCAAAATCCTCCCTGAATATTGTTTCGGGGGAATCTATTTCCTTATATTCAAGGACAGTTTTAAGCGGCACAAGATATCCGCCTGAATTCTTGACAGGAACGGAAAACACCTGTTCTATTGTTTTTTTTCTGTTGTCAGGTATTGTCACCTGGACGGGGAGCTCTGTCTCATCATCCCTGTCTATCGTATATACTTCGTATCTGTTAAGTATCGCTTTAATAGTCCTGGTTACGTTTGAAACACTTATGTTTAACCGCTGCATTACTTCCTTTTTATAATCAATGACATACTCTGAAAAACGTTTCTGCTCCTGTACTTCTGATGATGATATCCCGGGTATTTTCCTGAGTTCCTCTGAAAGTTCTTCTGCAAGCCTGTTTCTGGTTGTATCATTGTTTTCCTGCACCAGAATTTCAATAGGGCTTCCGCTTGACTGGCCGAACCATCCCCGTCTTATCTTAAGGCTTTCAAGGCCTTTTACTGCCGGGAATTTTCCCTCCCACTCTTTAGTGAGCTGGGATGAGGATTTCTCCCTTTTGTCGCGGCTTACAAGCTGGACATCGATTGTAAACCTGTTCTCCTCAACAGCCGCGCCTCTTCTGCTCCGGGCGATATCAGTTCTCACCGCAATGACTTCCCGGCCGATGTACGGCTGAAATATTTCCTCTACCTGCTGTGCCAGTTCCGCCGTCATGAATTTATCTGTTCCTTTCGGTGCGGCCCCTTCAAAATCCACCCTGGTTACTTCTTCGCGGGGGAACAGCACAAAACTCATTTTATTTGAAACTATGCTGAATGCGGTGTATAAAAGCGCGATCAGCAGAATATAAAGGATTGTCTTGATTCCAAGCAGTTTTTCCAGAATTTTTCCGTATTTGTCTTCAACTATTTCAAACCAGTGTCCTTTCCCGTTGAGTTTTTTCTTTTTTCTTTTAAAGAAATCAGGCAGTGCAATGGATAGGTGGGATGGAAGAATTAATAATGCTTCAAGGAGGCTTCCACAGAGCATAAGAAAAATAAGAAGCGGAATAAATGAAACGAATTTGCCGAACCTTCCTCCGAAGAAGTAAAGCGGAGTAAAGGCTACGCATGTTGTAATAATACTGGCTATTACCGGTTTAAGGACATAGACTGTGCCGTCTATGACTGCTGTCCGCCTGTCTGTTCCGTTATGCCTCAGCCTTCCCACATTTTCTGCGACAATTATTGCGTCATCCACAACCATACCCATAACAAGAATAACCGCGGCCATTGTCATGTTGTTGATGGTGTAGCCTGAGAGGTAGACAAAAATAACGGTGAAACACATACTGAACGGAATACCGGCCGCTACCCAGAATCCGCTTGTAAAGTCAAGAAATATAAAAAGTGTCAGAATTACGAATACAAAGCCGATTAAACCGTTTATGGAAATAAGAGATAGCCTTTCCCTTACAGCGGTTGATTCATCATCCATGAGTACGGTATCTATGCCTGCCTCTTTAAGAACATTGTTTTTGAATCTGTTGACTTCTGCCATTATCATGTCATTTGCTTCTATAATCCCTGCAGATGATTTTTTAACAATATTCAGTCTTACCCCTTCGTGGCTGTTGTATTTTGTTATTGTTACATATTCCTCAAAGGTTTCATCAACCGTGCCGAGATCAGATATTCTGACTGTAGCGCCGTCAAATGTGCCGCGGACAATCAATTTCCTTATTTTATCCGGCGTGTCGAGTTCTGAAACGATTGAAACCTTGATTTCATCCTTATCCTTTATTACTCCTGCCGGCAGTCTGAAACTGTTTGCGGAGAGTATATCTATTACATCTGTAACTGCCATGTTGTAGTACAAGAGTTTATCCGGATCAAGACGGATAACGATTTCATTATCAAGAGAGCCTGAAACTGATACTTCCCTTACTGTGCTGAGTCTTTCAATTCTCTTTTTCAGTGTTTCAGCATAATCCTGCAGCCTTTTTCTCCCCTCGGCAGTCAGTATTTTCTGATCCAGGTCTATAAGCGCGATATCGAGTACAGACCTCTCTGATGTCTTTATCTCCCGTATCCGCGGTGTTCCCGCGTCGTCCGGAAAATCTTCCTCAAGGACGCTGCTTCTTATCTCATTTATTATATTGTCTCTCTCGGATGGATTATCCTCAAGTTCTACAGTTATCGAGCTTGAGGAAGAGCCTGATGTGCTTGAAACTGTCGATATCCCGTTAATGCCGTTAAGTGAATCTTCAATAGGTTTTGTTATAAAATATTCAACATCGGCAGGGGAAGTGTTTTTATAGGTTGTGTTGATCCTTACTATATCAAAGGTAACATCAGGCATGGATTCCTTGCCGGTTTTCTGCCATGCAAAAATTGCTGTAATTATTATACCTGCTGCTATGAAATTTGCCAGGAGATGTCTTTTTGCGAAGTACTCTATAATTGTGCGGATCATTTTGCCACCTGCTGTTCCTGTGCCGATTTATATTTTGTGAATTATAGCATCGCTTTTTTTATTTGAATATATGCAAAAATAAGAATACTTCCGGCAAAGGCAGATATATTAAAGAAAAAAAATTGCACTTTCTGGACTTCCCCTGGTTTTCTACCCGGATATGAAACTGCCGGATGCTGCAGCCAGGATGGAAAGTACAGTTAAAAACGAGAATATAAAAGCTGCATATTCCCTGTCAAGGAAAAACAGGATTGAAAGGGCAAGCAGGCTTATTCCAACAGCGGAGGCGAAAAGAATGATGGAAAAATAAAGGAGCCGGTATGACGGTGCGAGGAGCAGTCCGTTCATTCCGGAATCAGAGGAAAGCCTTGCAATCTGCTCTCCATTCATTTTCCACAGCGCGGCAATTTCCCCCCCGTATTCCGGATGGGAATAAAGTTCAATGAGAAACAGTATAAACCCGGTGACCAGGATAAAGAGAAATGACCTGTCTATCCAGGAGCAGATTCTGCCGTATTTTTTATTCATATCTTTCATAGGTTGCCTGCTATAAGCCTTATGCCTGAAAATACCAGAAACGCAATTATAAGGGTCCTGATCAGGCGCGGGCTTGCTTTTCCCATAAACCTGGCCCCCAGTTTTGAACCAAGCGCGACACCGAGAAAAGAGGGGAGGGCAATCAGGGGGAAAACCGCATTGTGTGAAATATAGACCCAGATCGCGGATGATGAATTGGCTGATATTATAATGCTGCTTGTTCCTGCCGCAAGTTTAAGGGGAACTCCAAGGACAAGATTTAAAACAGGAACGCCTGCCCAGCCGCCGCCTATCCCGAACATCCCGGAAATTATCCCGATAAACGCAAAAAGGACCATTCCTGTGAGGGAATTTTTTATGGACCATTCAGTCCCCTTTTCAACTCCGTTATTTTTGAATACTCCTCCGATATGAAGCATTGAGGCGATAAAATCTTTTTTCAGGGGGAGTTTTGATGATGAGCGTGATCTGTTTAAAATCATGAAAGCAGAGACCGCAACCATAATCACTCCGAGCGTGATTTTTAATAACCTTTCGTCCGCCGCAAGCCCTGCCTTTGCCCCGATTACGGAAAACACAGCGCCTGACAGGGCAAACGGGAGCGAAAGCCGTATATCGGCAAATCCCTGTTTTAAAAGCCGGGGCGCGGCAGACAGTGAACTTCCAAGTGTCAGGAACAACCCCGCTCCCCTTATCAGGTCAAAATTGAAAGGGAAAAAGGCGGCTACTACAGGAACATATATCGAACCCCCTCCTATCCCCGCGAGGACGGAGACAATCCCGAGAAAAAAAGAGATTACAAAAAGCAGTAAAGGGTTTATCCACCACACAACTTTTTTATACTAAAGCAAGAGGTAAAGTTGTGCAATTATTATATTGCAGGTACTGCTATGGATTGGTGTTTTTTTTTATGCTATATCTTTTAAGATATGACAGTTGTAATAATTGCCGCATCGCTTATCGGTATTGCTGCGGGGAAAATTCCTTCCCTTCGGATGAACCGGGCAACAATCGCGTTTACAGGCGCAGCTCTTCTTATACTGACCGGTTCACTTACTTACAGTGACGCGCTTGCAAGCGTGGACCTTAATACCATAGTACTGATTTTCGCGATGATGATAATCAATGCAAACCTCAAATTAAGCGGTTTCTTCAGACTGGCAGGCAGGCTTATCGCCAGAAAAGCCGATACGCCTGAGGCCCTTCTCGCCTGGATAATCCTCACTTCCGCGCTGCTTTCAGCGCTTTTTCTGAACGATACAATAGTGCTGATGATGACTCCCCTTGTTATTGAAACTGCTCTGATTGCTTCCCGGAATCCGGTTCCGTACCTGGCAGCTCTTGCTGTTTCCGCAAATATAGGGTCAGCTGCGACTTTCATCGGCAATCCGCAGAATATCATGATAGGAGCCCTTTCAGGCATCCCTTTTTTTTCATACACATTGAAGGCTCTTGTCCCTTCAGTTTTCGGCCTTGCTGTATCCTGGCTGGTAATTGTTCTTGTTTTCAGAAAGGAATTTGACAGATCAAGGTTCATTATCAGTGTTTCTTCATCCGTATTTATCTATAAACCGCTTCTGTATAAAAGTTTTTTCTCTGTCCTGATACTGGCATTATCAATAGCCGCAGGATTTCCGATAACGCCAGCCGCTCTGGCAGCCGCATCATTTCTTGTAATAACCAGGAGGATAAATCCGGAGCGGGTCTTTGCAGATATTGATTTCAGCATACTTGTCTTTTTTTCAGGGCTCTTTGTAATAACAGGGGCGCTTACCCGGCTCGATTTCTATCAGAAAGCTGTAACTGCATACGGCACGGCAATTTCAGACAGTATCCCCCTGTTCAGCGCTTTCTCACTTGTGCTGAGCAATATTGTTTCGAATGTTCCGGCTGTTATGCTTCTGCGGCCTGTCGTAGAGCTTGCGGTAAAACCGGAT
Source organism: Spirochaetia bacterium (assembly GCA_963662795.1). Taxonomy (GTDB): domain Bacteria; phylum Spirochaetota; class Spirochaetia; order CADAEX01; family CADAEX01; genus JACKPD01. The sequence continues at coordinate 881,579 of OY759746.1, read as the reverse complement.
GTCATGTGGAGCGCCCTGGCCCTTTCTTCCACCTATGCGGGCAATCTTACCCTGATGGGTTCTGTTGCAAATCTGATAGTCTCTGAAACAGCGCACAGACAGAATATAAATCTCTCTTTTTCATCATATCTTGCGGCAGGATTTCCGGTAACAATTATAACAACAGCCGCCGGTGCTCTCTGGCTGATGCTGACCGGGTGAGAAGTGTATGGCTGCTACCGGATATCAGCTTCCTGAAATAAAAATATAATTTCTCCAGCGCGCAAATCTGTTAAGCGTTATTGATTTTTAACGTTTTTTGCACATATACAAACCGGTATTTACGATATACAATTATATCTTAACGAGTCGAATAAATAATTTTACTTGCTTTAACTTATTAATAAATATTTTTATGTTACTGGAGGTATTATTTAAATGAACCTGTTTGAAATAATAATTACATCGGTTGCAGTTGTCTTTCATTTTCTGTTTCCCTTATGGGTGGGAATTCATGCCTGGCGAAAAAATCATAAAACTCTCGCAATAGTAATCTATGTATCTTTTTTAGTTCCTTTTCTTCCTGTTTTGATCGCTTTGACAGGATTTTTCATTGCCAAACCATATAAGCTTGACCTTGATTATATATCCAATCCGGTACGTTATATCGGATGCGGTACTGCATTTTACGGAGCATCAAAACGTCAGAATGACGGTTCCTTTATTTCCACAGTATGGTTTACTTTTCTTTATATTCCATTACTGCCCATTCAGTCATACAGGGTAAGCCGTGGGGGGAGCAGGTCAAGCTTTCAGGGATATATAATATCAGAATCAACAGACTTCAGTGTATTCGAGAGTCCGGGATTGTTTTTTCCCCAGGTTATCAGGATGTATTTGTTTATGGTTTTATATTTTTTCATCATTGGATTTATCTTTTTCAATCAGAAAGATGCAGATACTGGGTTTACATTTTTGATGACGGTAACAATACCGTATTTAATTCTCGGTTATTTTCTGTTCAGGGCAAAATAAAAATTCTTTCATCAGAGAACCGGTTCCGCTCTCTGCAGTCAGGGCTTCCTGTGGATTTTTCAGATTCCGATTATTTCAGCAGGAAATTTACTTCCCCAAATAAATATTTCTATTAATTATTACACCGGGACCTGTAATAATTTAAAGCCTTTATATTTCTGCCATCTTGTCCTGCATATTGACAGCTGATACTTTCCAGACTTATGACTTCATCATCCCCCGGACAGTATGCATTTGAAACTTCATTCCTGGCAGCTTGTCTTTCCGGCCGGCACCTGATTTGAAAATATTATAGCCTTTTAATAATATCTTTTTCGTATGAAAAAAATAGACAGATTCTGATTACAATGTTACAATAGCATTGTAATACAAATCAATTTGAAGGAGATCTCATGAAATTTTTTGGGAAAACTGCAGTTTCAATTCTGATTCTGCTGCTTGTATCATCTTTTGCCTTTGCAGGCGGACAGAAAGAGGGAGCTAAAAGAGAATTTATCAGGTTTGGCGGAGGCGCGCCGGGCGGATCATGGTTCGCAACTGTAGGCGGATTTGCCTCATATATCAGCAGCGCAAACCCTAATCTGAATATTACCGCTGTTTCAACCGGCGGATCTGCAGACAACAACAGGCAGGCGGCAAGAGGACAGCTTGATACATGGCTGACCCATGCCATGACAGCACTAGACCTCTGGACAGGAGCAGGCGAATTCAAGGGAGAAACCCCCTACAAGAATTTCCGCCTCATTTCAGGTGTTTATGAAAGCCACCACCACTTTGTAACACTTGCAAGTAAAACCGATATTAACACGCTTCAGGATTTTGCAGGAAAATCGGTAGTAATGGGCAATACAGGAAGCGGAGGAGCCATTAACTCTGAGAACATTCTAAAGGCTCTTGGAATTTTTGATAAAGTTGATGTCCGCTACATGGGATGGGAAGATGCGGGAAGAGCATTGCAGGACGGCAGAATAGATGCGGCTGGCGCAAGCAGCGCTCCGGCATCAGCTGTAGTAACTCTTGATGCGCAGAGACCGATCAAGCTGATTGCGCCGTCAAATGCGGATTTTGCCAAAATTATTGCGGCATATCCATCCTACTCAAAATCAGTTATCAAAGCGGGAACATACAGTTCTGTAAAAGAGGATTCTCCCTGTATCTCTTTCCTTGTATACTGGGCAGCTCAGAAGGATCTTTCAGAAAAGGCTGTTTATGATATGATGGTTATAGGACTTGATCCTGCCAACCTTAAGGAACTTTCAAGTATTCATCATAATCTTAAAACAATCGGCCCATATCTTGATCAGATGAGTACTTTTCCAGTTCCCCTTCATCCAGGTGCTGTTAAATACTACCGTGAGAAGGGCTTGACAGTTCCTGAATCACTCATTCCGCCTGAGATGAAATAACCCGAATAAAAACAAATTAAACATGAAAACCCTGGAAATGTTAATTTCCGGGGTTTATTTCTATCATGAAATTAAAACCCTGATTATGTCCTGTTAAAATCATATTCAAAAGGATCAACGTTTTATGGAAAATGAAATTAAAGACAAGAAAAAGGAAAAGCTGGCAGAATCCCTGGTTGAACGCAGAAGGCCTGTTGAGCCTGCGAACAGGGCTCTGTTTTATCTGCTGTTTGGAACAGGGGCGCTTTTCTCTTTTATTTACTGGTTCACATGCGGTACCGGCTCGTACTCTACAGAAAGTCATCGGGGAATCTACTATATCCTTACGATGGTAATGACTTTTTTAATGTACAGGTCCTCGATTAAAAACAAGAATAAAAATCCATCAGTTTTTGATATACTGCTCGCTCTTGCGGCTATTGCTGTTGTCGTTGTCTGGATCGTAATATATCCGAATTATGCCATAAAAAAAATCGGCAATCCGGACACAATTCATCTTGTTGTCGGCGCGCTCGTCATCCTCCTGTCGCTTGAGCTGGCAAGGAGGGTTGTAGGTTATGTACTTCCTGCCATGGCTCTTGTATTCCTGCTTTATGCCTATTTCGGGCCGTATGTCCCGGGTATGCTTGGACACTACGGTTTCGGACTGGACAGGATATCCGAGTTTGTCGGTTTCAGCATGGAAGGCATCTGGGGCGTTGTTATGAACACTTACGCCACCTATATTTTCCCTTTTATAATTTTTGCCTCTTTCATTGATTCAGCAGGCGGCGGAAAGGCAATTGAGAAAATATCAACCGCCCTTGCAGGCGGCGCCCGCGGAGGTCCTGCCAAGGTTGCTGTTATCTCAAGCGGCCTTATCGGCTCGGTAACCGGCTCATCCGCTGCCAATGCGGTAATAACCGGTTCCTACACAATTCCTATCATGAAAAATCTTGGATACCGTGCGCATACGGCTGCCGGTATTGAGGCTGCAGCCTCTACCGGAGGACAGTTTATGCCTCCGATCATGGGCGCTGCCGCGTTTCTTATCGCGGCTTTTACCAGAACGCCGTATACAGAGATAGTAAGAATATCCATTATTCCGGCATTTCTCTATTTCCTGGGTGTGGGGATGATGGTTCACTTTATCGCGGCAAGAAGAGGAATCAAGGGGCTTCCCAAAAAAGATATTCCCCCTCTTGGTAAAACCTTAAAGAGAGAAGGGTATCTGCTTCTTCCCATCCTGATTATTTTTACCATGATACTGATGGGTTTTTCTCCGCAGCTGGCAGCGTTCTGGTCAATTATCGCGGCCATAGCCCTAAGCTGGATTACACCGGAAAACAGGATGACGCCGAAAAGAATTATGGAAGCTTTCTATAAATCAGCAAAAAGTTCACTTACTGTCGGCGCAACTGCCGGAGTAATCGGGATAATCGTGGGAATTGTTTCAATGACCGGCCTCGGAATGAAGTTCTCCCAGTTCATAATATCCCTTTCCGGCGGATTATTACCCGCGACAATACTGCTGATAGCTGTCGCTGGATACATTATCGGCATGGGAGTTACTGTAACGGCTACCTATATTCTGCTTGCAGTACTCGCAGTGCCTGCCCTGGTTAACCTTGGCGTAGACATGATTGCCGCCCACCTTCTGGTTTTCTGGTTCTGCAATGTCGGCGGAATTACACCCCCTGTATGCCTGGTTGCGTTTGCAGCCTCTGCGATCGCCGACTGCAAACCTCTTGACGCCGGCTGGGCCGCGCTGAGACTTGCTTCTCCCCTGTTTATAATTCCTCTGCTTTTCGTCTATACCCCGATTCTTCTTAACGGGCCGGCTGGAGCAGTCTGGGCAACAGTAATAACCAGTACTATCGGAATTGTCGCTTTTGCCGGAATGATGCAGGGATACTGGCTTAAAAGGGCAAGCGTAATACACCGGGTTATCCTGGGAATTTCAGCTCTTCTGCTGTTTCTTCCTATGCCTGCTACAGATATTGCAGGTATTGTTCTTCTTGCAGGGCTTAGTATTATCAACTACAGAGTAAAAGAAACCGAAGCTGCCCCGCAGGTGTGGTAGGCATAAAATAAGGAGAAGGATTTGAACAGAAAACTGATATATTCTTTGGATGAGGCCCATACCGGAGTCCTGCACGGGGGTGCTGGTATATTCAGGGTCCTTATTGATAAAGATCTGGGAGGCGCCGAGCACTTCTCCCTGCTGGTTAATACCAGCAGGGCAGGTGCTTCGGGAAAGGAACATTTCCATGATGTGGAACACTGCTGGTATATACTGTCAGGAAAGGCCACCTTCTACATGAACGGCGAGCCCCACAGGATCGGGCCTAATATGGCCATCTTCACCCCTAAAGGCGTACCCCACAGGATGGATATAGACCCTGAAGAGGATATGACCTATGTTGTTATTTATGCTCCTCCGGGACCTGAGCAGCAGCTTAAGGAAAACCAGGCGCACGCTTTCGATTCTAAATAGATTTACATAATTAATTGAATTTTTAAGGGGCCCCCGTCAGGAGGCCCCTTTTTTTTCTCCGCAGTTAACCGGCCCGGTTATTTTGAATTGTCTGCTGCCGTATCATCAAAGGCATTTGCCTGCTTATGGCGCAGCTTCTGCTCAGGGCCCGGGGGCGAGTAGATTACAATAACGTTAAGGTCTGAACCTTCATCGACAACAGGCTGATGCATTGCGTTAGGCGGCACGAATATAGCGCTGCCCGGCCGCATCTCATAGGCTTTACCGTCTATATTCATTGTCCCGGTTCCGGAAAGAACATAGAAGCAGTGTTCCTCATCATGCTTATGGCTGCTGCCTGTGGCTCCCGCCTTTATCGTATTCTGCAGCAATGAGAAATTCCTGGCTCCGCAGTTAGGCCCGTCAATATAAATTCTGAAAGTCCCTGCATTGCCGTGCAGGACCCCTTTCGTCGCATCCTCTTTTGTTATCAGTATTTTTTTATCTTCCATAAATGCCGGCTCCTTCTGTTTTTTGGATGCAGTATAGTATAGTTGACGGGAACTGTCACCCGCGGGGATATTCCCTGATACAGCATTGTTTCCCTTATATTAAAGCTTAAGTGTTTCAGGTGAAAAAATGGAGCAGCGCCATATAAAAAGCTGTCCCCCCGAAAATGCTCAGGAGCGCGTTTTTCCAGAGGAAATGAAAAATGACAACAGATAATCCCGCGGTCCATGGAATAATTACCGCAGGATCCGTAACGCCGGTTTTTAGCGGAAGGCTTGTCAGAACAAGTACTGTCATTACCGCGCCCGGAATAAGACGCGCCCCTTTGAGAAACCTCTCAGGGGGATGCTTTCTGGAGAAGAGGAGAAAAGGAAATGCCCTTGTCAAAAGTGTTACAAACCCCATTGCTGCCGCGGCAATTAATACTTTATTCACTTTTTTACTCCACTGTTAACCATTTTAACCATGAAAAAACAGGATGCCGATCCAAGTACTATCCCGCCTGTCAGGGCCTGTCCCGGAAAACCCAGAAGATTAAACATCAATACGCCGGTGGCGGCCGCAATAAAAGGGCCCGGGCGTTTTATTGCCTTTATCTGTTCGACAAGGAGCACTATAAAAAGCGCGGTAAGGGCAAAATCAAGACCGGGCGCGTCCCACATAATTACTGACCCCAAAAGCGCTCCAAGAGTGCTTCCAAGCGTCCAGTAGGACTGGTTGAAAAGCGTAATCAGGAAATCAAACCTTTCCCTGTCGCATCCTTCCGGAGGATTTACAGTTGTAAGAAGAGCGTATGTTTCATCGGTGAGTCCGTATATAAGATAGGGTTTTGCCCATTTGAACAGTGAAAATCTTTCAAGCAGTGAAATTCCGTAAACCATGTGCCTTGAATTGATGAGGAAAACAGCAAGGGCCATCTCTGCTATGCTTTTCTGCTGAGCAAACAGGGAGAGGGCCAGAAACTGCGCAGCTCCCGCGAAGATGATGATGCACATAATCGGAGCCCAATACCAGGGCAACCCGGTTTTTACAAGAAGAAAGCCGTATGCCATCCCGATGGGAACATAGCCGAACATGACGGGAATGGTTGTCTTAAATGCCTGAAAAGCTGTCGTCTGCTGAATTTTATTCATTTCGGCATGTTAAATTTTTTTTTGCCATTAGTAAAGACGTTACTTTAAAAGCGGTACTGCATGCAGCCAGGCATGATCAAAAGGGACCCGGCTGAATGTAATTTAAACTCTGGTTTTTGCAAAAAATATCAGCTTTAAAAATGCCCGGGCTTTCCGTCAGCCTTGAGTCCGGGGAATTCCAGTTTCCGAAGGGCATCATAAAGGACTATGGCTGCCGCGTTTGAGATGTTGAGAGACCTTGCCTCCGATTTCATAGGTATCCTTATGCACCTGTCGTAGTTGGCCTTTAAAAGCTCTTCCGGCAGCCCTTTGGTCTCTTTACCGAAGAGAAGGTAGCTGCCATCCGGTATTTCTGCTTCTGCATATGATTTTTCAGCTTTTGTTGTTATATAAAAAAAGTCACCGCTCCTGCATCTGGAAAAAAACTCCCCGAGGCTGCCGTAAAGGTGAATATCAACAAGGCTCCAGTAATCAAGCCCTGCGCGTTTTAAGTATCTGTCTTCTATGGAGAACCTGAGCGGTTCAATCAGGTGGAGGACTGCTCCGGCGGCGGCGCATGTTCGGGCGATATTCCCGGTATTCTGGGGTATTTCAGGTTCGACAAGAACAATATTTAATGGCATAATTTCTCCGAATTCAGTTATATTATAAACAAACAGGGGAACAAGTATAAAGAGGGACAATCTGGAATCGGGAAAAGAATTATGGTATGTTTATATCGCAGAATGTTCTGACGGGACATACTATACAGGTATTACCAATAATATCGAAAGACGGGAAAAAGAGCATAATACATCAGATATTAAAGGGGCCAGGTATACGAGGAGCAGAAGGCCGGTGAAGATTGTGTATCACGAAGAAAGGCACGGCAGGGGAGAGGCTACGGTGAGGGAGAGGGAGATAAAAAGAATGAAAAAAGAGTTGAAGCGGAATTTGACTTCCGGTTCATCCAGTCAGGGGAATTAAATCCATGAACAATATTTTCAATATCGATAAAGAAATAACAGAAGATCTTGTAAGGCTTTCTTTTTTTACGGATATAGGTAAATCAATAGCCGCTTCCAGGTCAATCAAGGAAACACTTAATCAGGTAATGAATCATATAGGAATGATTTTTACCCCTTATAACTGGTCGCTTCTTCTTGTAAACAGAAAAACCGGCAACCTCAAATTTGTGATTGTAGTTGGCGAGGCCGCGGACACCCTTACAGGGGTAGAACTACAGAAGGGAAAGGGAATTACGGGCTGGATAGCTGATAATGCCCTGCCTATCATAATTGAGGATGTAAAAAAAGATCAAAGATTTGACAATTCACTTGATAAAATGAGCGGATTCGAGACTAAATCTATTATAGGTGTTCCGCTTAAAACCAATGGAAAGGTTTTTGGGGTTATTGAGCTGATCAATAAGCTGGACGGCAGTCAGTTTACGGCCCATGATCTGAAAATTCTTACAACAATTGCCGACTTCGCAGCCATTGCGATAGAAAAAGCATATTATCTTTCCAGCTTAAGGAAGATGGTAAATGTCGATCCTCTTACCGGCGTTTACAACCGAAGGTTTCTCTTTTTTTATCTTGACAAGGAACTGAAAAGAAAAAAAAGAGAAGGGGCGGAGCTTTCCCTTTTATTTATCGATATTGACGGCTTTAAAAAAATAAATGACAGCTATGGGCATGTGGAAGGTGATAAAGTACTGATCTCGGTTTCTAAAATACTGCTTTCATCCGTCCGCGACTCTGATATGGTGTTCCGCTTCGGAGGGGATGAGTTTTTTGTGCTACTTCCTCATTCAGGCCGTGATGATGCCTGCAAAATTATTGACAGGATAAATGAACAGATGGATAAGCTTAACAGCGGATCAGATATTAAAGTTACTCTTGCAATCGGATGCAGTGAAGCGGAAGGGGAAACAGCTGAAGAGGTTCTTTCAAAAGTTGACAGCGAAATGTACAATAAAAAGCAGTTTAAGCAGGAAGAAAATATCACAGACCTTGCAGAGCATATAGAAGAGGTGTTTCTGGAAGATGAAAAAAGAGAGCGATAAGCTTTACGCCGGAATAGATATCGGATCAACTACAGTAAAAATCGCAATAGCAGATCCAAATACAAATAATCTCATTTACTCTGATTACAGAAGGCATAATGCAGACCTTTCCGGGACACTAAGCCTGATGCTTGAAGATTTCGGCCGCATCTTTCCGGATGCAAGACTTGTTATTGCGGTATGCGGCAGCGGAGGGATGGCGATATCAAAAAAACTTGACGCTTTCTATATACAGGAGGTTGTCGCCAATTCACTTGTGATAAGAAAATACTATAAAGATGTGCGGGTTTCCATAGAACTTGGCGGACAGGATGCCAAGGTTATTTTTTTTACTATGGATGAGGACACAAATCAGCTTATAGCCTCCGACATGAGGATGAACGGAAGCTGTGCAGGGGGGACAGGTGCATTTATAGACCAGGTGGCTGAACTGGTGTCAATCAGGACAGAGGAATTTGCAGCACTTTCCGAAAAAGGAAAAACAGTTTATGACATTTCAGGAAGGTGCGGTGTATTTGCCAAAACAGATATACAGCCCCTTCTGAATCACGGAGTTTCAGTAGAAGATATCGCCCTTTCCACTTTTCACGCAATAGTCAAGCAGACCATAGGCGGCCTTGCCCAGGGTATGGAGATAAAGCCGAAAGTCATTTTTGTCGGCGGCCCGCTGACCTTTAACAGGAGACTTGTAAGTGTTTTCAAGGAAAGGCTTTCACTTGGTGAGGATGATGTTGTTATACCTGAAAAACCTGAAATTCTTGTCGCCTACGGGGCAGCGCTTTCGATAGATTTTATGTTCTCCTCTGCCGGGGAAGGCCTCCCTGTTTCTGGTATAGTATCAAAACTGAACACAAAAGGAGTGAACGGGGATACGCAGCATTCCGGCCCGGGATTGCTTTTTTTTGAGAATGATGAGGAAAAAGAAGCTTTTTTCACCCGTCATAACAGTGAAAAGGGGAGGGAATTATATGAAATTCCTGAAGGTACCGCATCTCTTGATGTTTATATCGGACTTGACGCAGGCTCTACAACATCCAAATTTGTTCTTATTGATAAGGAATGTCGCCTGGTAGACAGTTTTTATTCCGGTAACCACGGCGAACCGCTTAAAGTAATTAAATATGCTCTTTTAAGACTTTATGAAAAATACCAAAGCAGGGGGATTACCCTTAATGTTTTAGGACTTGGAACAACCGGTTACGGGGAGATGCTTTTCGCAAGAGGCTTTCTTGCTGATTATCACACTGTCGAGACAGTTGCCCATGCAGAAGCGGCTCAGTTTTTTGTTCCTGATGTAACTTTTATCCTTGATATCGGCGGTCAGGATATGAAAGCCATCAGCCTGAAAAAGGGGATTGTTACAGGCATTGTCCTTAACGAAGCGTGCTCGGCCGGGTGCGGCTCTTTTGTCGAAACCTACGCCAAGTCGCTCGGTGTTGCTGTTGAAAGGATTGCGGAACTTGCCTTCCTCTCGGAAAATCCGTCACACCTTGGATCAAGATGCACGGTTTTCATGAACAGCTCAATAATCACTGAACAGAAAAACGGCAAGAAAACAGAAGATATCCTGGCCGGGATAAGCAGATCGATAATTGAAAATGTCTTTACAAAAGTAGTGAGGATATCCAACTTCAATGATCTGGGAGAAAAAATAGTTGTACAGGGCGGAACTTTCAGAAATGACGCGGTTTTAAGGGCTTTTGAACAGTATACAGGCAGAAATGTCGTAAGGGCCCCGTATCCGGGCGAAATGGGGGCCTTCGGAATTGCGCTCCTTGTGAAGAAACAGATGGAGGAAAAAGCCGTCTCCGCCGGCCAGGCTGTCCCTTTAAGCCGTTTCGCGGGATTTGAGGCCCTCAAGGATCTTGATTATATTAAACAGCCGTCCATGATCTGCAGTTTCTGCGCGAATCACTGCAGCAGAACCATAATATCTTTTACCAACGGCAATAACCACATTACAGGAAACAGATGCGAGAAAGGGGAGATAGTCGGAAATCAGGAAAGCCCGGACATTAAAAAAAGACTTAAAGATACCCGCGAGAGGCTTGATTCCGTACCCGACATGGTTAAGCTTCACAACACCCTTTTAATGAAAGAGTATCCGGTAAAAAGGGTATTTTCACAGGAACTTTTAAAAAGTAATTACCGCGGCAGATCTGCAGGAAGGGGAAAATCACGTACCCTTGTAAATATTTCTGATCCGGGTAATGCATTAAGACCGCTGAGGATCGGCATTCCGAGAACACTCGAATTCTGGAACAGCCTTCCGTTCTGGAGAACGCTTTTTACCGCCCTCGGGTTTGATGTAGTTGTCTCCTCCCCTTCGAGCTATGACATTTATGAGAAAGGACTTCAGTATATTCCTTCAGATACCGCCTGTTTTCCCGCAAAGCTTGTTCACGGGCATGTAGAGGAGCTTGCTTCGAAAGGCGTTGACAGGATATTTCTTCCCATGATGGTGCGGCTGCCGAGGGAAAACAACACGGCTGAGGGAAACCACACTTGCGTTATGCTTCAGGGGTATCCGATGGTTGTTGAAAAAAGCAGCGATCTTTTTACGAGAACCGGTATTAAAATTGATACCCCGATTTTTCACTGGTATAATGAAAAACTCAAGAACAGGCAGATTACCTCCTGGTTTTCCAGTGAGTTTTCCCTTAAAGGGGGTGCCGTAAAAAATGCGATTGAGCAGGGTAACTGTGCGATGGCATTATTCAAGGCAAAAATGAGGGAAGAAGGCTCGCGTGTTCTTTCAGGTCTTGAAGGAAGCAGTAATTTCGCGGTACTGCTTGCGGGAAGGCCATACCATTCAGATCTGCTTGTTAATCACAGCATTTCCCGCTATTTTACATCACTGGGCATTCCGGTTCTTACGCTCGATTCCCTCCCCGGTCTTGATAAGCATGATCTTTCCGATGTCAGGATGGAAACTACAATTACCTTTCATACCAGAATGGACGGGGCTGCGATAGAAGCGGCTCTTCATCCCAACCTTGAGATAGTCCAGATTGTAAGTTTCGGATGCGGTCATGACGCGATTATTTCAGATGAAATGGCCAGGGAACTTAAGAAACGGAGCAGTAAGGAGATGCTGATCCTGAAGCTTGATGAAGGTGAATCTGCCGGCCCGCTTAACATCAGGATCAAGTCTTTTATAGAGACAATAAGGGCGAGGAGAAAGAAGGAAAATGCTGATGGCGCTTCCGTGAAAGCCGTCCCGTTTATATGTGAAAAAAAGGTTATATACACAAAGAAGGACAGAAAGGAAAAGATAGTTCTTGCTCCGAATCTCTCCCCGGCATTTTCCCTTATTTTTTCTTCCGTTATGCGAAAAAACGGAATCAGCATCAAGCCGCTGCCTGTCGCGGACAAAAGGGCAATAGAGCTGGGGAAAAAATATGTTCACAACGATATATGCTATCCCGCCCAGATAAATATAGGAGAGGCACTGGCTTATCTTGAAAAGGCAGAGGGCGCAAAAACAAGGTTTGCCCTTGGTGTTGCCAAAAACTGCGAAGCATGCAGGGCCGGCCAATACGCGGCTCTCGCGAGGAAAGCGCTTGATGAGGCAGGCTATCCTGAAGTTCCCATTGTGACAACCGGAAAGGATACTAAAGGGATTCACCCGGGATTTAAAATGACCTTAAAGGATCAGACAAGAATGCTTTGGGGACTGACTATTGTCGATACCTATGAAATGATGCTCAGGAGGATAAGGCCGTACGAAACAAACAAGGGGCTCACAGACATTATATTCAACCGGCACATTAAAAGACTCGGCGAAAATATCCACAGGGGCAGAAATGTGCTTCTTGGTCTTTTACGGGATGCTGTAATGGATTTTAACAGAATCGAAATATTTGCAGACAAAAGAAAGCCCAGAGTAGGTATAGTCGGTGAAATACTTGTCAACTACCATCCTGCCGCAAACTGCTACATTGAGTCCTACCTTGAGCTTAACGGTATGGAAGTTGTTCAGCCGGCGATGCACGATTTTTTCAGGAAAACCGCGATAATAGAAAAAGAGCTCGGCAGACGGAAAATGGCGCCCAATTCATTTTTCCATTACCTGGTTCACGACATCACAGACAGGATATACGATTTTGTTCATACAAAAATCTGGGGTGTTATAAAAAGGGAATTCCGGTTTCATGAACACCGGGGTAATATCTATAACCTGGTCGACAATATTAAGCCTTTTATGGATGTGACATATATCGGCGCTGAAGGGTGGAAACTCCCTGGAGAGATTATGGAGATGTTTGCCTCCGGCGTAAACTCATTTGTAATAATGCAGCCTTTCGGATGCCTTCCCAATCATATAACAGGCAGGGGTATGATCAAGACATTAAAAAAACTTTGTCCCGGATCCCAGATTATAGCGCTTGACTATGACCCGGATACAAGTATCGGAAATGTCGAAAACAGACTTCAGATGCTTATTATCAACGCCAGGGAGATTGAAAATCCCGATAAGATTGCCTGATCTGCCGTATTTTACATCCCCGGCTGCCGGCAGGAAATGCATTATAACGCAAATACGTCCTAATTTTTAAAGCCATGTATATCGATAATAGAAGCAAAATACTTTTTACTGGATATAAATATATATGCTTACAGGAATTAAAATGGTCAGGCCTGACAATAGAATCAGATTTGCATGGGAAATATTTGTTCTCTTTGTAATAATCTGGACAATAATAAATATACCTGTCTATGTTGTTTTTTTTAACGGAAGCGCTGAGCATTCCGCTGATATTACAGAACTTATTCTTACCTTTATATTTTTAATCGATATTCTTATCCGCTTTAATACTGCTGTTATCGTAAAAAGAAAACTGATTACAAGCAGAATGGAAGTTTTAAAGATATATCTTCGGGGGTGGTTCTGGATAGATCTTGCTGCTACTATTCCATTCTGGTTTATCCTCGGGGGATCAGGATTCGCAGTAACGCTTCAGACCCTTAATTTATTAAGACTTGCAAGGCTTCTTAAACTTTTCAGGGCAGTTCAGACCTTGAGGAGGGCAAGGACCTCAATTCTTCTTAATCCAAATATAGTGAGAATGGTCTTGCTTGTTTTCTGGATACTTGTCACAGCCCATCTTGTCGCCTGCGGATGGATTTACATTGAGGGGGACCTTGCGGATATCAGTAACGTAAAACAGTATATTATGGCTTTTTACTGGACTATAACGACACTGACAACAATAGGGTATGGCGATATTACTCCAAAGGAAACTATCCAGATGCTGTATACAATATGTGTTGAGATTATCGGAGCAGGACTTTACGGTTTTATTATCGGTAATATTGCAAACCTTATCGCCAATCTTGATATAGCACGGGCCCAGCAGAGGGAAAAAATTGAAAAGATAAATACCTTCATGCAGTACAGGAATCTTCCTTCAGATTTACAGAAAAAGGTAAATGACTACTATAATTATATCTGGGAAACAAGACGGGGGTATGATGAAACATCTGTTCTTCATGAGCTGCCGGTTTCACTTAAAACCAATGTTTCCATTTTTCTGAACAAGGAGATGATAGAAAAGGTTCCTCTTTTCCGGGGTGCCGGAGATGCCCTTATCCGTGATATAATTCTTAATCTTGAGCCTGTTGTTTATACTCCTGATGATTATGTGGTTAAAAAAGGGGAAATAGGATACGACATGTTTTTTATAAGCCGCGGAACTGTTGATGTTGTTTCAGAGGATGAAAAAATTGTTTACGCGACACTGTCCGCAGGACATTTTTTCGGAGAAATTGCACTGCTTTTGAGCACCCCCCGGACAGCGACAATAAAAACCAGGGAATACTGCGACCTTTACAGGCTCAATAAGGATATTTTCGACAGGGTACTTGAACGTTATCCGGTTTTTGCGGAAAAGATAAAAGATATGGCTGAGAAAAGGAATATGGAAATTAAATCAAGTAAATAATTTAAAGGACAGGTTATGTTATGGCAGAAAATCATGCAGCAGCAATCGCATCTTATCTTTTTAAATTCTTTAATTCGGAATCAATAATCCCGCTGCAGGCTGTTGCCGGGCTCCTGAAGCTTATCCCCGGCCTCTCAAACGATTCAATAGCGGATATATTGAAAGAATGGAAAAAAATGGGAGAGGATGCGCTGCAGCAGAACTCTTCTCAAAATAAAGTTACGGTAAGGGACATATCCGCCCCGCTTATCCTTACCAGGGGCGCAGGAAGCGCTGAAGACGGGGAAAGCCTTAAATTTTATTTTCCTGAAGAGAAAATCCTTATTAATAAATCAATATTCCATAAAAAAATTGAAAATGCGGATTTTACGCGGATGAATCCGCAGATTGAAAAGAAACTGCTTGAGGAACTGAGGACAGAGGCTATCGGGCTTACAGATCAGGAGGTATTTATTTATTACAGCCTTCTCCGGTTTGATGCCCTTTCCAGGCTCGCAGACAGGCCGGTTTCGGCAGGGCTTGACCCTGATGAGGTAATAGTCTCATCCGATGTCACAATTGTCGGTCAGGGCCCGTTCAGATACGCTGAAAAAATAATGGAAATAATTGAACATAGTTTTCTGTCGGTTGAAAAACTTGCGATGGTAAATGAGAGGAAGATCCCTGAAAAAGAGTTTCTGATTGAAGCTTTCGGCAGCAAAATTTCAAAGAGTATTTACAACCCGAGAGTTTACTGTCTTATGTGCGGATATGAAATTGACAGGTATTCAATTTTCATTAAGGAATATCTTAAGATTATTGCATCCAGATGGGGCGGTGATTATGAGGAAATCCTTTCATATTTTGTACTCTATCAGCTGCTCAATTCCGCAAAACCTGAGACTCTGGAAAGTATGCATCTTTCTGTAAGCCTTAAAAACTTTGCAAACGATAACCTGGGAAGAATTCATCCGGTATTTTATTGCGCCATACTGTTTATCTCGGTTTTTACCTATATCCTGATAATGCAGGTGATGGAGATATCAGGAAGGTATTTTTCAATCAAGGAAAATCAGCGGGAAAAACTCCGAAAACTTTATGATTCAGACGAGCGTATTAATATGCTGGTCAATAACGCTTTTAATATCGCGTCAGGTAAAATAACACATTTCAAGGCTGAATCACGGGAAATAATTTCAAGTATGAAAAAATATCTGACAAAAAATAAAAATATTATACAACCTTCCGACATGTTTATGACACGCTATAATTTCTGAAGACAGGAGAAAACAATGAATTTAAAACCCGACAGGAGATTTGAAAAACTTGTTTTCCTGATAGATTTTTTCAATCCCTACATCGTTATTGCCTCTATAGCAGGACTTGTCCTTGAATATACAGCCTTTAAGGAGTACATCACTGAAATCAACAAGATCATTGATCTTCTTTTCCTGCTGGATTTTACCCTGCGCCTTATTTCATTTCCATCAAAGAAATATTTTTTCAAAGCTTATGGATGGGTGGATTTTCTCGCATGTATACCGGGGCTTGCCGCTTTCATGCAGTTCGGCCAGTATTTCGGGCTTTTCAAGGTTATGCGGATAGGCAGGTTTTTCAAGATAATCCGGGTGCTCAGATTCTTGCGTATTTTCAGCTTTCTGAAGAAGATGAAAGGCGATTCCGTCTTTATTCAGGAAAGGGTGATGAAGATAGGGGTAACAATAGTTCTTGTTTTTGTCTCGGGACTTGCTGTTGTCGACATAATGCTTACGGATTATCTGATTACCAACAGAACCGCTTATTACGAAACTGTATATGATTTATCCAGAAACAGGGTGAGAATGACGGCTGAAAGAGACCCGAGAATAATTTATTATACAGATAACTCTGTACTGTTCGGCAGGGACGGAAAAGAAAGTACTGATTACGCCGGTTACAGGGAAAAACTGGAAAGCACCGGCTGGTATATAGAGGTTAATCTGACTAAGCAGACTGCTTCTGCCGGCGGGTCATCCCTTCCGGTTGAGGGTGTGCTCGCAGACGGAGCAGATATTATGAGACAGCATGACAAAATAATGCTTGTTCTTGTTTTGACCCTTATTTCCATTCTTGTTCTGATAATATTTTATATCGGGTATATCTTTGCCAAAGACATGAGGATTGTGCAGCTTATAAATGATTCGTTTGACGCGGAAGACTATATGCTTTTAAGGGAAGAGGCCAGAAGGGTTAACGGGGAAGGCTATGATGAGCATGACCGTGGCGATGAGATTACTGAACTGCTTCTAAAATCAGCTGAAACTGCTGAAAAACTTGAAAAAAATGAGAGCGTTTCCCCGTCAGGATATGGTTTGCCTGAGGGGTTCGGTGAAAATTTTATGGGAGAATTTACAGGAGCGCCCGTCGGGACAGGTAAGCAATCCCTTTCAGGTGATCCTGAAAAGATCTTGGATATGCTTGAAAGTATCGAAAAAATGATTGGGGATATCCGCCTTAAAAAAGAATCTGAATTGAAGATAATTGCGGATGAGGCTGCTGTAAAGGCAGTCCGTCTTACATCCCGGTCAATCGGAGAGTATATTCTCAAGATTCTGGGAAAACAGCCGTTGTAAAACCCTCGGAAGAGCATTCTGATATGCACAATGGCAAATTGCTTCAAATAATTTGCTTAAATGATACCTAGGTGTTATAATCAGTTTTGGATTTCTAAAGGAGGAATTTGAATATGAAAAAAGTGTTATTTGTTTTAATCATTATTTCTTTCCTTGCACCCGGCATTTTTGCCATGGGCAAGACAGAAGCTGAAGCGGAAACAACAGAGCTTAACGTACTTGCGACACCGCAGGAAGAATGGTGTCAGGGAATGAAGCAGGAATTTGAAAAAAAATACGGCATTACAGTCAACTATGTAAGAATGTCAAGCGGCGAATCTCTTGCCAGAATCAGGGCGGAAAAAGACAATCCGCAGTTTGATATATGGTGGGGCGGTCCCATGGACAGCTTTGTCGCTGCAAAGAATGAAGGCCTTCTTGCCGCATACAAATCACCCAGCTACAAAAATCTTCTTGACAGCAAAAAGTATAAAGACAAAGACGATTATTATGTAGGAATCTATGTAGGATCACTTGCTTTCTGTACAAACAAAAACTGGCTTGCAGCTAACCCGGGAGCAAAAGCTCCTACATCATGGGATGATCTTCTTGATCCGAAACTGAAAGGACAGATCCTTGTTGCCCATCCTTCAACTTCAGGAACATCCTATACAGCGCTTGCGACAGTACTCCAGATCCGGGGAGAGGAAAAAGGATGGGAATACCTCCGCAAATATGCCGGTCAGGTCCACCAGTTTACAAAGTCAGGCGCAGCTCCTGCCAAATTTGTAGGACAGGGCGAAGCCGCTGTCGGTATAGTTTTCTCACATGATATTGTACACGAAATTGACGATAATAAACTTCCTCTTGAACTTACTTTCCCGAAAGAAGGGACAGGCTACGAGATCGGCGGAATGGGCATTCTTGCAAACGGCAAAAATATTGCCAATGCGAAAAAATGGTTTGACTGGGCCCTTACAGCTGAAGCACAGTCTCTCGGGCCGAAATACAAGGCATACCAGGCTCCAACTGTAAAAGGTGTTGAACTTTCACATCCTGAACTTCTTCAGGTAAAACTCATCCCCTACGATTTTCAGTGGGCAGGCGATCATAAAAAAGAATTTATAGATAAATTTTCCAACGAACTTGCAGGTGCTGATAACCTTAAAAAATAGTAGCTGCTGAATGAAAGGCCTGTTCATGCGGATAACACTCAATTATCAAGTGCTCCGGTGAACAGGCTTTTTTTACTGCCATGAGTTTTATTATATGTACATGGAGGATTTTATGTCATCAGATGTTCAGCAGAACCGGATGAGAAGGGTTTCCCCTCTTAAGCAGAGAATACAGGAATTCAGTCTGATTTTCCGGGATCATATCCTGGCTCTCAGTCTGCTTTTAAGCTCGCTTTTTCTTATAGCATTTATTGTTTATCCGATAATGAAGACCGCCATTAACGGTTTTGTCGATACTCAGGGTAATTTTAATCTGCAATTTTTTTACAGATATTTTGACTCTTATTACGGACCTACTGCAAGAAGAATCTTTGCCGATACTCTCCGAATGGGCCTTCTGACTGCTTCCGGAGGAACACTTCTCGGATTTATATTTGCCTATACTATTGTCAGATGCCGTGTACCGGGGAAAAAGTTTGTCCATATCCTTGCTCTTGTCCCTACTGTATCGCCCCCTTTTGCGTTGGCGCTGAGTTCCATCCTTCTGTTCGGGAGAAACGGGCTTATCTCAAGGGGCCTGCTTGGTATGCAGTTTCCCCAGGGATCAAACGATCTTTATGGAATGGACGGTCTTGTTTTTGTCCAGATTATTACATTCTTTTCTGTCGCGTATCTTATCATGCGGGCAATGCTTGAACGGCTTGATCCTTCCATGGAAGAGGCCGCACGGAGCATGGGAGCAGGGAAAATACATATTTTCAGGACAGTAACCATACCGCTGCTTATCCCGGGAATCGCAGGGGCGTTTCTTCTCCTTTTTGTTGAATCGCTTGCAGACCTTGGAAACCCTCTGTTTATATCGGGCAATACTACTGTCCTCTCAGCCCAGATATTCCTTGCCATAGCAGGTGAATATGATTACCAGAAGGCATCAGCATTATCTGTTGTCCTTCTTATCCCTACACTGATAATTTTTCTGGTACAGAGATATTATGTTTCAAGAAGGTCATATGTATCTGTAACAGGAAAACCGACCGGCGGAATAATGGAGGAAAAGGAAGGGTGGATCAGGTGGCCTTTTATAGTTACAACATATATTGTCTGTATCCTGATTCTGATACTCTATATAGCGATTATTTACGGTTCTTTCAGCAAGGCATGGGGGCTTGATTATTCATTCAGCCTTGAGTGGTGGAAACAGATGTTCGCCCGCGGAATTGAATCAATCCTTGATACGACCTTCCTGAGTATTATAGCGACTCCTATTGCGGTCCTTCTCGGAATGGTTGTCGCATTTCTTGTTGTACGTAAAAAGTTCATGGGAAAGGAAGTTGTTGATTTTACTTCAAATCTCGGCGGTGCAGTACCGGGAACAATTCTCGGTATAGGCTTTGTCCTTGCGTTCAGTACCTCTCCAAGGCTGCTGGTATACCTTCTTTTCGTAGTCATGCTGCTGTTTGCTCTGGGTGTATCGCTTTCTGACACAAAGAAGCGGCTCATAACCGGGGCTGCCGGTATTCTGATAGCATATGCTCTTCATTATCTTGAACTTATGAGTGTAACACTGCTGATGGTTTATGTAGTAGCCGCCATAGTGCTGCTTTCAGGGATTGCCGAACTTGTCCGGAAAAACAGAAAAGCCGGATTAAGGTATGTGTTTATGGGCCTGTACCTTTCAACTTACGGTCTTATCGAATATGTAATTTATCCGATCGTAGACATGAATAAAACCATACCGTCAGGGGTATTTAAGAATGCCATGACCCAGCTTCCGGATTACATAAAACTGTTCTTCCAGCTGCCTCACCCGATTCTGGGATGTATCTTAATGATTATGGCTGTTATGATAGCGGTTGAAAAAAGATCTAGGGGTAAAGGGGTCAGCGTTAACCTTGCTGTAATGACAGGCTGCTCAGTCGCGCTTATTTTTGCGGGCAAACCGCTTGCACTTGTCGGTTCCCCTTATATTATTCTTGCAGCATTCGCAGTAAGAAGCCTTCCTGCTTCTGTAAGATCGGGTATAGCTTCTTTGCAGCAGATTGACCCTTCCATGGAAGAAGCTTCTTCCATAATGGGTGCGGACGCAAGGTATACATTCCGCAAGGTAACTCTCCCTCTTATTATGCCTGCCATGGTCGCGGGGATGATTTTCAGTTTTACAAGACATATGACCAGCCTTTCCGCGATCCTGTTTCTCGTCAGTCCCAAGTGGAGAATAGTAACAGCATCTATTTTAAGCGAGTGGGAGCAGGGGGGAATAAGCATGGCCGCGGCATACTCAACTCTAATAATTTTCTTTGTACTTATCGCAATAAGTATTCTTTATTTTATAACAGGAAAAATGATCAGGCGGCGTGGTGGTATAGATATCACCTGGGGCGCATAGGAGGTAAATAATGTATCTTAACCTTGAAAATGTAATGAAAGTATTTCCACCCCGGGGGGGAGTCTCAGAGGTTACTGCGGTTAATGATGTAACACTGAATATAAAAAAGGGCGAGCTTGTAACTTTGCTCGGCCCTTCCGGCTGCGGAAAAACAACCACACTCCGTCTTATCGGCGGATTTGAAGTCCCGTCAGCGGGAAAAATAATACTTGACGGAACTGATATTACAGAACTTCCTACCCATATGAGGGGGATGTCGATGGTATTTCAGAGTTACGCAATATTTCCGCACCTTAATGTGTTTGAAAATATTGCGTACGGTCTTAATGTCCAGAAAGCATCCAAAAGTGAAATTGAAAGAAGAGTAGGTAAGGTCCTTGAGCTTGTAGACCTGACAGGATTTGCGACAAGAGCTCCTAACCAGCTTTCAGGCGGCCAGCAGCAGCGTGTCGCACTTGCAAGGGCGCTTGTTCTTGAACCTAAAGTTCTTCTTCTTGATGAGCCTCTTTCCAACCTTGACGCAAAGCTCAGGGAGCAGATGAGAACAGAGATCAGAA
This sequence comes from Spirochaetia bacterium, assembly GCA_963662795.1. Lineage (GTDB taxonomy): Bacteria > Spirochaetota > Spirochaetia > CADAEX01 > CADAEX01 > JACKPD01. Next base: position 860,381 of record OY759746.1, on the reverse strand, counting down.
GAATACAGCAGACTCTCGGAATCACAAGTATATATGTTACTCATGATCAGATTGAGGCGATGACTTTGTCTGATCAGGTAGTTGTAATGAATAAGGGTGTCATAGAGCAGATCGGTCCGCCGCAGGAAATTTACCGCTACCCCAATTCAAGGTTTGTCGCCAACTTTATCGGCCGGGCGAATTTTGTTGAGGGAAAAGTATCAAAAAGCAGCGGGGGGCGGGCAACAGTAGACTGCCTCGGCAGCAGTGTTGAAATAAACACCAAAGATAAACTTGACGCGGGGAAAAAAGTAACACTGGTTTTGCGGCCGGAGCTTTTGTCGATTGCCGTGAATGGTACAGGAACTCTGAAAGCCAAAGTGAAACGCTCTCTTTATCTCGGGAACGCGATTGAGTATGAAATTGAGGCAGGAGGACAGCCCCTGACATTCAGCGAAACCCATCCCGACAGGATGAGGATGTATGATCCGGGATCAATAATTGACCTCGAACTTCACAACGAGATTGTTCACTATTTGTTGACGTGAACTGCTTTTTCTGATAATTTAAGGCATGAAAATTGCGCATATTCACAGCGGCGTAAGAGGTATTGCTTCTTACGCCTTGAATTTATATAACTCTTTTGACAAAACCGGCGATGAAACTTTAATAGTAAGTGAAGCAAAATGGACCAAGCAGAGAATCCCGGTATATGAGCCGAAATCATATCTTATAGGCGGAATAATACCCTGGGCAAGGAGTGTTACCGAAGTAGAAGAAAAGCTGCTTGAATTCAGCCCGGATATACTTCATCATCATCACCCTTCAGGTCGGCTTGATTTTAACATTTCAAGATTCCGCACCTCCCTGAAAGCGCCGCTGATCTGTACATTTCACATGTCTGTAGGATCACGAAAATATATGATTGATAAATGGATGAATGCATTTTTTCTGGCATCCAGACGAAATTTTACAGACGCAAAATGTTATGTTGCAATAAGCAAATTTGTAAAAGCCCAGCTTGAGGAGATCGGAGGTGTTCCGAAGGGGAAAATAGTCCTTCTTTATGCCGGGGTTAATCCTGAGGTTTTCAAGCCTGTTCCCTATGAGCCTCACGATACACTTGAGGTAACATTTGTAGGGCAGATAACGCCGGAAAAAGGGATTGATAAACTTATAAACGTTGTCCTCAGACTGAGTGAAGAGAGAAAAATCAGACTAAACATTGTCGGAAACGGAACACTTAAACCCATACTGATGAAAAGGACAAAGGGCAACCCTGTGATAAACTGGGCCGGTTTTCTTGACAGTCCGGCTAAAGTGGGTGAGTTTTACGCAAAATCTGATGTCACAGTTCTTCCAACCAGGTGGGATGAGGCATTTTCCTATATCCCGATAGAATCGCTTTCAAGCGGAACTGCTGTAATTGCATCCAGGTGCGGAGGCAACATGGAAGCTATCCAGGAAGGGGAAACCGGTCTTCTGTTTACATCCGGCAAATATAAAGAGCTTTATGAGATGCTTAAAAAGGCCGAGATTCCGAAGCTCTGGGACATGGGGGCGAAGGGAAGGGAATACATCCTGCAGAGGCATACTCTTAAAACCTTTGGCGATAAATACAGATCTCTCTACGAAAATGTTATTAATGATCCTGATAACATAAGACCAATTGACTGATGTCGTATAACTGATTGATTTATTCCGGCAGCCCTTGGAAATACCGTTATCTTAAAAAACCAGCCCCACAGAGAAAGAAATTTCAAGATCATTTACTGTTTCCCCTGAAATGTTGTCCATGTCACTTATATGAACCCAATAGATATCTGTTGACAATGAAATGTCAGTGACAGGTTTTATAGTCCCGTGAATCCCTGTAACAAGTTCCTTTTCAACTGTACCTGAGAGGATCTCCAGATTTGAGGCATCTTTTCCTGTATCGTAGGAGAGAGGGTCGTCAAGAGAGCTGTTTAACTCTCCTTTCATGCTGTATTTTCCGTCAAGAGAAGCAGAAAATTTGCCGGGCCTGTCAAAACCGGCAGACCCATAGAGAATTACAGCGTCAGGGCCTTCCCGGTAACCCATCGGTTTATTTATATATTCGTATTTATCAAGATACGTTGACCAGATCCTTCTCCTGTTTGTGAATCTTGTAAGGGGATGCCACCTGTTGTAAAGGTAGGGATCTGTTTTTGCCGCTTCCCCTTTGAATGTCAGGTAGCCTTTCTCCATCGGTTTTATAAATGTAAGCCCGGTAAGAAGACCGTTGGCCCCCGGCCTTGAATCATCAGTCTCGTATCCCGGAACCTGGAATTCATCCATTACAAACTGCATATAGAAATTTAATCCTCTGATCAATGTGTAGTCTGCCTCAAAGGATGCTATAGCATTTGAATACTCAGGTATAAAGAGATTGTGAAGTACGAAAACCGGGTTGAGCTCTGCCGGGTTTATGTATTTATTTCCGAACATTATTGCCTCAGACAGTGCAAGGGTAAGATTGTCCTTTACCCTGTATTCTATTCTATGACCGAAGAAAGCCTTGTAGAGTTCCCCGAAATTCTCATATCCTCCCGCAAGTCCGTTATCATCAGCCTCAACGCTGTCTATTTCCTTTTCTTCGTTTGTAAGCCATGGGTCAAGTCCTATGAAAACCGAAGTAAACTTGAACCTGTCCCAGTATGTTGTAAATTTTATAAGATTATAAAAATCAGAGTAATCGGAAAGCAGCATATTCCCTGTAACGCCTGAACCCCAGCTTGCCTTGTCACGTCCTGCCTGAATGTTCCAGTGTTCACCCCCGAGTGAAATAAAAGCCCTGAAAGGGAAATACCAGTCAAGATCTGTAAGTGCGGAGGGAATGTTTGTATAGTTGTCATCACTGCCTGTAATTGCGGCGTATTCCTCTTTTATTGACAGGTCTAAAGTCGAGTAAAGGTTCTGAAAAAACCAGCCCTCAAAGGGAATGTATAAAAGAGGCTTCCTTTCTTCATAGCCGTGTTCCCATTCTTCCCTGTCGCTGTCTGTCTTGAAGTACCCTTCGATATTAATACTTTTTGTAACTCTTCCGGCGGCCCGCCCGGGTCCCGTATCTTCAGCACCGGATAAAATTTCAGATCTTACAATTGAAAATGAGGTTTTTTCAGTTCCGTTTAAATCATCATCCGGAAGGGCCGTTAATATTTTCTCCGCTTCATCAGCCGACCATGGCCGTGCGGCCGACGGCCGGCTTTTCCCAGTAAGCAGATAAAGCCTGTCAAGTTCTTCATAAAGGGGGGATGAGAGCGGAATTATCCGCTGCAGGTTTTTTGTTTTGTTTTTTTCAGTGTTTTTGCCGGAAGCTTCGCTGTTCCGGGTCTGAGCGGCCGGTTCAGTTCCGTTTTCACCGCCGCCGGAGCCGGCGGTACTTTGTGTCTGCGCAGAAGCCGGCAGCGCTGCAAACAGCATGCAAAAGGAGATCGCCGCAGCTATTGAAAATATTTTTAATACGCCTGCCATTTTGCGGAAAGGGAAAGATAATTGGCCCATTCGTTATCTCCTTTTATTCGATCCTTGTTATGTGTGTATTCAACCGACCATCCTGCATATAAACTGACTCCGTAGTATGGAATCCTGTATTCAGTGTAAAGGGTAATGTCGTAATTTGTTTCCCTTACAATTCCGTCAATTCCATAGTCAAGGTAGTTATAATATCCATCCCAGGGATCGTAATACCCTTCCATATCCCATCCTATACCGTCATCAGAAGGACTTGTGGAAATATTCCCGTAACTATCCTGTGTGAACCAGAAAGTAAGTCCCCAGGTGTTTTTTATTGAATAATCATATCTGAAATCAAGAAAGATAATGTGGGAATTGGGTTCAAGCAGGTGCCCAAGGTGTGATCCGTAATGGGCATAATTGTTCGTCTCTCCGTTTACTTTCTTGTGTGTATACATCCACTGATTAAGGTGTGAATATTCAATTGTCATTGTCAGGCCGGGGATGAAATCATAGTGTCTGATCCCAAGCGTTATCCCCATTTCGTTATGATAGTATGAAGGCTTTAAGAGTTCGCCGAAGTCCCAGTCATCAGCGAAGAATGAAAAATATACCATTGCTGACGGGATGCGGAAAACAAGGTCAAATCCTCCAAGCTTGTTGTCGTAATCGCCCTGTGTAACTTCGCTGATGTAGTAAAGTGAAAATGGATTAAGGTATGCAAGCTCAAAACGCTCGGAATAGACCACTGACTCATAAATTGAAAACATGAACCAGTCTGTGAGCTGCCATTCAAACCTGTGGGCAGTGATAATCTTGCTGCCGTCAACGTCGCTTTTTAAATCATTCCAGTCCTTTAAAAAGCCAGTCATCCAGATAAAATAGATTCTTTCTCCAAACGGAATGTCAAATGAAAAATATTCATAGGGTTTTGAAGTATTTGAAAGGGCAAGGTTTGAAAACCTGCTTTCTCCCCACGAGAGGGCATCCCTTCCGAATGAAAGCGTAGAGAGCCCGAGGTCGATTGTCATCTGGTTCAGCTGGTTCATTCTGACTGAAAGTTCTGTATCGCCTTCAGACCTTACTGCATTGTTATTGAACCCCGCATCCCCTGTCGAAAGATTATAGGTATATGTATTAAAATCAGGTTTGTCAGGAGTACTGAAATTTCTGTATGGCGAATCATCCCCTGTCTCTAATATGAGATACTGGTCGGTAATGAATCCCATATAAAGATTTTCCCCGGCTGTAAGGTCAAGGGAAAAATCTGTCCCAAGCACTGTTGCTGAGTCAGAAGGAGAGCTTAATGCCATATTGAAGTCTGTATATGGAGATAAGCCGGCTTCAACTGTGAAATTCTCCCCCTCATTCCGGTACAGCGAAAACCTGTCTCCTTCAAAGCGGTTTATATGGCTCATAAGCTCATCATAATCACGGGATGTGAAACTTTCAGGAAAAGTTTTATAGCTGGAAAGTACTTCCTTAAGAAGGGAGTATACCTTTTTTTCAGTATAAGGCTGCACTGCGGGAAGATAATCAATCCATTTCCTCGCGTATGCCCTGTCAAGGAACAGATATACCGGATCGCTGTATGATGTGTTTTTAAGGGTCTGGGCGCTTAAATGCGCTGACGCGGAAAAGAGCAGGATTAAAACGCAAAAAACTGCTGCGCCGATAGTTTTGTTTTTAGCGGTTTTTTCAGATTTCTTTGTCATTTAGGTATTTCCTGATTTTTTCAAGCCCGGCTGTCACCGCCTGGTCCATATTGTAATATTTGTATTCTGCAAGTCTTCCTGTAAATATAAATTTACCGCTTTTTTCAAGGAGGGCGGTATCTTTTATATACTTCTCTCTTTTTTCCATATTTGTCTCTGTTAAAACAACATAATAGGGTTCCCCTTTTTCCATGGGATATTCCATACAGATTACTGTTTTCCCGGATTTTTCACCTGTCATGTGTTTGAATTCTGTTATCCTTGTAAAATCATAATCGTTAGGATAGTTTACAACAGCAGCATCCTGGTACTGCTCCATATCAACAGTTTTAAATTTGATATCAAGAGATCTGTATTCAAGTTCCCCGTATTTATAATTAAAAAATCTGTCAAGCTCGCCTGTGTAGACTGTCAGGCTGTTCTTTTCATCAAGAAGGGCTGAAACAGTATCTCCCAGTCTGAAGTAATCAGCACCTGTCATCAGTGAGATATTTTCATGATCAAGCATATTTTCTATCATCTTTGTGTACCCGCCTGACGGAATACCCTGGTACTGGTCGGAAAAATAGCGGTTGTCCCTGTTTGCCCTTACAGGAATGCGTCTGGCTACTTCCGGGGACAGTTCTTCGGGGTTTCTTTCCCACTGCTTTATTGTGTAGTTTTTAAAGAAAAGGTTATAAAGCCTCTCTCCCACCTGGGATACTACCGCATCGCGGAAATTCCCTGGAGGATCTTTATATACTGATTTTTTTACCTCATTCTCAAGAAATCCAGCGACTTCTTCTGCTGTAATCGATGTGCCGTATACCATGTTTATTGTATCCATATTTATGGGAAATGGTATTAAAAGTCCGTCAGCATAGCTTAAAACCCTGTGCTGGAAATGCCTGAATTCCGTAAATCTGCTAAGGTATTTCCATGCTTCGCGGTTGTTTGTATGAAAGATATGAGGGCCGTAGGTATGAACAGTAATACCTTCCGGCGAAAGATAATCGTGGCAGTGTCCGGCAATGTGCTTAAGCTGTTCCATTACAAGGACTTTTTTGCCGGCTTCTGCCAGCGTCCTTGCCGCGGTGCTGCCGGAAATACCTGCGCCTACAACAAGGCAGTCGAATTTCATCTGTTGATCTCCTGTGACAGTATTTTCTGGAACTAAATAGTAACATGGATTGGATTAAATTTACACTATATTACGTCTAAACAGCGTAGATGTTTATTATTGAGGGGATTGTTCTTATACTTTTTACTACCTTTCCGAAGTCATCTTTTTTATCAATCTCTATGGTAAAAAAACCGCTCAGCCTGTCTTTGTCATCTTCGATAAGTCTCCCTTCTATAAGATGCCCGTGGTATTTTCGTATTGCCCCCTCAATTTCTGAAAAAAGATCGTGAGTTATCTTAGAGGTTACCTTGAACCGTCTTGTGGATTTCGGAGACACAGCTTCCCATTCAACATCTATTGAGCGGGTCGAAAAATTTTTTATATGCTTAACATTCTGACAGTCGTTTTTATGGACAATTATACCTCTGCCTACAGAAATGTACCCGATAATCGGATCTCCGGGGACCGGTGAACAGCATTTGGCAAAGCTGATCATCATGTTTTTCTCTCCGCCTACCTTGAAGCTTATCCTGTTCCTGTCCATTACCTCCTTTATTACTTCCTTGTCAGGTTTTTCCTCAGTCTCGGTAAGTGGTTTCTGCTCCTTATGGCTTTTAGCATCATCGGGAAGCTCTGCTTTTTTTTGCTTTACTACAACATTTTTCTTTATTATCAGTGAATCGTCATTCTTGTTCAGCCACTGTCTTATTTTTGTTCTTGCCCTGTTTGTTTTTGCCATCCTCAGCCACTGAAGATTGGGGTGTGCAGTATTGCTTGTAATAATCTCTACAACCTGGGTATTCTTTAGTTCCTTATGCAGTGTAATGATATAGCCGTCTGCCTTGGCCGCAGAACAGTGGTTCCCTACCTCGGTATGGATGTGATAGGCGAAATCAATTGCTGTTGCTCCCGTAGGCATTTCAAATACATCACCTGCCGGAGTAAAAACATAAATTGTATCCTTAAGTATCTCTTTTTTAAGATCGCTTAAAAAATCTGTTTTCCCGTTTTCAAGGTTGTTCCAGTTCATCAGCTTGTTTACAAGTGAAATATCCTTTGGATTTATGCTGTCTGTTGTTTTACCGGTTTTATAAAGCCAGTGGGAAGCTATACCGTATTCTGCCATCCTGTGCATTTCATAGGTGCGTATCTGCACCTCAAGTATTTTACCGTTATCAGTCATTACTGTTGTGTGCAGACTCTGGTACCTGTTGGATTTGGGAACTGCGATGTAATCCTTGAATCTTCTTTCTATCGGAATCCAGAGTTTGTGGACAAGCCCGAGAATTGTGTAGCATTCATTTACACTGGTGCACAAAATCCTGATTCCGAGAAGATCATATATTTCCCCGAGTTCCTTGCCTGTTTTTGTCATTTTTCTATAAATTGAATAAAAATGCTTTGCCCTTGTCGATATATCTATACTGATTCCTTCTTCCCTGCAGGCAAGGGTTATCTTATCTTCTACATTTTTGAGGTATTCCGCCCTTTCCTTCCGCTTTAGCGCGAGAAACTGCTTGATCTGTTCATATACATCAGGATTAATATATTTGAGCGCGAGATCTTCAAGTTCCGCCTTGATCCAGGAAATGCCAAGCTGCCCTGCAAGCGGGGCATAAATTTCAAGACATTCCTCTGCAATTGCCTGCTGTTTTTCTTCTGAAAGATAGGAAAGTGTTCTCATGTTGTGCAGTTTGTCTGCCAGTTTTATAAGAATTACCCTTATATCCTTGACCATGGCAAGAAGCATTTTTCTGAGAGTTTCTATTTCCTGAACTGATTTGTTTTTTGCCTTTACTATGCTTATCTTTGTTACACCTTCAACAAGCTGAGAGACTTCAGAACCGAATCTGGATTCTATAAGCGGACTTTCTATCTCTGTATCTTCAACTGTATCGTGCAGAAGTGATGCAATAATCGCATTTCTGTCAAGATTAAGGTCTATGAGTATTTCCGCGACTGTAAGGGGATGTATAAAGAAAGGTTCACCGCTTGCCCTTTTCTGTTCTCCGTGAATCTTCTCGCCGAAGCGGACCGCTTCCATAATGGCCTGGATGTCCTCACTTGAGTATTTATTGGCGGTGAGTTTTTTCTTCAGTGCCTGAATATCATTTTCGAGAGAGATTATTTCTGCCATGCGCCTATAACCCTCTCTTTTCCGGATAAATCCCTTGATATTACAATATTACTGAATCTGTTCTTTGAAAGCATCATTTTCACTTCAGCCATTTGAGCAGGGTCTGCTTCGAGAAACAGCGCTCCCCTGTTTTCAATAAAGCGGTAAGCCTTTTGAGTAATTTCTCTTATCAGATCAAGCCCGTCCGGGCCGCCTCTAAGTGCCGATTCCGGCTCGGGCCAGTTTTTTGATATCATTTCTTCCACATGAGCATCTTCAAGGTATGGCGGATTGGAAACAATGAAATTATACTTTCCTTTTATTCCTTCAAACAGGCTGCATCTGTGAAACGGTATCTGGTATCCAAGTATTGCCTGACAGTTTTTTTTAAAAGTTTTTTCAGCATTTTCAGAAATATCGGATGCTTCAATTTCAGCCCCGCTTCCAAGCTCCTTTTTAAGCGTTATGGCGATACATCCGCTGCCGGTACAGAGATCAAGTATCTTCACCGGGGCAGTTGATTTTTTTATCATCTCAGCTGCTGCTTCCAGAACTTTTTCCGTCAGTATCTCTGTATCCGGCCGCGGGATAAGTACACTTCTGTCAACAATGTATGTATTGCTGAAAAATTCTTTTTTACCGGTTATATAGGCTACAGGATAACCGGCAAGTCTTTTTTCTGCCATCAAATTAAACTTTTCCAGGACATCTTCCGCTATTTCAAGATTATATGATGCAAGAAGCTTCTCTCTTGTCATGCCTGAAGATTCCTGCAGAAGGAGTGAAGCGTCAAGAAACGGGGTAGAGGGCCATCTGTGAGATATCTTTTCTGATGTCTGAGCAAGTATTTCCTTAACTGTCATATAACCCTGCTGAATCCTTTTTTAGCTTTTCTGAAGTACTTTTTCACGTGCGTTGAATTTCAGCGCTTCGAGAGTCTCTGTAAGATCACCTTCCATAATTATTTCAAGCTTGTAGAGGGTAAGATTAATCCTGTGGTCAGTAAGCCTGTTCTGGGGGAAGTTATAGGTTCTTATCCTTTCGGATCTGTCGCCAGTCCCTACCTGGGTTTTACGTGCTTCAGACCGCTCCTTCTGTTTTTTTTCTTCTTCCAGTTCGTATAATCTTGCACGGAGTACCCTCAGTGCTTTTGCCTTGTTTTTGATCTGCGATTTTTCATCCTGGCATGTCACAACAAGCCCGGTCGGAAGGTGTGTAATTCTTACGGCCGAGTCTGTCGTGTTGACGCTCTGTCCTCCGGGACCGGATGATCTGTAAACATCTATCTTGAGTTCTTCAGGGCTGATATCTATGTCTGTTTCTTCCGCTTCAGGCAGAACCGCAACTGTAACGGCAGACGTATGTACCCTTCCGCCGGATTCAGTTTCAGGTACTCTTTGTACTCTGTGTACCCCGCTTTCATATCTCATGTTTTCATAAACATTTTTGCCTGAAATTGAGAAAATTATCTCTTTGAATCCTCCAAGACCAATTTCATGAACTGACAGGACCTCTATTTTCCATTTTCTGGCTTCAGCAAACTTGGAATACATTCTGTAAAGGTCTGCGGCAAAAAGTGCGGCCTCATCTCCTCCTGTACCGGCCCTTATCTCCATAATAATGTTTTTCTGATCCATGGGATCTTTCGGGATTAGAAGCTGCTTAAGATAGACCAGATACTCTTCTTTTTCAATTTCAAGTTCTCTTGCTTCCTCTTTCGCCATCTCTTTCAATTCAGGATTTTTCTCTTCCGCGGCAATTTTTTTTGCCTCTCCGATCTGCTGTACTATTTTCTTGTATTTCCCGCTAGCTTCAGCTATCTCTTTAAGATGGGAATGCTCCTGCATAATTTCCCTGTATTTTTTCTGATCCTTTACTATATCCGGGTCAGAGAGTTTGTTTTCAATTTCTTTATATTTTTCCAGAATTTCATCAATTTTGTCGAACATATTTTTATTTAACTCCGCTATTTCAATATATAATCAAGAATACATTTTTTACAGTAAAAAAAACAGATGTCTGCATGCATGAAACCAGCATAAACATCTATAATGAACTTTCTGACTGTATTAAAATTGTCCCTTTAGTGCAGATTTTTTTTAAAAAACAAGAGATGCCGCCCCTATAATTGCAGAATCCTGCTGTGGAAGGGCAGAGCGCAGAAGTTTAATATCCTTGTCCCTGTAAAACTCAATCAGCTCCTGCCTGAAATATTTCTCAAGCGGTTTTAAAAGAATTTCGCCGCTCTGTGCAACTCCCCCCGAGAGAATTATTGCTTCGGAGGAAAAAATATTTACAAGATCGTTAAAAAAAGAAGCAAGATAGCGGGCTGTAATATCAAAGGTTTCAAGTGCGGTTTTATCCCCTTCCAGAGCTGCTTCATATATTATTCTGGTTGTAAGTGTATTTTTATCATATTTATCCAGCTTTGATTTGCTTCTGTCCCCACAAAGCAGCTCTAATGCTGTGCAGACAATCCCCCCCGCCGAACAGTATTTTTCAACACACCCCTTTCTTCCGCAGTTGCACTGTCTGCCGCCGGGTACTGCAGTGATATGCCCTATTTCACCGGCAAAACCGAACTTGCCGTAAAGCAGTTTTGAATCGCTGAATATCCCCCCGCCAACACCGGTCCCAAGAGTAACGGCAATGAAGTCGCTGAAACCGGACGCGGCTCCAAACAGCTTTTCTCCCAGAGCGGCAGCGTTGGCATCATTTGTTACCTTAACCGGAGCAAGATCATTAAGGCTCTCTTTCAGGTCTATCATCCCTTTCCACGGCAGGTTGGGCGCAAATTCGATACAGCCTGAGTATATATTTGCATTGGGTGCGCCGATCCCGATTCCGCATATATTAATACCCATAGATTTAATCATTGCCGTCAATTCTGAACGGACCATTTTTTTAAAAATTGACGGGGTACTGTAATCCCTGGTTTGAAGTATTGTTTTCTCTGATACCTTACCATCATCCGAAACTATGCCTATTTTCGTGTTTGTCCCGCCGATATCAATTCCAGCTGCGTAATTTTTCATAGCTGAATAAATGATAATTGAAGAAAAATGTTTAATCAACGCTTTTCTTTTTATCCGGAAAATCCGTGTGCTATGGTTTTTCAGCCGATATCCTGCTCTGTATTCTTTATCCAGCTATCTGCATAAGCCTGTTCCAGTTCCTGTATTGATGGGTTCTGTACCTTTTAGCTTCATTCAGATCAATTTTCCAGCATGTTTTTTTTATTTTATAAAGACTTTTTGCAATTTCATTGAAAGAAGAAGGATCATAAAAAATTATATTGGCCTCGTCAGAATAGCTGAAAGACCTTTGATTAAAGTTTGCAGAGCCTATTGAAACCCAATTATTATCGATAAAAAAAGCTTTAATATGCAGGGGCGAAGAAAGAAGCGGCGGCGAATAAATCCACACATCTGCACCTGCCTTAATGAGATCTTTTATTCCGTAGAAGGACGCGTAATAGTATTTACTGCTTGTTGAATATTCCGACAGTATAATATTTACGTTTACTCCTTTTTTTACCATTTTTTTGATTGATTTTATTATATCTGAATTGACAAAGGTATAAGGCTGAATTATCCACACCTCTTTCCTCGCCGCAGAAAAAAGTCCTGAGAGCATATCTGTAATTCTCTGGCTGTTACTGTTGATTTCCTGATTTATTAAAAGCACTTTTGTGTCAAATTTTTTTTGTTCGGGGACCCTGAACATTTTTGAATCAAGTTTCAATTCCGAGAAATTGTTCCAGGTTCCCGTAAATGCATCAATCAGCAGCTCAGCGGTTTCCTGTGATTCAAAAAGCACCATCCCGTCAATATTACCCCCCTCATCTGCCGGTTTAAGGGAACTGCTAATTATATTGCAGCCTCCGATGTAAATATATTTTCCGTCTATGACCCAGAATTTTCTGTGATCCCTGTATATTACCGACTGTCCGCTGAATAATGTATGCAGCCTTATAGGATTATATTCTGCAAACGGGATAAGGTTTTTACTTAGGAAAGAAAACCCTGATTCACCCGGAACAAAATAATTTGATGAATCTGCTATAATATAAATCTTAACTCCTGCCTTGTGTTTTTCAAGAATTGCGTCGAGAATGACGCTGCCGTAATCGTCATACATCAGGAGATATGAATTGATAAGAATATAATCCTGAGCATTTTCAATGAGTGATAACATTCTGTTTCGTACCTCATTTCCATTAAAGTCAAAAACAGGGTAAGACGACCAGACAGGTGTTTTCCCGGTTTGATTTTTCAAAATAAGCAGAGTTTCCGACCTGCTCGCTACTTTTACCCTGATATTACTTTCTGTTGTCGCGCATGAAGCAAGAGCCAGAACAGTTAAAATTATAAGCAGATATTTTCCTTTCATTTCCATATTCAGCCTTTTGTGTGATAATCTTGAATATAATAAGCTTTTACCATATTATAAAAATAAAATAATAAATAACAGGGGAATGAATTGACAGTAAAAAGGAAAATGGTTGTTACAATTGAATATGTTCTGAAAAATGAAAAGGATCAGGTTATTGATTCAAGTGAAAAAAACGGCCCCCTGACTTATCTTCACGGGTTTAAAAATATAATTCAGGGACTTGAGGAAGCTCTTGAGGGGAAAAAGCAGGGCGATTCTTTTACTGCTTCTGTTCCCCCTGAAAAAGCATATGGCAAAAGGGATGAAAACATGGTGTTTTCTGTACCTGCTGAGAATTTCAGGGATACAGAGAGCCCTGAAGTAAAAGCAGGCATGGAGTTTGAAACAGTAATAAATGATACACCCTATATACTGACAGTTCTTGAGGTAAATGGGGATAAAGTTCTTGTTGACGCGAATCATCCCCTTGCAGGAAAACCGCTTTTTTTCGATGTCAAGGTCAAGGAAATCCGTGATTCCTACAGTGATGAACTTGCACAGGGTTTTCCTTTGAAAAAGGGATAAAATCTTTTCTGTATAGAGCTTAATTTTTACTTCAATTGAAGTATTATTAAGCTCAGGTTAAAGCAAAGGTAAGGCCGAGCAGGAGAAAAACTCTTCCTGACATTCTTATCTGTCTGAAATATTTAGAATGAAGCTGATCCCACTTCTGAGGGTCTGCCGGATTGTGAGGAAGGGCTTTGAATTCAAAAAGGAAAAAAACAACTCCAATAAGAATCATTATTATCCCAAGTATTTTTTTTGCTGAAAATGACATTATTGCATAACACTCCTGATAAAAATTTTTAGACCCAAACTATATAATAATTAGCAGTTTATGAAAAGATTAGTTAGATAATATAGCTTTACTATTATCAGGGATTCTTAAAAAAATCAGATTTTCAATGCATTCCTGTACTCAATATTGATTTTTTCAACTTCCTTCAGAAAACGTTCCAGTTCAGCTTCCGTCAATTTTTTTTCAGGAGGGGTTTTTATCGTAGACGGATTTAATCTATGACCCCTGAAGATCACTTCATAATGAAGATGGTTTCCTGTAGAAACGCCTGTTGTTCCTACATAGCCGATTATTTCACCCTGTCTTACAGATTTTCCCCTTCTGATATTATTTGCAAAGGAATTCATGTGCGCGTAAAGAGTCTGGTACTGATTTGAGTGCTGAATTATTACGCATTTCCCATAGCTGCCGTTCCAGTCTGCAAGTTTTACAACTCCGGAACCTGATGCGATTATCGGTGTATCCCTTGGAGCTGCAAAATCAAGGGCCTGATGAAACTGTGAATAGCCGTAAATCGGGTGTTCCCTTCTTCCGTAACCGGAAGAAATCCTTGCTCCGTAGATAGGTGTTTTAAGCAGGGTTTTCCTTATGTTAATGCCGGTTTCGCTGAAATAGTCTGTTTTTCCGTCATCACAGACAAATCTGTACACCTTGTGGTCTTTATTGTTCATCTGGAGCTGGGCAAAAACGATATTCCCTTTTGAGACAACTTCTCCGTCCATATTTATTATATTTTCAAAAAGGACCCTGAATCTGTCTCCGCTGTAAATATCTCTCTGGAAATCGACATCGAATGAGAAGAGCTGAAACATTTCCATAATTGCGGAATCGGGAATCCCTGTAAGCGCCGCATCGCTGTAAAGGCTGTTTGTTATTACCCCTTCAGCAGCAGTTCGAACTTTTATTGTTTTTACCGATACCAGTTTTGCCTCATATTTGCCGTTCCTGGCGCAGACCCTCAGTTCTGTGCCAGGTGTTTTTTCCATTTTGAGCAGTTCTACAACAGGGAGATTTTCCCCGCCGTTTTCAAATATTACGAATCTTATTTTTTTCCCCGGCTGAAGATATTTGAGATTGTAAAGTGAGCTTACGCTTTCAATAATATCTGCGGCATCAATTTTATTTATTCCCAGGTCATATAAAATTGATGCAAGAGTCTCCCCGCTTTTAATTACTACATCTTTTTCATACCTGTTTATTTCAGTGAAAAAATGGTTGACAGAGCTTATTGCATTGCTGTTTTTGCTGTTTTGGCGGCTTTCTACAACCTGTGTGGTGATTATCGAAAAAATAAATATTGTAAGGGAAAAAATCAACGTATAGATTTTCCATCTTCCGCTTTTATCTGTAAAAATATTAACAAGATAATTTTTTGCCATAGACAAAAATCTGTGTGAAGATCCTGAAAAAGACCGGCCGGAGTCCGGAGTGTTCATAATGGCAATTCTCCCCTGTCAAGCTGCTTAAGATAATTATATATAGTTATTGCTGTTAAAAAGGATAGCATATCACATACTGATAATCAACGAAAATGAAAAAATAACTTTCTTTCAGACTTTAAAAAAATATGATTCTTATTCCCATAAATATTTTTTATCAATATACTGGGAGGATATGGAATATCTTTATATTGCAATCGGAAGCGGGACGGGCGGTTTGCTCAGGTACCTGCTCTCAAAATGGACACACAGCCTGTTCGGAACATCCTTTCCGGTCGGCACCCTTGCCGTCAACCTTACGGGATGTCTTTTAATTGGTTTTTTTTCAGGATTTTTTGATAAATGGATTATTTCTCCGAATATAAGGCTTTTTATTTTTGCAGGTCTTGCGGGCGGGTTTACAACATTCTCAGCATTCGGACTTGAAACATTCAATCTCTTTGCAAAAGCCGAGATTCGTGCTGCAGTTTTAAATATACTTATCAATACAATAATTGGAATAAGCCTGATATTTCTTGGATTTACATTATCGCAACTTGTGGTAAAGACAGGCAGGACTTTATAAGTCCGGGATTTATGATATTACTGCTGTTTAAATAACTTCAACATCCAGGTCAGGGAAATTTTTATCAAATTCTTCTTTCAGATTCCTCATTATCGACTGTCTTAGTGTTTCGTTTACAACACCGCAGACTATGCAGGTCGAACGGGGTTCCCCAATGTCTGTCTGTACAACAAGTTTTTTATGACTTTCGCTGTAGGTAACTTTTTTTACAAGGTTAAGCTGTGACACACTTCGGAAAGATTCCGGATCTTTTACTGTATCAAGAACTGCATCAATCTTTTTCTTCATTTCCTCATTCATCATTTTTTTTACCTTTAATATAAAAAACATCAAGTTCGGGAATTGCAGATTTCAGAAATTTCATAAGTTCTCCCCGAACCGGTTTAATGAAAATAAAAAAATTTTTATTATCCGGAAAACAGCAGAAATGGCGAAGATTAATAATTGATTCAGTTTTATCAACAAAACTTATAAGCATTTTTTCAACAGCCCGGGTTTTTGAAAGGATATAAAATTTTGATCCGTTAGATGAGTATTCAGTATTGTGAAAATTATTGTAACCGGAAATAAGGCTGCGCGCGGATCTTATGTATTTTTCTGAAACTATGTGCCCTTCCCCGGCAAGTTTACCGTTAGCTTTTAGGTTGATATAGACTCTGTCATGTTTTGCCGTGAGAAGAGAGATGGGAAAATATAATACTGACTGGCGGGGGAGCATCGTTATGGTGCCTGATGCTTCACGGAACTGTCCTTTCATTTTATAGGTAAAATTGTATCCTATTGTTCCGCCTATATTAACGTAGTCTGTATCTTCAGGTTTTAGGGCCTCTTCGGCTTCCCGGCTTATCCATCCAGATATCCATGCGTTTTTTTTCTTGCCCCTGAAGTATCCGAGTGTCGCAAAAATTGCCAATGCTATCAGCGGAAAAATATAAATGTTCATTCATTGCCCCTGGTTGTTTCTATTATATTGTTTACAAGTTCGTCAATTTGAATCCGTCCAAGATCTTCTCTTCTTATCAGACCTTCCGGCAGCTGGTAAGATGTAAAGACCGGAAAACTATTGAATTTCTTTTTTAAGTTCTCAAGATCAGTTATTTCAGGATTAAGCTTATTCAGGCATATACTGTTTATTTTTACATCAAGCTTGTCAAGTTCCTGCAGAATCCTGCGTGATTCAGACAGGGATAATTCATCATTATTTATAACAATTGACATATAGCTTTCTTCTGAAAAAATTGTATGCAGCTTTTCAAGTCTTGTACGGATTGACCCCAGTTTTCCGGAAACTGCATCGTCTTTTACTTCTGTAACTCCTTTTATTACAGTAGCATCAGGGTTCAGTTTTAAAATTGTCTGCCTTTTGGCCAGGATTTTTTCCCTCATGCTTTTAAGTTCATTTATCCACATCATGGAGATGGAAGGCATGGCAAGAAACCTCATGGTAAGTGCTGTAGGCGGGGTGTCAAAAATTATGTAATCATATTGGCTGTGATAGGTGGTATAGATATACTCTATTGCCCATAGGACCGCATACTCTTCGGTCCCGGGAGAATATTTCAGAATATTAATATACGAGTCAATATTTATGCTTACATTGTATCTGTATGTGTCCCTGATTTCGTCTTTGCTTGTTTCAAGGTATTTGATAACCCATTTTGCAAGGTCGATTTCAATACCGTCTAAGCCGGGGGAGATGCTGCTTTTATCATTTTTCAGATTGCAGTAGAAAACGTCGCCGAGATTGTGTGCCGGGTCCAGTGAAACAATGAGGACTTTGTTTCCTTTGCGGCTGAGCTGGAATGCTGTCGAAGAGGACAATGTTGTTTTACCGACGCCTCCCTTCCCCATAAAAAAAAGGACTTTTTTCATTCAGTTTACCTCACGTTAACTCGATATTATGTTCATTCCTGAATTATCAGCCGGCCGTACAGACCTTCCACCTGCCGATAATATAAAACTATCCAATATCCAGTATACCGGCAAGACCGCCGATTGGATCCTGGGCAAAGTCCGACCTTGCAGTCATAAGCCTTATCTCATCTTCAAGATACGGAATAAGTTCCATAGCCATAGCCGCAGGGGGAGACGGAAGCCCTATGAAGCTTCCCATAAGAAGAATTACAAAGATATTTTCCAGCTCTTTAAGTTCAAATTCTATTATTTCTGTAGCTTTATTGCGCTGTACCTGTACCACAACATCCCAGAACAGGCCAATGCCTTTGCGGATTTTTTTGAAATTGATCATTTATCAGCCTTTATTGTGAAAGGAGCCTGCATGGATAAATCAAGGCAGGCTCCTTTTTTATTAATTACTATAAAAAACAGAATATTATTTTGTTTTAATTAATCTGCTTTTACATTTTTTAAATTTTTTGAAAACTGGAGAATCATTACAACATTCATAACAAGCATGAAAAGTGTAATTGCCCCGACAACAGAACCTGTAACAACATTCTTTATGTTAGCCATATCCTTGAAGTGCAGCGGTATAATTACAAATTCATACCAGATAAGACCGGCAGTTACTGTAATCCAGAGGATAATAGCAGGATAAAGAACAATATTGGTATATTTGTCGTTCAGTTTTTTCTTGACCCAGAGTGCTGCAGTAAGCATTACTATAGATGCGATAAGCTGATTGGCTCCCGAGAATGCGGGCCAGAGTACTGTATAGTTTCCTGTCCATGCAAGTCCTATACCGCAGATTGCGATAATAAATGAAGCAACCCATTTATTTGCAAACATTGAATATGCTCCGGGGGACTTTTCCTTGAGTGGAAGCGCGAGTTCTCCAACTATATAGCGTCCAAGTCTGTTTGTTGTATCAAGTGTTGTAAGGGCAAATGAAGAAACCCAGATTGATGCGAACAGTGCCATGAATTTAGTTGTCATGAATGGGAAGGCCGAGTTGACCATTGCCCCGAATGACTGTGTGAAACGGGGTAGAGCGCCTGTTGACATTACCTTGTCTCCAAGTGCAAGTGTTCCGAATCCGGCTATGGAAACTACAACTATTGTCGCAAGAAAACCTTCAGTAAGCATAGCTCCGTATCCGACAAAAAGTGCGTCGTTTTCTTCTCTCAGCTGTTTTGAACTTGTTCCTGAAGCAACAAGTGAGTGAAATCCTGAAAGGGCACCGCATGCTATTACAAGGGGTACTGTCGGCCAGAATGGTGAAGGCTGACCGCCAATAAGTTTTGCGCTGAAGCTTGTAAATACAGGAACGGAATCAAATCCCTTGAATGCAATAACTGCGGCAAGTCCTCCCGCAAGAAGGCCGAAATAAAGAAGGAATGAGTTGAGATAATCTCTCGGCTGAAGAAGGAAATTAACCGGCAGGGCTGAAGCTACTACTACATAAATGAGAAGTACCAGATACCATGTATTTGATGATGCCTTGATACCGTAATTGCTTCCAATCCAGAATGCCAGTACAAGAAGTACAAGACCTATAAGCGTACTTACAAGCATGCCGAGTTTCGTCCTGTACATAAGAAAACCGAGAATTATTGCAGCTGCACAGAAGAGAAAGAATGTAGAAGCGACTTCTCCGTTGCCTGCTGCGAACTGACCTGATACTATTGCTCCGAATGCCGCAACAACCAGAATACACAGGAAAAGAATAAACCAGCCGAATGCCTTTCCTGCTTTTTTACCGATAAGGTCCTGGGCAACAAACTGTACAGATCTTCCGTCATATCTTACTGAAGCTGTCAGTGAAAGATAATCATGAATGGCTCCAATAAAGATATTGCCAAACCATATCCATAAAAGACCAGGAAGCCATCCCCACGCAACAGCCATCGCCGGGCCTACGATAGGACCTGCGCCCGCAATTGACGCGAAATGATGACCGAACAGAACAAATTTGCTGGTTGGAACATAATCCACCCCATCGCTCAGCCGTTTTGACGGGGCATCCGGTGCTTCATGTGATTTAAGCAGATTGTTCTGGAGTTTTTTACCAAAAGTAAAATAAAAACCAAAAAAAATCACCAGCGCCGCCAACGAAATAATGGTACTCATTTATACCTCCCAAAAGTATTTTAATATTTAAATCGTAAACCCACCTTAATACTATGTCAATGATTTATATATTTTTAAGCAATACGATGTTGCGGATATCAGATTCCGGACAACTTCGCTGAAATATTTTATTGACACGTTTTAATTAATATTATACGTTTCTTTGTGAAGAAACGTTACTATCCATAGAAATAACAGCAGGAGGATATAAATATGGAAGCAGGAACAAGTTTAAAAACATTACCGGATGCGCAGGGTTTTTTTGGAAATTACGGGGGATCATTTGTCCCCGATGTACTGAATGATATACTTAAACAGATTGCCGACGCATATCTTGAATTAAAAGATGACAGGGATTTCCAGTCAGAACTGAAATCCCTTTACAGGGATTATGTCGGCCGTCCAAGTCCTGTATTTCACGCATCCCGTCTTTCATCAAGTCTCGGAGGTGCACAGATTTATCTGAAAAGAGAGGATCTTAATCATACCGGAGCACATAAAATAAATCATTGTCTGGGCGAAGCCCTGCTTGCAAAAAAGATGGGCAAGAAAAAGGTAATCGCAGAAACAGGCGCCGGGCAGCACGGGGTTGCGCTTGCGACAGCGGCCGCGTTGCTCGGACTTGAATGTGATATTTATATGGGGGAAGTGGATATAGCCAAGGAACATCCGAACGTCGTCAGAATGAAGATACTCGGCGCCAATGTCATACCTGTAAAATCAGGCCTTAAAACACTTAAAGAGGCAGTTGACGAAGCATTTATGGGGTATCTCAAGGATCCCGTTAATCAGTTGTATGCCATAGGTTCTGTAGTCGGGCCTCATCCTTTTCCAATGATGGTACGGGACTTTCAGAAGATTGTGGGTGAGGAGGCAAGGGATCAGTTTATGGAAAAAACAGGGAAACTACCTGATAACCTGATTGCATGTGTCGGCGGCGGATCAAATGCGATGGGCCTTTTTACTGCTTTTCTTGATGAAAAGAATGTTGATATTTACGGAGTTGAACCTGCAGGGACCGGATTCAAGGACGGTGAGCACGCATGTACCCTTACCCTTGGAACACCAGGGATGATTCACGGTTTTAAATGCTATCTGCTTCAGGACGATAAAGGCGAGCCGAAACCTGTATACTCCGTGGCAAGCGGTCTTGATTATCCCGGTGTCGGACCTCAGCATAGTTATCTCAAGGATATCGGCAGGGTAAAATATGAATGCATCAATGATAAGGAAGCTATAGATGCTTTTTTTACCCTTTCACGGGTTGAGGGGATAATCCCGGCTCTTGAAAGCGCACACGCTGTCGCATATGCAATTAAACTTGCCCCGAAGCTTTCCAAAGACAAAACAATACTTCTTAATCTTTCAGGAAGGGGAGACAAGGATGTCGATTATATAGTTGAGAATTACGGAAAAAATTACGGTATCTGATCATCTCTGAAACTGTTTAGCCATTTATTCTGATGTGTCAGGCTGATTCCTGAATCAGCCTGATTTTTATTACTCTTAACGCTGCTGTCTGGACTTCACAGGAAATTCACTTTTCCTGTACATAAAAATCAATTAAATATTATAATAATCATGTTATGATCTGAATTATTCAATAAAAAAGGGATTAAAAACATGGCAAAAACGTTAAAAACAGAGCATAAAAAAGCAAGAATTATCCGGTATTCCGTTCTTGTTTTTGTTCTGCTGCTTTCAACAGTAATGGGGCTGCTGCATCAGTTCGGGACTTCTTTCAAGGCAGCGCCGATAGATGCTTTCTGCCCGTTCGGGGGACTTGAGTCACTGTACATTTTTATAACAGCCGGCGGCTTTTTAAAGAGGATTGCACTCAGCAGTTTTATTCTTCTTATTGCGACAATTGTCCTGGCATTTGCATTCAGAAGGACTTTCTGCGGCAATATCTGTCCGCTTGGAACTCTTCAGGAATTTTTTGAAAAACTGAGGGGTAATTTTTTTAAGAAAAGATTTGTTATACCGGAAAAGGCTGATAAATATTTCCGGTATCTGAAATACCTGATTCTGGTTCTGGTTCTGGAAGAAACATTCAGGCTCGGCTATCTTGTAATAAGGCCATATGACCCGTGGGCTGCATATCACCATATCGTGTCAGCAGATCTTTTTATTGAATTTCCGGCAGGATTTGCTGTTCTGCTTATTGCGTTTGCCGGTTCCTTTCTTTATGACAGGTTTTTCTGCAAATATATGTGTCCAATGGGAGCATTTCTCGGAATTCTCGGTAAAGCAGGATATTTCAGGATTAAAAGGGTCGAAGCGACATGCATCAACTGTGAACTTTGTACAGAAGTATGTCCTGTAAACATCACAGTCCATGAAGCAAAAGAAGTTGTTGATGCAGAATGTTTAAATTGCAACGAATGTGTCAATAAATGCCCTGTTGAAAACACTCTTGTTATTGCATCCCCGTCCGGAAGAAAAAAAATCAAGGCTGCCTGGTTCACTGTTATTACATTCCTGGTATTTTTTGGAATTATCGGCCTGACAACTGCAACGGGGGATTTCTCCTGGAAAATGGCAAGCCTTGGAACATCTGAAAATCTTGAGAAATTCGATACCGATTCCATTAGGGGTAAATATACCTACAGGGAGATTATTGTTGCGACCGGCCTGCCCCAGGAGGTTTTTATGGAAAGGTTCGGTTTGACTGAAGATAAGCTTGAACTTCAGCTTAAGGAAAGCGGGATTGAGGCGGAAGAAGTCAGGGAATTTATAAAAGAGCTTCAGGAAAAATCAAAATAAAGACTTTTATGCAGAAGCTCTTCCCGCGATGCAGGAAAACAGTCTGGTTTGCCGGTGCTGCCTGAAAGTTTTACAATAGTTTTACATTTCTGCACTTACGGCAAGTATTATAATTAAAAGGTAATGTTGATATACAGATAAGAATAAATCTTGAGATTCCAATAAAACAGGGTTATTATTCAGTTCAAGTCAGGCCGGTTCCAATCCGGCCTGTTTAATGTAATCAAGAAGGCGGTGATGCTGTGGCAAAAAAAGCACAAATAATGAAACTCGACAGGATGACACTGGAAGCGTTTCTGAGAAGCGCTTCAAAAAGATATGGAGACCAGGCGGCCCTTGCATTAATTGATTCAGAGCCTTTGACTTACAGTGAAGTTGAAAAAATGACTGAAAGAACAGCAGAAAACCTTCTGGCGGCCGGTATGGGTAAAGGGAGTAAAGTTGCAATCCTCGGAGAAAACATGCCCAACTGGGTTGTTTCCTATTTTGCAATTGCCCTGTCAGGAGCCGCTGCTGTCCCTGTTCTGCCTGATTTTAAAGATACAGAAATTGAAAATATCATAAAACATGCCGGGTGCGCTCTTATATTTGTTTCTGAAAAGCTTTACCCGAAAGTTTCAAAATTATGCAGCGAAGGGCTTACTTCTGTTATGATGGAAACGCTTGAATTTCCGCAGCCGGTAGTTTCCGGCCATACGATAAACCTTAAGGATGTTGAACATAACGAGGATGATGTTGCATCAATCATATATACATCAGGGACTACAGGTAACTCCAAAGGTGTGATGCTTACGCATAAAAACATCCTGTCCAACGCAATAACTTCAAGCGCAATTCCTGAAATGTTTGAACAGGAAAGATTTGTCTCAATTCTTCCCCTTTCCCATTCCTACGAGTGTACAATCGGCATGCTTGTTCCGTTTTCTGTAGGAGCGGCTATTTATTACCTCGGAAGACCGCCTGTCCCTAATGTTCTTCTTCCCGCGCTTAAGAAGATAAAACCGGGCGTAATGCTCTCTGTTCCTCTTTTAATTGAAAAAATCTACAGACAGAAGATATACAAGACATTCACTGAAAAAAAAATTACTGCAAAACTCTACGCAATTCCTTTCTTCAGGCGGATACTTAACCGGATTGCGGGAATAAAGCTTAAAAAGTTGTTCGGCGGAAGGATATACTTTTTCGGTGTGGGAGGAGCACCTCTTGCCCCTGATGTTGAGAAATTCCTCAGGGAAGCTCATTTCCCCTATGCAATAGGCTACGGATTAACAGAAACATCTCCTCTGATCGCCGGTGATAACGCAGTCTGTACCCGGTACAGATCCACAGGCCGACTGCTTGCCGGTGTTGAGGTAAAACTGGATAAATCTGCCGGAGAAGGGGATTCCGGAGAAATACTTGTAAAGGGGCCGAATGTAATGAAAGGCTATTACAGGGACGAAAAACTGACCAGTGAAGTGTTTACTGAAGATGGATGGTTCAGAACAGGGGATCTCGGTTCTTTCGGAGAAGACGGCTATCTTTATATCAAGGGAAGAATTAAAAACATGATTCTGGGGCCGAGCGGTGAGAATATCTATCCTGAATCTATTGAAAGCGTAATCAACAGCTGCGCATTTGTGGAGGATTCTGTTGTTGTTGAGGACAAGGGAATGCTTGTTGCGCTTGTTCAGCTTAACTATGAAGATCTGAAAAACAAATTCGAGGACTTGAAGGAAGATGCAGCAGAAAGCGGAAGACAGCTTCAGGACTACTTTTCTCATCATCTGGCGGAAATTAAAAAAAGCGTCAACGCCCAGCTTAATAATTTTTCAAAAATCGGATTAATGCTTGAGCAGAAAAACCCGTTTGAAAAAACCCCTACAAAAAAAATAAAAAGGTATCTGTACCAGAACCTTAAGATGTTTGAAAAGAATGAAGATCCCCAGAGTGGAGGGGAAGTTTAAAAACTAAACATTACTGACCATAAGAGAAGATGCAACTCTTACAGCTTCTACCCCGTCTTTTGAATAATGGGCGCCGATAGATCCGGACCATTCCCGGGTTACAACAGCTCCCCCTGCCATAAACGGAACTTTGATGTTTTCAGCTTCCGCTCGGGCGATAATTTCCGGCATTTTAACCATTGTCGTTGTCATCAGCGCCGAAAGGGCGATAATATCAGGCTTAAACTCCTTAGCGGCATTTATTATTCTATCGGTTGCCACATCTTTCCCGAGATCCATAACATCAAAACCGTAATTGCGCATCATCAGCACTACTATGTTTTTCCCGATGTCGTGAATATCTCCCTCAACTGTCGCAAAAAGTATTTTTCCACATGATTTTCTGCCGTTTTCCCCCAGAAGAGGCTCAAGTATCTCAAACCCCTTTTTCATTGTTTCTGCGCTTGCTATAAGCTGGGGAAGAAAATATTTTCTGCTGTCGTAAAGTTCTCCGACATGGAGGATGGCGGGAATCATTATTGTTTCAAGAATTTTCGCCGGGTCCCCCCCTTTTTCAAGTGCCCAGTTTAAGGGAATTACAATATCTTCCCTTACACCTGAAATAATACCTTCGCTTATCGTATCAGATGATACGTCAGTTTCTGCCGGCCGTGAAGAATTTTTTTTCATTTCAGCTGTTTTAGGACCTGTCGGGGTTTCGCTGTGGACAGAAGCAAATTCCAGAAACGCCGATGCATCCTTATCCTTTCCCATAAGCAGTGCGGACGCGTGTTTTGCCCACATAAGGGCTGTTTCATCAGGATTTGCTATTGCATGGGTAAGACCTGAGACTGCTGCCATAGATAGAAATGATGAATTGACTATAACCCTCTGCGGAAGTCCGAATGAGACGTTGGAAAGTCCTATTACCGATGAAAAGCCGTTTTCAGATGCCCACCTTATGGTTTTAAGCGTCTCGAGGGCAGCTTCAGGGCTTGAAGACACTGTCATTACAAGGGCGTCAACTATTATGTCGTTTTTGGTAAATCCCAGTTTTTTAGCGCTTTCATAAACAGTTCCAGCGATTTCTCCCCTCCTTTTGTGAGAGGAGGGCAGTTCGTTGTCTGCAACCGGCAGGAGAATAAACATTGCCCCGTATTTCGCTGCAAGCGGCAGGAGTTTTTCCATTTTGCTTTTTTCACCTGAAATTGAATTGATGAGCGCCCTTCCCGGGTAAATCCGCAGGGCAGCCTCAACAACATCAGGCGAGGATGAGTCAATTACAAGAGGAAGGCGGCATACAGGAGCGAGCATGTTTATGATTTTAATTACAGTCTCTTTCTCATCAATGCCCGGCATTCCGGCGTTTATGTCGAGAAGCTGTGCCCCGCTTTCCTGCTGCCGGGATGCCATTGCCCTTACAATAGAGAGTTTTCCCTCCAGAAGCTCTCCCTGCAGCTTTTTCTTGCCTGTAGGATTTATCCTTTCCCCGATTATTTGAAGAGAACTGCCATGTTGTGATACAAGAGCTTCTGTCGGACTTGAAAGCATAACCAGATTGTTTTCTGCTGCGGGAAGCGGTTTATATTTTGAGATTTCATCCGCTAAAAGTTTTATATGGTCAGGTGTTGTTCCGCAGCACCCCCCCATCATATTGACTCCCGCTTCTGCGAAAGAAAGTGCGAAGGAAGCGAAATCGGAAGGCCCCATCGGGAATACAGTTTTTCCGTTCTCAATCCTCGGCATTCCGGCGTTGGGTTTTGCGACAATGGGAACCCTTGAAATCCCCTTGAGCCGTTTTACAAGATTCAGCATCTCCTCAGGTCCGGTCGAACAGTTGCAGCCTGCGGCATCAGCCCCGAGGCTCTGAAGTGTTACAAGTGCTGCCTCAGGCGTTGTGCCGTTAAGGGTTCTCCCGTCCGGCTCGTATGTCATGGTAACAATAGTAAATGCATCGGTAATCTCTTTTACCGCAATCAGGGCTGCCCGTGCCTCCTGTATATCCATCTGCGTCTCAATAACAAAAAGGTCGGCGCCTCCGTCGAGAAGCCCCCGTACCTGCCTTTTAAACATTTTGACAGCATCATCGAAATCAATATCGCCGAACGGGCTTATGAAATGGCCGCACGGGCCGATGTCGCCTGCAACAAGCGTTTTGCCTCCCGCTGCTTCCTTTGCCATTTCCGCCAGTGTCCTGTTTACCTTTTCAACATCATCCCTTCCATACTGCTGCAGCTTAAGCTGATTCGCTCCGAAAGTGCAGGTATAAATAATACCTGAACCTGCATCGGCATAGCTTTTATATATAGACTTCTGTATTTCACGGTTTTCAATGGCCCATAATTCAGGGCATACCCCTGCAGGCATCCCTCTTTTCTGAAGTTCTGTCCCTGTCGCACCGTCAAGTACAATGATTTTATCAGAGAGCATGTCTGAAATGTGTTTTTTTTCTGTCATGTTTTATCCTTAAGAGAGATGTTAATAAACAATCCCCGTTATTGCAATCACTGATTTCCGCGGATTTAGAATAAAGCTTTCTGTAAGGCTTACCTCAAGTTTTTCCATATCAAGCAGCCTGAAAAATTCTCCCTGCGCATTCAGCGTCAGGTCGCCATACCCGGGTGAAAATCTTTTTGACAGGAGCCTGCCCGATTCCCTTAAAAGCTCCCTGTTTAAAAGTGAAACAATATAATCAAGACCTGTATCGACAATCTCTCCTGCCGCGGCGTCAAGGACTACAGCTTTAGTCATGTTTTCTCTCTGGTATTTATCTATCAGTTCAGTGACGGCGCTGCCGGCCGTTATCCCCATAATCAGCGCTTTGGAAGAAGAGGAAAGGAATTTGCGCAGCGAAGCGCTTTCAATCCGTATGGTTTCAGGCTGTTTCCCTTCAGGATTATTTCCTAAAGGATTATATCCTAAAGGATTATATCCTAAAGGATTATATCCTAAAGGAGGGTTGCCCTCATGCGAAACAAGAACTGACTTATCATCAGGAAACGATATTTCACACCTGGCTGTAACAGCGTCAAGCTTAACTGCCTGAGAAGCTTCATCTATCCACCCTTTAATCTCTTTTTTGAATGAATCCGGAAGTTCTGTTGATTTTCTTTTATAGCCAAGAGCTGAAAAAATTGTGCTATAATCTGTTCGTGTGGTTATATTATTAATATATCGCAGCATACGGAAGTATATCAAAAGTTTAATTTTGTATCACCATGCGGAATACGGGAAGTAGTAAATGACTGAGAATTCAATTATCGTAATCTTCGGTGCAACCGGGGACCTCGCAAGGCGGAAGCTTTATCCCGCGCTTGAAGAGCTTGTAGAAAAAAATCTTGTATCCCGGGATACCATTTTCCTGGGAGTCGGCAGAAAATACCACCCGGACGTGGAATTCAGGAAGGAAATTCCTGTACTGCTGAAAGAGAGGTTTTTCTACCAGCAGATCAATACAACCGATCCCGGCGACTATATAAAACTGAAAAACAGGATAGACAAACTTGACCTTGAATACGCCTCAGGAGGGAATATTGTTTTCTATCTGGCTGTCCCTCCCTCCATGCACAGGAGCATTATTGAGGGGATAGGAGAAACCGGGCTTAACACTGAAGCGGATGGCAATCCTGAAGTGGATAGCAATCCTGAAGTGGATAGCAATCCTGAAGTGGATAGCAATCCTGAAGAGGGCAGTATTCCTGAAGCTGCAGGACGGGGCTGGAAAAGGATTGTCGTTGAAAAACCGTTCGGCAATTCCTGGAAATCAGCGCTTGAACTGAATAAGTTTATACATACTTATTTTTCTGAAAAGCAGGTATACAGGATTGATCATTATCTTGGAAAGGAAACTGTCCAGAATATAATGGCTTTCCGCTTCGCAAACGGAATATTTGAACCTCTCTGGAACAGAAATTATATAAGCCATCTGGAAATTACCGCCTCCGAATCAATCGGGATTGAATCACGGGGAAGTTATTATGATTCAGCGGGAGCCATGCGCGATATGGTACAGAATCACCTCCTTCAGCTTGCGGCAGTTGCTGCAATGGAGCCTCCTCCCTTTTTTACTCCTGATGCCGTGAGGACAGAAACGCTGAAGATCTTCCAGGCTCTGCGCAGATACAGTCCCGATGAAATTATAGGCAACATGATACTGGGGCAGTATGTTGATTCCACAATCAGGGGCGAATCTGTCCCCGGATACAGGAATGAGAAAGATGTAAAACCTGATTCAAGAACAGAAACCTATGCCGCGCTGCGGATATTTATCGATAACTGGAGATGGGGCGGTGTTCCTATTTATTTGAGAACAGGGAAAAGGCTTCCGACCCGTGTAACCGAGATTGTTGTCCATTTCAGGGAGACGCCCCATAAACTGTTTAAAGGAAAAGGTGACAGCTGCTGCCAGAACAAACTGATTCTGCGGATTCAGCCTGATGAAGGAGTGCTTCTTACCTTCGGAATGAAGCAGCCGGGAAGCGGTTTCGAGATAACAAACCGGGACATGGATTTTAAATACTCTGATTTAGGGGAATTCAAAATACCTGATGCCTATGAAAGACTTTTATATGATGTAATGACCGGGGATTCAACACTTTTTACAAGGGCCGACAGTGTTGAAGAATGCTGGAAATTTATCGACCCGTTTATTTCCTGCAGGGATAATGACAGCCGTGTTATAATTTATGGATACCCTGCCGGGACATGGGGACCGGCTGAAGCAGATACCTTTATCAGTGAATCAGGAAAGGGGTGGAGAAGCCCCTGTAAAAATCTTACCGAAGCAGGTAATTACTGTGAACTGTAGTTTTTCCTTAAAAGTATATGAGAGCAGGCGCGATATTGCTGATGAATTGACCGAAGAGTTTTTTAAAATCAAGGGACAGAAAGAGGCATCAGGAAGTATGCTTAACGCTGCTTTTTCAGGAGGGTCAACCCCTTCCTTCTTTTTTAAGGCTCTTTTAAATGAGGCAAAAAAAAGGGGAGACAATCTCTCCGGAGTCAGGTTTTTCTGGGTGGATGAGAGGTGTGTGCCGCCCGATTCAGAAGAAAGCAATTTCAACCAGCTTAATACTATCCTGTTTTCAGATCTCAGGGTACCGGAAGAAAATATTTTCAGAATACTGGGGGAAAAGATACCGGAAAAAGAAGCCATGAGGTACAGTAAAATAATGTATGATACCCTTCCTCTCCGGAACGGATTTCCTGTTTTCGATCTGGTTTTTCTCGGTGTAGGAAAAGACGGTCATACCGCAAGTCTTTTTCCAATGAGCGGACAGCTTGATGAAAAAGAAAAGGCGGCAGTTGTTTCGGTCAGCCCCCAAAGCGGAAGAAGGAGGATTACACTGACTCTGCCTGTTATCTGCAATGCGGACAGGATTATTTTTCTTGTTACAGGGGCGGATAAAAGGGAAATTGTCAGAAAGCTTTGCAAACACGGGAAAGGTGATCCGTCTCTTCCTGCAAGTCTGGTACGCAGTCAGGCCGGAAGTATTGAATGGTATGTTGACAGTGTAGCCTGGTCATCCTGGGAACAGGACAGCGATGTTTGTTGATCTGTAAGCGCATCATCATCTTTTATTAAAAAAAAGTTCTGCCATATCTTCTGCCAGTCCGGGTGGTTCAGTAATTATATCCCTCTCAGCTATTGTGTATATTTTTTTATCCGAAAGAATTCTTGTTTTTAAAGCGGATTCCGTCTCTGTAAGATTTCCCTCTTTTTTCAGGAAATTTATTGTTCTTGATAATCTGAACGCTGTTATAAGCTCTCCGGTTGTAAGTGACCTGTTCCATGGCCAGGCAGAAGTCCCCCTGCACAGTGCGGGGCTTGTCTCTTTAAATACAGATTTGTCCGAAAAATCCGGCAGCCCCGGAACAGCGTAAAACATGGATATCCCTGAAAGGCCGGGGTGTCTGTCCAGGAAGAGGAGGGACTCAACAGTTTTTTCGGGAGTATCGCCCGCAAGTCCTGCTATAAAATAGGTAACGGCCGGTATCTTTTTTTCATTAAGGTATTGAAGAAGCTTCTCAAGCTTTGCTGTATCTGAATCTCTTGACTGCGAAAGCGACAGGCCATTGTCAGCAGAAGCAAGCGTAAAATTAAACTGTCTGAAGTTATAGTCAGAGATAAGTTTTTGGCACATATCTTTATCGAGAAGTGAATAATCCAGTCCGTTTTCCGCTGAAAAAAAGATATGCTCATCAGATGCATACTGAAGAAAAAAATTCTTTATTATCCTGAGCGATCTTAAAAAATAATTTCTGTCGTAAAGCAGGTTGTCATCCTCTATGTTTACAAATATTTTTTTCCCTGCATGCTGCATGATCTGTCTGCCTATTCCCGAAAGAACTCCGGCAAGGCTTTCCGTATCAGCTTTTCTGAAGCTGCGGCCGTGAGTAATGAAATTTGAACAGAACCTGCATTTATTGAAGCAGCCTCTTGAAAGCATTACCGATATAAAAACGCTTTTCCTGCCGCTGAACGGGAGTGAAACAGATGGGAGGAATTCACCTTCTTCCGTATGGGGGCAGTCAGCTGAAAAATCTTTCCGGGAATTTGCCCCGAATCTCTCTTCAAGCTGTTCAAAAAAGTTTATTTTGAAACTGGAGACCGGGCTTCCGTGTAAAAGGGAACTTTGCAGTTCCTTTGCAAAAATTTCAGCTTCGCCCGGAATAATATAATCAAAACACTCCCTGAAATATTCAGGAAAAACCGAGACCCCTGCTCCTGATGCTGCGATTTTTATGGCCGGGTCAAGCTTTCGAAGGGCTGAAGCGAAATCCGCAGCGCTGTCTGCATAGCAGTATGCGAATAAGGAGACAAAAACAATGTCATATCCTCTTTCCGCCATGATTGATGCGCACTTTGCGATTGCGGGACCGTAATGCCTGTATGAAGTGAAAAAACTGCATGGGCCTGATTCATTCTCAAGTATATACTGCTTAAGATGCTGAACGCTCCGGGGCAGTTTTATCTGCTCCCGGTGCCCTTTTGTAAAATCATAAAGAACAGTATTGATGCCTGATCCTGTCAGTATTTCAACCCCTTTCTGCGCGCCGAGAGAGGCAAATCTGCGCTGAGTGAAATAAAAATCTTCTACCGGGGGAATTACGACAGCTGCTTTCATCCTGAAAATAATATTGTTTTACAGTTAAGACTTCAATACCGATAAAATTATTATGCATATACTTCACAAAACATTTATATCGGCAGCTCTTTTAACATTGCTCTTTGCAGTGTATTGTCAGGCAGCTGAATCCGGGATTGACAGAAACAGGGACGGCAGACCAGACAGGTGGATTGAGGCCAGACAGAACGGCGGGCAGATTATCAGCTCGGATAACAACTATGACGATAAAATTGATTATACCCTTGAGATTGACGAATTCGGTAATAAGGTCCATGAGGAAACGGATTTTAACCTTGACGGCAGCATGGATGATTTCTATTTTTATTCCAACGGTGTGCTTATCAGGCAGGAAATTGATACCAACTATGACAATAAAACGGATGTCTGGATATACCTCGAAAAGGGTATATATATAACAAAGGTTGAGCGGGACAAGAATTTTGACGGTATAATTGATTACATAAAACAATACAAATAAAATGTCCGCGGACAGGAAAAAACAGACAGGAAATATTGTAAAGTAAACAGGAATAAAGGAAACAGTAAAAAAGTGGAAGTAATTACAGGTTTTCATGCAATTGAGGAATATATAAAATCCTCCAAAGGGCGTTCAGTTTTATATATAACAGGCAGAAATAAAAGACATGCCGATATTGCGCTTCTTGCCGAAAAACAGGAAATAAAGGTAGTAACGGCTGAACAGAAAGAGCTTGACAGGCTTTCCGGCGGCAGTGAAAACAGGGGCGCGGTCCTTGTTCTTCAGGAGAAAGCGTCAAAAAAAATCAAATATGCTTCAGTAAAAAATTTTCTCGATGCTTTTGAGGGGGAAGAATCAATTGTTCTTCTTCTCGACGGGATTACCGACCCGCATAATTACGGCGCTATACTGCGCTCTGCGGATCAGCTTGGCATAGACCTTGTCATAACGCCGGGCAGAAGAAGCGCAAGTGACAGCCCCACTGTCAGGAAGACATCTGCAGGGGCAAGTGAATATGTCCCGGTTGTAGAGGATAATCTTGCAAGAAGTATTGACCTTCTTAAAAAAAGGGGTTTCTGGATATTCGGCGCGGATATGAGCGGCAGGGACTGCTGGTCGCTTAATCTTAAAGGAAAAACTGCTCTCATACTTGGAAGCGAGGGTAGCGGGATATCAAAGCTTCTTGCACAGAAGTGCGACAGCCTTATTAAAATACCTGCAAACGGCAGGGTTGATTCGTTTAATGTTTCTGTTGCCGCAGGCATACTGATGTATGAAACTGTCAGGCAGCATAACGGTAAATAATATATCTAAAGAGAGCAAACCGGCAATTCAGGACTAAAGCACAGACAAAAAAACCTTTCCTTGACTCAATATATAAAAAACACTATTATAAGAGTATAACTAAAAAAGTATTGTCTTTTGTTCCTTCTGCTTTTTTACAGGTTACTTTATGATTCTGACTATCGGCGAAACGCTAATTGACAGTTTTCCTTCCTATTCAAGAATCGGAGGGGCGCCTCTTAATTTTTCAATCCACTGCACTAATCTCGGAGAAGATGTATATCTGGTTTCTAAAACCGGCAGCGATGCTGAAGGTATGCAAATCAGGGAACTTCTGACCGCCCGCGGTATCGGTATAGAGTACCTTCAGACAGATCTCCGTCACTATACAGGTAAAGTTACTGTGGAAGTTTCTGATAACGAAAATCATTATGATATCCTGAAGGATGCTGCCTATGATTTTATTGAATATCCGTCAGTTACCGCCCGGCAGTTGAAAAAAATAAAGTGTCTTTATTTCGGATCACTTGTGCAGAGAACTCATAATGGTTTTGAAGTAGTACATAAACTGATTGATAATATGATGCCGGATGTGCTTCTTTTTTATGACATCAACCTGCGTCCCGGTAATTTTACAGACCGGATAATCCGCAAATCCCTTGAAAAATGCAATGTCCTTAAGGTAAACGGAGAAGAACTTGAGTATCTTAAAAAGATCGAAGGTTTATCCTGTGATGACCGCCGTGCAGTTTCAGAATTAATGGAAATATACAATTTAAAATCCGTTGCTGTGACAAGGGGAGAAGAAGGGGCTGAGCTTTTTATCGGAGACAAATATATAAAAGACAGAATAAAGAGAAAAATAAAAATTAAGGATACAGTCGGCGCCGGGGATGCTTTTTCTTCAGTTCTTGTAAAAGGGCTGCTTGACGGCTGGGACCCCCGTGAGATCATGGGAAAAGCGCTTGAGCTTTCCGCAGCTGTATGCACTCTTGAAGGGGCAGTTCCCGGGATTGATGATACTGGTTTTTATAACCGTATATTCAGGAATTAATCGCTGTATATGAAGATAAGGAATTAAAAATGGGGAAAAAATTTTATATTCAGATGTTTAGTATCCACG
Source organism: Spirochaetia bacterium (assembly GCA_963662795.1). Taxonomy (GTDB): domain Bacteria; phylum Spirochaetota; class Spirochaetia; order CADAEX01; family CADAEX01; genus JACKPD01. The sequence continues at coordinate 826,521 of OY759746.1, read as the reverse complement.
GCCTTGTAAGACAGGACAGGCTGGAAATGGGGAGAGATGCAGACACCGGCGGGCAGATAAAGTATGTTATTGAACTCTGCAAAGAATTGAGTCTGAAAGATGAAGTTGAAAGGGTGGATCTTTTTACAAGGCTTATTTCAGACAAGACAGTTTCGCAGGATTACAGCATTCCCGTTGAAATAGTGACCGATAAATTCAGGATTGTCAGGATACAGTGCGGCGGGCGGAAATATATAAGAAAAGAGCTTCTCTGGCCGTTTCTTGATGAATATGTTGACAAAACAGTCAAGTTTATTAAAAAAGACAATCTTGTTCCTGATATTGTTCACGGACATTATGCTGACGGCGGGTATATTGCAAGAGAGCTTGCTTCATTCTTTGAAATACCTTTTCTCTTTACCGGGCACTCTCTTGGACGGAACAAGCTGGAAAAACTCCTCGGCGACGGATTGTCTCAAAATGATATCAATAAAAAATTCAGGATGAATACAAGACTGAAAAATGAAGAAGAAATCCTGAGTTCCGCGGATTTGATAATTACAAGCACGCAGCAGGAGATTGATAAGCAGTATGGATTATATGACAACCGGAAAACTCCCGTCTATAAGGTAATACCACCGGGAATAGATACCAAAAAATTCTATCCCTACTATCACAATATGATAGCGGAAATAGAAAAAAACGAAAAACAGATATATGCACATGCTTCAGTTCTTCAGGAACTGGACAGGTTTTTTATGAAACCGGATAAACCGCTGGTCCTGACTCTCTGCAGGCCGGAGAAGAGAAAAAATATCTCTGGTCTGATAAAGGCATACGGAAAAAGCCTTGAGCTTCAGGCTATGGCAAACCTTGCCATATTCGCAGGCCTTAGAAAAAACATAACAGAGAAAGAAGAAAATGAACGGGATGTCCTTACGGATATGCTGCTCCTGATGGACCAGTTTGATCTGTACGGAAAAATGGCGATTCCCAAAAAACATGATTTTGAACTTGAGGTTCCCGAGCTTTACAGGATCGCAGCTGAAAAAAAAGGGGTATTTGTCAACGCCGCGCTTACTGAACCGTTCGGGCTTACTCTTCTGGAAGCGGCATCGTGCGGGCTGCCTATTGTTGCGACTGATGACGGAGGGCCGAGGGATATTATCAGTAACTGCCGTAACGGAATAATAGTCGATCCTGAAAACAGCGATGAAATTGCTGAGGCGCTTAAAAAGATAATCAGCGACGGAAGTCTGTGGGAAAAATATTCGAAGAGCGGGATCGAAAACACAAGGAAATATTATACATGGAAAGCCCATGCGGAGGAATATATAAAACTTCTTAACCGCAATTATGGAATTGATCATGCTGATTACTTTGACAGCGGCAGGGAAGGGACTAAATCAACAGGAAAGAGACTCTCTTCCATAAAACATCTTATTGTTTCTGACATAGATGGAACACTTATCGGATCAGATGGAAAAAATCCTGATAAATTATCAGAAATAATAGGCAGAAACCATAATAACCTGGGATTTGCTGTTGCAACAGGCAGAAAAGCGGATTCTGCCCTGTCATATCTCAAATCACATAACATCCCTTCACCGGATATAATAATTGCTTCTGTAGGAACAGAAATCTATTACACAGACAGGATGAAATACGACAGGGGCTGGCACACCCACATTTCGCACAACTGGAATCCTGACCTGATTCGGGAGGTCCTTGCAGATATCCCATTTCTTGAACTTCAGAATGTAAATGATGACAGTCTTTTCAAGGTAAGTTATTTTCTTGACCCCGGCAGGGACCATATAAATATAATTCATGAGCATCTTAACAGGAAAAAATGCAGGTATACGATTATCTATTCGGCTGAAAAATATCTTGACGTTATTCCCTACAGGGCATCAAAGGGGAAAGCCCTGAGGTATTTGAGTTATAAGTGGAGCATTCCTCTTGACAACATTCTTACCTGCGGTGATTCAGGCAACGATGAGGACATGCTCAGGGGAGATACCTGTGCCGTCATTGTCGGCAACTATTCTTCTGAGCTTGAAACGCTTAAGGAAAGCAGGAAAATATATTTTGCAGAAAAGATGTATTCAGAAGGAATAATCGAGGGAATGGAACATTATAATTTTCTTGATAAAATAAAGGAGAACAAATGATAAGCACCAACCTGCTTGGACGCATTATACGGAAGAAAGAACAGCATGATTTTAAGGAATTCATAAGCTATTTCCACTTTGAGAGCAGCAGGTTTTTTCTCAGGAACGATATTCTTGTCAAATTCAATAATTTTTGCGCTGAATATAAAAAAACAGAAACATTCAGAAAAAAATCAGCTATTGCCGATTTTCTTAATAAAATTCAGGAGATGTTTGTCTCATATGATTCCCTGATACTCATGAACAGGGTATCCATAGCAAAATACCATTTTTATAAACTGAGGATTGACGGTGAATTCCTTCAGGAGATAAGCAGGGATGAATATCTTGATCAGAAAGATTTTTTTGCGACAAAAAAATATATGGATGAAAAGCATCTGCATATAGATTTTCTCCCTTTCTATGATTACGGACCTTCCCTGAAAGATCCTGAAAATCTGGGTAAGGGTATAAGCTTCCTAAACAAATATCTTTCAAGCAGCATTTTCAGCAATCCGGAAAAATGGAACAACTATCTGTTCGAATTTTTTAAAATCCATAAATACAGTGACCGGCAGCTTCTTGTTAACGGTAATGTTATAAAGAATTTTAATGAATTTTTTGAAGAGATAAATCTTATGATCGGGTTTTTGAAAAAAAAGTCTCCCCAGACCCCCTATTCCTCAATAAAGCAGGCAATGAAAAAAGCCGGTTTTGAGCCGGGATGGGGCAATACTGCAGGAAGAATACTTGAATCAATGAAAATACTTGTTTCACTTATTAATGAGCCGACGGGTCAGCTGCTTGAAAATTTTATCACAAGAATCCCCATGCCCCTTATTTCAAAAATAGCAATTATATCGCCTCACGGGTGGTTTGCGCAGGAGAATGTTCTGGGGAGACCTGATACCGGTGGGCAGGTAATATACATACTGGATCAGGTAAGGGCGCTTGAGAAGCATATCAGAAATGAAATAGAACTTTCAGGGATAGACGCAAAGCCCAGAATCCTTGTCATAACAAGGCAGATTCCTGATGCGGACGGCACTACGTGCGACCAGAAAAGGGAAAAAATATTTCAGACTGATGACTGCTGGATAATAAGGGTTCCGTTCAGGGACAGCAATATGAATGTCGTGAGGCAATGGATATCAAGATTTCATGTATGGCCCTATATCGAACGGTTTACCGATGATGCTATTGTAGATATAAAGTGTGAGTTCTCAGGCCTGCCTGATCTGATAATCGGTAATTATTCAGACGGCAATCTTTCCGCAAGCCTTATGTCCGACAAGCTGGATGTAATCCAGTGCACTATAGCGCATGCGCTTGAGAAAACCAAATACCTGTTTTCAGATATGTACTGGAAGGACAATGAGAAAAATTATAATTTTTCCCTCCAGTTCACGGCAGATATGCTTGCAATGAACAAGTCGGATTTTATTATAACAAGCACATTCCAGGAGATCGCGGGAACCGACTATTCAATGGGGCAGTATGAGGCATATCAGTTTTTCAGTCTGCCTGAGCTTTTTCAGGTCAGAAGCGGAATAAACCTTTTTTCCCCTAAATTTAACATTGTCTCTCCGGGGGTTGATCAGGATATCTACTATCCGTATAAAGATTATGATAACAGAATTGAACAGAATACGAAAAACCTTGAAGACAGAATATTTCATTCAGAATCTGATGATATCTTCGGCAGACTTGCTGATCCGGACAAAACACCGGTATTTTCAATGTCCAGGTTTGATAAAATCAAAAACATAACAGGACTTATTGAAGCGTTTGGAATGAGCGGTTTCATGAGAAAAAACTGCAATCTCATCTTTTCAGCCGGAACCATCCATCCTGAAAAGTCTGCCGATGCCGAAGAAAGGGCTGAAATTGAAAAAGCGTATCAGCTCATTGAGAAATATGATCTTTATCAGTCAGTAAGGTGGCTCCCTGCCTTTAACAGGCTTGAAACCGGCGAGGTTTACAGGTTAATGGCAGACCATAGAGGTGTATTTGTTCAGCCCGCACTTTTCGAGGCATTCGGACTAACCATTCTTGAAGCGATGATATCAGGGCTTCCCGTTTTCGGTACAGAATTTGGAGGGCCGTCAGAAATTATTGAGGACGGAGTCTCGGGGTTTCTCATCAATACAAGCAGTCCCTATCTGATTTCACAGACAATTGATAGGCAGCTTAAAATACTGAGTACAGATGAAGAGATGTGGAAAAATGTGTCTGATAATGGAATAAAAAGGGTTCTGGAAAGTTACACATGGGACCTTTACAGTCAAAAACTTGTAAGCCTTGCCAAGATATACGGCTTCTGGCGCTATTCCGTAACAAAGCCGAGTATGGAAAAAATGAACAATTACAGCGATCTGATTTATAATTTTTTGTTCAAGGAGAGAACAAAACTTCTTTTGCGGTAACTCACAGCGGTCGAAATAAAGTCATGTGAATGATTTTATAATTCTTTCTGCCAGGTGTACAGCGTTAAGCACTCCCTGCTTGCCAATTCCCATTGTCGCAACAGGTATACCTTTAGGCAGCTGGAGGATTGAAAGGAGGGCATCGATGCCTGAAAGCTCTCCTGAAACAAGAGGTATTCCGATTACAGGTTTTTTTGAAAGCGAGGCAACAACTCCCGGAAGAGCTGCCGAAAGGCCGGCCGCTGTTATTATTATTCTGCAGTTTTTATCCTCTTTTTCAAGAAATGCCATTAATTCAGGAAGATTCCTGTGTGCTGAATATACAACAAGTTCATGGCTCATTCCCTTTTCCCTGATAAGCTCAATTCCGCTTTCAATATTTTTTCTGTCTGATTCAGACCCGATTATAAACAGTATATCTTTCATGATTTACCTCTTTCAAAAAATTTTCTCCCGATATCATGCCTGTAGAAACTGTTTTTAAAATATATTTCTTCTGCCGCTACATATGCGTTTTTATTCGCTGTAATAATATCTGAGCCAAGTCCCACGACCGAAAAACACCGGCCGCCCCATGTTATAACTCTGTTTTGATCATCAAATTTTGTTGCGGCATGATAAACCACTACATATTTTTCGTTAAAATGGGGTATATAATCAACCGGTATCCCTTTTTCATATTCGCCCGGATAACCGCCTGCTGCTATCACTACGCATATTGCCGCATCTGTTGATATTTTCAGTGGAAATGTTTTGATTGTGCCTTTTATGATTGAACTGCATAATTCGCCGAAATCAGAAAGAATCAGAGGCATGAGGGCCTGTGTTTCAGGGTCTCCGAATCTGACATTATACTCAAGCAGTTTCGGCCCCTGTTCTGTTATCATCAGCCCAAAATAGAGAACTCCCTTGTAATTAAGCCCTCCCTTTTCAATACCTTTGAAAGTCGGTTCTATTATTGTTTTTTTAATTTCTTCAAGCATCTGCGAAGTAAGGGATGGAACCGGGCAAATTGCCCCCATTCCTCCTGTATTCGGACCTTCATCATTGTCAAACGCTTTCTTGAAATCTGCACAGGAAGGAAGAATTATATAATCCTTCCCGTCTGAAAGGGCGAAAATTGTAACTTCCCAGCCTGTAAGATATTCCTCAATCAGGAGCTTGTCGTTTTTTAAAATTTCAAGTCCGAAATCAAGCAGTTTTGACCTGTCGTCCGACTCAAGGACTCCTTTTCCTGCCGCAAGCCCGCTTTTTTTGATTACTGTTTTTCCGTTTTTATTGTTAATTATCTTTTTAAATTCTTCGGGTGAAGAGACTTCAACTGCTTCCGCTGTAGGTATGTTATTCCGGATCATGAAATCCTTTGAAAAAGCCTTGCTTGATTCAAGCATTGCGGCTGCCTTGTGCGGCCCTATGGCTGGTATCCCTGCTTTCTTCAGATCATCAACAATTCCAAGGGAAAGGGGCGCTTCCGGGCCGACAAATACAAAGTCTATATCATGTTTACTGCAGGCATCAATAACCATTTTGCTGTCGCAGGGGTCAATATCAGACAGGTTTTCCGCAATCTCATCAGTTCCTGCATTGCCTGGAGCGGCAAACAGGCCGGTTATGCTTTTACTTTTTGAAAAGCTTAAGGTAATTGCATGTTCCCTTGCGCCGGAACCAAGTACGAGCACCTTCAAATAATACCTCCTATGGCTGAAAAACCCTGCTGATCCCCTCAGGTTCTGTTGAAAACCGGATAGATCAAAAGCTAAAAAGCATCAAGAAGTTTTTCAACAACTTCAGGGTAGAAGCTGTATTCAAGTTTATGTATCTTTTTTTCAATTTCTTCAATAGGCTCACTGAAATCCCTGATAAAAGATTTTTGTAGAATAACCGCCCCTGTGTCAACACCGCAGTCGACATAATGGATGGTTATTCCAAGTTCCCTGTCTTTTGATGCAAAACTTTCAGCAATGCCATGGGCCCCCGGATACTTAGGAAGAAGTGCAGGGTGGATATTCACAATTCTTCCGCTGTATTTACTTACAAACCCGCAGGTGAAAATTCTCATGAATCCGGCAAGAGAAACCATATCGATCATTTCAGATTCAAGAACGGCAACAATATCATTCTCTGCCTCTTCCCGAGTTCTTCCTGAGTATGGGATGTAATAGCTTTTTATACCAAGGCTTTCTGCCCGCCTAAAGGAAAAGGCGTTCTTTCTGTCGCATATCATACATACAAGCGTATGTTTTCCATTAAGTGCGATCCTCTCTGCAATGGCCTGAAAATTTGAGCCGTTTCCTGAAGTAAAAACAGCCAGCCGGGCCATGCTACGCGATTTCCCCTATTACGGAAACAGCAATCCCTTCTCTGGATGCATAAGAGGCAAGTTCTCCGGCATCATCCCTGCGGACTGCCATTGCGATCCCGATCCCCATATTAAATACTTTTCTCATTTCTGCTTCAGGTATTTCTCCATCCATCATTATTTTCTGAAAAATATCAGGGGTTTCCCATGAACTGTAGTCAAATACGGCATTCAAATCAGCGGGAATTGTTCTTTTAAAGTTGCCTTCAAGCCCCCCACCTGTTATATGGGCGGCAGAAAGAACAAATCCTGAGGAAATGAGTTTTTTTAATTCTTTTACATATATTTTTGTAGGCTTTAAAAGCTCTTTTCTTCCTGTAATATCTTTTTCACCTATAACTTTTCTGGCAAGTGAAAGACCGTTTGAGTGAATTCCTGCAGAAGGGAGGGCAAGGATTTTGTCTCCCTTTCTTATTTCCCCTTTTTTGGGCAGCATTTTATCCTTATCCACTATTCCGACACAGAATCCGGCAAGGTCATAATCATCGGTGTCATACACATCCGGCATCTCTGCCGTTTCCCCGCCCGCAAGGGTACATTCGGCATCTTCGCACCCTTTTACAATACCTTTTATTATTTCTTCCATAATTTCAGGGTTAAGCTTTCCGCAGGCAATGTAATCCAGAAAGTTAAGCGGATCTGCCCCGCAAACAATAAGATCGTTTACACACATTGCAACAAGATCAATTCCTATAGTGTCATATATCCCGAACTGCCTGGTGAGCATCAGTTTTGTTCCGACCCCGTCTGTTGTTGAAAGCAGTACAGGTTTTTTATATTTGGCGATATCTATTTCTACACCGCCCGCAAACCCGCCTATATCGCCCGATACAGCCTTTGATTTGAGTGAAGCGATAAACTGCGCGAACCTGTCCCCTTTTTCGATATCAACGCCTGCTTCGGCGTAAGATTTTATTCCCATCTATATCTCCCCGGCCTCTTCGACCTCAATCGGATAATTGCCTGTAAAACACGCATAGCAAAAGTCATCAGGATTTTCAAGGCAGCCCATAAGGCTTTCAACAGGGAGGAAGTAAACCGAGTCAGCCCCTATGTGATCTGCGATTTCTTTAGAAGTCATCCTGTTTGAAATAAGCTCCTCCCTTGTCGGAATATCTATTCCGAAATAACAGGGGCATTTAATTTCAGGAGAAGAAAGCCTTAAATGGATCTCTTTGGCGCCTGCTTCGCGCAGCATTTTTACTATCAGGCGGCTTGTCGTTCCCCTTACAAGAGAATCATCAACAAGTATAATATTCTTGCCTTTGACAACCTCTTTTACCGGATTGAGTTTCATCCTCACCATGAGCTCGCGCTGTTCTTTTGTCGGCATTATAAAAGAGCGGCCGGCATAATGGTTTCTTGAAAGCCCGTATTCGAGGGGCAGTCCCGACTTTTCCGCATAGCCTAATGCGGCGCTGTTGCCTGAGTCCGGAACTGCCATTACAATGTCGCCCTTTATTTTTTCATTTACCGCAAGGGCCGCACCCATCTTTTTGCGCATCAGGTGAACAGATTTGCCGAAAATTGAAGAGTCAGGCCTTGCAAAATATATAAGCTCAAACACGCACTGACTGATTCTTACAGGTTCTGCGAAACGTTCGCTGCGCATCCCTTTTTTATCAATAATAATTATCTCGCCGGGTTCGACTTCTCTTACATCATTTGCCTGAAGGATATCGAGGGCGCAGGTTTCAGAGGCAAAGATTGTCATTCCCTCTTTTTTCCCCATATAAAGCGGCCTGAACCCGTTGGGGTCTCTTGCTGCGATAAGTGATTCATTCCTTATTATGAGAAGACTGAAAGCCCCTTCAAGAAGGCGCAGGGTTGAAAACAGCGCTTTTTTGAAATCTTTCTCGTCATTCATTGACAGCATGTGAAGTATAAGTTCTGTATCGGATGTGCTCTGTATTATTGCGCCTTTGTCGAAAAGAGTTCTTTTTAAGGCCGGGGCATTGGAAATAGTGCCGTTATGCGCTATGGCGATCTGGCCCTTGTTGCAGACGGCATGCAAAGGCTGGACATTTTCAATCCTGTTGCCGCCTTTTGTTGAATACCTTACATGCCCTATCCCGATATTTGAAAGCCTTTCCAGGTGCAGGTATCTTGAAAGGACTGCCGGCACCATGCCGAGATCCCTGTATGTTACTATATTACCGTTTTTTCTGTAGGAAACACCCGCGCTTTCCTGCCCCCTGTGCTGGAGGGAAAAAAGCGAGTAAAACAGATTTTGGGGTATATTAAGCGGACTTTCTGCGTATATTCCTGCTAAACCGCAATAATGTCCCGGTTTTGAATTATTATCTTCCACACTGATAGATACCATTCATTAAGGAATCTAGTCAAGAGATACGTCCCGGCCCGGAATCTCTTTCCTGCTGAATTACCGGTTTCTGTTGATGTGCAAAATCAGGGCCGGGGCCGGGGAATTTGCTCTTCAATCTCTCCCAGTACTGATTTGTATTCATCAAATGACACACAGCGGACAATCCTGTTCCTTATTGCTGCCGAGCCGGGTATTCCTTTTATATATGAGCAAAGGTGCTTCTTTATTTCATTTACCGCAACTTTCTCATCAATATATTTAAACTCTAGTTCAAGGTGCTCTTTGGCATTTTTTATTTTTTCAGAAAACCGGGTTTCCTCAATATCCCCTGTTTCCGCCATTAGTTTTGTATTTTTAAATAATTCAGGCTGCCCTACAGCTCCCCTTGCTGCCATCACCCCATCACAGCCGGTATTTTTAAGCATTTCAAGGCAGGCTGAAGGGGATAAAAGATCGCCTGAGCCTATGACAGGGACATCTGTTTCTGCCTTGAGCAGCCGGATTTTGTCCCAGTCGGCTTTTCCTGCGTAGCCTTGGGTTTTTGTCCTGGGATGAAGTGTAATCATCTGCGCCCCACCCTTAACCGCATATTCTGCCGCCTTCAGATAGTTTATGCTCTGTGCATCCCAGCCAGACCTTAGTTTTACCGTAATCGGGATATCAGTTGAATCCGATAATGCCTTTACAATATCCATGATTCTTTGGGGGCTTTTCATCAGTGCGGAACCCGCCCCTGATTTTATAATCTTGGGGACAGGACAGCCGCAGTTAAGGTCTATAAGGAATGGTTCGAAGGGGAGAATATGTTTAAGGGCGGAGACGGCAGTTTCAGGTGATGAGCAGAATATCTGAACAGCGTATATTTTCTCGTTCTCTGCCCTGATGAGGATTTTTTTCGTTTTAAGGCTTTCTCTTGAAAGGGCTTCGCATGAAACCATCTCTGTCCAGCACAAATCGCTGCCGTTTGCAATGCAGATATGCCGGAATGCCGCATCAGTAAAACCTGCCATCGGAGCAAGAAAAAGGTTCCCGGGTATAGTAATCCGGGAATTTATCCTTACAGGGTGCAGCAGGGAACTAAAAGCTGTCATGATATTATTAATATAGCTGTTTATTCGTCGATATTGAAAAAATCCAGGCTGTTTTTGTAAAGAATGTCAGCTGTTTCTTCAAAATCAAGCTCCCTGAGCTCAGCTATAAATTCCGCTGTTGAATGGAGATATGCGGGTTTGTTCCTTTTTCCCTTGTACTCGGATGGAACCATAAACGGGCTTTCGGATTCTATCAGCATTCTGTCCAGAGGCATATTGCGCGCCGCATCATGCAGGTTTCTTGCGTTCCTGTATGTTACATTGCCCGCGAATGAGATATAGAGGTTTAAATCAAGAGCTTTTTTTGCATATTCCCAGTCTTCGGAAAAACAATGAAGAATACCGCCTCTTTCAGGAAGTTTCTGCCTTAAAATCTCAAGGACATCATTGCCTGCCTCCCGGTTATGGATAATAACAGGAAGATTATAGTGCTGAGCCATTTCAAGCTGTTTAATAAATAACTCAATTTGTGATTTTTTATCGCCAAACTTCCGATAATAATCTAAACCGATTTCGCCGATTGCGACAACACGGTCGAATTCGACACCCTGATCGATTTTTTGCTCCCAGTCTTTTCCAGGGTGAGCGACTTCGGAAGGAGAGACTCCGATACTATGAAAGATATTGCCGGCTGTCTTCAGGTTTTCATAAACAATAAAAAAGTCATGAAGACTGTTGCAGATGCTTACAATATGCTCAACTTTTTCATGTTTTGCTTCCTGAGTAATTATAAGTTGTTCTATCGGGTCTTCATTTATAAGCCCGATGTGTGCATGAGTATCAAAAAGTTTCATGTTCCACCGCTTTTTATTGATTTTATTGTTAAGGATATAGAATTTTATGAAGAATAGCACGTAGAAAGTAAGCCGTCAACATTTATTTGACAAATATTATCGTGCGTGATATTCTCAGTTTAAAATAGGAGAAACTTGTGTCCCCTTTGAGTAATTATAAAAAAGTAGAAGCCAGATTTGTAGAAAAAATCGAGAAATTTTTAAATACTGTATTCACAAAAATCTCCTCATCTTTTAACGATATGGTAAATGCCGGAAAACAGCGTTTTACTGTAATGCTGATTCCCCATTCCGAAAAAAAAATATTCAACTTCAGAATATCTGTATTTTCCCTTATTGTTGTTGTCTTTCTTTTAGGGTGTATGATGACCTCTTTTGTTATTTTTACTACACAGTTCAAGGGAATGTCGGGACTTTTGTCTACACGATCTGAAATACTGGATAAAAAAGAGTCAGATCTTGAAATTATCAGGGACCAGATTGCAGAGCTGAAAAGTGTTTCCCGTGTTTTTGAAGCTTCACTTGTTAAGACACTTGGCACATTGGGCATAGATAATCCTCTTGCCGAATCTGCCAAAAAACCGGGCAGCGATTTTTCTTCATCATCATATAAAAAAAGTACACAGGAAGAGACAATTATAAGGGAACTTGAGGATTTAAAAAGTCTCAGCGCGTTTCTCAAGGAATCGGTAGAGTCTTTTGATGAGATTACTGAACTGCTTGTTGCGCAGGGGGAACTTCTTGTTGAGCTTCCGACTCTCTGGCCTCTGAAAAATGTAAGGGGAAGGATTACCAATTATTTCGGTCCGGCAGTTCATCCCTTTACAAAACAGTGGTATCTTCATAAGGGTATTGATCTTGCCTATCAGCAGGGTACGCCGATTGTTTCGACTGCCAACGGCAAGGTAGTTGAAAAAGGTTATGAACCCAACGGATTTGGAAATTATCTGCTGTTACGCCATAAATACGGGTTTTTTACAAAATACGGTCACATGGACAAGGTATATGTAAAGGAAGGCGAAACCGTTAATCAGGGACAGGTTATAGGAACCATGGGTAATACTGGACTTTCCACCGCAGCTCATTTACATTATGAAGTAAGAATAGGGTCGCAGGTTGTTGACCCTGAACGGTATCTTAATATAAAAAACAGGCCTGGTGAGTGATTCTTGATTTGGCTGGAAAGGGCAGGATAAATAATGAGTAATAGTTTTGTTGAAGATGGGGCTTTCGTCAACTCGATTGTTGGTGAAGGGACCAGGTTCAATGGTGAACTTGATTTAAACGGACTTTTGAGAATAGATGGGGATTTTACCGGCTCAATAAACACAAACGGCAAGGTTCTTGTTGGAAAAAACGGCAGGGCCCAGTGTACAATCAAGGCCAGTACGGTAGTAATAGGCGGGGCTGTCCGCGGAGATATATATTCATCTGAAAAGGTTATTATCCTCTCTTCCGGAATAATACTCGGCAATATTTTTTCACCGAGGCTTATTGTTGAGGAAGGGGTGATTTTAAGCGGGAACTGCACAATTACCAATAATTATGATAAAAAGAATAATAAGACACAAGGCAATGTCGTAACTGAATCCAGAACTTCCCTTCAGGACAATTCACAGGCTGTGTCTGCCTCTGAATACGGCAACAGGGAAGAATCTCCGGATGAAGAAGAAGCTTCTTCGGAACAGGAAAATCCAGACAGACTTCATAATAATGCCTCCCGAATTGTTGTTTAAAGCCAGCTGCTGCAGAATTTGTTTTCTGCAATACAGGAAACCTGTTTTCTAATGGAAAAAATAGATTTTACAGGCAGCAATATTCCTCTCAAAAGCGGAAAAGATAAAAAAGTAGATAAAAAGCATAAGAGCAGACCTGCCGGCCTTTTTGGTATAGCGGAAGCTGATGAGGCATCGGGACAGGATTTTTCTTTTTATCTTTCATCAGTGGTTGACGAGGGGGTGTCTCTTGAAGAACTGCTTGATGATGTCCATTCTGCCGGTGAAAAACTTATTGACAAACCGTTTATTTCAAATGTCAAAGAATATAAGGAATCTGTTAAAAGATTTATTGGCTATATTGTAAAAAATGCATATAATATGGAATCCGATGTACAGAGCCGGAAATATATGAAAAACGGTATGCCGGTAATTGATGAAAAAAGATGGACAAAGATAAAAATAGTTGACCAGCAGCTTGAGAAACTGGCTTTTCATATTCTTCAGAATCAGAGGAGCCAGCTTACAATACTGAAAAAAATCGAAGAAATTGAAGGGCTGCTTGTTGATTTAATGAGGTAATGATGAAAAAACTTGATGAAGATATAATTGATGAAGATATTTTTAAAGAAGATATAGTTGATGACCACGGTGAGGGTCTGGATATTCCGGACCTTCCGGAAAAGCTTATTAAAATAAAATTCCTCCACTCAAACGAAACAGAATTTTGTGAGTATCCGCAGGGAATGGAGGTGAATCACAGGGATATTGTTGTTGCCACCGGAAAGTACGGGAAAGACCTTGCCATGATACTCGGCAGCTATCTTCTGCGGTCGGAAAAAGAGAAAATCGCGGGGATAAGGGCAGTTCAGTCAATACTCAGGAAGGCAACTCCGGAGGATATTGAAAAGCATGAACACAACCTTGAGAAAACACGTGAAGCGCTGCGGATCTGCAGGGAAAAGATATCCAATCATAAGCTTGATATGAAACTTGTATCTGCCCATTATCTCCTTGAGGAGCCCAAAGTTCTGTTCTTTTTTACTGCCGATGCGAGGGTGGATTTCAGGGAACTTGTAAAGGACCTTGTATCGGTCTTCAGAATGAGGATTGAGCTCCGTCAGATCGGAGTAAGGGATGAATCGCGGGTAATCGGCGGTCTTGGAGTATGCGGACGGGATTTCTGCTGTCATGGCCTTACAGACAAGCTGAATCCGGTATCAATAAAAATGGCAAAGGATCAGAACCTTTCACTGAACTCAATGAAGATTTCGGGCCCGTGCGGGCGTCTTCTCTGCTGTCTTTCCTATGAATATGATTTTTATCAGTCGGAAAGGAAAAAATACCCGTCCGAAGGGATGCGGGTTTATTCAAGTGATAAATACTACAGGGTTTCAGAGATAAATTTACTTACAAAAATGATTAAACTTGAGGGTCCCGAAGGAGTTTCTCTTAGTGCGCCGCTTTCCCGATTCGAATATGATCAAAAAAGGTCGGGATGGCGTTTTAATGAAGTATGAACCCGGGCGGACTTGACACCGGCACTTGATGTTATTATATTCATTCAGGAATAGATAGGGGCTCCCTTTTTCTATATTAATTTGGAGGAATAAAATGGGACAGGTAAGTAAGAATGCCAGAACAGCGTCTTCATCTCATAAATTCTTATGTCCTTGCGGAGGAGAAGTAAAGATGAAAACTGTCTTTGCAGCAGGAAAAAAGAAGAATTATGCTGAGTGTGATAAGTGCAAGAGACAGGAAAGAAGACCAAGTGATTTCAAATAGAGAGAGTCTTTTCGATCTATTGACTATAGGTTTTTTATTTGTTATTTTCAAAAATCAAACATAAATAAGGGGTATTCCATTGGCAGAAAAAGGATCTGCGGCCAAAAGGCATAGACAGAGTCTGAAAAGAAGACTTAGAAATAGAATGGCTGTTGGTGAAGTAAGAACAACTATTAAAAATTTCACAACTGCAGTAAGCGCAAGCAAACAGGATGAAGCAGAAAAAGCATTCCGGCTTGTAGTTAAAAAAATTGATACTGCTGCCGGAAAGGGTATTTTTCACAAAAATACAGTTGCAAGAAAAAAATCAAGACTTGCAAAAATGCTTAACAGACTGAACAGCCAGAATTCATAGTCAGGAGATTATTCTCAATCTTAAATAAGCAGCGAAATCCTGTATTGTATAATACACTATTCATTAATAGGTAAGGAAAGTGAGCGTTGACAAACTGACAAAAGCTGAAATTATTGAAAAAATCTATGAGCAGACAGGCTTTAACAAAAAAGATATTCACATGATTATGGATAATATTTTTGAAGAAGTAAAAAATGCTTTGACTGAGGATAAAGTTGTTGAGCTCAGAGGTTTTGGAACGTTTGAGATAAGAACAAGAAAAGGCAGGGAAAAAGCTCATAATCCAAAAACCGGTGAAATTGTAGCAGTAAACACACATGGTGTTGCAGTTTTCCGTCCTGGAAAGGAACTGAAGAGCAGTGTCTGGCCGATCAGGGAATAAAATCCCCGGCCTGATCTTGTTTTTAACAGGAAATACAGGGCTGCTGACGCTGTCAGCGATTTTATTTTCACTCTCATTCCCGTCATTTATAAAAACAAACGGATTTCCGCTTCTCTCCTGGATATCTCTTTTTCCTGCATTTATTGTAACCTACAGGATGAACTGGAAAAGAGCACCGTTTTACGGCCTTTTTCTGGGGCTGATATCCTATGCGCTCTTCAATTACTGGCTTTCGAGCTTTCATCCGCTTACAATATTTATTGTACCTCTTTTATACGCTGCATATTATCTGATCCTTTTCCCCTTTCTCAAGCTCTCAAATACGCTGTTTCCCCGCTACAGTTTTGTTGTAAATACTGTAATATGGACTGGTTATGAGTACCTGAGAACAAAGGGTTTTTTAGGATATTCATATGGAGTAATGGGGTATACGCAATACCTTTTCCCTCCCCTTGTAAGGCTCTCCTCGTTAACAGGCGTCTGGGGTGTATCCTTTCTGGTAATATTCCCCTCCGCATTTATCGGTTATGCCCTGAAAGATGTTTTTACCGGCACAGATACCGGGAATCTTAAAGAGTTATTAAAGCAATCCGCATCAGCCCTCATCCGGGCCTTGTCTTTAGGGAAAAAAGCAGTTTTAACCTATTTTGTTCTTATGGCATTGGCTCTCGTCTGGGGTATGGCAAGCAAAACAGAGCTTAAAGGACTGGATACCTGGAAGGTCTCCCTGATCCAGCAGAATATTGACCCCTGGCAGGGAGGATTCGAAACATATAAGGAATCTCTTTACCGTCTTAAAAAGCTGAGCACTATGGCAAAAAAAGACAATCCCGAGATTATAATCTGGTCTGAAACATCTTTTGTTCCCGCGATAGAGTGGCATTCAAAGTACAGAACAGACCCTGATGTTTACGGTCTGGTAAAAGAACTTAAGGATTTTCTTGCCGGTGAGACTATCCCTTATCTGGTCGGAAATGATGAAGGAAGACTTATTACGGACGAGAACATGCAAAGCCGCCGGGTAGACTATAACGCGGCTATTTTCTGCGAAAATGGGGAAATAAAGGATATTTACAGAAAAATGCACCTTGTCCCTTTTACCGAGCATTTTCCGTATAAAAAACAGCTGCCTTGGTTTTATGACCTTCTTGAAAAAAGCGATACCCATTTCTGGGAAAAAGGGAAAGAATATACAGTTTTTGAATCAGGCAGGGTTAAATTTTCAACGCCAATCTGTTTTGAAGATACTTTCGGCTATATCTCGAGGGAATTTGTAAGGCGCGGCGCTGATGTAATTGTAAATATTACCAATGATTCCTGGTCAGGTTCTGTCCCTGCCGAGGTCCAGCACATGATGCACGCGGTTTTCAGGGCCGCGGAAAACCGTCGAAGTGTAGTAAGAAGTACAAACGGTGGTATAACCTGCATAATAGACCCTAACGGCAGAATAATAAGCAGAATTGATCCTTTTGAGGAATCATGGCTTACAGGACTTGCCCCGCTTAATAAAGGGAAATGGACATTATATACAAAAGCCGGCGACTGGTTCGGTGCTGCCTCTGTAATTATTTCCCTTTTTTTACTTGTTCTGGGGGCATTTGTGTTATTGCAGAAGCATCTGATGAACGAAAGAGATTGAATTATATTGCAGACAGATCGTGCCAACTTATTATCTGATTGACAACTCTCACCAATTATAGGAAAATATCATGAATTATGATATAATGAACATGAAATTATCACAGGTTGGATAGATGGACAAAAAAAGAAGAGTACTTATTGCAGACGACGAAAATGTTAATCGGGAATTTTTTGACATAATGCTCGGCAACCTGGGTTTTATTGTTGATAAAGCAGAAGATGGTGAAGCAGTCTTTGTCCTTATCAGAAAAAATAAACCTGATATTATTATAATTGATGATATGCTTCCCCTGATAACGGGATGGCAGATTACCAGAACTTTAAAGACTGATGAAGGGTATTCCAGCTTCAGCGATATACCAATAATTATGCTGTCGGAAATGGCTGATCCTGAGGCTGTTGTTGAAGGATTTAATCTCGGAGTTGAAGACTACATAAGAAAACCGTTCAGTTTTGCAGTTGTGTATGCCAGGATAAAGGCTGCACTCCGAAACCGTGAAATTATGTACAAAAGGGCCCAGCATGAAGAAGCTGTAGCTGTTATCAAATCTTTAAGCAATACGTTTATATTTCTTTCCGATCATTTGAAAACTCCTGTAGGAAACCTCAAATCAGCGATATCAGATTTCAGTAATATAGAATGTATTGACAAAAATACATTTGTAAACCTGATAGCCGAAAACACCAACAAAATAATGGCCGCACTCGAAAGTCTTTCAGCTCAGATAGCAGAAATTAAAAAAGCGGAAAATGAAATCAGCGACCATTCTCTTGACCTTTCCGACCTTGAAGAGAAATACAGAAACATACGCAGTAAAATGAAAGCTGCAGGAGGCAGATAATGGTTACCGAAGAAAAACTCAAAGCTGTTGAGCTTTTTGCAGAGGGAAGAAAATCCTATAAATTGATGCAGTTCGGTGAAGCAATAAACTTTTTTAAAAAAGCGCTTGAAGTCTGTCCCGATGACGGGCCTTCGAAAGTATACCTTGAGAGATGCACCTATTATATTGATAATCCGCCGCCCGAAGACTGGGATGGTGTTTATGTAATGACAACCAAGTAAAAAGCAGGTAATGTGATGGCAAAAAGCAACGATATTAAAAGTATTGAAAAAATCAGTACAACACTGGGAAAGGAAACAGTCTTCAAGGGTACAATGAAGTTTTCAGAGTCTCTTAAAATTGATGGTAAATTCGAGGGAGATATTGAATCGACCGGTTTTCTTTATATAGAAGACGGCGCTGTCGTAAAAGCAGATATAAAGGTGCGTGCTGTGGTTGTAGGCGGTATAGTCCGCGGAAATATTGAAGCTTCAGACAGGCTTGAAATGCTTACTACAGGCCAGGTATACGGCAATATACGTACTTCTAAACTGAGGATTGCGGACGGAGTTGTTTTTGAAGGGAAATGTGAAATGATCAAAGGGGAGAGCGAGGTTGATATTTTCTCCACCGGAGTTCAGTCACTGAAGGAAACAGTTAAGACTGTCTGATGGCTGTTTTTAAAAAAATAAGATTCTTTATAATTTCCCCCGTTCACCTTAGAAAAATATGTGAAGAACAAAAAACTCCGCAGCTTGATTACAGCATTCTGACTGATGAATTCGGTGTTGTACTGAAGCTGGTTTCCGAAAAAAAAGAAACAATAAAAAAATTCCTTGATTCACTGCCGAAAGATCTTATGTTTTTTTCTGCGCCGGATTTTGACTGTCCTGTAGCAGATTTTGCCGCAGGAATCCTGCTGGAAAAAGGGTTAAAACTTTCTGTCGTTGAATCGTGTACCGGCGGGCTTATCGGGAAAATGGTTACGGATAAACCCGGGAGTTCATTGTGGTTCTGGGGGGGATTTATAACCTATGATAACAGCGCAAAAACTGCCATGGGTGTTCCTTCCGGGATTATTGAAAAATACGGCGCAGTCTCAAGGGAAACTGTCGAGAGCATGGCAGAAATGGGGCTTGAAAGATCAGGAACAGGAATATGCGTGTCAGTTTCAGGAATAGCAGGTCCTGAAGGGGGAAGTTTTGAAAAACCCGCAGGGACTGTCTGGATTGGTGTAAAAAATGAAACAATTAGTTCTTACAGGTTTCTGTTCAGCGGTTCAAGAGCTGAAATAAGGGAAAAGGCTGCCCAGGCAGCATTACTTATCGTCTATAAAAAGTTATTGAATAACGCAGGGGTTGACAGTAGTATATTTGAATATTATATTTAGTTTGTTGTACTGAATAAGTTCTTATATCTAATCCTGCTAAAATAAATAAGCAATATAAAAAATTGATGATGGTCTGTGGTTTGCCTAAAAAGTCCGCATACAATCGTTATTAAAGATTAATAAAAAAGAGGAGATAAAACCCTTTCATGTTGGATTCCGAAGAAAAAAAAGAGGATCAGCCTCCTGTTTCAGGAAAATCTGAAAATCCTTCCACTGCCTCCCCCCATGCGGATAATATAAAAAGAATAAGAAAAAGAAAAATCAGGGTTGAGCTTATTAAGGATAATGGTGTTCCGCAAGAGAATGAAAAAATCAAAAAACCAGAAGAAAAAACTGATACAGTAAAAGCAAAAGATGAGGATCAGTCCTTCAATCAGCCGCCGGTTTTTCTCGAAGACCAGTCTGAAGAAGATATATCTGCGGCAATATTTTCAAGACTTACCAGAGGAAAAGGCCAGAACGGCGATTCCAATGGTGAAAATGATGATTCCAAAAGCAAGCTCAGCATCAACGATCTCACCAGAATGGGCCTTCCTGATTTAAGGGAATTCGCAATCCAGATCGGGGCTTTCCATGATAATATAGGGAGTCTGCGCAAACAGGAACTGATCTTCAATATTCTTAAAGCGCATACCGCAAAAAACGGAATTATTCATGCCTATGGGTCACTTGAAATTCTTCCTGACGGATATGGTTTTCTGAGATCACCTCAGAACAGCTATCTTCCCGGTTCAGATGATATATACATATCGCCTTCGCAGATACGGCTTTTCAACCTGCGGACCGGCGATACTGTCGGCGGGCAGATCAGAACTCCGCGCGAAGGGGAGCGGTTTTTTGCAATGCTGCGGGTTGAAAAGGTAAACTATGACGACCCCTCTGTTGCCCAGACCCGTGTCCCTTTTGACAACCTTACTCCGCTTTATCCTGACAAAAGGATAAACATGGAAATTGAAACAGGGGATTCAACAACACGTATGATCAACCTTTTCTGCCCAATCGGCAAAGGACAGAGGGGACTGATCGTCGCCCCGCCGAGGACAGGAAAAACAATAATACTTCAGAAAATTGCAAATTCAATTACAGCAAACCATCCTGAAATTCACCTCATTGTCCTGCTTATAGATGAGCGGCCTGAAGAGGTTACAGATATGAAGCGCAATGTAAAGGGAGAGGTTATTTCTTCTACCTTTGATGAACAGGCAACACGCCATGTGCAGGTAGCCGAAATGGTAATTGAAAAAGCGAAAAGACTTGTTGAGCATAAAAAAGATGTTGTAATACTTCTTGACTCAATTACCAGACTTGCCAGGGCTTACAACCAGACTGTACCAACATCAGGCAAGATTCTCTCAGGCGGTGTTGATTCAAACGCGTTGCATAAACCGAAGAGGTTCTTCGGTGCGGCAAGGAATATTGAAAACGGCGGGAGCCTTACTATTGTAGCAACAGCCCTTATAGAAACAGGCAGCAGAATGGATGAGGTTATATTTGAAGAGTTCAAGGGAACCGGTAACATGGAAATGAACCTTGACAGAAAAATATCAGATCGGCGTCTTTATCCTGCCATAAATATTAAGCGGTCAGGAACCAGGAAGGAAGAGCTGCTTCTTTCTGAGGAAGAAATGAATAAAATGTGGATACTCAGAAAGGTCATCAATCCCATGGAGGATGTTGAAATCATTGAATTGTTGATTGACAAAATGCGAAAAACAAAGAACAATGAGGCGTTCCTGAGATCAATGAATACTACAGGTCCTGGCGATTTCCAGGGCTGATTGGAGGATATAAAATGAAGAAAGATATTCATCCCGAATATGCTGAAACAACAATTACCTGCGCATGCGGAAATGTAATAACAACCAGATCTACTGTTAAGGATCTGCAGGTTGAAATTTGTTCAAGCTGTCATCCCTTTTTTACCGGTAAGGAAAAACTGGTAGATACAGCCGGAAGAGTTGAAAGATTCAACAGAAAATATGGTGTTGCAAAACCCCAGAAATAATTGCTGGTTCAGAATCACGATGTAAAGGCACTTGTTAAGGAGACCCTTTTTCAGGTATAAAAGCTTTACACTAAAACACGCTGACTTAACAGGAGGCGTGTTTTTTTTCCAGTCTTAAAACTCAAAAACCTCAATATTCTCTAAAACTTTTTTTGTTGCACATTAAATAATTTTCATATATTATAGAAACCAATGGAAAAAATCATATCTCTTCACCAGGATGAGTATGTTTCAGACCCTGAAATTGTAGTTGAGGCTCCAGCGGCTGTAACTGTTATGGGAAATCATGTTGATTCTGATGACGGATTTATGATCCAGGCAGCACTTGATTTAAAGGTTTTTGTTGCAATTTCAAGGCGAAAAGACAATTCCCTCCGCTTTTATGCAGTTGATTTTGCAGAAAGAAAAAGAACATCTGCGGCAAATATCAAGTACAAACGGGAAGACCGTTGGGCAAACTATATAAAAAGCGTTATTTTTTCCATGGAAAATTCAGGTCATGTTTTTAAAGGGCTTGATGTTACATTGTCCGGCAATATTCCCCAGGGTATAGGACTCTCTTCTTCTTCTTCGATTGAAACAGCAACTGCAATTGCCCTTTCCGGCTTATTCAAACTTGAACTTTCCAACGAAGAACTTGTAAAAATTATATATAACGGCGAGGATAAATTCCTGGGATCGAGTAAAGTCCCTTCCGGCGTTTATTCCGCACTTTACGGACAGAATGATAAACTTCTATATGTGGATCTCCGTTCCTGTACGGTAGAATATCTGCCTGTGCCCGGAAAAGATGTTTCACTGATTCTCACGGTTTCAAATGTTCCTCTTATCCCGGTCGATAAAGAGGTGGAAGAAAGACGCAGGGATACACGTAAATGTGTAGAAGGGCTTAATTCATTCAAGTTCGGGACTGCTCTTCGGGATTATAATAACAGTGATCTGCGTCATGGAATGGGAGTCGTCCCTGAACATATAAGAAGACGATGCCTGCATGTTGTTGATGAGATAACAAGAACAGAAGAATCCAGAACTGCAATAAAAAGAGGCGATATGATTACGCTTGGGAAGCTTATGAACAGGTCCCATGAAAGCCTCAGAGATAATTTTGAAGTCTCCTGTCCTGAAATTGACTGGCTTGTAAAAAGGGCACAGGAAATTGAAGGAATTTACGGATCAAAAATAACCGGGACTGGATTCGGCGGCTGTACAATAACACTGATAAAAAATTCAGCAATTGACCGCTACCGGGAAAAACTGGATGAATACGAAAGAATCTTCGGATTTAAGGCTGATATGATTAACTGTAATGTTTCCTCTGGCGCAAAGATTATTTATTCATTAGACTGAAAGCAATATGAAAATTCTCCTTACAAATGATGACGGGATAAACAGCCCGGGACTTAAGGCTGTTGAAGAAAGCCTTGCCGGAAAACATGAAATAGTTGTTGTCGCTCCGGCGGAAGAAAGAAGCGGATTTTCCAATTCACTTACCTTTCACGGAAATGTAAAAATAGTAAAAATAGACGATACCCACTACAGCTGCAGCGGAACTCCGGCTGATTGCGTGCACAGAACCCTGCATGGAATAATTGATGGTTTTTTCCCGGATATTGTTGTATCAGGTATAAATCTGGGGCCAAATCTGGGTACAGATATAATTTATTCAGGTACCGCAGCAGCTGCAAGACAGGCCGCAATTATGGGCGTACCAGGGGTGGCAGTATCAGTAACATCAGACATCAATCCCTTCTATTTTGAAAAAGCAGCCGCATTTGTTGCTGATAATATTGAAACATTTTATTCAAACTGGAATGAATATCATTTTATCAATATCAATGTTCCAAGCACACCTGTCCTCCATCACGAGGTTATGATAACAAACCCTGCACGGCGGTTTTATGAAGAATATATCGGGCACGGCGGTTTTGAGGAAAACGGCACCATTGACATAACTCTTGAAATAAAAAAGATATCACATGATGACAAATTCGGAACTGACTGTTATGCTGTTGATAATGGCATGATATCAGTATCGCCTGTTTTGTTGCAGCCGCTTATTGATACTGATACAGGGCATCTGTATAAAAATATTTTTAGCAGGAACAGTCATGGATAATAATTTCCAGAAAGCTGTAAAGCTTTACCGGGAAAAAAAATATGACAAGGCACTCAAGGAACTTCTCAAATCGGAGCACAATCTTGAGGACAATGCTGACCTGTCATACTATCTTGGACTGTGTTACACCCAGCTGAAGCAATATGACGAAGCTGTTCTGTTTCTTGAACAGGTTATAACTTCCCATTCCAATGTACTTTACATTTATCAGTGCAGAATGGTTCTGTGTTATATTTACGCGATTACGGAACAGTTCAGGATGGCTGATTTTGAACTTAAGCGGCTTATTGAAGACGGATATGAATCTGTACAGGTATACTGCTCTTACGGATATATCCATTATCATCAGAATAATACAGAAAAATCCATGGAATACTATGAAAAAGCGCTTGAGCTTGACCCTGAACATGCTTCCACTCTTAATTCAATCGGTTATATTCTTGCTGATGAAAATATTGATCCCAAAAAAGCAGTTGCATACTGCCGCAGGGCTGTAGAAAAATCTCCTGAGCACTATCCGTATCTTGATTCTCTGGGCTGGGCCCTTTATAAAAACGGTAAAACAGATGAGTCTCTTGAATATCTGCGGATTGCCTTTGATAAATCCAAAGGGAACAGAATTGTTGCAAAACACCTGAAACAGGTGATGGATTCAAGAAAATAATTGATAAAGCCGATAATGCTGTATAAGGAGAGCAGGATTATGGTTGAAAGTATAAAAGATATTCCTGTCAGCCAGACTCACAAAATGCCGAAACTTCCGGAACAAGATTCCCTGATCGATGACAAAGACCTGAAAGGACTTCTGTTTCTTGGAGTAAAGGGAGATTTGAGCGCTGTAACAGATGACAGTGAAGTTGATTTTCTGGTTTAAGTATTAATTCTGGACAAAAAAACTTACATACTGCATAATGTTTCTGTGAAAAAAACCAGATCATCACGCCGATTTCATATATTAAGCATTTCTATTGTAATATTTCTCTGCTCAGTATTTACAGCATCCCCCCAGAATTTTATGGATATTTCTCAGGGTTTTGATGAATTCAAATGGGGGGTAAAGTCTTTTTACACAGGTTATTACAACAAGGCAATATTCTCATTTGAAAAAGCGGTTTCATACAATCCCCAGGACTATCTTTCGAGAGAATGGCTCGGAAGAGCTTATTACATGTCCGGTCTTGAGGATACAGCCATGTCTGTCTGGAAGGCCCTGATTGATTCGGGATACAGATCCACAAATCTTGATAATAAAATGGAAATAATTTCATCAAAGCGGAGGATCTATGATATTCCTCAGAACGCAAAAAAACTGATAATTGAAAAAGAGATAAAAGGGGGCACCGAGGAAGACGGACAGTATTTCAGACGTCCCGGGGCAGTGCTCCCTCTTCCCGGCGGTGATTTTATTGTTGCGAGTTTTGTCACAAATGAACTTGTTGTTTTTAACGCCAATGGAAGACTGCTTAGCAGGATAAAAGGGGGCCTTGGGATTATTAATAATCCTTTTGATGTAATAAGCGCCACAGACGGGTCACTTTTTGTCAGCGAATATTCAGGCAACCAGATAACAAAGCTTACTCTTGGAGGACGGATAGAAAAGAAATTCGGGAAAAGGGGAAGCGGGAGCGGAGAGCTTTTGGGACCGCAGTACCTTGCAGACAGCGGAAACGGCTATATCTATGTTTCTGACTGGGGGAATAAAAGGGTTTCAAAATTTGATTATGACGGCCAGTTCATACTAAGTTTTGGAAAATCATCAGGCAGATATTCAGGTCTTAAAGGGCCTACCGGAGTAGCTGTTATTGATGATATGGTCTGCGTAGCTGATCTTGACAGAAAATCCATTGATATATTTGATCACAGCGGTAATTTTATAAAGACTGTAGGGCGGGGAATTTTTCACGGCCCGGAAGGGATATCTGCGGGCGGCGGCAATTCCCTGCTTGTAGCGGATACTGACCGTATAGTTGTTTTTAATCTGGAGCTTGAACATGCTGAAGTAATATTCGAGGCAGGCAGGCAGGGGCGTCTGGCTTTTGCAAGATATAATGCAAATAACGACCTTATGGCTTCTGATTTCAACAATAACAGCATCATGTTTCTCTCTGATATTGAGTCTGTTTATGAAGGATTGTTTGTAAGGATAGACAGTATTGATGAAGCTAAATTTCCCAATGTAAGACTGCTTGCGAGCATAGAAAAAAGAAACGGCCAGCCTGTCCTTGGCCTTGAAAAAGGCAACTTCAGAATATCAGAGGACGGGAAATATCCTGATGACTTGTCCCTTGTTTTTCAGGGAAATCAGTCAAAAACAGCAGATATCTCTGTTGTTTTTGAAGAATCAGTATATATGACAGAAAAGAAGGATGTCTTAAGGAAAACCATAAACGAGCTTTACGGTTCATTTAAAACCACCGACAGGATAAGGCTTATATCCGCCGGCCGGAATGCTGAAATGATTGCTGATGAGAAAACAGAGAGAGAAGATGTAATAAAAAACATTCTGCAAAGCACTTCCTATTCTTCGGAATTTGCTCTCGGAGCCGGCATCAGGCTCGGCGCTTCACAGATTGTAAGAAGTATGGATAAAAAGGCTGTTGTGTTTCTTTATTCAGGCAAACCGTCACTTTTTAAATTTGATCAGTACAGGCTTGTTGATATCATGCAGTACCTCAGGAACAATAACATAAATTTTTATTATATCTATTTTGAACCCGGTGCCGTTAACGAAGAACTTGATTATCTGTGCAGAGAAACCGGCGGATCCGCTTATTACATTTATGAGCCGGATGGAATAGGCGAAATCGCAAATGTCATAAAAGATTCACCAAGCAGCTATTATCTGCTTGAATACAGATCAAAAAGCTTTGAAGAGTTCGGCCGGAAATATATACCTGTAAAACTTGAAACTGTCTATAATAAAAAGAGCGGACGGGATGAAATGGGCTATTTTGCCTCGGGCCAGTAGCCGGTATTAAATATGAAGTGGTGGGAGAATCTCTGCAATAAATGCGGCATCTGCTGCCTGAAAAAAAAAGTGATCGATGGTAACTGCATTATAGATAAAAACTGCCCGTGCCAGTATCTGGATATTGAATCGAACCAGTGTCTTGTTTATGAGAAAAGGTTTAAGCTTTGCCGCGAATGCAGGAAAATGACAATTTTTCATGCGCTTTTCAGCAGCTATCTGCCTGATGATTGCGGGTATGTTGTTTTTTTCCGAAAAGGCGGATTTTTAAAAATATTTATAAAATTATTTACAAAGTAACGGGAGGAAAGATGAACCGGAATATACCAGACAGGGAAGCAGCTTTGAATCTGCTTAAAAAATATAATCAAAGCGACAGTCTTATAAAACACGCTTTTGCTGTTGAATCTGTGATGAGACATTTTGCCGCACTTGAAAACGAAGATGTGGAGAAATGGGGGATTATCGGGCTTATCCATGATCTTGATTATGAAAAATATCCTGACCAGCACTGCACTAAAACAAAAGAAATACTTGAAGAAGAGCTGTGGCCGGAGGATTATATAAGGGCTGTTGTAAGCCACGGCTGGGGAATCTGTTCAGATGTAAAACCTGAAAGCAGAATGGAGAAAATATTATATACCATAGACGAACTGACCGGGCTTGTAGCGACTACCGCAATGGTAAGACCCTCTAAAAGCGTTCTTGATACTGCAGCAAAATCTGTAATGAAAAAATGGAAAGACAAAAGATTCGCAGCCGGTGTTGACCGGTCTGTAATTGAAAACGGGGCGCAGATGCTTGGAATGGAACTGCAGGAGATTATTACACAGACAATTGAAGGGATGAGGAAAGCAGCACAGGAAATAGGCCTTAAAGGCAATCTTTAAGAGGCTGTCTGACAGGGGATCATACTGTTATGCGCGATAATAACAAAAGATACGCTGCATCTGGTAATGCAGAAGTGAAATTCGATGATAATTTTCAGGCTTCCCGCACACCGCATCTTTTTTTCGGCAGGGGAAGTATCTCTTCTCTTGAAAAAATAGTCTCATCGCTGAGTAATGGACCAGCTGCTGTCTTTACAGGCTCTTCCTTTCTTCAAAAAACAGGATTCCGCGATAAAATATACAGAATGCTTGCCGGAAGCGGCAGAAAAGTTGTTTTTTTTGCCATACCCGGAGAACCGGCTCCTTCGATGGTTGATGATGCAGTGGAGGAGATGAAAAGCAGCAATGTCTCTTTCATCGCTGCAATAGGGGGTGGGAGTGTAATTGACGCAGGTAAGGCGGCATCTGTTATGGCTTTACACAGCGGAAGTGTCCGGGATTACCTTGAAGGGGTAGGTACCCTGCACCTGAAGGGCCCCAAACTGCCATTTATTGCAGTACCTACAACTTCAGGTACGGGCTCAGAGGCGACAAAAAACTCTGTTATCAGCAGCGTGGGGGAGACAGGATTTAAAAAATCGTTAAGACATGAATCCATGGTGCCTGATTATGCTGTAATTGACCCTGAGCTTATGATTTCCTGCCCGCCTGATATTACAGCTTACTCCGGTATGGACGCTGTGACCCAGCTTCTTGAATCTTATGTCTCAACAAAAGCTTCTGTATATACAGATTCGCTTGCATCTGCCGCCCTTAAAGCTGCAGGGATGAACATTGAAAAGGCAGTATTTAACGGAAGTGATATTGACGGAAGGACTGCAATGGCCTGGGCTGCCTATGTTTCAGGTATTACCCTTACTGCTGCAGGTCTTGGAGTTGTGCATGGAATAGCATCCCCTGCCGGCGGGTTTTCAGCTATTCCTCATGGCACAGTTTGCGGCACATTGCTATTGCCTGCGACAAAATATATAATTAACAGGCTGTTTGAGATATCGCTGTCCGGAAATGCCCTGCAGAAATACGCATCAGCTTCAGTTCTGCTTACAGGAAGGGAATATAAATCTGTAAAGGAAGCCTGTGATGCGCTTATTGAGCGCCTGGGTGAATGGACATTGAAATTCAGCATGCCGTATCTTGAGAAATACGGATTTGACGAGAAGCTGACAAGAAAAACAGCCGCCGCATCAGATGGAAAAAACTCGCCTGTCAGGCTTGAAACTGATGATATATACAACATAATGATGGACAGGTTGAAAAAAAATAATTGAATAAATGGAATATAATATGGGATTACGACGGTACAATCTTACCTTTTATGCCGTATGACAGCGAACAGTTTTTTCTTGATTATCTGATTAACATTGAAAAAGACTCACTTCCTTTTTTAAAGAGAGTTATCAGCAGGGCAGCTATTTATGCTGATCAAAAACAGCTGCTTGGGCATTCCTTCAAAAAATATTTCAACTGGATCGTAAAGGATACTGAAAAATTCGTTATTGAAAAAGTTACCACCTCAATTGCCTCTCAGATACCTGACAGCCATATAGATGTATTCTCGGATCTTTATAAAAAAGGATTCCCGATGTCCATAATCAGCTGCGGCACCTGGGATTTATGCCACCCGCCGCTTGAAAAGAGAAAAGCGGACGGGTTTTTTTCAAAAATTGTATCAAATTATTTTACCTACAGGGGAAACAGAATTTCAGGGATGGACTATCATGTAAGAAAGGGTGAGGATAAAATTACCCACGCAAATGCTCTCGGATATGATCCTGTTAAAACAATAGTTATCGGTGACGGATATACAGATTTGCCGCTCCTCGACTGGTGCTCTTTTCCTGTATTAATTGACCCGGACGGGAAGATGAGGAAAAGATTTACCGGTAAAAAATATAACTACATAAAATCAGTTCCGGAGCTTCCGGAATTATTGAATAACAGCAGGCTGATAAGATGAAAAAACTGATTGTGTTTGATATGGACGGAGTACTTATTGATGTATCAAATTCCTACAGGGATACAGTGCGTGAAACTGCTTCAATATTTCTCAGCCCCTGCCATGGGGCTGAGAAACTGAAACACCCCCTGTTTGATCTTACAGATCTTGCAGTTGTAAAACAGAGCGGAGGACTAAATAACGACTGGGACCTGACCCACCGTGTACTTACCCTGCTTATGTCAAAGGTGCCGTCAGCTGGAAATGATTTTGACAGGGAGCGCTGGGATATTTCACCGCTTGTTTCCTTTCTGGAGACAGAGGCACACCCTCTTGAAAAACTTCTTGGGGATGTACCGTCCTTTCGTTCAGACGCTGCAGATTTTTATTATAAAGGTGATGTCGGATCAGGCAACATCATAAAACAGATATTTCAGGAAGTGTATCTGGGCCCTGTTCTCTTTAAATCAACATACGGCTTTTCTTCCATGCATTATAAAGAAGATGGGTTCATCCTGAGGGAAAAACTGCTGGTTGAAAGGAATAAGCTCTCTGAGCTTGCTGAAAGGAGTATTCTTGCAATTGCGACAGGCAGGCCTGCAGCTGAGGCTGTGTATCCGGTCGGGAAGCACAACATAAATATTTTCAGTAAAATTATAACCCTGGATGATTGCCTTGCCGCTGAAGCTGAAGAGATGAAAAAAAGCGGCAGGAGGGTTTCATTCAGTAAACCTGAGCCGTTCATGCTTGATGCTGCTGCAAGGCAGATTACGGCGGATGACAGCTCTGTTGACAGTTTTTACTATGTTGGAGACATGCCTGATGACATGATTGCCGCTAAAAAAGCCTCTTTTCCATTTACAGCCGTGGGTGTCACTTATTCGGCTCCAGGGGTCACCGGAGACTCCTCAGGCGGCGCAAAGGGGTCAGAGATGAGGCTGAGGGCGGCCGGCGCTGATTTTATTGCTGATACGCCTGAAAAACTTTTCAGGATTTTAACTTCAGAGTAATTAACCGTCCGATGAACAGTTAATACAATAGTACTTTCACCTGATTAAAAGAACCGGTATTTTCTGTCTGACAGGTACCGGTTCTTTCGATTCTGCAGGCAGATTAAAAGATTTTAGATTTTTACTCCGTATTCCTTCTGCAGGTATTTAATATTGTTTTGGGCGTTATCATATTTAATCCTGCCGTAAGTATAAAAATCAAATTCAATAGTTGAAACAGTTTTCTGGATAAGGCTCCAGAGAAACCAGTAAATATCGGGGAAAGGTTTGAACATGTCAATGTAATAAAGCACTTTTTCGAAATCCTTTCCTTCACAGTAGCTTTCAACAATTTTAAGCTCGGCATCACGCGGTACAAGAATCTCCTGGAACATATCAGCTAAATCATAGTATTTCGGCCCCATTCCTCCATATTCCCAGTCTATAATATAAATAGGCTGCTCAAACCTGTCTTTATACTCATCTGTAACAAGGATAAAATTATCCGCCAGAAGATCGTTATGCGTTATTACATAATCCCTGATTGGTATATTTATTTTCTCATTGAGTATTTTTAGCTTTGCGAGGGTCCCTTCAATATCATATTCGGGGAAAGTAACGTTGAGTTTCTTTAAAATATTGTTCATTTTAATACATTGTTCATACGGGTTGAAAATGTAGTCCAGCACTGCTCCGCTTGAGTGGATACGTCTAACCGGATCCATTATTGTTTCCCGAAGTTCATCTTTCAAAAAGTCGCTGTTCTTCATTGTATAACTGCCGGTTATAAATTCTACAATTGTTACATTTCTGTCCGGCAGATATTTGATAAGTTTGGAAGTAATTCCGGCATCCGCCATCTGCTGAAGCGCATGAGCCTCCCTGTCCCTGTTGATAAACATTTCTGTTTTATCACCGTAAATTCTTATGGCGACATCACCCTTGCTGCATCTGGCCCTGTAAAGCTTGTTGGTAATTCCTCCGCTCAAAACCGATACATCAATATCGCTCCCTTTCCATTCCGGTAAAAGATCTGCGACAATTTCTTCCGTAAACTCCACTTCGAGCAGATTAGGTTTTTCTGACATCAGTCAGCCTCCTGAAAAATAATCTCTGTAAATATATATCCAATAAGTGAGCCTGAAATAAAACTATTATCAGTATCTCTTATTATTTCTTATTAAATCCGGC
Source organism: Spirochaetia bacterium (assembly GCA_963662795.1). GTDB lineage: Bacteria > Spirochaetota > Spirochaetia > CADAEX01 > CADAEX01 > JACKPD01. Next base: position 795,209 of record OY759746.1, on the reverse strand, counting down.
AGATTTCCGGTGCCAGTCCGTGTAAATTGATTCGTGTCTGGCTGCTTCTGCCACAATATCAATCCCCTGCTTCCTGTTATAGTTTTTCCACCACACATAGTAAGACCAGCATATAACCAGAAAAAGCACCGCAATCGATCCGCCCATTACTACATCGTCTCTAGCAAGAAATGTCAATATTGTTAAAGCTGATGACATTATAATGGAAAGCACGGGCCAGAGTCTCCCTCCCGGTACATAGAAAGGTATTACATCTCTGTAATTTTTTCCGTTGGCCTTTATGTTTGAGAGATTGATAAATGATGCAATAGCTATAACCAGCCAGAGTGGAAAAAAGACGAAATTGGCAATTACTGAAACAACCCTGATTGCTCCTGAAAATACTGAAAAAAGGATAAATACGCCGGTGACAAGTATAGGTACTGTCGGCGTCTTGTATTTCTGGCTGACTCTTCTGAATGCTTCAGGCAGCTGTCTTTCCCTTGCCATTCCGTAAAGCATTCTTGCGCCGCCGTATATGCATGCGTTAGCCGTTGTAAGGGCGGTTGATATTGCAGCCCAGTTCATGAATACGGCGCCTTTCCCCTCCCATAATGCCTCCATCGCCTTTACCCAGACACTTGCGAACGGCCCTTCCGGAGCAAGCGCGAGAAGTTCATTTTCCGGTCTCAGGCTGATTATGGCAAGACCTCCGGAAATGTACAGTATCCCGGTGATAACTGTTCCTGTAACAAGGGCTGCCGGTATTTTCTTTTCAGGTTCTTCCGTTTCCTCCGCTGCCGGCAGGATTGTAACAAAACCAACATAACAGTAAACACCGAAAAAGATTGCCGTCATCCAGTCAGTAAATCCGATGGATTCCCTGAGCACTGTCCAATAGGTAATATCAGCTTTTCCTGAAGAGAGAACAGCGAGGGGGACGGCGATGAGAGCAGACCACATCAGAATCCCGAGTACAGACTGGGTCCTTGAAGTCAAGACTACTCCAAAAAGATTTATTCCGATGAAGATAAGTGTTACAATGAAGCCCCACCAGTAGTAATGAATCTGGGGAAAAAAGAAATAAATATATCTTCCAAGAGCCATCAGTTCAGCTCCGTCAATGGCAATCATGCCGAGCCAGAGGGCAATTGCCGTAAGAAAACCGAGCGTATCGCTGCCGATTAATTTTCTTGCATAGGTTGCCACACTTCCTGCAGAGGGGTAGCAGGAGGCTATTGTTGCGGTACTTAGCATTGCGATAAGTTCAGCTGCCATTCCTATTGCATAGCACCAGACAAGGTTGATGCTTCCGACAGAGGCGACAATATCGCCGCTCATCATGAGAAATCCGACACCTGTAACAGTTCCGCTGGCAAGGGCAACCAGGCCAATAAAGTTGATTCCTTTTATCATTCTGGTCCCTTCCCTGGGGGCAGATTCCGGCATAGGCCTCCTTTTTTTATAATAAATTTGTTATAACAGCCATAAAACGATCTGGCGGAATGACATTAATAAACATAAAGAACATGAATAAGTTTATTTTGTACATTAATGAATATTATTCTAATGCTAAACTAAAATAGCTGTTTGTCAAGTTTTTTCAGACAAAAGAATGAACAGTTAAAAGAGAACCAGGAAAGATTGAAGAGATCTATCCGTAAAGAAGCAATAATCCGGCTGGAACAGTAGAATAACAGCAACTTTTGCAGTTTGAATATATTTAATAAGCGGAACTAAAAACCGGCTGCTGCTTACAGCCGGGTAATTTTAACTAAACAGGTTGATTAAATCAAGAAAATCCTGTGCCTAATATTTTATGCCGTATTCAGTTGCAAGGAATTTCATATTTTTCTGGGCATTATCATATTTAATATTTCCGTATTTATAAAAATCAAAATCTATTTTTGAAACAGTTTTCTGAATAAGACTCCACAGAAACCAGTAAATATCAGGAAACGGTTTGAACATGTCTATGTAATAAAGTACCTTATCGAAATCTCTTCCTTCGCAGTAGCTTTCGGTAATTTTCAATTCAACATCCCTTGGTACCAGAATTTCCTGGAACATATCGGCGAGGTCATAATATTTCGGCCCCATCCCTCCGTATTCCCAGTCGATTATGTAAAGAGGCTGCTCAAACTTATCTTTATATTCATCAGTAACAAGAATAAAATTGTCTGCGAGAAGATCATTATGTGTTATTACATAATCTTTTACAGGTATGTTTATTTTATCAATAAGAACCTTGAATTTTACAAGGGTTCCATCAATGTCAAATTCCGGAAATGAGACGTTAAGATTATTTAAGATGTTATACATTTTAATACACTGCTCATATGGGTTGAAAATATAATCAAGGACTGCCCCGCTTGAGTGGATACGTCTTACAGGGTCTATAATTGTTTCCCTGAGTTCATCTTTCAGAAAATCGCTGTTTTTAAGTGTATAGCTTCCTGTTATAAATTCAACAATAGTAATATGGTGTTCCGGCAGATATTTAATTAGTTTTGAAGATATTCCCGCATCAGCCATCTGCTGAAGGGCATGGGCTTCCCTGTCCCTGTTGATAAACATTTCTGTCTTGTCGCCGTATATTCTGATCGCGACATCGCCTTTTTCACATTTTGCCCGGTAAAGTTTATTGGTTATTCCTCCGCTCAGAACTGATACATCAATATTGCACCCTTTCCATTCCGGGATAAGATCTTCAATATTTTTTTCTGTTAATCCAGCCTGGAGCAGATTCAGTTTTTCAGTCACTTTTAACCTCCTGAAGATTTTTGTGAATCTCCAATTTAAAAAAAGAAACCTGGAATATGATTTCTCAGGTTTCTTTTTGATAATAAAATTACATAGTAATTCCTACTTCCAGTCTCCTGGAATTGATTCGTATTTTGCCGCTTCAGCTACGATATCAATACCCTGTTTTTTATTGTAGTTTTTCCACCAGACGTAATATATCCAGCAGATTGCGAAAAATGCGACCGCAATTCCACCGCCGATAACAACATCGTCTGTCGCGAGAAAAGTAACAATTGTAAACCCTATTGATATGACAATGGTTAAAAAGGCCCAGATTCTTCCACCGGGAACATAAAACGGGATCGTTTCCTTATAGCTCTTTCCGCTTTTCTTGATATTAGAGAGGTTTTGATACGAAGCGATAGCAATAACCAGCCAGAGAGGGAAGAATACAAAGTTGGCAATTACAGATACAATTCTGATAGCGCCTGAAATAACACAGAAGAGGATAAAAACACCGGTTACAAGAATTGGAATTGTAGGGGTTTTGTGTCCCGGATTAATTTTTCTGAAAACTGCAGGAAGCTGTCTTTCTCTTGACATTCCGTAAAGCATTCTCGCTCCGCCGTATACACATGCATTGGCAGTTGTAAGAGAAGTTGAAATAGCTGCAAAGTTCATGAAAACTGCGCCTTTTCCATTCCATAATACTTCCATGGCTTTAACCCATACAGACGCAAAAGGTCCTTCAGGTGCAAGTGCAAGCAGCTCATTTTCAGGTCTTAACGCAATAACTGCAAGACCGCCGGAAATATAGAGAAACCCTGTAATGAGTGTTCCGACAAGCATTGCTGCAGGGATTCTTTTCTCAGGATTAATTGTTTCTTCTGCTGCAGGAAGTATTGTTACAAAACCGACATAGCAGTAAACACCGAAAAAGATGGCTGTCATCCAGTCTGATAACCCGATTGTTTCCTTGAGAACTGTCCAGTATGCAAGGTTTGCCTTGCCTGATGTAAGAACTGCAATTGGAACTGCAATCAGACATGACCACATTATTATACCAAGAATTGACTGTGTCCTTGATGTCATTACTACACCTGCGAGGTTGATAATAATGAAGATTACAGTAACTGCAAGTCCCCACCAGTAGTAATGAATTTGCGGAAGAAAGTAATAAATATATCTTCCGAGTGCCATAAGCTCTGCACCGTCAATTGAGATCATGCCGAGCCACAGGGCCACTGCCGTAAGAAAGCCCAGCGTATCGCTGCCTATAATTTTTCTGGCATAGGTCGTAACGCTTCCTGCCGAGGGATAACTGGAAGCTACGGTAGCTGTCGCCATCATGGCTATAATTTCTGCAGCCATTCCGATCACGTAACACCAAATCAGGTTGAAACTGCCAACACTGGCGACAATGTCGCCGCTCATCATAAGAAATCCGACGCCTGTAACTGTACCGCTGGCAAGAGCGACAAGGCCGATAAAACTAATCCCTTTAACCATCTCGGTGCCTTCTCTTTGGGTAGCATTTGCCATAAGATTCCTCCTTAAAAAATAATAATAAAATAAACCTGTATACGCAGGGTTTTTTAAGGTGTAAGTATTTTGAAAAATATTATTTAGAAAACATTAAGTACATATAAAATATATGTTTTGTAAATAATGTTCACGATTATGATAATTAATCATAAACCACAAATACAGATTGTCAAGTTTTTTTTTACAGGAAAAAAATTTCAGTTTAAAAGTCAGGTTCTTGATAAAATACCGGTTGTAGTCTATCATAAGACTTGTACATATGTAGACAAGTGCGATATGTTTAACTGGAGAAGTTATGGAAAGAAGGAAAGCATTGACAGCGGGAATAATAGGCGGCGGAATAGGCGGAATTACAGGTGTTGTAATTGGAAACAGTTATGGGCAGGCGATGGGATATAATCCATGGCTTATCGCATTATTGACAGGTATTTTTTCAATTGCCGCTGCACTTCTTCTGGCAAAAATAATAAAGTAGCCGTTATCAGGGAAAAGAATGAAAAAGACAATATATTTAGGATTATTGCTGCTGACCGGATTAATATTTACAGCCTGCAGAGAAAAGGCATTTAATCCTGTTGAAAAAACACCTGCTTCAGCAGTGAACATTTTATCGGATCATCTGGCAGAAAATCTTCTTCTGTCAAACTGCTATTCAATTCCTTCGGAAAATTATCCCGGCAGTTATATTGCCGCGGGGGAAATTACGGGCGAAAAAATGAAGGGAACTGTCATCGGTATATGGTTTATGGACAAACTGGATTCACCTGAAAACATATTTTCCATTTCTCAGGCAGCTATAGCATTTTCAGACTTCGAGCCGGCAAAGAATAATAGGCCGCTTGCAAGATATAATAAAAAGGATGCTGTTGCAGTAAGGAAGTATATTGAAAAAAAGTATTATAAAAGGGAGAATTAACTGGGTAAAGAGACCAGTAATAAAATATAAGTATTTTACATTCAGGAGGAGATAATTATGAAGTTAGCTATTGGATGCGATCCAAATGCAGCAGATCAGAAAGAAGCTGTAAAAAAAGTTCTGACTGACCTTGGACATGAATTTGAGGATTACGGCAGCACAGATGCGATATATGCAAATGTAGCATTTAAAGTAGCTGAAGCTGTAGCTTCAGGCAGGCAGGAAAGAGGAATACTGCTCTGTGGAACAGGTATCGGTATGAGCATAGCAGCAAACAAGGTACACGGAGCTTATGCGGCCCTCTGTACAGATGTCTATTCAACAGAAAGATCAATCCTGAGTAATAATGCAAACATCATGTGTCTTGGTGCGCAGACCTGCGGAATAGAGCATATGAAGGCGCTGGTAAAGGCATGGATGTCTGTAAAATGGGAAGACGGCAGCAGATCAGAACCCAAGGTTAACAGGTATAAAACTTATGATAACGAGCATATAAAATAGCGGAGGATGCTAAATGTATAAACTTACAGATGCGGAAGAGCTTGAACTTAAAAAAAGAGCTGTTCAGCTGAGAAAAAACGTTCTTGCGATTATTAAGGCAGGAGATGCGGGCCATATCGGCGGTGCCCTGTCTGCCACAGAGCTTATGACTGCGCTCTACTATAAAGTGCTGAAAAATATTGACCCTAAAAACCCGAAAAGGGAGGACAGGGACAGATTCCTCATGTCCGCAGGGCATAAATGCCTTATTGTTTATGCTGTTCTTGCGGAACTTGGGTTTTTCAGCAAAGATCTTTTCAATACTTATTTCAAACTTAATTCAAAACTCCCGGGGCATCCTGATATGCACAAGCTGCCTGGTATAGAAAGCAATACAGGCTCTCTGGGCCACGGACTCCCGATTGCGGTCGGAATGGCTGTAGGACTAAGAATAGACAAGAGTTCCTCAAAAGTTTATGTAATCATGGGCGACGGCGAACTTGGAGAAGGGACAAACTGGGAAGCGGCAGCTGCTGCAAGCCACCATAAGACTGACAATCTTGTTGTGATGGTTGACAGAAATAAATTCCAGCTTGGAGGTAAAACTAACGATGTCATGAACTTCGAACCTCTTGCTGACAAATGGAAGGCTTTTGGATGGAGTACCCGCTCAATCGACGGGCACAACCTGAAAGAAATTGTAGATACACTGACTGATGCGCCTTTTGAAAAAGGTAAACCGTCTCTTATTATCTGCAATACCCTTAAGGCCAAGGGCATTTCCTTCCTTCAGGATACAGCTGCTTCACATTACTGGAAGGTAAGTCCTGAACAGGTTGTGCAGGCAGAAAAAGAATTAGATGCAGTTGCAAAGGAGCTTGGAGCATGAGTGATAAAAAAGATCCCAGAAAAACCTTCGGGGAAGCCCTTGCGGAAGCAGGAGAAAAAAACAGCAGGGTAATGGCAATATCTGCTGACTCATCAAGCGGCTCCCAGATGACAATGTTTAAAAATAAATTCCCGGAAAGACATCTTGAATTCGGGATAATGGAACCTGGTATTACAGGAATATGCGCAGGGCTTGCAACAACCGGAAAAATACCGGTATTCGCGACAATAGCCCCGTTTGTTACAGGAAGAAACTTTGACCAGATGAAAGTTGATCTCGGCTACATGAAGCAGAATGTAAAGGTAGTTGGAAGATGCGCAGGGCTTTCCTATTATCATCTCGGCCCGACACATCAGTCTCTTGAAGATGTAGCACTGATGAGAACAATTCCCGGAATGACAATCCTGAATCCCGGCGACCCGGTTGAAATCAAGGCAGCAACCCTTGCCATGATTGAGCATGTAGGCCCTGTATTCATGAAAATCGGAAGCGATCCCATGCCGGTCCTTTTTGATGAGTCAAAATACAAATTCCAGCTCGGAAAAGGGATAACCATGAAAGAGGGCAGAGATATAACCATAATCGGAACAGGCACAGTCCTCTGCCGCGCAGCTGAAGCTGCCGACATTCTGGAGAAAGAGGGAGTGAGCGTAAGGCTTATCAATATCCACACAATCAAGCCGCTTGACAATGAACTTATTTTAAAGGCAGCTGAAGAGACTGGAAAAATTGTAACTGTTGAAGAGCATTATACAAACGGAGGACTGGGCGGAGCAATAGCTGAACTTCTCGCACAGAACTGCCCGACAGAGATGCGGATGATAGGCGTTAACGACCAGTTCGGAAGCAACGGCCCTTATGATGAGCTGATCGGTCTTTACGGACTTCTCGGACCGCAGATCGCAGATACCTGCAGAAAATTCCTTGCAAAAGGTAAGTGCTCCTGCTGCGGAGGATAAAACAACAAACTGTTATTAAGTATTAAATAACAACCGGCCTGTATATTGATTTAATCAATATACAGGTCTTTTTTTGATTTGATTGGGGTGTGATAATTAAACCGGCTTCAGCTGAAATTAAACATTTTAACAGAGAGATAAAAAAACCGCCTCCTTTTAAAACCTGACTGGTTGTCAAGGAAGGCGGTTTAAATTATTAAGTAAATATTATCTATTGTAATACAGGTTGGGAAGCCAGGTTGCTATACTCGGGAAAATCATTATAACAACAAGAGCCAGAATCATTACCAGTACGAATGGTATTACAGACCAGTAGATATCCGCAAGCGTTATTTCCTTTGGCGCCATGGCTTTCATAAGAAAGAGGTTATATCCAAAAGGCGGTGTCAGATATGCTATCTGGCATGTTATTGTATAAAGTACGCCGTACCAGATAGGGTCGAAACCGAGTTTTATTACAAGAGGAACATAAAGAGGAGCTACGATTATCAGCATGGCTGTATCGTCAAGAAACATACCCATTGCTATAAAAGAGAGCTGCATCATTATTATGATTCCCCATGGGCCGAATCCGTATCTCAGGAAAAGTTCCTGTATTGCGTGTACCGCTCCAAGACCGTCAAATATTGCTCCGAAAGCGAGGGCGGCAAGGATTACCCACATGAACATACAGCTTACACTTAAGGTATCCCGTAAAACCTCATACATTGTTTTCAGGTTAAGCCTTTTTTTAATAAGGGCAGCTATTGTAGTTGCAGTAGCACCTACAGCTGAACTTTCAACCAGGCTTGTAATCCCCATGAAAAAGAGTCCTGACATGGAAAAAATAATCAGGATAGGAATAACCGCACCCTTCAGCAGGGAAAGTTTTTTCCCCCAGGGAATATTTCTTTCTTCAGGCGGCAGGGTAGGGCCGAGTTCGGGCTGGAAATAGCAGCGTACAAGTATATATATTATAAACATGCCTGTAAGAAGCAATCCGGGGAAAACACCGGCGAGCCATAACCTTCCGACTGGCTGGCGGGCAATCATTCCGTAAAGGACAAGAACTACGCTGGGAGGGATAAGAATCCCGAGTGAACTGCCTGCCTGGATAACTCCTGTAAGCATTCTTTTATCATATTTTCTTTTAAGCATTTCCGGCAGCGCGATAGTGCTTCCTACCGCCATACCTGCAACACTTAAACCGTTTATCGCTGAAATAATCGACATGAGCCCGATTGTTCCGATCGCAAGACCGCCCCTTACCGGGCCCATCCACACGTGGATCATTTCATAAAGGTCGTCAGCAATTCCTGATTTTGCGAACATGTAACCCATGTAAATAAAAATCGGCAGTGTCAATAAAGGATACCATACAAGCAGTGAAAAGCTTGCCTGGAATGCCATCCCTACGCCGCCCTTGCCCCATAGCAATAGGGCAAAAATGGAAGCTACGCCTCCGATTACCGCAAAAATATGTCTGCCGGTGAGAAGCATAACAATCATGGAAGAAAACATCATAATTGCCATTAATCCATAAGCGCTCATTTCTTGTCCTCCGCTCTAACTATTTCAATGCTTTCGCCTCTGGCAACAGCAATATCCTTGATCAGTTCAGATATTACCTGCAAAAACATCATTAATATTCCAAATGTCATGATAATTTTGATAGGTACTACTGACGGAGACCATGCGGAATATGAAACCTGTTTGTATTTTATCGCATATATTATGCCCTGAATTGCACCGTAGGATAATACAGTCATATAGATCAACACAATAAAGAAAGTTATAACATCTGCCATAGCTTTTTGTTTTACTGTCCATCTGTGGTAAAGCAAATCCATCCTTACATGTCCATCGATAAGGAGGGTATAACCGCCTCCAAGCAGATAATATGCAGCCATTATAAACTGGGCCATCTCGACTGCCCAGATATGTGGTCTATTAAATATTGTTCTTGATATTGCCTCGTAGAGCAGGATCGCAACCATTCCCAGAACCATGCTCATTGCGACCTTGCCGAAAAAGCGGCTTGATTTATCAATAACCCGAACATAGGCTTTCGCAGCTTTATTCATCCAAAATCCTCCTCATTTTACCCTGGTTTATAAAATCCCTTCCCTTGTCTTAATATCAGATTTCAGGAAGGGAAAATACTATATAGTATTAATCAATCGCCAGGCTCTTTAGTATCTGTATGGAGCTCCTGCCTTTTTCATTGTATCAACATATTTTTTAAGGATGCCGACAACTTTCGCGTTTCTCGGGCTTGTAGCTGCAATTTCATCCCAGTATTTTATTGCAGCATCTTCTACTACTTTCCATTCAGCATCAGGAATTGTTGTAAGTTCAAGCTTTCCTCCGTTTACACGGTATTCAGCTTCTCCCCACCAGTACCAGTGGAGTCTGTAGTAATGCGATTTGTCAATCGCGAGTTTATAAATCTGCTGAAGGTGCGGAGGAACTTTTTCCCATGCTTTTGTGTTGACAAACCAGCCGCCTGACCATGCACCTGAAATAGGATTGGTGAGGTAATATTTTGTTACGTCTGCCCATCCAACTGTATAGTCTTCTGTGATACCTGACCATGCAACACCGTCAAGCATACCAGTCTGAATAGCCATTTCTACATCTTCATAAGGAAGAACCATAGGAACAACGCCGAACTGCTGCATGAACTTGCCGCCTGTCGGGAACATGTACATTCTAAGGCCTTTAAAATCTTTTACTGATCTTATCGGTTTTGTGGTTGCGAAGTTACACGGATCCCAGCTTCCCTGGCTTATCCAGGTTACGCCTTCTACTTCATCATAGGCTTCTTTCCAGATTTCATTAAGGCCGTACCAGTTCCAGAGTACATTTACATCAAGGCCGTATCTAGCGGCAAGAGGAAAGTATGCTCCGAAAACTGACACATCAACAGGGGAAGCCATTGAGTCATCATCGCTGACAACCGCATCTACTGTGCCTTCCTGCAATGCCCTGAATAATTCGCCATGCGGTACAAGCTGGTCAGCTGTATATACATCAATGACCATTTCACCGTTTGCGGCAATGTTAAACTCGTCTATTGCGTTTTTAACTACATGATCATTAAGAGCCGGACCTGCATAGGATTGAAGTCTCCATTTGATCTGTTCTTTTTTAGGAGTGTCAGCACCTGCTGCAGCTGTCTCTTTTGAACCGCTGCATCCGCTCATTGCAAAAACAACAGCAGTAAGCAGCGCGATCATACAAATAATTGAAATTATTTGTTTAGAACCCTTTTTTACCATTTAAATACCTCCATTAATTTTTTTACCATTTAAATACCTCCTTTGATGTTGTGTATTTACTGGACAACGTCCTTTAGTAATTAATAAGTATAAACCCGGTATTGTAAAAAGAAAAGAACATATTTATTAAGCTTTATATATATTTAAGCCATAGTATTGTTCATGGAATACGTACATATTGTTGGAAAATGATTAAAATCTGTGGTTTTTTTATTGAATCTGCAGATAGTGTTGAATTTCGTGCAGAATAACCGGTTTGGACAAAGAAAAAGCTCTGAATAAATTAATCAGATTTTTGCTTTTTATTGACTTAACTTGCTGTATAAAGTATAAAAAATAAAGCCTTTCGTCGGGAAAGGCTTTATAGGTTTGTTAATGCGGGGGATAATTGGCTGTCAGTCTCTAATCCCCCGCTCTTGTTTTATCCTCAATATATTCCAGTGTATGCATTCCTGAAAGATGCTCCGGCAAATATATTAATGAGTGTAGTAAAATCAAATATCGGCCTGCCTGTTGCTTTTTGTATTGCATGAGCATAGGGCGGCATGTTGGAACATTCGAGAAGCAGCGGGCCTGTTTCCGGGTGTGATGAAACCAGTTCTTCAGCAACAGAAACGATCTCTTTTTCAATTTCTTCGTAAACAAGTTCCGGTTTTTCATCAAGAATTGGCGCCCTGAAGTACGGCATTTCCTCCATTCCTCTTATTACTATTGAAGATTTATCTTTTACACCGGCTATATCGAGCATATCGGAGGTTAGTTTTTTTCTGTTGGCGCATATTACTCCGATTTTTTTTGAAGAGCGGATTGTCCTCTCAAGCATTGGGAGCTGCAACAGACTTGACATTATGACAGGAATATTTATCTCTTCCGCAACCTGTTTCTGAAAATGAATCATGTAGCCGCAGTCGCTTGATATTGCCCTTACTCCTGATGTTTCAAGATCTTTTGCTGTTTGAATCACAGCATCGGTAAGACTTAAGTCCGCATCTTCAATAAGCCTCTTCAGGGTTACGTTTGGAACTGTTTTATACAGAACCGGGAAAGAGTAGGTTGAGGCATTTCCTACATCACCCGGTATAAAAGGGGTGCTGCAGTCAATAAGTAAAATGCCTATAGCATGACCATAGCTTTCAGCTCCCCTTCGTACCTGGTATTTTGTCATGGCTATTTCCTTTTTCCGGTCTTCATATAGACCTGGAAATCAGACTTTGACATATTTTCAATTCCCATGTCTTTTAAGGTTCTCCCGGTTTTCCATGAATCAATCTGGATAACAGTGCTTGCTATAGTGGCAAATGAATCAATCAGTGGTGTTTCAACTCCTGCAATATCCGCTATCATCGACCAGGGAACAAGTCCGTTGGGAGTATCTTCCGTAAAATATCTGCTTTTAACGCTGTCCGGTCCTTTTATAAAGCAGAGACCCCTGTTTCCGTTGACTTCTTTCCAGAGGTCTCCCGGGTTGTCAAGACCGGAAAGCGCCTGGGTAAGAGTAAGTGGTTTATAGCCGTAAGCGTAACCTATAGCCATTCTTTCCTTGTCCATTTCCTCGGTTACCCTGCATACTGTGGGTGAAAATCCTTCTTCATAGAGGTAAAATTCTCCCCATGATCTTTCCATCCTTCCTACATTCATTATACACCCTGGTGTATGGAGTATAGGATTGTGGCTGTGAAGCGCGCATTCGAGAACATCTGATACAGGTACATAGTTATATGTTCCTTCGAGCTTTTTTACTGCTTCAGCTGTTCTGTCTGCCGGGAATACACCGAGAAGGAGGGGGTTGTTCATCTTGTATACAAACACTTCTCCGGGAGCGAGAACTCTTGTGTCATAGGGGAGTGTGTTTGTCTCTGCAAGTATTACTTTATCAAGTACCCCTTTTTCCCTGAATATTCTTGCTGTTACAAGAGTCCCGAGAGTACCTGGAAGAAGCGCAATAATCTGCCCTTCTTCTACAACATCAGCCAGTTCCGCCGCCATTTTCCTGTGTACAAAAGCAGGTACTGTGTAAAGTATGATGTCTGCTCCCTGTACTGCCTTTTTAAGATCAGTGGTTATCAATGGTATTTTTACGACTGCTGTTTTTCTTTCTTCACCTGATATTTTAATTTCTTTTGTTTCATATACCTTTTTGATAAGAGATATATACTCAGGGTCCTGGTATAGTCTTACATCATGTCCTTTTTCTGTCATTTCTGCTGCTGCCGCATGTCCTCCGTGGCCTGCTCCAAGTATTGCAATTTTTTTTGGCATATTAATCTCCTATAAATGATTCATAAATCTGTTAATAAATTTTTTTACGTGATTTTGCAAAAGGATTTTTGTTTTGTCCTTGTCCCTTGCTTCTACAGCTTCAATTATCCCTTTCCATTGTTCCAACTGGTCCTTGTAATGTTCCTGTTTATATGTGATTGCGAACCAGTATCTTGAGTCGACAGCCTGCAGTTCATGGATAATCTTTTGAAGCCTTGTGTTTCCTGCAGCCTGATATAAAATATTGTGAAGCACAGTGTCATACATCAGTATGTCTTCATCGCTTCCCAGTTTTTCAGTTTCTACAATTTTCAAATATGTTTTTTTTAATAATTCAATCTGGTCTTCAGTAATTTTTTCCGCGGCAAGTTCTCCTACAGTCCCTTCCAGCGGTATCCTGATTTCAGTTACCTCTTTTAGCTGGTTAAAATCCATTGGAGCCACTATGGTGCCTGAACGGGGAAACCTTTGAATCAGACCTTCTCTCTGAAGCTCAATCAAAATTTCCCGGAGAGGTGTTCTTCCTATACCGTATTCCTCAATAAGTTTTTTTTCGTTTAATACTTCCCCGGGTTGAAGTTTTTTCATAATGATTTTGTATTTCAGATTTTTCAGGACATAATCCTTAAGTTCACCCATGTTGACTGATGCTCCTTTTGCTTAAAATTTCATACCCAATAATAGTCCTGGAAGCCATTGTGACAGTTCAGGAATATAAGTAGTGATGGCAAGTGTCGGTAGCCAGGCAAAAGCGAGAAGTTTCATGGTAGGTCCGAGTGTTTCGCTTGTCTTTGCTCCGTTTAACTGGCTGCTTAAATAAAGCAGTGGCGCTGTCGGCGGCGTTACATTGCCGAGTCCAAGATTTACACCTACAATGGCTGCAAAGTGGATCGGTGTGATCCCCAGTTTAACAACTACAGGAAGCAGTATTGGGGTTGCAAGAAGGACTGCGCTTACATCATCCATCAGCATACCGATGATTACCATGAAAATATTTATCATGATCAGCAGTATGTATTTGTTATCTGATATTGATGTAAGAAAACCCATTATCAGTCCGGGCAGATCTTCCATAATATACATTCTGCTCAATATCATTATTGAGTAGAGCATTACCATCAGTGCTCCTGTCGTTACAGCAGATTCAAGTAAAACATCACCGACCTTTTTCCATGAGAGCCCTTTATAGATTAAAAACCCAATCGGCAGTGTATAAAGTACTGAAACGGCCGCTGCCTCGGTAGGGGTTACAAACCCTCCGTATATACCTCCGAGAACAAGTACAGGCATTGTAAGGGCCGGTATTCCACTTCCCGTACGCTTTAAAAGCTCGGACTGGAATTCCTTTTTACTCATTTTGGGTTCAAGAATAAGATTTTTATTGTCTTTAAGCATCCACATGTTAACGAGCGACATAAGAATTGTGAGAATAATTCCAGGTATTACGCTTGAAAGAAAGCAGGCAAGTACCGATGTCTGTCCAACCCACGCATAAAGAATCATAATCGAACTGGGTGGTATCAACATTCCAAGAACAGACGCGTTTGCCATAATCGCAGCCGAATGCCCTCTGGGATATCCGGCCTGATCAAGGCGCGGGAACATTATTGAACCAATGGCAGACAGTGTTGCACAGGCACTACCGGTTATGGAACCGAAAACAGCACACGATACTATCGCAACTGCTCCAAGGCCACCTTTGATCCTTCCCACAAACAGTTCAACCAGAGAGACCAGTTTGTCGCCGACCTTTGATTTGTTGATAAGGCCGCCGGCTATAATAAAGAGCGGTATAGCGAGTATTACAACTGTATTCATCTTGCTGAAGCCGTAAGGAAGCAGAAAACTGGGATCATATCCACCGAAGCCGATCAGGAATGTTACAGATGCGAGAAAGGCGAATGCAACAGGGATTCCTACCAGGAGACAGCTGAATAAAATCAGTAAGGATATAACTGTTGTCATGCCTTCACCTCCCCAAGATCTGATTTTTCATCTTCAATGTGAAGTTTTAAATCCCGTATCTCATTTTTCAGGTCAATTATAAAGTAAAAAGTCATCAGTATAAAACTGAGAAACACAGCTGTATGACCGTATACAAGAGGGATAAGCCAGACTACAGAACGGCCTCCGTTTGTAAGGCTCCAGTGGAAAAACTGCCATCCCCACCAGCTGAACAGCATAGAAAGAAGAATTGTTGCTATCAGGCTGATTATTTTAACTGTGTGTACTATTTTTTTATTATTACAAAGTGCGCTGAATACTTCTGCTGTTATGTGTTTTTTCGTATGTGTCGCGTAAACTGCGCCAATAAAGTACATCCAGAATGCGGCAATTGTTATAAACTCCTCTGCACCGTAAAGGTCCTTTTTGAAAAGATATCTTAATATGGCCCCTGTTCCGATTCCGATTGTTACAAATGAACAGGAAGCAATTAAAATGGCCTGCTGAATACTTTTAAATACTTTATCTATTTTTATTGTCAGCTCATGTCCCAAGCTTTTCCTCCTTTTAAAATAAACCGGCAGACATGCTGCCTGCCGGCTTATTGGTTCATTTATTAATAATCAGCAAGCAGTCGGTCAATTACTTCTTTTGTAAGTCTTTCTTCAAGCTTCGGCCATGTTACTTTTCTGCAGTGGTCTGCCCATGTTTTAAGTTCAGCATCGCTCATATTGATAACTTCGATTCCTTTCTCCTTGAATTTGGGAGGATATATCTTATCGTTATTCTCAGCGACTTTAAGACTCTCTTTGGAAATCTGCGCAGATGCATCTGCAATAACTTTCTGATGCGCGGGAGAGAGGCTATTCCATACCTTCTGACTCATGAGATATGAAGTGTTTTCAAAAAAGTTATTATTCATGAGAACATATTTGATTACATCGCCAAACTGTACATAGTTGACCATGGCAGGACCTCCGCTCCAGCCGTCTGCTACACCGGTCTGAAGTGCTGTATAAAGTTCTGCGAATGGAACAGAAACTGTCTGGAACCCCTGATCATCCGCTGTAATCTTGAAAACTGCCATCGGAGGAACCCTTAGAAGGATGTTTTTAGGCTTTGTCGGATCTTTGATATCAGTCGGCATTTTTGTAAGGCCGAGAATTCCGAATCCCTCTACGTTAAATCCAAGGAATTTTACATCAAGATTTCCATGGAGTTCTTCCATGATTGAAAACATAGCAGAACCCCTGGCATAAACTTTCTCAGCTTCCTTATAGTTCATTGCAAGGTAATGAAGGTATGTTACATCAAGGCGGGGATCAAACTGGCTTGGTACGGAAATCGTGGCAAGATCTATTGTACCGCGTCTGAGTTCTTCATAAACCTGGGTGTAATCTCCGAGCTGGTTTGCCGGGTAAACCTTGACTTCAATTTCACCGTTGGACTGTTTTTCCACAAGTTCCTTGAACTTGTACTGCAGTTTAGTTGTTGAATGATCCGGTGCGTATTGCCCCGCCATTTTTAAAGTTACTTTTTTTGCCCCCTCTTCTTTAGAGCCGCCGGCAAATAGCGGCAGTGCAAGCAGTGATAATATAACTGCTGCTGTCAGGATTTTTTTCATAGGTTTGCTCCTTTTGTAAATTGCTATACGGCTGATATATCAGCTGTATATTAGTATTATCAAGCCGGATTTCCGATCTGTCAACCCTTAATTTTATTCCAAAATGAAAGATTTTTCTGATTTGGAGTAAAATACAAGTGATTTTTATATGAAAAAGCAGATAGCAGTTCAAAAAAGGAATATTAGAATGAATTATGAGGAATTATCTGATTTCAGGATGTTTCTTTTATTATTGCAAAGCTGTATTCCCTGCCTGTTTTTCTGTCTGTAACAGTAATATCGATCCGGGAGGTAATCTCTTCCTGCAGAGGTATTTCGATAGTATTCCACCAGTTCCCATCCCGCCCTTTAATGTTGGGAACACCTTCCTTTCCTTTTATTGTGAAAAGAGTTTTATTTTTTTCTTTGCAGACGATAGTGTACCAGACAGTGTCGGCATGCATAAGCTCGAGCCGGCCTATGTGGATCGTGATTGTGCCGGTTTTTGGTAATTTTGAATTTTCCTTATTTATTAAATCAACAGAAGTGTTTTTTTTATCAAGAGCGGTTTTTATCTTTTCCCACTGCTGGTCCCTGGTGAGATAGCCTGCGCCTGTGTATCCGTATTCATCTGTGTAAAATTTTGAAGGCTCAACCCGATAGGAAATTACAGTTTCGCCTTTTTTTTCCGAAGGGAGGGTAAGTTCTTTTTCCTGAGGGATGGGCTGTGTTTTACACCCTGATGATGCTATTATAAGAATTATGGCAAGACAGGGAATTAAATAATGCTGTGCGGCTGAAAACAGTTTTGTTCCGGTTGTGTATATTTTTTTCAAATTACAATCCTTAGCATAAGTGTCCAAAACAAGGACTATTAATTGCCTGTAATTCTTGCTATATTGAATTAAGCTTGGACGGCTAATTCTTTACAGGAAAAGGAAAACAGGCAATGAGTTACAATAATACCATTTTAAAACAAATTCTACAAATAATTCCGAGATATGAAATGAAAAATCTGTAAAAAAACATAATGGAGATTTTGCATCAAAAGGGTTTTCCTGCTGGGATCGTTTGTTTCAATGCTGTTTGCACAGTTTTCAGGACAAACAGGGCTTAGAGACATTGAAAACTCCCTGGAATCAATCAGCAGCCAACTTTATCATCTGGGAGTAAAAAAAATAAAACGATCTACATTATCTTATGCAAATAATAATCGTAGTTGTGAAATATATGAAAATATTTTTTCTGATCTTCTTGGTAAAATATTGTCAATGAAGAGAACTCATAAACACAAATTCAAGAATCCACTTTTCAGTGTAGAGGCAAGTACCATAGATTTATGTTTAAATCTTTTTCCATGGGCAGATTTCAGGAAACACAAAGGCGGAATAAAACTGAATGTAAAACTTGATCACATTGGATATATTCTTGTATTTATATCAGTTACAATTGCCCAAACCCATGAAGTCAACTCACTTAAAAAAATGCAGTTTAACAAGGGGGATGTTGTAACTTTTGATCGTGGATACACAGGCTTCAAGTTGTTTGCAAATTATTGTAATACAGGTATTTATTTTGTTACCCGATTAAAGAAGAATGCTGATTATTCGTTATTGAAAGAAAAAATGTTTCCTCATATAGAAATATTACATCTGATCAGATTATTGAGATGAAAGGATTTAATACCAGTAAGAAATGTCCTTTAAAACTAAGGCGGATAAGAAGTAAAGATCCTGAAACAGGAAAACATATTGTAATTATTACAAATAATTTTAATTGGTCTCCAGCAACAATTGCGCCTGTCTATAAAGATAGATGACAGATTGAAATATTTTTTAAAACAATTAAACAGAATTTGAAAATAAAGAAATTCTTTGGAACTTCCAAAAATGCGATAATGACACAAATCTGGATTGCCATGATTACTTATCTAATGTTACAACACTTAAAAATGTTTTCGAGCAGAAAATGGACGCATTTTTCATTAATGAAACTGATTCCAACTATACTGACAACAAGAAAAGATATTTGGACAGTTCTTAATAAACCACCAACAAATCGACTCTGTACTAAAAACTGTGTAACTGCAAAATTCTAAATAGCCTCACAAAGGCAAAGGATATAGAATGAGCAGTATTATGATGGATAAAGAGCGTTTGGAAGAATTGGCAACAGAACTGGTAAAAGGGGTCAAGAGTGAATCGGATCTTGCAAACCCTTTAGGCCGGCTGATGAAATTGACAATTGAGAAAGCCCTTAATGCAGAACTGGATAGCCACTTAGGTTACGAGAAGCATTCAAGCCAGGGCCGTAATAAACTGAACAGCCGTAATGGTGGCCGTACAGGCAAAAAAGTAATAACCGATGCGGTTCTTGAGGAAGTTGAGCAGCGGCAAAACCGTCCACTTGAGAGTGTCTATCCGATAATTTACCTTGATTGCATTGTTGTTAAGGTGCATCAGGATAAAAGAGTAATCAACAAGGCTGTTTATCTTGCCCTGGGTGTTACCACAGAAGGAATTAAGGAACTTTTGGGACTCTGGATATCAGAAAACGAAGGAGTGAAGTTCTGGCTTTCTATACTAACGGAACTTCACTCCCAGAGGTGTAAAAGATATCTTCATTGCAAGTGAGGATGGACTTACAGGCTTCCCTGAAGAGATAAATACAGTATTTCCCAAAACAAAAATCTGATTATGCATTGTACAATGGTAAGGAACTCTTTGAAATACGTTTCCTATAAAGACTGTAAAGAACTGGCTGGGGATTTGAAAAGAATCTACTCTTCAATAACCCTTGATGAAGCAGAAAGGGAATTAGTGATATTTTCAGATAAATGGGACAGTCAATATGCATCGATCAGCAGAATGTGGGGAAAAGCTGGGAAAACCTGATAACAATCTTTGATTATCCTGATGAAATCCGTAAAATAATTTATACGACAAATGCAATTGAATCTTTAAACAGTGTAATTCGAAAAGCCATAAAAAATCGCAGGATATTTCCCAATGACAAATCGGCATTTAAAATTATATACCTGGCTGCAAAGCAGGCTTCAAAGAAATGGAGCATGCCTCTCCGTGAGTGGAAACCGGCGATGAACCTATTTTTATTGGAATATGGAGAGCGGTTTTCTGATGAATGAAAAGTCAGTTACACAGAATTCTTTACAGGCTTTGTCTCCCCGGCATTCTCGATAAGTCGTTCCATACCTTTGGCGATGCCTGAGGCCGTGACATTGAAACGGTCTTTCAGGTCGTTTGTTCCAAGCATAAAAATGAGAGATCGATCGGGTAATGCGAAGTCAGTACTGTATCAAGATGAACCAGCCCTGATTTGTTTCCTGTAAGCGGGTCATCAAACACTGTAGTTCTTCCGTTAAGACCCTCGGGTATCATGGCGCATAGCCATTTCCCATTTTCTCCGACAGCACAGATGTCCAGCGTTTCTCATCTGGATAACGTTTTCCGCTGCTTCCCGGTATATAACCATAACCCCATGTATTTGAATCTCCGAAACACACAATTGATTTCATTGAATTTCTCCATAAATAAAATTAATCCTTTTCAATAACTCTGCAAGAATATGCACATTCTGAATAATTGTTCAATTTCCTGTTCGTTCTTTCAGATAAACGTCAAGAGCAGACTGCGCTTTGGTTTTTGCTTCTCTCAGAACTGTTTCGGCAGGAATGTTTTCAAATACAAGAAGCTCAGCAGCATTTTCGAGTATCTTGTTTATCTTTCCACCTGTTGGATCGAAAAAAGGCGGAACAGCGGTTTCAAGTTGTTTAAGAGAAACAAGAGCGTTTGGATTTTCACTGAGAAATTTCTGATATTTATCGGTCTGTAAAACTGATTTTCTGACAGGAATATATCCGGTTTTTATTGAAAAGTCCGCTGTATTGGAAGTACTTATAAAGTAATTGATAAACTGGAAAGCACCTCTTTTTTTTTCCAGCGATACTTTACGCGGAATGCATATTATATCGGCAACTGCTGCAGGCTTGCCCTGACTCCCGTCCCAGCCGGGTAGAATATGGGCGCTTATCACTGGATTGTAAAGATACAAAAGATCACCGCTTGAGCCTATACACCCTGCAGATCTTCCGTGCATGACATCATCTATTGTAGCAAACAATGCTTCCCACCCGTATCCTCCATAGTTGACTTTGATGGTTTTATCAACAAAAATTGATTTTCTTATAAATTCCCAAGCTTCAATCCATTCCGGTGAGTCAACGACAACAGTCCTTCCATCATTTGTCAGAAAAACCCCTCCTTTACTGATAGCAGCATCAATAAGATTAATTTTCGGCTGGATCATTTCCAATCCGTATACAAGAGTTATATCGTCGTCTCTCTTTGTAAGTTCTCTGGTAGAATCGGCAAGTGTATCCCAGGATTTAAGCGATTCCATGTTTATGCCTGAATCACGGTACATATCTTTTCTATAATACAGTATCTGTGTAGACCCGAAAGCTGGTACGCCATAATATTCGCCGTCTTTCTCAGCTGATTTAAGGAATATCTGATATATATCCTCTTTATTAAAATCCACAGTAGTGTCAATCAGGCCATTCAGGGGTGTCAATCCCCCGCGCAAATACAATGAAGCGCTGTGTTCATAATTTAAAATAAGGCATGCAGGTTCGGTATTATTTATTATTGTTGCATACAGTGCCTGGGCCGTTTCTGTCTGACTGCCCTGCTGAACCGCATTCACATAATAATCATCCTGTGATTCATTGAAAGAAAGAACTATATCTTCAACAGCTTTTGCGGCCTTGCCTTCCAAGCCATACCAGAATTCAATTTCAAGCGGTTCTTTTTTGTATTGGTGTGCTGTTTCACGATAACCGCAAGCGGTAATTATTATTGCAGTTATAGCCAGTAACACACCAGGATTATTTCTTATTCTCAAAAGCTGAAGTCTCCGGTTTTGTAAAATGTCCCATAATCATAATTTTGGTTACAACTTCTATATTAAATATTCTTATAATCCAACATTCATAAAATCACAACAACCTGGCACCTAAAAGTCATAAGTTTATTGAATAAAAATTGTTAAATATTTTTCTATTTATTGCTGTTATAAAAATCAAGCATAAATTCAGAAAGTTTTAATACATCGGATATCGGTAATGAGTTATACAAGGATGCCCGCAATCCACCCACGCTTTTATGGCCTTTCAAACCTGTAAAGTTGTTTTCAGCTGCTTTTTTCAGAAATAATGATTCCAGTTCTCTGTTTTTTATTGTAAAAACAACATTCATCAAGGATCTGCTTTTTTCTTCTACCGGTGAAATGTAAAACCCAGCGCTGAGTTTTATGGCATTATATATCAAATCAGCTTTTCTTTTATTGTTGTCAACTACCTGTGGCAAACCTCCATTCTTTTTCATATATTCAAGCAATATTTTTACCGACCAGATTGAAAACATGGGCGGAGTGTTATAAAGTGAATTATTCTTTACATGGGAATTGTAATTCAGGTAAACAGGAATATTGTCTGGAGCTCTTTTAAGCAGATCATCCCTGATTATGACAATTGTAACACCGGCTGGACCAAGATTTTTCTGTGCTCCCGCATAAATCAATCCGAAATTTTCAACCGGGACAGGACGACTCAGAATGTCACTTGACATATCACAAACCAGGGGGATATCGCCGGTGTCAGGCCATTCATTCCACTGTATTCCCCCGATTGTTTCATTTGACGTTATGTAACAATAAGATGAATTACGAGATAGTTTGATTTCATCAGGTTCAGGAATATGTGTATAATTGGTATCCCTTCCATCGTAAACAGCGTTTGCATAAGTTATTCTTTTTGCATCATCATAAGCGTTTTGGCTCCATTTTCCGGTAATTACATAATCGCAGGTTAAATCCCCAATCGAAAGATTCATAGGTATCATGCCAAACTGAAGGGTACCCCCGCCCTGTAAGAGCAGAATATGGTAATCTGTGGGGACGTTGAATATTTCCCTTAATAATTCAATAGCCCTGTTGTGTACTTCTTCATAAACTGAAGATCTATGGCTGGTCTCTATTAAAGACAATCCTGTCCCTTTGTAATCAACCATTTCCCTGGACAATTCTTCAAGAACCTCTACCGGAAGAACGGAAGGTCCTGCATAAAAATTTGCGATCCTGTTCATATCAATTTTCCTTTTTGAATTTTTTAAGTATTGTAATTATTTCATTCTCAACTCTGTCAAGATTCTCAACCGTTGATGCGCCGATATGAGGTGTCATAAAGACTCTTCCCGATCTGTAAAGAAGTGTAGTATCATCCGGTGGTTCCTTATCCCACACATCAGCGTACGGGCAGGTACTGATTGTTTTTTTATACGCAATGACTTTCATACCAAAAGAATGACAACGCTTTGCCATTTCCAATCCAATATTACCAAGGCCAACCAGACAAATAGTTTTACCATAGAGTTCTGTTCTTTTTAATTCATTTTTAAGCCATACCCCTTTTTTCATGCTGTTATGCTCTTCGATCAATAACGATGAAATAGCTATGAGATGAGCAAATGCCAGTTCAGCTACGGCTATTGAAGATGCTTTTGGTGTATTTTTAATCATTATCCCTTTCTCGCTTGCATAATACAGATCGATATTGTCAAGTCCGACACCACCCCTTATTATAAGTTTAAGATTGGGATATTTTTCGATAAAATTTCTGTCAATACGTGTACGGCTTCGAAGAATAATGACTTCTGTTTCCCCTGATAAAGGTTTGCAGTCAAAGCCCGAGATTTTAATTTTATTTTCAAACAAAGCCGTATAATTATCCAATATAGAAATGCTCATTTGATCTCCGTTGTGTAAATAAAACTGAGTAAAGAAACAAGCAGTTAAATTTGTTTATCAAAAAAAAACATTAACAATGGTTTTGAGATATTTATTGAGACACTAGTCAAAACATTATCATGCCATATTTCTATTCACACTGAATTCTTCAATACATTGCAAGTTCTTTCTCTTTGATGAAAAAGAACTTGTGAAGCACGACGATAAGTATGATTTGTATTGAACCGGCAATATCAGTCATTACGCCCGGAACAACAAGCATGACTCCGCTCAAAAACAGAAACAGTCGCCAGTTCCTTCTTATTGGAACAAACAAAAACCCGATCAAGCCTCCGCTGATGCCTATCATTCCGATAATTGCTGTGACAAACATTGGAAGCGCTTCCATCAGTGTTCCGTCAATCAGGATCATCTTCGGCGATATTGCAAACATATACGGAATGATAAAAGCCCCGATAGCGATTTTTGAAGCAATAATACCTGTTTTAAATGGGTTGCTCTTGGCTATCGCGGATCCTGCATAAGCAGCCAGAGCCACAGGAGGAGTTATATCGGCAATGATTCCGAAATAAAAACAGAACAGATGACTTGCAAGCAGTGGTATTCCCATTTTAATAAGGATTGGCGCTGCTACCGTACTTGTTATGATATAGTTTGAAGTCGTTGACACACCCATTCCAAGAATCAGTGATGTAAACATAGCACTCATCAGCCCCAGTATAACACTGCCACCTACAAGATCGAACATTCCGGCGCCTATTCTTTGACCCAAGCCAGTTAAAGTTACCATCCCGACAATAATTCCTGCAGTTGCGCATGCTGTTGCAACACTTATAATACCCCTGGCAGCCGCTGGTAAAGCCGACAGAATCTGTTTCACTGGAATTCTGGTATCCTTTTTCACAAATGGTATCACTACTGCAATCATTATTCCCCAGAGCGCGCTCCGTGTTATTGTAAAGCCGTTGAGCATGAAATAGATAATACCTACAAGCGGCAGCACGAGATGTCCTTTTGCTTTCAATAACGGCCACAATGGATTCAGCTGTTCTCTGGGAATACCTTTCAGTCCATTCTTTTTGGCCTCAAGATGAACCATCACCCAAATGCCGGTAAAGTAAAGAACTGCAGGAATTATTGTATGCTTCATCAGTGCTGAATACGGAATACCCACAGCATCGCTAATAAGGAATGCTGCGGACCCCATAACCGGCGGCATTATCTGACCGCCTGTGGATGCAGCTGCCTCGACTGCTGCAGCAAATTCCGGTTTGTAACCCAGTTTTTTCATCATTGGGATTGTAAAACTTCCTGTACTGACTGTATTAGAAACTGATGATCCGCTTATTGTACCGGTTAGGGCTGATGACAGAACCGACACTTTTGCCGGCCCCCCGGCAGCCCAGCCTGCAGCGCTTGTTGCAGCATCAATGAAAAACTGCCCAATTCCTGTTTTTTCAAGACAAGCGCCGAAAAAAATGAATAAAAAAATGAACGTGGAACACACTCCAAGCGGATTCCCTATTACGCCTTCTGTGGTAAGGAACAGGTGTGTGATAATACGCTGAACAGAATACCCCCGGTGATGCAGGAATCCTGGAAGATATTTTCCGATAAAACCGTAAATAATGAAGAAAGACGCAATACAGACAATTGGTGCTCCGACGACCCTCCAGCAAGCAGCCAAGACCAGAAAAATACCAAGACCGGCCATGACTACATCAACCCTGTTGTATGAACCAGCTCTGAATTGCAGAACTTCATAATTTTTCAGAAAATATGAAATGACAGTGATAAAAATCAAAGCAATCATTATATCAAATATACTGTGTCTGTTTCTGTCTGTTTTTTTGGTGGCAGGATACATAATGTAAGCCAGACTTATTGCAAATCCAAGATGTGTGTATCTAACAATTTGCTGCGGGAAACTGTTTGTAATGGAGGCATACAACTGGAAACAGGCAAATATCGTTAACGCAATTGTCAATAATACTTTTTGGTTGCCCGTGAAATTCTTGAATTTGGATTCCCTGTCAATAGTTGTCAGATCAATATCTTCCGTTATTGTCCGATTATATTTTGCAAAAAATTTAATGCGCATTAAAGGCTACTCCTGTTGCTTGATGATAACAGTGGGAGATATCAATCTCCCACTTATTAAAAGTTATTAAAGATTCTTATCAGGAACAGTCATCCCTTTTTCTTTATAATATCTTGCAGCTCCAGGATGTACATTACCGCTGATACCTCTGAAAGCCCCATCAAGACTCACATAGTTGGCTTTGCTGTTAAGGCTTTTTAATTCATCGAGATTCTCATAAATTGCCTTTGTTATATTGTATATTTCTTTCTCTGGAACATCATTACGGGCAACCATTATTGCCATAACAGAAACGCTTGTTATCTTGTGCCCGACATTATACTGGTCATCACTTGTTGAAAAAAGAGCATAGAATGGATACATTTCCAGCATTTTTTTCATGTATGTACCATCGATGCTGATAACGTCAATATTCCCTGTAAGACTCAGTTCTGTTACGTTTGAATTAGGATAACCTGAACACATGAAAAAAGCGTCAATCTGTCCATCCTGTAGGGCGTTTTTACCTTCAGCCTGAGAAAGAAACCTTTCATCAATATCGTCATAATTCATTCCATGGGCAGCCAAAACCTGGCGGGCAGCTACTTCATAGCCACTTCCTGCAGCACCGACACAGATTCTTTTATTCTTCATATCCAGAACACTTTTTATCCCGCTTTTTTTCGATACTACAATCTGAACCATTTCAGGATAGCATGCTGTAATTGCAGAAAACCCTTTAATAGGAGCACCTTTAAACTGCTCTATCCCTTTCAATGCGTAATGAAATACATCTGTCTGTATCAAGGCAAATTCGTTTTCGCCACTCCCGAGAAGACGTGCATTCTCAACTGAGCCGCCTGTTGAAGTTACTGTAAGGTTTGTGCTTGTCTTCGAGTTTACAACCTGGGCAAGAACACTCCCAAAGTTATAGTAATTTCCTGTAGCACTGCCGGTACCCATCAGATATGAGCCACCTGACATTTCCGTTTCGCTTGAACTGCCTGCTTCCTTGGTGCCGCCCGCGAAAAGGGATACGGTAATCAGTAAGATCAATAAAAACACCAATAACTTTTTCATTCTATCCTCCTCAAAATGTTGCCTTGACATTATGCTTTGCCAATGGCATTCGCATTCTTAAACCGTCAATTTTATTCATTGGTTCTGGCACATTCTCATGGCCGGTTTCTGAATGCGGTTCATTTGCTTCCTTTACAAGGAAGTATTAAAAGTAGAAATTATCTGCAGGTCTGTTACGGCTGAGTGTTTTAACACTGCCAACCTGAAGGATTCAGCTGCTTTCTACTGTTTGCATAAAAGTGATAATAGGGTAAAAAAATCCGTAAAGCTATAATAAATAATGACTTAAATTACTTGGATATTGACAATTATCAAATTCATTGAAGGGTTTTTCGTGTTCTGAATTCAGAAGGGGCTAAGCCGACTGTTTTTTTAAAGTCACTCGTAAACTGCTGTGCATATTCATAACCGAGTCGGTCTGCAATTTCACAAATCCGGACAGAAGGATTATTGAGCATTTTTTTTGCCAGTTCAATACGCACATCAAGCGCATATTCAAAAACAGTTATGCCTGTTTCTTTTCTGAAAAGTCTTGACAAGTAGGATTTATTTATAAAGATCTTCGTGGAAAGCTCCTGTAAACTGATTTTAGGATTTTCCCGGATCAATGATATGGCTTTTTTAACATGAAGACTGTGTTTTATATCCATGTTCAATTTATTTATTGTGTCTCCAATACGTTTAAAAAGACGCAAAAACCATTCGCGCGATTCTTCGATTGATTCAAAAGATTCGATTTGATCAAACGGAATATAGTTCTTTCCAAAAAGTACGGGATATGATATGTTACAGCTTTTACATATATCAAATACAATTGATATCAGACTGGAGTGAATATGCTGTATATAGTTGTATTGAAGAATACCACTGAATTCAGTTTCATATAACTCGTTAATCAGGTCAATTACATTATCAAAATTTTTATTCCCGGAATACTCTTTAATCCTTTCCAGTTTATCTTCAATTTTTTCAGTTCTCACCGCAGGTATTTTTGTTATTCCTGTACAACTGAAAAGCGTTTTATCCCTATCCAGGAAAAAACTGTATCGTAGCAGTTCAGAAGCCTGTCTGTAATGAATAAAAACTTCATCAATACTGTTGAAGATATCTGATACTCCTGCTGTTACCGTTAATCCACCAGCTTTATGCAATTCATTTCGTATACAGGTAAGAAGTTCGTTACCATTCCTAATTACATCAGTAGGGTTTTTAAATCCATGAAATGAAACAACTGTCATGAAAATACCTGATTTCAAATATGTGACTTCACCACATTTTTCACTATATAATATTGAATATATGGTATTATTAATATTGTTTATTATAATATCCCTGTCGCCGGATATTTTCCAGAAATCATCAATGCTCAGGCACATAACAGCATAAGGGCCATTCAAAAGAAAGGAATTATTTCTGTCGGTCAAATCGTATTTAGTTTCAGATTCAGTTGAAAAAACTAGATTCAACAATGAGTCACTGTTCCTGTTTTCAAGTAAAGTTACTTTCTTTATAGAAGTTGTTTTTTGTCTTTTCAATAGAATATTCTCTGCCTTGAGCAAAATGGAATAAAGTTCTTCTTTCGTCAGAAGGTCTTTTATTACATAATCAATAACTCCAAGATTCATTGCTTCTTTTGCATAATGAAAGTTTTCATGGCAGCTTATAATTATTATTGCCTGGGAAACATTTATTTCCCTGATTTTCCCTATCAGTTCGAGGCCATTCATAACAGGCATTTGGATATCCACGAACAGCAAATCTGGGTTGACACTGCTGTAAATTTCGAGGAATTCCTTACCATTTTTTGCACATCCAGAAATTTCAAAATTACAATCTATAAGGTTGATAAGCAGTTCGATCTTTCTGCAGGCTGGTCTTTCATCATCTATGATAAAAACCGAATATTTACTATCAGACAATCTGTAACTCTTTGAATGGTTTTTTAGGTAGTGTTATAACTACTGTTGTCCCAACACCCTTTTGGGTAAATATTTCTATCCCCCCCTGGCCATTATAGCAATATTTTAGCCTTTCAACAATGTTGCTCATCCCTATTCCTGTTAAACCACTTTTATCTTTTTTTAAATTATTTTTCATGGTATGTTCGTTTATTCCCACGCCATCATCTTCGATCCTGATAACTATCATACCATCTTCATCTGTTACAGCAAGTGTCAAAAGTCCCAACCCGGTTTTCGGCTGTAAACCATGGAACAAGGCATTTTCAACAACTGGCTGCATAAGCAATTTTGGAATCAAACAGTCTCTCAAACTTTCATCCACAGATATTCTGTAATTAAAACTGTCACCATATCGAATTTTCATTATTTTAATATAAGCTTCCACTGTTCTGATGCTGTCAGCAACAGTATTATAGATATTCTCTATAGCCATGCTGTTCCTGAATAAGATATTCAGTGAATTTATCATTTCAGACAGGTCATATACTTTCCTCTCAAGCGCAATACATTCAATTGCATTAAGTGTATTATGAATAAAATGGGGATTAATCTGCGACTGAAGCAATTGCAGTTGGAGCTGGACTGCCTTGATTTCCGCCATCTTTTTCTCTTCATGTTCTTCATGAATTTGTGTGACAAGTTTCTTCATGCTTATAAATAATTCATTTATGCCATTGACCAGATAACTCATTTCATCTTCTGTCCTGCAGGTTACAGGATCCGGCCAATTGTTCGTGCATTTGAAATAGTTAATTGCAGAATTTATATTATCAATTGGCACTGAAACATTGCTGGAAATATAAAAACTTATCAAGATTGCCATTATGAAACTTACTATACTGATTAAATAAATACTTATGAGGACTTTTTTCACCACGGCAAAAAAAGTGGAATTCGAAATTGCCACAGCAATTGTCCAGTCGGGATAAGCTGTAACATTTTTTTCAAATACAAGGTATTTTCTGCTTCCTCTGTAAAAGTAAAATGATTTATCTGTCATTGAAAATATTGAATTGCCCTGTTTATCATATATAAGTATTTCGTCAAAAATGTCAGAATAATGTTTTTCAATATTTTCAAATAAAAAACTGTTTCTAATGTTTATCGCAAGGTATCCGAGATTTCTGAAATTTTCATTATCAAGATACTGAACATAAAATGCTATGTTTTTTTTGCCGTTTATTTCTTTGAAATATAAAGGCATTGGAAAAATAGATGGCGGTGAAAATTGCCTGAATTTCTCCGACTTTACGAATGAATAAAAATCATTGTTGTCTTCAATTGTTGTTTTATATGGGTCCATATGATAAAAGGGATCAAGAACAATTCCGTTTCTGTTGAAAATAAGTATTGAATTCGTAAAAATTGTCTTATATGAATACTCCCGCATTAACTCGGATATTTGTCTTACAGTTTTATCAGGTCCGCCTTTATAGTTCTGGGCCATTTTCATGTAATCGTTCAGATCACTATTGCTTATAATCTGTCTTTGAAGATCGTAAACCATACTAATACCTGAGTGTAACTCAAAATCAATCATTTTAACATTCTGATTGACATTTGCCCTTATCTGGGAAATCATGGTAGTAGAAAAAAGGTATGTGGAAATTCCGGCAATCAATAATATTATGAAAATAAATCCTGCGGAAAAATACAGCACAATCCTTATTTTAATCCTTTTAATCTTCATAATCCATATCCCTGTCAATCATTTTTTCACAACATTATATAGCACAAATATAAATATTCATCATATCTTTTAATGCCTAAATTGATAATATGAAAGCGCTGCCAGGTTGAACATTACTTGATATCATAGGTGTTCAAAATAAATCATAACAGCTCCAGTTGAAGATTAAAATACTTTTTTGATTAGATCTCGATGGTGGTTTATTCAGGATTGTCCATAAATCCTTTCTTGCGGTAAGAATTGTCGGAATCAGTTTCATTAAAGAATAATGAGTCCATTTTCTGCTTGAAAACATTTTAAGGAACTGAAGTAACAGAAAAGCAATTAGAGCAATCCAGATTTGTGTCATTACAGCATTTCTGGAAGTTCCAAAGAATTTCTTGATCTTTAAGTTCTGTTTGATAGTTTTAAAAAATATTTCAATCTGCCATCTGTCTTTGTAAATAGCAGCAATTGTTGTTGGGTACCAAAGAAAATTATTGGTAAGAATTACAATATATTTACCGGTTTCAGGATCTTTTGATCTGATTCGTCTTAATTTTAACGGACATTTTTTACTGGTATAAAATCCACTCATTTCGATGATCTGATCAGATGTAATATTTTTGAAAGAGGAAGTGTCTTTTCTTTGGACAATTTTATAATCAGCATTCTTTTTTAATTTGGTAACAAAATAAATACCGGTATTGCAATAAGTTGCAAATAACTTAAAGTCAGTATAGCCGCGATCAAAAGTTACAACATCCCCTTTATTGAATTGCATCTTTTTAAGGGAATTGACTTCATGAGTTTGTACAGCTGTAACTGATACAAATGAAGGAATATAACCTCTGTGATCAAGTTTCACATGAAGTTTTATTCCGCCTTTATGTTTTCTGAAATTTGCCCAGGGAAAGAGATTAAGGCACAAATCAATAGTTGATGCATCTACGCTGTAAAGAGGGTTTTTAAATTTATGTTTATGCGCTCTCTTCATGGATAATATCTTATCAAGAAGATCAGTGAAAACATTTTCATAAACTTCACAGCTTCTATTGTTATTTGCATAGGACAATGTAGAGCTTTTTTACACCCATATGATAAAGCTGGTTGCTGATTGATTCAAAAGAGTTTTCAATGTCTCTTAATCCTGTTTGTCCTGAAAGTTGTGCAAAGAGCATGGAGACAAAATGCTGCCAACAGGTAAAACCTTTGGAAGCGAAGTCGCCATTATGCTTTTTTACAGATTTTTCAAATTCATATCCCGGAAGGATTTGAAGTATTTGTCTGAATATGCTATCTTTAAAGCTCATTGCCTGATTTCCTTTTCCTGTAAAGAATTAGCCGTCCAAGCTTAATTCATTATAGTTGGGATTTCAGGCTATTAATAGATCTTTGCTGTTTTTATTTTGGACAGCTATGATATACACTATAAAAGGTTTTCTCCTGAAAAATCTCCGCAGAGTTTCTTAAGCGGCAGGTGTGGGAGCCTTTAAATCTGCATTCTTGTGCTTGCCATATTAAACTAAATGCCTGATAATATAATTCTACAGCCTTTATGGGAGTATTGATGGCAGAATCCGCTGAAAACAGAAAAATCAGGCACCTCAGGGAAAGTGAACTATTCTCATCCTGCAGTGCTCCTGAGCTTGATATTATAGCAAAAAACAGCTCTTTTCTCGATTTAAAGCAGGGTAGTCCGATTTTTTCCCTGGGTGATGAGGGTAAAAGCCTTTTTATCGTGGAAAGCGGAGAGGTTGTAATAAACAAGCCTGACAATGAAAACAGAATGATTGAGATTGCCCGGTTTGTCAGCGGGGACTGTTTCGGGGAGCTTGATATGCTTACCGGCCTGCCGAGAAGCGCGTCAGCTGCAGCCGATACAGACGCAAGCCTTCTTGTTTTTCCAAAAAAAGGGATGTTTTTTAAGGAAATGCTGGAAAAGTATCCGGAAGTTTCCGCAAGAATACTCCATAAGTTTATTATGCAGATTTCAGGCAGGATCAGGAAGGCAAACTCTCTTGTAAAGGAAAACTCCCCGCTTGTTCAGGAGCTGTCCAGGCAGGTCTACAGGGACAAGCTTACAGGGCTTTACAACAAGATATGGCTTGAGGAGAATTTGAAGGATATTCTCTCAAAACAGACTTATAAAGATAATCTGTCACTCATCATGCTGAAGCCTGATAATTTCAAGGCGATAAACGATGCTCACGGGCATGAAGCAGGAGATCATGCACTCAGGATTATTTCCAGGGAGCTCACCTCTTTTATTCCGGAAGAAGCGGTTCTTGTCCGGTATATGGGAAATGAGCTTGCAGTAGTTCTTCCCGGCTTTGGACGTGAGGCTGCTTTGGATATGGCAGAAAAGATAATGACATTTATGCATGAAATGGACCTGAGTGAGGCGGCGGGTGGAAGTCCTTTCCTCCTTTCAGTAAGCTTTGG
Organism: Spirochaetia bacterium; assembly: GCA_963662795.1. Taxonomy (GTDB): domain Bacteria; phylum Spirochaetota; class Spirochaetia; order CADAEX01; family CADAEX01; genus JACKPD01. Next base: position 762,570 of record OY759746.1, on the reverse strand, counting down.
CATTGCACACTGTCCCGAACATGCATCTGCCAGTGAAGAGCTTATACAATGCGCGCATGAACTTCCCCTCATCGGAAGGGGGAGAGGCGGCAATATTATCCTGTTTCCGGAAGACAGGGATGATGATGGATAGTGCAATATGAATACCAGCCTTGAAATACTCAGAAAAATTGACATGCTTTCTTCTCTTGACAATGATGAAATTGAACAGATTTATTCCCGGATGAAAACATTGGTGAAAAAGAAGGGAGAACAACTTTTTCATGAAGGCGATATCGGGGAAGAGATGTATATTGTTGTCGAAGGAAAGGTTGCCATAACTGTCAATACACCGGACGGGAGCAAGGTAGAGATTGCTGTAATTACCGGAGGCAACTTTTTCGGGGAGATGTCGATTTTTGAGAATGCGCCGCGCTCGGCAACCTGCACAACAAAGGATGAGACAAACCTTCTTGAGTTCAGCAAGGCTGATTTTTTCGATCTGATGGATAACAGTCCCGCAACAGCAATAAAAATAATGCACCGAATGCTGACAACCGCGACAGTCAGACTTCAGAATACAGGCGCGTTTTTATCAGACATGGTTACATGGGGTGAAAAAGCCCGTAGAAGGGCATTAACCGATGAGTTTACCGGTCTTTACAATAGAAGATTCCTTGATGATGCCCTGGAAGACAAGTTTGCCCAGGCGAATTTCAATAAAAGACCCTTATCCCTTGTTATGGTGGATCTTGATAATTTCGGCAAACTCAACAAGGCTTATGGAGAGGCTGTCGGCGATAAGGTCCTCCTTTCCGCTGTGCCTGTTTTTAAATCAGTTTTCAGGGACGGGGACATACTCGCGAGATACGGCGGGGATGAGTTTACATTTATTCTTCCGGATACCGAACCTGCTGCAGCTCTTGATCTCTGCAGGAAAGCGGTAGAAGATCTAAGAAAGATTAAAATTCTTGAAAATATGAACGGAACAATTAAAAAGGTAACGGCCAGCATCGGAGTCGCCTCTTATCCATCTCATGCTGATACGCTTGAGAAGCTGAAAGAACGAACTGACAAAGCGCTATATGAGGCAAAAGAAAAAGGCCGGGATATTGCAGTACTGTTTGAGGAAAAAGCTGTTTTTTTTAACTCAAAAAAGAAAAGGATTCCCACAATCGCTGAAAAGAACAGGATTGTCCGCAATATAATTAAAGTTATTGAAGAAAATGATAAATTTCTCCTTGTGGGACATAAAAACCCTGATGAAGACTGTATCGCATCAATGGTCGCATTCAGTCTGCTTCTTTCGAAGTTCTCAAAAACAGCCTGTCCGGTTCTTTACAGGGAAGTACACCATAAATTCCCGTACCTTCTTAATATATGCAGATATAATTCAATCCGGTTTATAGAATCAGAGAAAGAGATACCTGAAGATTTTGACGCAATCCTTGTTTTTGATACTCCCAAACCCTCTATGCTTGAAGGAGGAGGAAAAATCGGCAGTATGATTGCCGATTCCGCAATAATTAAAGTCGAACTTGACCATCACCTTGAAGCCGACAGCGGTTATATCGGAGACAGGGATTACTGCCTGGTTGATGAAGCATCTTCCACTTGTGAACTTATAGGGTATTTTGCACTTAAGCTGAGCACAAAAAAAACATTTCTTGAAAAATTCCAGATGCCTGATCTTTTTTCCCGGAATTTTGTCCTTTCTGTTATGACAGGGATGATCAGTGATTCGAAGATGGGGAAATATCTCAAGTCAAACAGGGAAAAATGGTTTTATACTTTCTTCAGCACACTTTTCAATGATCTTCTTGTTCAGAAAACAAACTCAAGTACAGGTAATTTTTCAACTATGGGTGATATTTTTAACGAACTTGAGCGTTTGTCAGATGAAGAGGATGAATGCTACAGATATTTCATTAAAAATAAAAGAAAATCCGATCATATCGGTTATGTAATAATAAAAAGTGCAGATGCTGAATATCTTTATTCACGCTATGAACAGGAACTGATCATTACAGCCGCCCGCTATACTGCTGATGTCCTGTCCGAAGATTCCGGTTATATAAGCCTTGTTGTTTATTATGACAAATCTGATAAATCAAACCTGATTCAGTTTCGTATGAGGCGGAGCCAGAAATACCGGAAACTTGACCTCAGAATGGTAATAGAAAAGCTTAAAATTGAAAACGGAGGCGGGCATCCCGGCGCTGTCGGTTTCAGGGTAGACCGTAATAAAATAGCAAATATTGAGGAATATGCTGATCTAATAATTCTTGAAACTGAAGAGTTGATTAAAAAGTCCCTGTCGCAAGGATAAAACCGCTTATTCGTTTTTCTTCCTGCCGGGAGGATTTTTTTTCATATATTCATGCTCCTCCCTGACTTCTGTTATAAGGTCTTTCACCAGCCACTCGCGGTTTGCCTCGGTGCCCATGCAGAAAGCTGTGTCATCAGGGTTTTCAATAGTACTTTTTACAGCCCTCATAATTTTAAGAGCTTCCTCTTTTGAAAATCCATTTAGAAAAATTACCTTGTTGTTCATAGCTCTCCCGGGTATATAGATTTAAATCAAAATACCATTAAATCCCGTCTGATTCAATATTTTATGACAATTTGAACGGAATAATTACAGCAATAAAAAGCTTGAGCATGAGTCGTGGTTTTCTGAATTCCTGGGGGAGGGGCCTTCCTGTCATTTCCTGAGGAGATGCGATACTTCCCCGTTTGTGGGAAAGTTCTTAAAGTAATTTTCACTAAGGGGGATTCAGAATTGAGTCCCCCTTTTTTATAGCTCATTGTTCCTGAAAATCTGGTCATTAAATAATTTCGTATCCCGGAGTATTGACAGAAGGAGGAAAAATTATTATTTTATTAATAGAGCTATTAAATAGAGCTATTAAATAGAGCTATTAAATATGAAGATAAATAAAGATTTCAATACAGAAAAATCGATACTGGAAGCCGCGGAAGCCCTTTTCCTTCAGAGAGGTTTTTCCCTCACATCAACAACAGCCATTGCAAAGGAAGCCGGCTGCAATCAGGCGCTTGTTCACTACTATTTCAGGACCAAGGAGCGGCTTTTCGAAGCGGTTTTCGAAAACAAAATTCGGCTTTTTGTTTCAGGGCTGCTTCAGAATACAGACAATGAATTGCCCTTTGAAGAGAAACTCAAAGCGGCAATAGAGGCTCATTTCGATATGCTTGCCGCCAATCCTGAATTACCATTTTTAATTTTCAATGAACTTACAACCAATCCCCGCAGGCTTGAGAATTTCAAGTCCAGAATAAGGGAACTGCCTGTAACGGTATTGAAGCAGTTTCAGAAAGAGCTTGAAGACGAGATTAAAAAAGGGAAAGTCAGGCCTGTTGCTCCTGTCGATCTGCTTCTGACAATCATTTCAATGAACGTTGCCCTTTTTTTGGTTGGACCTGTGATCAAAACTGCTTTGGGGCTGTCGGAAAGAGACTATAAAAAACTGCTTGAAAACAGGAGAAGCGAGAATGTTGCAGTTGTATTAAGAAGCCTGCGGACCTGAAAACCGGTTGATTTAAAGAGGACAATAAAAAAGTGTTAATCATTTTTTAAAATGTAACAGAGGTTCCTGAGATGAATAAAAAAGCGATACTGTGCGGATTATCATTTATGTTTTTAATCGCCCGTGTCTATCCGCAGCTGACAATTGATGAATGCCATGCGAAAGCGAGAGAGAATTATCCCCTTGTGAGCCAGCATGGTCTTATCTCCCTGACTGAAGCATATAATCTTTCCAATGCGGATAAAGGGTATTATCCCCAGATTTCATTTTCTGCCAGGGGAACATATCAGTCAGATGTCACTTCCCTTCCTTTTACCCTTCCGGGCGCAGATGTTTCTGAAATGGATAAGGACCAGTACCAGGCTTCAGCGGAAATAAGCCAGGTCCTCTGGGACGGGGGAATGATCAGCTCAAAAAAGAAAATCACAAAAGCGGCCTCTGAAGTTGATAAGCAAAGAAATGAAGTTGAATTATATAAACTTAAAGACAGGGTAAACCAGGTCTTTTTCGGGATACTGCTGCTTGATGAAAGACTGAAACAGAATGTAATTCTTCAGAAAGAACTTCAAAGGAACCGTGATCTTGTTGCTGCCTATATACAAAGTGGCATAGCAAGCCAGAGCGATGCGGATCTAATTGATGTTGAACTTCTCAATGCGGAGCAGAGGAGAATAGAGCTTGCTGCTGCGAAGAAATCCTATATGGAAATGCTTGCTGCGCTGACAGGGCTTTCAATGCAGCCCGGTTTAATACTTGAAAAACCATCAGCTGCGCCGCCGGAAAAAGGGTCTTTTAATAATTCCTTAAGCCGTCCGGAGATGGATCTTTTTGAAGCCAGAGAGGCGTTAAGCGAAAGCCGCAGGAGCGCAGTTTATTCCGCTTTAACACCACGCATAGGGTTTTTTCTGCAGGGGGGGTACGGTAAGCCCGGCCTTAACATGCTTGACAGCGAATTTTCTCCTTTTTACATATGGGGTATCAGGGCTTTGTGGAATTTAAACGGTTTTTATACACTTAAGAATGATTATGAGCTTATTGAAATTGAAAAAAAGTCTGTTGAGACAGAAAAAGAAACCTTCCTCTTTAATAACAGCCTTTCGATTAATCAGATTGAAAATGAAACCGGGAAGATTGCAAGACTGATTGAAAACGATGATGAAATAATTACGCTTAGGGGAAGAATAAAAAAAGCGGCTGAAAACAGGGTTGAGAGCGGTACACTTGCAATCAGCGATCTTGTAAAGGAAATCAATGCTTTTGATGCGGCTTCACAGGAGAAGTCCCTGCATGAAATACAGCTTCTTCTTGCGGTTTATAATCTTAAAAATCTTACCAATAACTGAAGGATTAAAGTATGAAAATATTAAAATATCCATTTGCCATTTTACTTTTTGCCGTAACCGGATTTTATTTTGCTTCCTGCCGCGGTTCAACTGGAGGCTATGATGCATCCGGCTCATTTGAAGCTACAGAGATAATTGTTTCGGCAGAATCAACCGGAAAAATAGTTGAGCTTGATATTGAAGAAGGGCAGACACTTGAAGCAGGTAAATATTACGGTGCAATAGACAGCGTTCAGCTGGAACTCAGAAAAAAACAGCTGCTTGCGGGAAAAAAAGCTGTCGAAAGCAGGTATATGGATCTTGATATTCAGACTTCCGCTATTGAGCAGCAGATTGCAACCGCTGTAAATGAAAAGGAGAGGGTTGAGACACTTCTTAAATCAAATGCCGCTGCCCGTAAACAGCTTGACGATATAAATGCCCAGATAGCATTTTTAGGGAAACAGCTTGACGCAAACAAGGCAACCATAAAAAACACAAATAAGGGTATATCTGAAGAGAGCACTTCCATCGAAATACAGACTGCACAGCTTGATGATCAGATAAACAAGTGCAAAATAACTTCTCCGATAGACGGCACTGTTTTAGTTAAATACTCCCGTAAGGGGGAATTCGCATCTCCCGGAAAACCGCTGTTCAAAATCGCGGATATCAATAATATGCTTCTCCGCGCCTACATTACTTCTGACCAGCTTGACCTGATAAAAATCGGACAGGCGGTTAGGGTTTTTTCTGACTCAGGACAAGATGCGATGAAAGAGTATCCCGGTAAGGTTGTCTGGATTTCTGATAAAGCCGAATTTACACCGAAGACTATTCAGACGAAAAACGAAAGGGCAAATCAGGTATACGCGCTTAAAATTGCGGTTAAAAATGACGGATACCTGAAAATAGGGATGTACGGAGAAATCAAATTTGATGAGTAATTCAAAATGCGCAGTGCAATGATTTCCGCAAAAAATATTGTAAAAAATTACGGTATGGTAAAAGCGTTATGTGATGTCAGCTTTGAAGTGCAGAAAGGTGAAATCTTCGGCATTATCGGGCCTGACGGTTCCGGTAAAACAACACTTATCAGAATCCTTGCGACACTGCTGCTGGCAGACAGCGGAAGTGCATCAGTCGATAATCTGGATGTTGTCCCGGATTATAAAAAAATACGCAGCCGGATCGGATACATGCCTGGAAGATTTTCTCTTTATCAGGACCTCTCTGTTGAGGAGAATCTGGAATTTTTTGCTACGGTTTTCAATACAACCATAAAAGAAAACTATTATCTGATTAAGGATATTTATTCACAACTCGAACCGTTTAAAAAGAGGAGGGCAGGGGCTCTCTCAGGCGGTATGAAACAGAAGCTAGCGTTAAGCTGCGCCCTGATTCACAAGCCTGTTGCTCTCTTCCTTGATGAGCCGACGACAGGGGTGGATCCGGTTTCTAGAAAGGAATTCTGGGAAATGCTCAGGCGGTTAAAGGAGCAGGGGATTTCTATTCTTGTTTCAACTCCCTATATGGATGAAGCAGGACTCTGCGACCGTATCGCCCTTATGAAGGATGGTAAATTTCTCCGGATTGACACGCCGGATAATATTATAGACCAGTTCGAATACACTCTTTGGGCTGCCAGCAGCAGCAATATGTATGCCCTTCTGAATGATATAAGACATCAGAAAGAAGTTTTAAGCTGTTTTGCTTTTGGAGATACACATCATATAACAGTACTTAACGGTACACTTTCTGTTGAAACACTTGAGAAATATCTGCGCGCTCAAGGGCACTCTGATATTTCGATAACCCCTGTAAGGGCCGGAATCGAGGATTGTTTTATGGCATTGACAGGCCCCGGTACTGATGACGGTGGTACGGCAAACGCCGGTACAGCGGACAGGGAAATGAAATCCGGACGGCCGGACCTGGAATAAAGCATGAATGTAATAGAAGCAGAAAACCTTACAAAGAGTTTCGGGAATTTTACAGCGGTCGACAGCATCAGTTTTGAAGTCAAAAAAGGGGAGATATTCGGTTTCCTGGGCGCCAACGGAGCGGGAAAGACAACCGCGATGCGGATGCTCTGCGGATTAAGCTCTCCGACTTCAGGAAGGGGAGAGGTCGCTGGTTTTGATATAGAAAAACAGTCGGAAAAAATCAAGTCAAGCATCGGCTATATGAGTCAGAAATTCTCGCTTTACGGAGACCTTAAAGTTTATGAAAACATCCGCCTTTTTGGCGGAATATACGGGATGACTGAAAAGAAAATAAAAGAGAGAACTGATGAACTACTTGCAAAGCTCGGATTTCAAAAGGAGCGCAATACACTTGTCAAATCCCTGCCGCTGGGCTGGAAACAGAAACTGTCCTTTTCAGTCGCTGTCTTTCACGATCCTCAGATTGTTTTCCTTGATGAGCCTACCGGGGGTGTCGACCCTTCGGCAAGGCGGCAGTTCTGGGAAATGATTTACGAAGCTTCAAGCCGCGGGATAACTGTTTTTGTAACCACCCATTATATGGATGAGGCTGAATACTGCCACAGGGTGTCAATTATGGTAGACGGCAAAATTGAAGTTCTTGATTCACCGGCAAATCTCAGGAAAATATACAGCGCTGCAAGCATGGATGAGGTTTTTCACAGGATGGCAAGAAAGGCGGTCCGTAATGAAGCATGATATCCAAAAGCCCTCTGAAATGATACAGTTCCGTTCTTTTATAAAAAAGGAATTCTATCATATTTTAAGGGATAAAAGGACGATCCTCATCCTTCTTGTAATGCCGGTCATTCAGATCATCCTTTTCGGTTTTGCAATTACAACAGAAATTAAAAACAACAAAATAGTCATCCTTGACCCGTCAAGGGATATGGCGACTAACCGTATTGTCAGGCAGCTTGTGGAAAGTGAATATTTTGAGCTTGCCGGCTATCTTAATAGTGATAAGGATATTGAAAAAGTATTTACAGATCATGAAGCAGAGCTTGTAATTGTTTTTGAAGAGAAGTTTAATGAAAATCTTATGCATACAGGAAAAGCAGGTATCCAGATTATTGCTGATGCATCAGATCCCAATACAGCGGTCTCTCTTTTTAATTACGCGTCAGGCGTTATCACTTATTATCAGCAGGAGCTGATGAATGAAAATAATGTACCGTATCAGATAACAAGCGGAATAAAGCTTCTTTACAATCCGGGAATGAAAGGGGCCTATAATTTTGTTCCCGGCGTTATGGGAATGATACTGATACTGATCTGCGCACTGATGACTTCAATTGCTATCGTAAGGGAAAAAGAGACCGGAACAATGGAAGTCCTGCTTGTCTCCCCTATGAGGCCGATCCTGATAATTATCTCCAAAGCTGTTCCTTACTTTATTCTCTCCTGCGTAAACCTGACAACAACGCTCCTGTTGTCAGTTTTTGTTCTTGGTGTCCCTGTTGCCGGAAGCCTCATCTGGCTGGTTCTCCTCTCTGTTGTTTTTATTTTTGTCTCACTTTCACTCGGACTTCTTGTCTCAACAATCACAGAAACACAGGTTGCAGCCATGCTTATTTCAGGCATGACATTGATGATGCCTGTGCTGATGCTTTCCGGGATGATGTTTCCGATTGAAAATATGCCCCGGTTTTTACAGTGGCTTTCGCATATTATTCCTGCCAGATGGTATATTGCCGCAGTCAGGAAACTGATGATTAAAGGGCTCGGGGTAACATCGGTGTTAAAGGAATTAGCAATACTCGGCGGTATGGCTGTTCTCTTAATAATAATCAGCCTTAAAAAATTCAAAAAGAGGCTGGAATAAAAGCATGATTAAATACCTGATTGAAAAAGAATTCAAGCAGATTTTCCGCAACAGGTTCCTGCCGAGGCTGATCCTCGGTTTTCCGTGTATTACACTGCTTCTTATGCCGTGGGCTGCCAATTTCGAAGTGAAAAATATCAATATCAGCATAGTCGACAATGATCACAGTTCTTACTCCCGCAGACTCGCAGATAAAATTGTCTCCTCAGGTTATTTTAAACTGACCGGTATTCCCAAAAGTTATGCGGCAGCTTTGGAGAGTATTGAGCTTGACATCTCTGATGTGATACTTGAGATACCGGATAATTTTGAAAGCGGCCTGACAATGACTGATGAGGGAGCAGCTCTCATGATATCTTCAAATGCGGTTAACGGTACAAAGGGTGTTCTTTCAGCTTCATATCTTGCAGGAATTATCAGGGATTTTTCCGCAGAACTGAGGAGGGAGAATCCTTCCCCCCAATCAGCCTTTATGCCGGTTATCAATATCATTCCCCAGTACAGATTCAACCGGAATCTTGATTATAAGATTTTCATGGTACCTGCCTTTATGGTTATGCTGCTGACAATGCTCTGCGGATTTCTCCCGGCGCTCAATATTGTTGGAGAAAAAGAAGCAGGAACAATGGAACAGATAAATGTGACTCCGGTTAAAAAGCATATTTTCATACTTGCAAAGCTCATACCCTACTGGGTTATCGGGTTTTTTGTTCTTACACTGGGATTCGGAATTGCGTTTTTTGTCTACAACCTGATACCTGTCGGAAGTTTCATGACAATATATGTTTTTTCAGCCATATATGTTCTTATCGTATCAGGTTTCGGTCTTGTTATCTCAAATTATTCAAGAACAATGCAGCAGGGAATGTTTGTAATGTATTTTTTTATTTTAATACTTATTCTGATCAGCGGGATGTTTACCCCGATAAACAGCATGCCCCAATGGGCAAAAATTATTACAGTTTTAAATCCGCTTAAATATTTTATTGAAGTGATGAGGTCTGTCTATCTGATGGGAAGCGGATTTTCAGATTTGTACAGAGAGTTTTTCGCCCTTTGCGTTTTTGCGGCAATATTTAATGTATGGGCTGTTTTAAGCTACAGCAAAAAGAGCTGAGAGGCTTCAGATATTCTTATTTTTACTCCTGAAAAAAGAAAAAAAACTTTTTATGCTAAAGAAAATTTCTTTTTTAAGTTTTCTTTCTGAAATATTCAATATCTTCATTATATTCGATTCACTGCCGGCAATAATGGCTGTATCCCCGTTTTTAAACCTGTCCTTTGCGTTATAGAACCTGTATTCCTCTTCGTTTTTATTTTTTACCGCTATGATATTAATGCCGTATTTATTTCTTAAATCCAGTTCCAGCGCGTTTTTTCCGTCATAGGAGCCAGGTAAAATGATTTCAGTTATTATTATCTCATTATTAATCTCAATATAATTTAAAATCAGCTCTGATAAAAGAAGAGGAACTGATCTTTTTGCTGCTTCCCTGTTGGGATAAATCACCTTTGTGGCTCCGATCATGTCAAGGATACTTCCGTGCTGATCTGATTCCGCTCTTACCACTATCTGGGGAATGCCTAATTTTTTGAGATGACTGGTGACAAGAATCGAGGATTCTATATTTTTACCAAGATCAACAATTGCAATATCAAGACCTTTCGGAATGACTTTTTTTACCGATTCAAAGTTAGTGACATCAATTATGTAGGATGCCGATACGCGGTCCTTATAGTCCTGTATTATGTTTTTGTTGCGGTCAATGATGATAAGATCAGTATCCATTTTTATAAGTATTTCAAGAATGTGTTTGCCGAAAGTATCAATTCCAATAATGCATATTTTTTTCATCAGCCTATTAAAACCTCCTCTTCAGGATAATCAATTTTTAATTTCCTGTTTTTCTGAAAAATATTCATCGCGATAATCAGCAGACCGAAACGGCCGCATAACATAATGAAAATAATTATAAGCTTGCCGTTAACAGATAAATACTGTGTAATTCCGAGAGAAAGACCGACTGTCCCGAAAGCTGAAAAACATTCGAAAATAATCTCAATAAGAGTCAGATGACGGGGATTGAAAAAATGTTCGGATATTGTCAGGAGGAATATGCCCAAAACAAGCAGCGAAAAAGCCTTCAGTGTGAATATCAAAGCCTTGAAAATTGTTCCCGCCGGGATATTCCTTTTGAAAATTGTTATGTTTTTCCTGTCATCCATGTCCCTGACTAATATAAGTATAATTATAAAAAAAGTTGTTACCTTTATTCCCCCGGCGATGGAACCCGGAGATCCGCCTATGAACATTAAAGGGATAATTGTCAGCTGGGATGCGATATTAAGATCATTCACCGGGACTGTGTTAAAGCCTGCGGTTCTTGATGTTACAGAATGGAAAAAAGATATTAAAATTTTTTCCCTTAAATTACGTTCGGCGAAATAATTGGCGTTTTCAATGAAAAATAATAAAAATGCGCCAGTCAGGATAAGAAGCAGGGAAGTTAGAAGAACTATTTTTGAATGCACGGTTAAGTGCTTTTTTCTGTTTACCCTTAAAAGTGTTTTCAGTATATCCCGGAATACAACAAAACCTATGCCCCCTGAAATTATCAATATCATTACCGTAATATTAATTATGAAATTACCGCTGTAATTTTCCAGACTATTGGGAAATGTTGAAAAGCCGGCATTGCAGAAAGCTGAAATTGAGTGAAATACTGAAGTAAAAACCGGATTGTCAATATTCTCATATTTGAATACCTGGTATAGAAACACTGCGCCAATCAGTTCAACCGTTACTGTCATCATGATAATCTGTTTTACGATATCAAGCGGTTCATACTCTATTGAATCAAGAAAATATTCCTGTATTATTTTCCCGCCTTTTATGCTCGGCCCTTTTGACCGCAATACAAGATAAAAGGAGCTGAAGCTTATAAGTCCCAGCCCGCCGAGCTGAATTAATGCGGCAATTACAAGCTGCCCGAACCCTGAAAACCGGGCTGTGTCTACTGTTATTAGTCCGGTCACACATACCGCGGATGCTGAAGTGAAAAAGGCGTCAACAAGCTCTAAATTATTTTGACCGCTCCAGCTTCCCGGGAGTTTCAGTAGTAAAGTCCCGGTGGCTATAAGAGATAAGAAATAAAGCAATATTATATTCTGTTCAGTTTTTATTATCATAATCTGCTTAAAATAATAAATTTTTTATACCTGTCCTGCAAGAGACAGCCTTAGGTTTGATTCCGTGGGGCCCCCGTCTGAGGAATTTTTCATGATTTAACCCTTGCGGCAGTGTGTTTTCTTTCCCTGAATGAAAGCAGTATCGCAGCCGCGACAATAAGTGCCGTACCTGTACTCTGAAGTGCCGTTATCCGATAATTAAAGACCAGAGAGGCAAGAAACATTGTCGCAACCGGCTCGAACGTCGATATCATGGATGAATTAACTGCCCCGATAAGTTTTACCCCTGCAAAAAATGCATAAACCGCGACGGCAGTTGAAACGACTGCTATCAGAATCATATTCATCCAGCCAAATGGGGATGAAGGGAGGATGAGTTCTGTTTTTATGCAGAAAGTCAGAAAGAAAGCGGCTGAAGATGATGTTATAACAGCAGTTGAAGATAATGTATTGTTTCTTTTTAACACCTTTGAGCTTGTTATAATATAAACTGAATATATGACTGCGGCGCTGATACCCAGTAGTATTCCCCGTATGTCTGTCCCTTTCTGAATACCGATGACAAGGATAGTGCCTGCCACCGCAAGAAAAAGGGCTGTGATTTTCCGCTTCGTTATCCTCTCTTTTAGAATAAAAGTTGAAAGAAGCGTAACGAATACAGGATAGAGATATAGCAGTATCGCAACCAGGGCGGGAGGGATAAATTTAAGAGCCTTGAAATATGAGAAAGACTGGCCTGAGTATCCAAGAAATCCGAGCAGGAACAGTATCAGAATATCTTTGCCGCGCGGCAATTTCTTCCCTCCTGAAAGGACTATTGCCCATATTAAGACTGATGCAATTGCAAAACGGAGGAAGAGAAGGCTTTGAGTGTTTACCCCTTCCCTGTATACGAATTCCGTAAATACGGGGATCGCACCGAATGAAACTGCTGATAAAAATATAAGAAGAAAACCGTACAGGCTCTGCATGACAGGACTGTTATAACCCTTTTTAAAGGAACGGGCAATCCCCTGCAAGTTTTTTTCCCCTTGCTGCTCAGCCTGAGTCATGGTTTTATAAATTTGATTCTGCAGATGTTTTCCGGTAAATTTAAATAAGATGTATGCCGCTTCCGGGAGGCGGGAATGGAAGAATTTCAGGATATATCTTCTTTTATTATCTATTTCTCTGTCTGTTCCTTCATGGGCTGGGTACTTGAATCAATAATATTCAGGCTTTACCAGGATGCCCCGTTTAAAAATGCGGGTTTCCTTTACGGCCCTTTTGTCCCGGTATACGGGTTCGGGGGAGTGCTGATCTACGCCTCTTCGTTTTATCTTCAGGGCTTTGCGTTCCCGGTTGTGATTGTCTTCTGCTCAATTGTTCTTACTGCCCTTGAATATCTGACATCTTTAATTATGGAGAATGTCTTTTCCATTAAGCTGTGGGATTACTCAAAATACCGGTTCAATATCAAAGGGAGGATATGCCTTAAGCTGTCTATCATTTGGGCTCTTCTTGCAGCTTTTCAAATCCGCTGGTTTCAGCCGGCCCTGATAAATATCATAACCGGTTTCCCCGGTAAATTCCGCAGCAGCTTTTCCGCAGTTCTTTTTTTATATTTTTTATCTGATCTTGCGTTATCTTCCCGCCTTTACCTGAGATATTCAAGCAGGATCAGGAGGATGTTTACAAGCGAAAAACATGCGGATCTTTCCGGAATATTCAGAATGAACCTTTCCATAAAAGACCTTAAACTCCTTATACGGCCGATGAGACAGTTCCCTGATTTGTCCATTCCGGTCAAGAGGCGGTGGCACAGGCTCTCTTCCCTTGTTATGAAAAAAACAGGGCAATGGGCAGGGGAGTTCATCAATCTCCCGGGTGAAAAAGAAAACCTGCACAAACGCTGGCAGACTGATGAGGATTTTCTTAAAATAGCGAAAGCAATTATTGATCACCCGGATTATCAAAAGCTGAAGTTAATAGGTAATAATGGCAGGAGCGTCTTTGACCACAATACGGCATCGGCATACCTCGCATACCGGATTGCCGGAAAATTAAAAATGAATGAAAAGGCGACAGTGCGCGGCGCCCTTCTCAGGAATTTTGAATACCATATGATGAAGCTGGATAAGGCAGATGAGCACATCCTGAGGGAAGGTGAAAACAGGGATAAATCAGTCAAAGACTCCGGATTTTTATTCGGACCGATTTCTTCCCTTGAAAAAGACATTATCACAAAACACAGGTGGCCCTATACACTGATTCCGCCCCATTACCCGGAAGCTGTTATTGTAATGATCGTGGATAAAATCGTTTCACTAAGGGAATAGGTTGATGCCGGCTCTTTATTCATGAACCGGTATTATTATATACTGAAAATTATGACCGGATATGAATATATCTGCGAAGCGATAAAGCTTTTCGAAAATTCACTTGTTATATCGGAAAGCGGAAATATCATAAAAACTGTCGCTGAACTTGCGAAACTGACCGGATATTCCGTATATCACTTTACACGTCTTTTTTATGCGGTAACAGGTGTTTATCCCAAAGAATATATTTCGGGAAGGATTCTTTCTGAAGCGGCAAAAATGATAGCGGATACAAGACTGCCGCTTGCCGTTATTGCGCAGAATGCAGGATTTATGAATTATGAAACTTTCTCCAGGGCATTCAGAAAACGGTTCGGATTTTCACCGGCTCGTGTGCGTGATCTCAGATATTTACCGTTTGAAAAGGTAATCAGGGCTGTTCCAGAAATGAAAAAGGGAACAATTAATCTTGTTCCCCGTGAGCCGGAAATAATCAGCCTGGATGCATTTTACATAACAGGGCTGCCGTTTTATATTGAAGAGGGCACAAGGTCGTTTCATAAACACTGGGCAGCTTTCATGCGGGCAGAAAAAATGATTTCAGGAAGGGTTTTGCCGGAAACATTCTGTCAGTTCTCCGCCTGGTGTGATTGTGAACCGCCGGGCGGAATGTCGATACTCTGTGCCCTGGAAACAGCTCCCGGCGCAGTCCAGATACCTTTTTTTACAACAAGAGAAGTACCGGCCTCTTCATATATCAGTTTCCTGCACAAGGGAGATGTTTCAGCGCTTTATGAAACCTATCGGTTTATTTATCAGGACTGGTTTGCCTCGCACGAAATTAAACCTCTGGATTTCTGGGAATTCCAGAGGTATTCAGATAGAGGTGATACAACTGAAATATATATTCCGGTTGATCTCTCATAACTGTTTCAGAATAAAAATTCTTTATCCCACTGGAATTTGGCGCTTTCCTCAAAACAGAGTGGCCAATGGGAACACCAATCCGGCAATTTTACGTTTCTGACAACATCTGAACTGGGATGATACGGCTTTATATCGATCACCGGCGTTCCATCTTCCGCATCGGTCCACCATAGTTTTACAACTCCTTTTTCTTCATTGACTGACGATACGGCTGCTATGCTTACGCAGATACTGTTAGGCCGGTACGGTGAGCGGGTAGCAAATATGCCTAATGTATCCGGCGTCAGACGGTAAGGTTTATCCACAAGAAGATGTGGGTTTTCCCAAACTGGCGCCTTGTCCGCGTACCATATGATCAGCACATGACTGAAACCGCTTAGACCCTTTAATCCCGCGGCATACTCATGATACAGTTCTACTGAGAAAGATTTTCCTGACTTGATTGTGCCAATTGCTTTAAGCGCTATATCCATTAATAACTCCTTTATCCGCACACCATAACCAGCGCGGAATAATCAGATTATTACACGGAACAGTCTGCCTGAGGTTGATTTAATGTGCGGTCTGAATGATGAAAAGTGCGGTTGAGCAAAAAAGCTTTTTAAAAAATGATTATGGATGGCTTAAATTCAATGCTATCCTGAGCATAAGTATTGATCCTCTGCCTGTTTACCTCTGGAAAAACGACTACTAAATAAACTTTTTCACAAACTCCCTTATGCGGGGATGCTCAGGGGTCCCAAGTACCTGATCAGGAAGTCCGTCAGCAAGGATTCTGCCTTCGTCCATAAAGATAATCCTGTCCGAAATTTCACGGGCAAAAGCCATTTCGTGGGTAACGACAATCATTGTCATTTTTTCGCGGGCAAGCTTTCTCAGTGTCGCAAGGACTTCCCCGACAAGTTCGGGGTCAAGGGCGGAGGTAGGCTCGTCGCAGAGCAGTATGTCGGGCTGCATTCCAAGGGCGCGCGCTATGGCGACCCTTTGTTTCTGTCCCCCTGAAATCCGGGACGGGTATACATCTTTTTTGTCAGTTAGGCCGACAGTCTCAAGCAGCTTAAGGGCGATGCCTTCAGCGTCGGATGCCTTCATTTTGTTTACAATGATTGGCGCTTCTGTAATATTTTCAATTACAGTTTTATGCGGGAACAGATTGAAATGCTGAAACACCATGCCGAGTTTTTTGTTTAGCCTCGTTATCTGTTTTCTGGGTATGTGCTCGTGTACACCGGCCGGCGTTATGCTTATTACCGGTTCGCCCTCTATTTCAATCCTGCCTGAATCAATCTTTTCAAGCTGGTTTATCGATCTGAGCAGCGTGCTTTTTCCGCTTCCTGAAGGGCCGATTATCGAGATAACCTCTCCTTCTGAAACTTCAAGATTTACATTATCAAGTGCTTTTACAGGGCCGAAGTTTTTGCATACATCTTTCATGCTGATTATTTTAATCATTCATAAACCCCCAGCCTGTCTTCAATTTTTCTGAATACCGCAATCACGCCGCTGGTCATTATCAGGTAGATTATCGCAGCTATTACAAAAGGTGTTATCCTGAAGTCCCGGGTAAATACTTCTTTGGCCGAACGCAAAAGATCCCCCATTCCTATTACAATTACAAGGGCGGTATCCTTGACAAGCGTTATTGACTCGTTGCAGCAGGGCGGTATTGTCCTTTTTAAAGCCTGAGGCAGGATTATCCTTCTCATCGTCTGGGTATATGTCATGTTGAGGGCTTTTGCCGCTTCATACTGCCCCCTGTCTATCGACTGTATTCCTGAGCGGAATATCTCCATGAGGTATGCTGCATAGTTTATTACAAAGGTAAGGGAAGCGGCCGTAAAAGGTTTCAGGGAGATTCCGAAAATCGAAAGCCCGTAGTAGATAAAGAAAAGCTGCAGAAGCAGGGGAGTTCCCCTGAACACCCAGGCATAAACCCCTAAAGTCCTGTCCAGGTATTTAGGCCCCGATACCCGGCCGAGCGCGAAAAGTATCGCGAGCGGTACCGAGCCGAGGGCTGTTACTGCAAAAAGGCTTAAAGTCAGGCCGCACCCTTTAAGGATGTAGCCTGTTGTAGCAATAATATAATCTATCATCACAGCCTATTGCAGGACTATGTTTTCACCGAACCATGTTTTTGAAATCTCTGCTGCTGTTCCGTCTTTTCTCATCTCGTCAATGGCTGCGTCTATTGCATCCCTGAAACTGCTGTCAGCTTTTCTGAAACCGATTCCGTATTCTTCCGCTCCGAAGTGATCTGCAAGAACCTTGTATTCCCCGGGTTTTTTCGAAAGATAGTATCTTATCAGTATTGCATCCCCTACTACCGCATCGATTCTTCCTGCTGAAAGATCAAGAAGCGCTTCAGGATATTTGCCGTATTTTCTTATTTCCCCGGTTTTTCCGCCGACCTCAGTATCGGCTGCTATCGCGTCTTCGCTCGGGCTTCCAAGCTGAACGCCGACTGCCTTGCCTGCAAGATCTGCTTTTGAAGCAATCGCTGAACCTGAAAGAACAGCTATAGCCTGGGTGTTTGCAAGATAGGGTTTAGAGAATATAATTTTTGCCTTTCTTTCCTCCGTAATTGTCATACCGTTCCAGATAAGGTCTATATCGCCTTTATCAAGGCTCAGTATTACTCCGTCCCAGTCCACAGGCTGGATTTTGAGCTCAACACCCATCTTCTTTGCGGCAGCTTTTGCCATGTCGATATCAAACCCTGTTATGTTGCCGGCCTCATCCCTGAATCCCATAGGGGGGAAGCTGTCGTCAAGTCCAAGTATAAAAAATCCTTTTGCCTTGACATCCTCAAGAGAGGTATCTGCTGATTTTGCTTCTTTTTTGCATCCCGCAAGTATTGAAGCTGCACTGAAAAGTACCGCGATTGCCATAATGATGACAAAGTACTTTCTGATTGCTGTTTTCATTATTTCTCCTTTTATTATAATCACAAAGATGATTAACGGTTTTTATAATAGCAAAGAAACGGCCTTGATATCAATATAGGGTATTATTGATATTTTGTTATTTCATTGAATACAGGGGCAAAGCTGATTCTATTCATGAAAAGAACTTTGGATTTCGGCATAAGGCAGTCTAAAGCGCGATAAGCCATGATGATTTACAGTAATTGGCGGTAATTGCTGTAAATCTCAGTAATTCAGGATAAATTTTTCATGAATAAAAGCTTGATTTTTGCCGAAAATCTTATATCTATGAAAAGAAAGAATTTTTTATGCCATTCTGTTCTGGTGGCCCTGTTATTTTTGCCCTTGTTTTCACTGCACGCAGAGGTACGTTTTGGAGGAATAAATCTTTATTCCCCGAAAGAAGCATTTTTCACTGCTGATGTGGACCTGCCGGGGGAAACCCGGATAAGCAGCTATAATACTGTATTTCAGGCTGAACTTGATACAAAGATTATGCAGCAGCTTACGTTTTTTCCTGAAAATGTGCTTTACCTTTCTGAAAAAGGGATTATCCAGATCAGCAACAGATTCGGTGTTTTCAGAAGCGATACCACGCTTAAAAGATTCCAGCCTGTTCTTGAGTTCCCCGCATTTGTCAACGGAAGCCAGGTGCAGACAGGAAAGATTTCAGGGACTGACGCATCTCCCGACGGCGGCTGGCTTGTCTATATGGTAAAAACCTCCCCCGGGTACGGGAACCTTGTTCTTCTTGACCTGATTAAAAACAAGGAGACAATAATCTCTTCCAATGTGGAGTACTGCTACGGAAAACCGAAAGTCAAATGGTCGGGCGATTCTAAAATACTTATTTATGAGAAAAGCGGGACTCTTTATTATCATACAGTTGACCCTTCTTCTCCAGGCAGTTCTGTTGCCGAGAATTTCAGAAAAACCGGCAGCGGAAGAATCAACAACGCTGTATGGTCGGGAAACAACCTGTTTTTCCTGAAAGATTCTTTTGTTTTCAAGATAAGAAGCTCTGAAATCTTTACAACTTCCCTTTACAGTGAATATATCGACACCGGCGAAGCGCTTGGCAAGATTCCATTTATCTATGATCCCAATTTTGACAATTACTGGATATCTCCGGGAGGTTCGGAAATTATAATCAGCAAGGGGGGGAGAAACCTTTTCTATTACCGCCTTGATAAGGATGTTTTTTTCAGCCTGAAGGATGTCAAATCTCTTCCCCATATTTTCCTTCCGCGCAATACCATGATAAAGGAACTGGTCTGGGGAGAGGACGGTATTGTTACCGTGCTGACATCAACAATAATAAAAGGGAAAAAAGAGACGGCAATTTTCCGTCTTTTGACAGACAGTGCAGGGGGAGAACCGGATTTTATAAGACTTGATGAGACCGGTGTTTTTGGAATGGCCCTCTCTGCGGACGGCAGCAAGATTGCCCTGATAAGGGAAAGCGGCGTAAGCATAAAATGGCATCAGAGCTGGGTGACCTTCCGCGAATATGATTTTAACACGCCGATGCATGTAATCTGGCTTAATAATGAAGATATTGCAATCTTTGGTAAAAATGTTTCAGAAATGAGAAAAACAAGGACAGGGGAAAAAGATCTTATTACCGTATCCCAGGCGGAAGCTTTCGGATATCAGGCTCCTTCCAGATCGATTATATGCAGGACGGACGGGAATTATTTCAGGTGGGACGGAAGCGGCGGATGGAGCGGTACTTCTCCTGTAACATTTTCCGAAGCAGTAAATGATTCTGATTTATACCGTCTCTATCTGGAAAACTATCCCGGCGGGAGCTATAAAAATATTGTATATTTAAGGGATATCAAGGGCTATAAAACTGAAGCGCTTTTTCCGCTGCCTTCAATAAACTATGATCCCATTCCCAAAACGGAGGAACCGGTAGATACCAAAAATTTCAAACACGGGTCACGCACCCGCGGCAGATATATTTCCCTTGTTTTTAACGCGGTAAAGGATGACAGCGGTCTTACGGAAATCCTCAATGTTCTCTCTGATTACGGAATTAAGGCTACCTTTTTTGTCAGCGGAGATTTCATAAAGAGACATCCGGGAGGTGTGAGTGAAATAGCTGATTCGGGACATGAGACAGGATCCCTTTTTTACTATTACTTTGATTTAACCGATTCAAGGTATGGAATAGACAGTGATTTTATAGTAAAAGGTCTTGCGCGCAATGAGGATGAGTATTTCAGGACTACAGGACGTGAATTATCACTTTTCTGGCACGCTCCAAATTATTTTGTCAATTCAATGATGATTGAGGCTGCCGGAAAGATGAATTATACTTATATTGGAAGGGATATTATATCGCTTGATTCAAAATCTGACAGGGATACCAGCTATGGAACCGGTCAGTTTTACAAACCGGCATCTCAGCTTCTTGAATCCATATCTGCTGATAAAAAACCAGGCTCGATTATTCCGATTACAATCGGAAAGCCTGAAAACGGAAGGGCGGATTATCTTTTCCAGTGTATTGAGGTTCTTATAAATGATCTGATAGCTTCGGGTTATGAGATAGTACCGGTAACTGCCCAGATAAATCTGGCAAAATAAAATTTTAACGGGATTTATTTTTAAAATAAATATAAACAAGAGGGGTAAGTTTTTTTATGAATCCTTTAAATATGTATCGTGAAACTTCAATTAAAACTGCAGGACAGGGTAAGCTTATTGTACTGCTTTATGATGAGGCAATAAAGCAGATAGACAGGGCGATAAGCAATCTTGATTCAGGAACAAAAAAATACGACAGGGTAAACAGCGCGATTATCCGCGCCCAGGAGATAATTACTGAATTGTCTGCTTCTCTTGATTTTGATAAAGGGAAAGATATAGCCAGCAATCTTTTCAGCCTCTATGTCTATTTTAACCAGCAGCTCATGGCTGCAAATCTTGATAAGGATTCCCAGCCCATTAAACCGGTGAGAAATATGCTGTTCGAACTCAGGTCAGCATGGAAACAGATTGAAAATACCCGGGATAATGCTTCAAGCGGCGGCAGTATGGGAATAGATATCGCGGGGTAGCAGATTGTCTGATATTGATTCCGGCGGATATCCCGGAAGGGTATCCGGAAAAGCTGAAGAAACTGTTTTAAGATATCTTGCAAGAACACTTGAGTGTCTTTTGATATCAGGCAAGGCGGTTCAGCATCAGTGGGCGTCGCTGTCAGATGAAAATGCAGAAAAACTCTCACTCCAGATAAAACATTCAGCTGAAATAGTGCATGAAGCTTACCTTTACCACAAGAGCGCATCAGCTTTGACTGCTGATATCAGAAAGGCCTGCGCTGATGATGCCGGGTGCGCCGATTTTCTCCGGCAGGTTGACGAATTTGAAGTTAAAATTGCGAAAGTGAACGGCTCTTACCTTGAGTCTGTAGATAATCTTATGAAAAGATTGAAAAAACAGATGGAAAAATACAGCAGCCGTCTTACAGGAATGGCAAAAATATCTAAAATTACACGAACCGGAGGGGAAATATCTTTTATACAATCGTCTGAAATGATAGATATATCTGTATGAAAGATTCCTCTTTTTATATCCTTGACGGATACAGCCTTATCTACAGATCCTATTTTGCTTTTCTCCGTGCTCCTCTATATAATAAAAACAACGAAAATACTTCAGCATTATTCGGTTTTTTCAGGACACTTTTCAGCTTTTTCGACAGATATAATCCTCACCATTTTGCTGTCGCGATGGATTCCATCGGCCCGACATTCAGACACGAGAAATACAGCGAATACAAGGCAACAAGGGACAAGACGCCCGAAGATCTTCATGATCAGATTCCGAGAATTGAAAAGATTCTTGAAACAATCGGAATAAAAATAATCAGATTCAACGGATTTGAGGCAGATGACCTTATCGCCACTTTTTCCAGGATTTGCAGCGAAGAAAAAAAGAACTGCAGGATTATTACAGGCGACAAGGATCTTATGCAGCTTGTCGGTGAATATACAAAAGTGCTGCGGCCTGAAAAAAACGGGTACGAGGAGCTTGGGCGCGATGAAGTATTTACCCACTACGGAGTATATCCCCATCAGATAAAGGATTACCTCTCCCTTACAGGCGACTCCGCCGACAACATCCCCGGGGTGAAGGGGATAGGCCCCAAAAATGCCGCTTCACTGCTTCTGAAATACGACAGTATTGAAGGGATTTACAGCAATATTGAAGAAATAAAGGGCAGTGTAAAAACAAAACTGGAAGAAGGAAGGGAGAGCTGTATGCTGAGCCGCGAACTTGTCGCACTGCGCGATGATGTTGCCCTTGATGCACTTCCCGATGATGTTGCGCTTGATGCACTTGATTTTACAGGCGCCGTCCCCTTGTTTGAAATTGAAAATGCTAAAAGTCTTGTATCGTGGATTACTCAAAAAACAGGATCAGGCGATAAAGGAGAGGGTCCCGCCACAGGAAAAACCGAAGTTGAGCCGGGTAAAGCTGCGGATGAGGATTTAAAAACGGGAATCGGGGGGAACCCTTCAGACCATCCTCCGGTTTCGGCTGCACAGGCTCCTGAACAGTCAGGAGCCTTTTCCCTTTCTGATTATTTTAGCGCGGATGAAGCGGCAGTACTTAAGGGAAAAGGATCTTATACAGCAGTTACAGATATTCATATGCTTGACAGCCTTATTGAAAAGGTAAAAAAAGCAAAAATATTTTCATTTGACATTGAAACTGACGGTCTTGATACAATCAACGCAAACCCTGTAGGTTTTTCAATATCTGTTGAATCCGGCAGCGGTTTTTATATTCCGCTGAAAGTTGAAGGGAAAGAAATCCTTCCTGAAACAATTGTAAAGAACCGGCTAAGAACAGTACTTGAGGATAAAAACCTTAAACTCGTCGGGCAGAATATAAAATTCGACTACAAGGTGCTTCGTAAATGGGGAATAAAACCGTTAAATATCTGGTTTGATACAATGATCGCATCCTGGCTGCTTAACAGCCGCCTTACCTCTAACGGAATGGATTATCTTGCCGAGTATTATCTTGAATACAATACAATCCATTTCAGGGATGTGGTACCTGAAGGCAGTACTTTTGATCTGATTCCGCTTGAAAAGGCATCGGAGTATGCTGCCGAGGATGCAGATATTACATACAGGCTCTACTCAGTTTTCAGCAGGCAGATTGAAAAGCGCAAAATGGAAAAACTTTTTTTTGATGTTGAGATGCCGCTTGTCACAATCCTTTCTGATATGGAACTTGAAGGGGTGCGAATCCGCAGGGATGTTCTTGAGGCTTACGGCAGGGAACTTGGCGTTTCGATAGGAGCTCTTGAAAGCGAGATCCACATTCTGTGCGGTAAGGTTTTTAACGTAAGCTCAACAAAGCAGCTGCAGGAGGTGTTATTTACCGACCGTCAGTTAAAACCCGGCAAAAAGACTAAAACAGGATATTCAACTGATAATTCTGTGCTGGAGGAGCTTTCAAGGGAAGACCCGGTCCCTGCTCTGGTTCTTAAATACAGGGCCCTCTCAAAACTTAAATCAACATATGTGGATGCCCTTCCCCTCATTGCAGAACCTTCAACATCAAAGATCCATACAACCTACAGGCAGACAGGGACTGCGACAGGAAGGCTTTCAAGTATAAATCCGAATTTGCAGAACATTCCAATAAAGGATGAAGAGGGGAGAAAGATAAGAAAGGCTTTTATTCCTTCAGCCGGCCGTGTTTTTATGAGTGCCGACTATTCCCAGATAGA
This sequence comes from Spirochaetia bacterium, assembly GCA_963662795.1. Taxonomy (GTDB): domain Bacteria; phylum Spirochaetota; class Spirochaetia; order CADAEX01; family CADAEX01; genus JACKPD01. Next base: position 738,810 of record OY759746.1, on the reverse strand, counting down.
ACTTGTTGTCCTTGCCCATCTTTCAGAAGATCCTGAGCTTCAGAGGGCTTTCAGGGAGAAAATTGATGTACACACTCTTACTGCTTCCCTTATTTTCGGCATTGCAAAGGAAGAAGTGACGCCTGAACAGAGAAGGATTGCAAAAACGATAAACTTCGGTGTAATGTACGGCATGAGCGGCTTCCGCCTTGCAAGGGAACTTCAGATACCCAGAAGCAGGGCAGATGAGTTTATTTCATCATATTTCAACCGTTACAGCTCAATCAGGCATTTTATCGATTCAACTGTGAAATTCGCAGAAGAAAGCGGATTTGTAAAAACAATACTCGGCAGGGAGCGGTATATTGACGGAATAAACAGCAGTAATAAAAATGTAAAAAACGGGGCGGAAAGGATTGCTGTCAACACTCCGATACAGGGTTCTGCCGCAGACATTGTTAAGCTTGCCATGATAAGTATTAATTCAAGGATGGAAAAGGAAAAACTTAAATCCCGCCTTGTTCTGCAGGTACACGATGAGCTTATATTCGAAGTTCTCCTGAATGAAGTTGATGTAATGAAAACACTTGTACAGGATGAGATGGAATCTGTTATGAAATTAAAGGCTCCTTTGAGAGTTAGTATAGAAACCGGCGAAAGCTGGGGGGAGATGCACTGATGATTGTTGGAATAACCGGTAAATATTGTTCAGGTAAAAATGCTGTAGCGGCAGAGTTTGAGAGGAGAGGCTACTTCCATATTGAAGTAGATAAACTTGGACATGCTGCCCTTGATCTTAAAAAGGATGAAATTGAAAAAGCATTCGGAAGTTCAGTAATAAGCGACGGGATAGTCAACAGGGCGGCTGTTGGAAAAATTGTTTTTAAAAGCAGGGAAATGAAGCACCTTCTTGAAAAAATTGTTCATCCCGAAATGACTCAGATGGTGAAAAAACTGATTGAAGAACAAAAAGGGAAAAATATCCTTATCAACGCAGCCATTCTTGCCCAGATGGGGCTTCATCAATTGTGTGACATTGTAGTATGGGTAAAAGCGCCGCTTTTAAAAAGAGTTGAAAGGGCACTTATGAGAGACCAGCTTCCGCCGGGAGCAGTTTTGGATAGAATAATCACACAAAGGAAGCTCAAATCTAATCTAACCGGAAAAGATGTCGATACTTATAATATAAACAACTCTGGAAATATTGAAAAAATTGTTTCCAGTGTGGATAGGGTTTTAAAAATAATTGATTCAAGGAAATAAAACCTATATGGAACAGCAGAAAATATTATGGATTATCCTTTCGGTTGCAGTATTGCTCCTTGCAGTGCTTGGAACTGTTCTTTTTGTATTCGGACCTTCATCTTCAGACAGTTCTCTGTCAACCTCCGGAAATGATGCTGCTGCAGGTAATTTTGATCCTGTGGAATGGGCAAGATCAAGTGAAGATTATCCAGGTGTTGTAGAAACTGAAACACCGGATGCCGCAGAAGGCGATGAGGATTTTGTTGTTATCTACGGCGAAGGTCTTGGAAAAGATGAAGTCCCTTATCCCGGGGTAAAAGAAGAAGACCCGGCAGTAGTAACACTTAATGTTAAAAAACCAGAACCTGCCGCTGCTCAAAAAGCAGCTGCTCCGGTCCCCGCAGCTCCTGCACCCAAAAAACAGGCAACGGCAGCAGAGAAGAAACCTGCACCTCCTGCTCCGAAGAAAGTGACGGAATACTGGATACAGGCAGGATCTTTTTCTTCACAGACAAAGGCTGAGGAAGCGAGAAAACTTCTGGCCTCCAAAGGTTTTGGCGCAACCCTTCAGACCAGGATTGTTGACGGCAAGAATTTTTTCAGGGTAAGGATCGGTGCATATCCTGCAAAGGAAGAGGCGGAGAAATTCCTCTACTGGGTCAGGGATATAGAAGGATTTTCACAGAGCTATGTATCGCAGGTGCAGGTGATGAGGTAATTTTTTACTTCAGGCTGTGAAAAGAAAAAAGTAAAAAAATAAAAAGCAGATGGGAAAGTTCCTCTGCTTTTTATTTACCGGTATAATTCTTCTCAATATCAAGCAGCTTTTTTTTGATATCCAGTCCTCCGCCATACCCCACAAGCTTACCATTGCTGCCGATCACCCTGTGGCATGGAATAAAAACGGGGACAGGGTTCCTGTTGTTTGCAAGGCCGACTGCCCTTGATGCTTTATCATTGCCTGATGCGGCAGCAATATCCTTGTAGCTTGCAGTTTCTCCATAAGGAATTTCCTGAAGAAGCTTCCAGATTTTTTTCATATAATCAGTCCCGTCAGGATCCAGCGGTAAAGTGAAAACCCTTAATTTTCCCGCAAGGTAGGCATCAAGCTGCCTGAAAGCTTCCCTTATAACTTCTGTTTCCTTTATTTCAGCGTCAGGAATCGTTTTATCATTTTCAAAAAGCAGATGTTTGATTATCCCTGATTCCTCTACTATACCGATTTTTCCAAGTATTGTTTGATGAAAAAAAATATTCATTGATTTATACCTCTTCTTGCATACTCATACAAAAGAAATTATCATTATTATATACTATTTTAGTTCACTCTGGAAATTATATCATATGAAAACTGCTGATATTAGGCCTTTACTTCAGAATATGGAAAACCTGCTTGAGGGAAATCACATTATTGTCACATTCCTCGGGAGCGGTGACAACTTCGGAAGCGGAGGGCGTGATCAATCCTGCATACATATCGCATCCGCGGGCGGCAGTGTGCTGCTCGACTGCGGCGCGACTGTCCTTGTAAGCATGAGAAAACTTGCCTTTGATCCGGGAGATATTGATGCCATCCTTATAAGTCATCTCCACGGAGATCATTTCGGAGGGCTACCCTTTTTTATTCTTGACGCCCAGCTTATTACCAGGAGAAGCCGCCCCCTGCTGATAGCAGGCCCTCCGGGACTCGAAAAAAGGGTGCAGGAGGCAATGGAAGTTTTTTACCCCGGTTCCTGGGGGGTAAAAAGGAACTTTGATATCCAGTTTATGGAAATTGAGCCTGATATACCGGCTGTTATTGCATCATTTACCGTAATGCCGGCCATTGCCGTGCATGAAAGCGGAGATCCCTCCTATTCCTGCCGCATCGGATGCGGAGAAAAGGTTTTAGGTTATTCCGGCGATTCCGAGTGGTGCCGGGGTCTTCTACAGACAGCGGACGGAACCGATCTTTTCATATGCGAGGCATATTATTTTGAGAAAATAATGAAAAACCACTTAAGCTATAAAACACTCTCCGATCACCTTGATGAAATTAAAAGCAGAAAAATAATCCTGACCCATATGGGCCAGGATATGCTTGACAGGCTTGATGAAGTTGAACTTGAAACTGCGTATGACGGAATGCAGGTTGTAATTTAACCGACTGTAATGTAATAAACCGAAGAGAAAACCTTCCCCTTCTCAAGAGCTATAATCCCTTCTTTTTTCGTAATATCCTGATTGGAACCTGCAAGCGGCATGACTCCGTACCAGGGCTCAACGCATACAAACGGTGTGTCCCCCTTTGGCGACCATATGCCGAGGCAGGGAAACCCTTTAAAGTCAAGCTTTACAAAACGGCCGGATTTTCTGCTTTTAAGTGATACGCTTCTTGACTTGTGATCCTTAAGTACTATGGCCCCTTTTTCAAAAAGCTCCCTGTTGACTTCCGTCCTGTCGCTGTTTTCAAGAAAAATTTCTGATTCACCGCTTAATACATTATCCTTGTTGAGGAAATATCTTTTAACAGTTTCCTTTTTCTCAAAAATAATATCATAATCTTCCCTTTTATCGCTTTTTTCCGCAGGCACCCTGAATCCCGGATGGGCGCCGATCGAGAAGTATATTGTTTTTGAATCGCTGTTTTTTATCTGGTATTCAACTGAAAGTACATCGCCTTTTACCCTGTATCCCACCGATAAGTTAAAGCGGAAAGGATAAACAGCAAGGGTTTCTTCGCTTTCAGTAATTTCAAACCTCATATAATCAGCTTTTTCCCCGGCAAGTTTAAATTCTTTTGTCCAGATAAATCCATGATTCTCAAGATGAAAAGTTTTTCCCTCAAATACATAGCTTTTGTCAGGAATACTTCCTATGATCGGGAAAAGAAGGGGTGAGCGCTTGGGCCAGAACGCAGGGTCTGCCTGCCACAGGTATTCCGTTCCGTCCTTGCTCTTTATGCTGGTAAGTTCAGCTCCCGTTGTTTTTGCTGAAACTTCAATTTTATCAGATTTTATTACAGGCATTTCATTTCCTCCATAAAATATACTATATCCTGCCTTGAGTTTTTTGGATATATAAATCAATAATGTAAATAAAATCAGTAAGTGTTTACCGGGCTTTTTTGCAAAAACAGACAGGAAAAAGATGTTAATAAAAGAAAAAATGATGGAGTCTTTCCGCACTCTTAAGGGGTTTAATCCCAATACCAGATATTGTGTTGTACTTGAACCATTATGGGGTATTCCGTTCAATCTCTATATTACCTATGCGTCGCTTTATATGCTTGCACTGGGTCTTACAAACATGGAGATCGGGCTTGTCTCGGCTGTAGGCCTTACATTCCAGATGATATTTGCTCTTGCAGGAGGATTTATTACCGACAGGCTGGGAAGACGGCTGACCTCATTGATTTTCGATATAACAGCCTGGACTCTACCGACACTGATCTGGGCAGCGGCGCAGAATATCCATTATTTCATGATTGCCGGAATACTTAACGCAAGCGTAAGGATTGTACAGAACTCCTGGAACTGTCTGATGATTGAAGACGCTAAAGCGGAAGAGCGGGTCCATATTTACTCATGGGTTGAGGTCGCGAATATTCTGGCAGGCTTTTTTGCCCCTTTCGCGGGATGGCTTATTCTTAAATTTTCACTTATTCCGGCTGTAAGGGCGCTGTATTTTTTCGCCTTTGTATCAATGACAACAATGATTTTAATCAGAAATAAACTTACAACCGAAACAAGAACAGGTCTGATAAAGATTGAAGAATCAAGACGGTATACGGTTTTTCAGGTCTTCAGACAGTACCCGGTCGCAATACGTTTGCTTGTGACAAACCCTGCAGCTCTGACTGCTTTTTTTCTTGTTCTGCTTAATAATATCCATATACAGCTTAAAAATATTTTTCTTGGAATTATTCTTAACAGGGGTCTCGGCCTTCCGCAGGCAGACCTTGCTGTTTTCCCGGCTGTAACTTCTGCTATTGTTCTTTTTATCTATATCTTTATCATGCCCACCCTGGGCAGGCATGATCCCAAAAAGCCCCTTCTGTTCGGATTTATAACGCTTATATTAAGCTATGGAATTCTTTTAATTGCGCCTCAGGGGAGTTTTATGTCCGCAATGATTTCTACTGTTATCGGCGCTGTCGGATATGCCCTCGTGACCCCGTTTATTAATAGCAGTTTCGCGAATCAGGTTGATGACAATCACAGGGCAAAAACCATGTCCATCGTCTATGCTGTAATATACGGAGGGACTGCCCCTTTCAGCTACCTGGCGGGGATGATGTCAGCCCTTAACCCGCGGTTCACTGCGGCATTTCTTTTACTTGTGTTTATATCGGGAATCGGATGTCTGGCCATACTGAAAAAGCTTGAGAAAAAATCCGCATCAACAGAAACAGAGTGAAATATTTCCTCTTCAGACGGAAACCAGATTTCTCATCATTGCCTGAGACCTGAACTTTGTCGGGGAAATCCCTTTAATCTCCTTAAATGTATGGCAGAAATGGCTTAAATTGTTGAATCCTGCTTTTAAGGATATATCAAGAACAGTATCGTCTGTCGCAACCAGCATTTCGCATGCCTTTTCGCAGCGGAGTTTATTGAGGTATCCGATAAATGTCTCGCCTGTCTCTTTTTTAAATAATGCGTGAAAATGGCTTCTGCTTAAAGGGGAAAACTGCAGTACGTTTTCTATTGTTATCCTGTTCATGTAATCAGCGTCGAGGTACAAAAGCACATCCTGGATATGGCTGTTCGAAAGCGGTTTTCCCATCTCGCCCCTTATCGGCAGCTTGAACTCCCTGTCCCTGATTACAGTAACAAGTAATTCAATCAGTTTAAGCCTTATTGTCCAGGAATATCCCCTGTACCTCTTTGTAAATTCCCACCTCATGCTTTCAAAAAGCTTCAATATCCTCTCCGAGCCTATTCTGGAGAGGCGGAGGAGATTACCTTTTTTAAGGTAAAGCTTGATCTGCCCGAGTATGTACAGGGCTTCCTTTTCTATATTGACTGAAGTTGAAAAAAGTTCTTCCGAAAAATAAAGCTGATAAAGTTTTATCTGGTTCCCCTTTTCATAACTGATATAGTGATCCTGGCCTGCCGGATAAAACAACAAATCACCTTCCGTTATAATTTTGGAATTACTTTCCGTACAATAGAGAATTTCATGGAAATCATGGGAATGTTTTGTGATATTTGTCTTGTTTCTTTCATTTATTACAATATTTCTTACGAAAAAAAGCAGTTTCATGTAATCAGATTATCTCATAAAAGAATGAATCAGACAATAGCACAAAAAAAATGGATAATTCCGAAAGAATTTCATTTCCCTCTGTGTTATTTTATAATCACTTTTTATTTAAGGATGGACTTTATGGAAACCAGAAGAGTGGTAATAACCGGAATGGGAACGATAAATCCGCTCGGTAATAATGTCGAAGAGACATGGAAGAGTGTGCTTGCCGGCAGATGCGCTGTCGGGAAAATCACAAAATTCGATACTTCTTCTGTCTCATGTAAGATTGCTGCTGAAATTAAGGATTTTGATTATAAAAAATACTATACAGAGGAACAGCTGAAAGTTGCAAAAAGGATGGACCTGTTCTGTCATTATGCCGCCGCCGCAATGAAAGAGGCTTATGAATCATCAGGCGTAAAGATAGAAGATCCCTACAGGACCGGCCTCATAGTTGGCAGCGGCATTGGAGGACTTACTGTTCAGCATGAAAATTCTGTGGCGCTTGCCACAAAAGGGGCAAGAAGAATCAGCCCTTTTTACATCCCTCTATCCATAGGCAATATAGCCGCGGGCTTTATAAGCATGCTCTACAGCATCAAGGGCCCGAACATGAGTGTTCAGACCGCATGCGCAACATCAAACCACGCAATTGCGGTATCCTCCATGATTATAAAAACAGGAATGGCTGATGTCATGTTCGCAGGCGGCGCTGAAGGGACTATATCTGAACTGGCTGTCGGCGGATTCTCAAATATGAGGGCTGTATCAATCAGAAATGATTCACCGGAAACCGCATCCCGTCCTTTTGACAGGGACAGGGACGGATTTGTCATGGGGGAAGGCTCCGGCATTCTTGTTCTTGAAGAGTATGAGCATGCCAAAAAAAGAGGCGCAAACATTATATGCGAGCTCCTTTCCTCCGGCATGTCGGGAGACGCATATGATTTTGTAGCTCCCGACCCTGAAGGAAACGGGGCTTATGCTTCCATGAAAATGGCTTTGAATATGGGCGGAATAAATCCGGAAGATGTTGATTATATAAATACGCATGGAACTTCAACACCAGTCGGGGACATAGCAGAGTCAAAAGCTATTTTAAAGCTGCTGAACGATAAAGATGATAAAGTCTGTGTCGGCAGTACAAAATCAATGCACGGCCATATTCTCGGCGCTGCCGCTGCAGTTGAAGGGATAATCTGCGCTCTGGCGATAAGGGACGGTAAAATCCCGGCAAACATCAATATATTCAACCAGGATCCTGAAATAAAACTGAAATCTCTTAACATGCAAGTAGTTGAAAAGAATGTGAATATCGCATTGTCAAACTCTTTCGGATTCGGCGGACACAATTCAACAATTGCTCTTGGTAAACTCAGGTAGCTATAACCCAAGACCGGGGTTAAAGCCCCGGTTTTAATTACCGCGCATTATATTCCGTGCATTATTATCTGAATCATTGTAAAATAATATGCAAAGGAGAGTGCGGTATGGTTAAATCAGCGTTTAAATTACTTATTACAGCCGGGTTACTCCTCCTGCTTGATTCATGCATTTATATGCTGCCGGTCATGCTTGACAAAAACGAAAAACCGTCTATACATGTTCTTATAAGAAAAAATCAGTACGAAGAAGTAAAAGCCCTGCTTGCGGAAAACCCTTCTCTTGCAAACATTGCGGATAACGGGATCTCCGGCGACACACCGCTGGGAACAGCTGCCTGGGATAATGTCAACGGGCCATCCTATATTAAACTCCTTCTTGAATACGGCGCTGACCCCAATAAAAGAGGGCTCTCATCTGACTACAAGTTAAAAGGGAAACTGCCTCTTGAAATCGCGCTTGAAACACGTTCGGCGGAATCTGCAGAACTGCTTCTTGACGGAGGAGCTGATCCTGATGCTTTATCTGAGGACGGAAAGCCGTTATTTGAAAAAGCTTTTGATGTTAATGAAGAGGTGGTAAGATATTTTATTAAAAAAGGGGCATCTGTAAAATCCGGCAGGCTGCTTTATCTCACTGTGATAAATAGATATTCGTCTGAGCTCTTTACCTTTTTTCAGAAAAAAGGGCTTGATATTTTCCAGATAGATGGAAACGGACAATCACTTCTTCACACTGCATCCCGGTTCGGCGGCGCGGATATTGCCAAGGCGCTTATTGTCTCGGGACTTGATGTCAACCTTCAGGATAAAAGCGGCAGCAGGCCTCTGCATTCAGGCTGTGAAGGCAGCATCTACCTGATGAGAACCGCATCAGCCGGGGGGGGAGTTGAAACTCCGGTTTTCAGAGCATCCGCCGAAATTACTAGGCTTCTTTACTTCGCAGGCGCTGATTTAAACGCGAAAGATAAAAGCGGTATGACAGCTCTTCACGCTGCGTCAAAATACGGATATCCTGATATTGTAAAGTTTCTTGTGGAAAAAGGAGCTGATACTGCGGCAGCTGACAGCTCAGGTTTTAATGCGCTTCACTATGCGGCCCAGGGTCTTGATGTTAATATCCAGAATTCCGGTTATACTCCCTATCATGCTGATAATCCGTCTATTGCGGAATATCTTATTTCCAAAGGCGTTGATGTAAGCAGCCGTACCAAAACAGGCGGGACAGTGCTTGATATCGCGAAAAAATCAAACGCTTCCGATGATATGGTCCGGGTCCTTATTTCCAGAGGGGCAAAATAAAAAATCTGGATCGAAAGGTCGCTGATTATTGAAAACAATATATTTTTGACGATTTTTGCAGCAGCTTTTACTGATTCCGTTAGAAATACCTGAATCTGAATCGAAAACTAACTATAATATTAGTTAGTGCTGAACATTTTTTTAACTGGACACTTTAATATACGTGTTTTATAATATACGTGTTACTATTATTATAGTAGTTGGGTTTATATAATTTTTTAATATTTGGTTTGTCGCAATGTGGAGGTGGTAATGGACAAGCAGAGCGAACGGGTAATCGAAAGGACATGGTCGAAAGAGACTATAATGAAGGTACAGCTGGGGATAGTGCAGAATATGCTGGGGTCCCGGACGGAAGAGGCTGTAGAAGGTTCAATAAGTTTTGCAAGATTTTTAAGTTTATCGGGATTAAGTAATGATAATTATCCCCTCTTTCTGAAACTGCTGGAAGTAGAAAATCATTGGGTGATTGATACTATGGTAGGGAAAAAGGATCCTTTTTTAATGCTGAGTCCGATACAGCCTAACAGCTATCTGGGCTATACAGGCTTCAAGCTTCTGACGAACTGGCATCCCGGAGGTATATACCCTGTAACACTGTCAGTAGTGCTTGGAATACTGCAGGCAGCATATGCATCCCCGAAGGACGGGTACAAGATATATTCAGTGTCAATAAATGATGTAAATAATCTTGGAAAGCATCTGAATAAGGAACTCGGACAGGATGATCTGAATAACAGGTGTATTCTGGACATACTGGATCGGTTAGGCTCACTTGCGGGAACATCGAGCAGTCCGGAAAAAGAACAAATGGCCCGCCAAGCAAATAATATCAGGACATTCTACTTTGATAAACGGAAGAAAATGGAAGATATTATACCGCAGGTTCTCCTTGTAAAATCTGATTATGTAGCCAAGGAAACTGCACCAAGACAACTCTTCGTTGATTAAAATAAGGAAAGGAGAATTATTTTATGAAGGAGCTATTTGAAAAAAAGCAGGACTGGACCGATAGTGACGTTCAGCAGATAGAATATAATATGCTTAAAGGTATTTTGGGCTGCCGGACAATTGAAGCAGTAGAATCAGCGACGACATACGCAAGCTATCTGAACTTCACTGGAATAACAAATGGAAACTATCCGGTATTTCTGAATATACTGACAGTAAGAAACCACAATGTAATAGATGCCCTGCTTGGATCGCGGGATCCGTTTTTGTTCATGAGTTCAATACAGCCGAACTATTTCATAGTATCGACATGCTTTACAATATTGACAAAATACCGGAAGGCAGAGATATATCCGAAGACCCTTGGAATAATACTTGGAGTATTTCAGGCGACCTATAATTCGCCGCTTGATGGATATAAAATCTATCCGCCATCAGTAGCAGATGTTAACTCATTGGGAAAACACCTGAATGAGGAAAAAGGACAGGATGACCTGCTTAACCGGAGTATCCTTGATATACTGGATAAGCTGTCTTCGCTTGAAGGACAGAATGTGGATGAAGATATGGAAGACCTTGCAGTACATGCGCACAATATAAGAAACAATTTCTTCGATACCAAGAAACATCTTGTTGACGTCATACCGGAAGTCCAGCTGAGACTTGAACCTAATCTTGACAAGGATGTACAGCCGAGGAAACTTATTCCTCTTGCTGAAGTTGAGAAACCTGCAGAAGAATAGAGTAGAAGATAATGTGAAATAGGGCCGCGATATTTTGGAAAGAAGTAAAGCGGCCTTAACTTCAGAGTGGAGGTAGCAATGTCTGGTGTAGAATGGCCGCTGTGGTCTGAGAAAGAGATAGACGAACTTGCATTAGGGTATATAAAAGAAATAATAGACAGCAAGGAAGGGTACAGCGCCTTTGCCGCAGTAGCGCTGGCGCATTTCCTGGTACATAAAGTTGGATTGAATCCTGACAACTATCCCATATATTTCAGGCTGATTGAAGCAGGAAATCCGTGGGTAATAGAAACACTTGTAGGGGAGAGGGAGCCGAGTAAATTCCTTGGAACAATACAGTTCAATACCTTTATGATAAAGGAATGTTTCCGGATGCTGACGAAGTGGAAACCAGGAGAGATATATCCGAAAGCGCTTGTAATAATATATGGCCTTCTGACTGCCTGTTATGAGATGCCGGAAGAGGGGTACAGGATATATCCGCTTACGGTAAGCGATGTGAATAATCTTGGAAAACACCTTGATAAAACAAAAGACCAGATGGATATGCTCAACAGGGTAGTGCTGTCGGTGCTTGACAGGATAGCCACGCTGATAGAGCCGCAGAAAGAGCTGCCATCGAACGAAGTAAAGGATGTAGCACTGCAGGCGAATAATATCCGGGGTAAATTTCTTGACATGACGAAGAAACTCAGCGAGTCAATCCCTGATGTTCTGCTTGTGAGGGGAGACTATTTACAGGAACAGGTCAAACCCAATGTTGCTAAAATAGAATTATAAGAGTAATTAGTTGCAAATAAACCCCCGCCGGGATTTTTCAGCCTGCAAGAGGCAGAATAATTTCAGCGGGATTTTTTTTAGCGGTTCATGGTGAGTTTAGATATGCTACAGGAACAAATGGTCGTAAATGAATGTTATATAATGCAGAACAGGATTGGTGAAGATACATTTACTGAACACTGGAAAGCTACAGCTATTTTTTCAGCAACAAAATTTCTGTTACGGTTTGTAAAAAACAATGACAACTCTGCTGGTTCTTTTGATGAACTTCGCTCAGAAGCAATAAAATGTTATAGGGTAAGTGGTCAGTATATAGCTGATTTTATTGAAATGGATTTTTTTAATAAACAGCTTTTTATATCTTCTGAATACAATGACGAGACAAATCTATTATCAGTTCTTGAGAAAAAAAAAGACTGGAAACTTGAACAAATATGCAAAATTATAATTTCCCTTGCACGTGGCCTTGCGTCATTTCATGATCAGGGGATAATCTATGGAAATTTAAATGCCGAGAACGTTCTTGTTAAAAAAATAAGTGAATCAAATTATTCAGTAAAGATTCAGAAACCTGGTTTGTTTTCAATGCTCTCTGTATTACCGGAAAAAGAAAAAATATTGTCAGAAAATCATGCTTATATTGCACCGGAATATAAACAAAGAAATGAATTATGTGAAGGAAGCGATGTTTATTCACTGGGTATCCATCTGGTAAGATTTTTTACAGGCAGAGTACCTTTTCCCGATTCTTTACAATCTTTAAAATCAGATACAGCTTCGCTCATATTTACAACCAATTCCTTATTGCGCCGCGGTGTTCCTGAAAGGCTGGTGCGGATAACCCTCCGTGCATTGCTGCCAGACATTACACGCCGGTATGGTACCTGCATTGACATGATAAATGATTTACGGTTTTTTATTGAATCTTCTGAATTATCATTATTCGACTCTGTCAATTATTTTAAATCACTGAAAGAACCTGTAAAAGACAGAGAAAGCGGTATTGATGTGCTGTATCCTGTAAAGACTTTCAATGATCAGGCCTCTGTCGAGCGGCTTGAAAAACAGGAATTGAATACGGTAGATGAAAATGAATTGCATTGGTCAATTGATGATTACATAGCTAATGGAATACATGCAATAACTGGTGAAAAGGGGATGAATAATAATATCTTTGTCCGTTTACCGGAAAAGATTAAAATATCCGTGGGTGAAGATATTCTGCATACTGATATCTTGCAGGAAAAAACAGTATTCAAAACTGCGGGTAATCCGATTTCCCATAAAAACATAACTATTGATAAAGCACCGCAAAATAACGATACCGGCCCAAATATTCCGGACAAGGCTAAAGTGTCTTTCCTGGCAATAAATCAGGTGCAAGTATCTGGTGAATCTCTGAAAAAAAACATTAGCTGGAATTATCATCATGTCAGATTTCAGGATGTGCGGGGGATTATAGAGGTTTCAATAAAAAGAGCTCAAAAGAGAAAAGGGTGTTTCAGATATATTCAGGAACCGCCGTCAGCGGTTTTAACTGCCGATTTATTTAATTCACTTGAAACACTGAAAAATGAAAGTCTTTATGTTAATCTTGGGTCCTGTGCGCGTTACGGTAAAGCCGGAATCATTGATTTTGCAATAATGCTGCGGCAGGGCCTGGCCAAGGCATTGCCGGGTGAAACCAGAAATGCCTTGCTTTATCTGGCGCATCTTGTCGCAAAGCAGGATACATTTGGTGTTTTTAAATCTTATCCTGTCGGTCGTGTCCTTTACGGAAGAGATGCAGAAATAATAAAAGAACATATACTCAGGACCAAAAAATGCCAAAAAAGCATAGTCTCTTCACTATTGGCTTTCAGCCGAAAAAAGAAACCTCTTGTGCTTGTTATACGGGGCGGGGAAAGCATTCAGAAGGATCTGCATCAGCTTTTAACCCAGATAGCGGGCGGGATTCATAACGCACCGGTTTGTGTCTTTGTTTTTTATGAGCATAAACGGATTGAGCCATGGCATGCGTTATCAACTATATCGAAAAGGTAAAACAGTAATCTCCAAACCCTGCCTAACTTAATAAAATTTGAAACCCGTTAAAATTTTGTCGATACTAATTTTATGGAAACAAAAAAAATAAAAGGTCAAAAACTGAAATCCACACAGATATGGATAGCTATTCTGGTTACAGTATCAAGTTTGCTGGGAAGTTTCTCTGCACTGACGGGAGGTCTTGCAATATCCCTGCTGACAGCCCTGCTGCTGGGTATTTTCTGTCTGATTTATTTTATATGGCAGGCAAAGGCAAAAACTTTTGATGTTTTTACAGTCAATCAGGAAAGTACAGCGCCGATTGGGGATAAGGAGATACCGGATGACAGAATTGACCTGCTTACCGGACTCGCGAACGAGAATGGCCTTAATGCTTGGTTTCAGGAAAAAAGTCCAAGGCTTGCCGCTGATGGTAAAGGGATTGTTGTTTTATCTGCCGACCTTGCCGGGTTTGAGCAGGTTGAACGGGTGCATGGAAAACAAATAGCAGATGCGGTTTTAATAGAAGTTGCAAAACGGGTTGCGTCCTGTGCCGGGCCTGAGGGAATCGCAGCCAGAACTTCGGGTGATGAGTTTGCCGCTATCGCAAATGTTGTTCCGAAGTATTCAAATGAAATTGCTGCGGAACAGGCCGGAAAACTGGCTGAAATGCTGCAAAGACCGGTTGAATTACCTACCGGCGTGGTATGGATAGGCGGCTCAGTCGGAGTCGCGGCTGGTTCTCCTCAGAAAAGCGATGTTATATTGGCACGTGCGAGGGACGCCCTGGGAAAAGCCAAAATACTGGGCCGCGGACATTATGTAGTGGACAACCAGCAAAGAGAAAAATAGGGTAAATTGCCGGATAATTAAAGGCATTTTTGATAAAGGAGAATACTTACCATGATTTTGGAGAATAATTCTTTTATGGAAGTAAATAGAGCCTCCCTTTCTTCCGATACTAAAAGGGGGTATGCAGGAATGCCAGCTAAGACAGGATTTTTACTCATAGACAACGATAAACGGCTAATCCGTGATCATGCGCATAATCTTCGTGAAGCATTATTTGCATGTACAACTCAACCGCAGGTGGAGAGTGCAGTAGCATTTGCCAGATATCTGAATTATGCAGGTCTGAGCAACGATAATTACTGGCTTTTCCTCCGTATGATAATGACCAATAATCCCTGGGTTATAGATGAATTATTGCATGATCGTACCGCACGTCTTCTTTTTTCTACCATACGTCCCGGAATTGACTTGCTGGATGCGGCATTTGAAATGCTGTATTCACGCCATCCTGATGAAATTTATTCACCGGCTCTTGAAGCTGTTCTTGGAATAATTCAGAATGCCTACTTTGATCCGGATGATGGTTACCGAATTCGTAAACTTTCAATAATGGATATCCATGCCCTTGGTAAGTTTCTGATTAAAGATGAACCTCAGGAACATCCTCTTAACAAACTTATTCTTGAAATTCTTGACAGAATTGCTCATGTGGGAGATTATTATGGTGAACAGGATAAAAACGTCCTGTCAAAACACGCATTTAATGTCCGTTATGCATATTTTGATCATACAAGAGAGCTTGTCGATGCCATACCGGAACCATTACTTGTCCGCTTGCAGGATAGAATGGGTGTGCATCCTGAGGATGATTATGTTGATCTTGTTTCTAAACGGAGACAGCGTAAACGTGATGTTTATGGCCGATTTGTAAAAGAAACTGATGCAGTGCCGGAGATAAAGGTTGTGAATAAAACTGCTGATGAATCTGGTAAACCTGATAAAATAGTAAATGAAAGTGTTTTAGAGGTAAATTCCGAAAAAAAACCGGAGTTAAAGCCCCGTAAAACAGTCAGGAAACTAAAAAATGCAACGGCCAAGAGTAAAAGTTCAAAAACGGGAACAACTAAATCTCCGAAATAAGAGAAATAAGTTGCCTACCGTGTAGTTCTCATCATGATAGCATAAATTAGGAGAATAAATGTCACGGAAATTAAAAACTGGCTCTGAATCCATCTCCGGGGTGGATGTTTCAAAAAAAGATATAGATGGTGTAAAACTTGTAGAAAAAGCAATGAAAATATTGGGTACATTACCCGGTCGTTTGTCAGACAGGGATAATTTACCTGGCGGGTTAATTCTCTTTCCCAATGACATACGGCCGATCATTATAGGTGATCTTCACGCAAATCGGGAGAATCTTGCTCTGATACTCGGACATGAGACAAATCGTGCGGATATTGAATCAGGTAAAGCTTCCTGCATCCTTTTGGGAGATGCGCTGCATGATGACCGTACAGGTCACATGAAAGATATGCAGACTTCTGTAGATATCCTTGATGATGTTCTTCGTCTTATTCTGCAATATCCCGGACGTATTTACTATATCAGGGGTAACCATGATACCTTTGACGAAAGACTTCGAAAGAGCGGTATTTCACAGGGCCTGGAACTCAGAAAGACATTGATGGCCGAAAAAGGCCCCGAGTTTACTACAGCAGTAGAAAAATTTTTCAATAGCCTGCCTGTATTTATTATCGGTAAGGAATTTGTTATAACGCATGCAGGCCCACCCCATGGTGGTGTTGTAAAGGATGAATTGATCAACATCAAGGATTATCCTGAAAAACTCCACCAGCTCCTATGGAATAGGGTAAATGAATTCCATGGCAATCCGAGTCTAAAGGAATATGGAGAAAAAGACCTTCGGCTTGCTCTTGATATGCTTGATATGCCCGAGGATACTCATTTTATTGTGGGGCATAATCCATTATGGAATGATGGTAATAAAATTGGTATCTGGCAAAACGTCATAGGAATTCGCAATCACCATATTCTTTATTCCGGGTATGGTAGCGCTGCTCCCTACATTACTTTTATCGGAAACAAGATGCTGGTGAAAACTGCTGTTATTGAAAAACCGGAGGTATATTATTATGGGTGAACGTGAAAAACTGGCAGATGCTTTGGGAGATAAGGAGCTTATAAAATATTTTTATCTTGATAAACCTGCAAAGGAAGTATTGAAACATCTTGATTCCATGCAACTTACCCTTGTTGAATCCCAGAATGATGTTCCGTTTAATGCCCAGGTTAAAAGCTATCTTGCTGCTAAAGACGATAGCGGAGACCTTTGGATAGTAAAACCGGTTGCATCCGATAATGAGATGCTTTACCACCGGGCGTGCATGCTGGCTTATCTTCTTGATCATGAAACAGGGACCCTTGCTGCGCCAACAAGTGCAGTACTTATTAATGGTAAAAAATACCGTATTACAAAGGTAGTGCAGCGTGCTGTACAGATAAGCTCTTACAATTATCTTGAATCACCATTTATAAATATACTAAGGGCAGATTTAATAAACCGCTGGATATTTTTCGATGAAGACAGGAATCCAAATAATTATCTTGTAATTACCAATGCAAAGAATACCCCTTTTGTAGCAGCAATAGATTATGACAAAGCAGATTTATTCTCTGAAGCAATGAAAATTACCGGTTTGCCAAATAAGTTCGGCTGGCTCCGGACCGAAAAAACCCGATTTCTTACGCTTTTGAGGCCTGAACACTTTGAAGGTGTATCAATCTGCACATTTGAGGACCGCTTGCGCGCATTTGCTGAAATTACTCCTGAGTTTTGTCTGGTGCTGGCAAAAGCAGCCTTTTCATCCTATTCAAAGGATGCTGATAATATTTCAAAAAAAGTTGTCAGTAATATAATTAACCGAAGAAATTATGTGGATAAATATTTTAGATCGATGTTCAAATCAGCAGAAGATACAAAATCTATAAGCAACGATGACGATTATTCAGCTTTTGGGCAAAGTTTTATGGCGATGCATAATAAAAGGAAGTGAAAAGACATAAAGGGATTTCTGTTTATTATTATTATAGTAGTTGGGTTTATATAATTTTTTAATATTTGGTTTGTCGCAATGTGGAGGTGGTAATGGACAAGCAGAGCGAACGGGTAATCGAAAGGACATGGTCGAAAGAGACTATAATGAAGGTACAGCTGGGGATAGTGCAGAATATGCTGGGGTCCCGGACGGAAGAGGCTGTAGAAGGTTCAATAAGTTTTGCAAGATTTTTAAGTTTATCGGGATTAAGTAATGATAATTATCCCCTCTTTCTGAAACTGCTGGAAGTAGAAAATCATTGGGTGATTGATACTATGGTAGGGAAAAAGGATCCTTTTTTAATGCTGAGTCCGATACAGCCTAACAGCTATCTGGGCTATACAGGCTTCAAGCTTCTGACGAACTGGCATCCCGGAGGTATATACCCTGTAACACTGTCAGTAGTGCTTGGAATACTGCAGGCAGCATATGCATCCCCGAAGGACGGGTACAAGATATATTCAGTGTCAATAAATGATGTAAATAATCTTGGAAAGCATCTGAATAAGGAACTCGGACAGGATGATCTGAATAACAGGTGTATTCTGGACATACTGGATCGGTTAGGCTCACTTGCGGGAACATCGAGCAGTCCGGAAAAAGAACAAATGGCCCGCCAGGCAAATAATATCAGGACATTCTACTTTGATAAACGGAAGAAAATGGAAGATATTATACCGCAGGTTCTCCTTGTAAAATCTGATTATGTAGCCAAGGAAACTGCACCAAGACAACTCTTCGTTGATTAAAATAAGGAAAGGAGAATTATTTTATGAAGGAGCTATTTGAAAAAAAGCAGGACTGGACCGATAGTGACGTTCAGCAGATAGAATATAATATGCTTAAAGGTATTTTGGGCTGCCGGACAATTGAAGCAGTAGAATCAGCGACGACATACGCAAGCTATCTGAACTTCACTGGAATAACAAATGGAAACTATCCGGTATTTCTGAATATACTGACAGTAAGAAACCACAATGTAATAGATGCCCTGCTTGGATCGCGGGATCCGTTTTTGTTCATGAGTTCAATACAGCCGAACTATTTCATAGTATCGACATGCTTTACAATATTGACAAAATACCGGAAGGCAGAGATATATCCGAAGACCCTTGGAATAATACTTGGAGTATTTCAGGCGACCTATAATTCGCCGCTTGATGGATATAAAATCTATCCGCCATCAGTAGCAGATGTTAACTCATTGGGAAAACACCTGAATGAGGAAAAAGGACAGGATGACCTGCTTAACCGGAGTATCCTTGACATACTGGATAAGCTGTCTTCGCTTGAAGGACAGAATGTGGATGAAGATATGGAAGACCTTGCAGTACATGCGCATAATATAAGAAACAATTTCTTCGATACCAAGAAACATCTTGTTGACGTCATACCGGAAGTCCAGCTGAGACTTGAACCTAATCTTGACAAGGATGTACAGCCGAGGAAACTTATTCCTCTTGCTGAAGTTGAGAAACCTGCAGAAGAATAGAGTAGAAGATAATGTGAAATAGGGCCGCGATATTTTGGAAAGAAGTAAAGCGGCCTTAACTTCAGAGTGGAGGTAGCAATGTCTGGTGTAGAATGGCCGCTGTGGTCTGAGAAAGAGATAGACGAACTTGCATTAGGGTATATAAAAGAAATAATAGACAGCAAGGAAGGGTACAGCGCCTTTGCCGCAGTAGCGCTGGCGCATTTCCTGGTACATAAAGTTGGATTGAATCCTGACAACTATCCCATATATTTCAGGCTGATTGAAGCAGGAAATCCGTGGGTAATAGAAACACTTGTAGGGGAGAGGGAGCCGAGTAAATTCCTTGGAACAATACAGTTCAATACCTTTATGATAAAGGAATGTTTCCGGATGCTGACGAAGTGGAAACCAGGAGAGATATATCCGAAAGCGCTTGTAATAATATATGGCCTTCTGACTGCCTGTTATGAGATGCCGGAAGAGGGGTACAGGATATATCCGCTTACGGTAAGCGATGTGAATAATCTTGGAAAACACCTTGATAAAACAAAAGACCAGATGGATATGCTCAACAGGGTAGTGCTGTCGGTGCTTGACAGGATAGCCACGCTGATAGAGCCGCAGAAAGAGCTGCCATCGAACGAAGTAAAGGATGTAGCACTGCAGGCGAATAATATCCGGGGTAAATTTCTTGACATGACGAAGAAACTCAGCGAGTCAATCCCTGATGTTCTGCTTGTGAGGGGAGACTATTTACAGGAACAGGTCAAACCCAATGTTGCTAAAATAGAATTATAAGAGTAATTAGTTGCAAATAAACCCCCGCCGGGATTTTTCAGCCTGCAAGAGGCAGAATAATTTCAGCGGGATTTTTTTAGCGGTTCATGGTGAGTTTAAGTATAGGCTTTAAAAATATTGGGTAAATAAAATTGTAATCAGGGCAGCCTGTACTTAGCCTCAGGTATATCTATCCGTTTTTCCCTTCCACCCCGGGAGAGAAATTACTTTTTTCCTTCACAGTTAAACACTAATTATTAAAAATCTAAAAGGAAAATGCTTTAAAAAGATTTTATTCAGCTTTTTCTTCCAAAAGGGGCAAAATAATGCATGTGGTCTACCCCCAATATAATAGACAAAGGAGATATCTACTTAGTAGGTGAATCTTTGAGTATAAAAAACATGAGAAAATCATTTCCGGGAAAAGGGAATCCACGTGATGAAGAAATACTTAATTTAAAAAAACAATTGGCAAATATCCAGGAAGAGTATGAAATATTAAAAAAACGCTGGTTATTTTCTCAAAATGACAGAAATAATATTTATATTTATAAAAAATCAATCTTTGAAACAATGCATCTCAAAAATGGCCAAAGTCTTTAAAGTATCCCGCATTGGCTATTCTTACTGGTTGCTTGAACCTTAATCAGAAAGCGAAATTAATAACGATAAACTGGATTTAAAAATTGAAGGACACCTTTAAAAACTAGAGGGAATTTTCATAAATTGCAATAAATGTTATACTCTCTTTATGGGAGATGAAAAATGAGATAACAGTGCGGTTTTTTTGATGACGAATTAAGACTTAAGGATCTTGAAAAACAGGGAGATCCATTAATACCTTTAAATAAAATGATTAAGTGGGAAAGTTTTCGCCACACATTAAACCGGGTGTTTGAAAAGCAGGCAAAAGGCCCGGGAGGAAGGCCGGCCTTAGATTATGTTATGATGTTTAAGATATTTATACTGCAGCGCCTTTATAATTTATCAGATGCACAGATACAATTTCAGATAATGGACCGCCTCTCATTTATGAGATTTCTTGGACTTAATCTGCAGGACCAGGTACCGGATGAAAAAACAATATGGCTTTTTAGAGAAACCCTTACAAAATCCGGAAAGATAGAACTACTTTTTGAGCAATTCAGATCATATCTTCTTAATGAAGGAATAATAGCGCATAGCGGAAAGATAGTAGATGCCAGCTTTGTATAAGCTCCCAAACAGAGAAACTCAAAAGAAGAAAACGAAGAAATAAAAGATGGAAAAGATCCAGATGTCTGGAATGAGAACAAAATACGGCAAAAAGATGTAGATGCCCGCTGGGTTACAAAGGGAGGACAGAGGCATTATGGCTACAAAAACCACATCAGGATTGACCGCAAATCAAAAATAATAGAGAAGTATATTGTGTAACACCAGCTTCTGTGCATGACAGTCAGGTTTTTGAAAACCTAATTACAGAAAAAGATTCTCATCATGAGATATATGCAGACAGTGCTTATTCAGGAAAAACAATTAAGAACATTTTACAGAAAAATAAGATAAGAAACCGGATATATGAAAAAGGATGCAGATATAGTATTTTAAGCAGGCAGCAGATGGAAAGCAACAGGAAGAAATCAAAAGTCCGCTGCAGGGTTGAACATGTATTTGGCTGCATAAAGAATTCCTTAATAGGTAATATGATAAGAGCAATTGGGATTATCAAGGCTAATGCAATAATTGGACTGACAAATCTTACTTATAATATTATAAGATACCTGCAGTTATGCAGGGCATAACGGTTAAGCAGACAGTAAAACTGCTGCCGTGCAGTTTGAAATGATAATATCAACATGATTTTAACAATGTTACTGGTTAAAATGTGTTTTAATAAGGGTTTTTAGAGGTGCCCTTAAATCATACATACTGTTATATGGTTCCGGAGCAAAATATGGCGGATGAGGACGTCCGTAGCTTAAGTGAAGAAACCATGGCGTTTCTGAATTACCCCTGATAAAATTTATTGCAGAATCTGTCAGATAGTAAGTATCGCTTTCGTTTTTTGAAAATTTTACAGGTGCGTATGTCATTCCTCTATCCTCTGTCCCCGGATAATCCAAAACAGGATCAAAAACAGCAGTAACTTTGTCTGGAATATGATATCCTTTTTCTTTGAGCCAATTGAGCCATTCTGCCGGCACGCCTGCCATGGTTTTTCCTGAAATTGATGTAAATCCAGGCAATACCCCGTGATAGCTTTTTAAAACCGGGTCACACGGATCATGCTTAGTTGGATCAGGACTTGTATCTGTATATCCGGTAAGTGCGGGATCATAGCCTGCTTTTCTGGATTCAAGTGCAATATTTGTATGTCTGCTGTCCAAAGGGGTGCCGTTTGTAACAGACCTGTGGTTTTGCAGATACATACCGGTCAGCATGGAAGCACGGCTTGGACCGCACTTGATGCACTGAACAAAATGATTTGTAAAAAGAACTCCATCTTCTGCCAGGGAATCAAGATTCGGCGTTTTTACTACAGGATGCCCCAGACAGCTTAAACATTCACTTCTCCATTGATCTGCAGTAATGAACAAAATGTTTTTAGACAGATTCATATTTTCTCCTGCGAAAAATATTTTTTGATCTATTGCTTAAATCATAACATGAGGCTGCCCCTATGTAAATAAAAGATTTAATTAAACTTTAAATATAAATAAAACTATTGGCTGGCAATAAAAAATATGTTAATATACTTGATATTTAAATATTTAATAACATGAGAGGGATGAGATGAATAAAGGTAAGAGTTTTTATTCCGAAGAGGAGATAAAAAGCCGCCAGTCCATGTCTACAGTGTTTTTCTGGAAATACCGCCCGTTTGGAGAAAGTATCCTTAAGGAGCTTGTGCAAAACGGAATCACCAGAATTGAACTGGTAGAAAGCCGCGAACAGTATGATATGACAGACATCAATTCAATGAGATATATCTCAGATATATGTAAATCCTGCGGAGTTGAAATTGTTGCCTATCATGCACACACCACCAATTTTGCCGGTATAGATACTAAAGAAAAGAGAAAAAAAGAAGTGGATTTTTGCCGTCGTCAGCTTGATACAATGATGGAATTAGGCGGAAAAGTGTGGGGGTCCCATGCGACTACAATGAACAGCATTCTTCGCAAAAGCTACGAGGACCTTGCACGCCATATTGAGGGAACAGATGCTGTAATTGCAATTGAAAATTTCAAAGCTGTTGAAAACTGGGTTGAAAAGAGGATTGCTTTTCTTGATGAAATTGATCATCCCCAGATAGGTATGATTCTGGATATCGGCCATGTCAGAAATGATGAAGGGATTAATCCCATGACCCTGCCGGGAGGACCTGCCAGGATTTTTAATATAATTAAAAATAGACTTTGCTGGGTGCATCTGCATGGATTTAAGGATGGAATAGATCATTATCCTCCATTTGCTGAAGGAGACGAAATACAATGGGTTGAAATCTTCAGGATGCTTTATGCAATCGGTTATTCACGGTATTTCAATTTCGAAGCCAAGGGCGAGCCAAAGCATTTTAATACAATACAGGAGACGGCAAGAGCTCCAGGAAGGATTGTTGAACTTGAAGCGCGCACTCCCGGGTTAAATTAAGGAGCGTCAGATGAACAGCAATAATCCATTCTCTCATCCAGGCAGATGGTACAGGGGAAATACCCATTTGCACAGCACTGTTTCTGACGGCAAACGCAATTTAGCCGAATGCTGGGAAGGCTACAAAAAACAGGGTTACGACTTCCTGGTTGTTACAGAACACAACAGGATTAGCGATGTTGCAAGTTGCCCGGATAATTCATTTCTGGTTATTTCCGGCTGTGAATATAACCCTCCAAATCCATACGGCGGCAAACCGTACCATATTGTCGCAATCAATGTTCATGATTTATTGGATTTTGAAAGCAGACACCCGAATGAATTGATGAGAGATATCTCAAAACAGGGAGGCATTTCTGTCCTTGCCCATCCGTACTGGTCAGGACATACATTGCTGGATATGCTGCCTCTTGATGGATTTTTTGCGATTGAAGTATTTAATACAACCTGTGATAAAAACGGCAGGTCATTTTCAGAATCACACTGGGACGATCTGCTGGATAAAAATATTCCGGTTTTTGGTATAGCAAGTGATGATTCCCATGTCTTTCATGACCTTTATCAGGGCTGGGTTATGGTCAAATGCTCTGAACTGACAGCTGAATCAATAGTTGAATCTTTAAGATCCGGTTTGTTTTATTCTACCCAGGGTCCTGAGATATTTGATTTTCACCTGGAAGAATCTGAACAGACAGACTCCAATTCAGGTAAGCATACAGTAAAAAGAATTGCTGCCGTATTTTCACCTTCAGTTTCAGTGGTTTTCAAGTCATCTCCCTGCCGGGGAAAACATTTGCGGGCGCAGAATGGTAAGCTTATAACAGAGGCTTTTTTTGATATTGAAAAAGATGAAAAATATATACGTCTTGAGATTACGGCACCTGACGGGAAAAAAGCCTGGTCTCAGCCGATAATATTAGGAGCAGAGTGATAATGTAATGAATCCAAATCATCTTATTATCATAAACGCAAATATTATTACATGCGACCCGTTATATCCGCGTGCTGAGGCATTGTCTGTCTGCGGAAGCAGAATAGATGAGGTAGGTACGAACAGCAGTATACTTGGCACTGCATGCCCGCAGACAGTTATTCTTGATCTTCATGAAAAGACAGTGACCCCGGGGTTTATTGATGCTCATCTGCATCCAGCAGCAATCTATCCCGACTTGCATCATAAAATGCATGTTGTGGATTTGTTTGATATAAAGTCAATCGATGAATTAATCGCGCTGCTTGCAGAAAGAGCTGAGTTTGTTCCTGCCGGAGAATGGGTGACTGGACGGGGATACCAGGATTCAAAATTGGAAAGATATCCTGCCGCTAAGGACCTGGACCGAATATCGTCGAAGCACCCTGTCAGGATAATCCATTCAAGCGGGCACGCCGCGGTATTTAATTCACTGGCGCTGAGGAAAGCATCAATCGGGAAAAATACGCCTGATCCGGATGGAGGCTGTTTCTGCAGGGGCGCGGATGGAAACCCGAACGGAATATGCCTTGAAAGTGCCATGCATAGCCTTTTTAATACAACTGGTATCCCCCTGCCGGAGGCAACTGAAGAGGAAGAAAAAGAGGGGCTTGAGCTTTGCTTTAATAATTTTCTTAAAAAGGGGATTGCGACTGTCATGGATGCTTCAGGCATCCCAGGGCGGTTCGGCGTTTATCAGAGTATGCTTAATGAGAACCGGCTGCCTGTCCGTGTTGTCATGTCATTCCGGATTACAGAAGAGGCTGGATCAGCAATTATTAATTCTTTGAAAGTTCTTAATATTAAGAGAGGATTCGGCGGCGAGATGCTTACTGTGGGGCCCCTTAAGTTATTTGCGGGAAATTCACTCGCGGGAAAAACCTGCTGGCTATAACCTTACGAGGGATCACATAAGAGAGATAATCCTCCTTATTACGGGATGCCGCATCCTTTAGTATCTTCAAAAAAATTGAATGGCGTCATTATGGAGGGGCACAATGCGGGTTTTCAATGGGCAGTACATTCAAACGGTGACCGGGATATTGACGCGCTTCTCGATGCTTATGAGGAAGCACTAGGGAGGCATCCAAGGTCTGACCACAGACACCGTATTGAGCATGCAAGTATTGTGGGAAAGGATTTAAGGATTTTAAATAGAATGAAAGAACTTGAGGTGATTCCTGTTTTTCACGAGTATACGTGGGAACATGGTGACAAATATGAGGACTACGGAGAAGAGAGAATTGCAATGATGCATGCATACAGGTCCGCCATTGATATCGGACTTCAGCCTGGAGCGCACTCGGACTGGCCTGTTTGTGCTGCGGACCCGATGCTGCGGATACAGTCTATGGTAACCCGTAAAAGTTCTTACGGAATAGTATATGGTAAAATACAGAGAATTAACCCTGAAGAGGCTATCAGGGCCTGGACCGCTTCAAATGCACGGGCGCTGTTTTTAGAACAGCAGCGGGGTGCGATAAAGCCGGGGATGCTGGCAGATCTTGCGGTTTTATCAGGAGACCCGGTTGAAGCTGAGGTTGAAAAAATTAGAGATATTCAGGTAGAGAAAACAATCCTTGGGGGCAGGATTGTTTATGAAAAATAACTCCAGAAGGAATGAGTTGGTTTAGACAGCTATGCTTTAATATAATATTTAAGTTTAATTAAAATATATATTGACATTGCAAAAAAGCTGTGTTTATAATGATGATTAATAATATCCGGAGGTTTTTAAATGGCACAAACTACAAGCGAAATTAAAATGATCATGTTTGATCTGTCAGGGACAACTGTATATGACGATACGGGAGTCAGGGACTGTCTCTATACAGCAGCACAGGAATATAAACTTAATGTAACCCCTGATGAAATACTGCTGCATATGGGAACAAACAAGATACATCTTTACCAGTTCCTTATTTCAAGATCACGGGGAAATAATATAGATTTCAGGGATTTTGAGAAAAGTCTTGATCCGGCAACCTATGAGGAAGCCAAAAGTATATATGACAGATATGTCGAGATAATGATTGCCCACTATAAAAAAGAATGCCGTGAGGTTGAAGGTGCGTCTGATGTTTTCAGGTGGTGCCATAAAAACGGGATTAAGGTCGCGACTGATACAGGCTTTCATAATGATGTTACAACCGCGATTATGGATGGACTTGGATGGGTAAGGGACGGACTTGTAGATCTTTCCGTTGACCTTGATATGGTATCCGAAGGGAAGGGAAGGCCGGCACCATTCATGATTTTTCACGCAATGAATCATTTTAATATCCAGAATGTACGTGAAGTTCTTAAGATTGGTGATACGCCCGCTGACATGCTGGAAGGTTACAATGCGGGATGCAGGGCTGTAATCGGTGTTTTAAGCGGTCCAAGGCCTGTTACGGCGTGGGGAAAGTACTGGCATACCCATGTTATTGAAAGCGTAAAAGACCTGCCTGCGCTTATTGAAGGCGGTTATATAGTCTGAGTATTTCTGATTAAGAGTTTATACTGTATTCCGGATATGTAAGTTTCATATCCGGAATACAGTATAATAGTTAAAAATTAAACTTAAGTTTAATTAAGATAAAATATTTTTTTAAAGGAGAATGAGATGTTTAAAAAAACTGTTTTAGTTATTCTTGTCCTTATGCTTTCTGCTGCATTTATTTTTGCTGGAGGCAAGGCAGAGTCAGGTACAGGAGGCGCTGTTGCCGAAAGTACTGCTACCCAGTTTGTATTCGGCACATCAGGTGTTGGCGGAAGCTGGTATCCTGTAGCTGTAAAAATCGGTACAATTGTAGAAGAGGAAACAAAATACAAACTAATTGTACAGGCTTCCGGCGGCGGTATTGAAAACCTCAGGCTCCTGAAGGCGGGAGAATTCACATTCGGATGGGCAGAATCAAATGTGGCTCATGCTTCCTATAACGGCAAGAAAATTTTTGAAAAAGAAGGGGCTAACAAAAATCTAAGGTACATGTACTCACTCTGGCCGGGAGTTTTTCAGCCTGTAGTCCACAAAGACAGTCCTGTGAAAACATTTTATGACATGAAAGGCAAAGGTGTAAGCCCTGGAAGCGCAGGTTCAGGAAATGAACTTGGATATATTGAGATATTTGAAATATACGGTCTTACACCAAAAGATCTGCAATGGAAGCCGATGCAGCATACAGAAAGGGAAATGGCGTTCAAGGACAGACAGCTTGAATTACTTGGATATCAGACATCAGTGCCCTCAAGTTCAATTATGTCAGCGGTGTCCCAAAACCCGTGCAGACTTCTTCCTATTGAAGGTAAGGAAAGAGATGCACTGATTAAAAAACAGGTATGGCCTGTTCCTATTACAATCCCTGCAAACACATATAACGGCCAGACAGAAGCGGTTGAAACTGTTGGTGATTACGGTGCGGCGCTCTGCGATGCTTCAGTTCCCGCTGATTTTGTTTACTCTTACCTTAAAGCCATGTACGGCAGGGTAGCTGAAATACAGAGCATACATAAATCTGCACAGATGGTTAAACTTGACACAGCTCTTATTGCAAAAGGTCCGATTCCATTTCATCCTGGTGCAGAAAAATTCTACAAGGAAGTCGGAATAATTAAATAAAATTAATTGCCGCTTAAATATGAAAAGAGGTGCAGTAAATTGACGTGAGGTATTGTTAATCGAATAGAGCTTCTTTATTATACTGCACCTTTTTTATTAAGGTTTTTCAGGTATCAGTTATTGATTCTGATCAGCCCCGGCTCAAAATATTTGGAGTGTGATTGGATTATGGAAAAAAACAAATTGAATATTATCGACAATGACTTGAAGCATGAGGCAGATGAAACTGGGGACGGCGGTGTTATTACCGATGAGATGCTTGAGAAAGAAAAAGAGTTTATCGCAAAAAAAGCTGAGGAACTTGAAATATCCTTAACAGGGAAAAGAGTCCTTGGTGAAGCTGCGCAGAAAATTGTAGCTGTAATAGCTGTAACCCTTTCTGTTTTTCATCTTTATACCGGCGGATTCGGGCTGTTTACCGGGATGAGACAACGCAGTATTCACCTCGCTTTTGCTCTTGTGCTTTGTTTTATGCGGTATTCTTCAAACCGGAACAGGAAAGGAAATATTCAGCGTAAAATACCGGTTTATGATTATCTTCTTTCACTGGCGGCTGTCCTTTCCTGTGCGTATATTGCCGTAAATGCCGATTCTATTCTTTCAAGAGCCGGTGTTGTGTACAAGATCGATATGTTTGTCGGTGCAATAATCTTTATACTGATTATTGAAGCGACACGAAGGGCTGTCGGGTTTGTACTTGTTGTACTTGGTTCAGTGATGCTTTTTTACTGCAGGTTCGGATTTCTCTTCGGCGGAATATTCAGGCATCCCGGGTTCAGTCTGAAAAATATAGTAAGATTTATGATTCTAAATGATTCCGGTGTATGGGCATCACCGCTTGGAGTTTCTGCCAGTTATGTAGCCATGTTCCTTCTTCTTGGAGCTGCTCTGCATAAATCAGGAGTTTCAGATGTTCTACTGACAATTGCAAAGGGTATTTTCGGTCATATGGTCGGAGGCCCTGCAAAAATGGCTGTAGTTGCGAGCAGTATGTTTGCAATGATAAGCGGTTCATCTTCATCAAATGTTGCAACAACCGGTATTGTTACCATCCCATTGATGAAGCGGACAGGGCTGTCTGCAGAACTTGCAGGAGCAATTGAAGCTGCGGCTTCCATGGGCGGGCAGATTACTCCGCCTGTAATGGGTGCGGCCGCGTTTATTATGGCGGAGTTTCTTGGAATCAGTTATCTGCAGGTTGCCATGGCTGCAGTCCTTCCTGCTGTGCTTTATTACATTGGTGTTTTTTCAATGGTCCATTTTGAATCAGTCAAGATAAACGCAAGAGGAGTTCCTAAAGACGAAATAAAACCGTGGAAAATGTATGCGTTAAAGCACGGTTATGTATTTCTTCCTGTCATTCTCCTTGTTGCCATGCTGATTAATGGAAGAACACCGATGTCTGCCTGTTTTTTCTGTTTCTGGCTGACAATAGGTTTGAGCTGGATAAACAAAGATACAAGAATTGGAATAAAGAAACTTATTGAACTTCTTACTGATGCAGGGCAGACCATGATGTTTATTGCAATCCCTGCTGCACTTGCAGGAATAGTTCTTGGTACAGCAACTCTTACCGGACTTGCCCCTTCCCTGGCATCATTTATAGCATCAATATCAAAAAATAATCTTCTGCTTACTCTCATAATAACAATGTTTATGTGCCTTCTTCTCGGGATGGGTGTTCCAACTATTGCAAACTATATTCTAATGACAATTCTTACTGTTCCTGTAATGATCCAGGCAGGTGTAATGCCTCTGGCTGCGCATCTTTTCTGTTTCCATTTTGGAATCATGTCGGATCTAACACCTCCTGTTGCAATCACAGCCTTTACGGCATCTGCAATATCAGGCGGAAAATTCTGGCCTACAGCCGGCAACGCTGTGAGACTTGCGGCGGTTGCATATATTGTCCCGTATTTCTTTGTTTTTAACCCCATTCTTCTTCTGGGGCAGCAGCCGCTGAGTTTTGATGTATTAAAAGTTTTTCTTATGGCAGTAATCGGTGCATATATATTCGGAAGCGCAACAGCTGGTTATCAACTTAGAAAACTCCATATATATGAAAGGATATTGATTGGTGTCGGAGCGTTATTGCTGATTCATGCAAAGACTATAACCGATATAATCGGATTGTCTATAATTATAATTGTATTTCTGATACAGTTTGTTGAGAAATATATTGACAAGAAAAAATTGAAAGGAGTTGTATAATGTGCACAAAATCAAAAGCAGCAGTTTTTTACAAGGTCGGCAGCCCTGTTGAAATAAGGGATTTTAATCTTCCTGAAAAATTGGAAAAAGGATCTGCAATCTGCAGGGTTAGATTTAACACAATCTGCGGCTCTGATCTTCATACAACGACTGGGAGGAGAGTTGAACCGACCCCTCTGATCCTCGGACATGAGATTGTGGGGGAGATTGTACAGCTTGACGATAATCTTGAATTCGACGGTTTCGGTAATAAACTCACTATCGGCGACAGGATATCCTGGACAATAATGGCATCCTGCGGAGAGTGTTTTTACTGTAAAAAAGATCTTCCCCAGAAATGCATTCACCTTAAAAAATACGGTCATGCCAGTATAGAAGATAAGGAGCTTAACTCCGGTCTTGTCGGCGGGTACAGCGAATATATCTACATAATGCCTGGAACGACAGTTTACAAGGTCCCTGAATCATTGAGTGATGAGATTGCGGCGCCGGCTAACTGCGCACTGTCGACAGTTGTAAATGCTGTTGAGACAATAGGTATTGAAAAGGGTGATATCGTTATGATACAGGGAGCGGGCCTGCTGGGTATAAACGCATGCGCACTTGCGGTAGAGGCAGGGGCTAAAGCTGTTATAGTCACAGATATTATTGATGAAAGGCTTGAAATGGCCAGACAGTTTGGAGCGACCAAAACATATAACACTTTAAAAATCAGTGAAGATGATATTATAAAGGAATTAAAGGAAATGAGCGGGGGGTTCGGCATTGATGTCGTTATTGAGGTCTGCGGAGCAAAACAGGTTGTAGGCCTTGCCGTTAAATCGCTCCGAATCGGAGGACGGTATCTTCTCGGCGGACTTGTCAATCCAGGAAGCACACTGGAGGGCATTGACGCAAATCAGGTCATAAGGAAATATATTACAATAAAAGGAATACATAATTACAAGCCTAAGCATCTCGGGACAGCGCTTGAATTTCTTGAAAAACACAAGGACAAATATCCTTTTCATAAGATAGTGAGCAAGGTCTTCAATCTTGACCAGATCAATGAGGCACTTGCTGAATCTGAGACAGGGAAGCATATCCGTGTCGGAGTAAGGACGTAAAGACTGTAAAATCCATAGGAAATTTAAAAAAGGGCTGTTTCAGCCCTTTTTTAAATTTAATAGTGATATGATATTTATTAAAAAGTAAAGTTAATATAATATTTAAGTATACTTAAATTCGGGAGTATTATTTTGACAACCATAAAAGAGATAATCGGAAAAGAACAGTTATTGAAGAGAGGGATTACCCAGAATGAATTGTCAAAAGTTACAGGCGTATCAAATACCTATATCAACTATCTGCGTAATGAGAAAATAATGTCTCCTGGAAGGGAAAAGATAATCGCTATCGGTGCGGGTTTAAATTATTCACTTGAAGAGATAAACCTGGTTTTAAAAGATTACCGTTTTCAGGAAATTTATGAAGATGATTTTGAAATATTTTTTAATATAGCACGCTCGAGAAAAATAACAGGATTTCAGCCGTTTTATGAAAATATCAATTACGGGCTGCTTCTCTATACTCTTGACAGCATTCCGGGCGATAAATACCTTATCAATAAAAAACCGTCATCAACCCTTGAACCGCCGGAATATATTTCCTTCAGGGACAAGCTCAGAGCAAGAGACAAATTAAACCCTGTCCACAGCGAGCTTAAAAGACTTCTTGCCGTGGAAAGGCGGAAACTTCTTGTCCTGCTTTTGGAGAAATACAAGGTAACATACATAGTCTGTAAGCACTGTTTTGAGGAGTATGCGGCAAGAATAAAAAGAGATGAACCTGAAAGAACTTATGTAATAAAACATTTGAATGAGCTTATTAATTTCATCGGACATCCCAATTATAATTTTTATCTGATTGAGCAATGCCCGAGGCTGCGGTTTACATTGAAATACTGCAAGGAGGCTGAAGCCTCTTTTGATAAAAATAATCTGATTATCTACGGCTACGGCGGCCATATCTATTCAAAACCTGTAACCGGAATTAATGAACGCGACAGGTTACTGGGTATTGCAACCGATTCGACAAAACTGTTTGAGCACTTCGCATTTGAGAAGGATGATTATCTTGATAATTATGTAGTAAGCAGCCTGGCTGACAAGAAAAACATGATATCCTATATTGAAAAAACAATTTCACTGAACATTAAATCATAATAAATCATTTAGCCGCTTCCTGTGACAATAGTTTTTCCTCAAAAATACATATAGGGAAAATACCTATTTCCACTCTCAAAATGAATATATTCCTAATATCGGATTCAAATTTACTGTTATAAAATTAGAAGTATTAATTTAATATTGGAGGAACGATTATGAAAAAGACTACACTGCTTTTTTTATGTGCATTACTTTTATTTCTAACACCAGTAATGTTTGCAGGTGGTAAAAAAGAGGCAAAGCCGGAAACATCAAAGATTACCACCCTAAATGTTGCGGTTCCCGCCCTTCCGGAACCTTTAACAGCAGGAGCATCAACTACCCAGGCAAGATACAGGGTTCAGTACAATATTTTTAACAACCTTATTGAGTTTGACTTCAAGGGAACCAAGGGGTTTATGCCGTCCCTTGCTGAATCATGGAAGCGGATTGATGACAGAACTTTAGAGTTAAAGCTAAGAAAGGGAGTTAAGTTTCATAACGGGGATGAGTTTACTGCCGAAGATGTGGCATGGACATTCAGTGATGAAAGGTTTTTCGGAGAAAATCCTATAGTCGGCCATAAAAGGGCGCGGGGCTACTGGGCACTTTTTGACAGGGTTGAAATTATTGATCCCTACACTATAAGGATTATTTCAAAAGACACTGACCCTCTTGCTGTAAACAGGTTAAGCCTTCCGCAGTTTCAGATAATAAACAAAAGAGCTTTCCAGGAAGCTAAAAGTTTTGAAGAATGGTCAAATAAACCTGTAGGGACAGGCCCTTTCAAAATTGAAAGATTTGCGTCAGGGGACCAGCTTGTTCTTAAAGCTCATAACGAATACTGGGGCGGTAAACCTTATGTTGATACCCTGATATTCAGATCAGTTCCTGAAGAATCAGCAAGAATTGCAGGATTGATGGCAGGGGACTATCAGGTAATCAGTAATGTTTCTATTGACCTGATACCGACGATTGAACAGGAAAAAAACCTTTCTATCGAAGGCGGCCCAATTGCCAGTTTTCTTGCTACGATGTTCAATATCAAAAAACCTTATATGGATGTTAACTTAAGAAAGGCAATGTCTCTGGCTTTAGACAGGGAGCTTATAGTTAAAAATCTTTTTGCAGGCAGAACAACAATACCCAACGGAATTAATGATCCCGGTTATGCTGACATGTATGTAAAAGACCATCCTTATCCGAAATATGATCTTGCAGAAGCCAAGAAGCTTGTAAAGAAATCAGTTTATAAGGGAGAGGTTATCCCCTACTATATTTTGAACGATTATTATCCTAACGAGGTTAATGTTGCTCAGACCATGGTAGAGATGTGGAAAGCCGCAGGGATAAATGTTCAGATAGAGATCAAGGAAAACTGGGCTCAGGTCAATGCGGAAGAATCAGAAGGCCTAAGATATTTTGGTATGAGAAATACATCCAATACAGATACATTTGGTGATCCTGCCGGATGCCTGTGGAGAACCTATAATCAAAGTTATGATCCCTATAAAGTCCACGGATGGAGAGGTCCTCTTGTAGATGAATTTATGGAACTTGGAAAAGTTCTTGATACAAGTGTTAACCAGAAGGAAAGATATAAAGCTTTTGCAAGAATGCTTGAGATCTATGATGAAGATCCTCCCGGATTATATTTCTATATGAATTTATCCATATCAGCTAAGCAGAAGAGCATTGACTGGACTGCTTACAAACAGGTTTATATGTATTTCGGGCCTGAAAATTTTAAACAGTAAATGACCTTTTTAAGGGAGTACAGATGAACAGGGATCTCTTGACTGTAAGTAATCTTGGTGTTGATTTTCTGACTGGCGGAAGAACTATAAATGCTGTCCAGAAAGTTGATTTTTCTGTAAGGGAAAAAGAAGTTGTGGGGCTTGTTGGGGAAAGCGGCTGCGGTAAAAGTGTCAGCTGTATGGCGATTTTGAGAATACTTGGCGAAACCGCGAGAACAACAGGATCTATCCGTTATAAAGACACAGAACTTCTGGATCTCTCAGAATCAGGCATACGGAAAATAAGGGGAAAGGAGATTGCAATGATTTTCCAGGACCCTGTAACATCTCTTAACCCGGTTAAAAAAATCGGTTCGCAGTTGATAGAGATAATTCAGCTGCACTCCCGGCTTTCCGGGGAGAGTGCCCGTAAAAAGGCTGTTTCCCTCCTTGAGCAGGTAGGGATAGCAAATCCTGCAGACAGGCTAAAGGATTATCCCCATCAGCTTTCAGGCGGTCTCTGCCAGCGCGTCATGATTGCCATGGCGCTGGCAGGCGACCCCAATATTCTTATAGCAGATGAACCTACAACAGCACTTGATGTTACAGTTCAGGCTCAGATTCTCTCTCTTCTTAAAAGCCTGAATAGGGAAAGAGGCATGGCAACCATTTTGATAACACATGATCTTGGTGTTATAGCAGAAAATGTGGAGCGGGTTTTTGTTTTATATGCAGGCCTGGTTGTTGAAGAAGCTCCGGTAGATGTTCTTTTTAAAAACCCGGCCCATCCTTATACACAGGGACTTTTAAAATCGCTTCCCAGAATGACTGATGATAAAGAAAGGCCTCTTGTTCCCATAGAGGGAGTGGTTCCTTCCCCGGAAAACCGGCCTTCCGGATGCTGTTTTCAGCCGAGATGCAGCCGCAGCACAGAAATTTGCCTTAAAAAGCAGCCGGTGCTTGAATCTCTGGGATCAGAAGACCATAAGGCTGCCTGTTTTCACGCAGAAATATAATTTACAGATATAAAACTAATGAGGTGTTCATGGCAACCGGAATAATAAACCTGGATAAAAATAAAAACAGCAGCTCTATTATGGAAATAAAAGACCTTGTCTGTCATTTTTCTGTCAAGAGCGAAACATTATTCGGAAAAAAAAGAAAGCTCCGGGCTGTAGACGGGATTAATTTTAATGTAAAAAAAGGCGAAACATTCGGGATAGTCGGGGAAAGCGGATGCGGAAAGTCAACTACAGCAAAACTTGTTCTTAATATGATATCTCCAACCTCCGGCGAAGTGCTTTATAGGGGACTTGAAATGACTAACCTGAAACCTGCAAAGTGGAGAGCTTTGAGGGAAGATATGCAGATGATTTTTCAGGATCCCCTGGGTGCACTTGACCCCTACATGACAATAGGCAGGCAGATAAAAGAACCTCTTGATATTCACAAAATCGGAATTCCAGGCGAAAGAAGGGAAAAAGCAATAAAACTTCTTGGATCTGTAGGTATGGAAGATTATATGTATGACAGGTTTCCTCATGAAATAAGCGGAGGTCAGAGGCAGCGGGCTGTCCTTGCAAGAGCGCTTATTCTTGAGCCTGATCTGCTTGTGTGTGACGAACCTGTCTCTGCGTTAGATGTTTCGATACAGGCACAGGTGATCAACCTGCTTAAGGATTTACAGAAGGAACGCGGTCTTACTTATATTTTCATAAGTCATGATTTAAGAATTATCCGTTATATATGCAACCGGGTTGCAGTCATGTATCTTGGTAAAATTGTTGAAGAGGCTGACTGCACGGAACTTTTTAAAAATACAGCACATCCTTACACTAAAGCACTGATTGCATCAATTCCTGTCCCGGACCCTTCATTTAAAAAGGAAAGAATCATACTTCCGGGAGAACCTCCGAGCCCGGTTAACCTTCCCCGGGGCTGCCGGTTTTCCTCAAGATGCCCTATAGCAATAGATAAATGCCGGATAGAAGAACCTTTGCTTGAAGATAAAGGAAATAATCATAAGGTGGCCTGTTACAGGCCAGGTGAGCTGTGAGGTTGAAAAAATGCATATAACATATTTTCTTGGTAAAATTGCAAGAGCTCTTTTTACAATGGTACTTGTAGTAACATTTGTCTTTGTAGTTTTAAGAGCTACCGGCGACCCGGCACAGGCTATGCTGCCTGAGGATGCTACGCAGCAGGATATAGAGCTTTTTAGATCCATGTGGGGACTTGATAAGCCGATTTATGAACAATATGGTGTTTACTGGCTTAATATACTTAAAGGTAATTTCGGTCAGTCATACAGAGACAGGAGGCCGGTTACTGATATTTTGGCGGAAAGACTTCCTAAAACAATTTACCTGATGACGCTTTCAATTGTGTTTGCTGTAATTATTGCAATTCCCATGGGAGTTAAAGCCGCGCTTAACAGAAATACATTTATAGACCGCTTTACAATGGGAACCGCTGTTTTCGGGTTCAGCATGCCTAACTTTTTTCTGGGAATCCTTCTGATCCTTCTTTTCAGCGTTAAACTTAAAATACTGCCGAGCAGCGGGAGCGACTCCTGGAAACATATCATACTGCCTCTGCTTACAACAGGCCTGGCTTATGTCGGATCTTATTCGCGGTTTACAAGGTCTTCAATGCTTTCTGTTCTTACCAAACCCTATATAAGGACAGCAATTGCAGGAGGCCTTTCGAGAAACAGGGTTATATACGGGCATGCCCTGCCTAACGCGGCAATACCGGTAATAACAATAATAGGAGCAACGGTAGGGAGAATTATTGCAGGAAGTATTGTCATAGAAACAGTATTTGCCTGGCCGGGGGTGGGCAGACTGCTTGTTACTTCTGTAGGGGCAAGAGATCTGTCTGTTGTTCAGGCAATAGTTATGCTTTTAAGTATAACTATTGTTACTGCAAATCTGATTGTTGATATTCTTTATGGTATTCTTGATCCCCGCATAAGAACAAAAAAGGGGGGGGTGTAATATGCTGAAACAGAAAAATGCTTTTAATGAGTTTTTCAGAAAAGTTCCTCCTTTGATTTTTATCGCAATAGTATGGATTATTACTGTTTTTCTGATAGCTATATTTCATAAATACTTAATGCCTTATGATCCCGTGTCAACAGATCTTGTTAACAGGCTGGCCCCTCCTTCTTTTATGGGAGGCGATCAGGGATTTTTCGGAACAGATGCTCTCGGCCGGGATACCTTAAGCAGGCTGATACGATCAATTTATACCAGTCTTACAGTCGCGTTTATCGGGTCGATCATAACTGCGGTACTCGGAACAATTGTCGGTTTTATAGCTGCGCATTTCAAGGGCATTGTTGACGAGATACTTATGACTCTTGTTGATTTTCAGTATGCGATGCCGTTCATGATAATGGCTCTTCTGGTTCTGGCTTTTTTCGGCAACAATATTATTCTTTTTGTTATTCTGCTGGGGATACAGGGCTGGATGAGATTTGCACGTCTTGCCAGGGGAATGGCGCTATCCGCTCAGGAGGACGGCTATGCTGTTGCTGTCAAACAGCTTGGAGCGACCCCGTTCAGAATTTATGCAAGACACATTTTCCCAAATGTCTCAAATATTATTATTGTGCAGTTTACCCTTAATTTCCCGCAGAAAATCATAGTTGAAACTTCTTTAAGTTTTATCGGGCTGGGAATACAGCCGCCGGAGACAAGCCTCGGCAGCATGATGGCTTATGGAAGAGGGTATCTTATGTCCCAATGGTGGATGGCTGTTATTCCGGGAATAGTTATTTTTCTGACTACACTGGCTATGAGTATTGTAGGTGACTGGGTCAGGGATAATCTGGATCCGACTGTTGTTAAATAAAATATCGACATTGAAAGATAAAAGTTTTTACAGAATTATTATTCCGCTTGGATTCGGCTCGGCAATGTCTATGCTCGGTGACAGTACCATCTATACAATCCTGCCCCTGCATATTGAGGCGGCAGGAATAACCCTTGCTGCAGTCGGTATCCTGATGGGAATCAACCGTTTTGTCAGAATTTTTTCAAACACAATTTCAGGATACCTTTTTGATTTCGGCAGGAAAAGACAGATTTTTATCCTCTCTCTGCTGGCGGGATCACTTTCGACTCTTTCCTATGCCGCATTTACAGGATTCTGGCCTCTTTTTGCGGCGAGGATCCTGTGGGGGGTTGCCTGGTCAGGAATCTCAATCGGCGGAACAAGTATACTGCTTGCAGAAACCAATCCTGAAAACAGGGGGAAATGGATAGGGCTCTATCATGTCTGGACTCTGGCAGGAAGCGCATTCGGGTCTTTTCTCGGCGGTTTTCTTTCCGATATTATCGGTTACCGGGGAGCAATGGCTGTAAATGGTACAATTTCACTTGCAAGCGTTATTGCAGTTTATATATTTATGCCGGCACTGAATGAAACAGTTTATCCAAGACCTTCGTTCTCAGATATAAAAAAAGATTATAAAATAAAGTTTAACAGTAAAATCTACCTTGCCGCAGGAGTACTTGGTATATCGCGGTTTGTCTTTTCAGGCTTTGTAGCAGCTCTGTTAAGCGTTATAACAAGAGATAAAATATCTCCAGGGCTTGCGTTAATCGGTATTTCAACTCTGACAGGGATTATAAGCAGTTCAAAAACTGTAATCAGCATGATATCAGCTCCGGCTGCCGGTTTCCTTTCTGACAGATTCAAAGACAGGTGGTCTGCTGTTGTAATATGCCTGTTATGCGGAAGCCTCGGTCTTTTTATGATTACCCTTAAAATGCCTGTTTTAATATTTGCCGGGCTGCTGCTCGGTTCTGTACCGGGAAGCAGCATCAATGTGCTGATGAGAACAATAGCCGGCGACATGGCAGGAACAAACCGGCAGGGGCGGGCAATAGGATTTGTTCTTACGGCAGGAGACCTCGCAAGTGCCGCCGGTCCCCCGCTTGCCTTTTTCCTGCTCCCATATATGGGAATCGATCTGATGTTCCTTGTCTTATCAATGATGCTTGCTGCATCTGCAGGTTTTGTTTATCTGATAGAGAAGAATGATAAAAAGGCAGGGTCAGGGATCTGAAGTGTC
Source organism: Spirochaetia bacterium (assembly GCA_963662795.1). Lineage (GTDB taxonomy): Bacteria > Spirochaetota > Spirochaetia > CADAEX01 > CADAEX01 > JACKPD01. The sequence continues at coordinate 699,586 of OY759746.1, read as the reverse complement.
AACAAGTCCTATCTCAAAAGCAAATCTCACAAGTTCAACCATATTTTTACATTTAAGCTTTGCCATTATGCTGGCTTTGTGATTTTCAACTGTTTTTGAGCTAATAAAAAGTTCATTTCCGATCTGTTTTATCGATACCCCGTTAACAAGAAGCCTTAAGACCTCCTGCTCCCTTGTTGAAAGCGATTCATACGGCTTGCTGCTGAATATTTCGCTGCTGTCTACGCCTTTCTGTATAAGTTTTGAAATAACCTTGTTTGATATATAACTATCAATAAATATTTCACCCTCTAAAACTTTTTCAATCCCTTTTAGAATAATTTCCGGGGATGTGTCCTTGAGAATATAGCCCCTGATTCCGTTTTCAAGCGCGCTGATAATATACTGAATTTTAGAATGCATTGTAATTGCAATTATTTTTAACTCATGGTCCGCTTTAATCAGCCGTTTTCCAAGTTCAAGGCCTGAAGCTCCGTGCAGTATAAGATCAAGCAGTACAATATCAGGTTTGATTTTCATGACAAGTTCATACCCGTCATCAACGTTATCAGCCTCTCCGGCAACAGTAAGTTTTCTGCTTTTATTAATAACTGATTTTAATCCTTCACGGATGAGGTGATGGTCGTCAATTATTACTACAGTGTAATTATTTTTCATCCTGCATCTCCCTCAGCTTCATTTTAATTCCAATTGAAAATCCTCTTCCCGGAATATTTTTGATGTTCATCTCGCCATCAAACATGGCAACCCGCTCCTGTATCCCCTTAAGCCCTATATGGATACGCTGATCAGGATTTTTATCAATTAAATTTTGATCAATCCCTTTTCCGTCATCCGATACCCTGAAGATAATATACGGATATGTAAGCAAAAGCTTTACTGAAATATTTTTCGCCCCGGAGTGTTTTCTTGAATTTGTCAGGCACTCCTGAAGTATCCTGTAAAGAGTAAGTCTCTGTGAATCGTTGATTCTAATATTTTTAAAGCCAGTAACGTTAAGTGCTGTATTTATACCGCTTTTATTCATAAAATTCCTGCAGTAGTTTGAAAAGATGCTCTCAATATCATTGTTTTCAAGTTCCGGCGGCATAAGGTCATATGTGATTTCCCTGATCTGCTTTATCGCCTTCATAATAATTTTTGTAAGTTCATCTAGTTTCAGCTGAGTATCCATACGCAGAAGTGAATCACTTAAATCCCCGCAAAGCATTCTGGAAAATGTCAGATCCTGTATTATTGTATCGTGTATCTCAAGAGCAATTTTTAATCTTTCTGATTCCCGTTCAGATACAATCGAATGCATCAATTCAAGGGTTTTCTCCTTTTCAATTTTCTCCTTCAAGTATTTTTTTCCAAGTCTTGCTGCAAATAATGTTGCGAGGATTATTACAACAGCAAAAAAATAGAATGATCTCCAGTGAAACAGCATCTGGCTGCTGTTGTAGGAATCAAACCAAAGCAGAAGTTCTTTCAGATTCTGTTCGAAAACAACTGTATCATTTGAAATCCAGTAAATCTGTCGGCTGAAATTTTCAAAACTGCTGTCTGTCTGAAGAATCTCCCTCACATTTGTCTGAACCTTTTGCCATGAATTAATAAGAAGTCTGCTGTTCTCAAAAATCTCAGGAGATTCTTTTTTTAAAGCATTAAATTCAGTTCTGGAGAAAAAAAGAAAATCCCTTTCAAATATTTTTAGACTTTGATTGAGTTTTGCTTTTATGTTTTCCTGCTTGTCGGATTTAAGATAGCTGAGGGCATCAGATTTTACAACAAGCCATTTTTCATATATTCTGCTTATTTCAACCCGGTATGAAACCAGATCTTCTACCTTTTTGAATGAGTATAATGAGAGTAGATAAACAAGTGTTATGATAAACAGAAATATAAAAAAATAAAAAATATAATTTCTGATTTTACCTATTAATAATATTACTGGCTGCACAAATTTTATTATATCCCTAAAAACTGGTTTACGCCACTCATATGATTTTTGTATAATGTTTTAACTGGACTGTAAACATCTATCAGAGTAAAATGGATTTATGAAGAGATTTTCGATTGTAATATTCATTAGTTTTTTAATTGCCGCATCATTTACTGCGGCCGGGTGCAAAGCTGCAAATTCACAGAAATCGCTCGGCAGCAGAATCTTCTTTATCATAAAATCCTACAATACAGGCTCTTATTATTTTGCAGGTTCTGCCCTGTCAAGATTAATTACTGCAGACAAGGGATTTATAGGTGTTAACAGCACCTCTTCCATAATAGAGAATGAAAAAATAAGAATGCTTATTGAAAACAGGGCTCAGGTCGCTTTTATAAAAGGGCCGGAAGCAAACCTTGCCTACTATGGAGATCCTGTATACTGGGAAAAAGCACAGCCAATAAGGGCCCTGTTTGCGTTGTGGCCTGCTGTATACAGTCTGATAGCGCACACTGAGAGCGGTATCAGTAAGATCGAAGATATAAAAGGAAAAAGTATTGCAATAAATTCAGAAAATTCAGTTGCAGGAGATCTCCTTGAGTTCCTGCTGCAGTTTTATGGAATAAACCGAAGTAATACAGAAATATACCGTATTCGCGAGAGTATCGGTATCAGCATGTTTATGCTCAAAGAAGTGGACTGTATCTGGTATGACCTGGGGTATGGAGAAAACTACCTGAAATCTCCTTTTTTTGTAGATTCCAAAGCGGAAAATTATGTTTTGGTTCCGGTTGAGCCGGATGAGAATATCAGGGAATTTTTAAAAATTTATCCCTATTTTTATCTCAAAGATTCAGATAAATCAAAAGGTTCGAAAAAGATGATGCAGCTTATGACGCCAAGTGTGGCTGTCTGTTCGGATTCCATGCCGGAAGATGTGGTTTACAGGATTACAAAACTCTGGTGGGAAAATGCAGATTTTATTGAGCAGTATGTTCCTGATACACTTGGTTTGATTAACAGGAAGGATAACAGGGAAGGTGTTCCTATTGCGTTTCATAAGGGCGCTCTCAGGTACATGATTGAAGCAGGCCTTATCCCGACTCCGGGTTTTTAATTATTTTTCCTACTCAGTTCCGCCTTAACAGGCAGGGCAGACAACTAACGTTTTTAATGTAGCGTGATATATTAAAAAGCCGCTATAGATTCAACGGTCCATTGCAATGCCATTAAATATAATAACAGCAGGTCTTTGATAATCAAGTGTAATAAAAATCAAAGCGGTATGAGCATATTACTTATTTTTAAGCTGATATTGGGTGTATTCCCCCATATCGGTTTTTTTATTCTCAATTTATAATTTATAAAACAGAGGAGAATTATTATGTCAGTAATTAAAGGATTTGCCATTGCTGCTGCAAACTCCGGGTTTGACAGAACCGGAAAAAGTTTTGAGCAGATTGTCGATATATGCCTTAAGTCTGGATTTGAAGGGCTTGAAGGGGGACCTAATCTCTTCGAAAAAGTTCCTTTTAAAGAGCTTGAAAGAATAAGGAAGCTTTTCAGGGATGCAGGTCTTGTAATTGAAACCTATCATCTTCCCTATAAAGATCCCCTTTTAAATGATATTGCGACCCTTTATGAAACAGACCGCAGAAAAGTAGAAAATAATCTGAAAAAGCATATAGATATTGCTGTCGCGCTCGGGGCCTCTGTCGGAGTGATTCATCCCACTTCAAAAAAAGACTGCCTCACAGAAGATGAAGGACTTGACAGGCTTCTCGGGCAGGCAGGAAAGACAATTCAGGGGACACTGAGGCATTCCGAGCAGTACGGTTTTAAAATCGCAGTGGAAAACATGCTGCCGTATCTCGGCGACAGACTGGGATCAAAAATAATACATCTGGAGATGATTCTGAAACGCAATGACCACCCTCTTCTTGGTTTTTGCCTTGATACAGGTCATGCCCTGGTTTCCCATCATGAAAAGGCGATGGATGTTTTTCATTTCATGAAGGACCGGCTTATAGCATTTCATCTTGCGGATAACTCCGGAGACAGGGATTCTCATCTCGCTCCCGGCCACGGAAGATTTTTCTGGAAAGAGTTTGCAGAGGAGTTTAAAAAAATAAACTACAGTGGTTTCATGTGTGTAGAGACGCCGCCGTTTTCATACGGCCCTGACTACTCAGTTGAAGCATGGAAAAAGATGCATGATGAGGTCTCCGTCATCATGCATCAGGCGTGACCGCAGGGGGATGAAATGAAAAGAAAAATACTTATCGCAGTTATTGACGCGGGAAGCAGTGAATATTTTCTGTCTGCAGATATTCCCAATATAAGGCAGATGATTAAAAGCGGATTTATGAAAGAAGTATCATCTGTTATCCCTTCAGTCACAAATGTAAACAATGTATCGATTGTATGCGGCGCCTGGCCGGAAGTTCATGGAATAACGGCAAATTACTGGCACAATCCCCAAACCGGTGCCGGCACATATATGGAATCTCCGGAATTCCTGCTGGCTGAAAACCTGTTTCAGAAATCCGCCCGCTCCGGCCTGAAATCTGCTGTCTTTACGTCAAAAAACAAACTTAAGCTGATGCTTGAGCAGGGTGCCTCATTCTCTGTTTCTGCCGAGAATCCGGCTCCGGGGCTTGTAAGTGCTGTCGGTCCTGCGGAAGATGTATACTCTGCCGGTATCAACCACTGGCTGTACCGCGCCCTTCATCATAAAATGAAGGAAGAGGATTTTGATATTCATTATATTTCCACTACTGATTATGTAATGCATAAATATCCGCCTGAACACGAAGTATCAATATCCCATATGAACGGTATTGATTCTGTCCTTGGAATGATCTTAAATGATTATCCCGATATGGAAGTCTACATGACAGCTGACCACGGGATGAATCCCAAGAGCAGGGCAGTTAATCTTCTCAATTTTCTTGCAAGGGAGAACATATCAGCTGAGTTCATACCTGTCATCAAAGATAAATACGTTGTTCACCATGAAAACCTCGGCGGCATAGCCTATATCTACCTGGACAGCGAATATAAAAATTTATTTGATAAAACAAGGGAATCAGCTTCGGCAATTTTAGGGAGCATCGCAGGCGTTGAGAAGGTTTACAGCCGGGAAGAGGCTGCATCTGTTTTCCATCTCATGCCTGAAAGAATCGGTGATATAGTGGTCTTGGGCGATATTGATACAGTATTCAGCGAATTTGATGAGGATGTAAGGGAGATATCAATCCGCTCACACGGTTCAACTTATGAAGGCCGCGTCCCTGTGATTGCCTATAATTCAAAGACATCCCCTTCAGACTACAGCTGCAGCATTGATATAGCAGGGAATCTTCAGCATTAGCCATTGCCCGGTTTTTCTTAAACTCTATCGGACATTGATCCCTGCTGTCTTCCTCATATAAATTATAAAGCGGCTCTTTTTAAAACGAAATGAGAAAATTGTCCGGTTTAGGGCTGCCAACAGGTTTTTTTTCTATACAATCCCTGTAAAAATCAATGTATAATAAATTTATCATATGGAGGATTTACTATGTCGGAAATAAAAGGATTTACCATTGCATCAGTAAATTCAGGATTTCAGAAAACAGGAAAGAGCTTTGAGCAGATTGTAAAAATATGCCTTGATTCAGGTTTTGCCGGCATGGAAGGCTGCACTGCCATGTTTGAAAAACTGAAGGAAAAAGAGCTTGAGGATGCAGGTGCTCTTTTCAAAAAAGCAGGACTTGTAATTGAAACATATCACCTTCCCTTTGCAGACCCGGTCAAAGATGATATCTCAGCCCTTTATGAGGCAGACAGGAAGAAGGTTGAGTATAAAATGAAAAGAGAAATTGACAGGGCTGTTATCCTCGGCGCGTCAATAGGGATCCTTCATCCTACAACAAAGAAAGACTGCCTTACTGAAGAGGAGGGATTTCCGCGCCTGATGGAACAGCTCGGGAAGACACTTGAAGCGCTGCTCAGGCACTGTGAACTTTACGGTTTTAAATTAGCTGTTGAAAATATGCTCCCCAACATGGGTGACCGGCTTGGAAGCAATATAAACCATCTTAAGGAAATTACAAGGCGCTATGATCATCCGCAGCTTGGTTTCTGCCTTGACACAGGACATGCCCTTGTCTCGCATCATGAAAAGGCCATGGATGTTTTTGATTTCATGAAGAAAAAACTCATAGCATTCCACCTTGCTGACAATGCCGGAGACAGGGATTCCCATCTTGCCCCGGGGCACGGCAGATTTTTCTGGAAGGAGTTCTTTAAGGAAGTCAGGAAACTGGATTATAAAGGGACAATGTGCATAGAAACTCCTCCTTTTTCCTATGGCCCGGACTACACCGTTGAGGCGTGGAAAAAAATGCATGATGAGGTAAGCGCCCTGATGAACAACGCGTAAATGACAACAGATTGTAGTGAAAAGAAAATTATTAATTGATGCCGGAAACAGGCAATATTTTGACTATTAATATATCCAGTATCAGGCAAAAGATTAAAACCGGCTTTAGGAAAGAAGTGTGAAGTATTATCTGTCATAAAGCCGTTTCAAATGTAAACAGCGTTTTAACAGTATGCAGCGCCTGACCTGCTGTCCATGGAATTACTGAAAATAACGCCGGTACATATCCGAAATAGCCTGAATTCCTCTGTGCTGAAAATATTTTTCAAAATGCTTACAGGTCGCCTTAAGGCTGCGGTATTTACATTAAAAAACAAACCAAAAATGAAACTGAAACAGGGAATCTCTTTTTTCGTATCTGCCGGGGATCCAATTGCGGACTTGTGTGTAAAACCGACAGGGCTGAAAAAATTTATTCAGCGTCTATTAACCACCTGCTTTACCGCGCCCTTCATCAAACAATATAAGAAAAGGGATCAGATATCCAGTATGTTTTCATAATTGAATATTTGATGCATATATATCTGTACCCTCCCATAGCTCAATCCAGGAAGGCCTGGTACCTGTGATTGCCTTTAATTCAAAAACATCCCCTGCAGACTACAACTGCAGCATTGATATTGCAGGGGATCTGCAGATTGAATAACCTGAATAAAAGTCATGAATATTTTTCCTGAATCGTGCTGATGTTTTCTTCCAGATATGCGATGAACGCTGTTACGGCTGGCAGCTCAAGTGAATAATTGTGGCAGTAAAGCCATGTACGCCTCGCTACAGGCTTCCCGTCTTTCCAGTAAAGATTTGTTTTATGAATCCCGCCAAGCTCGCTCATACCGATATCAGGCAGAATTGCCCAGCCCAGGTTCTTTTTTACCATCCTGCGGCAGATATCCATGGTATCCACTGCCATCGATACATAAGACGGCTTGAAAAAGGTTTCATGCCACCAGTCATCAACCATTTTCTGCAGCGACGAATCGGTGCTGTATATAATCCTGGGTTTTTCAGGCAGTTCCTCAATTTCAAGCCTGGCACACGAGACAAGACAGATATTTTCCTCGCGCAAAAAAAGTTTTTTCTCTTTCCATGGATAATCGCCCCGGACTATAGCAACTGCAACTTCCTCATTGCCGAGCATTTTTGTTACTTCCCTGCTTCTTCCTGTATTGAGAAATATTTCAACTTCGGGATATTTTTCCAGAAATCCCTGCAGAAGATCCGGCAGTATAAAGGCTGCAAAAATTGCGGATGATCCTATGCGCAGCGGTCCGCTTACCTTGCCGCTTATGCTCTGTACCCGCTCTTTTGTTTTTGTAAGTTTGAGAATCATCTCCCTGACATGGGAAAGGAGGAATTCTCCCTGGGGAGTGAGCATTACTCCATTGGAAGTCCTGAAAACTATTTTACACTTAAACTCGTTTTCCATTGCCCGGAGCCTGTACGTAATTGCCGGCTGAGATATATACAGTTTTTCCGCGGTTTTTGTAATACTTTTCTCATCTGCGATTGTTTTAAGCATTATCCAGTCCCGTTCATCCATAATTCATCTCCCCCTGCGAGATGATATAAAATATTTTTATGGAAAGCAATAAAAATATAATATTTTACTTATTGATATTGCCATGTTAACGTAAAAAATATAATTCGGTTTACTGCCATGGAGGTACCTGTTCTATGGGTCTTAACATATTTGAAAAAATAATCTCAGAACACCTTGTTTCAGGAAAAATGATCCCGGGAAATGAAATCAGTATAAAGGTTGACCAAACTCTTACCCAGGATGCGCTTGGCACAATGGCTTACCTGCAGTTTGAATCCATGAATGTAGACAGGGTAAAAACCGAATCTGTCTCTTATGTTGATCATAACACTCTTCAGGATGGATTTGAAAATGCTGATGACCATATGTATTTACAGACTGCGGCAGACAGGTATGGGATAAAATTTTCAAAACCCGGTAACGGGATATGCCATCAGGTCCACCTTGAGCGCTTCAGCCGGTCGGGTGCTGTTCTGATAGGCTCTGACAGCCACACTCCGACATGCGGCGCAGCTGCAATGGCAGCAATGGGAGTCGGGGGCCTTGATGTAGCGGTGGCTATGGCTGGAGGGCCTTACTATTTTGTCTATCCGCAGGTAATCAGGATTAATCTTAACGGTAATCTTAAACCCTGGTGTTCTGCAAAAGATATAATACTTCAGATTTTAAAACTCCTTACAACAAAGGGGAATGTCGGTAAAGTCCTTGAATACGGCGGTTCAGGTCTGCCGACTTTGAGCGTGCCTGAGCGGGCTACAATATCAAATATGGGCGCCGAACTGGGAGTCACGACCTCGGTTTTCCCGAGCGATGAAGTAACAGGGCAGTTTTTCAAAGCCCAGGGCAGGGAAAATCAGTGGAAGCCCCTATTGCCGGATGCTGATGCATTATACAGCCGGATCATTGATATTGAGCTTGATAATATTGAACCTATGGCAGCCTGTCCGCATTCTCCGGATAACGTGTGCCGGGTAAGTGAAATTGAAGGCCTTAAAGTCAATCAGGTGCTTGCCGGCAGCTGTACAAATTCATCATACAGGGATGTTTCAGTAATTGCCGGGATACTTGCAGGGCGCAGGGTTCATCCTGAGATAAGTTTTGGTTTGGCGCCAGGTTCAAAACAGGTTCTTGCAATGGCTGCACATGACGGGAGCCTGGGAAGCCTTTTAAAGGCGGGGGCGAGAATTCTTGAGACTACATGCGGTTTTTGTGTCGGCTGCGGACAGGCTCCGCAGAGCGGCGGTGTATCGCTTCGTACAAACAACAGAAATTTTGAAGGGAGAAGCGGCACTAAAGATGCGCAGGTATATCTTGTAAGTCCTGAAATTGCAGCTGCATCCGCACTTAAAGGTGTAATTACTGATCCCCGAAGTCTTGATATCCCTTATCCTTCAGTATCAGTGCCTGAAAAATTCATAATTGACGACGGGCTGATTATAGAACCGTCATGCAGAAAAGAAATTAAAGTTTTCAGAGGTCCAAATATCGGTAATCCTCCGGTAAATACCGGGATGCCTGCAAATTTAAAAGCAGCCGCTGCCATAAAAGTTGGGGACAAGATTACTACAGATCATATAATGCCTGCAGGCCAGTATCTGAAATACAGATCAAATATTCCTAAATATTCTGAATATGTTTTTCATAATATTGATCCTGACTTCGCCGGACGTTGTAAAAATAATTCTGCAGAAGGTCTGCACTCAGTTATTATTGCCGGGTTAAGTTACGGGCAGGGTTCATCGCGTGAGCATGCTGCCATATGCCCGATGCATCTGGGTGTAAGGGTCCTGCTGGCTAAAAGTGTTGAGCGGATCCATTCCGCGAATCTTGTTAATTTCGGCATTCTTCAGCTTCTTTTTCAAAACGAAAACGATTATGAAAAAATTGAGACAGGCGACAGGATTGAAATTGATAATCTTGATTTACTTACTGACCGGGAAAATGTTGTTGTAAAAAACATTACTAAGGGTCTGGAAATCAATACTGTCTGTAATCTCACAAAAAGACAGAAAGAAATAATTCTCTCCGGCGGCGCACTTAATTATGCATCTGCCGGCGGCCGTTAAACTGATAAAGAAATTAAGGGTGAAGTAATATGATGAAAAAGATTGAATGTACAATTTTCAGGGGCGGCACAAGCAGGGGAGTTTTTTTCCGGGAAGAGCTGCTTCCTGAAAAAGGCGGCAGCCGTGATTCTCTTTTATTAAGCGTTATGGGAAGCCCGGATATCCGGCAGATAGACGGATTGGGCGGCGCTGTATCCACGACAAGCAAGGTTGCGATTATTTCCAGATCAGAGAGGGCAGATGCTGATGTGGATTATACTTTCGCGCAGGTATCAATAGACAAACCTATAGTTGACTATAACGGCAACTGCGGCAATATGTCTTCAGCAGTAGGTCCCTATGCACTTGAGGCAGGCCTTGTAGAAGCAGTAAACCCTGAAACAGTGGTAAGAATATATAATACAAATACCAACAAGATTATTCATTCCTATGTTCCGACACCCGGCGGGCGGGTAGAGTATTACGGTGATTTTTCAATATCAGGTGTTCCGGGAACAGCTTCAAAAATCAAACTGGCTTTTATGAATCCTGCAGGCGCGGTTACCGGGACACTTCTGCCTACCGGGAGTCCTTATGACATTATTGATGTTAAGGGAATCGGAAAGATCGGAATATCTATTGTTGATGTCACAAATCCGGCTGTATTTGTTAAAGCGGAAGATGCAGGACTTGAAGGGACAGAACTGCCTGATGCAATTGACTCAAATCCTGCCATGCTTGAACGGATTGAAAGAATAAGGGGGGTAGCTGCACACCTATTGGGATTTATTGATGATCCTGATCAGTCTTCTGTCAAATCACCCGCAGTTCCTAAAATGACAATCATTTCAGAATCCAAAAGTTATACCTCAGCATCAGGTATTAAAATATCAAAAGAAGAAATTGATATAACCGGAAGAATGATGTCAATGCAGAAGACACACAAGACATACGCCCTTACCGGCGCCCTCTGTACGGCAGGAGCCGCGGTAATTGAGGGTACAATAGTAAACAGATTTATAAAATCCGGTTTTAATCCGGAATCAGTATTGATCGGGCATCCCGGAGGCATTATTCCTGCAGGGGTAATTGCTGAACGGGAAAATAAGGGTGATCTGAATATTGCGTGGGCAGTAGGCTACAGGACAGCCAGGCTGATCATGCAAGGTACAGTATATTATAAATAATTCAAAGAGGAGAAACTAATGAAAAAATCAATTCTATTTTTACTGATTTTGACTTTAGCAGGCGCCATGCTTTATGCCGGCGGAAAGTGTGAAGCGGGAAGCGCAGCAGCGCTGAAGACAGATTTTCCAAAAAGGCCTGTGGAAATGGTTATCCCGTTCGGAGCAGGAGGAGCCAGTGATATTTTTGCAAGACAGTATGCGCAGCTCGCTGAAAAATATCTTGGAAAGCCGATCACAGCCATCAACAAGGGCGGCGCAGGCACAGTTGAGGGAATGACATATGCTTATAACGCACCTGCTGACGGTTACACTATTCTTGAAATAACTCCTTCACTTCTTATCAAGGAAGCTCTCAAGGCAAGTCAGATAAATTTCCGTGAAAATTTTGAACCCCTGCTTAAGGTCCAGGCAGATGTGCAGCTGATCGGAGTAGCGGCAAAAAGCCCGTTTAAAACATTTGAGGAGTTGAGAGCGTTCGCAAAAGAAAATCCCAAAAAACTGAAAATCGGCGGATTATCACCAGGCGGTCTTGATGATTATATGCAGAGCGGATTTTCCGAAGCGGCCGGAATTGAATGGACATATGTTCCTTATAAGTCAGGTTCTGAGATCAAGGCAGCTGTTCTTGGAGGAGAGCTTGATGTTTACCAGGATAAATTGATTTCCTTTCTTCCGCTTGTTGCGTCAGGCGACATAAGGCCGCTGGCAGTCCTTAACGATACCAGACTTACACAGGTTGCGGAAATTAAAGACCTTCCATGCTCAGTGGAACTTGGAATCAATTTTACACAGGGATCATGGAGAGGTTTCGCAATCAGGAAAGGAGTACCTGCTGATGTCAAGGCAATTCTTATTGATGCGCTGCAGAAAGCTTATGAGGATCCCGGCTATAAGGCGATGGAAGAGAAAGCAATGACAAATATCAGGCCGGGCTATGCCAAAGCTGATGATTTTGCAAAGATGTGGGACGCTGAATATCAGGGATATGTTACAATATTCACGAAAAGCGGATTAATAAAATAAATTAAAAAAATTATGCTGCCGCGGCTGCCTTAAATTGCAGTTCAATTTATACATGGCTGCGGCATTTCTTATTTAAAAATCATGCAGATAACCAGACAGGAGGATTTATGGGAGAACAGGTGTTTAATATCGCGGTTGGAGTATTCCTTGCTGCGATGCTTTTTGTTTCAGCAACTTTCAGAAATGATTCAGTTGATGGAGATTTACTGAAATCCAGCGGTTTCCCTGCATTACTTATAATAATTGGAATAATTATTTTAGCAGTTATAATAATTATTCAATTCCGGAAAAAAGAATATTCCAAAATTAAAATTATTGATTTTAGTACCGGTTCGGGAAAAACTATAGTATTAAATATTGTTCTGTTTACAGCATATATTTCATTGCTTAATATTACCGGCTATATCCTGACAACATTCTTATACTCACTGAGCGCGGCCAGGTCTATGGGTTACAAAAAAAACCTGCTTTTACTGCTTTATTCATCAATTGTTACAGCAATCTTTGTAATTCTTTTCGGCAAACTGTTTTATGTCCCGCTTCCGCGCGGAATTGGATTTTTACGGGAATTAAGTTATTTCATTTATTAGCAGTAATGCTTTTGGTTTATAAAAGCAGGAGGTTTTATTTTGGAAATTTTGCTACAATCAATTATTTTCATGGCAAATCCGCTTAATTTTGCACTTTTACTGGGCGGTACTATTTTTGGAATGGTATGCGGCGCGCTGCCTGGTTTAAGTTCATCAATGGCAATTATTCTTGTATTGCCTTTTACATATGCAATGAATCCTGTTACAGCAATTGTCACGCTGGTTTCAGTCTATGTAGGAGGTGCCTGCGGAGGTTCAATTTCCGCAATACTTCTCCGCATCCCCGGTACACCTGAGGCAGTTGCAACAACATTTGACGGGTATCCCATGTCTCTCCGCGGTGAATCAGGAAGGGCTTTAGGACTTGCGGTAACTGCATCATCCTTCGGCGGTATATTTTCTGCATTTATGATGGTTTTGAGCGCCCCTTTGCTTGCAAAACTTGCCTTAAGGTTTCAGAGCGCCGAATATTTTATGCTTGCACTGCTGGGCTTAAGCTGCATTACAAGCCTGGGTGCAAAAAACCAGCTTAAATCACTTCTTTCAGCAATTCTCGGCCTTTTATTTTCAACAATTGGTATTGACCCGATTAATGGATCAAACCGTTTTACATTCGGCCAGCCTTTCCTGATGAATGGTATAAGCTATATACCTGTAATGATCGGCGTTTTTGCACTTGCAGAAGTTTTTAAAAATATCCGCGATACAGCAAGCAGAAGTTCAGACCTGATTACTGAAAATAAAATATCATTAAAACTTGAAAAGATATCGGCCATGCTTAAAATGTGGGCTACATTTGTCAAGTCATCAATAATCGGAACAGTTATTGGAATTATTCCAGCTGCAGGCGGTTCAATAGCATCGCTTGTCGCGTACAGCGAAGCGGTGCGGTCTAGTAAAAATCCTGATGAGTTCGGCAAGGGCAAGCCGGAAGGCATCATAGCACCTGAAAGCGCGAATAACGCTGCTGTCGGCGGATCAATGGTGCCTACTCTTGTTCTCGGTATTCCCGGAAGCCCGACTGCCGCGGTAATCATGGCAGCTTTTATGATTCACGGCCTCCGGCCCGGCCCTCTTCTTTTCAAGGATCAGCCTATTCTTCTTAATTCAGTCTTTATATCAATAATTATTGCCTCGCTGCTGCTTTTTCTGGGAGGAAGATTCATGACCAGGGAATTTGCGAGAATCCTGAAATTGCCTTATCCTCTGCTTGGAACTCTTATCATTCTCCTCGGGACAGTGGGTGCCTATTCCCTTCAGAACAGCTTCTATGATGTTCTTATAATGTTCGGATTCGGATTTATCGGATATTTATTTGACCATTTTAAATATTCAAATTCTGCCTTTATTCTCGGCCTTATTCTCGGCGGTATAGCTGAGAACTCACTTAGAAAACAGCTGATAATCGGGGATGGAAGCTGGCTCGGTTTTGTAACCAGGCCGATTTCTCTTGTGATTTTAATTATTTCACTTATTGCTTTTATTTCTCCCTATTTACGCAAAAAGGATAAAACCGCTGTATAAATAAGCGCGAATCAGATTTTGAAGAAAATAAGAGGTCTATAAAATGAAAGTAGTGAAAACCGGAATGGCCGGAACCCTTGAGTCAAGCGATGTCCTTGTCACGGTAAGGGAAAACCCGGGGGAAGGGGTTGAAATACTTCTTCAGAGTATTGTAGAGAGGCAGTTCGGAAGCCAGATAAAAAAAGTAGTAAAGGAAAAACTTGAAGTACTTGGCATTGATGAAGCTGTGGTACAGCTTAATGACAAAGGCGCCCTTGACTGCACAATTGAAGCCCGGCTTGCCGCAGCTGTTTACAGGGCCTGCGGGATAACATCCTACAGCTGGGAGAAAATCTGATGCAGAAACTTAGAAGAACAATGCTTTATGTACCGGGCAATAACGCCGGAATGGTAAAGGACGCGCAGATATACAGATCTGATTCAATAATGTTTGATCTTGAGGATTCCGTAAGCGTAAATGAAAAAGACGCCGCCCGCTTTCTGGTGTATAAAGCGCTTCGTACACAGGATTATGAGGGAATAGAAACTGTGGTAAGAATCAACTCACTTGACAGCCCGCACGGGAAGGAAGACATAAAGGCGATGGTACTTGCCCGGCCGGGAGTTATAAGACTTCCGAAAACAGAAACTGCACAGGATCTGCTTGATGTCGAGGAGCTTGTCGGGAAGGAAGAGAAGAAGCTTGGAATCGTGGCCGGCACAATAAAGCTTATGGCAGCAATTGAAACCCCAAAAGGAGTCTTAAACGCCTATGCAATCGCAGTTTCAAGCAGCCGTCTTATAGGGATCGCGCTTGGAGCAGAGGATTACGTTACAAGCATGAAAACAAGGCGCTACGATGACGGGACGGAACTTCTTTTCGCAAGGAGCATGATAGTAAACGCTGCACGGGCGGCAGGAATATACGCACTTGATACCGTTTATACAGATCTTAACAATGAGGAAGGTTTTGTCAGGGAAGTGAGCCTGATAAAGCAGCTCGGCTTTGACGGCAAGTCAATAATCAGTCCCCGTCAGATAGATCCTGTAAACAGGATATTCGCCCCTGCACGGGAAGAACTGGAACACGCGCTGCAGGTTGTTGATGGAATAAAAGAGGCAGAGGCTAAATCATCCGGAGTAATAGCTGTCAACGGAAAAATGGTTGACAAACCCATTGTCGAGCGGGCGGAAAGAATAATTGAACTTGCAAAAGCCTCAGGAATGACTATTCCTGCAAGCAGGGAGGAATAAGTGACAGAAAACACGCTTGGAAGAAAAATACCTGAAAAGGTTGATAACATAGGAATACTTACTCCCTTCAGGGGAGCTTATGAATATACTCCTCTTGTAAAGAAAGACAAGGGGAACAGGCAGCTTCCCAAATTGAATAAACTTGTTGATACAATTGAACAGGTTATAATAAAAACCGCTCTTAAGGACGGCATGACAATATCTTTTCATCACCACTTCAGAAGCGGCGACAGAATAGTAAACATGGTTATGGACGTTATTGCCAATATGGGGATAAAGGATATCACGATTGCGGCAAGCTCGCTCTCCGATGTGCACGCTCCGCTTGTAAAACATATAAAAAATAAAGTCATAAAGAGGATAATAACTTCGGGACTGCGGGGAGAACTTGCAGAGGCAGTCTCAAACGGAATCATGGAAACACCGGTACTTATCCATTCCCACGGCGGAAGGGCCAGGGCAATTGAGTCAGGTCAGATTGTGATAGATGTAGCATTTCTCGGGGTACCCTCATGCGACGTATACGGGAACGCAAACGGCTATACCGGCAAATCCGCATGCGGATCATTGGGGTATGCAATGGTCGACGCAGGGTTTGCCAAAAATGTGGTACTCATAACAGACAACATTGTCGAGTATCCCAATACCCCGTTCTCGATCCATCAGGATATGGTTGATTACATTGTAGCTGTTGATTCGGTGGGGGATCCCAGGGGAATTACGACAGGTGCGACAAGGATAACAAAAAACCCGCGCGACCTTCTCCTTGCAAAGCTTGTATCGGAAGTTGTGGTCAACTCAGGATATTTCGAAAACGGATTTTCGCTCCAGACAGGCTCCGGCGGAGCTTCCGTTGCCGTAACAAGGTTCCTGCGGGAATATATGGAAGAGAGAAATGTAAAGGCAAGATGGGCTCTTGGAGGTATTTCAGGCCCGATGGTAAAGCTGCACGAGGACGGATTTATAGGAAGGCTCCTTGATGTGCAGAGCTTTGACGGAGAGGCGATAAGATCAATAGGTGAAAACCGCTATCACACGGAAATTGACGCATCCTATTATGCCAATCCCCTTAACAAGGGGTGCGCTGTCAACAAGCTCAACGTTGTAATATTAAGCGCTCTTGAGATAGACAAGGACTTTAATGTTAATGTAATAACAGGCTCCGACGGAATAATCAGGGGAGCATCAGGAGGTCATTCTGATACTGCCGTCGGTTCAGGCCTTTCCATAATAGTGGCCCCTTTAGTGCGGGGAAGAACTGCCACTGTAATTGACAGCGTACAGACCGTTATTACTCCCGGCTCCACAGTCGATGTGCTTGTCACGGACAGGGGTATAGCTGTAAATCCCAGGCGCCCTGAAATCATGGAAAGGCTTAAGAGCTGCAAGCTTCCCGTCTATTCAATTGATGAGCTTAAAAACAAGGCGGAAAAAATAGTCGGACGGCCTGAGCAGATACAGTTTGAGAAAAAGATTGTAGCCCTTGTCGAATACAGGGACGGCACTATTATCGATACGATAAGACAGATTAAAAATTAACTGTTTAAAAATTCGGCACAATTTCCCTTAGCCCGTCAATAAATTTCTGGACAGACATAATCAGAAGGAGCATCCCCATCAGCCTTTCCAGGGCGGTAAGCCCCCTTTCCTTGAGAAGGTTTAAGAGGTGGGGGGAGAGGATGAGTATCATAAATGATATGAGCCAGGCGCAGAAAAGCGATAGCAGCAGGGATGTTTTGTTGTTTCCGCTGCTATCTCCCATTATCAGGAGGGTGGCAAGGGCGGCAGGACCTGCAATCATCGGCATTGCAATGGGTACAATGAACGGCTCTTTTTCAGATGCGTAGATATTTGAGCCTTTAGGCCCGGGAAATATCATCCTGAGGCTTATTATAAAGAAAATTATTCCCCCTGATATTGTAATGGCCCCTGTTTCGAGATGAAAAAGCTTAAGGAAAACATTGCCGAAATAGAGAAAGAGTATTAAAAGAAAAAGCCCTATCATCATTTCCCTGAATATTACATAGCTCATTCTCCGCCCTTCAAGGTTTTTAAGAATGGTGAGGAGGATCGGGATATTGCCGAAAGGATCTATGACAAACAGGAGAATAAAAGCTGAAGACCAGATATGCATCCATGAATTCATGTTCTAATGATTATTCCAAAATAAGGCAAAAATCAAGACTTACCCGGGTATATCATATTTTGATGCTTCCTGGCTGGATGAAATAAATATTGATTTGGATATATATTGGTATTAAATTAATTATACCTATGGGAAAACAACAAAGATTGATTTTACTTGCAGCACCGGTTATGTTTTTATTTGCCGGGTTTGCACAGATACACGCAGATGAAATGACTGATAAAAGCATAAGCTGGCTTAAATCGCAGATTGTCCCGAATGATACGATTGAAAATCCGGTTCAGGAGAGAAGAAGGCTTATCCTCAGCTACAGGCTCCCTGAAAGCGATCCTGCCTATCCTTATATCTCCGGTAAATCCTTTATATATGATGATGCCCTTGCCGTTATAGCCTTTACCATGAAAGGGGAGTACAAATATTCAGAATATATTCTAAGTGCGATGGAAAGGCTTTTAAATGATGACGGAAGTATCTGGTTTTCCTGCAATACGCAAAACAGCTGGCCTTCTCCTGAAGATCATTACGGTGCTGTTATAAGAAGCGGCGCCCTTGCATGGGCAGGTTACGCGCCTGTTTATTACATTCTTTCAAGGCAGATTGAGGAGCCGGGGTTTGCTGAAAATGATTATCTTGCAGGGCAGTACCTGGCTATGGCTGAAAAAATAGCCGGTTACCTGAAAAACAGGCAGATAACAGATAAAAAAGACAAAAGGTTCGGCCTCGTAACCGGGGGACAGGGAAGCTATGTGCTTGAGTATTCTTCAGATACAAAAAAAGTCGAAGAGGTTTTCAGGGAAACTGTCATAGACTGGGTGAGCATGGAGCATAACATCGATGCTTATTTCCTGTTCCGTGACCTGGGCCGGCTTACAGGGAAAAAAGAATGGGCCGACGCGGCGGAAATAGTAAAGAACTCCCTTATGAAAAACATGTGGGATAAGGATAATAACCAGTTTTTCAGAGGAATTAAGGGTGACGGGAAACCTGACCTTGCCCTTCCCCTTGACGGGGCGTCGTGGGGATCCCTTTTCCTTACAAGTGTCGGGGCCCGTGGAAAGGCCTTTAAATCACTTGAAGAGATAGAGAAAAATTTCAAAACTGAAGATAAAGGATTTTCAGGATACGGCCCTTATCATGATGAAAATATATACGAATCGCCTGAAATCGCATCAGCCCTGATCGGACCAGGAATAAAAACCTGGAGGGACATTTCGATTGTCTGGTCTGAAGGGTCTCTGGGCGCAGCGTCCGCATACATCAGGGCAGGCAATCCTGAAAAGGGCCGGGAAATAATTAAAGCTGCTGCAAAGATGGCGGATAACGGAGGCTTGCTTTATGTGTCTACCGATGTGCCGCATCATTTCAGCTCTTTCCCCAGCGTAGCCGGCACTGCATGGTATATCATCGCGGAACATCTGCTTTCCAAACCTGATGATCTGTTCTGGAGTAAATAACAATGAACAAAAAAATGATTTTATATATTTTCCTTCTGACGTCAGCAAGTCTTTTCAGTGCGGAAAAAGACATCACCTTTTCCGTGAAAACGGCACTTTTCCGGACCGGTGCAGATACTGCTGATGACAGCAAAACAGTCTCCGGCGGTATTTATGATCCGAGCGCTTCAGCAGGAACTTCCGGTTCTACTGAATTCATCGCCATGAAAAGGATCTTTGATATTCAGGGAATACCCTATGATGTATTATCAGATCCGAAAGATTTACTTAAGTATAAAACAGCTTTTATTTCGGGACCGCTTACTGATAAGGGGGCGGGAAAGGATTTTGCCAATATCCTGTATGAATTTGTAGAAAACGGCGGAACATTTATGACTGCCGGAGAAATCGGAAAAACCTATTTCTCTCTTTTTGACATTGAAGAATATAGCGCCACAAGGAAAAGATACAGGCTTTCTTTCTCCGGTGATGATCCTGTCCTCGCTTATCTTGATACGGATGAAGAGAGAACAATATCACTCGGAAACGGAACAGGCCCGATATATGAAAATGTTATCTGGTCTCATGGATATAAGGTTTCCGATAAAAGACATATACTTGGCAGTTATCCGGACAACTTCGCGGGATTCATAAAGAAAAGATACGGAAGAGGGAATGCATATCTCTTTGGTGTTTCATTTACCGAATCGGTTCTTCTTCCGCAGATGGGAAACGATTATGAGGCTCAGAGAAAGTTTGTTAACAGTTTTGAACCTTCGGCAGACGTTGTCATGCTTATTGTAAAATCAATTTACATGCAGCATAACGGCAAGTATTTCTACAAGGGGACAAACCCTTCCCTTAAAAGTACTTCTCTTGTTCTGTCGCATGATGTTGATGCCCAGACATCATTTCTTGATTCCCTTAAATTCGCAAAGCTTGAGAAAAAGTATAATGCTTCAGCCACATATTTTGAGAATACTAAATATTTCAGGGATTATCAGGATATAGATTACTATAATGTACCGGAAAACAGGGAAGCGATTATAAAACTTAAAAATATGGGGTTTGATATCGGCTCCCATACAGTGTCGCATTATGTTGATCTTACCAATGCGCCTCTCGGGGAAAAAGGGGTGAAATTCGTTAACTATAACCCGTTAAAACAGTTCACAATAAGGGGAGAGGCAGGGGTAAGCAAGGAGCTTCTTGACAGGGACATTCCAGGTCAGAATACAATAAGCTATCGCTCGGGTAATCTCGCATTTCCGCGCGCCCTTATAGGTGTGCTTGCAGAGTACGGATATAAATACGATTCAACATTCTCATCAAATGATATACTTACAGCATTTCCTTTTTTTGCCTTCAGCGAGAGAGTAACCGGATCGCCGGTTACTGATGTTATCGAGATCCCTGTATCAATTGATGATTCCATGGGATTTCTTACAAGCAAATCTGTTAAGGATGTGATCAGTCTCTGGAATGATATAATTAAAAAAAACGCGGACAATGGATCTGTAACTGTTCTTTTAATGCACCCTTCTGACACAAGAGACAATGATTATAAACTGGTCGCCCAGGAAGGGATTATGAAGTATGTAAAAAGCAGGGACGGCTGGATGGGCAGTATCTCCGAATACGGGGATTTCTGGCGAAACAGGGCTCTTCTGGATTACAGGCTGATTGAAAACGATAAAAAAATTGATATACAGATAATCAATGGAAAAGCTTTCAGCGGCGCCGGATTTACCGCCGGAGGATTTAAGGATATGGAATTCCGCATAACGGACTCTTCAGGTAAAAATATAAAATTCCGGCAGATGCCTGCCGGAAAGGAAATAAACATTATTATTACAGAATAAGCAGCCCGGGATGATTACCTGAAGCTTCCCAGCAGATCGAGCAGCGGCCGCACAAGAACTTCTTTCTTTTTAAGGTACCGTATCCCCTCTGTCGCTGCGTGGGCGGCGGATGTAGTTGTGGTGTAGGGTAGCTTTCTCTTTACAGCTTCTATCCTTATTTCCGTATCACTGATTTCCGCAAACTTTCCAAGCGGCGTATTTATCAGAAGTGCAAACTTTTTACTCTTCATGTGGTCGATTACGTTTGGGTGCCCTTCGTGTATTTTAAGGATAACTTCGGCAAAAATTCCGTTTTCAAAGAGAAAGTTCGCAGTTCCCCTTGTCGCGGCAATGGCAAACCCCATTGAGTGCAGGTCTTTTACTATAGGAAGGATTGTTTTTCTGTCATTTTTATGAACAGACACGAATATTTTCCCTTCAACCGGTATTTTAGTCCCTGCAGCTATCTGCGCTTTTGCGAAAGCCTCGCCGAATGTATCACCTGTTCCTATTACTTCCCCTGTCGATTTCATCTCAGGTCCCAGAACCGGATCAAAGTCGACAAATCTGTCGAATGAGAACACTGCCTCTTTTACCGCCCATCCTGTCTGCGGAACACCTATTCCAAGATAACATTCTTCCTTAATGAACGGGGCGCGTTCTGTCGCAAGCTTCTGCTGCTTTAAATCCTTGCCTCTCCAGATCCTTACCGCAGCCTGAATAAGATTGATTCCGGATGCCTTGGAAAGGAAGGGGACTGTTCTTGACCCCCTGGGGTTTACTTCAAGAACATAAAGAATGTTGTCCTTAACCGCATACTGGATATTCAAAAATCCCTTTACCGATATCTCGCGGGCGATTTTTACCGTCGCTTCTGTCATCTCCTGAATAATTTCAGGGGTGGATTTATATGCCGGAAATACGCAGGCAGAGTCTCCGGAGTGGATACCGGCAGCTTCGATATGCTGCATGATCCCCGCAATATACACGTTTTTACCGTCGCATAGCGCATCTATGTCGTATTCAAAAGCATCTTCCAGAAATTTGTCTACAAGAACCGGCCTTTCTTTCGATATTTCAATTCCCTGGTTTATGAAAAATTCAAGCTCCTCTTTTGTATATGCTATAAACATACTTCTTCCGCCGAGTACAAATGAAGGGCGCAGCAGTACCGGATATCCTATTTCGTCTGCGCAGTTTACTATCTGGTCAAAGGAAAACGCAGTCCTGTTTTCCGGCTGCCGGAGGTTCAGCTTTTTAAGGAGGGAGGCGAAAAGCCCCCTGTCTTCTGCCTTGTTGATAGACTCAACCGATGTGCCGACTATGTTGACTCCCCATTTTTCAAGCTCTTCAGCCATGTTAAGGGGTGTCTGTCCTCCTAGCTGGACAACGACATCCTTTACTTTTTCCTTCCTGATTATATTTTTTACATCTTCCGCGACAAGCGGTTCAAGATAGAGCCTGTCAGATACATTGAAGTCTGTTGAAACTGTTTCAGGGTTTGAATTGACCATTATCGACCTGACCCCTTCTCCCCTGTAGGCGATGGAGGCCAGGGTACATCCGGTATCAAACTCAAGTCCCTGTCCGATTCTGTTGGGGCCGCTGGCGAGAATTATTACCGCATCCCCTCCTATGCTTCCTCCTTCATCAACTTCCCCGAAAGTAGAGTAAAAGTAGGGAGTGTCGGCGGAAAATTCACCGGCACAGGTGTCGACAAAGTGATATGAAGGGTTTATCCCTTCGTCCTCTCTCATTTTTTCCACTTCACTGATTTTTAATCCTGTAAGCCTTGCAATCTTTTTATCCGAAAATCCGTTCTGTTTCGCGTCAAGAAGCATCTTTCCGTTAAGGGGAATTTTTTTGAGGCTGTTTTCGATTCCTGCCATGACTGCCATGTTATATAAAAACCACTTGTCGTAACTGGATTTTATATTAAGCTCATCTATCGCCGCCTCTCCTTTTTTAAGCAGGACAGTGTAGATTGCGTATATTCTTAATGGATGAAGTGTTGTAAGCATTTTTTCAAGCAGCTCATCCTTGACGTCAAGCCCTTCAAGCCCGTCACGGCCGTTCTCTACCGACCGTACCGCCTTGTTAAGCGCCTCGTTGAAAGTCCGTCCGAGCGCAAGCGATTCTCCGACCGATTTCATCTGGGTTCCGAGCTGGGCGTATCCCTTCGGAAATTTCTCAAGTTCAAAGCGGGGTATCTTTACCGCGACATAGTCAAGGGCGGGCTCGAATGCCGAAACTGTTTTTCCTGTAACATCATTTACTATCTCATCAAGGGTATAGCCTACAGCAAGCTTTGCTGAACACCTGGCTATCGGAAAACCTGTTGCCTTGCTGGCAAGGGCGGATGAGCGGGAAACTCTCGGGTTCATTTCTATTACCACCATTCTGCCTGTATCAGGTTTTACGGCGAACTGGACGTTTGAACCGCCGCAGTCAATTCCGATTGCCCGCAGAATATCAAGGCTTGCCGTTCTCATCTTCTGGTATTCAACATCGGAGAGGGTTTGAATAGGAGCGACTGTTATGCTGTCTCCTGTGTGAACTCCCATCGGATCGACATTTTCTATGGAACATATTATTACAGCGTTATCTGCCTTGTCTCGCACGACTTCCATTTCAAACTCTTTCCAGCCGATAAGGGATTCCTCAATCAGGGCCTCGCCTACAGGGCTTTCGGATAACGCTTTGTCGATGAGTATTTCAAACTCCTCATCTGTATAGGCTATGCTTCCTCCCTTGCCCCCAAGGGTGTAGCTGGGCCTTATTACAAGGGGGAGGCCTGTTTCATTGTAAAGCTCCTGCGCGTCCCTGAAATTTTTTGCGATAACCGACCGCGGGACTTCAAGGCCGATGTCCTGTACAACTTTTTTAAACTTTCCCCTGTCTTCAGCAAGCATGATGGAGTTTACGCTCGCCCCTATTACTTCAACCTTGTATTTATCGAGAATACCTGCGTTATAAAGGTCAAGCGATAGGTTGAGTCCGGTCTGTCCCCCGATGGTCGGGAGTATTGCATCAGGCCTTTCCCTGCTGATGATTTCCTCAAGGTAGTTTACTTCAAGAGGCTCCATATATATTTTGTCAGCAATGCCGGGCGTTGTCATGACTGTCGCCGGATTGGGGTTTACAAGAATTACCTCATACCCTTCTTCTTTAAGCGCTTTTACCGCCTGTGTGCCTGAGTAGTCGAATTCGCATGCCTGTCCTATTACTATCGGGCCTGAACCGATTATAAGTATCTTTTTTATATCATTTCGTGCCGGCACATTTTCCTCCTTGCCGTGATTAAGCGTATCTACTTTTTGGATTTTTTTGCAATTTCCACAAAATCGTCGAATATCCAGGATGAGTCAACAGGTCCCGGAGACGCTTCCGGATGAAACTGTGCTGTCAGAATTGATAGTTTATCGCAGACAATTCCTTCCTGGCTTTTGTCATTGGCGTTTATAAAGCGTTCCTCTACCCCTTCGGGGAGGGTTGATGCGTCAACCGCAAAACCGTGGTTTTGTGAAGTGACAAAAACCTTTCCCGTTCTTATATCCCTTACCGGATGATTCAGGCCGTGATGGCCGAATTTCATCTTGTATGTCTTTGCCCCGAGCGCCTGGCTTATGATCTGGTGGCCGAGGCAGATGCCGAAAACCGGAATCCTGCCGATAAGCTCTTTTATCATTTCGACTTGTTTTCCAAGTACTGCCGGGTCTCCGGGGCCGTTTGAGAAAAGTATTCCGTCCGGTTTTACCTTTAATATATCCCCGGATGAACTTTCCTCCGGGAAAAATGATATTTTACAGTTTCGTTTTACAAGCTCCCTGATTATGTTTGCCTTAATGCCGCAGTCAACCAGGGCCATATGAACAGTCCCTTCAGGGTTTATGATTTCAAAATCAGATGTCCCGACTTCGCCGATCAGATTGCATCCTTCCATGTCGGGAATAGTTTTGATAAAAGCCAGTGCCGACGCAATATCCTTATCTGTAAGTTTTTCCGGGTTTGTATCTGCGGGGCGGACTATGACCCCTTTAGGGCTTCCGTTATCCCTGATATGCAGAGTCAGGGCTCTTGTGTCAATCCCCTCAATACCCGGTGTATCGTTGTCTCTCATGAAATTATCAAGCGTATCTCTTCCCTCCGGGACCGGTCCCCTGTACAGTTTTTTGATAACAAGCCCCGCGAGTTTGATTCCCGGAAGCTTTCGGCTCCCTTCAGGTCCGATTTCGCTCCAGCTTTTTTCTGTACCGTAGTTTCCGCCGTGGGGATAGGTCATTGTTACAATCTGCCCGGTATAGGAAGGGTCTGTAAGAATTTCGTGATAACCTGACATCCCGGTGTTGAACACAACCTCGCCTGATCCTTTCTGTTTTATATCGAAATTTTCAAGTTCATCTGTTTTTGGCGCAAGTGCCCCGAATGAATAACCGGGGAAAATCTTTCCCCCTTCTATGACAAGGTAACTTCTTTCCTGCATATTTTTACCGTATTCCTTAAAATCTGGCGAATTATCTTCAGTATAAAACAAGCCCCGGCCAATTTTGAGCCAGGGTTGCTGCTTGGTGTACAGGATAATTCTTTACATAGAAAATATATGATACAGCCCCCAAGGTCAAGATTTGAGGGCTTTTCCTGTGAAATCTTTCAGTGAAGTAAAGCCTTCAGCCTGCATCCATTTTATAAGTCCTTCTTCAATAACTTTAAGTATATCAGGCGATCTGAATACTGCTGTTCCTATTTCAACCGCGCAGCACCCAGCAAGCATGAACTGGATTGCCTTTTCAGCGCAGTCTATCCCGCCGCATCCGATAAGTCTGATTCCCGGAAGTGCTTTTGCAATGATGTAGGCTGTGCGCAGCGCAATCGGGAAAATTGCAGGGCCGGAAAGGCCGCCTGTTGTGTTGCCGAGCAGAGGTTTGTATTTTTTTATATCGATTACCATGCCCGGCATTGTGTTTCCGGCGACAATTGCATCTGCTCCAGCTTCAATTGCAGCAGCAGCGATTTTTACAGGGTCGGATGCTGCCGGGCTGATTTTTACCCATATCGGCAGAGATGCCGCCTTTCTGCACCCGCTCACTGCTTCGGCTGCGGAAACTGTATCGGCACCGAAGTGAATGCCTCCGCGCGCGACATTTGGGCATGAAAAGTTAAGCTCAATTGCACTTACCCCTTTGCAGGCGCCGATTTTACCTGCAAGCATTTCAAACTCTTCGGCACTCTCGCCTGCTATGCTTGCAACAGCACAGGCCCCGGGGTGACGGGTCGTAAATTCAGGGAGTTTTTCCAGTATAAACTTTTCAAGCCCCGCATTTGCAAGCCCTATTGAATTGAGCATGCCTGAATCTGTTTCGCAGGTGCGCGGCGGGGCGTTTCCCTTTCGCGGCTGCGGTGTTACTGTTTTCAGCACCATGGCCCCCCAGTCTTCAGGCGGCGTAATGGATGAGTATTCCGTGCCGTAGCCGCAAGTGCCGCTGGCAGCGATAAAGGGATTTTTAATAACAAGACCTTTCCCGGTGCCGGCGGTAATATCAACTGCAGTATCAATCCTGCCGTATCCTTTCACAGTATCACCTCGCTGCCGGCGAAAACCGGGCCGTCGCTGCAGGCCTTTAAATATCCGCCGCCGGCGGCAGGAACTGCGCAACCTGCGCACGCCCCTGCGCCGCACGCCATAAACTCTTCAAGTGAAAACCATGAAGGAATACCGGCCTTGTCTGCAGTTTCCTTTACCGCTTTCATCATGGCGTGCGGGCCGCAGGAAACTATAGCATCCGGAGTTTCCATGTATTCGCCGGCTGTCCTGCCTGCTGAAACTTCTCTGCCGCTGCTGTTTCGATTTTCATGAGTTTTGCCGGTTTCGCGGAAGGCTGCCTTAAGCCATTTTTCAAGTACATCAGGGGCTGTCCCCTTTTCGCCGGCAGTCCCGTCATCTGTCGCAAAACTTATGTTCTGTCTGAAAACCGAAGAGAAAAATTTGTTCCTCATTACAGTTTCCGGCGGGAGAGCTGATGCTGTCTTTCCAGCCCAAAGCACCCTGTCGCATATTGATGATGAGTCTGCTTTAAACCGCGAAGAGTTTAAAAAAAGTATTGATGCAATACCTGTCCCGCCTCCGATCATCCATATGCTTTTCCGGTTCAGGTTATAGGTATTTCCAAGCGGACCGAGTACGTCAAGCCTGTTTCCTTCTTTGAGTCTGCACAAGGAAGATGTTACCGGCCCGATATTTTTAATAACCAGTTCAACGCATCCGGAAACAGTTCCGGCAACAGAAAACGGGCGTCTTATATACCTGCCGGATTCAGGAGGCGGGAGAATCGATATGAAATTTCCCGGTTTGATTTTACCCGCAATAAGGGGCAGATTAACCTTTAAATAATAAAGGTTCTCCCCGATTTCTTTTACTGCTGACAGTGTCCCTTTTTCCATTATCATTTGAGTTGAAATTATAGAGTAAAACTTTCCCTGTTTCAATCATGCAGACGACTGATAAACAGCTTATCACCGGCTGTTAAAAATGTTTGCAAAAGTTATCATACAGCAATTTCAATAACTATAAGTTATTGAAATAATAAGAAAAAATAAACTGCTTCATTCTTTTTTTTCATAACCGCAATTACCGTAATTACGATCTTTTTCTCTGAATCGCAGCATGGAGAGAGCATGGAGAGAGCATGGAATTCCATTAAGTCAGATTTATTCTGCATCTTTTTTGCTTTATCAGTTTAAATAACTGCTGATAAAATAAGGAATAACGGAAAGTCCTTTTCTCCGGCAGCTGCATTGATACCAGCTGTTTTTCATGGAGGTGCGGGGGAAAAGAGTCCGGAATATCAAAAAGACAGTCAGTCTTGACATAGATTGCCCTAAAGCGCATAGTAAAAAAAAATAAGCAGAGTATTAATATGCAGAAATCAGTTCTTGAAGAAATTATTAACGCAGAAAAAGAAGCGGAAAAGCTTATTCAGCAGGCACGTGAAAAAGCCGGTGAGATTATTTCGGCCGCAGATGCAGATTATAACCAGTCTGTTTTGTCCGCTAAAGAAGAAGCCCAGAAAAGAATACAAACCGCAGTCAAGGCAGCCCAGGAAAAAGCAGAAGCGGATTTTAAAAAAGCTGTAGAAGAAGCTGAAAAGGAAAACAACGCTTTTCTTGAAAAAAGTTCAGGCAGGACAGAAGCGGTTGCACGGCTTATAGCCCAGTCGCTGATCAGGCCTGAATATGAACGCGAATAAAACATCAGGAGCAAAATCATGATCGGGCAGGCGAGGCTTAAAAAATATGCCTTTATCAACGCCAAACTCAGGGCCAGGATAAGCAATATACTACCGGACGAAGTACTTATCAATATGGCCAAGTCAAGGTCTCTCGGCGAAGCCGTAAGAATTCTGCACGATACTTCTTTTCAGATCCTTGAAGAGGTATATAACAGGACAGGCGATCTTAAGCTCGCGGAGCTTGAACTGTATAAAAAAGAAATTGAGCTTTATCACGAGCTTGAAAGATATATAAGCGGCGAGGTTCTTGAATTTGTAAAAGCCCTTACAGGAAAATACGAGATTGAAAACCTTAAAGCAGCAATAAGACTATGGTTTGACCGTGTAATCAGGAAAAGAAATATCGACGGTCTTACCGGTTATCTTTTCAGGGAAAAAATCCATTATGATCTTCATGTAGACCAGATAATTAATGTCGATTCAATAGAGGGAATTGTTGAAGTTCTTTCAGGAACCCCTTATGCCCAGATAATTAAAGAAAACTCTTCCCAGATGGATGTTGCCAGGAACCTCTTTCCTGTTGAAATTGCTCTTGACAGATATTTTTACAAGCAGCTTTATGACAAGATGAAGAAACTTGATAAAATGGATTTTGATATTACAAAGAGAATGCTCGGCGTGGAAATCGATATGGAGAATATCTCCTGGCTTGTCAGATTCAGGGATTTTTACAAGATGACAATGGATCAGTCCCTGGCTAATATGATCCCCTATGGCCATCATCTTGATAAAAAAGCGCTTGAAGATGCTTTTAATACAGGAGACTCAACAGAGATTTTAAGAAGCCTGATAAGCAAAAAATACACAGCGCTCTCTTCAATGCTGGCTGTACAGAGCTCGGACAACCAGTCAAAGCTTGTGCTGCTCGGCAGGCTTCTCGATCAGGTTATCCTCTATGAAGTGAAGAAAGTCAAAGGCGGTTATCCCTTTAATATCGGTATTGTGCTTGCATACTTTGTGCTCAAGAAGAATGAACTTCGCAAGGTTATGACAATACTTAATGCCAAATACTATAATATTGAAGAAGACAGGATAAAGAGTGTAATATGATAATGTTTACCACAAAAATGTGCCAGCTGGCGGCAATTGTTCTGGAACAGGATGTTGATAATGTAACCAAAGAACTGCTTAAGCAGGGAGTGCTTCATTTTGTTAAAGTAACCGAGGTTGCGGAAAATTCAGGAAACTATCTTGCGAATGTCTCTCCAAAGGTCCCGCAGAGTAAAATTGCGGATACAAGAAGAAGGATTGATTCTTTTTTCAATATTGTTGAACACAATCCTGTTGATGTAAAGGACCTTGATGTTTCAAAATTAAGCCCTGTAGATATTGAAGAGTGCAATAATGAGCTTGATTCTGTGGCATCCGGTCTTCAGAAGATGAGGGATAAACAGAAAAACATACAGCAGGAAATTCACAAGCTTGAAGAAATTAAAAGACAGCTTGCCTTATTTGACAGTCTTGGTGAAAATATTGAAACAGGAAATAAATATGCTTTTCTTTCCATCCAGACCGGTAAACTTCATTACTCCAAAGAGGAAGAATTTATAAACAGCTTTCAGTCTGTTCCGTCGGTACAGATAAAGCTGGGTCAGCAGGCAGAAATTATTACAATACTGCTGATAACAATGAAAAGAGATTCCCTGAGGGTTGAAAAGCTTCTTCAGAAGTTTGAATGGGAAGAAATGGATGTTTCAGGCAATATTGATAATCTTGGAATTAACGCAAAATCTGAAATTGATGAAAAAATAAACAATCTTAAAATTAAACAGGAAGAGACCGCTAATGAGGCAAAGGAATTTATCCTTGCCAGAAAGGATTTCCTTGAGGATATGTGGTCGAATCTGAGAATGAACGAACTTTTTTATAAAATGCAGTCTTTCTACAGCAAGACATCCCGGACTATGCTTTTTTCCGGATGGCTTCCGGCATCAAAGAAGGATTCCCTTGAATCCGCTATATTGAAGGTCACAGATAAGAGATGCTATCTTGAGTGGAGCGATCCCCAGGAAATAAAAAAGATAAATAAAAAAGATCCGGATGTTCCCGTGAAAATGAAAAATCCGAAGCTTCTTTCCCCTTTTGAAATGCTGGTTACAAATTACGCTATTCCGCAATACGGAACAATCGACCCGACTCCGATTGTTGCTGTCGCCTATCTTATAATGTTCGGTCTGATGTTCGGCGATGCCGGCCATGGGTTTGTTATCGCATTAATCGGCCTTTTCGGGATATTCATGACGCGGAAAGAATCAGGAAGCGGAACAAATAAGCTGTTTCAGCTTATGATATGGTGCGGCGCATCAGCGATAATAACAGGAATACTGTTCGGTTCATATTTCGGGCATAAATGGTTTAATCCTGTGTGGTTTGACTATCACGGTATAATCGCGGGCCATGCAGGGCCGGGACTTATAACTGACATCTCGGGCATACTCCTTGTAACAATCTATTTCGGTATTACTGTAATAGGGCTTGGGCTGATCCTGAACTGGATAAACTGTATTTCAAAAGGAAACTGGTTCAGGCTTTTTCTGGATAAGGGCGGACTGCTCGGAGGCTGGATGTACGGCGCCGGAACCTATGTTGCTTTCTTTTTCGCTCAGCATGACTACAAACAGCTGCCTGAAGGCAATACACTTTTTTTCCTGGTCGGCCTTCCGGCTGTTTTATTTATGATGAAGTCCCCTCTTGAAATGGTACTTCATAACAGGAAACATCCCAATAACCCCCATAAATTCACGGTATTTTCATTGATGAATTTTTCGATGGACTGGCTTGTCGAAATGCTTGAGATTTTTTCCGGATATCTGGCAAATACGCTCTCCTTCATGAGGGTTGCCGGGCTTGGAATAGCCCATGTAAGCCTTATGATGGCGTTTGACCAGATTTCAAAAATGGTAACAGGAGGAGTTGGCGGATTTAACATCTGGTCCATTCTTATAATTGTTGCCGGCAATATACTGGTTATCGGACTTGAAGGCCTCTCTGCAGGCATTCAGTCTTTGAGATTAAATTATTATGAATTCTTTTCCAAATATTTCAGCGGTACCGGTAAAGCTTATGCTCCGATCGCGTTGAAGGGAAACAGCTAAAGAAGGAGGAGTTACTTATGAATAACACAACAGGGGAATTCAGGAAAAAGGTCAATTTTAGTCTGGTTATTCTGTTCGCCGCCATTACAATGTTTGCGGTAGGAAGTGTAGCGGATGTAGTTGCCCAGGACCATTCAACTGGAAACGCGGCAATGACAGAACAGGAAGCGGGAGTCGCAAAATTCGGTCTTATTGCAGCAGCTATTGCATTTGGTTTCGGGGCTCTCGGCGCAGGTCTTGCAATCGGAAATGTAGGTTCCGCCGCCATGGGCGCAATCGCGGAAAAACCTGAACTGGCTTCCCAGGCACTTATTTTTATCGCGCTTGCTGAAGGTCTTGTCGTATTCGGTTTTATAACTGCGCTGATGATACTGGGTAAAATTTAGGGCCCGGTCATGAAATACTTTGTTATCGGCGATGAAGATGCTGTTTTAGGTTTTGGTCTTGTGGGAGTTCAGGGTGTAAAAGCAGAGAACCCGGCAGAAGCAGAAACCGCGTTCAACTCAGCTCTTGAAGACAGCGATGTCGGGATTATTATCATTGATTACAAAATCGCTGATATGATAAGACCCCTTGTCGACCGGTATATTTTTACAGAGCAGTTTCCGCTGATAGTTGAAGTTCCCGGCCGGGAAGGGAGGCTCCCCGGCAGGCCGGGTATCAGGGCTATGGTTAACGAGGCTATAGGCATAAAACTTTAAGGTTTTAAGGTGCAGAATATGAAAACATCCAGTGACGATAGAAGCGAATTGATTTCAGGTATTACCCTGGACGCGAAACAAGAGGCAAAAAGAATTATTGAAGATGCCGAAAAAACAGCCTCAGATAAACAGATGTCCAAAGAGATGCAGATTAAATCCATAGACAGGGATACGGCAAAAAAAATTGAGCAGCAGGTAGCAGTAATTGAAAAGAACAGCGCGTCGGCAATATCTGTTGAAAAGAAAAGGGTAGTACTCAAGATCAGGGAAAAAGTAATTAACAATGTTGTTGAGAAGGTCCGGGATATAATCGGGGAGATAGGAAAATCAAAAGATTATCCTGAAATCCTGCGGGGCTGGATTCTTGATGCTGCTATCGGGCTTGGCGAGGACGAGGCTGTAATAAACGGTTCTGTAAAAGAACTTGAAATCTTAAGTGATAGTTTTTTAAGGGAAACTGAAAAAAGGTATTTTGATCTGACAGGCGGGAAAATACATCTTGTAAAATCAGATAAAAATCCTCTTTTCGCCCAGGGCGTGGTTTTAACATCAAGGAATAATAAAACAGCATTTAACAATCAGGTACCTACAAGGCTTTTAAGATATCAGGCTGAAATGCGGAAAACAATACATAAAGAGTTTTTCGCGTAAACTGATATTGATTAAGCAAAGTAGTGCAGCCTGAAACAAGATAGAGGTTCGGAATGAGAGAACGGATAATCGGACAGGTCAGAAGGGTTAATGGACCTGTAATTGAAGCAAAAGGCGTTACAGACGCGATGATGCTTGAACTGGTAAGGGTAGCTGAAGTTCGTCTTATCGGTGAGATAATAAAACTTGAAGGGCAGACCGCTGTAATCCAGGTATATGAGGATACAACCGGTATTTGCCCCGGAGATAATATTTACGGTTCAGGCATGCCTTTATCGGTAGAGCTGGGCCCCGGTCTTATAGGAACAATCTATGACGGTATCCAGAGGCCGCTTGAAGAAATATACAAAATATCAGGTCATTATATTGAAAAGGGAATCCAGGTTTCTTCCATCAATAAGGAAAGAAAATGGAGTTTTGTCCCTGAAGATATAAAAACCGGCGATATTATCTATCCTGGTGAGATTATAGGGTCAGTGCAGGAAACAGAAAGGATAAATCACAAAATTCTCATTCCTCCAGGCGTTAGCGGCACTTTAAAGAAATTATTCCCTGAAGGGGAATACGCTGTAGAAGATCCTATAGCAGTTGTTGAAACTAAAGACGGCGATGTCAATGTTACCATGATCCAGAGATGGCCCATACGTGTCCCCCGCCCTGTAAAAGAGAGGCAGCCGCTTAATATTCCCCTTATCACAGGACAGAGGGTTATAGACACCCTGTTCCCGATTGCCAAGGGCGGTACTGTCGCAATCCCGGGAGGGTTCGGGACAGGAAAGACAATGACTCAGCACGCCATTGCCAAGTGGTGCGATGCAGACCTTATTGTTTATATAGGCTGCGGCGAGCGGGGAAACGAGATGACAGATGTTCTCACGGAATTCCCCAAGCTCATCGACCCGCGGACAAACAGAAGCCTTATGGAAAGGACGATTCTTATCGCGAATACATCCAACATGCCTGTATCCGCAAGAGAGGCAAGCATATACACCGGTGTAACACTGGCGGAATATTACAGGGACATGGGTTACCATGTGGCCGTAATGGCAGACTCGACATCAAGATGGGCAGAGGCTTTAAGAGAGCTTTCCGGCCGTATGGAAGAGATGCCTGCAGAGGAAGGCTTTCCGGCGTATCTTCCAACAAGGATAGCCGAGTTCTATGAAAGGGCCGGCTACATGAATACGCTGTGCGGCAAAGATGGTTCGGTTTCCCTTATCGGAGCTGTATCTCCTCCGGGCGGCGACTTTTCAGAACCTGTAACACAGCATACAAAACGGTTTGTAAGGTGTTTCTGGGGCCTGGACCGGCAGCTTGCCAACGCGCGCCACTATCCGGCTATTTCATGGCTTGAGAGCTACAGCGAATACCTTCTTGAGGTTATTCCCTGGTGGGAACAGCATGCCGGCCCTACATGGTCTGATGACAGGGCGGAGATTATGGAATTGCTGCAGAAAGAGGTAAGGCTTCAGCAGGTTGTAAAACTTGTAGGGCCGGACGCACTTCCCGACAGTCAGAAATTCATAATTGATGTCTGTACCCTTTTCAAGAACGCGTTTCTTCAGCAGAACGCTTTTGATGATATTGACAGATTCTCAACTGTTGAAAAACAGATGAAGATGCTTCAGGTAATTCTGACATATTACAGAAGGGGAGCCGAGGTTTTAAAGAGGGGCGGTACCCTTGTGAAGCTCAAGAAAATGAGTGTTAACCAGGACATTGTAAAGATGAAATTCAATGTGCCTAACGAAGATCTTAAACTTCTCGATAAGCTTACCGCAAGACTTGAAAGGTCACTTGATCAACTGGAGAGCGTATATGTCTAAGATAGATATGCATGAAAAGCAGAAAAAACTCAAAACAGGGCTTGAATATATCGGTGTAGACAGGATTGACGGGCCGCTGGTATTTATAAAAAAGACACATGCTGTCGGATACCGCGAGCTGGTGGAATGCGTTGACCCTTCAGGTGCAACACGGCTCGGCCTTGTCCTTGATACTTCAAGCGATATAGTCTGTGTTCAGGTTTTTGAGGGGACTTCCGGTCTTACGATGCCGGATACACATATAAGGTTCATGGGCGAACCGCTCAAGCTCGGCGTAAGCGAGAAAATGCTCGGGCGTGTTTTCAACGGTCTCGGCCACCCGATAGACAACGGGCCGATGCCTGTCGCAGAGACTGAACTTGATATAAACGGCATGGCAATCAATCCCACAGCGAGAGAGTATCCGAAAGACTTTATCCAGACAGGTATTTCCGTAATTGACGGCATGAATACCCTGATCCGGGGGCAGAAACTTCCGATATTCTCGGGCAACGGGCTGCCTCATAACGAACTTGCTGCACAGATAGCGCGGCAGGCAAAAATAAAGGGGAGCAAGACAAATTTCGCCGTAGTTTTCGCGGCAATGGGTGTAAAGCATGATGTTGCCAGGTACTTTGTAAGGTCTTTTGAAGAGACAGGAGTCCTCGACAATGTCGCGCTTTTCCTTTCTCTGGCAGATGACCCTTCAATAGAAAGAACCATTACACCCCGTACCGCCCTTACCCTTGCCGAGCACCTGGCATTCAACAAGAACATGCACGTACTTGTAATCATGACAGATATGGCTAATTACTGCGAATCGCTCCGCGAGATTTCAACAATCAGGGGTGAAATACCCTCAAGGAAAGGATATCCGGGATATCTTTACTCTGACCTTGCAGAACTTTACGAAAGATCAGGAATGGTAAAAGGTTTCAGCGGGTCAATCACCCAGCTTCCTATTCTGACCATGCCTAACGATGATATATCGCATCCGATCCCTGACCTTACAGGATACATTACTGAAGGGCAGATAGTTTTTGAAAGAGAGATGTACAGCAGAAATATTTATCCGCCGGTAGCGGGGCTGCCTTCCCTTTCAAGACTTATGAAAGACGGTATCGGAGAAGGAATGACAAGGGAGGACCATCCCCATCTTGCCAGCCAGCTTTTCGCTGCCTACAGCTATGTCAAGGATGTAAGAAACCTGGCCTCTGTTATCGGAGAGGAGGAGCTGACCCCCCTTGATCATCAGTATATGGAATTCGGCGAAGCTTTTGAAAGACGGTTTGTTTCCCAGAAAATGAGCGAAGACAGATCAATTGAGGAAACATTGAATTTAGGATGGGAATGTCTCGGCCTTCTTCCCCAGGATGAACTTCACAGGGTTACTGAAGAAGAGATCGAAAAGTATTACGGCAGATAATGAAAACCAATATAGCGCCTACAAAAACCAACCTGCTCTCTCTCGGCCATGAATTAAAATTCGCAAGACTGGGTTATGAGCTGCTTGACCAGAAAAGAAACATTCTCGTCATAGAGCTTTTAAATCTTGTTGACCAGGCCGCAGATCATGAGGAGAAAGTGGAAAAAGCCCTTGCTGAAGCGTACAGGACACTTGAAGAGGCTGTCATCGACATGGGTAAACTGAAAGTGACTCAGGTAGCAAGCGCCATAAATATT
Organism: Spirochaetia bacterium; assembly: GCA_963662795.1. GTDB lineage: Bacteria > Spirochaetota > Spirochaetia > CADAEX01 > CADAEX01 > JACKPD01. The sequence continues at coordinate 663,453 of OY759746.1, read as the reverse complement.
GAAAGCCGGGTTAAAATTACCCAGAGAAAAGTAATGGGGGTAGGTCTTCCTGTAGTTGATACGGAGTTTGATGATTATCCCCCTTACTACAGCCCGATGAACAACAGTTTCTGGATTGACAGCTCCCTTAATGAATTCAAGGCAGTTCTCCAGATTATGGGAAAACTTGCTGAGCTTAAAATATCAATCATGCGGCTTGCAAGGGAAGTCAAAAAAACAATCCGGAAGGTTAACGCTCTTGAGAAGATTGCCATTCCGGAACTTAAGGAAACAGTAAAATATATTCAGAACAGGCTTGAGGAGAATGAGAGGGATATGATTATCCTCCTTAAAATGATTAAAACAAGACTGGAAAAGAAAAAAGAAAAAAGCGATAATTAATTCAGGAGAGCTTCATGGACGGACCTGTTAAAAAGATAATGGTATATGTTGACGGCACTGAAGAATCGATAACAGCTGCCCAGTACGGAATCTGCCTTGCAAGGGCGACCGGAGCAGAGTTTTATGCATTATACATTGTAAATACAAGGGCCCTGAGCGACCTTGTGAACGCTAAAATATTCCTGCAGGCTGAGGAAGAGGAATATAAAAAAGACCTTGAACATGATGCTGACAGGTATCTTAACCATATTAAACAAATGGCAAGAGAGAAAGGGGTAGCTGTAAAAACCCTTAAATCAAGCGGAAGCGTCAATGTGGAAATAAAGAACAAGGTTAATGAAAATGAAATTGATCTTTTAATAATAGGTGAACTTTCAAAAATAAGAAGCAGGAGAGATGAGCTTTACAACGAGACAGAAAGGGCAATGAGAAGTGTAAACTGTTCTGTACTGATTGCCAAGGATGAAGAGCGCATCTGGAGTCTTTACAATCAGCTTGTTTAAATATACAATGGTAACCGTTTTTAAGAAGGATGGAGAAGAATGGCTATAGTAGATCTTATATCAACCAGCGTGGTAAGAGTCCCGCTGAAATCAAAAACCAAAACAGAAGTAATCAGGGAACTGGTTGATGTTCTCGATAAAGCAGATAAAATCAGCGATAAGGAAAGCGTCTTCAATGCTGTAATCGCAAGGGAAAACATGGGAAGCACAGGCCTTGAAAAAGGGATTGCTGTTCCCCACGCCAAAACAGAAAAAGTTAAAAACCTCACCCTTGCTATCGGAATTGCTCCGGACGGAGTTGATTTTGACGCTCTTGACGGTGAAAAGTCAAAGCTTTTTTTCCTTCTTCTTGCCCAGCCCAATCAGTCAGGCCCTCATATTGAAGCGCTTGCTGAAATTGCAAGGATAACCCGTTCGCAGAGTTTCTGCCGGCTTCTTGTAAATGCTGCTACTCCCGAAGAAGTTGTGGAGCTTTTCAGGGAAGACTGAAATACGCCCTGAATTATCTGGATAAAAAAAACCCGGTTCGCGTCATGAACCGGGTTTTTTATTTTAAGTTTACAGCTTTAATAAGCGGCAGCAATTTTTATATCCTTTTCTTAAGCTCTTCCTTTACCTTGCCCAGAACTTCCTGATACTGATCGTCAAGCTGGCCAATGGTTTTGTGAAGATACTCCAGAAACTCAGGGTCTTTCTCCGGAGTGAGATGGACTTCTTTTCCAAGCTGCTGCGATAGCGCCATTTCCTTTTCCTTTAGTTTGCGGGCATAGCTGTTTTTAAGCTTCTCAACCGCAGAAGTCTTATTCTGGAGATAGTTGTTATAAAGGCTTTCAATCTGGTCAAACAGAAAAAGCACCTCTTTCTTCTTCTCGGCAATTGCAGCAAACCCTTCTTTCAGCCTGCCGATTTTTTCAAATGAGCTTTTATCTTCAGGCAGTTTTAAATTGTTGCTGAACACCTTGAACATCCCCTCTTTTACCCATTGCCTGTTGTTTTTGTCCGCGGCTTTTAACTTTGCCTCAAGAGAAGAGGGTTTTATACTGCTTTCTTCAAGGTATTCAAATGCGGCTTTTCTGCCGGCTTCATCAGCCTCATTCTTTACTATAAGGGTCCTGTCGCTTTTTACACTGTCTGTTTTTTCAAGCGCAAGTTCAAGCGCGGATTTTATTTCACCCATATATCTGATCTCCAGTTTTTAATCTTTAATCGGGACATACCGAAGTCCCGTATAACTGAATTTTAATAACATTCTCTGTCATAGTCAAATACTATCCGAGTTTTATCAGTACAAGTCCTGCTGTAATAAGGATAATCCCTGTTATTTTAAATAATGTAGGTTTTTCCCTGAGGAAAACAAACCCCATGACAGATGCAATAACTACTGAGAACTCTCTCATCGAGACAATATAACTTGCCCTTTCAAGCTGCATGGCAAAAAGAATAATAAGATAGGTTCCTGATGAGCCGATCCCGATTATCAGTGTTTCCTTTAAATTGGCCCTGACAAGCTTAATGGATTTTTTTACTCCGCCCTGGTTTGCAAATCCGGCAAGAGCGGTAAGGGCAATAAGGTCGAGAATATTGACATATACTACCGGGTTGGCCATTCCTACCCCCAGCTTGTCTGTTATTGAGTAGGTAAAGATGAAAACACCTGTGAGTATTGAGACTGCGTATGATTTTATATCCCTCTTCTGGTTTTTAATCCTGCTTAACCCGATAAATACTATACCGGAAAAGACCGCTGTGATACCGAGCGCGGCCATCGGTGTGATCAGCTCTTTCAGCAGAAAGTAGGAGAGCAGTGTTGTCCCCGCAACTCCGGTTCCCCTTGCTATGGGGTAGGCTGTTGAGATATCCCCTCTCGAGTAGGTATAGAGAAGCGCCAGGTAATAAAGTCCGTGGGCTGCGGCTGAAACAAGAATAAAAATAAAAACCCTGCCGTCAATTCCGGCTGTTATGACAGAGTAAACTGTATAAATCAGCATAAGAAGATTTACAATAACAAGACCGTACCAGAAAATTGTAAAATTACCTGATACTTTTTTTGTAAAAAAATTCCATACCGCATGGGTAAAAGCTGCAAACAGGACAAGGATAAAAACACTCGTGTTCATAATTTCTTCATGCTGAATATACCCTGTTTTCGGTGATTACAAAATCAAGCCTGATATCATGTACTTCGGCAGGAACTTTATCAGTTATCTGAAACTGGAATGCAATTCCAGCCCTGACGCACTCATTTTCATGTTTTGACAAAAACCTGTCATAGAAGCTTTTCCCCCTGCCAAGGCGCATGCATCTGCTGTCAAACGCGAGACCTGGCGCAAGAAGAAGGATGCTGCGCGATTTAAAGTCATCACCGGAAACTTTTGGGGAGGAGGGAGAGGGCTCATACATTCCGTAACTGTGCTTTAAAAGGCTTTTATCTGATAAGGAATCAATATAGTAAAACTCCATGACCTCCCCGTCTAATCTCGGGACCGCGCATTTTTTACCTTCCTTGAGAGCGGCATTAATTATATTTTCTGTTTCAATTTCATCTTTCATTGAGAGAAAAGCAAGTACGGTATCGGCATTTTTCCAGGCATCGAGTTTCTGTAAATTCTCAAGAACCTTAAGGCTCATTTCAGACCGCATTTCCTTTGAAAGCTGAAGCAGCAGCTTTTTCATGCTGTTTCTGAGATGTTTTTTTTCTTCAGGTAAAGACAATTCGTCCATTACTTTCTCTTTTTTTCTGTTACAGATTTTTTATCTCTTTAATCTGTTTTTCAATATTTTCAATCTCTCCGGAACTGTCATGGGAGAATTTCAGATTGAACAGCCAGATTGCGATGAAATTGGAAATAAATCCCGGTATTATTTCATACAGATAATTTCCCATGCCTGTATTTTTCCAGAGGACAAGGACAACTGTTCCTGTTACCATTCCCGCGAGAGCAGACTGCCATGATGTTTTTTTTGAAAAGAGCGAGGTTAAGACTATAGGCCCGAACGCTGCTCCGAATCCCCCCCACGCGTATGAAACAAGTCCCATAACCGTATTTCCGGGCGTTAACGCCAGGAACAGCGCTATCGCTGAAATTATCAGGACGCAGACCCTTCCCATCCATATCTGCTGGGCATCTGATGCGTCTTTTTTGACAAGATGCTTATAGAAATCTTCTGTCAACGCTGATGATGAAACGAGAAGCTGGGAATCAATTGTCGACATTATGGCTGCCAGAATAGCAGCCAGGAATACTCCTCCCAGCCAGGGATTGAAAAGTTTGTCTATCATGTAGATAAATATTTTTTCCTCCGATCCGCCGGAAAGACCCGGGAAAATAGGAATCCCTATAAGCCCGACAAAAACTGCACCTGTGAGGGAAATCGTAACCCATATCATTGCAATTGCTGTTGATTTTGGCAGCTCTTTTATGGATTTGATACTCATGAATCTTGCAAGAATGTGGGGCTGGCCGAAGTATCCGAGGCCCCATGCTACTGTGGATATTATAGTTAAAAAGGAAAGTGCTCCGGTGCCGTCCCTGAAGAGCGACATCGATATCCTGTTCGCTTCTATTGCCGCGGCAATATTGGAATATCCTCCAATATGGAAATATGCTGTAACAGGGACAGATATTATGGCTATAAACATAAGTGTTCCCTGAAACAGGTCGGTCCAGCAGACAGCCATAAAACCGCCGAGGAATGTATATAAAATCATTACAAATGCGCCGGCTATTACTGTTATTTTAAAATCAATTTTAAACATTGATTCAAAAAGCCTGCCCGCTCCGACAAGACCGGATGAAGCGTATATTGTAAAGAAAACAAGTATTATTATAGCCGATATTATTCTTAAAAGACCTGTGGGGTCGTTAAATCTTCTTTCGAAAAATGTTGAAAGCGTTATGGATTCTTTCTCCTGTGTATACAGGCGAAGCCTTGGAGCTACAAGAATCCAGTTCAGAAATGTTCCGATCAGAAGGCCTATCGCAATCCAGCTCTGGTTGACGCCTGAAAGGTATACGGCGCCGGGGAGACCCATCAGAAGCCATCCGCTCATATCGCTTGCCTGGGCGGAGAGGGCTGTAACCCAGCTTCCCATTTTACGGCCCCCGAGAAGGTAGTCGTCAATATTTGTTGTTTTCCTGTAAAAGTGGATTCCTACCCAGAGAAGAAAAAAGAAATAAAGAACAAATGTAATAATCGTAGGCACGCTGATCATGTTTCTGTCTCCATACTGCAGATGAGATATTTTATTATATAAAATAAATAATTTATTGGAAATATAAAAAAGCCAATAAAGCCAGAAAACCGGCCAGTAAAAGCACTAGCTGTGAATCAAATGAAAGCTGAATATTTCTTGCTTTTTTCTGCAGGTATTTACCGGGCCTGCTCATTATAAAAAAATAACATAATATCCCTGAAATTATGATAAAAGCGGTTTTAATATATTCTGATATTTTCCATGGTGAAGCTGTCTCCGGTCCGCCGGGTCCCGGAACAGAAAAGTTAAGTGCTGATGCAAGCTGTTCGCCGAATATACCTGCAAGAAGACAAAGGAGGGCGAGAATTCCCATGCCTGTGTATCCTGCAAAAAAGCTGTTACCTCCTGCGGCTTTTACACCGGGTGTACCGCCATCAGGTCCTGCGGCAGGAACTGCGGTAAAAGCTGCTGATGCTGAGGGTGAAAGTTTTCCCCTGAAAACAAGCGACAGCTTGGTAAAAGAGGCCACTGTTCCAACTGATGAGGCAATAAGAATCCAGTATGCGGCAGGGTAATCCTTTAATCCCGAAAGGATCAGATTTTTACTGACAAACCCTGTAAACGGGGGAATGCCTGTTATGCTTAACGCTCCGATAACGAAAAGCAGCGCCGCCAGAGGCATTTTTTTTGCCATCCCTGAAATCCTGTCAAGCGACCTTTCTCCTGTTTTTATTATTACAAGGCTGACAGAGAGGAAGAGGAGGCTTTTGAAAAGACCGTGACTTATGGCATGGAACATTGCCCCTGTAACTGAAAGGGAGGTGCCGGCTCCGAATCCTGCGAAGATAAAGCCCATCTGGGACACCGAGTGCCATGCCAGCAGTACCTTGAAGTCTGTCTGCGACAGCGCCCGCAGTACTCCTATCAGCGCGATTGCCGCTCCCATCCAGAGGAGGAACATTCCTGCCTCAAAAATATCAAGCACAGTTATAAGCTTCCAGACCGCGAAAAAGGAAACTTTTATAAGCACGCCTGAAAGCACGGCAGAGACAGGGTGGGGGGCAAAAGCGTGCGCGTCAGGAAGCCACGTATAGGGGATAAACGCGGTCCTTACCCCGATCCCGGAAATCAAAGCTGAAACGGCAAAAGCAGTTTCAGGTGTATGTGTATTGTTCGAAGAAAATACTCTCTTCATATCGTCAAAAAATAAAGATCCGGTCTGTCTGTAAACAATAAAAATGCCTATTAAGAAAAGACTTATCCCGAGTGAACTGAGCATAAGATATTTAAAGCTTGCGAATATTGATTTTTCCTTTTTGGTATATGCGATAAGAACGTAGGTGCTGATTCCTGTAATCTCAAGACATACAAACAGATTGAAAAGATCATCCGCAAGGAGCATGCCCGCCATTCCCGCGTGAAGAAGCAAAAAGAAAAAATAAAAATCGCTGTCATATTTATTTTCTGAAAAAGCATAAAGCAGTGAAAGGGATGAGACTATGTTCATCAGTGCGAGTCCTGTCCATGAAAGCCGGTCAAGTTTCTGGCTTATTCCTGTAATGATTGACCAGTTCCCTATAACATTGCTGTAAACATTCCCGCCTGATACCACATCGGAAAAGAGCATCAGGAGTAAAAACCCGGCCGCGAATGAGAAAGCTGCCGCAGTTTTTGCCATGACGGAATTCCTGCTGTGACTGATCTTGCCGATAAGAGCGAAAAACGAGGCGGCAAGAGGTATGATTACAAACAGGATAATCAGCTGATTGTTCACGGGCGCCTTGCCTTTTTTTCAATTTCTCTTATATCAAGCGATCCGTAAAGCCTGTATAACCTGTAGATTAAGGCAAGCGCAAGGGCTGTTATGCATAACCCGACTACAATTGCAGTAAGCATCAGGGCCTGAGGAAGAGGATCTACAATATTCATTTCTCCGGCGGTAATTATCGGAGCAAGGACGCCTGAAAGGGAACCTGTGTATATAAATAAAATAATAACAGATGAGTTTATGATTCCAAGGGCAATAACCTTTTTTATAAGGTTTCCGGAAAGTATGAGACCGGAAACGCCGGTAATAAACAGGGCCGCGATAAGTGTCAGGTTAATCATTATTCCTCTTTCTCTTTGAAAAGGTAATAGCAGATAAGCGTTATGCCTGCGCCTACCTTAAGCCCGATTATAATGTTGAGTAATAAGATTGTGCCGCCGCCGGGGATTGCTCCGGTCCCCTGTACTTTCAGAAAACTGGATAGAAAACCCTGTCCGTAAACAAGACCCGCAATACCTGTCAATAAAAATGCAAAAAATCCGTATGCTTCGGTGTAATGAACAGATTTAAGGGGAAACACCTCAAGGACCCTTGCGGTCCCCCTGGCAAGAAACAGCAGGATTACAGCCGATGCTATTGTAACCCCTCCCTGAAACCCTCCGCCGGGGGAGAGGTGCCCGTATGTCAGCAGGTAAAATCCGAAGAGCAGTATGAAAGGAGCCAATTTACGTGATACGACATCAAGTATATCTGTTTTTTTCATTGTCTGCTTCCCATAAGAAATACAACGCCTGTAACAGAGGCGATAAGCACAATTGTCTCTCCAAGCGTATCAAAAGCCCTGTATCCGAGGTATATCGCCGTAACCAGGTTTGCCGCCCCCGTTTCAACGTAGCTTTTTTCAAGAAGAAACTGTTTTGCCGTATCCGGCGCCCTGTGGTCAGCGAAGAGAAGAGCAAAGATAAGCAAAAGTGAGAATACAGCAATTATCAGAATATGAAACAGCCTTTTCAAGGTTTTATCTCCATTTCAGTTTTCCGTATTATCCAGATATAAAGAAAAGTAGAGACGCCTGCTCCTACGGCCGCCTCTGTGAGTGCGACATCAGGCGCGTGCAGTATGAAGAACAGAAGGCTGCTGAAAAGGCTTAAAACCGCAAGGAGGATTACCGCGGTCAGCATATTACGTGATACAAGGATTATAACAGCAAGCAGGACGTGCAGGGCAAGAAGCAGTGTTGTCATTCCGGTCCCCCCTTTCGCCGCCAGGGGATTATTTCATTATTCCAGGCGTAACACGCTATGATGTGGGCTGATACCGGGCTTGAAATGAAAAAGAACAGGGTTATTACAAGTATCTTTCCGGTAACGGCCGAGATGCCTGATTCTATCATTGCCGCAATAAATACTGACATAACCGAGGTAGTGCTGCATGTCGATGAAGCCTGAAGCCGCGTATAGGGATCAGGAAAAATAAGGACGCCGAGAAGCCCCATCAGATTAAATACGGCTCCCAGAATCAGAAAACCGAAGACTATCCATTCTGTCATTTTAACTCTTCTTTTTTTCCGGTATACCTTGCGATAGCGAGTATGCCGACAAATCCGAATATATCGTAGACAAGCGCCACATCAAGATAAACATGCAGGTTTTCCATAGCAGCGAACAGAACCAGAACCGCAAGTATCTGGGCTGATATAATATTTAACCCGATCAGGCGGTCTGCTGCTGTAGGGCCGGAGATAACCCGGTAAAGGCTTATAACGCCGGAACCGATAAAAAGATAGATAATAACGCTGAATGCGGTCTGCGTATTCATACAAAAATCCTTTTCAGTATTTTTTCCATTTTACCCTTGATAAGTTCCCCGGCATAGCGCGAATGTGTTGTCTTTGCCTCAAGCCAGTGGACTATCAGATGGTCATCGTCAAGGCTTAAGGTTATTGTTCCGGGAGTAAGCGTAATTGAGTTTGTAAGGATAACGCGCGCAATGTCGGATTTGAGCCTTGTTCTGAAATGAACAACTCTCGGATTTATGTTGCCCCTTATGACATTGTATAAAACCGCAAAGCTCGAGGCATACATTTTAAATAATAGAAATAAAAGATAAAAAACAAGAAAATGAACCTTAAAGACAAGCCCCCGTCTTTCAGCCTCTTTTTCATCTATGAAGAGGCTGTAGGTTAAACGCGCTGTTAATACTGAAAAAAAAAGGCCCATAGCCATGGAAAAGGGATTAAGGCTTCCCGTAAACAGCATCCACCCCGCGAAAAGATAAACTGAAGTAAGTAATATCCTTGTGATTTTCCATTTTGCAGCCAGGTTCATTCATCATCCTCCCGGGCAAAGGCGTTAATGATATCCTCAGCCGACTGCGCGCTGGAAAGTGATTCCCTGAAATCAGGGTCATGAAGAAGTCTTGCCAGTTTGCTTAAGAGCCGCAGATGACTTCCCGTGCTTCCTTCCTTCCCCAGTATAAGGAAAAAGAGGGAGACCGGTTTCCCGTCAATTGAATCAAAATTGATCCCCTCTTTTTTTCTTCCAAACGCTATTATTGTTTTTTCAAGCCCGTCAACAATTTTATGCGGGATGGCTATTCCATAGCCTATTCCGGTTGAAGCTGATTTTTCCCTCTCGCAGATATCGTTAAGCAGCGGTATTGTATCATCTATTTTCCCGTTATCTTTAAGGACTTCGAGGAGTTCCGAAATCGCGTCCCTTTTCCTGACAGCGCTCATCTCAAGTTTAATACACTCTTTATCAAGCATCCTGGATAATTTAAGCAAATCAATCCTCCGTATCTGCAGGCACAAGGCCCCTGGCATAATCTAAAGGGAGAGTGAAGAGAATTCCTGTTCCAGGTTCATCAAGGCCGCCGCAGACCTTATCAAGCAGTTTTTCAAGACGGGGAATCGATTTTTCGTTCTGAATGACAGAGAAAATTGTTTTATTGTATGGTTTATTTCCCTTCATGAATTCCTTGAAATCGGCAAAAAGGGGAACTTCATAGGTTAGAAATCTCCCCATTCCTTCGGAATCAAGAATTGTAGCGCCTGGAATGCCTGCCTCAAGGTATGCGGCAAGCACTTCTTCGAGAAGCTCTTCCTTGTTTAAGACAAACACAAGCAGTTTCATCGTGATTTATTTTCAGGTACAATGATTTATCTGTCAAGAAATTTATGCATAATGATGTACTCCTGAAAGTTAATAGAGATCAATGCCAAATATATATATTTGAGTGTCTGCTTTTTATGTTATAATTATATAGTAATGATTGTATTTATAGCTCCATATGAAAAACTTAAGAATATTGCGGATAGTATTGCTGATGATTATGATATAGAGATCAAGACTCACATTGGAGACCTTTCTGAAGGAGTTAAAATTGCTGACAGATACAGGTATGAACACGGATGTATTTTTGTAAGCAGGGGCGGAACTGCCAGCCTTATAAAAAAACAGCTGGAAATACCTGTAATTGAAGTAGGAGTTTCTTTTTATGATCTTCTTGAAAATCTTAAGAAATTAAAAGGATTGAGAAAAAAAATAGCAATAGTAGGTTTTGAAAATTTAACGCATCCTGCAAAAGCCATTTGCAATATCCTGGATATTCCTGCTGAAATATTTACTCTTGAAAGTGATCAGGATTTGCCTGATATAATGTCTGAAATTGCAGACAAGGAAGCTGATATTGTTATCGGGGATGTAATATCAGTAAAAAAAGCTGAAGAATATAATTTGAATTATCTTTTGATAGAATCAGGCAGAGAAGCGTTAAAAGAAGCTTTTGAAAAAGCAGTACTGATCTATAAAAGTACAAAAGACCATCTGGAAAATGCTGCTAAAATAAATGCTATTTTGAATTCAGTAAGTGAAGGTATCATCAATATAGATAAAAAAGGGATAATAAGGCAGATTAACCAGCAGGGATTGGCTTATCTTGGCACAGAATTCAGAACAATTCCAGGAAAACATATTAGCGATATTATTCCGTCAATAGAATATGAGAATTTGATTAAAAAAAACAATCTATCGGCAGGTGGTATTTTTAATCTTTCCTGCGGGAGTTTTGCCTATAATACACGTGCCATTATTATAAGTGGAAAAACAGAAGGACTTGTTATTTCATTTCTGAAATCCGAGACAATCCGTGACTTTGAAATAACAATACGGAAACAGCTTCAAAACAAAGGTCATCAGGCCAGGTACACTTTTCAGGATATTTTCTATGTATCCAGCTGTATGAAAGACTGCATTGCCATAGCAAAACAGTACAGCAGAAACAGGAGTAATATTATAATATATGGAGAGACCGGTACTGGTAAGGAACTTGTTGCACAAAGCATTCATAACAACAGTCCTGTTCACGACGGAGCGTTTATAGCTGTAAATTGTGCTGCCTTGACTGATAATCTTCTTGAAAGTGAACTTTTCGGTTATATCGAGGGTGCTTTTACCGGTGCCTCAAAGAGCGGTCACCATGGGCTTTTTGAGGCTGCGCATAATGGAACAATCTTTCTTGATGAAATCAGTGAAATTGATATAAATCTGCAGACAAAACTTCTTCGTGTTCTTCAGGAAAAAGAGATCAGAAGAATAGGCGATGACAAGATTATCCCGATCAATGTTAGAATCATAGCAGCTACAAACCGGAACCTTGAAGAAGAAATTTTAAAGGGAAAATTCCGAAAAGACCTTTATTACAGGTTGAATGTCCTCGAAATAAATATTCCTCCCCTTCGGCAGCGGGTAGAGGATATACTTCCGATATTCGAGATATATATTAAAAAATATAGCGGGAATACAATTGCACTTAATTCACTCAGCAGTAGTTTTAAAAAAATACTGAAAAAATACTATTGGCCGGGAAATATCCGTGAATTGGAAAATATGGCGGAACGGTTTTCTATTCTTTATAATATGAATGGGAATGAGTATGCAGAAAAAAATCTTGAGAGATTATTTACTGCTTCAGCCTTATCTGGTAATTACAGCATAGGTGAAGGTTCGCTTGCAGAAATAGAAAACCGCATTATAAAAAAAATATTTGAAGAAGAAAACCGGAATATATCACGAACAGCCAGACGTCTTGTCATTGACAGGAACACTTTGAAAAAGAAATTAGCTGGTGAATTATCTATCATAGATGATTAAAAAATCACCATTAGTATTGTGATTCAATAAATATTTAATAAAAAAAATATAAATAAATAATTATAATGTATGGAGTTATCATTAATAAATTCCTGGATTCATAAATTGGCACAGAAAATGCAGTTAAGTTGCCATAATGAAACCAGAAAAATGTATAATAGCTGATGATTTTACAGGTTCCGCCGATTCTGCCATTCATTACCGCAAAGCCGGATATATGCCGGTATTATTTATTAATAACAATACGGCATCAAAATATAAAGAATGTGATGTAAAGGTAATTAATACTGAATCAAGATTTGATGATGAAGCAACTGCCTATAAAAAAGTTTACGATGTGGCTGCTGATTGTGTTTCCCATGGAATAAAGCAGATATTTAAAAAAATTGATTCAACTATGAGGGGCAATATAGGTATCGAGATTGAAGCTATTATCGATGCTGCCGGTTTTAGGGCCGCATTAGTTGCTCCTTCTGCTCCCCGTAACAACAGAACAGTAAAAAACGGGATATGCTATGCAAACGGTATGCCTGTCAAAAACACTGAATCCGGTGATGATCCATTTAATCCTGTAATCAGCTCAAATGTTGTTAAAATAATTGAAAACAGATTCCGCCATCAGACAGGGCATATCGGTCTTTCTGTAATCAGGAAAGGTGAGGCTGATTTTCTTAAGGAATTTTACAATCAGATTAACAACGGTAAAAAGGTAATTATTGCAGATGCAGAAACGATAAATGATTTGAAAATTATTTCTTCAATAGAAACTGACAGTGAAATACTCATCGCAGGATCTTCAGGTATGGCAGAGGCATTATGTTCAAAACAGGACAATCATAATGGGAAAAAAATATCAATAGGGAAAAAAGTTCTAATAGTTATTGGAAGTCTTACCAGGACAAGCAATCTTCAGGGTGACAGATTTGCCAGAGAAGTTGAAAATCTTTCAATTCTTCTTGATATTGCTAGAATGAAAACAGATCCTGCCGGAGAAATTGAGCGGATAAAAGCTAAAATAACTGAAAACAGCAATTTGCTGCCTGTAGTGATCAGAACAACAGCCAGCAGTGATAAAACCCCGATTAAGAAAAATCTTCCCCAGCCGGAAGACGGTAAAGTTGTTTCTGGTTTTCTGGGCAAACTTATAAGGGATCTCATCGCTGAATATGGTATTGATACGCTTTTTATTACAGGAGGTGATACTGCCTATGAAGTTGTATCATTTCTTGAAACCGAATGTGTCATATTTGACAGGGAAATACTTCCCGGAATACCTCTTATGAAATTGATACGAAAAGAAAATATGGGGGATATATCCATAGTCACAAAAGCCGGCGGTTTTGGAGAAGAAGACGCAATAATTAAAATACTGCAATTAATAGGAGTCATTGATAATGTCAGATAAATTCAGTTCATCTCTTCCAGGCAATATTTTTTTCGGCTTTGGAGAGATTTCAAAATTAAACGAAATTTCAAAAAATATTAAAGACGGAAAAATAATATTACTGACTGATCAGGGCGTTAGAAAATCTGGTATTTGTGATTTGGTACTGAACAATATCAAGACTATTGCTGGCAATATAATAATTATCGATGGTATTCCTGCAGAGCCGTATGATGATGAAGTTACAGGAATAAATAAAAACTTGTTTGGCATGAGAATTGACCTGATAATTGCGGTAGGTGGCGGCAGTGTGATGGATACTGCAAAATTGATATCGGTTATGCTTAAAAACAACTCAAGTGTTTCTGAAATAATTGAAAACGGAGTAAATGAGAGAGGGATACCGGTAGTCATGATACCGACTACTTCAGGAACAGGCTCTGAAGCTACCCCAAATTCAATTATTGCAATAAGGGGAGAAAATATCAAAAAAGGTATTATCAGCAGATTTTTTCTTCCTGACTATGTAATTCTTGATCCCCAGCTTACTGTATCTCTTCCGAAACACCTCACTGCATCGACAGGCGTTGATGCCCTATGCCATGTTCTGGAATGCTATATATCAAAAAAGGCAAATCTGTTCAGTGATATGATAGCGCTGGAAGGAATCAGGCTCATACTTTCTTCTTTAAAAAAATCTTTTATTGAAGGTTCCAATATAGAAGCCAGATCTTCGATGCTGCTTGCCTCTTTTTACGGCGGAGCGGCAATTGCATCTTCCGGCACAACCGCGGTACATGCCCTTTCATACCCTCTTGGAGGAAAATACAGGGTACCGCATGGAGTTGCAAATGCAGTACTGCTTGCACCGGTAATGGATTTCAACAAGGAAAAAATAATCGATAAACTCGCAATTGCTGCAGAAACTGCCGGAATTGCTGATAAACATATGAAAACTGGGGATAAAGCTGATTTATTTATCTGGCATTTATATGGACTTGTTGATGATCTTGCAATACAGGAAAGCTTTGATAAATTTAATATTCCTGTCAGTGATATACCTTCGTTATCAGAATCAGCTTTTAATGTCAGAAGACTTCTGGATAATAATCCGAAAGAGATGACAGTAAGTGATATTGAAAATATTTATAAAAAGGTATTAAGGGGATAAAAATGAGAAAACCTTTAATCGGCATTACAATGGGAGATCCTGCAGGTATAGGCCCTGAAATTATCATAAAAGCTTTAAATAAAAAAGCTATCTATGATAAATGCAACCCTCTTGTAATTGGAAGCTCGGATATAATGCAACAGGCTAATAAAATAGCTGGTGCTGATCTGAGAATAAATTCAATTGATAAAATTGAAAAAGGGATATACAGGCATGGATTTTTGGATGTTTATGAGCATTCACTCTGTAAAACAGGAGAATTTGAATTCGGAAAAGTTTCTGCAGAATGCGGACGTGCAGCATTTGAATCCATAAAAAAAACCATTGAGTTTGCCATAAATAAAGAAATTGATGCTACGGTAACCGCGCCAATAAATAAGGAATCAATCAATTTGGCAGGATTCCATTACGCAGGACATACTGAAATATATGCTCATTTTACGGGAACAAAAGATTACACGATGATGCTTGCGGGTGAAGGGTTAATGGTTGTGCATGTTTCAACACATGTATCGATGATGGAAGCCTGTAAAAAAGTTAAAAAGGAAAGAGTATATAATGTAATCTGTCTTGCGGATAAAGTCCTGAAAAAAATGGGATTTGTAAATCCGCGTATTGCTGTAGCGGGGTTAAATCCCCATGCCGGTGAAAATGGAATGTTCGGAAGGGAAGAGATTGAAGAAATAACTCCGGCAATTGAAAAAGCGTTATCAGAAGGTATAAATGTAACAGGACCTCTTCCTGCAGATACTGTTTTCTCAAAGGCCAGGGGAGGTCAGTTTGACATGGTGGTATGCATGTATCATGATCAGGGGCATATACCGCTTAAGCTTATTGGTTTTGTTTTTGATCAGGAAAAAAACAAATGGCTTGATGTCTCCGGTGTCAACATTACCCTCGGACTGCCAATAATCAGGTGTTCTGTTGATCATGGGACAGCTTTCGGCAAGGCGGGTAAGGGTACGGCAAATGAGACCAGTATGATAAATGCAATAGATTATGCTATAAAACTGGGAGGGAATAATGATTAAAACGACCCAGCCATTTACGGCTTTAGTTACATGCTATAACAACGATGAAACAGTTAATTATGATTCCTTAAGAAAGCAGGTAAGAAAACAAATCAATGCCGGAAATAATATTTTCTGCTCCGGCACGAACGGTGATTTTTCTGCACTTTCTTTTGAAGAGAGGGTCAAAATTGTTGAAACTGTGGTTAACGAAGCTGCGGGGAGGGTAAAAGTATTCGCCAATGCCGGATACCCTTCAACATTTGAAACAATAAGGCTTGCAAGGGAATATGAAAGATGCGGAGTTGACGGAATTGCTGCAATTACTCCTTATTTTATTAAATGTACTCAGGAAGGAATTTACCAGCATTTTACCATGCTTGCTGATTCACTTAATACGCCTGTTTATTTATATGATATACCAAATCTTACCCATAATCCTGTTGATGTTGCAACTGTAGCCCGTCTTTCTGAACATGAGAATTTCAGGGGAATAAAAGATACCAGCGGGAATATTGAAAATATGAAAGCGTACTGTTCTATCAGGGATAACGGAAAAAAAGATTTTGAAATATATACCGGGCCGGATAATCTGATTTTAAAAGGTTTTCAGCTTGGAGCCACCGGATGTGTTTCCGGCCTTGCCAATGTTGTTCCTGAATGGATTAACCTGATTTATAAATCGTCTACTGATGGGAACATGGTTGAGGCTGAAAAAGCTCAAAGCAGATTATCTTCTTTCCGTGAATCATTATATAAGCTTGGTTATGCCCCTGCATTAGTGAAAAGAGCTCTTTATTTAAAAGATCTATCAGTCGGAAACAACAGGTTACCCGCAGTTGTTCCTGATGTCGAAATAGACAGAAGCATAAAAATATTACTGGAAAATTATAATATTTTAGGTTAATACAAGAGCCTTTTAATAGAGCTCTTAAGTAATAAAATGAAAAATTTTTAATGGAGGTTTTTATGAGAAAATTCAAACTTTTTGCAATCATGTTGTCAGTTGCTGTTGCTCTGTCTTTTTTTACAGGGTGCGGTGCAAATGATTCGAAGTCCGGAGAAAATGTAATAGCAAAGGATACACTTAAAACAGTTTTGGAAAATGGTAAAATTGTGGTAGGGGTAAGAGCAAAATTTCCGCCTATCGGTTTTATCAATCCCGAAAGCGGCAATATCGAGGGACTTGTAATTGACCTGATCAATTTATATGCGGAAAAATTAGGTGTTAAAGTTGAATTTAAGGATGTTGACTGGTCAGCTCTCATCCCCGGACTGTTAAAAGGGGATTTTGATATTGTTGCAGCTCATATGACCCGTTCGATTCCAAGAACTGTAAGTATTGCATTAAGCGATCCCTATTTAATCACCGGCACAGTGGCAATACTCCCGGTTAAATCAAATGTAAAAAAATACGCTGATTTAAATAATTCAAATATGACTATTGCTTCAACTGAAGGGAATGTTTATATAAAATTAATTCAGGAAAAATTCCCAAAGGCAAATTTAAAAATATTTCAGTCAAAAATGGAATGGTCTGAGGCATTGAAGACAGGCAGAATTGATTGTGTTATGGAATCCGCTATTGCTGCATCAGATATGTTTAAGCTTTATCCCGGAGAATTTAAATTAATTCCTGAAGGATTCTATGAAACAGAGACATATGGATTTGCTGTAGGGTACGGAGAGTGGGGGTTTAAAAACAGTATTGACTTGTTTCTTCAGGAGATCAAACTTTCCGGAAAATATGCTGAACTTTATAAGAAGTGGATGAATAGGGACTGGGACCCTGACAGTAAGCTGGGATCAATATAATTCAATAATTATGTTGTGTTGCTGCTGTGATTTTTATATACCGGCAGCAACATAATTAACAATGGAAGTATTATGGAATTTAATTTAAAACTTTTTATACGGTTTTTCCCAATATTTTTAAATGGATTTGCCGTTACTATAAAATTTACATTTATTTGTATATTGTTATCAATCATCATTGGTTTCTTTTTAGGAATATTATGCAGTTTCAGACTTCCGGTTATTAAAAATATTTTTAAATGGTATATTGATCTTTTCCGGGAAACACCTCTTATAGTGCAGTTATACCTGATGTATTACGGGCTTCCATATATTGGTATAATGCTGCCGGCATCAGTTGCAGGTATCCTGGCCATTACTTTGAATGAAAGTGCTTTTATAGCAGAAATTGTAAGAGGCGGTATCGAAGCTGTTTCTCCCGGACAGAAAAAGGCAAGTCTGGCACTGGGTTTCAGTAATTTACAATCATTAAGATATGTTATATTGCCGCAAACGTTAAAAAGTATATTTCCTAGCCTTATCGGGCAAAGTTCATATATTTTAAAGGACACTTCATTATTAACGCTTGTGGCAATAGCAGAGTTAACATCAGCATCAAGATATTTAAACAGTATGTATCTGATACCTGGAACTACTTTTTTAGGAGCTGCAATTTTCTACAATATTACATTCTGGAGTCTTCAGTTGGCAGTATATATCATTCAAAAATATTATCTAAAAAGCGGGGCGAATAATGGATATAGATAAACATATTATAGCAATAAGGCTATTAATAATAAAAGGACTTCCTTATACGCTGAAACTATCCCTAACTGCGCTTCTCTTTTCATTTATTTTTGGAATTATTGTCGGATTTATCCGATCGAGGCGAATCCCTGTCGTTGACCAGATACTTTCAGCATATATTGGGTTTATGCGAGGTACCCCTTTCCTTATACTGTTATTACTTGTTTTTTTTGGCCTGCCTGTAAGAAATATTTTTATTTCAAGTACTGTTACTCTTACTCTTTTTAATACTGCCTATGTTGCTGAAATAATACGTGGTGGAATAATTGGAATAAGTGCAGGG
The DNA here is from genome assembly GCA_963662795.1 of Spirochaetia bacterium. Taxonomy (GTDB): domain Bacteria; phylum Spirochaetota; class Spirochaetia; order CADAEX01; family CADAEX01; genus JACKPD01. Next base: position 645,004 of record OY759746.1, on the reverse strand, counting down.
CAATTCAGTGCCGGAAAATCACTAAGTATGAATACCTTTGAGATAATGTGGCATATAATTTTACCACAGGTTTTATATCAGACCATGCCTGCCTTAATCGGGCAGCTGATACTGCTGATAAAATCAACAGCAATGTGTTCGGCAATTGGGTATGTAGAAATAACCCGTATGGGTACACAAATAATGGAAACATACGGGAATCCTCATATTATATTTATTTATATAATGCTTCTGTATTTTATTCTTTGTCATACATTATCCACTGCTGCAAGATTTTTTGAAAAAAAAGGTAAAATGAAAATGATCGGGCAGTTTTAAATATTAAGGAGTTTTTGATATGAACAACAATGAAAAACCAATTCTGAGAATAAAAAATATACATAAAAAATATGGTCATCAGGAAATACTGAAAGGTGTTGACTTAAATGTCTGCAAAGGCGATGTCCATGTTATTTGCGGTCCAAGCGGTTCCGGGAAAAGTACTTTGCTCCATTGCATTAATGGGCTTGAAAAAATCAATGACGGTGAAATTGTTTATAAAGATGAAATACTTGATAAAAAAAACATCAGAAGAATCAGAACTAAAATAGGAATGGTTTTTCAGCATTTTGAATTGTTTCCTCATTTAACGGCTATGGAAAATGTACTTCTTGCCCCGGTTAAAATATTAAAAAGGGATAAAAAAAATGTAGAAGAAAAGGCTATCAGCCTATTTCAATCAGTGGGTCTTGCAGATAAAACTGATTTATATCCATATCAGCTTTCAGGCGGACAGAAACAGCGTACAGCCATTATCAGGGTTCTTGCCATGGATCCGGAAGTAATTTTATTTGATGAACCAACTTCAGCGCTGGATCCAGAAATGATAAAAGAAGTACTTGATGTTATGAAAAATCTGGCTAAAAAAGGGATGACTATGGTCGTGGTTACGCATGAGATGGGTTTTGCCAGAGAAGTGTCGTCTCATATTTCATTTTTTGATAATGGAAATATAGTTGAGACGAGAAGCCCAAAAGAATTTTTTACCGGTAATGGATCTGACAGAACAAAAGCATTTTTAAGCCATATCATTGATATATAGCAACTGGAGTAAGATGATGAAAACCAATATTAAATCTTCATTGATTAATAGTTTTGGGGATGAATCCAATATTTTTCACATACTTGAAGATATGAAAAAAAGCATAAAAAATGGAGAGATAACGTATGATTTAACTATCGGATCCCCTGATGGTGCTCCTGAAATTGATGTAATACAAACTTTATGTTCGGAAGTACATAAAGAAAGTAGTCATAAATATGCCGGGAAATGGGGGGTAATGTTATTCAGGGAATCTGTAGCTGAATGGTATAAAAAAAGATATAATGTAACACTTGACCCTGAAAAAGAAATTATTCCGATTATGGGGTCCAAAAGGGCAATTATTGATCTATCAGTGAATTTTGTAAATGAAGGAAGAGGAGTTCTTCTTCCCGATATATGCTATCCAACCTATAGAATTGCTGCTAAAATTGCCAGGGGTCTGGAAATTGAATATGCCCTTGATTCATCAAATGATTACAATCCGGATATCGCTGCTTTTGACCGTAGTGATTGCGATTTGTTATACTTGAATTACCCCCATAACCCAACAGGAACAACCATTAACATTGATTTATTTAACAAAATAACCGCTCTTGCTGAAAAAAATGGTTATATAGTTTGTCATGACAATGCTTATGGTGAAATTCTATTTGACAATAGAGAACCTGTCAGTTTTTTACAGGCAAACGGAGCTAAAAATACAGGAATTGAAATTTTCACTTTTTCAAAGATATTTAATCTGGCAGGATGGAGGTTGGCATGTATTGTCGGAAATCCTGAAATTGTGCAGAATTATGGAGCCTCACTTGTTGATTATACGACAGGAGTTTTTGCCCCTGTACAGATAGCGGGAGCAAAGGCACTTGAACTGTTTTTTAAAAATAATATACATGAAAAACAGTCGAAAAAATATCAAAACAGAAGGGATGCCGTAATCCCGTTGCTTGAAAAAAAAGGCTGGAAATGCCATACACCGCATGGGGGCATTTATGTTTGGGCTGAAATACCAATTGCCAATTCACTTGATTTCAGTAAAAGGTTATGGGAAAAAAGCCGGGTACTGGTTACACCGGGAGTAACATATGGCAGGAATTCATATAATTGTGTAAGGATTGCACTTGTTAACAGTGAAGAAAAATTAATGGAGGCTATTGAAAGAATTCCCGATATAAATGATGCTATTTACAAATGTTAAGAGTCATGTTTTGTAATGTTTAAGATGAGATGTTGTGTGGATCATGACCAAGGGTGACAATTCTTCTCTGATTTTAACTTTTTCATGAGAACTTCGAAAGGGGTTTTCCCTGAAAGTGAATAATGGGGCCTGTGCAAATTATAAAACATTTCCCATTCATAAAAAGTTTGCCTTGATATTTCAAAATACCTGCAGGTTAGAGAAACATTTCCTGTTTTTTCTGAATGCTCAAGAACTTTGATTTTCTTATTTACAATTCGTTTTTGATAAGGTTCCATAAATACACCCCGGTTAATATTTTATCAGATATGCCATCCAAGGTTGTGATTTTCATAATTAAAGACATTTTGTAATCTCCTCTTTATCAAAGAAATAATCCGTGCTGCAGTTGTGGCAGGTTACTTTAAGCGGCAGCGCACCATCCTCAAGAATTGATTTTATTTCTTTTTTATCCATAGCTGAGAGGAAGGAGAAAAACCTCTCCCTGCTGCATCTGCATTTGAAATTGACGTGGGCTGATCCGATTATCTCTATTCCGAGCGATGAAAAAGCGTTCATGATAAAGCTGACAGCGTCTGAATTCTCAGAAAAATATTTACCGATTGAAGGGATTGTCCCTATAACATTTTCAGCTTTTTCAAGCAATTGCTGAAGATCCTGTTCCTCAGAGATACCGTGTACAGCTGTAATATTCTGTTCTTCGGGAAGCGTCTGGAGAAAAATCCCCCCCGCACCCTTGGGAACTCCCTCTTTGTCAAAAAAGACACTCAGGTTAAAAGCTGTTTTCTTCTGTTCCGAGACGAGGTAGTAATTCGCAAGATCTTCCGCAATCCTTCCGTGTTCAATCATGACCTGGCCTGAATAGCTTTTATTGTTTTCAGCGAATCTTGTTACTGAGAGAAACCCTGCCTGAAATACAGGTGATGTATCAAAAGTATTCATGTCCGGCTCAAGCGGTATCGGGTTCTGGAAGAGGTAGCCCCGTATCTCTCCGTTTGAGTGAGCTTCGACTGAAAGTCCTTTTACAGGCCCTGAGCATTCGATTTTCAGTTTTATGCTTTCATTATTTTTCAGTGTTGCCGCCATAAGGGCGGATCCAATGTGTGCATGGCCGAGGAGAAGGGTTTCCATTACGCCGAGTGAGTGGGTTTCCCTTATCCTGTTTACAAGCTCGGTTGCGTTGATAAAGTATCCCTTTATCTTACCGTCCCCAAGCATAAATGTATAAAGTATATTCTTATGGTCAGTTATCATGCTGCCTTTCAAAGTATTTTCATTCATGAAGGCATGTTTTATTATTCGGAAAAATTTGTCAACCGGTAATCGGGAGGACGCCTGCAGAAGCAGTTTTTAATGCGGCTGATTAATGTCCGCGTCTCTTTTTGATCTTTTTTTTCCGCTTCATTATAAATTTATCTTCATCTGCGGCTTTTTTCTCTATCTTCCTTATTCTTTTCTTTTCCATTAAATATTTTTTTTGTTCTTTTTTATATGACTCGAGTGATTTCCCAGTGTTATTTTCCGTTTCCTTTCCGGAATACTCTTTTTTTACCTTATATCCCGGTTCACATTGATGGAATTTCAACAGGTGATATTTATTCAAGTAAAAGTCAAGCAGATGATTATTTGCAGGTTCAGGGCCAAAGGTATACCTGCCGACCAGCAGGGAGCCGTCTTCCTGATATTTTTCAATCAAAGCGATCCAGAACTGCCCGTTAAAGATGATGTTTGATACAACCCTTTCCATTTTAATCCTCCAGATATAAATATATTGGAGGTAAAAACGGACATCCTGCGATGGTTACGGGATCTTCGGAAACTGCCTGAAGACCGCCCTGACTACCTACAGGGCTGTGTTTTTTTTCTACCTGAAATTGAGATTTGCATATACTTTATCAGTAATCAGGGATTTTGACAATAAACAGGAGCTTTCACTCTGCGGATGCTCCTGCCTTACCTTTGCAATAACCTGTCATCAGTCGTTATAAAAAAGGCAAATCCTATTGACAAAAAGAGCCATGTTTATATAAATTAACTGTAAATTAAACACGGGCCTATAGCTCAGTTGGTTAGAGCCCTCGACTCATAATCGAGTGGTCCTTGGTTCAAGTCCAAGTGGGCCCATAAAAAACACCTTCTAAAGAAGGTGTTTTTTATATTTAATACTTTAAAATATCAGATTGAGCAGTCCTTCCAATATCAATTTATAATTAATTAATCGGTTTGTGTTTTAGCAGCCTGGAAGACAGAACTGTAAACCGATATTAAGCTTGCCGGACCGCTGTCCTGTATATAAGGCTGCTTTAGGATCACATCATTGAATGACAGATAATGCTGAAATGATTATCTTAAGTAATCATTAGAATATAGGATTATTATCTGTTTATAAACCAAAATATATTTGTTTAAGTCTTGATCCTGATTTATACTGATTTATACTGACAGGGAAAAATATATGCGGAGAATAAAGTGGGTTCTGAATATTATTCACACCAATTGGAAGTATTAAAAGCAATTAGAACTGTAAATAGATTAATAACTCATGCTGATGATGTAACCGAATTGTGTGACGGTATATGCACCTTACTTATTGATTCAAGAGAGTACAATAATGCATGGATAGTTCTCCTTGAAAATGGAATGCCTGTGCAGCCTTACTATCATGCGGGGTTTGGTTCCCGTTTTAATGAAATGAAAATTCTCCTGGAAAAAAGTATTTTCCCTGTATGCGCTGAGCAGGCATTAAATACACATTCATTATCTGTAATAAAAGATCCGGTCAGAAAATGTAAATATTGCCCCTTTTTTAATAATCATAATGAATGTGCGGGTTTCTCTTGTCCGTTAATCTGGAAAAATAAATTATTGGGATGGATTACTGTTTCTGTTCCGAAAAAGTATGCAGAAGATAGTGAAGAGCAGGCTCTGTTTACAGAGATGGTGGATGATTTAAGTTATGCTCTTTTTAACTTGAAAAACAGGGATCAGAATATCAGTCTTGTATATAATTATGAAACTATTATTAATAATACAAGGGATTCAATATTTGTTATTAGCAAAACAGGTGATATCCTTTTTATGAATCATGCGGCTGATGAATGTTTTAATTTTGATCTATCAGAAAACAATTATAAAATATTTCAGATATTTTCTGAAAACTTAATAAATCATATAAAAAATAATATTGAAAAAGTAATTTCTACTGGTTTCCTGTCTTTTTTGTCAGTAATAAAAAACAGGTATGACAAAGAAATTGATGTTGAAATATCTGTAAGTAAAAATATCACATCTCCTGAAAACAGTATAATATGTTTAATACATGATTTGACAGACAGGAATAAAGCAATCAAATCATTGAGAGAGAGCGAAGAACGTTTTCAAATGTTTTTTGATAAAGCCCCCTTGGGATATCAGTCTTTGGATGAAAATGGCTGTTTTATAGAAGTTAATCAGGCCTGGCTTGATACTCTTGGTTATCAAAAGGAAGAAGTGCTTGGCAAATGGTTTGGCGATTTTTTACATCCTGATTTTGTTAGTGCCTTTAAAGAAAGATTTCCTCTTTTTATAAGAAAAGGTAAAATCCACAGCGAATTTTATATGCGGAAAAAAAGCGGAGAAGATTGTTATATTGCTTTTGAAGGCCGGATTGCTCATAATCCTGATGGTTCATTTAAACAAACCCATTGTATTCTTAATGATATTACTGAGAAAAAAAAAGCGGAAAATATTTTAAAAGAGAGGGAATCGTATTTTAGAAATATGTTTGAGAATATTTCCACAGGCGTTGCATTATGTGAAGCTGTAAATGGTGGAGAAAATTTTATTATTTTTGATATGAATCCTGCCGGGCAGAAAATTATTGATTGTGATATAGAAAATATAAGAGGGAAAATAATTACTGAAGTGTTTTTTGGTGTGGAAGATTATGGAATTCTGAAAGTAATTCAAAGTGTTTACAAGACCGGAAAACCAAATTTTATCCCTAGAACTGATTATCAAAACCATAGAATTACCTTGTATTTGGAAATTCGTGTTTCAAAATTGCCTGATGGTAAAATGATTGTTTTATTTGCTGATTATTCTAATCAGAGAAACCTGGAAGAAGAAATACTGCAGGCCAGAAAGATGGAATCAATCGGCAAACTTGCCGGAGGTATTGCACATGATTTGAATAATTTACTGACCCCTATTCTCGGATATAGTGAACTTCTGAAATACAGTGAAAATATGAATGAAAAAGAAATACTTCATGTTGAAAAAATATATGGAGCTGGAATAAGAGCCTCTTCACTTGTAACCAAGCTTCTTGCATTCAGCAGAAAGCAGCCTTTAAGATATGTATCATTAAACCTGAATCAAATTATCGAGGATTTCATTAAAATACTTGGAAAAACAATATATGAAAATATTACGATAAAATTAAACCTTGATAACAGTATCGGTTATATAAACGGCGATCAGGGAGAGATTGAACAAATCATTATGAATTTATGTGTAAATGCCCAGGATTCAATGTCTGACGGCGGTGAAATCATAATTGCAACTTATTCCAGGAACAGCAAAATTATTTTGTCTGTAAAGGATTCCGGTACGGGAATCCCCGAATCAGTTTTTTCCAATATTTTCGAGCCATTTGTTACCACAAAAGGTGTCAATGGGACAGGACTTGGTTTATCCATTGTTTATGGTATTGTACAGCAGCATAACGGGGAGATTGATGTTAAATCATCTTCCGGAAATGGAACGGAGTTTATAATAGCTTTTCCGGAATTTCAGGAAAGGATGAAAGATGTCCAGATTAATAATAGAGTACAAGACAATTCCGATTCAAAAAGGATTCTGATTGTTGAAGATGATGAAGAAATACTCGAAATGCTGGGAGAAATACTGACTGAAAAAGGATTTAGAATTGAAAAAGTTTCAAACGGGAAAAAGGCATTGGAGCTCCTTGATAAAGATTCAAACTTTGATTTAATAATTTCTGATGTAATAATGCCGGAACTGAATGGTATTGGTCTTTATGAAATTGTGTCGGCGAGATATAAAAATATCAAGTTCCTTTTAATATCCGGTTATTCCAATGATTTTAGTATTAGTGGACAGAATATTTATTCAACAAATATCTTCATACAGAAGCCTTTTACTATTGAAAAATTATCTTATAAAATTAATGAAATACTGAGTCCTGCTTTTGAATTCGAATAGTATTTTTTTACATCCCAGCAATGAACAGCATTTGAAATTATGAAATATATTATAAAAAAACTGCTAAAAACCTTTAATATTTATTTTTTTTCCCGATATACAAGATAGACTATAAGAGGAGCTACTAATAATGGAAAAAAACATAACTGAACTTTTTGAGAGAGGAATGGAAATGATGCAGGCAGGTGATTACAGTACAGCTGAACAGCTTTTCAGGAAAGCAAGGGATTTATCTGAGAAAACAGGTAAAATCATGTAAATATAAACACCCTTCTATTAGGGTGTTTTTTTTAGATATCTGCTTTAGTCATTTTAATTTTTTTGTAGCAAATACCGGCAATATACATTAACATATTATTGAAAAAAAAGTTTCCATCATAAAACAATTTGAACATATCTGGGGATTTATGTTTTGCAGCTCAAAGATAATTCCAGAGTGCATACATAAAAAGATTAAGGATTATAATGAATTGGATATTACCGGCAATCGTATCAACATTGATAGGGACTCTGGCAATTTCATTTGTTTACTCGTTTCTTTATTTAAATGAAAGAAAAGACTATTTAAAAATATGGGCCATCAGCTGGTGGCTATATGCTTTCCGCTTTATGTTTTCATTTTTAATACAGAAATATTCCCCAACACATTTTTTAATAAGCATAGAGCAATCAGCCTCATTGTTAAGCGGAATTTTTTTGTTATACGGGACTTTATTATTTCTTGACAAAAAAACAGTAAAAAAATGGGGTATTATTTATATTATTCTACAGATATGGATAATTTCGGGTGTAGTTCTGCATTTCTCATATCTTTATATTACGCTTCCTACTTTTTTGTTTATGGGAATTATATATATCGAAACAGGGGTTATATTATTTAAAGATAAAACTATAAATAATACTGAGCATAAAATAGCTGGTGTAACATTCATTTTATGGGGCATACATAAAATGAATTATCCGTTTTTAGGAACATCAGTATGGTTTGCCCCGATCGGATTTTTTCTTGGCGCATTATTTGAATTTGCAATAGCGTTCAGTTTTATTTTTATTTATTACAAGAAAAACAAAGAGGATCTTATTAGAACACTAAATGAAATTAAAGATAAGACTTTTTTATTAACTGAAACACAGAAAATATCCCATACAGGATCATGGGAATTGAATTTAGCTGACAATAAACTGATTTGGTCAGAAGAAACTTACAGAATTTTCGGTATTGATGATAAATCAAGGGAAATAAACTATGAATTCTTCTTAAGAATGGTACATCCGGAAGATATAAAATCAGTAAATGATAAATACGAACAATCCCTGGAAAACAATCGTGAATCTTATGAGCTTCGGCATCGGATAATAAACCAGACAACAGGAGAGACAAGATTTGTTTTTGAAAAGTGTGTACATATATGTGATGATAATGGAAAAATTTGTAAAGCCATAGGCATTGTTCAGGATATTACAGAGTTGAAGAAACAGGAAGAGGAAAAAGAATTATTTGAAAGGAAAATGTTTCAAAGTCAGAAGATGGAGTCGATAGGTCAGCTTTCCGGAGGAATTGCGCATGATTTCAACAATCAGTTATCCTCAATTTTAGGGTATTCAGAACTTTTAAGCAGTAAAATTACTGATCAGCAGCTTAAAAATTATATTGGAAAAATAATAAAATCTGTTCAAAACAGCTCTGTTCTGACAAAGCAGCTTCTGTCTTTTGCCAGGATAGGGAATTATAAAAAACAAGTTATTAATCTTGTTCCTGTTGTTGAGGATGTAATAGATATTTTAAATCATTCCCTTGATAAACGGGTTAAAATTAAAAAAGAGCTTAATCTTCTGGATGCAAATATAAACGGAGATTATACAAATATCCAGAATGCTGTACTTAATATTGCCCTGAACTCAAAAGACGCAATACATGGAACAGGTGAAATATTTTTTGAGATTGGATTGATAAATATTGAAACCAGAAAAGAACTTCAGCATGGTTTTGAGGTAGGTCCCGGGAATTATGTTAAATTAAGAATAACTGATAATGGTTCAGGAATGACCGCTGAAACTCTTGGCAGGATCTTTGAACCATTTTTTACTACAAAAAAAGTAGGCAAAGGAACGGGAATGGGTCTTGCTTCAGTATTCGGTATAATAAAAAGCCATGATGGAGCCATTGAAGTAAAATCAGAAGTCAATATTGGGACTGAATTTATTATATATTTGCCATGGATAAGCAAATCAGAAATCACTATTAACGATAATAAAAACGAATCCAGCCGGCACTTTCAAAATCAGTTATCTGTTTTGATTATTGATGATAATATTGAGTATTCAATTATGCTGAAGGAACATCTTGAAGATTCCGGCCATATTGTTAAATTGGTCAACAACGGATTGGACGGTCTGGGATATTTCAGTAACAGATATAGTAACATTGATTTAGTTGTTCTTGACTATATGATGCCTGATATAAGCGGAAAAGAAGTTTATGATAAAATAAAATCAATAAAACCGGATCAAAAGGTTATCCTGTCATCTGGTTATAGCACTAATGAAAACGATATAGCGGAAATGATAAATGATGGCTGTATCACACTGCAGAAGCCTTTTTCTATTATTAAATTTGACAAGATAATTGAAAAAATTAATAAACAGTTGTAATTTTTCCTATTCAGCTGGTTTATTGGTTCTACGATAGAGATATTTTGGTCTTCCTACTGTTCCGTATTTTGTATCGTACTCAATTATACCTTCAGAACATAGATAGTCCATATAATGGCGCAGTGAAACTACACTCATTTTTAAAATACTTGAAAAGTATTCTATGGTAAGTTCCATATCAGGATCAGAATCATCAAAAGTCTTAAGGACTTTTTTGAGTGTTGATGAATGAATTCCCTTGGGAAGTTCTGATGTTGTATTATTAGTACTTTCTATGTTGGTTATCCTGTCGATATCACTCTGCTCTATACTGTTTTTCCGGTTTAATGTATTAAACCGGTCTTTGTAGGATTCCATTGTTTTTTTAAAGCGATTAAAATCATATGGTTTTACAATATAGTCTACCGCTCCGTATTTTAATGCGGTTTTAATTGTTTCTGAGTCATTTAATGCTGTAACAAATATTATATCTGAATTATTCTGTTCTTTCCGGAGTTCCTTAACAAAGGTTAACCCGTCCATATTCGGCATGGATATATCTGCCATGATAAGATCTACATCATTTTTTTTTAAAAATTCAAGTGCAGATATCCCGCCTCTGCACTCCCCGGAGATAGTGTATCCGGATATTTTATCAATAAAGGATTTTGTTATTTCAATTACCATGGGATCATCTTCAACTATAAGTATCTTAATCATTATCCAAATTCCTGATAATTAAATATATAGAACTATATTTAATTATCGTAGAATTTATAATTTTTATTAGGTGTAATGCTTGTTGGGGGGGAATTTAGACATACCTTCTGATAATTTCAGAAAATTCATCAAGTTTGAAAGGTTTCCTCAGGCTGCCGCTGAATCCATATTTTTCAGGGAATTCAATTACAGGATTTTCTGTATATCCGCTTAAAGCAATAATTTCTGTTTTTTCCGAGATACTTCTGATTTCCTTGACTATATCAAGTCCTCCTTTCCCTCCCGGTATTGCAAGATCCAGTATGCAGGCAGCAAATATTTCACCTTTTTTATATGATGATTCTATAATCCTCAGTGCTTCATCCCCTTCTGTTGCTGCTACAGCTGTGTGTCCCAGCAAATCAAGCATTTCTGTCAAAATATCAAGTATAAAATCATCATCATCCATTATCAATATTTTACTTTTTTTATCAGCTTTATTATCTGTTGCTATCATTCTGCCTTTTTCCTCCCTGTAAGATGCAGATGAAAACCGATTCATTTATGTACAATTATCAGGTTTTGCGTATATGGTAATACGTCTTTTCAGATTCTGGATTTTTGGTCTGCCTGATTGCACAGCCTTTGAATAATATTCTTCTGCTGCATTGCCAGGCATTTTAAAGACTATGATTATTTATCCCGGCAGATATAAAAAACTGCCGGGATAGGATTAATTCTGCCTAAAATTCCTTAAACCCGCCTTCCTGGTCGGGGAAGTCGTTTCCAGTATCATAGTCCTCTTTTTTCTCGGATTTTTTGTCTCTTATATTGGTATCTTCTTTTTTCCCTGTGCTTTTCTGATTTTTTCTGCTGCCGGTATTTTTTCCTATTTTGAAAAAGCTCACTGTCTGAAGCATAAAATCGGATTTTGCATTAAGTTCTTCAGAAGTTGCGGCCATTTCTTCGCTCGACGATGCGTTTGTCTGGACTACTTCATTAAGCTGATTGATGGCTATATTCATCTGATCCACACCTTTTTCCTGTTCAGAACTTGCGCTGCTGATTTCTTTTATAAGATCTGATGTCTTGATAATCTCAGGAACAAGCTCTTCCAGCATTTTCCCTGCAGTAACTGCTTTATTTACAGTGTGGGATGAGAGTTCCATTATTTCAATTGCCGCTTTCTGGCTGTTTTCGGCAAGCTTTCTTACTTCCGATGCGACTACCGCAAAGCCTTTCCCGTGTTCTCCTGCCCGTGCAGCTTCAATTGCTGCATTAAGGGCAAGCATGTTTGTCTGTCTTGATATATTGTCAATTACTTCTATCTTTTCCGATATTTTTTTAATTGATTCAACTGCTTCCTTTACAACATCGCCGCTCACTTTTGCATCTTTTGCAACCTTGTCAGCTATATCGCTTGTCATGGACGCATTTCCAGTATTCTGCTTTATGTTTGCAGCCATTTCCTCTATTGATGAGGCTACCTCTTCGCTGGATGATGCCTGCTCGCTTGCTCCTGAGGATATATTCATTGCAAGATTTTTAAGCTCATCCCCCCCCTGCGCAACATCTCTGGAACTTGAAATAATATTTTCCATTATTCCCTTGAGTTTTGAAGACATTTCATTTAGAGATGCAGCAAGAACTCCTATTTCATCTTTCTGATCAAGATCAATTACTGATGTAAGATCTCCTTTCGCAATGGATTGGGCAAAAATAACTCCTTTATTGAGTGATACAGTTATCATTCTTGTGAGAAAAACTGCAATAACTATTGATATTGCAAGAGCTGCAAGGAGGCCTGCTACAACAATCACTGTTGAGGATATTATCAGCCTGAGGGCTGAGCTGTTTTTTCCCAGAGTGTTTGATACTCCTGCAACGGAAAGATTCTTTGAACCTTCAAGAACATTAAGGGCTGCTTCGTTCCGGACTTTGTTTAATTCTGCGAGTTTTTTATAAAGCGACAGGATTTCCTCCATCCCTTTTTTGTATGTATTCCCGGATGTTTCGATACGATCCAGCTGTTCAATATTTGCTTTCTGGAAAGTTATTTTGCGGATTTCAGCAAGAGTTTTATAGATATATTCAAAATTGCTTATTCCTTCTTCCATTATCTTGTAGTCAACCAGAAGCTGGGCCTTGAAGTTGCTTAGCCTTACACTGTTTATGTGATCAATAACCTCGTTCATGAGTTTCATCTTGAAAACCCTTTCCTTCAAAGCATTCCGTGATTTACCGGAATCTATTTCCTCTTTGATTTTTATATCCTGGCTTTCAAGATAATCTTCACAGTTTTTCATGAATAAAGGGGCCTCATTATCAAGTTCTGTTCTGAGTTCTTTTATCTTATTAATTGTTTCAACAGTTGTAGAAGTTTCTTTTTCATAGGTTTTTATTTCTTCGTTTATCACAGAGGCCTGTTCTTTAAGCTTTGTCAGATTATCTGCCTTTTCTGAGAGAGCGACTGCTTCCTTGTAATTTTCTTTAACCTTTCCAAAGAAATCCATTCCGGCTGACAGGTAGCTGTCGCTGAAATTAAGGCTGTATCCTCTCATGTTGAACATTGTCTGGAGAGCATTTCTTTCCAGATTGTTTGCAATCTCAACTTCCGGCAGATATTCATTATTGAGAATTTCTGTGCTGTTTTTTATTCTCTGCATATTAATAACAGCGATAAGACCCACAAGAGACACAATTAGTATTGTTGCACCAAAACCGATAAACATTTTTAATGCAAGTTTCATGTTTTTCATAATTTTCCTCACATGTTTTTATATTTCACTGAAAGATAGATATAAAATAGCATAAAGAAACAGGATCTGTTTAATTTAGAAAATAAAAAAAGTTTAAAAAATAAAAAAAATGGATTTGATTTGATAAAATTAACTATATTGATATATAAGGACTTTATACTGATATTTGATGTAAAAAAGATTTTACGGAGTTTAAAGTTTTTGACCTGATAAATTATCGGGGGCAGTAATATCCTGCTTTTCTGTAATCAAAGTATTTTATATAAAACTGAATGGAGATGAAAATATGCTTAACAATGAAATGTCACAATATCTTACTTTTACACTTCATAGTGAAAATTATGCAGTGTCTGTTTTAAGTGTCAGAGAGGTTCTTGAAATTGTTCCGATAACACGGGTGCCGGGAATGCCTGATTTTATGAAAGGTGTTCTCAACCTCAGGGGAAGTGTTGTTCCTGTTATTGATCTGAGAAAAAAATTCGGAATAAAAGAGGAAGATCAGACTATAGACTCAAGCATAATAATACTTGAAATCGAATCAAAAGATGATGATGTTATGCTTATCGGCGCATTTGTTGATTCTGTGCAGGAAGTTATTGATATATCATCCGCCCAGATAGAGCCGGCGCCAAAAATCGGACTCAATCTCAAGACTGATTTCATTCAGGGAATGTGCCAGCATAATGACAAGTTTCTTATAATTCTTGATATAAACAGAGTTTTAAGTAATGAGGAGCTTATTCTTATTCCGAAAGTCAAAAATGATATATCAAAGGAAGAAAAAAATGATAGCGAAAACAGCTGATTCTGGTAAAGCAGTTGTTAAAACAGCCAAAGGAGCTGTTTTAACTTTGCCGCCGGAACTTAAAATTACCAATAATGAGATACTTCTCAGAAAACTTAAATCTGTATTTGAAAGTGAGTACACAAAAATCACTCTGGATCTCAGGAAGGTGAATAATGCAGATCTCTCCTCGCTTCAGATCCTTCTGTCCTTTTATAAAGAATGCATGATAAATGATTTTCAGGTTGCATTCAGGGGTCCTCTAAAGGAGTTGTTTTCAAACAGGCTTTATGACTGCGGTTTTCTTGAAAGAGGGAATATTTCAGAAGTTTTATTTCCTTTTCTTGGTAAAAAAGGAGCTGAAATTGGAAATAGCTGATCAGATAAAACAGACTTTTGTTGATGAGTCGGAAGAGCTTCTTTCAGAACTTGAGGGGCTTCTCCTCGATCTTGAAAGCAATCCTGATGATAAATCAAACCTTGATGCCGTATTCAGGGTAATGCATACAATTAAGGGTTCTGCGGGGATGGTAGGTGCGGATAAAATCTATAAATTTGCACATATGGTGGAAGATGTTTTTGACAGGATAAGAACCGGGGAAATGTCATTTTCATCAGAAACAGCTAACCTTGCGCTTGAATCCAGAGATATTATTTTTTCTCTTCTCAATAATTCAGATCCTTCTGTTGACGAGAAAATTAAAAAAATTGAAGAAAAGCTGGGTGCTCCTGAACGGAAAAACAGATCGGCTCCTGCAAATTCCAAAAATAACGGATCACAAAAGGAAAAAACATATCAGATCAAATTTTTTCCGGATGAGAACATTTTCAAAAAAGGCGTTAATCCCCTTCTTATTATAAAGGAGCTTAAGGATCTTGGGATTCTTACAATTGAAGTCGATGATGTAATGCTGCCTTCACTTGGTGAGCTTAGAAATGACAAGTGTTATATCGGATGGAATCTGTTTCTTACTACTGGAAAAAAGATTACTGAAATAAAGGATGTCTTTCTGTTTGTCGAGAACGACTGTGAAATTACAATAGAAGAAGCGGCCCACGATCTGATTTCCGATGATGACGATGTAGCCAGAATTGGAGAGATCCTGATTGACAGGGGCTCTGTGAGTTCTGATGTTATAAATAATATTCTTGAAAATAAAAAGAAAATCGGCGAAGAGCTTGTTGAAAAGAATCTTGTATCAAAGGATGATCTTGAGGTGGCGCTTCTTGAACAGGAGCACCTGAAAAAAATCCACAGTAAACAGACTGCAAAACAGAACATCAAGATAAGTACTGAAAAACTTGATGATTTTGTAAATCTTGTGGGAGAACTTGTTACTCTCCAGGCGCAGCTTAATCAGTATACTCTCGATACCAACAATTATGAACTTTCCAACATTGCAGAATCGCTTCAGAGACTTACAGAGGAACTCAGGGATTCTGTCCTTGGGGTAAGAATGATTCCGGTAGGGCAGACTTTCGGGATTTTCAGACGTCTTGTAAGAGATCTTTCTGCGGAACTGGGGAAAAAAATACAGCTTGTGACATACGGTGAGGAAACTGAACTTGATAAAACTGTGCTGGATAAACTTAAAGAACCCCTTGTTCACATAATAAGGAACAGCATTGATCATGGAATAGAAAGACCTGATATCAGAATAAGTTCCGGCAAGGATGAAACCGGAACAATCAGGCTTTCCGCTGAGCATTCAGGAGGACATGTCAATATCACAATTGAAGATGACGGAAAAGGGATTAGCAGGGAAGTTATAAGACGTAAAGCAGCTGAAAGAGGGCTTATGATGCCTGATGAATCATTGTCTGATGATAAACTTTACAGCCTTGTATTTCAGAGCGGATTTTCCACTGCTGAAACTGTCTCAAAAGTATCAGGCCGCGGTGTCGGAATGGATGTCGTAAAAAAAGAGATTGATAATTTACAGGGAAATGTGGTCCTTTCCTCGGAAGAGGGGAAGAATACCAGGGTAATTATTTCATTGCCTTTGACTCTTGCAATAATTGACGGTCTTCTTGTTAAAGTTGATGACGACCATTATATTCTCCCTCTGTCAAGTATTGAGGCCTGTATAGACCGGAATAATGCTGAAGAAAAGAAAGAAGGTGATAAAAATATAATTCTTTACAGGGATTTGTTTGTCCCTTATCTTTCCCTGCGCGGTTTGCTTAGTTACAAAACAGTTCTGCCTGATCGGGAGCAGATTGTAATTATTAACACAGAAAACACAAAATACGGACTTGTAGTTGATGAGGTTATTGGAGATTATCAGACAGTAATTAAAAATCTTGGAAAAGTTTTCAGCAACGCAAAAATATTTTCAGGCGCAACAATTATGGGAGACGGGAGAATAGCCCTTATTCTTAATGTAAACAATCTGACTAAAAAGATTTAACGTAATGCGGTACAAACCATGAATATTGATGATAAAAGCTTTTTATACCTGTCAGAACTGGTTAAGAAAATAATGGGTATAAAAATGACACCTGAAAAGAAACAGCTGATGGAAACCCGTCTTACAAAAAGATTAAGGATTCTGAGTCTTACTTCTTTTCAGGATTACTGCGACTATCTGAAGACGGGTGACAGTAATTCAAAA
The DNA here is from genome assembly GCA_963662795.1 of Spirochaetia bacterium. Lineage (GTDB taxonomy): Bacteria > Spirochaetota > Spirochaetia > CADAEX01 > CADAEX01 > JACKPD01. The sequence goes on along the minus strand of OY759746.1, from coordinate 628,032 downwards.
AAAGAGCTTGTTGAATTCTGTAACACTATTGCAACGAATAAAACAGACTTTTTCAGGGAAATAGGGCATTTTAATTATATCCGGGAGGTCCTTCTCCCTGAATATGAGAAAAAAGGGAAAAAAGAGCTTAAAATATGGTCATGCGCAAGTTCTTCCGGAGAGGAACTTTATTCTATTGCCATGGAAATAGAAGAGTATATAAAAAAGCATAATTACAGACTAAAGTATTCTGTAATTGGTACAGATATTTCCACAAAAGTACTTGAAATTGCGAAAAGCGGGGAATATTCAGAAGACAATGTAAAGACCATCCCTTTTCCCGGCTTTATTGACAGATATCTGGAACCTGCAGATTCCGGACAGAAAAAGTACCGTTTTAAATCCTTTCTGAAAAATAATATTAAACTTGGAACCTTTAATCTGATGAGCAGTAATTATAATGTTCCCGGGACTTTTGATATTGTTTTCTGCAGGAATGTCTTGATTTATTTTGAGAGAGAAAAGCAGAAATATATTATCGGGAATCTGGTAAAAAAAATCTGTCCCGAAGGACATCTCTTTCTTGGGCATTCCGAATCAATGGCTGGAATGAATTTTAATCTCAAATCCTGTGCGCCTGCTGTTTTTAAAAAAATATAGAGTTAGATTGAGGGAATAATGAAAAAAATTAAAGTTATGATTGTTGATGACTCCGCACTTGTCCGGCAGACAATGCAGGCTATTCTGCCTGAAGCAGACGGATTTGAGACTCTTTCTGCATCCAATCCTGTCTTTGCAGAAAATAAATTTGCAAGTTTCAGCCCTGATGTTCTGATTCTTGATCTTCAGATGCCCCAGATGGACGGTCTTACATATCTAAAGAAAATAATGGCTGAAAAACCCCTTCCTGTTATTATCTGCTCAAGTTTTTCCCAGCATAATTCCATAAATGCGATATCTGCTCTTGATCACGGAGCACTCGAGATAATTGAAAAGCCCAAATTTGGAACGAAAGAATTTATCGAAGAATCCAAAACAAAGATCCAGGATACTGTAAAGGCTGCTGTAAATGCAAAAGTCGGGAAAAAGAGTCCTGAAAAAACAATTTCCGTAACTTCTAAACTTACGGCAGATGTAATACTTCCTGCAGGAAAAGCGGGGAATATTAAAACAACGGAAAAGGTTATTGTAGTCGGAGCTTCAACTGGAGGAACTGAGGCATTAAAGGATTTTCTTATGATGATTCCAGATAACATGCCTCCAATTTTAATTGTACAGCATATGCCTAAGCATTTTACCAAAGCTTTTGCAGACAGGCTGAATACTCTTTCAAAAGCGCATGTCCAGGAAGCTGTAAACGGTATGAAAATGAAGAGGGGAGATGTATTTGTGGCTCCCGGAGATGATCATATGCTTTTAAAAACTTCAGGAACAGAATATTTTATTGAAGTAAGGACAGGCCCTCTTGTAAGCAGACACCGTCCGAGTGTTGATGTCCTTTTCAGATCCGCTGCCCGCTTTGCCGGGGAGAATGTTATAGGGATTATAATGACGGGCATGGGTGATGACGGCGCCAGGGGGATGAAGGAGATGAAAGACAACGGTGCTTATACGATAGCACAGGATGAAAAATCATGCGTAGTTTACGGTATGCCTAAGGAAGCAGTAAAGAGAGGCGCTGTAGATGAAGTTCTTCCTCTTTTAAAAATAGCCCCTAGAGTGATAGATCTGGTAAGATAGTATGAAAAACATAGAATCTCTTATTGAAACACAGAATATACTCGGAGAATCTTATCTCAAAATAGGAGATTTGCTGAAAAAATTAAAAATTGAGGTAGACAGTTCCCTGTCAGAATCAGAAACAGTTATAGATGAGTTCAGGAATAATCTTGAAAATACTTCTGAAAAAAGTCTGAGCAGTGTCATATTTCTTCTGGAGAAAAAAGTAACAGAAGCTCAGAAAGAACATAAAGAATACACTGAAGGGTTCGTTTCTGTCCTGTCCAGGATTTTTGACAGTTTTGAAGTTCTCAATAAAATGCATCACCCAATAGGGGAAATTATTAAATCAGCTGAACAGATGGAGCTTCTTGCCCTAAATGCGATGGTAGTTGCAATACAGGCCGGAAAGCATGGAGGAGGGTTTACCTGCATCACTGACGGATTCCAGAAAAACGCAAAAAATACATTTTATCTGGCAGGGAATCTCAATACTCAGCGCGGAATAGTATACGAACATTTTGATAAGCTTAAAAATAAGTCGGAAGGGATACTGATTCTCCAGAAAAAAATAGCAACAATTATTAATAGCGCACTTACAAGTGATTTTTCTGCATTGAAGAAATCAATCAGTTCTGCTGTTGATTTTATTGAGACAGTCTATAATGAAGCACAGAAAATGAAACCTGCTGTTCTTTCTGTTTTCGAGGGACTTCAGAATCAGGATATTATAAGACAGTCCATGGACCATATACTTCTATCACTTGAAGAGCTTGAAAAGCTGAAAACTGACAGAAGTTCTGATGAAGTAACCTATCTAAGTAAAAAGATATATGATTTATCAGTATTTGTCCTGGATGAGGTTGCTGACCGGCTTGATACTGATGAAGTAGTTTTAAAAGATAACATTGATAAAATGGTAACTCTTCTTAAAGAACTTCAAAAAAAGAAAGAAGGATTCGCAAAAGAGCAGTTCAATGCAGATTCAGAAAGGGTGAACCTTATTGGATGTCTTAACGGTATGTCGTCAACGCTTGAAGGAGTAGTTTCGGAAAGTGAAAATATATGCGGTTTTGAGGCAGAGTTAATAAAACATAAAAATTTGCTTTTAAATGCATTTGCTCAGCTTCATGATTTTATAGCTGCATTTACCGATCCTGTTTCGGTATTCAATCATACAATAGTTCTGGCAAGGATTGAAATCGCAAGGCACCCGGCAATAGCAAATGTTGAAACATCAATAAATGATATTCAAAGGGAAGTTGATATTATTTCAGAATCTGCAAAACAGATTGAAAGTATCTATGATAATTTTAATAGTCTGAATAAAGCAACCGACACTGAATTGAGAAAAATTATCAATGATAATAAATTATTTACTGAAAATTTCAAAAATGAAATTAAAAAACTTGCTGAATTGTCAGAGCAATCAGGATATATTTTCAGAGAATTGTTAAATAAACTGACCTTTATAAACAGGCCCTTTGTGATGATTTATGATAGCATAAAGAAAAATATCGGATTGATCGGTGAATCGAAACAGTCCCTGAAAATTATGAAAGTCGAAATTATCCGGAGTCTTGAAGAAATTAATCAATCATACAACATGATTGATAAGGAGAGACTTGCTGTTTTGGCTAAGAGCAGCGAAATTGATAATCTTTTAAATAAATTTACAATTTTCCGCCATAAAGGTAAAATTATGAATGAAGAAAATTTTGAGCAAAGTGTATCTGAAAGCAGTATAACGTTGTTCTGAAAAAGTATAAAAGGTGATATCGAATAACTTTTGAATAATCCTGTGTAAACAGGTTTATCCCCATGCAATGTGCCTTAGGGTATTTTGCTTCCTTGCCCCGGGGAAAATACAGTTTTTTGAGGGGTCCATAAATTATAGGATGGTGCAATATGAAAACAATACTGATTGTTGATGATTCTTCTGTAGTAAGAATGAGTCTCAGTTATCTTCTCAAGGAAAACGGTTTCAATGTTCTGGAAGGCGTTGACGGGGTTGACGGGGTTGCAAAATCATCAGGCGTTAATATAGATCTTGTTATAACAGATATAAATATGCCGAACATGAATGGAATAGATCTGATTAAAAAATTAAGAGCGCAGGATTCTACCAGGTATGTTCCCATCCTTGTTCTTACTACAGAAAGCGCCAATGATATGCTTGAGAAGGGGAAGGCGGCAGGAGCTACCGGATGGATTGTAAAACCTTTTACAAATGAAGGGTTGCTCAATACTGTAAAAAAAGTACTGGATTGATGTCTGCACTCTGCAGCAAATAATATGAAAAAAATCTACAACTCTAAAATTGACAGGGAAGTTATGCTTATTAACCCGGGAGAGTATTATACAAGCGCGGAAGATGTAATATGCACAATACTCGGGTCGTGCGTTTCTGTTGTTCTTTACTCCAATAAAAAACATATTGGAGGTATTAATCATTTTATGCTTCCTGCATCATCTGAAATTGTTTTCTTGGAAAACAGTTTCCCTGGGAGATACGGAGTATATGCAATGGAACTCCTTATCAACAGCCTGATGAAAAGAAGTGTTGAAAAAAGAGAGCTTATTGCTAAAGTTTTTGGAGGTGGCAATGTCCTTTATACGGATTCTTCCGTGAAGTATCATATCGGGCTAAAAAATACAGAGTTTGTTTTTAAATTTCTTGCAGCTGAAAATATTCCGGTAATTGCAAGAGATACAGGAGAAGATTACGGACGTAAAATATACTTTTTCCCCGAAACAGGGAAAGTTCTTGTAAGAAAAATTATAAAAAGCACAAATCTTTTAATGCTTTATGAAAAAAAATATATGGATAATATTGTGAAGGAAAACATTGAAAATAATTCTAAAATTATATTATTTAATGATGATCAGAAATAAATTATTTAATTGGAAAATTTAAAGCTGTTTTTACCTGATCTTTTAATCTCGTACATCGCAAGATCAGCTTCCGACAATAATTTATCTACTGTTAATTTGTTGTCAGGTTTTGAAACAGAAATACCTATGCTTGCCCCTATTTTTAAATCATATAATCCGATCTTAAAAATCCTGAAAAAATTGTTTAGAATTTTTTCTGTTATTTTCCCGCCGTCCCCATGCTCATTAATTCTTGAAATTATTATAACAAATTCATCTCCGCCAATTCTTATAACTTCATCAGTTGAGCGCACACTTTCTGATAATCTTGAAGCAATCATTATTAATAAATCATCACCAGCCTTGTGCCCGTATGTATCATTAATTGTTTTGAAGCTGTCAACGTCAATATATAGTAATGCGAATTTAAAATTGTATCTTTTTGATTGTTCCAGTAAATATGCTGCTTTTTCCCATAAAACTTTTCTGTTTGCCAAGCCGGTCAATGGGTCTTTCCGTGAAGACTGTTTCAAGTCCTGTATTATGTGAAATGTTGATTTTAAAATTGTAAAATCTGAGACTATAATTATTAATAAAGCAGACTGGAGCAAAATTTATTTTAACTGAGTCAATAACTCTGATTTTAATTAATCCCGATTTAATTCTGCATATAATGAATATCTGGTTTTTTCGATTGCAACTGAGTAAAAATATTTGACTCGATTTATATTTTGAACAGGATTTTTAATTATTGAAATATTTTTAAGTAAAAGTGATTTGTGATCTTTAAAATTGCATAGCAGAAAAGCTGCATTATCATAGCCGATTAGTTCATTGTTATGAATGATTTCATTTCTCAGAATAATATTACATCCGTTTTCATTATTAAAAAACTCTTTGTCATTTGTCTTTTTAATTTTAATCGGGGAGTTCCCGTAGGATGCAATAATGTTATTGTTTGCATCAAATCTGACTGCATGGAGCAGGTTTGCATATACAGAGGTGTCGTCTGCGTATTCTGTTTGTGTAAAGGCCCTTACTTCATCAATTGAAATATTGTTTAAGTGAAATTCATGAAGCTTTTTTTTATCATTGATCGGCTTGTAATTGCCTTGATTTGTTCTTCGGTCACTAGGAGCTTGAAATTAAACTGATTTGCAATCAACTCAAGTTCATGATTAAAGTCTGATAAAACTTTATGTGTTATATATGTCTCATTGTTAAAAAAAAAGACACTTGAAATAGAAAGAATAAGAACCAATACTATAAAAAAGCTTACCTGTGTAATAAACATTCTGTTGTTGAGTTAATTTCAGATGCCCGTTCATTCATCAGTGTAATACTCATTTTCTCCCCTGTTTTTTATTTAAAGGTTTCCTGCAGAACGTATTTGAAAATTCTATAATAATAAAATATATATCGTCAGGGATTTATGTCTCAGTATAAGATAATTAATCTAATTAATTAAGGCCATTTCTTTTTCCAGTTTTTGGAGCACGTAAGAATTTGATGTGTTTTGCTCTTCTTTAAAAACACGCTTTATCATTGTTATTTTATTTATATTTGATATAAAAGCATTAACCACAACAGGGTCAAAAAGTTCTCCAGCGTTATTTTTTATATAATCCTGACATTTTTGTTCATCCCAGGCTTTTTTATATGCTCTTTCTGTTCCTATCGCGTCATATACATCTGCAACTGAAACTATTCTTGCTTCAATTGGTATTTCATTTTTTTTAAGTCTATCCGGATATCCGCTTCCGTTATATCTTTCATGATGCGATTTTGCGATAACCGCAGCAGTATTAAGCAATTCATCAGTATATATCATGCTGTCAACATCAAAATGCTTATTTTGTATAAAGATATCCAGAGACTGGCTATTTAATATTTCTTCACCATATATACAATGATTTTTCATTTCTGAATATTCTTCATCAGTCAGTTTTCCCTGTTTTAATAGTAATTTTTCCGGGATCCCTATTTTCCCTATATCATGAACTGGCGCTGCCTGTCTGATAATCTCAATCTTTTTTTCCTCAAGTCCCAAGGCTTCTGCAATAATGCCTGAATATTGGGATACCCTGATAAAATGCTGACCAGTTTCATAATCCTTATACTCTGCTGCACGGGATAAAATACCTACTATCCTGTTTTGAGAATGTATTAACTCTTTATTTTTTATCTCCAGTTCTGCTGTTCTTTTTTCGACAAGAGATTCGAGATTTTCTTTATATTTTTTGTTTTCTGTAATAAGCTTTCTTTTTTCCAATGAGTTGTTTATTACTTTTTTTAAATATTTTAAATCAGTAAAAGGTTTTTTGATAAAGTCAAAAACTCCTGAATGTAAAGCTTCAATCGCGGCATCTATATCTTTTTCACCGGAAATAATGATATAGGCAATGTCAGGATAATTTATTCTTGCTTTTTTAATAAAATCAGTTCCTTTCATTGCCGGCATATTTATATCAACAAAAGCTAAATCTATTTTAATATTTGAAAGCATCTCAAGCGCTTTATATCCGGAATCTGCCTGAAATATTTCATAATCATTTGACAGATAATTTTCAAGAAGATCTCTAATTAGAGGTTCATCATCTAAAATCAGAATATTTGATTTATTCATGTCCCTTCTCCAGATTAAGGTTCAGTTTATATTGCAAAATAGAATTTAATTTTATTACTATTCCTTGTATCCTTTATCATCCATTCTGCCGGAACTTGATTCCCTTTTATAACTTCTGGATAAATTAAAGCACCGGCACTTAATCCTGATAGAATATTAGTTTTTAATGACATCACAACCTCCCGACTAATTTTGGAAATATAAGAATTGTAGCATTAAATACCTTGCGGGATAGGGTAATAATAAATAAAGAAAATAAAGAAAATAAAAAAATATTTATTTTTTCCCCGATCATACTGTAATCGAAACAACAGGATAGACTGGCTTTTAGCGTGGCGATCATTTTATGAAGCTGTATATTAGAAACATTAAAGGGCTGGTTAAATTCAAGTTCAAGTGGGCCCATAAATAAAAAGCCGCCGTAAAGGCGGCTTTACTGTTTTTATTATCCCCTGTGGATCGGGATAATTGCCTTGCAGGCGGCTGTTACTATCGGGTAGGCTATCGGCGAAGAAGTGAGCGCAGGGTGTGTCCCCATCTGGAACTTCACAATATCATCCGCTGTCATCCGGTGAAGGATACAGGCGCTGATTACATTGATCATCTCTCCTGTGGATTTGCCGCCTGAAACAGCTCCTCCGACCAGGATGCCTGTATCTTTGGCAAATATCATTTTAACTTTAAGCATGGTTGAATTCGGCATTCCTCCGGGGTGTGTATCGGCGGCCTCCGCCCTGCCGACAACAATATTCATTCCGCTATCCCTTGCCGTCCTCTCAACAATTCCGGCTACGCCGAAAGCCCTTTCATCTATAACTGTAGCAAATACGCTTATTACTCCGCAGTTGTGATGAACCGGGGAAAAAAGGTTTGCTCCCGCCATTCTGGCTTCAGCTGTAGCGACAGAAGCAAGCATTACGCCCGAAGGTTTACCATCAAAAAATGATTCTTTCGTGCAGCAGTCGCCGCATGCGAAAACACTGCTGTCATTGTAGGTTCTCATGAAGCGGTCAACCTTGATTGCTTTCCTGAAGCCTATTTCAAGCCCCGCTTTTTCAGCGAGTTTGCTGTTCGGTACCGCACCTATTCCAAGGATTACAATATCGGCTTTTATTTTTTTCCCGCTTGCTAGAAGTACGGATTCAACAGCATCTCCCCCTTCAAGCGAGACTACTCTTTCCCCTGTCAGAACCTTTACTCCGGTGTTCTCAAGTTTCTTCTGCGCTTCATCGCAGTATTCATCATCCATTGCCATCTGAAGGCACCTGTCGAGCATTTCCACTACTGTAACATTGACTTTTCTGTTCTTGCGGCATTCATCGGCAAATTCCATACCGATAAATCCTCCTCCGATTATCACAATGTCCTTTGCATTGTCCATTCTCGCGAGAAGGTCCTTAAGATAAGCGAAATCCTTTTTAACGGGAAATACATTCTCTTTTTCAATTCCGGAAATCGGCGGAATAATCGGAAGGGATCCTGTGGCAAATACGAGCTTTTCATAGTTTAATGTTTCGCCGTTCTTTAATGTAACTATCTTCTTTTCCCTGTCCACATCGACCGCTTCATCCTTGATAAGGTCAATTTTGTTGTTTTCAAGAAGTCCGTCAGGCACAACATTGTTTTCAGGCCCTCCCACAGTGCCAAAAATATAGGGAATTCCGCAGGGAACAAGAACTGTCCCTTCCCTTCGGACAAGAACTATCTTTTTGTCAGGATAGTGTCTTCTGCAGCTTATTCCTGCGGTAATTCCTGACAGTCCTCCCAATATGACAACATCAGCTTTAATCATAAAAATCTCCTTAAATGTTTTTGTTTGAAATCCGGTAATATGATTCAAAGCTATACCTGATAAATTGTCCTGTAATTGACCTGGATCAATTTTTCCGGAATGTCACTTAAATATTTTAAAAAGTCTCTTTTTTTAGAATCCGGCAGGTGCTGCATTCCTGTAATATGTGGCTGGCACTTGATAAAAAATGCCCTCAGGTGGATACTGAAGATCATCACAAAAAGGCGATAACATGGACAGGATTGAATTTATCAGCACTGTCGCGCTGTTTCAGGGGCTCTCGGATCAGGAGATTGAAGCGTTAAACCGTGCTGCAGTTGAAAAAAAATATTCCTCCGGGCAATACATTACAAAAGAAATGGAAGAGTCAGGCGCACTTTTCCTTTTAAGGAAGGGAAGGGTAAAGCTGACTAAATCATCGTATAACGGCAAGGAACAGACTATACAGATGTATAAACCCGGAGAGATGATAGGCCTTTTTACCCTGTTTACAGGCGTTCCCTTTCCTGCCAACGCTGTAGCTCTTGAAGACAGTGTTGTCCTTATGTTCCCGCGTAAAAACCTTGAGAATACGGCAGAAGCTGCCCCTTCTCTTCTGATTAATCTTTTTTTCGCCCTTGCGATGAGGATGAATGAATGTATCAGGACAGTCGAGTTTCTTGCGTTAAAGGAAATCCCCCAGCGGCTTGCCTCCTATATCCTTGTCGCGGCGGACTGTGATGGAGAAACTGAAGACATAAAACTCCCCGTTAGCCAGAGAGAGCTCTCGAGGGTTCTCGGGACAACACCGGAGACTCTTTCCCGTGTGTTTGCGAGATTTGTTAAAGCGGATATCCTCCAGCTGAAAGGGCGCGCAATTCATATTCTTGACCGCAATAAACTTGAGGACATATCAGAAGAGTGAAAACATACCGCCTGTCTATCCCTGTCTGACGGCCAGCTTCTCTTTTTCTCCGAGATATCCGATCATTCCTGCAATTACTATTGCGAGGCTTAAAATATTAACCGGATAAAACTGGTCCCCGAGCATAAGCACTCCGAGAAACATGGAAAAAACCGGGACAAAATTGATGAAAAAATTGGTACGTGATACACCTATCTTTGATATGGATTCCTGCTGCAGGGTATAGCCCAGAAAAGTAGAGAAAACTCCCATGAATACTATTGAACCCCAGACATTGCCTGACCAGGTGACGGGGGATTCCCCCCCGGCGGCGATAAACGGAAGAAGGAAAAGGGAAGCTCCCATAAATGTATAAAATGAAGATACTACGGATTTTATGCCGGCAGCGAATTTACGGATTAAAAGTGAATATATTACCAGGATAACCATTGCGGAAATCATCAGAACAGTTCCCGCAGTCCCTGTCCCGGATAAAAGGAGTGAAAAATTCCACTTAACAACAATTGTAAGCACCCCGAATGCCGCCGTTATCAGAAATAGCAGTCCTTTTCTGCTTAAGGGCTCGCGGAAAATAATGAATCCGAGCAGGGCGGACAGGACAGGGTTTAATGTGTTTATAGCGCTTGCCTCAAGCACATTGATTGTGTGCAGTGCTTCGAAAAAAAGAATATGGTATCCTGCCATTCCGAAAATCCCTATACCCATCAGTATTAAAACATTTTTTGGTGCGATTCTGAAAGATATTTTTTTAACATTCCCGTAGATGAAAAGGCAGATGACAGCGATCAAAAACCGGTAAAAGCTCATCACAAGTCCGCTTATCTCTGCTCCGCCTATTTTTCCCGCGATAAAAGCGCCGGACCAGCATAACGCGGCGAAAAACATGTAAAGATATGATTTATTCATCTTCCCTCTCTTGTTGTAAAAAAAAGTATCTGCCATTATTATATTGAAGATGGATGTGTATGATAATATGTAAAAATCATTTAAGGAGGATATATCGATGATAAAACTGACACCGGAAGTAAAGACAGCGATAGAAAAAACAGACCCGATCTGCATAGCGACTGCGGATAAAAACGGGATTCCAAACATTGTTTATATAAAATGCCTGAAGGTTATCGATGATGATACAGTTGTAATCGCTGACAATAAATTTTTCAAGACAAGGATAAATCTGGATGCAAATCCGGTTATGGCATTTGTAGTCCTCGACAAGGATACAAAAAAAGCATATCAGGTCAAGGGTAGGATGAAGTGTTATACTGAAGGAACCAGATTTGATGAAACTGTCAAATGGGTCCACGGGAAATTTCCTCACCTCTCCCCTAAAGCGGCATTTTTCATGAAAGTGGATGAGGTCTACTGCGGGGCCGAAAGGCTTTCCTGAAATCCGTAAAACATTATTAATAACCGGGTTTTCCCCGGTAATTTCATTTTTTAAGATGCCCTTAAACCTCTAATCCCTTTATTTCATAATGCTTTTCTGTAATTCCCTGTAAAATATTAAAAAAATATTGACAGAATGATTCTTCCATGTTAAAAATTAGGCATGTCTAAGTAAATTAGAAACAACAAATATTATGAATGAACATTTTTAAAGGCGGGTATATGAGGTTAAGACATGGAAGAAAAAGACATTCGCGGTGTAGGAGTTGCCTTTTACCTGAAGCTGCATGCGGAAGAAAGCTGATTGTCCGTCAAATTCTTGGTGATGAAAATTTCAGAATAAAGATGATTGAGCAGGGTGTTTTCCCTGGAATATCGCTAACACTGATATGCGGAAGGAAAAATCATCCGTGCCTGATTTCAACCGGAGACAATAAAATTATGATGGATTCAAATACTGCAGAGCAGATTTATGTTACTGCAGAATAAGATATGGAGGTTTTCTTTTTATGGATAGAATCAAAAACATGAAAGTCGGGGACAAAGCTGTCGTCACCGGATTTGAAAATGGCAATGAGGATTATAGAAATAAAATACTCTCTATGGGTATTTCAAAAGATGCAGAAATTACAGTTACAAAAAAAGCACCGCTCGGCGATCCTGTGGAAATTGAAGTCAGGGGTTATAAGCTTACACTCAGAAAAGAAGAAGCTGAAATCATAAACTTGAGGAGGCTTTAAAATTATGAGTGATAAAAAAATAATTGCTATAGCCGGTAATCCCAACTGCGGAAAGACTACCCTGTTCAACGGCCTTACAAACGGTCATGTAAGAACAGGCAACTGGCCCGGCGTTACGGTTGAAAAATTTGAAGGCGTAATTTCATATCCTGAAGAAAAGGTTACCATAGTCGATCTTCCCGGTATTTATTCTTTTTATGCATCATCTGAAGATGAAAAAGCAGCGCGTGAATACATTCTCAGCGGAGAAGCTCAGTTTATTATCAATATAGTAGATGGCAATAATCTTGAGAGAAACCTCTATCTTACAACCCAGCTTATTGAGATGGGTGTGCCTGTTTTTGTTGTGGTTAATATGCTTGATATTGCGGCAAAAAACGGAATCCGCATCGATACAGAGAAACTCTCAAAAAAAATGGGAGTTCCTGTAGAGTCAATTTCTGCAGTAAATAAAAACGATGTTGAAAGAGTAAAAAACTCTTTATATAATTATTTTTCTTCGTCTTCGCCTACCGGTCAAGCTGTTGAATACCCTAATGAACTGGAAGATGTAATAAATAATTGGCAAAAGAAAATAAAAAATGTCCAGAATGAATCTGTCAGATGGACAGCAATAAAAATACTTGAAAATGATAAATTAATAACTGAAGAAATTGTCGCTAAAACTGAGCTGACACAGGATGAAATTACTGAAAAAAAAGAATACCTGAAAAAGATTCTCGGAGATTCTGCCGATATTGTTATTGCAGATTACAGATACGGTTATATCAAGGGGATTCTGGGAGATATTGTAAAAAGATCGGATATTAAAGTAAAAGTTACAGAAGTAATTGACAGTATTGTCCTTAACAGGTTTCTTGGTATTCCGGTTTTTCTGTTTGCTCTTTATATGGTTTTCTGGCTGACCAACACAGTCGGCGGTGCATTTATTGATTTTTTTGATATCCTGTTCGGCACGATATTTGTAGACGGTGTTGCCCATCTTCTTGCTGCAGCCGGATCCCCTGAATGGATTATATCCATTGTTGCCGGAGGAGTAGGCGCAGGTTTGCAGACTGTTGCTACATTTGTTCCGATTGTATTTATGATGTTCCTGTGTCTGTCTATACTTGAGGTGTCCGGGTACATGGCAAGGGCAGCGTTTGTAATGGACCGTCTTATGAGGGCAATCGGTCTTCCCGGTAAAGCTTTTATACCAATGCTTGTAGGATTTGGATGTACAGTTCCCGCAATAATGGGAACAAGAACTATAGAAAACAGGCGCGACAGGCTTATGACTCTTTTTATGGCTCCTTTTATGTCCTGCGGAGCAAGGCTTCCTGTATATGCTCTTTTTGCTGCAGTGTTTTTCCCTGATTCCCGCGGTACAATGGTTTTTCTTCTTTATCTTTCAGGTATTGTTCTTGCTGTTCTTACAGGGCTGATGCTCAAAAATACACTTTTTAAAGGCGAAGCTTCCTATTTTATCATGGAGCTTCCTCCATATCATGCTCCGAAATTTAATCATATAATGATCCACACATGGATGAGGCTTAAACACTTTATGATAAGGGCCGGTAAGGTCATCATAATAGCAGTTCTTGTCCTTGCTTTTTTAAACTCTTTAGGACTTGACGGGTCATTCGGCAATGAGGATTCGGATAACTCTGTTCTTTCAAGAATCGGAAAAACATTGAGTCCTGTGTTTCGGCCAATGGGTGTGGAAGAAGAAAACTGGCCGGCAGTAGTAGGTCTTTTTACAGGGCTTTTTGCAAAGGAGGCGGTAGTCGGAACTCTTGATGCGCTATACTCCCAGATTGAGTCATCTTCAGTTGAAGAGATTTCAGGAAAAAATGATGGTGAAGATGATTCATTCGATTTCTTTGGCGGCGTGACAGAAGCATTTGCCTCAATTCCTGAAGCGCTTGCCGGAGCAGGAGGAGGTCTAAGCGATCCCTTGGGCACATCTCTTCTTGAAGAAACTGATAACGATGCGCTTGCGGAAGAGATTGGTTCAACATCTGATACATTCGGCGTAATGGGGAAATACTTTACAGAAGGGCCATTGCAGGCTTTTGCCTATCTATTGTTTGTGCTGATATATTTTCCGTGTCTTGCAGCTTTCGGAGCTCTCATAAAGGAAGCAGGGAAATTTTTCGGGATACTTATAACCTCCTATCTGACGTTTCTTGCGTGGATTGTAGCAGTACTTTTCTATCAGATTACACTGGGTCACAGCTTGTTATGGATTGCTGCAGGGATCCTCTTCCTGGTACTTACAGTATTGTTTTTTAAAATCCTTGGCAGGGACGATAAGCTTGTAAGGAAAATGGCATAGTAGTTAACGGCAGGGGTTAAGTGCTCCTGCCGTATTTCAAAGTGTAATTTTTAAAAATTTACATAAGGTAAAATTATAAATATTCCTGACATTATAAGCAAGAAACTTCCTGTAACCGGCAGTAATATCTCTCCTGCTTTTTTAAAGTGAATGTTTTTTATACCTGTAATATATGATCTTAACGTCCATATTATGGAGGTGTAGATTATAAGTGTTAATGTCATGCCGGATGCGAAAAAAAGGGCTGTAAGCAGGCTCTCCGCATATAGTCCGGCTGATATCATAAATACTGTAAGGATGGATGCAACAGGGCATGGAACTATTCCGATTCCGGCAGAGATCATGAGGCATTCTTTTACCGATGTAGTACTGTTTATGGATTCAAGCTCGTGTGAGTGAGAATTATGATGCCTGGTAAGAATATTTTTCATTTCCCCTAATCCCAATATTATTAAAACAGCGCATGCAGCGAACGAGAAATATTTTATAAACAGCGGAGACTGGACACTGATTTTCCCTTTGATAAAATACCAGATTACATAAACCATGATTACAGAATTAAAAACATGTAAAAGCATTCCAAAGACAGATGTGAAAAGAACTTTTGTAAATGTTCTTTGTGATGCAAGTATCCATCCAAGTATGATGCTTTTACCGTGTCCCGGTGTCATGGCATGTATAAAGCCATAAATAAGTGATATTCCGGCAATATATAAAAGAAGATTCCCGCTTTTATTATCCCTGTAGCTGTTTATGATATCAGATGTTTTTTTGTTTATATTCTTCTGGATTGCCGAGATTTTCTGAATAAAACCATTATTTTCAGCTGGTATTTTTTTTGTCAACTGGTTTTGTTTTGTGCCGCTGTAAAATGGATTGGAGCTGTTGGCCTGCGAATAAAGAATACTGCCCGGGATGAAAAGAGATATAATAATACATAAAAATATTATACGGTTTGTCATTTTAATGAGAACCTGATTACAAGTTCCTGTGGATTGACAAACCCTGTATATGAGGCTCCGTCTCTTGTTATTGACTGATAAGCGTTATCATATCTTATTGTTTTTTCTTCATTTATTCTTATTTCTGTTTCAATGTTAAAAACATTTGAAATATTCTCAGGAATTGCTTTTGCCGATTTTATTGAAATATCACAGAAAAAGGTGTCATCATATATTGCAATGATTACGCTGTTTTGATTTTCTTTAGAAATTGAGTTATAAGGTACAAAAAATCTGTAAAAAATATCTTTTTCAACTATGGAAGCTGAAAAATTTGTTACTGTAATTGGACGTCTTGTTTTTCTGTTTTCTGTTATATAAATAAAATAATTAAAATTTTCAAGATTTGAAAAGGCATTTTCCCTTACATCCTCGATTTCTGACTCTGAAAAAGAACCGTTTCTGTCCCGGTCGAAATCCATAATTATTGAGGTTGCAAACATGGAATCAAAACTCCAGTTAATCCAGAAGCCTGATATTCCTGATTCATTGAATTCACATTCAATAACTGAATCAATGAACGTGTGGGGGTGTGCGAATATGGAAGCAGTTAAACTAAAAAACAATAAAAAAGAAAGAAAAAATCTTTTCTGAATGAGCATGATGAAAAAAACGTTAACATATCCTGATCTGTTTTGTCTACCAAGAATTGTATTTTTTTAAAATCTTGAATGCAGATAGCTGAAGCATTATAATCATGATTGAAGGTAAATATATTTACTATGACAGTAATATGAAAAGTATTAAAGATCCCCGCTTTTACGAATGGCAGGCTGAAAGCCCCTACAGGATATATGCGGATGGGAAATGGAAACAACAGCGTCAGTCACCTGATTGGCGAAGAAGGGCGCTTAACTTTGCGGAGGGCAGTTTTAAAAGGATCGAAACTCTCTTTAGTATCCTTGAGCAGGGGCTAGCCGGGAACAGGCAGGCTGCCCTTTACACGCTTGCAAGGGAACTTTTCTTTCTCCACCTTACTGTCAGGGAATCAAGTGACAGAGCAGTAAATGCCCTTGACCTCCTGTTCACTTATACATCCCCTGCGGCAGTGACGGCAGCCGCACCTGCAGGGAGGGGCGGCTCGCTCATTCAGGACACTTTCCGCGATCTGCCGTTCGAGCCTGCCTGCAGCCCGTATTTCCCCCTTCATGCATGGCTTTTCAGCGTTGCTGTTTTCACAAAACACAAAGAAAAAGAGTGGCGGGATAAGGCGGAAGAAGAAGGGAAAAGAATCACTTCGCGCTGCGGAAACACAGAAACGGCGGATCTGTACAATTACCTTCGGGGAACACTTATAATTGAGGAAAGCGCCGCAATCCCCGGGGTAATCTACGCTGTCGAAGAGCTGGAAAAACGGCAGGATGAAAACGGCTTCTGGCCGGGCATCAGCCCATGGCAGGGATATAACGTTCTTGCACATTCAAATCTTGCCCACGACGGCAGGGGCCTGCTGTAATACTTGATTCGCCGCTGTTAACAGAGAGAATCCTTAAACCGTTTCATCCCGGTAATATTACAGGAATGTGGCAATTTTTTATTAACTAAAATTCCCTAACCTCTGTTATAATCAATGTAATATCAAAAATCCGGAGTATTGTATGAGCGTTAATAACACCATGTATTTCAACGTTTCAAGGATTATCAAAAAGTCGGCTGTGGTTTTATTATTGTTCTTTTCCGCTCAATTCCTTTTTTCCATCCCTGATTCCGACAATTTCTATAAAGAGGCTTTTTCAAATATTGGGATTCCGATAATGGTTCTGGACCCGGACACAGGAATTATCCAGACTGTAAATCCCGCAGCTGAGAAGTTTTACGGATATTCTGCAGATGAATTCCGGGGAATGAATATCTGCAAAATCAATATTATGCCTCAGGCCGATATAGCAAGGGAAATGACGGCGGCCAGGGAAGAGCGCAGAAATTATTTTATTTTCAGCCATAGAATCTCAAATGGCGAGCTTAAAAATGTTGAGATATATTCCTGGCCTGTAAAATCATCAGGTAAAGAGCTTCTTATTTCAATAATTCATGACATAACTGAAAAACATCTTCTTGAAAGCAAAACTATTGAAAGCGAAAGGGAACACCGGAAGGCTGAAAATATAGCGGAGTTCGGTCATTGGATTTTTGATATAGAAGAAAAAATATTTTATGCATCGGATGGGGCCATGGCGCTGTACGGGTTAAGCGCTTCAGATAATGACCTGGATTATATCAGAAATACGGCCCTTCCTGAGTACAGGGAAATGCTAGGCAGCGCCTTAAAGGATTTGATTGAAGAGAATAAAACCTATGACTTGGTTTTTAAAATTAAAAGGAATACAGACGGGGCAATACTTTCCGTCAGATCATTCGCTGAATATGATCAGAAAACCAATAAGGTGTTCGGCATTATAAGCAATATTACAAAATATACAGACGCAAATGAAATGCTTGAAAAAAGGACCAGGATTTTTTTTATTATATTTATTTTGATTCTTGTTCTACAGTCATTTATTATTATGGCAGCGTATAACTCGATTGTCAGGAGAAAAAAGGCTGATAAGACGCTCGGGAAAAGGGAAAAACTTTTTGGGAAGATACTGGAGATACTTCCTGTGGGCCTTTGGATTGCGGATAAAACCGGGAAGCTTAATTATGGTAATCCGGCCGGGATTAAAATATGGGGCGCTGATAAAAAAGTCGGAACTGATGATTATGGCCTTTTCAGGGCTAAACGCCTGCCGTCGGGGGAAGAAATAAAAACCGAGGACTGGGCCCTTTACCATACAATAACTGAGGGTGTAACGATAAGGGATGAAATTCTGGAAATTGAAGGATTCGACGGTATAAAGAGGATAATTCTGAATCACACTGCGCCTGTACTTGATGATGATGGAAATGTTGACGGGGCCATTGTTGTTAACCAGGACATCACAGAAGTAAAAAAAATGGAAGAAGACAGGATTGTATTTGAGCGGCAGATACAGCAGACACAGAAGCTTGAAAGCCTCGGTGTTCTTGCGGGCGGTATTGCCCATGATTTCAATAATATCCTTATGGCAGTACTTGGGCATTCGGAGCTTGCCCTTGACGAGCTTTCCTCCATGTCTCCGGCAAGGAGAAGTATCAAGGAAATTGAAACTGCCGCCAGAAGGGCCGCTGAACTATGCAGACAGATGCTTGCATATTCAGGAAAAGCCTCTTTTTTCCTTGAGAGGGTAGATCTTAGGGAAATGATCGAGGAAATGGTGCATCTTCTTCAGACATCTATTTCAAAAAAAGCGATACTTAACCTTGATCTTGAAAAAGGGCTTCCCCCGATTATGGCGGACCCCGGGCAGATAAGGCAGATTATCATGAACCTCATAATCAACGCCTCTGATGCAATCGGCCAGAGAAGCGGAGTAATTACAATATCGCTCGGTGCAGTCAAATGTGACGCTGATTATTTAAGCAGGACAGATCTTTTTAAAGAGATTGTCCCCGGATATTATGTTTATTTTGAAGTCGCAGATACAGGCTGCGGTATGGAAAGGGAGACGCTGGAGCATATTTTTGAGCCTTTTTTTACAACAAAATTTGCAGGAAGGGGACTCGGCCTTGCCGCGGTTCTTGGAATTGTCCGTGCCCACAAAGGCGCCATCAAGGTTTACAGCGAGAAAGACAGGGGAACGACATTCAAGGTCCTTTTTCCGGCTCTCCCCGACAGCAGCATGAGCGGCAAATCTGATCCCGAGAAAGATATCGCGGGGTGGAAAGGCAGCGGTACTGTCCTTATTGCGGATGACGAGGAAAGTCTAAGGGCGGTTGGCTCCAGCATGCTTGAGCATCTGGGCTTCAAGGTGATTACGGCGGCGGACGGAAAGGAAGCTGTTGACCTCTTTAAAAGTTATCCTGAAAAAATCGATCTTGTTATACTTGACCTTACAATGCCTCATATGGACGGCAACCAGGCCTTCAGCGAGCTTAAAAGGATAAATCCGCAGGTTAATGTAATAATCGCGAGCGGCTACAACAAGGATGATGTAGGGGCCAGGTTCGCGGGCAAAAATCTTGCCGGAGTACTGCAGAAACCGTACAGCATGTCCAAATTAAAGGAACTTCTTTCGGTAATATTTAATGGTAAAGGGAAGGGGTGACCTGTAGTTACTGAAGCCCTTTCCTGATATTGCCTTTTGATATATTGATGCAAAGCTCATTGATTCTTGCTTTTCCCTTTGCGTCGGGATTTTCGATATACTCTTTAAATGCCGCAGTAATAACCGGTATTGTATCTGCCGAGTGTCCTGCAAAACTGAAAGACCTTAAGTCAATTATGAATTTTGACACTTTCCCGCTGAACCCCGGAACCATTTCGGGAACAGAAATAAAGCTGCTGTCATAAAGTTCCGTGTAATTCCAGCTTCTTTTATATATTTTAAGCCTTCTCCCTTTGACTTCGTCAAGGTTCTCCTCTCCGCAGGAGCAGTAGTAACAGTTTTTATCGCTTGTTTTCTTCCCGCATCTGTATCCGAGCAGACACTGTCTTGTAGTCATCAGCTTTACAGCTGAGTAGATAAACATGGAAACCGGTATTTCAGATTTTTCAGCAAGGGAGGCTGTCTGCTCTGAAGAAAGCTCAAGCGACGCAATTCCCTCAGTACATCCTGAGACCAGGGACAATTGTTTAAGGGCAAAGCTGTTTGTTATGTTGAGGTAATTGCCGGCTATCCATTTTTTGCCGGACCTGTCGGCAGTTTCTGCAAGGGATGTATTGTTAAGCACTATCAGGGAACAGCTGCTGTTTTCAATATAATCCATATACTTTTTTTCAGCTTCCCATTCCATGACCGCCGGAAATACAGGTATAAAACTATCATCAATTTTAACATCCGGGTCTGAAATTTCAAACATGATTGTTATAGCGTTTCCGTAAATGGATTTAAGCTCATTTGCCGCAGGGAGACTGTCAAGATAGACGGCCAGGGTGCTTTCCCTTTTCATTTTAGAAGTTTCTTCATGAGATTTATTGTTTTCCTTATACTCCTGAAGAAATTTCTCTTTTCCTTCCGCCCCTGTTGTTCCGAGAAGGGATGCTGTACAGCTTCTTCTGGTATTGTTGATTTCTCCCGCCGGGATAAAGAGATTATCGTCCCATTTTTCAAATAATGTATTTTCAAGTGTAAACGGAGTATTGCCGAATTTTGAAAGCTGTTTAATAAAACTCTCCCTGCCGGCCGGAGCTTTGCGGGCAGGGGAAAGTGTCTCCCCCGATTCATAAAAGGCTCTTTTTCCGCTTGCCTCAAGTTCGAGGCGAAGCGGTTTTCCCTCTTCGGCCGTAACCTTCGCTGTAACCGGTATTTTTCTGAAAACGACATTATTAATGCTGCTTTCCGCTTCTCCCGCAGAAAGCGCCGGCCTCTGGGCAAAGACTGCGTTACCCCTGTTTATCTTTCCCTCGAGTTTTCCGGTGATTTTAATTTTATAACAGTATCTGATGCCTTTTAAACTGCCCGGCCCTGCGGCCGCCTCTGCCGCAAAAGCCGGTGTATCAGCCTCTTCTTCTGAAACTGCCGCGCAGATAAATCTGCCGGAGTTTTCCTTTATTATAATCTCGGCGGGAAGGGGGGAGGCTATCCCTGAATCCATGCATAATGTGAAACTGTCCGCGGTATATGACAGGACAGACGCAAACTGTTTCATGGAACGGTCGGAAGGCAGGTCGGCAAACATTCGGCTGTTGACGTTATTCGCAAGATAGCTGTCTGTGAAATCACGGTTGAATACTCCGTCAATCAGCGCTTCTGCCAGTTCCTTTTTGCTGTAATCGTCAGGATCTGATATCAGATGTTTCCAGGCTTTTACCACTGAATAAACATAGGCGGGGCTTTTTATCCTTCCCTCAATTTTAAGCGAATCAACTCCGGCGGCAATGAGATCCTTAGCGAAAGAAAGAGCGCTGTTGTCCTTAAGATTAAGGAAATATCCTGTATTCCTGTTTTTCCTGTAAAGCCTTCTGCAGTTCTGCTGGCACAGCCCCCTGTTGCCGGATGTTCCCTCGAGAAAAGAACAGAGATAGCACTGTCCTGAATAAGACAGGCAGTATGAGCCGTGCACAAAAATCTCGGTTTCCATTCCAAGCCTGTGCGCTTCTGATGTGATCTCTCTCACCTCATCCGCGTCAAGTTCCCTCGCGAGATTTACACGATGGGCTCCGCATTTTGAGAGGAAAGCAATCTGCCCTTTTGTGTGGGTTGTCGCCTGTGTGGATATATGTATCTCCGCCTGCGGATATACCTTTTTAAGCAGATATAAAACGCCCATATCCTGTATGATAAAGGCCCTGATTCCCGCGGTCATTGCAGAGTCTATAACATCAAGGACCTCCCGGACCTCAGTTTCTGTGATAAGGGTATTCAGCGTAAGATAAAGTTTTATTCCCCTGAGTGAAGCCTCCGATACGATTGAGGGGAGATCTTCAGTTCTGATATTTTTTGCTCTCTGCCTTGCGTTAAATGAGGGAAGGCCGAAATATACCGCATCGGCACCTGCGGCAAAAGCCGCCTTAAGGCTCATGATATCTCCCGCGGGAGACAGGATTTCAGGTTTTTTCACTCTGTACAAGTTATACCAAAGCGCCCTTCATTTCAATCGGCATAAACTCCCTTCTTTTGTATTTTCAGAAAAGCCGGCTTACGGAAGGAGATGAAAAATCCTGTGAGAGGGGGGTAAGTGATACCATTTTTTTAACATTCAGCGTGTGGGCGTCTGTCCCCTTATTGTGTTCTACATTATTGATGCTTACTTTAAGCTCAGAGACCTTTGAAGAGGGAGTCCCGTTTTCAACAAGATTTCTGTAATATGGTTTATCCGTAAGTCTTGTAGTTTCAGCGGGTGTGGCAGCTGTCGCCCCGGACGGGACATCAAGCTTTAATATCTGGAAATTGTTGAATGTCCTTTTTTCGCTGAATATACCTATATATTGTTTCAGGAAAAAGAGTGCGCTTTCCCAGTTCTCATCCCCGTAATGAAAGTGGTTGTCAAGTGAGGTTTGAAGTGATGCTGCGATCGCGGGTATTCCGACAGATGCCGCTTCAAATGCTGCACCGAGCGTGCCTGATATCGTCACATCGGAACCAATATTTTCACCGTAGTTTATGCCTGAAACCGCAAGATCAAATTTAACCCCTCTGAATACTGTTTCAAAAGCCATTTTAAGAACAAGGGCGGGCGTACAGTCGATGTGAAATGCCCTGAACTTCTTCTTACCGTAATTTATGAGAGTTTCATGGAAAAAATCATCCTTATCTCCGATAAGGCTCCGTCCTGAAGCTGTTTTCTGTTTTGAAGGGGCCGCGATAAAAAGGTCCCCGTATCCGGATGCGGCTTCCGCCGCCGCGGCAAGGCCGGGTGAGAAAATGCCGTCATCGTTTGTAATTATTATATTCATATTATTTATTATACCGCCTTTTGAAAAATGACTGCCGGCAAAACTCTGCCCGGTTTCAGGTTCGTACTTTCAGAATTTCCCCGGCTTTTTCCTGTAAAAGCACTCGTGAATAACTTTACCTTCCTTTTCCCTGCTTTTCTGTTCCATGAATTCAAATGAAAGTTTTTCAAGCAGTTTGATGGACGGCCTGTTTTCCGGATCCACGATTGCCCTGATCTCCCTTCCTGTCCTTTTTTCCAGATCGTTTAAAAAAGCGCTTACAGCTTCTGCCGCGTAGCCTTTGCCGTGGTATTTCTCGTTGAAATGATATCCTGTAAACCAGATGCCGTTTTCAAGGTTTAGATAAAGAACCCCGATAATCTTTTTTTCGGATTTAAGTTCTACCCCATATTCTTTTTCAGAGTCTTCGGTTTTATACGCCTCAATAATATCGTGAATATTCTCCAGTGCTTCAGTTTCTTTGATAGGGGAAAAATCATCATATCTTGAAATTGCCGGGTTCCCGAATATTTCGAAATAATCAGATTCATCTTTTTCTTCAAGCCCTCTTACCAGCAGCCGTTCAGTTCCAATTTTCATCTTAGCGCCTCAGCTAAGGAAAATATGGGTTAAAAAACTGAATCTTTCAAGTGAAAATTGAATTAAACACCCCTTTTTGCCTGTTTACTTAAACAGAACAGGTCTCATCCGGATCCGGATTGAATCAGGAGGCTGAAATGCATAAAAACCTTAAAATATTAACAGTCCTTGTGCTGTTTTCAGTAATTATCAGTAAGACAGGGGCCCAGTCAGTCCGTAATTTTGATCTGTCGTATCGTCCCTCCCCGCAGAACATGAAAGTGTATTTTGACAGGGCGGATCTGGAAGAACGCGATGCCCGCTGGATGCGGACTTCCCTGACTGGGTTTGATAATCTCTCCTCCGGAGAGAGGGCTTCTGCAGAGGCAGAGATGGCAAAGCGTTATGGTATCTGGAAGATGAGACAGATTGAGAAGGATCTGCCGTCATCCGGCATTGAAACTCTGCTTAAGGAAATAGAAAGGCTGAATATTAAATATCTTTATGATACCGAAAACGGGGAAATTATTTTTGACAGCAACAGGGACCCGGTGTTTAAGAAATTAGCAGGGCTTGAATCTGATAAAACACTCTGGGATGATGAGGTGTGCTCTGTCTTAAACAGTATATTCGAGGATTGGGAAAATAGTGTGTGTATTGTTTATGATGAACTTTCCCGGCTCTCCGATGATTGTCCTGAAGAATTTAATAATCGCCTTACTGTTTCATTTAATGAGTACAGGGAGAAAATAAAAAAGGAATTTGAATATATTTTTACTGAAAAAGAAAAATATTTTTTGACAAAAAGAAGCCTTGACAGTTTTTCTCTCAAAAAGGAAAGCGAAAACAGCAGCGCGTCATCAGCTGCATCTGATGCTTTAAAAGAGATTGAAGTATCTCTCTCTGAAGCGCGAGAGCGTCTTGAGAAGGATTTGAATTCAATATCATCGCTGCCGGAAGAGAGGGTAAATGCTGAATTATCGGAATGGGAGGAAAGCTATAAAAATGAATTTGAGATCGGAATAAAGAAATGGGAAAACGTCGAAAAATCTTTTCTGTCGGAAAGACTCAGCTGGGAATATGATGCAAAGGAAAGCTATATAAAAGCGGAAGAAAGGTGGGATGAGGCGGCCGGAAGTCTGGCGATAGCCAGAGACAGATGGCTTTCAGAGATGAGCACAATCATGGAGGAAGGAAGAGCTTACTGGAGGGAGAGAGAAACTGATTTTTTCACCTGTCAGGAAAATGCTTCCAGGCAGATGGAAGAGGCTTCCCGTAATGAGATAGAGAGGTTTTACAGGGAAGCTGATATGCTTCTGTCCCTGTACCGTGAAAACAGATGCCTCGGGGAAACTGCTGTAATTAATATTTCCTGGCTTAAGGGCGAAATCGACAGAATTACTGCATGGAAAGCAGGCAAACAGGCAACTGCAGACAGATATGAAAGTGAGATTGAAGATATAAACAAGGAAATAGATTCGTGTAAAAATGCTCTTGAAAATCTTAAAGATAACGAAGATTCAGGTGATGATGAACATGGCAGCGGCAGTCTCAATATAGGGCGTGCAATAGCAGTAAAGCTGTTCAATAACAGAATTACCGAACTCGAAATGCAGCTGCCGGATCTACAATCGAAATACGAAAGGGCTTTTGTTCTCATCAATACAAAGGATGATGAACTGGCAGGCTATATTACAGAACACTCATACTGGAGCACTGCAGCTGGCAGCTGCAGGGAAGGGATGGAAAGGGCTGAATCAGAAATCCTGTCCCTTGAAAAGCGGATTGAAGACAGCCCGTACGGCGGGGATGAGTTTGAAATGGAACTTGAGCTGCTGAAAGAAAAAAGAGACCTGCTCTGCCGGCAGCTGGAAATTGCACAGGCAGTTTATGATTATTCCATCGATTTTACATCTCAAAGGGAGAGAAAAGCAGAATCTGAAGAAAATTACAGGGCAGCCCTTGCCCTGTCTGATGAATATGAAAAAAAATACAGCCTGATTATTTCAGATCTTGATTCTCTGCTTGAGAGCGGATTAAGCACTGCAGAAGAAAACGTCAGTGAGAAAAAAAAGATTCTTGAAGAGGCGGATTATCTATATCAGGCTGCGAAAGCTGAATATGAAAACAGCATGGAAATATTCAGACTAAAGGATTCCGGGCTTCTTCAGTGCAGTATTGAAAACTTAAGGGAAGATGTCGATTTTTTTTACGAATCAGAAAGATGTGAAGCCTGGAATGAATATTTCTTAAGCATGGAAAATGCCCTGCGGGAGGAAATTTCTGAAACCTCTTCCGAACTTCTTGCGGATCTTCTCGGTCTTTCACGATTTGACAATATTGAAAATCTTGAAACTGCTCTTGCCAGGAGGGACAACCTTTACAGGATAGAACCGGATTTCGGTGATCCTGAAAGTATCGGAGAACTAAAGGCGCAGCTTGCCCTGGCAGGAATTGATACAGAATCAGCAGATTTTAAATCATTTGAAGTTTTCTTTCTGGACGGCAACACTGAAGATGCTTTATCCTGCTGGGAAAAACTAAAAATTCAACAGGACTGCCTGGTGCTTGAGAAGGAAACTGCAGTTGCATTGCTTCAGGGGGATTATACAGAAAATCCTCTGACTGGCGGCAGCGGCGCAAACTATTCCGGGGGTGAAATGTCATCAGGTGATTTGATGCTTCTTGATGCGGAAAGAAGGGCTGTTGCCCTCTGGCGCCCTCTTTCTTCAGCATATATTGATTCTGAAAGGGAAGGGTTGTCAGAAGCGCTGTTTGAAATATTTGGTGTTATAGAAAGAGATGATGCAGGGGGCGTGAGTGTCTGTTTTACCGCAGATCTTGAGGATGAAGAAGATTTAACAGAGCTGTTTGAATCAGTTTTTGAAATCGGGGCGCCGGATTATATTACAGAAATTCTGATCAATATTGCAGCTGCTGAAATAAAAGCAAAAAATATTATGGCCTCATCTGTTGCGTCTGACGTTTCTGAAGGGAGTGATGCGGTAAACGCTGCAAAACTTTCATTTGAAAGATCGCTTTATATTTCTGAAGGATACAGGGAAAGGGCAAACTTCGAAAAACTGCTGCTCCTCTCTCTTTCCGCGCTCAGCTCAGACGGGCAGGACTTTGCTGCCTGCGGGAACCCGGAAGAAAAAAGGGAAGCTGTCCTTGCGCTTGAAAAATCAGCTGCATCTGCTTTGACAAAACTTTCTGATCTCGAAAACAGGCTTGCCGGTTTTGAAGTTGAAACAGCCGGATATTTTGAAAATAATGTCGCTGATCTGAAAATTTCTCTTGATGAGAAGAAAGCAGCATTTGATTATGCTTTATCGGAATATGAACAATCACTGTCTGACCTTTCTGCTGTTGCAGGCGCCTATAGGATAAAAAAAACAGAGGCGGATACCGCATATATAGATTACAGGGAAGCATCTGATGCGCTCCAGCTTGCTCAGGAAATAATGGATTATGCTGTCTCCCCCTACCGGCTCCCCCTTACAGATCCGCTTGCAGTACTGCAGGAAAAAAAGGATGATTATGAGCGCGCTGACCTTATATATAAAGCAGTTAGCGGTATCAGGGATAGTGTCGAAAAAAAAGAGTATATGGAATGCCTTGACCCTGAATATCTTGACCTTCTTGAAAAGAAGGGAGAAGCCTTAAGCTCCCTTAATTACCTGTCTGCCGGGGCCGCACAGCTGGGAAGGGATATAATGGTGCTTGAAGAAAAATCAGGTATATTATGTTCGCAGATAACGGATGCGGTCAGTGAGCTGTTTATATATGATTACCGGTTTACTCTGCCTGATGATGAAGAAAATTATCAAATAACTGATTTCACCGAATACAATGATATAATGTCACTGCTCTGCGCTTCTGAAGAGTATTTTTCACGTCAGGATGCGGGAAATATTTTCAGCAAAGATACATGGTACTGGATGAATGGTCTATTCAGCGGGGGGAGGGCTTCCGGTTCTGCGCTCCTGAAAAAATTCGGAATAGCCTTTTACAGCGAATACAAGGATAAGGTCAATGTTGCACTTTATTCAGACCAGAATTACTGCACTTTGAAAAAAGGAAAATACGCAGACTGCGATCCTGAAGAATATACAGATGAATCTGCCGAAGCTGTTCTTGAAAGCATAAAAAATGACCGTGATCTTTTTCTTCTGTACAGTTTTTTCCGCACAATGATGCTGTCGGGCAGGGTAGTTTTTGACACGTCATTTATCGGAAAGGATGCAGGTCATATTGCCCATGATTATCTCTGGGATGAATCCAAAAAAGAAGAAAAAGAGATAAAGAAAAAACATCCTGTAAGCAATTTTTTTGAAAGGACTACCTCTAAAATGAGCAGGATGCGTCATAATATGGCTGATATCAATGGCGGGGAAGAGCGGACAATAATATCTGATGCTGTTATGGCAGCATTTGAAAACCGGAAAAACCTTGATAAATGCAATAATCAAATTGAGCTTCTTACCGGAAGAAGCGCTGAGAACGGATCTGTCATTCCGTTCAGCTCACTTGTTATTTCAATTGAAAAGGCCGTGGGTAAAGCCCCCGCTGAAACGGGAAACGGTTTTCCGGGCGATGCCGAAAATATATATTCGTCATTGGAGAGTGAATGCAAGACCACCAGTTATGCGGCGGCAGAAAGGCTTGCCTTTGAATATGAAAAAAAAATTGCCGTACTGGATGAATCTATATTGGCCCTTTCCCTGATGCTTGAAAAAGAAAGGAATAATAAAAAAGCAGATCTCTGCCTTATGGAGGAAGAAAGCAGTATATCTGCTGATGATATCAAAAAGGAATATATTGATTTGTACTACAACCCGTCATGGAGCATGAAGAGCGGCGCGGCAGGTGAATATGAGATAATAAAAGAATCTGCGTTTGTCGACTTTTCAGGGAAGGAGAGGGTCCTCGCATCAGGAAACAGCTCCGCAGTAAATCTTTTAACGGCATGCATGCTGAATTTTATTGATAATAATGAGGATGCTTTTGTAACAGAGTATCAGCAGATTCAAAATGCTGAAATAAAGTGGCAGGAGAGGATGTCGGAGCTTCACAGATGCGGCATTTCTGAATGGAACAGGAGTTTTGATACAATAAGGGAGCAAAGGAAAAAATGGCAGGAAGAATATTCGCTTGAAGCTTTGAGAATGGAGGAGCTCTGGAATGACAAATACAGTTTTCTCGTCTCAGGCAGGGAGGAATGGATTAATGATTTCTCATGTTCCGCGGCAAAAGGCACAGGGGAAAGCCTTGCCCGCAAAAGCGGAATAAGGGCGGATGAGTTGATTTCAGCAGCTGAATTTACCTTTGTTCCTGCAGTGAATACAAATAACGTGGACCTCGACGGCATTGTTGAGGAAGTTACAGACAGCGTTCTTTTAAGCTCTCTTGCCGAATCTGCAAGATACCATACTCAAGGAATTGGAAATGATAAAACTTTTATCGCATCATATCTGCCTGATGTATGTACGTTTTCCGGTTCAGCCGCTGCCCTTGAAAACTATCAGAAAAAAATAACAGAAGATATAAGAAAGAGGGGAGCGCTTCTTACCGGTATGAAGACGGCAAAGGTAATTACTGAAATTGAGGACAGCATAAGGGAAAATATAGAAACAGCAAATATTAAAAGCACCAAGCAGCTGTCGGACACTCTTGAGGGAAAAGCGTATAAGAGGAAAGGAAATATATTTTCGCGAAGCGCAATAATTGATATTTCACTTTTAGGTGGAATTGAGAATGAGCGGCAGGAGATAGAAGGGTACAGATATTTTGCTGCACCTGATTTCGATATCGGTGTTGACCTTGACAGGGACTCGCTTGCAATGTCGGGAGCCTGTGAGATTGAGCTTAAAATTGATAAAGCGGTAAAAAATCTTTCTCGGTACTCTGAGCTGATTTTTGGAAAAACAGATTCGGGAGAAGCAGAAAAATGGAGCGGTTTTGATGAGGATTTCCTTGAGTATACAAAAAGACTGGAAGGGAAGTATAAAACTTCAGGCCGGTATGAAGAATACAGAAATATTAGCGGGCTCTTTTATATGCATCTTGGTTATGCCCCTTTAATGAGTGAGAAAAACCCTGAAAAGGTCAGTAAGGAAGGCTATGGTGAATACGGAAGGATATATGAGCTTTACCTGAGAAACGAGGCCCGGCTCGGACGGGGTCTTGCAGCAATAGACCAGCCATGGTACAGCCGGAAGATGTGGGATGATGATAAAAACAATGACGGCAAATCAGATACCCTCCTCGGTGCTCCAAGCGCGAGAAGTGCCGCAAATATCGCGATGAGCATCGCCTCAGGCGGCGCCGGTCTTTTTACCTCTTTAGCGCTTAATCTGGCGGATGACGCAGCATTTGCGGCACTTGATGCCGGTTACGGTATTACGGACTGGGATGAAGGGGTGCTGTCGCTTGGAAGGAGCGCCGCCGTGAGTCTTGCTTCGGCAGGAATATCAGGCATTGGAAAGCCGGCATATACCGAAAACAGTTTTATAACCGCATCCGCAAAAGCGGGGCTTAGAAACAGCGCCTCAAATCTTGCATCTGCCGGAATAAATTCTTTTGCATTGAATTCAGATGGATTATACTTTGATTTAAAGGATTTTGAGAAGAACAGCAGAAACAGCCTTTTGGGCGCGGGCGCTGCTGCCGGATATATTTGCAGTATGGGTTCTGCGGCGCTTGACAGCACTCTTACAGGTTTTTACGGCGCTTCGCTCGAAAAAGGGAGGGCGCTTGACAGCACAATCGCATCTTCAGCCGCATCAATGTGGGAATACAGCCGGACAGGGAAGGTTAAGCTCAATATCCTTAATTCTTCCGATTTCGGGTTCGGAAATACAGGACTGCTTGAACTGGGGATTGGGAGCGGAGGAAATATTTTAAACATAGGGATGGATGGGCAGAATATAAGCGTTTCAAATACAGCCTCTTCGGTGAAAGGGCTTGAAGTCTGGCACCAGAACGGAAGGATATACGCGTCAGGGGAAGAGAATATAAGGGAAAACGCAGTAAGCATGAGGGGCCTTTATTCAAACAGGCGTGATGAAGAGGCAGGTATCCTGTTTGAAAACTTGCTATCCGGCAAAAACGCGCTTGTCATTGATGATTCAATTAAGGGGAGCGCGCAGACTGTTTATAACGCAAACCGGGGAGGAAGGGACATAAGGGTTAAAAGCGGGGCCGGCAGCCTTTACAGCTCGCTTGAACTTGCGGTCCTTCTCGGGCATGAGGCTCACCGTGACGGAATTGCCGGCAGCGGGGCTGAACAGACGGAAGAAACTTTAAACGCAGTACTTGCCCACACAGTCATGGCAGGTGATATCGGAAAAGAATATGCAGGTTTTGCTGAAAGCAATCCTCATCTCGCAGTTGAGGCAAAGCTGCTTGAGCTTGCGCTTGAGAGCGGCAATATTGATTTGTTCAAGGCTTATGCATCTGCATCATACAACAGCGACAGTGACAACTATTTTCCTGATTTTAAGGATTTCGGCCTTAAGCAGAACAGCGGCATCGTAAACAGCAACGCAACGCTGGGGTATGACGAGAGCGAGGTGAACGGGGCGAGGTTTGAGGTGCAGTATCAGAAATTCCTGACAGATAACGGAATACCTGGTGAAAGTTATTGCAAAGATGATTTTATTTCACTCTGGAAGAATGATGATAAAACACAAAAGAAATATAAAATCGACCTATACAAAAATGAATCCATATCTGAGGCAGGCTGCAACCTCTATACACTCCTTTACATACAGCAGACGCTCACCGGCAATAAAATTGATGGAAGGGATGCCAATGAAATCCTTAAAAAGGAAAAACAGTTCACGGAAGGAAATCTTCTCTATACAGATTCAAGCAAGGCCTTAAATATCCTCACGGAAGGAAAATACAGCTTCAGTTTTGCTACCCTTTCAACAGAGGATTATTCAGACAACACAATTATCAGAATACTTGAAGCGGGAAAGTATTCAGGCTCGCCTGAATCTGTCCGTGTATCGACCGGCACCCATTTTATGGTACTTAAGGATTTTAATACCATTACAGATAAAGAGGGGAGCAAGGTTATTTCTGAAATCGAGGTATTGAATCCCCTGAAAGGGGGAAGGACAACCTACCGGCCGGATGAGATAAAAAGATATGATTTCTTCAGGGCGAAGATAAGCAGGTCCCGTGCTGATGACTTAAGGATGGTGCGCAATTCAGGTGACATTTTTTACGGGAAGGAGCGGTAATGAAAATCCAAAGTAGAATTTTTGTTGGTATGATTTTTATATTTATCTCTTCAGCCCTTTTTGCTGAAGAGGAGTTTAATTATAACAGGTACAGCTTTCTTGTCTCTGGCAGGTGGGAGGGGGAAAAAATATACCATCACAAGGACAATATCTTCGAAATAAAACCTTTTATCCGGAAAGAGGGGTCAAGGCTTTTCAAGATAAGGAGGGAAGGGATCAATTACTATATTGAAGAAATACATGATGGAATGATGTATATGCCGGATGTAATGGATGATAATGGTGACAAAATCCTTGAACTGAGT
This sequence comes from Spirochaetia bacterium, assembly GCA_963662795.1. Classification (GTDB taxonomy): domain Bacteria; phylum Spirochaetota; class Spirochaetia; order CADAEX01; family CADAEX01; genus JACKPD01. Next base: position 596,162 of record OY759746.1, on the reverse strand, counting down.
ACGGAAATCTATAAATGGGAGCATTTGATTAAACGCACAGATGGCAGCGAGATCCTTACAACCCCGACAATGTACCGCGTCTTTAACGGCAACTACAAAAAAGATACAGACCCCCTCTACGGCGACTGGACATTTAAAAGTTCACCAGATGAATATCACGAATACAAAACTGTCCGGGGCGACTTTCAGTTCCTCATCTATATTCCTGATTACGACGAGGCATCCCGCTACAACGAGGAGGGATGGCACTATTTAAGGTATGTAAAGGAAAACGAGTTTGAAACAGACAGCTCCTTTCCCGATGCCCGCTTCAGGCTGATTGTCAAATCAGACAGGGAGCTCCTCCTTATACCGCAGTTTATGAAGCATGATAAGACAGACGGGATAGTCTATCTCCATCCATTAAAGTAATCAGCAGATCAGGCTGAATAAATTTGATTTTGCCCGCCATATTTATTATTTTATATCATACAATATTAGTATTATATAGGAGCGTTTATATGGATTTTATATTACCGAAACTTGAATATAGCTTTAATTCTCTGGAACCTGTCATTGACGCAAAGACAATGGAGATTCATCATGATAAACATCACGCAGGATATGTAAACAACCTCAACAATGCCGTAAAGGGGACAGAATGGGCTGAAAAGACCATAGAGTATCTGCTTAAAAACCTTGACAGCATTCCTGAATCAATCAGGGAAGCAGTCAGGAACAACGGCGGCGGCCATGCCAATCATACCCTTTTCTGGACAATACTTGACAGCAAGGGTGGCGGCGAGCCGGAGGGGAAGCTTGCGGATGCAATAAAGAAGGAGTTCGGCGGATTTGAGTTCTTCAAAGGGCTGTTTTCAAAAACTGCGGTTTCGCGGTTCGGATCAGGATGGGCCTGGCTTGCTGTAAAGCCGGACGGAAGCTTAAGCGTATATTCCACACCGAACCAGGACTCACCGATTACAAAAGGAGATACCCCTGTTCTGGGGCTTGATGTATGGGAGCATGCCTATTATCTTAACTATCAGAACAGGCGTCCTGATTATATCGAGAACTTCTTCAAAATCATAAACTGGAAACAGGTTTCTGATTACTACAAGGCTTGATACAGGCCGGAAAAAAAGATGCCCCGGCCTGCACAAAGCCGGGGCTTTATAAGATAAAGGCCTGAATAAGGAGTATCTGTGGAAGAGAGATTTCTGAAAAACATTGAATATGAATCTGTTCTGAAACTCAAGGACCTGCTTGATTATGCTGAAGGGAGCGTAAGCAGCAAAACAATTGTCCAGAGGGACGAGTTCAGCATATCACTTGTTGCGTTTGATGAAGATGAGAGCTTAAGCCGCCATACAGCTCCAGGAGATGCCTGGGTGTATGCGATCGAGGGGAAAGGGGAAATCTCAATAGGAGATGAAAAAGTAATACTTGAAGAAGGAGATACGGTTGTAATGCCGGCTAATGTATCCCATGCGGTACAGGCAATAGGAAAATACAAGATGATGCTGATTGTTGTAAAGCCGCAGAAAAAGGGGGACTAGTGAGCATTTACATAAAAAAAGTAAAAGAAAAAGAAGTAAAGAAAATTGAAGATTACGTATCATACACTGAGGGAGGAATCATTAGCAGGGCGCTTGTCCAGCGGGATAATTTTTCATTTACCTTTTTTTCTTTTTCCCCCGGCGAAGGTATAAGCCCTTACGCTATGGCCGGAGAAGTTCTTATTCATGTCATTGAAGGTGAGGTATCAGTATCAATCGGTGAAAGTACCGGGAAAACATTGAGGTCAGGAGAGCTGATCGCAGTCCCGGATAATGTTCTCCACGGCATAGACTCATCAGTGCCTTCAAAAATAATCCTTTATATTTTCAAAGACTGAAAATCATTTCAGTTAAGCTGTATATGCTCGCCTCTGCTTGAAAATACAGCACACTCGCATATATTTGTAACATGGTCGCCTAATCTTTCAAGGAATCTGCTTATAAAGAGAAAATTGTTTGCCTGCCTGATATTTCGGGGATCCTCCATCATATAAGTCAAAAGCTCCCTCAGTACCTGTTCATGCAGATTGTCGATTTTATCATCAAGCCGGGCTATTTCCTTTGCTTTATCTGCATCATTCGCAAGGTAAGCCTCAAGCGCCCCGTCAAGCATTTCAACGGCAATTCTTGCCATCTCAGGGATATCGATAAGAGGTTTTATATAATCCTCATTCGCCAGTCTCATCGCAGCTTTTGCAATATGCCCGGCATGGTCTCCCATCCTCTCAAGCTCTGAAACTATTTTGAGCGCTGTAATGATATTTCTGAGGTCCCCCGCGACAGGTTGTTCACGTGCAATAAGAATAACGCATAGATCCTCGATTTCTGTCTGCTTCTGATTTATCAGTTTATCAGCTTCTACAAGTTCATTTGCAAGAATCATGTCCCTGTTTTTAAGTGCGACTATTGATCTGTTTATTGCAGTGTCTACAAGTTTTCCCATGTCTGATATTTCTTCTTTGAGATGCTGCAATGAATTATAAAAATTATTTCTTGCTGTCATAAATTCTCCATTTTACACTGATATTTTATCATCCAAACCGTCCTGTTATATAATCCTCTGTTCTTCTATCTGAAGGGTTTAAAAATATCTTTTCTGTTTTATCATATTCAACCAGAAAACCGCTCCTGCCAGGGTCTACCATAAAAAATGCAGTCATGTCAGATATTCTTGATGCCTGCTGGATGTTGTGCGTTACAATAATTATTGTAAATTCCCTTGCAAGCTCTTCCATAAGCTCTTCTATTTTTAAGGTAGCAATCGGATCAAGGGCTGATGCAGGTTCATCCATCAGGATAAGCTCCGGTCTTAGCGCTATGGCCCGGGCTATGCAGAGCCGCTGCTGCTGTCCTCCAGAGAGTCTCATTGCGCTTTGTTTTAACTTGTCCTTGACTTCATCCCAAAGGGCTGCCTTTCGGAGTGACTCTTCAACAAGACTGTCCATGCTGCCTTTGTAACCGTTTATTCTTGCGCCCCACGCGATATTCTCGTAAATTGATTTTGGAAACGGATTTGGTTTCTGAAAAACCATCCCTATCCGCCTTCTGATTTCCACAGGATCAATGTTTTTCCCGTATATATTTATTCCGTCAAATATTATCTGTCCGGTAGCAGTTGATCCTGGAATGAGCTCGTTCATCCTGTTTATGGAACGAAGTACCGTACTTTTCCCGCAGCCTGAAGGCCCTATTATTGAGGTAATACTGTTTTTATTTATCGCAAGATTAACATTTTTTACCGCTGGAAAATTGTTGTAATAAATATTGAGATCAATTAATTCGAGCACTTTTATTCCGGAAATAACTTTACCTTCCTTTTCAAGTAATACAGCAGAAGAATTCATGCTTCCCTGTTCCTCCTTATTCTGTTTCTGAGTATTACGGCTGTTGTATTCATCGAAAGAAGAAGCAGCAGCAGGACAATTATCGCAGCGGCGGCAGTATTTCTGAATTCCTGCTGAGGCCTCGAAGTCCATTGATATATCTGAATCGGCAGTGCCGTAAATTTTGAAAAAATTGTTGACGGGTTTACAGTAATGAATGTAGAAGCTCCTACGACAACAAGCGGAGCAGTTTCTCCGACAGCTCTTGATATTGCGAGAATTGTTCCGGTCAATATCCTGTCAAAACAGGCAGGGAGGACATGGTGGATTATCGTCTGCAATTTTGTGGCGCCTAGTCCATAGCTGGAACTACGGAGGCTTGAAGGAACTGCCCGTATTGCTTCCTGGGCATTTATGATTATTACAGGAAGTGTTAAGAGGGAAAGTGTTATTCCTGCAGAAAGTATTGTCCTTCCGGTTGACCCTGATGAACCATCAAGACCGAAAATCGCGCCGCTTGTAAGCGGGGAAAGGAATCTTACAAAAACAGTGAGCCCCAGTATTCCGAATATTATCGACGGTACTCCTGCCAGATTGAAAATATTCAGCTGTACTATCCGGGTAAAAAAATTGTCCTTTGCATATTCTTCAAGATAAACTGCTGTCGCGACACCGATTGGGAATGCAAAAAGAACCGTGAGCAAAACAAGCCAGATTGTTCCGAGCAGCGCGGTCTTAACCCCTGCCTTTTCCGGTAAGCTTGACTGTGTGTTTTTTATGAAATCAGCGTTGATCCAGCTTTTGAATTCAAGTTTTGTCCCGGGATTTTCCTTAATAAATTCCTCAATTTTTTTTTTATTTATCAAAAGGTCGGATAGCGGCCAGCTTTTTACTACCCTGATCCGGAATATTTCATCATGGATCAGATTGATAATTTCATTTTTATTTCTTTTTATCAGCGGCTTCTCATGTTCCAGTTTTCTTATAAGACCTTTGGATACATTCCCAGTCAGGAAAGTTATCAATTCATTACGGGTACTTTCCTTCATATTTATATTTAGTTCCGGGAAAGCTTCAGGATTTTTTTCATATTTCAGCGCTGTCATTCCAAATGCGTTATTCACAATTGAAAAAAGAAGGATAAAAAGGAAAATGATGCCGGTCGCCGACGCGACAATAAACAATAGAATAAAGTACCTGTTTTTTTTCTGTCTGCCTGAAATGTCTGTTTCAAAATAGCTCTGATCGAAATTATTATTCATAAATCTCCCTGTATTTTTTTACTATTATTCTGCTGACCATGTTGAGGAGCAGTGTGATTAGAAACAGCACCATGCCGATTGCGAAAATACTGTTATAATCAAGTGTGTCAAATGAGATGTCTCCGCCGCTGATCCTCACTATGTAGCCTGTCATTGTTTCGGCAGATTCAAAAGGATTCAATGTAAGGTTTGATCTTGCCCCTGCCGCAATTGCGACTATCATTGTTTCTCCAATTGCTCTTGAAATGCCGACTATGAATGAAGCCGCAAGTCCTGAGAATGCTGATGGAATAACAATTCCTGTTGTTACTTCGAGTTTTGTAGCCCCGAGACCGGTACCTGCATCGCGCAGATCTCCCGGGATTGCGGAAAGCGCATCTTCGCACATTGACGCAATAAGGGGGATTATTAATATGCCTATTACAATACCGGCAGAAGCTGTATTGTATATTTGAACAATGTCATTTCCAAAAATTATTCTTAGAAGGGGAGTCATAAATGTCAGCGCGAAATATCCGTAAACTATTGTCGGAATTCCTGCAAGGACTTCCAGGGCTGGTTTAAGGATTGACTTTATCCTTGGCTTTGCGTATTCGCTTAGGTAAATGGCTGTAAAAAGCCCAAGTGGTATGGCAACAAGCATGGCAATTGCGCTTGTCATTAGTGTCGCATTAAAAAGGGGAAGTATGCCGAATTTTGATATGACAGGCTGCCATTCCCGCGATGTCAGAAATTCGATAAGCGATACATTGTCGCTCATGAAAAACCTCATTGATTCCCTTCCGAGGATTATTACAATAAAAATTGTTATAAGTATGGAAAATGATGTGACCATGAAAAGAAGAAGATGAACAAAAAGCTCAAAAGGCCTGGCCTTTTTATAAAGACTCAGCCTTTTTTCTTTTCTTATATCAGAAAAAATTTTCATTTTATAAATTGACTCACTCCGGTTGTTACCTTTTCAGACTTTCTGACATAAGCTCCATCCACTTCACCTTTGATGCAGACAGGATATCCTTTGCAGCAGGGAAATACCCGACTGATCCAATTTCTTCATTTACATAGGTAAGGTAATACGCGATAAAAGCCGCAACCTGAGGTTTTTCCTTTAATATGTTTTCACTTGTATAGAGGAAAAGGGGCCTTGAAAGAAGATAGGTTCCGTTATCGACAGTTTTATCACTTGCTTCAACACCGTCTATTTTGAGTATGGTAAGCTGCTCCATGTTTTCCTTGTAGTAGGAATATCCGAAAAATCCTACCGCGTAAGGACTTCCTTCTATACCCTGTACAAGAACATTATCATCTTCGCTCATCTGGAGGTTGGCAGCATTAAGCATGGGTTTGTTGTCTTTTTTGAAAATGGTTTCAACAAAGAAATCAAAAGTTCCGCTGTCTGTTCCGGGGATGAACCTTTCAATATCTTTTTCCGGCCAGCTGCTTCTTACATCCGACCATTTTTTTGCATCAGAAAATATTTTTTTCAGTTCATCTTTTGTCGCTTCCTGTGCAAAACTGTTTTTTTTGCTTACTACTACTGCAACTGCGTCTGTGCCTACTTTGAATTCAACCGGTATTCTGCCGATAGCGCGTGCTTTTTCTGCCTCAGAGTCCTTCATCGGCCTGCTGGCATTTGAAATATCAGTCTCACCCGCAATGCAGAACCTTTCAAAACCTGCTCCGCTTCCGATACTGTCTATAGTGATGCTGCCGCCATATCCTTCCGCCCTGAATCTCTCAGCCATTCTCTCCGACAGGGGAAAAACAGTTGAGCTGCCTGCAGTTACAATATCACCGGATACCTTGAGGGGATTAATTCCCGGAAGAATTGCATCTTCCGAATCTTCCGTAATCCATGCTGTTTTACCACTGCTGCGCTCTTTTTTTTCACTGCTGCCTCCGGCAAACAGGGAATAAGCTGCCGTTAGTAAAACCAGCATCAACAAAATTGTTTTTTTCATTTTTACTCCTTATGAAAAAATTTAATTCAAATGTAATTTGCAATGATCTTGTTAGTACATTTTTAATGTTGAGTGAAAAATCAATTAAATGAGAAAATGAAAAAAAGGAAGTAAAAATCTATGAATAATGGGGTAAAAATGAAAATAAAACCTTATAAAAGAAAACATTATTACATAATACGTAAAATAAATGTTGTATTATTTTTTTGAGTTTACTAATCCAATTTTAATAATCCGGAATAAACTGCAAAAGGCAGTTAACGATAATTTAACTGACTGAAGTAAAAATGCTCAGTTGTTATCTGTTGGGGTGATCTCTGTCTGTAAAACCGGAACATTCAGGATGCCGTATTTTCAGATATTAAATTCCGGAATGAGCTCAATTATATCCCTGATCGCCATCAAATTCGGCCCTGCTTCAAAAGCGCGCCTGTTCTCAAGAATGCTTCTTGCAGTATTTACCATTGCCGGATACGCGCTTCTTATAAGCTGATTAGCGTAGATAATAACATTCACCCCTGCTTCCGCCAGTTCATTTTCATATATCGTATCGTAGCTTGTAGGAACAGCGACAAGAGGAGGGCGGTCTTTTATTTTGTTATATTCTGAGCAGAAAATGAGTATTTCATCAGGCTTTTTCTCCTTCGAATGTATCATTATCCCGTCCGCGCCTGCATTAATATAGGCTTTTGCCCGCTTTACCGCATCATCCATCCCCCGGGCGAGAATAAGGCTTTCAATCCGCGCAATAATCATGAAATCGTCTGTAACAAGGGCCTGTTTTCCCGCTTTTATCTTTGCACAGAAATTTTCAACCGTATCCTGAATCTGCTCAGCTTCTGTTCCGAAAAGTGAGTTTTTCTTTAGTCCTATCTTGTCTTCGATTATGACAGCTGATACACCGAGCCGCTCAAGGGTACGTACAGTATAAACAAAATGCTCAGGTTTACCGCCGGTATCCCCGTCGAAAATAACAGGTTTTGTTGTAACCTCAAGAAGATCATTGATATTCGCGATCCTTGAGGAAATATCCACAGCTTCAATATCAGGTTTGCCTTTTGCCGTGGAATCGGTAAGGCTGCTTGACCACATACCGTCGAATTCACGGCTTTCCCCGTTTACTTCCGCCTTAAGGTTTTCAACAATGCATCCTGTAAGGCCGTTGTGGGCTTCAATTATTCTGACATACGGCTTGCTGCTTATTAATCTGCGGAGCCTTGCCCTTCTGAGGTCGGGTGTGGTGCCGATTTCACGCAGGGCCTTATTAAGCTTTGTGGAGGAAATTCCCTGTGTATACGGTATCTCAACAAGGGCCCCTCCCCATTTATCAAGTGTTTCAATTACCTGCTGCCTGGTCTCTCTCTGCACTCCTTCCTTCCAGTCATCGCCGTGCACCACAAAATCCGGCTTCAGTTTTTCAAGGTTGGGTCTGTAATCAAGCGATTCCTGGGGAATAACCTGCCTGACTCCCTTTAATCCCTCAATAATGATTCTTCTCTGCTCAAATTCAAGGTACGGCAGCCTTTTGTAGCCTGCAATCGCCCTGTCTGTTAAAAGCCCGATATAGACTTCTCCAAGTTTTGATGCTTCTTTTATAATGTTAAGGTGTCCGGGATGTACAAGATCCGCGCTCATCCCGACATATACAGTTTTTTTATTTTTCATACAATCTCCCTTTTTTCACCTGATAAATACTGGATAAAATTATTTTTTTGTGCCTGCGGCGATGCTGCCGGGCGGCCGAGGTTTTCCCTTGCTCCCTTTTTAACCCTGATTTCCAGAAAGGAGGGGCCTCCGGTTTTTCTGATTGTGTCAAACGCCAATTTCATTTCGCTTTCATCCGATGCGCTGATTACGGTTTTATAGCGGCAGGCCCTGGCGACCGCGCAGAGGTCAATTTTACCTGCTGCCGTCATCTGCCCTCCGACACTGTCGTGCGATGCATTGTTAAATACTATATGAATAAAATTCAAAAGTGCCGATGTTCCGTTAACAGCAAGACTTCCCATATGCATTATCACGGCGCCATCGCCGTCAAAGCAGTATATTTTTCTGCCTGGATTTGAGGCGGCAATACCGGCAGCAATCTGCGATGAATGGCCCATTGAGCCTACTGTAAGAAAATCCGAATCATGGGACAATCCGTTATTTTCCCTGTATTCATAAAGTTCCCTTGATATCATTCCTGTTGTTGATACAATCGCACAGTCCTTTTCTGCAAGTTCAGCTGCAAGTATTACTGCTTTCTCCCGTACAAGGATGCCGGGTCCTTCACTTTGTTTTTCCTTAATGTACGGGGCGAAAGTGTCCTTTTTAACTACAATTGCATAAGGCTTAAGTCCTGCCAGAGATTCTTTTACAGCTCGCTCAATAATTATTTTTATATCACTGCAGCTGCCGTCGATTACCGAATATGGAATTCCAAGAGTTTCAAGAAGGGGCAGAGTCAGCTCTCCCTGTCTTTTGTGCTGAGGTTCGTCCTTAACACCTGGTTCACCCCGCCAGCCTATCAAAAGCAGCATCGGTATGCTGTAGACGGCAGGATCTGCTAACGACAAAAGGGGATTTACAGCGTTGCCTATACCTGAGTTCTGCATGTAGATGAGTCCCGGACGGCCTGATCCCAGATACCACCCGGCGGCAAGCGCTGCTGCCGCACCTTCGTTGGAGGCAATTATATGACGCCCTTCCGGGGCATTATCCGTAATATAGGCACAGATGTTTTTTAAAAGAGAGTCAGGCACTCCGCAGAAATAATTTATATTGTTTTTAATCAGCTCTTTATAAAATATACCGCAGTCTATCAATTTCAGCTGCTCCTTATTATTATTGTTCAATAATTGAACACTATAGCAGAAATTATAGTTCTGGCAATAATGCGGTAAAAAAATATCCGGTTTTTAACAAATATTTAACACTTTTCTCAAGGCAACTGCTTTTATGTCTGGTTTTATCCGGCTAAAAGAAAAAAAGAAGTCAAATCCGTTGTTTTTAAATGGGCCGGTCTTTCCTGAAAGTGATTATTAGGTATTAAATTATCCGATACGATTCTCGTTTTTCCCGATCAGTCTCGAGATATTGCCCCTGTGTTTATATGTAACAAGAATAGCAGCTGATATAAAAACCGCCTCATAAAGGGGATAAAACGAAAGGCCTCTGAATATGAGCGAGAGAGGATAAACCAGGACAAGCGCCCAGGCGGCCGAAAGGGAAGCTGCAGAAACATATTTTGTTTTAATAAGTACGGCGGAAAAAACGATAGTGCATAGCGGAAATACAAGCGGGGAGAGGGACGAGGCGCCTCCGGCCGCGACAGCTACCCCTTTGCCGCCCTTAAAGCCCAGATAGACCGGGTAGATGTGCCCGATAAAGACGGCGGCAAAGGATATCAGCTTTATGTATTCCAGGGAGAGGACCGCTTCTCCAAAAACGGCTGTCCGTGAAATTACAAGCACGCAGAAAGCTCCTTTCAGAAAATCGAGGATAAGTACTGTGATACCGTTTTTTTTGCCAAGTACACGCAATGCGTTTGTCGCCCCTGTGTTCCCGCTTCCGCTGCTTCTTATGTCTATTCCCTTAAAAAACTTTCCAGCCAGGTAGCCGAAAGGGACTGCTCCGATGAAATATGAGAGAATAATAACGGAAGCAAGGTCAGCCATCAGCTTTCATCCTTTTTTTGCGCGGCATCGGGATAAAGATGCCTGTAACTCTTTTATAAAGAATATAGCCCGGGTCCCTGCCGTATTTGATTTCCGACTGTTTCTCGACTGTCGGCACTCCGCTTACAAATAAAAGGAGAAAAGTTAAAAATAACGGGCCTGCCGTAACAAGCCATGAAAAACCTTCGAGGTGCGGTATTATTATAATGAAAAGACCCCACCACAGAAGTGTTTCCCCGAAAAAGTTGGGGTGCCGTGAGTATTTCCAGAGACCTGACTCAATCCACCTGCCGTTATTTTCCTTTTTATTCCTGAAGGTGAATTTTTGTATATCTGCTGCCGTTTCAATGATAAGCCCCGCTGTCCACAGTATTGCACCGGCAGAGAAAAAGAGAAAATTTGATTTAAAGCTTCCTGTTATAAAAAATATCTGCGGAAGCATTATAATCCACACTGCCGCGGCCTGAAGCGCCCAGAAAGCCGCAAAATCCCTGAAATTCTCCCTTCTCCCGTCAAATCTTTTGTCCCTTCCTGTTTTTATCACCCTGTAAAGGAGGTATGAGCCGAGTCTTAAAGCCCAGAGTGTTACCATTGAAAAAACAGCAACCTGCTGCCATCCGGCATTGCGGCTGCCTGAAAGTGAAATCAGGGACAGCAGAAAAAAAGTCAGGCTGTATGTAATATCGGTGAATTTGTCGCTTTTTAACCTGTATGCAATCAGAAAAAACACTGTTTGTATTAAAAAACTTATCAAAAAAGTTATTATATATACCATAATATATATTATACTGATGCATATTAAAAAGGTAAAACAGTTTGGGATGAAGAATCATGCATGATATCAAAGAGCTTGACGGTTTTTTTCTTCACAGGATGTTCTCCTGGGGAAGTCATCGTGTTTCGAGTGAAAAGGACCATATCAACAGAATAAATGTCTTTCCTGTAGCTGACGGCGATACAGGTACCAATCTCTCAAATACAATGAGATCAATGATTTTAAATTCAAAAGCTGAAAAATCTGTAGAAAATACCATGACTTCAGTTGCCGGCGCTGTAATCAGGGGAGCGAGAGGCAATTCCGGACTTATATTAAGCGAATTCTTTTCAGGTTTTGCACTTGCTGTCAGCGGGATAGGTACTTTGAGCACACATGATTTTGCCTCAGCCGTAAAATCAGCTGCGGGCGTCGTGCCGTTGGCGCTTGAAAATCCAAGACACGGAACAATACTGACTGTAATTGAAAACTGGGCCGAGTCCCTTGTCCTGTCTCAAAAACTTGAAAATTTCAGGATACTGCTGTCTGAAAGCCTTTTATCGGCGGAAAAGGCTCTTGAACGGACAATGCATCAGAACAGCGTGCTTAAAGATGCCGGGGTTGTGGATGCCGGAGGATACGGCTTTGTCGCATTCATAAAGGGGTGTCTGAATTTTTTTGATGATATTAAAAAGGATTATCCTGAAGGTATTGTATTTCAGAATGCTTTGGATGAGGATGAAGAAATACAGGAGATGTCAGCACATAAATATTCATCAGTCCCGCCTGAATACAGATACTGCTGCGAGTCTCTGCTTTCAGGGAAAAACATTAAAAGGGAGAGAATAAGGCAAAGCGTTGCAGGAAGCGGAAACTGTCTTGTTATCACAGGTACCGGCAATCTTTCGAGGGTACATCTCCATACTGATGATCCTCAAAGCTTTGTTGAAAAACTTTCACATTTAGGCAGTGTCGCGGAACAGAAGATTGACGACATGCTTTCAGAATACCGCGATGTTTTTCAGAGGAAGCACAAAACAGCGATAGTAACAGATTCGTCCTGCGATATGCCCCAGGAACTTCTTGACAGATACAATATCCATGTAGTTCCCATAAATATTGTAAGCGGGGAAAACTCTTATCTTGACCGGCTTACCATAAGCAGGAAAAAAGTATTCAGCATGATGGAGAGTAAAAAGAACTATCCGAAGACTTCCCAGCCTTCCAGCGTTGTTTTTGCAAATCTTTATTCATTCCTCCTTACATATTATGATTCTGTGATCTCAATCCATATATCAGGGAATCTAAGCGGAACTGTGCAGTCAGCTAGAAAGGCCGCATTAATTTTTCCTGATAAAAAACTGGAAGTAATTGATTCACTTACCCTCTCCGGTTCTCTGGGGCTGCTTGTCGCCAAAGCAGGCAAACTGATGGAAGAGGGGATGGCTCACGATGATGTCGTCGCTGAAATAATGAAATACAGGCCCCTGTCGAGGAACTATGTAAGTGTAAAAAATCTTAAATATATGGTAAGGGGCGGCCGTGTTTCTCCGCTTAAGGGATTTGCCGCCTCACTTCTGAATTTAAAGCCGGTAATTTCCGTTGACAGGGAAGGGAAATCAATTCTCTGGGGAAAAGCTTTTTCAAGAAGAACAAATGACAGAAAGATAATTGAATATGTGAAGAAAACAGCGGATGCTGGTGAACTTGAGGATTATGCTGTTGTTCATTCCGGCATGGAAACAGATGCGGAAAATGTCGCAGCAGAAATTGCTTCTCACGCGGGCGGGCCGCCGCTTTATATAAGCGCGATATCACCCGTAATTTCGCTTAACGCAGGTCCGGAAGCCTTAAGTGTCGTTCTGCTGAAGAGGCCTGCCGGTAATATATAAAAAGGAGAAAGGTTTTATGTCAGTAAAGAAAATTCTGTTTTTATTTCTTTCGTTATCCCTCGTATCACTGGTGTACGCAGGCGGAGGCAGGGAGGATTCAAAAACCCAAGAGCTTTCGGGAGAAGGGGTAATATCCTTTATTACCGGAGAAGTAACGCTTAACGGCGAAAGTACCTCCATAGGTTCAAAAGTTGCCATTGGCGACAGGATCGAAACAGGCCGTGATTCCTTCTGTGAAGTGCTGTTCGGCAAAAGGAATATCTTCAGACTCGAGGGCAGCAGTTCCCTGAAGTTCGGAGGATCGGAATTCAATCTTGATAAAGGATCAATCGCGCTTGTAACAAGCAAACTGAAAAAAATTGCTTTTAATGCAGATTCCCTTTCTGTCAGAACAAGCAGCGCTGTTGCCGGTGTGCGCGGGACAGTTTTCTTTATCAAAAAGGAAGATGAAAACAATACCTATGTCTGTATATGCAACGGACAAATTAATACCTATGACAGGAGCGGTAATGATAAAAAATCTGCAAAGGCCGGACATCATAAGGCAATGAGGATTACCCTTTCAGAAGGAAGCGCAACAAGGGCAAATGCTCCGCTGCTTTATCATGATGACGCGCTGATGGAAGAGGTCGCCTCAAAAATAGGTGTTTCAATAAAATGGAGTTCCGAGGAACCGTATTAATCAGATTGACTTTTTTACTTGAAAAAAGAATAATTAATAGCATATTTTTATCAGGGAGGTACATAATGTCGGTCTTTGTTCGGGGTATGGGCTTTTAGCCGGAAATATTTCCTTCGGCATCAAAATAAAAAAATAATTGCCTCTTTGACAATTACGCAGATAATTTGTTTCAGCAGAATATTCCGGTCCATACCGTAACTCAGGTATAACTGAAAACCCATATCAATTCATACAATAACATTAACTCAAACCAGGCGGCTGTGGCAGCTGTCAACATTCAATTGCAGGGAGTATGATTAACAATGTTAAAAAAATGGGGATTAACTGAAAAAGAAAGTAAATATATTGAAGAAAATATAAGCAGCGGCAGAATACCCGGAAGGATAATCTTTGAAGGTAAAAATATTTATAAGGCGGCAACATCAGGGGGGATTGTAAACGCTTCACTTTCCGGCAGGATGCTTGGCCAGACGCTGTCCGGTGACGGGAACAACAGGCCTGCCGCAGGCGACTGGGTCTGGCTTAAAGCCGGAAACGCATCAGGTTCAGGTTCAAATCCTGCAGACGGAACTCATATCATCACTGAACTCTTTCCGAGAAGGAGCAGGATATCAAGAAAATCCGCCGGGGAAAAGACTGTGGAACAGGTAATAGCCGCCAACATCGATATTGTTTTTATTGTAATGTCCCTCGAGGGGGGAAGAAACTTTAACCTGAGGGCGCTTGAGAGGTATGTGACACTTGCGTGGGACAGCGGAGCAAGTCCGGTAATTCTTCTTAACAAGACAGACCTCTGCGATGATTTTGAATATTTTATTCCGGAAGCTGAAAATACCGCTCCCGGTGCCGCTGTAATTCCTGTAAGCGTTGTTTCGGGAAACGGGCTTGATCTTGTGGCAGGTTATCTGAATGAGGGTATAACCGCAGTTTTTATCGGCCCGTCAGGAGTCGGGAAATCAACGCTCACCAATTATTTTACAGGTGAACAGAAGCAGATTACAGGAGATATCAGGGAGGACGACAAGAGAGGACGGCATACAACGAGCAGCAGGACCCTGTTTCAGCTTGAAACAGGAGCCGTGATAATTGATTCACCCGGTTTAAGGGAGATACAGCTGTGGGCCGGGGATAAAGGGGGCGCTTCTTCGCTTGATGAAGTATTCAGGGAGATTGAGTTTTATGCCCGCACCTGCAGGTTCAACGACTGCCTGCACACGGAAGAGCCCGGATGCGCGGTAATAAGCGCGCTTGAAGAGGGGCTTATAAGCAGGGAAAGGTATGAAAGCTATTTAAAGCTTAGAAAAGAGCTTGAGTATCTTGAGGGAAGAAAAAGCCAGCTGGCCCGGATTGAAAAAAAAGAGAAGGGGAAAAACCTCGCAAAACAGATAAGAACCATCATGAAAGACAGAAAAGGGAGGTGATATCTCCTTAACCTTTTTTCCGCTTTGCGGCTTAAAAATCAGGAGTATTTTGAAATATACGCGGCGGTATCGAATTTTCTTTTCATACCGTTCGCGTTCATGAATCTTATAAGCCCGAATACCGGCCGCTCAGGGCCCCACGGCCTGTCGTGTTTTCCACCGATTGACCAGGCGATTCCTGTATATCCGTTGGGGTCACGGCCGTCAAGCTGATATTTATCGTTAAGATAAACTGCGGTATTAAAAGCTTCCTGAGGAGAATTACTCCACTCAAGTATCTTTTTTGCCCAGTACATTCTCATATAACCATGCATGAAACCGGTTTCCCTCATTTCATATTGTGCCGCGTTCCAGATGGGATCGTGAGTTTCTCCGTATTCAAACTGATTTAGCGAATAGATATATTCCCTTGTGTCTGACAGATGCTTCAACAGCGATTTTTTCGCCCATTCATGCAAACCGTCAAATGAATCATAGTTTCTGTTTCTAAGCACATAGTTAACAGCAAGCTCACGCCTTACAATGAGTTCTTCGATAAAGGCATCCCTGCTTTCTGCCGGGCTTTCAGCATTGAATGCCGCGATGGCAGCCTCGGCCGGGCTTATCTGTCCGAAGTGAAGATATGGGGAAAGCCTGCTTGTCCCGTCAATCTCCGGTTTGTTTCTGGATTCGGCATAACCTGTGAGCCTGTTCGCTGTAAAATCTTTAAGGCGTGAAAGCCCTTCCTTCCTTCCGCCGTTAAGGCACACAGCTTTACTCCCTGCAGTTTTAATACTGTAATTCTTCCCGGTACGGTTCTTCCACTCTGAAAACCGGTTTGCGTAACTGTCTATACTGCAGTCAGGTGTTCCTTTCCCTCTTTTCCATTTCTTTAACAGTGCAGTATTTTCAGCATCTTCAAGATATAATTCAATAAGAGGTTTAATCTTTCGTCTTAATGTACGGGCAGCATATTCCTCTTTCTCAAAAAGGGAGGATGGAACAACAACATCAGAATCAACTGTAATAAAAGTCAGCGGAATATCCTTTGCAGTTTTTTCCCGCCAGAGCTCAGGTGTTTTAAGCGGATTTTCATCACATACAAGCAGAGCGCCCTTTACCGATAGTGTAAAGCGTATTATAGCTTCATGCACCTCTTCGTCAGATTCAAGGATAAAAAACCCCGCGCCAAGCTGCTCAAGGGCTCTGCCTGTTTCAGCAAGACCGTTAAGCATAAACCTGTAGTGTCTTTCCGTACTTCCCGGATAGTTCTTTACCAGATTAAAAACTACAGCAAGGGGAAGGGAAAGTCTGTTGGCGCACTCAGATGCGGTATCGAGCGCCGGATTTGAAAAGGCCCTCTGGGAGCGCTGCATCCAGTAAACAACACATCCGGCGTCCCGGGGCAGGGGAGAGTCTTTTCTTATCCTGATTCGGGAATTTATATTAATTAAATCAGATATATCCATATTCCTGCGGTATCCTTGCTATAATTACTCCATAGTATCATAATTTATAATAGATGTGCAAAAAGTCAGGTATCAGGAATCAGCAATTGTTGACAGCAGGAGGTAAATATGGATTTATCAGTATTATTGGCGAGAATAATTGCTGTTATTTATATTGCAAGCGGTATTGGCGTTTTAACCGGAAAGATTAATTTCTCCGCTATTGCCAATGAATTCGGAAGATCGCCGGTGCTGACCTACATAGCAGGTACCCTGGCAATAATAACAGGTACAATTCTGCTTTACTATCACAACATCTGGATTATGAACTGGACAGTTTTGATTACAATTATCAGCTGGATAATATTTATCGGCGGGATTGTAATCATTATTTCCCCCCGCTCCCTTTTTTACTGCAAAAAGTTCTACAGACAATCCCGCTTCTGGGGCGCTTTTATGGTATGCTTTGGATTGATTTTCGGCTATTTCGGTTTTTTTAAATAAAATGACAGATTACAGCCGCTTTGCCGGTTAAACTGACATACGTTTTAAACAGCAGTAAAATACCCTTTTAAATTCGGAAGATCAATTCCTGATGATTTAAGCGTTACTTCATCATTCAGTGTTTTGTCTGATTGTGAGGGAATAGCAGTTTCAAGTCCGATCTCAGGTATAATTACAGTATCTGACCTGTCCCGTTTTTCAACAATTATCCCTTTGCCCTCCCAATTCGGGTTCTGGATCAGATATACAAGAGTCCAGTGCATATTGGAAAGCCTTTCAAGCTTCTGAACTGCTGAAGCCCCTGCAGAGGCGGCTCCTATTATGCTGATTATCTCATCAGCTGTCATGACCTTTTTTCCTGCCAGGTGAAGTCTTAACTGCTGATGCGCGGCAAGGTCGAGATAGCGCCTTAAGGGGCTTGTTACCCGGCTGTAGGATGGAAGACCGAGTCCCGAGTGAACGTCGGAAACTGATTTTATTATTCCCGGGCGCATCTTCCTTCTGAGCGCAAACATGGACGCAAGATCTGCTGCCGGAAATTCCGGCTGATTTTCTGTCTGATTTCCAGTCTGGGTTGAGAAGATAAAAGGTATCCTGTTTTCATCTGCCCAGGCAGCGGCTGCTTCCCCCGCCATCAGCATCGCTTCCTGAACCATCATTGCAGATTCATGGCGGCGGTATTGCGTTATTGAAACTTTATTGTTTTCAACTTTTATATTTACTTCGGGAAAATCAAAAGATGATGCCCCTTCCGCTTTTCTCCGGCTCATATACTTCCGGGCAGCCGCAAGAATCTTATCAAACGGATGGGTTCTAATTGCTTCCTGCGCCTGTTTATATGTAATCCGTTTTACCCTGACCCTTGAGAAATAAATGGAGCTGCTGCCTATTGAGCCGTCGTCATTCTGTTTAATGCAGAATGAAAGAGCAGGGGATTCACTCCTGAGGCCAAGTGCAAATGTATCTGCCGCATTCCGGGGGAGCATCGGTATTTTTATTTCAGGAAGATAGACTTTTGCCCCCTGGTTCATTGCGAAAATATCCGCATCTGATCCGGGAGTTACAACGCATGACGGGTCTGCAATATGTATCCAGAGTTTCCCCTCTTCAAAACTTATTGCGTCATCAGGGTCAGTGTTCCCTTCATCGTCAATTGCGTAAGCATCCAGGCGGGTGAGATCAAGCCTTTCCCCGTTAAATATTTCACTGTCGCTGATATTTATCTCAGGATATTTAGTGTCATTTGAAAATCCGAACCTTGAAATATAGGGATTTATATAATTATCCCAGTACTTAAGTTTCAGGAGCAGGGAGTGGGCATTCTCAACTGTCTCCTGCATCCTGATTTCCTTAAGCAGTCTGCTCCCCCCCTGCCTTCCAAGAGCAAACAGTTCAAGGTCCCGGAGATACTTGTTATCCTCAGCGCTGATTATTCCTTTTTTTACACTGGAGATAAAACTATTCCAGGCTGATTTCTCGTCAGCCTTTAGTTTCCGTGCTGACAAGTCTTTCCCAATATCGCTTTCTGAGCGGATTATTATCTTCTCCGCAGAGCCTGTAATATAAAGGCCGTCAAGCAGAGCGGTATATACTGCCCAGGCAGTCTGCGGAGTAAAAGCCCCGTATGCAAGCTCCGCGAATTCCCCGAGAGTAAGGGCTTCTCCCTGAAGGACTTCACATGCTTCTTTCAATTCGCTGCTGTCCTGACTCAGGCTGTTCAGAACGGACAGGTTATCAACAGGGCCGGGGTGAAGAAATGTTATGTCCTTGCCCCTGACCTGGAGTGTCTTTTTATCCGCAAGTTCGATTTCAATTTTATCACCTGTTTTTAAAACCCTTGCAGGACCTGATTTATAAAGGACCAGAGCGCCTGTTTTAATTTCATTTGCAGAGCGGTTTACCATCTGTCAATCCTTTCTCCGCAATCCTCTATTCTGCATGAGAGGATTTTCCCTGAAGCGCTGCTGATGAGCTTACCGGAATCATTTTCTTTTTCAGATTTCTCCAGTATATCGTAATAAAGGTTCCACCCTTTTCTTTCCCTGTCCAGCTGTTTTTCAAACTCTGTTTCTGTGAATAGAACAGCATTTTTCAGCCGCTGTGCCGCTGATATGATAAACTGCTGTGCATCGGTGTTTTTACCGCTTTCAAGCATCTCCTGTGCTTTAAAAAGCATTCTGAGTACCGCCGTCGCTACCGGCAGATATGACACAAAACTGCCGGTAAACGGGTCAATCCTTTCTTTTACCGCTTTCCTGCCTCCGGGCAAACATTCCGCATAACGTGAAAAAAGAAGCGTTCTTATATAGTCCCCTGTCTGTCTTCCCCCTTCGGCCGCCTTGATTGTCTCAGACGCAAACGCGTCCTTGTCATGCCTCATTATAAGCCCGCTCTGATGAAGGTAGGCAAGCTGCGGCCCCTTATGGGTAAAGCCGGACAGAATATAAGCCTGGTCTTCCGCCCTCCCGAAAAAAGAGGGAGTAAACGGCCTCCATCTGCGGAGCGCCTCAATCAGAATTCCGTTGGTACCACCTGTGACATGCACCCTCTGCAGGCATTCCCTTTTTCCGTCGGGCGCTCCATTTTCCCCGTATCTGCATGTCATTTCCGCATGTGTTGAAAGGGCCTGGGGAAGCCGGGAGTAAAATATTTTATCTTCGCTTTTTAAATCCGCTCTGCCGCCGTTGTTCTCCCTGGACGGCGGGTAATCCACATCAGGCGTAAAAAGCCCCTTGCTTATATCTTTTTCATTTACAAGTGATCCGGCTATCATTCCGAGAAACACTTCCCGGTTTATCCAGTCTGTCCCGTAAGCTCCCCAGAGGGGGGATGAAAGATGCTGAAAAGCAGATTTTCCGGTTTCACTTACAAGAATTTCCTGGTCAAATACCTGATCAAGATCAATCTTGAATACCCCCTTTACAGAAGGGTTTACAATGAGCTTCCACATCGCAGCAATAGCTTTTAAAAATGAATAGTGCCTGCCGTACTCACCGTCAACACCGAAAACTTCGAGAAGGCTTCGCGCTGTACCGGCAGAATCTGAAAGTCCTTTTTCCACAGCTGAGGGAACCAGGAAGTTTTCCACGAGATCCCGGGTATCCTTTTCTCCGAAAACAAATACGTCAAGATGCTCAGGCCGGCCTCCTTTTTCAAGCTCCTGTGCAAGATAATCAAGCGCGATTTCATCAAGGCCCGGATGGGTAACGCTTACAGAGAGGAGTACAGGCACTTTGATATCTTTAGCGCATGTTCCGCGTATTTTTTCAAATGCCACAGCTCTGTTGAGATTTTTAAGACCGTAAATAACTTCGTTATTCTCCTTCTTTATACCTATGGGAATCGGATGGTCATACCAGTATTTCTGCGGCAGGGACAGCATTCCCTTAAGCCGGCTGAGCAGCTGAGGAGACAATTCAAGTTCTTCCTTAAGCATTTTTTCAGTCGGCAGTGTAAGCAGGATATTTGAGGTAAAGAGCAGTTCCCTCCCGGGGTCTGTCACAGGACTTAAAGGGCCCCTGGTAATTTTTACTGTTCTTTTTTTACGCAGATTTTTTTCAGCCTCTTTTTCCCTTCCTGTTATATTAAGCGCTTCAGGGTGAAAAATTCTCCAGAGGGTGTCATTTCCCGCCTTGTCACTTAAAGCATCCTCAATATCTGCTTTTTCAAGTTCACCGCGTGCCTTTTCAGCTGCTATTTCAAGGAACTGATCAAAGCCCGGAATTGTGCTGTTAAAAGCAGGGGGTTCATCTTTATTGCCGCAGATAATATTTATAAACTCAGGCAGAATCTTTCTGTATGGATCCTCTGATTTTAAAGTTTCAGCTAAAACATAGGAGAGGAGGATTTCTTTAAGATTGTTGAAATTTTTCATTGCCTTTATCTTAGGCATTGAATCAGCTGTTGTCAAATATATTGAGGAGGTTTACAATATGTAATGCCGCAGGACACTCATCATACAGAAGAATTTTTGAATAATGAATATAATCCGCGCCTCAGGGTTCCGGATCATCTTTCCATAATGCACGGCTGGAAGAAAAAATCATCACAGGCAAGAAAGCATTCAGACTGTGAACTTGATATCCGGTACGGGGAGGATAAAAGCGGGACAATTGATATATTTTACCCTCGTGTCCGTGAGGAGTCGCCTGTCCTTTTTTTCATACACGGCGGATACTGGAGAGGTCTTGATAAGGGGGACTTCTCATTTCTTGCCCCGCCGTTTACAGAAACGGGAGCTGCCGTATTTATGCCCAACTATGCGCTTGCTCCTTCAGTTTCTATTGCGCGGATAACAGATCAGGTGGCAGAAGCGCTTGAGTGGACATACCTTAACGCAGGAAAATACGGCGGCAACCCTGACCGCATTTTTATCGCAGGCCACTCTGCAGGAGCGCACCTTGCTGCAATGATGATGACAGAAGGGAGAAAGGGCCGCCGCGGCATTCCGTTAAATCAGATAGTTAAGGGATGCGTTGCAATCAGCGGAATTTATGACCTTGCGCCCCTTGTTTATGCGGGCTTTTTAAAAGAAGATCTTAAGCTTGATGAAAAAACTGCGGCGGAAGCAAGTCCTGTTAATATGAAACCTGCGGGTGGCGTCTCACTTTACACCAGTGTGGGGGGGAGTGAATCAGATGAGTTCCTGAGACAGACCGGAATGCTTCGGGAAAAATGGAAAGAGGTTCTCAAAGGCGATATCCTAATGCCCGAATACAACCATTTCAATATTGTGGATGCGGCATCCGACCCCGGCAGCCCGCTTTTTAAAGGGATATATAAAATGCTCACCTCTTTATGATTTATACCGGTTTATAAATCATAACGTTATTTATAATAGTTTCTTTTACAAGATTGTGCCCATCCTGATTCAGGTGAATTCCATCTATACAAAGAAAACGTTTGTAATTTTTATCTTCAAGAAAAGATTTTCTTATATCGATCATCAGGCTTTTTGTTCTTTCTATTACTTCCCAGACCGCGCTGTTATACCTTTCATGCCAATAGTAGATGTTTTCGATATTGCCTCCAAGCCAGCTGAGAATATTGCTCTTCCGGGGATTGTTCTTGCTTATCCAGTTGAAATATAAATCAGATGCTATAGGGGGCAGGGTCATTATAACTGTTGTTATCCCGCTTTTTTTTAATGTATCAACAATAGTTATGTAAACCGATATAAATTCATCGATAGGTGTATTCGGATTGTGTTTAACCAAAGGCTGAAGCGATATTTCATCCCAGTTGTGATCACAGTCATTCCCTCCGAATTCAAGAAAAGCATAATCAATTTTTTTTGTCGTATTAAGGCTGTTAAGTACTCTGGTTATGATTTCCTTACCTTTGTTTACTGTGCAGCCGAACATTGACTTGTTGTTAAGAATTACTCCGTTGGAATTCGCGGCAGAAGAGGCGAAATTGTTTTTCAGATGAGTGTATTTTCCCAGGCTGTCGTCAAAGACAATCCCCTTTGCTATTGAATCACCGAATAAATAAACATTTTTTTCAAAAAATTCCATAGATACGACCTTGCTGTTTTTTTTATGAAAAATAATTATAAAATATATTTTCCAGTGACTTTAAAATAAAACATTGTATTTAAAAGCTCAACACATGGTATTGTAAACTATGTAAAAATATTGTAATAATTCTTTTGCTGTTTTAACATATGCTGATGTATAAAAAGCAGGGCATGTGGAAAAACGGCGCAGAATATGGCATAAAGCAGGCAGGAGGGGCCAGGGGCGTAATATGGGGAAATCGAAAAAACTGGAAAAAATTAAAAATACAGAGCCGGGGAAAGGCCGTTCGCCGATAAAAGAAGTTATTGAGTGGAACAGGTATTTTGCCGGCTGTTCGGCAGTAAACTGGAAGAGACTCCCGGAAATTGAGCTTTATATGGACCAGGTTGTTACTTTTCTAGACAGGCAGATGACGATGTACAGGAGAAATGAGGACGAGAAGGTTGTTACCCGTTCAATGATAAATAATTATACCAAGGACCGTGTAATTCCGCGTGCGGAGGCGAAAAAATATTCAAAAGAGCATATTGCCCTGATTACGGTTGTCTGTTCACTTAAGAAAGTTCTTTCTATTCCTGATTTATCAAATCTTCTAAAGGATTTTAATGTTAATCAGGACAATGAGGTTGAAAAATATTATGAATTGTTCTGTGATTATCAGAAGCAGGCAATAGAAAGAACATCGCAGATAATTTCAGAATCACTGAAAGAACCGGAATCCCTGAAAAGTGCTGATGAACAGGAAGAAAAAAAAATATTAAAAAACCTGGCATTAAAACTTGCTGTTGAAGCTCAGACGCAAAGCGCCGCGGCTGAGCAGATATTAAGTATTCTGGAACAATCCTGAGCAATAATTATCACGGGGACTGCTTAAGGCCGGTATAGCTGATGGGGACTTCAGACAAGTAGAGCGGATAGGGCTTGCAGAATTAAACTGTCATTTATTGAAAAAAAAGAGGCATATTGCTGATTATGGAAGAAATAACAAACAGGGAAGAAATGGAAAAAATTATAAAAAGTGAATCATTTGTCCTTTTTTATCTGTCACGCCCATCCTGCGGTGTATGTAAAGCGCTTAAACCTAAAATTGAGGCGATTGCCGGGAAATACAACAGATTAAAGTCAGTCTATTTTAATCTTGATAACGATGAAACTGCTGCCGGGCAGTTTTCAATTTATACTATTCCGGCCATTCTTGTTTTTGTGTATGGAAAAGAGACTATCCGGGAGGCCAGGTATATTTCTGTTGATGAAATTGATGAGAAACTTTCCCGGATAGATAAACAGCTGAACCGCCCGGATTCTTCCGGATCCGATTGAACCGGACGGCTCTTCAGGATATTCTTCTTCTCAATATTTAATTCCATGGAATGTGTTTCCCTTGACTTCAGATATGGTGAATTATTAGTTTATCTGAAGGAGCTGTGTATGAAGCGTATTATACTGATACCGGTTATTTTCCTTTTTATCCTTTTTTCAGCATATCCTTCAGAATTTAATCTTGTAAAAGTTCTGGATAATCTTGAAAATCCATGGGCACTGGCTTTTCTGCCGGACAGCTCCACCCTTATAACAGAAAGGCCGGGACGTCTTCTGATTTATAGCAACAGCACAGTTACCCGTGTTTCAGGCCTTCCTGATATCCATACCGGCGGGCAGGGGGGGCTTCTTGATATTGCACTTCATCCTGATTTTAAAACAAACAGGATCATTTATTTTACATACTCCTATTCAGGAAATGGGGGAAGCGGAACAGCCCTTTACAGGGGAAGGCTTGACGGCAGTACCCTGACCGGAGGAGAAGTGCTTTATAAGCTTCCGCAGTTAAGCGGCAGCGGTGTTCACTACGGCTCAAGGATAGTTTTTGCGCCTGACGGGACTATCTATATGACCATAGGAGAGAGGGGCGACAGAAGGCGGGCCCAGCAACTTGATGATGCGGCCGGCTCTACTTTAAGATTTAATGATGACGGTTCAATCCCCGGGAATAATCCTTTTACAGGGAGAGGCGATGCGCTTCCTGAAATATATTCTTATGGTCACAGAAATGCGCAGGGGATGGCAGTTCATCCTGAAACCGGTGAAATCTGGCAGCATGAACACGGCCCGAAAGGGGGCGATGAAGTAAATATAATCAAGCCGGGCGCAAACTACGGCTGGCCTCTTGTTACATTTGGAAAGGAGTACAGCGGCAGTATTATAAGCAGCAGGACACAGGCTCCCGGCATTGAGGAACCGGTACTGCACTGGAGTCCTTCAATTGCCCCGTCCGGGATGATGTTCTACAGCGGAAAACTTTTCCCCGGGTGGAAGGGAAATCTTTTTGCAGGGGCACTTGCCGGGCAGCACCTGCGGAGAGTCGCACTTAAAGGTAATGAGGTTATTGAAGAGGGAAATGCTGCTTAAAGAGAGAATCGGCCGGATCAGGGATGTCAGGGAGGCCCCTGACGGGTCTATCTGGCTTCTGACAGATGAAAAAAGGGGTGCACTTTACAGAATCGCCCCTTAGCAGGATCAATCCTGGAAGTTGATCAGATATTAAACCTGATGTTAAGGATATCTCCGTCCTTAACCTTGTATTCCTTTCCCTCAAGCCTGAAGTGCCCTTTTTCCCGTAAGCCCTTTTCAGAGCCGTAAGTAACTAAATCATCATAGCTGAAGCATTCAGCCCGGATAAAACCTTTGGCAAGGTCCGAGTGAATTGCCCCTGCGGCAGTGATGGCCGAATCATCCTTCCTGATTGTCCACGCGCGTACCTCATCCTCACCGACTGTGAAAAAACTTATATATCCGAGGAGGCTGTATGCGAAACCTGTAAGGCGGTTGCGCGCTGAAGTGGTTATGCCCATATCAGCCATAAAAACTTCTGCATCTTCTTTGCTCATCTGCGAAAGTTCCATTTCAAAATTGCCCGCGAACTCCAGGGCAGGATATTTTTCTCCGAGTTTTTCAAGCAATGTGCTGTTTTTTCCGTAATTATCCTCGCCTGAGTTAAGTACAATAAGCGCCTGTTTGGCTGTCAGGAACCTGAAACCGCTTATTACTCCAAGCTCTTCAGGCGTAAATTCTATCGTCCTTATCCAGTTCCCCTCTTCAAGAGCGCTTAATATGCGGCGCATAACTTTTTCTTCAAGCTGGGACTGAGGTGTTTTTTTCCCCCTGCCGTGGTCAGCTTCAATGCGTGATATCCGTCTTTCAGTGATTATCTGGTCAGCAAGCATCAGTTCGGACTGGATAGTCCCGAGGTCTCTTTCAGGGTCTGCTTTTCCGAAGCTCTCATCAAGGCTTTCCTTGCTGAAATTCCGCAGAACAATCAGGAGCGCATCAGCAGTTTTTACAAGGGTCATCCCTTCGCTTGAAAAGATGCCTCCCTGTTTGCCGGCCCCTGAAGCGGCGCTTACAAAATCAATGAATTCTGTTGTTGCATAGATAGTTTTTTTTGGTTTATACATTTCAGTAAGGCGGTCAACACGTTCATCGCCTACATCTACAATAGCTACATTCGGTTCTACTTTCCCTGAAGAGTATTCAGTAACTTCCGCATTCTGCCCGGTGAGGGCGTTGAAAATTGTTGTCTTGCCTGATTTAGGCAGTCCGATTATTCCTATATTCATATTAAACTGAGTATAGCTGAAACTTTTAATAGAGACAATAAAGATTATTCCGGTAATTGTGATTCAGTACAGGTATATCAGTATGAGTCTTCTAATAGACAATACTGAGATGCTTGAGAGTTTGCGGCATTGATGGGAATGGTTCGCGGTTTAAAAGACTTTCCTGCAGGGATTTGTGTTCCGGCAGAAACGAAGGTGTAAATTCAATGTCCTGCCATACGGAAAGCTCGGCATCCAATGATGAGAGTTTTTTATTCTGATTTATTCTGAACAGATTTACTGCTTCCGACATTTATATTTTTCTCCTTTTCCTGATTTAACGGTTAACTTCCGGTACTGTTTTTTAAAGCCGGGCCGCCGGGTATGGATTACTAAAGGGGATCATCCGGGATCCGGATGCCCCTGATATCTATTTGTAAAGCACCTGGGTGCTGTTATCCATTTTATGCCCCGGTCTTAAATCCTGCGCTGTGTATCCATAGTAAGATCGCGCGCTTTCCTGAAAAGCTGTTCTGCAATCTGATATTCGCCAACCTGCATCATTTCCATCCCTTTCTGGAACAGTTCAATTACATCTCTTTCCATTGTGAAACTCCTTCCTGAATAGTCTGTATATTAATTATCGGTATAAAAAAAAGGTCTTGAACTCTTTTTTTATGTTATAATAGCACTTCTTAAATTACAGGGGGATTTTACACCATCATGAAAAAAATTATGCTGGGAAAAAGCGGAATTGAGGTAACAGAACTATGTTTCGGGGCCCTTCCAATGGGGCCGCTTCAGAAAAATATGGAAGATGAAGATGCCGCATCAGTTGTGGAAAGGGCGTTCAGGGGAGGAGTTAATTTTATTGATACGGCACAGGTTTACTCAACATACAGGCCGATAAAAATAGCGCTCGACAGGATCGGGAGTGACCTGCCTGCCCCCGTTATTGCATCTAAATGCAATGCAGAGGAATACGGCAGGATGGAGGATGCGGTGTATGAGGCGCTTGAGGCGCTTGGAAGGGATTATATCGATATATTTCATCTTCATGCTGCCCGGGGAGACAGGACGTTATATCAAAAACGCTCAGGCGCTCTGAAAGCGCTCTGCGATCTGCAGGAAAAAGGAAAAATCAGGGCTAAAGGGGTAAGCGGCCATTCACCCGAACTTATTTCTGTTTCTGCTGATGTAAAAGAGATAGATATAGTTTTTCCTCTTATTAATTATACAGGAAGAGGAATTATAGGCACTCTTGATGAAATGACTCAGGCAATTGCGAAATGCAGCGCGGCCGGGAAGGGGATATATCTTATGAAAGTGCTCGCGGGCGGCAATCATGCAGAAAAATACGGGACAGCTATGCAGTATGCCCGGTCTCTCGGCAATTACCCGATTGCGCTTGGAATGATAAGTGAGAAAGAGGTTGATTATAACCTTGCCTATTTTAGTTCAGACAAGCCTGAAGCAATTCCCGATCCGACATTCAGGGATTTTGATAAAAGGTTTCATGTTGTAAAGAAGGTGTGCATCGGATGCGGAAAGTGCATTGAAACCTGTGCATCGGATGCGGTTGAATTCAGGGAAGAAAAAGCATTTATCATGGCGGAAAAGTGTGTGATGTGCGGCTATTGCGTTGAAAGCTGCCCTGTTATGGCAATCAGGGCTTTATAAAGTATGGTGCATGTTTACACCGGAGATGGAAAGGGAAAGACTACCGCAGCGCTTGGCCTTGCTTTCAGGGCCGCAGGATACGGGAAGAAAACTCTCTTTCTTCAGTTTATGAAATTAAAACAATCGGGAGAAATCCTGTCCTCTCCGCGTTTCCATGGACTGATCGATTTCATGCAGTTTGGAAGGGAAGAATTTTACATACCGGAGCCTCTGAGGGAAGACCTGCGCTTAAAGGCCGGGGGAGATATCAAGTACAGCTCAGATCCCACTCTTTTTATCAGGGATGCACGGCAGGGACTTGATAAAGGGATAAAAGCCCTGTCCGGGGCCCTGTATGACATAGTGGTTTTCGATGAGATTTTAAACCTGCTCCGCCTCGATTTAATTAAGGAAGAGATTCTTCTGGATATAATTGAAAGGTTCGGAAAAGGTTCTTCAGAGATTGTTTTTACAGGCAGAGGGGCTGCAGAGAAGATTATTGAAGCCTCTGATGTAGTCACAGAGATGAAAATGGTAAAGCACTGCTACAATAAAGGAATCGGGGCCAGAGAAGGGATTGATTTCTGAAAAACAGGAACTCCTTGCCGGTCTGTTTCCCTGTTGGTATTTTAAATTAAAAGGGAAAAAATGGCAAAAAAAGAAATTGATGATTATGGTGATCAGGGCAGGATACCTTCTGATAAAACAGATCCTGCCTTTGCTGATTCAGAATATATAAAGAAGAAATATTTCTACAGAACGCTTATTGTAAAGGGCAGGGCAAAGGTAAAAAACAGCGGAACGACAAGACGGCTTGTGGGCCCTGATTGCGCATATCACCTTTACGGCAGCGCATACATGGATGGTGAATCAGTACCTGAAAACGACTCAGGTCAGGATACCGGCAATTCAATTGATTAGCTGCCTTGAATATTGCCGGAGAGCTTTTAGATCATCTTCTGATATATGAAAGCTCATTTGGAAGTACGATATTATTGCCGTAATTATCCTCCCCATACCCGCAATTGGCAAGTATCTCCAGGTCTGCAAGCACTCTTTTGTCTCCCTCAAAGGAAACTGTCAAATTTGTTTTCAGATCTATTTTCCCCTGTGCCAGAAGAAAGGCAATAACTCTATTGGCAAATTCCCCAAGAGTCTCTTCCTCTACAGGGTTGAAATCAGGCAGGGAGAATTCAGAGTAATAGTTTATTATTTTATTGCCTTCCAGAAGCTCAAGAAAAATATTTTTCATCCCCTTTTTGAAATCCCTGATGCTTTCAGGAATTTTTATGGAATTAAGTTCACAGATAACCCTGGACAGGTCCCTTCTTTTCTCTGCATTAATTTTTTCATTTACACAGAATAATTCCATCGGATGGGCCGCATTGTATCTTTCATTTTCCATAACCAGGAAAACTTCACTCCCGTAATGCTGTACAATTTTTGAAATCAGAGTGGAAGGCCTGACATGAAAACCCCTGTATGCAGGAACGTTTACAGATATCGATCCCTGTACCGCATATTTTTTTATCACTTCGCGGCAAAGAGTAACGCCGGCGGTTAAAAACTGATTGGCGTAATTAAGAAAATAATCAGCAAGAATTCCGAGGACTTCTTTCCTGCTGATAGGGGATTGATAATAGTTATTATTGAGTCCTGCCGGATCCATCATGTGTCTTTCGAAATAATGAATGAGATCGGTTGATGCTTCAAGCAGATGATACACAATTGAAGCATGTCCCCGAATCAGCTTCAGATCTTTATCCATATCTTCGATATCTGTATTTGCAATATATGTATCATATAGACTTTGAAGATTATGATATTTACTCTCCAGTGTCCTTATTATATTTTCACTGATAACTTCAGGTATCAGTTTTTCATATTCTGTGTTATCTCTCTTTTCTGTTTTCTTCAGTAATATGCTTTCACTGGCCAGATTTAAATACGATGTAGCCAGATTTACTATTACTTTTTCCGGTGTATCAATATGTCTTTTGTTAATATCTGTTTCCAGTAATCCCCCGGGAAAATTTACTGAAAAAGAGAAATTACTTTCAAATTCCGCGCAGTTTTCCAATGCATTTTTTTTGCCGTTTCTTACTAATTCATTAAAACTGCTCTGAAGAGCGGAATAGAAAATATCCAGAACATTTTTAGTATCTTCCAGAAATTTTTCAATGCCGCTTAATAATTTATATTGGGGGGAGGTGGACTTTATGTGCAAAGTTATGTAAGTCGCATTTGTAAAAAGCTTAACGGCAGCAACATTTTCCCTGAAAGATTTCCATTTCATATTGTTTATTGCATTATAATGATCCAGTACCTCTTCAAGTCTTGATGCAACAGAATGGGATTTCCCTAAAAAGTGCGTATTTAAAATACTTTCCTTATCTTTTTTGGACAGGGCATAATTGGCATAGGAAATTAAGGGGCAGGAAAAAATATTAATAAAATCAGTAAATTCTTCGATATTCAGTTTTGAATTATTTTTTATCACAGTTTTAAATTTAATGTTTAGCACTGACCCTTGTCAAAGGAATTAGGTGTATTTATTCAGAATCTTTCCGGAAATTTTCTATTATCTTCAAAGTTCACCTGTTTCAGTTAATAATACTGTTAGCAAACAAATGAAGTTTGCTTAATTCATTGTCTTTTGATGGCGGTGTAATTTTGCAATAATCATGCGCAGAGAACAAAATCTCCTATTAAACTGACTTTCCTGTTTTCTATCAGATAATCCGCAAAATCTTTTGAATCAGCAGGCATCTCTTCCATAAAAAGGCCGCCACGGGCTAAATCCGGCACCTGGTGGAAATCAGAACCTGAGAGCATTCTGAGGTTGTTCGAAAGCGCGTGCTTATATGCCCTGCAGTTGTTTGAATCATGCCTCGGGTTCCCGTTCATCACCTCTATACCGTCAAGATACTCGTTTTTTTCAATTTCCATCCTTGCCCTGAAAGGGTGGGCCTGAAAAACCGCAAGCCCTTTGCCTGCCTTGAAAGCTGTAAATTCAGGCAGTGTCATTCTGAACATTTCAGGATTCCTGTATAAAAATTCCTCATCTAACCCGTATATCAGGTAATCGTTCGGATGTATGTCAAATCTCATTTCAATCCCGAGAAGGACTTTTAAGCCGATTTTTTGCCCCTCAGCCTTTGCGATCCTGTATCCCTGAAGGTAGGCATCAACCTTGTCATCCCACCTGACTGAAAAAAGAGAGTCGAAAAACCCGCTGTAGTAATGGTCGGTTATGATTATGGCATCATAATTCTGTTCTTTATATAATCTTGCAACCTCAGCAGCGGGAACTTTTCCGCATGAGCTTACCTCTGCTGTGTGTACATGTGTGTCAATTTTGTAATTATTCATCATTTCTCCGTAACCTGGAATTTAGCAAAAAAACTTTTTTTTTGATGAGAAGAAGATATTATTTTTTCACTGTTATAGTCAAGAAATTAAAATCAATAACCGCCATATAACTTATGATGAGATCATGTCAATGCGCCCTGATTTTTTTTCAGGCATTCAGTATAGACACTTTCAGCCAGATATGAGCTTCTCACAAGCGGCGCGGACGCGACATTGAGAAATCCCATTTCAAGCGCTTTTATGCGGTAAAAATCGAATTTTTCCGGATGGATGTACTCAATTACAGGGTGATGCCTTACAGAGGGGGCAAGGTACTGCCCGATTGTGATTATGTCACATTCAGCATCCTTAAGGTCTTCAAGCAGCTTCAGTACCTCAGATTCTGTTTCACCGAGGCCCAGCATGAGACCGGATTTTGAAAAGATCCGGTTGCCCTTACTCCCCGGTACGGAAGATTTTATTCTTTTTAAAAGCTCAAGTGAGCGGTTGTAGATTGCCTGAGGCCTTACTTCAGCGTAGAGCCTGGGGACGGTTTCTACATTATGATTGATGATATCGGGATTTGCCCTGATAACTACCTCGAGCAGGTCCTGCACTCCCTTGAAATCCGGGATAAGCACTTCAATCGTTGTTATGTTATTAAGCGCCCTTATTGCCTTAATAGTTTCGGCAAAATGGTGCGCTCCTCCGTCATCAAGGTCATCCCTTGTGACCGATGTTATTACGACATGCCTGAGGCCCATTTCACTGACAGCTTCCGCTACATGATGGGGTTCAAGCGGTTCAACCGGAGAGGGGGTGTTGTGTTCGACATTGCAGAAGGTGCAGTTCCTGGTGCATCTGCTTCCGAGAATCATGAATGTCGCGGTTTTCTTGCTGAAGCACTCCATCTTATTCGGGCAGTTGGCTTCATCGCAAACTGTGTGAAGCGAAAGCCTTTTAAGCGTGTTTGTAACATCAGTCAGGTTAGCATTGTTCCTTACCTTTATCCTCAGCCATTCAGGTTTCCGGGTGTGCATTATAGTTCCTCCAGATTAGCGGGAATCCCGTTAAATCCGAAAACATCACAGAAATACCTTACAGTTAAATCATTAAGCATATCAAAGTCCTGTTTTTCCCCTGTGAGTTTTTCAAGTGAAGTTACCCCTTTGTCTGTTATCCCGCATGGATTGATCCATCTGAAGTGGTCGAGGTTCGTATTTATGTTAAACGCAAAGCCGTGCATTGTTACCCATTTTTTAACTGCAATTCCGATAGCAGTAATTTTGTTTTCCCCTGTCCAGACTCCGGTGTATTTTCCTTCTTCCCTTTCCGCGTCTATATCATACTCATTTTTTAACAGTCTTATGAATACTTCCTGCAGCAGGATAATGAAATCCTTTACACCTTTCTGTATATTTTTCAGATCTATGACAGGATACCCCACAATCTGACCCGGACCGTGGTAGGTTACATCCCCTCCCCGGGTTGTCTCGTATACTTTTATCCCCTCTTTTTCAAGGAAATCCTTTGAGGCAATTATATTGGAGGTTTTACCGCTGATCCCTATTGTAAGTACAGGAAAATGCTCTACTACCAGAAGCGTATTTTCTATGGTGTTCTTCTGCCTCTTTTCAAGAAGTAACTCCTGAATCCTTAACGCTTCAAGATAATCCATCCTGCCCAGTCTGACTATGTTCAGGTTCATATTTTAAAAGAGTACAAATGCCTGCATGACCTGTCAAGCTTAAAATACCGGCTGAATTTTAAGTGTACGGGAAAACTAACTACTTTCAGACTCATTTACTTTAATTGTGCAGAAGCTTTTTTGTCCCAGGGTCAAAGAGGAGGATATCTTTTTCAGGAAAATGGATAAAAACTTCTTCTCCGGCGTTAAGGTCCTGCTCTTTCTGCATCAGAATCCTGAGAATATCTTTGCCGTATTCCACGTGAATTACTGTCTCGGAGCCTGCCGGAAGTACGGTTTTAATTTTTACTTTGGCCGTGTTAATCCCTGCGGCTGCAACAATTGATATTTTCTCAGGCCTTATAGCCGCATTCAGGTTTTTCCGGTCAGAACTGATTGCGTTGTATGCTGTTTTAAATATATCCCCGGTTTCAGTCTTAATCGACGTCATGCCTGAAGCAGTCTCAGCAGTGCAGTTTAATATATTAATTTGCGGGCTTCCGATAAAATCCGCTACAAACAGTGTTTCGGGATAGTGATAAACCTTTTTGGGATGGTCAAGCTGTTCGATTCTCCCGTTATTCAGAACCGCGATGCTGCTTGCCATTGTAAGTCCCTCAACCTGGTCATGTGTTACGTAAATCGTTGTTGCTGAAAGATGGGCGTGGATGTTCTTTATTTCCGCCCTCATCTCCACCCTCAGTTTAGCGTCGAGGTTGGAAAGCGGCTCATCCATCAGAAAAAGTGCCGGTTCACTCGCAAGCATCCTCGCGAGGGCAACCCTCTGCTGCTGTCCTCCGCTCATTTCCTGCGGATAACGCTCTGCCATCTCATTAAGATGCATGTAGGCAAGTGATTCCATGACCTTGTTCCTGATATCGTTTTCTTTCATTTTTTTTACCCGCAGGCCGAAAGCTATATTCTCAAATACCGTCATATGGGGCCATAGCGCATAACTTTGAAACACCAGCCCCAGTTCTCTTTCCCTTGCGGGGACTGATATCCCTTTTTCGCTTGAAAACATGATTTTGCCGCGGATCCTTATTTCCCCGGCTGTCGGCGTCTCAAGTCCCGCAATCATCCTTAGGATTGTGGTCTTCCCGCATCCTGACGGGCCGAGCAGCATCAGAAAAGATTTTTCATCAACAGAAAATGAAACATTATCAACTGCTGTAACATCGCCGAAAACCTTGGTAAGGTTTCTT
This sequence comes from Spirochaetia bacterium, assembly GCA_963662795.1. GTDB lineage: Bacteria > Spirochaetota > Spirochaetia > CADAEX01 > CADAEX01 > JACKPD01. Next base: position 562,228 of record OY759746.1, on the reverse strand, counting down.
ATTTCAACAAAACTCATTCCTCTCCCCCGTCAATTATTTTCATTGGTTTTGGTAATTCTTTTTGCAATATATGAACCCGTAAAAATTATTATCACTACAAGAAGGCTTATTGCAGTAGAAAACTGTGAATAACCCTGCTCCTGATATCTGAACGTCATGGTTGTAAGTGTCCTCGTTTTCGGTGTAACAAGAAGAATTACCAGGGCAAGTTCCCTCATTACCGTGATGAAAACAAGGATGAATCCTGATACAGCGCTTCTGATGCTTAAGGGCAGAATTATTTTAGTGAATCTTTTCCCCCATCTGGCTCCCGCTATTTCCGAAGCTTCTTCAAGTTCTTCGCCGATCTGGAGCATCGCTGTTACTCCGGCCCTTGATGAGAAAGGCAGCTGTTTTGCGACATTGATCATTACAAGAAGGGTAAATGTGCCGTATAGCGCGGGTAAAGGGCCTATTCTTTGAGTAAACAAAGCCAGGTAAAGCGCTCCGAAAGCGATACTTGGAACAAGATACGGGAGAAAAGAGACCTGCTCAAGCAGTTTCGGCATCTTTTCTTTCCGTCCCTTCACAACCGCATATCCGATAAAGATTCCCAAAAAGCCGGCACATAACGAAGAAATAACCGCAAGCTTAATGCTGTTCCATGCTGTCTGAAGAATTGCCGGGTTTCTGAGTATTCCGGCTTCTCCCTCCGCAAAGGCCGTTCCCCCTTTTCCGAACCAGAAAAGAAAGGTGAGATTTTTGAATGAATAATTGCCCGGATAAAGTGAAAAGGTCTCTACTGTCAGAAGCAGCAGCGGAAGAACTACAGAAACCAGTATAATAAAAAATACAAGCGGAAGAATATAATATTTATTTCTTCCCAGTTTTGTCCTCGTTACGATAAATCCTTTTCCGCCGATTGTGACAAAACTTTTCCGTTCACCGACTATCTTCTGATTGATAAAGATTATTATTGAAGAAATTGCAATAAGGACAAACGCAAGGATAAAACCGGATGCAGAGTTCCGGTTATTGATACTTGAGTAAATCTGGGTAGGCAGGGTAAAGAACCTTACAGGTGAACCAAGGAAATAGGGTGTCCCGAAAATGCCGATTGTTCTTGAAAAAGTCAGTATAAAGCTTGATAAAATCGCCGGCATGACAAGCGGAAGTGTTATGCGGCGCAGAATATAGCCTCTTGAGGCTCCAAGTATTTCCCCTGACTCCTCAAGCCTTGAATCTATGCTTGTAAGGGCAGCTGAAACAAGAAGAAAGGAATACGGGAAATAATGGAGCGAAAGTGTTATTATTATGGGAAAAATCCCATAAGAAATCCAGTCGGGGGGAATTATACCTGTCAGGTACTGAAATATGCCGGATACACCCCCGACCCTTTCATTCTTGAACAGGGTAAGCCAGCTTAGCGCGTGGATGTAGGAGGGAACCATGTATGGAATAACCGCAGCTGCGGCTATGAATTTTCTGTATGGAATATCAGACCTTGCTACAAGCCATGCAAGAAAAATGCCGATTAAAAGAGCGAAAAAAGAAACTCCGAGTCCTGTTATTATTGTATTTTTCAGAGGAGTCCAGAGCATTGTATTTGTAAGCACAGATGCGAAAACCCTTTTCCAGTGGAACAGCGTAAAACTGCCCGGCTCTGCAGCGCGGGAAAGTCTTGTATCCTCCAGCTGCCAGATAAAGGTCGTATAAAACATTTTCACGACAGGAATTATTACCAGCAGGGTCAGTATAAGCAGCAGCAGAATTGACATTATGACATGAGGTTTTCTCAGATAGTTTCTGGCTCTGCCTGTTTTTGCCCTAAGGTTAAATGATTTTTCAGCATCTGCCGATTTTTCCTTGATCATTCCGGACCTGCTCCTTGTATTTATACTGCCGACGGATTTCCATCCGGCGGCATGTTTATAAGATTAAAAACTGAAATACTTATTTGAGATTGGCTGTCCAGAAATCAAGTACCTGCTGACCTTCGTTCCATACAAATTCAGGTGATGCTGACCATACTTTCATCTCAGTAATTGGTTTCAGCCCCTCAATCGGGGGAACATCTGTTCTGACGGAAAAATTACCCGCTACATAATAGGGCGTATAACCTTCTCCCCCTTTCTCATCCCCAAGCATGTAGCGGAGCATGAGTTTTGCAGCGTTAGGATGGGGTGCCTTATTAATAACAAGCTCAACAACATTAAGGGAAAACCCTGATACCGGGGTTGTCTTTTCTGTAAAAGCGAATTTAAGGTTGGGATCTTTTTCCGCGTCGCGTACCCTTGAATATGCTGTAAGCCCTACAGGTGGTTTGTCCTGCTGGGAGAGCCCTACGGCCTTAACAACATCGTTGGTTGACCCTACAATAATTGCGTCGTTTTTAAGAATTCTGTAAAGCCACTCATATCCGGCGTTGCTGATGCCGGGGCTTAATTTTATCTTTTCCTTAAAAACTTTTTCATATTCCTTTGCCAGCGCGTCAGCGTTTTCAACTATACCTGTATATATTTCAACAAATTCCGAAAGCTTCTGCGGGTCAGGCATGATAACCTTGCCTTTCCATTCAGGTTTTGTAAGGTCCCAAAGCGAATTAAACGGTTCATTTGAATTTTTTGCTGTGTTATATACAAATCCCTGTATGCTTGTATGGTGAACCAGCATCGGCTCCTGATAATCTTTGGGAATAACCTTTTTTAGGTCTGCCGGTACGTAGTTATGCGCAAGACCTTTGGCTACAAGAACGTTGTATGCTACGGCGACATCTTTTAAAAAAATAACATCTGCTACATAGTTCTGGGCAGTCTGTTCTGCGCTTATCTTTGTGACAATCTCCCCTGAGTCCATGTCGAACCCGTTTACTTTTATTCCCGGGTATTTTTTTTCAAATGTTTCACCGAATTTATGTACCCTTGATGAATAGGAATAGATATTTATGGATCCTTCGAGCTTGGCGGCCTCATAAAGGGCCTTTTCATCAAAGGTGCTTTCGGCATATTTGCCTATCCTGGCTTCCTTGAGCCATGCGGTGTCTTCTGCTCCGCTTTTTTCTTTTCCTCCGCCCGCAAAAACCAACATTGATGATACAACTGCAAGACAAAGAATAATCATCAGCAACTTTTTCATAATATCCTCCTTTGATATATGTAAAAAAACTGATTTCATAATCCGATGCCTGAAAATTACTGCCTGACGCCGGATCATGGCTTTATAAGCCGGCTGCCCGTTAAGTCAGGGCAGCCATAACTTAACCCTTAAAAAAACAAATAAAAAAGCCGGAAAAAGAGGTGCTGCGTAAATCCCATTTTTCCCGGCTCTCAGATGTCTCAGCCTTATTATTATATTTTTATCTTATTCCTGCATTCTTAAGTTGTCAAATATTTTTAAATTCAGCGGACAGTAAAAATAACCGATTTACCTGTATGTTCTCATTTAATTATAATAAGCAATTACTTATTTAAATCCAGGTATTGCTTAAGAGTGCCGGCATCAGTTTCATCCATTTCAATAAACTGTATTCCGAACATGTTTTTTCCGTTAATGGATTTATGATACATTGGAATGCCTTCACACTTGATTGTTTTAATTTCATCATTGATGTTAAGGTCAATCATCAGAAACATCATGTCAAGATTGTCTATCGGCACAGACGAACTGCACAGAATCCCGTTCTGGCTGATATTTACCGCGACAGCGTCAATAAACTTCTCTTTTCCGAATGACAGCTGGATACACTGATCCAGATTTAAACGGGGATATTTTCTTCTTTCTTCTCCCATAAATCCCTCCGTGTATTAATCATAGTCCGCTCCTCTCCGGATGTAAACAATTTTTTTAACCCTGTTTTAACAATATTCTCATTGTTAAATCATTAATCAGGCTATAAAATTATTTCTCAATCTTTAAGGAGGATTAATTTGCCCGAAAGCGAAAAACCTGTTTATTTACTGATGATTATAATCATTTCCGGATTTGCATGCGCAGGGGTACTGGACCAGGGACTGATATCAGCAGTAAAAGGCCTCCTTTTTCTTCAGAGCCACCCTGCACGGCTTTTAAACGATTTTACCCTGGCAGGAGGAACAGGGGCCGCGCTTCTCAATTCAGCGGCAGTCGGGACAATAGGACTTCTCCTGGTAAGATTCAATATGGTAAGACTTTCCGGGCCGACGGTTGCCGCCGTGTTTACCATCATGGGATTCGGATTTTTCGGCAAGACCCCGGTCAATATCCTGCCGATTATTGCAGGCGTCTGCATATCCGCAAAAATTGTTTCAAAATCGTTTAAAGAGTACATCATTATAGCTTTATTCGGCACAGCGCTTGGTCCCGTGGTAACACTTGTAATATATGAGACAGGTCTTACCGGAATTCCCGCGGTTGTTTCCGGTATTGCTGCTGGAATAGCTGCAGGGATAATACTTCCGTCTATTGCCATAAGAATGCTTCAGCTTCACCAGGGGTACAATCTTTATAATATAGGTCTTACTTCCGGTTTCATTGCTCTTTTTGCAGCTTCTTTTTTTGCAGCTTCAGGGTATACACTTGAACCCGGCCGGGTCTGGAACAGCCAGCCTTCCGCGGTTCTTATACTTATTATCCCTTTATTGTCTCTTCTTCTTATTATCTGGGGACTTGCAAAAGACGGAAAAAAAGCTCTTTCTGTTTTTATCAAACTGCAGTCATTTTCAGGGCGTCTTCCATCGGATTATATGGTAATGGGATCACAACCCGGCGCTCTTGTTAATATGGGTTTTCTGGGTGCGGCAGGGTGTCTTTATGTTTTTCTTACAGGGGCGGATTTTAGCGGTCCTGTAATCGGAGGCCTTATGACGGTAATCGGGTTCGGGGCTTTCGGCAAACACCTTAAAAATTCCCTTCCCGTGATTGCCGGCGTATTTATCGCCTGTCTTGTTTTCGGAAAGAACCCGGCAGACCCCGGACCTGTACTTGCAGCCCTGTTTTGTACAACCCTGGCCCCGATCGCAGGGGAATTCGGCTGGGCTGCCGGAATCACCGCCGGTTTTTTACATCTTGTAATGGTTGAACGCACAGGGGCCTGGCACAGCGGAATGGACCTTTATAACAATGGATTTGCAGGAGGGCTTACCGCGACACTTATAATTGCCGTTATTGAATGGTATAGATCAAATATTGAAAAAATCCGCAGATGACTGCTGCTTGTAAACCGGAGGATTACCTGTGAAAAAAAAGGAATTTCTGCTTCACCTGATAGGTGAGATATCTCATTTTATTCTTGATACAAATCCCGGAAGGATGGTTATATCACTTCACCAGGAAGAGGACGGGATCCATCTGTGCATAATGGATGACACAGCCCGGAATGACGAGGAGATTGAGAAGATCCGCGATTCCCTTAACAGCGCGAAAAGGCCTGAGCTTGCCGGCTATTACGGTACAATGGCAGGGCAGGAACTGATAGGCCATGCCCGGCTTGACCTGATAAGCTGGCAGGTCAAGCATGCGGATGTAAACAGGGTTGACAGTAAAAGACCGGAAAGCGGAATAAAAATTGACCTCTGGCTTGGAGGGGATAAATTCTCGCCTGATAATTTCAGCATACCAACTGAATAGCGCAGGATTATACGCTTATCCAGGCAGCAGTCAATAGCTGTCCTTTCCTTTTGCCCCTGTAATAATGGCAATACCTGAGCTGGTGCCGAGCCTTGATGCGCCTGCCTTAATCATTTTTACCGCATCCTCATAGCTTCGCACACCGCCCGATGCCTTTACCTTTGCCTTATCCCCGACCTCGTTTTTCATCAGCCTTACGTCATCTTCTGTGGCCCCTCCTGTTGAAAAACCGGTGGATGTTTTCACAAAATCTGCCCCTGCCTTTAACGCAATCCTGCATGCAGCCTTCTTTTCTTCGTCAGTAAGGAGGCACGTCTCAATTATGGTTTTAAGGATTATCCCTTTCCCGCAGGACTTTCTGACAGTTTTAATATCATTTTCAACAAAATCATGGTCTCCTTCCTTAAGTGCGCCGATATTTATCACCATGTCTATCTCGGAAGCCCCGGCTGCGATTGCCGCCGCCGCTTCAAATCCTTTCGCTGAGCTTTCCATTGCTCCGAGCGGAAATCCCACTACGGCGCACACCTTTACAGGGCTCCCCTTCAGCAGTCCCGCGGCAAGCGGTACACGGGAAGAGTTGACGCATACGGAGCAGAAACTATATTCAAGCGCTTCCATGCATAGTTTGTTTACCTGTTCTTTAGTAGCATCCGGTTTGAGGAGAGTGTGATCAATATATGATCCGATTTCCGGGTTTTTTTTGTTTTTTTCTTCCATTTCTATTCATCCTTCATTATAAATTCGTGATTTTTTCAATATTTAAGGATAATTCAATTAAAGCTTATGCGCAATATAAAGAAAATATGCAATTTTGTAACAATTGTTACAGCTGGATAAACTATACTTAGTTAATCTGCAATTGGATCAGATAAATAATCCAGTTTAAGGAGAAATATTATTATGAGTATGTTTTGTTACCAGTGTCAGGAAACAGCCGGAAACGCAGGCTGTAAAGTAAAGGGGGTATGCGGTAAGGATGACAGGACCGCGACTCTTCAGGATCTTTTGGTCCATACCTTTAAGGGGATATCGCTGATTGTTGAAAGCCGCATGGAAGAGAAAACTGTTCTCGAGGCAGGCAGGCTGATTGCGAAAGGCCTTTTCATGACAATAACAAACGCGAACTTTGATGAAAAAAAGTTTGTTGCGATGATTGAGGAATCTCTCAAAATGAGGGAAGCCTTTAAAAAGAGGTTTGATTATAAAGGCGCTTCACCTGATTCTGTTGCATTCGCGGTTTCAGGGATTGATGCGATGATAAAGAAAGGGAGCGAAGTCGGAGTTCTATCGACAGAGAATGAGGATGTAAGATCGCTGAGAGAGCTTTTAATATACGGAATGAAAGGGATGGCTGCCTATGTAGAGCATGCTTTTGTTCTCGGATATGAAGACATTGCAATTTATAAAATGTTTATAAAGGGGCTTGCCTCAACCCAGAAGGATCTTTCTGTCGATGAAATGGTCGCATTGGTAATGGAAGAGGGAAACGTTATTGTAACTACAATGGCGCTTCTCGATAAAGCAAATACAGAAACCTACGGAAGCCCCGAGATGACAAAAGTCAGCATCGGAACAGGCAAAAATCCCGGTATACTGATATCAGGACATGATCTTAAGGATATGGAGGAACTTCTTAAACAGACAGAAGGGACAGGCGTTGATGTCTATACACACAGCGAGATGCTTCCCGCAAACTATTATCCGGCTTTCAAGAAATACAGTCATCTCGCAGGTAACTACGGAAATTCGTGGTGGAAACAGGATAAGGAATTTGCTTCCTTTAACGGCCCTATCCTTATGACAACCAACTGCATAACCCCGGTAAAGGATGCCTATAAGGACAGGTTCTTCACTACGGGTCAGGCAGGATATCCGGGAGCACCTCATATTGCGGACAGGCCTGAGGGAGGAAAGAAGGATTTCTCGAAAATTATTGCCCTTGCGAAAAAGTGCGCTCCGCCGGATGAAATTGAGACAGGCAGCATTATCGGCGGATTTGCCCACGCTCAGGTTATGGCTCTTGCTGACAAGGTTGTTGACGCTGTAAAATCCGGCGCGATAAAAAGATTTGTCGTAATGGGCGGCTGCGACGGAAGACATAAAACCAGAAACTATTTTACGGAAGTCGCTGAAGAGCTTCCGAAAGATACTGTAATTCTTACAGCAGGATGCGCAAAATACAGGTACAACAAGCTTGACCTCGGCGATATCGGCGGAATACCAAGAGTGCTTGATGCAGGCCAGTGCAACGATTCTTATTCTCTCGCGGTAATTGCTTTAAAGCTTAAAGAGGTATTCGGACTTGATGATATAAACAAGCTCCCCATCTCCTTTGATATAGCATGGTATGAGCAGAAAGCTGTTGCGGTTCTTCTTGCACTTCTTGCCCTTGGAGTCAAGGGGATAAGGCTGGGGCCGACGCTTCCCGCATTCGCATCCCCGAATGTGCTTAAAGTGCTTATTGACAATTTTGATATAAAAGCAACTGATACTGCCGACAGGGATGTCGCTCTTATCATAGCGGGAAAATAATAAAGGACCTGCCAATTTAACAGCCCTGCCCCGGATCGGGCAGCTGTAATAAAGGAGCCGGAAATACCGCCATGGTGTTTCCGGTTTTTTTATAATCACCGGCTTTGAAACTGCTGAAATTTAATGTATTATAATTACATATAAATGCGGATATAAGGAAAAAAATGATGAATGCTGCATATTTTTCAGATAATTCTGATGTTTCAAACCATGAAAGGCTTCAGAGCCATGTATTTGATCTTCCTGTGCAGGAATTAAGACGGGGCTACAGAAGCGATATTTATTTCTGGCGGGAGAAGAGGGCTCTTGAAGAGCACGGCATAGATCCTGAAATCATAATGCAGGTGTTTCAGAAGAACAGCGGCGTAATCTGCGGAATTGATGAGTGCCTGGCTGTTCTTAAACTTGCCAGCGGCAGATATTCAGACTATAAAAAGGCATACAAACTTTTTGACAGGTATATTGATCTTAAAAAGGACTCGCGGAAATATTTTCAGGAAGACAGAAAAGAATATCTATCAGTTTTATCTGAACGGATGGAAATAGGGGAAGAGCTTGATTCCCTGTGGATTGACGAGTTTCCCCTGCTTGAGATTCTTACCCTGAAAGACGGGGAAAACATCTTGCCATGGGAAAGTGTAATGCATATAAAAGGGAAGATAGCCTCCTTTGCCCATCTTGAGACAATATATCTCGGGATCCTTGCCAGAAGGACAAAGGTAGCCACAAATGTAAGAAGGGTTGTCCAGGCCGCCGCCGGTGTTCCTGTCCTTTATTTCCCCGCCCGTTTTGACCACTGGGAAGTACAGGGGGGCGACGGATATGCCGCCTATATCGGCGGAGCTTCAGGTGTTTCAACCCTTGCCCAGGGTGAATGGTGGGGCGCCAAAGCGTCGGGAACTGTCCCGCACGCGATGATCGCGGCTCTCGGAGGAGACACGGTAAAAGCGGCTGAAGTCTTCGGCGAATCCTATCCCGAGACCAATCTCGTTGCTCTTGTTGATTTTGAAAACGACTGCGTAAACACTTCGCTTGACTGCGCAAGGGCACTCGGTGAAAAACTGTGGGGAGTGAGGCTGGATACTTCTGAGAGGATGGTTGATAAATCTGTATTTGAGCTGATGGGTAATTTTAAACCCACCGGAGTGATCCCTGAGCTTGTCCTCAGAACAAGGGAAAAACTTGACAGCGAAGGTTTTAACAATATAAAGATTATTGTATCAGGCGGATTCACCCCGGAAAAGATAAAGGAATTCGCGGATAAAAAAGTTCCTGTTGATGCTTACGGAATCGGGAGTTATCTTTTACAGGGTAAAAATGATTTTACTGCTGATGTTGTAATGGTTAACGGAAAACCATGCGCCAAAAAAGGGCGGTCATACAATCCCAACAGCAGGCTGAGGAAGGTGAATTATTAACAGATATATAATGGAATCCCTGTTAAGGGCAAAACTGGAGGCTGATATGAAGAAAGCTCTCGTAATAGTTGATATGCAGAATGATTTCTGTCCCGGCGGATCACTCGCTGTAAAGGGAGGCAATGAAATTGTTCCTGTTATAAATAATTATATAAAATATTTCTCCGCGGGCAGGCACCTGATTGTTTTTACAAGAGACTGGCATACTCCTGACCACTGCTCCTTTAAACAGCAGGGAGGTATATGGCCTGCTCACTGTGTCGCGGGAACTGAGGGCGCGGATTTTCATCCGGAACTTGATATACCGGAAGATGCCCTCATAATTTCCAAAGCAGCTTCTGCCGGAAAGGATGCCTATTCCGGGTTTGAGGGGTCCTCCCCTGACGGCGAAATGCTTGATGAGGTACTTAAAAAAAAGGGTGTAAAGGAACTTACAGTCTGCGGGCTTGCAACTGATTACTGTGTTAAAAGTACAGTTCTCGATGCCCTTAAAAACGGATACACTGTAAAGCTGCTCATTGACGGAGTGAGCGCCGTTGAGGTAAAACCCGGCGACGGGGCTGCCGCACTAAGCGAAATGAAGAAAGCCGGAGCTGAAAAAATTAAATCCTGAAGCCTGTTTCCAGGTGTACCGTAAAAAGAATTATATTCTCAATTCATGTCTGATTACCCCCTCCTCCTCTTTTGTATAAACATTTATTGACGACTGAGTATATGGGGTTTACAATTAATCTGTTAAATAAATACTTAACAGGAGGAAAAGAATGTCAGAAAAAACAGGAAGAAAAAAATTAGGGCTTCCTCTCAAAATTCTGATCGCGATGATTCTCGGTGCTATACTCGGTTTTATTATCGGGGAAAAAGCTTCGTACATCCAGTTTGTCGGTGATGTATTTATCCGTCTTTTGAAAATGTGTATATATCCGCTCATTTTTGTAAGTATTATTTCGGGTATTTCACAGGTGGCGGATATGTCGCGCCTTAAAAAGGTAGGAGGATACTTCCTTGTGTACTGGGCAGTTGCTTCCACTCTTGCAGCTTCCATGGGTCTTGTTTGGGCATATATAATCAAACCGGGAGTCGGCATCAATCTGGGAGCAAAAGAGATCCCTGTTGTTGATGTAAACCTGCTCGATTCACTTGTCAAATGGGTCCCGAATAATCCTTTTGCGGCTTTTGCAGAAGGGAATATCCTTCAGATTATAGTTTTCGCTATTATTGCCGGTCTTATCCTTGCCGCATTCAAGGAAACCGAAAAAGGTACGCTGATTTTCAATATCTTTGACGCTCTTAATGACTTCTTTACAAGAATTGTAGGGTGGGTAATAAGCCTCGCGCCTTACGGTGTATTTGCCCTCGTTGCCAACATTACAGGTACTCTCGGCTCAACAGTTCTTTACGGACTCGGGAAGATGCTTGTGACCCAGTACGCGGCTTATGCGACTGTAATTCTGATTGCATATCCGTTGATACTTAAATTTGTAGCAAAAGTTCCTGTCTTCCAGCATTTCAGGAATATATATCCGGCCATGCTTCTGGCGTTCTCAACATGCTCATCAAGCGCAACCCTTCCCCTTACAATGAAGGTTACAAAAGAGAGGGGCGGAGTTCCCAAGGATATGGTTAACCTTATCGCGCCTCCGGCCGCTACGATAAACATGCATGCGTGCGCTGCTGAAATGCCTATCTACGCGGTTTTCGCTGCCCAGATTTACGGTATCGATCTTCCATTTACAAGCCTGCTCGTAATAATCGCGCTCGGTATAATAATGGCAGCAGGTGTTGCAGGTGTTCCGGGCGGCGGTATAATAATGTCCGCAGTACTGCTTCAGGTTATGGGGCTTCCGCTTGATATCGTTCCCTGGATCGCGGGTATCTATTACCTGATTGATATGCCTAACACAATGCTCAATGTTACGGGAGATACTGTCGGAATGGTAACAGTTGCCGCCCTTATGAAAGAGCTTGATCTTAAAGTCTATAATGACAAAAAAGTAAAAATGGCCTGATCGGTTTATTACCGGCAGCGCATCTGCAGGACAGGCTTAAATGGTGCCGGTCCTGCATCTGATGCGGTTTTCCTGGCCCGGTATTGAAAACATAATACCGGGCATATATCCATTCCAATGTAAAAAAACAGTGATTGTGCGGGAAAAATAAAAATGCTTAAAAAAATCAGTTTATCTTCAAGTAAGGAAGGAACCATAGGACTTGCAGGGCATGCCGGAATTGCTCATGCACACGGAGCGAACGGTTATCAGCAGGATGACTCTGCAGGCTTCTGCGCCGCCGGCACACTTGTCGCCCTGGCGCTTGGAGTCGACACACATGTCAGGGATATTTCCTGTACTACGGAAAGCATAACGGTAACTCTTTCCGGAGGAGGCAGCGCGACTACCTGTCCCAGGCGGCGGGTAACTCCCCAGGAAGCGGGGATGATGAAAATGGCTGAGGGTTGTGATGCCCTTTTTTCACAGGGGAACGCAGCTTCTGTATTCGGACGGGTTTACGGACAGGGGGCAGGTGAACCGGCCGCGTGTTTTCAGGCTGCCCTTACCCTTGCCGTAATTGACGCGTTTAAAAAAGCATCTCCTGATAAGGTTTTTATTGTGCCTGAAAGCAGCGATAACGCCGGGATTGTAATGGGAACAGTAATTGATTACGGTGATATCCCTGTGGCAGTTGTGATCCCTGTTAACTACACAGCCGGGGGGATTGGGCCGGATGAGGATTATGAGGGCAACTATATGCATGGCATGAAAGGGGAAATGATGAGGGAGATCGGATTCCCCCTGCCGACAATTGTAGCAGAAAGCAAGGTCTATAGTTTCCTTTCTGACAGAATCGAAAAAGACAGTTTTTTAATCCGCTATTCGAAGGAAAAAGGGAATGAGGCTGTAGCTCTTGCGCTTGAGGCATCCTGCAGGGAACTTGAACTTCCGTATATGCTCAGGGATGATCTTTTAAGCTATGACGGATACGGGTTTCAGTCTCTTGCCGTAAAATTTGCCGAGAAACTTGAAAACAATGCATTTGCCCTGAGAAATACGGAAAAAGCCTCTGTCAAGGTAAGAATAATTGCTGAGCTTGCCAGGATGGTATCAGAGGATGCCGCAAGTTTTACATATATGAGCAGGAATATTTTTACAGCTGCTTCAAGCCCGGGCCTTCAGCCTGGAACAGCCGCAGTGCTTTCAATGGTTGTATGCAAGCAATATATTATAGATAACGTTATTCCTCTTATATCTGAAGCTGAAAGGGATAGTTACGTAAAAATCATTCTTAATGCAATTGAAAAACTGGTCGCAAACAGTTGAGGAGATGAAATTGAAAATTCTATTAATGACTACAGGCGGAACAATAGCATCGCAGGAAAGCGGTGAAGGGCTTGTCCCTGTCGACCAGGGTGAAGCTCTTGCATCTCATGTGCCTGAGCTTCCGGCTCTTGCGGATTTTGATGTATTGAATGTACTTTCGATTGACAGTTCAAATATGAACCCTGATGACTGGCTTGTAATCATTAAGAAACTCTATGAAAATAAGGATAAGTATGACGGATTCGTAATAACCCACGGGACTGATACAATGGCATATACATCTTCGGTTCTCTCCTTTGTTCTCAGGGATCTTGGAAAGCCGGTAGTCCTGACAGGTTCAATGCTTCCAATGTCTGATCCTGAAACAGACGCAAAAAAGAATTTGCTTGATTCTTTTGTATTCATGAAGACACTGTGCGGTAAAAATCAAAACAGCGTGTCTATATGTTTTGCCGGAAAGCTGATGCACGGACCAAGGGTGAAGAAATACTCCGGTAAACGGCATGATGCGTTTAATTCTGTTTATTACAGCGATATCGGCAGAATTGAAGATGAAAAAGCTGTGATATTTAAAAAACCCTATATCGACAAAACAACTCTTTTAAGGCCCATTAAGGAGAAGCGCGATATAAGGTTTTCAGCAAAAGTGCTGCCGGTAAAACTTTTTCCGGGGTTCAGCGCACATTATTTTGATAAACTGATTGATATAAAACCTGACGCAATGGTTGTCGAGTGTTTCGGCCTCGGAGGGCTGCCTTATCTCGGGGAAAATCTTCTTCCGGGTTTAAAAAGAGCGGTGAATAACGGTATTCTCACAGTTATTACTACACAATGCCCCGAGGGCGGTGTCGATCTGTTAACGTACGATGTAGGGCAGAAAACTTTAAAGACGGGTGCAATAAGCGCGCAGGATATGGGCTTTGAGGCAATTGTTGCAAAACTCATGTGGCTTCTCCCCAGAGTTTCTGCCGATGAGGCAGCTGATCTTTTAACACATAATTTCTGTGATGAAATTAAAATATAATCCGGCGGTACTGAAAGTATGGAAAAACTGATTTGCACTTCATGCGGTAAAGAGTATCTGCCGCGGGAGATGGAATGGAAATGCTCCTGCGGAGGGTTTTTTGATCTTCATTTTACATTTGATTTTGACAGGGAAAAAATCAAAAGCCGCGGCTGCACCATGTGGCGCTACAGGGAAGCACTTCCAGTTTCAGATGACGATAATATTGTTTCATTCGGGGAGGGATTTACGCCTCTTCTCGAAACAGACATTGACGGCTGTGACATCCTCGTAAAGCAGGAACACCTGTTCCCGAGCGGTTCCTACAAGGACAGGGGCGCCTCTCTTCTAGTCAGCAAACTGAAGGAACTTGGAATAAGAAGGGTAGTTGAGGATTCCTCCGGCAACGCAGGAGCAGCGGTAGCCGCCTACTGCGCAAGGGCCGGGATTGACTGTGATATCTATGTGCCTGCCGATACCTCAAGGGGAAAACTGGCCCAGATCCAGATGTACGGGGCTTCCCTTGTAAAAACTCCCGGAAACAGGGAGGCGACAGCGAGGGCCGTATTATTATCCGCGCAGCACATTTACTACGCAAGCCATTCCTGGAACCCTTATTTTTTTCAGGGCACAAAAACTTTTGCATACGAAGTCGCGGAGCAGCTTGGATGGAGATCCCCTGATACGGTTATTCTTCCAGCGGGAAACGGGACTCTGCTTCTCGGCGCCTATATCGGATTTTCAGAACTCGCAAAAACGGGTGTAATTGGCAGTATTCCGAAATTAATCGGAATACAGGCCGGGAATTGCGCTCCTCTCTATAAGGCTTTTTCCGAAGGGAGTCATGCTCCTTTGAAAATAGTCCCTGAAAAAACTTATGCCGAAGGGATCGCAATAGCGGAACCCTTAAGAGGTGTCCAGATTCTTGAAGCTGTCCGCAAAAGCGGCGGGGAGTTTATTGCTGTTGATGAAGATGAAATAAAAACATCCTTCACCCTGATGGCCTCCCGGGGATACTTTATTGAACCGACATCCGCGGCGGTTGTTGCAGGGGTGCGCCGGTATCTTGCCGCAAGGGGAAAAAAAGACAGTGAGATAATTGTTTCTGCGTTTACCGGACACGGCCTCAAGGCAGTTGAAAAAATAATTACATGGATTTAGTATCTGATAACTGGAGATGAAAAAATGGGTGATCCGGATACAGATAAGACTTTCAAAAAAATAGGAATACTCGGCGGAATGGGACCTCTTGCAACTGCCGACCTTTTTAAAAAGATTATACTCCATACCAATGCAGCATCAGACAGGGAACATATCCATATAGTTATCGACAGCAACACATCCATCCCGGACAGGACTGAATTCATACTGGGAAGAGGACCCTCGCCTTTGCCTGAAATGATAAAAACAGCTGTAAACCTTGAGAAGATGGGAGCTGATATTATTGTTATGCCCTGCAATACTGCCCATTATTTTTACGGTGAAATCAAAAACCATATAAAAGCTGATTTTATCAGCATGATTGAAGAAACAGTCTCGGAGATAATGAAATCAGGCAGTGGAGTTAAGGCAGCTCTTCTTGCGACCGAAGGGACATGCACGGCAGGCATCTATGATAAGGTATTCGCAAAAAAAGGGATGGAGTTGCTTAAACCGGATAAAGAGATGCAGGATATAGTAACCGGTGTGATCTATAATGTCAAAAAGGGGATCTATTCCGATTACGCGGAAAGCCTTGAAAAGGCAGTAAAAGAGCTTAAGAAAAAGGGTGCAGAACTTTTCATACTCGGCTGTACAGAACTTCCCCTATATTTTGAAACACTCGGTATAAAGGAAAAAACAGCGGATCCTACAGATATTCTTGCCAGGTCCGCGGTAATAAGGGCCGGGAAAAATGTTATTTAGACGGCTTTGGAATCAGCATGTAAAAAAGATAAAAATTAAGTTGTAAATCCCCATATTAGCAAATATATTTAAGCTGTAATGAAACGCAAATCCTTACACTTTTATGCTTCGGCAATATTTATAATTATCCTGGTCTCCTGCATGCACGAATCCGCCTTGAAAGGCAAGGCTCCTGTCAGCTCAGAATCTGAATCAGCAGTTGAATATGCAAACGCGAAACTGACTTCTGCAGGGTTGATTTCTGAAAACTGTAATGTAACAGGCAGTGAATACGGCATTGACAGTAAAGGCCGCAGCCTGGGTGATATCAGCCTTGTTCCTGCATTTTTTTCTCCGGAAAAAACTGAAGGAGAGGATGAGGTTGCTGCCATCTTAAAAGCCTATGGAAACAGGATCGATAATGTTTCCTACACTGAAAATGAATGGATGATCAGCCTTGACGGCAGGCGGTTTTACTGGAGCGGCGGCAGGCTTCTTCCTGAGGAAAAAGCGGGGCAAAGCAGTAAATACAGGGCTTACGGTTTTTATAAATACCCTGAAAAACTCCCCCCTCTGGACAAAGTCCCCACCCCACAGCAGCTTGAGAGAATAAAGAGATATTCAGAGGCAATAAAATCACACCCGCGCGATAATACATTTCTTGAAACACTTTATAAAGGGAAAACACTTGATGAAATATTAAAATCCATCAGATATATTTATTTTCTGGGTTACAAAATCGAGGTTCACGAAAGTCTTGTCCCGGCTTATAAAGCCATAGAGCGTGAAATCATGATTAAGGCGCAGGTAAACAGCGATGTGAAAAAATATCTGGACAGTCTGGGGTCTGTCAGCGCTTTTAACTGGAGAAGGATTGAAGACAGCGTAAGCAGGAGTTACCACAGCTTCGGAATAGCTGTCGATATGGTTCCTGCAAACATAAAAGGTAAAGAGATTTACTGGAACTGGACCCGGGTTTTTAACCCCCAGTGGTATTCTGTTCCCTATTCAAAAAGATGGATGGTTCCGGATGAGATTGTAGGGATATTTGAAAAATACGGCTTTATCTGGGGCGGTAAATGGCTTTTTTATGATAATATGCACTTTGAGTACAGACCGGAAATACTGATTCTGTCCGGGAAAAAGATTGTGAAGCTTTGATGCCGATAGAAGGGGAAAATGTGTTTTAATATCGCCATCGCGAAAACAGCACAGCAGATAGCCTCATTTTATGGTATAGACAGGGCAGAAATACCGCCGCTTCCCGAATACTATTCTGTTTCAGGCTTTTCTTTTCCAGATATACCGGTTCTCTACAGAAGCCGGTCTGAACCGCACTCTTCAGATATGCACATTGATCTTATGAAGTGGGGTCTTATCCCTTCCTGGATAAAAACAGAACGGGACGCGGACGGGATAATAAATAAAACACTTAATGCAAGGGCAGAAACACTCTCCCGCCTGCCATCTTTCAGGGGTTCCTGGAAAACAAGAAGGTGTGTTGTGATAACAGACGGTTTTTTTGAACCGCATCACATCGGTAAACAGTCTTACCCCTTTTTTATCAGAAAAAAGGACAGGGGGATAATAAGCCTTGCGGGGCTTTATGCCCTGTGGAGAGGGCCTGAAAACTCCAGGGAAATCAGCACTTTTACAATAATAACAACAGAAGCAAATGTGCTTCTGGCTAAAATACACAACCGGAAAAAAAGAATGCCGGTTATTCTTCCTGATGATATTAGCAGTATTGAAAAGTGGCTTGATCCCGGCCTCCCGGCGGGTGAGATTGACGGATTTTTGAAAAAGCCTGATGAGTTTGAGCAGCTTGAGGCATTCCCCGTATCAAAGGTTATCTATAAAAAGGAGGGGAACAATACGCTCCTTTCCCAGCATCCCGCCCATTACCCGGAGCTTGGGGAAGAGCCTGGTTTCTGATCACTTAGCTCCTGTCCTGCGGCCCAAAGGCAGGTTTAAGGTATTCTCAGAAAGTCCCTTGCCTGCCTAATATATTTTCTTTAATTATTCTGACGCATTCTTCAGGTTCCTCAAAAATCGGACTATGCGCCGAATTATTAAATGAATAAAAACCTTTTTCCGGAGCGCTTATTTTATCAAAATATTCTTTGGCAAGTTCATATGAGCAGGTATAGTCATATATTCCATGAAGGAAATAGACGGGGATTTTAAACGCTGTATTTTCTTTGCTTAAATCGTGTGATATTATTTCGTCCCATATTATGCTGATTCCCGAACCTGCTTTGCCTTTCCAGAGATTGATTTTTTCGGTAATACTATATTCCCTGAAAAGCAGGGACGGGATAAAAATACCTGTTATGACATTTCTCATATTATGCATTGTGCCGATTCCCAGGTCATGCATCGCATAATCCCTGATTCGTGAATATTTTTCCGGTATTGGTTCTGTCATTATTACAGGATTGTTTATTAAATCATTATAAATCTTTTTTTTCTTTTCATCATTCCTGTAGCGCCCTGTGATATAATCATAAGCTTTTTTCTCTGACAGCTTCTGATATGATATCTGGGCAACACCAATGTAAGCATGGTACAGTTCAGGATATTTTTCGATTACTTTAACGCCAGGAAATGTTCCGCCCGAATGTGCCATTAAATATATTTTGTCCTGCGAAAATCTTTTACCAAGGTAATTTGTAATTTCCTTTGTATCTTCTATCAGGCTGTCGATGTTAACGGAATTTCTATCCAGTTGTGCGTTGAAGGATAACCCGGCACCCCGCTGATCCCACCAGACAACAGTAAATATTTTATCAAGTCCGGTAGGGAAATCCTGAGTAAGAAAATAATCCGGCATTCCGCCGTGTAAATAAAGCAGCACCGGATTATTTATATTTCTTCCTTTGATAAAAAACCCGGTTTTCCCTCCGTTGATTTCAATAAAACCTTTTTCCGAAATACTGTTTATTAAAATATTTTTCTTATCGTCAAGAAATAATTCAGGTTTTCCGGTGCTGTTTGTCAGTAAAAAAATAAGCAGCACAAGTGTTGCTGAAGAAAACAGGAGAAATAAGGTCATTAAAGGTATTCCGATTTTATTCATAATAATTACCATCTTTATATGATTTAAGGATATTTCCGAAATGAACGCCTGCTGATTGAATTGGGCCGGTGTATAATTAAAAATTAAAGTTATCAGGATCAGGACCGCTCCGTTTCCCCTCATTCAGGGCATCCAGTGCATTCATGTCTTCCTGTGATAATTCAAAGTCGAAAATCTGAGCGTTTTCGTCGATACGGTTTGAGTGAGTTGATTTGGGAATTGTAACCACTTTATGCTGAATATCCCAGCGCAGTACAATCTGGGCCGGGCTGCGGTGGTATTTTTCAGCAAGTGTTTGAACAACCTGTTCAGTTATTATCTGCCCCTGCATCAAAGGACTCCATGCTTCCAGTTGAATCTTATGACTTTGACAGTATTTTAATAAATCAGGCTGAACAAGCAGCGGATGGAACTCCACCTGATTCACACCGGGAACAGTCCGGCTGTTATCCAGAAGATCTTCAAGATGGTGTATCATGAAATTACTGACTCCTATGGCTTTGGCGCAGCCGCTTTGATATATTTTTTCCATCACATGCCACGTTTCTTTATAACAATCCTTTACAGGCCAATGGATCAGGTACAAATCCACGTATTCGGTTTTAAGCCGTTTAAGGCTTTCTTCAAATGCCTCTAATGTGCTTTTCCTGCGCTGATCATCATTCCAGACCTTGGTTGTCAAAAAAATATCCCCGCGCGGTATCCCGCTCTCTCTGATAGCCCGGCCGACACCCTGTTCATTTCCATAAACAGATGCAGTATCAATACTTCTGTAGCCGGCTTCAAGAGCATATTTTACCGAATTTACTACTTCCTGTTCATCTTTTATCTTATATACTCCAAAACCCAGCCACGGCATTTCAATTCCGTTATTAAGCAAAGTACGGTCATTTATACTGTTTGTCATTTTTTCATACTCCTTATGTTTTATACCGTGCAATCCCCGTAAGCAGTGATCATACATTTTCCATAGGCGCTGAAATATAAATATCTTTCTGAGCATTTAAAGGAGCTCCGGTATCTGTTGTCATAAACCTCCTAAGCTGTATGATATATCATATATTTTTAGTATGAATTAAAGATACCAACAGTTTATGCCTGAAGTCCAGTTGAAAACATGTATTCAGTCTTCTGATATGCGCCAATATAAAATGATTTACCGCTTTTAAGTGTGACTCTTTTACCTTCGGTTTCACTCATTCCGCATTCCTGTGCAATTAATCTGAAATCTTTTTCCGATACAAGGTTCATTACCGGTTCAAGCATTTTTAAGCTTATGTACGGTGTCCCTGAAACCTTTTTCATGTTTCTGTCCCCGAGCTGCAGCACTGCAACCAGTACCCCTTTATTCTCAATCCAGTTCGATATTTTCAGGAGAAGAGTTTCCGGAGATACATATTCGAAAAGCAGCCCTGCGAATATCAGCGAATACCTTTTCCCGCTCCCATTATAACTGCACAGATCTGCTTCTATTATTTCCATGTTTGGTATTTGTTTATTATATCGGGTTTTAAGTATTTCAAGATATTCAGGATTAATATCTATTACGGTTAATTGCTCTGTTTTTTTATTGTCAATATATTCAAGCCCGTTTCCTGTGGCGCACCCCAGATACGCCAAAGAGCGGGAATCATATTTGTTTAGCGCTTCTTTGAACACATTCCCCAGAAATGCCAACTGACCTACTTCAGGAAGTCCCATATGCCCTTCGTAATCTGATGCCGGAATATTGAGCCACGGATTATTCATCTATTGTTCCCATCCCTGTATGCCGGTCAGCCGGCCTGATTTTATTGTGTTAACTGCAATACTTTTATTAAAGGTATGCGTTTAAGCATTTTTTATCAGCTCTTCCTGTTTTCTGTCGAAAAAAGGGTTTTTTCCGCTGACGCTTAACGGAATCGCATATACAATTTTTACGTCATCTTCAAGTATACCCATCCTGAGTATTGCCTGTCCGGCTGTGTAAATAACCCTGTTGTCGATCCTGCTGTCCATGGCTGCGCTTACGGCAGAACCAATTGCGATTCCAAGATCACCAGTGTTGAAAACACAGGGGTGAGCCGGGTGGCTGTTCTTTTCTGCACAGTCGGCAAACCCGCACATGCCGCAGGGAGTAAGCCCCATGGACTGTATTTTAGTCCCGATGATAATCATGGCATCTGCCGAGAGTATATTCACAGCATCGCGCAGAAAAAAATCAGCCAGATTCATTTCGCGGTGCATTTCCTTTAATTTATCAGAAACTGCCTTTATTTCATCTTTATCAAGCAGCGCGATAGTCAGATTGTCTTTCCCTTTTCCCTTCGGCGCGGTTCTTGCCGCTGTCATCATTCTTTTCGCCGCTTCAATAACAGCTTCTGTCCTTAAAGTCTCTTCCTTTATTATTTTCATACTTCTTCTCTCCCGATATAAAATATTTTAACAGTTTTTTCAGCGCATTCAAACTTTATTTCCCGTGAATTATTGCCTGCCGGTTTATCCCCTGCTGAAGCGGTATCCTGTCCCGTGAACTGTGATTATGTGGCGCGGCCGGGCAGGATCATCCTCAACCTTCTGCCTGAGTTTCGCTATGTGCTGGTCCAGTGTGCGTGTCGTGCCGCTGTATTCGATTCCCCAGAATTTATCAAGCAGGTGGTTGCGGGTAAGGACTTCTCCCGGACGGCAGTAAAAATAGGTGAGCAGTTCAACCTCCCGTTCAGTAAGGTCGAACGTTTCATCTTTCCTGTGCAGCTTAAAGCGGGCAGGGTCGACGCGGCACTCTCCGAATTCAAACGGCTCTTCACCCGCCTTAAGGTGCCCCTCACCGTTATCGGAATACTGTGTTCTCCGCAGAACAGTCCTTATTCTCGCAAGCAGTTCCCTTACTCCGAATGGTTTTACAATATAATCATCAGCCCCGATTTCAAGCCCGACAACCTTGTCGATTTCCTCTTCCTTTGCTGTAAGAAATATGACCGGCAGGCTGGAGTCTTTTTTCCGGATTTCCCTGCAGACATCGTATCCGCTCATTTTCGGCATCATGATATCAAGAATGGCTAGGTCCAAAACACGTGAGTTATAAAGTTCCAGGGCCTTTGCACCGTTATCTGCGCTCAGCACTTCATAACCTTCCGAGGAAAGAAGATCGCAAAGCCCCTCCCTGATCGGTTTATCATCTTCGGCAATCAGTATTTTTATCATGTTTTATCTCCCGTAGATCCTGCCTCTTTTATTTCAGCTTCCGGAAAAAGCAGAGTGAAGATGCTTCCTGCCCTGTAATCATCAGCATTGACAGGGGAAAAAACCAGGTCTCCGCCGTGCTGTCTCATTATTTTTCTTGCGATTGAAAGGCCCAGTCCGGTCCCTTTTGAGTCTGAAGTAAGTGTCGTGTCAATCCTGAAAAATTCCCTGAATATTTTTTTACGGTATTTTTTATGTATCCCGATCCCTCTGTCAATTATTTTTACGGAAACCCGGTTATCATCCTTTTCCGTCCTGATTTCAATATCCTTGTTTTCTCCGGAATATTTTACCGCGTTTGAAATAAGGTTTATCAGCACCTGCGTAACAGCTTCCCTGTCACAGTATGCGTAAAGAGGCAGGGCTGCCGGATGAAAAGCAAGGATAAACCCGCTTTTTTCTAACTCCTCTTTATGGGATGGAAGGAGATCGCTGATGAGCGAATTAATATCAATTAATTCAAAGTTAAATACTTTTGATCCTTTTTCAAGTTTAGCGAAATCAAGAACATTGTTTATAAGCCTTGTAAGCCTCTGACTCTCGGACGCGATATATGAAGAATATTTCTGAATTTTTTCAGGGTCTTTCTGATATCCTTCCGAAAGCATCTCCGAATACATCCTGATTGATGTAAGCGGGGTCTTGAGTTCATGCGAAACATTTGTCACGAAGCCGGCCTTCTGCTGTACCTCTCTCAGACGGGCAGATGAGAAATAGTAGATTGCGGTGATCCCCGAAAAAATAAGTATACACAGAAGCGCAATAACAGATGAAAGAAAATACCGGGAGTTTTCAATCTGCTTCCGGAACTCTTCAGGTGACCTTAAGAGTATGGCTGTCTCCCAGTATGGAAGGATTCCGCTGATTTCTTTCGCGACAAAGGGCTGCCTCCATTTTTCCGCACTGATTGACTCATTCGCATTATTGCCTGAGACTGGAATCACAGGGGAACCGCCCTGATCAAGAATATTGATGAAGCGGAATGAATTTACGGGAGTCTGGATCGCTCCGGCCAGTTTTTCATTTAAAGCCGGCATATGGATTTCGCAGCCTGCGACTATGTCTCCCTGTTTTTCCCAGTAGAGGAGTATAAATTCGCTGTCGAAAAGGCGGGGAATTACACCGTATTCATTATCCCTTATAATGTCCTCAAAATATTTCGTGGATTCTATATAGACTGACCTGACTACTGTCTGCGTATTTTCCTTGCGGGGTGTAAGCGCTATCTGAGGCAGGACATTCCGCGTCAGGTACTGCTGGCCTTCTTCTTCGGCTTTTTTATATACCCTCTCCTGAACAGCTG
Organism: Spirochaetia bacterium; assembly: GCA_963662795.1. GTDB lineage: Bacteria > Spirochaetota > Spirochaetia > CADAEX01 > CADAEX01 > JACKPD01. The sequence continues at coordinate 538,884 of OY759746.1, read as the reverse complement.
TATCTGATTCAAATATACCCAATGCTGATTTTGATCTTGGTGATGAAGGGCCGGGGAGGAGAGGTGCTGATGTGGATGGGGACGCGAACGTGGACGGAGAACCGGTTTTATCGTCTGACCCGTAAAGGTCGGCTGCTTTCCCGGCTGCCTGTTCAGCAGTCTCTGCTTTTACTGAATCTTTCTTTCCGGTATCAGCAATACTGTCCCTGATAAAGTCCGAAGCTGCATTTTCCGGAATTTCTGAAGACTCCCCACCTTCAGCCGGGGTATCCCGCGTTTTCTCGTCGAGAATTTCCTTTTCATATTCAGATGCAATATTCCGGTAGATCGGAATTGATTCCTTGTTTGAAAAAAGATTTAAATATCTCCAGTAAAAAAGATTTACTTTATCGCTGACTTCCTTCTGCATCTTTTTGTCTGAAATATCAGGATAGTGGATTGATCCGTCCTTATTCAGGATATAGGATGTTCCGGCTAACGGATTTGCGGTTTCCCATTTGATAAACCCGGAAACCGCATCTGCATCCGCGCCGTCGGGAATGGTGTCGTGAAGCTCCTGGATTATCTGCTCTAAATTAAGGTTGAGGATAGTATTTGTCTGTTCAAGCTCGAGCAGCAGGGCATCTTCAAGACGCCTTTTCTGAACCATTTCTTCCTGGTTAACTGCCCTTATCGCGAAAAAAGAGAGAATGACAGCCGGAACAATAACAATCAGAAGGAAAACTGCTGATAATAAGTTCTGTTTAAATCCGGCCATCATTCAATTTATATCCTTTGCAAGTTTTTATTCAAGATCAAAACCTTTTGATTTTGCGGCATCCCGGATAGCGTCAATCATTGCGCTGTCAAGGGTTGCCTCTTCCTGCTTCTGCCCCTGCGATTTGATATATTCATCGCGTTCAGCGCTTAAAAGCGATATTTCTGCCTGAATGGTCTTTCTCTCATCCTGCATCTTTTTAATATAGGACTCTTTTTCCTTATCTGTCATTTTCCTCATTTCCTCGGGCAGATCATCGGCTTTGACAGCAGGCAGTGAAATTTCCCCTTCTGCATAGGCATCGACAAGGTCCCAGGATGAGTTAGAATAGCTTGATGAAGATTTCACCTTTGCCCTTTCAAGAAAGCTTCCGCGGCTCAATCCGGAGGCATTGCTGTCCTGTTCTGCCTGCATTTCCTTTTTTGCACTGCCGGCCGCTCCATAACCCAGATAGGTACTGTTAAGCCTTCTGTTGAGCTCTTCAATCCTCTCATCCTGCGGGGCCCTGATATAGCTGATCTCGTAGTCGCTGTTTATGTTCATGTATCTGCCGCCGCCGACCCTGGCGCCATGCTGCCAGTTTGTCGCGACACCCTCCCGGTAATCTCCGCAGAAGATGGTATTTACGATAATATCCTTATTCAGCGCGGCTGTGCATGCCCGGACATAATCTGACGGCCCCTGGGTAAAGGGTTCGTTCCCGGCGATGAAAATGATTTTCAGGGTATCCGGATTTCTGTCCCAGTCAAGATGCCGGCTTGCTTCCGATATTACCTGCCCGCAGTACTCACTTCCGCCGCAGGTTGAAAGCCCGAACAGGTTGTGTGAAATATAGTCGAGATCTGTAGTGAAAGGGACAACCTGGCGGATATAGCCTTCAAGTACAGGCAGATTGTCATTGCCGTATTCATAGAGCGCAACCTGCAGGACAGGTTTCCGTCCTCCTCTCTTCGCCCTGCCTGTTTCCGACACAATCTTCCAGAGCTGGCTTTTCGCCTGGTTTATAAGGCCGTCCATGCTGTTTGATGTATCAAGCAGCAGCGCGAGCTGTATAACCGGCCTTCTTTCATCCATCCGGCTCTGTGAGAACAGCGGCAGCTGTCCTGCCAAAATCAGCATTGAAATAAAAATAATTATTCGTTTCATAAAATCACCTCTTGTTTCTTTGATCTGTAATCAATTGTATGTGAGGTTTTATTTTGAGATGTCAGGGAAATGTAAAAGGTTGTAAAAAGATTGTAAAAATTCAAAAGCCGGAAAAAATAAAAACAGAACAATGTAAATTCCCTGTTTGTCCTTACGATGAAAAAAATGAAAAAAAATCCTTGACGGGAGAGAAATTCCGTTTTTATAATAGGTAACTTGTATTACAACATACCTGTCACAACCGGGATAATATGTTGTCAGGAAAAAATATGGAGAATAAAGTGTTTAATAAAAAAGAAATCATGCTGAGAGCCTGCGACATCCGCTCCAATATCCTTGCAATGCTGCCGCCTGGAAAAGTCGGACATCTGGGGGGAAGCTCATCAATAGCGGATATTATTGCATGTCTTTACTTTTACCACATGAATGTAAATCCGGAACATCCGGATGAAAAGAACCGGGACAGGCTTCTTTTGAGCAAGGGACATGCTGTTCTGGCACAGTATGCGGCTCTGGTTGAGCTTGGAATGATAAAACGCAGTGAACTTAAAACCCTTAAAAGCTATGGAAGCGTACTTCAGGGGCATCCTGATATGGAAAGGACCCCGGGTATTGAAGCTGTGACAGGTTCATTGGGCCAGGGGCTGTCAGTCGGTCTTGGCCTTTCTCTCGGGATGAAGCTGAATAACTCCACAGGGAGGGTTTTTGTTATCTGCGGAGACGGGGAACTGTCTGAAGGGCAGATATGGGAAGCGGCAATGGCATCAAGTGCGTTCCGGGCGGATAACCTTACGGCAATCATTGATTTAAACGGAATCCAGGCGACAGGGACTACGGAAGAAATATTTCCTATACATGATATCTCTGAAAAATGGAAAGCTTTCGGGTGGCATGTTATTAATCTTGACGGTCATGATGTAACAGCTATTCATAATTCGCTTGATGAAGCTGCCGGTATTAAAGGAAAACCGTCTGTTCTTGTTGCCCGGACTGTCAAGGGGAAAGGTTTTTCCTTTGCGGAGAATAAGGCTGCATTTCATAACGGAAGCCTTACAGAGGAGCAATACGGTACAGCACTTAAAGATCTTGAAAACACCAGAAAGGAGGTTGAAAAGTTATGATTACTGAAAGCCTTCGAAAGAGTTACGGAGAAGCACTGGTTAAACTCGGTAAGGAGAATAGTGAAGTTGTAGTACTGGAAGCTGATCTCGGCAAATCCACAATGAGTTATCTTTTTCAGGCAAGTTTTCCTGAAAGATATTTCCAGATGGGAATTGCGGAGCAGAATATGGCATCAACAGCGGCGGGGCTTGCGTTGTCCGGAAAAATCCCTTTTTACAGTTCTTTTGCCGTATTTGCTACAGGCCGTGCATATGATCAGATAAGGAGTTCCATAGCGATCCCCGGGTTAAATGTAAATATCTGCGGGTCAAGCGCCGGACTTTCGGATTTCGGCGATGGAAAAACACACCAGTCAATAGATGATATCGCCCTAATGAGAGTTCTGCCTAATATGACGGTTCTTTCTCCCGTTGATGCTGTTGAAACCGGAAAAATGGTTAAAGCCATGGCGGAAATCAGCGGACCTGCCTATATAAGGATAAACAGGGAAGCGCTTCCTGTGCTTACGGAAGAAGATGAGCCTTATAAAATAGGGCAGATGAAAAGCCTGCGCAGGGGAAAGGATATTGCTGTATTTGCCAGCGGTATTATGGTTCACCAGGCATTAAAGGCGGCCGGGATTGCAGAGAAAGAAGGGATTTCTGTTGAAGTAGTAAACGTCAGTACTATTAAGCCTCTCGATATTGAGGCTCTGAGGAAATTTGCTGATGGAAAGAGGGGAGTGCTTACAGCTGAAGAACATTCTGTTTTCGGCGGACTTGGAAGCGCGGTTCTTGAAGCTTTAAGCGAATTTCCGCTGCCTCTGCTTAGAATCGGTATCCAGGATCAGTTCGGTACATCAGCCTCCTGCTATGAGGATCTGCTTACGGCATATCATCTGACAGAGCTTGATATTGTATCCGGCATAAAAAAAATACTTAAAAGCTAAGGAGATAGTAATGAAAATCGGTTTTATAGGACTTGGGATTATGGGCCGGCCAATGGCGCTGAATCTTAAAAAAGCAGGATATGATCTTTTGGTTTTTGATATCAATAAATCGTCAGTAAAGTCATTAACAGACGCGGGGGCTGAGGCTGCCGGGTCTGCTAAAGAGGTTACTCAGAAAACAGATATAATTATAACAATGCTTCCCAATTCACCACATGTCAGGGAAGTTATTACGGGGAAAAACGGCATCCTTGAGGGGATATCACAAGGTAAAATAGTTGTAGACATGAGTTCGATTGCTCCGCTTGTAAGTCAGGAAATGGCTTCTTTGCTCGCGGAGAAAGGTGCATTTTTTATTGATGCGCCTGTAAGCGGAGGAGAGCCAAAGGCGATTGACGGAACTCTTGCCATTATGGCCGGAGGACCTGAAGATGTTTTCAGAAAAGTTGAAGAAATGCTTAAAGTAATGGGAAGCTCTGTAATACTGGTAGGGGAAACAGGCAGCGGAAATGTAACAAAACTTGCAAATCAGATAATTGTAGCTTTGAATATTGCTGCCGTATCTGAAGCAATGGTGCTTGCAACCAAAGCCGGTGTTGATCCTGAAGCGGTCTTTAATGCCATCAAGGGCGGACTTGCCGGAAGTACAGTGCTTAATGCCAAAATGCCTCTTATCCTTGAGGGTAATTTCAAGCCCGGTTTCCGGATAGAACTTCATATCAAGGACCTGATGAATGCGCTGGATACGGCCCATGCGGTTGGAGTTCCTGTTCCGCTGACCAGCACTGTTATGGAAATAATGCAGGCGCTTAAGGTTAAAGGCAGGGAAAAAGATGATCACGGCGGTCTGATTCAGTTTTATGAAAGTCTGGCTGATATTAAAGTAAGAAAATGAAGCCGTTTCGGATATTATGTAAAAACTGATATTTTTTAAAACTGAACTGATTCAGTTTTTACTGGTCATAGTGAATCTTTCTTAAGGAGATATGAATGGCTTTAGTTGAAAAAAAGAATCTTATAGAGAGGATCGAGTTACAGCTGATAAGGCTTATCAGCTGGGTAATTGGTTTATTACTGGCCTTAATGGTCGTTTTTGTATTTTCAAATGTAATAGCCCGTTATTTTCTTAATTCTGCACTGGCCTGGTCGGAAGAAATATCCAGGTTCATGCTGATCTGGCTGGCTTTCCTGGGTTCTGTGCTGGCTTATGTCAATAATGAACACCTTGGGCTGGATATACTGATTACAGTATTGCCTCTGCGCGCATCAAGGATAGTTCTGGTTGCGGCAAACCTGCTGGCTATAGCTGCGATAGGAATACTGCTCTATGGAGGATGGTCAATTACTTCCCACACTTTCAACAGCGGCTGGACTTCCCCGGCGCTGGCGATACCATACGGTGTTGTATACATGGTCGTTCCAGTCAGTGCACTGCTTCTGCTGATTCAGGCTTTCATCAAGCTTGGAAATAACATATCAATGCTTGTAAAAGTTTTTGGAGGAAAGAAGTAATGCTTGCACTGTTTTTAATTTCCCTGTTCGGTTTCATACTTCTGAATGTTCCAATAGCTTTTGCCCTTATTCTTACCGCAATGGTTCTCATGATGGTAATCGGAAATGTTTCAGCCGCTCTGATGGTTCAGAATATTGTACGGGGAATAGATAATTTCCCGCTTATGGCGATTCCTTTTTTTCTCCTTGCAGGAGAAATTATGAATAGCGGAGGAATATCCCGCAGGATAGTCAAGTTTGCCGGAGCGATACTTGGGCATGTCAGGGGCGGACTGGGTTATGTTACAGTCCTTGCCAGTATGCTTTTCGCAGGGGTCTCCGGATCAGCTGTTGCCGATACCTCAGCCATGGGATCTCTTTTATATCCTGTCATGAAAAGCGAGAAGTATAATGAGGCAAAAAGCGCGGCATTGTTCAGCGCGGCAGGAACGATCGGTCCCATAATACCCCCCAGTATTCCCATGATTATATTTGGGGTTATCGCTAATGTTTCCATAGTCAAACTTTTCCTCGGAGGAATAATTCCGGGCGTTCTTATCGGTTTCGGGCTGATGATTGGCTGGTATGTGCATAGCAGGAAGGCAGGGTACAAGGCAGAAGGGCGTTTCAGTCTTAAAAAAGCGTTTTTGGCGGGTGCTGATGCCTTCTGGGCACTGCTGCTGCCTCTAATCATTCTAGGCGGAATCATATCCGGGGTTTATACCCCGACCGAAGCTGCGGTAATTGCTGTTGTTTATGCTTTTTTTGTCAGTCTTTTTATTTACAGGGAGCTGGATCTGAAAAAACTTCCCGGACTATTAATCAATACTGCGAGAATGACATCCGTTGTAATGCTTGTCTGCGGAGCGGCGATGGCTGCGGCCTACCTTATAACAACTGCACAGATCCCCCAGCTTCTGTCAAAAACCCTGCTGAGTCTTGCGGGAGACAATAAATACTTTTTAATGTTCTTTATAAACATCCTGCTTCTTCTGGTCGGCTGTGTCATGGATCTGACTCCCGCCCTGCTTATCCTTGGGCCGATGCTTCTTCCTCTGGCTGTTAATATGGGGATCGATCCGGTTTACTTTGGCGTTGTTATGATTGTAAACCTCTGCATAGGACTTATTACTCCGCCTGTAGGAAATATTCTATATGTCGGCTGCGGCATATCCAAACTGTCTGTAGCCCAGTTAAGCAAGGCAATAATGCCTAACATTATGATAATGGTAGTTACCCTTATTATAATAACCTATGTTCCCGGGCTGATAACTTTCATCCCGAATCTTGTCAAATAGGAACACAGGAAAAACATGTCACTTGGTTCTTCCGGGGATGCCGGGGAGGAGTTCCCGGAGAACTTTAGATCTCAGTATTGAGATCGGATAAAAAAATAAGGAGAGTTATAATGAAAAAGACAGTATTTCTGATTATGTGTGTCCTTCTGGTTTTTTCTGCATTTCCTGTACTTGCCGGGGGATCCGGCGAGGCAAAAGGCTCCGGCCCTGTAGTCCTTAAGATATCCAATGGTATTAATGAAAAACATCCATCATATCTTGCATGTGTGAAATTCGGTGAAATTCTCAATGAAAAACTGCCGGGAAAATTTGAAGTCCAGGTATACGCCAATGCACAGCTGGGAGATGATGTGAGGGCTACAGAATCGACCCAGATGGGAACACTTGAGATGGTTTGTACATCCGCATCTCCTCTTGTAGGGCTGGTATCTGATTTCATGGTGCTGGACCTGCCGTTTATATTCCCGAGTGAAAAAGCTGCCGACGCTGTTCTTGACGGTGAAGTAGGGGCGGCACTTGCTGCAAAACTTGAGGACAAGGGATTGAAACTGCTTGCCTATTATGAGAACGGATTCAGACAGCTTACCAACAGCGCAAGGGAAGTTAAAAGCCCGGCAGACCTTAAAGGCTTAAAGGTCAGAACTATGGAGAACCCGATCCATCTTGCAGCGTGGAAAGCACTTGGCGCCAATCCAACTCCAATGCCTTTCAGCGAGGTATTCACCGCTATGCAGCAGAAGACCATCGATGGCCAGGAAAATCCCATCCCGACAATATACCTGTCAAAGTTTTATGAAGTGCAGGGTTACACAACACTGACCGGTCATGTCTACGGACCGCATATTTTACTGATGAACAAGAAATTGTTTGATTCTTTCAGCGCGAAAGAACAGAAAATACTTCTTGAAGCGGCTCATGAATCAGCTTTGTTTCAGAGAGCCACGAACAGGAAAATGAATACGGATTATGTCGGGGAGCTTAGGAAGAACGGTATGGTAGTTACAGAGCTTACACCTGAACAGCAAAAAGCTTTTCAGGATGCTGTACAGCCGGTATATACACAGTTCCAGTACAAGATTGGACCCGGTCTTATTCAACAGGTTAAGGACATAACCTCCAAGGTTAAATAATTATTTTTCTGCCCGGTTTTTAACCGGGCAGCATTTTTTTGGAGCATCATTATGAAACTTGATAATAAAACCGCCCTTGTAACAGGGGGAGCGCAGGGTATCGGATTCGCGATTGCGGAAACTTTCTGCAGGGAAGGTGCTGTTGTTTTTATAGGGGATATGAACGGGGAACAGGGGGCGAAATCTGTTGGGGAATTGAAAAACAACAACGGCAGGGCATTTTTTATAAATCTTGATGTAAGCGATGAATCAAGCTGGAAATCAGCTGTGGAAATGATTCAAAAGGAATCCGACGGAATCGATGTCCTGGTTAATAATGCCGGAATAAATATCCGGAAGAATATCGAGGAAATGAGCGGTGAAGAACTGGACAGGATGTATAGGGTAAATATCAGAGGACCTTTTCTTGGTATTAAATATGTATTGCCTTTTCTTAAGGCAGGGGGCGGCGGGAGTATAATAAATATGTCATCTGTATGCGGACTTGTCGGGCATAAATATACACCTGAAGCTTATACAACAACCAAAGGGGCCTTAACCCTTTTAACAAAATCAATAGCCTCGAGGTACGGAAAAGATAATATCAGGTGTAATTCGATTCATCCAAGTACGGCCGATACGCTGCTTGTACAGCAGATGCTGAAGGATCCGGAACGGATGAAGGAACGACTGGGAGAAGTTCCGCTGGGCAGACTGGCCGGGATATATGATATTGCGGAAGCTGCCTTATATCTGGCATCTGATCAGGCTTCCTTTATCAACGGCATTTCACTGCCGGTTGATGGAGGGGTTACAGCTTATTAAATCCATTGACAGTTTTTAACTCTATTGTCTAAACATGGATATGCTATTAAAATGCAGTAAAATTATTTTAGCGGAGTATTCAAGTTGGATCAAAACCCTATAAAGGCCATAAAAACAGAAAAAATACATACACAGGTTTATGATCAGCTGAGGAGGCTGCTTCTTGACGGGCACTGGAAAGCCGGAGAAAAGATTCCTTCGGAAAATGAACTGTGCCGGTTGATGGGAGTCAGCCGGATATCAGTAAGAACTGCAATTAAATCTCTTATTGCACAGGGCTTTCTTCTTTCCAGACAGGGAGAAGGAACGTTTGTCGTCGATGTTTCTGTCGATTTGAATATGAATGTTCTTATTCCAATAATAGGTCTCGATGACCGGAATATACTTGAGGTACTTGACTACCGGAAAATTCTTGAGGTAGGTATAGTTCCCCTTGTATTCAGAAACATTACAAGTGAAGACAAACAGTTTCTGGCTAATAATGTTGATTTGCTGGAAAGTACGCCTGAAACTGAAATTGACAGAATTACAGAACTTGATCTGGAATTTCACAGAAAACTATGCCTGATATCGGGCAATACTCTAATTATCAAGGTCAATCAAATACTCAATGAATTGTTCAGAAAAGCAATGGAAGAAATTGTTATCGCTTTGGGAAATCAGGTTGGCAGGTGGTATCACAGGAAAATAGTTAATGCAATTCTTGCGGATGATAAAGAGCAGACAGCGGCAATACTGGATGATCATATTCAGAATACCATAGACCGGATCAGGAAAATTCATGAATCTCAAAAAAGCGAATTGGGAAAAGATGCAATTTGAGATATCACGATTTTAAGGTAATTGTATGAACTATGCCATCGGTCTGGACCTTGGAACCTCCAATATAAAGGCAATCCTTTTTGATGCAGACGGCAGGGAAATTATTTCTGTAAAAAAAAAATCACCCATAACAACTACTGAAGACGGGCATGCGACAGTTGATCCTGAATTAATACTTAAGTTTGCAATTCAGGCTCTTTCAGAACTTGCAGGTCTCGCCAAACAGAAAAACAAAAAGCCCGACATTCTGGGGATCAGCTGCCATATGCACAGCATCATGGCTCTCGACAGAGAGGGACAGCCGCTGACTCCTGTTTATCTGTGGACTGACACCAGGGCAAGGGAACAGGCTTCTTATATCGGTACCAGGGACATTGAGGACCTTTATGCAAGAACAGGTTGCCGGCTTGATCATCCCATGTATCCTGTAAGTAAAATTCTTCATTTTGCCTTAACGGAAAAAGAACTCTGCAGTCCGGCATCACGTTTCGCAGGGTTAAAGGATTATCTGTTATACCATCTTTGCGGAGAATGGATAATTGACCCCGGAATGGCCGGTGCCCAGGGTATGCTTAATATCGGGACTTTTAACTGGGATGATAAAATTCTTGATATTCTAAAACTCAGTCCATCCCGGTTAAGTCAAATTGTCCCGGCGCTGACTGTAAAAAAACTAACCTCGGTTTTTATTGCGAATGAAACAGGCCTGCCCTCAGGTTTCCCTGTTCACATCGGTTCGGGTGATGGAATTCTTGCCAATATTGCTCTCACCTCAGCCGGTTCAAAAATGATCGTTTCAACCATCGGGACAAGCGGAGCATTGCGGCTGACGGAAAGGAACCCGTTGCTTGATCCTCAAAGAAGAACCTGGACTTATCCTTTTGATGAAAATCACTGGATCAATGGAGGAGCCATTAACAATGCCGGATTGGCAGCCAGCTGGTTATACAGGCTTTTTCCCAGACAGGCTGAATATGACGCTTCACTTTATTCTGAAGATGTTTATGAAACCTTTGACAGACAGGCGGAATCAATTGCACCCGGCAGTAATGGGCTGGTTTTTATCCCTCTGCTGACAGGTGAGAGAAGTCCGGATTGGAATGCATCAGTCAGGGGGATGATGTTCGGGCTGGATTATTCACATGGAAGGGAACATTTAATACGGGCTGCTCTGGAAGGTGTCATGTTCCGTATGTGTTCTGTATATCACTCGCTTGAGGAACTGCATAATTTTCACATGCCGCTGCTTGCTTCCGGCGGTTACTGCACATCCGGATTCTGGCTGCAAATGCAGGCAGATGTTTTTAATACAGAAGTCAATGTTACAAGTATTAAAGAAGCCTCCGCACTCGGCGCAGCAAAAACAGCCATGACAGCAGCCGGTATTCTCTCTACGCTTGATAATGCGCTTCCGGTAAATGAAACAAAAGTTGTTATAAAGCCGGATCCTGAGACAGCTGACTTTTACAGATTGTGGTATAAGAGAGTTGAGGATATTTATCAGAGAAATATCTGATATTGATTTATGAAATATTCTATTTTTAACTGGAATTAAATAATAACTGTTTTACAAAAACCGGAAAAGATCCTGTTCCGGTTTAAAATTACAAAACATAAACAGGAGAAGGTCTTTACCTCCCCCATCGCTCGCCGGCGAGGACCACCAATGTTCCGCTTCCGCGCGCTCACTTGGATCTCGTCATGTCCTTCTGATGCAAAAAAAAAACCGCAGCACCATAAAGATACTACGGGTTAAGTATAGCAGGGACAGGACTCGAACCTGCGACCTCCGGGTTATGAGCCCGACGAGCTGCCAACTGCTCTACCCTGCGTCGACAAAAGTAATATACAGATTTTAAGTATTAATGTCAATAAAACAGGCTTATTTTACCTGAAGAATTAAAAACGGAAAAAAATCTGCAGAAAACTTGATTAAAGTGAAAAGATATATTATATATATGAATAAGTGTTCATATAAAGATATGTTAAGAGCTAAGCGGTTAATCAGGGAGGTATTTATCATGACAGAGATAACTGGCAAAAACAGTGAAAACAATTTTAACGGCAATGATGGGAAGGCAAAAGAAGAATGCACTCCCGTCCCCTCAAATCTCCTTGAAAGTATTCCGGTTGATGAGGAAGTGCAGGATTTGTCTGAGTTTTTTAAGGTTTTCGGTGACCCGACGCGCCTGAGAATACTTTCAATACTGTCTGAAAAACCGCTTTGCGTACACACAATTTCAGAGACACTTGATATGCAGCAGACCGCGATTTCACATCAGCTCAAAATACTGCGCCATAACCGGTTAGTCAGGTACAGAAAAGAGGGCAAGCATGTTTTTTATTCGCTTAAGGACAGCCATATTAATGAAATCATAAACACAGGTCTTGAACATATCAGGGAGCAGTAGAGCTCAACGGGAGAGGATAAATCAATGTTTGATATAATTTACGGTATTTTAAAGGAAACTTTTCTGCTTTTTATAGATATGAGCCCCTACATTGTCCTGGGGATGCTTCTTGCCGGGATACTTTCCGTGCTTATAAGCAGGGAGACGGTAAGCCGGCATATCGGATCACACACTTTTTCTTCAATACTTAAAGCTTCGCTGTTTGGAGTGCCGCTTCCCCTTTGCTCCTGCGGGGTAATCCCGGCGACAGTTTACCTTAAAAGGGCCGGGGCATCGCATTCTGCCGCGATGGCTTTTCTGATATCAACACCCCAGACAGGGATAGACAGTGTTATTGCGACTTACGGGCTGATGGGCCCTTTCTTTGCTGTTTTCAGACCGGTTTCCGCACTTGTAACAGGAGTCTGGGGCGGACTCCTGAGTCTTTTTTTTGACAGGGACGGGGGGACGCCGGAAACCGGCAAGGGCCGTGTCCGGACTGCCCCGGCTTCTGTTTATTCAGACAGCGCAGTAAGCCGGGAAGATGAAAGCGCTTCATGCTCTTCAGGATGCTGCGGAAGCGAAAAAGTAAAAACTGATTCAGCTTTGTCCCCTGATTCTGATTCAAACGCTGTCCCATGCTGCGGAAGCGGGAACCCCGGGGAATCTTCATGCTGCTCTGTGCCGGCCGGTTATACCGGAATAAGGGATAAACTTAAAGGTTTATATGATTTTGTGTTTATCGAGTTTATGGATGATATCGCACTGCAGTTTGTAACAGGAATTTTTATAGCAGGAATTATTTCATTCATCATTCCCGACAACTTCTTTCAGGATACAGTATTTTCAGGCGGTATTTCCGGGATGATTTTAATGATAATAATAGGCATCCCGATTTATGTATGCTCAACGACAAGTATTCCCATAGCGCTCGCTCTGCTTGCCAAAGGGATATCCCCGGGTGCGGCCTATGTTTTTCTTATAGCGGGACCTGCGACAAATGCCGCGTCGTTATCCGTAATTTTAAAAGTGCTTGGGAAAAAACAGACCCTTATCTATCTTGTTTCGATTATTTCGGGAAGCCTTGCCTCAGGCGCTGTTATAGACCTGATTGCATCATACCCCCGGATGACTGAAATTATATTAAATATAAAAACTGATACACCGGATAATTCCCTGTCTGCTGATTTATTATTGTATGCGGCCGCGCTCTTTTTCTTTTTTCTGCTTGTCTCCGCTTTTTTCAGAAAAATTAAAAGAGGGAAAAATACCCATATTAACGGATAAATGAAATGTTAATCAGGATTTGTTCCGCGCTCTCTTTTATAATCCATGTAGAGGCTGTATCCGGCCTGAAGAATAAGCGGTATTATCAGGAATGAATATACAGACTGCGTTGATATGAGGATGTCATACAGTCCGTGTATTACTATTGCGTGGGCAAAACCCCTGTAACGGATGTATCTGTTTTCACTGTCCCTTTTTACCAGATACAGTCCTGTAATACCGGCAGTAATTATATGAAGAGGAACAGCTGTCAGGCTGCGGACAATAATAATAAATGAGTGGTCAAAGCTGTACATGATGTTTTCAAGAAAAGCGAAACCGGTGCCTGCGGCAACAGCTATTGTTACTGCCGCTTTCAGGTTTTTAATGTTTTTGGTGTAGAATATAAGTCTTAACAGAAAAAGCTTTGCTGTTTCCTCTATTAAGGCTGAAATCAATACAGCGTCGATCAGGATTTTCCAGATACCAGCAGTTTTTGGTATATAAAAAGATAATGCCAGTTCAGTCATACCGGCAGGAAATACTATAAAAGCACCTGCAAGAATAAATGTGATGATTGAAGCAGCGCTGAAATCAGTTTTTCTGTTTTTAAATATTATGACTGCGGCAATAAAAGCTGCAGGAACAGCTGATAAAACTGCGTTAAGCAATAACATGTTCATGAAAAGAGATTATTACAGCTGTTTAAAAAAAACAATCAATAATTTTCAGAAAAATTTTATCCCGTATCCTATTGTTACATGAAAATAATCCGGATAAAACTGTGAAAATTCCTCATCGTCCGCCCCTTTTGTCCAGTTTGTCATTCCCCTGACATATCGGAAGTCGAACTTCATGAAATTCTTTTTAAGCGGTATTTCGAACAGGACCCCGCCGGTGAGGGCAAATCCTGCCCTTTCAATATATTCATCATCTTTATTATCAATCTCAGTCTCATTGCCGGACTGTTCAAGGAATACAATGCCGTCATTAATACGCAGCTGCATTATTGATCCCGCGTAAAAGCTTGTCTTCTTTGTCTGAGTCCTGTAAAGCAGCAGGACAGGGAATTCCATCATATTGAACTCTGCCCCGGTTGTAGTAAGTATGTCGCTGTTTTTAACTTCTGCCCTTACAGGCATGAATATCCATTCTGTCTGAAGAGCCAGTCTCTGCATGATATTCCAGGATAATGAAGCTCCGATTTTTGGATTAAAGGTTATGCTGCTGCTCCAGTCTGTTGTCCCGTCTCTTGAGTAGGAAGGGAACATTAAAGCAGCTCCTGCAAAGACTGATGCTCCTCCCCTTTTGTCCAGCATTGATATTCCGTCTGCTATGCCCCAGTTCTCTTTTTTGGAGTTCCAGACGGCAAGCTTTTCTTCAAGTTCTTTTTTCTTCTCAGCTGCTGATGCGCTGTAGTCAGTTACTTCAAGCAGTTCAAAAAGTTTGTCAAACCTTCTGTCAACCGATCTGCTTGCATATTTGTTGTCCCAGTCTTTGGCAATGGCATTTTCATGTTTTGCAATAGTCTCGCTTTCTTCCTCAATGAAACCCGGAATTGAAAATAATACCTCTGTTGCTTTCTTTTCAAGGACAAGTACAGGGCCTTCGAATACCACAAGTTCATCAAACATCCTCTGCTGTACGATTTTTACTTTTCTTTCCCCGTTTAGAATAGTTGTAAGGGCTGTTGTATTTTCCCCTGCAAGGACATCATCTATAAATACAGAGTATGCACCTTCAACACCGCTGTTTTTAAATCTGATGCCGCCGAAGCCGAGATGCATACCGCTGAAACCTTCCATCATTTTTATGGCAAGAAGGTCGGATGCTTCGAAAATGTCGAATAAAGTTTCTGCAGTTTCTGTTTCGGTCAATGTTACAGAGGAAGTCTGCCTGTCGAAAACAGACATCTCAAGGGTAACTGTACCTGCATCCCCGATAAGAGCCCGTCCTGAAATAATATTGTCAAGGCTGTTCTTTTCACAGTATTCCAGAAGCCAGGCGGTATCGGGTGAGTAATCCTTAATATCATTTTCAGCAATTATATATCTGTCAATAACCTTTAAATTTAATTCCATTGTTTTCTGTACATTCCGGGAAATTATTTCGACCTGAACATCCTTTGCGGGATTTTCAAGCGGAAATATGGTAATCCTGGGCTTAAGCTCGCTCTGCGGGAAAATAGAGGAGGAAGCAATAAAAAACAATATCAGCATCAGCTTTATGGCTTTTTTAAACATTTTTATGTCCCCGGGGGAAAGTTTCCCTTTGGAATTTATTATGAATTAGTATTTATTCGCAGTCAAGAAAATAAATTTGACCCGATCCCCCGCATAATATTATTTTAAAGATACAATACCAGACATATACAAGAATTTTTTCGGAGGAACCATGAGATACGACAGGCTGACTGTAAAAGCGCAGGAAATAATTCAGGCATCAGAAACGGCGGCCCATAAATTCAGCAATTCCCAGATTGAGCCTGAACATCTGCTTTACTCTCTTATAACCCAGCAGGATGGAATTATACCTCCTCTTCTTGATAAACTTGGCATCAACAGGGAAGAACTTCTTTCGGAAACTGAAAAAGCCTTAAGCTCAAAACCCAGAATATACGGTGACGGGGCACAGGTCCACCTGTCAGCTCCTGCCGCTAAAATACTGAATAACGCCGAGCTTGAAGCCGGTAAGCTTAAGGATGAATATATAAGCACCGAGCACATATTCATAGCGCTTACAGATTCATCCTCAGAGTCCGAAGCCGGGCGGATACTGAAAAAGGCCGGTGTTGATAAAAACTCGATACTTAAAACGCTTGTTTCAATAAGGGGAAACCAGAGAGTTACGGACCAGAACCCTGAAAACCGGTATCAGACTCTGGAAAAATACTGCAGGGACCTTACAGCCCTTGCTGCACGGGAGAAACTTGATCCGGTTATCGGAAGGGATGATGAAATACGGCGTGTCATGCAGGTTCTCTCCAGAAGGACAAAGAATAATCCGGTCCTTATAGGCGAACCGGGGGTCGGTAAAACAGCGATCGCCGAAGGACTCGCAAGACGTATTGTGTCTGGTGACGTACCTGATTCTCTTAAGAATAAAAAGCTGCTTGCCCTTGATATGGGCGCCCTTGTCGCCGGCGCCAAGTTCCGGGGAGAGTTTGAAGAGCGCCTCAAGGCTGTAATACACGAGATATCACAAAGCGACGGGGAAATAATCCTGTTTATTGACGAACTCCATACTCTGGTTGGAGCAGGGGCCGCGGAAGGCGCTATGGATGCTTCCAATCTGCTGAAACCCGCGCTTGCAAGGGGCGAACTTAAATGCATAGGGGCGACAACCCTTTCAGAATACAGAAAGCATATCGAAAAGGATGCCGCTTTTGAAAGAAGGTTCCAGACAGTCTTTACAAAAGAGCCGAGTGTCGAAGATACAGTGGCTATACTCAGAGGCCTTAAAGAACGTTATGAGATACATCATGGAGTAAGAATCAAGGATGAGGCCATAATCGCGGCGGCCTCCCTTTCAAACCGCTATATTACTTCCCGGTTCCTCCCTGACAAGGCTATAGACCTTGTGGATGAGGCCGCAAGCCGGCTCAAAATGGAAATTGAGAGCCAGCCTACAGAGCTTGACCAGATAGAAAGAAAAATGCTTCAGCTCAACATAGAAAAACAGGCTCTGACCCGGGAAGAGGATGATGCCTCAAGAGAGAGGCTTGATATTATTGTAAAGGATCTTGCTGAACTTAAATCTGCAAGGGATGCGATGCAGCTCCAGTGGAAAAATGAAAAAACCGTTATAGAGGGGATACGGTCCCTGAAACAGCAGATTGAAGAATATAAAATTGAGGAAGCGAAGTACGAAAGGGAAGGGAACCTCGCAAAAGCGGCGGAAATAAAACATGGCCGGCTGCCTGAAGCACGCGCGGAACTTGAAAAGAAAAGCGGTGAGCTTGAAAAGGTACAGTCCGGGAACGTTCTTTTGCAGGAGGAAGTAGGGGAAGAGGATATCGCAAGGGTAGTATCAGCCTGGACAGGAATTCCTGTTTCAAAGATGCTCTCATCAGAGATGCAGAAATACCTGAAAATTGAGGAAACAATCTCTAAACGTGTTGTAGGGCAGGAAAAGGCATTAAGATCAATTGCGGATGCGATAAGAAGAAACAAGACAGGACTGGCTGAGGAATCAAGGCCGCTCGGAACATTTATATTTATTGGCCCAACCGGCGTTGGAAAAACAGAGCTTGCGAAAGCGCTTGCGGATTTTCTTTTCAGCGATGAGAAGGCCCTCACCAGGATTGATATGAGCGAGTATATGGAGAAACACTCCGTATCAAGACTTATAGGAGCGCCTCCGGGATATGTCGGTTATGACCAGGGAGGGCAGCTTACTGAAACAGTACGAAGAAGGCCTTATTCAGTAATACTTTTCGATGAGATTGAAAAAGCCCATCCTGATGTTTTTAACATAATGCTTCAGATATTTGACGATGGGCGACTGACAGACGGACAGGGGAGAATTGTTGATTTTAAAAATACAATAATAATTCTTACAAGCAATATAGGAAGCGATTATATTCTTCAGACTGAAAATCTGGATGAAGCGCGTGTACAGGTGGACAAGCTTCTCAAGGCATCATTCAAACCTGAATTTTTAAACAGGATTGACGAAGTGATAATGTTTAACAGGCTTGGAGAGGATCAGATCAAAAAGATTGTTGATATCGAGCTTGAGAAACTCGCGAAGCGGCTTAAGGAAAGAAAGTATACACTTGAATTCACGGATAAAGCAAAGAAATTCCTTTCAAAGACAGGTTATGATCCGTTATTCGGAGCACGGCCACTTAAAAGGACAATACAGAATTATGTGCAGAACCCGCTTGCCAAAAATATACTTTCAGGAACGTTTTCCGAGGGTGATGTAATTACGGTTGACTATGCAGGTGATGAGATAATTTTTTCTGTAAAAAAATAATCAGTCTGCCTGATTTTATGTTTTGTCAGAATTCAGGTCCGGGAACACCTGCCCGGATTCAGGGGGAATCTTTCCGGCAGGACAGGCACTGTAAAGTGATGTCTATTGAAAAAAAGTGCATTGTGTGCAATCCTCTCTCTTGAAATTGAAGAACGAGGTGCGTAAAAATGGCTAAATTATGGCAGAAGAACTATCAGCTTGATTCTCTTCTTGAAAGTTTTACAGTTGGAATTGATTATATTCTTGACCGGAATCTTGTCGCAGCCGACTGTCTTGCCGGTATAGCTCACGCCAGGATGCTCTCTGAAGTTAAAATTATCAGCTATGAGGATTTTGACAGGCTAAGGCACGGCCTTATCGAAATACTTGATCTTGACAGCAGGGATGAGTTTATAATCAATATCTCGGATGAAGACTGTCATACCGCAATAGAAAACTTTCTTACGGAAAAAACAGGGGAAGCCGGGAAAAGGATCCATACCGGCAGATCAAGAAATGACCAGGTGCTTACAGCCCTCAGGGTTTTCAGCCGTTCAAAAATCCTTAAGATAATGGAAGCCGCCTCTTCCCTTGCCGCAGGCCTTGTTTCAATGGCAAAAAAATACGCTGATGTTCCGATGCCGGGAAGGACACACATGCAGATCGCAATGCCCTCATCCGTCGGACTCTGGGCAGGCTCATTCGCGGAAGAAATCCTTGACTGCCATAAACTGCTTGAGACGGTTTACCATATTAACAACCAGTCGCCCCTTGGTTCAGCCGCGAGCTACGGTGTACCGCTGCCTCTTGACAGGCGCATGACGGCAGAGCTGCTTGCGTTTGAAAAAGTCCAGAATAATGTTCTTTACTGCAACAACTCAAGAGGAAAGATTGAATCCATGATTCTGGATGTGCTTGACCAGTTTACACTTACCATAAGTAAAATGGCCCAGGAGCTTATAATTTTTTCAATGCCTGAATTCGGCTACTTCTCGCTGCCTGACAGCCTGTGCTCGGGATCAAGCATAATGCCGCAGAAAAAAAACCCTGACGGACTTGAACTGCTGCGGGCGAAATCCTCAACCATGTCTTCACAGGCTTTCCAGGTTAAAAATATAATCCGCTCACTTCCCGCAGGCTATAACAGGGATTTTCAGGAGACAAAGGAACCCTTCATGAAAGGGCTTGATCTTGCGTATGACTGCCTTAAGATTATGGAGCTTACAATTTCGCAAACCGGCGTTAACAGGGGTAATCTTAAAAAAGGGTTCATACCCGAGATTTACGCGACTGATGAGGCTCTGCGCCTTGTCGCAGGGGGGAAGAGCTTCAGGGATGCCTATAAAGAGGTGGGCCTCAATATTGAAAAGCTTAAAAGTGAGGACCCTGAAAAAATTATTGCGGAAAGGAAAAGCGACGGGACAACAGGATGCCTTAATCTTCATCTGGCAGGCGCAGAGCTTGAGAGAATATCTCATTTCATTTCTGAAGAAACCTTTAAAATAGATAAAATGTCAGAAGCTCTCGCCGGAAGAAAATTCAGGATTGCATAACACCTTGCCGTAAAGTCTTAAGCCTGTGTTTTCACAGTTTTTACTGTTTTTCCTTTGTAATTTTATTTTCTGTCGTATTATCGTAATTGCGTACCAGTTCAGGGAATTTTCCCGCCACACCTATTTTCTCATTCTTTACAATAAGTACTCCCTGAATCCCCCTGATCGATATTATCCTCTCAAGGGCAGGTGCGATATCTGCTTCTTCCTTTACAAGATTGCAGGCAAGCGTCGCGGCGGAATCGGCAAGTGCTCCGTCAGCAGCTGTAACAGTTGCAAGGTCGCAGTTTCCAAGGCTTAGTGAATGGCCCATCCTGCCTGAAGATGAGCAAACGGATAAAGGCGTCATTGCAGGTTTGACTTTTATTGCGAGTTTGCCGGAAAAAGAATTAGTACCGGCGTATAACGCTATTAAGGTTTCATTCTGTGTAAAAAGGTATATATCGCCGCCGTTTTCAATTACAGCCTCATCCGCTCCTGATGCAACTGCCGCCTCGGCTGCGATCTGTGCGTTAACACCGGCTACTGAAGCCATCGGGCCGATACCTGTAAGTAAAGAGGCCCTGTGCATTCTTCTTACGATATCAGGGGCGTCATTATCAATTCCCGCAAGCGGAACAAGCGAAGTCAGGAAATCTTCATGATCCAAAATATATAAACTTAATATCTCCCTCTGCTTTATTATTTCCGCAGTAATCACATCAAAGGCAGAGGAAGATATTCTGAAATTTGCCCCTTTCCATGAAAAGCCGCGGTAGTCCCTCTTTTTGTCCATCACTCGGGTTTAAAGAAAAATAGAGCTGCAGGCGCCGTACGGGCAGTTTTCGATACAGCTAAGGCACTGTATGCACTTGTCTTCGTCGTATTCTATTTTCCTTGTTTTTTTATCGGCTATGTAAAGGGCCTGTGTCGGGCAGTGGGACAGGCAGTTCCCGCATTGTGTGCAAACATTTTTGTCCCACCGGATGCCCCTGTCTGCTTCGTTAATTTCAACGTTAAACGATCTTACAAATTCAAGGCCTTTAGCTATGTTTTCTTCTTCGCCTGTAAGGTCAAGAACAAGATAGCCGAATTCATCCGCTGTGACCTTTGCCCTGAAAATATTGACTATCAGATCGTAGTCCTTGACAAGATGATAAACTATCGGTTTTTCCGTTTCACTTTTAGGGAAAAGAAAAAGTACTTTTTTTGTGATCATTTTCCCTGCCTCCTTACCTCAAGTCCTTTCATGGACTGCTCTTTCTGAAGAGAAGCTGAAGGCGCGGAAAGGAAAAAATCTCCCCGTTTTATTTCATCCTTCAAAATTTCCGATATTTCAAGAGCCTTGTTATATGAAGACATTGAACTGACTTCAATTTTTTTACCAAGCAATTCAATTTCATCCTGCATTATGAGCTGTTCATAATTGACCCGGGTCAGGACTTTGCCAGTCTTGTTCTGATAGTCATGGCTGTAGTCAATAACGGATGCCTGGATGTCCCTGTTTCTCACAGTTGTTCTCTTTAGTATTGAAGAGTTTAGTATGGGGATCGGTATGCCGACTCCGACAGCAAGCGATACGCCGTAGCCTTTAAGGCTTACCCCTTTTATAAAATCTTTTCTCATTTTTTTCATGTCAGCCGTAAGGCCCAGGGTCCCGGCTCCCTCCACGGGAACATCGTTATCGGATCGCTCGCATGTCGGGGAATGCTGCGTACCTTCCGCATGGACAATTCCCCTGCTTCCGGCAAGCCAGATGCTTGTTCCGATCCCGATTGTTTCATAGAGCGGATCGTTCAAAAGGGGTGAGAGCTGTCCGGCTGATGAGTATGTCAGGTTCTGCATCTCCGGTTTAAGCATTCCAAGGTATGTGTATACAGGCTTGTCGGAACAGTTGATTGCGACATTGTAATTCTGATAGCAGTTCCTCGGATTAACCATTATAGCCTGATTTAAATCGTTTATGTCAAACCATGTCCTTATTTCCTTAAGCGGGTAATCATCTGTTCCGTAGGAAAGGGCAAAAAGCTGGCATTTTTTACCGGCGATAAGTTTCTCTATTACATGGCCGCCGCCGAATTTGAACTCACCGGGATAATACATGTTTGCCGGATCGTTATGCCTCAGCTGTGTCGCTCCAAGGTAGAGGTCGACAGCTGCTATGCCGGAATAGCAGAGCACATCGTCAATCCATGCCTCGGTAATCCTTATCTTCGGTTTTGAATGGCCGAAGTTCAAAAAACACCCCGATGAACACATAGGCCCGAAAGTCGCTGTTGTTACAACATCAACCTCCTCGGCTGCTTTTTCAAGTCCTTTTTTATCGACATAATCGATAATTTCATCAGCGGTAAGAACAACGGCATTTCCGGATTCAATCTTTTTGTTTATCTCGTCATAGGTTTTCATGTTTCTATATATAATACTTAAGAAAAATTATTTCAATCGCGAAAGGCGGAAGCTGTAAGGGAGGATGTTAAATCAGGCTCTTTTTTTCCTTCATTGCAAGGAGAAGAGACAGGAAAGTCTTTTCTGCAATATCCGCCGTTAAATATTTTTTCCCGATATCTTCAAGGTAGTGGGCATCTGAGGATGTGATAACTGAATATTTTTCCGAATAATTGCCGGCCTGGGCAGGATTGAATACTTCAACTGCCGTGTAGTCATCATCAGGCAGGAATCCAAGCTGGGATGTAATTGAAAAAACCGGTTTATCGATATGGGCCGGTATAAAAAGGCCGCTTTGGGAGAAAACCTCATCCTTTATTTCATCGATTGACAGGGAAACAGCGCTTCCAAGATATTTTTCAACTTCACCGAGAATATTGTCGTTTTCATCGACATATACCTGGTCGCCGAAAATCTCAGGGTTATTAGGTATGTCCGGCAGCCTGGCATAGATGAAATCACCGAATTCCAGCGCCTTATCCACAGTTTCAAAGATACAGAGTAGATGGGCTTCCTCCATGCTTGTAACTTCAAGGCCGAACATTGCCCATAGCCCTTCCTTCCTGCAGGCGTCGGAAA
Organism: Spirochaetia bacterium; assembly: GCA_963662795.1. Taxonomy (GTDB): domain Bacteria; phylum Spirochaetota; class Spirochaetia; order CADAEX01; family CADAEX01; genus JACKPD01. The sequence goes on along the minus strand of OY759746.1, from coordinate 516,212 downwards.
AAGCGGGACAGTTAAGAGCGCTGTTATGGTCTGCAATCGATGCCAGGTCAAGGCGCGCTTTTTTTACTGCTGCTGCTATGGCTGCCGGCGACATCCCGAGTGACCCGCACGGGCTGAGGCATGTATGAATATGGAGATCCGCTTTTATAACCATTTTAGCTTTTGTCCGCAAACCTGAATGCGCAAACCGGAATCCGTAAACCGGGAAAAAGCATCAGCCTTTTCAGCCCCTGATAAGACCGGCTATTTCTGCCGAAACAGAAAACTGATCTTTTTTTGTTGAAAGTATCGCAATACTTTCAGCCACGGCGGATTCTTTCATATCTTCCGGCGCTGTCCTTCCGTTGCAAAGAACAATTGCCTTGATGCCCGCAAGAGTTGCCACTGCAATTGTGTTCTTGTGCGCCTGTATTGTAACAAGAACAGAATCCGATGGAGAGTTAGCCATTACATCGCTTAACAGGTCCCCGGTGTAACCGCCTGTAATCTCTGTTTCGTCTTCTCCGGGCGTGACACTCTGATATCCTGTTTTGCGGATTAAATCAATTAGTTTCATTTTTCTTCCCCGAAAATATTTTTATAATAACCTCTGTCCCTTTTTCAATGTCAGAGGAAATTTGAAAATCGTCACTGACTTTTTTGATATTGGGAAGTCCCATTCCCGCGCCGAAGCCCTGGCTTCTTATCCACTCGCTTGCAGTCGAATAACCTTCCTCAAGCGCCCTGTCAAGCTCTGTTATGCCGGGGCCTGTATCTGACGCTTTTATTGTTATCTCGTCTCCTTCGATAAAAAGCTGAATCGTACCGCCGTCTGAATGCACTACCTGATTTATTTCGAGTTCGTATACCGCAATTGAAATTCTTCTGATTATGTCCTGCGGGATTCCTATTTCCTTAAGGAAATTTTTTATTGTGATGGATGTTTTTCCCGCGTTTTCAAAATCATATTTCCTTGTTGAAAACTGTTTGAAGTATTTCCCCTTGACAGAATCTGTCTCTTCCGTGTTTCTGGGTTTGTCGAGCCGTTTAAGCTCCATGTTTATTTCATTGAGCAGAGACACATTGATGTCCCTGCTTGTTATTATTCCTGAAAGCTCTTTTGTCTTGTTGAGAACCGGGAAACGCCTGAATTTGTATTTTTCAAAATAATTCAGGGCGAACGACAGGGGCATGTCCTCTTCAAGTATTATTATGTTCTTCGTCATGTGTTTTTTTACAGGGTCATTTACACTGCCTTTTTCAAGGCATTCAACTATATCGTATATGCTTATAATGCCGCAGAGCTTCCTCTTTTTTACAACAGGAAGTCCCGACACGCCGTTGTCTTTCATCATCTTTTTGGCATCGGAAATTGGAGAATCCGGTGAGATAATGTATATGTTTTTTGACATTACTTCCCTGATTTTAATCCTGTAGATTATATCAAGAATTACATTATGGGGATTTGCCGCAGAGTTTAAAGAAAGGTTCTCCATTTTATCAGCATTTTTCCAGCAGCTTACCAAGTCGTATACATGTCGTAAACATGCTCATGTTTGTCGAGAAGAGGTTTATATCAGATTCAACTGCCAGGTTCCGCATTGAATTCTGGGGCTGTTTTCCATTGATGAGAAAGATTCCGGCAGCTTCAACAATGTCTGCTGTTCTTACAACCTGATCTGTTGTGAGGGCAGTGACAATCACCCGGTTTTCTTCATCGCTTACAAGCACTTCGCTCATCATGTCTCCTGCCGATACGTTAACAATATCAAGCGTGGCAAATCCTTTTCCCTTGTGAATTATCTCACATTCCAGTTTTTCCGCAATTTCTTTTAATGTCATTTAAACATCCCTGACTATTTAGTCGCATCATATATCATTAGAAATAAGCTCATTCAGTCATAAACTACAATTAATAACGTTTTTTGCCTATTGGCGGGCGTAGTTTTATTGCCGATACCGGTTGAAATTTCCGGTTTTGATATATAACAATTCTGCCGTAAGGGTTAGTTTGACTTAATATTTTTTATAATATTGGTAACTATGGAAGCAGAAACATGATTTTATATAGTATAATATTCTATAATTGGAATGTAAATTCTGCAGGAGATTCTAAATGAAAAAAACAGTAAATTTAATTTTTGCGTCTGCAACAGTCCTGGTATTTATATCCGGAATACTGTCCTGTACATCTGTTCCCTACAGCCGGTGGAACAGTTCATCCGCAAAAATTGTTGATCTTGTAAACAGCGGGGGGGATGCTTCACTGAGCGGACTTACATCTACCCCTTTTCTCCTTGACGGAGAGATAATTATTCTTGAGAAAGATATAAGCATGATATGGAAAAACATAAGAGATTCCGGGTTCACCTTTGAAAAAGCTTTTGAAACAGAATCAATGCCGGTCGGCGCAGGCGATTACGGATATTTTGCTGATTCCATGGAAGTTAAAACCTGGTTTTCAAAATATCTTCCGGAAAAGGCATCCCTGGTAAAAATCGAGGCTAAGAACGGTCTTTATTATTTTATCCTGGGCCCGAAAAAATGGATAAAAGTTGCAAAGAAAGAACCTGAGATCTCAATGGGATATTCTTTCGGGATTGGCCCCCGTATGATGATGAGGTACAACGGGGACAGCCCGGATGAATCAGTGAATAAAAGCTATCCCTCAATTTACGGATTTAAGGGCCCTGTCACGGAAGGAGGGGAGATAAAATGAAAAAATATTTACTCTTTTTTATTATTGCAGCTGTTTGTGTATCTGCATCCTGGGGACAGGCGGTTGCGACTGTAACATATATTGACGGCTGGGTTGATATAAAGGACAGTTCCGGGAAAGTGGCGGAAGCTTTTTCAGGCGATGAGATTTCTGCCGGCAATTCTGTTATAACCGGGGAAGACAGCTTCGCGGAGCTCCTTGAAAAATCGGGCAGCACTTACAAAATATCGCCCGATACTGTTTTCACGGTAAGGGAGATGGATGTCAAAGGCAAAAAGCAGAACGTCCTTGCCTGCACTCTCGGAGAGGTGGCTTTCAAGTTTAAAAAGGTTGCCAGCGAAGAGCCGATGATAGCGACAAACAGCACTGTAGCCGGGATACGCGGCACAGAGTTTACCGTTTATGCCGGTGCGGACGGTTCCACGCTGATAGCGGTCGCAAGCGGAATGGTGGAAGTCGAAGCCGCGGGCAAAAGCGTTGAGCTTAATCCTGATGAGGCCGTCGAGGTAAAGCCGGGCGACCCGCCGGGGGCCAAATTCCAGCTTCTCGGTAAAAAACTTGACTTCAGCTCCTGGAATGATGGGAAAAAGAAGGATTTTTTTGACAATCCGGTTGAAGCCCTGAAGGCGGTTGAAAAGAGGCTTGATTATTTTAACGGGAAGGTGCTTGAGCTGCATCCGGTTTTTCTTGAATGGGCAGCTCAGGTAAAGGAAGACAGGGCTGAATATGCAAAAATAAGAAATGAGAAAGGTGAAGCGGCAGGAAATGAATATGCTGAAAAAGTTTTAAATCCTTCAGTTCGTAATGCAACTGCTCTTAGCCTTAATGAAAGATACTATGCCCTATCCGCACTTTCCATGAGAAGGTTTATAATCGGCAGTATGTATGCCGAAATTAAAACAAGGTACATGGCAAAACCTGATGACCCTGTATTCAGGGAATTTCTTGAAGTTTACAGTCGTGTACTTCAAAAATTCGAGGAAACATCGATTCCGCAGATAAATGAAACAGATATTTAAGGAGGTATAATACTATGAAAAAAATAATTTTACTGTTGGCAGTTCTTGCCGTAATCCTGATGGTTATTTCCCTTTCAGGCTGTGCCCAGGAAGATACAATGAGTATAGATGACAGGATAAAGGAGTTTGTGAAAGATCTTAATGATTCCAACCGTGATGGTATTTTCAAGGACCATTTTCACCCTGATTCTGCAGCATACGATGGAAATGAAGATACAGTCGATATTTCCTTTCCCAATGGTGAGTTATATATAACAGTAAGTATAACAAAGGTGTCAAGTTCTACAAGAACTGTTATTATTGGAGGAGACGATACCAGAACATGTCTATTTACCATGAAGGAAGACGGTACAGACGACTGGTATATCTGGAGCATTACTGGTACTGGTGTTTCACTTTAATATAATATGAAAAAAAAGGGCTGCTCCCTTTTGATCCGGTATTCCAGGCTCTCAGAGGGCAGCCTTTTTTATATCAATAAAAAAGCTTGCATTTGCCTATTTGTATAGTATAATACACACAAATTTCCATTCAGATTCATAAAAAGGCAGAACCATTTGGATATACATGATATCGATAAAGCCCGAAAACGGTATTTCGCATTAATATGCATAGTGTTCTCATTTATTTTAATCACAGTTTTTTCATTCGTTGATTTTATCGAAGGCGATTCAGTTGAATTTTTTCTGGATATACTTGCCCTGCTGGTGCTTACTGTCATTTTCACGGGGATAAAATTCTTAGAGGCGGATGTGTACTGCTACCGGGCAGCTGCAGTACTGCTTGCTGTTTATTTACAATATAACTTGATTATAGGCTCTGGAAACGGAACAATATTTTACTGGCTTTATATTTATCCTCTGATAGTCCTCTTTTTTCTAGGAATAAAACATGGAGGAATTGCCTCCGGAATCTTTATGGCTGTTTCCAGTTTTGTCATTATAAATCCTCTGTCGCTTAAAATACATTACTACCCTTTGGCAGAAAGCATCAGGTTTCTCGCATCGCTTTTATTTGTATCGTTTATATCACATGGTCTTGAGACTTCACGTGAAAAATACATGCGCATGGTTTCGGAAAATCATAAACAGCTGATGGCGGAAAAACATAAACTCCAGAAGGCATTTGAAGAGGTAAGGACCTTAAGTGGACTGATTCCCGTCTGCAGCAGTTGTAAAAAAATAAGGGATGATGACGGTTACTGGAAGCAGGTTGATATTTATGTAAAGGATCATTTCGACACGGACTGTACCCACGGAATCTGCCCCGAATGTGCTGAAAAAATGTATTCTGACTTAACCTGAGACATGTTCCTGTTATACCTTTTTTATAAGCTTTTACCGGGTTAAAGTATAGTAATTCTAAAAATAGTCGTTATCTGTGCAGTTCCCTGTATGATGAATAAGTAACATAGGCAGCTGTAATAAGTATCAGGAGTCCAAGCAGAAGCAGTTCCAGTCCGCTCATATTATTCCCTCCTTCAATTGTCTTTACATTAATTATAGTTCATTCGGCAGGGCAATACCAATTAATGGGCGTTCAGTCGGTTTTTACCCCTTTTATAAGCATTTCTCCGCGGGAAAGCAGCGCATCTATCTGTGTTTCTGAAAAGCCCGCCTTCTTCTCAAGCAGCCGGATCTCCTCGAGCGGGTTTCCAACAGGATAGTCGCTTCCGAAAAGAAAGCATTCTTCGGGAAAAGAGGATAGTATTTCCTTAAGCAGATGATCCGGGATAAATTTAAGGGTGCTTGATGTGTCCATAAAGAATTTCAGTCCTGAAAGTGATTCCTTTACCCACTCCCAATGACAGTATCCCCCGAAGTGCGCGGCAATAGCTGTAAGGGAGGGGAAATTTCTTAAGACATTGGCGAGTTTCTGCGGTGATGAAGGGTTTATATCAGGAGGAAACACATCACCTACATGAAACATCACGATAAACCGTTTTTCTATCGCCTCGTATATGGGAAACAGTTTTTCATCATCAAGGTCAAATCCCTGAAAATCAGGATGGAATTTTATTCCGGTCAGTCCTTTTCTTTCAAGGCGGTCAAGCTCCGCTTCCCAGTGCGGATAACCCGGATGGACAGTTCCGAACGGCAGAAAGCGGGGGTTCCCTGCAAGTTCGATAGCCCATGTGTTCGCAGGGACTACCTGTTCAGGCACTGTCGCGGCGCAATGGACAAAGGCCCTGTCAATCGAAGCCTCATCCATCACCTTAATAAGATCATCCCACGTGCCAAGGCCTGAAATATCATTTTTATAGTGTTTTACCAGCTGTTCAATCGCTTTTCCCGCAATCTTGGCGTGAAAAGCATGGGTATGTACATCAATCCTCATGTTAACCTCTGTCTGATTTTATCCATTAGTACCGATTAAGTCAAATTGTCATCATCTTCTTTCATGCGGAACGATATTTTAGTGTTAAGATGAATAACGGTTTGACTTTTCATCCGGATAAACCGATAAGTTAGTAACAATTTACTCAGGGGAACAAGTGGGGCTACTTGATATAACCGCTGTTTACGCAGACGGAAAGATTCCGGATAATTGCAAAAAAATAATTACCGGTTATAAAAAAAAAATAAGTGAACTCGAAAAAAATCTCTCCATCGCTACAGAAGAAAAAGAGCGTAAAAGCAGATTTTCAGCGGAACAGGAAAAGATAAACAACGGGTTAATAAAAAAATTGACCATAGATTCAAAAACAGGCCTTCCAAACCGTATAAAACTTACGGAAAGTCTGCCTGCTTTACTTGATATTGCGTCTTACCAGAGCAGCGGGGAATATGTCGCTGTTTTGATTATACAGCTGGATAAGACCTACAGTGTGCTTACAAAAACACTGAAACCAAGTCTGGTTGAATGGGTACTTTATAAAATCGGTGTAAAGCTTAAAAAAATTGCAGGGTCTGATTCAATTTTTCATACAAGGGAAAATGAGTTTATAATTGTACTTAAAAAAATAAAAAATATAGAAAGAATTATAAAATACTCCTGTGAAATAACAAATGCAGTAAAAAAAACAGAAAACATATCCGGATATCACATATCAATAGGATCAACCACAGGCATAGCAATATTCCCTGACCATGGAATTACAAAAGAACAGCTCCTGACCTCTGCTGATATAGCGCTTGAAAACGCAAAAGAGAGAAGAGCTGAATACCTGGTTTATAAAAATGAGTTCAGGCAGATTGCAATGGAAAAACTTGAACTCCAGAATTTTATGATCAAAGCTCTTGAAATGAACACAATGAACGGCATGGATGAACAGTTCATTATGTATTTTCAGCCTGTAATAAAAACTGAAGAAGGTCCTGACGGCAGGCTCAGGATTACAGGTATAAGCGCTGAAGCCCTCATCCGGTGGAACCATCCTGAAAAAGGGATGATAAGCCCCAATAAATTTATTCCGCTTTCTGAAGAAACCGGCATAATAATACTTCTTGGGAACTGGATAATGTATAAAGTCGCGGATATGATTTCCTGCTGGAAGGAGAAACACGGCATTGCCATTCCTGTGTCGATAAATGTTTCATCGCTGCAGTTCCACGAGGGGAATCTTGTCGATTCCATATCAAGAATAATTAATACACGAAGTGTTGATCCAAATCTGGTCAGACTTGAAATAACAGAGACAAGCCTGATGGAAGATCCCCGTGAAGCGCTTTATAAAATGATGCAGCTTAAAGAAAAGGGAATCAAAATCTGCATAGACGACTTCGGCACAGGCTACAGCTCATTCAATTATCTGCGGCAGTTCAATATTGATATCCTCAAAATAGATAAATCCTTTATAGACAATGTTTTTCACAGCAGCTGTGACCAGGCTATAGTAAAGGCAATTGTTGCAATGTCAGGCGAACTTGGATTTGATGTTATTGTTGAAGGTGTTGAGGATTTAAATCAGTTTAATTTTCTTTATAAAGAAGGATGCAGAAATTTCCAGGGGTATTTTTTCAGCAAGCCGCTGCCTTCGGAGAAGTTTATTGAATTTTATAATAATAACATAAACAAAAATATTTTTTCCTGATATAATGCCCGAATTATGAAATACAAACACCTTTTTATCGATGCTGATGATACTATATTTGATTACGGCGCGGCAGAGAAATTTTCCCTGCTCGAAACATTCAAACTGACCGGAATCCGCTGCCCGGAAGATGATGCTGTTTTAAATTACAAAGGAATCAATACAGAGCTGTGGAAAGAATTCGAGAAAGGAAGCATATCTCTTGCTTTTCTGAGAGTGGAAAGATTTAAAAGACTTTTCATCGCATGCGGAAAAACCGGTATGAATGAGGGAGATTACAGCCGAATTGCAATGGCCTATCTTGATTATCTTGGGAACTCCGCCCATATGATAAAAGGAGCATCGGACATTCTTGAAAAATTAAGCAGCCGTTATGTCCTTACCCTGATAACAAACGGGATAGGCAAAGTACAGAGAAACAGGCTTGAAGCTGCCGGAATAGAAAAATACTTTAAAAAAATTGTTATTTCAGAAGAGATAGGTTTTAAAAAACCGGATAAAAATTTTTTTGATGAAGCCCTCAGGCAGAACAGCGATCCTGTAAAAGAAGAAATACTTGTAATCGGCGACAGCTTAAGCAGCGATATCCTCGGCGGGATAAATTACGGACTTGATACCTGCTGGTATAATCCGGAAGGAAAGACAAATACTTCAGGGATAACCCCGGAATATGAAATATCTTCGCTTGACGAACTTCTGAAAATAGTTGATTTTACCTGATATAAAAGGATGGTTTTAATCTATGCCTGCAAACACATTTAGCAAGGACCTGCAGTTTTATAAATTCTGCACCTACGGGTTTTTAAAGAACCTGAGGTTTTTCGAACCTTTTCTGATGCTTTTCTTTATTGAAAAAGGGCTGAGCTACCTTCAGATTGGAGTCCTTTATTCCATAAGGGAAATAGGTGTAAATATACTTGAAATCCCGACCGGCATAATAGCAGATGCTTTCGGCAGGAGAAAAACAATGGTTTTCTCCTTTGCCTGTTATATAATCGCTTTTTTTATTTTTAATTTCTCAACTTCCTTTACAGTATTTATATTTGCAATGATCTGTTTTTCCTTCGGTGAAGCGTTCAGGACCGGTACCCATAAGGCAATGATTTTTGAATACCTGAGAATCAACGGATGGACTGCCCAGAAAGTCCATTACTATGGTCATACAAGGTCTGCCTCGCAAATAGGGTCAGCGGTTTCAGCTGTAATTGCCGCGCTGATTGTCTATTATACCGGAACCCTCAAGATAGTATTTCTTTATTCAACCATTCCGTATTTTATTGACCTGTTTCTGATGATGAGCTATCCGAAAGCGCTGGACGGGAATATAAAGGGGCTTTCTGCTGCAGAAATAATAGAATCAATCAGGGGTGTTTTTGTAAGCTTCTTCAAAGCGCTCAGGAATCCGGTTTTTATCAGAACCATTGTCAACATTTCAGTGCCCGAAGGTTTTCATAAAGCGGTTAAAGACTACCTTCAGCCTGCGATTACAATGTTTGCCCTTTCAATTCCCCTTTTCATGTATCTTGAAGACCAGAAAAGGGTTTCCATAATGATAGGCCTGTTTTACACGGTAATTTACCTTCTGACATCAGTCGCATCCAAAAATTCCGGCAATATCGCGGGTTGGTTCAAACACCTCTGCATGCCTCTTAACCTGTCCCTGTTCCTTGTTTTTATAGTAGGCGCTGTTATCGGTGTATTTTTGAAAGCAGATATTCCAATAGTCGCAATTATAGGTTTTTTATTAATATTTGTAATTGAAAATATAAGAAGGCCCATCGGGGTTTCATACTTAAGCTCAATGGTTGATCCCGGGATCGTTGCAACTGTCCTATCAATCGATTCGCAGTTTTCAGCATTTGCCGCGTCGCTTATTGCCATAGTTCTAGGGTTTATCGCTGATAAGGCGGGGATTGGTACCGCAATTGTTATAATTTCTTTTATAATGGGAATTCTTTCCATACTTGCAGTTATTCCAGGCGACAAATGCAGCCTTGAAAACATTGAGGAGAACATCAATGCCTGAATTCAGGGAGATGAGACGCAGGGAAAAGCTTATGAGCGAAGAAGAGGCTATTGATATTCTGGAAAAAACAGAATGGATGAATCTTTCAACTGTTCTTGAAAACGGGTATCCCTATAGCGTCCCGCTTAACCATGTTTTACTGGACGGAAAGGTTTATTTTCATTCTGCGATGGAAGGGCAGAAGGTTGATGCTTTCAGGAAAGAGAACAGGGTGTGTATTTCGATAGTCCAGTCGTCAGAAATAGTTCCTGCTAAATATTCCACAAATTTCAGAAGTATTACAGCTTTTGGAAAGATCTCTTTTGTGGAAAATGATGCTGAAAAAAGGGCAGCTCTTACTGCCCTTATTGAAAAATTTTCGCCCGGATTTAAAGATGGCGGCCCGGCTTATATAGATAAGCTTTTTGAAAGGACTGCAGTGTTCTGTATAAGTATTGAACATATAACAGGAAAAATCAGTAAAAAATAGTTTTCTGCCCGCTCTGCTGCCGGTCCTGTCTGACTGATAGCTGTTCAGTTATCAGCCGGACCTTGCCGCGGGAAAATTACTGCGAAAAACTTACCGCAAGTCCGATCAGTCCGCCGAAAACACCTCCCCAGACAACAAGCCAGCCGAGGTGTTTTTTTATCATTTCCTGAATTATTTCCTTCACCATCTGCGGGGTTAATTCTTCAAGCCTTGCGTCAATCATATCATCAAGCTTTGCCCTGATAAGCGCTCTCGATTTTTCACCTGTAATTTCCTTTTCTATTATTTTTTCAAGTTTCGCGCTTTCCGCCATTTCTATTACGGCAAGTTCCATCTTTTCCCTGAACCTTACCCTGAATCCTTCCAGGATCCCTTTTCCGCCGAAAACACCAAGCATTCCGCCGAAAGAAGTCGCAAGTATTATTTCTTTAAGCCGGTCAAACAGAAGATCATAATCTATAAGCTGTCTGATATTTTCACTGCTTAATACATTTTTAAACATGCCGGATGCTGACAGAGCAAAGAGTGCTATGTTTTTTTCAGAAAAGAACTGCTCTGATACAAGATTTTTTATTCCTTTCTTGAAATCCTCAAAATGCAGCGGCACAACGCCTGAGCCGTAAACAAATGGTATCCTGTCGAAAAGCATATATACCGCAAGCCAGTTGGTAATGGCCCCTGAAAGGGCAAACGCTCCGGTAGACAGCAGCTGGTCTCTGTACAGGGGCGAAAACCAGCCGCCTGCCGTAATAAGGAGAGCTGTAATATTTGTTGCAAGACTTTTATTTACTTTTATCATTTTACCATCCGGAAGGTTTTTTATCTTTGGCGGCAGAGTAGCCATAAATAATATAATCAAATAAACGCAGACTGAAAACATGAATTCATGTTTTGCCTAAAATATGCAAAGGTGTTACAATACAAATATAAAGTACGAATCCCGTAAAAATCATGGAGGAATAACTATGGATAATCAGACTAATCAGGATAAAAATATGAGGATCGGCTGGATCGGCACAGGCGTTATGGGATTCTGGATGTGCAGGCACCTTATGGAAGCCGGCTACAGCGTGACTGTTTATAACAGGACAAAGGAAAAAGCAAAAGGACTTCTTGAAATGGGCGCCATGTGGGCCGGTACCCCTTACGAGGCAGCAAAAGACGCTGATATTGTTTTTACAATTGTAGGTTATCCCAAAGATGTCAGGGAAGTTTATTTCGGCGACAGCGGGATAATCAAAAGCTGCTCTGAGAAAGGGGGGAAATATCTTGTTGATATGACTACAACAGAACCTTCACTTGCTGTCGAAATATATGAAAAAGCAAAAGAAACAGGGTGCCACGCGCTCGATGCGCCGGTTTCAGGCGGCGATGTCGGAGCCAAAGAAGCCCGTCTTACAGTAATGTCAGGCGGAGATAAGGAAGTATTTGATAAGATGCTGCCGCTTTTCAATTTCATGGGGAAAAATATAAGATATACGGGAAAAGCCGGCACAGGACAGCATACAAAAATGTGCAACCAGATAGCCATTACAGGAATCATGATAGGAATGAGCGAGGCGCTTATTTACGGCTATAAGGCAGGGCTTAACCTCGAAGATATGGTAAACACAATCAAGGGTGGGGCCGCTGCAAGCTGGTCTCTTGAAAACTACGGGCCCAGGATATTAAAGGGCAACTATGATCCCGGTTTTATGGTTGAACACTATATCAAGGATATGGGAATTGCGCTTGAAGAGGCAAAGAGGATGAATCTCAACCTTCCGGGCCTTACGCTTGTGCATCAGCTCTATACAGTGTTAAAAGCCATGGGACATGGAACTTCAGGTACCCACTCTCTTGTGCTTGCGCTTGACAAGCTCTCAGGCGCGGGATTTGCTGAGAAAAAGTAAAACACCTTAAACGGTAAAATATTTAGGGAATAAAAAACCGGCGGAGCTTGTCAGTTATACAGGCCGCCGGTTTTTATTTGCAGTGGTTACTGCTTTTGAAAATTATTTGAGTGATTTCCTGTTGATAATTATGTTAAGCAGAATACCTACAATTGCTGAAAGTCCAAGTCCGCTGAATCTTAACGGGCCGAAAACCCATTCCGCGCCGCCGAGACCCAGAACAAACATTGTTGATGTTATTATCAGAAGCGCAGGGTCTGTAAGGTCAACCCTTGCGTCAACCATGTTTTTTATACCGATCGATGCGATCATTCCAAAGAGCAGTATTGAAATGCCTCCGATTACGGGGGAGGGGATACTCTGAATTACTGCCGTAAATTTTGGAATAAAGGAAAGAGTTATCGCAAACAGGGCTGCTATTCTCATAATTGTCGGGTTGAAGTTGCCGGTAAGGGCAACAGCGCCTGTATTTTCCGAATAGGTTGTGTTTGCGGGGCCGCCGATTAAAGCAGAAAGTGAAGTCGCTATACCGTCTCCAAGCAGTGTTCTGCTGATACCAGGGTCTTTTATATAATCCTTTCCTGTTACATTTCCGATTGCAAGAATATCGCCGAAATGTTCCACAATAGTCACAATTGCGACCGGAACCGCTATGCTGATGGCAGAAGCGTTGAATTTCGGGAATGTGAACTGGGGTACTCCAAACCAGGCCGCTTCCTGCACTGAAGTGAAGTCAACAAAACCTGTTACTGCCGCGGCAAAATAGCCTGCGATAAGAGAAATAAGTACGGGAAGCGCTGAAAGAAAGCTTTTTCCATGTCTTCCGAAATATATTTTTATGAAAATGCCTGTAGAGAGGGTAAAAAGCGCAAGTGCCCAGCAGCTCATTGTTCCCTTGATTTCTGCAAGTCCGTATGCTCCGCTTGCCTGCTGGATAGCTACACTCGAAAGCATAAGCCCTATCAGTACTATCATCGGGCCGGTAACATGGGCCGGCAGAATTTTTTCGATAAAATCCGGGTCAATGAATTTAAGGATTACTGCAACCAGAATATATAACAGACCTGCGCAGAAAACACCGCCGAGTGCTGTTGCAATAGAACCGCCGCTCTGCACTATTGCCAAAATGGGGGGAATAAACGCAAATGAACTGCCCAGGAAAATCGGGACCTTAAATCCTGTGACGAAATGAAAAATAAGGGTACCTGCTCCTGCCGCAAACAGGGCAACCCCGACATCAAGCCCTGTAATTATCGGAACAAGTACTGTTGCCCCGAACATTACAAAAGTGTGCTGTAATCCCAGAACCACTGTTTTGGTATCACAATTGCTGAAAAATCTTTTTATCATTTTACCTCCTCAAAAAAAAACCGCCATAACAGGCGGTTTATAAAACAATTTATTAATCAGAACAGTATTACTGCATGAATTTCTATCAAGGGTGTGTCCCGGAAGATTTTTTTTTGTAACTCTTAAGCTGTCCAAAACGGTGTTCACAATACTGTACATAATTAATCAATGATAATATTGGATAATGAGTAAAATATCAATTATTTTTATTGGCATTGCTTAAAAAAATTGATTATGGTTGGAGTATGATTGTTATCAGGGAGAAAAAAAAGGCAAAACCCGTAAAATGCCCCTATCTGCCCGGCAGATTATTTACACAGGAATTTTTTCTTGCCTGGAGTATGGGGGAGGAGGAGTTCGCGTCTCTTGTCGCTTCCGGATGGAGAAAGTTCGGGTTTTATTTTTTCCGTCCCGTATGCCCGGGCTGCGGCAAATGCCTGCCTGTTAGGGTAATGGCGGATAAATACACCCCTACAAAGAGCCAGAGAAGGATTTTAAGAAAAAACAGTAACACTGATATTCAGATAACATCAAACACATTCAGTGAAGAAAGATACCTTATATATAAAAAACACTCATCAGTAAGGTTCGGTCAGAAAACCAGCAGGGAAAGATATATTCAGGATTTCTGCACAAGCGCCGCCCCTTCATTTATAATGGAGTACAGGTCAGGAGGGGCCCTTTTCGGGACAGGATATCTCGACAGCGCTTCGGACGGCCTTAGTTCAGTTTATTTTGCCTTTGACCCTGATTTTTCATATCTTACGCCTGGAATTTTAAGCTGTATGATAGAAATTGATACTGCAAGGACACTCGGCAAAAAATATTACTATCCCGGTTACTATGTTAAGGGGAACAGCTCCATGGACTACAAGACAAGATTCAGTCCCTACGAGATTTATAACTGGGAAGATAAAAAATGGACTGCCCTTCAAGCCTGAAAAATACCTGTAAAACCGCCCGGTTAACTCCGTGAAGAGCCGATGATTTTAAGTCCTCCGAAGAGGAGTGTAATGATTACCAGAGGCACTGCTATCCATACAGGGTTGTGACCTTCCACTGTCTGATAGAAAAGTGTTGATATTACCCAGGCCATGACAGTAAGATAAACCGGCAGAAGAGTCCCGAAAAAAGCATCCATTTCCCTTATTGCGGCAGCAAGGGCCGCGACGCACGGGAAATAAATCAGAACAAACAGAAGAAAAGAATAAGCGCTTGCTTTTGTAAACCTGTCCCTGATGTGGTTAAGGATGCTGTTGCCATATTCAGGCTCAGGATTTTCTTCAGCAGCGGCAATTCCTTTATTTTCCGATCTGCCGCCCTGTGGAAAAATCTCTTTCAGATTCACGGCTATGGATAAAAAGGCTGCTTTCAGTTCCCCGGAAAAGCTGAAAGAATTATCCTTATCAGGGATTTTATCCTCTGCTCCTGAGATGTCTGTGCCGCCGGAAAAGCCTGAATTCTCTGCCATGTAAATCTGGCTGTATAGCGAGTTCATTGTTCCCACGACCGATTCCTTGGCAAACAGGCCGCTGAAAAGTCCTGCAACCGCGGGCCAGTTATCCCTCTCTATTCCCATAGGCATGAAAAGAGGGGTTATTGATATCCCTATTTTGGCAAGAAGTGATTTCTGCGGATCTGTTTCCCCGATTTTAAAGTCCGTACTTATCGAGTTTAGAAGGCTCAGCAGAACCACAAGGAATACAATTACCTTGCCTGCCCTGATTATGAATATTTTCAGTCTGTTCCATGTGTGCATCATTATATGCTTCATTCTTGGAGTATGGTATGGAGGGAGTTCCATTATAAACTGGGAATATTCTCCCTTGAACAGTGTTTTTTTAAGGAGAAATCCGGTAAGGACCGCAAGTAGGACTCCGACCATGTAGAGGGAGAAAACAATGCGGCCTGCCATCTGTCCGAAAAATGCTGCTCCGAAAAGGGCATATACAGGCAGTCTTGCGCCGCAGGACATAAGAGGAGTCATGTAAATTGTAAGGTATCTGTCTTTTTTCGATTCAAGTGTTCTTGTCGCAAGTATTGCCGGCACTGTGCATCCGAACCCGACAATCATGGGTACGAAAGCTTTTCCGGGAAGGCCCAGCACCTTCATGAATCTGTCCATTACAAATGCTGCCCTCGACATGTAACCTGAATCCTCAAGCAGGGAAAGCATAAGAAACATGAAAAATATGACAGGTATAAAAGTTGCGACAGTCTGTACGCCTGCTCCGATCCCGCCTGCGACAAGGGTTACAATCCATTCCCCTGCGCCCAGAGACTTAAGCAGTATTCCCAGCCCTTCTACAAAAACTGCTCCGAATAAAATATCGAAGAAATCGATAAAAACAGAGCCGAAGCTTACAGAAACCCAGAAAACTGCGTACATGACAAGAAAAAAGAAAGGAATTCCAAGCACCTTGTTCATTACAAAGTTGTCGATCTTGTCTGTAACAGATTTTCTGTCAATTTTTTTGTGCACTGTCTTTTTTACAAGACCGGTTATGTGCGCGTATCTGTATTCAGCTATAAGAATATCCGGGGTATCTTTAAGTATATTTGTTATTCCGAAGATTGATGTGCTGATATTCTCTGCGGTAAGAAGACCTTCCGATACTGCCCTGTCTATAACCCACTCGTCTCCTTCGAGAATTTTCAGGGAAAGCCATCTTGAATCTGTATTTACTTTATCCCCGAGTTTTGAAAGAGGCCCTTCCCATGCTGTAAGGATATCCTCAATTTCATTGGGGTATACGATCTTTACATCCGGTTTTTTTATCTCACCGGAAGAAAGCTGATCCGCGATAGCCTGTTTTACTGTCTCAATATCGCTTTTATTCAGAACAGACACAGGCAGGACTTTAGAGTCGAGTGTTGATGCCATAAACCCGCTGTCTATGGTTATTCCGTTTCTCTCAGCCAGATCTATCATGTTAAGGAGGATAAGAACCGGCGCCTTCATTTCAAGGAGCTGTGTCGTTAGATAGAGGTTTCTTTCAATATTTGTTGAATCAACAACATTTACAATAAGGTCGGGTTCGCCGCTCAGTATATAGTCCCTTGCCGCTCTTTCATCATCAGAATAAGCTGAAAAAGAGTATATACCCGGCAGGTCAACAACCTTGTATGTTACTCCGCTTACTTTAAACTCGCCTTCTTTTTTTTCAACCGTAACCCCGGGCCAGTTCCCTATATACTGATTGCTTCCTGTCAGTGCGTTAAAAAGAGCAGATTTACCGCAGTTGGGATTCCCTGCAATTGCTATAATTTTCTGTTTTTTTGACAAATATTACCTCATATATTATCTGCTGTGACTATGTCTGCGTCCGTGTCCGTGTCTGGCCCCGCACCCGCAGGCAAATCCCGCCCTGTGTCTCAGCCTGTTGAAGAATCCGGTACATGGCAGCTCATCTGTTTCATCCTTTTCAAGTATAAGTACATCAGCCTCCTTTTTTCTTAAGGAAAGCTTGAATCCCCTGAGTTCCATCTGGACAGGGTCTCCCAACGGGGCGGTTTTTATAAGCCTTACTACTGTCCCCTTGATAAGCCCCATTGATAAAAGTTTCTGCCTGTAGTAGTTGCTTCCTGATTCATATCCCGCAATTACCGCTGATTCCCCCGGAACCAGATTTTTTATTTTTACTGTCATGTTATTATTTCCTGTAACTAATATAGTTAGTATTGCCTAAGGAGTCAACATGCGCTCATTGCTGATTTCCGCGTCATGTGAAAAATATTCCCTGTATGCTTCCGGCAGTGTCCTCTATGGACATCAAAAAAAGTTAAAGTTATATTTATGAAGTAATCAAGTAAATACAATATCCAAAAACAGGGAGGAATTATGAATCTTGACAGGAGTGAGGCTGCGAATCATATCTGCATCGCCGGCCTCGGAGGAGTGGGCGGATACTTCGGCGGCATGATTGCGCTTAATATTACAGGTAATTACAAAGACAAACGGGATGTAGCTTTTATTGCAAGAGGAGCTCATCTTGAAGCTGTCAAAAAAAACGGTCTTCTCTTAAAACCCTGGGCCGGCGAACTTTTGACCTGCTATCCGAATGTAGCAACTGATAAAATATCAGATCTTCCATACCTTAATCTGATAA
Organism: Spirochaetia bacterium; assembly: GCA_963662795.1. Lineage (GTDB taxonomy): Bacteria > Spirochaetota > Spirochaetia > CADAEX01 > CADAEX01 > JACKPD01. The sequence goes on along the minus strand of OY759746.1, from coordinate 498,616 downwards.
TAGCGGCCGTAAAAGGCTATGATCTTGAAGAATTAATGAAATCCCTTAAAGAAAAAATTACAGATGAGACAGTAATTATTCCGCTTTTAAACGGTGTCGGCAACGAAGAAAAGATAAGAAAGGCGGCAGGAAGGGGAATTATTCTGCCGTCCTGTGTGTATATAGCTTCAAAAATTGAGGAGCCCGGTGTAGTTGCCATGATGGGAGATATGGCAAGGATAGTATCCGGCCCGGACCTTGAAAATCCTGATTATGATAAGGAAGAGATTATTGCCTTCTTCAAAAAAATGGGGATAAAATTTACCTGGGATGAAAATCCGCAGGTTCCGATCTGGAAAAAATTCATTTTTATAGCACCTGCAGCCCTTATTACTGCTGCGAACAATGTAACCATCAATGGAATAACATCTGATGAGGGATTAAAAAAGGATTTTTACGGCATGATGGCAGAGATCCGCTCAATAGCGGAAAAGAAAAACATTATCCTTCCCCCTGATTCTGAAGAAAATTCTTTCAGAATAGCTTTAAATATTGATAAAGCCGCTAAAACCTCTTTTCAGCTTGACCTTGAGAAAGGAAAGAAAAAAACAGAAATTGACACATTCGGCTTCAGCATTGTAAGAATGGGCAAGGAAAACGGGATAAAGACACCAATAATTGAGAAAGTCTTATCCAAAATTAAATTGGCAGGCGGAATATGATCTATCCCCAAAAACTGTACCAATTTTTGTATGACATCTTCAAGAGATAAAAACCAGTTACTCTGAAGACATTTGTTTGTGGTAACTAACGTTAAAGGATTAATACGGTTTTCTAGGTCTTGAAAATAAAAGTTTTACACCAGATTCATACACCACAAATCAGGAAATTTCGATATAAACTTTCATGCCGTTATCAATTCTGATATATTCAAGCTTTTTCTTGTAATTTAAGCTTTTCTAAAACACTGACTACGGCGCTGATTTGTATGCTCAATGCAACATGCGGTGACAGACACTCTCTGGTGAAAGTATCAGTAATTGTTAAGATTTTAAATCGTAATTATCTGTTTTAGTACGAAAGCATTTTATTCTTTCGTAAAAGCTGATTTTTTCTTTCATTAAATTTTTGTAACTATTCAGCGAAAAAAAGCATTTGTTAAGTATTAATTAAGAATTCGAAATATTAAAATATTCCCAATATGGGAGAGCAGAAAAAAAGCTTTTAAATTTATCACGTGAACAAATTTTCAATGTATATGACCAAGGCCCCGAGGCAGTAGTACAATTGGTATTTAGCTTGCAGGATGTAATTAATCAACTTTCTGATAAAGTTGAAGAACAGGAAAAGAGAATAAAAAAACTTGAAGCAATAATAAATAAAGACAGCCACAACTTTAGTAAATCTCCTTCTACTGACAATCCATACAAGAAAAAGAAAACAAAATCTTTAAGAAAAAAAGGTGGCAAAGCCGGAGGGAAACATGGTCATGGAGGAACAACTCTCAAAAAGATAGAAAGCCCCGATGAAATAGTTTCTGGAACCTCTGATTAATTATTGAAAAAATGATAGAATCAAAGCCAGCTATAGGAGTGAGAAAATGCGTCAGGTATCTTTAACAACAGAGGGCTTTGAAAAATACAGAAAAACAACAAAGAAGGAACTGTTTCTTAAACAGATGGATAAAATAATTGTCAGCACCGGTGCTAAACTGCAGTAAAACACCGGAATAAAGTTGCAGGTACCGGCTTGAAAAAAAGGGCAGATATCCTTTCAATAGGTTTAAGCACAAATCTAAACAAAAGGAATCGCCCTAAAATGCTGGAGAAACTAATGAATGAAGCTAAAAGCTTACGACTGCAGGGATTTAAAATCAAAGACATTGCAGAAACAATGGGAAAAAGTGAGAGGACAATATATACGTATCTCTCAGGGCCACCCCGCAAACGAAAAGTTCGAGAACACATAAGTCTTCTCGAATCATACAAGCCTTTCATAGACACTATACTTGATGAAACACCTGATTACAATCGTGTTGTGCTGCTTGAGAGACTTAAAAAACAGGGGTATAAAGGGAGCATAACTATCCTTCGGGATTATGCTGCTGAAAAATCAGCTGAGATAACCACCAAAGCTGTAATTCGTTTTGAAACAGAACCAGGCTTTCAAGCACAAGTAGATTGGAAAGTTCATGGAACAAGAATCGTTGACGGAAAGAAACAGAAACTATATGCATTTGCTTTTGTTTTTGGATACAGCAGAGCTCCGTTTGTTATTCATACGACCTGTATGGATCAGGCAACACTTTTAGCATGTCATATTATGGCATTCTTATACTTTGGCGGAATCCCTAAAGAAATATTATATGACAATATGAAAACAGCTTTTATTTATAATGATGGAATCTGGAAAGTAAATCAGCGGCTTCTCTCATTTGCGAATCATTATGGGTTTATACCCAGACGCTGCAAAGTCAGAAGACCTCAAAGCAAAGGAAAGGTAGAGCGCTTTATTGATTACTACAGCAATAATTATTTTCTGCAGGCAAAAGAGAAGCCGTTAAATCTTACAGAATTAAATGAAGGAGTTGTTTCCTGGATAAAAGAAATAAATCATAAAAAGATACGTGATCTTGGCGAAAGTCGTGAGCAGAGATTTAAAGTTGAAAAGTATTTCCTACTTTCATTACCGGAAACGGAATATAACTGCAGAAACTCAGTTGTGTTAAAGATCTCTAATGAATCTTTGATACTGTATAAAACAAACCGTTACAGTGTTCCCCCAAAACTTATTGGCAAAACCGTTTAATTACAGGTAGACCCGTTTTTACCGGAAGCTGAAGTGTTCTGTAATGAAAAATTCATAAGAAACATCCAGCTTGAGATGAATAATAAGAATATGAGGCTCTTCAGGGATGAAGATCGTAAAGCATTATATGAACTATGGGAGAGACAGCAATTTAAACAGGTGCGTAAAAAGATTTCCAGGACTGACGTAGTTACTCGTTCTCCGGCTGATTATGAAAAGCTTACAACAGGCAGCAGGAGGGTTTCATGAGTACAATATCAATGGGGCTTGTAAAAGCACGCATGGAAGAGCTCAATCTTTCATTTATGTCAGCTGGTTTTGAATCATTTCTTAGCGACCAATCCAGGCGTGAGAATACGCTTCTGGAAGTTTTATCTGATTTAGTTGATCTTGAATATCACCCCCGTAAAGAACGAATGGCCAGAACACGGTTGAAGGTTTCAGGAATCCCTCAGCATAAGAATCTGGAAGACTTCGATCTGAGCTGGCTGAAAGGTGGGCTAACCCAGAAAAAGTTTAATGAACTATCTTCTCTTGCTTTCATTGAGCGAAAAGAGAATATTATTCTTCTCGGCCCAAGTGGTCTTGGCAAAACCCATCTTCTTCTGGCTTTAGGATATAAGGCATGCATGAACGGTTTTACCGCTTATTACATTTCCTGTGTAGATTTGCTTGAGCGATTATTAAAATCCAGAGAACAAGGAAAGTTTAGAAGGAAACTGCAATGGTTTTCAAAACCACATGTGCTTTTAGTTGACGAAGTTGGATATGAAAATCTTACTCCTGAACAAGCTACTTTATTTTTCCAGTTTGTTAATACTCGCTATGAAAATGGTTCGATTATTCTAACATCAAATAAAAATTTTGGACATTGGGGAGAAATTATGAGCGATGATGCCGTGGCTACCGCTACCCTCGACAGGCTTCTCCACCATTCTCATGTTCTGAGTCTTGCAGGTGATTCATACCGGATGAAAGACCGGTTGAAAATAGGAGGCGTTGACTTCTAATATGTTTTGCCGGAAACAGCAATTTTAAACCGGTGTTGACAAATAATACCGTGGAAAGAACTGTCCGAAGTAATCGAGCCATATTATCCGAAACCGGAAGGAGCAGGAAGAAGACCTATTGGTATAGAAAAAATGCTTAGAATACATTTTCTGCAGCACTGGTTTCAGTTATCAGACCCTGGAGCAGAAGAAGCATTATATGATTCAAAAGTTTTCAGGTATTTTGCCGGAATAGACCTTGGAGAAGAACCAGTCCCTGATGAAACAATAATACTGAAGTTCCGGCATCTGCTTGAATCAAGAAACCCTGGATCTGAACTTTTTGCCAAAGTGAATGAATATCTGCATGAAAACGGAATAAAGATCTATAAAGGAACTATAGTAGATGCCACAATAATAGAAGCGGCTAGTTCAACAAAGAATATAAAAAAAGAAAGAGACCCTGAAATGAAGCAGACGAAAAAAGGGAATCAGTGGCATTTTGGAATGAAAACCCACATAGGAGTGGACAGCAGGACAAAACTGATACATTCAGTGGTTGTAACAGCCGCAAGTGTGCATGATTCGCAGGTACTGGAAGATCTTCTTCATGGAGAAGAAACAAGAGTCTGAGGAGATTCTGCCTACTGTGGACAAAAGGAAAAAATATCAAAAGTATCACCTTGTGCAAAAAGCTTTATACAGAAAAAGGGAAGCAGGAATAAAGTACTTACTGAGAAAGAGAAAGAGCAGAACAGAAACAAATCACGAATCAGGGCAAAGGTAGAACATGTCTTTCATGTACTTAAAAGACAGTTTGGATATCAAAAGGTCAGGATCGTGGTCTTGATAAAAATGCAAATCATGTATTTGTTTCATGTGCACTGATAAATATTGTTTTGGCGAAAAGACAGGGTCTCTCATGTGCATAACGGAAATAATTAAGAAAAATACCCGGGATGGGTATGAAAAACATGAATCCCTTAGGGGAGTAATTCAGGATTTTTGACCCGTTTTCCTTCATAGGATTATCTGAACAGAATTAATTATAGAAAAGGTGCTTAAAAACTTGAATTATTCAGAGGTTCCTTCTCTAATGTAGAAGGACATTGTGATTGTGGTCATGATTTATCCAGTGAAAAGCCTTGTGGATATGATTCACGTCAGGTCTTTGATATTCCTGAAATTAAAATAAAGGTAACCGAACATCATTTTGGGTTCAAAAAGTATCCACGGTGTGGAAGAATACATCATGCTGAATTTCCTGAAGGAATTAATCAAAATGCTCAGTATGGAAATCAGTTAAAATCTTTGGCCATATTTTTAAAACAACATGGATTTTTGAGTTATGAAAGATTACAAGAAACTCTTGAAGGGATTCCTGGAACATCGACAAGTACGGGAACTTTGGTTAATTTCAATAACAACTGTGCTTCAAAGCTTAAACCTGTTGTAAATAAAATAAAAAACAGGCTTCTTGAATCTGATGTTCTCTATTTTGACGAATCCGAACATAGAATACTTGGGAAACTGCATTGGCTTCATCTAGCTTCAGATAAGCAGCTAACTTATTATTTCCCTCATATAAAACGGGGAAATGCAGCAATCTGTGATATGGGAATCCTTCCATGTTTTCGCGGCACTGCAGTTCATGATCACTAGAGATCTTATTATGAAGATAATTGCACTCCTGCTCTTTGTAATGCCCATCATCTAAGAGAACTTACTTATCTTGCAGAAGAATAAAGTCAAAATTGGGCACAAAAAATGATATCCTGTCTATGTGACTCAAAAGAAGAAATAGTTAGGCAAGGTGAATTAAGTGCTCATCGTACTTTATATTACAAACGTCGGTATGAGAGGATTGTCAGGGAAGGATTCAAACAAAATCCCGAAAATCTAAAAAAGCATGGTAAACGAGGTCGAGTAAAACAAACAAAAGCCTATAACCTGTTATATAGATTAAAGAAATACAAACTTGATGTAGTTAGATTTATTTATGATCCAAAAGTCCCATTTGACAATAATCAGGCTGAACGGGATATCAGAATGATTAAAGTACAGCAGAAGAGATCAGGTACTTTTCGCTCTTAGTAAGGAGCTAAATCTTTCTGTATAACAAGAACTATATATCAGGTATTAAAAAATCTGGCCAATCTGTACTTAAAGCACTGAAAAGTGTTTTTACTGGAAATATTATTTTGCCTGCAGTACTGGAATAGCTGAATAGTTACAAAAAATCACCATTTCCTTTACTTCCCATCATGATACTTTCTTCCCGATTGAGTAGAATTATATCATAATTAAAGATTTATGAGAATTCCTGTGCCTTTGTCAGCAGCCAGTTAGTGGATATCCAAATTGGGAATAGTAAAAGAATATAAAATTACCCAAAAGGATATATAAAAACATTAAATACACACTTGGGTAATAATTAATGGGATTCAACTATTTGAATAAATAAAAATCAAAAACATTATTTTTTAAAATACTAATAAGTACTTATAAAATAAGTACTTATATCTAGAGTTGTTTTATAAGTACTTATGTGATGTTTGGCATATATTTTGCTTATAGAAGAATCATGAGAGAAAATATTAAAAAAAAATATGTTATTTGTTCAGATATTGGAGGCTCAGGAACAAAAACAATGTTGTTTGATCTTGGCGGAGAAATTGTTTGTACTTCATTTAAGGAAACAAAGCTTTATCACCCTGAAGCAGGAGCAACTATTCAATTGGTAGATGAATTAATGGCTTCTGTAGTAACAACTATAAGAGAATGTCTTTATAAATCAAACATAAATAAAAAAAATGTAGAAGGAATTATTTTTGATGGACAACAATCAGGGTTAATGTGGATAGACCAAGATTATAATGCTGTTAGTGAATATGATTCTTGGATAGATATGAGATGTGGAAAATATGTTCCAGAGATGATCAAAGAATGCGGTGACATTATACTAAATAAAACTGGTACAAATGTTGGTATTGTTCATGGCCCTAAAATACTTTGGTGGAAAAATGAAAGACCAGAAATATATAAGAAAGCGTATAAAATGGTTCTTATTGCAACATATATTGGCGGTAAATTTGCGAATTTAAATGGTAAAGATGCGTATTATGAAAATACAACATTAGGTTTTAGTGGTATTGCTGACATTGAAAAATGTCAATGGGATAGAGAAATTTGTGAAAGTACCGGTATTGATATAGAAAAACTTCCAGAAATTACGGAACCAGAAAAAATTATTGGAAAATTATGTTCTTATTATGCAATGTTATTGGAATTAACTGAAGGCATCCCTGTAATTTCTGGGGGAGGAGATTTCCCGTGTGCCGGAGTAGGCGCTGGAATATTGAATGACAATCAGTTGGGAGATATTGCTGGTACTGCTTCAATTGTTTTTGTTGCTAAAGATAGCTGGAAACCAGATCCTTCAGGAGTTTTAAGAGTTCTAAAATCGCCTGTAAAAAATATATGGTATACTTTTGGATTTACTACTGGTGGCGGAGGGATCAGGTGGTTTAGGGATAATTTTTTTAATTCAAATGTTGAAGAAAATATTTATGATAAATTATCAGAGAGCTGTAAAGATATACCGAGTGGGTGCTCTGGATTAGGCTTTTATCCTTATATTGGAGGTACACAACCTAATCCCGATTATAGAGGTGCCTGGATCGGAATAGATTTTTCACATTCACCGGAGCATTTTTACAAATCAATTCTTGAAGGAATTGCATATGAATATAAAGGCTATTTAGAGGAAATGAAAAATCTTTTAATAGCTAAACCTACTGAAATGAGAATTATAGGAGGAGGTTCTGCAAGTATTATCTGGAACCAGATAAAAGCTAATGTACTAGGATTGCCATGTTTATTGCTAAGTCAGCAAGAATGTTCATTGCTCGGATCAGCTATCATCGCAGGATATGCATTGGGTTATTACGAAAGCATTGATAGCAAAGCAAAAGAATTGAATAAAACTAGATGTAAAATCAACCCCGAGCCTGAAAAAAGTCAAATTTATGAAGAATATTATAAAGTTTGGCGAAAGAATCTTGAAAATAAACATTTTTTAAATGGTCTAAAAATTTTTTAAAAATTTTAGAGAATATAAAATGGAGGATTATTATGGGACAAAAAAAAATCTGGAAATTGTTGGTTGTTTTTTTAATGCTGACAATTCTTTTCGCAGGGTGTTCTAAAAAAGATGAAGTGACAAAAAATAGTGGTGAATTGGAAAAGGTAAATATAGTTCTATCACACTATTCTTTTGTTTCGCCTTTTTTTGTAGCTGCAGCATATGGTTTTGCACAAGAACTTGGAAGACTGGGATTTGAAGGATCTGTTATGGATGCAAATAATGTGCTCACAAGACAGATAGATATGATAAATGATGCAATAGCAAAAAAAGCAGATGCAATAATTATAATACCGATGGATTCTGATGCATTGTCTGTCGCAGTTGAGAATTGCAAAAAAGCAAATATTCCCGTAATTGCCATCGATAGAAGTATTACCGGAGGAAATGTTGCAACTGTTATACAGTCGGATAACGTCGAAGCCGGAAGAAAAATTGCACGTGAATTTATTAATCAATTTAAAGCAACAGGAAAAAAGCAAATAAATATGATTCAAATAAGGGGACAATTAGGTTCTTCTCCTTCAAGAGATAGAGATAAAGGATTCTGGGAAGTTATGAATATGAATCCTGAATTCAAAATTAATTTAATTGCTCAAAGTGCATGTGATTGGGAGCCTCAGCCAGCCATGGAAGCAACATTGGCACATCTTACTGCTCATCCTGAAATCGATTGTATATTTATGGAAGCTGATTGCATGGCGTCCGGTGTATTTGCAGCAATGGAACAGCTTAGCAAAGTATATCCGCAAGGTAATCCTAAACACATTATAACAGGTGGTGTTGACGGAACTCAGTTTGCCCTTGATGTTGTAAGAAAAGGAAATATGGATGTATGCGTATCTCAGTATCCTGATACGCAGGGAAGAGTTGCAGTACTTCTGGCATATCATGCCATTAAATATGGAACCGCTGAATTACCTCCCAATTTATTTTTTGATACAGAAACACTTACACCTGCTAACATAAAAAATTATACGGCTTTGTGGGGAGATTTACCAATAGGTGGTACAGAAATTCCTGAAGAATTAAGAAAACTACTTCGTAGTTAAGAAATATTGTGATGCAGTGGATGATTCACTGCATCACAATATTTAATAAAAATATTATAAGGAATTTTTTATGAACACTAACCAGGAAAATACAGAAACTAAAAATTACCTTGAAATGCAAAATATTAGTAAAAATTTTTTGAGTGTTAAAGCACTTGATCAGGTTTCAATTAAACTTAACAGTGGTGAAATATTGGGTATTGTCGGTGAGAATGGTGCAGGTAAATCAACATTAATAAAAATATTAACTGGTGTCTATAATAACGATGGAGGTAATATATTAATTAATGGAAAAAATATTGAGATCAGTTCACCTCATCAAGCACGTGAATTATATAAAATAGCTTATGTATCTCAGGAAAGTGCATTGTGTCCAAATCTAACTGTTGCAGAAAATATTGTTCTTGGAGCTTGGAATAATCAATCGCCATTTATTAACTGGAAAAGCATAAACAATTTAGTGAAAAAATATATTGAATATCTTGATATTAATTTAGAGGATGTTGGTCCCTGCACTTGCGTTTCAGAACTAACACCTGCTAATAAACAAATTATTGAAATAATTAAAGCATTAATATTGAACTCAAAAGTATTACTTCTTGATGAACCAACTTCTAGTATGTCAGAAAATGAAAAAAAATTCCTTTTTACGCATATAAAGAAATTGAAGAAAAAAGATGTCGCAATAATTTTTGTTTCTCATTTTTTAGATGAAGTTATAGCAGTAAGTGATAATATATTGGTTTTAAAAGACGGAAGAAGTGAGGGAATATTTAAAACAACTGAAATTGATAAAGATTTATTGATACATAAAATGTTGGGTACAAAAAATATACGCCGTGGTGCATCAAGGATATATAATGGACCAAATGAAATTATTTTAGAAGTAAAAAACATCAAATACGAAAAAAAGGTTGATGATGTAAGTTTTAAATTGAAGAAAGGAGAAATACTGGGAATAACCGGTCTACTCGGTAGTGGTAAAACTGAAATATTAAAAATCATATATGGTATTAATAAATCAAATGGAGGCAGCGTTTTTATTCACGGTAAAGAAAGAAAATCCAGAAGTATCAAATACAGTATTAAAAATGGAATCGGATTTATAACAGAAGATAGGAAACTTGAAGGCATTATCCCATTTCTCAGCGTAGCAAAAAATATAACGTTAAGCAGTTTGAAAATATTTCAAAACTATAAAGGGTTTATCAATTTAAAAAAGGAAAAAATATTTGCAAATAAAATTGTTAATGAATTAAGTGTAAAACCAGCTAATGCTAAAATACTAATTGCAAATTTAAGTGGTGGGAATCAGCAAAAAATTGTACTTGGAAAGTGGTTGCTTGCTGATTCGGAAATATTAATTTTGGACGAACCAACAAGAGGAATAGATGTGGGAGCGAAATTTGAGATCTATAATTTACTAAAATCCGAAGCAGAAAAAGGAAAATCGATAATATTTGTTTCATCAGAGCTTGCTGAAATACTTGAAGTACCTGACAGGTTCATTGTCCTGAAAAAAGGAAAAATAATTGGAGAATATAAAAATGGTGAGGTAAGAGATGAACAAAAGTTATTATCTATACTTACTGCATAGAAATACTTATACAGACAGCAATGGGGGAGGATTATATGAAAAATACCTATAGGTTGAAAAATAATACAGTTTTAAAATTGATAAATAAAAGTCCACTCATATTAGCTTTGTTTATTTTGATTATATTATTTTTTACTGCAGAGCCAAGATTTTTATCTGAAAGAAATATTTATAATATTTTTTTACAAATATCAATATTAACTCCTGTGGCAATAGCAGAAACGTTAGTAATTTTAACTGGTGGAATTGATTTGTCAGTAGGGTCTGTGTTAGCTGTTACATCTGCAATTTGTGCTGGGATGTTAAAAAGCGGTAATAGTATTTTAGTAGCTTGTTCAGTTGCAATTCTTATAGGAATTGCTTTAGGAGGTATTAATGGAGTTAATGTAGTTTTTCTTAAAATACCGCCTTTAGTTGCAACATTAGGTATGATGGGAATTGCAAAAGGCCTTCAATTGACTTATACATTGGGTTCTACAATTTATCCTTTGCCAGAAAATTTCAGATATCTTGCAACTAATACATGGATAAGAGTTCCAGCAATAATATTTATTGTGATAATTATTTTTATTATTTTTATTCTGATAATGCGTTATACAACATTGGGTCGTTCAATATATGCAATTGGCGGCAACTCGCTGGCTGCAAAAATCAGTGGCATTTCAGTGAGAAGAAATACCGTATTCGTTTATATGTTATCAGGAATGATGACATCGATTGGCGGAATTATTCTTCTGATGCGTATGAATGCTGCTGAATCATCTGCTGGTTCAGGGTTGGAAATGGATGCTATTGCTGCAGTTGTAATAGGTGGGACAAGTCTATCTGGTGGCCGAGGATCAATGGTTAAAACTGGGTTTGGTATTTTGATTTACGGCGTAATATTAAATGGACTAAATATTGTTGGAGTAAACCCATTTTTTCAGAGAATTGTAGTTGGTATTCTAATTATATTTGCAGTTGCAATAGATAGTTTGTTAAAGAAAAAAGAAAATATTGAAGGTTGATATGGAACTGTTTTTAAAAGATAAAATTGCAGTTGTCACTGGTGGAGGGGCTGGTATTGGTTTATCAATTTCCAGAGAACTCGTGAAGGAAGGAGCAAAAGTTTTTATTTTTGATATTAATATCGATAATACGATTAAAAATATAGAGGAAAATCAAAAAAATGGAAAATATCTTCAGGCAATAAAAATTGATATTACAGATAAAAATAGAGTAGACGAAGAAGTTAAGAATATTTGTGAACAATTTAAACGAATTGATATACTAATAAATTCAGCTGGTATTGTTGATGTTAGTCGGGTTGAAGATATAACAGAAGAAATATGGGATAAAATATTCAATATAAATGTAAAAAGTGTTTTTTTCTGTTGTCAGGCCGTGATTAACAACATGAAAAAAAATCGATATGGAAAAATTGTGAATATTGCTTCTCAAGCAGGAAAAACAGGGTTCTTATTCGAAACAGTATATAGTGCATCTAAAAGTGCTGTTATAAATATTACTCAAAGTCTTGCCCGTGAATTGGGGGAATATGGGATAAATATAAATTCAATTTGTCCGGGAAGTATTGATACTGGGATGAATGATAAAGTAACAGAGAATATGGCAAAATTATTAAATATTTCAATTGAAGAGAAAAAAAAGCTCACAATAGAAAATACACCATTAAAACGGAAAGGTAAATGTGATGATATTTCAAATATGGCTGTATTTTTATGTTCTGATAAAACCAGTTTTATGACAGGTCAATCAGTAAATATAACAGGTGGAAGAGAATTCCATTAAAAATAAAAACATTGGAGGGTGTTAAATGGAGAAAAAAATATTTGGGTGTGGATGGAAAATGTATTTGAGCGATAATGAGGCGAAAGATCTTGCTTTAAAAATTAAAAATCTTAAATTGAAAAATGATAAAGTAGAACTATTTGTTTTGCCATCTCTTACTGCTATCAAAGATGTCCTTTTAATCTTAAATGAATCAGGTGTTAAGGTAGGAGCCCAAAATGGATGGTATGAAGATAATGGTGCTTTCACAGGAGAAGTTTCAATTAAAGAGTTGGTGAAAATAGGAGTTGAATATATTGAGGTGGGCCATGCAGAAAGAAAGAAATATTTCGCCGAGACAAATAGTGTAATTAATAAAAAACTAAAAGCAATAATTAGATATGGCAAAATACCAATTTTTTGCATAGGTGAGAATCAGGATGAAAAGGAAAAAGGCTTGAGTGAAGAAATATTGCAACTTCAATTGAAAGAAGCACTATACGGAATAACAATCAATGATGCAAAAAAAATAATTTTTGCATATGAACCGGTATGGGCAATAGGAACTAAGGATAGTGCAGATCAAAAATACATAGAGTATATGCATACTTTTATAAAAAACTATATCAATAAAATATATGGAAAGAATGATGAAAAATTTATCATTCTCTATGGCGGAAGTGTTTCAGTTGAAAATATAAGAAAAATAATAAATACAAATAATGTATCAGGTGTATTTGTTGGTAGAAGTGGTCTCAACATTGAAGATTATACAATAATGTATAATGAAATATATAAATCGATTAATTAGGAGGAAAAATGTTTGGTCTTAATACTAAACTTCAACAAATGGAGAATGATGGGTGTTCAATAGGTGTTGGCATTGTCGGAGCCGGTGCAATGGGAATGAATCTTTGTGGGCAGACAACTATGTCTCCTGGAATGGATGTAAAAATTGTTGTCGATATCGATACAGACAAATGTGTTAAGGTATTACAATTGTCAGGTGTAAGTGATGAGAAAATAGCAATTTGTAAAAATCTTGAAGAAGCAGAAAAGGCAATCAGAAATAAAAAAGTAGTAGTAACTAAAGATTTCAAAATACTTTTGGCACTTAAAGAAATACAAGTGGTTGTTGAATGTACTGGAAATGTTGAAGTAGGTACTAATTTTTGTTTTGAATCTATTAGAAGAAAAAAACATGTAGTATCTATGAGTGTAGAAATGGATGTCGTTGTTGGACATATTCTTAAAATGCTTGCTGACACTGCCGGAGTAACCTACACAGGTATTTATGGAGATGAACCTGGAGTTATTAAATTATTATACGATCAGGCAACTTCCCTGGGATTTGAAGTTGTTGCGGCTGGAAGAGGTGATACTGGTAACTCAGATTTAAACTGGAATCCCGATACTGTAAAAACATTGATTGAAGGAAGAGCAAAAAAAAGAGGATTTGATCCTAAAACAATGCCAATTAATCCATATATGTTTGCATCATTTAATGATGGATCAAAAACCAGTGAAGAATTGACAATGCTGGCAAATGCCACAGGACTTGTCCCTGATGTAAGAGGTACACATAGTCCATTAATTGCATTTGATGGGGATTTTCAGAAAAATGCTGCAGCAAAATTTGCATTGAAAAAGGATGGTGGTTTACTAAATCAAAAAGGTGTTGTTGAAATGGTAGGTATTCCTGGTGGTGTGGGTACAATTTTATGCTTTATTGTAGTAACTTCAAAAGTAACAGCCGCAACTGAAGGGTTGAAATACCATGGTTCCGGTGGACCTGGTCCTAACTGGGTCTGGTATGAACCAATTCATTGGGTTGGAAATACAGCTCCTATATCAATTGCTTATGCAGCACTCTATAATCAAGCATCTGTTGCCCCACTACCGGAAAAAAGATATGCAGAAACAATAACAATTGCAAAGAAAGATCTGAAAACAGGAGATATTATTGATGAGATTGGCGGTTTTTATTCTGCCGGAAGAATAGAGAAAGCTATAATTGCACGAAATGATAATCTCCTTCCTTTTGGTTTAGCTAAAGGGTGTGTATTGAAGAAAGAGATAAAGAAGGGTAATGCTATTACTTATAACGATGTTGAAATGAAAAACACAGATACATTAGTACATCAACTAAGAAAATTACAGGATAAACTTTTTATTGATGTTTGATATTGAACTGGCAGAGGGTAGTCGTTAATTAAAGACTACCCTCTGCCAATTGGGGAATCAAAATATGTTGGAAAAAGAACTATTTTTATATGAAAAAATGAAACAAATTAGAATGTTTGAAGATGCGGTTTATTATTTATTTCTTCAAGATGCAATTCCAGGAACAGTTCACCAATCCCAGGGACAAGAAGCAATAGCCGTAGGTGTTTGTAATTTATTAACCAAAGAAGATTATATTTTAAGTACTCATAGACCAGTTGGACATTGCCTTGCCAAAGGAATGACTATGAGGGAAATCATGGCTGAATTATACGGAAAAGAAAATGGTTGTTGTAAAGGTTTGGGTGGAGCAATGCATTTGGGAAATATTGATTTAGGGATCGTTACTTCAAATGCTATCGTAGGTGCAAATATACCTATTTCTGCCGGTATTGGTCTGGGATTAAAATTACTTAATAATAAAAATGTGGCAGTTTGTTTTTTTGGAGATGGAGCAAGTAATCAAGGTTTTTTTCATGAAGGAATAAATTTTTGTTCTGTTTATAAACTTCCGGTTGTGTTTATATGTGAAAATAATCTATATGCAGCATCTACATATTATAAGAAAACTACTAATATTGAAAAAATATCAGATAGAGCAATAAGTTATGGGATTCCAGGTGTAACAGGTTTTGGTAATGATATTGATACAGTAATGGAAATTGCTAAAAAAGCTATTGACAGGGCACGTGATGGTGACGGACCAACTCTTATAGAATATAGAACTTATCGGCATAGAGGGCATTCTAGAAATGATGCATGCAGTTATCGTGATAAAGCAGAAGAAGAGGAATGGGGGAAAAATGATCCAATTAATATATTCAAGAAAAAATTAATTGGAGATAACATATTTCTTGAAGAAAAAATGAAAAAAATTGATATTAAAATTGAAAAAGAGATAAATGAGGCTGTTAAGTTTGCGGAAGAAAGTAATTTGCTTGATAAAACGAGAATATTTGAATTTTTATAAATAGGTGTATAAATAATATGAAAAAACTGTCAATTGCAAAAGCTATTAATGAAGCTATAGATGAAGAAATGGATATTAATCCAAAAGTAATATGTCTTGGCGAAGATATTGGAATAACTGGAGGTTGGGGAGGCCCTTTTACAGTAACTAAAGGGTTGTCAGAAAAATATGGGCATGAAAGAATTATCGATACACCCATATCAGAATCAGCAATAATTGGTTCTGCTGTTGGTGTATCACTGTTGGGTTTTAAACCGATAACCGAGGTGCAATATTCGGATTTTCTTTTTTGTGCTATGGATCAAATCGTTAATCAGGCCGCAAAGATTAGATTTATGTCAGGTGGAAAAAATACTATATCAGTGATTATTAGAGCGCCGGTAGGTGCTACTTCTAGAGGAGCCCAGCATGCACAAACTCCAGCAGCTTTTTTTTGTCATGTTCCAGGAATAACTGTTGTAGTTCCGTCTACACCTCAGGATGCAAAAGGGTTAATGAAAAATGCTATTAGATCAAATGGCGTTATACTATTTTTAGAGCATAAGCTTTTATATGGTGGAGGAAGATTAGAAAAAGGTGCTGTTGAACAAGAAGAGGATTCATCAGGTGTAATTGAAGAAATAACGCCATTTGGTAAAGGTATTATAAGAAGAAAAGGAAAAGATCTTACAATAGTTGCAACTTTACTTTTACTTAAAAAAACTATTAAAATTTGCCAGAGGCTTTATGAGAAAAAAGGAATTGATATTGAAATAATAGATCCCAGGACTTTAGTTCCACTTGATATAGAATTAATTGACAGTTCTGTCAAAAAAACAAAAAAACTTATGATTGTTGACGAAGATAATGGTTTTTGCAGTTGGAGTTCTGAGTTGTCATCAATTATTTATGAAAAAAATTATAAAATATTGTGCAGTCCAGTGAAAAAAGTAACAACAATGGATATTCCAATCCCCTGTTCTCCAGATTTGGAAAAATATGTTATTCCTGGTGAAGAAAAAATTGAAAAAGAAATATTGGATATGTTAAATATTTGAGGAGGTAATTATGTTGCGTGAAATAAAAATGCCAAAGTACGGTCAAATTAACGAAGAAGTTAATATTGTCTCATGGGAAATAAAAGAACAACAAGCAGTAAAAAAGGGAGAAATACTCTTAACAGTTGAGAGCGATAAAGCTGTAAATGAAATTGAATGTCCATTTGATGGAGTTCTGACAGAAATTAAATTTAACGAAGGTGAAGACGTGACAGCTGGTGATGTTATTGCCTATATTGACTGTTCGGAGTAAAAAACATGTCTACCCCAATAATAATTAAAGGCATAAGAAAGAGGATCGCCACAAAAATGAGTCAGAGTTGGCAAATCATTCCTAAAGTTGATTATGAAATTGAACTTAATGTAAGTGAAATATATAGACTAAAAAATAATTTTAAAATGAATAACAATATTAATATTCAATTTCTTCCCTTTATGATTAAATTATGTTCAGTAACTTTAAATGATTTCCCTCTTTTAAATGCTTCAGTAGATGACAAAATGATTAATATCCATAATGAAATAAATATAGGGTTTGCAATAAACACAGAATATGGGTTATTTGTTCCAAATATAAAAAACGCAAATAAAAAAACAATTTATGCAATTGCAAATGAATTTGTAGAAATTATTAAAAAAGCAAATAGTCATCAATTAAACTTGATGGATATGTCAAACGGCACTTTTACGATTTCAAATTTAGGAAGTTATGGCATTAAAAGATTTAATCCAATAATTAATTATCCTGAAGTGGCAATCATTGGGATAGGTTCAAAATCTGACGATGATATTGTTAGCTTAAATTTATCTGCTGACCATAGGATTATTGATGGAGTTTATGCAGCTAATTTTTTAAAAAAGCTAAAAGAGAATAGCGTAAATGAAAATATTTATTAGTAATAATAAGTATTTTTTATTGAAATACTATAGTAAAGTGTTGATAAGATGATTTTAAACGGAAAAAAAACTTATAATGTTCTAGTTGTTGATGATGAGCCAGGAATGTGTTTATCATTAAAAAAGCTATTAGAAACAGAAGGGTTTAATATCTTTATTGCTAATGATGCAAATAAAGGTTTGGAAATAATAGACCAAATAAAAAGCATAGATCTTATATTATCTGATATTGTAATGCCTAACATGTCAGGTATTGTATTCATAAAAAAGATAAAAAAGAAAATACCAATTATACTAATGACAGCATATGCATCTTTAGATGGTGCCCGTAATGCATTTAAACTGGGAGTAATTGATTATCTGGTAAAACCATTTAATTTTAATGAATTACTTGTTCTAATAAAACAAAATCTTCCCCTTTATGAAGATTTTAAATTAAAAGAACCTTATATTTATTCATTTTTTAAAAATAACAAATATCAAACAAATCTAAGACTTGCAGAAAAGTTTGCAAAAACAAATATCCCTGTCCTCATTCAGGGGGAAAGTGGTACAGGCAAAGAGCTTATTGCCAAACATATTGTAGATGTAAGTAATCGCGCAAATAAACCATTTATTTGTATTAACTGTGCGGCAATCCCCGAATCATTATTGGAGAGTGAGCTTTTTGGTTATGAGAAAGGTGCTTTTACGGGAGCTAATGATAGAAAAATTGGAAAAATTGAACAAGCTAAAAATGGTACTCTTTTTCTTGATGAAATTGGGGATATGACGGACTCTCTACAGGCAAAAATGCTGCGATTTTTGGAAGATTTCAAATTTACACCTATTGGATCAAGCAAGCTAATTACTGTTGACATCAGAATAATTACAGCAACCAATAAGGATTTAATTAAAATGATAAAGGAAAATAAATTTAGACTTGACCTTTATCACAGGATAAACGGGGTAAATTTAATTATGCCTTCACTTAATGAATTAAAGGATGATATTGAAGAATTGGCAAATTTTTTTATTCATTTATTTAATAAAAAGTACAATAAAAATATCTTAAAAATAGACAGAAAAGTTTTGAATTATTTGAAAAATTATCAATGGCAGGGAAATATCCGTGAGTTTAAGAATTGCATTGAAAGATGTGTTGTTATATGTGATAATCGGGAAATAACTGAGGAAAATCTTCCAGATAGAATTATTGAATATTCAAAAGAAGTTTATATTGATACAGAAAGTAATCAAAAACAAAACATTGATATTGCATTTGATGACTATGATAAAAAATTTATGAAGAAAATAATTATTGAAGCTCTTACAAAAAGTGAAGGAAACAAAGAAAAAGCTGCAAAACTTTTGAAAATAAGCAGAAAAACATTGTACACAAGGATAAAAGAACTTAACATAAGTAATTATTATAAATGATTATGAGTAGTATTTTAAAACTGAAAAATATATATACGACAAAAACAAATAATATTATTAAAAATATAAATCTAACAATTTATCCGGATGAAATAGCAGTTATAGTGGGAAAACGTGATTCAGGTACATCGGTATTGTCCAGAATAATTTATGGGATGAGTCACAATTACACAGGGGATATTTTTATATTAAATAAAAAAATACAAAAATTAACACCTAAAAAAGCAATTCGCCTTGGAATATCTGCAATATTTTCAGAATCAGGATTAATTGATAATCTAAATATAATAGAAAACTATACAATAAGTAATAATATAAAAATATTGCTGCCATCAATAAAAAAAGCAAAAAAAAAAATACTCGATATATTCAATCACTTAAAACTTTCATTTAATTTGGATGAAAAAATATATAAGTATAACAGAGTTGATAGATTGTTCCTGGAATTAGGTAAAGTATTTTATTTTTCACCTAAATTATTAATTTTTAATTATCCGACAGATAGGTTAAACACAGATGAGATCGAAAAATTATATTTTTTATTATCCCTATTAAGGGATAAAGGTATTTCAATATTATATTTTGCAACTGAAATAGATAATAAAATCAGTAAATTCGCTTCAAAAATATTTATTTTAGATGATGGGAAAATAATAGATGTGACCAAGCAATTGGTGCAATATGAAATCAACAAAGAAGATTTTGTGAAAAATTATTTTTCTTCTTTAATTAGTAGATCAACTCTGGAGGAACACAACAATCAGTTATTTGAAGAAAATATCTTTATGAGTACTATTTTAGAAAATATTGATATACCTATGCTTGTAACAAATTCAATGTTTAAAATTATTTTTGTAAATAAATATTTTTTATATAAAATAAATTTATCAAAAGATACAATTTCAGGAAAGAATATTGTTGATTTGTTGGATATAAAAAAACTTAACATTGATTTAAATAATTTATTTGAAAAGGTGAATTATAGGACAATTAAAGATGTTAAACCAAGTATTTTCCCTGATGAAAAAGAATGTCACATTGAAATTATTTCATTAACAAATAAGTATTTTAAATATGCAGATAATACTGGAAATATATTATTTTTGTTTATGAATGGAAAAAAATATAATATCAATAAAAAATATAGTGAATATAATGATATTTTTATACAAAAACTCAATCATGAGATTAGTAATTCGTCAAATATTATTTTGAATTATTTAAAATTATTGGAAAAATCTACAGAAGAAGAAATTCATAAAAGAAGTCATATATGTCAGATTGAAAATGAAATATTACGCTTGCAAAAAGCAATTATTAATTTTATTCAATTGTATACAGATAATAAAAAACTAAACATTCGGGTTGATATCCGGCAATTGATGAAGACTTTATTGGATAAAATTGAACCATATGTTAATGAAAAAAATATAAAATGTGAGATTAAGTATCCTTTTAAGAAAATATATAGCTTAAATTATATTCTTATTATGCAAGTGCTATATAATATTTCAATTAATAGTATTGAAGCAATGGAAAGTGGAGGATTACTCGAAATTGATTGCTATAATTTAAAAAATATTTTAAATATAACTATAATTGATAATGGATCCGGAATTAATCAAAAAAATATTAAGAAAGTATTTGATCCTTTCTTTTCTACAAAACATAAGAATACTAACAATAAAGGATTAGGGCTTTCTATTGTTAAAGATATTATGTTGAAAATTAATGGCACTATTGAGATAATAAGTAAAATTGGAGTGGGAACTAAAATTATTTTATCAATTCCATATTAACTGAGCCTGTAAAATTTTTGGACTCCGTAAATCTAATGAGAAAGCAGGAGCCTGTAAATAATTCTGTGTAACTGACTTTTTTATTCATCAGAAAACCGCTCTCCATATTCCAATAAAAATTGGTTCATCGCTGGTTTCCATTCACGGAGAGGCATGCTCCATTTCTTTGAAGCCTGCTTTACCGCCAAGTATATAATTTTAAAGTAAGCGTCAACTTCACCACCCCTTAAAAAAGAAAGTAAGCGTTAATTCTCCAGCATCTATCTGACTCTGATTAGAAATTGTATTTTTTTCCAGCAAGGAGGTCATATGACCAAAGAAAGCTGGGAAAAAGAAATAGAAAAATGGAAACTGAGTCAACTTTCCATGACGGAGTTCTGCCGAGCAGAAAACCTGAGCTACTTATAATGAGCCCAGAAAACAAGACATAAAAAACTGTATGATTAAGGTGTAAAACCCGCTATAATTTAAGGAGCGGAAAACACAATGAAAAAAAGACAAAGATTTGACAAGGCATTCAAGGCAAAAGTAACTCTGGATGCACTTCGAGAGGAACTAACCTTACAGGAAATTGCGAAAAAATATGACGTACATCCAAACCAGATCAGCCTATGGAAAAAGCAGGCAATAGAGAACCTGCCGGATATCTTTGAAAGGCCCAATAAAAAAAGCGATTCAGAGCGCGAAGCCGAGGAGAAGTACGATGATGCACTCAAAACGCTCGGAAAGATGAAGATCGGAAATGAATTCCTAAAAAAGAAGTACAAACAACTATACGGAAACGATCCCTTCTGATTGAAAAGGCATATGAAAACATGAGTGTAAAAAAACAAGGCAAGGCACTGATTATTTTACGAAGTACAGCATATTACAAAAGCAGGAGGAAAATTGAGAAAAATGATATTGAGATACTTAAAAAGATAAGGGAAACATTAATTCTCCTGCCATTTTATGGCTATAGAAAAATAGCTCTTGAGATCAATAGTAAAGGCTTAAGTGTATCCCGGAAACAGATACGCAGAATCATGAGAAAAGCAGGGCTTATGGCAATATTTCCCGGAGAGAATCTTTCAAAAGCAAGGCAGGAAAGCAAGAAGTATCCGTATCTGCTTGAAGGGGAAATAATAAGATACCCGAATCAGGTCTGGGCTGCTGATTTGACTTATATCAAACTGCCATCAGGGCATGTGTACCTGATGGCGGTAATAGATCTTTATTCACGCAAAGTGCTTAACTGGATAATAACCAATACACTTGATGCGCCAATATTTGCAAACTGCTTACATGAAACAATTGAAAAGTATGGAGTGGCTGCAATTTTCAACACTGATCAGGGCTGCCAATTTACTTCACCCTGCTGGACAGAAGTACTGCATGATTATGGCATAAGAATAAGCATGGACGGGAAAAACCGTGCGCCTGATAATATTTTTGTCGAAAGGCTCTGGAGATCACTCAAGTACGAAGATATTTATATAAAACATTATGAAACAGTTAAAGAACTTAAGGAAGGAGTAACGCAATATTTTAATTTTTCTAACACCAGGCGTTTCCACCAGAGTCTTGAATACAGGACTCCTGATGAAATACATGAATCATTTCAGGCTGTCAGCCTGGCAGAACAGGCGGCGTGATACACCTTAAACACTTGTCAAAAGTGTGTTGACAAAAGGGCGCAGTTTAACTGGAGCTTCAGGCAATGGCGAATAAAAATACAGAAACAGGATATTCCCAATACTAAAAATTTGCTAAAGCTAAATATCAGGGATATGACTTCCGGAAAACCCTATGTGTCAACATAGTTAAAGCACCAATATGGAGGTTTCAATTATGAGATACAGTTTAGGATTTAAAGAATCAACAGTAAGAAAAGTACTCGAATCAGATGGAAAATCCGCTTATGTGATAGCAATTGAATCTGGAGTCTCTGATCAGACATTACGGAACTGGTTGAATAAAGCAAAAGAAGGTACACTTGATAGTCTGAATACTGTAAGTAGTGCCGATCGGTCACCTCGAGAAAAATTGAATCTGGTTATAGAATCCGGTTCTGTTAAAAATGAGGATCAGGGGAAATGGCTTCGTGAAAAAGGTCTGCACACTGAACATATCACTCAATATAAACAGGAACTGCGAGACATGGTAGAAGATAAAGGTCACAAAGAAAAACAGAAAATCAAAAATCTCCAGAAAGAAAATAAACGACTGCAAAAAGAGCTGAATAAAAAAGAAAAAGCTCTTGCTGAAATGGCTGCACTCTATACTCTTAAAAAAAAAGCAGAAGCTCTTTGGGGGGACGAAGAGGACGACTGATTCCGATGGATATGCGGCAGGAAGCAGTTAAATTGATAAAAGAAGCATCTGCTGCAGGAGCCCGAATTCATAAAGCTTGTGAAGCTCTTGAAATTTCAACCAGCACTTTTGAAAGATGGCGACGTGGTAATCTTTCTGATAATCGCAAGGACTGTTCAAAAGTAGTGGCCAGAAAATTATCAAAAGAAGAAGAGGCCAAAATTATCGAAATTAGTTGCAGCATTGAATATAAGGATGATAATCCATACAAAATTCATGCATCTCTTCTTAGTAAAGGCATTTATATTGCCAGTGTTAGCTCCTTTTATAGAGTATTAAAGAAAAACAGACTTATTCATCATCGAGGAAACACGAGGCCTGGGACAAGTCATAATAAGCCACCAGAAAGAGTCGCAGCTGGACCTAATCAGGTTTGGTGCTGGGATATAACCTGGTTGCCAACAAATGTCAGAGGCCTCTTCTACTACGCATATGTCATCATTGATATCTGGGATAGAAGCATCGTCAAATGGGCTATTCATGATAGAGAGGATGATTCTCTATCAGAAGAACTTTTTGATGCCGCCCTGAAGGAAAACAACTATGCTGATGTCTTTGTTCATTCTGATAATGGAAATCCCATGAAAGGTATCTCATTACTGGCTCTATTCTATGATCTTGGTATTTGTAATAGTTATTCCAGGCCAAGAGTCAGTGATGACAATCCATTCATTGAATCATGGTTTAAAACCTTAAAATATCATGTTTCGTATCCTGGCAAGTTCAAAATACTTTCAGAGGCAAGAACATGGTTTTCGACATTTGTTGATTTCTATAATACCAGTCATAGTCACTCAGGAATAAACTTTATTACACCCATACAGATGAGAAATGGCGAATACAAAGAGATCGCGACAAAACGAAATAAAACTATGATGAAGGCATACAAAAAGAATCCTTTGAGATGGAGTAAACATGTTAAAATGCTGCCCAAAGAGCATGTTGTATACTTGAATCCATCTGCTGATACTATGATTAAGAGTAAGTCTCAAAAAGGGGCTACCGCCGCTTAATTATTTCAAAGATCATTCTTCATCTATGTTGACATATTCCGAAAACCTGGGTTGGGTTCAATCGAAGTATTTATCGGGGATGCCAGAATTATTGTTCCTTCTGATTTTGATGAAAGTACTTTAATTCGATTATTAAACACCTTAAGAAAAGTATCATGATCCTTGACCTTTCCCATTTAAATATTTTTGTCAGGCCCGGGGTAACAGATATGCGGAAACAGATAAACGGATTATCTGTGATAGTCAAAGAAGATCTGGGACAAGATCCATTTTCCGGTTCTCTGTTTCTTTTCTGTAATAAACAGAGATGGCTTTTAAAAGTTCTGTATTGGGATAGAAACGGATTTTGCATGTGGTACAAACGACTGGAGAAGGATCGTTTTCCTTGGCCTGTCACAGAAGAAAATGTTAAAGAAATATCCCTTAAACAATTGCAGATGCTTTTACAGGGAATCGACTTCTGGCATGCCCATAAACAGTTGAATTATTCTTCTGTTTCCTGATGAAACCACTATTAATATATTCCTTCTTCTGGTAGGCTAATCCACATGATTAGCGGAGCGAATAAATTATCATCATTGCCGAATGATGTCACTCAGCTGAAAGAACTCATTCTGGACCTCCAGGAAAAACAGAAGCAACAAGAGTCTGTTATTCATACCCTCTGGGAAGAAGTGGCTCTTCTGAAAAGACTGAAATACGTCAGAACCAGCGAGAAATGGACACCCGAAGATAAACAGCAGATGGTTCTGTTCAATGAAGCCGAAGAAACAGCAACTACTATTGAGGGACCAGAATCTTCTCCGGAGCAGGAAGAAATCAAAACCTATCCCCGAAGAAAAGCAGGAAGAAAACCACTTCCCGCGGATATTCCCAGGGAAGAAATAATTTATGAACTGCCGGCGGAAGAAAGAGCCTGTCCCTGCTGCGGAAACGACAGGCTGGAAATCGGCAGAGAAGAATCGGAAGAACTGCAGTTTATTCCGGCGAAAATCATTGTTAAAAAACATGTTCGTCTTAAATATGGTCCCTGTAAATGTGAGGAGTTTCAGAACGATGAGACACTCCCGGTAATTCTAAAAGCACCAGTACCACCCCGGCTGATTCCCGGAAGTATCGCTTCCTCGGGTCTGTTAAGTTATATCCTGGTCAGCAAATTCTGTGATGCCCTGCCTTTCTGCCGAATGGAAAGGATTTTCAGACGATTGGATATCGAAATCAGTCGTTCAAATATGTCTAACTGGGCAATCAAAGCTGCTTTAGCCTGTGAACCTCTGATCGAACTGATGCGGCAGAAAACCCGTGAAGGTCCTCTTATAAATATGGACGAAACGACTGTTCAGGTCTTAAAGGAACCCGGCCGGAAACCGGAAAACAAATCCTTTATGTGGGTAACCGTCGGTTCTGATCAGAACCGGAAGATTGTCCTTTTCAATTACTCTCAGACCAGAAGAGAAGAAATCCCTCTTTCCCTTTTGGATGGATTCAAAGGAGTTCTCCAGACAGATGGATATGTCGGATATAACAGAGCCTCCAAAGAATATAAACTCTATCATGTTGGGTGCCTGGCCCATGCCCGAAGAAAATTCTTTGAAGCAGCTGCCATAACAAAGGGTGAAGGCAATGCTGATAAAGCTCTGAAGATTATCCAGAAAATCTATCAAGCAGAGAAAACTCTCAGAGCAGAACATCTTGATGACGAACTCTTTGTTGCCGAGCGTAGAAAACAGGTAATTCCTCTCTGGCAGGAATTCCATCAACTCCTCAAGAAATGGGAGATTTCAATTCCTCCTAAAACAAAGCTGGGAGAAGCCGTAAATTATACACTCAATGAATATAAGAAATTGGTCCGGTACTTGAAATATGTCTATGTAACTCCTGACAACAATTTGGCGGAGAATTCGATTCGGCCATTCGTAATTGGACGAAAAAACTGGATTTTTTTTGATACGCCCAAAGGTGCTCATGCCAGCGCTGTACTTTATAGCCTTATTGAAACGGCAAAGGCTAATCAATTAGAGCCCCAGGATTATCTCTACCACCTTTTTGAAATGCTTCCATTAATCGAGTTGGATGACCAATCGGATATGGAAGCTCTTCTTCCTTGGAACATTCATATTTAAAAAGGATACGCGGTTTAATTCGCGCTTGCTGAAAAACCCATCAAGCTGCTTCTTGATAGTATTTTGGTTGGAGAAACTCCAAAATACCAGCCTGTATTTTGAACCTGAAAAAGGGCAAAAGAAGACGCTTTAGTGTCTTCTCAAGATTCATCAATAGAATTGTCATGCTTATTTCAGTTTCGCTAGTTTCCTGTAATTTCATTTTTACACGAGCTAAACCGTATCGACGCTTTGCAGTTCCAAATACACCTTCAATGGGAATCCGGGCAATTTCATCTTCTCGCGCATGCTTCATTATCGATTTATATACTTCAATGTCTTTCGGCGGCCGCCCCAATGGGGAGCCGGATAGCCGTATTTTCTTTTTCCTGCAATATTTTAGATTGTCTCGATTACGATAAATACCATCTGCATGTACCGATTCCGGATAATATCCAAATCTTTCTTTATACTTCCCAATATGTGAAATTAAATCATTTGATTCATTGTATGCTTCCCAGCTGAGTTTCTCCAGAAAGGTATAACCGTCAACAAGCGAAACTGATATCTTGGCTCCAAACTCTACAGCGGCCTTGGCCTTTCCCCTGACTATAGGTCTCACCTGCGGTTGGCTTATGCTTACGATACGGCCCTCTATACTGCGCTTATTCTCATCGTACATTTCTTTCTGTTGGCGATATAATTCTGATACAACCAATAAATCCTTATACAGCTTTCCATTCACCTCGGTTAACGGCGTTTTTGATTTTAATTCATTGATCATAGGTGTCCAAAACAAGGACTATTAATTGCCTGAAATCCCAACTATAATGAATTAAGCTTGGACGGCTAATTCTTTACAGGAAAAGGAAATCAGGCAATGAGTTACAATAATACCATTTTAAAACAAATTCTACAAATAATTCCGAGACATGAATTTGAAAAATCTGTAAAAAAGCATAATGGCGACTTCGCTTCCAAAGGTTTTACCTGTTGGCAGCATTTTGTCTCCATGCTCTTTGCACAACTTTCAGGACAGACCGGGTTAAGAGGCATTGAAAACTCTTTTGAATCAATCAGTAACCACCTTTATCATATGGGTGTAAAAAAGGTAAAACGCTCTACATTATCTTACGCAAATAATAATAGAAGCTGTGAAGTTTATGAAAATGTTTTCACTGATCTTCTTGATAAGATATTATCCATGAAGAGAGCGCATAAACATAAATTTAAAAATCCTCTTTACAGTGTTGATGCATCAACTATTGACTTGTGTTTAAATCTCTTTCCATGGGCAAATTTCAGAAAATATAAAGGCGGAATAAAACTTAATGTAAAACTTGACCATAGTGGATATATTCCAGCTTTTGTATCAGTTACAACTGCAAAAACACATGAAGTCAATTCCTTGAAAAAAATGGCTTTCAACAAAGGCGATGTCATCACGTTTGATCGTGGTTATACTGACTTTAAATTATTCGCAAATTATTGTAATACCGGTATTTATTTTGTTACCAGGTTAAAAAAGAATGCTGATTATAAAATTGTCCAGAGAAAAGATACCTCCTCCTTTAAAAATATTACATCTGATCAGATCATAGAAATGAAAGGATTTTACACCAGTAAAAAATGCCCGTTAAAATTAAGACGAATCAGAAGCAGAGATCCTGAAACCGGTAAATATATTGTAATTCTTACCAATAATTTCCTTTGGTCTCCAACAACAATTGCTGCTGTTTACAAAGACAGATGGCAGATTGAAATATTTTTTAAAACTATCAAACAGAACCTCAAGATCAAGAAATTCTTTGGTACTTCCAGAAATGCTGTAATGACACAAATCTGGATTGCCCTAATTGCTTTTCTGTTACTTCAGTTCCTTAAAATGTTTTCATGTAGAAAATGGACTCATTTTTCACTGATGAAATTGATTCCTGTAATACTGACATCAAGAAAAGATATCTGGACTGTTCTCAATAAACCGCCATCAGAACAGACTAGAAAAAGTAGTTTTAATATTCAACTGGAGCTGTTATGATTGTTTTAGTCACCTATGTTCATTGATATAATTCAAATTACGGTTCAGATACTGCAGCTGTTTCTTTATACCTTTTCCAATCCTTTTGCTGCCGGGCTTTCTTTTCTTTGATACCTTCAAATATTCCTTATCTCGCTATTTGCCGGTGTGTTCTTACCTTCTTTTCCTTCCCTTTAAGCGGTTCATGCAGTATATCTATTATTTTTTCAGTTTTTTCCCGGGCTTCATTGAGTAGTGAAATATCCGTCGGATAACTAATATCAGCTGGTGTGCAGGTCGCATCTACAAGCAGCTTGCCGCTGTTTTCTATCTCAGCTTTTTCTTTCTCTTCAGTTTCTTTTTCAATTTCTCGTTTTTTTTTTACCTCTTCCACATATAAGCGTTCATTTATCACGGTAAGCATTTCACCGGTTATTCTTTTCCTGAAATGAACCATCATTGATGAATCAAACAGTTCTTCATCACTAAAGCTTTCTTTACCTATCAGGTACTGTAAATATGGATTTTCTCTAATCTGCTCAACCGTTTCGTGGTCGGTAAGATTCATTTTCTCCTTGATTATTAATGCGCCCAATGCCATTCGAAACGGTTTTGCAGGTGCCCCGTCTTCATCGCTGTCAGAAAATTGTTGCGCATATTCTTCTTCAAACTCTTCCCACGGGATCAATCTCGATAGCAGGATCCAACGGTTCTTTCTATTAAGCTTTCCACCGAAAGGCAATATAAAATCTTCCAGCTCCAGCTGCTTTTTATCATCAAGTCTATACATCACATTCTCCGAGGTGCACGGGGTTTTGTCTTTTTCAAGCTTTTTTCGTGCACTTCTACAGAGGGAATTTTACCACTAATTCTTTTCTATGTAAATTCTTAATTGTTTTTCAGCAAACCCTAATTAGCGCTTACAAAGAAACACCTCTGGAAGTAAAATCCTCATCATGGAGGATTTTAAGATGACTGAATTATCAATAGAAGAAAAACAAAAGCTGCTGGCAGAATGGAAAAAAAGCGGAAAAAGTGCAGCCATGTTCTGCAGGGGAAAAGAGATAAGACCGACAACATTTTACGGCTGGATAAAAAGAGAAAAGAAAAAAAGTAAAGCTGGTAATTAACTCAGTTTCAGAAATAATTTCAATTGAAAAAGGAACTCTAAGAATAAATTTGCCAGCAAACCTGATAGAAAGTCATCTTGAAAAGATAATAAAGGCATTATCATAAATGCTCATTAATTTTGATAATGTAAGGATTTATGCCCATCCCGGAGTAACAGATTTAAGAAAAGCAGTAAACGGTCTTTCTGAGATAGTAAAAAGCGATATGGAACTTGATCCATTTTCTGAAAGCATCTTTATCTTCTGCAACAGAGACAGGAAACTCTTGAAAATACTTTACTGGGAAAGAAACGGATTCTGCCTCTGGCAGAAAAGACTTGAAAAACATTACAAATTCCCATGGCCTGATTCAAAAGATGAGGCAGAAGAACTCTCCTTTGATCATCTGAAGATGCTTTTTGACGGAATAGATTTCTGGAAAGCTCACAAGAGAGTTTTTTATGAAGAAGTTAACTGAAAGGAATTCCCATAAAAATTTAAAAATGTTAGAATTTCAATAAGGATGGATGAAGAGAAGAAAAAGTCTTTACCTGAAGACGTTTTAAAATACATAAATACTCTTGAAAACAAAAATACTGCTCTTAAAGAAACAATTGAATATTTACTTGAAAAGCTGAAACTTGCCCTTTTCAGAAAATATGGCAAATCAAGTGAAAAAGATGATCCTGATCAGATGCAGCTGTTTGAAGATGAAAATAATGATACTGAATCAGATGAGATTTCAGATACTGAAGAGGTAATAACAGTCCTCTCCCATACAAGAAAAAAAAGGCCGGAAGAAAAAAGCTTGATGATTCACTCCCGAGGGAAGAAATCATTCATGGCATAAGCGAAGAAGAGAAAAAGTGCGCTTGCGGATCTGAGCTTGTAAAGATAGGTGAAGAGGTAAGTGAAAAACTGAATGTAATACCTGAGCAGATCTATGTTGAAAGACATATCTATCCGAAATACGGCTGCAGGAACTGTGAAGGCTCTTCAGATGAAGATAAAAAGGCAGTAAGAAAAGCTGAAACAGAGAAATCAATAATTCCAGGAAGCATTGTAACTCCCGGTCTGCTTGCATTTATCATTACAAATAAGTTCTGTGATCACCTCCCTTTTTACAGGCAGGAAAAACGGTTTGAAAGGATCGGGGTAAGAATAAGCCGTCAGGACATGGTTAACTGGAATAACAAAAGCTTTTTAAAGTTACTTCCTCTCAAAAAACTCTTCAAAAAGTTATATATGGCTTGCAAGGGGAGGAAATCCTTCAAAACCTCTCATTTACTATGAATATCATCCTAAAAGACATGCAGAATATGTAAAAGATTTTCTCACCGGGTTTGAAGGGTACCTTCAGACAGATGGATATAAAGGATATGATGCGGCATTAAATGAAAATGACAAAATAGTTCATGTCGGCTGTCTTGCTCATGCAAGGAGGAAATTCTTTGAAGCCTCAAAGGTAAATAAAAAAGCGGGGAGTTCTAATGAAGCCCTTAAGATGATTCAAAAGTTTTACTCTATTGAAAATGAACTCAGGGAAGAAGATTTATCAGAACAGGAATTTCTGGAAAAAAGAAAAGAACTTATCAAACCTGTAATGGAAAGGTTCAAGAAATGGCTTGATAACAAGGCTCTTGTAATCAGGGAAAGCAGTAAGGTGGGAGAGGCTGTAAAATATATTCTTTCTCAGTGGGATAAAATAATGAAGTATTCAGAGTGTGCATCCCTTACCCCTGATAATAATGCCTGTGAAAATGCAATAAGGCCCTTTGTTCTGGGGCGAAAAAACTGGTTATTTTCTGTAAGCACAAAAGGAGCGGAAAGCTCCTGCTTCATGTACTCACTTATTGAAACTGCAAAACAGAATGGCTTAAATCCTTATGGATACCTTTATTATATTTTTAAAGAGGTCCCTTTCTTTTCAGATGAAAAAGATTATGAAAAATTACTGCCCTGGAACTGTGATAAGGATAATATCAATAAATTAAGCTTACCCTGTGGTTAAATTGACGCTTACAATTATTTTTCGGATTTCATCAGGATAATCAAAAATTGTTATCAGGTTTTCCCAGTTCCGTTCCCACATTTTGCTGATCGATGCATATTGACTGGCCCATTTATCTGAAAATATCACTAATCCCCTTTCTGCTTCATCAAGGGTTATTGAAGAGTATATCCTCTTTAAATCTCCTGCCAGTTCTTTACAGTCTTTATAGGAAACGTATTTCAAAGAGTTCCTTACCATGTGTACAATGCATAATTGGATTTTTGTTTTGGGAAATACTGTATTTATCTCTTCATGGAAGCCTGTAAGTCCATCTACACTGGCAATGAGATATCTTTTACACCTCTGGTTTGGAGTTCTGTCAATATAGAGAGCCAAAACTTGGTTCCTTCGTTTTCTGATATCAAGAGGCCCAAAAGATCTTTAATCCCTTCTGTAGTAACACCTAAGGCAAGATAAACAGCCTTGTTGATTACTCTTTTATCCTGATGAACCTTTACAACAATACAATCCAGATAAATGATTGGATAAACACTCTCTATTGGACGGTTTTGCCGCTGCTCAACTTCCTCAATAACCGCATCGGTTACACCAGATAATGAGGGAATGCAGAAACATCTACACCGTACATTTCCTTAAGTGTGGCTGCGATATCCCGTGTCCTCTGGCCTCTGGCATAGAGAGAGAGGATTTGATTGTCAAATCCTAAAAACCTGCGCTGGCCTTTTTGAATGATTTGCGGTTCAAAGTCACAAGTCCGATCCCGGGGTGTTTCTATTTCAAGTTCTCCGGAATCGGTTATTACTTTTTTGCTTGTACAGCCATTACGGCTGTTCAGTTTATTACGCCCCTGGCTTGAATGCTTTTCGTAACCTAAGTGGTTATCTAATTCTGCATTAAGTGCTTTCTCAATTGTCAATTTCATCAGCTGCCCTAAAGGGTTTGCAAGATCTGATTCACTCTTGACCCCTTTTGCCAGCTCTGCTGCCAATTCTTCTAAACGTTCTTTATTCATCATTATACTGCTCATTCTATATCCTTTGCCTCTTTGAGGCTATTTAGAATTTTGCAGTTACACAGTTTTAATTACAGAGTCCTGAAAGCTTAAGCAAAGAGCATTGTTGATAGCTTCTCTTTGCAGGTAAAACCCTTTGGCGCATGCTCTCCTTTATGTAATTTTACGGCTTTTTCAAATTCATATCCCGGAAGGATTTGAAGTATTTGCCTGAATATGCTATCCTTAAAAAGTTCATTGCATGATTTCCCTTATTTGTAAAGAATTAGCTTGTTTGCTCAATTCAATGCTGTTTTTATTTTGGACAGCTATGTATTATTTTTTTATTTGACAACAGGATAGGTATTTGACATAAAAATAAAAAAGATGTATAGTTAATTACATAGGTAGACAAGTAGAAGGGAGTTTATGGTAGAAAGAGACAATCCTGTACCGCTATACTTACAGGTTGCAAACTGGCTGGAAAGCATGCTGCAAAGTTCTGAATATGATATTGGATCAAAACTCCCGTCAGAAGGGGAGCTTGCTGAAAAATTCCAGCTTAACAGAAATACCATCAGGCATTCAATTTCAATAATGGTACAGCAGGGATTGCTTGAAAAACAGAAAGGGGTCGGGACTTTTGTAAGGCGGAAAAAACCCCTTGCTCCTGTCAGACAGCTTGGAAAAATGACAAGCTTTATTGATGATTTCGAACTTGATGCCAGAAACGGCCTTGATACAGAAAGCGCCATAATATCACAGGAGAAAATTGTTCCTCCCGCTGATATAGCGGCGGCGCTTGATATAGCGGCCGGAGATTTTGCCATAAAAATTGAAAGGGTACGTGTTGCTGATAAAATACCGTTCCTGTATGAAATACAGTACTATTCATTTACAAAACTAAGCGGGCTTTTGGATATGCAGATAAAAGGTTCCATGTACCAGGTGCTTACAGATAAATTCGGTATTGATCTTGATCATTCGGTCAGAACGCTTCAGGCCGTTCGTCCTTCGAAGGAGATTGCTTCAAGGCTGATGATAT
Source organism: Spirochaetia bacterium (assembly GCA_963662795.1). Classification (GTDB taxonomy): domain Bacteria; phylum Spirochaetota; class Spirochaetia; order CADAEX01; family CADAEX01; genus JACKPD01. Next base: position 465,289 of record OY759746.1, on the reverse strand, counting down.
CACGGGATATTCCCTGTATCTTTTATAAAAGCAGAGCGTTCAATGCAAAGGGGGAGTGCATAGAAGTACTGCACTCATATTACAGGGGAGACCGGTATGTTTTCCAGGTCGAAACAGGAAGCTATGTCCGGACCTGAATTATAATTTACATGTTTTAATTTATTATTTTGTTTGTAAATAGGCATAAGCCGTTTTTAAATATTTACATAATCAAGGAGAAAATAATGAAAAAAATGGAAGAGTATTTTGTACCGTGGATCAAGGGAATTCCAATGTATATATCCCCCCACATCGAACTTGCATGGAAGGATCAGTCTCTTCACAGAATGATGTCGAACGAAAATCCCAACCAGCCTGCTGAATCAGTTCTCAAAGCTATCAATGATTACGCAAAAAAAGGGAACATCTATGCTGATCAGGGACTTGTAACAAGAGGCAAAATCGCTGAACTTAACGGCCTTGCAGGAGCTGAAAATGTTCTTATCGGAAACGGATCAAGCGAAGTGTACGACATGATATGGAGAAGCTTTCTTGTACCCGGCCAGGGCGAAGAAGTTATCCAGCACACACCATGTTTCGGTATCTACAAACTCAGATGTGACATAAACGGCGGAAAACTTGTATCTGTTCCAATGAAGCTTGAAAACAAGAAATTCGTTTTTGATGCTGATGCTATTATCAAAGCAATTACTCCCAAAACAAAAATAATTGTTGTTGCCAACCCCAACAACCCGACAGCGAACTTCATGAGCGGAGATGATTTCAGGAAAATAGCAAAAACCGGCATTCCTTTTGTAGTTGACGAAGCATATATAGAGTTCGCAGGTTACGGAAGATCAATGACAAAGCTTATCAAGGAATTTCAGAATGTAATGGTTACAAGGACAATGTCAAAGGCTTATGGCCTTGCAGGTATCAGATTCGGCTATATGCTTGCGGACAAAGATGTAATCAAGCAGATTTCTGCTACTCTTATCCCATGGAACGTAAGCACAATAGCTCTCTGGGCATGCTATACTGCATTCTGCGATGAAAAAGCGCTTAAGGAAAGGGTTGATTTCAACAATAACCAGGTTAAAATGATAAGCGACGAGCTTTCAGCAATAAAAGGACTTGATATTTTTGAATCATACGGCAATTACATGCTGTTTGACGGAACTGATGCCGGAATTGTAGGAAAAGAACTTGTTGATTTCTTCCTTAAGGAGAAGAAAATTATTCTCAGAAACCAGAACGATATGTACGGAAGAAACGGCTGGTTCAGAATCACAATCTCGACAAAAGAAGATAACAAAAACTTTGTGGAAGGCGTAAAAGAATACGTTGCAAAAATGAAAAAATAATGTAAATTATGTAATTAACCTTTCAGGTTTGCCCAAACAGGCTTATCTGAAGGGTTAAATGATTTTTTTACGAGGAGTTAAATAATGGAAAACGTATGGAGAAGTGTTCAGGCTTTAAATCCTGAAACAGAAATATGGTGGGATTCATCACCTCTTGTATGGCCTAATTTTACTGAAAGCTATTATAAAGGTCTTCCCGCGGAAGATCAGGAATGGTTTAAAAAAGAAGTTGCCGGCATGTTCCTTGAAGCTCCTGTTAAAGACTGGGCGTTCAGGGGATGTACTACAAACCCGCCCCTTTCCTGGGCTGTTTTACAGAAAAGGACAGATGAATGGGTTGCCATTATCAAAGATAAAAGAAAAAGCTATAAAGGCAAGTCCCAGTACGGCCTTTTCAAGGAAGTATATAAAGAAGTTGTAAAAAGAGGCGCTGAAGCCTTTCTTCCTCTCTTTGAAGCTTCCAATGGAAAACTCGGCCATATTTCAGGCCAGGTAGACCCGAACCTTATCAAGAATGAAGCTGCCATGAAAGAAATGGCTGACGAGCTTGCTTCCCTCGGCCCCAACGTAATGATCAAGATCCCGGCTTCAACATCAGGTATACCGGTATTTAAATATCTTGCCTCAAAAGGTATCGCGACAAACGCGACAACCTGTTTTAACGTGCCCCAGATCATGGCAGTTGCAAACGCAGTTACAGAAGGTATTACCGCTCACAGAAAGGCCGGAAAAGAAAGACACGGCTGGAGAGCTGTTATTACACAGATGTCCGGAAGGTTTGAAGATTCAGCCGCTTTCAGGGGATATATCGAAAAGAAAAACCTCGCTATTGATCCTCTTGAACTCAGACAGGCTTCAAACGCTGTTATGAAAAAATGTATAAAGCTGATGGAAGAGAGAAAGCAGCCGCTCAAAATGCTAATGTGTTCAGCAAGAAAACATCATGATTTTGAAGGGAATGTATTTTATCCCCATTTTGACATGTTTGCGGGAGCTCCGATGGTATTTACATGTCCTCCTGACATGATTGGTGATATTCTCTATCATTACAGGAACAGAGGCGTAAAAGACGGCTGGAAAGCTCCGGTTCCCGCTGATGTAATGAAAAAACTCAATCAGGTGCCCTATTTTGTTAAAGGTTATGCTGAAGATGGTTACGCAATCGAACAGTTTGATGAAATTACATCGCTGATTGAAAATGCCGCTGTTTTCGCCAAAGCTACAAATGAGATGATTGATTTTGTAGGTAAATACGTATAATTATTTTCGACATTATCCTCAACTGATAATGGAGAAAGGACAGAACAATATGGGGAGCTGTGTTATGCACGGCTCCTCTTTTTTTATTCTTCCTCCTCCGTACTCCGGGTGAGTGCACCGGATTTTAAGGTACCGGATAGTGGTTTGAAAGCTTATAAATCCATCCCGAACAGCGTGTTGAAATTTTTTTTAACAGTATAGGTAAAATCTTCGATTTTTTCATTTCTAAGTTCAGCGAGATAACTATAGGTATGGGAGACAAACCCGGGATGTCCGGGCAGGCTCCTCAGTTTCCCCGGAGAAAGATACGGCGCGTCTGTCTCGGCAAGAATGGAGGCGGCCGGAATCCTGCGGGCTGCATCCTGCATAACTGTATTTTTTTTATATGTCACGTTTCCGGCGAAAGAGATCAGAAAGCCAAGATCGATACAGGAGGATGCAAAATTATAATCAGATGAAAAGCAGTGAATTATCCCTCCCTTTTCCGGTTTTTTCATGTTCAGGATCCTTAGCACATCTTCATCAGCTTCCCTGTTGTGAATAATCACTGGAAGGCCGTATTTACCGGCAAGGTCAACCTGAGCTTCAAAAAGCGATATCTGTTTTTCCCTTGTCCCGTATTTCCAGTACCAGTCAATCCCTGTTTCACCGACTCCAATCAGTTTGCCGTGTCCCCTTGCCCCTCCTATCTGGGACTCGAGTGTATCAAGCATTTTATCAATTTCTTCAGTATCCTTTTCGGCTTTTCCCGGATTTAAACCCGCAGTGACGAAAATATTGTCAAAACGGGCTGCGAACTCAAGGCGCCTTTCAAAATTTGCCGTATTTGTCGCAATATCGACTGCCGCTGTCATTCCCGCGGAAAAACATTCCGTAAGCAGGGCCTGTGGGTCAAGCTCTTTCTTAAGCATCTCAAGGTAGTGGAAATGTGAATCAATCATTCCCGGAATAAGCGGTAATTCCAATAGCATTAGTCATCTCCGATATAAGGAGTTTGTGGTTTTTAACATGTCAGCCCGCTGGAATAAATGCAGTGCGGCTGAACCCGGAAATATTATTTCATAAAATGTAATTTGAGTTAATAGCATCACGTGTTTTAAAGGGATGGTGCAGCAGTAGAGATGATGTCTTTTTTCGGTCGTCCTTTTTTGTCGGTGCAATAATTCTGAAACGCCTGATGAAAAATTCCAGCTTGTCTCTGACGTGGAATATCCTGACTGAGTTGAAGTTGTATATCCGTATGGAGTTCCTGAAGCTCGTGACTTTAAAAACCCATCTTTAAAAAAGTTGTCCAGGGAAATTATTTTCTTGAAACATGGCAATTTATAGACGAAAATATTCCTATCAAAGGGAGATGACTATGTCAAAAAAAAATGTATATGTAACAAGGCTTATCCCGCAGCCGGGGATTGAAATCCTGAAAAAAGAATTCAATGTTGAAATCAATATGGAAGACAGACCGCTTGCGCGGGAGGAATTCCTTAAAAACATAAAAGGGAAAGACGGGGTTTTGTGTCTTCTTACAGACAGGATAGATGAAGAGGTTTTTAAAACGGCACCTGAAGTCAGGGGCTTTGCCAACTATGCTGTTGGATACGATAATATTGATGTTAAAAAAGCAACTGAATATAAAATCCCGGTTTCAAATACTCCGGATGTTCTGACTGACGCCACTGCCGAAATGGCATGGGCGCTGCTTTTCTCTGTTGCAAGAAGGGTTGTGGAATCTGACAGAATCATGAGGTCAGGAGAGTGGAAAGGCTGGGGCCCCATGCAGTATATCGGAGGGGATATAACTGGTGCGGTACTCGGCATAGTAGGGGCGGGCCGGATCGGTACAGCGATGGCGCTTAAATCAAAAGGATTTAAAATGAGAGTGCTCTATAGCGATTCCTTTATAAACAAAGTGCTTGATGATGAGGTGAATGCGGAAAGGGTGCCGTTTGAATATCTGCTTGAAAATTCCGATTATATAAGCATACATACACCCCTAATGCCGGAGACAAGACACCTGTTCGGTCCTGAGCAGTTTAAAAAGATGAAAAGGACAGCTTATATAATCAATTCAGCCCGCGGCCCTATTATTGATGAAAAAGCACTTGTCCAGGCGCTTAGGTCGGATCTGATAGCCGGCGCCGGGATTGATGTGTATGAAAGAGAACCGATAGCGGAACCGGAACTCGGGACCTTGAGTAATGTCGTAATGACGCCGCATACCGCTTCAGCTACTGTATCATCGCGTAACGGAATGGCGGTAAAGGCCGCGCTTAACCTTACAGCCATGATAAAAGGAGAAAAACCCCGGGATTGTATTAATCCTGAGATTTACAGCTGATTTGGGAATTATCTTTGGAGTCATACCAGGACTTACTGCGACTTTGGGAGTAGTTCTTTTAACCGCGCTTACCTACGTATTTGAGCGACCTTGACAGCGGGTACCTTGCTTAGGTGAGAATAACGCAGTGTGGGTCTCTTGCGGGACAGTCAAAAAGATGAGTAAAAACAGCGATAAATTCGGGACAGGTGCCGAAGAGGCCGTAGTCGTGACTGAAATGTCAAATAACGCCTGTATCAGCCGGTGCTATGATACCTCTTCTTAGCCTCGGTGTATCCGGAAGCCCTCCGGACTGCGATGCTTCTCGGAGTTCTGCTTCTTCGCGGTTATAATTCGGGGCCGATGTTCAATACAGACCATCCCGGATTCTCTCTGGAGATTACAGCGATTCTTTTCTTTGCCTCAATTGTAATGTGGCTTTGCGGTATGTTTCTTGCCAGGCAGGTTATAAAGGTTTTAAGAATACCGATAACGCTTTTTATGCCGATTATCGGTGTGCTGTGTATTATAGGTTCCTACGCGCTCGGCAACAAGATATTCAACCTTTACCTGATGTTACCATTCGGTATAATTGCCTACATGCTTACGGAGCTTAAGTACCCTATAGCTCCTCTTGTAATAGGCGTTATACTCGGCGAGATGTGCGGCAGCAATCTGTGAAGGGCTTTAATGATTTCAAAAGGCAGCCTTATGCCTGTTCTTCCAGGGCCTGTTGCGCTGACCCTTTTTCTGATAATTGTCCTGATGGTATTCAGCCAGACCACCAGGTATAACAGGGCGCTTGCGGGAATAAAGTCATTGCTGAAAAAAGGCAGATAAGATAATATTGCCCGATGGAAAAAATTTTATTTTCGCTCGCGGTAGTTTTCTCAGGGCTTACAGCCGGCTATCTTCTCTCCGTGTTTACCCCCTCTCTGGTTTTCGGTTCAGCATTAAATGCGCTGACCAGGAAAAATCTGCAGAGGGGAGCGCTTTTCTTTTTAAATCCGGTGGCAATTATCGGTTCTATCTGGATGCTTGATTTAAAGCACATAGAGCTTTTCGTGATGCCATTAATGGGAATTCTTGCTATTTCAACAGGCGGCGCTGCAGCCCTCCTGATAGCAAGGATGATAAAGCTTACCAGACGGGAAACCGGAGCTTTTTTCTGCAGCGGGGGCTTCACAAATATTGGGAGCATAGGAGCTCTAGTCTGCTACGCTTTTCTGGGGGAACAGGGGTTCGCCCTTGTTCCTCTTTATAAAATATTCGAGGAGCTTTCATATTATTCTATCGGCTTTCCTGTTGCCAAATCATTCAGTGAAAGCGCATCAGGCGGAAAAAAGCAGAGAAAGAACATATTCAAAGACCCGTTTATCCTTGCGGCTTTAGGCAGCATGGCGGCAGGTTTTATGCTTAATCTTTCCGGCCTTGAAAGGCCCGCTTTTTACGGATCTGTTAACGCACTGATTATTCCGGCCGCATCATTCATGCTGCTTGTTTCAATCGGAATGGCGCTCCAGTTCAGCAGAATGAAGGGGCACCTGCTTAAGGCCCTTACCCTGCTGCCGCTGAAGCACCTGTTTATTCCGGCGCTTACTTTTTCCGCGGCCCTTGCCGCCGGACTTGGGAATATTGAGGATGCCCTGCCTCTTAAGGTCGTGCTTATCCTTTCAGCCATGCCGGTCGGATTCCTGTCGCTGGTCCCCCCGGCCCTATATGATCTTGATATAGACCTTGCCAATACCTGCTGGATTGTTTCAAACAGCTTCATGATTGTAACAGTTCCGGTACTGATGGTTTTACTGACCCTCTTTTAACAGATGTAAAATGGCACACCGGCCGATCCAAAATTCCAGCTCAAATGCTTGACCAACAGGTGGATGAAAAGTATTATAATGATTGCAAAATGCCGAAGTGGTGGAATTGGTAGACACAGAGGACTTAAAATCCTCCGCTCCGAAAAGAGCGTTCCGGTTCAAGTCCGGTCTTCGGCAATATTTTTTTAAACATGTAAAAAATAAATACTTATACTATAAACACTTATCTTATTTAAAACTTTGCCGCAAGGCAAAGTGTCCGTAAAATCTCTGTAAAACAATCGACTGCATGAAACTACAGACTTATTATAATCTGATAAAAAGAAAAGGGCGGAATATACAGATTATTTTTAAAATACTTCCGGGAAAAGAAATTTCAACAGGGACTACTGACGAGCAAGAGGCTCACCAATTTGCAAATAATTTTCTCAATAATTTTGATCAAAGATTGACCTCCGGAATTGTTCCAACTTTTAAAGAATTTGCTACCGGATTTTATATTGATGACAGTCATGGTATCGTAAACAGTTTGAGAAAAAAAAGAAATATTTTAAAAATGAATACTGGAAGATCCAGCAGTCACGACTTGATAATTATTGGATAAACCGGTTCGGGGCTATTTTAATAACTGCAATTTCACCAGGTACGATAGATGACTGGTATGTTGACATATGTTCGCGAAAATCAGGCATCTTAAATGACTAACATCCGGGGGCAATTGTCAGGTAATTACTCTACTTGTACATATTTTTATTAATATAACCTGATAATTCTCCGATAAAACTTGTTGAGTCAAATTGGTATTCGCCTTCAATATAACCATCTTCAATTCTTAAAGTTAATTCACCATGTTCACTAATCCATGTTCTTTCAATTTCATCCGGTTCAATATCTATGAGTCTTCTATTTGCATTATTTGTTTTTAATAGATCAATTTCATCCTTCATAGATTGAAGGAGATTAGAGAAGATATTACTCATATCATTTTTATGATTCATATCAAGTATTTTTTGATATTCAATCAATTTCATAGTTTGTGTAACAGGATTTAATTGATCAATATTTTTTATACTTAAAATACGATTTATAATAATATCCCATGCGTAATTCAGTAAAATGTGCACAATTTTCTTAACTAATCACTATTCTACACCCGTTCCTACGCGTGAGGAAGGAGATTTTCATCCTTCTCCCAGTGGGAGAGAAGAGCATAACTGTGGAGTATGGAGTTATTTATTTTTATAAGGATTAATATCGGGATACAATTTCTCTGCACATTCTGGACAAATACCATGACTAACATCTGCATTTGATCTTTTCTGAATATATGATTCAATTTGATGCCAGTTGCCGTTATCATCCTTAATTTTTTTACAGGAGACACACATGGGTAGAATCCCTTCAAGGTGTTTCATTCTCTGAATGATATTATTTGTGATTCGAGTTATTACTACACCGACAATTGAAATACATATACTTTCAAATAATGATTCCCTCCAGTTGATTAATGATCGCTCTGCTCCTAAGAGTAAATAAGGAATATCAATTATTTCATCAAGCCATATTAGTAATAGTATAACTGCAAAGGCTATTTTTTGATAAACGATAACTTGTCCTATGGAAGTATATTTTTTAAAAATGTTCATACAATTATTCCTTTTTTAACTGAAATCTTTTAATTATCCAGTCCCGCATTAGTTATAGACCGTTTTGCTGTTTTCTTTTTACACTATTTTCAGCTGGTAAAAAACAGCATAATGCACAAGTTAAGCCTGAGATATTCTAAGTATCATAGTGATAATAAAAAATATATCCATAGTTAACTGATTTAAGCAGATGTCAATTACATTGTTGTGGAATCTTTGTCAATTGCAATATTAGACATTAATAAAGCTAATATCAATGGAAATGGAGTAAATGTAATTTTTTCAAATAGAGTTTTGGCAGAAATATTTCCGACAGTATTCAGTAAAAATAAAGCTAATAATATCCATGCAATTATCTTGCCGGTTATTTTACTTGAAAATCTATTTTTGTAATTTATAACGAATAGTAAGCATAGTACCAGAACTACAATTGACATTAATTCAAAAATAAACAATTCATTTTTTACTTTTTAATTGTCCTCCCCATAAGTAGTCTACAGGAACTATTTCAAATATCATAATTCCAATCACTATTCCTAAATGGAATAAAATAAATATTATAAAAATTATTTTACTAATTTTCAATGTAGTATCAATCGAAAGTATGTTGTGATTTCCATTGTTCATAATAAACCCCCGTTCATTACTTTAATAAAAAAATTATTATATTTTCACTAAATTATAATAAATTCCGAAATTTATAATCTATGCGTAGAACATCAAGCCAACAGTAAGCTTCTTCGTGATCATCTCGGCCGGCTTTAATAATTTAATAGTACACCCATTCTCCGGAGCGGGGAAGGGGTTTTTCTTTTTGCAAGAGAATAGGGGGATTACTCTACTTGAACAAACAACAGTTACGTAAATTATTCATCACCAGTCGGGATAATGCTAGCTGTCTCAATCATTAATATCACGGTTTTCTCTTTTGCACGTGTTTTATGCACAATACCCTTAGGAACGACATATCCTTGATATTGTTTAAGTGTAACAGTTCCTTTATCTTCAATATCGAGCAATAATTCACCATTTAGGGTAAAGAAAAATTCATCTTCTTCATCATGCTTATGCCAATGATATTCACCTTTGACAATACCTAAACGAACAACCGATTCATTTACTTTACATAACGAGGCTGTAGAAAAACCCCGATTTTCAATCTTCATTTACTTCTCCCATTCTACAAGATCATAAAGTCCATAAGATTGTCTTGTGAGGTCAAAATGTAATCCCTGATTCATTTCATCCTCTATTTTCCCCTATGCTTCCGCATACCTCTGTATTTTTCCAATGTTATGCACAATACAGAAAAGCAACCATTGAACATTTACCTTATTCTTACTTCGCAGTGTAAAATAATTTAACCCCAGTGTCGATCGGATATTTCCAAACACCGGTTCTACAGTACCCATTCTTTTACTGTAGATACTCCGACCTTCAGGCGCGTCAAAGACTCTCCTCATTCGTTCTGTAAATGAGACCTTTTCTTTTCCCCGACTACTATCAAACCTGGTCACCTGTCTGACTTCCGTGCTCTCTTTACGTATACACTTCTTTCTTAGCGGACAGGTTAAGCAGTTTTCCTTTCTCCCTATGTAGGATGTTCCACTATAGCCAGAGCTTTGAAAGTTCCTGCACTTCAGTTTCATTTCGAAACCAGCTGGGCACATTAATTTCTTTGTATTTTCATCATAGATAAAATCATCTACTGAGTAATATTTTTTCCCTTTGGCAGGTTCCCAATTCGTGACAGGTTTTTGTTTATGTTTCTGGGCTGATGCAAATCTCACATCCCTCTTTCGAAACTGGTTGTCCGCGACAAAGGCTGTCAGGTTATTTTCCACAATCAGCTTCATATTATTATCATTATGAAAACCGCTGTCGGCGGTAATCACTGTTTCTTTCAAGATATCTTCCGATGCCTGAATCGATTTAAAATTGTTTTTTATTCCATCCAGAATCTCGGGGAAATGTTTGGATTCATTGCTGTCGCCAAATGCTTCCGCCCAAACGATTAATTGGTTCTTTTCATCAACCGCCGCAATTCCGTTATAACCCTGGATAACTCCATGGGAGGTGGACATCTTCGCGCTTTCATTGTCGGTAATATTGCTTTTTATTGGTTTCCCCTGGCTTCCCATTCTATCGTCATTTGAGTTCAGTCAGTCATGGATCTTTTGGGATTTAGCTTTCAGTTTCTCTATCGAAGCCTTTTCTTTCTCTTCCTGACTTTGACTATACCGGCTTTTATCTTCCTGTTTATGTTTTTCCAACAGGTATTTGATAGATTCCTCTATCTTTCCCGCTTTTTTTAGCAGTTCTTTTTTCGTTCCGCTCCATTCCTTTGAGCAATTGGAAGAAATCTTGCAGCCGTCGATGGCAAACATGTTTTTATCGATGACGTTATTGGCGTAACAGACCGAGAGAATCCGGGTAAACAGGGGAGCGATTTCTTTATCCATCGTAGAAATAAAATCAGCTATGGTGCTAAAGTGCGGCCGGGTATCTGCGGAGAGGGACATGCAAACGACATTTTCCCGACATAATCGGGCAATTCTTCTGCTGGAAATAATTCCCCGTGAATAAGCAAAAAGAATTATCTTCAGTAAGATCGCCGGATCGTAGGCGGGAGCTCCATTTTCATCATTTTTATGTTTTTCATAAAACATGGTTAAATCAATTTCCCGGTCAATGAGAAAATTGAGTGTGTGTTCAAAGGTTCCGGGAAGAACCTGCTCGGAAAAATCTATCGGCAGCAGCACTTTTTGTTCATAAGAATACTCTTTGTATTTACCCATTTTGTAATCTCCCAGTCTGATAGAATTTTATCATGGGAATATCTGGATATAAAGCAATTGTTGAAAATTTACACTTTATCTACAGCCTCAACGTCTGGTTGTACCACTGGTCGGTGCATTCTCTCACCAGCTTTGGCACATCAACTAGCTGCAGAGCATCGCATAAAATATTCATGCGATTTACATAAGGGTATTTCTTAGAGTTCATTTTTTTCTCCTTTACTCTATAATTCTCTAAAAAAAATCTCTTTTTTATTTATATTATGGTACTCCGGACGGAGGCCTCACGACTCTCTTGATGTAAATAACTTAAGCAGAAGATCTTCTTAATAACGTAATTCTACACCCGCGCAATGAATATAGGAAGGAGAACTTGTTAACCCAGAGTAAGAAAATCTTCACTCCCTTTATTCAGATAATTTGAGAAACAATGGAACGTGAAATACAAATATGTGTAACTTATCCACTAAAAGTACATGAAGAATCAGAGTTAATGTGATGCTGCTGTTTTTAATTCGATAAGCTTTCCGAAATATTCATAAATTTATTTTCTATCTTTAAAAAACAGCTTACAATATCAGGATCAAACTTTTTCCCTGAATCAGAAATAATTATTTCCCTTGATTTTTCATGTGAAAAAGCATCCTTGTAAGAGCGTTTATTACGCAGTGCATCATAAACATCCGCCAGACTTAACAATCCTGGCTTCAATGGGAATTTCTTTTCCTTTCAGCTTATTCATATAACCAGTTTGATCCCAGTTCTCCCTATGTGTCAACATAGTTGAAGCACCAATATGGAGGTTTCAATTATGAGATACAGTTTAGGATTTAAAGAATCAACAGTAAGAAAAGTACTCGAATCAGATGGAAAATCCGCTTATGTGATAGCAATTGAATCTGGAGTCTCTGATTAGACATTACGGAACTGGTTGAATAAAGCAAAAGAAGGTACACTTGATAGTCTGAATACTGTAAGTAGTGCCGGTCGGTCACCTCGAGAAAAATTGAATCTGGTTATAGAATCCGGTTCTGTTAAAAATGAGGATCAGGGGAAATGGCTTCGTGAAAAAGGTCTGCACACTGAACATATCACTCAATATAAACAGGAACTGCGAGACATGGTAGAAGATAAAGGTCACAAAGAAAAACAGAAAATCAAAAATCTCCAGAAAGAAAATAAACGACTGCAAAAAGAGCTGAATAAAAAAGAAAAAGCTCTTGCTGAAATGGCTGCACTCTATACTCTTAAAAAAAAAGCAGAAGCTCTTTGGGGGGACGAAGAGGACGACTGATTCCGATGGATATGCGGCAGGAAGCAGTTAAATTGATAAAAGAAGCATCTGCTGCAGGAGCCCGAATTCATAAAGCTTGTGAAGCTCTTGAAATTTCAACCAGCACTTTTGAAAGATGGCGACGTGGTAATCTTTCTGATAATCGCAAGGACTGTTCAAAAGTAGTGGCCAGAAAATTATCAAAAGAAGAAGAGGCCAAAATTATCGAAATTAGTTGCAGCATTGAATATAAGGATGATAATCCATACAAAATTCATGCATCTCTTCTTAGTAAAGGCATTTATATTGCCAGTGTTAGCTCCTTTTATAGAGTATTAAAGAAAAACAGACTTATTCATCATCGAGGAAACACGAGGCCTGGGACAAGTCATAATAAGCCACCAGAAAGAGTCGCAGCTGGACCTAATCAGGTTTGGTGCTGGGATATAACCTGGTTGCCAACAAATGTCAGAGGCCTCTTCTACTACGCATATGTCATCATTGATATCTGGGATAGAAGCATCGTCAAATGGGCTATTCATGATAGAGAGGATGATTCTCTATCAGAAGAACTTTTTGATGCCGCCCTGAAGGAAAACAACTATGCTGATGTCTTTGTTCATTCTGATAATGGAAATCCCATGAAAGGTATCTCATTACTGGCTCTATTCTATGATCTTGGTATTTGTAATAGTTATTCCAGGCCAAGAGTCAGTGATGACAATCCATTCATTGAATCATGGTTTAAAACCTTAAAATATCATGTTTCGTATCCTGGCAAGTTCAAAATACTTTCAGAGGCAAGAACATGGTTTTCGACATTTGTTGATTTCTATAATACCAGTCATAGTCACTCAGGAATAAACTTTATTACACCCATACAGATGAGAAATGGCGAATACAAAGAGATCGCGACAAAACGAAATAAAACTATGATGAAGGCATACAAAAAGAATCCTTTGAGATGGAGTAAACATGTTAAAATGCTGCCCAAAGAGCATGTTGTATACTTGAATCCATCTGCTGATACTATGATTAAGAGTAAGTCTCAAAAAGGGGCTACCGCCGCTTAATTATTTCAAAGATCATTCTTCATCTATGTTGACATATTCCGCGGGTAAAAGATGTTTTGCGGCTAAAACTATAATACTCGCTTGTCATTTTTTGAAACTTAAAAAGAACATAACAAGAATTATTCTGGTTGTTTGAAAGCAAAATATGGCGAAGCCCAAGCGAGGTACTCCGAGCGTAGCTTCTTACCCGCTGTTATCCACCAGTATCATCGCTTCTTGTCCAAGCCGCACGGCAACGCCAAGGCTGGACTCTTCCAAATAGAAAGTATTTTTTCTATTCTTATATTTTACCTATGAGGACAACCAGGCCAACAACAAGGTCTTTTCTTTCCTTCTTTCAATTCAGAACAAACTCTTTTTATATGGTTAACTCGCGTTTCTTCTTTTTTGACTGATATTGTCCAACATATCCATTCATTACGGGCTATTGCTGTTAGCTTATTCCATTTTCCCAAAACTTTTGGATCTGAAATTAAAGCTTCTTTTAAATCATTTGGTAATTCATGAACTAATCCACTGGAGATTTTTATCTGATTTTTAGCCATATTTATCTCCTTGTCTTTGAAAAATAATCTTAGACATCTGAATAGTCAATCTTAACTTTAATCTTAAATAACCCCTTATTTTTCTTTATGTTCTTTACTATTGGAATTACATTATTCTTTGATTGTTTTCATAGCTAAAAAAATTATTTAATATCTTGATTGATCTTTAATTTCCTCGTAATAATTTATAGCCCCTATTTCTTTTAATCGATTATTTATTTTTACAAATCGATCATATAGATTTTTATCAAATCCGGTATGTTTACAAGGGAATTCATTACATTCAAAACAATAATCAACTTTCTGTATTTTTGTACATTCTCTTACTTTACAATCTTTAAATAATTTGCATTTCTCTATTCTACATCCATTACATTTAGGCATAGAAAAATAGTGAAGCATTTCCTTAAAATCCGGGTATTTAATAAATACCCTTTCATCAAGAAGATTAATAAATCTTTTTGCATAATTATCAAAATCTCCTAGAGCTTCTTTTAATTTCTGACTTGACTGAGCAATATCGCCAGTCTTGAAAGCAAAGCATTTACTGCAATTCAATCCACAAGGTGCTATTTTTCGTTTTATATATTCTTTATTCATATTCTCCTCTTCAGCATAATTTAAAATGCTTCTACTGTAATAAATTAACAATTTTAAATTGATACTTTCTTGTCCAGGCCGTACGGCGCGGAGCCAAGGCCGGACTTCTTAAATTCTCAGGTAATTACTCTACCTGTACAATTTGTTTAACTCGCAACACTTAAATTGGTGCATGTTTTTTACGTGAATGTATATGAGCATAGCATTGTCGCTATTGAAACAATTGATACTCATAAAGGTCCTCGATTGAAAACGTGGTAAACTACCACTGACCATCAAATACAAACCATGGAGGAACCTTTATGAGATTCTATAAAGAACTGCATCAATTCTACATTGGGATTGATCTGCATGCAAGAACTATGTACATCTGTGTAATCGACAATCAGGGATTGATTCTCCTGCATAAAAATGTACCTTCAAATCCTCAGCAGCTGCTCAATGCAATTTCCCCTTACGGAAAAGACATCGTCATTGGTGTCGAATGCATATTCACATGGTATTGGATTGCTGATTTTTGTACGGAACAGGCAATTCCATTCGTTCTTGGACATGCTTTATACATGAAAGCAATTCACGGCGGCAAAACAAAAAATGACCGTATCGATTCAGAAAAAATTGCCTCTATGCTCAGGGGCGGGATGTTCCCTGAGGCGTATGTCTATCCAAAAGAAATGCGGGCAACCCGAGATCTTCTGCGAAGACGGGAATACTTTGTCCGACATCAGGCGGAACTGTTTGTTCACATCCAGAATACCAATTCGCAGTACAATTTTACCCCGCTTGAAAAACGGCTTCGAAGCTCTTCATATCGGGAAACCCTTCCAGAACAGTTCAGTAATCCTTTAGCTCAAAAAAATATACAAGCCGACATGTTTCTCGCTGATGCTTTCCATAGGCTGATACTTGACCTGGAAGCCGAAATCAAACGACAGGCAAAATATCATGATCCGGTGTCTCTGCATCTTTTGAAAAGTATTCCTGGTATCGGGGAAATACTCTCTTTAGTCATTCTTTACGAAATTCAGAATATCAACCGATTCCCTGATGTTGGGAACTTTATCTCATACAGCCGCCTTGTCAAATGTTCCCATGAATCTGCAGGTAAACGCATGAAGGGTGGAAACAACAAAATTGGCAACTCTCATCTGAAGTGGGCATTCAGTGAAGCAGCAGTATTATTCCTGCGTGAAAATGAACCTGCTAAAAAACTTCATCAGAAAATGGTCAACAAATATGGCAAGTCAAAAGCATTATCCATAATTGCTCAAAAACTTGGCCGTGTCGTTTATTACATGCTAAGACGTTCACAACCGTTCAGCTTTAACAAGTTTTTCCAGGACGGAATATCAGAGCCTGTCACCTAACTGGAACACCATGCGGTAAGCTCACATTAAGATACACCTTACAACTACAGCAAGACTGTTTTCCCGTATCCTGCTTATTAAACCGCGATTCCCTGCGTGTTGATTAGACTGATATTCCGGTCCTTTTTTATATGTGATTTGTTTTGTTTATATTCGTAGTTTGTCCCGGTCTGACCTGCGGACCTAACTGGATCTTGAATCCATTCAATTGCATCAGGCGGAATCCGGGTAACGATGTGATTCTACGACATGTTTTTGCATGACCGTCGATATGTGTTTGGTGCAAACTGCGTTTACCAGATTGCACTATCCGGTGAATTACGATTCAAACAACGTTTTTTAAACAAAATGGACTTTATCTGTGCTCTTTGCTGCAGGCTCCTTTTCCTGGATAGCCGCCGTTAATTTTTTGTCTTTTAACTTCTCCTTGACATCCCGGGCCTTATATGTGTTAGAAGTTTTTTTCTTACATTCTCTCTTGCTAAAATAATTGATTTAACTGATTTCTTAACATCCTCTTCTGTTGTTGCCCAGTATAGTGGACCCATCGTCAAGACAATAAATCAACTTTTTTAATTTGATTTATGCCGCCATTCGATAGACTTCATCCGGGGTCTGAATTCCTTGAGCCGTATGCGGTCTGAAACTGTTATATTTTTCAATATAAGTATTTATTCCTGTTCTTGCTTCATTTACCGATTGATACTCCTTCAAGTAGACTTCTCCATATTTTAGCGTTCTCCAAAATCTTTCAATAGCAATATTATCAAGGGGCCGTCCCTTACCCTCCATGCTGAATTTAGCTCCTGATTCTTTAACCATTTTTCTATAATCCTTTGAAGTAAACTGGCTACCTTGATCAGAATTAAGAATCTCGGGAACGCCCCAGAGATTTACAGCACGTCGATATATTGATAAACAGAACTCTTGATCCATAGTAGTTGAAAGTTCCCCGTTCAGTATTTTTTTACTATACCAATCTATAATCGCTGCTAAATATACAAAACCGTATTCTAAGCGAATATATGTAATGCCGGTTGACCATACCTGGTTTGGTCTGGAAATCTTCAGCTTTCGTAAAAGGTAGGGATATATTTTATGTTCTGAACCGATTCCTGGTTTAGATAAGTTTTTGCCGGGATAAAGCGTCTGTATACCCATAATACGCATAAGTCTTTGGACTCGCTTGCGGTTGATCTTATGTCCTTCCCGTCTGAGGACATTACGAAGCTGCCGGCTTCCAAAATCCAGATTGTCTGTATATATTTCATCAAGCCGTTTCATAATGCCCAAATTTTTATCGGATGCAGATCTGGGATTATAATACAGTGAACTTCGAGAAAGTTTTATCAATTCACACTGACGCGACAAGCTAATTTTTGGTTCAGGCGCAATCATTTTTCTTTTCTCCATGATTCCAATCGGTTCAAGTTTTTTCAACCAGTCAATTTCATATTGCTGCTGACCAATTTTCTTGAATAAGTCTTCCTGAGTGTTTTCAAGCTCTTGTGTATTATCATCAGATTTTACTCCAAAGACACCAGCTCCATTAGCTATAAACTGTTTTTTCCAAGTCGTTATTTGATTTGGATGCACATTATATTCAGCAGCAATTTCTGATATTTGTCGCTGACCTTTAATCGCTTCTAATACGATTGTGAATTTTAATCCGTTGCTAAATTCCCTTCTTTTCTTTGACACAAAAATCTCCGTATTTATAGGATACACCAAACTTAAGTCGCTGGCCTAAAGCACGGGTCCATTATACATTGCCGGCACAGATGATTACCAGTACGTTGTTGAGTTCACGTTCACAAGTGAGAATGATGCGATAAGCTTTATCAGGAAGTATGAGCGCCTGAGGCAGTAAAGAGGCGACCGGCTTATGAGGCCGGTCGCAGTAGCAAAAAACAGAAAATAGGAGAAACTGCATAGCCCGAAGGCTATTGAAAAAGTATATAACAATAACAAGTGTATCTACATGAAGTTACAGATTTTATTAAGATATTAATTTTTTTAAATACAACTGGGAGGGAATGTGTCTGAAATTGATGAGCCCGCGCTTGAATATGGGGAGATCCAGATCTCCATAACAAAACACCAGGGGCACATTGTGGAGATCAGGAAAATAATTGTTCGGAAGAATGTTCTGGAGAAACGGGTGAAAAGGAATAATGGACCCTGACTTGACAGATTATATTTAAGGGGTTTATGACGGAATTAAGGACTCTTGATCCTTGTCACTATTTGTAGAGAGAGTTCCTGGGCGAGAGATCTACCTGAAGATATGAAGACCTTGAGGTCTAAAGTGGGTATAACAGGTATGATTTCTCGCCTAAATTTTGCACTAATAAGGGTAAGGACTATCGGGGTTATTGAATATAACACTTATACTAATTTATTTTATAATAACACTAAAAAATAATTCACATTACCCAACACAAATAAATAAAAATTCTATTGTCTTTTGATAAAATAATTTGTTGACAGTGATAAAATGTGATGATATAGTTGTTATAGATGTTATAACATTACTATCACTAATTTAGAGATCTTTATTAGATCAAGGAGAAAACTGTTATGAGAAAGATAATTTTATGTGTTTTGATTTCTTTTCTTGTTGTTTTTTCACTAAGTGCAAATGGAACAACAGAAGAACAATATCCAAGTAAAGCGATTAGAATTATTGTTCCATGGGCACCAGGTGGGTTGGGACCTGTTATGATTGAGATGTTAAAACCAATTTTATCAGAGAAACTTGGAGTACCAATAATTGCAGAAAACAAGCCTGGAGGGGGAACATCTGTAGGAATGAAGGAATTGCAGGAAGCGAATCCAGATGGTTATACCATTGGTGTTGAATCTGCATCAATATTTGGCGTAACACATACAACAAAAGGTGCTGTAGATTATAAAAAATTTGAACCAATCGTGAGTCTTACTGAAGATTATTTTGCAATAACTGTTAATTCAGATTCTCAATGGAAAACTTTTCCAGAATTTTATGCATATGTCAAGGCACATCCAAAAGAGGTTCGAACGGGTAATTCAGGAACTGGTGGAACATGGCATGTTGCTGCATTGGCATTTAATAAAGAGGCTAATGTAGAATTACTTCCGGTTCCTTTTCAGGGAGGTGGGAATGCGGTAACAGCATTGCTTGGTAATCATATAGATGCTACTTCAGTATCAATCGGTGATATGACAAATGTACTTGATACTGGGAAGTTGAGAATATTGGCACTTGGTGCACCTAAAAGAGATTCATATTTTTCAGATATATCCACAATAAAAGAATCAATAGGAAAAGATATTTCTCTTGGAAATTTCCGAGGTATTATTGCTCCAGTTGGAACGCCAATAGAAAGAATTGAAATATTGGAAAAGGCTTTTACAGAAGTCTCTAAAGATCCAAGATATATTGCCTTTTTGGAAAAAAACAAAATTACCAATGATTTTCTTGGAAGAGAAGAATTTACAAAAAAATATAATTCATACGGAGAAAGAATGATGCCAATATTAGCATCAACTATGGAGAAATAATAAAAATGTTAGATCTATTATCTGGAATTTTTTTCATGAGTCTTTCATTTTTAACTTTTTTTTTAATTAAAGATTTTCCATCAGCGGGAATAACAGCAGGTATGGGGCCACGTCTTATGCCTGGTCTCTACTCTGCTGTACTTGCTGTTTTGTCTTTGTTACTTATTGTTATTGGTATTTTTAAAATTAGAAAAAATACTGATATTGAAAAGGAAAAAATTACTTTTAAGCAGATTGAGATGCCATTGTTTTTAGTAGTAATCATTTTAATATATC
This sequence comes from Spirochaetia bacterium, assembly GCA_963662795.1. Classification (GTDB taxonomy): domain Bacteria; phylum Spirochaetota; class Spirochaetia; order CADAEX01; family CADAEX01; genus JACKPD01. The sequence continues at coordinate 445,431 of OY759746.1, read as the reverse complement.
TAATACTACTTAAGAGAATAGGTTTTTTAATTACAACTCCTTTAATAATATTCATAGTAATGAAGATAATGGCTGCTAAAAATAAGATATCATTTATAATTGCATTTTCAATGACAGTTGTTATTTATTTAATTTTTGCTATTGGATTAAATGTTCCTTTACCTCAATGGAAATTATAAAAGGAGAAGTAATTTGTTTGAAAGTGTAAATGTTTTAAGTTTATATTCAGCTGGACTACTAAATATATTACAACCAGATATATTGCTTGTTCTTATTGCTGGAACAGCAATAGGAATGGTTTTTGGTGTTATTCCAGGTTTGTCAGCAACAATTGGTGTTGCAATTTTTACTCCGTTAACATTTGCAATGGATACTTACATGGCTTTTGCTTTATTGTTAGGTGTTTATTGTGGTTCTATATATGGTGGTTCAATTAGTGCAATATTAATTAATATTCCAGGAACTCCAGCTGCTGTTATGACACGCATAGATGGACATCCTATGGCAGTAAATGGAGAGGCGGAAAGAGCAATAGGTTTAGCAACTACATCCTCATTTATCGGTGGTATTATTAGTGTATTCTTTTTGGCATTTTTTGCACCTTTAATCGCTAAATTTGCTCTGCAGTTTAGTGCCCATGAATATTTTGCGGTATGCATTTTTGGAATCAGCGTAATTGCATATATCAGTACAGGATCAATGCTGAAAGGATTTATTAGTGGTTTTCTTGGTCTCTTATTGTCGACAATAGGGATGGATCCTGTAGAAGGATATTCAAGATTTTCCTATGGGAATATTGAATTACTTGGTGGCCTTGAAATGATTCCTATCATGGTAGGTGTTTTTGGTATCGCAGAAGTATTAAAAATGATCGAAGGTAGAAAAGAAAAAGTTAATATATTGTCAAAAATCAATAGAACTCTTCCTAGTTTTAATATGATAAAGAAAATGTTTGGGACAGTAATAAGAGGATCAATAATTGGTGTTTTCATTGGTGCCGTTCCAGCAACAGGAGGTACTATTGCTTCCATAATAAGTTATGGAGTTGAAAAACGTCTGGCAAAAAATCCTGAAAATTTTGGTAAGGGTGAACCGAGAGGCATAGTAGGTCCGGAAAGTGCAAATAATGCGGCTACTGGAGGTGCCATGATTCCAATGATGACATTAGGTATACCTGGTGACGTTGTAACTGCTATTTTGATCGGAGCATTAATGCTTCATGGATTATCACCTGGACCAATGCTTTTTAAGAATCATATGGATTTAGTTTCAGCAATTTTTATTTTAATGTTTTTAAGTAATTTTATTTTTCTATGTTTTGGTCTTTTTGGTGCAAAATATTTTGCTAAAGTTATTACATTGCCAAGAGCATTTCTAGTGAGCATGATTTTATGTTTGGCAATTGTTGGTACATATAGTGTTCGGAATTCTATTTTCGATATCTGGATATTAATATTTTCTGGAATTGGTGGATATTTAATGAATAAGATTAGAATTCCTGTTCCTCCACTAATATTGGGATTTATCTTGGGGAAACTTATTGAGATTAATTTCAGGCAGGCATTAATTTTATCATATGGCAATGTTTGGGATTTTTTCAATAGGCCTCTTTCATGTTTTTTTTTGATAATGACAATTTTTGTAATTGTTAGTCCCTATTTTAGTTTTGTTATTAAGAAAATTAAAAAAATCCATTAATAAAGGAAAAGCATAATGAATAAGGTCAGAGTAGCTTTTATCGGTTTGGGTTGGTGGGCTAATATGTTAGCAGATGCAACTCAAAAAAGTGAAAGAATTGATATTGTCTCTTGCTGTTCAGGATCTGAGGAGAAAAGAACTTCTTTTGTTAATAAGTACCGATGTTCATCAACAAATAATTATAACGATATATTAAATGATAAAAATATTGACGCTGTAATTATTACTACCCCAAATACAATGCATGCAACGCAAGCAATTTCAGCTGCAAATAGTGGGAAACATATATATGTGGAAAAACCAATGGCATTGGATACTCTTGATTGTAAAAAAATGATTGAAGCAGCTAACACTAATGGTGTGGTGTTAATGGTGGGTCATAATTCTCGGAGAATGGCGCGTTACAGAAAAGCTGAAGAGTTAATTAAAAATGGATCTGTAGGAAGAATAATCCTTGTAGAAGCTTCTTCGACAGGGGATCTTGGAATGCGTCTTACTCCAGAAATATGGAGATATTACCGTAGTGAAAGTCCTGGAGGACCTCTTACCAGTTTTACTGTGCACTGTACTGATAATATGAATAATTTAATTGGATCAGTAAAAAAGGTTAGTTCATTTATTAATAAAATTTGTGGTCCTGCAGAAACAGATGATGTTGCCGTTGCTGTTGTCGAGTTCGAGAATGGTGCTCTAGGATATGTCGGGGGAAGTTTTATAACCCCAGATAGAAATACTTTTCAAATTCATGGAACAAAAGGAGTTCTTTATATTGATGAAGAGGGAGGATCTGTTTCATTCCAGAAAAAAGGTGAAGAGGTCTTAAATAGATTTTCCTTACCTGATGCAGATGCTCAGAGAATTTCTTCATTACAGGAAGAAATGGAAGAATTCGGAAGATGCATTCAAACTGGAGAAATTCCAGAAGTTACTGGTGAGGTAGGTTTAAATGCTGTAGCAGTAATTGAAGCAATAGTAAAATCTGCTAAAACAAGATCAATTGTAGAAGTGAATAAGCAATAAAAAATATCCGCTCTTTAATTATTTTGTATGAATTAATTTTTTAAAATAATAGAAGGTAATAAAATGAAAGCATGGCGTTTTTATGGATTTGGAGATATGCGTCTTGATGAAATACCAATCCCAGAAGTAAAACCTGGTTGGGTATTATGTAAAGTGAGAAGAGTTCAACCAAGTATAACAGATGCCCAACGTGCAATTGGTATAGCAACAATGGGTATAGATGAAATGAAAAAGATAATTGAAAAACAGGCTCCAGTACAATTACTTGGACATGAAATGAGCGCAGAAGTTGTTGATGTTGGCGAAGGAGTAAAAAAATATAAGATTGGGGATATAGTATGTACCACGGGGCATGCTTCTTGTGATTCATGTTATAATTGTTTTTCTGGTTATGATTCATGGTGTACAAAAAAATTGCATGTTGGAATTACGATTCCTGGAGCATTTGCAGAGTTTGTTTCATTACCTGAAAATTCACTCTATAAACCTCCTTTAAATATGGATGATGCTTCAATTGTATGTTTACAACCATTATCAACAACGGTAGCTGGAATAAGGGATGCTGAAATAAAACCGGGACAAAGTGTTGTAATTACAGGACAAGGAGTAATGGGGCTTTATATGTTGCAGGCAGCAAGAATCTCAGGTGCTGGTGCTGTTTATGTAATAGATGTTAGAGATCAAGCTTTATCATTTAGTAAAAAATATATGGCAGATGCCTGTATCAATGCAAAAGAAGTAGACCCTGTTGAAAGAATTATGGAATTGACTCATGGAAAAGGAGTGGACATTGTTTTTGAATGTGCAGGAGGACATCCTGATCAAGGCCTTGCTGGTCACACAACACTTCATCAGGCTTTTAAAATGGTAAGTTACGGTGGAAGTGTTGTTCAGATTGCAGCTTTAATTGGTGTAGTGAATACAGATCCGGATATATTGCGTGTTAAAGGAATAAAATGGATTTTTACTAAAGGTCATGGTAAAGAAACTATGAGGATAGGTGCTGAATGGGTTGAAAACAATAGAATTGATATAAAACATTTTATTACACATGAACTTTATGGAATAGAAAAATTAAAGGAGGCCTTTGAAATAACAGGGAATAAAGAAAAATATAATGCAGTTAATCCCTGTCAAATCATACTGTGTTAATTGTTTTAAAGTTATTCAATAAAAATTATATTGCTTAGGGGTATTTATGCTTAAAAAAAATTTATTTAAAGAAAAACTTTCAAGTGGACAGCTTTGCGTTAGTATTATGCAGCCTTTTTATTCAACAGGTCTTACAGAACTTATAGGTTATTGTAATGTTGATGCTATATGTTTTGATTCTGAGCATGGCAGTTTAGAACTCGGACAAATTGAAGATCTTGTTCGTGCCTGTGAAGTGACAGGGATAACTCCTCTAGCCAGAATTCCTGTATCGAGACCAGAAATAATACTTCGAACTATGGATACTGGTGTTATGGGAATTATATGTCCACATGTAAAAACACAAGAAGATGCTAAAAATATTGTATCGTATGTTAAGTATCCCCCTGTTGGAATCAGGGGGATGGCTATGACGGCTAGGGCTCCTGGATATGTTGGAATGAATTCTATCGAATATGTAGATAAATCAAATGATGAAACAATGGTTATCATTCAAATTGAAGATTACGAAGGAGTAGAAAATATTAATTCTATCGTAAAAGTTGAAGGAGTGGAGGCCGTTTTTATCGGAAGAAATGATTTATCAATGTCTATGGGATGTAAAGGGAATACAAAAGATGCTGAAGTTCAAAAAGCAATCGAAAAAGTAGCAGATGTAACTATTGCAGCTGGAATACCCTTAATGCTTGCAACAGATGAAATTGAAGGAATTTATTGGATAAAAAAAGGAGCAAAAATATTATCAATACACATAGTTCCTTTCCTTCGACGTAAATTAAAAGAAGCTATTAAGATTATTAATTCAGAAGATATATAGGGAATTATTTATGAAGATATATAGGTTTGAAGAACTTATAAATATAAAAAATCCAGATTCAGAGAAACCCACTTATAGGCCCGAGGTTCTTACTGAGGAAGATTGTGCTAAATCACTTGGTGGAATGTTTGGTTTACTGAGTGCGGGTTCTGGGGTTCCTTACCATTATCATAAAGACAGAGAGTCTGTTTTAATTATTTTAAGTGGCGAGGCAATCGAAATTGTTGAAGGGAAAGAATATAGTGTTAAAGCTGGTGATATTATATTTATTCCCGCAAAAGAACGACATTTAATTTATAATAAAAGTAATAATGAAGTAAGATTTATTGAATTTTATACTCAACCCCCGCTTAAGAATGATTTTATTGCTGTTGTGTCAAAGGACTAAAAAATGAATATGAAATATAATGTTTTATTGTCTGATCCTATAGAATCATCCGGGATTGATTTATTAAAACAAAAGTGTAACATTGTTTATGCTGATTCACCTGAAGATTTTACAAAAAAAACTAAAGATGCTAATGCTATAGTTATTGTAAGAAATGGGAAGGTTAATCGTGAGACAATAGAAAACTCCAGTGGATTAAAAGTAATTACCAAACATGGAGTTGGTATTGATATGATTGATCTTACTGCGGCCAAAGAACATAATATACAAGTTACCTACACCCCGGATTCAAACAGTATAAGTGTAGCTGAACATTTTATAACTTTAAGTCTTATGCTGGCTAAGAAAATGCATTCAGGTGATTTACTTATTAGAAATGGGAAATGGAAAAAAGATCCATTCGATTTTTTGGGAGTTGAATTGTATGGAAAAAATATAGGAATTATGGGACTGGGAAGAATTGGAAAACATGTTGCAAGAATTTGTAAATATGGATTTAACATGAATATTCAGTATTATGATATTCTAAAACAACCTGAATTTGAGAAAGAATTTAATGCCATTCAGGTATCAGCAGAAACGTTATTTTCGATGTCAGATTTTATTTCGATTAATCTTCCATTAACAGCAAATACCATAGGTATTATAAATTCTGATTTATTAAAAAAAATGAAAAGTAATGCTTATTTAATTAATGTTGGAAGAGGATCTCTAGTGAAAGAGGCTGATTTATTCCAAGCATTGTCAGAAAAATGGATTGCTGGTGCTGCTTCGGATGTTTTTGAAAAAGAACCTATTTGTAAAGATAATGTTTTGTTAGCCCTTGATAATTTTATTGGTACACCTCATATTGCTGCTCATACTGAAGAAGCCATGAAAAATTCGAGTATAATGCTTTCTAATGATGTTTTGGCTGTGCTTGAAGGTAAACAACCTAAATATCCTGTTCCAGAATATTTCTATCCTTAATTGTTTTCCATTTCCTTTTACAATTATTATGTATAGTAGTTTTTAAGGAAATGGAACACTTATTTTATAATGTTTTTTGATTTAAGAGAGTTTGCAATTCGCTTTCCAAACCACCACGAATATGTTTTATTGTAAAGGCTACAGCATCTTTCTCAGTACCATTTAGAATTATATTAACCATATCGGTATGATTAATAAAAGCTCCAAATGCCCATCCGCGCTGTGCATTTTGTAGTATAAAACTCTGGAAATGAAGACGTGATAAATTCTGAAGGAGCAATGCAGAACCGCTTTTTTTTGCGAGTTCTAAATGAAACTCAAAATGAGCCTGAGCAAAATTGTTGATATTTTTGGGAAGTTCACGTGATATTGCATCGCATATTTCCGCTTTTTCAATAATTGCTTTTTTATTAAAAGTTGGATTTTCTCTATTTTTAACAATTAATTTAACTGCACCAACCTCAAGAAGTTCTCTGATATAGTATCTGTCTCTGAGTACTTCTTCGGTTTCTTCAGGAATTCTTACTCCCCATTGAGGAACATTTTCAATTAAATTATCACTTTCCAATTGTCTTAGTACTGTGCGTATTGTACTTAAATTAGTTTTAACTTTTTCAGCTAGCATCCTTTGTGACAAGAATTGGTTTTTAGGTAATTCATTACGTAATATTAAATCTTTAAGTAATTCATAAGCGATTTCTTCTTTTGTTTTTGGTAAATTTATCATTTTTCTTTTAAATCCATAAGTGTTTAATATGTTATAACATATTAAACAAATAATCAAGTATTTTTAATTAACCAATCTGTATATAATCATTATATATATACGAAGATCAGTATGGAAAAATTCATAAAGATTTAAAAACTTTTAATATTCCTTTACTTTTAATTATTTAAAATTGTTACAGAATATTGTGATTGATTGTTGGTTTTTTTCTGCTAACAAGTAGATGTATACCGAATTCACGGGAGCTTCCCAGGGGCAGAAGAAAAGAAAAAAGACAGAAGTTTTTACTGCAAATTATCCTATTGACAATAATTAGCTGAAAATTTATATTACTTTCAACGGGCAGAGCCATAGGGCTTTTGCCCGTTTTTTTCTGTCCGTTAAATGTCCGTAATCTTATAAAAATAATAAAAAAAATAATCATTAATGCTTGTATTTTTCTTCCTTATTATTTTGCATTCTGTAGATATTTTATTTACTTAACCTTATATAAAAAGTCCGGTCTTCGGCAATATTTTTTTAAACATGTAAAAAATAAATACTTATACTATAAACACTTATCTTATTTAAAACTTTGCCGCAAGGCAAAGTGTCCGTAAAATCTCTGTAAAACAATCGACTGCATGAAACTACAGACTTATTATAATCTGATAAAAGAAAAGGGCGGAATATACAGGTTATTTTTAAAATACTTCCGGGAAAAGAAATTTCAACAGGGACTACTGACGAGCAAGAGGCTCACCGATTTGCAAATATTTATCTTAATGATTTTGATCAAAGATTGACCTCCGGAATTGTTCCAACTTTTAAAGAATTTGCTACCGGATTTTATATTGATGACAGTCATGGTATCGTAAACAGTTTGAGAAAAAAAAGAAATATTTTAAAAATGAATACTGAAAGATCCAGCAGTCACGACTTGATAATTATTGGATAAAACAGTTCGGGCATGTTTTAATAACAGCAATTTCTCCTGGCATGATTGACGACTGGTATCTTGATATATGCTCATGTAAATCAGCGAAGCCTCTGTCAGATAATACAAAATACTGTCCTGCGGGGATGATGTTTTTAAAATGTCTGTCAGGAAAAAAATTATCAAAGAAAACCCAATTTCAAGTATATAAAAAATCACTGAGGAGAATAAGCACAGACAATATTTCAATGATACTGGAATGGGAAAACTTTTTCCTGAAGATGAAAAAGAGCTGTTTAAAATATGGTTATTGAGGAAATGGATTGTTTATTTTTTGATTATGCGCGATACAGGATGGCGCCCGGGGGAAATCGCAGGTCTTACAAGAAAAAATTACTGGTCTTTATACTGAACAATCGATTGATTATGTAAATGGATCAGTTCAGGAACGGATTAAAACAATCAGGAAAAGGGAAGAACTATAAAATCGGGTACTTGAGTGATATTACCATTTATCATCTTGATAAGTATCTTGAAGAAGAACAGATAATATAAACGATCTGGTTTTTCCTTCAAGCAAAGGGAGAGGGCTGACGCCGGAGGTATCAAACAGGCACTTTAAGGCATTATGTGAAAGAGACGGAGTGTATCCGGAGGGCAGACCGCAATATTCAATACGGAACACCTTTGATATAAAAATGCTGCAGCACCTGGATACGGATAAAGTTAATGCTCTTATGGGTCATACAAGCTATAGAAAGGAATATAATCATCGAGATCCGGAAACTCTTCTGCTGTAGTGTAAGGATGTGAGGGATCAAATAGGCCGGAATTTTAAGATTGGACAAAACTGATGATATTTATAGCGGGAAGAGTAATGTTGTGAAGTTTGAGAAAATGCAAAATTATATAAGAAATTAACTCTGTAATAAAAACTGTGTAACTGCAAAATTCTAAATAGCCTCACAGAGGCAAAGGATATAGAATGAGCAGTATTATGATGGATAAAGAGCGTTTGGAAGAAATGGCAACAGAACCGGCAAAAGGGGTCAAGAGTGAATCGGATCTTGCAAACCCTTTAGGCCGGCTGATGAAATTGACAATTGAGAAAGCCCTTAATGCAGAACTGGATAGCCACTTAGGTTACGAGAAGCATTCAAGCCAGGGCCGTAATAAACTGAACAGCCGTAATGGTGGCCGTACAGGCAAAAAAGTAATAACCGATGCGGTTCTTGAGGAAGTTGAGCAGCGGCAAAACCGTCCACTAGAGAGTGTCTATCCGATAATTTACCTTGATTGCATTGTCGTAAAGGTGCATCAGGATAAAAGAGTAATCAACAAGGCTGTTTATCTAGCCCTGGGTGTTACCACAGAAGGAATTAAGGAACTTTTGGGACTCTGGATATCAGAAAACGAAGGAGTGAAGTTCTGGCTTTCTATACTAACGGAACTTCACTCCCAGAGGTGTAAAAGATATCTTCATTGCAAGTGAGGATGGACTTACAGGCTTCCCTGAAGAGATAAATACAGTATTTCCCAAAACAAAAATCTGATTATGCATTTGTACACATGGTAAGGAACTCTTTGAAATACGTTTCCTATAAAGACTGTAAAGAACTGGCTGGGGATTTGAAAAGAATCTACTCTTCAATAACCCTTGATGAAGCAGAAAGGGAATTAGTGATATTTTCAGATAAGTGGGACAGTCAATATGCATCGATCAGCAGAATGTGGGGAAAAGCTGGGAAAACCTGATAACAATCTTTGATTATCCTGATGAAATCCGTAAAATAATTTATACTACAAATGCAATTGAATCTTTAAACAGTGTAATTCGAAAAGCCATAAAAAATCGCAGGATATTTCCCAATGACAAATCGGCATTTAAAATCATATACCTGGCTGTAAAGCAGGCTTCAAAGAAATGGAGCATGCCTCTCCGTGAGTGAAAACCAGCTGTGAACCTATTTTTATTGGAATATGGAGAGCGGTTTTCTGATGAATGAAAAGTCAGTTACACAGAATTCTTTACAGGCTCGAGACAGTTGGGTGATTAATCGATTTAAGAATATTTAATACTGATAATTATTATAATTATTCTTGATTTTTTCAAAATTTCCTTCTAAATTCCAACCATATCATTTGTCTACGACATCCAAAATAGTATTTAAAAAATTGATCACTATAGTTAAAATAAATAAAACCTGTGTTGTAGAATTATATTGCCCAAATGGAGTTTAAAATATGTCAGGGAAATTCAACTCTTTGTTTAAAGCACGCAATTCGTACTTTACGAACTTCTTCCGTATTCGTATCACTGTTGTTGTACTCTCATTATTGATATTAATAGGTATCGTAATCGGTTTAGTTTTTATATCGAGTAGACATGAGGATGAACAAAACTATATTGTCAATATTCTTGGTAGACAAAAAATGCTGACACAGAAAATAGTAAAAGATGTAAACTTGCTTTCCGCGTTATATGAAGCAATTGAATCTTCGGAAAGAATTAGTTCGATTGAACAGCTTATGGAAAAAACATCTAAGACTCGGAAAAATCTCATGGAATCGCGTGAGAGTTTTGATGAGACATACCAACAAATAAAGCAGGGTAAGATTAGTTTTTATTCCAGACAGATCATTCTCTACAGTCCATCTCAGGAAGAGTTCAAGTATTTAATCAAGGATATTGAACGGGAATGGATGTTATTTGAAGCAGAAGTTTTTATAACAATAGAAAAGGCGATGTATGACAAAGAATTCAGAAAGGCTCTGATCTATATCAATGAGAATAATGAATCATTATTAGACTTATCAGAGAAACTAAGTGCTCTTGTACTTCACAATTTTTACACTCATAACCATAGAACTCATGTACTAGTTATTTTCCTGATTATTTGTCTTGTTTTTCTGAGTCTCTGGATACTCTTCGGCACATACCAGTTTATAATCGAGCCTTACAAAATATTCTATAATGGGATAAAAACACTCGGAATAGCTGAAGAAAATAAAAAAAATATAAATAACTTTAATTCACCTCTGATACAGGAGGTCAATCAAACATTTGCGGTTTTACGCGAAATGGTCAACATAATTGGTACCATAAATCAAGGAAGCTCTTTCAGAGAAACATTACATCTTGTTTTTAAAACGTTCATAAATTATATCCCATTTAACTATATAGGGGTTACTATATTTGACGGGTATTCGGGCAACATTCTGATTGCACCTTACGGAGAGTCGGACGGAAGTTTTCCAGATCTACCGGAACGATTAATGAATCAATCGGTAAACATTGAAGAAACCAGTCTGAAGAAAATTATCATTTCTAATCAACCCCGAATTATAAATGATCTTCAGGACTATGCTGGAAGAAATGAAATAAAAGAATATACAAAAATAATTCTGGAAGAAGGCATTCTTTCATCGATAACTCTGCCACTAATTGTGAATGGAAAACCTCTCGGTTTTTTGTTTTTTTCCAGCAAGGAAAGAAACATTTATACTGACATGCACCTCGCTTTTCTCCGAAATATCAGTAATGCGATTGCATTGTCGTTCGAAAAGAACATTTTCGTTGATGAACTCGTATATTCAAGTACTCTTGCTCTTGCGAAAATGGCGGAGGCAAGGGATGAGGATACAGCAGATCATTTGGATAGAATGAAGCAATATACCGTACAGCTCGCTAGATGCATGAAGGAAGAGCATGTCTATGATGAGCAGCTAACACCAGAATATATTCATGGACTCGAACGATTCAGTCCAATGCACGATATAGGAAAAGTTGGAATTAGGGATAACGTACTACTTAAGCCGGGGAAACTGAATGAAGAGGAAATGGCCCATATGAAAACGCACGCTCTATACGGAGCTAATGTCCTCAAAGAGGCTGAAAACAATATTGCTAGAAGCGGAAGAACTTTATTTCAGATCGGTATTCGTATAGCCGCATCTCATCACGAAAAGTGGAATGGTTCAGGATATCCCTCAGGTCTTGCTGGGTTATCAATTCCGCTTGAAGCCCGTATTGTCGCAATCGCCGATGTATTAGACGCGCTTACAACCCGAAGACCATACAAGGAGGCTTTTGATTTTGACATTTCCGTTAGGATGATAATTCAGAATAAAGGATCTCATTTCGATCCAGAAATTATTGGTGTCTTTGAACATCATGTAGAGAAATTTCAAGAGCTTTATAATTATTTTAAAAAAACGGTGCCTGAAAATTACTGATGTAATATGAGCTCAGAAAAAAAGACAAAAAATAAGGTGTGATTAAGGTGTAAAACCCGAAGCAGAAAATCTATAGCCTTGTTTTGCAGGGAAAAAGGAATAAAAACTACAACCTTTTACGGGTGGTTGAAAAGTGAAAAGAAAAACAAGGTTTTGTAAAGTTAGCTAAAAAAAGAAAATCCCCTGAAATAATTGCTGGAAGATATTTAACAATAGAAAAAAGCGGAATAACAATAACACTTGAATTGGGATTGGAAAAAAAGAGCTTAAAGAAATCCTTGAAGTTATGGCCTCCCTATGATTCTTGACTTTGATTTGAAGAGCTTAAGATGCTTCTTTCAGGAATAGATTTTTTTGAGGCGCATGAAAGATTAAATTATAAGAAAATCAGTTAGAAAAGGGGTATTAATTTATTTTACTTTCTGATAAATTTTTATTATGAAGTCCATGAAGGAAGAAATTAAATTACTTTCCCCATCTGTAAGAGAATACATAAAAACTCTTGAAGATAAATCAGAAAAACTGAAAATACTTGAATTGGAACATGAGCATCTGCAGAAAAAATATAAACTGCTGTTATATAAGAAATACTGTAAAGCAAGCGAAGAGTTTAAGAATGATCAGATTCTTTTATTTACCCCTGAAGGGGATGAAGCAGGAAAAAACTCTGCTGCTACCGCTGCTTATAGAAATGAAGAAATATCAGTAAAAGGGTATGATAGAAAAAAAGCTGGAAGAAAACCTATGTCGCCTGAAATACCGAGAGAAGAAGTAATACATGATATTGCTGAAGAAGAAAAAATCTGTGCTTGCGGAGATACTCCTGTAAAGATAGGTGAAGAGGTATCGGAAAAGCTTCATGTTATTCCGCCAAAGATGTGGGTGGAAAAGCATATCAGGATAAAATATGCCTGCAAAAATTGTGAAGGCTCAGGTGATGAGGATAAAAAAGCAGTAAGGATCGCGTCTGCTCTTTCTTCAATACTACCTAAAGGGATAGCAACGCCGGATCTTCTTGCTTTTATTTTTACAGGTAATTATGTAGATCATCTGCCATTTTACCGGCAGGAAAAAAGCTTTGAAAGAATAGGAATACATTTAAGCAGACAGGATATGAGTAACTGGCAGATTAAATGCCATGATAAATTAAAACCGCTTTTAAGGCTTTTGAATAGTGAAATATTAAAAGGTTCTCTTATGCAGATGGATGAGACAACTGTACAGGTATTAAATGAGCCGGAAAGGGAGAATGCTAAAAAATCCTATATGTGGCTGATCAGGGGAGGGCCTCCTGAAAATCCTGTTATTCTTTATTTCTACAGGAAAACAAGAGCAGCCTTGCATGTAAAAGAGTTATTGGATAGTTATAACGGATTTCTTCATACAGACGGGTATGAAGGATATGATTGCGCCTTAAAAGATTTAAAAGAGATTATCCATGTGGGATGTTTTACCCATTCAAGGAAAAAGTTCTTTGAAGCATCCAAGGTAAGCAAAAAAGCCGGGAGTGCTGAAGAAGCTCTTAAATATATAGCAAAGCTTTATGCTATTGAAAAAAGGTTAAGAACACTTGAGTTTGAAGGAGATGAATTTCTCTTAAAGAGAAAAGAAGAGACATCGCCTGTTATTGAAAATTTTAATCAGTGGCTCATAAAAAGATCATCTGATCTTCTTCCCTCAAGCTCACTCGGTAAAGCTGTTTTCCATACATTAGGGCAGTGGGATAAACTGATAAAGTATCTGGAATGTGAGCATTTAACCCCTGACAATAATGCGGCTGAAAATGCAATAAGGCCTTTTGTCGTGGGCAGGAAAAACTGGATGTTTGCAGGTTCAGAAAAAGGGCCAGAAAGTTCCTGCGGAATATACTCCCTAATTGAAACAGCAAAACAGAGTAAATTAAATCCTTATGAATATTTACATTATATTTTAAAAAAAACACCATGTGAAGACTCTAATGAAGACTGGCAGTCTATGCTTCCCTGGAATATTTCTGACAAAGAATTGAAACAGGCTTTTTTTAACAGGGTGTGTTTAATTGACGCTTACGAATAAATAACAAAAGCCGATGCGATGCGTGTTATGTGCTTCACGGAAAAGGCAAATTCCGCGCCACGCTGCGGCGGTTTGGTTCCATCGTTATATGGCAGAACTAATAAAAAAACATATGGAGGTTTAAGATGTCTTTAATCAAATGGGATGACAGTTACAGTGTAAAGGTGACAGAGATTGATCAGCAGCATCAAAAGCTGGTGTCTATGATCAATGAGCTTCATGATGCCATGAGACAGGGAAGAGGAAAAGATGTTTTGGGAAAGTTGATCAATGGTCTAATCAGCTATACTGCAATACATTTTAAAACCGAAGAGAAATACTTTGACCAATTTGGATATCCTGAGACAGATAGTCATAAAAAAGAACATGCTGCCTTTGTCCAAAAGATTTCAGAGTTTAAAGATGGGTTTGAAAAAGGGCAGCAATCTCTTAGTATCGATGTAATGAATTTCCTGATGGATTGGTTGCTAAAACACATCAAAGGGGTTGATATCCAATATTCTCAATTCTTCAATGAAAAGGGACTGAAATAAGCCCATATAGCAATTACCTGTCCTCGGACCGTAAAAACGCCGCTCGTCCCTCGCTCTGCTTTTTGCTGCAGGTGATGTGAGGCGTTATATTTTTACATAGCTGAAAGTGTATTGTAATATCGGTTAGTATAAAAACAGCGGCAACCGATATGGATAACAAGGTATTGTAAAGTATGGAAGGTAAGAAAAAAGAATGAGACAAATATCGTTGACTTAATAATTCAACAGCCCCATGCTGCAGATTGTATTAAGTGATTCCAGGAATATTGCTTGTTTCTCTGCTGAGCCACAATTCGGAATCTGTAGTATATACAGCTAAATCGCATGTACAGAGCTGCGGAATGTAACATGCTTTTGCTTTCGGTTTCTGGGTTCGGAAATATCGGTTAATGAAATATATCTGTTCATATTTTTTAAGATAATCTATATCTCTTTTCCATTTTCTCTTCAGCCGTACAGGATCATCTGTAAGATAAACGATTTTAATTCCTATATATTTTATAATTTCTTCAAAAAGAAAGGGGAAGTTCCCTTCGATAAAGATAATGTCCGAAGGATTAATTTCAATTGCTTTTTTGCCTTCTTTTAATTTTCCTGATTCGTCAAAACTGGATGACTCAGTCAAATAATCATACTCCGGGATAAAAATATTTTTACCTTCGCTGATATCCTTTATTGATTTCAGAAGCAGATTAAAATGCAAAGCTTCTTTCCCCATAGAATGAATGCCTTTCTTTTCCCTGGTTTCCCTGTCTGTAAAAAAATTATCCATCTCAATAGTTGTAATTATCTTACCCTGTTCCTGAAATAAGCTTTTTAATCGCTTCACTATTTCAGTTTTCCCTGCGGCGGTAGGTCCGGCAATTCCAATAACAACAGGCGTACCTTTTATAGATATAAGTTTTTGGACAATCGAAATAAATTCATTATCAATATCCTTATTGGCATTCATGAAGTCTTTATAACCAATCCCCTGGTAGCTTTCAAAAACTTTTTGTTTCTTTTCAAATGATTTGAATGGTTTTTCGTTGAGATGATCTTTAACCTTATTATTAAAATAAGAAGTTCTGGGATAAAAAATAAAACTTCTAATGTCAAAATAAAAATATTTATTTATCCATTCAGGACTGTAACTGTTTTGTACCATTCCTGCAAAAATATTCTGAGTTAAGGTCTTTACGTTTTTATCCAGAATAGTTATTTCATTAACTTTTTGATTTACTTTGATTTCTGAATAAAATTCATCCTCTTCTATCTGCTTTTCTATTTTTTCTTTTCCGGGAGCCTCAACAGATTCCCATTTTCTATTTTCAGGACATAGACTTTTCAGGAGATATTCAAATTCAAGATATTCAAGATTCAGAAAACCCTGATTAATCTCTTTCATTTTTTTAAATAATTCTTTAGAAAAATATTCATTATTCATAATTAATATCCTTGGTGATTACTGATGGATGATTATATAGGTTTTCCGGTAAAAGATAAATACATGAAAATATTATTACATATAAAAATAAAAATGAAATAAAGATTGCCTGATAAAGCAGTATTTACTATTATCTGAACTTTTCAGAACTGAAAAATTGGTGAACTGCTCTTTTCTTTCTCAAAATGACAGGTTCTGCTCATGCAGGGAACGGCAGGCCGCCGCTCCCGTATTTAGATATCCACCCCGATAAATTCCTTGATCAGAATACCGATAGCAAAGGAAATCCCCGCAATACCCAGCGAAATTCCAGCCATTTCAAAGAATCTTTTTTTAAAATTATACCCTTTGGCTACTGCTACATAGAAATTGAAAAAGAAGATTATAAAAATCGCCATAAAGAGAGTCGCTGCCAGGCATACAAAGGGATTGGTGAAAATTGCGAAAGGCAGAACCAGAAAAATAACTGTAAAAACATAAGCCAACCCTGTATAAAGGGAGGATTTTCCGGCGTTGTCCCCGCCGTCATGCCTGGTCGACAGGTATTCGCTGGCCGCCATGGAGAAGGAGGCGCTGATTCCGGTTATCAGACCGGTCAGTCCTATCAGTTTGGTGTTCTGAAAGGCTATAGTAAAACCTGCCAGGGCTCCGGTCAGCTCCACAAGTGCATCGTTGAGACCCAGGACAATAGAGCCTACATACTTGAGGCGCTCTTCATCCAGCATGTCGATCAGCTCATTCTCATGCCTCTTTTCGTCCCTGATAATTTCGTCCATATACTTAAGGGCTTCATCCTCTTCGCCGTAACTGACAATTGCGCTGCTTTCTCCCTGCTCCAGCATTTTTATGCCGAATGTAATACCGAAAATACGGACAAACCAGTAATTCAGAAGAACCTTGAACTTCCGGGCTTTCATTTCCCTTCCGGTCAACTCTTTCAGCCTCTGATAGTGTTTCAGTTCATCTTTGGCTATTAACTCCATTGTCTTTTTATTCTCCTGATCCTTCAGAAGCCCGGCAATCTTATTATAGAGTTCATGGGCGTTTATCTCATCCTGCTGTTCTCTGAGTAGTTTTTTCATAACTTCTGAACTGAATTCCATTTAACTCTCCATATCTGAATATATTTTTCTTAGACGGTTATACCGCTCACTGTTCAATCCCATATCTGAATAACCGCACCGCGATGCAGAACGGAAATGTATCAGCTCTGCTTCATTATCAAAGTAAAACTCAAGATCATCGTGATATTTTATCCTGGGTGCGGTACTTACTGTATGTATATAGTTTCCCGTGGATGACCCCCAGGTTTGAGGGTTTCCTTGACTTTTTTATAGCCATGTGGAGGGGAACTATACCGATAATTATGAGTAATATTACTATCGTCTTCATTTCCAAACCTCCACTGTATATTAAGGGATTCTTTTTATCCGTTCATGTTTTAACTATATTGCTTCAGGCGTGTTAAACCCGTAATGCTGCACAGCGGTTTTCATGGATGTGACAACGCCGACCATAAAGGATAGCCAATAACGAAGGATTATTCTTCTTTCCGGCTAATTATTACAGGAAAACTTTTTGTAGCTTCCCCTGTATATATGGACAAATGAGGAAACGGAATTTCAATACCCTCTGCATCAAAACGCTTTTTTACATCTATCATAATGGAATTTTTCAGGGCAAGATAATCGCTTTTAACACACCAGACTCCGTAAAGGATATCAATTCCTGAATTTCCAAAATCCTTGATAAAAAAAAGAGGTCCGGGTTCATCAAGGCAATATGGATTATGTAAGGCAATTTCAATCAATAGATCTTTTACTCTTTCTAGATCTTCCTTGTAGGCAACACTTACATTAATATCAATCCTCCGGATAGGATATCTTGTAATGTTGGTTAATTCATTTTTTATAATTAATTCGTTGGGGATTCTCATATACTGATTATTAAGTGTTCTCAATTTTACGGAAAGGAGATCTATCGAAATTACTACGCCTGTAGAATTACCGACACTTATAAGGTCTCCGATTTCAAATGATTTTTCAGATATCAAAAATAAACCGCTTATTATATTTGAAACACTTGTCTGTGATGCGAAACCGAGCGCTACACCAACAATACCAGCCGCGCCGATAATAGCGGCAACACTTATTCCCATTCTGTTAAGAATCATAACTACTATTACCGCGATTCCCGTGTAGAATATTGTTTTATTAATAATCATGGCTGTCTGGGGAGTAAGTATTTTCTTTGTGGTTCTTCTGACAAGCAGCATTATAATCCGAAGGATTATCAATCCTGTTACTGCTATAAGTAAATAGACAGTAAAATTGTAGATAAAATCCTGGGTAAAAAAATTTTGAAAATTGAATCCTTTTTCCGTAAACATTTTATAAATCGTTTATCATATTCCTGTTACAGTTTTGATAAATGATGTAACTCCTTTTATAAGAATATATTTATCCTGTATGGATTTTTGCGTTTCATAAACTATTTTATTATTTCCACTTTTAAGTTCAATATCATCAACAGTTATTTTAATTTTATCATCATCCGCATAATCAATCAGTAGATTGTCCGTTATAAATATCTTTTCATCTTTACTGTTTGTCTCATATATATTCATATTATTCACAGGAACTGATAATTTTCTGAAAACGAATGGTTTTTTTGCGGTATTGCTGATATTTATTCTGCAATGAACGTAATTATCACCCGGCTGAAAAATGCTGCCTGCGATAATCTTTGTATTCAGAGAGTATGCCAGCATGCCGGTCAGCAGCTCTCCAAACCATGTTTTTGACATTATTTCTGATGGGAATTCAAATAATATCTTTTCTTCATTATTTACCTCTGTAACAAGCCTGTAACTGGCGGGGATTTTGACAGTAATGACTGATTTCTGTTTTTCAAGAATTATGATTTTTTCCTGTGACTGCACAATTACAGGTTTATCCGGCATAGCGGGTTTTAGAATAATTCTGTTTGAAGAATTTTTAGAAATTATCCTTGTCCAGTCAATATGGTCAGGTTTGCCCTTTGCTTCAATGATATGATCTTCATTCATTTCCTCGTCATGAGTATGGGCAATCATCCATTCATCTGATAATTTTTTTATCCAGAATTCAAGATATCCTATTTTGCAGCTGTAAGTAACATTATTCCTTACTGTGTAATATTTAAGCAGTTCCATAAGCATTTATTTATAAATTCAAGTTAACTTATAATTAAATAAAAAGCAAATAATGCCTCATTTTTTTTAACCTGTCTTTTACAGGAATTACATATTAATGCTTTTCCTTAAGCCTTGCCTTAAAAGTAAACTCTTCTGTCTTCTCTTCACTGCGGTCGGTTGCCGGAGGCGGTTCCGGAGAAAGTCTGCTTATTTCTGATCGCAGTTGGGCTGTCATTTTTATATCTGTGGAAGCAAGAGAGTCTTTCAGCTGAGATACAGTGCGAGCGCCGATTATAGGTGCTGTAACTGCCTGATGACTTCCGGCCCAGGCTACGGCAAGTGCTGCAGGATTATACCCTCTTTCTTCAGCGAAGGCAGTAAATTCTTCCGCAGTCTTAAATAACCAGTTCTCCGCGTAACGGGTCTTATACATGGCATTTTCGATAATACGTCCGGTATCAGGCCGTTTGGTTAAACCATATTTACCGGTAAGCAGTCCGGCCCCGGAAGGGCTGTAGGAAATAACACCAAGGTTTTCTGAAACAGCCATCGGGAAAAGTTCAACTTCTGCCTGCCTTTTTACAAGATTATACATCGGCTGTATACAGACAAACTTTGACCATCCCTCTCTGGCGCTGATGCCCAGAGCTTTGGCAACCTGCCATGCTGCAAAATTGCTTGCTGCTGGATAAAGTATTTTACCCTCTTTGACCAGATCATCAAGGGCTCGCAGTGTTTCCTCTATGGGAGTATCATCATCAAAGCGGTGCAGAAAGTATATATCTATATAATCTGTTTTTAGTCGTTTCAAGCTATCATCAACTGCCTTCATCAGATGCCTGCGGCTGCTTCCATGTCCGTTTACGTCATCATTCATCGGAAATCCTGCTTTTGTTGTTATAACCAGTTCGCTTCTGCAGTTGTTAATCAGTCTGCCTAAAATTTCTTCCGCTGTTCCCCTCTGGTAAACATCAGCGCAATCAAAGAAATTTATCCCTGCATCACGGCATGTATTAAATAATTCCGCGGAAGTTTTTTCATCAGCAGTGCTCCCGAAAGACATGGTTCCGAAACAAAGCTCAGACACCTTCACGCCGGTATTGCCTAATATTTTGTATTTCACATGAACCTCCAAACAGTCTACATGCTAACTTGATTATAAGGAACAAATAAAGGTAAAACAAGTATTTATAAAAATTGAAAATTATATAATATATGCTGGGATTTTATCAAAAAATATTTTAATGCAATAAGAAGTCAAGACAATAATCTGTCAATAGCAGTAACAGTTCTTTTTATATGTTTTTCTACAGCTTTTTCTATTTTATTCTTATTCTTGTTCTTAATCGAAGTAATTATTTCAATATGATCATCATGTCTTAATTCCAAAGGAAATGGAACCGAATTGATCAGACTCAGCTGCTTTCTCCATAAATCTTCCATTCTTTTATGATTATTTTTAATAAAAGGATTACCAAATATATCTGTTATCATTAACTCCAGCCCGAAACCAGGGTAAACTTTATTGATATCTGTTATATTATCACTTGAAATTAACATATTTTCATATTCCTCATATTCAAATAAAGTATTTAACTGTTCTTTAGTGATAATTTTTGAAACTTCTATACTGCAAAAGGTCTCTATCATTTGCCTTGCTTCAGCTAATTGTTTTATATTGAGTAGAACATTTTTTTGCTCATTGGATGTTTCATAAAGGCTAAATTCAAGACTGTTAAAAGAATTTACATAGATCCCGCTGCCATGTTTTATAGTTATAATATAATTTGCTTCAAGGATTTTGAGAGCTTCTCTGATTGAATTTCTACTAACATTTAACAGATATGACATTTCCCGTTCAGTTGGAATTCTATCTCCATTTTTTAAATTGTTTGATTTTATATATTTAATAATTTCGCTGACTACTGCTTCATAAATGACAATTTTCTTGATTGATTCCATGTTTCAAAACTCTCTATATATAAAAAGTGACTGTCCTGAATATAATCCATTAACTGTTTAATATCAATAAGAGCAAAACTAAAAATAGTGCATAAAAATTAACAAATATTTCTTGACAGATCAGAAATTGTATTTTATTCTGCCTAAAGTGGTATGAGGTAAGAGGTACTACCAATAAAATCAGGAGGTGATTATTGAAAATAACAGAAATCAAAGTAATACAGGCTAATATGTTTATGTATGTCAAGATTTTTACGGATGAAGGATTTTCGGGAGTGGGTGAGTCAGGAGCGTGGGGATTTCTTGACGCTTCTGCTGAAGCAGTCAATTCTTTTAAAGCATATCTGATAGGTAAAAATCCTCTGAACATAGAACATCACTGGCAGTACATGTACAGATGCTATCATTTTAGGGGCGCCGCAATTATGGGGGCAATAAGCGCTATTGATATTGCACTATGGGATATTGCAGGTAAAAAGTTTAATGTACCTACATATACATTGCTTGGTGGTAAATGTAGAGATAAAATCCGGACTTATTATCATGTAATGGGACAGACTACAGATGAATTGATAGCAGAATGCGTTAAAGCAAAGAAATTGGGATATAACGCGGTTGGCCATTTATCTCCCTTTCTCGATGAACCAAGAAGTAAACCTTATTTTCTGCCATATGCAAAAATGATAAATGAAGCTGCTGATAGGGTTAGAATGATTCGTGATGCCGTTGGCGACGATGTAGATTTGTGTCTGGAACTTCACAGAAGATTGAAACCTGCTGAGGCAATTTCTTTTGCGCATGCTGTGGAAAAATATAATCCTTTCTTTCTTGAAGATCCTATTGCTCCTGATAATTTTGATTCCATGGCTCTTATTGCAAACAGAATCAATGTTCCAATTGCTACAGGGGAAAGAATACATACAATTCAGGAATATGAAATGCTTTTTTCAAGAAATGCAATGGCATATGCACGGACAAGTGTTTGTATTTGCGGCGGAATAACCGGAACCAAAAAAATTGCTGCTATAGCTGAGGCTCGCGGGATAATGATTGTTCCGCATAATCCTTTAAGTCCGGTTAGTACAGCAGCTTGTATGCAAATTGCCGTTTCAACGGAAAATTTTGCTTTACAGGAACTGCCTGATCACGAAAAGGTCGGCGCTACAGAATTATTCTGCAGTACAGATGCAATTAAGAAAAATGATTTTAAACAAAGTGATCTTGTAACATGGGTTCCTAAAACAGTAGACGGATTTTTGGTATTATCTGATAAACCCGGAATTGGAATTGATTTAATTGATGGGATAGAAGAAAAATATCTCTATAAACGAAAACCCATTAATACAAGATTAAATACTGATGGTTCAGTAGTAGATCAGTAATACAGAATTACCTCGTATCAAAAAAAAATAAGGAGTTATTATGAGTGATGATACAAAAGCTAAAAAAAGTATTTTGGATACAACTTTTTTTGGATTTATCCAGACAAGATATTTCATTATTTTTCTGATAATTACAATAATTGGGGTCATGTTTAATGCTACACCAAAAGGATTTCTTGGCGGATTTTTTATCTGTACCATTTTTGGTCTCTTATTGGAAAAATTGGGAGATAATATTCCGATAATAAAAGATTATTTTGGGGGTGGTCCATTCGTTGCCATTTTTGCAGCAGCTACACTTGCATATTTTAAACTATTTTCTGAAGGGACAAGTAAAGTAATCATTGATTTTATTAAACCTATGGATTATATCGGCCTAGCTGTCGGAGCTCTTATTTGCGGAAGTATACTGAGCATGGATCGCAAACTGTTGATTAAAGCAGGTAGTTTATACTTTCTTCCGATTATAACTGCTATAGTTTCAGCATTTGCTTTAACAGGTTTAGTTGGACAGCTGATGGGTTACGGCTGGAAACAGGCCGTGATGTTTATTGCACTGCCGATAATGGGAGGAGGTACATCCGCAGGAGCTGTTCCAACATCACAAATGTACGGTTCTATTCTTTCACAGGATAATACTTATTATTTATCATTGTTGATGCCTGCTGTTGCGCTGGGAAATGCACTTGCAATTGTTTTTGCCGGATTCATGAATAAAATTGGGACAAAATACCCGACTACAACAGGAAACGGAATGCTGATAAAAGGCGTTAAGCTTGAAGAGTCAAAAAAAGAAAAAGAAGAAATAAATTATATGTATATGGGTACCGGTATCATTATAACCGGAATATTTTTCTCAATTGGCATTATGTTAAATAAAATTATTCCTCAAATACATTATTATGCATGGACAATTATAGCAGTAGCGGCAGTAAAAATATCAGGGTTTTTCCCTAAACAGCTTGAAAAACAGATTACACAGTGGTACGGATTTATCATGAAAGTATCTATTCCTGCTGTCTTATTCGGCATCGGATTTGTTTATACAGATCTTTCAATTGTTTTTGAAGCTTTGACTTTTACCTATCTGATACTGGTTTTCACTACCTTGACAGGCGCTGTTGCAGGTGCATGGATTGTCGGAAAACTTATTGGTTTTTATCCAGTTGAATCCTCAATAACAGCAGGATTGTGTATGGCAAACATGGGAGGTTCCGGTGATATTGCTACTCTCGGAGCTGCTAAAAGAATGGAATTGATGCCTTTTGCACAAATATCAAGCAGAATCGGCGGTGCATTGATTATTATTATTGCCAGTATTCTAGCTTCAACTATTGGCGTAGGATTGTAAGAGCTATTAGCCTAATAATCCGGTTGTTGAATTATGACCGGATTATTAATGATAAATTAAGGACTATTCATGCATGCCATTGAAAAAATGTTTGCAAGGGCATCAGGTAAATCTGATGTAACAGCAGGGGAAATACTTAATTGCAAAATTGATTTTCTTGAGATTAACGATTTATATTTACAGGTTCTCAGATCATTCTACGAAATGGGTGGAGATAAAGTCCGTGATCCAGATAAAGTCTCATTTATTTTTGATCACTATGCTCCGGCGTCGACAATAAGAACAGCCCAGATTCATAAGGAAATGAGGGAGTTCGCAAAGAAACAGAATTTTACTTATCATTTTGACGTTGAATGCGGAGTTTGTCATCAGGTCATGCCTGAAGCTGGAATCATACGCCCTGGTATGATCCTTGTCGCGACCGATTCACATACTACTACTCACGGAGCTTTCGGCGCTTTTGGAACCGGGATTGGTGCGACGGATGCGGCTGTTGTATTGATTTCCGGTGAACTTTGGTTCAGGGTTCCTGAAGTCATAAAAATTGAGATAAACGGAAGATTAAAACCTGGAGTATTTGCCAAGGATGTTATTCTTAAAATACTTGGAGAATTGAAATCTGATGCTGCTGTTTATCAGGCAATTGAATTCTGCGGTGAATATGTTGAAAATGCAGATGTTGCTGAAAGGATGACTATATGCAATATGGCTGTGGAAATGGGTGCAAAAACTGCATATATGAAACCTAATTTCAAAGTTCTTGAGTATCTTAAAAGACGGATGAAGGAAGAAATATTAATTGATGAGACTGATCGTGATTTCAACTATTTCAATCAATTCAAATTTGATGTTACTTCCCTGTCGCCTCAGGTGTCATGCCCAAACAGGGTTGATAGTGTTGAAAAAATTGAAAATGTAACAAGTGTTCATGTTGATCAGGCCTTTATAGGTTCCTGTACCGGCGGTCGACTTGAGGACATCTGTTCGGCTGCAGAAGTTCTGAGAAATAATCATGTTAATAAAGGGACAAGGCTTATTATCACACCGGCTTCCCGTGAAGTTTATTTGAAAGCTCTTGAGAAAGGTTATGTAAGTGATCTTATTGCCGCTGGCGCTGTGTTTAACACACCAGGGTGCGGCCCCTGTCTCGGAACTCACGCAGGTCTGTTGGCTGATGATGAGGTCTGCATTTCTGCGACAAATAGAAATTTTCCAGGACGAATGGGTAGTTCAAAAGCGCGTATTTATCTCGCCTCACCGGCAACCGTTGCCGCATCTGCTGTCGCAGGAAAAATTACAGATCCGCGGGAATATTTTAAGGAAAACTAAAATGAAAGCAGAATTTCAAGGTACAGCATTTTTATTAGGAAAAGATGTATCAACAGACGAAATCTATCCCGGTCAATATCTTGAGCTTGTTAAACCTGAAGAAATTGCTCTTCATTGTCTTGAGGGGGCTGATCCTGATTTTGTAATGAAAATTAACCCGGGCGATATCATTGTGGCCGGACCTAATTTCGGGTGTGGATCAAGCAGGGAACATGCCGCCATTACAATTCAAAGTGCTGGAATCAGTCTTGTAATTGCCGAATCATTCTCCAGAATATTTTATCGGAATGCCATTAATCTTGCATTGCCGCTTTTAGTATGCAGAGGCATTTCTTCAGCGGTTAAAAATGGCGATCAGCTGACAGCTGACATTAAATCAGGAAAAATAATAAATACAACAACAGGGAAAACCTTGCAGACGGAAAAACTTTCAGATTATGTTTTAAATATTCTTGAATCAGGAGGTATAAAAGAAATATTCAGAAACAGATTGAAAGAAAAATCCTGATTATTAAGTAAAAATTCCAATAGAAATTCAGGAAAAAATAAGCGATAATTATAGTGCTGATCAATAATAAATTATCAGCAAAGAGGAAATAAATTGATTAGAAAAATAGTTAATTTTCTGATAATTGCGTTTGTAGTTCTTATTACAATAATTTCAATGATGAACCTTCAGCCGGTTTCGTTTGTAATCTTTTTTTATACTATAGAAGTTCCGCTTATCATTTTGATATTTGCGCTTCTTTTTGTCGGATTCTCTGCCGGATATATGGTAAAAAGTCTTTCTGTTTTTAGAAAAAAAAAGAACGTGAAAACTGATAAGCAGGACTGACCGGGCAATATGGTTTTAACCTGAAGAGACATTGTTATATCTGTTTAATTACAGTGCTTTCACTTAAAAGTGTAAAGTAAAATAATTTGAAATAGTTGTTCATTTATTATAAATTGGAGTTAAAAGATATAAATTATTATTGACATAAAACCGATAAAAAGATAGTGTTCATAGCGCAGAATGATTCTGCAGTGGGATGGGAATTGTCAAGCCTTTCAAATTGCTTATAGTTCCAAAGAAAAAAACAATCTCGAACTGGTAAAAATGTCGGGATTTTTTTGTCTGTAAAAATATTGGAAAATGTGTTTTATCTTATTTATTGAATGAGATAAAACAAAAAACAGTCCAATATGCATTTATCAAAAAATAACAGGAACTGATTGACATAAAAATCAATTTCTGCTACAAATATTGAGCATTTTGGCACATAAGTTGCTAGGGTGGAAAACCATTTACCCTGCATTACAGGATGAATGGTATGTTCTTTAAAAGAAGAAGAGAAGGGACCTGAAGCGGGTCAAGAAGTAATTTTTGACAGTTTCATTTTTTTGTAAGAGTGAAGCTGGGAGAGAAACGAAATTAGAAACTATCAAGCTTAGGCTTGATGGAATAAATAATGGAGAGTTTGATCCTGGCTCAGAACGAACGCTGGCGGCGCGTTTTAAGCATGCAAGTCGAACGGGATAAAGGTGCTTGCACCTTTTGAGAGTGGCGAACGGGTGAGTAACACGTAAGTGATCTGCCCTGGGGATGGGGATAGCTCATGGAAACATGGGGTAAGACCGAATATCGTAGCACTATTTGAAGGTTATGTTACGAAAAGAGCTACGGCTCTGCCCTGGGATGAGCTTGCGGCCCATTAGCTAGTTGGTGAGGTAAAGGCCCACCAAGGCAACGATGGGTAGCCGGCCTGAGAGGGTGAACGGCCACATTGGGACTGAGACACGGCCCAGACTCCTACGGGAGGCAGCAGCTAAGAATCTTCCGCAATGGGCGAAAGCCTGACGGAGCGACGCCGCGTGAACGAAGAAGGCAGAGATGTTGTAAAGTTCTTTTCCTGTTGAAGAATAAGTGGAAGAGGGAATGCTTCCATGATGACGTTAGACAGGGAATAAGCCACGGCTAATTACGTGCCAGCAGCCGCGGTAACACGTAAGTGGCGAGCGTTGTTCGGATTCATTGGGCGTAAAGGGCGTGTAGGCGGCGTATCAAGCTTGGTGTGAAATATTTCGGCTTAACCGAAAAAACGCGCTGAGAACTGATATGCTAGAGTTCAAGAGGGGGAGTTAGAATTCCAGGTGTAGGGGTGAAATCTGTAGATATCTGGAAGAATACCGGTGGCGAAGGCGAACTCCTGGCAATGAACTGACGCTGAGGCGCGAAAGCGTGGGTAGCGAACAGGATTAGATACCCTGGTAGTCCACGCTGTAAACGATGTGCACTAAGTGTTGGGGGGTTTACCTCCAGTGCTGAAGCGAACGTGATAAGTGCACCGCCTGGGGAGTATGCTCGCAAGGGTGAAACTCAAAGGAATTGACGGGGGCCCGCACAAGCGGTGGAGCATGTGGTTTAATTCGATGATACGCGAGGAACCTTACCAGGGTTTGACATATAGAGGAATACGTAAGAGATTACGTAGCTGCTTGCAGTCTCTAAACAGGTGCTGCATGGCTGTCGTCAGCTCGTGCTGTGAAGTGTTGGGTTAAGTCCCGCAACGAGCGCAACCCCTTTTGTCTGTTACCATCAGGTAATGCTGGGGACTCAGACGGAACTGCCGGTGACAAACCGGAGGAAGGTGGGGACGACGTCAAGTCATCATGGCCCTTATATCCTGGGCTACACACGTGCTACAATGGCAGGTACAGAGTGAAGCGAAGCAGCGATGCGGAGCAAATCGCAGAAAACCTGTCTCAGTACAGATTGGAGTCTGAAACTCGACTCCATGAAGGTGGAATCGCTAGTAATCGCGCATCAGCATGGCGCGGTGAATACGTTCCCGGGCCTTGTACACACCGCCCGTCACACCACCCGAGTTGGGGGTACCCGAAGTCGTTAGTCTAACCAGCAATGGAGGACGATGCCGAAGGTATGCCTGGTGAGGGGGGTGAAGTCGTAACAAGGTAGCCGTACCGGAAGGTGCGGCTGGATCACCTCCTTTCTAAGAGAAAGGTATAAAGCTCTGCTTTTTTAAGCAGGGTAAAATAAAGTCCTTATTAAATTGAATGTGAGCAATCACAGGAAATTAAGGTAAGGCGGCCCATTTAAGCTTCAGGTCTCCCTCTTTTTTTAATATATGTATGTTGAATATAAAATACTTGGCATACGATGGGGTTTACCCTCTGTCACAGGGGATTGTCCCCGACTAGGGGGCATAGCTCAGTTGGCTAGAGCATCGGCTTTGCAAGCCGAGGGTCCAGGGTTCGAGTCCCTGTGCCTCCAGAGAAAATCAGGCAGGATTTAACCATCCGTGGAAATCCCGGTAAACGGGATAAAAATCCTGCACCTACGCCATCAATGGCTTCGGTCTTTAAAAAGAAGATTCCTGTATGAAAGAAAAGTAGTACGGAGAATATAGAGAAGGGTTAAAAAGTAATATGGTCAAGCGAATAAGGGTCTACGGTGGATGCCTTGGAGCTGTATGATGAAGAAGGTCGTGGTAAGCTGCGAAAAGCCGCGTTTAGGAGCAAACATCCATTAACACGCGGATAACCGAATGGGGTAACCCGTCATATTAGATTATATGACATTTTATGGTGAATAAAATAGCCATAAGAGGAAAAACCCGGGGAACTGAACCATCTAAGTACCCGGAGGAAAAGAAATCAATTGAGATTCCCCCAGTAGCGGCGAGCGAACGGGGAAGAGCCTAAACCGGTAATGTGTGATATGCCTGTGCAGTTGCATTACCGGGGTTGTAGGGCTCTTTGAGGGGCAGGCAGGCTGCCCCGCGTAGTTGGGAAAAAACTTATTTTTAGAAGAACGGTACTGGGAAGGCCGGCCAGAGAAGGTGAAAGCCCTGTAATTGAAAAGAATAAGACTACGTAAAAGAGTACCTGAGTAGGGCGGGACACGAGAAATCCTGCTTGAATCCGGGAGGACCACCTTCCAAGGCTAAATACAAGACAGCTACCGATAGCGCATAGTACCGTGAGGGAAAGGTGAAAAGAACCCCGGAAGGGGAGTGAAATAGAATCTGAAACCGTAGACTTACAAACGGTCAAAGCCATGATTTATCATGGTGATGGCGTGCCTTTTGTAGAATGAGCCTGCGAGTTACTGTATATTGCAAGGTTAAGGGATAGTAGTCCCGGAGCCGTAGGGAAACCGAGTCTGAACAGGGCGATATGAGTAGTATGCAGTAGACCCGAAGCCAAGTGATCTATCCATGCCCAGGTTGAAGCTCTGGTAACACAGAGTGGAGGACCGAACCCTAGTCTGTTTAAAAAGGCAGGGATGAGGTGTGGATCGGAGTGAAAGGCTAATCAAACTTGGAAATAGCTGGTTCTCCCCGAAATAGCTTTAGGGCTAGCCTCATATTTAAATGTAACGGAGGTAGAGCACTGAATGAGCTAGGGCCCTTCACCGGGTACCAAACTCAACCAAACTCCGAATGCCGTTACAGGATGTATGGGAGTCAGACTACGGGTGATAACATTCGTGGTCAAAAAGGAAACAACCCAGACCGACGGCTAAGGTCTCAAATCTATGCTAAGTGGAAAAGGAAGTGTAATTGCGAAGACAGCCAGGAGGTTGGCTTAGAAGCAGCCATACCTTAAAAGAGTGCGTAATAGCTCACTGGTCGAGTAGTAATGCGCCGATAATGTAACGGGGCTAAGCATAGAACCGAAGCCACGGGCTTAATAGAAATATTAAGCGGTAGGGGAGCATTGTGGATGTCGAAGAAGGTGTATCGCGAGGTATGCTGGAGATAACACAAGAGAGGATGCAGGCATGAGTAACGAAAAGAGGGGTGAGATCCCCCTCCGCCGAAAGCCTAAGGATTCCAGGGTTAAGGTAATCTTCCCAAGGGTTAGTCGGCCCCTAAGGCGAGGCTGAAAAGCGTAGTCGATGGGAAACGGGTTAATATTCCCGTACCTCTTTTACTTTCGAAGGGATGACGCATAAGGTGAAGCCCGGCCGGAGAATGGTAGTTCCGGTCTAAGCAGTAAGCCGTTGAAGAAGATAGGAAAATCCGCTTCCAGAGGTAAGCTGTTATGGCGAGAGAGTCTAAGGACAATTGAAGCGGGTGTAGTCATAGTGCCAGGAAATAATCTCTAAGGTTAAGAGTAAAAGGGACCGTACCGTAAACCGACACAGGTAGGCGGGCTGAGAATGCTAAGGCGCTCGGGAGAACTCGCGTTAAGGAACTCGGCAAAATACACACGTAACTTCGGGAGAAGTGTGGCCTTTTTTGGAGATCAAAATTTAGAAGAGGTTGCAGAGACCAGGTCCAGGCGACTGTTTACCAAAAACACAGGTCTGTGCGAAATTGCAAAATGACGTATACGGACTGACACCTGCCCGGTGCCGGAAGGTTAAGAGGAGGGGTTAGCAGCTTGCTGCGAAGCTCTGAATTGAAGCCCCGGTAAACGGCGGCCGTAACTATAACGGTCCTAAGGTAGCGAAATTCCTTGTCGGGTAAGTTCCGACCCGCACGAATGGTGTAACGATCTGGACGCTGTCTCAACGCGAGACCCGGTGAAATTGGAGTACCGGTGAAGATACCGGTTACTCGTGGTTAGACGGAAAGACCCCGTGAACCTTTACTGTAGCTTGGCACTGAAACTTGTCCTGATATGTGTAGGATAGGTGGGAAACTAAGAATCTTGTACGCTAGTATGAGTGGAGTTGACGGTGAAATACCACCCTTATCAGGTTAGGTTTCTAACGGATGCCCTTATCGGGTATCTGGACAATGTCAGGTGGGCGGTTTGACTGGGGCGGTCGCCTCCTAAAGAGTAACGGAGGCGCGCGAAGGTTGCCTTGCGGTGGTTGGAAATCATCGTGTAAGTGTAAAGGCATAAGGCAGCCTGACTGCGAGACAAACAAGTCGAGCAGGTACGAAAGTAGGTCTTAGTGATCCGGCGGTTCCGCGTGGAAGGGCCGTCGCTTAACGGACAAAAGGTACTCCGGGGATAACAGGCTGATTTTGCCCAAGAGTTCATATCGACGGCAAAGTTTGGCACCTCGATGTCGGCTCATCGCATCCTGGGGCTGGAGCAGGTCCCAAGGGTTTGGCTGTTCGCCAATTAAAGCGGTACGTGAGCTGGGTTCAGAACGTCGCGAGACAGTTCGGTCCCTATCTGCCACGAGCGTTGGATGTTTGAGAGGAGCTGCTTTTAGTACGAGAGGACCGAAGCGGACGAACCTCTGGTGTACCAGTTATCCTGCCAAGGGTAAGTGCTGGGTAGCTATGTTCGGACGGGATAACCGCTGAAAGCATCTAAGCGGGAAGCCCCCCTCAAGATGAGACATCCCTTCACCTTTAAGGTGACTTAAGACACCAGGAAGAATACCTGGTTGATAGGCCGGGAGTGTAAGTGCAGTAATGTATGTGAGCTTACCGGTACTAATCAGTCGTGAGGCTTGACCATATTATTATTTAACCCTTCTTTTAATATATATTTTGCTGGAGTTATCAGGTTTTCACCTGATAACTGTGGTGAAATAAAAAATTAAATTAAGTCTGGCGACTATGGCGGAGGGGCCCCACCCGTTCCCATCCCGAACACGGAAGTTAAGCCCTCCTGCGCCGATGGTACTGCTTTATTGCGGGAGAGTAGGTCGTTGCCAGGCTTTTTTTATTTATTTACACTGCTGATTTGAATGACTGTGCTGAATATTTTACTTGAAAAGAAATGTAAACCTGGCTATCCCGTTACGGGCATTCCAGGTTTTTTTTTCATGGAGGAAAAAACCCACGTAAACGGGGACAGCAGACGAGGCATGGAAGCCGATAGGCTGCGAGTTCATGGTGTTCCCGTTTGCGGGATGAAAATACACAGCAATTAAGTCCCCCATCAACCCTGATGGGGGCTTTTTTATTTGTTCTTTAAAATGTAAAAAAATAAAACAATAGTTTTAAATTAAGTTATTCAATATCAGCAGATTAATAGTTTTAATCTATTTCTAAAACTAAAAAACCAGTAAGTAATAATTTCATCCACAGGGCTGATAACTCCAAGGACATTTTTTTTAGCAATGTGAGTGTAAATCATAGTTGTTCTTATGTCTGAATGTCCCAGCAATTCCTAGACTGTACGGATATCATAGCCGCTTTCAATCAGATGAGTCGCAAAACTATGTCTTAATGTATGAATCGACGCATTTTTATTAATATTGGCGGATAATACCGAACTATGAAATTTTTTCTGAAGCGTTGTAGGATAAAGATGGTATCTTCTGATTATATTTTCTCTCGGATCGCATGATAATCTTTCTGATGGAAAAACCCAAAACCATCCCCATTCCTTACCGGCATTTGGGTATTTTTTTTCAAGCGCATATGGTAATTGAACACCGGCAATTTTATTATATCTGTCCTTATCATAATATTTTCAATATCAGATAAATGCTTCTTTAAAACAGGAATAACAGCTGAAGGAAGTAAAGTCTGCCTGTCTTTTTTCCCTTTGGCGGATTTTATAGTAATACATTGTCTCTCAAAATCAATATCCTGTATTCTTAATGATAAACATTCTGTTAGTCTTAATCCTCCTCCATAAATTATCATTGCCATAGTTTTATAAATACCAGGGAGTTTATTGATAATTAATTTAATCTCTATTTTAGAAAGAACAACCGGAAGTTTTTTGAACTGAGTTGAGCGGACAACATCATTCAGGTTTGATATTTCCTTAAAAAGTACGTTTCTGAAAAGATATAGCAAAGCAATAAATGCCTGTTTCTGTGTTGAATCTGCTATGCCTTTCTGTACAGCAAGATATGTCAGGAAATTCTTTACATCTGACTCATTAACTTCATCCGGCTCTTTATAGTTAAGATGTCTGTAAAAATAGCGGGTCCAGTAAAGATATGCTTTTTCGGTACTATATGATTTAAATTGTATTTTACAGGATTCAGCGATCTTCCTTTCTACACCAATCCATATTGAAGAATTATTATTTAACGTATTTTCTTTATCATTTGTTTTTTTATAGAATTTGAATAGATTAATAGCTTTTTCAGCTTGTTTGATTTGCCAATCCTGATGCTTCTCTGACAAAAAAACAAAAAAATCATTATCTGACTTTAACGGATAATGTTTGATAAAATTATTATATATAGATATCCATCTTAAACAATGAACTGTCTTATCCTCAGGGACTTGTCCCTGATTAATTAAAAAATCAGATAAATCAATATTTCTCACCTTGTTATTTCTTACATCCTTGGTGGAATAACAGTTTTCACTTGTTATATACAGTCAAAGGATGTTTTTTAATTCAAATTATTTAAAATTATAAGACGGCCAGAAATTCCTAGCGCAATAAACTAATATTGTGACAGGAGTTTTAAGTGAGTTACAAAAGAATGAATCTCAATGAAAGAATGGCCATTTTTCAGATGATTTACACCAAAAGATTAAAGCTATCACAAATAGCAAGTAATCTTGGCCGAAGAGCTTCAAGTATTACAAGAGAAATAAAACGCGGTACTGATGAAGGATATTACAATCCTTTAATTGCAGAGTATGAGCATTTAAGGCAAAGAAAAAATCAGAGCCCCAAATTAAAAATAGACAACAAGTCATGGCAGCTTATAAAACCCAAACTCCAACTCCGGTGGTCCCCACAGCAAATTGCCAAATGGCTGGAAATAAATTATCCTTCAGATAAAGTGAGTGATAAAACAATTTATAACTATGTCCATTTCCACATGAGGGGAGTGAACTATACTGACTTTGATGGACACGGTATGTTAAGCTAACCAGAGGAAAGGTAGCGATGAAAGAGAACAGGTCTTACAGTGAAGAACTGAAAGCCGAGGCCGTAAAAATGGTTATCGAACAAGGGCTCTCGCGTGAGGAAGCCGCCAGGCAATTAATGATCCCAAAGGGTACTATCGGGAACTGGCTGGCAATTGCAAAGTTAGGAAAGATACCAGCATTACCCGGTGAGCGATCCAACGCTGAGCTAATTGCTGAAAATAATCGATTAAGAAAGGAATTGGCAGAAGCCCGTATGGAGCGGGAAATCTTAAAAAAAGCCACCGCGTACTTTGCCAAGGAATCGCTGCCCGGTACGCGTTCATGAAAAAAGAGCGGTCAAATTATCCAGTAAAACTGATGGCACGAGTTCTCACGGTATCCAGAAGTGGTTTCTATGCCTGGCTGCGTCGGTCTCCGTCAGCTCGGAAAAATAATGATGAAAAAATAAAACCTCTTGTCAGGGCTGTGCATGAGTTCAGTCGCAAGACCTATGGTCCTCGTCGTATACAGAGTGAACTGGCAGACAATGGTGTAATTATAGGGCGTGATAAAATTGCCCGACTTCGCAAGGAAATGGGGATCAAATGCATACAGAATAAGAAGTTTATCGCAACCACCAATTCTAACCATAATCTTCCGGTCGCGCCAAATCTTTTGGAGCAGGACTTCAGCGTAATGGAACCAGGAGTCGTGTATGGAACCCGACATTACCTATATTTCTACCGGTGAGGGATGGCTCTACCTCGCAGGTGTCAAAGATTTCGGATCACGTGAAATCATCGGACATGCAATGGGAGATCGGATGACCAAGGAGCTGGTGCACGAAGCCTTTAGAAAGGCTCTGTATTATCGGAAACCGAAACCGGGGTGTATTCATCATTCAGATCGTGGAAGTCAATATTGTGCGTTGTCATATCAAAAGGCGGTACAATCAGCCGGAATGAGGGCATCGATGTCACGCCGAGGTAACTGTTATGATAACGCTCCGACTGAAAGCTTCTGGGGATTCCTCAAGAGGGAACTTGTTTATCATCGAAGATTTGCCACAAGAGCAGAAGCGAAGGCGGCAATCCAAGAATATATCGAAGTATTTTATAACCGGATTCGTAGGCATTCGGGACTCGGAAACATTGCCCCCGCACGATATGCGGAGCTATGGTTTTCAAATCAAAAGAGGACAGCTTAAATATTCGTGTCCACTATTGTCAGTACAGCCCAGAGAGCTTAAAAAACTAGCGCTTAAAGATTTAAGACTCAAAGGAAAGAAAAGAAAGAGTGCAAATAAGGACGAAAAACGGGGTAAATTAAAAGATATTACCCTTATAGACGAAAGGCCTGCTGAAATTAACTCACGGAAAGTTCCAGGACACTGGGAAGGAGATCTTCTCATTGGAAAGGACCATAAATCAGCAATCTGCGTAATAGTTGAACGTAAAACTAGGTTTATCCAGCTTGATCTGTTAAAAACATATGATGCAAATACAGTAAGAAAAACAATAGAGAAAAGGTTTAAGAAGATATCTCCTCTTCTAAGAAAATCTCTGACTCTTGATCAGGGTAAAGAGAACAGTGAGTTCAAAAAACTCAAAGAAAATCTTAATATTGATGTATACTTTTGCCATCCGGCATCTCCCTGGGAAAAGGGAACATGTGAAAACACAAATGGCTTGATTCGTGATATGCTTGATGAAGTAGATGATTTCAGAAAGCTTTCGCAGTATGATGTATCACGAGTAGCAAGGCTATTGAATGAAAGGCCAAGAAAAACTCTTGACTTCATAACACCTAAAGAAGCTATTGCCAATTTGCGCTAGGAATTTATGTGCACATATGCTAATAAAAACAGAAGCTCCAAAATGTTCGGAGATATTTTCTATTTTCTCCTGAATAAAATACTGCCCGCAGCACCCAGGCATAAATTCAAGTTCAAGAATCCACTCTACAGTATTGATTCCACAACTATAGATTTATGTCTTTCTGTATTCAACTGGGCAAAGTTTAGAAAGACCAAAGGTGGAATTAAATTACATGTGAAGTTTGATCATACAGGATATATTCCTGTATTTG
This sequence comes from Spirochaetia bacterium, assembly GCA_963662795.1. Taxonomy (GTDB): domain Bacteria; phylum Spirochaetota; class Spirochaetia; order CADAEX01; family CADAEX01; genus JACKPD01. The sequence goes on along the minus strand of OY759746.1, from coordinate 409,463 downwards.
CTGTTCTCTCTGATGCAAAGGCTAATGATCTAACTGCAGTTTCCGAAATACCTTTCAAAAAAGGAGATGTAGTAACCTTTGATCGTGGTTACAATGATTACTCCTTCTTTGCAAGTCTTTGTACTAAAGGTACTTACTTTGTCACGAGACTAAAGAAAAATGCAAAGTATAGAATACTTGAAAGAAAAAAAGTGAAAGATTTTAAAGATGTTGCATCTGATCAGATAATCAGTTTTACCGGTTTTTACTCAATTAAAAAGTGTTCTCTGAAACTACGAAGGATCAGGATAAAAGATTCGGAATCCGGTAAATATATTGTTATTTTGACAAATAATTTTGAATGGCCTCCTGATATCGTTGGTGCTATTTATAAAGATCGATGGCAGATTGAAATATTTTTTCAGGCAATGAAACAAAAACTGAAAATAAAAAGCTTTGTGGGCACTTCCAGAAATGCTCTAATGATCCAAATTGCATCTGCACTCATTACCTACTTGTTACTGAGCTATATGAGATTTTTATCTACATTAGGATGGACAATATACAGCTTAGCATCTCTGCTTCCGACAGTTCTATTTTCAAGGAAAGATCTTTGGCTTTGGTTAAATGAACCTTTGGAACGTGATTCAATTCAAAGGGAAATTCCTGGTCAGTTAGTATTGCTATGATTATTTTGGCCCGCTGTGATTCAATATATATTCCAATATTTTCATCAATAGTGATCTAATAAATATTATCTACTTAATATATCTGATCATAGGTGTCCAAAACAAGGACTATTAATTGCCTGAAATCCCAACTATAATGAATTAAGCTTGGACGGCTAATTCTTTACAGGAAAAGGAAATCAGGCAATGAGTTACAATAATACCATTTTAAAACAAATTCTACAAATAATTCCGAGACATGAATTTGAAAAATCTGTAAAAAAACATAAAGGGGACTTTGCTTCCAAAGGTTTTACCTGTTGGCAGCATTTTGTCTCCATGCTCTTTGCACAACTTTCAGGACAGACCGGGTTAAGAGGCATTGAAAACTCTTTTGAATCAATCAGTAACCACCTTTATCATATGGGTGTAAAAAAGGTAAAACGCTCTACATTATCTTACGCAAATAATAATAGAAGCTGTGAAGTTTATGAAAATGTTTTCACTGATCTTCTTGATAAGATATTATCCATGAAGAGAGCGCATAAACATAAATTTAAAAATCCTCTTTACAGTGTTGATGCATCAACTATTGACTTGTGTTTAAATCTCTTTCCATGGGCAAATTTCAGAAAATATAAAGGCGGAATAAAACTTAATGTAAAACTTGACCATAGTGGATATATTCCAGCTTTTGTATCAGTTACAACTGCAAAAACACATGAAGTCAATTCCTTGAAAAAAATGGCTTTCAACAAAGGCGATGTCATCACGTTTGATCGTGGTTATACTGACTTTAAATTATTCGCAAATTATTGTAATACCGGTATTTATTTTGTTACCAGGTTAAAAAAGAATGCTGATTATAAAATTGTCCAGAGAAAAGATACCTCCTCCTTTAAAAATATTACATCTGATCAGATCATAGAAATGAAAGGATTTTACACCAGTAAAAAATGCCCGTTAAAATTAAGACGAATCAGAAGCAGAGATCCTGAAACCGGTAAATATATTGTAATTCTTACCAATAATTTCCTTTGGTCTCCAACAACAATTGCTGCTGTTTACAAAGACAGATGGCAGATTGAAATATTTTTTAAAACTATCAAACAGAACCTCAAGATCAAGAAATTCTTTGGTACTTCCAGAAATGCTGTAATGACACAAATCTGGATTGCCCTAATTGCTTTTCTGTTACTTCAGTTCCTTAAAATGTTTTCATGTAGAAAATGGACTCATTTTTCACTGATGAAATTGATTCCTGTAATACTGACATCAAGAAAAGATATCTGGACTGTTCTCAATAAACCGCCTTCAGAACAGACTAAAAAAACTAGTTTCAATCTTCAACTGGAGCTGTTATGATTGTTTTGGACACCTATGATATCTGATATCTTTTTAATAAGTCCATTTGCTGTAAATGGTTTTTGTATAAAATCAAATTCTACATGATCTTCTATTTGTGTGCTAATTACTTCCTGGGTATATCCTGACATGAATAATACTTTTATCTCAGGATGATATTTATATATTTTTTTAAATATATCAGGACCATTTAATCCGGGCATAATCAAATCAGATATCAATAAATTAATAGGATCATGGAAATTTTCAGCCATAATGATTGATTCTTCTGTGTTTGACGATTTAATTACAATTTTAAAGCCTTGTTTTGAAAGAATCTGATTTATAAGTTCCAGTACATTTACATCATCTTCAACAATCATAATAGTATTATTAGAAGCAATATTAGTTTGATGTTTTAAAGGTTTAATGTTAATTTGGGGTTTCTCATCACATATGGGCAGATAAACTTTAAATGTTGTTCCTTTACAAGATTCAGAATATACCCAAATAAATCCTCCGTGCTGTTTGACTATTCCATAGCTAGTTGCAAGACCAAGTCCAGTTCCCTTTCCCGTTTCTTTTGTTGTAAAAAACGGTTCAAAAATATGTTCCATTATTTCTTTACTCATACCACACCCTGAATCGTTTACACTCAGCATTGCGTAATTGCCGGGGTATATGCCATGTTTCTTCTCCAAAAAAGTTTTATCAACTTCTGAGAAAAAAGTTTCGACTGTTAATTTACCTCCGTCAGGCATTGCATCTCTCGCGTTGACTGCAAGATTCATTAAAACTTGTTCAATTTGTGCAACATCAGCTTTTATGGGAAGAGATTCTTCTGAGAGATTAAAGTATACTTCAATATCTTCTCGGAGAAGCCGACGGAGTAGTTTTTCAAAACCAATGATAATGTTGTTTAAATCGATAATTTTCACATCAAGAATCTGTTTACGGCTAAAAGCTAAAAGCTGACGAGTTAGTTCTGCAGCTCTTAAAGCAGCTTGTCCAATAGCCTCTAGAGGAGAATAAATCGGATGCTCTTTGTCAATATCGAGCATCAATAATTCTGAATAGTTTAAAATGACAGTTAAAAGATTGTTGAAATCATGTGCAACCCCGCCTGCCAGTAAACCAACTGATTCCATTTTTTGAGCCTGGTATAGTTGAGCTTCTAGTTCCTTACGATTTTTTTCTATGCGTTTAGTCTCTGTAATATCCTGAAGAGAAGCTAAAACCCTGTCCTTATTATCAATTTTTAAAAATGAACTGGATACCATTAAACACTTTTCGATAGAAGTTTCTTCTGAAATAAAAGGTAGGAATATTTCCTGGTCGAATCGGCTTTTCCCATCTTTAAAAGTCTGGGTGATTATAGAGCGCAACTGACAGCTAGAACATTCCGGTGATAGCCCACAGCCCTCAAGTGTTTTGGATGAGTGAATACACCCCAAGCCTTCTCCGCATGATAATCTGAAAATACTTTTTTCATCTCTTCCTATTAATCTGGCAGCTGCCTTATTGACTTTCTGTATTTTCATTTCAGGATCAAAAATAATTAATGGAACCGGGGCATTTTCATGTATCACAGCCAATTCTGTAAGACTTGAGAGTAGTTTGTTTTCAGTGTTTTTTTTCTCGGTAATATCTACATGACTTCCAAGAAAACGTCTTACATTATTTTCTGTAATTATTGCTCCGCGAGCAACAAACCATCGATATGAACCGTCTTTATGAAGAAGCCTAAACTCGGACTCATAATCATTATCCTGTCCTGAAATAAAATTATTCACTTTATTGAGAATCCGTTCCTTTTCATCCGGATGAATTCGTTTTTCCCATTCTCCTACGCGGTTTGGAATTTCTTCATCCAGATAACCTAATTGCTCCTTCCACTCTTTTGAAAACCACATTTCATTCGTCTGCAGATTCAAGTCCCATAAACCTGTTTTAGAAGAAGCAAGGGCCATGTTTAATCTGCTGTTACTCAATTTCAGAGATTCTTCTGCTTTTTGACGGGCGATTATCTCATTTTCTGCTTGAATCATTTTCTGCTCAAGTTTTCTTACCAAGCGCTCATTATATAGTTTGAGAATTTCTTCCTCTTCAATTTGTATTGAAGTACTTAAGTTACTATTATTCGTAGATTCGGATTCATTAAACAGTTCTTGAATGATCTGCAATAATATATCTGGTTCACAAGGTTTCTGAACAAATCGATTAGCACCTAACTGAAGAGCAAACTCTTCATCCTTGGCTCCGGTATAAGTAGCAGTATAAACAATAATTATAATTGACTGAAATCTATTATCTGATTTTATTTTACGGCAAAGTTGAAAACCATCCATGACTGGCATAAGAATATCACTTATTATCATATTAAAATTATTTAGCTCCATCAGTTTTAGAGCTTCCTCACCATTTTCAGCAGAATGAACAATATATCCGTTACCCTTGAGTAATATTTCAAGAAGGTATCTGTTCTCTTCATTGTCATCAACAATAAGAATATTCATGCTATTTTCCTTATTATTTATTTTCTGATAGATACTGCCGAATCTCTGTAGTAAAGGTTATTGGATTAATAGGTTTTTCGATATATCCAGTTGCTCCTGCTGCCAGAATTCTCTCCCTGTCTCCAGCCATGGCATAAGAAGTAACAGCAATAATAGGGATATTTGCAAGTATTTCATGTTTTTTAAGTTCAGCAGCTACCGTGTATCCATCCATTTCCGGAAGCTGAATATCCAGTAAAATCGCCTGTGGCTGGCTCTCAAGTGCTTTCTCAATACCTTTTCTGCCATTTTCTGCGCCAATAATTTCAAATCCATCATTTTCCAGGATAAAGCGCATTAAATAAAAATTCTGCTCATTATCTTCAATAATTAAAATTTTCTTATTCATTTTACAAAACTCCATTTGTCCCGGGAAAACGGATAGAAAAAGTACTTCCTCTGCCTGATTCACTTTTAATATCTATACTCCCGTTCATAAGATCTAAAAGTTTTTTGCATATTGACAAACCAAGACCTGTTCCCTCATGTTTACGGGTGAGACCGGTATCAACCTGATGAAATGGCTTAAATAACCCTGAAATATTTTTCGAATCAATTCCAATACCGGAATCTGAAACTGAAAGAAAATAATGATTCTTTTCACTACGACAGGTAAGAGATATAAATCCCTTTTCTGTAAATTTTACTGCATTAGTTAAAAGATTAAGAATAATCTGTTCAAATCTTCGCGAATCGGTTAGTGAAGTTTTTACGTCATCAGAAATATCAATTCGGAGTTCAAGACCTTTTTTCTGAATTTGTGGTAAAATCATATTTATAACTTTTTCTATTGAAGATTTTACGTCAAAAATTGAAATTGATAGGGCTAACTGTCCTGCTTCAATTTTAGAAATATCAAGCACATCATTGATAAGCGCAAGCAAATGTCGTGCACTTACCTGAACCATTGACATCTGTTTTTCCTGTTCTTCATTCAATGGTCCCGGTATTTCTTGAAGCATTATTCCTGTGAATCCTATAATTGAATTAAGTGGTGTTCTGAGTTCGTGTGACATAGTGGCAAGAAATGCCGATTTAATCTTATCTGCAGCTTTTGCTTCCTCCATTGCCTTTTTTAATTCTGCAGTCCTTTCTTTTACCTGAGATTTAAGTTTAGTTTCGTGATTTAAAATTTTTCTGTATAGTCTTGCATTTAATATTGAAAGTGATATTGTTGAGCAGAGATTGTTTATTTGCTCCGTTGTATAATAATCAAGTTCTAGTTTCATTTCTGAGAAAAGAAACAATACACCTAGCTGAACACTATTTACTATTAATTCAAATGATATATTGTTATTGAAAGATTCTTTATCTGTCATGTTTAACGATGCAGCTCTAACTAAATTTCCAGTATCCGGATCTATTAGATTTATCATCCCGCTTTGATAGCAGGATAGTTCCAGTACTCCCTGCAGGAAGTTATTCAAAATTACATTTAATTCAAGCTGTGTAGTTGTTGTCCTGAGTGTTTTTTCAATAATTAACATTTGATCATTATGTTTTGAAAGCTCCGCTGTTTGGATTTTTAACTGATGTTTAAATAAAAAAATTCCCAAGAGACTTATGCTAAGTAAAAAAATCAATAGAATACTTATTATTTTAATCGGTTCCGGAATCTGATATTTTATATCTTCAGAAATCCATCGTTTGAGTGAGCTGTAATAGACAGAATTAGTGTCTTTTTTTAGTTTATTTAAATAACTGTCGATAGTGTTCAATAATTCTTTATCTGAATTGCCAGGAGCCGCAAAAAAAAGTGTGGAAGGATTAAAAATAACGGCAGTATTTTCAAGTCGATATCTTTCAGCATGTACTATTCCGTAAAATCTGTTGGTAATAACCGCATCTGCTTCTCCCTTGGCAACTACTTCAAAACAACTTTTATAATCAGGCAGCGTTATTAAAGTTAAATTCAATCCAAAATCATTAGCCAAATGAGAAAATGATTCTGCTTGTATGGACCTCTCAAGAACTGATATTTTTTTATTATCTAGATCAAGTATTGATTGTATGTCGCTTCCTTTACGAGCATATACTTGAAACCATGATGAAAGGACAGGAACTTTATGAAAACTGAATAATTTTTCACGTTCTGCTGTATATGCCACATCTGGCATAAGATCAATCTCACCATTTTTCAGACGATTAAGCCCATCCCCCCATGTTCCGGGGACATAATTTATTTTCCATCCTTCTTTATTTGCAATATATTCAATTATATCAATAAATAGTCCTGCAGGTTCGCCTGAAGAAGATAAAAAAACCTTGGGTTCATTATCATAAACACCGACTTTAATAATTTTATTGTCAGTTTCTGCATATATATATGATTGAAAAAACAGAAACAATAAAATAAATATAAATTCAGATGAAATAATATTTATTAAGAATAAAGATTTAACATTGTTATTCATCAATTTAATTTTAATATATAAATATATAAGTACAAGAATTTTTTTTATTTATTCTGATATCTTATTTACTTTTTTGTTTATTAAAAGCGGTGATAATGAATAAAAATATTATTATAGAACCGGTAAAATATTTGAATTTGGCATATTTTGTGTGAAAAGTACTCACGGAGTCTGAATGTCTCTATATTCAAGCAGGATGAGATGTCTATTTTTTTACATTAAAATATTTACTTGTTAGTTGGAGACCGGGATAACAAATATTTTGAAGTTATTAAGGATGAAGAACTTCTTAACCAGGTAATTCTGCACTTGATTCCATGTCTGGAGAAGTGGTTTTTTTATCTTCGTTAGGGAGAAAGGCAATTGGCCAAGTAATTACTCTACTAATACAGTCAGTGGATATGCAAATTATTCATCACCAGTCGGAATAATGCCAGATGTCTCAATCATTAATATTACAGTTTTTTCTTGTGCACGTGTTTTATGCACAATTCCTTTAGGAACGACATACCCTTGATATTGTTTAAGTGTAACAGTTTCTTTATCCTCAATATCGAGCAACAACTCACCATTTAGTGTAAAGAAAAATTCATCTTCTTCATCATGCTTATGCCAATGATATTCACCTTTGACAATACCTAAACGAACAACCGATTCATTTACTTTACATAACGAGGCTGTAGAAAAACCCCGATTTTCAATCTTCATTTACTTCTCCCATTCTACAAGATCATAAAGTCCATAAGATTGTCTTGTGAGGTCAAAATGTAATCCCTGATTCATTTCATCCTCTATTTTCCCCTATGCTTCCGCATACCTCTGTATTTTTCCAATGTTATGCACAATACAGAAAAGCAACCATTGAACATTTACCTTATTCTTACTTCGCAGTGTAAAATAATTTAACCCCAGTGTCGATCGGATATTTCCAAACACCGGTTCTACAGTACCCATTCTTTTACTGTAGATACTCCGACCTTCAGGCGCGTCAAAGACTCTCCTCATTCGTTCTGTAAATGAGACCTTTTCTTTTCCCCGACTACTATCAAACCTGGTCACCTGTCTGACTTCCGTGCTCTCTTTACGTATACACTTCTTTCTTAGCGGACAGGTTAAGCAGTTTTCCTTTCTCCCTATGTAGGATGTTCCACTATAGCCAGAGCTTTGAAAGTTCCTGCACTTCAGTTTCATTTCGAAACCAGCTGGGCACATTAATTTCTTTGTATTTTCATCATAGATAAAATCATCTACTGAGTAATATTTTTTCCCTTTGGCAGGTTCCCAATTCGTGACAGGTTTTTGTTTATGTTTCTGGGCTGATGCAAATCTCACATCCCTCTTTCGAAACTGGTTGTCCGCGACAAAGGCTGTCAGGTTATTTTCCACAATCAGCTTCATATTATTATCATTATGAAAACCGCTGTCGGCGGTAATCACTGTTTCTTTCAAGATATCTTCCGATGCCTGAATCGATTTAAAATTGTTTTTTATTCCATCCAGAATCTCGGGGAAATGTTTGGATTCATTGCTGTCGCCAAATGCTTCCGCCCAAACGATTAATTGGTTCTTTTCATCAACCGCCGCAATTCCGTTATAACCCTGGATAACTCCATGGGAGGTGGACATCTTCGCGCTTTCATTGTCGGTAATATTGCTTTTTATTGGTTTCCCCTGGCTTCCCATTCTATCGTCATTTGAGTTCAGTCAGTCATGGATCTTTTGGGATTTAGCTTTCAGTTTCTCTATCGAAGCCTTTTCTTTCTCTTCCTGACTTTGACTATACCGGCTTTTATCTTCCTGTTTATGTTTTTCCAACAGGTATTTGATAGATTCCTCTATCTTTCCCGCTTTTTTTAGCAGTTCTTTTTTCGTTCCGCTCCATTCCTTTGAGCAATTGGAAGAAATCTTGCAGCCGTCGATGGCAAACATGTTTTTATCGATGACGTTATTGGCGTAACAGACCGAGAGAATCCGGGTAAACAGGGGAGCGATTTCTTTATCCATCGTAGAAATAAAATCAGCTATGGTGCTAAAGTGCGGCCGGGTTCTGCGGAGAGGGACATGCAAACGACATTTTCCCGACATAATCGGGCAATTCTTCTGCTGGAAATAATTCCCCGTGAATAAGCAAAAAGAATTATCTTCAGTAAGATCGCCGGATCGTAGGCGGGAGCTCCATTTTCATCATTTTTATGTTTTTCATAAAACATGGTTAAATCAATTCCCCGGTCAATGAGAAAATTGAGTGTGTGTTCAAAGGTTCCGGGAAGAACCTGCTCGGAAAAATCTATCGGCAGCAGCACTTTTTGTTCATAAGAATACTCTTTGTATTTACCCCTTTTGTAATCTCCCAGTCTGATAGAATTTTATCATGGGAATATCTGGATATAAAGCAATTGTTGAAAATTTACACTTTATCTACAGCCTCAACAATGACTTAATCAAAATATTTCATTATACTTGAGTAAAGGTAGTTGTAATTAAAATGTTAAAACCTTTTATTTGGTTTATAGTATTATTATTTTATTCTACATTCTTTCATATCCAATTTCTTTATAGTCAGTCAGTCAGTCTAACATATTCTGAACAATTATGGTTAAAAGATCACAAAACCATAAAACTGGCTCCTGATCCGAATTTTCAGCCAATAGAATTTTTCGATGAAAATGGTATATATAAGGGGCTGGCAGCCGATTATGCAAGATTAATCTCAAATAAGTTGGGACTGAACTTTCAAATTATAAAATGTGAAGACTGGGTTGAAGTAATACAAAAAACTGAAAGCGGTGAAGTTGATATGCTAAATGCAGTTGTAAAAACATCTCATCGCGAAAAATTTTTAACTTTTACAACACCTTATCTTAGCATTCCATCAGTTATCATAGTAAGAGAATCCTCAGGAGTAAATTTAACATTATCAGATCTTAAAGGTAAAACCGTTTCAATGGTTGCTGGTTATGGTTATATAGATATTATACGAAATCAAAATCCAGAAATTATAATTGAGCTGGCTAATGACATAAGTACCGGTTTAAGAGAAGTATCATTCGGCAAAATTGATGCATTTATCGGAGATTTGGCTACTACCAGTTATTATATTGAACAAAATAAAATAGTAAATTTAAAAATTGCATCTGAGATTAAACCTTCGAATGTATCAGGCTTTGCAGTCAGATCGGATTGGCCGGAGCTTGTTAGCATTTTGGATAAAGGTATTACAGCAATTACAGACAAAGAAAGACAGACAATAATAAACAAATGGATTCATATCAAATATGAACCTACCGTTAAATTACAAAGACGAATAAAAATAATGTTTAGTATTATAGGTATTATTATCACTATTCTATTAGCATCATTATTTTTAAATCAACAACTCAAGAGAATAATTGATAAAAAAACCATGGATCTTAAAAAGGAAATTCTTGAGCATAAGAAAGTACAGGAAATTCTTGAAGACAGAGAATCACGTTTATCATCATTAATTAATTCCATTCCGGATCTCATTTGGATTAAGAACCCGGAAGGGGTTTACATGGGTTGCAATAAGAGATTTGAAAAATTGGTAGGAATACCTGAAAGCGAATTAATAGGAAAAACTGATTACGATTTATTTCCTGAAAAACTAGCTAACCTTTTCAGAAAGTATGATAAAATTACTCTAGAAACTGGATATCCTAGTAATAATGAAGAAGAAATTACTTTTGCTGAAGATGGACACACTGAGTATATTGAGACAATAAAAACACCAATTTATGATAAAAAAAATAAACTAACAAGTGTCTTGGGAATTGCCCGCGATATTACTGAAAGAAAACAAGCAGAAGAAGAACGAATCAGACTGGAAGATGCATTAAAGCATTCACAAAAACTAGAAGCTATAGGAACTCTTGCCGGTGGAATTGCTCATGATTTCAACAACATACTTTCTGTAATAATTGGATATACAGAAATCGCAATTGCCGAAAGTAAAGATCAAGAAAATTTAATACATCTACAGGAACAGGTGTTAAGTGCCGGCCTCCGAGCAAAAGAGCTAGTAAAGCAAATACTATCCTTCAGCCGTAAAGACAAATCAAACAGACAACCTGTTGATATTAGTCTTGTTACTAATAATTTTATTAAGCTTTTAAGAGCAATAATCCCTTCGTCTATAGAGATACGATATAATATTGATCCAAACTGTGGTTTAATAATGTCTGATGTAACTCAAATAGATCAAGTATTAGTCAACTTATGTACAAATGCCGCAGATGCAATGGAGGAAAACGGAGGTGTTTTAACGATTGAATTGTCTAAAGTCAATCTTGATTATAAGGATCTTTTAAGCGAACCAGAGTTATTACCGGGGGATTATATATTGCTCAATATACGAGACACAGGCACAGGGATTTCCTCAGAAATTCAAGATCAAATATTTAATCCATATTTTACAACAAAGGAAGTCGGTAAAGGTTCTGGAATAGGATTATCAATTGTTCACAATATAATCAAACAACATGGTGGTATGATTAAAGTTAAAAGTATATTAGGTGAGGGTACAATTTTTGAGGTATATTTTCAAAAGAAAGATAGTTTAACCACTTCAAAAATTGAAAATAATATTGATGTAATTAATAATGGAAATGAAAAAATATTATTAATTGATGATGAGCCGCTATTAGTCAATATGCTAAAACTTCGCCTGGAAAAACTTGGTTATAACGTAACAGGTAAAACAGATAGCAATGAAGCGGTTGAGTTATTTCGAAACAAACCTGATTATTTTGATATTATTATTACGGACCAAACGATGCCTATGATGACTGGATTAAGTCTTTCAAAAGAGATTAGGTCTATAAGGCCATCAATTCCAGTAATCCTTATTTCTGGTTATAGTACAAAAATTAATAATAATATCGCAGACGCTGAAGGTATTAATGCTTTTTTAATGAAACCGGTAGATATAAAAGAATTAAATCATAAAATAAGATTAATTTTTGATAATAAAAATCCAGAATAAATGGAGCCTGTAAAGAATTCTGTGTAACTGACTTTTTATTCATCAGAAAACCGCTCTCCATATTCCAATAAAAATAGGTTCACAGCTGGTTTTCACTCACGGAGAGGCATGCTCCATTTCTTTGAAGCCTGCTTTACAGCCAGGTATATGATTTTAAATGCCGATTTGTCATTGGGAAATATCCTGCGATTTTTTATGGCTTTTCGAATTACACTGTTTAAAGATTCAATTGCATTTGTAGTATAAATTATTTTACGGATTTCATCAGGATAATCAAAGATTGTTATCAGGTTTTCCCAGCTTTTCCCCACATTCTGCTGATCGATGCATATTGACTGTCCCACTTATCTGAAAATATCACTAATTCCCTTTCTGCTTCATCAAGGGTTATTGAAGAGTAGATTCTTTTCAAATCCCCAGCCAGTTCTTTACAGTCTTTATAGGAAACGTATTTCAAAGAGTTCCTTACCATGTGTACAAATGCATAATCAGATTTTTGTTTTGGGAAATACTGTATTTATCTCTTCAGGGAAGCCTGTAAGTCCATCCTCACTTGCAATGAAGATATCTTTTACACCTCTGGGAGTGAAGTTCCGTTAGTATAGAAAGCCAGAACTTCACTCCTTCGTTTTCTGATATCCAGAGTCCCAAAAGTTCCTTAATTCCTTCTGTGGTAACACCCAGGGCTAGATAAACAGCCTTGTTGATTACTCTTTTATCCTGATGCACCTTTACGACAATGCAATCAAGGTAAATTATCGGATAGACACTCTCTAGTGGACGGTTTTGCCGCTGCTCAACTTCCTCAAGAACCGCATCGGTTATTACTTTTTTGCCTGTACGGCCACCATTACGGCTGTTCAGTTTATTGCGGTCCTGGCTTGAATGCTTCTCGTAACCTAAGTGGTTATCCAGTTCTGCATTGAGGCTATTTAGAATTTTGCAGTTACACAGTTTTAATTACAGAGTCTATTCCCCCCTCTACCTTTATGTAGTCTCTTTAGTAATATCTGTTATGTTAACACTATTAACATCCAGCGATAGCAATAAAGTCCTAATAATTGTAATATATATCTACTTTGTCTTGATTATTTCCATTTGTTTTCAGTTTATTGAGTAAAGATTCTGTAAATCCGCCTAATTCATATTTATGCAAATCACTTAATGAAACCCATGCAAATTCTTCCGCTTCCTCGTTAAGTATAACTTCTGTAGTTTCTGTTCTACAGATGTAGTCCATGAAAAGGAAATGTCTGTTTTTATAATATTTATTGTTATAAAAACATTCTTTCAGACCTATTGGTTTAATACTATGAATTTCAATCCCTGTTTCTTCCAGTATCTCGCGTTTTAAAGCCTCTTCTAGTTTTTCACCATATTCTACATGCCCACCAGGGATAATAAATTTATTATCCCATTTGTGGGATTTGCATAATAAGATTTGATCATTTCTGTTAAAAATTACTGCACTTACTGTGAGTTCCGGATATTTCATTGTTTTCCAATTATAACCTTTTTAAATATTTTTAGAAATATTTAATCGCAATAATATGTTGGCAATTCAATCCTGCACCAGCACCACGAACATGAAAAGTGTATTTTCTTGAGTTGCAGGTAATTACTCTGCCTGTAAAACTAATTTTTCGTTTATAATTATAGAATTGTTATTTTTTCTCAGATAATTTGCAATATCATCCAGATGATTAATTAGTAATTCATCTTTTGTGACTGCCGGCGCATATATAGCAAATAAAGCATTTTTTGTATCATTGGTTATTTTTGTTCTTTCATCCGGTCCATATATTATGCTGGAAATAATCCCTTTGGTATCCTTAATATAAATATCAGAGGGTAATAATGTCTTTACAGAATTACCTATAAGTTTATAATCTTCATTTCCATTTGCAATATCAATCAATATGGGTTCATAGATATTTGACAAGTCATGAGCCGCTGTCAAATATCTGTTTTTTAATTCAGCCATAAACATGGCATGTACTATAGGAGTAGAACTTTGAATTTTTCTCCCTTTGAAAACAATTGATTCCAATTGAAGTAATACATGATAAGTTTTATTAAAATATTTATAATAAGAATAATAGCCTTCAATAACACTATCTTTTAAAAGATCTTGACGAGTATAATTTGAATATCGTTCCACCAAATTCTTAACCAAGTTTTCACTTTCAATTTCGATGTTTTTATTTATATACTCATTTTTAATATTTTCAATATTCAATAAAGCAATCTTCAGATCAGGATATTTGTTTTTTACAGCACTTGAAAACATTATTTTCATAATCTCATCCTTCTTTAAGCAATGGGAAAAAATATTATTCTTAACCAGGTTATTCTACACCCACGGCAGAGATATGGGTAGAAGATTTTGTTGGACTGAGGAGGGGTAGATGACTTTTATCGGAAAAATAATTACATACATAAAAATCATTAATCTTTCTCATGATTAAAATATAAATCCGGATAAATAATTTTTTCGCATTCAGGACATAGCCCATGAGTGAATTGAGCATCTGAATGATCATGAATATATTCTTCAACCTGCTGCCAATATCCATCATCGTTTCTGATCTTTTTACAAGATGCACAGATAGGGATTATTCCTTGTAGCTGTCTGATTTCTGATAATGCTCTCTGAAGATCTTTGTTCTTATTGGTTAATATCCTGCTTAATTTAAAATAATCATGCCATCTGCGTATTGAAAATATTCCGAGTGCAAAAACCAGAAAAATAGATACAGAAATGTATTCATCAAGCTCAAGGTTTTCATAAAGCATTAAAAAACCGTTTAACAACTCCAATAAATCGTAATATGCTGCAAATATAAAAACTATAACACTTAATATCAATATAATAATAAGTTCTAATATCCAATGATGTCTTAATATTTTGAAAATTATTTTTTCTTTAGTATTCATTGTATATTTTATCCTTGCTATCTTGCACTATCCAATGTTGTAAAGAATCTATGAGAAAATATAATGTTAAAATTGCAATTTTAACCCTTGATTGTTGTACTCTCTTTAACTATCAGACATTCTACACCCACAGCAGGGATATGTGGAGAAGATTTTATGGTTGGAGCATTAAGATACCCTTGAATTTGGTTTCATAGGGCACCGTCAGCGGTATTCTTATGCAGGGAAATATTGTCCAGTGTGTCAGATAATGCATGTATACTTATTGGTTTTGTTAATATTGCCTTGATACCATATCCCTTGATCTTTGTTTCAGTAATCATATCAATATGTCCGGACATCAATATTACAGGAATATTAATCTTTTTTTCTTTAATATTTTTTATAAATGTCATTCCAGACGATTTCGGCATGGAGTAATCAGTTATTATCAGGTCATACAATTCAGATTTTTCTGTTAACATGGATAATGTTTTTTCGCTGTTGGTGTATTCACAACATCTTATCCCAGTTTGATGAGAAGAGCTTTCATAACTGATAAAATTGAAGTCTCATCAGTCTACCAGTATTATTCCTCCACTTCCTTTTGTTATCTCTCCATTCCGTTTTATCATATTGCCAGTTTCAGCCAGCGGGCAGAAGGATATTAAATACAGTTCCCCTCCCAACCTCGCTATATACTGTTATTTCCCCTTTCATTTGTTTAATAATCCCGTGGACCGCTGAGAATCCAAGTCCGGTTCCTTCCTCCGCAGGTTTTGTTGTTTAAAACGGATTGAAAATATTTTCTATCAGTATCAGATATACTTATCTTTACATAATTACCGGATTCTATACCAATCCTTGTATTTGTAATAATTCATCAGCATAAAAGGCGTTTAATCCAAGTTTGATTTTCCCAGCTTTATTTCCTATTACGTATACTGCGTTTCTAAACAGATTCATCATTATCTGATGAATCTGTTTAGGTTTGGCAATAGTGGTCAGATTACTGTCAATTATTGTCTTAATTTCTATTATTGCTGAAATTGCCGGGCGCAGCAGTTTTAACGCTTCCTTGATAACATACTCTGGTTTTACAGGTCTTAATTCCACATCATTCTTTCTGCTGAATGTAAGTATCTGACTGACAAGGGTTTGCTCCATTTCAATACCATTAAGCACTTCTTTCAGATATTTCTCGGAACTGCCACATCTTTTTATATCTAAAACTGCCAGCTCTGTATGGCCAAGGATTTCTCCCAGTATATTGGTAAAGTCATGAGCTATACCTCCTGCAAGTGTTACCAGTGCTTCAAGTTTCTGGGATTGCTGCAGTCTTTTTTCAAGTATTACTTTATTTGTAATATTATATCCTATTTCAAGATAATTCTCTATTTTTCCCTTGCTGTTCTTGATTGGGACAATTAAAGTTTCAATGATAATATTATTTTTCCCGACCAGTATTCTCCCCTTTTCAGAATTTCCCATATTTTTCCTCTTTGTTAAATTAAACAGTTTTTGAACAGTATTCCTTATTCCCTTAATCTCACCTGTTTTAAAAAAAGCAGAAATATGATGATTTAAATCGTTATACTCTTCATCAGGACGAATTAATAAGATAAGATATGCCCGTCTTCCCAAATATTTCATTCCATAAAATTCCTCATTATCCTTAACAGAGGCTGCAACAATTATCAATAAACCACCCGCTGAAGATCAGCCTCGTGATATAACTGGACCTGCTACAATTGCTTTTCCCGGCGTTTTTGTATATTTGAAACATTCCCTGTCTGATAGATCCAATCCGATTTTGCTTTTGAATACAGTTGAAGCACAGGAAATCCCGTTTTCATCTAAAAAAATAATATAAAATTATTATCTTTTTCAATTTTAACCTGAATAGTATCCAATACCTCCTGCATTTTATTAAAATTCCTTTCCTTAACTGCAATACTTATTTCAGGTGATGTGGCAACAGTCGAGGCAATTTTTATATATGTATTCAGATTTTCATCAAGGATTTGGGATAAATCCTGTGCATTATGCAGTAATTTTTCCAGGGAAAGGTCCATAAGTGAGTTTGAAAGCTGAAAATATATAAGTATTCCGGATATTCTAAAGGGAATAATTGTGGAGAGAATAGCTCCTGAAATTAACTTAAATATCAGAGATTTATTTCTTAACAATTTTATCACCTGAAAATAATTATTGACCATATTTATTTTTTAAAAAAAAGATGAGACCGTATATATTGACAATTTATCTGGGTATCCATTGACATTGCATCTTTAATAATGGTGTAGTGCATCATACAGATGTTTCCTTTGTTAAAGTTATTTGTGATGTGTGGTCTTCAGGATTTTTTTATTAATACTCAGATCAGCTCTTTACAGCTATCCAGGTAAGTAAATCAATCCTAAAATTTTAAAATATCAGCGGTTGTAAATGCTCTTTTTTCTTTATAAGATTAGGACTCTCCCGGCAGGAGCCGGACATCACGAAAGATAATGAAATTCTTATAAGGACGTTTAAATATTAATGCAGGATAAATTGTTATACAGAAATATGGAAGATATCGCAGGGGATACCCTGTCCGACGGAATCTCTCTCAGGGTATATGAAGACAATATTATTATATTTGAAGATAAGGGAAAGTGGCTGTATCCTCTTTTTCAGCTGGAAGAATTCCTTGACAGCAGTCGGCTGAACCCGTGGGAACTCTTTCTTCACGACAAGGTCGCGGGGCGCGCCGCAGCCAGCCTGATTTCAGGTATGGGGTTTAAAAAATGCTTTATTGACACTGTCAGCTCCGGAGCCCTGGATGTTTTCAGTAAAGAGGGGGTTTCCTGTTCCTGGTCAATACTTGTCGAAAAAATTGACTGCCTTACGGAAGATATTATCACGCCGGATATGGAAAGGGATCAGATATACCGTCTGCTTAAGCAGCGCTCTGGCCTTGCGAAAGGGCTTGATCTTGAAATCCGGAACCTCAAAGCCGGGTATCCCGGGAAAAATGTCCTCTCCGGTTTAAATCTCTCCATGGAATCAGGAGAAAAGCTGGCCATAACCGGTGATAACGGTGCAGGCAAATCTACTCTGCTTAAAACCCTGATCGGGTCCCTGCCTGTCCTTGAGGGGGAAATAAGTATCGGCGGGAAGGCTATCGGAAAAATGCGAAAGATTCCTTCCCCTGTAGGTTATGTTACTCAGGGAATAGAGGCTTCGGCATACCCTCTTACCTCATTTGAAATTGTCAGCGCGGGTATGCTGGGAATGAAAATACCTGAATCTGAAAAGAAGCATAAAATTGAAATCGCAATGCGCAGGACAGGCTGTTTTCATCTTTATGATGATAATTTTTATGCACTTTCCGGCGGCGAAAGGCAGCGGGTTTCGCTTGCAAGATGCCTTTGCCAGGAAGCAGGATTGATATTGATGGATGAGCCGACCTCCTTTCTGGATCAGGAGGCTAAAAAAGAGCTGATATATTTTCTTAACAGTGTGCTGTCCCGTCAGATGCTCACAGTACTTCTCGTCTCTCATGATCACGAATGGCTTGAAAAACTCTCCTGGCCGGTCAGAAAGTTAAAAGAGGGCAGACTTTGATTGAAGTGCTCTTCTATCCGCCGGTATTCAGGGCGCTGATTCTTCTTGCTGTCTCCGGGTTTACCTTTCCATTAAGCGGAATATTTATCCTGAGGATGAACATACTTCCGTTAAGATATCTATTAATGCACGGGGTGCTTCTTGGAGGTGCTCTTGGCCTTGCATTCGGATGGAACCTTCCTCTAACAGGGTTTCTCACAAATGCAGCGCTTATTGTTTTACTTAACCGCAGTTCAGGAATACTTAAGGCAGACTACGGCGCTCTTACAATGTTTTTTATGGCAGCCTCCATCGCGGCAGCGTCAATTGTTGTGAGCCGGTTTAATGTACCGGCAAAAGATACTTTGACTCTTTTATGGGGGAACCTTTATTCCGGGAGTATATTTTCAATAATCTCCGCTTCTGTTATCGGCGGGGGGACAGTCCTTTTCTCTGTTCTTTTTTTCAGGTATCTGACAGTGATTTTTCATGACAGGGATATTGCACTGTCTCTCGGCGTTCCGGTAAATATTTTTGAACTTGCCGTAATGCTTATCACCTCGCTTGTAGTTGCTTCGGCAATGCAGCTTATGGGTGCGCTTCTGCTTGACGCGCAGATAATTCTCCCGGTAATTATTGCCGGATTTTTTTCATCAGGTTTAAGGCAGACCATGATCCTGTCCTGTATACTTGGAGGACTATTTTCTGTCGCAGGCTTTTTTCTTTCTTTGTTTCTGGATATCCCTGTAAGCGCAGGTGTCGCATTGCCTGCTGTCGCAGTTTTTATAATGGTAATACTTTTTAAAAAGAGGGTTTCTAAATGAAAAACAGATTTAAATATGTGCTGGCTGTTTCAGCTTTATTATTGTGCTGGAATGCCGGTTTGTTATCAGCAGAGGCAGGCGGAAAAATTATCGCGACAAATTCCTGGACAGCCGCTTTTGTTTCCGCATCAGGATCTGAAGCAGATCAGATTGCATCTTCCAGTATGACGCACCCGCCGGAGTATGAACTTAAACCGTCTGATGTAATAAAAATAAGGGACGCCGACCTGCTGGTATATGCAGGATACGAGATAATGATGAAGAGTGTTTTTGAGAGTTTTCCAAAACCGGCAGATCAGCTGTTAAAGATTAATACAGGCTATGCTCCCGGAGTTGTAGAGGAGTCAGTTACCGCGATTGCGGAAAAAACAGGCACCATGGACAGGGCAAAACAATTTATCAGGGAATATAAAGAAGAGTTCGCATCATCTGTTGCAAAACTTGAAAAAAGCGGATTATACGGAGCGCCTGTTATTGTAAACTTTCATCATAAACTTCTTGCAGAAGCGCTTGGATTTAAGATCCTCGCGGTTTTCGGCCCGGCCCCTCTTGAAGTCAGCCAGCTTGCATCATTAAGCACTCTTAAGCCTGTTCTTATTATTGACAATGCCCATAATCCGATCGGTTCTCCGCTGGGTGAAATTACAGGCGCAGGAATTGTTGAACTTGTCAATTTTCCCGGGTATACGGAAAAAAACGGAACAGTATGTCCGGGAAGCCTTAAAGGGATTCTGCTCTGCAATACAGATAAACTTATCAGGAGATAATACTTTTTAAGTAATTATAGTATTATCTCATTTTTCGCAAATATTCTATTATTAGGCACCGTACTTGTCAGCAGTACTTAAATATCTATACAGTATCTATCCGCAGTACCTGTCCCGGATTTTTTTTATGTATTTGATAGATTCGGCAAGCCCTTTTTCCTGCTCTTCTATCATCATTTTCAGGTGTTCTGCCGGCGGATAATAATACTCGTCCGGCTTGTGCTCCGCAAAATCAAATACCGGTTTTTCCACCTTGAACGCACCTTTCCCTATCTCAGTTACTCCGCCTGTCCCTCTTTCCCTTTTAAATACCGATAAAAACGGATAGGTCTGTTCTACATTTATCCTTGTGAGAGTAGATTTCTCAAATAGTATTTTAAAGCACTCATCGATATCGATATTGCCTTTACCGAGAGGGACGCCGCAGACTTTATATTCTTCCCCGTCTTTTATAATGATATGATCCTTGAAATGTGAAGTAAGGGCATAGGGGGCCAGATTATTAAGTGCCTTTGACGGTTCTTCCCAGGCCATCATTGAATTCCCGATATCACAGTGGGACCCGACCCAGGGGCTGTCTACTTTCTTTATTATATCTATTATTTCATCCGAAGTTTCTTCTTCATGGTTTTCAATCGCGAATTTAATCCGGTATTTTTTAAGCAGCGGTACTATTTTTTTGAAATTCTCAGACGCCTTTTCAAGATTCACAGGGTCATATTTCCCGTAGCAGCAGTATGTTCTCAAGAGGTCGGCTCCGATTTTATGTGTTACTTCAACAGCTTTAGAGAGACGGACCGGGTCAATTCCGCGCATTGCCACTTCCGCGTATAACCCGTATTTTTTCAGCTCCTTTTTTACTTTTTCCAGATGTTCAGGTTCTGCTCCTCCAAGACAGCCCCATTCCGGATGGATATACCTCTCATCATCGCCGTCCATTCCGCCTATTATGTTTATCATTACTCCGTCCAGTCCCAGTTCCGCGGCTTTTCTTATAAACCCGAAGATATCAATCAACCCGTTGTGAAAAAGCAGGTGACAGCTTTCTGTATCAAGTCCGATTTTCATTATCCTTTTCTCCTTGTCTGTTTATTAAATAATAAACCGCGGGCATGGTTCCTGATATAGTTAATTTTTAATCTGCTGACAAAAATGAAGTTCAGGCAATAAAAATATACACTCATATATAGTCATTTTTTAATCTGGCTGCCGTCAGAAGAAAATCCGGTAAGGACATCCGCAATGTTTTATGATAATATTACACCATGTCTGTTGAACTTGTTAAAACACTGAAAGAGGATTTTGATTTTAAAAGAAATATTACACACTGGGAAACAATAAAAGCCAGGGAAGGTATTTATGCTGATTTTCCTGAAGATATTGATCCTTTAATCCGCAGGATATATGAAGAGCGGGGGATAAAGCGGCTTTACATCCATCAGAGGCGCTGCTTTGATCTGGTCCGTGAGGGGAAAAATACGGCAGTTGTAACACCTACGGCTTCGGGAAAAACATTGTGCTACAATCTGCCTGTAATAGATCATCTTCTCAAGAATCCTGAGGCAAGGGCGCTTTATCTTTTTCCGACAAAGGCCCTTTCTCAGGACCAGCAGTCGGAACTTAATGAGGTCCTTCTTTCTGATGAGCTTCCCATAAGGACAGTAACCTACGACGGCGATACACCGGCTTCGGTTAGGGTCTCTGCCAGGGACGGCGGGAGAATAATCATAACAAACCCCGATATGCTCCATTCCGGGATAATGCCGAACCATCCCAAATGGATAAAATTCCTATCCAATGTTAAATTCATTGTTATTGATGAGGTGCATATTTATCGCGGTGTATTCGGGTCCCATGTGACTAATGTTTTAAGACGGCTTAAGAGAATCTGCCGTTTTTACGGTTCTGATCCTCACTTTATCTGCTGCAGCGCGACAATAGGAAACCCGCTTGAGCATACGGAAAAAATTATTGAAACGGATGCCGTTCTTGTCGGTGAAAACGGCTCTCCTTCGGGCGAAAAACATTTTATTCTTTACAATCCGCCGCTTGTAGACGCGGTGCAGGGAATAAGGCGGGGAGTAGTCCTTGAATCGCAGAACCTTGCCCTCAAATTTCTCCTGCGGGGGATAAAGACTATAGTATTCTGCCGCTCCAGAATAAGGACAGAACTTATCGCAGGCTATATAAACCAGCGCCTTAAAAACGTCTATAACGACAATAACCATATAAGGGTCGAAGCATACCGCGGCGGTTACCTGCCGGGGGAAAGACGGGAGATAGAAAAAGGCCTCCGCAGCGGGGAGATTCAGGGGGTAGTTTCAACCAACGCGCTTGAGCTTGGAATTGATATCGGCGGGCTTGACGCCTCAATCATGGCAGGTTTTCCCGGAAGCATCTCCTCCTCCTGGCAGCAGGCAGGCCGTGCCGGGCGGCGAGCTTCATCCTCCGTTTCTGTCCTTATCGCCTCAAACGCTCCGGTCGACCAGTATGTCATAGCCCACCCGGATTACTTCTTCGGACGCAACCCTGAGTCCGCCTGGATAGACCCGGACAACATCTACATCCAGCTCGACCACCTTAAATGCGCATCTTTCGAACTCCCTTTCGCCGAAGGGGAGGAATTCGGAAGCCGCACAGCTGAACTTCTCTCATATCTTGAAGAAGAGGGAGTTTTGAGGCGCACCGGGGGAAAATATTACTGGGCAGACCGCTCATATCCGGCCGAATCTGTATCGCTTAGGAGCGCTACAAGCGAAAACGTAGTCATTATCGATACGACTGACGGAAAAAATACGGTAATAGGCGAGATGGACAGGCCGTCGGCAAAGGAAATGCTTTTTGACAATGCGGTCTACATCCACAGGGGCGATCAGTACATAGTCAAAAAACTTGATATTGAAAACAAAAAATGTCTGGTTGTGCAGTCGGATGTAAACTATTACACAGACGCGGTGGTTAAAACCGATATCAAACTCCTGACTGAAGACCGAACCGCCTTAAAATCAGGTGTAAGGATTGCCGAAGGCGATGTCCTTGTCCGCAGGCAGGTCACAAAGTTCAAAAAAATAAAGTATATGAGCCATGAAAATATAGGGTTCGGTGAAATATCCCTTCCTGAGGAAGAGATGCACACAAGAAGCGTTATCTTTATATTTGATGATAATACCTCTTCCGCGGGGGCTTTTGAAAAAATACCTGATGAGCTTAAGGAGCATGTAATCGGCAGGATAGGTAGCCTGATCAAAAACGTTGCTCCTGTCTTTCTGCTCTGCGACAGGAGCGATATCGGATTTGCGGAGCGCCTTAAGGACCCCCACCTTGGAAAAGCCTGCATCTATATATACGACAATTATCCGGGCGGAACAGGGCTTGCCGAGGGGCTGTCGAGGATAACTGATGAGGTATTAAAGGCAGCATTTGAGAGAATCAGCAGCTGCCCGTGTGAAGGGGGGTGTCCCTCCTGCATCGGGCCTGATGATGAGGCATCGGTAACGATGAATAAAAAAGAGCAGATTATCACCTTTTTCAGAGAGTGGCTGGGGGAAAAATGAATCCTTCGGATCTCAGGTCAAGACTGGATTCAATAAAAAACAGGGAAAGACCTGTCCCGGCCGGGGGCCTCGACACGCATCCGCTTCCACAGCTGCCTCCCCAGGAAATGGCGCTGCTTGATAACGGCTGGATAATGATTTCAGGCATGGTTTATGAGAAGGTAAGCCTTGATGATAATCCGCTTGATGATAAAATATCCGACTTTCTTTTAGCAGGCGGGGCGGAATCATCCCGTCTTGTTTTTTATGACTGCGAGACAACCGGACTATCTGGAGGAGCGGGAAACATTGTTTTCCTTATCGGCTTTGGTTTTACCGAGGGGGATAAATTCAAAACTGTCCAGATTATGCTCACAGACTTTCCCGGTGAGCCGGCTTTCCTTGAGGCTGCCGGCAGGTACATCAGCCCTGATAAAATCTATGTATCATATAACGGAAAAAGTTTTGACGCCAATATCCTTAAGACCCGTCATGCGATGAACGGTATCAGGGCGGAATTCGGTTTTCAGCTTGACCTTCTTTATCCTGCCCGGAGGCTGTGGAAAAACGTGATTGGAAGCTGCACGCTCGGGGATATTGAAAAAAATATTCTTGGAAAGGCAAGGACACTTGATGTGCCGGGATTCATGGTGCCTGACCTCTATTTTGAATTCATAAAAAGCGGTGCTTACTCATCAATCGAAAAGGTGGCTGCACATCATCTTGAAGACATTATAAGCCTTGCACGTCTGCTCTCGTGTTTTGAGAAGATATATGAGAATCCTCTCCGCTATAAAAAAATCGACAGGATTGGATTGGCAGGTCTGCTGCTGATGAGGCACCCGGAGGCAGCGGTTGATGTACTCTGCGCCGGTTTTGACGAGGGAAGCCTGCAGGCTGCCAAAGAACTTGGTCTCTATTACAAAAGATGCGGCAGCTACAGCGCTGCCTGTCTGGTTTGGAGCCGGATGTGGGAGGCGGGGCAGAATATTTTTGCCGGCATTGAGCTTGCAAAGCACTATGAGCACAGGGAAAAAGAGCCGGCAAAAGCTTTCGTCATAACTGAAGAAATTCTTTCTCTTGAAAGAATAAGGATAAGATCATATCTCCCTGAACTTGAGACCAGACGGGGCAGGCTTGAAAAAAAGCTTGAAAAAAGGGGGTGTTCTCCTTCCGGGAAGGATTGAAAATTATCATTCCGCTTCCTGATGCGCCGACAGCAGTTTCGCCAGATACGGGGAATAGGAGATATCCAGTTCCGCTATGGAAAACCCCGGAATCCTGTTAAGTTCATGGAATTTCTGAAAAGTTCCGTTTAATGTAAATGAATATTTTTTACTGAACATTTTTATGGTTCTCAGCTCCCCGGAGTTTGTCTGAAAAGGATTTGAAAGTGAATTGACGGCAAGGAATATTTTAGTCATGGAAATTTTTATTATCAGGCATTTTTCATTATCAATTGAGGCGATTTCCTGTAAGGAAAGCTTTTTCATGGCGTTCCTGTCAAAAAATACCTGATTTTCCGTCTGTGAATTATACAAATCAGTAATTTTTTTATTATTTATAAATAAGTTAATTAATTATAGCTTCCTGATAAATACCTGATATCGAACTAATCATGAAGTTAACAAGCCACGCATTTGCGGGCGATTGGAGTTTCTTCGTGCCTGTATAATTAATCCACAGGCAAATGACGCTTTCCTGTTGGTAATATAGTCATTTTCAAATTCTGCATAATATTTGTCAAGAAAATATTTATCCATTTCCAGTCTTTACAATATCAGGAGACTTACAGTAAAGAATATTTTTATTTTAATCCTGATATTTATCGTGAATTTCCTCGAATAATCTGATATTTTCCAGCATAATCTGCGTAATAAGCGGGTCGAAAAAAGTACCGGAAGATTTCCTTATTTCCTCCCGCGTCTCCTCCTTCGACATCGCAGGTTTATAGACCCGTTTGGAGCATAGAGCATCATAGACATCGGCAAAAGCCATAATCCTTGATTCAAGAGGAATATTTTCCCCCGACAGTTTCATCGGATATCCTGTTCCGTCCCACTTTTCATGATGATGCAGGCAAATCCTGTGGGCCATGCGGAAGAGCTTGTTATCACACTGTTCAAGCACTTTTTCAAAAGCATCAGCACCGGCTACAGTATGGAGTTTCATGATCTCATATTCCTCCGAAGTTAACCTCGCCGGTTTGAGCAGAATCGCGTCCGGGACAGCTATTTTTCCCACATCGTGAAGGGGAGAGACATGGTAAATTCCGTCAAGAAAGCCCGGAGTGATGATATCCTTAAAATGGGGATGATGGG
The DNA here is from genome assembly GCA_963662795.1 of Spirochaetia bacterium. GTDB lineage: Bacteria > Spirochaetota > Spirochaetia > CADAEX01 > CADAEX01 > JACKPD01. Next base: position 383,552 of record OY759746.1, on the reverse strand, counting down.
ACAGTTTTTCTGCCAGCACCACGCAGTAATTTCTTGTCCTCTCAAGATGGGCGCCGGTTTCAGGGTCCCGGGAATCGGTAAGGTCCGCGATCGCAAACATAAGCGCCCGGTAAGCGCCCAACAATTCATCTGAGGTTTTTTGTGTTAATGCCGAAAAGCGTCTTGTCATAAACTTCGCAACCTGCTGGGCAAATGATAAATCCTGATCCAACAGGGTTTCAAAGCTCCTGTTGTCAAGCTGCAGGCATTCTGTTTTTTCAAGGGCTTTAACTGTCGCCGATCGTGTCTCTCCCGTTATCAGGGCCATCTCCCCGAATATTTCAGGGGATTCCATCCTGCCTAGTTCCCTCTCTCCCCAGCCCATATTACGGAGTACAGACACTTTCCCACTGAGGATGACGAACATGCTGTCTCCATCGTCGCCTTCCCTGCATATAATCTGTCCCGCATTGAATGTTACCTTTTTAAAATGGCGGTTTATCAGGTCAATCGAACCCTCTTTTAACTGAGAAAATAATTCGCTCCTCTTAAGAACGACATTCAGGTCGTATTCCATTTCTGTTTATTCTCCGTTACAGCACACATAATATTTTACTACATATTCACAATATTAAACATAAATTTATCATCATGAATGATTATAAATTCAATTCACTATATTATGCTGCCATATTAATTTCATGTTATTCGGTTCTGTATTGTGATATATTCCTGTTTATGGATACCTTTGATAACTCACAGTTTCTTCTTGAACTCGCAAACGCAAAAATGCCTTTCGGCAAATATTCAGGTTCATACCTGGCAGATCTGCCTGAACCCTATCTTCTCTGGTTTAAAGGGAAGGGCTTTCCAGAAGGTATTCTCGGCAGACAGCTTGAATCCATCCTTGAGATAAAGCTTAACGGCCTTGAAGGCCTGCTGCGGCCGCTGCGCAGAAGATAGAAGAACTCTTTCTCCTTTCTTTCTATACCGGAGTCAATGGAAAATATTGATTTTAACTCGTCGCTTTATGATATATAATAATGCAAATTCATGCTGCAGGACGTCTGATAAACCGGGGAGGGACACATGGAGTTTAAACCGCAGAGGAGCAGAAAATCCGGCAGGGCAATATTGATATTGTCATCTGCCTTTATAATTTTCAATGTCTGGATATTTATCTTTGCCGGTATAAAAGCAGGGTTTGCCATGACCGGTGCATCAATACTTCTTCTGCTTTTTTTTGTTTTCGAAACTGGAAGGTTCGGATGGTCATATACCGTAGGTGATTACGGCTTAAGAATCAAAAGGACTTTCAAAAAGTACTTTATAGCACTTGAAAACATAGATTCAGTCAAAGAGATAACCCTTGAGGGAATCGGTAAAATAATTGCCGGGATAAAAAACGGGAAAGGGGCATCCGGGCAGAACAAAGCTGGCGGGGTCTCCCTGCAGATTGAGCTTGGCCGGCTGATTGGGCACAGTTCCCTTCCTGTAAATATTTCAGAATTAAAACCGGGGGCCCGCAGTAAAAGGAGTACAGGCAGGAACGCTCAGATAACGGACCAGTTTATACTGCTGACGAAAAAAGATGGAAAACAGTACATCTTAACACCATCAGATATAAACGGCTTTATACAGGCCTGCAGGAAGATGATAAGGGGAAGAAAATAATCATTTTCGGATAAAATGTTTTTTTATGATAAGCCTCATCACCGGTGAAATTATGTCAATACCGGGGTCAGTTTATAAGAAAGTATACAGCCGAGCTGTAAAGAGTTCCGAAGAGTCCTCCGAAAAAGCTCCCGTATAACGTACCTCCGGTAATGGATATCCCCGCAAGCCTTAACAATCTATAATCGCGGCTGATGTTCCATTGTATTGAGCCGGCATAGTTTGCCACGGCAAACAGAGGGAACATGCCGGCTGTAAGGGTAACAGCCGGGCAGCAGCACTGTAGAGAGTACCTTTCAGCAAAAATACCGGAAAACTTTCGTCCCTGTTATCAATCATCTTCACGGTTGCCCATTCCGCCATTCGCATCCCCACCCGGGAGCCGATCAGTATTGAGGGAACAGCTGTGGCCGCATCAACATAAAGCGGTGTATTATTTCTCACCAGTTCTGTCATGCTGAATATTATATAGGCCGTTCCTGTAAACGCCCCTTCCACGAAACCGATGAACGGGGAAAGGCCGGTAATTTTATCCTCAGTTTCCTTTTCCGCTTCTTCCTGAAATCGCCCGCCGTCTTGAAAGGGAAAAAGGGGTAATGCTGTGAGGAGTGCTTACCCATGCCGGCGAATCCTGTAATTACAGATCAGTTTCAGAAATACGCGTTCTTGCTGAAAAAGAACGTGACGCGGCTTTAAAGTGCGCAGGGCTTCTGTCCAGGACCGCCCTGGGAGCGGTTTTGACTTAAGCACATTTGAGATCGGCAGCAAGCTCAGGATACTGCCCAATCACGCATGCGCAACAGGCGCCATGTTCGACCATTATTATGTTACTGACGGTTCAACTGAAGTTGTTGATATCTGGCACCGTAAAACGGATGGGAATAAGGGCTATGGTTTTTCCCTTATGACATGATATCTGCCCTCGCCTGAGGCAATGATTAAAATTATAAAAATAAATACTACTCCGGGATAACTATGTCTTCAATATAGACAACATCATCAAACTATATAAAGAAACAGTCAAAAGTGGATTAAAAGTTTAAATAAAAAATCATAACCAAACCTTTGGTATGGAGGACAACTCAAGACACAGACCTTTTTCTGTATTCTCCTTCATCTGCAGAATATTTTTTATAAATACTGACAATTTTTCTTCAAGGCAACTTTAAGCCGGTATGTAAAATGCTGCTAAAACGGTGTGCGGAGAACCCTCTCGATTACCTCATCAAGTTTATCAGCCGGAATAAAGTTTTTCTGTGTTATAAGAATTGTGGTTATCCCGTGCACCTTGCTCCAGAAGCCAAGCAGTATTTCCTGCTCAGAAAGTCCTGTGTACAGTTTATTTTTTTTTGCCGCAGAAACTGTCTCCCTGAATATTCCGAAAGACCTGTGTCTTGACAGGGTTTCTAAATCACTGTTTAAGTGACTTCTGTCTGTATCTTTGAGTATTGATATTAAAAGGTTCTGCTCAGATGGCATCATGGCAAAAAGATGCAGAATTTCCGGATTATCAAGAAAAAAATGGATATAGCCGGAGCCCAGCTGCATAAGAGCTTCTTCTCCTTCCGTACCGGGTTTGACTGAAGATTCGAGAGCCTTTTGAAACATCAGCGATGATTCTATCAGTATTGCTTTCAGCAGTTCCTCCCTGTCTTTAAAATGGCGGTATGCCGCTGTATGGCTTACTCCGAGTTCAGTAGACAGCTTCCGCAGTGAAAAAGATGCTATACCGCTGCGGTTTAGCATCTTTAATCCTGAATTAATAAGCTCTTTACGCAGGTTTCCATGATGATATGTTTCTGTCATGAAAAAATAATATCATTTTATGTTGACACTGTAACATCTTGCTGTATGTTTTATTTATGTTGACACTGTAAACATAAATTGCCTGAAATTAAAGAAAAGGAGCCAAAATGAAAATTGTGATTCTGTATGATTCATCTGAAGCCGAAGCCTGTGCCTGTTACAGTGCTGTATATAAGGTCTGCACCGCGTCAGGTCTGGTTTTTGAAACTTTTGATGTCTCCGGTGAAGAGCTGAAACCCTGCATCGGGTGTTTTGGTTGCTGGATTAAAACGCCCGGCATCTGTATTTATAAACAGGACCGCGGAGATGAATATCTGCGTCAGGTCTTTGATGCTGATTATTTACTTGTTATAAGCCGTATAACATGGGGAGGATTCAGCACAAGTATCAAATTTTATATAGACCGTCTTCCGCCGCTGCTTCATCCATACTTTCGCAGGTTCAACGGAGAGATGCACCACAGGCTGAGATACAAAACAATGCCGGTTCTTCTTTCTGTCGGTTATGGCGCTGACAGTGATGATGAGACAGGCACATATAAAAAATTTATTGATTCTTTCAGCGATAATCTGGGAAAAAGAAAATTGAAAAATTCCTATATAATTCAAAATAATGAAAATATAACAGAATTCACAGGATGGTTTGAAACAGGGGTAAGTAAATGAAAATCGCGGCTGTCAATGGAAGTCCCAAAGGGATTAAATCTAATTCAAATGAAATATTATCTATCATAAAAAATTATCTCCCTGCAGAGACTGGATGGAAGAGTGTATCGCAGATCCGTGAGCAGAAGAATATATCCGGCAGTGAATTGAATCAGGAGCTTTACAGCTGTGATGTTCTGCTTATTGCTTTTCCCCTTTATATCGACAGCATTCCGGCTTCGCTGATGCGTTTTCTTGAGGAATATAAGAAAGGGTATCTTTTGCAGAAAAACAGGAATCAGAGAGTTTTTGCTGTCTGCAACTGCGGATTTTACGAAGGCATTCAGAATGAAACAGCTTTGAAAATTATGGAGCATTTCTGCATATCCTCCGGGCTTGTATGGTGCGGCGGCGCCGGAATCGGTACTGGAGAGATGATACGGGAAATTAAGAATGTTCCGGCACAAGCCGGTATACGCAGGCCCTTATTTACCACGCTGGGTGTGATAGCGGAAGCTATAGTTAAACCGGATGGTAAACTTGAAAAAAATATTTATACACAGCACAGGCTGCCCTGGCTTTTCTTCAGGCTGGCAGGGGAATTCGGCTGGAGGAAGCAGGCAAAAAAGAACGGTCTGTCCCGTAAAAATCTTTTTGCAATGCCTTTTGTTTAGAAAAAAATGGAGTTGGAGTCTTTACCATTCATGTTTTTCATAAAGAAATCGAACAGCAACTATTTCCTTATTCCTGGTAGAATTATCCTCCCTTAAGCAGGAATCCCATTTGGATTATTATTTTTTCCTGTCCAGTATTTCCCTGACAGTCCAGGTCAATAACTTTTTGCTGTATGGTTTACTTAGATACATAATGTTTCTCTTATCTTCAATATCACTTTCTGATATTTTAATGTTGTATCCGCTGCAGAGAATATTCGGCATATCCGGCCTTATTTTCAATATCTCGGCAATAAGATCAGAGCCGGACATGTTGGGCATAGACTGGTCGGTAATTATAAGATCAAGAAGGGAAGGGTTAGATTTGAAAGTCTCAAGAGCTTTATTGCTGCTGTTTTCACTTATAACATTATACCCCATTCCTTCCAGCATCTGTTTAGCCATGATAAGTATACTTTCTTCATCATCAACCAGAAGTATATGCTCCGTGCCGATCGCATTATGGCTTTTTTCTTCATCGTTAAGAATTTCTTCCATCTGCGTTATCGGCAGATAAACACTGAAATTAGTGCCTTTACCATCTTCACTTTCAATCGTTATAAATCCATCCTGGCTTTTGACAATACCATGAACAACAGAAAGACCCATGCCTGTACCTTCACCTGTTTGCTTGGTTGTAAAAAAAGGCTCAAAAACTCTTTCTATTATTGCCGGATCAATTCCGGTGCCGTTATCTGCCACTGATAACCTGGCGAATGCGCCCGTTCTTTTTATTGAACGGGGAGTCATTATTGAAAAATAAGTCAAATCTTCGCTGCTTAAATTTACTTCTTTCAAACTTACTTTCACCTCACCATTCCCGTTCAGGGCCTGAACAGCATTTCTGAAGAGGTTCATTATTATCTGATGGAATTGGGTTATATCTGTCATGACTGCTCCGCAGTCTTTTGATATGTCCTGAATTATTGATATGGAATTCGGCGTTGTGGAACGGAGAAGTTTAAGTGTTTCTTTTATGAGAGGCTGGAGATGTATTGGATTATGCTTTGTTTTCTCTTTCCGGCTGAAAGTCAGTATCTGCCTGACAAGGTCTTTTGCCCGGCTGGAAGCTTCAAGAATCTCTTCAATATTTTCTCTGACTGGATTTTCAGATGAAATAATATCAAGCGCCAGTTCAGCGTTGCCGAAAATGATAGAGAGAATATTGTTTAAATCGTGGGCAATCCCTCCGGCCAAAGTCCCGATGGTTTCCATCCGCTGTGCCTGGTTGAGCTGATCTCTCAGGATTCCTTTTTCTATATCCGCAGTCTTGCGTTCAGTTATGTCCCTGAAGTTGCATTGAATAAATCTTGCCCTGTCAATCAGCTGCAGATCAATTCCTACGTTAGATCCCTGTTTATCCTTAACCAGGATGTCATCATGGGATACAAGGCCGGTAATAATTAAATTCTCCAAAATACTGTCAATATCGCCAAGGTTTATTGAAAAATTAAAATCCTGAAGTGCTTTTCCGATGATTTCTTCCTGTGTATAACCGAGCATTTTGCAGACAGCAGAATTGGCATTAACAATATAACCTTTCTTCTTTTCCACAAGAAGAAGGCCGTCTTTGGCTGTTTCAAATAACCGTCTGAACCGTTCTTCAGAATCCTCAAGATCAAGCTGGATTAGCTCCTTGACAGTAATGTCCTCGAATGCAAGGAGTATGATTTTCTCCATTCCCTTCATATGATCAATCTGCCGGGCGTTTAACAGCATGATGCGCCGGCCGATTGTATTAAAATAGTGTTCAACCCTGTAATCATTAAAGATTGTTTGTTGAGGCAGGATAGCTTCCAGCAGTTCACGCAGTTTTGGAATATCCCATTGATTATTTCCCAGATTATAGATTTCCTGCCCTATAGTCTCTTCAGGTGTCACTTTGAAAAAACTAAAAAATGAGCGGTTAGCCGAAATAACTCTTAAGTCATGATCAAGGACAATCAATGGTTCGCGGATTGTTTCGATAATACACTCCGCATATTCTGAAGAATGTATAAAGCTCTCTTTATTGTCCATTATTTCTCTCTCTTATTTGTTTATATTAATGATTGAATTATGTATGCTTATTATAACTATAACACTTTCTATTTTAAATATCCTGTTTAATTTTAATAATTTTTTCCTCCGTATACATTATTCTCTGTTTCCAGACAATTTTCTGTATTACCCTGCTGATTGACATTAAACTGCCTCAGGACTACAATTAAAGCTGTTACCGGTAAATAAATTTAACAATTGTAATACATAAAACCATTCTGATTTTTATAAACACGTAACAAACAGGAAGCAGGCGGAAGCTTTTCAACTCAATATCAAGATATGACTATTACCGTCTTTAAAGCGGTAAATGGTTTTTTCTGCAATCAGCCGCTTGGCTAATCAAATCGAAGAAACAGCAGGGAAACTGACCTGCGGGGAAAAAACATTTAATGCAAAAACCATCAAATATCAAAAAAATAGCTTTTCTGGGAGATTATTTACCCAGGAAATGCGGAATTGCTACATTCACTACGGATTTACGGACAGCTGTGGCTAAAGAATTTCCATCCATACAGTGCCCGGTTGTACCTGTCAACGATATCAGGGAAGGGTATGATTACCCGCCGGAAGTAAGGTTCGAGATTGAAGAACAGGACCTGCCATCCTATCTCAGGGCCGCGGATTTTCTCAATATCACGGATGTTGATGTGCTGTGTGTTGAGCACGAGTTCGGGATATTCGGCGGGAAAGATGGCAGTTATCTGCTTGCCCTTATGCACGAGCTTCGTATGCCTGTAGTAACAACACTTCATACAATACTGCGGGAACCTGATGCTGATCAAAGGCGTGTAATGCGGGAACTTATCAGGCTTTCCACAAGGCTTGCCGTTATGACTGAAAAGGGCAGGGATTTTCTTCTTGATATCTATAAAGTGCCGCCTGAAAAGATTGATCTGATCCCCCATGGAATACCTGATATGCCTTTTTCGGACCCCAACTTCTATAAAGATGAGTTTGGGGTTGCCGGCAAGCATGTTTTACTTACCTTCGGTCTTTTATCTCCCAACAAGGGTATTGAGTATGTTCTTAATGCGCTGCCTGAAATTATCTCTGAATTCCCTGACTTTGTTTTTATAGTTGTAGGGCAGACCCACCCCAATCTCCTTAGAAATGAAGGTGAGCTTTACAGGTTAAGCCTTGAGCGCCTGGCTAAGGATCTTGGAGTTCAGAAGCACGTGGTATTTTTTAACCGTTTCCTTGAGATTGCCGAACTTATGAGATTTATCGGTGCTGCAGATATTTATATTACACCCTATCTTACAGAAAGCCAGATAACATCAGGGACACTTGCCTATGCCTTCGGTTCAGGCAATGCGGTAATATCAACTCCGTACTGGCATGCGGCGGAACTGCTTGCAGAAGACCGGGGCAGGCTTATTCCATTCCGTGATTCAAAGGCAGTAACGGAAGCTGTGATAGAACTGCTTAAAAACGAGCCGATGCGTCATCTGATGCGTAAAAATGCCTATCAGCTGGGACGGGAGATGGTCTGGTCCCGTATCGCCCGGCTTTATATGAAATCTTTTCACCAGGCAGGGCAGGATCATAGTTTTGTGGGGAGAAACTCATCTCCCATCAAGACTCTTGATGAACAGCCCGGGCAGCTTCCTCTTTTAAGACCTCAGCACCTTTTTAACATGAGTGATTCTACCGGAATATTCCAGCACGCAAACTATACAGTGCCAAACTTTACAGAAGGTTACTGCACAGATGATAACGCCCGTGCTCTTCTGCTGACCCTGATGATACAGCAGTCAGGAAAAAGCTCAGCCAGGATAGATGAATTATCTAAAACCTATGCGGCATTTTTAAATTATGCATTTGACCGAAAATCACGCCGTTTCCGAAATTTCATGAGTTTTGACCGTAAGTGGCTTGAAGATGAAGGTTCCGAGGACTGCAGCGGACAGGCTTTGTGGGCGCTGGGCTACTGCGTAGGGCATGCGGGAAAAGGGGGCTTTCAGATGCTAGCCGCAGAGCTTTTTGAACAGGCGCTTCCGGGTGTTACTGAGTTTACGTCTCCCCGCGCATGGGCTTTTACCCTTATAGGCATCAGTGAATATCTTGAAAGATTAAGCGGCGACCGGCGTGCGGGACAGATCCGTGAAATACTCGCGGAGAAGCTGATGCAGCGTTATGCGGATGCTTCATCTGAAGACTGGCAGTGGTTTGAGGATACAGTTACGTATGCAAATGCTAAATTATCCCATGCGCTGATTCTGAGCGGAAGAAAAATGAATAATAAAAAAATACTTGAAACCGGGCTTAAGACACTCAGGTGGCTTGTTAAGGTTCAGACTTCCGAAAGCGGAGCTTTCAGGCCTGTCGGGTCGAACGGTTTTTACAGCCGGGACAAAGTGCGCGCACTCTACGATCAGCAGCCGATTGAGGCCCAGGCAACAATTTCCGCCTGCATAGAAGCATATACAACAACAGGAGATGTTTTCTGGACATTTGAGGCGGTAAGGGCATTTGAATGGTTTCTCGGACGGAATGATCTGGGGCTTTTGATTTATGACTCAATTACAGGAGGCTGCCGCGACGGCCTGCATGTAGACAGGGTCAGTCAGAATCAGGGTGCTGAATCAACACTTGCTTTTCTGCTTTCACTGGTTGAAATGCAGAAACTTCAAAGTACACTTACCAGTTTTAAGGAGTTTCCGGGAGAGTTAATATGAAAATAAAAAAAGAAAATGATAATTATTCAACTCAGAAAAATCTGCATGCCAAACGTATCGGGCCTACAATTAATCCTGATATCACAAGGGTGCTTATGCGTCCTTTTTTTCCGGTACGGAAGGATATAGCTTCCCGAATAATTGAGTATGTAATGGGGCTTCCCGAAGCAGAAGCCGCAGTCCTTCTTAAAGAGGTCCTGGGTGATTTCTGCGGACGTCATGAGAATGTTGAAAATACTCTGGATAACCGATATCTGCAGGTAAAACTGAAATACATGGGTAAGGCAGGAGATCCGTCAGATGTGAAAAAAGCTCTTATCGGAGCATATTTTACACACGAGTATTCACCGGAAGCCGCGGCCCTTTTCAATCCTTCAATTGTGGCGCATCCTGACCAGAGCAATCTTCCTCCGGAGTCAGTCCGTTTTATTTTAAGCTTAAGGGCCGTAGGGGAAGGGCATATCTCATCCATAACTTTCAGAACAGGTACTGTGAATGCGCAGCACCGTATTATCCTTTCTCCCCATGTGCCTTTTATTGCAGAGCCTGAAGGTGTTGTAGATACGGTTTTTGAGAAGGAGCTGTTTACACGCAAACTGCAGGAGGCGGGTCTTCACAGTAATTTCTGCAGACGTACGGCTGGAAACCTTCCCGGGGAGTTTTCTCTTTCAGATCTTCGCAGGATACTTGATGATGAGAGAAAAAAAATGAGCCAGGTTGATATTATGGCGGACAGGGCTGTCCAGGGTATTCTTCTTCTTGCAGAGTCCAATTTTGAGGTTAATTTTGATCCCGGTACCCATGTTTCCCAGCGTATTCTTTTCCCTTCAATGTCAAGCCAGAGCAACGGTATTGAAGATGCAAGATTTGTCAAATTTCAGGAGAGCGGCGGCAGCTTTACTTATTATGCTACTTATACAGCTTATGACGGGAAAATTACCCTGCCTCAGCTGCTTGAGACAAAGGATTTTATTAATTTCAAGTTTATTACACTAAACGGCCCTGCTGTTCAGAATAAGGGAATGGCGCTGTTTCCCCGTAAAATAAACGGGAAGTACGCAATGCTCTCGAGGCAGGATGATGAAAACATACTCCTGATGTATTCGGATAATATCCATTTCTGGCAGCAGCCGAAACTTCTTCTGAAGCCGCAGCAGCCCTGGGAAATGATAAAAATCGGCACATGCGGATCTCCTATCGAGACAGACAAAGGCTGGCTGGTATTAAGCCACGGAGTAGGTGCGATGCGCAGATACTGCCTTGGCGCTTTTCTTCTGGATCTTAAAGATCCTTCAAAAGTTATTGGACGTCTGAAGGAGCCGCTTATAGAGCCTAACGAATCCGAGCGGGAAGGCTATGTTCCAAATGTTGTCTACACCTGCGGGGCAATTCTTCACGGATCTGAGCTCATCATCCCTTATGCGATGAGCGACTATTCTTCGAGTTTTGCCTCAGTAAATCTGGATGAACTGCTTGGTGCAATGAAACTGTAAACTGAAAGAATGCTGAGATTTGAATACAGATCTCAGCCGTGGTATGTAATCTGATGCGGCAGCTGTACATGATTTACCATGCGGAAACTGTCCTCCCGGCATAAACATATCCATTGGCATAATTCTTTATAAAGGGTAAAGTCTTGATCAGGAGTGGATTATGCTGAGCAGGGACCTTGAAAAGGCAAAAGAAGCCTATAAAAACAAGAGCAAGGAAGCAAGTATTAATGCACATCAGGCTTCAGCCACTGAACTGCATACAACAGAACAGGGTAAATATATAAAGAGTGTAGTTTACGGCGGACTTGACGGAATTATTACAACCTTCGCCGTAGTGGCCGGGGTCGCAGGTGCGTCACTTTCAGCCGGAATAGTATTGATTCTCGGGTTCGCCAACCTTATAGGCGACGGATTATCCATGGCTATAGGCGATTTCCTGAGTTCGAAAGCTGAACGGGATTACAACCGGGCGGAATATGAACGGGAAAAATGGGAAGTTGAGAATTATCCTGAAGGTGAAAAAAAGGAACTTGAGGAAATATATACTGAACTGGGTATGAGTGAAGCAGATGCGCACGCTGTTACCGAAATAATCTCAAAGCATCAGGATGCATGGGTAAATATAATGATGGCAGAGGAGCTGGGTATTGTAAAGGAAGAGGGCTCTCCCCTTAAAAATGCCCTTGCGACCTTTTTCGCTTTCGCGCTTTTTGGAGTTGTCCCCCTCCTGTCTTTTTTAGCGTCCCGTATCTTTCCTGTGAACCCGGAACTCGGGTTTCCTGTCGCAACTGCACTGACAGGTGTAACACTGTTTACGCTTGGCGCTATAAAGACATTTTTTACCGGGCAAAACTGGATCAAATCAGGCTTTGAGATGCTCATAGTCGGCGGCCTGGCAGCAGGCGCGGCTTATGGAATTGGAATTGCATTGTCCGGCCTGGCATAGAGGTATTCCGCCGGCCGAGTAATTGCAGAATTTCGCGGTATAAAGCCGCAGGGGATCAATCATAAAGAGAGTGTATACATTCACCTGCCGGGTTCAATATGAATTGATATAAAAGTGCCTGACCCGTACTTTTCTCTTATGGTATTTTCTATAATTGTCGCTATTTCATGGCCCTCTGTAATTTTCATGTCAGGATCTATCCTGATGTGAAAATCCAGAGAAATATTATTGCCAATCCTTCTCGTTTTCAATTTATGCGGGTCATGCGCGTGCCTGACACTTTTAATCAAATTTAAAATCTCCTGCTTTTCTTTTTCACTCAGTGAGCATTCCAGAAGTTCATTAATACTTTTTAAAAATATTTCAACTGCTACTTTCAGTATAAAAAATGAAACAATTATACCCGCTACCGGATCAAGGATATGCCATTTTTCGCCTAATAAAATCGCGCCTGATATGCCAATGCATGTTCCTATTGAGGAAAACGCGTCTGACCGATGATGCCAGGCGTTGGCTATAACTGCCTGACTGTTGATTTTCACCCCGGTATTGAAAGTCCACCTGTAAAGCAGTTCCTTTGTAATAATCGAAATAACCGCAGCTATCAGTGCGGGTACTCCGGGTTTTTCAATTTTTCTGCCGCTGATGAAATCAATTACATTTATAAGTCCATTGTAGCCGATACCTGACGCGACAGTGAATAACGCGATCCCAACAATCAGGGTAGCAAGGGTTTCAAATTTGCCGTGACCGTAATCATGTGTTTTATCTTCAGGTTTTTTTGTAATCCAGAAGCTTGCAAGCACAACAATGTCAGTTACAAAATCCGACATCGAGTGTACAGCGTCCGCGATCATTGCTGAACTTCTTCCGATTATACCGGCGTAAAGCTTGAAAATCATTAAGATGAGATTTATGATTGAACCGGAAATTATGACCCTGTTGGCGAGCGCTGAACGATCATTCTGACTAAGCATAAAAGTACTCCGCTGAATTAATGTTTGAAGTCCCACAGCGGAATGCTGTTGCCGAAAACGGCCCGACACAGGTCTGATCTTCTTATAGCATACTATAATAATATGATATAAAAATCAACTTTTTTTATTTCAAAGAAGCAATGATTACTTGCCGGCCGGCTGAAATAAAGCGCCTGAAGGCTTCTGTTTTAAATTCTGCTTGTAATATTTATCCGTGAAAAATAACAGCTCCCATCAGTAAACGTATCTTCCAATAATTTAAATGAGGTATTATAATATAGTTCAGAAGATTTACTTTATTTCTTTCAAGTTCAGATGCATTTTTTTTGCTTTTAGATCGTGTTTATTTCTATTTTTCGGTTTTCTTATTTTACGACTGCCGCTGGTAATGTCTGCTTACAGATATAAAAGCACATTGCCTCAGAACTATAATTGGTTTATCATCCACCAATGAATATCAAATCAGAATTCTCGGATCTTACCCCGGATGCGGTACACCAGGCCGTAGAGGAGTCCTCCGGATTTAAACTTACAGGATTGATTTCTCCGTTTCCAAGCTATATTAACCGTGTTTATGAAATTGAAACCGAAGAGGGGGAGAGGCTTGTCGCGAAATTTTACCGCCCGGGCCGCTGGAGCGAAGAGGCGCTCAGGGAAGAGCATGCCTTTATTCATGACTGTGCTGAAAGTGAAATCCCGGTTGTAAACCCTTTAAGGCTTTCCAATGGTGATACTCTCGGCAGGAGCAATGGATTTTTTTTCACCCTATTTCCCAAAAAATCAGGGAGAATGTTTGAGCTTAACTGTGATGAGGATTTTCTCAGGGCCGGTTCTTTACTGGGACGGATTCATGCCGCAGGCAGAAAGAGAAACAGCAGTCACAGGATAGTGCTTGATCCGTCTGATTCAACACGGAATGATATTGACGAACTTCTGGGCGGGCCATTTATGCAGGGAAGCTTTAAAACAGATTTCAAAAAAACAACAAATGAAATACTGGCTCTGATTGTCCCGTTGTTTTCGGATACACCGGTGCAGAGGATCCATGGAGACTGTCATACCGGAAATATACTCTGCAGGCCGGACCGGGACGGAAACAATCAGCTTATGATAATTGATTTTGATGATATGGCCATGGGCCCTGCTGTCCATGATTTATGGCTACTTCTTTCAGGCAGCTTTGCAGAATCGCGCAGGGAATTCAATCTTCTTGTCCAAGGATATGAGCAGTTCCATCCCTTCGATCATAATTCATCCAGGCTGATTGAACCCTTAAGGGTAATGAGAATGATATACTTCCTCGCATGGTGCGCGCGGCAGTATGATGATCTGCAGTTCAGGACAAATTTTCCGCAGTGGGGGTCGGATAATTTCTGGGAGAATGAGATCCTTGACCTTAAAAATCAGCTTGAAGAGATCCGGGAATCGCTGTTGTAAACTGTCGCAGTGACTCAAAACTGATATGCAAAATATGTTCCAGAGAATTTAGAATAATTTAAATCCTTGACACTGGTACTGCGTGATAGTACTATTAATTATGAATAAAAAACATCAGAAGACTTTAGATGAAATATTCATAAATCCGTCCCCATCAAACATAAACTGGTCTGATATTGAATCACTTCTATTCTTTTTGGGTGCTGATATTTCAGAAGGAAATGGTTCAAGGGTCAGAATCAAGCTAAATGGGATTCGCGCTGTATTTCATAGACCGCATCCGCAAAAAGAGATGGATAAAGGTTCAGTGAAATCAATGAGGAGATTTTTAGAAAATGCAGGAGTAAAGCCATGATGGAATACAAGGGTTATATAGGAAATGTTGAATTTGATGATATTGCTAAAATATTTCACGGTGAAATAATTAATACAAAAGATGTAATCACATTTCAGGGAAAAACAGTTGATGAATTAGAAAGCGCATTTACGGAATCAATAGATGAATATCTGGGATGGTGTAAAGAAGAAGGGGTTAATCCTGAAAAACCATATTCCGGAAAATTTAATTTAAGATTATCTCCGGAGCTGCATCGGGAAGTAGCAATAACAGCAAAAAAGATGAATCTATCGATCAATAAATTTGTGGAAAAAGCTTTGGAGGATGAGATACATCTTGTAAAAGTATAAAAAAGATAAATGAAAATAAGAATATAGAGAAATTTTATTCTTACTGCAGTAGATGACTTAATGAATCAATACCTTTTTAGGTTATACAAAAAATGAAACCATTCTATGCAGGAGCGCAGCCTGGAACCGGACTGGGAGGAGTGAAAATGGGTATTGAACGTAAAATAGAAATCAGGACAGCGACCATAGATGATCTTGCCGCGATCTTTCATCTGGGAGAAAAAGTATTTACCTCCGGGGAATTTTCAAACCTTTACCGTACATGGGATGAATATGAGGTAACCCATCTTTTCAACAGCGAAACAGAGTTTGTTCTTGTCGCAGAGTACAAAGAACAGGTCGTCGGGTTTGCCATGGGCACAATTGTCGAAAAGGCCCGCACGGCCTGGAACTACGGCCACCTGCTGTGGCTGGGCGTTGACCCGGACTATGCCCGCATGAAAATCGGAAGCCTTTTGTTTGAACGCTTCCGTGAACTCATGGAAGCTGAAGGGATTCGTATGCTGATAGTCGACACACAGGCCGATAACGAGCCTGCCATTAAGTTTTTCCGGCGCAAAGGGTTTGAAAACCCGACAGAGCATGTCTACATGACGATGAACCTTAAAAAGGAAGAATAGGGCATGGCATACTCCGTCAACACCAAGCGGCTTTATGCCCTGTTTCAGAATATGGTCGACTTCTACAGCCCTTCAGGCAAAGAGGAGGAGCTTACTGATTTCCTCGAAAATATTCTGATGGTGACCGGTCTTTCAGTCGAACGGCAGCCGGTTGATGAGTCGCGTTCGAACCTGCTCATTTCATCAGACTCAGGCAATCAGGATACACTGTTCCTCGGCCATATCGACACGGTGCCTGCCTATGACATAGAGCATTACGGTTTTTCAGACCATAACGGCCTTTGCCGCGGGCTCGGCACCTCTGATATGAAAAGCGGCTGCGCCGCCATGATAGAGGCTTTTATGTCTGCGGTGGAACTTGGGGTTCTGCCGGATAACGTGCTACTGGCTCTGGTGGTCGGCGAGGAGGAAACCGGCGACGGTACACAGGCTCTGCTTAAGGCTTGCTCTTTCAAAACCGCCCTTGTGGCAGAGCCTACCGGTCTGCAGCCCTGTATGGAACATTACGGCTATGTGGAAGTGCTTGTCCACGCTTTCGGATACCGCAGGCATGCTGCCATGTCAGACCGGGAAACCAACGCCATTCACGCCATGCTGCGGTTTTTGATAGAGCTGGAAGACCGGATAGAAAGCCTTGAGGTTAAAACAGTACTTAATATCCGCGATCTGCACAGTTCGGAATCAGGGTTTGCAGTTCCTGACCGCTGCGCCGCAGCAGTTGACCTGCACATTCCCCCCGGTGTTTCCTCCCGTGTATTCGCGGATGAACTGCGAACCTTTATTGATGAAAAACTTTCTGCAAGCCCTGCGTCTAAATATGAGCTTGAGTTTCCGACCCTTGCCGACGGGTTTGTGATGTCACCGGAAGAAGCATTCCCCCAGCTCTTAAAGCGGATTTTTCAAACACTTGAAAGAGAATGGAATCCAATGGCGTTTAAAAGTCATTCAGATGCCAACCTCTTAAGAGATGCAGGCTGCCTGCCGATTATACTGGGTCCCGGCCAGCTTGAGAGGGCTCACACCAAAGACGAGTGTGTGGAGTTTGATCAGGTCTGCGCTGCAGCAGAAATCTACACCAGGATTTTAAGGGAATTGAGTAGATAAAGTTGAAATAATATGCTGAGCCCGGAAGAATGTGTCAGAATAGATACTGACAGTTTTAACGTAGTTCATAAAAACACCACATTTTCCTTTTTAATAGAATAGATAATGAGAGGAAAGGAATCCAGTCGTTTGGAAATAGTAATTTGTCTTCACTCTACTTCAGACCATGTGAAATTACATTTTTCTATTAGCTATTCCGTAAAAAGAAAATATGAGAATATAATAAATCATGCAGAAATAAACAGGCGATATCGTTCCGACAATCTGTCTCTGTCCGGCTGTTCTTTCTTTTTTAGAGGCAGAATTAAACTGCCTCCCTCCAGAGATTGCAGACCGTATTTTAGCATGGGACCATCTATTTCATGAAGAATATCTTCCCGAACCTTAATTTTATAATCTGGTGAAATCCCTATTATGTTTTTATCATAGGCGGCATGATGTATTTTACATAAGGAAAGTCCGTTGGTAACCACCGGGACGCCTCTTTCGTCTGAATCGGGTGTAATATGCGCGGCATCCAGTAATTCGGGGTGTTGCAACCGACATAATGTGCATTGCCTGCTATAGGCATCCAGGATAATTTCCCGGAATGCCGTCTGGTGAAGCCTCACTTGTGTTTGTGCGGTGATGTATTTTCGAATACTAAGAGCAGAATTATCGTTTTCCAAGAAATACTTATCATCGGAAAAGATATTATTGGAATTAATGATATATGCCGGATCAACAGCCACGTGTACAGATAGTTCAGAGGTGAAATTATTAATAATAAACACCGGCCAAACAACATTATATTTTCCTGATTTGATCTGTTCTAAATATATTAAAGGAGTTCTTGTTCTCATTAATTCTCGTAATAAAATATTATCGCCATGATTTGGATCATTACCTCTATATTTGTATTCAAATAATCCATCAGAGGTATCTCCATCCTTATATGGACTATTCATTGCAGACATAATTGAAATCGGTAATGTAAATTCTTTGGGTTTCCAGATTCCCTTTTGACCGATCAGTGTAATTCGTTGTCCCTGGTAGGAAAATCCGTCTTTGAGATCCTGCCAGGAGAACACACCAAAATTTTCTCTGGATTTTTCTTTTAGCCAGAGGAAAATCTGAGAACGAGCTTCTGTCTCCTTCATTTTCATTTCCTTTATTTATATTAAGCAAGCATTTCATTGATTAAAATGTGTTTAGAGTGATAAATAATATTTCTACTCTTAGTCGCAATATAGAGTTATTTTCCAATTATACACCCCTGCAGCGGATAAGAAAAGAGGATTTCTTATCTATAAATGAATGGTGGAGGCAAGAGAATAAAAGGTAATTCATTGTTTTAAATAGTGTTACATGACACTATAAATATATCTGTCTGTATTTATAGACAGATAAGTAAAATGAGAGAGAAGCAGAACGGTATATTATTCACCTTTACCTGATCTAAAAAAGAGGAGAGTGTCAAAGTATTTCTGAAATAAACCTTCCAATTGTGTTGCTTTTTAGGAAGAAGATCCGAAAACTAATATAATTGAAAAATTATGTAGAAATGAATATTAAAAAAATCACCAAAGAGGAACTGTGAATATTTAATTATTGTTGCGATTAAAAAAAATCAAGATTAAAATTTTCTGATAAAGATATTATTGATTTATTAAAAGGAATCATAGGTGTCCAAAACAATCATAACAGCTCCAGTTGAAGATTGAAACTAGTTTTTTTAGTCTGTTCTGAAGGCGGTTTATTGAGAACAGTCCAGATATCTTTTCTTGATGTCAGTATTACAGGAATCAATTTCATCAGTGAAAAATGAGTCCATTTTCTGCTTGAAAACATTTTAAGGAACTGAAGTAACAGAAAAGCAATTAGGGCAATCCAGATTTGTGTCATTACAGCATTTCTGGAAGTACCAAAGAATTTCTTGATCTTGAGGTTCTGTTTGATAGTTTTAAAAAATATTTCAATCTGCCATCTGTCTTTGTAAACAGCAGCAATTGTTGCTGGAGACCAAAGGAAATTATTGGTAAGAATTACAATATATTTACCAGTTTCAGGATCTCTGCTTCTGATTCGCCTTAATTTTAAAGGACATTTTTTACTGGTGTAAAATCCTTTCATTTCAATTATTTGATCAGATGTAATATTTTTAAAGGAGGAGGTATCTTTTCTCTGAACAATTGTGTAATCAGCATTCCTTTTTAACCTGGTAACAAAATAAATACCGGTATTACAATAATTTGCGAATAATTTAAAGTCAGTATAACCACGATCAAACGTGATGACATCGCCTTTGTTGAAAGCCATTTTTTTCAAGGAATTGACTTCATGTGTTTTTGCAGTTGTAACTGATACAAAAGCTGGAATATATCCACTATGGTCAAGTTTTACATTAAGTTTTATTCCGCCTTTATATTTTCTGAAATTTGCCCAGGGAAAGAGATTTAAACACAAGTCAATAGTTGATGCATCAACACTGTAAAGAGGATTTTTAAATTTATGTTTATGCGCTCTCTTCATGGATAATATCTTATCAAGAAGATCAGTGAAAACATTTTCATAAACTTCACAGCTTCTATTATTATTTGCGTAAGATAATGTAGAGCGTTTTACCTTTTTTACACCCATATGATAAAGGTGGTTACTGATTGATTCAAAAGAGTTTTCAATGCCTCTTAACCCGGTCTGTCCTGAAAGTTGTGCAAAGAGCATGGAGACAAAATGCTGCCAACAGGTAAAACCTTTGGAAGCAAAGTCCCCTTTATGTTTTTTTACAGATTTTTCAAATTCATGTCTCGGAATTATTTGTAGAATTTGTTTTAAAATGGTATTATTGTAACTCATTGCCTGATTTCCTTTTCCTGTAAAGAATTAGCCGTCCAAGCTTAATTCATTATAGTTGGGATTTCAGGCAATTAATAGTCCTTGTTTTGGACACCTATGGGAATATATATGAAATATCCTCCACTATTCATTTTAATTTCATTAACTTTGATTTCCTGTCAGAGTATTGAAAAAGCTTATGAAAATCCGTTGGTGGAATAAAAACTTTTACAGAAAATATCAATAACAGGCAATATGAAAAAGACCCGGGAAACTGGGACTTAAATTTACTGGATATAGCCTTAGGTGCAGATTATCTAACAAATACTGAAAAAAATGTAATACTTGAGATGAATAAAGTAAGGACAGACCCTGTTAAATATTCAGATCTATATATAAAATCTCGTTTAAAGCAATACAGCAATAATAAAGAATTATTTATCAATGGCAAGACTTATATAACAAATGAAGGTAAAAAAGCAGTAGAAGAATGTATTGCCGTTCTAAGTAAAACAAGAAAAATGGGTATTCTGAATCCTGACCCTGATTTGTACAAGCTTGCACTTGACCATGTTAATAAACAGGGACCGACCACATTAACAGGGCATGAAAGTCCTAATGGTGATAATTTCAGCAAACGAATTAAAAATATAGTAAAAAATTCAAAAATAATGGGTTTCGGGGAGAATATTTTTTATGGAGATAATGAAGCCAGGGATATTGTTATTTCCCTGCTTGTCGATGACGGGGTATCAAGCCGGGGACATCGAAAAAATATCCTTACTAATAAATTTAATATCGCCGGTGTTTCATTTGGTCCACATAAACAATACGGTAAAATGTGTGTAATAGATTTCGGGAGTTTAACGAAATAATAAAACCCTGATTGTCTTAGAATTAATTGCGAATTAAAATGAATGTACAACAAGTGGATAAAAAATACTGTAATTACCATTTTATTTGCATTCAAGACGATAGAAGCGGAGGCTAAAATGTATAACTTAATTGCGGAGAATTACAGCTCGATATTTCCTCTGGAAGGTGAAAAACTGTCTTTTATAGGTTCATACTGCAATACTAAAGATATGCGGATCCTTGACATAGGATGCGCAACGGGGGACCTTGCGATTGAACTTGCGAAACAGGGATTTGCTGTATCCGGAATTGATCTTAACAGAAAAATGATAGAAATCGCAAAGGAAAGAATACGGGATAAGGATATCAGCGTTGATTTTAAGGTATTGAATATGATGGATCTCAGCGCTGATGAAAAATATGACTGTGTTTTATGTCTGGGCAATACATTGCCCCATATTACAACCTGGAAAGATCTTAATGGCTTTGTAGAGCTGCTGTATAAAGTATTGAATAAGAATGGGTATTTTATTTTTCAGATATTGAATTATGATAAAATCCTAAAAGATAAAAAAATTGAGTTTAACAGAATTGAAAGCAGGGAATATATTTTTGAGCGGGAATACCCGGAAATAGGGGAAGACGGGATTATTTTTAGGATAAAATACTATGATAAAATAACGCATGAAGAATATGCAGATTCTACTAAATTACTTCCGATCAGGAAAAATAAAATACTTGAATGTTTAAGCAGGAACGGGTTTGCGGACGCGGAATGTTTCTCAGGTTATAAAAAGACCAAATGCGGCGCTGATGATTTTTACAATGTCTATGCAGCAAGAAGAAAATAGAAACACTAAAAACTGACCAATGCTTTAGTGCTTCAGATAAAGTTATGCGACAAAGGAGTAGAATCAGATGAATGCTGAGCTTAAATTTATAGGTTATATCAGCACCCCCTATCATACTGTAGAGGAATGTCCTAAAAATATCGATTTGGACGGCCCGTTTTGTCAGATAGTGCTTGATGAAGAGTTTAAACCCGGATTAATCGGGCTTAAACCGGGGCAGAGGATACTTGTTCTCTATTGGTTTGAGAGGGCAGATAGGGAAGTGATAGAAAAGCAAACTAAAGACAGGGGACATGCAGGTTCATTTGCCTTAAGAACACCGCACCGGCCTAATCCTATAGGAGCTGCGGTTATTCCTGTTGTATCAATTGAAAACTGCGTTGTAACAGTGAGGGGGCTTGATTGTCTCAGCGGTACACCCCTGATAGATATAAAGCCTGCAATAAAGCTCGAGTAAATACCGGGCTGGCCGGATTTGAAACAGCAGCCCCGCCCTGTGGCATTATATCAGGCATTTTTTAAATATATATGGATAGGGAAACAACAAATCATCACAACGGGAATCTGTTTTTTGCGGATTTTGCTATTTTAACCAGATTCAGCATTACAGGAACTTCCACCAGAACACCTACGACTGTCACCAGGGTTGCGCCTGATGATAAACCGAACAGGCTGATGGCTACCGCCACGGCCAGTTCAAAGAAATTTGATGCGCCGATCAGGGCTGAAGGAGCTGCAACCTTATAAGGGACCTTCCAGATCCTTGACCATCCAAAACCAAGGAAAAAAATAAAGTAGGTCTGAATAATTAATGGAATTGCGATTAAAACAATGGCCAAAGGGGTTGAAAGGATTATCTCTCCCTGAAATGAAAAGATAATTACCAGGGTGAGAAGCAGACCTGCTTCTGTGATCCCTTCGAATTTTTTACAGAATATATTTTCAAACCAGTCTTTACTGTGCTTTTTCAGGAGTATTGTTCTTGTTGAAAAACCTGCAGCAAGAGGAATTACAACGAAAAGTACAACAGAAAGGAAAAGGGTATCCAGAGGCACCTTTACATTGCTGACGCCGAGAAGAAAGGCCACAATTGGGGCGAAGGCAAAAAGAATGATGAGATCATTTACTGCTACCTGAACAACTGTATATCCGGGGTCGCCATCAGACAGATAACTCCAGACAAAAACCATGGCGGTACAGGGAGCTGCACCCAATAATACAGCGCCGGCAATATAATCAGCAGCAAGGGAATCAGGTATAAATGCCTTGAAAACCACTTTCAGAAAAAACCAGGCAATGAAATACATGGTAAAAGGTTTGATCAGCCAGTTTAGTATGAGGGTTATAATCAGTCCCCTGGGTCTCTTCCCGGCGTCAATAATACTCCTGAAATCAACTTTCAGCATCATTGGATAAATCATTAGCCAGATCAGGACTGCTACTGGAATTGAAATATTGGCATATTCCATTACTCCGAGCAGTTTTGGAAACCGGGGGAATAAAACACCTGTAACAACACCAAGAATGATACATGCAGCTACCCACAAAGTCAGATATCTGGCGAAGAAGCCGATTTTTTTCTCCGGCATGTTTAATCTCCTTCTTTAAGTAATTATTGGTAATTTGGCAAAAAAGCCATATATAGTCAATAAGATACTGCCAGTATGCATGGGTTATGGAAGAGAAAAAAACTGACAAACTTAAGGGCATGGTTATAAAAGCCTTTGTCGTCCTGCACGCATCTTTATTAATGGATTAATTCATTGCACCGGTGATGTTGTTTTTAAGGATACCAAAGAAGGATTAAGTTGTGTTTTTCCGAAAAGCAGGCAGAACAGTAAGCTGCGATACGTCAATACTGCAGTAAAAACTATCCGTGGATATTTTTCAAATATTCAAAGTAATGTGTTGCGCGATTGGGCTAATTTACCAGGTAATACTCAGCAGCAGCTGCTGCTGCCTCCACCGCAGCAGTTTTGAGCCTGGGGATTATCACTGTCGCAGTCGCAGCTTATTGTATCCCGCCTTTTCAGCTTTGAGATTATTACTGCATAGGCGCAGCCTACTCCCTGCTTAACCGTTAGTGCTCCTTCCGGGCAGTTTATCATGCATGCGCCGCACTCCATGCACTTGTCCCTGTCAATTATTTCTGCTTTTCCGCCTGTTACATGAAATACACCGTGAGGGCATACAGTTGCACACATGCCGCATCCTGTGCATTTTTCTTTTGTGTATTCAAGTGTGGCAACATTTTTTATATAGGTCATAAGAGTATTCCCCCTGTAATGATCATTGATAATCCGGCAAAGGATCCTGCAGTAATCAACGGCATTGAAATCGCCATTTCTTTTTTAACGCCTGAAAGAGAAGTATAAGTGCTGCTGCCTGTCAGGTTGAGGACAAGATACACAATCCATCCTGAAAGAATCAGCATTTTACCACCTGTATATAAAATAAAAAGAGGGGAGGAATATGAATTGATTATCTGAAAAAAGAACAGTGCAAAAAGAATGCTTATGAAAAAGCCCTTCATGGAAAAAGCCCTTCCGGGAAGTAAAGGCAGCAGTGCTCCTGCGATAACTGTTCCTCCAAGTAACGCTGACAGTGAGGCAAGGATATTTATTGAAAGAAACCCGGTAAAACCGAAATTACCCTTGAAAGAAAAAAGAAAATCACTAAGAACAAAAAAAAGGGCTATCGCTGCTGTTGGCAACAGACCCTGGACCATATGCGTAAGAGATACTGCAAGCCTTTCCCTGAGTTTGAACTGTTTGGTTCTCATTTTTCTGTCCGCAGTGTATCCGTTACTGATGAATTCAGGGATATCATTTGCTTCAACCGGTCCGTATTTAACAGAGAACCCTGTATTTTTTCTTACCTCTCCCGGCTCTACTCCGGGAGCCCCGAGCTGGGGAAGAATAAGTGTCCTGTGGTAAACTGCATCTTTAAGTCCTGTTTTATTTACCCTGCTGATTATTTCAGCTGTTCCAAAAGTCCCTTTTCCCGCAGCGCACCAGACATTTACTCCTTTTGTATCAATAACAAGGATCCATGAATCTGTATTTTTTACGGCCCTGCGGAGAACATCTATCGAATATTTGTAATTGGCAGTTACAAAAACAGGCGATTTGTTATCAGGATTCCCAATGGAATATAGCCCTGGTTTCTGTGAATAATACTGCCTTCTTATTCCCAGCCGGCACATAATTGTCCCAAGGTAATCTTTTATTCCCCATCTGCCTTCAAGTTTATTAATTACAGCATCCATTATTTCCACCCCGGCAGCAGTCTGACTTTTCATTTAATAAAACCCATTTGTCAAACAGGTCAGCAAGTGTTTTTGCTGATTCAATAACTTTTTCCACTTCTCCATCATTCATTGAACTGAACAGTTCAGAATATTTTAAGTTCATATAACTATTTATCGAATCCGCTTTCTTTTTTCCGTTACCGGTCAGTACTATGTTCTTTTTCCTTCTGTCATCAGTCAGTTCTTCCCTGCTGATAAGGTCATCTCTGACCATTACCTCAACTGACCTGCTTATTATGCTCTTATCCATGCCGAGGGTGTCGGCAAGATCTTTCATAACAATTTTTCTGTTTTTATCTATTTCCATGAGAATATGGCATTCATTGAAAGTAACTCCGCAGCATGTCCCGTCATCCTTGATACTTGCAAACAGAAAACGTTCAATCCTTCTGATGGAATTTCTGAATTCGGATAATATGTTGGTATTCATGATTATATGATTATCTCAAAAAGTATACTATGTCAACAGTTGATAATGTAAACTAAAAAAAGCTATTCATATAATTTGAATAGCTTAATTAGTCCAAATAATATAAGTAATTATATTCGGGCTGGCCGGATTATGCTTCGCATAAAAATCCTGGCCGGATTTTTTTATCCTTTAGGGCAAATCCTTCGATCAACATAATAAAAAAGGTACACCGGATTAGGCTTCACGAAAATTGCTGGCCGGATTCAAATCCTTCTATCCACAAAACAAAAAAGACTGAACCGGATAAACCGATTCAGTCTTTTTTATTCGGGCTGGCCGGATTTGAACCGGCGACCCCTTGACCCCCAGTCAAGTACGCTAAACCAACTGCGCTACAGCCCGTAAAACCGCATTGAGATTAGCATTTAAGGGCTTGAATGTCAACAATTGCCTTTCTTTGTTTATACCGGGGTGCAGTCCATGTTATGCGGTCTTGTTTTAAAAAGCCCTCCCTCTCTGTTATTTGATTTAAAAGTAAATTATTCTTATTATATATAGAGATCAGTTAATATCGGGGGTTCCTTATGAATACGGAAACTGTTGTATATCTTGTGAATATATATGTAAAAAAAGGCTTTGAAAATGTTTTTATGGAAGCCACAAAACTTAACAGGGCAGGAACAAGAGGAGAGGCGGGCAATATCAGGTTTGATCTCCTTAAAAAAGAAGGGAAAGAGGGGGAATTCCTTCTTTTAGAGGTATACAAATCCCTTGACGCGGTGGAAGAGCACAGAAAAACTTCCCACTATACCACATGGAGGGAGTCGGTTGAGGGCATGATGGAAAAACCCAGGGAGGGCACAAAATACAGCCCGCTTCTTGCTGATGATTATATTTAAGCAGAACCTTAAAAACCGGCAGATGATCGATGATCATCCTCCGGAAATATGACCCGATATCGACAATCCAGTTTAACAGTGTTATCTTTATAATATGAGAAGTGGAGTTTACCCCGGAATTGATGAATTAAAAGAGTATATCTCCGGAAAAAATGACATAGCATTTGCTTTTTTATTCGGTTCTGAGGCAAAAGGGAATGCGGTTGAGGAATCTGATATTGATATCGGAATTTATTTTTATCCGCAGGAAAACAGATTTGACCTTGAAGATGATGTTTTTTTTGATGGTGAGGATAAGATATGGAATGATCTTGAGCGCCTTACCGGCCGTGAAGTTGATCTTGTCATTTTTAACAGGGCCTCCTCCACAATATGCGCATCTGCATATCTTGAAGGTATTCCGGTAATTATAAAAGATGAGTCACTTTACTCAAGGCATTTTTTAGCTGTTACAGATCTTGCAGAAGAATACAGGTATTTTGCAGAGGATTTTATTGCGGTAAAAAGGCGTTCCAGATCTCTTTCTCCTGCGGATAAATCAAGACTGATCCGGTTTGTTGATTTTCTTGAAACAGAACTGGAAGATTCTCATCGGTTTATGAATTTAACCAGAAAAAGCTACCTTGAAGACTCATCAATGAGGCGAAATGTTGAAAGATGGATAGAGAATCTTGTAAACGGTTCAATCGATATAGCCAAAATACTTATTGCATCAGGCCGGCAGAGCGTGCCTCAGACTTACAGGGAAATATTATTGCGATTTGATACATATAGAACAGATAGGTGAATCTGCTGCCGGAGAGCTGGCTGATTTTTCAAGGTTCAGAAACATTCCTGCCCATGAGTATCTTGATATCAGATACCCTCAAATAGAGAAATTCCTTGAAAAAGCCCCGTCTCTTTATAACAATCTTGTATGCTCTGTAAAGGAAATAATAAATAGCAAATAATCTTATGAAATCTCCTGGTTGTGCCTGAGATCAGACTTGATAATTATAAAAACCTGCAGTTTATTTCCTTCCCGGTCTGTACCAGGAGCCGGGGACAGTATTTCCCCCTCCGCTGCCGCCTGCGGCTGAAAGATATGATATCACCCCTTTTATGATTTTACTGTAATCCTCATACCTTACCGCAGCGTTCCTCTCAATTGCTTCCCTGACGCGGTCTTTTTTGGCAGGAGGCAGCTTTGAAAAGATAATGCCTCTCTCGAATTCCGAAAAATAGGTGAGGGAAGTCGCGATATCGCGGTCTTTAAGGGAAGAAAGCCTGCGCCGCATTTCAGGGCTGTCTGATTTTACTACAAGGGCAAGCAGCACCCTGTCGGGCGGGAGTTTTATATTTTCCATGGGCTATCACCTGTTTTCAGTATTTTTCATAATAATCTAACAATTGATCTGTTATCTTTTAAAAATATCAGCAATCTGTTATAGAATATATACTATAAAAAGAAAATAATTTGAGGTTAAAATGGATAAATTTCCCTATCTAGGAATGATAGATTCAAAAGATGAACCGGAACTTGAGAGATACATAAATTTCAAGCTTGCCGCTATGGGCAAGCCCTACCGCGGATTCGCCTGTGTTACCTGTGAAGAGGATGAAAAGGAGAATCTGTCGGCGGCCGGGTTTATCAAGATTGCCCAGAACCTTATCCATAACTACAACCAGAGAAACAGGCTTTTAAAGAACTATCTCTGCGCCGCGGACAGGAGGCTTAACAGCTTTTTAAAGAGGTATTTCAGTGACGCGGGGGAGGAAGTATCAAACATCCCTACAGGGACCTTTGTCCTTGACAGGTACGGGCTTGCCCGCCAGCTCAGCATTCCCCCCGGGAAGAATGAGTTTTTGAATAATTATGTTGAATCCTACAGGATAAAGCAGGGGGTGCTTCATAACCCCAAAAGCGATAAAAGGACGACTGTGGGGACTTTCCATATCGTTGAAGGGGGGCTTCCTGTTCCTCCTGATAAAAAAGAGGTCCCGAAAGTCGCTTTTATAAGACTGCTTAAGGAAGCTGTTAATCCCCCTGATGACCTCATGCTGCTTCCCTTTACCGCCGACCAGCATGAGAAGGCAAAGCTTTTTGTCTCTGTGTATTTAAAGCCCCTTGTCCAGCCTGAGGTTGCCGGCATCATGAGCGAGAAAAGAATGGAGATAAGGTATTTTGCCCCCGGTTCTCTTGTAAGCAATATCGATTTTGTAGAATCTATCTTCGGAAACGCAGGTGACCCCGGGCTTGTTGAAAATGATTCAGCGCTTGATATCGAAAGGTGGAGCGGCCACACCGGCTGCATAATTCTTGCTCCCCATATAACCCGGTTTACCAAAAAAGAGCTCGGCCTTCCGAATAAAAAGGACGCGACTCCGCGGCAGATAAAGGACGAGATGTACTGGGAAAAAGAGGATGAGCTTTATAATGACGGAAGGGCCTTCAAGCTCTCATGCAGGAACGAAGAGGGTGTTGTAATAACCCTTATAGCGGATAACTACTTTGGCTACACCAAGAAAGAGGTTAAAACACAGATATCCTTTGCCGCGAACCTCCTGGGTCTTGCCGAAGAAGAGCATGCAGGCGGCGCGCTGGTATTCCCGAGGCGGAGCCTTGGTGAGCATTATTACTGCGATATAAAGACTCATACGTTTGAAGAGGTTAAAAAACTCTACAGCGCAAGGATGCACCTGAGGGATGAGGAAAATTACGGAATAGACAGGGAATATCCTTCAATTGTTTATCTGCCTGAATTCGCCGAATTCAGCCTCTACAAGCAGGATATTACCTGGGAGTATAAAAACAAAGAGATAAAGATAAAACTCCTGCCTGATAAAACATATATTCTCCCTGACGGCAGCAAGGTCCAGATGGAAAAACACCCCATAGCCCCGGTATGGCGCCTTATCGGAACCGCGTCCGAGGGGACACTGTGCCACAAACCCTTTACAGTCTCAGGCGGGGGAAAATCTGAAATTTCCAAATCACTGCTCAACTCCGTGATCTACGATACCTTCTATATAAATAACTTTACCGAGGATTTCAGCCTTGTCGAGAAACTATTTAACTATGACTACAAGGGAAGATGGAAGGGCGATGAAAAGCGCACCAGGGCGAGCAGGCCTTTCCTTGACCCGAGAAGATCGCTTGGTTCTGTAATAAAGCTGCTCAATCACTCGCCCCATTATACGGATGAGTATAATTATTTTATCAACTCCTTTCCCAACAGGATCAAGGCCCTTGCCCTGTTTGTGAAGCGCTTTTACCGCCCCGACTGGGAGAACAACTGGAAGGAGCATTTCAGCGTCCGCATAATAAACGGCAGGGAGGGCAACGCGCTCTTCTTTGACGGAAGGCAGATAATAGCCAGTTTCCTCAGGGTAGGATTCGCCCCGGATAACTCATGGTATATCCATAAATTAAGGACAGATTTTATCGCCTCAGAGAAGCTGCAGCAGGAAGATGATATTACTGTTTCAATTACCCTTGATTCCGGCCTGTTTGACAGTCTTCCCAAACGCTATGGCGGCAGGAGCCTGAAAATACTGCGCAACTGCGAATACCGCCTTTTCCAGAGGCCGGATGAGGCAATCCACAGGGGATACGATATAGAGGCGGAGGCGGACCTTGCCGGGGATAATAATTTTATCTCCAACTATCAGCCCCTGAATAAAACACACGCAAAAGAGCTTATTGAAAACGCGATAAGCTTTGATGAATACACAGACCCCATCAAAAAAATAATCAGGGACGGGGCGGAGAGCCGGGAGGGGACATGGTTTATAACACCGTCCCACCCGAGAATGGTGGACGGCATTGTAAGCACAAACCCCCGCTACCTTCAGGTGAGGCCGGAGATAACAAAGCCAAGGTCCTATTATATCGGGGAAATGGGCACAAGGCTGTTCAGAAAGATTCCGCCTGAAAAGGCGGTCTATACTCCTGTTGCAGCGGTCCTTCCGTCAAGAAGAAACAACCGCCCTGATTCCCGTAAAGGGATCAGGGGCCTCAGTGTCTATAACCCGATCCACTATCAGGAGCTGCCTGAGCTTTTTATGGATTTTATCTGCAGCCTGTCGGGAAAATCCCCCTCAACCACCGGGGCGGGTTCCGAAGGGGCCCTTACCAAGGGGCCTTTCAATATGCTCTCGGCCGTCACAGACCTTAACAATGCCCTCCTTTCATTCATTCTCACCGGCTATTCAGGTTTTACGTCAGTAGCCGGATGGGTAGGAAGCTATACCCGCTTTGACCACGACATAAGCATCCTTATCCCGGAGATTTGGAGCAGGCTTGATTATAACGAGAGGGACCCTGAAAAACTTATAGCCGAAGGCTCTCTTGAAAAGATTGAAGACTTTGAGTGGAAGGGGGAGAAAGTCCTTACAAGCAGGCTCGGTTACAGGATTACAGAGACATTCCTTTTTAACTATCTCGGACGTATATTTGATGAACCCCTTGCCGTGTTCAACAAGGACATGCTTAAGCCTGAAAGGCAGAACATTGACGCGTTTATTGAAGGGGTCAATTACATAATTGAAAGCCAGAGACAGGTCGCTCTGATGTATTTTGAGGACGGAAGCGTTGATTCAGCGATACCGCCGATTAAAGCCCTGATTCATATTATGGCATACGGCCGGTTTGAGGGAAAGGATGTAAGCGACCCTGAAATAAGGGGACTTTTTGAGCGGGATTATGTGCTTGAAAGCAGCTGGTACAAAGAAAGGCTTCTCCTCAAGCAGCAGAGGGAGATTAAGCACTGGAAGAACCTGATTGAGTACATTACCGATTTTGATTCCGCTGAAGAGAACAGGGAGCTTTCGCTTAAGCTTGACTTAAAAAAGAAAATTGAAAAGTGCAGGGAGACTCTCGCCGATGCCGGGTCTGAAAACTACATCAGGAAGATAACAGGCACGATAGGAGCAGACCCCCTTTTTAAAAAAAGCGGCAGGTGAAACTGATCAGGTTAA
Organism: Spirochaetia bacterium; assembly: GCA_963662795.1. GTDB lineage: Bacteria > Spirochaetota > Spirochaetia > CADAEX01 > CADAEX01 > JACKPD01. Next base: position 352,651 of record OY759746.1, on the reverse strand, counting down.
AAACTGCGGTAAGGGATTTAGTCTGCGGTGCTGTAGTCCTTAAGCAGGCACTGCTTTGTTATTCGTAATTATTGAGGAATAAAGTCCTTACTTTATTCCTCTTTTTTCCCTGTATTCAGGTATATCTATCATCGGAGGGCGCTCTTCCTCCTTGATATGGATTTCAATTACTTCGAAATTGTTGTCATGCGCCTGAAACTGCATGAGTACCTGGGACTCGAATTCCTTGAACTGAACAATATCGTGGGCAGACAGCCTTTTGAAGAATGCCTGCAGAATGCCGAAAGCCATTTTCCCGAGATCCCTTGTCGGCTGGTTCCTGTGGACCCTCTGGTCAAGGTCTGTCTGGGCAAATGCCTGCATTCCCCATTCATGGTAGATATCAAGCAGATGGGATGTCTCAACTCCGTACCCAATCGGAAAAGGTATCTTTTCAAGGACTTCACGCCGCACCGCATATTCCCCTGAAAGGGGCTGTATAATCGGGGTCAGTTCGGGATAGAAAAGGGAAAAAAGGGGTCTGATCAGTATCTCTGTAACCCTTCCTCCCCCGGTGGGCCTTATCCCGTCTGAAAAGGCAAGGGGCCTGTCGTAAAATGCCTTTACATACATCACCTCGTCCCTGTAAATAAGAGGCCCCAAAAGTCCGTATACGAACCTCGGGTGGATGTTCTTTATATCGGCGTCTATGTATACAATAATATCTCCGTCAAGCTGATATATTGCCTTCCACAGGTTCTCTCCCTTTCCCTTTTTGCTTTCTATTCCGGGAAGTATCTCGTTTGAAAGATATACGTCAGCCCCGTATTCCGAGGCGATTTCCCTTGTCTTGTCTGTGGACCCGGAATCAATAACGGCAATCTCATCGACAAGAGGCACCCTGTTCATCAGTTCGGACTTGAATATGATAATCTCTTTCCCTATAGTCTTTTCTTCGTTAAGGGTAGGGATGCACAGTGAAATTTTATATCCCTTTTTCTTCTTTTCCTTTACAAGGTCCGCAATATTCGCGAAGGCTGAGTGGTGATATGTGTTTTCCTTAAGCCATTTGTCAGGATTCATCATATTCCTCCCTGTCAACAGAAAGTATAAGCCCCAATAGTGTTTTAAGCCCCTGGGAGACAGGCTCAATTTCAATCTCCTCGGTATTTTTATCTTTTCTCGTGCCGTTGGTTATGCCTATGGTAATTGCCGGAATTCCGCTGTCAATAAAAGCGGAAAGCTCGGAGGTTGTAGGCTGTACAGAGTACTTGATATTAAGTGCATCCATTATTCCTCTTACGGAAGTTGTAAGGGAATGTGTAAAAGGGATACCGCCCGGTTTTCTTTGCCCGACTACATTCATGGAAACCTCAATACCGTAACTTGAAGATACTTCCGCGACAATGTTCTGGATTTCATGCTTAAGCATGCTTACCATATCTTCCGATTCGCTTCTTAACTCAAATCTTACTATTCCCTCGCTTGAGACAAAACTGTACTCTGTCCCGCTTTCTATCGAACCGAAGGAAATTGATGTCCTCGGCTTGCTGGGAATGGGGATCTCCCTGATCCTGCTTATAATCTCACTCAGAGTTTCTATAGCTCCAATTCTGCCGAACATTCTCCAGTCAAAATTATCAGGTGTGTTGTAGATTATTTCACACCTCATCATTCCAAGCGATCTGTGGCTTATCTCTCCCAGCTTCATCCCCTCAAGGCATATTCCCGCTTTTATCGGGTGCCGGGTGTTTTTCAGAAAAAACCTCAAGCCCCCCAGGCTCCCTTTTCCCAGGCTTCTGGCCGATCCCATCAGAATAAGGTTTGATTTAAGCGTAATGCCGAGTTTATCAAGAAGAGAAGGCAGTACGGTTATTGCCGCAAGCCCTACCGCGTTATTGCCCACCGCCGGGCCGGTTACTGTTCCGGGGCCGACACTTACAGAGTGGTCAACTGTAAAATCCACTGAAGTATCAATATTTGAGACAAGAAGTATGTTCTTCCCCTCTCCTGTCCCTGGATGTATCCCCAGGGCATTGCCGTATTCGTCTGTAGAGGTGTTGATAAGGTTGGCTTCAGAGAATTTATTAAGCAGAAAACCTACACGCTCCTGCTCCTCGAAAGTAGGGGCCGGTATTTCACTGATCATTACTAAATTTGAAAGGAATAATTCCTTTATTTCCCGGAAGACAGTGTCGAAATCTGTGAGGTCTGCGAGTATCGCGGCTTTTTCTTCTTTAGTCATAATGACCCCCTGAAACTATTTTAATTTAAGGTCTTTTAATTTGCAAAGAATAAATTTTTATAAACAGTCAGGTGAATTATACCACGGAAGAGAGAATGCCTATAACCAATTAAAAAAATGGGTCTGTCAGCCGTCAGACGGCAGCAGCTTAAAGGGCCTCTTTATAAACGTTCCAGGACGAGGAAATCAGCACCTCTGCCGTACTGTTTTCAGCTTTCCATCCAAGTATTTCCCTTGCCTTTTCCGATTTAGCCACAAGTTTTGCCGGATCTCCCGGCCTTCTGGGCGCGATTTTCGAAGGTATGGCCCTTCCTGTAATGGTCCTTGATTTTTCGAGAATTTCCAGAACACTCAATCCTGATTCGCTTCCGAGGTTTACTGTAAGACTTTCTTTTCCGTTCATAAGGTATTCCATTGCAAGGTAGTGGGCCTCTGCAAGGTCTGTAACATGTACATAGTCCCTGATGCAGGTCCCGTCGGGAGTGGGGTAGTCGTTTCCGTATATATCAAGGCGCCCCCTTGTCCCGGCGGCGGTTTCCATAATTATTGGAAGCAGGTTCGCAGGGTTTTTCTCAAGGCCCCTGATCCTCATTTCTGGATCGTATCCGGCGGCGTTGAAGTAGCGCAGCGATGCGTATTTCAGCCCTTTCAGCCTGTCGTACCAGGATAATAATCCTTCAATCTGAAGTTTTGTGTATCCGTAATAGTTTTCAGGGTTAGCAGGGTGGTCCTCATCTATCGGTATGTACTGCGGTTCGCCGTAAACAGCCGCGGATGATGAAAAAACCACATTTTTTATCCCCGCCCGGCAGGCTGAGTTTATTATGTTTATTGTCCCTGTAATATTGTTTACCGAATATTTTTCAGGCGCGGTCATTGATTCGCCCGCGGCCTTGAACGCTGCAAGGTGAATTATCCCGTCAAAGCCTTCCGCCATTACGGAATACAGCTTCTCAGGATCAAGGATGTCCCCTTCCGCAACAGTTTCTTCCCCGAATATGTTTATTCGCAGTCCTGATGAGAAATTGTCATAAACAGTTACACTGCAGCCTTTGTCAAGAAATTTCCTCGCGACATGCGATCCGATATAGCCGGCACCGCCGATAACCAGTATTTTGATAATATGCTCCCGAAGATTTTTTATTTATTGCAAGTATAATGAGCGCTGATACTTTATGCAAGCTGAGTTCTTAAGGAGGTGCGGAGTTCAGCAGTTTGATTTTTATTCCCGGTGCCGGATTGTGAAGGTTGATATTTCCCTGAAATCCTTATCCCAGACTACTTCGGGGTTTCTTTTGTCAGGTATTATTTTCCCGTTAACAACATAATAATAATTGTGTTTACCCGGGGGCAGTTTAAGTGAAATATAATATTCACCCGGCCTCCGTTCCGACAGCAGGTACATAAACGGATCCCAGCCGTTGAAGCTGCCGGCAAGATACACGCTTATGCCGGTTTCTCCTTTATAAAAAAAATTGGTATATCCGTCCTCAATCCTGGGATAATTGATTTCGCTGTCCGATTTTTCCGGCTGCCTCAGTATTGAAACTTCCACAGTGTTTATATCCCTGATTTTTTCACTGTTAAACGGGTCCGGCATCCAAAGGCCGTCGACTATCAGCCTGTATTTTATAATTTCTTTTCCCGGATTCTGAATTACAAGAAAATATATCCCCTCCGGAGTTCTTTTATACTGGTAAACCTTTGTAAAATTGCTGAAATCAAACGCAGCTCCGACAAATGAGGTTTTTTCACTGCTTTTAAAAGTAAATAATATATAATCATCAATAAAAACCGGCTGCGAAGCATCTGTCATTTCGATGAGTTTTTTATGTATATTGGCTCCTTCAAGTTCAATGGCGCAGACATGCGCAGATATTAACAGGGCAAAGAGAATTGAGAAAGTTTTTTTCAAATCCATACTATAAATTCGGCCGAAACAGGCTCTGTTATAAATAATTAATTGCGGTACATATGAAAAACTGCTGTTTTTTTGTTCCGGTAAAATTATTCCATTTGCCCCTTTCCTGGCCGGCACCGGGATTTTTTTTGACTGTCTTTTATTGCAATTATGGTATAAATTAGCTAAGAAAGGTTGATTTCTATTCCGAAACTCTGAATAAGGGACAAATGCCTGAAATAAGCGATATTGATAAACTTAAAGACAGACTCAACTCACTTGGCGATGAACCGGCCATAATGGCGGAGCTTGGGGAAGAAATTGCAGACATAAAGCCTGAATCGGGCGAACTTCCTGATGATATCTCCGCTCTTCTCGGCGGTTTTGAAGATGAGGGCCTCACAGCGGAAGATACTTTCGGCGGGCTTGATGATGCCTCTCTTGAAGATCTTGCGGACCTTACAGAGCCTTCAGGGGATAAGGATACCGGCGCGGAAGAAGATATTTCGCCTGACGATTTCTCTGATGCTTTTCTCACCGGCGGGGACGGGCTCCCGGAAGAAGGGGAGCCGGACAGCGGCCTTGAAGGCCTTCTTGACGGATTATCTGATATTCCTTCTGATTCGACGGAAGATACATCTTCGACAGAAGATACATCAGATGATGCTTCAAAGGATATTGAAGACCTCTTCGGCGACAGCTCGCTTGACTTTGATGACAATCCTGACCGGCTTCTTGACCGGTTTTCGCAGCAGGAGGAAGAGGGCGGCGAGGATACAGGATTCAGCGTTCTCGATGATTTTGCAGCTGATCCTGACTCTGACGCAGTCTCTGATCCGGACAGTTTTTCAGATATTGAAGAAACCGGACAGGAGAGCGAACCTGAAGAGACAGGGGAGTTCTCAGATGAGGACTTTTCTCTTCCCGATGATTTTGATAAAGACTTCGAAGAGGGAATAGATGATTTCAAAGATGATTTAACTGACAAAGAGATGGCCCCTGATGGTGATTTCGCGTCTGATGCAGGTGGAGAAGCTCAGGAAGAGGGTTTCGATTTTTCTGAGGACATCAGTCCTGAGGATATCAATCCTGAGGATATCAATCCTGAGGATATCAATCCTGAGGATATCAGTCCTGTGGATATCAGTCCTGTGGAAACAACTGCTGAAGACATAATATCTGATGAAGATTTTGATATCGGCGATCTTGAGACAATTTCTGTTGATGATGAATTTGATGATGCGGATATAAAACTTCCCGGGAGCAGGTCTCCGGAAGGCGGAACTGAAGAGCTTTATGAGGATCTTGGAGAAATTGAAGAGCTCGGAGATCTTGAAACACTTGATGATGAAGAGCCGGGGAAGGATGAGTTCAGCCTTGAAGACCTTGGTGAGGAATTCGGCAATATTGATGAACTTGATGAAATAATTCCTGATAAAGCGGTAAAGGCAGATATTCCTTTGGCTGCTGCTGAAAAATCTGAATTGCCTTCGCGTCAGGATGAGGATAAAGAGGGGCAGTACTATATATCCGGCGACAGGCTCAAACAGGTAACAGAGACCCTGTCGAGACTTCCCTGGAATCTTAAATTTTTTATTGAAGATCTGATTGGAAACAAGGAACTTGCAGGACGCAATCTTGACACACTTGTCGACAAGCTTGCATCTGACGCAACACCGCGGGAAATGGCCGACTTTGTTTTCAAAATTACAGGGAAAAGGATAAGAATTCCGGCACAGTACGAAAGAAAAACCTGGGAAGAGCTTGAAAAAGAGAAAGGGACATTAACATACATAATCAAGTACCAGATTGTCCCTTTTGTTCTCAGGTCGCTTGTATTTGCTTTTGCCGCTCTTTTTCTTTTTTTTATCGGAAATAATTTTATTTGGAAACCAATCTATTCCAATGTACTGTATGAAAAAGGCTACAAAGCGCTCCAGGCCGATAAATATAACGTATCAGAGGAATTTTTTATTAAAGCAAGTAAATTAAGGCCAAGCCGTAAGCAGTTTTTCCGGTATGCGGATTTATATATCGAAAAAAGGGAATATAATCTTGCCGAAAAAAAATATATCCAGATGATTGGACCTGATCTGTCTTCCGAAAAAGAGAAAAACAAAGGTAAAAAAATCCTCGGGTTTTTTATAGAAGACAAAAAAGCTTTTCTCGAATATGCGGCCCTAAAGACTTTTTATCAGGGAGAGTATGAGAACGCTGAAAGGATAATTGATGATTATCTCGGTCTTAAAAAGAAAAAGTGGGATTATGATATGCTTCTCAGTAAAATTGATAATTATCTGAACTGGGCGGTCAGGGATGCGGAAAAATATAAAGATGCTGAATATACCATAAATGACTCATTATTCAAGTTCGGGAAAAAACCGGAACTTTATTTCAGAAGAATTGCAGTAGACCTTAGATCAGGAAAACTTTCAGAAAAAAGGAAAGAAGCCGTAGAAGCTTCCGCAGCGGCAAAAGCTTCCGCAGCCGCTGATGAAGATGCTGATGAAGATATAATTCCCATTGAAAATAAACAGTATTTCGGCCTGCTTGGCCAGTACAGGGGATATATAGAAAATATCAAGGACAAATATATTGATCCTTATATTGCAGTTGATTTTTACAGATACCTTATTGACACAGGAAACATTAACGGAATAGAAAGGGAACTTATAAAGCTTTCCAATATGGATAAACAATTGTCTGAACCTCATTATCAGCTTTCAAGGCTGTGGAATATAATAGACAAACCATTGCTTGAAAGAAACAGTCTAAGGATAGTTGAAAATCTTACAGGAGATGATTCTCTCGGTCACATCAGGGAAGAATATCCCCATTCATATATGTATGCGAGAAAAGTCAGGAAGGATTCCGAAGTAGAGGCGCTTAACAGGCTGGGCTATTTTGAAAAAAATGACGGTAAAATACTGCCTGCCCAGAAATATTACCAGAGAGCAATCAGCGAATATGAAAACAACAGGGACCTTCTCGGTGTACTTCCCAAATATGGAAAACTCTATGAAGATCTTGGAGATATTTATTACTATAATGCCGGAAAATATAATGATGCTTTCAGAGAATACAGTAAGGCCGAGGGGACGGGATACCGTGACAACAACTTGTCCTATAAAATCGGATTTATATATTATAAAAATACAAATTACGCGAAAGCATCCGAGCGTTTCTATGACATATCGCTTGATAAAAGAGACAATGAATCTGTTTTGTCGGCTTTTGCAAACGCCTCTTTCTATAATAATCTTTTTTCCCCGGCAATGGCATACTATGAACAGGTAGTTGAAAAACTTGAATACTGGAGAGACCACCAGGGTTTTCTTGAACTTGACAGCAGGAGAGACCAGCAGCTTGTATTGGAAAAGCTTATGGAGGTTTATAATAATCTGGGTGTCACGCTTTACCGGCTTTCAGAAAAAAACAGGAACAGCAATTATTATTCCAGCGCGCTTGTCTATCTTACCAGGTCGTCGGAACTGTATGATCTTTTAAGCAGGGACCCTGAAACGCTTGACAGAAGCCTTACCAAGCCCCTTGCCCAGGTCAATATGCGGTATGCGATTATCAACGCCGGCAGAAAGACCAGCTACGCGGCAACCGTTATTCCCTACAGCAGGGACAATATGCAGATTGAAAAGCCGGTTATCTACAACGCGATTGATCAGGACATGTACGGTCGGATAGAGATGCTCACTGAACAGGAATAACTGCCTTCAAACTGCCTACAGATGCAGGAAATAAAAAGGCAGCCCGCATTCTGCGCGGCTGCCTTTTATCTGATCAGGTCGGGTCGGGTCGGGTTTAAGTTGTATCAGGCCTTAAACATCCATCCGTATTTGTCTTCTTCTTTTCCGTACTGAATCCCTTTTAGTTTTAAAAGAAGCTTCTTCGCCACATCTCCCATTTTACCGTTGTTAAAAACAACCTTTTTGCCGTTATGGTTGATTGAATCAAGAAATGTAATTCCTGCGGCTGTTCCTGAAACAAACATTTCGGCGGAGTCGCTCATGGCCTCATCAATTGATATTTTTCTTTCTTCAGTTTTTATTCCAAAGTCTGAAGCTATTTTTAATACAGTTTTTCTTGTTACGCCGGGAAGGATTGTGTCACCCAGGTCAGGCGTTACAAGGGTTCCGTTTTTAAGATAGCAGAAAATATTGGAAGATGAGCCTTCTTCAAGATACCTGTTTTCACGTGCGTCAAGAAAAACAGCTTCCATATAGCCTTCCTGCATAGCTTCATGTTTCGCAAGTGCTGAAATAACATAATTCGAGTCAGTTTTAAGGCATCCTGTTCCGTTTTTTGTCGCTCTGACTCTTTTTGTTGTTGTAGCGCCTGAATTACCGGGTGCGAAATAGGCTCCTACAGGGGTTGCTATTGTTACAACCCAGGGGCTTGAAGATATATTTACACCAATGCCTGGTTCTGTATATGAAAACGGTCTTATATAGACTGCTGTTCCGCTTAAAAAGTCGTCTTTTTCCCATTCTTTATCATATTTTGGGGCAAAACCAATCTGCTCATTCTTTTTTATTACAGTTTTAACAGATTCCACAAACATGTCGACAGGAAAACCGGGCATGTAAAGCCCTTCCATAGACATTTTAAACCTCTTGCCGTTTTCATCCGGCCTGAAGATCTTAAGTGTACCGTCAGGCTGAGGAAAAGCCTTTAGTCCTTCAAAACATCCCATTCCGTACTGGGTTGTGTAATTCACAAGCGGAAGTCCAGGAATATAGTTTCTCTCAATCTGCAGTTTTGATGCTGCTTCATCATTCATGGACGCTTCTTCCTCGGGACTTTTGTGAGGCTGCTCAATGTATTTTCCCGACCATTTCCTGTCTGAAAATTTCGCCAGGTATAACCAGGGATACATGGTTAGTGAAAAACCTTTAGCCATTGCTGTTCTCCTTTATGTTTGAAAAGTTCTTAATTTTACGGCAGAAAAAAATTCAGGTCAATAGTTCAGCTTTTTACTATTGTGGAATTGTTTTTTTATTGTATATTATCCTTTATTATGGTTGATAATGTTTTAATTCTTGCCGGCGGTTCCGGCACAAGGCTCTGGCCTGCTTCGCTTAACGAATCGCCAAAGCAGTTTATCAAGGTAAAGGGCGAGAAATCACTGCTCAAACTTACAGTTGAGAGGGCCCTGTCTCTTGATGTACCCGGAAGAATAATAATTATAACTCTTAAATCCCAGCTTAAAGATGTTCTTGACGAGTGCGCCGAATATGCTGATACAGGGAAAATAATGATTTTGCCGGAACCTGCTTCCCGAAATACTGCTCCCGCAATTACAGCCGCGGCATGGTGGTTTAAGCTTGGGGGAATGTTTCCCTGCACCTCACTGGTGCTTCCGGCAGACCACCTGATAGAGGAGCTGGATCTGTTTAAAAAAAATACAGAAGAGGCAGACTCTCTTGCGCGGGATGGATTTCTTGTAACCTTCGGGATACCGCCTGAATATCCTGAAACCGGCTACGGTTATATAGAAAAGGGGAAAAAGCATAAAAAAGGATTTAAAGTTGCTTCCTTCCGCGAAAAACCTGATCCTGAAACAGCAAAAAAATTTGTAGATGACGGAAACTATTTCTGGAATTCGGGAATGTTTGCTTTCAGCATGGAAGTTTTTCTTGAAGAAATCAGAAAATATTCACCTCAGATAGCCGCTGCATTCGGAAAAATTGTAAAAGCGCCTCCTCCGGTAATTGTAAATGGTATTGAAATTATAATGGACAGCAGTGAAATTGAAACTATTTACAGCACATCTCCTTCAATTTCCATTGATTATGCTGTAATGGAAAAAACTCTCCTCTCCGCGATGGTTGAAGCTGATTTTTCATGGAACGATATCGGCAGCTGGGACCAGTTTGAGACAATTATTAAAAATCTCGAAAAGGGCGAAATGTTTGAAGTTGAAGCATCAAACAATATTGTTTTTTCCGATATACCGATCGCGCTTTGCGATGTTAAAGACCTTATAGTTGTTATAAAAAACGGAAAAGCCCTCATTTGTAAAAAAGGTTCATCGCAGAAGGTCCGGGATATCAGAAAATTGATTGAAAAAGACAACAGGTCAGACCTTCTTTAAAATACTATTGTGCTTTCCATTGAGCTGAGATTAATTCCTTATCTCCTTTTTTCAGGGTACCTTTGAACAAATCCCCCTTTTTTATTATGCCGACCCCCTTTGGCGTCCCTGTCATTACAATATCACCGTCAATAAGCGTAAGGAATTTTTTTATTTCAGAAAGGATAACCTCAGGCCTGTATATCATACAGCTTATGCCTGATGACTGGACAGTATTGCCGTTAATCTCAAGCAAAAGAGAAATATCCTCAGTATTTTCAATTTTTACAAAACCGGAGAAGAGGGCGGAATTATCAAAAGCCTTTGCCCTTTCCCAGGGAAGCCCTTTAGCTTTCAGTTTCCCCTGCAGCTCTCTTTTTGTAAGATCAAGTCCGAACCCCGCCGCTGAAAAACGGCCATTTTCATATAAAAAAGATATTTCCCCTTCATAGTGGATCTGCTCTTCGTGAAATGAAATCAGTTTTGATGAAACAGCAGAGCCGGGCTTGATAAAGATTACAATATCTTCAGGTATTTCATTCCCCAGTTCCTCAATATGATCTGTATAATTTCTGCCGACACATATTATTTTTGAAGGAAAAACCCTTCTGTCTCCAATTGTTATGCTGTTCAAATTATATCTCCTTAAATTTCTTGACCGGAAGTTTTTCTTCTCTTATTGTTTATATATGATTTTACCGTTTATTGCACAGGAGGTGAATCATGGTTTATGAAATTCTCTGGAAAATACATGCTGTTTTAATGAGTTCCTCTTTTCTTGCGCTTGCGTCAGGAATCTTTATCTCCCTTGTTTATAAAAAAATGAAATGGCGGTATAAAACACACAAATATCTTGGGATATACGCGGGATTATCCGGTTTTTCAGCGCTGGTTATCGCATTAATAATGGTGCAGATTTTCAACGGGGTGCATTTTACATCACGTCATGCGGTTTTTGGAGCTTTCACAGGGATTCTCCTTATCCTTACCCCTCTCGCGGGCCTGAGTATAGTCAAGGTAAAAAATAAAAAAAGGATGAAGATGATACACCGTATTTCAGGATATTCAACACTGATACTTATGATTATTACAATCTATTACGGTCTTGAGATCTCCGGTATTATTTATATGTTTCAGTAGTTTTCTTATATGGGGTTTTCTGCGTGTTTTTCAAGTATTTTAATTATTTCAAGGCAGAACTGCCTGCTTATTTCCCTTTTCCCGGCTTCTGATAATGCCATGTTGTAATAGTGTTTTTCTTCGATGGTAAATGATCCGTTAAGGCTTTTCTCATGCTGTTTGATTGTCTGGATTATTTCAAGTATCCTGAATTTTTCCCTGTCTGCGTAATTTAACGTAGTCCTGATCCTGTCTGAAGTTTCTGCCTGTTTTTTAAGAAGTTCTGCGGCAATGGAAATATCGTAGGTTTCAAGTATATGCTTGTTCTGCTCTTTTTTCCCCTCAATAAGTTTGTCCTCAGTTGTAAGAGCTTTGTAACTGCCCAGGATTTTTGATATTATTTCATTTAAGGTTTTTGAGTAGTTAAGCCTGATTATTTCTATCTTTTCGGCAGGGATATTGGGAAGAATCTTTTTCATGGTTTCATTTTCCCTTTTATACTTGCTCACCTGTACTAAAATATTTATTACATTTTTGTTTGACTTTAGACGAGGATCCTTTTTTACCAGTTCCTGTACCTCTTTGATGATTTCAACAATCTCTGAAAGGCTGTATTTCCTTAAATTTTCTTTTTCAATATCTTTTTCCGCTTCATCTTTCTGGGGAGCTCTTAATTTAACAGCTTTTTTTGAGATAAGCCTCTGTATCAGTATTACATAAGTCAGGTTGTTGATATTATTTGCTGTTTCTTTTATCAGATGAAGTGAACTTGTATCATAATCAAGAGATGCAATAAGATTAAAAACAGATTTAATCTCAGATTTTTTATATTCTGTAATGCCGCCCTCTATTGAGGCTTTGAGTTTTATTGCTGTTTTCTTTAAATCCTCGTCTGAAAGTTTAAAATAATCGCGGAGATTGCCAATATTTTCTATATTGGACCTGATTTCAAACCAGCTTCCTATGATTTCTTTTTCAAGTTCTACCATGTATAACTGGAATTTAAATAGTGTTGGTGAAAAAATCAATTGTTTAAATCAAAATTTATTTTTTTATTATAATATGTAACTAATTAATAGGTGATTTGTTTAGTTTATAAAAGTGTGAACTTTTTCATAATACCTCCTTTATGCATATCCCCCGACCGGTTTTCCTCCTTTTTCCGGCGGGGGTTTTTTTTCACTTAAGTTATATCAAGACATTATTCCTGACCGCTGCATCAGTCTAACCAAGCAAAGCGCTGTAGGCATCAAGCACACTGTTGCCGGAATTCCCTCCAAGCACTTTCCCCGCAAGTTTTTTTCCAAGCTGCACCCCTTCCTGGTCGAATGAGTTGATATTCCAGATAAATCCCTGAAACATGGTCCTGTTTTCATAGTGCGCAAGAAGTGAGCCGAGAGACGGGGGAGTAAGCCTTTCCCCCGCAATAAGGTCGGACGGCCTTCCGCCGGCAAAAAATTTATTGGGATTTTCATCATTCTGGCCCTGAGCAAATGCTGTAATCTGAGCCGCAAGATTGGCGTTGAGTTTTCTCTGGCAGCTGCTCCCTTCGTATTGAGCGTCAAGAAGCTGCTGGGATTTTTTGAACCCGATGAATTTAAGAGAGACAATGTCTGTTCCCTGGTGGAGCTGCTGGTAAAAGGAATGCTGTCCGTTTGTTCCAGGTTCCCCGAAAATAACAGGGCAGGTGGCATAGTCAAGTCTGTCTCCGTTTACGCTGACGCTTTTACCGTTGCTTTCCATCATCAGCTGCTGCAGATGCGCGGGAAACCGGGAAAGGGCCTGGCTGTAAGGGAGTATTGCTTCCGCTGTGTAACCGAGTATGTTCCTCTCATAAATTCCAAGCATGGCATCGAGCAGGGAAGAGTTTTTTGTTATATCATTTTCAAGCGCTTTCATATCGCTTTCATGAGCTCCGTCAAGAAGGTCCTGAAAAACCTCTCCGCCGAACGCAAGGCTTAAGGCAACTCCCCCGACAGCGCTTGTTGATGAATACCTGCCGCCTATAAAATCATCTATGTAAAAGGAGTCAAGGAAATCAGGCGAGGATGCCATAGGGCTTTCTTTTGAAGTAACAGCTATCATGTGTTTTGATATATCTGTTACAGGTGAGAATTTTTTTACAAGATTTTTGACCAGATAACAGTTCGCCAGCGTCTCCTGGGTAGTTCCGCTCTTTGATACGAGAATGAAAAGGGTGGTTTCCGGATTTATGCGGTTAATTACATCGGCCGCGTCATCAGGGTCCACATTTGAGATAAAGTCGCAGTATAAAAAAGGAGTTCTCCCTTCAGATGCCATATAACCTTTAAGGGCAAGATATAAAGCCCTCGGACCGAGATCTGAACCGCCGATTCCTATCTGGACAGCAGTATCGAATTTTGCGCCGGTTGATCCCTTTATGACCCCCCTGTGTATTTTATCAGCGAAATCAGAAACTCTCCTTATTTCAGTCTTATAGAAATCTCCCCTTTCTTTTACTTCCCTGCCCTCGATTCCGAATGTTCCGCGGGTATAATGGTGGAGCACCATTCTTTTTTCCCCTTTATTCATTATTTCTCCGGAGAGGACTTTTTTGTATTTGGGTATAGTCTGCTGCTCATCAGAGAGCATCTGCAGCGCCGCAAGCACGGAGGCGTCTGCGCTTTTTGCGGAATAGTTATAATCAATACCATTTCCTGCTTTAATGCTGAATGATGATACCCTGCCGGGTGTTATGATTTTTTTGATGTCAGGGACTGACAATAATCTGAGTTTTTTAAAGGAATCTGTATTGTTAAGGTTTTTAAATTTTACTTCCATTATTTTCTCCTCATCTGTAATTATAACAGAGAGAATGAAAGTTTGCATTTATTAAAAAAGGCCGGCCTTCTGTGCGTTAAGGCCGGCAAATGTATCAGAGAAACATGTGCATCGCTGTTTCATCGCATTTTTCAAGCTTTGGGCATTCAAGGCACTCTCTCCATAGTTTTCTGGGGAATTTGTCCTTGTCTGTAAGGGTGAATCCAAGTTCCCTGAAGAATTCCACCTGGTATGTAAGCACAATAATCTCGGGCACTTTTAGAAATGTGCCTTTTGATATCAGGGCGGAAACAAGTTCCCTGCCGACTCCTTTTTTCTGCCACAGCGGGTCGACGGCCAGAGCCATAATTTCGCCAAGGTCGCTCCATAGAAGCGAAAAAGCGCCGCAGCCTATTGCGTAATCATTTTCATCAGCCGCAATCAGAAAATTCTGCAGTATTGTGATGATTTTATACTTGCTTCTCGTAAGCATCAGCCCCTTTTCCGCCATCTGGTTTGTGAGTTCGAAAATCCTGTTTATGTCTTTAACCGTTGCCGGCCGGACTGTAAATTTATCATTCATACTGCAGCTCTTCTTACTCTTCGTGAATCGAAGCTATCTTTTTAATGTCTTTTACCTGCCCTGTATTCTGCGTTATCTTGTTGTGTACTATGGCTGTAACCCCGGTAGAAAGGCCGAATAGGTTGATAAACCCTGTAGCGTCCTGCTGGTTGTAGCTGCTCTTGCCGAATGAAGCTAAGTCTTCGATATACAGGGAATAAGGCGACTTCCTTCCGCCGATTAGTACATTTCCCTTGTAAAGGTAAAGCCTTACTGTTCCTGTAAGGTAGCGGCTGCTTTCTTCCATGAAAGCTTCCATCGCCTCCCTAAGGGGTGTAAACCATTTACCTGTATAGATAAGCTCAGAGTATTTAATTGCCATCAGCTGTTTATAGTGGAGCGTATCGTTGTCAAGCGTTATCATCTCGAGTTCCTGCAAAGCCTTGTTGAGTACAGTTCCAGCCGGTGTTTCATATACCCCGTGGCTTTTCATCCCTACTGTTCTTGTCTCAACAATATCGGCCCTTCCTATGCTGTGGGGCCCTGCTATTTTGTTAAGCTTGTCGATAAAGTCATAGGGGGAGAATTTCTTTCCGTTAAGCGCTGTAGGATATCCTTTTTCAATATCAATAATAACCTCTTCCGCCTTGTCGGGGGCTGATTCAAGAGATGAAGTCCTCTGGTAAATCCCTTCCGGGGGTGTCTGCCATGGGTCTTCAAGTTCTCCCCCTTCATGGCTTGTGTGCCAGATATTCTCATCCCTCGAGTAGATATTCTTTTTTGTAATATTTCCGAGCGGTATATTGTGTTTTTCCGCGTATTCAATAGCCGCTTCCCTTGAGTTGATGTCCCAGACCCTCCATGGAGCTATGACTTTAAGGTGGGGTGCCAGGGCCTTGTATGTAAGCTCAAACCTTACCTGGTCGTTCCCCTTTCCTGTGCATCCGTGAGCCAGGGCGTCGGCGTTTTCCTTTAACGCGATCTCTACCTGTCTTTTTGCCTGAACCGGCCGGGCGATCGATGTCCCGAGAAGATATTTCCCTTCGTAGATCGCGCCTGCGCGTATCATCGGGAAGATGTAGTCTTTTACGAATTCTTCTTTTATATCCTCAACATAGATCTTTGAAGCGCCTGATTTGATGGCTTTTTCCTCAATTTTGTCCCAGTCCTCTTTCTGCCCCACATTGGTGCAGACACACACAACCTCGGATCCGGGGTAGTGCTCTTTGAGCCACGGGATAATGATTGATGTATCAAGCCCGCCTGAATAGGCAAGTGCTATTTTTTTTATTTTATTTTCGCTTTTTTCCGCCATATTTTTCTCCTTATTAATCCGGATATTTTATTTCTGTATAATCAATTCCGTATAACTTCTGAAAGTCTCAGATTCCAAAACTTTCAAGTGTTTTCTCAAGTATCGCTATTCCCTCGTCAATCTGTTTTTCGTCAATAATAAGAGGAGGGGCAATCCTTACAATTGTTTTCCCCGATTTAAGGACTATAAGCCCGTTATCCTCGCATTTTGAAATAACAGATTTTATAAGATCACCCTTGTAATTTTCAGGCTGTTTTATTTCTATACCCTGAAGCAGCCCTGTTCCCCTTGTCTCGCCGATAAAGCTGATTTTCCCTGCAAGGTTTTTAAGTTTTTTCGCAAGATATTCTCCCTGTTTTCTTACGTTGGCAAGAAAATCGGGATTTAAAATTATATCAAGCACCTTCCCGGCTACGGCGCAGGTTACAGGTCCGCCTCCGAAAGTTGTGCCGTGGTCTCCAACTTTTATCAGTTCGTTTATTTTTGCAGGGATAAGGGTTGCTGAAAGGGGGAGCCCTCCTGCAAGAGGCTTTGCAAGCGATATGATATCCGGGTTAAGACCGACGGAAGCTGAAGCGAATGGCCATCCGGTCCTTCCAAGGCCTGTCTGTACCTCGTCTGCTATCAGTATTACATCGTGTTTTCTGCAGAGGCGGTTTAAGGCTTCGGCAAATTCCCTGCTCATCATCTGAAGCCCTCCTTCTCCCTGAAGTACTTCGACAATAACGCCCGCGAATGTGCTGTCCAGCTTTGCCTCAAGCGCTTTTACATCATTAAGCGGGGTAAATTCAACTCCCGGCATCAGCGGCTCGAAAGGGGTCTTGTAGGCAGGATTATATGTGCATGAAAGTGCGCCGATAGTCCTTCCGTGAAAACCTGAAACAAGCGCGAGAATTTTATGGTTTCCCGTCCCTTTTTTATTAAAAGAATAGAGCTTTGAGTATTTAACGGCAGCTTCGTTTGCCTCAGCGCCGCTGTTGCCGAAATGAACCGCGTCAAAATTACCAAGAGCGACCAGCTTCTCGGCAAGAAAAACTGAAGGTTCTGACGTAAAAAGGTTTGATGTGTGGATTACCTTTTTCATCTGGCTGCAGGCGATATCTGCAAGATCACTTCTGCCGTGTCCGAGGGCGTTGACAGCTATGCCCGATCCGAAGTCAACATATTTTTTACCTGTCGGGTCGTATAGATAAACGCCTTCCCCTTTTTCGAATACAAGAAATTCCGATGCGTAATTTTTAGCGAAAGGCACTTTGTGCGCTTTAGACTGTTTGACCATTTGTTTTTACCTCCGTATTTATGTGACAGGATTAAAGAATTATGCCTGTCCCTTTTTTCCCTTCAAGAATTGATGCGAGATCGCCGTTTCCGCAGTATTCACCTATGATAATCGACCCGACCCCCTTTTTAAGGGCCGCGATTGAAGATTTTACCTTGGGGATCATTCCCCCTGATATTACACCTGCTGATATTTCATCAAGCGCCTGTTTTTCTGTAAGAATGTTTATTACGTCCCCTTCTTTCATCACGCCCGGTATATCTGAAATAAAAAAAAGCTTCTCCGCATTCAGAGCAGACGCGATTTCAAGGGCTGCCTCGTCAGCGTTTATATTAAGAGCGGTTCCGCCTGCCGTCATCGAGGTTGATGAGATTACAGGTATGAAGCTGTTTTCAAGCAGCACTCTGATAATGAGAGGCCTTACCTCTGTTATCCTGCCGGTCAGCGTATTTTCACCCGCCTCTTTTCCGGTGAAAAGAAGACCGTCGCTTCCGCTTAACCCGGCGGAGAGTACCCCGCAGCTGTTCGCGAGCCTCACAATCTCCTTGTTCATCCTTCCGGATAAAACCATGTCGACTATTTCCATCTCATCCGGTGTTGTAAGCCTTATCCCGTCTTTGAATTTTGCTTCAAGGCCGAAGATTTTACTCACCCTTGTGACCTCGGCTCCTCCGCCGTGCACAAAAACAAAGCTGTATTTTCCTTCAAGCTGCTTCATCTCCCGGAAAAGACAGGCCATCTCCTGCTTTCCGGACGCAGCCTTTCCGCCGGTCTTGATTACAATTATTTTCTTTCCGTTTTCCTCTGTCATTTCCCGGATCTCCTAAAGCTCCCCGTACATTTTAAGTCCGGCGCTCTCTTTAAGGCCGAACCTGATGTTCATGTTCTGAACAGCCTGTCCGGATGCCCCTTTTACAAGATTGTCAATCACTGAAAACAGGAAGAGCATGTTCCCCTGTACCTGCCAGCCGATATCGCACCTGTTCGAGCCCCAGACATCGCGCGATTCAGGCAGTGCGCTTCCTTTCAGCATGATAAATGGTTTCTCCGAGTAGTATTCGGCAAATATGCTGTCGATTTTTTCCGCGCTTACACCGCTTTTAAGTTCTACTACGCTTGCGGCGTGCATCCCTCTTTTAAGCGGAACAAGGTGGGGCGTAAAGTAAATCTCAAGCGAACTGTCGAAAGACGCTATCTCTTTTTTTATCTCTGTAAAGTGCCTGTGAGTTTTCCCCGGCAGGTACGCGCAGGTGTTTTCCGTCCTTTCAACGTAAAGATTGCCGATAGTCGCTTTTTTTCCCGCGCCTGATATACCTGAGAGCGCATTGGTTATTATTTTTCCCTGTATTACCCCTTTTTCAGCCAGAGGCAGTATGGGCAGCAGTGTGCATGTTGGGTAGCAGCCGGGATTGGCAATCACATCTGAATTTTTAATGTCTTTTTCGTAAATTTCGCAAAGCCCGTATGCCGCTTTTTTAAGGATTTCCGGCCTGGGAGGAGCTGTTTTATACGCTTTCATAAAAAGATCGTGGTCCTTTATCCTTAAGTCCGCGGAAAGATCTATTACAACCGACTTGCCGTAAAACGGGTCGCAGAAAGCGGCTGACGCAAGATGCGGGAGAGCGGCAAGCACAACATCCGGTTTTCTGCTTACTGCATGTGCCATATCGACCATGCACCCGTCTGATGCAGCTGTTTTCTCCATAACTGCTTTTCCTATTCCAGGATCAGTTGAAAGTATTTTATCCCCTGCTTTTGATGAAGAGACGGGAATTATCTCACCGATGTCAGGATGTTCAGAGAGTAATCTCAGTAAAACCATTCCGGTATAGCCGGAAATACCCAGTATTGCTGCTTTCATTGTTTTCTCCTTTTATGCAGTAAAATGCCTTAAGGGCACTTTATCCCGGATTTTTTAAAATCCGGGGCTTAAATATCGAGCCCGGGAAACCTTTCTCTCAAGGCTCTTAAAAAATCTGATGAAGAAAGTCCTTCCTTCATTATAACAAGTACAGTATCATCGCCGGCGATAGTGCCGATTATGTCTTCCATCTCCAGATTATCCAGGGCGATGGCTACCGTGTTGGCATGCGCCGAAAAGGTCCTTACCACAGCGATATTACCTGAAAAATTGATTGATAGAAATCCTCTGTTTAAATCCTTGATATATCTTTCTTCAGAAACTTTTTGCGCCTCATCTTCAATAAGTGTGTAATAATAACCATTATTGGCGTCAGCGACCCTGCTTACCTTTAAAAGCTTGAGATCCCTTGAAAGGGTGGCCTGGGTCACGCAGATATTATGGCTGTTTAAAAGTTCAAGAAGCTTTTCCTGGCTTTCTATCTTGTTTTCTTTTATGAGTTTTTTTATTATTTTTAATCTGTTTCTTCTTTCGCTCATACTGTTGCGTATAAATATACTCTAAAAACGTATATATATGCAATAAGTGGAGGATAAGAATTTACAGGAATTCAGAAAAATATTTTTTACATGCCGGATTTGCGTCTTATTTCCGGACAGTATAAACGGAGAAATGCATTGAAACGTACAAAAGACAGTAAAATAATCCTTGCCTTAAGCGGCGGAATAGACTCCGGGATGGCTATAAGAAAGCTTAAAGAGGATGGATGGAATAATATAATAGCCGCAAACCACGTTGTGTATGACGGCGTAAAATCAAGCAGTCCGGAAGTGCTTGAAAGGGCTGCACAGCTCTGCCGAAGTGAGAAAATCACTTTCTATATTATAGACGCAAAAAAAGCTTTCGCCGGATGTGTCATAGATAATTTTATTGAAAGCTATGCCGGAGGAGAGACTCCCAACCCATGTGTAATCTGCAATGAGAATATTAAATTCACCTGGTTTTATGATGCTGTTGTAAAGCGTCTCATTGAAGAGGGAAAAGCGGCTGCCGGGGAAGATATTTTTTTCGCCACAGGCCACTATGTGAGGCTTTTTGAAAAAGACGAAAATCTTATGCTGATGCGCGCCGCTGACAGGATCAAGGACCAGAGCTATATGCTTTACCGTCTGCCCGGGGAAATACTGAAGAGGTGCGTTTTCCCGATGGGAGGGATAATCAAAAAAGAGCTTGCCACGGAAGCCTCTGCCCTTGGATATTCGTTTGATTCTGTAAAGGAAAGCCAGGATATCTGTTTTATAGAAGGCGAATACGGCGATTTCATAGGGGAAAATGCTCCACCCTCCCTTTTAAAGGTCAAGCCGGGGCGCATAGTGGATACTTATGGCAATTATCTGGGCAGGCATAAGGGGTATGTCTACTATACTGTCGGGCAAAGGAAAGGGCTTTCCCTTTCAGACGGCCCCTGGTATGTGATATCGGTAGACAGCAGCACAAATACAGTCGTAGTGGGCCGGGAAGATGAGCAGGGAAGGGGAGAGTTTTATATTGAAAAAACAAACTGGTTCATCCCGGTTCCTGAAAACGGTAAAATCAGCTGCAGCGTTGTTATAAGATACAATTCATCGGAAACTCCGTGCGAGGTTGAAGTCCTGCCGGACAGCGCTCGCGCAAAGGTTGTCCTGTCTGACGCAAAGGTTATAACCCCGGGGCAGTCAGCAGTTTTTTATAAAGATGATCTTGTACTTGGGGGGGGGATAATATGCAGATACTGAACATAGATAACCCATTCAGCAGACAGCCGGCAGGACGCGGAAGCGGACCCGAAAAGGCTGAAATTTACTATAAGGAAACAACAGATTCCACGATGAATGACGCAAGGGGCCTGATCCCGTCAAATCCGCCGACCGGAACTCTTGTCACAGCATCCGAGCAGACAGCCGGCAGAGGAAGGGTAGCCGGGAGAAAGTGGATATCGGCCAGGGATGAAAGCCTGATGTTCACCATGCTGATAAGAAATGATGATCTTAAGTTCCCTCCTGCATTTCTTCCTCTTTTTGCCGGTTTTTCTGTATCAGGATATCTTGAATCTGAATACGGTATTAAATCAAGGATCAAATGGCCGAATGATGTGCTTTTTGACAGGAGAAAGATATCCGGAATTCTGTGCGAAAACAGCTCGGGTTATATATTGTGCGGCATAGGCTTAAACTGCGGGACTTTTGCGGAAAAGGAAATTGCCGGAAACAGGATTATCTCCATAAGTGAAATAACAGGTGAAAAGCCTGATCTTCTCCGGACACTTGAAGGGCTTCTTTCTTTTATGAAGGAAAACTGGAACAGCAATACCTGGAGAAGCGTTGTGGAAGAAAAGCTTTTCATGAAGGGGGAGAATGTCCTCCTGTGCGACGGGCTTCCTGAAAGCGGTAAAAGGATTGAGGGTGTTATCTCGGGACTCGGAGATGACGGAGAGCTTGTTATAATGGAAAAAGGGAGCGGCAGGATGCGGCATGTCTACAGCGGAGAGGTTTTATGCAGATAATCATGGACAGGATGATAAAAAAATAAAAAATCCGAAAATTAATTGTTGATGATTTGAAAAAGAATTTGTATCTTCTTTAGTGATAAATAATACCCACAATAATTAAACATATTAAAAGGAAGGAAATAATAATGGCGAAACAGTTAGAATTTAATGAAGTAGCAAGGAAAAAGCTTTTTATCGGTGTAGAAAAGCTTTCAAACGCTGTAAAGGTTACTCTTGGTCCCAAAGGAAGAAATGTTCTCCTTGATAAGAAATTCGGTGCTCCGACTGTTACAAAAGACGGCGTTTCTGTAGCTAAAGAAATTGAACTGGATGACCCGTTTGAAAACATGGGAGCTCAGCTTGTAAAAGAAGTTGCAACAAAAACAAACGATGTAGCAGGAGATGGAACAACAACAGCGACTGTACTTGCTTATTCCATAACAAAAGAAGGGATAAAAAGTGTGGCGGCGGGTCTTAATCCTATGGCTCTTAAAAAAGGTATTGATAAAGCAGTAGCTATTTCAGTAGACGAAATCAAAAGAATTGCAAAAACCATCAAGGATAAATCCGAAATAGCTCAGGTTGCTTCAATTTCAGCGAACAATGACATGGAAATCGGTAATCAGATAGCAGAAGCAATGGAAAGAGTCGGAAAAGACGGTGTTATTACTGTTGAAGAATCAAAAACAATTGATTCCTACATTGACTTTGTCGAAGGGATGCAGTTTGACAGAGGTTACCTCTCTCCTTACTTTGCTACAAACAGGGACACTATGACTGCTGTTCTTGATAATCCCTATATTCTTATTTATGACAAGAAAATATCGAACATGAAAGATCTTCTCCCTGTACTTGAAAAAGTTGCACAGGCAGGAAAACCGATACTGATAATTTCAGAAGATGTTGAAGGCGAAGCGCTTGCAACACTTGTCGTAAACACAATCAGGGGAACACTTACAGCTGTGGCGGTAAAAGCTCCCGGTTTTGGCGACAGAAGAAAAGCAATGCTTGAGGATATCGCGATCCTTACAGGCGGACAGGTGATTTCAGAAGAACTCGGCCTCAAGCTTGAAAACACAGACCTTGAAATGCTTGGAAGGGCAAAAACCGTTAAAATTGAAAAAGAAAATACAACAATTATTAACGGAGAGGGCAAAGCTTCAGACCTCAAGGACAGAATCGCGCAGATCAAGGCTCAGATCGAAGATACTACTTCAGACTACGACAGGGAAAAACTCCAGGAAAGACTTGCAAAACTCGCAGGCGGAGTTGCTGTTATCAATGTTGGAGCTCCTACAGAAGTTGAGCTCAAGGAAAAGAAACACAGGGTTGAAGACGCCCTTTCAGCTACAAGAGCAGCTATTGATGAAGGTGTTATTCCCGGCGGCGGTGTTTCCCTTATCCAGGTTGTACATGCCCTTAACAAAGCGGACATGACTTCCGTTTCCGAAGATGAAAAAGTAGGTTTTAACATAGTAAAAAGAGCCCTTGAAGAGCCGATCAGGCAGATTGCAGAGAATGCCGGACTTGACGGTGCGGTTATCGCGGAAAGAGCTAAAAATGAGAAAAAAGGGATTGGTTTTGACGCCAGCAAGATGGAATGGACTGATATGCTTAAAGCAGGGATTATAGATCCTGCCAAGGTTACAAGATCTGCCCTCCAGAATGCTGCTTCTATTGCAAGTCTTCTTCTTACTACCGAGTGCGTAGTTACAGATCTTCCTGAAGCTAATGCTCCTGCAGGCGGTGCTCCAGGAATGGGCGGCATGGGCGGAATGGGCGGCATGGGCGGAATGATGTAATTCCCTCATATCGGACAATAGAGGGGAAATGTTCTCTTTGAGGGACTTTCCCCTTTTTTTGATATTACGCGGCAGTTTTACTGCTGCATTTTCAAGGTGTATTAAGGGTATTTGCTTATGAAAAGGGAAGATTTTATTTTTACTATCGGATATGACGGAGATTCTGCTGTTGTAGACAGCAAGGCGAAAAAAAAATACAGCTCTTATACAACTGCACAGCTTCTTGAGGAAGGGTTTTTCAAACCTGCACTCTGTTCCGCAATCTACTCGAAAAATAATGAAGAGTTTAAAGCAGTGCTGGAAAAATATAATTTATCAACAGATAAACCCCTGGCAAGTATTGATCAGCTCCAACTTGTTCTTGGCGTTCACAGGCTGCCGGAAGAAATAACAAAAACAGTTCAAATATAATCCGGCAGTACCTCCGGTTCTGCATTTAATATGCGTTCTTGACTACTGCTGCGATAGTATGGTAACTTTTTCTGTAATTTTTAAATAAAATATTCAAACAAAGGAAGTTATTATGATTAGCTTTACCAGTAGTCTTCCTGTCCTTCAGGCAGGTGCCGGCGGATCAATGGCTACAACATTTCTCACTTTTGGTGCAGTTATTGCTGTATTCTATTTTTTTATAATCAGGCCGCAGAATAAAAAACAGAAAGAAACCCAGAAAATGATCAGCGAGATCAAAAAATTCGATAAAATTGTAACAATCGGCGGAATAAGAGGTGTAGTTCAGGCAGTAAAAGAAACTACAATTGTTGTAAAAGTCGATGACAATACCAAGATTGAGTTTACAAAAAGCGCTGTAGCAACAGTACTTGAAAAACATGAACCAAAAGGTGATAAATCAGACGCATCTGCGGCTGAAGAAAAAAGCAAATAAAAGAGTTTGACAACCGGAGTAACTAAATGAGCAAACGTTATAGATTTTTTGTTATACTTTTGGTATTGGTCGTTGCCGGAGTTTTTCTTTATTCTACGTATAACTGGTACTTCAGGGTGCCGGCTGATGTCAAAGAAATAGCTTCCGGGTCAAAAGAACAGATACGAACCTATGCCCTAAGTAAAGCAGCCAGAGAACTTGATAAAATAAAAGAACTGGCAGTTAAAGACCGTGCAATGATAGTCCCTGCCGAATATGATTTTCTTGTGGATACTGCAAAGGAAAATTATAAACTGGCAAAAAAAGCATCTCCAAAGGAATGGACTCTTGATGAGCTCTTAAAAAGCCTCAAAACAGAGGATAATACATTCAATCTTCTCGAATCCCACTACAGAAAGGAAATCCTCGACAGAAAGGAGACCAGCAAGGGAATACTCCAGCTTGGACTTGACCTTTCGGGAGGCATGAGTGTTCTCCTTCAGGCTGATATAGACAGTCTCGGCGAAAGACTTGGACATACTCCTACTGCGGATGAGAAAGGGGCGGCAATCGACCGGGCTATGGAAATCCTTAACAACAGGATTGACAAGTTCGGCGTTACAGAACCCCAGATAAGAAGACAGGGTGATGATTCAATATATATTGAAATACCCGGTGCTGCCGACCCTGAAAGGGTAAATACCTTCCTTATGGGTAAGGGGAGCCTTAATTTTCATATAGTAGACGATGAGGCGACAACCTCTCTTCAGAAGTATATCAGTGAAAACAGGGGTAAGGCTTTAAGGCCGGATAATAATCAGCCTTTTGACCCTGCAGTACTTCCTCCCGGAACTGTTGCGAGGGAATTTGTACAGAAGGATGAATACGGAATTGACAGGGTACAGAGATATATTGCCATAAGGGAAGAAAAAGGTCTTGACGGAACTCATATAGTAAACGCCCAGGTCGGAAACGATCCCATAACAGGAAAACCGATAATCAATTTCACACTGGACAAGGAAGGCGCTGACATCTTCTTTAAGCTGACATCTGCCAATACGGAAAAAACAATGGCTATTGTGCTTGATGACAGGGTTAAGGCAGGCGCTGTAATTCAGGAACCGATCCCGTCCGGACAGGTAAGGATGACAGGCTTTGACAGGCAGGAAGCTTCGGACCTTGCGCTTGTCCTTAGAACCGCGGCGCTTCCGGTTGATCTTAAAATCGATAATCAGCAGGCAGTAGGCGCTTCCCTTGGAGCGGATTCGATCCGGGTCGGTATCAGGGCAATAACCCTTGGTTTTATTCTTGTTGTGGTATTTATGCTTATCTACTACAAGGGAGCGGGCATTATAGCCAATATTGCTCTTTTTATGAACCTTTATCTGATGATAGCGATACTTTCCGCTTTTAATCTTACACTGACCATGACAAGCATTGCCGGCCTTATCCTTACTGTAGGTATGGCGGTTGACGCTAACGTAATTATATTTGAAAGAATCA
Organism: Spirochaetia bacterium; assembly: GCA_963662795.1. Classification (GTDB taxonomy): domain Bacteria; phylum Spirochaetota; class Spirochaetia; order CADAEX01; family CADAEX01; genus JACKPD01. The sequence continues at coordinate 326,825 of OY759746.1, read as the reverse complement.
AGGAAGAATACAGACTTGGCAAAACAGCCGAGGCTTCCGTCAACGCAGGTTACAAGAAAGCATTCTGGACTATCATGGACTCAAACCTTACCACATTTATTGCTGCGATTTTCCTTTCACAGCTTGGAACAGGGCCTATACAGGGATTTGCCTATACCCTCGCAGTAGGTATTGTGAGCTCCATGTTTACAGCACTGTTTGTATCAAGACTGCTCTTTGACATGGCTTTGAGTTTTTCCGGAAAGAAAAAGTTGAGCATCAGCTGGAGGATTAAATGAGCGAAAAGATAATTCAATTCACCAAAGTTAAAATACCGATGATAATTCTCTCCCTGATAATGATTATCGGGGGTTTTACCGGTATTGCAGTTAACGGCGGTTTTAATCTCGGCATAGACTTTCTCTCAGGTGTTGACATGAGGGTTCAGATCGCTGAAAAGTCCCTGCAGGTTTCATATACAGGCAGCGACAGGGCTGTTATAAATATCAGTGAAGGAACTTTGCAGGTAAACGTTTTCCGCGATGGCGGTCTTGTAAAAGAGGAAAAAGCATTTATTCTTGCCGAATATCCGGATGTTTCAGATCTTGCTTCTGCAGTCTCATCAATTGAAGACATATCAGTAGAGATTATGGGCAGCGGAGCGCGTTCTGCTGTTTCAATTTTAGGCCTTAATTATGAATCAGATTTAACACCTGAAGGTGTAACGCTTAACTGCCGGAATACTGATCAGAATAAATACGTCGATATAGCTGACATCAGGGAAGCCCTGTCAACACTCGGTACAGTTCAGATACAAACAGTCGGAAACGAGGTAAACCAGGAATTCATCGTCAGGATGCAGGATAAGGAAGGCGAAAAGGATTTTAATACAAAAGCGTCGAACAGCATTGTTAAACTGCTTGAGAATAAATTCGGCACATCAAATATTGTCATCAAACAGAGCGACTATGTAGGTCCTAAATTTTCAAAATCAATAGGATTTCAGTCTGCGTATCTCACAGGCTTTGCCCTTCTTCTTATACTTGCCTATATCTGGTTCCGGTTCAGGCTTGCCTACGCTGTTTCAGCGATAGCTGCCCTGGTTCACGATGTATGTGTAATGATAGGTGTTATCGGAACATTCAGGATAGAGGTAAATACAGCGACAATCGCGGCTGTTCTTACTATAATTGGTTATTCACTTAATGACACAATCGTAATTTTCGACAGGATAAGGGAAAATCAGGGCCTTCTCCGTGACAAGGATTTTGTAAAGGTAATAAACATAAGTATTACACAATCCCTCAGCAGAACGCTTATCACATCACTTACGACTCTTCTGGCAGTTCTTGCAATTTATCTCTTCGGTTCAGGCATGATTAAAATATTCGCCCTTAACCTGATTGTAGGTATTATAGTCGGAACCTACTCTTCGATTTTTATTGCTTCCCCGATCCTCCTCGGATGGGTAAATACTGTTAAAAAAAGAAAGGTTGACGCAGCAGAGAAAAAGTATGTGGATAAACAGGTTTCTCATGATGCCAAGGGAGAATCTGCTCCCGTTTCTAAAGAAGAAAAACCAATACCTGCAAAGCCCGCAGCATTATCTGCTCCGTCGAGGACTAAAAAAACAGGGAAAAAAAGATCATCAAAAAAATGACATGAAACGGACTTCTTTTGATGAATACAAAAAGGCTTTCCAGACGGGGAAGCCTTTTTCTTTTGATGAACCCCTGACAGGGGCGCATTTCCCCTTAAGTGAAAGTCCTCCGAAGGGGGTATATTCCCTTGCTGAAAAATGCAGGAACTTTATAAATGTAATAAACTTCATTAATGAGCAGGACACTGATTACATCCTGAAACGAAAGGGTGAATCACCGGGGGGTAAAAATGGTTAAAAACAGACTTACAAGTAAAGATTTTAAAAACCTGATGAGCGAAAGAATTCTCATCCTTGACGGGGCGATGGGCTCGACTATACAGACCTATAAGCTCCTTGAGGAGGATTTCAGGGGGAGCAGGTTTCCTGATCACCCAAAACCCCTTGCCGGTAACAATGAAATACTTTCTCTTACCCGCCCCGACATAATAACCGATATACACGAACGCTTTCTTATCTCCGGGGCTGACTTTATAGAAACAAATACTTTTAACGCAAATTCGATTTCCCAGGGAGACTACGGAACAGAATCTCTGGTTACGGAATTAAATAAAACTTCTGCTGTAATTGCGCGCAGGGCAGCTGAGAAATATTCGACATCAGAAAAACAGCGGTATGTGATAGGCATTCTGGGACCGACAAATAAAACCCTTTCGATCTCACCTGATGTTAACAGACCGGAATACAGGGCCGTAACATTTGACCGCTTAAAGGATGTCTACGCCGAAGCTCTTTCCGGTCTGATTGAAGGTGGTGCGGACGTGATTATGGTAGAAACCATATTTGATACACTCAATGCAAAAGCCGCCATATACGCAATTCTTTCCTTCAGGGAGAATACAGGCCTTGATTTTCCCGTGATGATCTCGGGAACAATAACAGATGCGAGCGGGAGAACACTTTCAGGACAGACCACCGAAGCCTTCTATCATTCTGTTGCGCACAGCGGGGCTGTGACAGTGGGATTGAACTGCGCTCTCGGGGCAGACGCCATGGGCCGATACTTAAGAGAACTTTCAGCGGCTGCCGTGTGCGGAGTTTCAACCCATCCGAATGCCGGCCTTCCCAATGAACTTGGAGAATATGATGACAGCCCTGAGTTTATGGCAGGTATAATCAGGGGTTTTGCAGAAGAAGGGCTTGTAAATATCGTCGGCGGCTGCTGCGGATCAATGCCTGAGCATATTGCAGCTATAGCCTCGGCTGTTTCCGGTAAAAAGCCGAGAGTAATACCTGAACAGAAAACGTATTCAGCTTTCAGCGGTCTTGAACCCTGCATAGTAAAAGAAGATTCGCTTTTTGTTAATGTGGGGGAAAGGACCAATGTTACAGGTTCTGCCCGGTTTAAAAAATTAATTATGGGCCGTAAATACGAGGAGGCCCTGGAAATAGCACGGGAGCAGGTTGAAAACGGCGCCCAGATTATTGATGTAAATATGGACGAGGCCATGCTTGATTCGGCATGGGAGATGGATAATTTTCTAAAGCTTCTTTCAGGAGAACCTGATATTTCCAGAGTTCCTGTAATGATCGACTCATCAAAGTGGGAAGTAATCCTCTCAGGACTTAAATGCGTTCAGGGGAAATCCATAGTCAACTCGATAAGTCTCAAAGAGGGGGAGGAAAAGTTCCTGTATCAGGCACGTGAAGTGCGTAAATTCGGGGCAGCTGTTATTTTCATGGCCTTTGATGAGGAAGGGCAGGCTGACAGTCTTGAACGGAAGGTGAGTATCTGTGAGCGGGGCTATAAACTTCTTACAGAAAAGGGAGGATTCAAGGCTTCCGACATAATATTTGATCCAAATATTTTTGCCGTAGGCACCGGTATTGCTGAACATGCAAATTACGGAGTTGATTTTATTTCTGCAGTTAAAGAGATAAAGAAAAGGATGCCGGGAACTCTTATCTCAGGGGGCGTGAGTAATGTTTCATTTTCTTTCCGCGGTAATAATCATATCAGGGAGGCTTTCCATTCCGTATTTCTCTATCATGCGGTTAAAGCGGGAATGGACATGGGAATCGTGAATCCCGGACAACTGACTGTCTATGATGAAATTGAACAGGAGCTGCTTTCAGCTGTAGAGGATGTACTTCTTAACAGAAGGGAAGACGGCGCAGAAAGACTTGTCGAACTTGCATCAGAGCTGGTGGAAAATAAAGAGGGAAAATCAGGCGCCGGAGGGGCAGGCAATGAAGAATGGCGTTCCGGCACAGTGGAAGAGAGACTTTCTCACGCACTTGTGAAAGGGCTTACAAAATTTATCATTGAAGATACCGAGGAATGCAGAAAAAAATCCTCCCGCGCCCTGGATGTAATAGAAGGGGCTCTTATGGATGGAATGAACAGGGTTGGAGAATTGTTCGGTTCAGGAAAGATGTTTCTGCCGCAGGTTGTTAAAAGTGCACGAGTCATGAAAGCATCAGTTGCCTGGCTCCTCCCGTTTATTGAAGCGGAAAAGAAGGATGGGGAATCGGTCAGCAACGGAAAGATTATTATGGCGACAGTCAAGGGAGATGTCCACGACATAGGCAAGAATATTGCGGGAGTTGTGCTCCAGTGCAATAACTATGAAATAGAAGACATGGGAGTAATGGTTCCGGGTGAATCCATACTTGATAGGGCGGAAGAAACAGGCGCAGATATCATAGGCCTTTCCGGACTTATAACCCCGAGCCTTGACGAGATGGTAAATGTGGCAGCCATGATGGAAAAAAGGGGTATGACGATACCCCTTTTAGTGGGCGGTGCCACAACCTCCCTTATTCACACTGCAGTGAAAATTGATCCGGCTTATTCAGGCCCTGTAATTCATGTGAAGGATGCTTCCCTTGCAGTAGGAGTTGTAGAGAAGCTCATGAACCCGGAAAAGAGGAAATCCTATGAGAATGATCTTAAAATATTAATGGAAAAGACCAGGGTTAAAAGGAATATCAAGCTTAAAGATGAGAAGTACCTCTCTTTGCAAGAGGTCAGGGAAAAGCGGTTTAGACCGGATTTTATTCAGCCTCCGTCCCCGGCATTTTGGGGGCCCAGGTATTTTAAGAACCTTTCCATTCATGAAGTGAGGAAATATATTGACTGGTCGTTTTTCTTTCTTGCCTGGGAAATCAGGGGAAAATATCCTGAGATATTCAAAGACCCTGCTGTCGGAACAGAAGCTGAAAAACTCTTTGATGATGCCAACAGGGTCCTTGACAGGATAGAAAAAGAGGGGCTCCTGACCCTTAATGCGGCAGCCGGGTTCTGGCCGGCGGCCCAGAGGGGTGATGATATAATCCTTTTTGAAAGCGAGGAAAGAAATAAGGAAGCGGCTGTCCTTCCATGTCTCCGGCAGCAGAAAGAGAAGGTCCAGATTCCTTATTATCTTTCCCTTTCAGACTATCTGCCGCCTGAAGAATCTGAAATTAAAGATTATCTGGGATTATTTGCCGTTACCGGAGGGATCGGTGCCGCAAATGCTGTTGAAAAGATCGCCGGGGATGATGATTACCTCGGGATCATGGTAAAGACCCTCTCTGACCGTCTTGCGGAGGCTCTTGCAGAATATCTTCATCTCAGGGTGAGAACTGAATACTGGCCCTATGAGCCGGACGAGAGACTCTCCATAGAAGAAATATTAAAAGTAAAATACAGGGGGATACGCCCTGCGCCCGGGTACCAGGCATGCCCTGATCACAGGGAAAAAGAGCTTATATTTAATCTTCTTGAAGCGGAAAAAAATACCGGAATTTCCCTTACAGACAGCCGGATGATGGTGCCGGAAGCTTCGGTCTGCGGGTATTACTTTGCCCATCCCGAAAGCAAATATTTCAGTGTCGGAAAAATAGCACTTGACCAGATCAGGGATTATGCTGAAAGAAAAAATGAGGCCCTTGAAGTTACAGAAAAATGGCTGAATTCAATTCTTGCATATTAGGATGATTATGAAAATCAATAAGGAGGCTGCGGAATTGCTGCCTCCTTATCCTGACCTGATTTTCTCCATATGTACCGGTTCCTGCCCGGTATTGCCGGTATAAGCAGTTATTTGTGAGCTTGCCAAAAGGCTGAGCAGCATTTCAGAATCAGAATATCAGCCAAGGGCTACATCAAGCAGCATCATGACTGCGAAACCAAGCATTGCCCCGATTGTTCCATGATCGCTGTGTTTTTCTATCTGCGCTTCAGGTATCAGCTCTTCTACAACAACATAGATCATCGCCCCTGCGGCGAATGAGAGCGCATAAGGGAGAATTCCTCTCATTGTTATTACTGCAAGGGCACCCAGTACTCCTGCTATCGGTTCAACAATTCCTGAAAGCTGCCCGTACTGGAATGCCTTGAACCTGCTGAATCCCTCCCTTCTGAGGGGAACCGCGACAGCAGTCCCTTCCGGAAAATTCTGCAGTCCTATACCGATGGCAAGGGCTATTGCTCCTCCTATGGTAGCAGACGGGATACCGGCTGCTACCGCCCCGAAGGCCACTCCGACTGCAAGACCTTCCGGAATATTATGAATTGTTATTGCAAGGACGAGCAGCACGCTTCTCTGCCAAGAGGTCTTTATCCCTTCTGTTTTTCCTTTGGCAAAGGATGGGTGAGCATGGGGCAGAATCTTGTCCACCAGCCAGAGGAAAAGCCCTCCTGAAAGAAAGCCGACTACGGCCGGTACCCACGGTGTGTCTGTAACTTCTTCCGCAAGTGCTATGGCAGGTGCAAGAAGCGACCAGAAACTGGCTGCAATCATAATGCCTGATGCAAAGCCCAGCATTCCGTTAAGCACTTTTTTGTTGATTGTCTTAAAGAAAAAAACAGCCGCGGCTCCGAGAGCTGTCACTGACCAGGTAAAAAGAGTTGCAATAAAAGCCTGCATTACAGGGTTTAGAGCAATGAAATTTTCAAGCATTCAATCCTCCGTGTTTAGTATTAATTATAAGATAACTCATTTTTTATGTGTAATAAACAGGATTCATGATAACACTTGAATGTTGCAGGTGTTTTCTGTAATATTTTTCTGTCAGTTGGGATTTTACTTACAATTGTTTATAACGCAAAGGTCATTAAAAAGATCATTAAATAGGGGGAATTTATGGAATTTTTTAAAAAAGGGCTGAAAGAAAGCGACCCGGATGTATGGACAGCGATTCAAAACGAGAAAACCAGACAGAATAAAAATCTTGAGTTGATTGCTTCTGAAAACAATGTATCAATGGCTGTTCTTGAAGCGGACGGCAGTATCATGACAAACAAGTACGCCGAAGGTTATCCTTCAAAAAGATATTACGGGGGATGTGAATTTGTAGATGAAGCTGAAAAACTTGCCATCGACAGAATAAAGACACTTTTTAACGCGCAATTCGCGAATGTCCAGGCCCATTCCGGCTCTCAGGCAAATATGGCCGCGTATATGTCTCTGGTAAAACCGGGCGATACTGTTATGGGTATGGATTTAAGCCACGGAGGACACCTTACTCACGGGCATCCCCTTAATTTCTCAGGGCAGCATTATAATATGGTTGCCTATCAGGTTTCTCCTGAAACACAGCAGATAGACTACGACAAACTCAGGAAGATTGCAAAAGAAAACAGCCCTAAAATGATAATCGCCGGTGCCAGCGCCTATCCGAGGTTCCTTGATTTTAAAAAATTCAGGGAAATATGCGATGAAGTGGGAGCTTCCCTTATGGTTGATATTGCGCATATCGGAGGTCAGGTAGCGACAGGACTTCATCCCTCACCTGTTCCCTATGCGGATATAGTTACCGGTACAACACATAAAACTCTCCGCGGTCCGAGAGGAGGTTATCTTCTTACAAATAACGAAGAAATTGCCAAAAAAATCAACAGGGAAATATTCCCCGGTATACAGGGCGGCCCGCTGATGCACATAATTGCCGCAAAAGCTGTAGCTTTCGGCGAATGCCTTAAGCCGGATTATAAAATATACATGAAGAATGTAAATGATAACGCAAAAGCACTCGCCTCCGCCCTTATGGAGAGGGGATTTACACTTGTTTCAGGCGGTACGGACAACCACCTCATGCTTGTCGATGTATCAAAGAAAGGACTTACCGGCAAAGCTGTTGAAGCTGCCCTCGACAAAGCCGCGATAAGCGCAAACAAGAATACAATCCCGTTTGATCCGCAGAAGCCGATGGTAACAAGCGGGATAAGGCTTGGAACGCCGTCTCTTACCACAAGAGGCATGGGTAAAGCAGAAATGGCTGTTGTGGCTGAATTCATAAAACGGGTTGTCGAGAATGTTGAGGATGATGCGGCCCTTTCAGCAATAAGGGATGAAGTTTACGCTTTTACAGCGAAATATCCGATGTACGAATAAATGGAATTGTAAAAAACATAATGATGAAGCCGCCCCGGATACGGGAGCGGCTTTTTTTATCAGTCATAAATATTCAAAGGCCTGTCGGCTGCTCTGCGGTTTTCTTTGCCGCTGTCTCCGGCCTGAAAAATATTTTAAGAAAAAGGCTGTAATCCATTCTCCTTGTGAGAAGAACAATAATTGAACAGGTTATGTATGCGAGGACAAATCTTCCGAGAAAAACAGGAAGCGCGGCGCTGCCGATTGATACCATTAGCAGGCTGTCTTCAATAAAACTGTGGCAGAGGGATAAAAGGACTATAGTATAAAACAGGTCTTTCTTTGTTATCCTCCCTGATTTTGCCTCCTGTATGATAAGTCCTCCGCCGTATGCATAGCCCAGTACTGTTCCGATTATGGTTACCGGTATTGCTTTTTCGCCTATTCCCAGAATTTTTAACAGCGGCCGCAGGAGTTTAACAAGTATTCCGATAAAACCGGATTTTTCAAGCAGTTTCATCCCTGTGATAAGTGTGAAAATTATCACAGTCATTACAGCATAATTCTTAACTTCTCCGGCTGCCCAGCCTGCAATTCCCGGCGCGCTGTTTTTCGGAATCCACAGGATTACAGGTTCTGTATCATAAAGATTGAAAAAGCTGAAAAAGCGGTAAAAAATAAAACCGAAGACAATTCCCATTCCGATTCTTATGACAAGAGAAACCCTTAATCTTATACCGGATTTTCTTGCCACGGAGCTTTCCACCGGAAGCCCGTGCGCGACCAGAATCATTATACCCAGGACAGTTGTCTGCGCGGTGGTAATGGGCTGCTGCGTTATTATATTTGAAAAAACAAGCATTGCCCCGTAAATGGTTGTGCACATCGCCGTAGCCCATACAAGCCCGTAGCTTCCAGGCAGCCCGACAATACCCATGACAGGGGCAAGAAAATCCCCAATATATCCTATAAGCCCGAGTTCCTTGATTATTTTCATTATTATACTGATAGGTATCATCAGAATGAAGAGAATCCTGCAGACAGTTAACGTATTTACCGCAGATTCCCTGAGAAAAATCAATAATTTATGCATGGGCAATCCTATTTTATTATCACTCTTTTTTCAATATTTTTGTAACATGGGTGCAAGTAAATTTGTTTATTAGGGGTATTTATATTTCCATATCATAAAATATTGCTTATTTTTGTTGCATGATTATATTTGCGGCTGAAAATATGTTATAATAATTATTATAAAATTAAGAGGTGAACAAATTGAAAAAGATTTTATTTCAGTTACTGATACTTATTATGGTATCTGTGTCTCTTCATGCAGGAGGGAAACGTGAAGAGCCCAGCCTTACTGTAACAACATCCGGAACTCAGTATATATCGCCTGACAATAACAAAGTACAGGACAGCGCGGAGCTGAAGTTCAATGTAGAGTTATATGTCAAAAGCAAGCAGGGGTATGTTCCTGAATATGGTGTAAAAGTAATTGATAAAGCCGGAAAGACTGTAAAGGAAGTTGTAAAAACTGAAAAGTCCGATATCGGCTGGTTTATAAGACTTTTTACAAAATATTCAAAATTTACGCTTGAAAAATCCATTGTATGGGACGGGAAGGACCTGGACGGAAAGGTTGTGTCTGATGGTATATACAATACAAAAATCTGGATAAAAGATCCTGCCGGAATAGTTAGGGAGGCAGACCTCGACGAATATGTTGTGGATACAGTTAAACCTGACATTACGTTAAAAGGCCCTGCCAATCCAAAATTCTCTCCCGATAATGACGGGTCTATTGATTTTTTTGAAATCAGCCATATTAACGGCAGTGACGAACACCTCTGGACAGCTGAAATATATTCTTCCGATAACAAAGCTGTAAAAAAATATGAATGGAAAGGGACACCTCCTGAAAAACTGCTCTGGGACGGAAAAGATAACGGCGGCATGATTCTGCCTGACGGCAAATACACATATAAGCTGAATTCAACCGATCTTGCCGGCAATAAAATGGATGAAAAAACAATAGAAGGGATTGTCATCGATACAAGAAATCCCGCAATTGTTTTCAGGCTTTCTGATCATTATGTTTCACCCAATAACGACGGATCAAAGGATACAATAGTTCTCTCCTTCGGCCATAACGACCCGGAAGGCCTTAAAAACTGGGAAGTTTTTCTTGCTGATGAAACAGGAGGAATAAAGGCTTCCTACACAGGCAGCGAACCCGGTATGTACGAAGCAGTTTTTGACGGTCTTGACAGTAACGGGACTATGCTTCCTGACGGGGAATATAATGCAGGATTTGTAAACTTCTATGATAACGGGGCTAAAGTTGCCCATAGTGAAGCAATAGTAATTGACAGGGTAATGCCGACAGTATCTGTAAATATCAGCAGCCGTGTCATATCACCGGGCAGGGATGAACCCGGGAACAGTACAGATATTTCCTTCAAATCAGACGAGATAGTTACATGGAAGGGAGTTATAAAAGACAGCAGCGGCAGGGAAGTTGTGGAAACCTCTGACGAGGATACAACATCTCTGATTGTCTGGGAAGGTATGGATGATTCTGGAAATTATCTGAGTGACGGCGATTATTTTCTATCCGCCTCGTTTACAGACAGGGCTGGAAATACCTATAACCACAAGACAGAAAAAATTACGGTTAAAAGAAGAGTAGGCGCTGCTGATATTCTTGTGATACCCGGCATAATCAGGCTTCTTGATGGCAAAGATAATTCAGGTCTTTATTTCAAAGTGATATCCGGACCGAAAGACGAGATAACTTCATGGACATTTGAGCTTAAAGACAGCAGCGGGAAAATCGCGGCATCTGAAAGCGGAGGAAACACTCTTCCCGATCACATATTCTGGGACGGAAAAACCGGAAACGGCGAGGGTTTCTACAATGCAGGATTCAAGGTTGTTTACAGTAACGGCGGCGTAACAGAGAAAAAGATAGATGATATTTATTACGACCTTACCGCGCCTCTTGTCGATCTTGGTATTTCTTCCACTCCTTTTGCGGATGCAGGAGGAAGTTACGAGGGAGAGACCGATTTTGCCCTTGATGTAAAAGAGAATTATAAAATTTACGGATGGGAAGGCGTTATTACCGATTCTGATGGAAAACAGGTTATGAGTTTTTCCGCAGAAGGTGACCCTGAATCAAATATTATATGGTCCGGCGAAACTGAGAACAACTATAAGCTTATCTCCGGTGCTGTATATACTGCTTCAATCCGTGTAGCAGATATGGCCGGCAATATAGGTACAGCAAAGGGAGAATTTCCTGTTGATATAGCTCTGATAAAAAGGGACGGGAAATACTACATCAACACTGAAAATATTATCTTTTCTGCCTATAAATCATCTATTGATTCAAGGGGAAAGGAAACCGCGGCAATCAACAGAAAATCACTAAAACGGGTTGCAGATCTTATGAAAGCCTATCCTGAATACTCTGTTGTTATCGAAGGGCATGCCTTGAATGTCCTGCTCGGAGCAGGCACCGCAAGGGAGAAAAAAGAAGAAGCAATACTTGAAAAACTTACTGTAGACAGGGCTGAAAGCGTAAGGAAAGAGCTCATAAAACTCGGTGTTCCTGAAAAGTCTCTCAAAATTGAGGCATTCGGCGGAAAACATCCTATCGCGCCTGTTAAAGACTTAAAAGAAAGATGGAAGAACAGAAGGGTAGTCTTTGTTGTGGATTTGGGATTATAAAGCTTTCTTTTCTATAGAAAAAGATTAAAAAAGAGCCGGTTGTCAGGGTACTGATTGACCGGCTTTTTTTATGTGTCTATTGCGGGAGCTTTCAGGCTCATGCATCTGCACCCGCTTCTTTTTCAAGGAGGCTGTATAAGGCAGGAGACTTTTTTTTCAGGTTTATTATTTTAAGACTGCTGTCTGTCCATGCATGCACTGTTATCCCCTCAGCCAGGAGAGCGCTGTCTTTTTTACGGTAAGCTGTGTAATGAATTTCAAGCCTGACAGGAGTTATTTTCTTCATAAAAGTTTTGATTACAACTGTATCGCCGTACCTTGCCCCTGAAAGAAATTTGCATTCAAGTTTTGAAAGAGGAAGCATCAGCCCCTCTTCTTCTATACGGGCATAGGGGTATCCTGCCTTTTCCATATAATCGGTTCTTGCAGCTTCAAACCATATTGCATAAACTGAATGGTGAACTATTTTCATCTGGTCTGTTTCCGCGTATCTTACAACAATTTCTGTCTCTGACATAATAAGCTACTCTCCCGTGTTGATTTTTTGTATTCAGGCGGCTTATTATAACCGCAGGATCTGCTTTGTTAAAGATACCGACAAGTCTCAAAAACGGGGGCAACCTGATGATTCTTCAGCTATGGAGACTGATTTATAAATTATTTTTATGTGTGGTTACGATAGGTTTCTACGCAATTGCCGCAGCCGTTGCTTTTATACTGCCTGCAGACCGCTACAGAAGGAAAAATATCCTCTCACGCATAAACAGCTTTTTTGCCTGGATATTTATCCGGATTTTGAATATAAAGGCAGTCTTTAAGGGTGAGGATAATTATTCAGATAAAAAATCATGGTACATAATGGGCAACCATGTTTCCTTTGTGGACGTTTTTCTTATTGTGGCAAAGTTCAGAACCCTTTTAATAACTTCCACAGATATGAAAAGGAGAGCTTTTCTCGGACAGATCGCGGTACTTGCCGGATGTTTGTTTGTAGAAAGGCGTAAAATTACGACCTTAAAGACTGAAATACCTGAAATTGGAAATGCCTTCAGAAGGAAGCTCAATGTCTGCTTTTTTCCTGAATCAACCTGCTCAAACGGAAAGGCCCTTCTTCCCTTTAAAAGCTCCCTGATGAGCGCAGTAACAGGCACAGGCGCTCAAATACTTCCTGTCTGCATAATGTATAAAAAAATTAATGGAAAGAACTTTACAACTGATGATTTTGCAAGAATAGGATATTTTGGCGGTATGAAATTCATGCCTCAGTTTATGAAGGTTATGATGCTTAAATCGCTTGATGTTGAACTTGAAATGCTGAAAGCCCTTGATCCCGGAAATCTTGAAAGGAAGGAACTTGGCGCAATTGTATTTGACAGGGTTAACGGGCGGTACCAATCCTATCTTGAGGAAATAAGCTGATCAGTCATATCCCTTGCCTTGTTTCTTGCTTTATATTTCTTTATTTGTAAAAAGATAAATGATATTATGATAAAACTAATTTTCAGGAGCTTTGCCCTATGAAAATGATTTCAAGAGTTGAACGCCGCAAAAAGGAAACAAAGGAACGAATTCTTAAAATCTGTAAACAGATTTTCGTCCATGAAAAGAACTATGCCGGCGTTACAATCCGCGAGATTGCAAGACGTGCTGATGTTAGCACAGGAGCCTTGTATCTTTACTTTAAAACCAAGGAAGATATCGCCGCGAACCTTATTGCGGAATTTACAGCCAGACAGCAGAACTCTTTATTTTCATTTGTCGGGACTGCAGGAAGCGGCGCAGAAAGGCTTATAAAGCTTCTTGATTATCTTGAAATTATTGGAAGAGACCCGCATATTGAATTGTTCGGTCAATTATCATTTAACTCCGCTGGGCCTTCGGAAGTTGTCGGCAGAGTAATACGGAATTCAATCAGAAATAAGTTCTCCTCTTTTGTCTCTTTTATCGCCGATATTTTCAGAGCCGGCAAATCCGACGGTACTCTTGTCATGCATGCTGATCCCGAACTTTTGGCAGTTACAATCATTGACATTTTTTTCTCTTTGATACAGGGAATCAAATTCCAGGATTTCATATTCCAGTCAGACAATCCTTTTTTAGAGTATTTCAGTACAGATACTATTTTTTCCGTCTTCCGCGACATTATTTCAAGAGGCCTGTTTATTTCGCCTGTTTCTGAAGAAATAAAAACTGAACATCCTTGACAAAAAGATACCTTTTTTATATGTTGACTGAACATTATTCAAAAATGCACAATGTTCAATGAAGAGGTAGAATTAATGCAAAACAAGTCAATTTATGTGCTGATAGCGGTTTTAATCAGTATCATCTTTGCATCCTGCACCGGACAAAATGAAAAAACAGCTGATTCCAGAAGCATGGAACAGATATATGCAGAAGAAGGAAAGCCGGTAAATGTCAGGGCAATTAAACCTGAATCTTTTTCAGTTTCTCTTTCCTTCCCTGCTGAATTCAGGGCCCAAAACCAGTCAATAGCATATTCCGATATAAGTGATGTCGTACGTGAAGTTCGTGTAAAAATAGGTGATAAGGTTAAACGCGATCAGGTTGTCCTTGTTTTATCTCACGACAATTCAGCATACCAGCAGGCAAAATTGAGACTCGAAAATCTTGAGTCGGAATATAACAGGCTGCAGGTTCTTTTCAGGGACGGCGGGGTATCCAAACAGAGCCTTGATAATATCCAGACCCAGTATGAACTGGCACGGGAAGCATTCAGGGCAGCCAGGGAAATGATCGAAATCAAGGCGCCTATTGACGGATATGTAACACAGCTTTATGTACATACTTCTTCAGATATTAAATCAGGCGATGCTCTTTTTACCATTTCAAATAATGACGGATTCGAAGCATTGTTTTATGTTTCAGTTGATGAAATCAGTCAGATTAAAACAGGGTCTCCCGCATCAATTGAAAATCGCGGTGAACTGCTTATTGGACGTATAAGCGAAATATCGCTTACAATGGATGCAGAGAAAAAAGCATTCCCGGTCAAGGCGTTTTTCAGTGAAAAGCCCATATTTCTTGTAAGCGGTATGAGCGTCGATGTATCGGTTGAAACATACAGGAAAAGTAATGCAATTGTAATAAATCGGAATGAAACTATTAATACTGAAGATGGTTTTTATGTCTTTGTTGTAAACGGGGATGCAGCGGAAAAACGGATAATAAAAACCGGCAGGGAAAAAGGACTCCTGCTTGAGGTTACCGAAGGGCTTTATACAGACGATCATATTGTATCAAAAGGTATTCAGGATCTGACCGACGGTATGCGTGTCAGGGTTGTCGGCTCAACCGCGGCGAAACAGGAATAAAGATATGCATATAGTCGATTTATCAATAAAAAGGCCAATTCTTATATTAATGGCACTGCTTGCCTTTTTTTTATTCGGTTTGCTTTCTTTTTTCACAATACCGATCAGTCTTTTTCCTGATGCATCCATTCCATACGTTGCAATCCAGACTGTCTATCCAGGTGCAAGTCCTGATATCATTGAAACACAGATCACAAAAAAAATTGAAGACAAGATATCATCAATATCAGACCTTGATTCAATAACTTCATACTCAATGGACAGTCTTTCCATCATTATAGCTCAATTTAACTATGGCAAGGATGAAAATCTTGCCCTGCAGGAGGTCAGGGACAAGGTAGATGTAGTTACAAGTGATTTTCCGGATGATGCTGAAAAACCAAAAATGTCTAAAATTAATTTGTCAGATGTAATGCCAATAATGAATATTGTGCTTGAGGGCGAAATGCCGGCTACAGAGCTTTATACCTATGCAAGCACAACTGTAAATGACCGCCTTTCACAGGTTCCCGGAGTCGGAAGCATCACACTTTCAGGGGGAAAGGAAAGGGAAATCCGGGTAGAACTGGAACGCTATACTGTTTATGAACAGGCTATTCCAATAATGCAGATTAACGGGATACTTGCGGCAGCCAACATCGAAATTCCGGGAGGGAATTTCCAGTATGAAAACAGGGATATCCCTGTAGGAATGAAAGGGAAGTTTAAAAGCCTGGATGAAATCAAAAACCTCGATGTACCGACAGGCAACGGGATATTCAAGCTAAGGCAGCTTGCAGAAGTCAAAGACAGCAGCAAGACAGCGCGTGAAAGAACAATTCTCCTGGATAAAAAGGCAGGTACGCGGGATGATAATGCCATTGTTATCCAGGTAGTCAAAAACCCGAGCGCGAATACAGTTTCGGTAGTTAACGGGATAATGAAGCAGATAGATGAAATCGAGGCCATGTCTGCGGGGCGTGTAAAACTAAAGGTTATCAAGGAAGATGCGACCTATGTAAAGGATACAGTAAACGATACCCTTAATAATATATATCTTGGTGTCATTCTCACAGGGCTTGTTCTTCTTTTCTTTCTTCATGATATCCGCTCTACAATTATTGTAGCCCTTGCCATGCCGTTTTCGATTATTTCTACTTTCCTTATCATGAAGGCTATGGGAATAAATTTGAATATCCTGTCCCTGATGGGGCTATCAAGCGCTACAGGAACACTGGTTGCAAACTCTGTTGTGGTCATAGAAAATATTTTCCGGCACAAGGAAATGGGACATTCAAGAATAGAATCCGCTTCCAGAGGAACAAAAGAGGTTCTTCTTGCAGTATTCGCCTCAACCCTGACCAATGTCGCTGTGTTCGTACCTCTCGCCAATATGTCAAGCATTATGGGAAGCATGATGGGTAATTTTGCGTATACAATTGTAATTGCAACTGTATTTTCAATAATTGTTTCATTTACGCTCACCCCCCTGATGGCTTCCAGGATTCTTCCTGAAAAGGTCAAGCGTGAAACCAAAATAGGCATCTGGCTTGAAGCCTTTTTTAAAAAATGGGATATGGGCTACAAATGGCTGCTCTCCGGTGTTTTAAAAAACAAATGGACAAGTGCAGCAGTAGTTCTTCTTACTCTTATAATCTTTGCGGTTTCCATTGATTCTGCTTCGCATCTCCAGTTTGAGCTTTTCCCCCAGACAGACGGAGGAAAAATGCAGGTAAACGTGGAACTGCCGCAGGGCAATGATATTGATTCAACAGGACAGGTCCTTGCAGAGATAGAGAGGCGCCTTTCCGAATACGAAGAAGTTGAAGCCATACAGACAAATCTGGGAACAATGGGAATGCTGGATCAGGATGTCAGTTTAGCACAGATGAGCGTTTACCTTGTTCCGAGGTCAGAGCGCAAGGCAGGTATCAATATCCTTGCATCAAAAATGATAAGGGAATTGTCAGACATTTCCGGAGCTGCAATAAGGGTATCACCGGTTTCTGAAATACAGCTTGCTTCCACATCAGCAATTGATCTGTTTCTAAAGGGAGATGACAACGATACACTTCAAAGCATTGCTGATGAAATCAAGGCACGGATGAATAAAATTCCCGGCGTTACAAATGTTTCCCTCAGCAGTAAATCAGGGAAACTGGAATTGTCCTTTTCTCCGAATCGCAAACAGATTTCGGAAGACGGCCTTTCTGTTCAGGCTGTGGCGCTGACGCTCCGTGCTGCAGTAGACGGGTTTGTAGCCACAACATACAAGGATGGCAGTGAAGAATATGATGTCAGGGTAACCATAAAAGACAGCTCACTAAAGAATATTGATGATATAAAGAATATACCGATTATATCCAAGGCCGGGGTATTCCCGCTTTCCCGCTACGCTGATATATATTTTTCCGACAGCAGCAGCAAGATTATGCGGCTTGATAAGGTACGGACAGTTGAAATTACAGCAGATACACTTGGAGGATACGCTGTAGGCAATCTCCTTCCTCAAATAAATAAATCCATAAGTGAAATAAATATGCCTGCCGGTTATTCAGTGTCGGAGGGCGGTACAACCGAGATGCTTGGAGATACTGTAAAAGACCTTGCAATTGTATTTATCATTGCAGTTATCCTTGTTTATATGCTTCTTGCAGCTACACTCGAGAGTCTTTCTCAGCCGCTTTTCATTCTTTCTACTGTTCCCCTCTCGATCATAGGAGTTGTTTTTCTATGCCTGATTATGGGAACTGTTGTTAACGGTACAGCCATGCTCGGCATGGTCATGCTGGTCGGTATTGTAGTCAATAACGCGATATTGATGCTTGATTATTATAATCAGCTGAAACAAAAAGGGTACAGCACGCATGATGCGCTTATTGAAGCCTGCCCTGTAAAGCTAAAACCGATTCTTATGAGTAACATTGCCATTGTCCTGGGAATGCTCCCGATGGCAATGGGGATAGGCGCATCAGGTGCCGAGATGCGTCAGCCGATGGGTATGGTCATTATCGGAGGTATCATTTCAGCAACAATACTGACCCTGTTTCTGATCCCTGCGCTTGAATATCTTTTATCTCATTCCTCAAATGCTGAAAAGAAAATTATGGAGGTTCGCAAGTGAAAAAAGCAACACTGATCAGCGTATTAATTTTATCAGCAGCTTTTAATGATTTATTCGGCTCTGAAATTACACTTGAAAACTATATAAGGCTTGTTGAAAAAAACAGCAAGCAGCTAATGTCTGCCGCGAAGGATATTGAGATAGCCGGTTCAACTGAAAAAGCTTCAAGATCACAGATTTATCCGCAGATAGGGGCACAAACAGGATATATACGAAATCTTTCAGATATTGAGCAGTCTTATCCGGTAGCTGCAGATATGTCAAGTGGGATGCTGATTTACAAGGATCTTGATTCCAATTACGATAACGAATTCAGTTTCGGTTTTTCATTAAGTCAGGAACTTTTTAATATGAAAGTTTTTAATGCGATAAAAGCCAGTCGGGAATATAAACTGATGACGGCAAATATATACGATGTACAGCATCAGACTGTCGTTACAATAGCAAAAAAAGTATACTACCAGTATTTTCTCCTTGATCAGCTTCTCAAGGTTAAAATAAATATGGAAAAGAATACTTATGAGAATTATCTGAATATAAAAAATAAATTTGACAACGGACTTGTATCCCAGTTTGATCTTTTACGTGCTGAAGTTGACTGGAAAATGAAAATACCGGAAACAACACAGGCACAGAAAAACCTTGGTCTTGCGGAAATCAATTTCAAAAACCTTGCAGGAATATCTGCAAATGAGAATTTGGAACTTGCATGTGATATCAATGCTTACCCTGAAATTCCCTTGCTTGTTCCGCTTGATGAGATCCTTGCCCAGCGGCCTGATTACAAGGCAACCATGAGGGAGCTTTCCTTAAGGGAAATAAACGTGAAAGCAGCAAGAGCAGATCATTACCCTACTGTTAAGGGAAACATCCTTTATGCTTCTTCAATGATGCGCGATACAGATTTTGATGATTATGATGCAACACAAACCCAGATAGGTTTAACAGTATCTCTACCGGTATTTACAGGAGGAGCTCTCTCTGCTCAGGATGAAAAAACGCAGCTCGAGCTGGAACAGACCGGAATAAAACTGAAGCAGCTTAGGGAGGAAGTATACTCGGAGATAAACAGCATATACCTTACATTGAAGGAAACGTATGAAAGAATAGATTCTGCAAATGCAACCATGGGCACAGCACAAAAAGCATATGAAATTGCACAAAGTTCCTATAATAATGGAATGGCGACACAGCTTGACCTGAAGGATGCAACTGTAAGTCTTGAACTGGCAAGAATAAGTCATATATCTGCAGTTTATGAATATCTCTCAGCATATTTTGACTGGCAGAAAGCAGAAGGAGATATAGCTTCCGATTAAAGTTCTATCTATTGATTAAGGCTTTTCCTGATGTGATATCTGTTATCCCGCTGCTAAGCGCATCGAGTGCAGCATCAGGCACCACAGCCCTGATAGTTACTTCTGACAAAAACTCTTCCCCTGTTATGCAGGCGCCTTTTGCTGATGTGATAAGGCGTCTGACGTTATCGTAGTTGGAGAAATCTACAGTAACAGATATCACAGTTTCATCTGCAAGATATTTTGTTTCAAGCTTTTCAAGCGAAGCTTTCGCAGCTTCAGTGTAAGCCCTTACAAGCCCTCCGGTGCCGAGTTTTATTCCTCCGAAATACCTTACTACTGTGCAGAGTATATCTGTTGTTCCGCTCCCTTTGAGAACCTGCAGAACAGGCTTTCCTGCCGTCCCTTTAGGTTCACCGTCATCACTCATCCCCATATTTTGACTGCCTGGTTTTCCGCAGATAAAAGCGTATACAACGTGCCTTGCAAGCTTGTGTTCCGATTTAACCGAAGCTATAATCTGCCGTGCTTCTTTGTCATTTGAAGCATGAAAGCAGCAGCCTATGAATTTTGATTTTTTTATTTCGATTTCAACTTTTGACGGAAGCCCGGCCGGAACTTTTATTTTTTCAGACACATTTTTCTCAATTGCCGGTTTTTTCCGTGTTCTCAAACATGCTTTCTACGATTGCAAATACAGCATCCATGCTTTTCCCGAATACAACAGGGAGAAAAAAACTTTCCATGCACTGGTTGCATACAAAGTAGCGTCCTGTAACTGATGATTTTTCTATCTGTTCCCTGATAGTTTTCAGGATATCGCTCTTTTTCTTTTTTTCAAGATCAGCGGGGAAGCTTTTTACAGCCTGCTTTATCAGTTGTTCCGTATACGGCCCATGGGCAAATACTTCATCCATCCTGAGCATTGTGCTTTCCTCTTCCGTTATGCGGGCTGTACATACATCGCAGTAGGCTTCCTTAATTCCGTGTTTCTTCCATAGCCCGGCAGCTTCGTACAGTCTGTCAAGGTAATCCCAGGCGAGGAGAATAGTTGATGCTCCATGGCCGGTCTGTCTTTTAGCCCATTCAAGCGCTGAAAGCCCGTCTTCCATCTGAGTCAGCCTGGATGCGCCCTGATTGAGCAGAAGCATTACTGCATCAGTTCTGTTGTGTTTAAGGGCTGCCGTGAGCGGCGTCAGCCCGTTATCTCCGGGTTTGTCGATAAGGTCGGGATATTCGGTGATAAGGATTTTAAGTTTATCTGTCTCCCCGGTTTCGGAATATTTAATCATTTCTGTCAGACTGTCCATTTTGGCTACCTCATTTGATGTTGATAATACGCGTATATCAGTTGAATTTATTCCTGCCTTAACCATTCGCTCATAATATTTTTTTCTTTTATCAGTTTATACCTGATAAAGGCATTAAGATATTTCATGGCTTTTTCCGCACTGCTGAAAGAGGGAACACCTCCGGCATCAAGTATTTCGTTTAGCATGCTGAAATCACCGCCGGATGAAGACTCAATCCCGGTAGAAGCAATTACAGGTTTTTTATATTTCCTTACAATTTTTACAAGTTCGGCCGCGATATTTTTTTCATAGGATAATATCTCGTTATTTGTTGTATGCAGCGGGCCGGCCTGGGGGATTATTGAAACAAGAAGCGCATCAACGCTGTCGCTTTCGAGAAGTATTTTTACCGATTCAATGTATTCGCTGTCATCCGCCATCGGAGTAAGGTCCAGCAGCGGTTCAGGTTTCACAAAGTCGGGAATAATTGTTTTAAGTCTGTAAAGGGTCTCTTTGTCAAGCCGGGCAATCTCAAGATCGCCGATATTATCCGCCGCGTTTGCTTTTTCATAACCCGCATTTGCGATGACAGCTATTCTCCTGTCATGCACTGTAAGGGCGCTGAAAAGGGAGAAGGTTTTTATATAGCCTGTATGATCGGCCATTGAGTCGGCAACAATTATGCCTGCCTGTACCATTGCCGCCTTTGCCACAGCGTATTCTCCCGACATGCTTGCGGTATGAGACTGTGTTGCCTTCTGTCCCGCCTGGGTCCTTCCTGCCTTGTAAACCACAACCGGCTTGTGAATCTTTGATACAAGATCGAAAAACCTTCTTCCGTCCCCTTCCTTGAAACCCTCTACATAGAGGGCAATAACCTTTATTTCGCTGTCCTGCGCGAAATAGGGGACAAGATCACAGGGGCCGGAATCAAGTTCGTTACCGTAGCTTATGATTGCCCTTGGTGAAACAGCGTTCCTCAGGTTGAATATTTCAACAATTCCCAGCGCCCCGCTTTGACTTAATATCGCGACATTCTGTCTCGCGTTTTTCCGGACGCTGAATTTGTTCTCCGGGATAAAGAAGGTGTTTATCCTTCCCTCTGAATGATAAATGCCGAGACAGTTGGGCCCCATTATCCTGAAATTATTATTTCTTGCGATTGAAAGTATCTCATCCTCGATATCACGGCTGTCTGTTGTTTCGCTGAAACCGCCGGGGATCAGAAGCACAGCTTTGACTTTTTTGACCGCGCACTCTTTTACGGAATCAAGCACTGCAGCTGCCGGAACCGTTATAACCGCAAAATCAATATTTTCAGCAATTTCATTAATCGAGCTATACATTTTCATGTTCCGGTTTTCTATTTCTACAGTGCCGCCCCGCGGATTGACGCAGAAAACATCGCTCCTGCCCGCCTTAATCAGGTTCTTTACAATAACGTTTCCGGATTTAAGCGGATTGCTGCCGCTTACGCCCAGAACCGCAATTCCTTCCGGATAGAAAAACGGGGTCATTGTTGAAAGGGGAGGGTTGGAAGAAATTGAAACTGACGGTTTTTCCTTTTTAAGTTCGAAGGAGGCGTATCCGTCTATGGCAAGAAAGTTCCCGTCCCTGTCAAAAACAAAAGGGTTGATTTCAAACTCTTTTAATCTGAATCTGCTGTTCCCGGGGAAAAAACCGGAAAATGCCATTGAAAGATCGCTGAACCTTACCTGTGCCTTATTGATAAGGTCTATATGCAATTCCCGCTTATCTGAAGTGTATTTTTTATATATTTCTGTTGAAGAAAGAAGGTCCCTTGCCCATTTAAGCGTAACAGGGGGAAGAACAAGGTTGGGAGGCGAATAACGTGAGGCAAAATGTTCCGCGTCTGCCCCTCCTTTTGTAAATGAGAGGACAGGCCCGAACGACGGTGTTTCGCGGAACCCTATAAGAATCTCGTTTCCTATCTCTTCTGAATAATTGACAAATTCCGTGACAAGTATGCCTCTTACCGGCAGATCAAGGCCCTTAAATTCATCAATCATTTTTGTAAATGAATATTTAACAAAATCCAGGTCCTTGTAAACAATCCTCACCCCGCCCAGTTTTTTTTTGTGAATTACAGCGTCGGATACAATCTTTAAAACTACTTTACTGCTTCCGAAAGAGTTTAAAAAATTCCTGTTTATATCATCTTCTTTTGTGATAAACGAATGTATTGGAGTTGCGATGCCGAGTGATTTAAGTATTTCATAAACTTCATGCTCAAAAAGCTGAGTCCTTTCTTCGTTCCATGCCTTTTCAAGAACAAGGTCTGTTTTTTCTTCCCAGTCTTTGTGTCTGCTTTGTATCATAGTTACGATTATAAATCACAGGTATTGGTAAGTAAATAAAAAAAACGTCTGTTAGAGCCGCTCTGTAAACTTGTAGTGGGTACTCTGCATTCCCCTGTTTCCAAGAAAATTATGGGTCTTGGTCCGTACTATATTGCAGGTTGCCTCAAAATGCCGGCAGTCTTTTTCTTCTGCGATATCCCTGAGATAGTATAGCATTTCCTCCCCGTATCCTGAGCTGCGGTATAACGGGTCAATATACATTTCCTGTATCTCCGCTACTTTCCCTGTGTGATGAAGCAGAACCTGTATATGCATGCTTGCAAAACCTATTATTATGGAATTGAGTTCCGCAATTATATAAAAGACTTCCCTGTTTTCAAGATTTGATAAAAATACCCTGTCAAAATCCGGCCTTTCCGGATTTTCTCCTTCGAGCTGGCAGATCATTTTAAATACAGCATCAGCATCTTCTTTCAGGCATTTTCTGATTTTCAGTTGTTTTTCCATACACACTCTTACCGGTATTTTATAATATTATGACAATCCGTGTAAAGAAGTATAAAAAGAAGTATAAAAGGTAATGATGCAGTCAAACCCGATCCGGAGATTTTGACTTTCTGCTTATCAGTATGCCGGCTGTTATCAGCAGCAGCCCTGCGAAAGACGATATCCTGATTGATTCCTTTAGTATGACATTGATAAAAATGAATGACAAAAACGGTGAAAGGTAGATCAAGTTGCTTATTCTGGCCGTATTTTCGGCAAAATGCATGGCCCTGCTCCAGAGGTAGAATGTTATCCCCATTTCAAATAAACCGACATAGAATGCCGGGGCAATTTCGATCAGTGTACGCAGTCGGAAAGAGCCTTTAAAAATCATATATACTGATATATAAAATAATCCTGATGCGAAACTGCCAAACAGTTTGACAGATTCTTCGGATTTATCTTTTTTTGTAAAAAGCCAGTATGAAGCCCAGATAAACGCGCTTCCAAGTGCGAGAATAACTCCCGGGATTTCTTGTGTTTTAAATTCTGAAAGATTTCCGCCGGTTACAATCAATACGGCACCTGAGAAGCTTATTAAAACAGATACAAGGTCCCTTGTTTTAAGTTTTGTCCTGAGAATAAATGAAGAGAGAATTACAAGTAAAACAGCCCAGGTGAAATTAAGCGGCTGCGCCTTTTGAGCCGGAAGAATCTCATAGGCCCTGAACAGGACAAGATAATATAAAAACGGATTGAAAAAACCGGAGACAAGGGATTTATAAAATACTTGTGCCCTGAAAACCCTTCCCCACTTATTCTGTATTGTCAGTATTACAGCGATTGCGGCAAGGCTTGCGGGAAGAGAATAAAAAAGAAGTTCTTCGTATGTCAGGTTTTTAAGCGCGATTTTGAAAGCAGTAGCTACAGTTGACCACAGCAGGACTGCAGATATAGCGTATATTTCAGCTTTACTGCCTGCTTTCAGCTTACTCATTGTCGGTGAAATAGCCGGAGTTGAAGCTGTTATAGCGGCATTTACTATTGTCAAGGCTCTTGTTTTTAGGTGCAGTGTTTACCTCTGCCGGATAGCCTATGCCGATAAGGGATAAAACTGAATATTCATCAGAAATACCAAGGAGTTTTTTCACAAAAACTTCAGACTCTGTTCCGTCTTTTGTTTTTCTCCTTCTTATCTGAACCCAGCAGGAACCGAGCCCTGTTGATTCCGCTTCAAGCTGTATAATAATTGACGCAATTGAACAGTCTTCAATCCAGACATCGCTTTTTGTGTTATCAGCCGTAACAGCAATAACAAGGGGCGCGCCGGCAAGAAACGCCGAGCCATGCTCTTTTGCCAGGGAGAGTTGTTTTATTGCTTTTTTGTCTTCCACAACAACAAAAGCCCAGGGATCTATGCCTCTCGAAGACGGCGACAGAAGCGCCGCTTCAAGAATCTGGTCAATTATGTTTTTTCCTATGAGTTTACCGGAAAAATTTCTTGTTGACTTTCTTTTTTTCAGGAGTTCAATCATTGCAGCACCTCTTTGGCGCATTTATCGAAGTCAAATTCCGCCAGGGGCAGAAAATTCCTATTTGCGATATCAAGACACAGATCGATTGACTTGTTTACATCCTCAGGCCTGTGCGCATCGGAATTGCAGACAGCCTCAATCCCGTAGTCGGAGGCAATTTCCCAGAACTTTTCAACCGGATAAGCGTGTCTTGTCCCTTCCGCTGTCTCTATCCTGGCTTTCCTGAACCCGTAACCGTTTATTTCAAGCGGGATACTGTACGTTTTCGCCGCTTCGCAGATTGCCCTGCTTATGGCTGTAGTTTCCGTGTTCCATTTTCTGCTGAAAAGCCCGAAAAGGTCGGGATGGGCAATAAAGTCAAAAGACTCTGATTCTATCATTTCTATCAGTAAATCCGCGTATTCCCTGGCTTTTCCAAAAGCTTCGGGAGAATAGCTGAAAATCCATTCCCCTTCGGATTTGAACCAGTGTATGCTTCCTATCAGATAGCAGTAATTTCGTTTTTCCCTGAATTCCTCTTTGTAGAAATTATTGTATTCCGGTATCCAGTCGCATTCCATCCCTTTTAATATATTAAGGCCGGGAAAGGCTTCCTGCGCACTGCGGATAGCTTCGTCATAACTGTCAAGCTGGTCCATATCCATTCTTACCTCGTTCCACCTGCCGTCCGGAACAGGGGTGTGCTCGGAAAATCCCAGTGTTGTAAGCCCTGCTTCCCATGCTGCCTGTGCATAGTCTGATGCATCTCCGGTTGCGTGTTTGCATCTGAAAGTATGTGTATGATAATTTGCTGTAACTGATTTTAATGTGTTCATTGTTTCTACCTGAATTGCATTTTAGACTGGAAGGATACTTCAACAGGGCAATAATTTCAATGCCCTGAAGACTTCAGTATTTCCTGCCGTGAATTTTGAGAAGATTGAATTTTCCTATATTGCTGATAAGCATTACTGCCATTACTCCCGCCTCGATAGGGTCTGTTACAACCAGATCGCACGCTTTTGTCACAGAGCCTGCCATATTAAGCGCTATTACAGGAATACCGTAATCTGTCCTTAAGTTTTTTACAGCTTCAGTAATCTTTCCCCCCATAAGGGCTCCTGCAAGAACCAGTATGCCGACCCTGTGGAGTTTTCCGACAGCGGATATCGTATTTGCTATCTCAAGCTCGCCGACTACAGCTATTGTATCGACAGAGATTGTCTCTCCCCGGATATTGTGTCTGTCAGCCTCTGCAATGGCACCGGATGCCACGCTTGCGACCTGGGCTCCGCCTCCGATTATAATTATTCTTTTTCCCCATGTTTTTCTGCTTGTCGGAATAATTTTCAGGGATTCTATTTCTTTTATTTCCTCAAGTGATTTTATCAGGGAATCCTGTTCTCTGCCGTTGTCAATCTGAAGAGTTATATGGCTTTTTCCGTCATATTCAAGCCACGACTGCATAAAGGAAAGGTTCCCGCCGAAAGAATGAATTTTTGATGTAATTTCGGAAAGAAGACCTTCCTTGTCTTTGCTGATAATTTCGAGGGCTGTTCCCGGTGTTTCTTCACACGCTGAATGGAGTTTGAACCAGCTGTATCGTTCTTTGATTTTTTCAGGAATATTCATATCTAAATAATTTGATTATTTGTTTTTTTAGTCAATCGGTTATTTTTAAAGATTTACAAAAAGGTATTAAAAAAACAGTAAAAAAATTATATTCTTGCTATATGGATTATTTACAGTATCTGAGGAGCTTCATAGCCGGCAGCAGCGAAGTCGTTGACAGGATAGAAAAGGAAAGTGCGGGAAGGGACGATATACAGCCCTTTGTAGAACCGGAAACGGGAAAGTTCCTTTCTTTTCTGGTTAGGGCGATGAATGCCGTAAATGTACTGGAGCTGGGCACCGGGATAGGCAATTCCGCGATCTGGATAGGGGAAGCCCTTAGGGAAAATAACGGCACTCTTCTTACTGTAGACAATCACCCCCGTACCAGGGGTGAGGCGCTGAAAAATATAGAAAGCGCGGGTCTGAACAGTATTGTCACAATGATTGACGGGAACGCGGAAGATATTGTGGAGAGAATGTGTCTGGATGGAAATCATTCTTTTGATATTGTTTTTCAGGATTGCGGAAAATATCTCTATCCGCTTCTGCATGATAAATTAGTCTCTCTTACAAAAACGGGGGGAATCATAATAGCGGATGATACCCTTTTTCATGTCAACAAGGATGTGAGGAGAAACCTTGGAAGATATACTGATGAATACAACAGACTTGTTTTTGCCGACAGCCGTCTTTATTCAGTTATACTCCCCGTAGGGCACGGCATTACTTTAAGCCTCAGGAATAAGTAATCCTGCCTGAGAAATTTTACCATCTTGCATTTGCAGGATAATGATTTTATTGTTAAACTATGATGATGGAAGTAATTTTCGCGGAAAGTATGGGTTACTGCATGGGTGTAAAAAAAGCGATGCAGATGACTTATAACGTAATTGAGAAGGAAAAAGGGAAGAGGATATTTACATTCGGGCCTCTTATCCATAACCGCTCTGTTCTTGAAGATCTTGCCTCAAGGGGGGTGGGTATACTTGAAGATCCTGAAAAAGCTGAAGGTGTGGTTATTATCAGGGCGCATGGAGTAAGCCCTGAAATAAAAAAACGGCTTGAAGAAAAGGCTGATATTGTAATTGACGCGACATGCCCGAGGGTTCTTGCATCACAGAATAAGGTTAAAGAAGCTTCACATAAGGGGATTCATATAATAATCGCGGGCGACAGAAACCATGGAGAAGTAAAAGGTCTGGCCGGTTACGCGGAAAGTTATGATATTATTGAAAACGCGCTTCAGGCGGAAAAACTTGATTTAAAAATACCTGCAATGATAATAAGCCAGACAACTTTCAGTGAAAATGAATATAATCTGATATGCAGTGCTTTAAAAAGAAAGTATCCTGATATAAAGATTGCGGGTTCAATATGTCCTGCTACAGAAAAAAGGCAGAAAGCTCTTGCAGACATGGCGGAGAATGTAGATGCTGTAATTGTTATTGGAGGGAAAACCAGCGCCAATACTATAAGACTTTACCAGAGCGCTGTCAAACTCGGGAAAAAAGCATGGCACATAGAGAATTCTGATGAAATTCCTGATGAAATCAGGAATTTCAATAAAGTCGGTATTACAGCCGGGGCTTCAACTCCTGACTGGATAATAAAAGAAGTAGCGGATAAGCTAAAACTATATTAAAATATTAAATAAAGATATGTATGAAATAATAGAAAAAATAATCAAGGTTCTTGTAATTAAAAGGAATAATCCTTTAATAAACTACACATTCTTCATGGATCAGCTTACTTCCTGGTTTGAATCAAACAGGGAACAGGTGGAACTGAGGAATGCCGAAGACTTCAGGCTTTCCGCAATACCTGTTCTGAAAAAAATGGAGGCGGAGGGCAGCTGTACAATCAATTATGAATCCGCCCGTATTTCCTCTTTCCAGATCCATAAATACTACAGACAGCTTATAATGAAGTATTATAAAAACCTTGAAGACCGTCCGGACATCCCTTTTCCTGACCTCAGGTCTTTCAGTTTTACAATAGATACAAACTGGATTATGGTATTCAGTATTCAGGGCAATTTTATGGATATAATGAATTTTCCTGAAGCTGAAAAAGGAAAAGTCGCCATAATAGAATTTCAGGAAGGAATAAGCGATATAGTTGTCCCGCCGGAGATTATCAAGACAACCTTTTTTGACCTGGTTCTCAAGAAAATACACCTTTATATTCAAAACCAGAACAATTACGCATATCTGGGGCGATACCTGAGAAAAGCGTTTGAAGGCAATGAAATGGCAGTGAAAACCATGATGGAATCAATGCTTAACGGGCCTTCAAATTTCAGGGACCATATAAGAAAACCCGCAGACTTTGCATTCAAGTTTTTCTCATTTATGTGCAACAAGGTTTTGAAGGATCTTGCTGATAAAAATGATAAAACAGCCTCCGATATTTACACATACCAATCCATGTCGATGCTCAGGGCATTTATTACACACGGCAGAGCCCTTGTCCAGCAGGATGTACAGAAGAAAAATGATTTAAAAGACCTGGCTGTAAAGGTAAAAAACCCGCCTTTAATTTTCAGCAGCAGTGAAATGTATGAAATAACAGATAATGCCGGAAAACCCTACAGCGCCAAATATTCACGCGAGTTTGTCACCGAGTTTATAAAAACTGCAACAATTGTAAAAGAAGGAGAGGACCTTCCGTATCTTGTGAAGGTATCTGTTGACAGTAAAAAAGATTATTACATTCAGAGGGACATGGTTCCGCAGGTTTTTCTGAAAAAACTGATAGAAAACAGCAAGGAAATAAGGGAAAAATATTTTCAGGAGTGGTGTGAAATCTTAAGGAAATTCAAAAAAAACAGGGAAATGCAGCATGATTCTGATTTTATCGATTCCCTTACTGCCCTGGTCAAAGCGGACTATAAACTGCTGAATGCCCTGCTTAACCCGGGACTTATATTTCTCGCAAACAAAACTGATAAAACCAACAGCCGGATTAAGATGTCTGTTGACTCCTGCTTTTCAGAACCGGGAAAATTTAAACAGATGGATGTTCTCCTTGGAATTGACAGACAGGATCTTTTAAGGCAGGTAAAAGCTTCTCTCCCGATACAATACAGTCTTCCTGTATTCGGCAGACTGATAGCTGCGCTCAGCGCTCTCTTTATGGGTAAAAAAAAGGAAGGATCCGGATATCCTCAGCAGGGCGGGTCCGGGGCATCCCCGGCGGATGAGGTTTTCCAGGAATTCGGCGAAGGATCAAGAGAGGCAGCCTCGAAACAGCAGTCAGGAGATAAAATTGTTCAGGCTCCGGGTTATCAGGAAGCTGTCAAAACACTTAAAGGCAAATTCCTTAAGGGAGATAAGGCTTTAAATCCTACGCTTGATGAACTTGCGGAAAAGTGGAACCCTTTATATGATAAAACGGCAAGAGCAAATCTTGTTGAGGATATAAACTCACTTGTCAGGGATTTTATCAGGAAGAAAAAGAAGCTCATGCTCCGCTATCCGCCGGATGTGAAGAGGATTGCTTCCCTTACAGACGACCTTGTGAATAAAACCTCTAAAATCGGGATTAAAAAGAAGGAACCGTTCAGGAATTATATTGAACTTTATATAATCAAACTTCTTGAGAATATTAAAGGCCTCTGAAAACAGCTTTTATTCCGGATTTTTCAAAAGCTTCTGAAAAAGATCTGTACTGATTCTCTGTAAAGGGGATTATCTTCTCATAAGAGGGGTCAAGCGTATTCTGCGGTCTGTATTTGTTTAATGTGAACCTTTTACACCCGTTTGCTATTTCCGCTATTACTTCAATATCATCAATGTCGACAATTCCCGGCACAAGCGTTGTCCTGAATTCATGATCAACTCCGCTTTCAATAATCAGTTTTACAGATTCCCTTAATAGTTTTTCAGTTTTTCCTGCCTCGATGCCTTCGAGAAGCAGATTGTATTTTAAAGGCGATGTCTTAATATCCATTGAGATATAGTCGGGTGAAATATCAGCCAGTTTCTCAGGCAACAGGCCGTTGGTGTCGATTTTTATTTTTACCCCGGTTTTTCTTATTTCACGTATCAGATCCGGCAGATCGTTATGGATAAGGGGCTCTCCGCCTGATATGCAGACTCCCTGAATAATGTTTTTCCTTTTATTTAAAAACCTAAGTATTTCCTCAATCGGGAGGAGGTTGTCTTTTCCTCCAAGCACAAGATCCCTGTTGTGGCAGAACGGACACCTTAGATTGCACCCGGGAAGAAACAGTGTGCTTGCGATTTTTCCCGGATAATCGATCAGGGTTGTCTTTAAAAATCCTGCTTTGTTTATTGGCATAATAGATATATAAGCTTACCTGAGGTAATACCCGATCCGGAAAGGCCGCGTGAATACCATCACCGGACCGGGAGAGATTTTGTCGGCAATTAAACTGCGCAAACCAGGGCGGCAGGCAGTATTTCCCTGATTTCATGCACGTTTTTTGCCCGTGCAACTTCCTTGTCCAGACTGTTGGTAAAAATCACGGTCGGAACAGAAAGAACCTGTCTTTCCACTGCCATGATTGCCCCTTCAGGAGTATCAGCATCAATAAATTCACCTCTTATCCCGAGTTTATCAATATATTTTTTAACAGACGGACAGTTGGGACAGGTTTTCCTGTAGAAACAGTAATATGAAGTGATGTTTTCCCTGTCTGCGTTTTCAAAAACAACAACCTTTGTAGCGTTGTTTTCCGGCAGTGTATTTTTTTCAATGCTGTTTGTCCTGTTATGCTCAAGACTTGAGAAACAAATCCTGTGTCTGTATTCTTCCCTCTTGCCCTTGTTCCAGTTTTTTACAGCCCTGTAGTATCCTACAATCCTTGTATAAACTTCTGTTTCTGTTCCTGTAACTGCTGAGCGTTTTTCCTCAAGTGCCTTTATCTGCTCGTCGATCTGCTGCAGCCTTTCCATTATTCCCCCTCCTGATTTATCATTTCTTTTTGAATTTTATCTTTTTCTGTTTTTAATCTGTTGATTTCTTCCGTAATTCCTGCTTTTTCTTCATCCATGCATTTAGGGCAGTTGAAATGCTCTCCAGAAAGATACCCGTGTACCGGGCACACGGAAAAAGTCGGTGAAATTGTAAAGTAGGGCAGTTTGTAATTTTCTGCTATTGCCTTTACAAGCTCCCTGCACGATTTCCAGTCATCAAGCGCTTCCCCTATAAATCCGTGGAATACCGTCCCCCCTGTATATCTTGCCTGCAGCTCATCCTGGTGATCAAGTGCATCAAAAATATCCTCTGTATAGTTAACAGGAAGCCATGTTGAGTTTGTGTAATACGGGTCCTTATCGCCGGATGCAATAATATCAGGATATTTTTTTTTGTCGTGTTTTGCCAGCCGGTAGCTGGTGCTTTCCGCAGGTGTTGCCTCAAGGTTGAAAAGGTTTCCTGTTTTCTCCTGCAGAAGCGACAGGTGCTCTCTCATGAAGTCAAGTATATCAAGTGCGAATTGTTTCCCTTCTTCTGTCGTAATATCCTTTCCCATGAAATTGAGAAGGCACTCGTTCATCCCTGTTATTCCGATTGTGGAAAAATGATTGTCGAGATGCTGAAGATATCTTTTTGTATAGGGGAAAAGTCCCGACTGCATAAGGCGGTTAATTACCTTGCGCTTGATTGTTAGCGACTTTGCCGCGGTATCCATCAGGTCTGTAAGGCGGCGGTAAAAGTCGGACTTTGAACCTGCGAGATAGCCGATCCTTGGAAGGTTGATTGTTACAACTCCGATAGAGCCTGTAAATTCATCCGAGCCGAAAAGGCCGCCGCCCCGTTTCCTGAGTTCCCTTTTGTCGAGCTGAAGCCGGCAGCACATTGATCTTACGTCTTCCGGATTAAGGCTGCTGTTGATGAAATTCTGGAAATACGGTGTCCCGTATTTTGCCGTCATTTCAAAAAGCAGTCTTGCATTATCCGTCTCCCAGTCGAAAGATTTAGTGATATTGTATGTCGGAATCGGATACTGAAACCCCCTTCCGTTGGCGTCTCCGTGCAGCATAAGCTCAATAAAGCACTTGTTGATCCTGTTCATCTCCTCCTGGCAATCGCCGTAGGTAAAATCAAGCTCAACACCGCCGACAGTTGCCTTAACATTTTTAAGATCGTCAGGAACAATCCAGTCGAGGGTAATATTGGTAAACGGCGCCTGGCTTCCCCATCTTGACGGTGTATTTACCCCGAAAACAAAACTCTGGAGGCTCTGCTTTGTCTGTTCGTCAGAGAGATTGTCGATTTTTATAAACGGGGCAAGATATGTATCAAAGCTTGAAAGGGCCTGCGCCCCTGCCCATTCGTTCTGCATGATTCCCAGAAAATTTACGATCTGCTGTATCAGTGTGGAAAGATGCCTGGCCGGTTTTGAAGTGATCTTGTCTGGTACCCCTCCAAGTCCTTCTTTTATCAGCTGCCTCAGAGACCAGCCGGCGCAGTAGCCTGAAAACATTGAAAGGTCGTGTATATGAAAATCAGCTTCCCTGTGGGCAGTTGCCACATCTTCAGGATAAATGTTTTTAAGCCAGTAGTTGGCAGTTATTGTTCCTGAATTATGAAGGATAAGCCCTCCGAGTGAAAAATTGACATTCGCATTTTCATTTACACGCCAGTCGGATTGTGACAGATACCCGTCCATAGTAGTATTGATATCAAGCATGAGTTTTTTTGTGTCTCTCATTGCCTCATGGCGGGCCCTGTAAATAATGTAGGATTTCGCGACCTGCGGAATGTTTGCTTCAATCAGGACGGCTTCTACGGTATCCTGGATTTCCTCGACAGCAGGAATGGAATTCCTGTGTCTGGTTTTCATAAGCTCCATGATTTTCTCTTCAGTTTTAGCTGTAAGAGCTTCTGTCAGCTGAGTATCTTCCTGGTTACTGACAGAGGTGATTGCCCTCCCAATTGCGCTTGCAATCCTCCACCTGTCATATTTTTCAATTTTGCCGTCCCGTTTAGCAATCTGTCTGATCATTGCAGAATTTTCTGTTTTACCTTCTTCAAGGTTTAAAAATTCCTTCCAGTCTCCAATATTGCTGCTATCCACATCCCCCCCCCTGAGTGCAGTCATTTTTTAGGCACTTGGAAAAAAATAATTCCTTATGCCCCCGGCGATCGCAATGCGTGCCTATGGCAAAGTGTCTGTATGCCCCGGATTTTTAAAATCCGGGATAAAGGGACCAGCCGAAGGTTCATCGGGGGTCCCTCTTTTGTTCTTTTTCTGTTTTCCTGTGAGTTTTTCAATTTCGTTCATAAACTCATTTACATCGCTGAACATTCTGTAAACAGAGGCAAACCTTATATACGCAACCTTATCTGTTTCAAAAAGATGTTTGAGAACCAGATCTCCCACTTCTGCGGTTGTGATTTCCCTGCTGTTTTTTCCCTTCATGTTTGCCTCATCTTCAATAGCCTGAAGCATTTCATCTACTTTTTCAGTTGAGACAGGACGTTTTTCAAGTGATTTTTCAAGGCCTCTTGCTATCTTGACGGATTCGAAAGGTTCGCGGCTTCCGTCTTTCTTTATAACCATCAGCTTTTTTTCTTCAATCTGCTCATATGAAGTAAACCGGTATTTACATTCAAGGCATTCCCTGCGCCGTCTTATGGAAGTTCCTGTTGAATTCTGACGTGATTCTATTACTTTGTCTTCCATACTGCCGCAATAGGGACAGAGCATTTTTTTTACATCCTGTCTTGTTTAAATTATCGTCAAATCACCCCATATATGTAGGAGTTTTAAGTACAGGAATAATAATATCACGCTATATGTTGTGTGGCAAGCGGATTATATTTATTAAATTAAAAAATTCGCGGATTTTCAGGTACCTGAAACATACCCTGCAATTCTGTCTCCAAATTCGGTGGTGCTTAAGACTTTGTCCCCGTTTTTATCGCCGGCAAGTTCATAGGTCGTATACCCTTCCTCAAACAGGCGGAAAAGGGAGTTCCAGATCAGGCTGCCTTCCTCTTCAAGGGCGAATATTTTTTCAAACAGAAAAGCGATACTTCCAATCATGGAATAGGGGTTTGCTATATTTTTCCCCGCTATATCAGGAGCAGAGCCGTGGGCTGCCTCCACATACCCTTTTTCAGGTCCTATGCAGGCTGACGGCATAAGCCCCATTGAACCTAAAATTCCCCCGGCCTGGTCTGTCAGTATGTCTCCCTGCATGTTTTCAAAAAGCATAACTCCGTTAAACTGCCGCGGATTGATCATGAGCTGGTAGGCGGCATTGTCAACAAGGACTGATTTATATTCAATATCCCTGTAATCCTGTTTTACCTCTTCAATAACCGCATTCCAGAATCTTGAAGTCGCAAGTACGTTTGATTTATGTATATTTGTCATAAGGGTTTTTCTTTTTTTTGCCTCTTCAAAAGCAACAACAGCAATACGCCTTACCTGTTCTTCTGTATATACGCAGTCATCGCTTGCGAATTTCATGTTGTTGTCTTCACCTTCGGTTTTTTTGCCGAAATAGATGCCGCCTACAAGTTCCCGTATCATCAGGATATCAACGCCGCTCCCGATTATTTCTTTTTTAAGCGGAGAAAAATGGGCAAGCGCTTCGGGCAGTCTTACCGGCCTGTAGTTTGCGAAAGTATCGTATCTTTTTCTTAAAGGGAGGATGGCTCCGGCTTCCGGGCGCATTTTCTGCGGGATAGTGTTCATTTTTTCAACTGAAATACCAACCGGCCCCTTGATGATGGCATCTGATGCATCACATGTTTTTTTTGTTTTATCAGGGAAAGGAGAACCTTCGGAAAAATAAGCTGAAGCTCCGAAAGGGGCATATTCAAGAGTAAAATCATGGTTGTATCTTTTCTCTACCGCTTTAAGAACCTTGATCCCTTCCTTCATTATTTCAGGACCTATTCCGTCGCCTTCAAGTACAGCAATTAATTTTTTCAAAATATTCTCCTTCGTATCTGGATAATGATATTTTTAAATATTTTACTCCTTTGCGCAATAGGTGAGAAAAATTTAAAATATGATTTTGTCTCGATAGTTTTGAAAATTGCAATTTAATAAAAAGAATAAATTAATTCTTGACAAGTAAAAGCATGCAAGTTAATATAATTGCATGCAAAGATGATATATTGCATGCAATAACGCGATATTTAATGAGAGGATTTTATGGCATTAAGCAAGACATTAAGTGAACAGACTTATTTTGAACTAAGAAAAATGA
Source organism: Spirochaetia bacterium (assembly GCA_963662795.1). GTDB lineage: Bacteria > Spirochaetota > Spirochaetia > CADAEX01 > CADAEX01 > JACKPD01. Next base: position 290,995 of record OY759746.1, on the reverse strand, counting down.
TTATTAAACGTAATTTTAAGCCTGGACAAAAAATTAATGAAGAACATATATCTGATTTGCTTGGAGTTAGCAGAACAACTGTAAAAAAGGCTTTTACCGCTCTGGTTAAAGATGGACTTCTGGAAGATCATCCAAGACAAGGTGTTTACTTAAAAAATTATACAAATGAAGAGATTCTTGAGATTTATGATTTGCGTGAAGTCACGGCAGGTTTAAGCGCAAGATATGCTGCTCTTAGAACATCAAATAGAGAATTTCTTGAACTTGAAAAAATATTTCAAAAAATGAAATTAGCCGTATCTGAATCAAATTATGATGAATATGTTGATTGTGATATAGATTTTCATGAAAAAATTGTTGATTACAGTAGGGCAAAGTTAACTTCGGACATTATTTCAAATTTCCATATCAGTTTATTATCATTTAATATTGGGTTAGTAAGAGATCCAGCAGAGACACTAAATGAACATAGACAAATAATTGACCTTCTTAAATCAGGCAATCAGGAAAAAGCTGAAAATTTCATGAGGCTTCATATAAAAAAAAGCAGAGAAGTATTGGCAAAGAATTTTAAAAGTGAGGGTTAGAAAATGTGTTGAAATTATTGATCTCCTTGAAAAGGAAACGGGTAAAAAAGTAATTTCAAGTAATCAGGCTAGTTTGTGAATGGCATTAGGACTATGTGGTATTAAAGATTATATAAGTGAGGATGGTTCACTTTTTTCAATATAAAAATAAGGGGTGAAGAAATGCAAAGTAATAGAAAAGAGTATATCAATGGAGCAGTTAACTTGCTAGATACTTTAGATTTAAATATTAACAGCAAAGTATTGGTTTTAGCTTCAGAATCAATGAACATTATGGCTGGGTTTTTACTGGAAGCCTTACAAAAAAAAGAAATCAACAATGTAACTTATTCTATATTGCCGGAAATTTTCAGGCCGATAACAAAAGTTCCTGATCCTCTAATTGGTTCCGTAAAAAATTCTGATGCAGTTATTTATCTGGTTAACAGAATTAGTGAGGAGAATTTTACATTTAACAGACCTTTGCAGCAAATATGTGTGGATAATAAAACAAAGTATGTATATTTGTATGATCCTAAAGAGATTTACTTTTTGCAGGGAATCGCTGCTAATAATAATTCTGTTCGTAATAAAGCAATAAAAATTAAAGATCTTTTAAAAAACAGCAAATATTTGCGAGCTACTTCATCATTGGGAACTGATCTGAGTTTTAGTCTCTATACTCATAATATTATGCCCAGGAGTCCAATTTATAATGATGGATTTTATTGGAATCAGGCTCCGGAAGGAGAAGTTATGAGTTGTCCAGAAGAATTGACTTTTAATGGGATAATGGTTATTGACGGAGTAGCTACCGGAATGGGTGAACCTCTGGAACCTATAAAATGGAATTTTAAAGATGGTGTTATTATTGATGTTATGGGAGATGAAAAATATTTGCAGAAGTTGCTTGAACTTTTAAAAAAATCTGATAACAGGGTAAAATCTTTTATAGGAATGTGGATTGCTGAATTATCAATAGGCTGCAATGATTGGGCTGTTTTTGATGATAATATTTCAAATTGTGAAAAAGTTTCCGGAGGAGTTCATTTCGCAATGGGAAACTCTGAAGGACTTGGTATAAACCGTAGTGAAAAATATCATTTCGATAACATAATGAAAACCCCAACTATAACCCTTTATATGAAAGATGGAAGAGAAATAGTAATTATTGATAATGGAAAATTATTAATTTAAAGAGGAAAGCAATGAGCAAAAGAATTTCTACAGCAGTTGATGGAATAAATCCTTCTGCAACTATAGTAATTGCTAATAAGGCAAAACAAATGGTTAATGAAGGAATAAATGTAATAAGTTTAGCAACTGGTGAACCTGATTTTGACACACCATCTGTATTAAAAGAATCGGGAATTAAAGCAATTAAAAACAATTTCACGAGATATACTCCTGTACAGGGAATAGCTGAATTAAGAGAAGCGGTTTGTCAAAAATTTAAAAGAGATAACGATATTGAGTATACGCCGGATCAGGTTATAATAACAAATGGTGCAAAACAAGCACTGTTCAATGCCTTTTATACATTATGTGAAAAAGGAGATAAAGTCCTTCTTCCAACTCCATGCTATGTCAGTTTTCTTGAACAAATACGGCTTGCCAGTGCTGAACCGGTTTTTATTCCCACAGAAGCGCAAGAAAACTTTAGACTAAGTCCTGAAATACTTAAGGATTATTATCAAAGCGGAATGAAATGTCTTCTGTTGAATAATCCTAATAATCCTTCTGGTGCAATATCTACCATTGCAGATCTTGAAAAGATTGCTGAATTCATAGTTTCAAAAGATATGTGGGTTATAACTGATGAAGTATATGAGAGTATTTATTTTGAAAACAAACCAATAAGTCTTGCATCCCTTGGAAAAGAAATTGCTGCACGAACTATAACTGTAAATGCTGTTTCAAAAACATATTGCATGACTGGTTGGAGACTCGGATTTGCTGCTGGTCCTAAAGATATTATATCTGCAATGATCAAGTTCCAATCTCATGTGACAGGAAATGTAAACACTATTACACAAAAAGTATCTGTAGATGCTTTGATTAAGGATTATACATTTATAGAAGAAATGCGATTGGAATATGAAAAGAGAAAAATCTATATGGTCCAAAAACTAAATGAAATTGAGGGTATCTTCTGTAATAATCCAGATGGAACATTTTATGTGTTCCCCGATGTACGTGCCCTTGTTGGGAAGTCATTTAACGATAAAAAATTAAAAAATGAAATTGATATATGTGAATTCCTTTTGGATAATGGAAAAATAGCAACAGTACCGGGAACCGCTTTCCAGTATCCTGGTTTTATCCGACTTACCTTTGCTACATCAATGGAAAATATAAATGAAGGCCTTAAAAGATTTAAAGCAGCCGTTGAGCTGTTAAAATAATTTTATAAAGGAGCAGTTAGTATGAAAAAAATCGTGTTAATAATGCTAATAGCATTTTGTACGATTAGTCTGGTCTATTCAGGCGGGCAGAAAGAAGTAAAAACACCTCAAGAAAATGTTATTAAGATCGGAGTATTATTACCTTTAAGTGGCAAAATGGCTCTTGACGGTGAATACCTAAAAGCTGGTTATGATCTAGGTGCTTATATTGTTAATAACGCCGTTGATGCAGATATGCCGCTTGCAAGAACAATTGGATTACCAGCACTCGGAAATGCAAAAATAGAGTTAGTTTATGCAGATGATCAAGGTTTGCCGGAAAAAGGAATGAGCGAAACTGAGAGATTGATTACCTCAGAAAAAGTAGTTGCAATAACAGGATCATATACTAGTTCAGTAACTGCAACTGCTCAAATGATAGCTGAACGTCATAAGTTCCCTTTTTTGAATGCATTAGCTTCATCGCCAATGTTGAATAAAAAAGGATTAGAATGGTTTTTTAGAACTACACCTGATGATGAAATATTATTAAAATCTTTTTTTGATTTTTTAAAAGATTTAAAACAAAGAGATAATGTTGCTTATCAAAGAATAGCTATAATACATGAAGATAGTTTGTGGGGAACAGATTGTGCAAACATTGTTGATAAATATGCAAAAGAATATAGTTATAATGTTGTAGAAAAAGTTTCTTTTCCGTCTGGTACAGTTGATTTATCTTCTGAAGTATCAAAATTAAAAAAATCAAATCCGGATATTTTACTGGAAATATGCTTTGCTCAGGATCAGATATTATTGATAAATACTATGAAACTTTTAGATTTTAATGTCGAGATGATTTTTAGCGGTGTACAGTATCCAGCAATTTTTAAAGCGTTAGGTAACGATGCAGAGGGAATGATATTTAGAGAAGTCTTTAACGAAGATTTTACTAAAAAAAATAAAAATGCTCAAATAGTTTCTGAATTATGGCACGAGAAAAACAGTGGAGGTTTTGGAAATGCTCCTCGAGCTATTGATGGTATAATTGTACTTGCAGACGCAATTAATAGAGCAGGCTCTACGGATCCTGTAGAAATACAAAAAGCATTAAAAGAAACTGATATACCTGCAGATAAATTATTTTTACCATGGAACGGAGTTAAATTTAACTCAAATGGATTAAATATAAAATCGAATGGAATTCTTGTACAATATTTAAATGGTGAGTTACATCAAATATGGCCTTTTGATTCATCTATAACTGATGTAAGTTACCCACTTCATAAATGGAGAGAAAGAAAATAACTTAAAATAATATTTTATATTTTTTTAAAATGTGTAAAATAAAATATTTGTCCTTCACTGTAATATTTTCTGAAATATTTGCATGGGAGGACGTATTAAAAGGGAATAATAAATGGCTTTTATACAAATGTTAATAAATGCAATTAGTCTTGGATTTACATTTGCTGTATTAGGAATAGGGTTGAGTCTAATATTTGGAACAGTTGAGATTGTAAATTTTGCTCACGGTGAAGCATTAATGTTGTCAATGTATATTGCATTCTGGACATATTCGATTACTGGTTTGGATCCATTATATTCAATACCTTTGGCAGCAATTATTTTATTTATTGTTGGTGTATTAACGCATCGTTATTTAATAAAAAAAATACTCAAAGCTGAGATGGTAACTCAAATATTTGCTACATATGGATTATCTCTTCTATTATCGAGTTTGGCACAATTTTTTTGGTCATCTAATTTTAGATCTGTAAATAAAGCAATTGTAAAAAATAGAATTGATATTATTGATGGTTTATCAATACAAGTAGGCAATATAATTATTATTATTGTTTCAATTTTTATACTAGTAGCACTGTTTTGGTTTATTAAAAAAACTGAGACTGGACAGGCAATTTTAGCAGTATCCGAAGATCCTGAAACAGCTTCTTTGATGGGAATTGATCCTGATAAAATGTATATGTTGGTTTGGGGAATAAGCTTATCTTGTATAGGTATAACAGGGGCCTTGTTAGGTGGTTTATACTATGCATACCCTACGGTTGGTTCAAGTTTTGGTACACTTTCATTTATTGCCGTAGCAATGGGCGGATTTGGAAGTATCAGTGGAGCTTTTTTAGGAGCTTTTTTAGTTGGATTTATACAAGTTTTTTCTGCTTATTTTTTTGAACCAAGTTTTAAACTTACAGCAGTTATGATTACTTTTATTATAGTTCTAATTATAAAACCAAGAGGCTTTTTTGGGAGGTATTAATTTGAATCTTTTAAGCACATTCAGTAAAATAGAAAATAAAATAATTATTAGTGGGTTTTTCATCTTTCTTTTATTTCCTTTATTTATAAAAACAACTTTCCCGATTCATTTAATGATTACGGTCTTTATGTATTCTATTCTTGGTATTTCGTGGAATATTCTTGGATCATCAGGAATAGTTTCATTAGGTCAAACTGTCTTTTTTGGATTGGGTGCTTATGTCGTAGGAGTATTTAATATTAAGTACGGGATAAATCCTTGGATTGGTTTAATATTAGCTATTTTAATTAATAGCATATTAGGATATTTGCTTGGTAAAATATTTTCAAAACTAGCTGGACATTATTATGCAATAGCCACTATAGCATTAGCAGAGATAACTCGTACACTTATAATGAATTGGAAATATGTTGGTGGATCTGTTGGTCTTTTTATTCCATTTGAAAAAACTAATAGTTGGATTGCGTTTCAATTTGTAACAACTAAAAATCCATATTATTTTATAATTTTTATTTTCTTTATCACAATAATAATATTTAATAAATATTTATTGAATTCAAAATATGGATACTATTTAAAAGCAATGAAAGAAAGCAAAGATGCATCTTTAAGCCTCGGTGTTAATATAAGAAATATTAAAACAACCGCTATTATTATTAGTGCAATTATAGCAACAATTCCAGGTGTGTTTATGGCTCAATATACTTTATATCTTAGTCATGAGACATTTTTTGAATTCAGAACATCTTTATATGCATTATTAGTAGCAGTTGTTGGTGGGGTTGGATATTTATGGGGTCCATTTATTGGAGCATTAATTTTAGTACCTATTAGTGAAATATTTAGGGTTTATGTTGGTGGAACTGGAAGAGCAATAGATTTAATTATATATGCATTAATAATAATGATAATGGCTCTTTATCAGCCAAATGGTATTCTTGGTATATATAAAGCTAAAATAACAAAATCTTGTAAGGATAGATGTAATGAAAAAACTTGTGATTGAAAATATTTTCAAATATTTCGGAGGCTTATTAGCAACTAATGCTGTTTCATTTAATGTTAATCCTGGTGAAATTGTTGGACTTATAGGTCCTAATGGTGCTGGTAAAACTACAATTTTTAATTGTATAACTGGTTTTTTAAATATTAATTCTGGCAAAATATATTTTGGTGAAGATGAAATTCAAAATAAAGAACCCTATATAATAAATAAAAAAGGAATTGCCCGAACTTTTCAAATCCCTCAGACATTTAGAAAAATGACAGTTTTAGAAAATGTTATGGTAGGATCATTCTGTAGAACTAATAGTAAAAATGAAGCAATTAATAAAGCGAAAAGTGTTTTAAATTTTACAAATCTTTATGATAAAAAAGATTATTATGGGAATCAACTTACATTAGCTGATGAAAAAATATTAAGTATCGCACGTGCATTAGCAACTGAACCTGAATTATTATTATTGGATGAAGCAATGTCTGGACTAACTCCATTAGAATCCAATCAAGCAATTGAAATGGTCAATAAAATACGTGATATAGGAATTAGTTTAATTATTGTAGAACATGTTATGGAAATTGTAATGCCAATATCTGATAAAGTTGTTGTTATTAATGCTGGAAATAAAATAGCTGAAGGGAAGCCATCCATAATATCAAAAGAACAATCCGTTATTGAATGCTATCTTGGAGGAGAATAAATGTTTTTTCAAGTCAAGAATCTTAAAATAGGATATTTTGAGGGAAATAATGTAATAAACGGGATTGATTTCAGTATTGATCAAGGTACTATAGTTTCAATTATCGGTTCAAATGGTGCAGGTAAAAGTACGATTCTAAAAACTATTTCTGGGCTGATGAAAGAAACAACAGGGGAAATATTGTATAAAGATAAAAATATTGTTGAATTAAAACCGCAAGAAAGATTAGAAATTGGTCTATCATTAGTACCGGAAGGAAAACATTTATTTACAAGATTAACTGTACAGCAAAATCTCAACTTAGGTGCTTACAAAATACAAAATAAAATATTTCGAAAAGATATGATAGAAACAATATTTCAAATGTTTCCTGTGTTGAAAAAAAGATATAATCAAATATCTGGAACATTAAGTGGTGGAGAGCAACAGATGTTAGCTGTTGGAAGAGCACTTATGTCTAATCCGAAATTACTAATGTTAGATGAACCAAGCTTAGGTATAATGCCTACACTTGTAAGAGATCTATTTAAAGCTATAGAAGTTTTAAAAACGAATATGAATATCAGTATATTACTAGTTGAACAGAACGTTAAAAAATCAATTGAAGTTGCAGATAAGGTTTATGTGCTTCAGACGGGTAAAATAATAGAAGAAGGTGGTAAAGAACTATTAAAATCTGAAATTGTTAGAAAAGCGTTTTTAGGGATATAGATAGTATGTTGTTGGAATGATTATTTTATAAGGGAATAAAGAGTAAATATTTTAAATCAGCAGTTAAGCTTTTAAAATATTTTTATGAAGGAGCGTTAAATGAGACTTCAATTAATAGATTGCACTCTCAGAGATGGTAGTAATGCTATTGATTTTCAATTTGATGAAATTAAGACAAGAAGAATACTAAGTGATTTAGAAAGAGCTGGTATTGAATGGATAGATATGGGGCATGGTTTTGGATTGGGTGCAAGTCGTAATTTACAAAAAGCTGCAGCACTTACAGATGATCAATATTTGAGTATTGCTAAAGAAACATTACATAAATCAAAATATGGTTTCTTCTTTTTAAAAAAATACGGTACAGATGAAGATATTAAAAAGGCATATTCAAAAGGCATGAAATTTATCCGCATTGGAACAAATATTACTGAATATTTACAAATAATTGAAACAGTGCAATATGCAAAATCACTAGGATTATGGGTGAATGTATGTCTTATGAAATCATATGCAGTTAATTTAAAAGAATTTTGTATAATTATTGAAAACATGTCTAAGTGGCCAATTGATTTAATTACACTTATGGATTCTGCTGGAAGTTTTATCCCGGAGATGGTAAAAGAGTATATTATAAACGCAAACATGAATACAGATATACCAATAGGTTTTCATGCCCATAATAACATGCAATTAGCAGTAATAAATGCTATAACAGCTGTACAATGCGGGGCTGAGGAAATTGATGCAAGTGTTGGAGGTCTGGGTAGAAGTTCTGGAAATGCTCCAACAGAAATATTAACTCTGTTATTAAAAAGATATGGATATACTAATAATTTTGATTATAAAATCCTTTCTGCATTAAACGATGAAGTAATTTTCCCAATGCTTTCGGAGAAAAATAGATTTTCAACTGATGAAATTGTTTGTGGTTATTCAGGTCTTCACTCCAGTTTTTTACCAATAATCAAGAAAAAATCTTTGGAAAAGAATGTTGATTACAGAGATGTAATTATAAAAGTATGCAAAAAGGAAATGGTGAATATAACAGAAAAAATTATTGATGAAACAATTTTAGAATTTTAATTATTTATTTGTATTTAAATATAGAAGTTAAAATAATTAAAAATAAGAATTGCAATTTTTAATGGTGACTCTTGACTTTTAATTTCAACAGTAATATTTTTTACCTAACAGCATTGACGGAGAAAAGTAACTGCGCCGCTGTGTCAAGAGAGAGGGAATCCGATCCGTAAGACTTAATGAAATACGGCTGGCTGGAAGATTTCCGGCACAAGTGCAGATGAAAACCACTCCCGAGCTGCCATCCGAAAAGCTTTTTACCTAACCTGATGGTTTAAAATGAAAGCTGAGTAGATTTGGCCGGTTTTGCCCCCGTTAAAAAGGCACCTCGAGCGCAGCATTTGATGCTGAAGTAAGGTGGAACCGCGGAAACATTCAAAGTCTTGATGTTTATCGTCCTTACAATTGTTTAAGCTTTGGCTTAATGCAGTTGTGTTTGGATGATTGGCATGCAAGGCTTTTTTTATTTACAGGGATGTAAATACTCAGCCGAGGCATGGACGCCGGAAGGCTGAGTTACAGGGATGTAAATACTCAGCCGAGGCATGGACGCCGGAAGGCTGAGTTACATGGATGTAAATACCCCCGTGGACGGGGACAACAGCCTTAAAATACTCAATCATCCTCACTATGAAAAGGTCAGACTATATGGAGGAAATAAATGGCTGAAGAAAAAGTTGAACAGATTGAAAGAATCAGGCACTCGATGTCTCATGTAATGGCGGAAGCTGTTCTGCAGATGTTTCCGGAAGCTAAAATAGCTATCGGCCCTGCTATAGAAAACGGTTTTTACTATGATTTTGACCTGCCCAGGCCGCTCAAACCGGAAGATCTTGAAGAGATTGAAGAGCGGATGAAGAAAATTATTGCGGGAAAGTCTGATTTTGTTAAGAAAGTTGTTACCAGGGAAGAAGCACTTAAGATGTTTGAAGGGCAGGACTATAAAATCGAACTTATCAAAGACCTTCCCGAAGATGTGGAGATATCAACATATACCCAGGGAATATTTACAGATCTCTGCCGAGGCCCTCATGTGGAAAACACATCAAAGCTCAATCCCCAGTCGTTCAAGCTCCTGTCTGTAGCAGGAGCTTACTGGAGAGGTGATGAAAAAAGGCCCATGCTTCAGAGGATCTACGCGACCGCCTGGACAAACCCGAAGGATCTGCGCCTTCATCTCCAGCACCTTGAGGAGATGGAAAAGCGCGACCACAGGAAACTCGGCAAAGAGCTTGACCTCTTTTCCCTGCACGAAGAGGCAGGTCCCGGACTTGTTTACTGGCACCCGAAGGGAGCCCGTATAAGGATGGCAATAGAGGATTTCTGGAGAAGCGAGCATATCAAAAACGGATATGAGATGCTGTTTACACCCCATGTCGGTAAATCCTGGCTCTGGGAGACTTCAGGGCACCTTGATTTTTACAGCGACGGGATGTATCCGCCGATGCAGATGGATAACGCGGACTATTATTCCAAGCCGATGAACTGTCCTTTCCACATCCTGATCTACAACAATAAAAAAAGGTCCTACAGGGAACTGCCATGCAGATGGGCGGAGCTTGGAACGGTCTACAGATACGAAAAATCAGGCGTACTTCACGGCCTCATGAGGGTGCGGGGCTTTACACAGGATGATGCCCATATATTCTGCACGCCTGAGCAAATAGAGGATGAGATTCTTGAGGTTCTGAGGTTTTCACTCAGTATATGGAAAGCTTTCGGGTTTACAGAGATAAAAGCCTATCTATCAACAAGGCCTGAGAAGAGCGTCGGGGACCAGGAAAGATGGGACAAGGCGACCGAGTCGCTTAAAAAAGCGGTAATAGCCGAAGGACTTGAGTATGAAGTGGATGAGGGCGGCGGAGCTTTCTACGGGCCCAAGATTGACCTTAAAATAAGGGACGCGATAGGCCGCGAATGGCAGATGACGACAATCCAGTTTGATTTCAACCTTTCGGACAGGTTTAACATGACTTATGTAGACGCTGACGGCAAAGAAAAAAGGCCTTATATGGTTCACAGGGCGCTTTTAGGATCTCTTGAAAGGTTTTTCGGCGTTCTTATAGAGAACTATGCAGGCGCTTTTCCAGTATGGCTGTCCCCTGTACAGGCAGTTACAATACCTGTCGCTCCAGCCTTTGATGATTATGCCAAAAAGGTTGAAAAAGCGCTGAAAGCTAAAATGATAAGGGTTGAATCCGACCTGAGTGACCAGAGGATGAACGCTAAAATACGAAACGCCCAGAATGATAAAGTTCCGTACATGATTATCTGCGGAGAAAAAGAGGCTGAGAATAACGCTGTTTCGATAAGGTTAAGGACGGGAGAGCAGATGAACGGGCTGCCCCTTGATGAGGCTGTATCATTTATCGGGAACAAAATAGCGGCGAAGGAACTGATATAGAATTATGAAAAAAAGTGATATCAAGCTGCTTAAAAAGGTTGACAGCGAAGTACTTCTTTTGTCGCATACCGCGGCCGCCCTCGGCTGGGACCAGGAGACGTATATGCCTTCCGGAGCGCTTGAAGAAAGGAGCAGGCAACTTTCTCTTTTAAGCAGTCTTGTTCACGAAAGAATAACTTCCGAAAGCGTAAAATCCGTTTTTTCAGGAGCAGAGCGCTTTGAGGATATTGAATTCGAGAGTGCCGCAGCAGCGGACAGGGCGTTTGTGAGGAAGTTTTTTGACGGATACAGAAAGCAGGCTTTGATGCCTTCATCCCTTGTTTCTGAGCTTTCAAGACAGGCAAGCGTTACCCAGCACATCTGGGCAAAAGCCAGGACAGAAAACAACTATCCTCTTTTTTCGGGAGAGTTTTCAAAAATGCTTCATCTGGTCAAAGAGAAGGCAGAGTGCCTGGGGTATGAGAAGACTCCCTATGATGCACTGCTTGATGAGTATGAAAAAGGGATAACCTCATCTGCCCTCGAGAGCATTTTCAATACTGTTGAAAAACGGATTGGAAATCTGCTTGAAAAAATCCTTTCGGCCAATCAGATAGATGATTCCCTTTTTCAAGGCAGTTTCAGCCCGGATGGACAGGATAAACTGGGCAGAAAAGTCCTTGACTGGCTGGGATATGAATCGAAGAGGGGGCGGATGGATGTATCTGCCCATCCCTTTACAACAACACTCGGTTTCTCCGATGTGCGGATAACAACCAGATACAGGGAAGATTACTTTCTTTCCGGTCTTTACAGCATTATTCACGAATGCGGCCACGCTCTTTATGAACAGGGTTTCGCTGATGATATAAAGGATACCTGTCTTGCCGAAGGTACATCGCTGGGAATACATGAATCACAGTCCAGGCTGTGGGAGAATGTAGTCGGCCGGAGCGCCGGATTCGCTGAATTTATCTGGCCTCATTTTACCGGGTATTTTCCTGAAGCAGGCAGGGGAAGAAAGGCTGATGATTTCTTCAGGGGGGTAAACAGGGTTGAGCCTTCCCTTATCAGGATAAATGCAGATGAAGTAACCTATAATCTTCATATAATCATGCGCTACAGGCTTGAAAAAGCATTAATTGAAGGGGGAATCTCAGTCTCCGACCTGCCTGAAGCGTGGAACAGCATGAGCGGAAAACTATTAAAGGTGAAACCTTCTTCCGATGCGGAAGGGGTGCTTCAGGATGTCCACTGGTCTTTCGGAGCCATAGGCTATTTTCCGACATATCTGCTTGGGAATCTTTACGGGGCCCAGTTTGTTTCCACAATGGAAAAAGAGACCGGATCACTTGATTTTCTTGCTTCACAGGGTAATTTCGGTGTGATTCTCGCCTGGCTCCGCAAAAATATCCATAAGTATGGAAGTTTATATACACCTGATGAGCTTATTCAGAGGGTTACAGGTGAATCAGCTGATCCGGGATATTTTCTTGATTATCTGGACAGGAAGTATTCAGATGTTTACGGGTTTTAACCCGTCTTGCATCATTCCGGCTGTCTTGACATTAAAGTGGTAACGTTTTAGATTTTTTACCATGAATCTGGCAAATATCCTTACCGGGAGCAGGATCGTAATGTCTCCCGTTTTTCTGATTGTTTATTTTACTCCTGTATGGACAGGAAGGTTCGGATTTTCATCCGTTGTCATCTGCTGGTCTTTATTCATCCTCATGGAACTCTCTGATCTTTTTGACGGAATGGCAGCAAGGGCCGCGAACCAGGTGAGCGATCTCGGCAAGGTTTTTGATCCTTTTGCAGATGTTGTCAGCCGCCTGACCTATTTCCTCTGTTTTGCGGTAAGCGGTTTTATGCCGGTTCTTGTTTTTGCGATAATTATGTACAGGGAACTCGGTATCCTTTTTATAAGAATGCTTGCTGTTAAAAAGGGGTTCGTTATGGGAGCCAGGGCAGGCGGAAAGCTTAAGGCCTGGAGTTATGCTTTTTCAGGAATATCAGGACTGCTTTATGTCTCCATCTTAAGAACAGGGTTTTTTACCGGATATTCAGGCAGCGCCCTTCTCGCGGCAAAAGTGTTTTTTATCCTGTCCGCTGTATCAGCGCTGGCATCACTTGCCGATTATCTGATTATGCTGAAACATAAATTCTACGGCAGCGAAAAGTGATTTGAAAAGCTTTATGTTGCTGCGAAAAACTGTTGTCCCGTGTTGACAAAAATTTTTAAAAAACATATATTTGTCCTTGCGCGAAACAGGAATTAATCCTGCAAAGTGCAGGCGGTTAATGAGTTTTTCCTTCAGTTTTTTTTATTGATTTTAATAATAATTCTTTAAGAAAACCGGTTGACACTGAAAATTATAACTGCTACAAATATTGAGCATTTTGGCACGTAAGTTGCTAGGGTGTGAAAACAAGTACCGTCCATTACGCCATCCCCCCGCAATGCGGGATAAAAAATGGCAGGCCGGTACAAAGCCATCCTCCCTGCATTACAGGATGAATGGTATGTTCTTTAAAAGAAGAAGAGAAGGGACCTGAAGCGGGTCAAGAAGTAATTTTTGACAGTTTCATTTTTTTGTAAGAGTGAAGCTGGGAGAGAAACGAAATTAGAAACTATCAAGCTTAGGCTTGATGGAATAAATAATGGAGAGTTTGATCCTGGCTCAGAACGAACGCTGGCGGCGCGTTTTAAGCATGCAAGTCGAACGGGATAAAGGTGCTTGCACCTTTTGAGAGTGGCGAACGGGTGAGTAACACGTAAGTGATCTGCCCTGGGGATGGGGATAGCTCATGGAAACATGGGGTAAGACCGAATATCGTAGCACTATTTGAAGGTTATGTTACGAAAAGAGCTACGGCTCTGCCCTGGGATGAGCTTGCGGCCCATTAGCTAGTTGGTGAGGTAAAGGCCCACCAAGGCAACGATGGGTAGCCGGCCTGAGAGGGTGAACGGCCACATTGGGACTGAGACACGGCCCAGACTCCTACGGGAGGCAGCAGCTAAGAATCTTCCGCAATGGGCGAAAGCCTGACGGAGCGACGCCGCGTGAACGAAGAAGGCAGAGATGTTGTAAAGTTCTTTTCCTGTTGAAGAATAAGTGGAAGAGGGAATGCTTCCATGATGACGTTAGACAGGGAATAAGCCACGGCTAATTACGTGCCAGCAGCCGCGGTAACACGTAAGTGGCGAGCGTTGTTCGGATTCATTGGGCGTAAAGGGCGTGTAGGCGGCGTATCAAGCTTGGTGTGAAATATTTCGGCTTAACCGAAAAAACGCGCTGAGAACTGATATGCTAGAGTTCAAGAGGGGGAGTTAGAATTCCAGGTGTAGGGGTGAAATCTGTAGATATCTGGAAGAATACCGGTGGCGAAGGCGAACTCCTGGCAATGAACTGACGCTGAGGCGCGAAAGCGTGGGTAGCGAACAGGATTAGATACCCTGGTAGTCCACGCTGTAAACGATGTGCACTAAGTGTTGGGGGGTTTACCTCCAGTGCTGAAGCGAACGTGATAAGTGCACCGCCTGGGGAGTATGCTCGCAAGGGTGAAACTCAAAGGAATTGACGGGGGCCCGCACAAGCGGTGGAGCATGTGGTTTAATTCGATGATACGCGAGGAACCTTACCAGGGTTTGACATATAGAGGAATACGTAAGAGATTACGTAGCTGCTTGCAGTCTCTAAACAGGTGCTGCATGGCTGTCGTCAGCTCGTGCTGTGAAGTGTTGGGTTAAGTCCCGCAACGAGCGCAACCCCTTTTGTCTGTTACCATCAGGTAATGCTGGGGACTCAGACGGAACTGCCGGTGACAAACCGGAGGAAGGTGGGGACGACGTCAAGTCATCATGGCCCTTATATCCTGGGCTACACACGTGCTACAATGGCAGGTACAGAGTGAAGCGAAGCAGCGATGCGGAGCAAATCGCAGAAAACCTGTCTCAGTACAGATTGGAGTCTGAAACTCGACTCCATGAAGGTGGAATCGCTAGTAATCGCGCATCAGCATGGCGCGGTGAATACGTTCCCGGGCCTTGTACACACCGCCCGTCACACCACCCGAGTTGGGGGTACCCGAAGTCGTTAGTCTAACCAGCAATGGAGGACGATGCCGAAGGTATGCCTGGTGAGGGGGGTGAAGTCGTAACAAGGTAGCCGTACCGGAAGGTGCGGCTGGATCACCTCCTTTCTAAGAGAAAGGTATAAAGCTCTAAGTAGAACCGAAAGGATTTACAGTTGAGTAATCAAAGTCCTTGCCGCAGGGTTGTGAGCAATCACACCGGCAGTAAGGCGGCCCATTTAAGCTTCAGGTCTCCCTCTTTTTTTATAATATTATGGGGTATAATACCCTTTTTAGGGCATTGTTCCCTTTAATTGGGCCTGTAGCTCAGGTGGTTAGAGCGCGCGCCTGATAAGCGCGAGGTCACAAGTTCAAGTCTTGTCAGGCCCAGTAAATAAATGAAAAAATTTAAATATTCTTAATTTCTTTTTTTCATTTATCTAAAATTTCCGATTACTGCTTTTAACTGCCTTTACGGCTGACCCGGTAAACGGGCTAAAGCAGAAATACGCCATCAATGGCTTCGGTCTTTAAAAAGAAGATTCCTGTATGAAAGAAAAGTAGTACGGAGAATATAGAGAAGGGTTAAAAAGTAATATGGTCAAGCGAATAAGGGTCTACGGTGGATGCCTTGGAGCTGTATGATGAAGAAGGTCGTGGTAAGCTGCGAAAAGCCGCGTTTAGGAGCAAACATCCATTAACACGCGGATAACCGAATGGGGTAACCCGTCATATTAGATTATATGACATTTTATGGTGAATAAAATAGCCATAAGAGGAAAAACCCGGGGAACTGAACCATCTAAGTACCCGGAGGAAAAGAAATCAATTGAGATTCCCCCAGTAGCGGCGAGCGAACGGGGAAGAGCCTAAACCGGTAATGTGTGATATGCCTGTGCAGTTGCATTACCGGGGTTGTAGGGCTCTTTGAGGGGCAGACAGGCTGCCCCGCGTAGTTGGGAAAAAACTTATTTTTAGAAGAACGGTACTGGGAAGGCCGGCCAGAGAAGGTGAAAGCCCTGTAATTGAAAAGAATAAGACTACGTAAAAGAGTACCTGAGTAGGGCGGGACACGAGAAATCCTGCTTGAATCCGGGAGGACCACCTTCCAAGGCTAAATACAAGACAGCTACCGATAGCGCATAGTACCGTGAGGGAAAGGTGAAAAGAACCCCGGAAGGGGAGTGAAATAGAATCTGAAACCGTAGACTTACAAACGGTCAAAGCCATGATTTATCATGGTGATGGCGTGCCTTTTGTAGAATGAGCCTGCGAGTTACTGTATATTGCAAGGTTAAGGGATAGTAGTCCCGGAGCCGTAGGGAAACCGAGTCTGAACAGGGCGATATGAGTAGTATGCAGTAGACCCGAAGCCAAGTGATCTATCCATGCCCAGGTTGAAGCTCTGGTAACACAGAGTGGAGGACCGAACCCTAGTCTGTTTAAAAAGGCAGGGATGAGGTGTGGATCGGAGTGAAAGGCTAATCAAACTTGGAAATAGCTGGTTCTCCCCGAAATAGCTTTAGGGCTAGCCTCATATTTAAATGTAACGGAGGTAGAGCACTGAATGAGCTAGGGCCCTTCACCGGGTACCAAACTCAACCAAACTCCGAATGCCGTTACAGGATGTATGGGAGTCAGACTACGGGTGATAACATTCGTGGTCAAAAAGGAAACAACCCAGACCGACGGCTAAGGTCTCAAATCTATGCTAAGTGGAAAAGGAAGTGTAATTGCGAAGACAGCCAGGAGGTTGGCTTAGAAGCAGCCATACCTTAAAAGAGTGCGTAATAGCTCACTGGTCGAGTAGTAATGCGCCGATAATGTAACGGGGCTAAGCATAGAACCGAAGCCACGGGCTTAATAGAAATATTAAGCGGTAGGGGAGCATTGTGGATGTCGAAGAAGGTGTATCGCGAGGTATGCTGGAGATAACACAAGAGAGGATGCAGGCATGAGTAACGAAAAGAGGGGTGAGATCCCCCTCCGCCGAAAGCCTAAGGATTCCAGGGTTAAGGTAATCTTCCCAAGGGTTAGTCGGCCCCTAAGGCGAGGCTGAAAAGCGTAGTCGATGGGAAACGGGTTAATATTCCCGTACCTCTTTTACTTTCGAAGGGATGACGCATAAGGTGAAGCCCGGCCGGAGAATGGTAGTTCCGGTCTAAGCAGTAAGCCGTTGAAGGGAGCAGGAAAATCCGCTTCCAGAGGTAAGCTGTTATGGCGAGAGAGTCTAAGGACAATTGAAGCGGGTGTAGTCATAGTGCCAGGAAATAATCTCTAAGGTTAAGAGTAAAAGGGACCGTACCGTAAACCGACACAGGTAGGCGGGCTGAGAATGCTAAGGCGCTCGGGAGAACTCGCGTTAAGGAACTCGGCAAAATACACACGTAACTTCGGGAGAAGTGTGGCCTTTTTTGGAGATCAAAATTTAGAAGAGGTTGCAGAGACCAGGTCCAGGCGACTGTTTACCAAAAACACAGGTCTGTGCGAAATTGCAAAATGACGTATACGGACTGACACCTGCCCGGTGCCGGAAGGTTAAGAGGAGGGGTTAGCAGCTTGCTGCGAAGCTCTGAATTGAAGCCCCGGTAAACGGCGGCCGTAACTATAACGGTCCTAAGGTAGCGAAATTCCTTGTCGGGTAAGTTCCGACCCGCACGAATGGTGTAACGATCTGGACGCTGTCTCAACGCGAGACCCGGTGAAATTGGAGTACCGGTGAAGATACCGGTTACTCGTGGTTAGACGGAAAGACCCCGTGAACCTTTACTGTAGCTTGGCACTGAAACTTGTCCTGATATGTGTAGGATAGGTGGGAAACTAAGAATCTTGTACGCTAGTATGAGTGGAGTTGACGGTGAAATACCACCCTTATCAGGTTAGGTTTCTAACGGATGCCCTTATCGGGTATCTGGACAATGTCAGGTGGGCGGTTTGACTGGGGCGGTCGCCTCCTAAAGAGTAACGGAGGCGCGCGAAGGTTGCCTTGCGGTGGTTGGAAATCATCGTGTAAGTGTAAAGGCATAAGGCAGCCTGACTGCGAGACAAACAAGTCGAGCAGGTACGAAAGTAGGTCTTAGTGATCCGGCGGTTCCGCGTGGAAGGGCCGTCGCTTAACGGACAAAAGGTACTCCGGGGATAACAGGCTGATTTTGCCCAAGAGTTCATATCGACGGCAAAGTTTGGCACCTCGATGTCGGCTCATCGCATCCTGGGGCTGGAGCAGGTCCCAAGGGTTTGGCTGTTCGCCAATTAAAGCGGTACGTGAGCTGGGTTCAGAACGTCGCGAGACAGTTCGGTCCCTATCTGCCACGAGCGTTGGATGTTTGAGAGGAGCTGCTTTTAGTACGAGAGGACCGAAGCGGACGAACCTCTGGTGTACCAGTTATCCTGCCAAGGGTAAGTGCTGGGTAGCTATGTTCGGACGGGATAACCGCTGAAAGCATCTAAGCGGGAAGCCCCCCTCAAGATGAGACATCCCTTCACCTTTAAGGTGACTTAAGACACCAGGAAGAATACCTGGTTGATAGGCCGGGAGTGTAAGTGCAGTAATGTATGTGAGCTTACCGGTACTAATCAGTCGTGAGGCTTGACCATATTATTATTTAACCCTTCTTTTAATATATATTTTGCTGGAGTTATCAGGTTTTCACCTGATAACTGTGGTGAAATAAAAAATTAAATTAAGTCTGGCGACTATGGCGGAGGGGCCCCACCCGTTCCCATCCCGAACACGGAAGTTAAGCCCTCCTGCGCCGATGGTACTGCTTTATTGCGGGAGAGTAGGTCGTTGCCAGGCTTTTTTTATTTATTTACACTGCTGATTTGAATGACTGTGCTGAATATTTTACTTGAAAAGAAATGTAAACCTGGCTATCCCGTTACGGGCATTCCAGGTTTTTTTTTCATGGAGGAAAAAACCCACGTAAACGGGGACAGCAGAGGAGGCATGGAAGCCGATAGGCTGCGAGTTCATGGTGTTCCCGTTTGCGGGATGAAAATACACAGCAATTAAGTCCCCCATCAACCCTGATGGGGGCTTTTTTATTAATCCTATAAACGGAAAATTGTTTTCGGCAGCTGATGAACTTAAACTATAATATATTATGATGTTTGCAGTGAAATCTTATAAAGACTGTCAAAGTTCTGTAAGATAAAAAAGGAATTAAATCATGAGTGAATTACCAAAAAAGATGACAGGTGTTTATTTAACAGGTCATGGCGGACTTGATAAATTAGTGATACGAGATGATATTCCTGTCCCCGGACCCGGTCCAGGCGATGTTCTAATCAGGGTAGGGGCTGCCGCGGTTAACAATACTGATATCAATACACGGGAGGCTTGGTACTCGAAAGGTGATGGAGAAAGCAGTGATGCAGGCTGGACGGGTAATTCTATCCGGTTCCCCCTGATTCAAGGCGCTGATGTGTGCGGGCGAATTGTTGCTGTCGGTGATAAAGTCGGAAAAGAGCGGTTAGGAGAAAGAGTTATAGTTGAACCATGTTTAAGAGAAGCCCATGGTAAAATACTGGAGCAGACCTGGTATTTAGGTTCAGAATGTGACGGCGGATTCGCCGAATACATGGTTGTTGCATCCTGTCATGCTTATCAAATTGAAAGCAGTTTGACTGATATTGAACTGGCGTCCTTTCCCTGTTCCTACTCCACTGCAGAAAACCTCTTAACCAGAGCAAACGTTACTGAAAATGATACAGTACTGGTTACAGGTTCATCCGGTGGTGTCGGTTCGGCTGTAATACAGCTGGCAAAAGTCCGTAAAGCCAGGGTCATCGGCATTACAAGCCGATCCAAGACAGTTAATGTGCTAAGTCTCGGGGCTGATAATGTTTTATTACGGGAAGATAGTCTTGTTAAAACTCTCGGAACCGGCAGTGTTGATGTTGTCATTGATCTTGTTGCCGGTAAACAGTGGCCGGAATTTCTGGAAGTACTCAGGCCCAAAGGACGTTATGCGGTATCAGGAGCAATAGGAGGCCCTTTTGTTGAGCTTGATGTCCGGACTCTCTATTTAAAAGACTTGAGTCTGTTCGGGTGCACAGTACTGGGAAAAGAGGTTTTTGCCAGTCTTGTCAGGCACATTGAACAGGGCTCTGTTGTCCCGGTTATAGCAAGGACATTTCCTTTAGAGCAGATTGCCCAGGCCCAAAAATATTTTTTGACAAAACAGCACACCGGAAAAATTGTACTCACACTGCCTGAAAGCAAGCCGGATTAACCTCACCGGCATGACAAAGTAATATGAAGTGATTATATCCCGCTTGAAATTACAAGCGGGTGAATTTTTCTATTGATAATGAAGTTTATTTCCAATATTGTGTGGTATTAAAATAGAGGATGGACTTTACATGCAGATTCTTATTGATTCAATCGCGCTCTCTCCGAATAAAAGTATCAATGACATAGCCTCGATTCTCAGCTCTGTTTACGGTCTTCGCGGTTGCAGCTTTAAAATATCCAAAAAATCACTCGATTCCCGCAAGAGGAATAATATTGTATACCGCTATAAAATAATCGCAGAGGTTACACGGGAGCAGTATCAAAAGATTAAACAGCGTGAGGATGTGAAAATACATACGCGCTCAGAAACGAATGTGACGCATAAATCTTTATCCGGAAAAACTTTTCATATAATCGGCACAGGCCCCGCGGGCTTGTTTTGCGGTCTAAGACTCATAAGTCATGGCGCCAGAGTATTATTCTTTGAACAGGGGAAACCGGTTGAGGAGAGATTTAAGGATATCCGCCTGCTTGAAAAATCAGGGACGCTTGATACGGATAGCAACGTACTTTTCGGGGAAGGAGGCGCAGGAACTTATTCTGACGGAAAACTTTATACACGCTCGAACAGGCCGGAATCGGAATGGATTTATAATAAACTTCTTGAATACGGCGCGCCGGAAGAAATTGCCTGGGAAAGTCATCCCCATATTGGAACAGACAGACTCGCAGGAGTTATCAAGAATATTCGTTCTTCAATATTATCAGCAGGATCTGAAATACTTTTTAAGGAAAAAATAATTGATTTACAGATCAACAGCGGAAAATGTCATGGATTTATAACTGCCGCCGGCAGGGAAATATCTGCTGAAAATCTGATTCTTGCAATAGGACATTCTGCCAGGGACACTCTGGAAGTCCTGTATAAAAAAAATGTTATTATGGAAAAGAAAGGATTTGCCGCAGGTGTCAGGCTGGAACATCCGGCGCACCTTATAAATCAAATACAATACGGACAAGATTATAAGAAATATAATCTTCCTGCCGCTGAATACCGTCTTGTGTATACAAATCCTGAGACAGGTCGCGGGATATATTCTTTTTGCATGTGCCCCGGCGGGCGAATAATCAATTCCTCTTCAGAGCCGGGAGGCCTTTGCACTAACGGCATGAGCAATTCAGAAAGAAATTATGAGATGTCAAATGCAGCTATTGTTGTAACTGTGAGACCGGAAGACTGCCCTGATGGGCCGCTGGGCGGACTAGAATTCCAGAGGGAACTCGAACGTAAGGCTTTCCTGGCAGGCGGAGGGATGTTTCATTCGCCTGCTCAGAAACTGACCTCATTTTTAAGCAGAAAGCATGACAGGATTGACAGCGGTATAACCTCTTCATATCTTCCCGGAATCAGGCCGGCATCGCTTGAAGAATTCCTTCCCGGGTGGATAGTTTCCGAGATGAAAAGAGGAATACAGACATTTGAAAGAAAAATGCGCGGCTTTATAACCGGCGAGGCAGTCCTGACCGGAGTTGAAACAAGAACTTCATCTCCGGTTAGAATCCTCCGGGGTGAAGATTTTCAGTGCATTAATACCAAAGGTCTTTACGCGATAGGTGAAGGGGCGGGGTATGCGGGAGGCATAATAAGTTCTGCCGTGGATGGAGTCAGATGCGCTGATGCAATCGCTGAAAAATCAGGATTGTAATTGATGAGTATCATTTATAATATTAATAAACAGGGAAGTATAATATGTTAGACTGCGTAGCAATGCCTGTGGAAACAAAAATATTCCTCGTGCGGCATGGCGAGACTGAATGGAATAAACAGAACAGACTGCAGGGTAATAAAAATTCTCCGTTAACCGCTTTAGGGATTAAACAAGCCTATGAGGTAAAAAAATCTCTTGAACAGTTTCCGGTCGACCTTGCATATGTAAGTCCGTTAAAAAGAGCAAGGGACACGGCGGAAATAATCCTGCAGGACAGGAAAATTAAAGCTGCTGTTAAAGACAATCTCAGAGAAATAAATCTTGGACCATGGGAAGGTAAGACACGAGAGGAAACAGCGATTTCTCATCCTGATGAATACATATCTTTTTGGGAGAGCCCCGATTTATTCAATCTTCCCGGAGCTGACACATTTCAGGAACTGCAGAATCGGATGGTAGAAGAGTTGGAGATCATATTTGCTGATAATAAAAATAAGAACATATTTGTGGTTTCTCACTGGATAGCGATTAAAGTCGCCCTTGCACACTATTCATTCACTCCACTGTCAAGGTTACCTAGAATTCCCGATCCAGTAAATGGTGGATTCTCTTGTTTATACAAACGGGGAGAGGATGTTTTACTTCAGCAGGATTGGCAGCATAGTTCACAGGAAGTGTTTAATAATAAGTGTTGCAGACATATATGAAAAATCTGATAAAATTGACGCCTCACATTTTTTTACCATGGACAAAGACACTCATCAGGAATGCATCGTTCGTCTGTGTGCCCGCGGTCATATAGAATTATACTTTTGACCGTGATCACCAGGCTTTTATGTAAAAACTGAAAATGACTGATGCTGGGCTAAGCAAATGACGGCCGGCAGGCGATTCCTAACAATAAAATATTCTTGATTTCATAAAAAAAAAGAGTAAACAGAATAATTCTATTAATGCAAAAAACTAATTAAACTATAATTGTTAAAAATTTATTTGTATTCAAAAAATTCCAAGTAAGGATTTTCTGAAAAATTTAAAAAATAGAAGCTTAAACAAACATTCGCAGCAGACCCGGCTTCTGTTACTGTACCTGAAATAAAAAGAACAGATACAAACTTTAAGAGATTTGTGACAGAGTGCACAATCTGTCACGAACTGTTAATGCATAGCCGTGTAACGGAAAAAGAAATTAAAATTACATATGCCTGATGCAACTGTAAACTGCTGTTTCCAGCCGGTAGGAGTGGTCTAGGAATCCTGGAAGAACATTAAAAATACGATCTCTACATATTGGTATTCGCGATTATTGGCTATAACATTTTTTCAAAACAGTTCACATACTGGTGGGAAAAGGTTGTTTTGTTCTTATGAATGTATTTCCGATTGCGGCCGGATTGTTTTTGGAATGACTGCCAGTTTTATTTCCGGGATTTTCACAATATTCTTATCATTTTTCCGGGGCCAACTGTCAATTGCGACAATAAAAACCTTTTTGCCGGTGCAGTATCTGTGATGACCGCTAAGCAATCAATTTGAGAAAAAAGCACAAAACGGGCAGCAGTGCTGTCAAAATGGCATCTGCGGCAGTCCCTTCATATCTTCATGCCTGTTATATAGAAGCATATATTATTCCGCTTATCTTTGGATTGTGTTTCACTTTTAGCGATAATTGTATAAAATTACAATAAAGGGAAAATATTATCTTATGAATAAAAACAGTGTATTACATGACTTATCCAGGGAGGAGTTAATTGACCTGATTGAAATATACTCAAAAAATACTCTTGCAATGGATGGTCTCTGGTTCCAGTCCATTGAAAAAAAAGCAGGAATGAAAGAAGCAATGTTTCATGATGCAGAAGTCTGGCGCAGTTTTACGGGAATTGAGGCAAATAAAATTAAGGCATTTCTAAAACTTCCTGTTCACCCCGGACTGCAAGGATTAAAAAAGGCTTTGAGTTTGCGTTTTTATGCAAATATTAATCGCGATGAAATAATAATTTCAGATAACACTCTTGTTTACAGGATCCTTGAGTGCCGTGTCCAGAGAGCAAGGGTACGGAAAGGGATAAATCTACATCCATGTAAACCGGTAGGAATAATAGAATACACAGGATTTGCAAAGATTATTGATAATCGGTTTTCATGCGAATGCATCAGCTGTTTTCCAGATATCACAGACGATTCTTGTAACTGTTCCTGGCGTTTTACTTTGAATCAGTAGTATTGAATACATCGGATCCTGTAACTGTTGTATACCGGATAAGGAAACCAATTCATAAATATCAGTAAACCGAAAAGTTTGGGGTTTTTAAAAAGTCTGAGAAGCTATAGAATGAGTGATAGAGAAAAAATAAAAGTTCAAAGTCGACAGGGATAGTAATTTCTGCTGACAATAAGTCTGCTTAGGATTGATTTTTTTTCTTTCCTGTATATCCAAGCCTTTTGGATATCTCTTTCGCTGTTTGCGTAACCTGATTACAGACTTCTTCTGGTTTGATATTGCTTTCTTTTCTCCAGGCAACGCTGATGGCTGCTATTGCGGCCCCTCGATAATCATAAAGCGGCGCTCCCAGACAATTTTCTCCGTAATCATATTCCTCATTGTCGAAACTCCATCCTCTTAATTGTGATTCATTTAAATCTTCAAGCAGGGAAGGCAGATCGGTTTTTGTGTTTTCCGTATACTTCTTAAGCGGGATATTAGAAAATATTTTTTCTATTTCTTCGGCGCTTTTATCCATCAGCATTGCTTTTCCAAGTGAAGTACAATAAGCCGGTCTTCTTCTGCCGATAATTGAATACTTGCGGATACTGTTAAACTGTTCAAATTTATCCAGGTATATAACTTCTCCTTCCTGGATCATTGCAAGAAATACAGTCTGTGATGTTTCCATGGATAATTTCCGTAAAAATGGTTCGGCTTCGGTTTTTAACTCAACATTATTCAGGTAAATACTTGATAATTCAATAAATTGAATGCCTATGCGGTAAAGATTGTACTCACTTTTTTCAATATATCCCCTTTTTCTTAATACTGCCATAAGTCTGTAAACAGTGCTTTTATGCAGATCAAGACGACGGCTTATTTCAGTCAGCTGCAATCCTTTGTGTTCCTGGGACAGAAGTTCAATTATATCAAATACTCTTTCTATCGATTGTACAGTCATTTAAGCTAATAGTAGCCTGCTTATATGATTTTGCCAATATAGCATAATAGTAATAATACTTAATTCAATAAACAGGGCTGCCTTTTTTTAATTTGACAGCAGGAAACAACTATGCTAATATTATTTCATAACATGGACAGAAGTTTTGCAATATGAAACAAAAACTTTTATTTGCCATTATATGGGAACGATGTTTTATAATATGAAATAATAAGGCTGAAAAGTACTGGGTGCCATAGTGAAAACGGTTATTTTTCCGGTAACTTTCTGTCTGTAAGCTGATGTACCGGATATTATTTACTACCGTATTGCGTTCAATTGTATTAGACGGCGGATCACCCGCGGTTAAATTCCGGGGTATAAGCTGCCGCGGTATGCGGCTGCTCCGCTTTAACAATTTTATGTTTTATAAAGGAGGCGCAAAATGAAAAAATGCGCATTACTGGTTTTGGTTATATTTCTTGTCGGAAGTCTGGTTTTCGCTGCCGGAGGCAAGGAAAAGGCAGCGGATCCGGAGAAAACTATTGAGATAAAGCTTGGACATTACGGTGCGGAAAATCATCCCAGCCAGGCCGCTTCTCTGATGTTTGCAAAGGCCGTCGAGGAAAGGACAGGGGGAAAGGTTAAAGTCACTGTTTTTCCGAACAACGCGCTTGGGGCTCCGCCGGAGGTTCTTGAGCAGGTTACTCTCGGGGTTGTGGATATGACTCTGCCGACACAGGCGGCACTGGCAAAATATGTAAAAAAGTTTGATCTGGTAGGCATGCCATTTGCGTTCAGGGATTATAAGGCCGCGGATAAATTTCTTGACGGTGACTTCATAAAATGGGTTCAGCCGGATCTTGAAAAAGCCGGGCTTGTACACCTTTCAAACTGGGAATGGGGATTCAGAACCTTTACCAACTCTAAAAGACCATTATTGAAACCCGAGGATTTCAAAGGTCTAAAAATACGTACTCCTCCTGATTTTGTTAACCAGGCTACAGTTGAAGCGCTTGGGGGAATTGTTCAGACCATTTCCTTTACTGAACTGCTTATGGCTCTGAAAACCGGAGTAGTAGATGGCCAGGAAAACCCGATCGGAGTAATATACTCAAACAAGATATATGAATCGCAGAAGTACCTGTCGATTCTCAATTATACCTATGCCTCGATGACGCATGTAATGAATAAGAAAACCTATGACAGCCTGCCTAAAAAATATCAGGATATAATTAAGGAAGAATCCCTGAAAGCATCCGCTTTCATGAGAAAGACTGTGCGCGACCAGGAAGCAGGACAGATTGAAGAGCTTAAAAAACTCGGTATGGAAGTGTCCTATCCTGATCTTGAACCTTTCAAGGCAGCCATGGGCCCGGCTTATGAGAAACTCAAGGCAAAGGTGGGACAGGCTGATTATGATAAATTCATGGAAATGCTTGCAAAAAATAAGTAACTGAATATCAGAATAACGGTGCGGCCGGAAAACCGCACCGTACTTTCAGCAGTTTCATGATACAATTTTTTAGGAGTAATTTATGCTGACTATATCAATTTTCATAGTTCTGCTGATCCTGATAATTCTAAATCTTCCGATAGCTGTAGCCATGGGTCTGACTGCCATCGGTTTTTTCATAGCGCTTGGCGAGGGCAATTTTCTTTCAATGCTTGCCCAGCGGATGTATGCAGGAACGACCGGTTTTACTCTTCTCGCGGTACCTTTTTTTATTCTTGCAGGTAATCTCATGAACACAGGCGGAATAACCAACAGGATTTTCCGTTTTGCGCGGGCGATTGTAGGTCATGTACCGGGAGGACTTGGACAGGTTTCAGTCATATCAAGCATGATTTTTTCCGGTATGTCGGGTTCTGCCGTCGCCGATGCAGCAGGACTTGGTCAGATCCAGCATAAAGCGATGGTTGACAACGGATACAAGCCTGAAGTTTCCGCCGCTATTGTTGCATCTGCGTCAACAATAGGACCGATTATACCGCCTAGTATCCCATTTGTTCTTTACGGTGCATTGACAACAGTGTCAGTAGCACGGCTTTTTCTTGCCGGATTTGTCCCGGGCATTCTAATGGGACTGGCCCTGATGGCTGCGGTCGGCATAATGTCGGGACCGCGTAAATTTCCGAGTTTTGAAAAAGCCGGGTTAAGGGAAGTAATAATGAGTTTCCGTGAAGCTTTCCTTCCTCTGCTTGCCCCGGTTATTATTATCGGGGGGATTTTATCAGGTATTTTCACTCCGACAGAGGCCTCTGTTGTTGTCTGTCTTTATGCTCTGCTTCTGGGTTTTTTCTATAAGGATCTTAAATTAAAAGATATTCCGGAAATTCTTTATCAGTCAATAAAACAGACAGTATCACTTCTTTTTATCATGGCTGCCGCGAATTTCTTCGGTTGGCTTACTATTTATAAAAAAATACCTGATAATATTATTGCGGTTCTTACCGGTATGAGCGCGTCATCTACCCAGGTAATGATTCTTATTATCACAGTAGTATTTATCCTCGGTTTATTTATGGAGGGGAACGCTATTTTTATTATTACAATTCCAATTTTTCTTCCTATCGCTCTCGGATTCGGTCTCGACCTGGTCAATCTCGGTGTTGTCATGACATTGCTTATTATGATAGGCAATCTTACTCCCCCGGTAGGAATGTGCCTCTTTGCTGTATCCAGTTTCAGTAAAGTCGGTGTATGGGTTCTAGCCAGGGAATCGTGGATCTATATCTTTGGAATACTGATTGTAACACTTTTTATAGCATTTATCCCTGAAATATCAACATTTCTGCCAAACCTTGTTATGGGAGATGTAAAATGACGCGTACCGGAAAGATAGCTGGCAGTATTTTTAGTTCCATGGACCGCATTATTAAATCTGCATTGAAATGGTTCACAATAATTCTTTTTACAGCGCTTACTGTTATACTAACGGCTAACGTTTTTGTCCGTTTTGTGCCTGTCATATCCCTGCACTGGTTTGACGAAGTTGTGGAAATGCTTTACGCATCCCTTGTTTTTTACGGATCAGCGATAGTCTGGATCGGAAAAGCTCATTTCAGTATCGGCGACTGGATATCAAAATATGCTAAAAGCAACCGGCTAAAAGCCATCTACAGGTTTTTTATAAGTACGGCCTGTTTCACATTTATTTTTATTTTCCTTATTTATGCCCTGGAAATTACACTTAAATCCCACGAATTTACACCGGTAATCGGAATGCCAAAAGCAGTTCTTTATTCCTGCATGCCGATTTCAGCATTTATCATGACGGTTTATTCAATTATTGACGTTGTTAAGGGAGTATTTGATATAATTAAAAAATAAGTATGAAATCTAAAGGTTTTGTTTATTCCGGGAACGGAACTGTCGGCAGTGACCTGATGCCGCATGATTATTGACGAAAATATAGATTCCAAATTATTACATAAATCCTGATAAGTCACATTAACAAATATTGCTATTTATGCTCTATATATTGTTTAATGTAATTAATAATTTGCGGATATATTTAATTCTGGAGTAAAGAAATAATGAATAAAGATTTTGACGAAAAAGAAGAAAATTTCAAAGAACTTCTGGAAAAAAGCTTTTCCGGCATAACAACGCTGAAGCCGGGACAAATAATAGAAGCCGAAGTTGTTTCTGTTTCGGGAGACTGTGTTTTCCTGCAATTAAGCGGCAAGAGTGAAGGCCTGCTTGATACAGCGGAATTTGTAGATAAAGACGGCAATATTACTGTAAAAGAGGGGGATAAGATAAAAGCGTTTTTCCTTTATGCAAAAAACGGGGAAATGCATTTTACAACCAGGATCAGCGGCGACAAAGCCGGAAAGGATGTCCTTGCTAATGCTTTTGAAAACAGTATTCCTGTGGAGGGTACAGTTGAAAAAGAGATTAAAGGCGGTTATGAGATAAAAATAGGGGATTCAAGGGCATTCTGCCCGTTTTCCCAGATGGGAGAGAAACGCGCTGAAAATCCTGATCAGTATATTGGAAAACATTTTACATTTAAAATTATGGAATACGGTGAAAATGGACGAAATATACTTGTTTCCAGCAGGGCAATACTGGAAGAAGATAAAAAGAATAAAGTGGAAATTCTTAAAGAGAAATTATATGAAAACATGATTGTCAGGGGGAAAGTCATATCACTTCAGAACTTCGGCGCTTTTGTTGATATAGACGGTGTCCAGGCACTTCTTCCTATTTCTGAAATCAGCAGAAGCCGTGTTGAGGATATACAAAAATCACTGACAGTCGGTGAGGAAATTGAGGCTGAAATTATTAAACTTGACTGGAAAAATGAACGGATCAGTCTGAGTATGAAAAAATTATTGTCTGATCCATGGGATGAAGCTGAAAAAAAATATAAAACAGGAACCAGGCACACCGGCGAAGTTGTCCGGATTACAAACTTCGGGGCTTTTGTTTCGCTCGAACCGGGACTTGACGGCCTTATCCACATCTCCGACCTCGAAAGCGACACACGGGATAATCCTTCCGGAAAAGTCCTGAAGAAAGGGGACAGCGTTACTGTTCAGATTAACAGTATCGACACCGGGAAAAAAAGAATATCACTTAAACCGGCTTCAAATAATCCTGATAATAAGGATTATAAAAAGTATATGGAAGAGGATTCCGGCAGCTATAATCCTTTTGCCGCCCTTCTTAAGGAAAAAAGAAAAGAAACAGACTAAAGTCCGGCGTCAGGCAGCTGGCTGCACTTTCAGAGAGAAAAAGAATCAATGGTAAGCATGTCAGAATCAAGAGACGGTATATCCGGTTCAGTATGGGGATCGAGAAGTATCCTGATTATAGCGTCATCAACCATCCGGTCAAGAGTGAGTTTTGCCTGATCGGAAAGCGATGTAAAAGATACGCTGAACCCGAAGGGATACTTGCTTGACCTTGAGTAATAATCATTGATAACGCATTTTGTTTCTATTTGCGAGTTCTTAAAGTTTATCTTCAGAAATGCCTCTTTTCCCGCAGGAGGAATAAGTTTTGCACTCTCAAGGTATGCGCCGCCGGAGCTGATAGAGTAAATATCCAGCTTGCTTACTTCACCGTTATCAATTGAAAACCCGGCAGTAAGAGGCCAGCAGAATCTGTTGCTGCCTCTCTTGTTTTCGCTTTTTGAGGCGGTTATAAAATTTTCGATTGAAGTATCAATATCGCTGCCGTCAATCGGGATAAATTTAAATGAGCCGGTATCCTGAATTATATTAAATGAACTTTCATAAACAGATGGAGATACAACCGCAGTGTCGACCCTGGTAAAATTTTGTCTGACAGAGTTTATGAATTCCTTATCTGATTGAGAAATATCGGCGTACTCCATTACAAGGCATTTGGCATCCTTTTCGCTTACAAGCAGGAAAGCAAGTTCGTTTTTGGATCGTGCGTATTTTATAATACGATTATAATCAGGATTAATTTTTATCTGATCTAACATGCCTAATACTTTCATCATAATGTAAATTATAGAAGATGCTTTTTGTGTTTGCAAAAAAATCCATTTAAATTATAAAAACCTGATATTAAAATTTACGGCATAAAAGAAAAGCGGGTTGTTTTGCAGGGATATAATTTTAGTAAGACCTTTGGAATTATTTGCTGTAAGAATCTATATGTATTATTATATATAGTATTTGAAAATATACGGATGAGAACTGTGTAATATATTCAATATTCTGCAATAGTGCGGAAGAGAACCTCTAAACAGGAGATTAAAATGGTTAATTTATTTGAATTTCAAAAAATAATACCTCACATCTGGTTTGAGAAAGAAGCGCTTGAAGCGGCACTCTGGTATGTGAGTATTTTCAGGGACTCAAGGATACACAATAACGTCATCCTGCATGACACCCCGTCCGGCGATGCTGATATTGTAACTCTCACTCTGTGGGGTCAGAATTTCCAGTTTATAAGCGCGGGAAAACTCTTTGACAGGAATCCTTCATTTTCATATATGATTGCATGCTCAACAGCTGAAGAGGTTGACGGGCTGTGGAATAAGCTGTCTGAAGGCGGCGATGTACTGATGCCGCTTAATAGATATGACTTCAGCCTGCGGTACGGGTGGCTCAAAGATAAATACGGGGTATCCTGGCAGATAATGCATAACGGCGGCATGCAGGTCCAGAGCCTGACACCTGCTCTTATGTTTACCGGAGATGTCTGCGGCAGGGCAGAAGAGGCAATGGAATATTATATTTCAATAAATAAAAATGCGGCTCTGCTGCCGGGGCATCTTTCACGTTACGGGGCTGGAGAGGCCCCCGAAAGGGAAGGAAACATAAACTATGCAAGATTTACCCTTGCCGGCAGGGAATTTGTTGTTATGGAAAGTGCCGGGGATCATGACTTTTTCTTTAACGAGATGCAGTCACTTATAATTTACTGTAATACTCAGGAAGAAATTGATTATTACTGGGAAAAGCTCTCGAAAGTTCCAGATTCTGAACAATGCGGCTGGGTAAAAGACCAGTACGGAATATCCTGGCAGATTGTTCCCCGCATTATGGATGAGATGATGAATTCGGGCACCGACAAGCAGATAAGAAATCTGACTGAAGCTTTTCTGAAAATGAAAAAGTTTGATATTGCAGCTCTCCGGAAAGCTTTCAGCCGTTAATTTTTACTGAATAAAAGATATGTTAAAAAAAAAATACACTCAATCCGGGAAGGAATGAATTAACTTAGCCGGTTATACTGTTTTTAACAATGCTGACTTGAAAATTATCATATACTTTCGCCTTAAGCAGCCTGACGGAAAAATGAAAATACGGCTTTCTGCTGCAGGATTTTTGAGGTATGATTGGGATACAGCTGGTGTGCGGCTGGGGTAACGTGAGGTTGATATGCGGTCAGAGTAATTGCAGAAGTGCAGCCGGCTGACAGCCGGAAGTCTCCCGGCACTGCGGACAGATTCACCTTGAGGATAGCGGCTGATATTACGGGAGGAGTTTATGGGAGATTCTTTTATTCTTGCGGCAGCGGTTTTAAGCGGTATATTTCTCGGCGGTTTTACCGCGTTTATTATACTAAGGGGTAATATTGCCCGTGCATGGGAATCAGGCGCGGCAGAAGCCGGAAAGGAGAATGCGGCCCTTGCAGAGAGGATAAAGGGACTTGATGAAAGGGCTCTTGAGTACAGAAAAGATCTTGATGAAAAGAACAGAAAAATTGACGTGCTTACCGAGCGGTTATCCTCCCTGCAGGAGAGGCTTTCTGTTTCAGAGACAACACTCTTTAAAGAACGCAGCCAGAATGAAGAGAAGATTGCCCTTTTAAACAGCGCAAAAGAGGAGCTTACCGCCCAGTTCAAGGCGATTTCCGGCGATATATTTGACAGCAGAAACAAGGTTTTTACCTCCCAGACAAGTTCGGCGCTGGATCAGCTTCTCCGTCCTTTCCGCGAGCAGATAGAGAATTTTAAAAAACAGCTTGATACCTCAAGGGAGGCGGACCTGTCAGAGCGGGCATCGCTTAAAACAGAGATACAGGGGCTTGCCAAATTAAACCAGCAGATAACAGAAGAAGCGGAAAACCTTACAAAAGCGCTCAGGGGAGAGGTTAAGACACAGGGGACCTGGGGCGAGATGATTCTTGAAAAGGTGCTTGAAAAGTCCGGGCTTGTCAGGGGAAGGGAGTTTGAGGTCCAGGAGAGTCTGAAATCGCCTGACGGCAAAAGGTATCAGCCTGATGTGATTGTACATCTGCCTGAGGGAAGGGATATTGTAATTGACTCAAAAGTATCCCTTGTAGCTTATGAAAGGCTTGTCGCATCTGATACTGATATTGAAAAGCTTGCTGCGGAAAAGGATCTTGTCCTTTCAATAAAAGCACATATCAAGGGGCTGGGCGACAAGGATTACCATAAACTCCTCGGTATAAATTCACTTGATTTTGTTTTCATGTTTGTACCGATTGAAGGGGCATTTTCTGCCGCGGTCCAGGCGGAAAGCACAATCTTTACTGCAGCTTTTGAGAAAAATATTATCATGGTTAGCCCGTCTACTCTGCTCGCGTCCTTGAGGACTATAGAGAATATCTGGAAGTACGAGAACCAGAGCAGGAACGCAAGGGAGATAGCACGGAGGGCCGGGCTTCTTTATGATAAATTTATCGGGTTTGTGACTGACCTTGAGGACATGGGGAAAGGACTTGATAACGCCAGGAAGAGTTATGACAAGGCGGTAAATAAGCTTTCAACAGGCAAGGGTAATCTTGTAAGACTTTCTGAAAACCTGAGACAGCTTGGAGCCCCTACAAACAAGCGGCTTCCGGATTCATTCTCACTTGATGAGGATGATATCCTCCCAGCCGCAGGCTCTGGTGATTTTACCCTTTCGCAGGAGTAACCCGGCACTTTAACCCGGAGCCTTAACCAGCGCCGGATACTGTGTCACGTTTGAAAATCAGCCTGCAGAGGCCAGTTCATGCTTCTTTTTCATACCGGCAATCTCCCTGATGAAAAATGCGGCAGTGACAATTGCCGAGAGAAGATCTGCTGATGCGCATGCAAGCCAGATTCCTTCAAGAGCGAAAAAAACCGGAACAATAAAAATAAGCGGTATCAGAAAAAGCACCTGTCTTGAAAGGCTCATGATGAGGGCAAGGGAGGGCCTTCCGATTGCCTGAAACATACCTGATGCGACTATCTGAAATCCGATCAAGGGCGACATGAAAAAGAAAATTCTTATTGCCGTGATTCCGTCATCCATAATCCTGTCGCTGTTTTTCCCGAAAAGCAGCAGTATCTCCCGCGGCCATATCCTTGTCGCAATAAAACCTGCCGTCATGATAACTGTCGAGGCTGTAATTGCCGTCAGCGCTGTGCTTATGACCCTGTCATACCGCTTTGCCCCGAAATTATATCCTATAAGCGGCATACTGCCCTGATTCACCCCGAGTACAGGCATGAAGAGCAATGTCATGAATGAAAATATCATCCCCATTATGGAAAGCGCTGCATCCCCTCCGTACCTCTGAAGCTGATTGTTAAGCAGGCCATTGGTGAGACTTGAAGCAAGCTGCATCGCAAAGGGGGCGGAACCAATGGATAGTATCCTTTTGGCTATGGCAATTTCAGGAATGAGGTTTCTTGAATGTATTTTTATAAAGCTTTTTTCTCCGAAAAGGTATGAAAAAACTATAACAGCGCTCAATGCCTGGCTGATTACAGTTGCTATTGCTGCGCCTTTTACTCCCATGTTGAAAATAAATATTAAAATATAGTCGAGTACTATATTTGTAAGACCGCCTGCAATCATTGCGATCATTGCAGTCCGCGGACTGCCCTGAGCCCTTATGAAATTGTTCATGGCATGGGCAAATGAGTTTATTACAGCTCCTGCGAGGATAATTCTAAGGTAATCGAGTGACAGATCAAGAATTTGTCTGCTTGAGCCGAAAAGCGACAGTATTCTTACCGCGAATATCTGTCCGATTACAGAAAGGGCAAGTATTGCCGCAATAAGCATGAACAGTGTCCCTGCTATAACCTTTTCAGCTTTTTCCGTATTCTTTTCTCCAAGATATATTGAGAATGCCGCAGATCCTCCTATCCCGAACAGCATGCCGAAAGCCATCAGCACAAGCATGATGGGGAAATTTGCTGTAAGTGCGGATATTCCGTCAATCCCTACGCTTCGTCCTACGAAAACCCTGTCTGTTATATTATAAAGTGCCTGGACAAGCATCCCCGCAATGGCAGGTAGCGAGTATCTCACAAGAAGAACCGGTATGCTGTCGTTCTCAAGCTGATGTGTTCTGTCCATAATTCTCCATTTGTAGTTTATATGATTGCCGCAGAGCTGATTTCTGATGTCTGTAGTTAAACTATAAGAATAATAGTTAAATAATATTTTTCAATCAATAAGATTAAATTGTAAAATATGAGTTTATATAAGATAATTACCAAAGGTAATTATGAACAGAGTATGTATTATCGGAGCCGGTGTTGTCGGCTGCGCAATAGCAAGAGAGCTTTCAAAATATGAGCTTGATATAACAATCCTTGAAAAAGAACATGATGTCTCGATGGGTTCAACAAAGGCAAACAGCGGTATAATCCATGCAGGTTACGGCACATCGCCGGGAAGCCTTAAAACCCTGCTTTGTGTCAAGGGAAACGCCCTTTACGACAATCTTGAAAAAGAGCTTAACTTTGGTTTCAGAAGGTGCGGCTCACTTGTCCTTGGATTTACTGAGGAAGACAGGACTGAGCTTGAAAAACTGCTTGCAAGCGGTAAGGAAAACAATGTAAAAGGGCTTGAAATAATCGGCCGGGATGCAATACTGGGTCTTGATCCGGGAATAAACCCTGATGTCCTGTGCGCCCTTTATGCTCCCAGCGCAGGGGTGGCATCCCCCTATGAACTTGCAATTGCATTTGCTGAAAACAGCCTGGCCAACGGGGCGGTATTCGTCCCCGGTGCGGAAGTGAAACGGATCATAAGGGACGGCAAAACCTGGCATGTGGAAACAGCTGCCGGCAGTTTTGAGGCAGATATTATTATCAATTCAGCCGGATTATTCAGCGATATTATCTCGGCAATGGCAGGATTCTCTGATTTTTCAGTAAAACCCAGAAAAGGACAGTACCTCATCTTTGACAGATGGAGCGGACTGGATATAAATCATGTCCTGTTTCAGGTCCCGGGAAAAATGGGTAAAGGAATACTTGTTACACCGACGTTTCACAACAATCTTATGATTGGCCCTGACGCGCTTAATATCGACAGCAGGTACGATTACCTTCCGGACAGGGAAGCTTTGCTCAATATCCTTGAGGTTTCAAAAATATCATATCTGATACCTGACCCCCAAAAAATTATCAGGACTTTTTCAGGCATAAGAGCTGTGAGCTCTACCGGTGATTTTGTTGTTGCGTCCCCCGCGCCGGGTTTTATAAATACCGGCGGGATTGATTCTCCGGGACTTACCTCATCCCCTGCCATCGCGTTATTAGTAAAAGGATTTGTTGAAAAATATCTTGGAAAACTTGAAGAAAGAAAAGATTTTAACCCTGAAAGGGCTTCAGTTATAAAAGAGCGGCTTAACCTTCCACCGGATGAGGTGGAGCGGCTTATAAAACTGCCTGATACATCTGATGACAGAATAGTATGCAGATGTGAGCAGGTCAGGCAAAGCGTAATACTTGATTCTCTCAGGCGGGGAATTACAATTACATCTACTGACGGAGTGAAAAGAAGGACAAGGGCCGGAATGGGAAGGTGCCAGGGGGCTTTTTGCCGGAAGAGGGTCAGGGCGCTTATAGCCCGCGAATACGGCATAAATGAGGAAAGTGTCTCCGGGCCTGACAGGGAAAGCTACGATATAATGTTTCTTAAACGTGGCAGCGGAATAAAGGGCTGAAAATGCTTGTACTTGTTTTTTACGTACCTGAAAGCCATCTCGAATCTGTAAAATCCTCATTGTTTGCCGCCGGAGCGGGAAAGATCGGAGCATACAGCTGCTGCTGCTGGCAGATACAGGGGGAAGGGCAGTTCAGGCCGGAGGAGGGGAGCATACCATATACCGGAATAGAAGGTACTGTGTCCAGGGTTGAAGAATACCGTGTTGAAATGGTGTGCGAAGAAGCCTGTGCACAAAAGGTGAAGGACGCGCTTTTATCATCCCATCCATATGAAATGCCGGCCTGGCACTTTATAAAGGCATCAGATACCATATAATGAGAAAAATATGGAATGCGGAAAACCCTGAAATCAATATTATCAGTGATCAAAAACTGACAGAAGGGAAAATTCCCCGCCTTCTGCTTAAAATAAGCATACCCGCGAGCACAGGCCTGCTGTTCAATACACTTTACAATATTACTGACACATTTTTCGGAGGCAGGATTTCAACAGAAGCTCTTGCAGGCCTTTCCATATCTTTTCCTGTATTTTTTATAATCCTTGCCCTGGCTCTCGGCCTGGGAACAGCCTCAACCGCGCTGATCTCCAATGCGCTTGGAGCAGGTGAAAATAAAAAAGCAGTTATATATTTTGTGCAGGCTATCTCTTTTTCCCTTGTTCTTGCCCTTGTTCTTCTTTTTTTAAGGGACAGTTATACCGGTTTTGTATTTTCACTTATGGGAGCCTCGGGCGCAGTCGGGGATTATGCCTCCCAATATATAAATACCATTCTGCTGGGGATCCCTTTTTTCCTTCTTAATAATGTTCTTAACAGCATGCTCAACGCAAGGGGAAATACAAAAAGCTACAGAAATGTTCTTGCTGCCGGTTTTGCAGTAAATTTGATGCTTGACCCGATTTTCCTTTACGGCTTCGGGTTTATTCCCGCTATGGGGATAAAAGGTATTGCATTTGCCACCGTGCTTGTTCAGGCAGGAGCGCTCATCTATCTTTTTTCTGAGGTGGTGAAGACCGGTGTTTTCTGCAGATATTTTACAGCTTCAACCGGTTTCCCGCCGGGATTCTCTGAAACTGAAGGCGACAGGGACTGTAGAAAGATCAACAGGGATGTTTTCAGGTTTTTTATTCCGAAAATATCCTATATAAAAGAGATCCTTGGACAGAGTATACCTTCAGGGCTCAATATGATGTCAGTAGCTTTGGGATTTTTTGTCATAAATTTTTTTCTTAACAGATACGGCGGCCATCAGGCGCTCGCCGCCTACGCTATAGGCCTCAGGATTGAACAGATAGCGCTTCTACCCGCGCTGGGACTTAATACCGCTCTTCTTGCAGTTACTGGGCAGAACAGCGGCGCCGGCAGGATCGACAGGGTGAAGACTGCCTTTAAAACAGCGCTCTTTTTCGGCGCAGTCCTGATGGCGGTTATGCTTACAATTATTCTTCCTCTATCCGGCCTGATAATATCAATTTTCTCAAAAGATCAGGATGTGCTGTTTTATGCGGTTTACTATCTTCGCATTGTCGGGATTACATACTACAGCTATATTATTCTTTTCTGCTGCAATTCCATGCTGCAGGGGATAAAAAAACCGGGTTTTGTTCTGCTTGCAGGTCTTTTCAGGCAGATTGCAGCTCCTGCGGCGGTTTTTTATTATATCTGCGGAGTAAAAGGGCTTGGTGCGGAGGGAATATTTGCCGGAATTGCTGCGATCAGCTGGATATCCGCAGCGGTAATGCTTTTCTACAGCCTGAAAAAACTATCCTCCCTTGATAAATTCAAATAAAAGCCGGTAAATTGGCCATCTCCTAAAGGAGAACTGTTCTTACCGGCTTTCAACCTGAAATAACGTTGTTGTCCTGCTATTTCTTTTTTGATGCGTCCCGTACTGCGTCAGAGATCAGTCTGTTTAAAGCTGTGAGCCTTGACTGTGCGGATTCTCCTTTTTCAAGAGAAGCTTTAAAAGCGCCTGAATTAAAGTCGCTTCCTGCTGAATCCATTATTTTTTTTACTTCTCCAAGTTCTGCAGCAGCTGCTGTAAAATCAAGCTTGATTCCGCGTGTTTTTTTTGCAGCTGCAAGGGCTTTTTCTGTTTCTGCAATGTTTTTCTTCAATGAATCAAACACGGAAGAGGCGGAGGATTTAACCCTTTCTTTTGCAGTTTTTGCCTCTGCTGCAGCTTCATCAGCAATCTTCACTGTTTCAAGTGCAAGCGTTTTTGCAGAATCGTACTTTTTTGCATCAAGCTCATTCTGCATCCTGGAAAGTGAATCTTTGGCACGCGAAAGGGTATTTGCTGCGTACATGGGAACATCCGGATTACTCTCTGCTGCGGCAACAGAAGCCCTGGCCGCATCAGCTTCTGCTGTCGGCGGTTTTGCGCAGGATCCAAGAGCCAGGATCAGAGTAAGAGATATTATAATTAAGGTCAGCAATTTTATTGTTTTCATGAAATATCCTCCAATTGCAGCTAATATACTTATATATTTAATTTTCGGCAATTAATACTCCGAATTCAATAGTATGTATTATATTAAATCAAGAAGCGATATGATAACACGCATCCTTATCTCTGCCGCATTCGGTATATTCTTTTCCATATTATCTTTTTCAGGATATTTCTCTTCTGCGGAAGGGCCCCTGTTTCATGCTTTGGAAAAGAAGCGGCCGGAAATAGTGCCGAGCAGCGAAATACTCCTGCTTGAAGCTGACGAAGAATCTGCAGCAGCAGCAGGCAGCCTTCCCTGGGACAGTGAAACTATTTCCGAAGGACTGATGATACTTACGGAGATGAAGGCACAGGCAGTTGTTCTTGATTCTGCGGTAGAAAAGGGCAATCTGCTCTATTCGGATTTAAATGATAAGCTTCGTGATTCATTTGAACGGGAATTCACTTTAATAAAAGACAATATCAAAACGCTGTTTAATGCAATCCGTCTCGGTTCCGTGCGGCCGAAAGACACGGCATCCTTTGTGGATGATATACTCTCCCTTACGGATAAAAGCAAAATACGTCTAATGGAAGCATCCGGCAGCAGTGTACCTGACAGGATGATGTACAGGCATATATATCATGCAGAAAGTCCCCTCGATTCCAGTCTGCGCTTTATAAGGCCCTCTCTTGAGCGCCTTGAGCTTCCTGAAATATCAGATCCTCTTGTGCATGCTGTTTTACAGGCTGTCCTTGTCAGGCTTGGCAATCCTGCCGTAGAAGAGTCCCCGGGTTTTCTGGTATTGCATAAAGCTTTTCCTGACGGAAAAAATGAAAGCGATATAGTGATCCCGCTTGATAAAAGAGGGGCAATACTCCCTGAATTCCCGAAAGGAACCCCGGAAAGCTCATTCCGCCGTATTTCCTTAAATCTTCTTGTAAGGCATTCAATCCTTGAAGCTGAACTGTTTAATGAAATTAAGGCAATGGAACAGGCCGGGTACCTCTCCTGGTCAGGAGAGGCCATGTCGCCATTGGCTCTCTATGAGTTTTCAAGAAAGCCCGGCAGTATTGATACTGAAGATTGGCGGAGACTCAGAAAACAGTTTTACCGGATTACAGCCGGTTTTCTGTCAGGAATTGCAGAGAAAAAAATTGATGACGGTTATTCTCTGCTGCTTGAGTCATCCACTCTTACACCGGAAGGGAAAAGAAACATTCTTGCCTTAAAAAACGCTGCACGCAGCTCCTTCGACCGTGCAGGGAAGACTTTTGGTGAGCTCCTTAAGTTGAGGGATACTCTGGAAAGGGAGATACAATCATCAATCTGCATCATTGCTCCTGAACTGAAGGATCCGGTATCCCGTGTCAGGGCTGCCGCAGGACTTGCGGATGCTCTCCTTTCAGGGCATTTTTTCAGTATTTTCCCCTCACTTGAAGCATTTCTGGTTTCAGGACTCCTTGCAGTTTTTGTTTCCCTGATATTGGCAGCTCTTGCTCCGGTTTCAGCTGCATTTGCCGGAATTGCCGCGGTTATTCTTTCAGCTGCGGCAGCATCACTTTTTTTTGTTCACACCGGTATATGGTTTAATCCTCTCCTTGCAGCAGGAAGCGCGGCAGCAGCAGCGATTGTTTCGGTTTTTACCGGCTCGATCAGCGCCTACAGGATTAATGAGAGCATATCCCGGCAATCATCTGTATTACTGCAGTTGTCAAAATATCCGTCATTGCATCCGACTCCCGAATCAAATCCTCCTGAAGGAGAAAAAATAGAAGCAAGTATTATAGCAGTGCGGTTCCGGCTGAACGGAATAACATGGTCTCCTGACTCATCTGCCGGAAATAAAATAATATCAGCTCTGCATATTTACCACGAAACAATCGGTGCCGTACTCAGGGAAAATGGGGCCTTTCTCTATGCTCTGGAAGGAGAAGTAATATTTGCTTCATTCGGAGGACGGATACCGGGCAAAGGCCACAGGATACAGGCGGAACTTGCCGCTGCGGCTGTTCTGGAAGAGGAAGATAAACTGGAGGAAAGCTTTAAAAATGCAGGAATAGTTTATAAAGCAGGCGCCGTCAGTGTCGGTATTGATACGGGATTATGCGGATTCGGCAGCGATGATATTGACGGTCTGCCCGAATATATAGCATCAGGCGATGTGCCTGCCCGCGCCGGCATCCTTTCCGGATTGGGAGAGCGCTACAAATGCCGGATACTCATTACCGAAGACGTCGCAACAAATATCTGTGAAGGGTTTGAGGCAGTAAAACTTGACAGGATTATTCCGGAAATTGATAAAAGCAGGAAATATTTTTTCTGCCTCCGCCGCAGGCAATAAAAGATTATTTTTTTATATCAGTAAATTTCAACTGGCCTGACAGCGCTTTGATCCTTACTACTTTTCCCCCTCCATATTCACTAAACGCACGGTAACGGTCACCGTCATCTGTAAATGACGAAGGGCGTTCCCCATCGAAGGGAGGCAGCCTTTTCTGTGTCCAGATGAGGGAAGGGTTTTTGAGGCTCACATTATCATTTTCAGGATTGAAATGGATAAATGATTCATGGACACCTCTTTCATTCATTGGAGCCTCATCTGTACTCTGCAGGTAGCGTATGATACCGGCTTTTCTGTCTATCGACTGGATAACGGTGGAATGTACTATTTCACCTTTTTCTCCCCGGAAAAGGATAAGATCAAGAGGCTTAAGGTTTTTTATTATGTCAGGAACATCGGGCGCTTCCCTCTTTCTTGTCCTGAAGTACCATGTTCCGAAATAAAGCGGCGCATATGAAGGCCCCGGTGCGTGAAGCGATGGGGTGAGCGCTCTGGCAAGATTGATGCGGCTGCGCTTTGCTACAGTCGAAAGCACCTGCCAGACAAAACCTGAACAGTCCATCCCGAGCCGCCCCATACAGTAGAGGTAGTTGTAGACATCTGATTCCCTTATGCCTTTTCCGTCTGAGTAGATCAAAGGCTGATGAGGAAGGCCGGGATATGCGTCCGCTTTCATCCTGGCGACAGAGAACAAATCCCTGGAAACAGACCAGCTTCGTGAATCAAGATCAAGGGTAATCAGTTTTTCGCGTCCGTCTCCAAGAACTGCAGCGTATGACTTGAAATCTTCAGATTTCAGCAGTTCATCAGCTTCAATCCACAGCTGTTCTGCATCTGCCTTGCCTCCGCCGTTTACGATCAGTTCCCCGTCGATAAGCTGTGCCCTTTCATTATTCTCTGCAAACGGCATGCGGACTGTGATCACCCGCCCGTCTATAATGTATGTTTTAAAACATGCCCTGTAGGCTTCCTCG
Source organism: Spirochaetia bacterium (assembly GCA_963662795.1). Lineage (GTDB taxonomy): Bacteria > Spirochaetota > Spirochaetia > CADAEX01 > CADAEX01 > JACKPD01. The sequence goes on along the minus strand of OY759746.1, from coordinate 248,568 downwards.
ATTACGGCCTCTACTCCGTTTCCCCATTCATCTGCAGGGGAAGAGAATTCCTTAAGGTAATGATTGCCGTCAGAAGCAGGAGCGGTAAAAGACTCTGCAAAGGACTCTGAAAAGGACTCTGAAAAGGACTCTGAAAAGGAACAAACCGGTGTTAAAAACAGTTCAGGCAGGAAAGCCAGAAGAACTGCCGTAAAAAAAGGGATTGCTGATTTTTTTATGGAAGAAGAGGGGATTGTGCCTCTGGTTTCAGGAATAATCAAATGCCACCTGTTCGAGGAGAAGCGCGTTAAGCATTACAAGAACTCCTTCAGCAATTATGTAAGCTGCGATTATAATTGCACTGATATTCTGCTCGCTTTCCGGATAGAAAATGATGACAATGCTTAAAGCGGCTGCTACAAGGCCGTTAAAAGTTGCGGCAAACCATCTTCTGACACCGGCGTTTCTGAAGTTTATGGACGCTGAAAAGTGGAGTATGCCGGTGAACATCGCAAGAATTCCAAAAAGAAGCTGAATAATGGAAAAGGTAATATCCTGTTTCATCATAAGAATAAGGCCGAAGAAGAGGTATTGAAGCCCCTCTGCAAGGAGCCATTGCCATGCGTAATTCAGGGTGCGGTTGGAAAGTGACGTAAAAATATCAAGAATACCGAAAACCATAAGAAATATTCCGGCAAAAAGGGGGTTTATCAGATATTTATAAGGACCCAGATTCAGGATAAGTATTCCGCCTGTAACGAAAAAAATCCCTTTCAGCAGCTGCAGCCACCATTTGTCAAAAAGTTTGATTTCCATTATGCGGATTATACAACAAATTAACTGCCAATGTAAGATGCTTAAAAAACATAAGAAGCCGATATCAATTTTTCAATGACTTATTTATCATATATAAGCAGTTACCCGTAATTTCCCCGGCAGTTTGCGTTTTAACGGTTGTGTGAACTTTCCTGCCCACACCAGGTAATCTTTATTTTTCTGTATTTTTTCCCAACTATTTCAATTGAAATAGATACTACTGAGGACTTTGTAGACATTATAAAGTTTCATATTATAACAAAAAATAGAGCGCTATCATTTTAAATAAATTATACCTTTATATAAATAAAGATAATAAAAGGAATTATTAATTTTATAAAAAAATGTTGACGGTTATAAAACTCAATGATACCATGAAATGAGAGCGCTTTCATTGGAGTTTTGAAAAGATATGGTAAGACTGGAGGATGTTGCACTTGATTCCGGATTTTCAAGAGCAACTGTTTCAAGAGTTATAAATAACGAATCTCAGGTTAAACCCGAAACTGTGGGAAAGATTAAAGAATCAATGAAAAGGCTTGGGTATAAACCCAATATGGTGGCAAGAGCACTTTCAAATGGCAGGAAAAATGCTGTTGCCGTTTTACTTCCGGATGTGACTTCTCCATATTATACAAATCTTTTAAGAGGAATAACTGATGTTTCCCAGGATGTTTATTATCATACAATAATTAAATCAATTTCCAAAATTGATCTGGCTTATGACCTTGTGGATTCAAATATGGTAGACGGATTTATTATCCGGCATTCAAGCGCCTATGAGAAAATCAATGTGCTGTTAAAAAAAATATCCAGGACAAATATTCCGGTTATTTTTATCGGTAAACCTTTCAGTGATAGCAGATCTCCTTCCGTAATTGTTGATAATGTCGGCGGTGCCAGAAAAATGGCCCATTATTTTGCAGGTAATAATTACAAAAAAATATTATTTATTTCAGGCAGAGAAGACAATATCGACTCCAATGACAGAAAATATGGATTCAGAATGGGACTTGCGGAATGTGGATTTGATTTGAAAAATCTTATTGAGACCGCAGGAGATTTTTCCAAGGAAAAAGCATACCAGATTGCAAAAGAATATCTGAGTAACAATGACTTTGATGCGGTATTTGCGGCAAATGACAACAGTGCAATGGGTGTTCTTCATTTTCTGAATGAAAATAACATTAAAGTTCCCGAAATGGTATCGGTTGCGGGTTTTGATGATACTTTTTTTTCTGAATATTTGTGGCCGCCACTTACTACCGTAAGGCAGCCAATGTATGAAATCGGTAAAATCGCCATGCAGAATATACTATTAATGATAAATAAAGATAATTCTGTCTCAAAAGAAGTGATTCTTCCCACTGAACTTATCATAAGGAAATCATGTATTGAAAGAACTAATTAAAAAAATAATTCGAAGATGAAATCAAAAGTCTTTTACAGAAAACTGTATTGGCTTTTTAAAAATATTAAAAGGAGATGATTTTATGAAGAAAGTTTTTTTAATTCTGCTTATTGCTGTAACAACTGCATCATTATTCGCAGGAGGAAAAAAAGAAGAGCAAAGACGCAATGTGATTGTATATGCTGCGCTTGATGAAAAGACCGCAAAAGATCTATGTGCTGCTTTTGAAAAACAAACCGGTATAAAGGCTGATCTTGCTCTTCAGATTGAACAGGCGGGGAGCATAACCGGTAGAATCAAGACAGAAGCTGGTTCGTCAAGAGCTGATGTTTTTATAGGCGGTAATTCAAACTATCATTCAGATCTTGCAAGCAATAATCTTCTTGAATCTTATAAATCCCCTGTTATTAAAGAAGCGGGTATTTCTAAGGATTTTATGGATAAATCAAACTATTGGACTGGATGGTATCTTGGAGCTCTTTGCATGATTTATAATACCGAAAGATTTGAAAAAGAAATTGCTGTAAAAGGGATAAAAGCCCCAAATACATGGGATGATCTGCTCAATCCGGTATACAAGGGGGAAATAATTGCTTCCAATCCTGCAACTACAGGTGGGGCATATCTGATGATGGCAGCCCAGATTTTCAGATTAAACAGCGAAGAGAAGGGTTTTGAATTTATCAGGCAAATGCATCAAAATGTTGCACAATATACAAAAGGAGCCAATGGTTCAATTCCGCTGGTAAGCCAGGGAGAAGCTATTGTAGGTTTTGCATGGGGTCATGATACTTTGAAACAAAAAATACAGGGTAATCTTCCTATTACAGTGGTTTTTCCAAAAGATACAGGTTTTGAAATAGGTGCTGCATCCATAATAAAAGGTGCTCCTAATCTTGAAAATGCTAAAAAATTCATCGATTTTCTCCTTTCAAAAGAAGCCGGTAAAATTAATGCTGAAAACGGATACAGGTATCCGGTAAGAAGCGGTGTTGAACTTCCTTCAGGAGTTCCGGCATTTGAAGAATTAAGTCTGGCAAAGTGGGACCTTGTCGCTGCTGCAGAAAATATTGACATATGGAAGAAAAAATGGGCGGAAATCACAGGTAAATAGTTTGTTACTTGATTAAGGCAGAGGCAAATCTTCTGCCTTAACTATAATGCATCGGAGCCGGTTATGAAGAAAATTTTTCGCGATCCAATACTTCTTTTTATGTTAACTTTTACTGCGTTTATACTTGCTGTTTTTGTTATTTATCCTTTTATAAATGTATTTATTTTCCCTGAAATTAAAGACTATATAAAATTATTTAGTGAGAAGCGATACATTAAATCAGCATTAAATAGTGTTTTTATAATGTTCCTGTCAACTTTAACTGCAACGCTTTTTGGGTTTATATATTCCTATAGTATTGTAAAAACAGATATACCTTTAAAAAAATACTTCAAGATAATTTCCATACTGCCTCTTTTTTCCCCTCCATTCATGGTGGCATTCAGTTATCTGATGCTTTTCGGAAATAATGGACTTATCACATATGAATTGTTCGGAATAAGGGCATCAATTCTGGGGTGGCATGGCTTGTGGCTGTCACAGACTATTGCATTTTTCCCCGTGGCTGCGATGTCAATTGAAGGAGTATTGAACTCAATATCACCAAGCGTTGAATATGCCGGACGAAATCTGGGTGCGGACGGCTTTAAATTGTTTAAAACTGTAACGCTGCCTCTTTCCACTCCAGGAATTGCCGGAGCTGCTTTACTTGTATCAATTCTGGTTCTGGCCGATTTTGGAAATCCGATAATGATTTCAGGGGATTTTTCCGTACTTGCCACAGAGGCCTGGATGCGTGTAGAAGGATGGGGCGATGTTGCCGGTGCTGCTGTCATTTCAATTCTTCTTCTCCTTCCTTCAATATTAATTTTTGCTTTTCAGAGATTCTGGGTACAGAGAAGATCTTATGTAACAATAACCGGTAAAATTGTAAATATCAGGCAAAAACCAACTGCAGTTTATGCTAAAATACTTTTTTTTGCGTTTTGTTCAATTATTGCCATAATGATTTTACTTGTATACCTTGGAATACTTCTTGGAGCTTTTGTAAAAGGCTGGGGATATGACTGGTCTCTCACCGGTAAGTGGATGTTAGATGTTTTAAACCGTGGACCGGAGCTTTTTAACAGTATATTCTACTCAGTGACAGCAGGAGTAATAAGTGCAGTACTTGCCATAATAGCTGCTTATCTGGTTAGCCGGAATAAAGGAATCCTGACAAAATTCATTGATTTTTCTGCAATTCTGCCTGCAGCACTTCCCGGAATTTTTATCGGCATAGGATATTCCATTTCATTCACAAAATATCCTGTAGATCTTTACGGTAGTGCCTTCATTGTAATCTTAGCCATGATATTCTGGAATATTTCAATGGGATATCAGACAGGGCTTAATTCATTTAAACAGATATCAGTTTCTTTAAGCGAGGCAGCATCAAATCTTGGAGCGAATCAGTTTAAAATATTCTGGCAGATCGAAGCACCTCTTGTTAAGAGCTCATTCATATCTGCTTTTATTGTTTCCTTTATAAGATCAATTACAACATTAAGTGTGATTGTTTTTCTGGCTACTTCCAGGAATAAGGTCGCAACTTTTACTATCATGAATTTTGTAAGTGACGGATTATTTGGTAAAGCTGCAGCGCTTACAACGGTTCTGCTTCTCCTGGCATTTATTATCCTATTAATCGGACAAAAAATAGCAGGGAAAAAAATCGAAATATTTTATTAAAATACTGGAGTGGGAAATGGCTGAAAAACATCTTGTTATACAGAATCTATTTAAATCTTTTGGAAAAAACGAAGTTTTACATGATATAAATCTCGAGATCGATAAAGGACTGTTTACAACTTTTCTGGGACCATCCGGGTGCGGTAAGACAACGTTGCTGAGAACTATTGCCGGATTTTATGAAATTGAAAAAGGAACAATTTCGATTGGAGGAAATGTAATTAATAATATTCCCACACATCTCAGGAATACAACTATGGTGTTTCAGGATTATGCTCTTTTCCCCCATCTTAGCATAAAAAAGAATATTTGTTATGGCCTGGAAATAAAAAAAATGGATTCGAAGTTAATTAAACAGCGTCTTGATAAAACAATTTCATATCTTGACATCGAAAACCTTCTTGACCGTTTTCCTTCTCAGCTGTCGGGGGGACAGCAGCAGAGGGTTGCATTAGCCAGAGCTCTTGTTATGGAACCGGAAGTACTGCTTCTTGATGAACCTCTGTCCAATCTGGATGCTAAATTAAGGATTAACATAAGGGCGGAATTGAGACAGCTTCAGAAAAAACTTGGAATTACAACTGTATATGTTACCCATGATCAGGGTGAAGCTTTGGCTCTTTCTGATAAAATTGCAGTTATGAATAATGGCAGGATTCTTCAGTATGATTCATCCCAGAATATTTATTTTTCACCTTCAGATGATTTTACCGCAAGCTTCATTGGAACAAGTAATATTATAGACGGCCAGGTCAATCATGAAGGACAAAGATGTCAATTCAGAATAAATGGTTTTAAGTTTGACATTCAGGATAAATATTCAGATGGTCCGGGTAAATTATGTATAAGACCTGAAATGATAGAAATAGTTGATAAAAAAGACATGAGGAAAAATGTTATAAAGGGTAAAATTATTAACAATATTTTTGAAGGCTCTATCGTAAGATACTGGGTGGACATACTGGGAATTACATTGGTTGTCGATAAATATAATCCCGGATATCAGACAATACTTGATGGCGATATTTATCTTTACTTTGCTCCTGAAAAACTTCATATCATGCAGAATATTTGTGTTAAAGGATAATTTAAAATGTTACAGAAATTAACTATTCTCGGTACAGGTACTATAGTTTCAGTGCCGGGAAGAAAGTGTGCCGGATATCTGCTTGAAACTGATAATTGCCTTATTCTTATTGACTGCGGACCAGGCACATTAATGCAGCTATCAGACCTGAACGTTGATTTTTCACAGATTAAATACATTTTTCTGACGCATTTTCATATTGACCATATTTCTGATCTTTTTGCAGTAATTCATTCAAGATGGCTCAGGGGTGTTCCTGATAATGATATTTTATTTCTGACAGGACCTTATGGACTTCGTGATATCATTAATGATTCCATAAAAAGCTTTTTCAAGAATGAAAAATGGATTACGCCTGAAAATATTGTACTCAATGAAGTTGGAGAAACTTTTTTTGAGATTGCAGACCACTCAGTTCAGTGTCTGTTTACTTATCACACCTCAAGCAGTATATGCTACAGAATTAACGATAAAAGCGGAAAATCATTTTTTTACAGCGGAGACAGTAATTATAATGAAAATATTGTTTTACTTGGAAACGGTGCAACAATAGCTGTTATTGAATGCTCTCACAGCAATAATTATCATAATACATCGGGGCATATGACGGCTTCCGATGTCACTAAATATTCTAAAAGAGTAAAAACAGATAATTTACTTATTTCCCATTTTTATCCGGAATTAATAATTAGTAAGGATTTTGAATTAATTAAGCAGGATAAAAATATCACAATTGCAAATGATCTGGATACATACTTATTTTATTAAAACTCCCCGGTCTTTTTAAAAAAAGAAGGGGGAGTTTCCTTGAATTTTACATTTATATCAGCGCTTTCATGGCAGTCATGTAACCGCGCAGTGTTTTTCCTATCTTCTCAACACCTGTTGAGCAGATCGCTTCATTGACCTCAATAAGCTTAATGTTGTCAACGCCTGTATCATCAGGATCAAGACCTTTCCCGATAACATCAGTGTCAATCTTTTTCATGAAACCCGCAAGGAGGGGGATTGCGCTGTTTGAGAAAAGGTAATTGCCGTATTCAGCGGTATCTGAAATTACAACATTCATCTCATACAGTTTTTTTCTTGCAATTGTGTTGGCGATAAGGGGAACTTCGTGGAGTGATTCATAATAGGCTGATTCCGCCTTGATTCCTGCCGATACCATTGTATCGAAAGAAAGCTCAACGCCGGCCTTGATAAATGCCGCCATCAGTATGCCGTTATCGAAATATTCCTGTTCGCTTATCTCTTTTGATGTAACTTCAGTGTTTTCAAATTTGCTCTTGTTAGTCTCTTCGCGCCATCTGAGCAGGTCTTTATCGCCGGCTTCCCAGTCCTTCATCATTGTTGCCGAGAAATCACCGTCTAAAATATTGTCCATATGTTTTCTGAAAAGAGGCGTCATTATCTTTTTAAGTTCTTCAGACATCTGATGGGCCGCTATTTTTGCCGGATTTGAAAGCCTGTCCATCATGTTTGTAATTCCGCCGTGCTTTAATGCCTCGGTAATTGTCTCCCAGCCGTACTGTACAAGTTTTGCAGCGTAGGAGGGATCAACACCTTTCTCAATCATTTTATCGAAACAGAGGAGCGAACCGGTCTGGAGCACGCCGCAGAGAATAGTCTGTTCTCCCATGAGGTCTGACTTTACCTCAGCGACAAAAGATGACTGAAGCACTCCCGCCCTGTCTCCGCCTGTCCCTGCGGCATAGGCTTTTGCGATTTCAAGGCCGTCGCCGTTTGGATCATTCAATTTATGCACCGCGATAAGTGTCGGTACTCCAAACCCTCTTTTATACTCTTCCCGGAGTTCTGTTCCCGGGGACTTGGGCGCAACCATTATAACTGTGATGTCATCCCGTATTTTCATCCCTTCTTCGACAATGTTAAAACCGTGTGAATAGGAAAGGGCGGAATTCTTCTTCATAAACGGCATAATTGCCCCGATTACTGAAGTGTGCTGCTTGTCTGGTGTGAGATTGCAGACAAGGTCCGCGACGGGAATCATCTCCTCATAAGTCCCAACCTTAAAGCTGTTTTCTGAAGCGTTTTTCCATGACTGTCTTTTGGCGTCTATGGAACTTTTTCTCAAAGCATATGAAACATCAAGTCCGCTGTCCCTTAGATTGAGTCCCTGGTTTAAACCCTGGGCTCCGCAGCCGACAATAACAATTTTTTTCCCTTTCAGCTTCTCAACACCGTTAAACTCTGATTTATCCATAAATCTGCATTGGCCAAGCTCTTCGATCTTTAATCTGAATGGTAACGAATTAAAATAGTTCATTTTCCGGATACCTCCCTGAACATAACTATTGACACAATAACCTATGAAAATATATTGTGTCAAACGATTTATTTATATAAAATTATTGATAATTATGCAACTATAAAGGGCATATTTATGAATCATAAAAAGAATTACAAGGAGTTTTGATGGATATCCTCCAGCTTGGCCATTTTCTCAGCATTGCGGAAACTCTTCACTTTGGAAAGTCCAGCAGAAAATGCAACTTAAGTCCCTCTGCTTTTACAAGAAGCATTAAAAGGCTTGAAGAAGAACTGGGATACCGGCTGCTTGAAAGAAGCAACAGGTATGTAGCACTCACCCCGGCAGGTCAGCTTTTCAGACAGTATGCATCTGATATCCTTGACAGTCTGAATGATTTTCAGCACAACGCTGTAATAAGCGAAAAAACCCTGAAAGGTGAGATATCCCTTTTCTGCACGGTAACAGCAAGTTACAGTATACTGCTGCCGATAATAAAAAAGTTCAGAATTGATTACCCTGAAATAAACATAAAGCTTCAGACAGGAGATGCCGGCATTACACTGCAGAAGGTTCTTGATAATGAAGTTGATGTTTCCATTGCTGTCCTTCCTGACAGGCTTCCTGAAAACATTGATTTTTTACCGCTTACAGTTACACCGCTTGTTTTTATTGCGCCGGATTTTGATACTAAATTTATCGGGAAAAACGAGAAGAATCTCAGCTTTGAAAAATGTCCGCTGATACTCCCGGAAAAAGGAGTTGCAAGGAACAGGATTGACTCAAGGTTTGCGCTGAGCGGTATCAAACCGGATATATATGCGCAGGTATCAGGTAACGAGGCAATCCTTTCAATGGTAAGCCTCGGCTGCGGAATAGGACTTGTTCCTCAGCTTGTTGTCGACAACAGCCCGTTTAAAAACTCAGTAAGGATTCTTGATTTTTCACCTCCTCTTGAACCCTATCATGTCGGACTATGCAGTCAGAAAAAAAGGGCGGCAAACCCCTTTGTCCGGGCATTCAGAAACTCTGCTCTTGACGGAAACCCCGGAATTGGGGATTTAAATACTTTGAAAAATAGTGGTTCGGAGAAAGATGGTGATAAAGCTTGAAAATATATCCTATAAAACCGGCGGCAAAGTTCTGCTTGACAGTATTTCAGTTGATTTTTCTGAAGGGAAATGCTGGGCAATAACCGGCTCCAACGGCAGCGGCAAATCACTCCTTGCAATGATTATGGGAGGGACCCTTAAAGAAAGCGCAGGCCGTGTTGTACTTGATGGAAATACAGGGTATGCCTCATTCGAACTTCAGCAGAAAATTATGGCAGAAGAGCGGAAAAAGGATAACTCCCGTTTTATGCAGGGAGGCGTTGATCCGGGAACACGGGTAAAGGATTTTATCTTAAAGGACTGCAATTCTTCAGATGAGACCCTTTACCGGAAATATACATCCATGTTTGATCTTCAAGACATACTTGAGAGGGGCCTCCGTTATCTTTCTACAGGAGAGTTCAGAAAAACCATGCTGTGCAGGGCTTTAATGGCAAAACCCGATATCCTTATTGTTGATGACCCGTTTGATGGACTTGATGTATCAGCTCAAAAAAATCTGCATCAGCTTTTTAAGGCTCTTGTCGAATCAGGAGAGAGGATATTCATCGTAACCCCGAGGAAGTCTGAAATCCCTGAATGGACAGACCGGGTGATTGAACTTGAAAACGGAAGGATTAAATCTATCGGATCATCAGTGCGTATCGGACCGGATATCCGGATTTCTGAAGGATGGGGCACGGCTGCTTCAGAGATATTTATTACCCATGGTACATCATCAGCCTCTTCTGACGGGAACACCCCCCCCGTTATCAGCATGAAAAATGTTAATCTTTCATACGAAAATGTCAAAATACTTACAGATATAAACTGGCAGGTTCAGAAAGGAGAGAAGTGGAAGATAACCGGCCCCAACGGCTGCGGAAAATCTACACTTATAAGCCTTGTTAATGCGGATAATCCCAAAGCATATATGAATGACATAACCCTGTTCGGAATTAAAAAGGGAAGCGGCGAGACAATCTGGGATATAAAAAAAAGGATCGGACTTGTCTCAGGCGATTTTCAGATGAACTACAGGGTCCGCTCAAGCCTGCTTGATACCGTGCTTTCCGGGTTCTTCGATTCAATAGGGCTTTATAAGGATGTCTCAGGTCTTCAGCTTGAAGAGGCCCTCTCACTTATTGAGGTTTCGGGAATGACAGGTAAAAAAGATGTTCCTTTTAATGAACTATCGTTTGGGGAAAAAAGAAAAACTCTTATAATAAGGGCTCTTGTGAAAATGCCTGAGCTGATAATACTTGATGAACCCTGTCAGGGCCTTGATGAAGAAAATACCGCCTCTGTAATCAATATAATTGAAAAGCTCTCATCTTTCAGGGAGAGCACAATCCTACTTGTAAGCCACGGCATGCATATTGACCCGAAAGGTTTTAACTATCATCTTGCATTTACACCGCACCCTGAAGGAGGGTATACAACTGCGGGCAGTTCTTCCTGCTGAATTATGTCCCGCCCCTGAACCCTGAGATGGGGGCTGATCAGGTTACAGTCACTTACTTATGTTTCTTCAATGGTTTTGAACCGGTTGAAACATCATGCACATCATTAATAAAAGCAAGAACAAAGACAAATACCACTGCAAGAATTACGATTGTACTAAAAAGTTCCATATTCGGCCTCCTGCATCATTTTTCTATAATTAAGAATATTATATTTATATAAAAAACGGGTAAACAGTCGGTTAAAAATTGATTAAAAAACATTAATAAAGAGTCCTGAACTGCATTTTTACATTAATTCAACGGCAAAAATTGATAGTATCTACAATACCAGATGAATCATGCTGATGGAGAATACAGCGCCTGCAAAAACAAAAAGGCAGACAGGGATGAGCTGGGCCGTTGATTTCAGAAGATCTGTTTTAAAGTATTTGTTTGAGACAATATTACAGACATGGACAGGTGAAAGAAGCTGCCCGATATGGCCGCTTGCGTAGGCAAGGACAACCGCGGAAAGCAGGTCTTTGAGCAGGGGGTCCTGTCCGAGTATGCTTATGATAATCGGAAAACTTGCCCCGACAAAACCTACTGCAATGCCTGTTGCGAATCCGCTTATAAAGGGAAGGAGAATAATCAGCAGCACCGGGCTGATTCCTGATACTGTGAGTTCATCCCTCATTATATCCATAAGAAATCTGCCGTCAGGCAGCTGCGCCCTGATAAAAGCGCCGTAGATACTTATTACAGCGACAACCACGACCATGTCCAGAATGCTTTTTGAAAAGATAATCTTTGCCCATTTTTTTGATGGAAGAGGCCTGTAGAGCTGTATATATAACATTGTAAGGAATATGCTTATCCCCATGGGAAGATATTTTGATTTTTCCTTAAGCACAGGGAAGGTAAATCCAATTATTGTGTATAGAACAACAATCAGAATTATGGGAAGCAGATATATTAAAACAGGGGATTTTAAACCGGTAAGAATCCTTTTTTCAGTTTTGACTTTTCTGAGAAGAAAGAAATACCCGCCCGCGGCGGAAAAAATTGTCAGGGGGAAGTTTACAATTGCCATCTGCCATATTTCGAGTCCTGTAATCTGAAGTGCAAGAATTACTCCTGCATATAACGGAAGCCAGTATTCCCACATGTGTCTGAACCAGTAGTTGATCTTTGTTTTAAGATACGGATCCATTGATTTATCCGTATCGCAGTCATCGACAAGAGGCGCGGAAAAAAGGGCCCCGCCCGGCATTGGAATAAGGCCTATGATCGCGGGCACTACAGCCAGAAGGCTTTTTCCTGTAAGGCGCATCTGAAGCCCTTTTACAAGGTCGTCCATCATCATCGTTTCTTTCATTTGCGAGCTTAACCAGATAAGGAGGAAAAGCATAATCAGAAGGATTATGTAATCCGGAGTAAGCATAGTATCTATAGTGATCGACAGCACAGAAAGTGGAGCATGACCGGACCATAGTGCGAGTACCAGAGTGCCGATTGCCATGGAAAGGGCAAGGTTTTTAATCATTCTGTCTGCGGCCAGTATAACTGTAAGGGAAATCAGTATTTTAAGAATTACAGGTGAGCTCATGATAATATTCATGTTTTTGAATGTAGCTGAACAGGGGAAAAAAGTAAATAAACAAACTGAATATTTTAACACTTCAGGTGAACATCCGGCAGCAATTATAAATAATAGGTCATCCAATTATCATAGAATGAAAAGCAGTTTGCTTATTTAAAAACTCAATCTATCTGATCTTTCAGGAAATCAATGATATCGAGCGGGGCAGGGGGACAGCCCGGGAGATAGTTTTCAAAGCTGCTTGTGCACGACCCTATGCCTGTTCCGTCTGACTCTACCCATCTGAAGCCCTGCCCGATTGATATTTTCCCTTTTAGCTTTGACAGCTCTCCCTCTTCTTCAAGTCTTGCAAGGGCGTGTATGAGGTTTGCGTAGCATGCTGAACAGGCATTCTTCTGTACTGTGTGTTTTGCAAGCCTGCTGACCTTTCCGGTTGAAGCGGCGGATGCTATTGTTCTGTCCTTGTTAAGCTCAACTATATCCGCTTCATCAAGATTGCAGCTTCCGACACCAATTTCCGCGGCAGTGGCTATGTACTCAACATCTTCAGGCCTGTAGCCCATAATGGACGCAATGTAGGCGTCAGTAAGGACAGAATCAGTTCCGCATACGATCCTGTTCATCTGCACGGGGTTACCCCCTTCCTCGAAATCAAGGTCGCCGCACAGGCCGTCTGCGATTACAAAATCAGCGCACCTGATTTTATTTAAGTAAGCTATCGGGTCATGAAGCCCGAGAGAGTGAAAGTGTCTTTTCTCCCTGTCTGTGATGCATCCTTTCATATTTTTCAGCGCACCTGTGACGAGGGTCTGGCAGTGCCCCTTGATTACCGGCATGTTAATCAGAAAGTCCACATCAAAAAGCCTGTCGCAGATTTCCATTTCCATGCCGCCGCTTGTTTTTACGGTAAAACTGTCATCCTTTGTGTCAAAAAGCGGAACATTATATTTTTTTGAGACATCCTCATATCCGCAGGTCCTGAAAGCCCTTTTCGTGCTGTCGCCTACCCAGGAACCTTCCAGTATCAATAAATTATCGAAACCCTTATCTTTGAGATATTCAATAACCGCACCTGCAATTAACGGTGAAGTTGTAGCACCTGATGATGAAGGTTTTGAAACAACGAGATTCGGTTTGAGCCCTATAAGTGATCCCGGCCTGATCTTATTTTCAATCCGGGTTTCGGCAAGTATTTTTTTTGTCATCTCTGCGGGATTATTGCCGTATATCACGTAAATTGTTTTTTCTTTTTCCATTTTTAATCCTGTTTATGATTCAAGAACTATCCTGATTTTATTTGAAAGATCATTCATTGAAAATGGTTTTTGAATAAATTGTATTCCTTCGTTCAGAATTCCCTGGCTGGCAATAACATCAGCAGTATACCCTGAAATGAAAAGACATTTCATATCCGGGGACAAAGCAAGGATTTTTTCCGAAAGATCGCGCCCGTTTATACCGGGCATAATAACATCCGTTATCAGCAGATTTATCTCACCTGCATGTTTTTCTGCAAGGCTGAGGGCCTCTTCCGGCACTGAAGAGGAAATAACATTGTATCCCATATTTTTAAGCATTATTGCTGTTATTTCCAGTATTGCTGTTTCATCCTCGACAAGCAGTATTGTCTCAATTCCTTTTATTATCTCTTTTTGCGTTTCATTTTCCTGCGGTGCTGTATTTTTTCCATAAACACGGGGCAGGAAAATTGTAAAGGTGCTTCCGGTTCCCGGCTGGCTTGATACATCAATAAAACCGTTATTCTGCTTAACTATACCGTATACTGTTGCAAGCCCCAGGCCGGTACCTTTGCCGCTGACTTTTGTCGTAAAGAATGGTTCAAAAAGGTTTTCGAGGTTTTTTGCCTTTATACCGCATCCGTTGTCACTTACTGCCAGCTTGACATAGGCACCCTCAGAAAAACCGGGATGAGCAGCTGTGAAACCGCTGTCCAGTATAGTATTCGATGTTTCGATTGTAATCTCTCCGCTGCCGTTTATTGCATCCCGTGAGTTGACACATAAATTTGCCAGTATCTGATTAATCTGGGAAATATCGACTTTGACATTCCAGAGTTTTTCACCCGGTTTCCAGGAAAGCCTGATGTTTTCTCCTATAAGACGTTTCATCATACTGAGCATCCCTTCTACCGTTTTATTAAGGTTTAAAATTTTAGGTGCTATACTTTGTTTGCGGGCAAAGGCAAGAAGCTGGCGGGTAAGGGCCGCAGACCTTTCGGCGGCCTGCTTTATTTCCTTCAGGCTCATATAAAATATATGGTTTGAATCAATCTGCTCTAGCATAAGTTCTGAATGGCCCAATATGACGCTTAACATGTTGTTGAAGTCATGCGCAACTCCGCCGGCAAGTCTTCCAACTGATTCCATTTTTTGAGACTGAGTCAGCATTGCCTGAAGTTTTTCCTTTTCAGCAAGTGAGGCTTCCTGCTGGTGTTCCATTTTTCTTCTCTCAGTTATATCCCTGACTATGGCAAGAAAATATTTTCCGCAGGCAACCATTCTGCTTTCATAGAACCATGGTTCACCTCCGCTTTCAATTTTGTAACTGTATAATGCAGTCTCTTTTTTTTCTGCAATAGTTTCTATACTGTTCATGGTCAATTCTGTAATTAACCCCGGTGAAACTTCAGCTATATTGTGCCCGAGGAATATTTCAGGAGGTGCTATCAGAAGTGTTTCATCAGGAGCGTGATAATCCAGAATCACTCCTTCCCTGTCAAATAAAAACATCATATCCGGCAGAGCCTGTAAAAGAGCTTTGTTTTTTGCTTCGCTTTTTTTCAGGGTTTCAAGTGCATTTTCCCGCTGGTCCTCAGCGATTTTAAGGTCTGAAATAAATTTTGCCTGATTCCAGTTCTGCCAGGCTATATCAGAAATCTGGTTTGCGAGTGTGAAGAGTACCTGTGCGATTTTTTTAAACTTTGCCAGTGGCATCGAATAGGTTTTACTGTAGGCATCTGCTGCCTCATCTTCATCCGCACCAATAATCCGCGCATATTCCCTTATTCCCTCTGAATCCTGGTTTTCGTCCCTTACCTCGCCGATGAGCCAGTTAGCGATATGTTTTTCTCCGACTGTTATGCTGGCTCCGGCATCCCAGAGTCCGGCACTCAGGCACTTCTGAACAATCGGGCCTTCAGGGTGCTGGCGCCCTATCATTGCATCAGAAATATGGCAGTTCATAACTCCCTTTTCATTGCCGCGGATTATTATTTCACAAAGTCTGCAGAAATTGCTGGGCTTTGTAATCGGGGTTCCATCGGGACATGTAATTATGGAAGCGACTCCTGTCGCCTCTGCAAATTCATCCTGCAGTTTCTGAATTTTATCAAGGTCGAATAAAGTCTCAAATGTTATATTTTCACTATCCTCAACCGGGTTTTCAAGAGCCTTCATGCGCTTTTCAAGATTCAGGAACGCTGATTCCCGTCCGAATTCGGCTTTTCTCCGGTCTGTAATATCTATTATAAGCCCTTCAAGTCCTTCAAGTTTTCCTTTGAAATCGTAAACCGGAATACCCTGTTCCCATACCCATTTTTCCTGATTATCAGCAGTGAGGATTTTATATTCCTCATATACTGGTTTATGATTCCGTACTGCATCATCCCATACTTTCCACAGATGCTCCCTGTACTGCGGCAGTATCAGATCATTGAATGAAAGTACTTTGTTTCTGAGAAGCTCATTTTTATGATAGCCTGTCAGTTCGAAGCATTTATCAGAAACATATTCCATGGTCCACTCGTGATCAAACCTGCACCTGTAAGCCATACCGGGAATATTTGAGATCAGCGGAGGTTTATTCCTTCTGCGTTTCAAGAGCTCCCCGGATATTCTGTTAAACCCCCTGTAAATGGAACGCAATACCCGGATTGTTTTTTTCAACATTGATAATGGCCAATCCTGTATTTTTTTAATTTTTTAAAATTATGAGCTAAGTATATGTATTTATCTTGAGTAATGTCAAATCAATTGAGGGCCTTATTTTTCAGTTCCTTTATTTGAAAATAGAAGGCAGCCCTGTCAACGACACGGCTGCCCGGAGTGATAATATAAAAAAGGGAAGCATCTTCACGATGCATTTCCCTGATTTAACAGTTTAAAAAGCGAATGTGAATTTTGCCTGGATGAAGTCATTGTCATCGTATACTCCGAAAACTGTATCCTCATCACCTTCAAATAGTGTACAGAGAAACTCGAATTCAACATCATCCTTTGGAATAAGAGCTACTGACGGCTTCAGCATAAAATCCCCCTCTTCGATGTGAACTGTGGCTGATATCTGGGGCTGTATTTTCTCATGCGCCCATGAATCCTTAAGGCGCAGGATAATTATATTCTGTGAATAATTGCCGCTTTCGCTGTAATCGACATCTCCTGATTTTAAACCGCTGTTTGAGAGTATATAAGTCCCCTGAGTTTCCGCAAGGAAGTTAAGCTGGCTTAAGGGCAGGTCTTTATCAAATCCGGCGACCCAGATAAGGAGGTTGTTCTTTACATCGCTGTCATTGCCTTCAATATCTTCTGTAAGAAAATATCCGGCTTCGGCCCTGGCGTTAAGGCCGAATAAAACCTTTGCCGCTTCAGCGCCGAATATGTGGGCCCTTTGCGGTTTTACTTCAATCAGGGCCGGTGTTTCCACTACTGCTGCCGGTAGAGGTGTAAATCCGTAGCTGTACAGGAATCCGTAATCAAAGCCGCTGAATGTGCTTGTAAATCTTGCAGCAACCTGTGAATACTCTACAGTATCTGTATCTTCCTCGGAGACAGTTCCTCCTGCGGCGGTAAATGCTGCAAGCTGTCTGACGCTGTAAGGCGCCCATCTTCTGTCCCCGGCGCTGTCAAACTGCACCCCTGTGTAGACGGGAATATAAACAAGTTCAAGCAGGCTGTTTAAACCGGTATATTTATTAAGCTTTACCATAAGGGCTGCTTTTTTTCTTTCAAGAAGAGTTTTATTGTAAAAGTCTGTATAGTCTATCGGGTTAAGTATGTCGAGAGCCTTGAGTTCATCCCCTTTTCCCCAAACGACTTTCATGAAGCCTGTTTCAATATTAAAATTGCTGAAATACACAGTCGTATATGCCTCATCTATAATATCCTCAATATCGCTGTAGATTTTATCGCGGCTGAATATGAGTTTTGCTGTCATTGATGAGTTTTCATTATCATAATCAAAATCAAGTCTTACTTCAGGAAAAGATTCAATTTCTGAAGATTCCGGATTTTCATTATCTATGAAATATCTGATCTGGCTTATTGCTTTTCCTCCTATAGAGAGCGCCGATTTATCCACGGACAGACCGGTTGTCTCACTGAAAAATGAGCCTTCCTGTGCGTAAAGCTGCAATGAAGAGGCGAGTAAGCATATTAAAATTATTCCGGAATATTTAAAAAATCTGTTCATTATCTATGATCTCCCTAGATTCTTCCCGCTGAAAGGAACTGCGTGGTAAATAACGCCCTGTTAAGTTTCTCATCGTAAACAAGTTTTTTCATTGTAAGAACCGTACTGTGCCCTGTCTGGACATTTTTCATTGTTGTATGGAGAATAGACCAGTAATCCTGTACCTTTTCTATTTTTTCCGCCGTCATAACTTTCTCGAGGGTCCCTTTCTTGTCATAAAGTTCCATTTTTACGGGAATCCATGTGTTTTTATCAATCCAGCTTATCCTCTGTGAATATTGTGAGTTTGAAGGATCAATTGAAACAGCCTTGACAACATAACAGTCATAGTCGCCGATTTTCTCTTCTTTTAAGAGTTCGTGAGTATCTTCCTCAACTTTTCGTGTTTCCATATCATCATAGCTCAAGTCTGTTCCCATAAATGAGTTGCTTCCTTCGCTTGAATCAATTCGTCTTACTTTTTTGAGGGCAGGCAGGTATATCCACTTGTCGTCGTCCCTTCCTTCATTTTCCATAACAAGAAATCTTGTGTTAGCGACTGACGCAGGCTGGTGGAACATCATGACCATCATGTCAAGGTCCTTTTCATCTTCCATTTCCCATGTCTCAACCAGTCTTGAATTGATGCCTCCGTTTTTATCAACAAGGTCCATCTGGATCAGGGCATGCACTGAATCGCCATTGTCCCTGTCGTGAACATTCTGAGCTATTTCTGTTCCTGTTATTGCGAAAGCAGAAGGGGCAAGTAAGGCTGACAGGGCTGCTGCTGCCGTAAAAAAATACTTTTTCATTAAACCGTTTCTGTACATTATATTTTCTCCTTAATCAGTTATTGGATTCTGTAACAAGTTTCTGTTCTGTTTTTTTTGCCATAAAAGCGGGCTTGAATGTATTGAGCAGCACAGGCAGTACGGTAAGGGATGCAAATGATGATGTAAACATTGTAAGTGCTGTCAGAAATCCGATATATCTAAGCGTTGTAAAGTTTGAGAAACAAAGGACAAGAAATCCTGCGGCCACCGCGCCTGCATTGAATAATATACCACGGCCGGTTGAGGAAAGTGTTTTTTCAGTAACAACTTCAAGCCTGCTTTCTGAGTTTCTTTCCCTTTTATAGGCGCTCATGAAATGGATGGTATAATCTATACCTGTTCCGACCGCTATTGATGCGATCAGGGCTGTTACCATATCAAGTCTGATACCTGTAAACCCCATGACGCCGAAATTGATTATTATTGTAAAGGCCAGAGGTATCACCCCGAATAACCCTGCAGCAAATGATTTATACGATATCGCAATAATTATGAATACGAGAAGCAGTGAGACTGCAAGACTTGAAATCTGCGACCCGGTAATTAATGTCGTAAGCGAGTTTTCCATATCCGCAATTCCCGCGATGTCTACTTCATACCCTTCAGGAAAGTTTTCAGAGACATAACTGTTTATTTCCTTTGTAATCTTTTTTACCGGAATTGTATTTATTGTTTTCAGCTCGACTATCATTAAAGCCTGAGAAGGTTCTATTGCATCATCAGAGTATGAGTCGAGGTTCCCTGAATAAAGCAGCAGGTACTGGGAAATCAGATTTTTCAGCTCTTCTTTTGTTTCAACAGGATATCTAGAAGGGTCTGAAGGTATTTCATTATAATCTTCACCTCTGTAGTTGTATTTTCTGTAAATTCCCCTGAGGACCGTGTCTGCGTCAGGGTTTAAAGTGTCTGACTCTGAAGCCGCGCCGGAGAGTATTTCAAGAAAACTGCGGGCTGTCATCTTTTCATCAAGATTATCAAATATTACTTCAGGTATTGATGAAACTGTATCAACAGTTTCTGCTGATTCAAAAAATGATGATGTACCGGCATCATCTGTACTGAAAAAGCTGCCAAAGCCTCCAGCCTCCTGTTTCCCGGCGGCGGCTGTATTTTCCATTGCCACTTCAGAACTGTCCTGCTGAGGATAGTGCATAACCCGGTTCATTCTTTTTATGAAATCCGAGAAGGAAATTACCTTTCCGACTTCGGCAAAGCCTGTTTCAAGGTAAGTGTCAAGGTTATCCATTGCCTTGAGTATTGCCGGGTCAGTAAGGTCTCCCTTTTCCTTTCCTTTGACAATAATGCTGAATACCTTTGTCCCTCCGAAATTTTCCCTTATCATGTTATCTGCTACACGGATATCTTCTTTTTCCCTGAAGTTGGATATAAGTATGTTGTCAACATTGATCCTTAATATCCCTATGCAGGAAACTACAAGTATTATAAAAACAATTGCAGACAGTACTGTTTTTCTTTTTTCGATAAATACCGACAGACTTTTAAAAAATCTGTCCAGAATGGATTTTTCCGATATTCTGTTGAGCTTCATCGCGTTGTGGCGCATAACAAGAAGCGCCGGTATCATTGTTAAAGTAACCAAGAGAGCTGCCAGTACTCCGATTCCGGAGAACAGGGCAAAATGCTTCAGCGGTATAATCGGGCTGGTCGCAAGGGAGCCGAATCCGACTATTGTAGTAAGAGCTGCAAGAAACACAGGTTTTTCCACCTTGTGAAGGCTTTGCTCAACAATGCTGCTGTGTTCTTCGTGGGACAGCTTTTTTCCGGCAACCCTTATTTCACTGTAGTAATCGTTTACAAGGTGAATGCCGTATGCGCTGCCCACTGCAATAAGGACAACCGGAAGTGTCGTAGAAACAAGAGAAAAATATACACCGGTCAGGGCCATAAGGCCTATTGTCCATAAAGTACTTATAAGGACAGTAATTACCGGCAGAATTACACCCCCTGAAGTTCTGAAGCAGAGGAAAAGGGTAATAAGCACAACAATTATTACAAAAGGGACAAGACGTACGAGATCGCTTTTCATGTACTTTTCTATGAGAACAATAACAGCCGGATCTCCCGCAATGCTTAAGTCGGTTCCCGCGCTGTCATGTGACGCTATAATGTTTTTCATTTCATGATAAACTTTTTCTTTCCCGTCTGCCAAAACCCCCAGTTTGATTTTAACAAGGATCTGGGTCGCTTTAAGATCTTCCGATATGAGGTTGAGTTCATACATATCTTTCCAGTCTGTCACTTTACGCTTTATTTCTTTTAATTCTTCATCGCTGCCTGTAAAGTCTTCAGCAATAGGAGAGACTGTCATCCCGTCTGCCGTCCCTTCGATATAATCAGCATTTGTAAGGGAAGTTACGTCCTCAACATTTTCAATTTTTTCAAATTCCTCTGTAAGGGATTTGATAAGGTTGATTCTATCTGCCGTAAAAATAGTTCCTTCTTTCGCCTTTACAGCAACATCCATAATTATCTGGCTGCCGAATGTTTCCTTCATTTTGTTATATTCGATTTTTGATTTGTGGTTTTCCGGAAGAAATATCTCAACCTCGTTGTTTATCTTTATCCCGGGTATCTGTATTCCAAGAAAAACTGTTAGAAGCAGTATAATTGTTATTACTGTCTTCGGATGCTTTAAAATTCTGTTCACCAGGTATTCCTCCACCTTTTCCAATGTAATAGCTGCTGTTAAGCAAGTAGCCCGTTTAAAAGAAGATTTAAAAGATCATCAATTCTTGTTGCTATATCCTCAAAGCTGTTCCTCTTAAGCAGAGGCAGCTCAAATCCTTTCATGGCAGTAAAAAAGGTCAAGGCCAGCCATTCGGGGTCAAGTTTTTTAAATCTTCCCGATAATGTTCCCTCTCTGAAAATTGAAGTGAGTATTTCATGCTGCTTTTCATCAATTTTTTCCCTGAGGGTTTTGAAAAAATCTTTATTGCTGAAATACTCGGTTTTAATAATCTGATAATAGTTGTCAAGTTCCATGAGTGTGTTTGCCCATACCAGTACAAATATTTTAAGCTTTTTTTCCGGGAGTGATTCTGATTCTGCTGTTTCCGCAAGTGCTTTCAAAAGCTTGTCAGCCTCATCAGCAAGAACAGCCTGAAAAATATCCTCTTTGTTTTTGAAATAATAATAAATAAAGGTTTTTCCCTTGCTTAAAACGGCAGCGATGTCATCCATATTGGTTTTTTTGTAACCGTATTTGGCAAAAACTCCCGATGCGGCATTTATTAACTCATCTCTCATTTCTACATCAGACAAAACATCCTCCTTTTTGAAGAATTGAACAAATAACTCAATTGTTCAAAAATATAAATAAAGAGCTTTTTCGTCAAGAGGTTTTTAAGTATTTTTAATGATTATTTAAAATCCCATAAACTTTGTATGGAAATAAACAGGAAAATAATGAATTATAATTGATATATATATTGAGAATAGTATATTTACTGTTAAGGTGTAAATTATATGAATAAAATATATTCTTCGGATTTAACTTCCGGCTCGATAAAAAGTCATCTGCTTCATCTTGCACTGCCTGCAAGTATCGGATTTTTCTTTAACACGATGTATAATGTGGTTGACACATTCTGGGCAGGGCAGCTTTCGACAGCATCTCTTGCAGGACTCTCCCTTAATTTTCCCCTGTACATGCTGATTATGTCTCTTGGCGTTGGTTTTTCAAGTGGAGCAGGAGCCTTGATTTCAAATGAAATCGGCGCCGGCAGGGAGAAAACTTCGAACCGCTATCTTTCACAGTCTATCTCACTGACTGTAATTCTTTCTGTTGCTCTTACTATATTATTTTTTATCTTTCTAAAGCCTTTATTTACGGTTTTAAACGGGAAGGGTGAAGTTCTTGAATCCGCAATGAGGTATGGAAGGGTAATTGTAGGGGGGCTTATTGTTATCAGTCTTGTGCCTGTTTTAAATGCAGGACTTACCGCGAGAGGCAATACGCGAACCTACAGAAACATTCTCATAGGCGGTTTTTTTCTTAATCTTGCGCTGGATCCTCTATTTATGTATACATTCGGCCTTAAGGAAGCAGGAGTTGCGCTTGCGACAATATTGATACAGCTATTAAGCATGATTTATATGATATTTATTGCAAAAAAATCAAACGCTTTTTCAGGTATATCTTTTAAGGATTTCATACCGGAGAAGAAAATTGTAATCGGGATATTTGAGCAGGCTGTCCCGGCCTCAATGAATTTTCTTACAATGGCCCTGGGAACATTTGTAATAACATATTTTATTTCTTCATTCGGAAGTGAAGCTGTAGCTGCCTATGGAGCTGCGGTAAGGGTCGAGCAGATTGCGCTTGTGCCGACAGCAGGGCTTAATATCGCCCTTGCTTCCCTGGTAGGCCAGAATAACGGAGCCGGCAGGATGGAGAGGGTAATTGATTCATTTAAAAAAAGCCTTTACGGAGGTGCTTTAATCATGCTGGTTATGCTTCCTCCTGTCCTGATTTTCGGGAAAAAGATTATTTCAGCGTTTACCGGTTCTGAAGCAGTTATCTCGATGGGGTATAAGTATCTATTAATACAGGGTTTAACCTACTACAGCTATATTGTCCTTTTTCAGAGCAATTCGCTGCTTCAGGGATTGAAAAAGCCTTCAATGATAATGTGGATGGGGTTTTACAGGCAGATAGCAGCCCCCGCTGTTGTCTTTTCGATCCTCTGTTTTGCCCTTGCCATGAGGCAGGACGGGGTATGGTGGGGCCTTGTGTTTGTAAACTGGTCTGCCGCCGTGTTTACATTTATATGGGCAAGAAAGGTATACAGGGACAAATGCAGAATAGCCTTAAAGGCGGAGACAGTACCGGAATGAATAACAGAAAGTTATATTAATTCTATATGAAAATATTTGAATATAGCTTAAAGCATACTTATTTTTAATGAAGACTATTTTTTAAGGAGTGTGCTGAAATGACAAATAAAAATATATTTATTATTCTTTTTCTGTTTATCCTCTCCTTTGGAGTTTTCGCGGAGACAGAGGTTGCAACCTTTGCCGGAGGCTGTTTCTGGTGTATTGAACAGCCGTTTGAAAATCTGGAAGGGGTAAAATCGGCAGTTTCGGGCTATACAGGCGGAAAAACAGTAAATCCTACCTATGAAGAGGTTTCAACCGGTAAAACAGGCCATACAGAAGCTGTGCAGGTTACCTTTGATCCGAAGATTATCAGCTATGAAAAACTGCTTGATGTTTTCTGGCAGCAGATAGACCCGACAGATGCCGGAGGGCAGTTCGCCGACAGGGGAAGCCAGTACAGGACAGGTATCTATTATCATAATAACAGCCAGAAAAAAGCGGCCCTTGATTCGAAAAAAAAGATTGAGCAGTCGGGAATGTTCGGGCATCAGATAAATGTAGAGATTGTGAAGTTTAAAAAATTTTATGAAGCTGAAGAATATCATCAGGATTATTTCAAAAAGAACCCGTTTAACTATTCAAGATACAAAGCAGGTTCCGGAAGGGAAGGGTTTATAAAGAAAACATGGGGAGAGAAAAAGGGGGGGTATACAATAAAACCGGACAGTGAACTTAAAAAAATACTGACTCCCATGCAGTACAATGTCACAAGACGCAATGATACCGAGCCTCCCTTCAAAAATGAATACAATGACAATAAAAAGCCCGGCATTTATGTTGACATAATCAGCGGCGAACCCCTCTTCTCATCAAAGGAAAAATTTGATTCGGGAACAGGATGGCCGAGTTTCTATAAACCTCTTGTCGATGAGCATGTAGTTGAAAACAGGGAAAGGACCTTCTGGGGACTTTTCACCGAGGTAAGAAGCAAATACGCTGATTCCCATCTGGGGCATGTGTTTAACGACGGGCCTCAGCCGACAGGACTCAGGTACTGTATTAACTCAGCAGCCTTGCGTTTTATTCCTGCAGAATCTCTTGAGAAGGAAGGATACGGGGAATTTGCCCATCTTTTCAAATAAATGATTCCCACGGGGTGCTATGCTATTGGGCAGCTCCCCCTATAAAGACACCTTTAGAGTAGAGGCAGGGAGTAATTACTTTGAAACCTGCCTTTATTATTGCTGCCCCGGTATCCCTGTCAAGATGGCAACCTCCTGCAATCCTTTTCCAGCAGGGGGTGGCCATTGCAGCAAAATTGGCAGCAGCGGATTTTGCCGGTTTTACGTGTTCGAGGAATATATATTTCCCCCCTGTTTTTAATACCCTTCTGAGTTCAGAAAGCCCTTTATCAGGGTCAGGTACCGAGCAGAAGAGGAGGGTGGCGACTACTGTGTCAAACGTGTCGTTTTCAAAAGGGAGTTCCTGCACATCAGCTTCCACATATTTAACGCATCCCTTTCTGTATATTTTTTCCGGCAGCCCCTGAGTATCCGCTTCAGGAGCCGCGAGTATCAGATTGTCGACTGCATCCCAGTTGTAGTATTTGGCGTTTGCGCCTGTTCCCGGCCCCGCCTCAAGCACGCTCCCTGATGCAAGGGGTATGAGTGCTTTTCTGCACCTGTCAAGTCCTGCGAATTTCTCGAAAGGTATCATGAAAATATTATAAAACAGTGTATTTATCATTTACCGATGCAACCCCCTGATTGTCAGGCTTTTTTATTTTTCTTGTTTTTACAGTATAAAGCATCTGCTTTCCAACCCCTTTAAGCTCTTCCTCGCCGAGACTTTCAACTCCGAATTCGTTTTTAACGGCCAGCGCTACAGGTCTGCTGATAATAATCGGAGGATCCAGTTTTCCTGCTTTTGACTCAAGCCTTGCCGCCGTGTCTACGGTCGTGCCGATTATCGTAAGCTCAAGCCTTTCAGAGCTCCCCATGTATGATGCTATAATCTCTCCGTAATGAATACCTATGCCGTTATCAAGAGACGGGCACTGCATAAGGAGGCTGTTATCATTTGATATATACAGGGCTTTCCGCATATCAATCGCGGCGTTGACTGCCTGTAGACACGGATTGCTTTTATTATCCATCAGGCCGAAAACCGCCATCACGGCATCTCCTGTAAATTTATCAACAATTCCACCGTTTTTCTGTATTGGCTTCACCATGTGGTCAAAATAGTTATTAAGCATAACAGCGACATCGGAAGGGTTCATTTTATTTGTAATACCTGAGAAATTCCTGATGTCGCATATCAGAACAACAACCATTTTTCTCTCGCCGTGGCCCCTCATGTCCTTGCCCTTTGTTTGTATACTGCTCCATAATTTTTTTTTGCAATTTCCGGTGAGACAAAATGGCCGAAAGATTCCTTTATCCTTTCCCTCAGCATAAGTCCTTTTGCCATTTCATTAATTCCGCCTGTACCCCGGCCGAGTTCGTCCTGTCTGGAAGGCCAGATGTGAACGGAAAAACCGCCTTTCCCGATTTTCTCAATTGCGTCTATCAGCTGCAGAGTATCTTCTCTGAGCATTTTCCCATAAAGGACCGCGGCAGCAATTGCCGTCCCGATAAATATTATACCGATATAGGCAACCTCAAGGGTAACGCCCCACGGAATAATATGCTCCTGAAATGCATACCTTATAATTATTATAAGCAGTGATATGGACGGCACAAAGGTATAAAAGAAGTTTCCCCATGTGATTCTAAGCGGAATATGTTCCGAGAAATCAGAAAAAACAGTGTGGTTTTTTTTGACATAACTGCTGATAAATTTCTCGGCAATTGTCAGTTCAAGCTGTGAAAGAAGCCCTGCTCCGGGGAACCAGTAACCGCTTATAAGTTTCAGCTGACTATGCCACGGGACATCGCTTGGCCATGGAAAAGTCTGGAATAAGGAATCCGGATTGTAGTTATGGTAAAGGACTTCATGGAGCCCCATCGCGGCAAGTCCCGACGCAATCCAGGATATTATCAGCAGCCGGAAAAACCGGCCGGAAATTGCTGATACTTCCAGATTTGCGCTAACATTGTGAAATAATATTTCCCTCAATATTATCTGGAAAATAAATACCAGGAGGAGATTTCTGAACTGCTCAAGAAAGGGACGCGATTCAAGAAAGGGACATACAAGCTGAGCATAAAAAGTAAGGAAAAGCGTGCTGATGAGAGAAATTGAATATATAAGCACTCTTTGCCTGACAGTTATGATCCGGGAAAAGGTAAGGACTTGATTTTTCATGATTAAATTAATTGTATGCGTGGATATACCGCAGGTCAAGCATGCATTTTAGTATGTCTCTTTTGCACCGGTAACAGGTATTCAGCTTCACGCTTACTGATTGATTTAAGCACAAACCTTAAATGCTCTCCTTTTTTTATCAAAAGAGTAATACCTGTAAATAATCTTGACTGTAAGTGTTAAAGCTCCTATCATTTTTTCGGTGTGAAAATAAACAGAATATCCCTGCAATTAAGAATATTCATTCTCATTATTGTAATATTGTTTATATCTGTCAGTGTCAAGACATTTCTTGAAGACAGGTATTTTAGAAATTATATTATAAAATCCGGCGCTGAAAAAGTTTTATATATTGCAAGACTGACAGCAAACGACAGCCGGATCAAAGATGCTTTTACGCTGTCTGATCCTTCATCGGTAATTCAGCCGGTTGCAGAGAAAATAAGGGAAATAACAGAAACAAGTTTTGTAGTTGTTATTAATATGGATTCTCTTAGGTATTCCCATCCCAATATAAATAATATCGGCAAAAAATTTGTTGGCGGGGATGAGAAAGAGGCTTTAAGCGGCAGGACATATGTTTCTGAAGCAAAAGGAACTCTCGGCCTGTCTCAAAGGGCATTTGTACCAATTTACAATAATAATAATATCCAGATAGGTGTTGTTTCAGTTGGTCTTCTTTTAACGGAACTGGAAGAAAAAAATGTGCTGATTCGGAAAATACTTTTTATTACAGCACTTATCAGTATCTCAATAGGCCTTGGAGGAGGAGTGCTCCTTGCGGGAAATATTAAAAAAACCATTTTTGGCCTCGAACCCTATCAGATAGCTGCTCTTCTTGAAGAGAGAGATGCAATTATTTCATCAATAAAAGAGGGGATAATAGCGGTAGACAGGGAAGCAAGGATTATCCTTATAAATAATAATGCAAAAAAAATTATCGGGAGAAAAGATATCCAGCCAGAAGCATTTATATCAGAATATTTCCCGGACACCAAACTTCCTCTTGTTATTGAAACAAAAAGTGAAATACTTAATCAGGAACATTTAATTAACGGAAGGCAGATACTGGTAAATAACGTACCTCTTGTTCATAACGGTCTTCTTATTGGGGCCATGGGAACTCTTATTGATATAAGCGAAATACGCGATCTTACAGATAAACTCAATGAGGTTAAAACCTACAGTGATGCCCTGCGCGCGCAGCACCATGAGTATCTGAACAGATTGAATGTTATATCAGGTTTGATACAGCTTAAGAGATACAGTGAAGTGAATGAATTTATTGTAAACACTGTTTCTGATCAGCAGAATATATCTGACTTGCTGAGAAAAAGGGTCTTGACTCCGTCAATATCCGGATTGTTAATAGCAAAGATAAACAAGGCGAATGAACAGCATATTGAGATTTTGATAAATCCGAAAAGCTTTATGCCTAAAGTCAATAAAAAAGCTTCGGTTTCACTTGTTTCGATAATCGGCAACATCCTTGAAAATTCCATAGAGTCACTTAATAAGTCAAAAGAGGCCAATAAACAAATAAAAATACTGTTCATTGATAAAGATGATAGTATTGAAATCAGTATTGCCGATAACGGCCCCGGAATTCCACGTGAATTGAAAGAAAAAATATTTGAATTAGGTTTTTCATCCAAAAAATCATCATTGGAAAGAGGGATCGGCTTGTTTGTTGTAAAGGAGCAGGTAGAATTACTTAATGGAACTGTTGAAATAGTAACAGGCGCCAAAATTGAATTTATTATCAGAATTCCCAAAAAAAATATATTATGAGGCCATAGCTTATGGAAAGTTTTAAAGTCATGATAGTCGAGGATGATTTCAGGGTTGCAGACATCAATAAAAGCGTGACAGAAGATGTCGATGGGTATAAAGTTGTTAAAATTGCCAAAACTGCCTCTGAAGCTTTATCCTTTTTAGAAAATGAACTGCCGGATCTGATAATTGTTGATATTTATCTTCCTGATCTTAATGGAATGGAACTTATTAAAAAAATCAGAAACTATGAATATCCTGTTGATTTCATACTTATCACAGCTGCTCATGATGCATCTACTATTGAAAATTCAATGAGATATGGAGTGTTCGATTATATTATTAAACCTTTTGCCTTCAGCCGTTTCAAGGACGCTCTTGAGAATTACAAAAAATACCGGTTAACTATTTCCAATTCAGGCGAATATGATCAGGATAAGATAAATAGAATAATATCGCATAACTCTGCAGCGTCAGGGGCCGCAAAGACGCCAAAGGGCATTACGATGTTTACTCTTGAAAAGGTTGAGGAAGCTGTTTCATCGTGCTTTACATCTTTTACTATAGAAGAGGTGATCCAGAAAATGAATCTGTCGAAAATTACAGTAAGGCGGTATCTTGAATATATGAGTGAATCAGGTTTATTAAAAAAAACGTATGAGCATAAAAAAGCAGGACGTCCCGTAATCATTTACACAAAAAAGCTTTAGAGCTTTTTTCATTATAGTCAGGGACGCCGCAGCTTATCAGTTAATCCGGCTTATTGTCCAGTTATATATTTCCTGAAGCATCTCCTGTGGAGGGCTTTTAATATAATTATTCGTTAACATCATATCTGTTATGTTTCTGGAATACTTTATATCTTCTTCTGCCTGCCTGTAAACCTCATCATGCGTCATGTCTATCCGCGAAAGTCCTTCCTTTACAGCCTGCATTGCAACCTCGGCGGCTTCATAGGGAAATACGCCTGGTTCTTCCATTGTTGCGATAATATTGTCGGGGTTTATTCCCCGCTTTTCCGCAAATCCGGCAAGAGCTCTTGCCGCGGCAATTGCCATGCCGTCGGATATTTTTCTTGCTCTTACAAGAAGCGCGCCTTTCAGGATGCCGGGAAATCCTACGGAGTTGTTTACCTGGTTGGGAAAATCTCCCCGTCCTGTAGCAACAATATATGCTCCGGCTTTTTTTGCGGCATAGGGATAAATTTCAGGTACAGGATTTGCGCAGGCAAAGACAATAGCCTTTTGAGCCATTGACGCTATCCATTCCGGTTTCACTGTGTCTGGTCCTGGTTTGGAAAGCGCAATAAGCACATCAGCGCCTTTGACCGCTTCTTCAATGCCGGAATAATCACCCTGGTCTGTAGACAGGCATAACTCCCATTTTCTGTAGAATCTCCTGTCGAATTTTATGTCGTCCCTTTTTTTATTGAGAGATCCTTTTGTGTCAAAAATTACCATCTTCTCAGGATCGCCGCCTGCCTCAATTATTATTCTGGCAATTGTTGCATTGGCCGCTCCCGCTCCGAGCATTACAATCTTTACTGCATTTAATTCTTTATCTGCAATTTTAAGGGCATTGATTAGCCCTGCAAGGGTTACTGATGCAGTCCCCTGTGCGTCATCGTGCCAAACCGGTATATCGCATTCCTCCCTCAGGGTGTCGAGTACTTTGTAACAGTTGGGCTGAGATATGTCCTCAAGATTGATTGCTCCGAATGAAGGCTGCAGCATTTTGACAAAATCAATAATTTTATCAGGGTCATGCTCCCCTTTTTTATTTCTGCTGTCCATACAGATTGCAGTTGCATCAATGCCGCCGAGGTATTTCATCAAAAAGGATTTACCTTCCATTACCCCAAGCCCGCCCGGTGGAGTACAGTCCCCGTCTCCCAGCACTCGTGTTGAATCGCTGACTACGGCAACATGGTTCGCGCGGTTTGATAAATCATAAGACATTAAATTATCATCCCGTATTGCTGTTGAAATAGCCGAAACACCGGGAGTATACCAGACGTTGAACCAGTTGAAGCCGAAAACACCGGCCTTCGGAAGGGTTTGCATTTTCCCTCCGTAATACTTATGCGCCTTGAACGAAAGCTGTTTTAAAAAAACAGTTTTAGCTGCAGCTGTTTTAGCCTGATCTCCGTCGTAATGCGCTGTAAAAAGTTCGCTCAGATTATCCAGGTTAAGATTAATTTTTTTACTCATTATTACATTCTCCTAAAAATTCCGGAAAAATTATCATCATCTTATCATATCAGGAAGAAATGTGATAATAGATGGAAAAAAGGTTAGTATCAATAAATCAAGCAATAGTACTGCCAGAAAAGGCAATGACGCTTTAATCACTCTTTCAAGCGGGACTTCTGCTATAGCGCTTGCCACAAAAAGATCAAGACCGACAGGCGGTGTAATACAGCCTATTGCAAGATTGACAACCATGAGAACACCAAAAAATAACGGATCTATTCCCAGCTGTAATGCCACAGGAAGGAAAATCGGTGTTAATATTACAACAGCGGCTGATGCGTTTACAAGTGTTCCGATGATCAGCAGAAGGACATTCATAATCATTAAAAAAACTACCGGTGAACTTGTAACTGATATTATATATAATCCAAGTCTGTGCGGTATTTCAAGATTTGTCAGCATCCATCCAAATACATTCGAAGCCCCGACTATAAACATTATAAGAGTTGTTCCTGTAACTGCCTGAAATATTATTTTGGGAAAATCCTTTATTTTAAGTTCCCTGTAAATAAATAATCCGACAAAGATACCGTAAACTGCTGCAACTGCAGCGGCTTCTGTTGGTGTAAATATCCCGCCGTAAATACCGCCGATAATTATCACAGGAGTTATCAGCGCAAAAAAAGAATCTTTAAATGATATTATCATTTTTTTTACTGAAAATGTTCCTACGCCCTTCCATCCTTTCTTTCGTGAAATCAGAAAACTGACTATACACATGGAAATACCCATGATTATGCCGGGTGCGAATCCTCCGATAAACAGTTCGCCTATGGATACTCCTGCGATAACACCGTAAACAACAAGAGTAATTGACGGAGGTATTACTATCCCTACTGTACCTCCTGCAGCAACTACTCCGGTTGCGAAATCCCTGTCATAACCTTTTTTTTCCATTTCATTAATCATGGTTGAGCCGATTGCGGCGGTTGTAGCAGCAGATGAACCTGAAATAGCTGCAAAAAACATGCCTGAGACTGCAACAACCTGTGCAAGTCCTCCGGTAAGGGAACCGACAATGGATGATGCAAAATTAACAAGCCTTTTTGTTACTCCCCCTGCAGTCATAAATGCTCCTGCAAGCATAAAGAATGGAACTGCCATAAATGAAAAAGAATCTATTCCTGAATACATTATCTGTGTAATCAGAACCTGAGGCATCTGGAGATAGCTGAACAGAATAATCGATACTGAAAGGCACAGGGAGTAAGCTACCGGAACTCCTATTAATGTCAGAAAAAGAAAACTACCCAATAAAACAAATTCCATCCTGATTACTCCTTTCCCCGTGATAATGCTTTGGCTCTGCTGATAATATTGATTATATCTTTTATGAAATAGAGAAGCATAAGTATACCTGTTACAGGAATTATTGAATAAACATATCCCATCGGTATGCCTAACGCGGGTGAAGTCTGAAACATCATGACCCTGGACATTTTAGATCCCTGAACAATCAGAATAGATATAAATACAAGACTGCATAATTGAATAAATATATTCAGAACAGCACCTGCCAATGTATTTTTAAGTTTATCGGATAAAAGTTTAACTGCCATATGTCCTTTTTCTCCGATAATAAGCGCTGAACCGAGAAATACTGTCCATACAAAAAGAAATCTTGCTGATTCTTCAGACCAGTCAAAGGTGTAATTGAATATATACCGTGTCACAACCTGAGTAAAAATTATTATCAGCATCAGTGAAAGTGAAGTAACACATATAAAATATAAAATCCCGCGCAGTCTGTTGAAAATGATATTTAATAATTTATCCATTAAAAATCCGCCTTAATATTCTCCTGACACTGTAAAATCAGAATCAGGAGAGTGAGAAAGTATTTATTTTATTGCCAGAATCCTGTCAATATTAGCCTGACCTACGACGTTTGCAAATTCCTTGTATACAGGAAGAGTTGCTTCCATAAATGGTTTTCTGTCAACTTCTGTAACTTTCATCTTGCCGGTTGCAATAATCTTGTCCCAGTATCCTGAATCCTCGTCTGCAGAGAGCTTTCTCTGCCATGCGACAGCTTCTTTTGCTGCATCAAGGATAATCTGCTGATTTTTTGCAGGCATTTCATTCCATTTTTTCATTGAGATAAGAACAGGTTCGGGAGCATATGCATGGGCTGTTTTAGAGGCGTATTTCTGGACTTCGAAAAATCTTTGTGTATAAATGTGAGCGCTCGGATTTTCCTGTCCATCAACAGTTCCCTGCTGTAATGCAGAATAAAGTTCACTGAAAGCCATTGGAGTAGGTGATGCACCAAGTGATTTCATCATGCTGATATAAACCTGATTGGTCATTACCCTGATCTTAAGGCCTTTCATATCGCCAGGTGTTATAACCTCTCTGGTGCTGTTTGTAAGATGCCTGACTCCGTTTTCCATGAAACCTAGAAGTTTTATACCGTGTGATTCAAGACCTTTTCCTATATCCATTCCAACTGTATCAAGTGATTTATAGGCATGGTCCAGATCCCTGAAAAGAAAAGGAAGGTCGAAAATTGATATCTGAGGCTGGAATTGACCGAGCACTGCAGTGCCGACAAGCGCCATATCTACTGTTCCGTATGTAAGACCTTCAATAAGTTCTTTCTGCCCGCCAAGCTGGGAAGACGGGAAAACCTTTACTTCTATAAGTCCGCCTGACTTTTCCTTAACCATTTTGGCGAAATATTCCGCACCCTGTGCGTATGGGTGTGAAGGCTCTGCAATGTGCCCAAGTTTTATGACTGTTGCCTTAACTTCCGTGTCACCGGCTGCAGCGCCTGTATCCTTCTGTCCTCCTGCAACTGCAGAAAACAGAATTGCTGCCATGAATAATACTGAAAAAATTGATTTTAAAATGTTCTTCATCGAAACCCCCTTTTTATTACCTGGCAATTGTTCCATGGGAACGGGGGGAAATAAAGAAATAGTAATTTTTAAAACTTTAAATCATTTAATTCTTTTTTATCACGGGGGAAAGCCATAATCCTGAATATATAAACATTTCTTTTCTTATTGCATGTTCCGATACTATAATATAGCTGTAATAAACTAAGTACGGAGAGAAGAGGTGAATGTTTCTATGTCGGATGACGGAAACACCAAAAAAATAATTCTCTGCTACGGCTCTTCCACCACATGGGGATATTCCCCCCAGTCAGGCTCCCGTTTTGATGAAAATACAAGATGGCCGTGTGTAATGCTCTCTGACCTTGGCGCGCTGTTTGAAGTAATTGAAGAGGGTTTTAACGGCAGGACTGTGATAGACCATATACCGGGTGAAAATCCTGCAAACGGGCTTCAGTATCTTGAAGGTCTTCTTGACCGGGTTTTTTTTGATATAATCATTATTTTTCTGGGAATAAACGATCTCTTTGCCGACAGGGAAATAACTGTAAAAAAGATAGCCGGCGGAATGGAAAAGATGATCCACCGCATAAAATTCAAATGCCCCGGGAAGGAAATAATCATAACAGCGCCTCCCCAGATCCATGAGGAATTTGAGGAAGCATATCTGTATCAGATCGAGATATTGAAATCAAAACAGATTTATCATGAATACAAGCATATGGCCGCACTTAACGGCTGCCAGTTCGCTGATGCCGGCAAGGTAGTCTCAAGCAGTCCACTTGACGGTGTTCATCTCTCCGATAAAGAACAAATAAAATTCGGCCATTATATGGCGGATTTTATCCGAATGACCCTTAATCTGTAAATAAATGTCATGGATTATTGCCTGCAGTTGCTGCAGCGTCCGATAAAATAAAGGATATGACGGCTGACTGACAGGTTGTGCTCAATTTCAAACTCTCTTGCAAGGGAATTGACTGTGCAGTTTCCTATTTCAATAAACCTGTGACACCCCTCGCAGTGAAACCAGTGTCTGTGAGCTCTATCTCCTGAGTCCCCGGCAGAAAGCGCGGTATAATACCTTTCTGTGCCGTGCTCATTGCAGTAAAGGACAAAGGATTCTGCATAGCCGTGTTTTTCCAGATAATGCAGTGTCCTGTAGACAGTTGCGAGATCACAGGTGTTTCCTGACTGCTGAAATACTGCCGCGGCTGTCTGCGGTTCATCAGAGTTTCTCAGAATCTCAAGGGCAGCTTCACGTGCTTTAGTCATGATTCTGCCTCCCGGCATATTCAGGGATTTTCCCGTTTTGTCTTCTATGCCTTGCAGCTGTCACTCTAACCGCTGCGAATCCGAGAAATACTCCCCCGGCTGTAACCACAACAAGGGCTCCGGACGGAACATCGAATATCCAGCCCATCGCGAGGCCGCTGATGGCAAATACTGTTGAAAAAAGCCACCCGAAGATCATCATTCCGGCAAGGTTCCTGGCGAAATATCCAGCTGTTCCGGCCGGCAGGGTGAGCATAGCAATAACCATGACTATGCCGACAAAGGTTTGAAGCAGCACTATGGCCACAGCTGTAATGCAGAGTAATATGAGAAAAACAGTATCAACCGGGATACCCCTTACCTTGGCATATTCATTATCGAAGGAAATAGCTTCAATCTGGGGATAAAACCTCCAGGCCAGGGCAACAACTGTTACATCCAGAACTGCGAGTAAAATAAGATCGAATTCTGATATCAGCAGTATATTACCGAACAGGTAGCTCGAAGGATCTGTATACCCCGGGGTTTTTGCCATGAAAAGGATACCTATGCTCATGCCTATGGCCCATATGGCATTTATCACCGTATCCTCACGCTGTTTTGCCTTAAGAGATACAAACCCGATAATAACTGCAGCAAGGAGCGCGAATACAACAGCTCCGGCAATCGGCGGAAGGCCCGGAAGTATCCCCTTTGCGGAAAGATAGAGCGCCATGCCTATTCCGCCGAGAACAGCATGGGAAATGGCCCCTGCGAGTCCCGCGATCCGTTTAACTGTAATAACCGCGCCAAGGACGCCGAAAAGTACAGACGAAAGAAGAGCTGCCGCAAGTGCGTTTCTTAAGAATGAGAGTGAAGGGTCGAATAATGCGGTAAAAAAACTGATCATTTTGCCTCCCTGCTTTCAATACAGCAACTGTCCCCGGGGAGGTTTTCATCATGCAGAACCTTGTAAACTTCACCTCCGTACAGGTCCGGCGGTGCGTTTTCAGCCGGGGCGGCCCTGTGCTGGGCAATGGAATGTCCTTTTCCGTTAAGCCTGCTTCTTCCTCCTACGCATAAAACCCTGTCTGTAAGGGCGGAAACAAACACGGAATCATGGGTCACGACAAGGATTGTTGTCTTCCCTTTAAGCTCCCCAAGCGTATTAAAGAGGCGCCCCTCGCTTTCAATATCCATATTGGCCGAAGGTTCATCAAGGATGAGCAGCTCAGGATTCCCCGCCAGCGCCCTGGCAACAAGCACCCGGCGCCGCTGTCCGCCCGACAGTGCGGAGTAAGGCCTTTGCGCGAGGTCTGCTATTTCTGTCTGTTCCATCGCTTTCTGTACTGCATTGATGTCCTCCTGATTATAGCGCCGTGATGAAACCTGAAGGCGTCCCATTCTTACAACTTCCATAACTGATATGGGGAATGTCTGGTCATAATCGGCATGCTGCGGCACATAACCTATTTTCTGTCTTGCTGCTGACGGGTTTTTACCGAAAATTTCAATGCTGCCGCCGGACGGTGTTTCAAGTCCCAGTATAAGCTTTAAAACAGTTGTTTTGCCTGCACCGTTCTGTCCGACCAGGGCTATAAATTCACCCCTGTGTATATGAAAACTGGCGTTTTCAAGCACCGGCCCCGTCCTGTATGAGAAAGCCACATTATTAAAGCGAAGCACAACAGGAGAGACGGCTGAGATTTCTGCCGTGGCTTTTTGTTTAGTTTCTGCTTTTTTTTCTGTTCCGGTCATAAATATTCCCTTTTTATTTCTGCAATTTTGCAGATGATTTTGCGAGAGCATTGCCCATCAGGGTGATATTTGAAAGCCAGTCATACGCGAGCGGGTCAAGAGACACTACCTGTGCCTCCACAGTCGAAGCTATGGTTTTTGCCGCGTTTACCGGAAACTGCGACTGAACAAATAAAACTGAAACATTCTCTTCATCTATTTTCCTGACAAGTTCTGAAAGTGATTTTGATGTCGGCTCTTTCCCCCCTGTCTCAACCGCTTCCTGCATTATCCCGAAGTCGTCAAGAAAGTATCCGAAAGCGGGATGATATACAAAAACAGTCTTTCCCTTAAGCGGCGCAAGAACCGGCTTGAGTGAATCGAAAACCGCATTAATATCTTTTTCAAGTTTTTTATAATTTCCCTTATAAAGCTCAGAACCGGCAGGATCGTGTTTTACAAGTGTGTCCCTGATATGCCGGGCCATTATCAATGCGGGCTCCTTTCCAAGCCAGGTGTGCCTGTCGATATTTAAGTCATCCCCGGATTCATGATCCGGCTCCTCTTGATGGGTAGGTTTTTCACCGATATCCGTGTCTTCCCCTGAATCATGATCTGTCTCCTCTTCATGCGCATGATTCTCCATTTTTCTGAATTTAACCCCTTTAGTCCCGTCTACAATTTCGAGTGACGGATAAAGGGATGAGATTTTAGGTATGAGTGCTCTTTCAAAATCAGTATTTGAGAGTATCCATGCTTTTGCCCTGGAAAGATCAGTCATCTGCCGGGGAGTGGGCTCATAGGAATGGGGGTTCTGGCCCGGCCCGACAAGAACAACAGTATAAGCCCTCTCTTCGGCAATCCTTTCGGCAAACCATGCCTGGGGAAGGATACTGACCGCGATGACCGGTTTTTCATAGCCCTCCTGCTGATTCTTTTCCCCGCCGCCTGAAGCTGCGGCATAATCAGCTGTTAGTAAGGCCAGTATTATAAAGGCTGTTTTGTATTTTTTCATAAATCCTCCTTGCGAATCATTTGCAAAATAAATATAAGCCTGAATCGGAGAAAATGCAAGTCATTTGCAAAAATGCAGGGATTTTTTTATATCCAAAGCGGCGGTATTATGTAATTGTGCCTGTTTACAGGAAAAAGGAGATTCCGAAGGAAGATCAGGCAGAATTATGAGAGAGGTACATGGAATCAAGCAGTTTTCTGCCCGCCGGAGTCCTGAAAACCCTGTTTTTAACACTTTCAGCACGCTCCCTTCCGCTTTCGTCCTCAAAAATATTTACAAGAAGATCCGCTTCAACAAGTATCTGAAAATCAATTCCGTCAATTTTATCAAACCTGTGATGATGAGCTATGATAAAGCAAACCCTTTCTGTAATTTTATCCGTAATCCCGTTTTTTTCAAGAATTTCCCTCGCAACCGGCGGCCCTTCCGTCTCCTGGTAATTCCAGGCTGAAGAGTTATATTTGCGTTCGGCTTCCCTGATCCCGATATCATGCAGAAGGGCGGTTAGTTCAACAATTTCCCTTTCATTACCTGAAACATCTTCGGATTCACATATTGCCTGTGCGAAACCATGCACTTTAAGCGCATGATTTATCCTTTTCGCGTCATCCCTGAAATACAGGATCATGTCAGTAATTACATTGCTATTCATAAAATCTCCTGTTCCATCCAGAAGTGCACGGGTCAGTATCCCGCTGTAATATCAATTTCATTTTTTACTTTGCCGCTTCTTATGTATGATGAGATGTTGGCAAAGGTGAGGTTGATATCCAGAGTGAAAGCAGTTTTTGTTCCGCCTCCCACATGGGGGGAGAGAACGACATTCGGCAGTTTGTGAAAAGGGTAATTGCCCGGCGCTTTAACTTTGTTTCCCGGCTCAGGATATGTATACCAGACATCGATGCACGCCCCTTTAAGCTTTCCATCTGTCAGCGCCTCATAAAGGGCTTTCTCATCCACCACAGGGCCTCTTGCTATATTGAGGATTACACCTCCCTTCATGAGATTGATGATGTCCCGGTTTACCATTCCCCTTGTCTCGTCTGTAAGCGGAACTGCGACTATCAGAATATCGGCCCCTTTTACCGCATCCTCAAGGGAAGAAGCAATCCTTGTAAACCCTTCCGGAACTTCCCCTTTAGAGTGCTTTTTATAGCCTGTTACATCCGCTTCAAAGACTGAGAGCATTTTTGCGGTCTGCCTGCCGATCGCACCTGTTCCCAGTATTGTAACCTTTTTCCTGTATAGGGAATCCCACGTGTCTTCTTCTCCGCCGCCGGCCCAGAAGCCGTGCCATATTTCGTTCTCAAGAGCCTTGTGAAACTCTACTATCCTGCCGTGAAAAGCAAGGAGCAGTGCGAGTACCCTTTCGGCGACAAACCTGTCGTTGCCGTGTGAGTTGCATATCCTTATTCCCCTTTCCCTAAGCAGACCCAGCGGCAGATGGTTTACCCCGACAAAGGGGACAAATACCATTTTAAGGGAGGAAGCCTGCTGTATCAGTTTTTCAGTTAAAAGGCCGCCTGTTATTATGTCAATTTCAGCCAGGGGGGCGGAATTTGTATCTGTGAAAATTTCAAGGTCTTTATGCGCCTTTTTAAGCTCTTCAATTTTTGATTCCATATAGGAATTGATATTCATCTGTATAAGTATTTTCATGGTAGTTTAATTATTCCGATTCATTAAAATTTGTCTATATTCACATTTGTATACTGAATCAAATTATCAGAATATTTTTATAAATGATCTATATAAATGGTCAAATGAATATTATAATTGATTAAAACAGGAGGATTTTATGACTTCATGGAACGCAGCGGAAGCAAAACTTAAAATATCAAAAATACTTGATTTAACCCATGAATCTCCCCAGCTTATTATGCGGCACGGAAAACCTGAGGCTGTCCTTATTGACTGGGAACTTTACAATTCAAATAAATCTGTTTTTATGCCTGATCTGACTCACGTGCTTGATGAACTTGCTGATATAAATTTGCGGGAAGGTGATTTTGAGACTCCTGTCAGAAGCGACAGACCTGGTTATGAAGGCAGTGTAAAATGAATAATTATCTTGCTGATACCAATGTAATAAGCGAAATAATGAAACCGCATCCTGATTTGCGCGTTCTTGAGTGGTTCAAGGAGATTAAAAAAATCAATATAAGTGTAATAACAGCTGAAGAAATTCTTTCCGACCTGATGAGGAAAAATTATCTTGAGAAAGCGGCCTGGTTCCGCCGTTTTATGGGAGATCATGCTGAGGTTATACCTATTGATACTGAAACTGCTGTCTGGACAGGGGAGGCAAGGGGCCGTCTTTTTGCCGGCGGGATAACAGTTACTCAGGCTGATGCCTTTATCGCGGCTGCAGCCTGGAGGCGGGGTTTAGTCCTTGCCACACGCAATATAAGGGATTTTGAGCATTTCGGTATACCGCTTTTTAACCCGTTTACATTGATCAGCTGATTTTATCCCGCAGGACAGGCGGGCACAAAAAAACCCGGAAGGGGGATAATCCCTGATCCGGGTCCTTACTCATTTAGATAAATGACTTGAGGCTAGAAAAGTTTATAGGTAGCGCCGATAGCCACAAGTAAAAGTTTTTTGCTTAATGTCAAATCTCCGGCTGATGATTCATAATCTGCGTCAAAGTAGATTGGTTTCATTAATCCTACATCAATTGTAAGATCTTCAATAAAGTTAAGGCCTGCCCCTGCCCCGAAAGTAACACTGTCGAGGACCGGAACTTCCGCCGAGTTTTCATCATCCTTGATTCCCTGTTTTGAATAGAAAGCACCTGCGCTTAATGCAACCATCTTGTTCAGTTGATATTCCCCGCCGAGGGCAACTTCCCATGAATTGTCATAATCGTTTTCATTGCCCATTGTTCCTGTCTCAAAATCCGCCGAACTGTTGAAGTAGTAGTTAAAACTTAAAGTTGCATAGAGTTTGTCAAGAAGCTGATAGCCCACACCTGCGCCGAGCATTGCAGGGATGTCTTTTTTATATTTATCGCCTTTTTCCATTTCAACAGCTGTAAGGAAGAAAGGAACTCCGTCAAGTTTGTCATATTTATATTCAAGATCTACCTTTGTCTGGTACTGCATAGCTACATCAAGTTTTTCAGTAGGTTTTACGTGGATTCCGAACACAAAGCCATAGCCTTTTGCTGTTGATTCTGCGTCAAAAAGGACAGTGTCATCAATATATGTAACTAAGGCTGCATTAGGTTCTTCATCAAGCTCAGCCTTCATAGTTATTTTTCCCTGGATAAGCCTTATCGCGGCAGAAAGGGAAACCATGTCGTTTACAGCATAGGATGCTCCTATTGTTTCACCGAAAATTACTGCTGTAAGGTTGAGTGATGAATCAGTTTCAATGAGATTTGCCAGAGGTACACTGACTGCAGCAATTTTTGCGTATAACCCCAAAAGTGCCCCTACTGTTGTAATTGACCCGTCTGAATATTCAGCAGCGCCGCCGCCTGCAGCAACCCCTAAAGCCCCGAAAAGTGCGAATTTCCCTGCATTCCATACAATCTCTCCATTGGGGTATAACAGAACAGGATCTGTAGATTTAAACTTGTCATCAACTGCCGCAATGTCTGTCGCATCGTGCATATATTCCTTGAATAAAAACTGGTTTCCAAGTTCAATATAAAGGCCCTCTTCCATGAAGGCAGTTCCTGCCGGATTGTAGAAAACCGCGTCAGGTTTGTTTGTTTCTGTATTTTTGCTTGGATTTCTCAGGTAGCCGGCGCTCATGTTGTTCTTGTTCTCAATTCCGCCCGCGAAAAGGGCGGCCGCGAGAAAACACAGCAGCGCAATAAAAAGTAGTTTTTTCATATTTTCACTCCTTGAAAATTTAAAATAGCACAAAAAAATAAGGTTTATAATATATTTCAAATAAAAATGTCAATATAAAAATTAACTATAATGATATTT
The DNA here is from genome assembly GCA_963662795.1 of Spirochaetia bacterium. Taxonomy (GTDB): domain Bacteria; phylum Spirochaetota; class Spirochaetia; order CADAEX01; family CADAEX01; genus JACKPD01. Next base: position 206,877 of record OY759746.1, on the reverse strand, counting down.
TTTTTTCTGCATTCCCTGTTAGGAAAGCCAAATTAATGTAAAAAGCATCATAGCATCTTTATATTGACATCAGGACATCTCAAAATTACAATCACTCCTGATGATAATGCGGCTGTAATGTCTCTAACAGGCATAAACGCAGGTAATTTTTTTACGTATAACAGCAATAATATAATCTTCCTTGACCGGAAGGCCTGCCATGTAATATTTTAGATGCATGGGTATAGAAACAATATGCTGCGGCGGGTACGGCGGTTCCGCGGAAGTTCACATTCAGATAAGAAACATTTTTCCCGGGCTTGGCGGGATAATCAGGACGGAACAGGATTTTGTCGCGGCCTGCAGGATACCGCGGGGGACAGACCTTGCAAAAATCGCAAACCCAGATTCAGACATAACGCTTAAAAGCCTTGAAAGCAAGGCAACGCTTTCAGCCCTTAATGTTTACTTCCGTCATGTGCTTATAAAAAAGCTTGACGACTATTTTTTCAGGTCAGGACGCTATAAGTTTTCCCATGTTCCAAGGCCTCTCGGGTCTGATATTGACGGAATATACTATTATGAATGGGTCTTCGGCGATGAGGGTTATTATCCAGAGTTTTACGATGACGAAGCGGGAAAGTGGTATCCCATAAAAGTCGACGAGTGGGATATTGCATCCGGTTGTTTTAATGAAGCTGGTGTAGGTATTTTTGATGATACAGTTGAAAACGACGGATATTACATAAAAAACATTGTCATGCTTGAGCCGAGTATTTCAGATTCCGACGAAATGCTTACCAAGCTCTGGAAAAGGATTGATTTCGGTTCGGAAAGCCTTCACATAGATTTTAAAAAATTTGAGAAATTTATAGATGAGAACAGGGAAAAGCTTGATAAATACCTTAAGCCGGAAAGGGTCGAGATGATGTCGCTTATACTCGAGTTCCTTATGAAGTCATGCGCCCCATGCGATTTCCCCCAGATGGAGAGGATGAGCGAACTTGTCTTTGACTATCGTAAATCAACAACAAGCCACATGAGCAGGCATCACAAGTGTCATATAAAGGAGCTTGAAGCATGCAAAACAAGGACCATAACATATAAAATAGGCCGCGAGATTCAGGACCTTGCCTATTCAAAAAGAATTAAGGCGAATCCTGATTACACCCTTGATCTTGAGATAAGGTCGGGATTCAGGTCAATTGACGGGATTATCTATACTCTGCAGGAATTCCCTGTAGCGAGGCATTCAATAAGGCACGGCAACACATTTTATTCAGGGTTTGACAATTTTGCCCGCCATTTTCTTGCTAAAAAACTTGAGGATGCTTTTATTTCGGCAGGGCATTACAGCTATCCCCATATTCCAAGGCCTTTAGGCTCTGAAGGTAAATCGTATTATACGGAATGGGTCTTCGGTTATCCCAAATGTCCCAGAGATCTTGTCTTTCTTGAAAAACCTGCTGTAAAGGGGAAAGAAGGGCTTGATAACTGGTATGTTTTCTGCCGCCTGTTTGCGGAGGCGGGGATAGACATGAAGAACAAGATGCGCTATCTCCCTTCTGATCCAGATAAACCGGTTCAGTATTCATCCCAGATTATTGTAAGGCACCCTGTTGCCGATGATAATCCTCCATATATATCAAGGCTCTGGAAAAGGGTGGGTTTTGATGAAAAAACTACTCCGATAGATTTTGATGTCCTTGAAAAATACCTGATATCAAAAGAGGAATTTCTGAAAAACAATCTTACTGAATGGCGCTACGAAACAATGCTGGTAATGCTTAAATATCTTGAAGGAGACATGACCGGGGATGAATTTGAATGGCTTAAAACCATGATACATGACTACAGGACATCAACCCTGCGCCATCTTAACTACAGCGGTTTCGGGCTTCCTCCTGAAGGTTTTACAGATCTGAGCGTTGATAACGGCTTTGCTATGTAGATTTTTATTGAGGTTTTTACCTTTGTATTAATGGTCCGATCTCTTATTCGAAGATTTAAACAGCGAGTAAGTATAGACTGCAAGCCCTGTCCATATTAATGAAAAAGTTATCAGGTGACTCACAGTGAACTCCTCTTCGTATAAAAAAACACCGGTTAGAAGCATCAGCGTTGGAGCGACGTACTGAAGGAATCCTATGGCAGACATGGGAATCTTTTTAGCGCCTTCGGCAAACATGATCAGCGGTACAGCTGTTATTATTCCGGATCCTATCAGCAGCAGGTCGGTTGTAAGCGAAACCGTAAAAAGTGAGTTAACCCCTTTAAGCTGAAGATAGATAATTACAGCGATGCCGAAAGGTGTCAGAATCAGTGTTTCCGTCATCAGACCTGTTATTGAATCAAGCGAAAAGTATTTTTTGAACATGCCGTAAAGACCGAATGAGAGCGCAAGAAAGAGAGAAATATAGGGGAACCTGCCGTACTCAATAGTTTTGTAAAGAACACCGGCTGTGGCAAATGCAATGGACGTGTACTGGACGCGGTTGAGTTTTTCCCTGAAAACGATAAGGCCCAGCGCTATGTTTACGAGTGGAGTTATGTAGTATCCCATGCTTGCTTCCAGAATTCTTCCGCTGTTTACGGCAAATATGTATGTAAGCCAGTTTGCGGAGAGAATAATACTTGCCGCAGTAATTTTGAAAAATGTTTTAGGATCTTTTAGATATCCGAACGTATTTTTCTTTCTTATCAGCGAAATCAGAAATAACAGTACAAAGCTCCAGAGGGCCCTGTTTATCATAATCTGGAGCGGCATTACATGTTTTAGTGCTTTCCAGTATATCGGGAGCAATCCCCAGATTATATATGCGGAAAGAGCCTGTAAATAACCGTTTTTATCAATTGTACTGCCTTTTGAGGCGTTATCGTTGTTTTTCATGGTTTTAATGATAAAATATATTTGAAATCAGCTTATTGGACAACAGTATATAAGCAGGTTTCCGTCCTGATGTTTATAATATTGCGTTTGTCAAAACCCTTCAGTTATATTACAATGTGAAATATATCAGTTTTTATTATCTTTCATCTGTTCAGGAGGATTATCTTGTTTCAAAAACAACAAATAATGAGAAAAGTGCTTTATGCACTTACTCCGGTCTTTCTTTTTGCTGTTTTTATTTATGGTATTAAATTCCTTGCTGTTTCAGTCCTGGTCTTTGCCGCAGGCATACTGACCGAATATCTGTTTATGAAAAAAAGCGGCAAGAAAACATCTGAAGCAGTTCTTGTTACCTGTATGATTTATACACTCTCCCTTCCGCCCGCAGTCCCTTTCTGGATTGCCGCAGTAGGAATTATTTTCGGGGTTCTATTCGGAAAATGTGTTTACGGCGGATTCGGACGGAATATTTTTAATCCTGCCATTACAGGGCGCCTTTTTATATATATAGCTTTCCCCGGCAAGATGACAACGCTATGGCTTGCCCCGTCAATTTTCGGCCTTAAAGCTATTGACGGGATGACAAGCGCAACACCGCTTGAGATGATGAGGGAAGGGGTACTTCCTGACCTGTGGCATCTCTTGTCAGGGTTAAGGGCAGGTTCTGCCGGAGAAGGGGCAGCAATTCTGATCATTCTTGCTGCCTTATATCTTGTTTATACAAAAACCGCAAACTGGCGGACAATGGCTTCCACTTTAATATCTTTTACTGTTTTATCAGGAGCTCTCTTTGCTGCCGGTGTTGTAAAGGCATTTCCCCCTCTTGAAGGACTTCTTTCCGGAAGTATCCTGTTTGTTGCGGTATTCATGACAACCGATCCGGTATCTGCTCCGAAAAAGCCGCTCTCCCTGTGGATTTACGGATCAATAATCGGATTTACAGCGGCAATAGTAAGAATATTTTCCCTTTTCCCGGAAGGGACTAGCTTTGCGATTCTTTTCGGCAATACATTCGCAACGCTGATTGATGAACTTGTCGCCAAAAAAAAGGCCGGTCCTTTCAGGGAAGCTGCGCCGGAGCAGGCAAAGGGGTAATGAAATGAATAAAAACAACTTTTTTTATACAGTTATTTTTACATTTGCCGCGTCATTTTTCTTTGTATTTTTTCTTTCACTTGCGGACAGTCTGACAGCTGAAAAAACAGCTGCCAATACTAGAATATCGTTTTACTCGGCATTTCTTAAGTCAGCAGGAGTTGAGTTTAAGGATAAAAATGAAACACAAAAACTCTTTGAAAAATATTTTCCGGATGCTGTAGCTAAAACAGAAGGCGATGCTGCTCAATTTACAAAAACAATAAAGGCAACAGTCAATGGAGAAGAACTTGTCCTGAAGCTTTTTTCCGGAAGCGGGCTTTGGGGAACAATTACAGGCGTTATAGCAGTAACACCTGATTTTAAAACGATAAAAGGGCTTGAGATAATCTCCCACAACGAAACTCCAGGTCTCGGCGGAAGGATTGATGAAAAGTGGTTCAAGGACCAGTTCAGGAATGAGGCAATTGCATCGGACGATGCGGCCATAAAAGTGAGAAAAGGTTCAGGAGGCTCTGACAGCGACCCGACAAACAGCGAGGTTGAGGGCATTACCGGGGCATCGCTTACAAGCGCGTCAATTCAGACAATAGTCAACAATGTTATTGCAGGACTTGCAAAGGAGGGGAGAGGAAAATGAACAGCAGCGCGGTAAAAATATTTAAAGGCAATATGTGGACAAACAATCCTGTTTTTATACAGGTACTTGGAATTTGTTCAACACTTGCTGTAACAAACAATCTTACCAATACCCTGATCATGTCGCTTGGCCTCGTTTTTGTTACAGGGTTTTCAAATTTTACACTTTCTCTCCTGAAAGCTCTTATTCCTGATAAGGTAAGAATGATTATACAGACACTTGTAATAGCATTTTACGTTATTATTGTCGATATAATCCTGAGAGCATATCTTCCTGAAATCAGCAAATCTCTCGGCCCTTATGTAGGACTTATAATCACCAACTGCATTATCATGGGAAGGGCAGAGGCATTTGCTAGATCCAATCCTCCATTGATATCTTTCTGGGACGGTATAACTTCTGGAATCGGTTATATGTGGGTACTTCTTGTAATTGCAACAATACGTGAACTTGCGGGATTCGGGACTATATTCGGATTTCCAGTGATGCCTGAATTCTTTACAAAATGGACAATAATGGTTATGCCTCCGAGCGCGTTTTTTCTTCTCGGAGCTGTTGTCTGGGTAAGCAAAACCTTGATTCTGAAAAAGGAGAAAACCAATGGCGCCTGACATTAATCTTGTAACGCTTTTTATAGCATCAATTTTTACAAGCAATATACTTCTTTCAAACTTTCTCGGAATGTGTTCATTCATTTCAATCTCAAAAGATATGAAATCCTCAAACGGTCTGGGGCTTGCTGTCACGGTAGTTCTGGGTTTCACAGGTATAATAAACTGGCTTGTGCTGCATTATATTCTCATTCCCTACGGACTTCTTTATCTTAGATATATTGTTTTTATTATTGTTATTGCAGCCACGGTGCAGGTTCTTGAAATGGTAATTGACAGGGTGTCTCCCGCTCTTTACATGTCTCTGGGGATTTTTCTTCCCCTTATTACAGTAAACTGCGCGATTCTTGGTGTTGTCCTTTTTATCGAGATAAGAAAATACAATCTTATGCAGACTCTTTTCTTTTCAATCGGCTCAGGGCTTGGCTGGTGGCTTGCCATTATGGCCTTATCTGCAATACAGAAAAAAGTACAGAACGCGCCTGTTCCCGCGGGGCTTAAAGGCCCGGGTATCACTCTTATAACAATCGGTTTTATGGCTATGGCATTTATCGGTTTTTCCGGAATGGTAAATGTACAGTAGGAGGAGCTTTTCATGAGTGTTATTATTATTGCGCCTTTGATTGTTTCCAGTATCGCGGCTGTTCTTGCTGCGCTGATATCTGTTCTGGATATGATTGTAAACAACTATGGAATTGTAAAAATTGTCATAAACAAGGGGAAAAAAGAACTGGATGTAAAGGGCGGAGCAAACCTTCTCCAGCTGCTTGCCGGCAACGATATTTTTCTCCCCTCAGCCTGCGGAGGCAGAGGCAGCTGCGGAGCATGCAAGTGTGTTGTTAAAAGCGATGTCGGACCGCACCTTCCGACAGAGATACCTTATCTTACAAAAGAAGAGATTGACATTAACACGAGATTATCATGCCAGATCAAGGTAAAAAAAGATATTGAAATCGAGATACCTGATGTTCTGTTCAATGTAAAACAGATTGAAGGTGTTGTCGAAAAGATAAAAGACATAACGCATGATATAAAAGAGGTTTTGATATCAATCGGTGAGGAAAAGATAGAATTTGAGGCAGGGATGTATGTTCAGCTTGTGGTCCCCCCCTACGGTAAAATAAAGGGAGAGACTCAGAGGGCTTATTCCATGTCTTCAACTCCTTCCGATAAAAACCATGTCGAGATTCTTGTAAGACTGGTTCCCGGAGGGATTGCCACTACCTGGGTTCATACTGAGCTTAAGGAAGGGCAGAATGTTAAAGTAATCGGTCCGTTCGGCGATTTTCACAGAATGGAAACTGATGCGACAATGGTTTGCATCGCAGGCGGTTCCGGAATGGCTCCTTTTAAAGCTATTTTCAACGATATGTACGAAAGAAAAATCAACAACAGGGAAGTGTGGTATTTCTTCGGAGCAAGAACCGGTAAAGACATGTTTTATCTTGATGAGCTTAGGGAACTTGAGAAGAAATGGGACAAGTTCCATTTTGTACCAGCGCTCTCGGAACCGGAGGAATCAGATAACTGGAGCGGTGAAAAAGGACTGATTACAGCGGTACTGAACAGTTATCTAAAAGAGAAAATCTCAACTGAAGCTGACAGGGAGGGATACCTCTGCGGAAGTCCGGGCATGATTACCGCCTGTAAAAGTGTACTGACAGATAACGGAATTCCGCTTGAAAAGATTTATTTTGATAATTTTGCCTGATTTGTCTTTTAAGGAGGAAAACAGCATGAAAATGACCCCGGCATATAAAAAAGCTCAAGGAAACATGGCGCCAGGCGTAATTACGGCAGGCGGATTTCTCGGTGATGATGAAAGGGATATCAAAGATATAATTACGGAAGATGAAGAGCGGATGGAATACCATTCACTTGATTATGAGAAGGTCTGCACTGCTCTTGAATATCTTCTTGACCAGGGGGAAAGGGGACTTGGTGAGTTTACAACTGTTGATGATAAATGGCTTGTAAGGACTCTTGAGGCAAGGGGGCATCTGCCTTGCCCTTTTGAAGACGGTATACACAGGAAGATTACATGTGAGGCCGTAAATATAAAAAATAACAGGAAAATACTTTTTTCAACAATATCAATACATCTTTTAAGGGAGCATCACTTTCATGAGGGGAAGGGATCCGAATTCCGCCTTGATCCTGAAACCCTGAAAAAAGTGCTGAATATTTAAACCGGATGAGACATGAAAAAATCCTTTTTCTCGATTTTGACGGAATAATCTGCGACAGCTCCCGCGAAACAGCCAGAACAGGCTGGCTTGCCGGGAGTGAATTGTGGGATGAGTGGAGGGGCTCTGATATCCCTCAAAAACATCTTCAGAAATTCATAAAACTCAGGCCTTTACTTGAAACAGGATATGAGGCAATAGCTCTTGTAAAGGCAATTGACGAAGGCTACAGTGAAAGTTTTTTAAAAGAGAAGTTTAATTTCATGAAGGAGCAGATTTTCACCTCTGTTTCCATGAACCGCGACAAACTTGTCAGGCTTTACGGGAAAGTGCGCGTAGACTGGGCAAGGCTCAGGCCGGCAAACTGGCTCTCATGGCACAGGCTTTATGATTGCGCTGCTGCCCTGACTGATACGGCCCGTGATAATTTCAAGTCAGTGCATATAATCACAACCAAGGAAAAGATATTTATCGTAAAGCTTCTGTCTTATTTCGGAATCCCGTTTGATCCAGGTATGATTCACGGCCTTGAAACCGGAAAATCCAAAAAAGAGATAATTCTTGAGATACTTGAAAAGGAGCAGTTTTCCCCTGAAAACACTTATATAGTTGAAGACAGGCTGAAAACCATATATTCCCTTCAGGGCAGCGGAGAACTTGCAGGCGCTTCATACTATCTTGCTTCCTGGGGCTATGTGTTTCCTGAAGAATTGGAAGAAGCAGAGGAAAGTGAAGGTATTACGGTTCTGTACCCGGATGATATCTCTACCCTGCTTTCATAAAAAATTTACTTCTAATACTGAATAAGGGTTGCCGAGGAATAATCCCCTGCATGGGAGAATCCTGCCAGGCAGAGAAGATCACCTTTTTTTATCAGCTTCTTTTCCAGTGCTTCAGACAGGTTAACAGGCATTGCGGCGCCGAACAGGTTGCCGTATTTATCAAAGGAATGATACATCCTGTCTTCAGGCAGCTCTGCATATTCCCTCCAGTTTCTTAAGAAAACAGGATTAGGCTGATTTGTTATGAGAAAATCGATATCTGAAATCTTTTTTCCATTAATTTCACAGACTTCACTGATCCTGTCCGGTACAGAGCTGTTCCCTCTTGATATTATTTTAAAGATGCGCGATTTTGAGAATTCAATAATTCCCATTTTTTCAGAAGGTTCCCACCAGTATGTTCCGTCCGGTTTTTCAATATTCATATCCTCAGCGAATTCCCCATGGCACCTGGTTGCGCTTTCCAGCAGGAGCCCGCAGTTTTCGCCGAAATTTTCTGATGCCTCAAGAAGAGCCACGCCGCACCCGTCACCCGGGACAACAGACTGGGGTTTATCAATATTCTGCGGATGAGCAAATATTTTTCCGGCAGAAGTCTGCACATTCCCGATCAGGGCATAGCGGATATTTCTCGATTTCATTAAAATGCCGGCCAGTTCAAGCATAAAAACAAAGGATGTGCAGCCGCTGCTGTGAATATCGTAAACATGACGGGGTTTTGCCCCTGCCTTGTGTGCCCATGCCGCCCCGGCTCCTGTGAAGGGAATGTCGAGCATCGCAGAATTGGCAAGAAAAAGATCAATTTCAGACGGCTTAATCCCGAACCTGTCGAAAATTTTCCTGGAAGCATTTACAAGAAAATCCCATCCCATGTCATCTCTTTTGCAGTGTCTTCTTTCAGATGTTCCCCTGAACATGGGATTGTCTTCACTTTTGCCGGAACCGGTGAAAAAGCTGTTTTTAACAATATTTTCAGGGAAAAAGGTTTCAGCCCCTTTTATCACAATATTCATTCTTCATTAACCTTATTTACAGGATAGGGGCCGGCAGGAAAATTATTTTTATGCCTGTATTCCAGTATTTTTTTAAGGTTATCAAGCTCAACAGTATGCCCTGCGTAAAAATAGTCCCATAGCTCGCCCACCCATACTCTTCCGGGCGGTGCTTTTTCAGGATATGGATTATTGTCATAATAAGGGTGCCTGCAGTTCTGCCAGAATACTACAGATCCCGGTTTTTTAAGGACCGGTTCGGCAGGTACTATCCTGTTAAGATAGATCATCCAGAGATCCTCTCCCTGGTCCCATGCGCAATGGTAATCAACAGTTAATGCCTCTTTGTTTGATACAACACGGCAGAAAATACTGCTGTCTTCCCCCAGCAGATCAACCCCTTCATAAAGGTCGTTCTTCACTTTTTTATAAATCCTTAAGGAGTAGGTCCATTCTTCAAGGGAGTGTATGTCAGACATATAGCTGAATACAGTTTCTGGAGGGCAGTCGATGTATGCCTGGATTGAACAGAAATTTCCGTATACATCATCATGTCTGTAGACTGTATGTGTCATTTCCATGAGATCCGACTGAAATTTATCTATGCCGCAGTTTTCAAACCTTTTAAGCCCTTCAATCACGCTTATTTCCGGAATATTCATATTAACTCCTTTTATTAAACAGAGGCAGGTATGGGGGTATTTCCTCATTATCAATTTTTATGGAAATCAATAGCGGGGAACCAAGCTCCCTGTTTTCCTTTAAAATGTATTCAAGCTCCTCTGGTGTCTGAACATCTGCCGATTTAAGTGAGGGGAAAATTTCATTAAATCCTTTACCGATACATATATCCCTGAAATCATTACTGCCGCTGATTTCATTGAAATATATTTTTTCCCTCAGGCTGCATGTTCTGTGGCCGCTGTTGTCGAGTATTATAAATATTACAGGCAGGCTTAATTCCACAGCTGTGTGTATTTCAAAACCGTTCATGAAAAAAGAACCATCCCCTGCGATAAGGTATCCTTTCCTTCCGGTTGCGACAGCCGCGCCGATTATATCGCCAAAACTGTACCCCATGCCGGCGGTTGAAAGGGATATGTGAAATGATGAACCTTCGGGTATTTTCATTGTGTGTACTGCATATATTCCGGAATAACCGGCATCAACTGATATATTGGAAGGCGAAACAATATCTTTTTCGATTATTTTCATTATCCTGGCATAAGGGCTGCCGGTGCTGTTAAGGTAAGTTATATCTCCATGTATATCTTCCTCTTCAGCTTCAATATTTTCCGATATATATCTTATGCCATCCATTATTGATCTGCTGATATGAGTGAATTTTGTCAGATGAACGGGGAGTTTACCTGCATATAGAATATTTTTTTTACTTAAGATTTCCCTTAATCCGTATGTGGCTGTTTCATTCATGTCTGTTCCAGCGATAATAACCGTATCAGCCCTTTCAACAGCTTCATGGGCCGACGGATTACCCATAACCCCGATTGTCCCCCTGTAAAGCGGGCTGAAATTATCAAACACTTCTTTTGCATCCGGGGCTGATACCAAAGGACACCTCATTCTTTTTACAAGACCGGAAAACTGGTTCCTGGCTCCTGCCCTTAAAATATCTCTTCCGGCGATGAACACGGTCCTTCCTGCGGAAATTCTCTGCCGGCTGGTATTTGATGCAATGGCGCTGTCCGGTTTTCCGAGGGGCCATTCAAATATTCCTCCCCCGGTTTCACAGATGAAGAGGTTTTCAGGGATCAATAGCACGGCAGGTCCCGATTTTTCCAGTATAAGCAATTTGTAAACCTGCTTTATGATTTCAGGTATTTCATCAGCAGAACCAATTTTTGCACAGAACCTTGAAACAGGTTTAAAAGAGGCAATAAGGTCAGGTGTCCCGCTTAATCCGCTTGTTTCCTGAAATGCGCCGTACAGATTTCTGTTATTGGCAGGCTGCCCTATAATCGCAAGAAGCGGTGTCCCGGTGCAATAAGCCTCGGCAAGAGCAGGTATGATATTGTAGGCGGCCCCGCCGGATGTTGTTGAAACAACACCTAAAGATTTTCCGGACCAGGCATAGGAAGATGCCATGGCAGCAGCAGAGAATTCATGTTTTGCTGTTACAAGGGATATATTTATTTCTGATTTGTGTATTTCATGGAAAAAGGTTTCTATTCTCGCACCTGATATACCGAAGACATGCTCTACAGACACCTGTTTAAGAAAATCAATAATATATTCAGAAAGATTCATTATTTCTCCGTAAGTATTACTGCTCCTGATTACTATGAGTTACCTGTTTATTATACATAAAACCGGTAACTGTGTTTGCCGGTTTTTTTGACGTAATACATCGCCTCATCCGCTCTCTGGATAAGCTCATCACTTGATTTGCCGTTATCAGGATATAAACTTATCCCGATACTTGCGCCTATATAGTTTTTTCTACCGTTTATATCAATCGGTTCCGCCAGGGTTTCAAGGATTTTTTTTGCAACTATTTCAGCTGTAACAGGAGTAGTCAGCGAATTCAGAATTACCGCGAACTCATCTCCTCCAAATCTTGCCGTAGTATCTGAAGACCTTATATTATTTTTTATTCTTGCGGCAGCTTCAATAAGCAGACTGTCTCCGGCTTTATGACCCTGGGAATCGTTAACAGCTTTAAAACCGTCCAGATCTATGAACAGAAGCGCGAATTTTCTTTCATATCTTTCTGACTCGATAATAATATTTTTCAAGGTGTTAAGGAAATAAGATCTGTTGGGAATTCCGGTTAATTTATCAAAATTAGCCGAATAAAAGAGTTTTAACTGGTCAATTTTCTTATTTACAATTCTTTTCGCGATAAGCCATGAAGGGAAAGCTGCTGATAGAAAAAAAATAAAAGCAAGCAAAAAGTAATGCCTGAATATACTTTTTTCTTCGGTTTTAAGTACTTCAGACGGAACATGGGATACGAGTTTCCAGAAATACTCTGATGCGGTTTTATCAAAATCCATGTTATAAATTGATTCTTCCAGTTTCCGGATTTTTATCTGATTTTTCAAAAGGGGAAAAAAAGTTGAAACTGTAAATAATCCGTTATTATCAAGTATCTGAAGTTCTTTTTTACCTGTTATCTGTTTCCATTCTTCAGGATAATATGCCGGGAATTTTCTGCTTTCCCTTTCAGGTAAAACAAATCCCCATTCCTTTTCCCTGTCAGAATTGTAGAGCCAGTACCCTTCAGAGTTGATCAACATGAAGTTTCCGTAAGAAATGTATGATGACTGCTTTAGTATGTCTATAATCCTGTCGGCAAGGTAGTTGAGGACTACAATTCCCTTCTTTTTACCTGAAGAGTCAGCAACAGGAGAAGCAAATCTGATCATAGGCTTGAATGGCCTCTCCACCCCGCCGTTTTCAATATTAAGGTCCAGCGGGGACACAAACACTTCTCCCGGATCAAGCTTTATGGTGTCCTTAAAATAATAGCGGTCACTTTTATTCTGAAGTAACTGATTGTCTGTAATTTCAGGTTTCCCGTTATTGAAATTGATCCGTATAATTTCGTATCCTGTATCATCCAAAAATCTGATCTGGTCATATACTTCCTTTTCCCTGCTGAACTGCAGATATTCCCTGGCAATCATTGGAATCTGTTCTTTATCATTACTGTTAATATAGCTGGTGAGTTCATTCTGGTGAGTCAGAAATCTCAACTCTGATAAAACCGTATTGAAATTCCTGTCTAAAACAGATGTCTGAAGTGTCAGCTTAAGCTCTTCATCTTTCTTTAACTGTTCGACATATTCGGTATATTCAGTATTGGCTGTTATACCTGCAATTGCGGCCAGAATTGATCCTGTAACAATGAGAATTATAAAAAAATAATAGTATATTTTCCGTTCCTTACTATTTATCACTGAATAAAACCCATTTTAAGATCCCTGATTATATGATAGCAAAATAATACACCATTATGCAGTTATTTTGACCATTTATCTATATACTGATGCTCATGTTCTTCCATCAGATTAATGAGTTCTTCAGGATCGTCCGAAATAATAAGACTGTCCCTCTGTTCCTGTTTTAAAAATCCGCAGGAAACCGCGTTATCAAGAAGTGATATGAGACTGTCGTAATATCCATGCGTGTTGAGTATTCCGACAGGTTTTGCAAGATACCCGATCTGCTTCCATGTAAAGACTTCCAGAAGCTCTTCCATAGTACCGATTCCACCGGGAAGGGCTATAAAAGCATCTGAAAGATCATACATTTTCCTCTTTCTCTCATGCATTGATCCGACAACAATTGTTTTTACCCCTTCAAGGGGCCTTACCTTCCTGCTGATCAGCTCCGGAATTACTCCGGTCACCCTGGCCCCTCCGTCAAGTGCTGCCTGGGCAGTTACTTTCATCAGACCGACACCGCCGCCTCCGTAAACAAGGTTTATCCCTTTTTTTGCAATAATTTTTCCGGTTTCCTCTGCTTTATCTGCAAAAACAGTGCTGCGTCCATTACTTGAAGCACAGAAAACACAAATTGATTTTATATCCATAATAAATATCCTGTTTACCTTTTATCGGATTTTTTATATCCTTATATGGAATAAGGTAGTTTTATTCAATAGTTTATATAAGATTTAATTACTTTCACATAAAGCAATGGAGGATTTAAATGGCCAGGAGCAGAATTGGAGCTACAAATCTGAGAATTGATGCGATAAACCTATGGCTTAACAGATGGTGTCTGCTTACATCAGGCGATAAGAATAATCATAATACAATGACAATCGGCTGGGGAAGCATTGGTGCGATGTGGGGCAAACCTTTTATTCAGGTTGTTGTGCGTCCCCAGCGCTACACTTTTGAATTTATGGAAAAATACAGCACTTTTACTGTTTCTGTTCTTCCCCTTCAGTACCGGGAGGCTATGCAGATAATCGGCAGCAAGTCAGGAAGAGATTCGGACAAGGTTAAAGAGTCCGGTCTTACTGTTGTAAACTCGGAAATTGTTGAGGCCCCTGCTTTCAAGGAGGCCGAACTTGTCTTCGAATGCAAAAAAAATTACTGGCAGGATATGGATTCTTCTCATTTTCTCGATAACGCAATATTGGATAAATACGCAGCAAAAGATTATCATCGAATCTATTTCGGTGAAATACTCGCCGTATACGGAGAGAGCTATTACAAGGCGTAACATCTTATTTTACAAATCCGGCATAATATCTGAAAGGATTTAAATATGGATAAAAAAAACAGTAAATATGTCCTTGCGATAGACCAGGGAACGACAAGCTCACGGGCCCTGCTGGTTGACAGGGAAGGGGTTATACGAAAAGTAGCCCAAAAAGAATTTACACAGATATATCCGGCTGAAGGATATGTGGAACATGATCCGCTTGAGATTCTCCAATGTCAGACTGATGTTATAAAAGAAGTAATCAAATCCGCAGGCGTCAGTGCGGGAGATATTGCCGCCGCGGGGATTGCCAATCAGAGGGAGACAACTGTAGTCTGGGACAGGAATACAGGAAAACCTGTCTATAACGCTATAGTCTGGCAGTGCAGACGAACTGCAGCCATATGTGATGATCTGAAAAAGGGCGGCCATGCTGACCGGATCAAGGCAAAAACCGGACTTGTTGTTGATGCATATTTTTCCGGAACAAAAATAAAGTGGATTCTCGATAATGTTCCCGGCACAAGGGAAAAGGCGGAAAGGGGCGAACTTCTTTTCGGTACTATTGACACCTGGCTTCTCTGGAATTATACAGGCAGGAAGGTCCACGCGACAGATTATTCAAACGCTTCACGTACAATGCTTTACAATATCAACACACTCTCCTGGGATGAGGACCTTCTCGATCTTTTAGGCATCCCGTCTTCAATGCTTCCCGGGGTCAGGCCTTCCAGTTCGTTATTCGGTGAAATTGAAGACAGTGTTGCAGGATTTTCAATACCGGTATGCGGCATTGCCGGCGACCAGCAGGCCGCCCTTTTCGGGCAGATGTGTCTTGATAAAGGAGATGCGAAAAACACCTACGGGACCGGATGTTTCATGCTGATGAATACAGGTGAAAAACCTGTCTCTTCTGCAAACGGCCTGCTTACCACAATAGCATGGGGGCTTGACGGTAAGGTAATATACGCTCTCGAAGGGAGCCTGTTTATGGCAGGGGCTGTTGTCCAGTGGCTTCGTGATAACCTTAAGCTTATAAAGACAGCTTCGGAAACTGAAGAAGCTGCGGTTTCTGTAGATAATACTGCAGGGGTTTATCTTGTTCCCGCTTTTCAGGGACTCGGAACTCCTTACTGGGATATGGGCGCCCGCGGGACAATAATCGGACTTACCCGTTCTGCGAACCGCGAGCACATTATAAGGGCTGCCCTTGAGTCAATTGCCTACAGTACCCGTGATGTGCTTTCTGTAATGGAAAACGATTCAGGTATTCCTCTGTCGGACGTAAGAGTCGACGGCGGGGCTTCCATGAATAATTTTTTGATGCAGTTCCAGAGCGATATCCTGGACAGGGTTGTTACACGTCCCGC
Organism: Spirochaetia bacterium; assembly: GCA_963662795.1. Taxonomy (GTDB): domain Bacteria; phylum Spirochaetota; class Spirochaetia; order CADAEX01; family CADAEX01; genus JACKPD01. The sequence goes on along the minus strand of OY759746.1, from coordinate 191,151 downwards.
ATCACATGAAACTACGGCTCTGGGGGCATCATATCTTGCCGGACTTGCATCAGGCTTCTGGGAAAATACGAAAGTTCTTAAAAATATCCGGAAAGTAAGCAAATCATATACACCGGGTATGGATAAAGAGACAAGAGAAAAGCTTTATTCGGGATGGAAGAAGGCGGTTTCAAGATCACTCAACTGGTGTTGAAAAATACTCACAATTTTAATTATGCAGATAGCAGAAATAATTGCCGCGGGAGGGTTGATTGAATGATTGATTTTGATTTTCAGTGCAAAACAGAAGTTATTTTCGGAAAAGATACAGAAAAAAGGGCAGGACGGGAATCAGTCAGGTTCGGCAGCCGTGTCCTTCTTGTTTACGGCGGCGGGAGCATTAAAAAAACCGGCCTTTATAAAACAGTCACAGAGTCGCTTATGGCAGAAAAGTTATTCTTCACAGAGCTTTCCGGTGTTAAACCGAATCCGGTTCTGGTTGATGTGAAGAAAGGCATAGAAATCTGCCGTAATGAAAAAATTGATTTTATACTTGCTGTCGGAGGCGGAAGCGTTATTGATACCGCCAAAGCAATTTCAATAGGTTATTATTATGAAGGCGATGTATGGGATTTCTTCTCAGGAAAAGCGGTTGCGCAGAAAGCTCTTCCGATAGGCGTTATTCTTACAATTTCAGCCGCGGGAAGCGAAACAAGCCAGAGTGCTGTTATTACAAAGGAAGATGGGCTTATTAAAAACGGGCTTAACAGCAATTTATACAGGCCTGCATTCGCAATAATGAATCCTGAGCTTACATATACGCTTCCTCAGTATCAGACTGCAAGCGGCATCGCTGATATGATGAGCCATGCTCAGGAAAGATATTTTACGGATGTCGAAGATAACGATCTTACAGACCTCCTTACCGAAGCAGTGCTTAAGACAATAATTAAAAACGCGCTTGTTCTTAAAGATAATCCTGCGGATTATAACGCAAGAGCGCAGATTATGCTTTCAGGATCATTGGCACATAACGACCTGCTGAGCATGGGTAAAATCGGGGATTTCGGAACACACAGGGTTGAACATGAACTCAGCGCCTTGTACGGGGTAACGCATGGTGCCGGGATTGCGGTTATTACACTGGCCTGGATGAGGTATGTGTGCCGCAAAAAGCCCGCTCTGTTTGCCAGATATGCCAGAAATGTCTGGGATGTTCCTTCAGGATTCGGGGATGAGGTAGAAACAGCTCTTGAAGGGGTAAAACGTCTGGAAAAGTTTTTTGTAACAATAGGGCTTCCTGTAAGGCTTTCCGAGCTGGGTGTTCCTGAGGATATTTCCAGGTATGAGCTCATGGCAGATCGTTGTACAGCCAAAGGCCCCCAGGGTAAATTTTATCATATATTTAAGGATGATGCAGTTGAGATATATAAAATAGCCCAAAAAGGGGAATAATAAAAGGGAACAACAGTAAAGTTATGTTCCCATTTTTTTATTTAAAGACAGCTGTTATTTTAAGGCTTTCTCGATTTCAGGTTTATTAAAGCCTATTATAATTTTACCGTTGATATCTATTACTGGTACACCCATCTGCCCGGATTTCCTTGACATTTCTTCAGCCCGTTTAGGATCTGATGCTACATTGTAATCAGTAAATTTTACATTGTTCTTTTGAAAAAAATCTTTTGCCAGCTTGCAGTAGCCGCAGGACGGCGTACTGTAAATAATAACACTCATTGTTCTCTCCTGTTTGGGAATCGTATATATTAAAATATATATAAAGACCTTTGTTCAGGCAAATTAATTATGAAATATATTATAAATATCAGGGAATTATGGCAATTTTTCCCAATCTGAATAATAATATATTTTAGTATGATTTCAAATGAGTCAGTTCCTGAAAAACACGGAGAACAAAAATCAGCCGGGAGTCAGGCTTGGCCGGACTGGTATAATGGTCTTAAAAAATATCAGCATCCGGAGAGGATAAAGTCAGTATGGCAGCTTCTGAATACTTTCCTTCCTTATTTTTTTATGTGGTATCTGATGGTCCGTTCAATACAGCTGGGTTATCCGTATTTTTATACACTGCTGCTTGCTGTACCGGCTGCAGCTTTTCTGGTACGGATATTTATATTATTTCATGATTGCGTTCACGGTTCATTTTTTCCTTCAAAACAGGCAAATAGCATATTGGGCTATCTTCTTGGCGTACTTGTCTTTACTTCTTTTGAGGACTGGAGGTTCTGCCATCTTCGTCACCATGCTTCCTATGCCAATCTGGATGCAAGGGGCTTCGGCGACATCTGGACTATAACAATTGATGAGTACAGGGATATGACAAAACCGGGGCAGCTGATTTACAGACTTTACCGTAACCCGGTTGTAATGATCGGCCTGGGTGCGCTCTTCACATTCCTCTACCAGAACAGGTTACCCTCAAGGACAGTAAAGAGAAAGGAGAAGATAAGCACGGTATTCACAAATCTGATGATTGTCTCGCTTGCCATATCTGCATCTTTTCTTATGGGGTGGAAAACATATCTTTTAATTCAAATACCGGTTATCTGGCTTGCAGGGGCCGCAGGGATATGGCTTTTCTATGTACAGCATCAGTTCCCTGGAGGATACTGGGCCCGAAAAAAAAATTGGAACCGGCTGCGCGCCGCAATGGAAGGCTCTTCCTTTTATAAACTGCCTGCCCTGATGAGGTGGGTCTCAGGCAGTATAGGTTTCCACCATATACACCATCTTAGCCCTAAAATACCCAATTATCAGCTTAAAAAATGCTATGAGGCTGTTCCTGAACTGAAGGAGAGAAAACCTGTTTTCTTTTTGGAGAGCTTGTCATTTATTAAACTTAAACTGTGGGATGAATACAGGCAGAAAATGATTGGTTTTCCATGAGATTTATTCAACAAGGTATGATGATTTTAGTGCTTAATCAATAATCCCTGTTGAGCAGATTCTCTGTCAATTTTCCAAGCGTTACTTTTGTATAGCCTTCAGGGAGATAGTTTATCTCTTTCAGTGCCCGTTTTGAATAAAGGGCTGCCCTGGCCTCAGCCTCTTCTATCCCGCCGAGTTCAATAGTTTTTTTGATAATTTTTATTATTGTTCTGCGGGAATATGGTTTTTTCTTCACCAGATATTTAAGCATGGAGTCGTTTTTATTCATCACAAAGATTAAAGGGGCAGTATAAATACCTGCTTTAAGGTCATTTCCCGAAGGTTTCCCAAGCAGTGTTTCAGAGCCGGTATAATCAAGTATGTCATCAATTATCTGAAAGCTCATTCCTATGTTGTAGCCGATTTTTCTTAAAACAGACTGCATTTCCATGCTGCATCCGCTTTCAGCCGCACCGATATGGAAACTTAATATAAACATAAGGGCTGTTTTTGCCATTATCCTTCTGGTATATGACCTTACTGTAAAATCCTGTGATAATATGGAAATATTCTGATTTATCTCTCCTTCACAGATTCTTCCCATTATTCGCGCCATGGATGCGCCGTTTTCTATCGAAGTATTTGCTGCAAGCAGGGCAAAACTTTTAGAAAAAAGATAGTCGCCGACCAGTACCGCGTTTCTTCTGCCGTATATCCTGTGCAGGGCAGGTTTCCCCCGTCTTTTATCTGAATCATCAATAATGTCGTCATGAATAAGCGATGCTATGTGCAGGAGCTCGACAGCTGCGGCAAGTTTGTAAATTTTATCAGGGTCAGGCGTTCCCAGTCTGGATGCAATAATTAAAAATGAAGGCCTGAGCATTTTTCCGTTTGAATTTACCAATGATTCTACACTTTCCCTGATTACAGGTATTGACCCTTTTATAGAGGAATTGATTATTTCTTTGACAATATCAAGATCATTGCCGGATGTAGTATTGTTCAAACAGTTCCCTTGTTTAAAATCATGCTCCCTGTGATGCAGCAGCAAAACAGGGAGCCTCAAACATTATTTTTTTGATTTTTTGATAACCGGCTCATTAAGGTAAAGGTATGTTTTCCTGGCAAACGAAGTACTGTTCCACCATTTTTTAATTACAGGCATTACCCATTGGTCAAGGCCGAGGCTTCTTCCGGCTCCGCCCAGCATAAGGAATGCTGCAAATACAAACCATGCCTGGTCCCAGCTGAACATTCCCGAAGCGGTAAAAACAATACACATTACAATGGATGCGGCTGCTGCAAGCCATGTAAAGAGTCCGCCCAGAAGAGCAAGTCCGATTGCCAGTTCTGCAAATACAATCATTCCCTGAAATACAGGATAACTGATATGTGCCATTATACTGTCCATAAAGGTTTCCCTGAACCATGTTACAAATGGAGAATCATAGGGGATTATGGATTTACCGGTGTCCCAGAGCTTGCCGAACGCATGAACAGTATTGTCTGCCACCGCACCTGCTGCTGATGCAACAGTGTCGGAAGCAGCTGCAACAGCATCGGCAACTGTTTCTACTACGGCTTCGACTGCATATTCTCCGGCATCTGATGCAGCTGCAACAGTATCTGCTACTGTTTCTACTGCAGCTTCTGCAGCATACTCACCGGCATCGGAGGCCGCCGCTACCGCATCAGCAGCGCCGGATCCGGCCACGGCCGATGACAGTGAAGCAGTTGTTTCAACACCTTTTTGTATTACGCCCTTGCTGAACATCCAGCCGGATTTTGTGCCGGCTCCAAAATTAAGCCAGCCTTCTCCAATCTTGTTAAGTCCTTCGGCAATCCACATAATACCAAGCCATGCCCTTAGCGGAAAAACCCACCAGCCCTGAACTTTCCAGGAAAAATGATCCCCAAGGAAAGTCCTGCCGTCTTTCATGTCGAAGAATTCATGCTTCATGTAACCCCAGACCGCATTAATCCCGGCAAGACTGAAAAGATAATGAAGGTTGACAAGGTGTTTCATTGCCATTGCCATAAAACCTGATACCTTTAAGCCCCCTGCGTTTGATACAGCGTATCTTCCGCCGATTGAAACCATAAACCCGTGATAATTTGATTTGAATGGCTCTTTTTCAGTTTTTTCAATGTCAGCAATAATATTCTTTGCGGCAGTTTCTCCTGTCTGGAGCGCTGTTTCAACAATCTGGGGCAGAACTTTTCCGTTCTCAAGAAACCACATGTTATCGCCTACTACATAGACGTTACTGTAGTCAACCGACTGAATATATTCATTAACAAGTATTCTGCCTCTGGTTCCTACTATATATCTTTCATCTTCCTCGAACCTGCAGTCGCTCATTCCATGGATACCTTCAGCTGAGGCTATACTGCACTGGCCTCTTGATGTATGCCCTTTTGTCAGATCTACCATTGAAGTAAACTCAGATCCATGGATTCCGCAAGTCCAGATAAATGTATCAGTCTGTATTTCCCTTCCGTCTGCAATAATAACTTTATTTTCTGTGGCTCCGGTTATCCGGGCGTTGAGTATTATCTCAACCCCGTGTTTTTCAAGATATCTGGCCGCTTTCTTTTTAAGTTTTTCCTCTATTATTGGAAGAATATTGTCAAGCGCTTCAATTACAACAATCTTTACATCTGATTTGTCAATGTGATATTTACCGCACAGGACATCTCTTCTCTCCATGAATTCGCCGGCAATTTCAATTCCTGTAAATCCCGCTCCCGCGACAACGAAGGTTAGCATTCGTTGTCTGATTTCCGGATTCGCCTCTTTAGCTGCCAGCCTGAAGCGTTCTTCAAGCTGTTTTCTTATCCTGATGGCATCTTCAAGGGACCAGAGTGAGAAAGAATTCTCCTGAACCCCGGGGATATCAAAAAATTCAGGTGCGCCGCCTGTTCCGATTATAAGGTAGTCATAGGGATATTTTGCCCTGTCGGATTCCACCAGCTGGTTCTTGAAATCAACACCTTTTATAAAGTCATTTACAATGTTTATTTTTTTCCCCGAGAAAATTCTTTCAAAACTGATCATGACTGAATCTGGTATCACTCTTGACCCTGCTACTTCATGCAGCTCTGTCATTAGAGTGTGATATTTGTTCTTGTCAATTATTGTCAATTCAACTTCAGAGCCTTTTTTGAATTTCCTGTAAATTTTTTTCGCTGCTGCAATACCGGCATAAGCTCCGCCTAAAATTATAATTTTTTTCTTGTCCATAATCTTCCCTTAAATTGAAGTGATTTTTCTATTTAAATCATACTCAGTTTATCAGATTTAATTAATGTTTTTAAGATGTATTGGCAGAATAATGAATAATTTATATATAAAAAAGTGATTAAATGAAAAAATAAACCCTTTTTTCTTCCCCGGTGGAACAGCTTCCCTGGTGTTTCAAAACAATCTCCAGGTCTTTATGCTGTTAATGTATTATTTACATGCACAATCTGTTATAATCTGTATAAATAAAAAAACTGATATATGGAGACGGCAATGGGAGAAAAAATTTCAGATGTATATTTCACGGATATGAGAACCTCAGGCAGCAATAATCTTTTTGACAAAATACAGAATCTGATTTTAAAGGCAGGCTTTGAGAAACTTGATCTTGATAAAAAATTCACAGCAATAAAAATCCATTTCGGAGAACCCGGTAATTTTGCCTATATCAGGCCCAATTTTGTCTCTGTTGTTTCAGACCTTGTGAAAGGAAGGGGAGGCAAACCATTCCTTACTGATGCCAATACCCTCTATTCAGGAAAAAGGTCCAACAGCATCGATCATCTGACAGCCGCTGAAAAAAATGGTTTTTCAAGCGTTGTTACCGGGTGTCCTGTTATAATCGCTGACGGGCTTAAAGGGACAGATTTCAACGAAATTGAATTATCTCTTGAATACTGTAAAACCGCAAAAATCGGAACAGTTATTGCCGACTCTGACGTTTTAATATCAATGAACCACTTTAAAGGGCATGATTTGACAGGCTTCGGCGGGGCGCTTAAGAATATCGGTATGGGAAGCGGTTCGAGGGGCGGCAAGCTTGAAATGCATTCATCCTCAAAACCTTTTATACTTGAAAAAAAATGCGTTTCATGCGGCCAGTGCATAAAATACTGCCCGGAAGGAGCCATAGCATACGATGGCAATAAAAAGGCAAAAATTAATTATGATCTTTGTATAGGATGCGGTCAGTGTATAGCTGTCTGCAAATACGGAGCAGCATCATTTAACTGGGATGAAGCCGCAGCTGTTGCCGTAAAAAAGATAGCTGAATATACTCTTGCGGTTCTTCGCGGCAAACAGCATTTTCATATAACTTTTGTCGTGGATGTATCCCCTAACTGCGACTGCTGGAACCACAATGATACCCCGATTGTTCCGGATATCGGTATTCTTGCCTCATTCGATCCCGTAGCTATTGATCAGGCAGCGGTTGATCTTGTAAACAGCGCCCCTTCAGTAAGTGGATGCCAGCTTGACAATACAGGATACAAAGAGGGGAGCGATAAATTTGCATCTCTCTATCCAGGTTCCAACTGGAAGGAAGGGCTTGAATATGCACGGAGCATAGGACTTGGAAATACAAAATATAATCTTGTCAGGGTTTGACATTTTTGTCTGGGGCAGCGTCTGATGTCTGAAAGAATAATCAGGGTATGCTGTGCCGTGATAATAGAGAACGGCAGGCTCCTTGCCGCGAGAAGAAGCATAAATATGGACCTGCCCCTCAAGTGGGAGCTCCCGGGAGGGAAGCTTGAGGGCAGCGAAAGCGCTGAGGAAGCTGTTGTACGGGAACTTGAGGAAGAACTCGGCATTGAAAGCATAGCGGGAGAAGTGCTGAAAAGCGTTATACACCATTATCCTGACAAAACAATTGAACTGATCCCGGTTGTTGTTAAAATCAAAAACGGTGAACCTTCCGCACTCGATCACCATGAGATTCGCTGGATCGAAACAGGCTCACTCGAAAATCCTGACTGGGCGGACGCGGACCGCGCCCTGCTTGAGGCAAACAGCTTTTTCAGGCCGGTCTGAAAAAGTCTTCTTCTGATTTATCTGTAAAAATATAGGCGTGAGTATTTCAGCCGCCTTGAGTATAAAGCCGTCTGTATAATCATTACCATCCCTTATTGTATCTTTCCGATAAATGGTATTTTGTAAAAATAAAAATGCAGGTGCTGATCTTTATTGACAATAAAATCATCAAAGATGTATAAGATTATTGTATTTATAATATAAAATGAAAACATGAAAACATGAAATAATTCCTGAAGGTTTAAGCCTGCAGGTTGTATTCTAAATCTGGCACTACTGAGTGATGGAGGTCTTTCTTGAAGAATAATTATAGGGTTGTAATTGCGGGGGGCGGCGCTGTCGGATGCGCCATTGCGAGGGAACTTTCGCAGTATAAAAACCTTTCCGTTACAGTGCTTGAAAAAGAGGATGATGTCTGTTCAGGTACCAGCAAGGCAAACAATTCCCATATAGTCTGCGGCGCAGACCTTGATCCCTCCTGCCCGCTGGAAATTGAAATGATAAGACGGAGCAATAAAAGATGGGAAAAAATTACAGAAGAGCTTGATGTGGAATACACAAGATGCGGTTCATTTAATGTTGCTGTGACAGAGCGCGAGTTCAATGAAACGCTTCCGGCCCTTCAGAAAAAGGCCGAGGCCTGCGGTGTTTACACAACCAGGGTTATTGGCCGGGAAGAGCTTCTTTCAAAAGAGCCTTATGTAAATCCGGATGCGCTCGGAGCTTTATACGCACCGGAGGACGGTTCTCTTCTCTCATACTACCTTGTTCTCGCCCTTGCGGAAAACGCTGCTGTTAACGGCGTTAATTTCATTTTTGAAAGTGAAGTTACTTCCCTCTCATACCGGTCCTCCGCGGATTCTCCATGGGTTGTCGGGATAAATAACGGAGAGAAAACACTTGAGGCGGATTTTGTGATTAATTCAGCAGGGCTTTATTCTGATAAGGTTTCAAAGATGGCAGGCTGGGATAATTTTGAAATCCGCCCGAGGAAAGGGGAGTTCTGGGTCATTGACAAAAAATTTTCCGGCCGCGTCAATTCCATCGTATACGGGTGTCCGCAGCCTGATTTCCGCGGGACAACTGTCGTAAAAACGCGCGACGGCAATCTGATGGTCGGGCCTACAGCAAGGGATCTCAGAGACAAAGAGGAGAAGGGGACAACTTCTGATGCCCTGGATGCGGGCTGGGAAGCCGGAAAGCGTATTTTTCCCTGGCTTGATAAATCCATGACAATACATCAGTATGCAGGTCTCCGCGCACGGTGTGCTGAAATTAATGATTATATAATCGGCTGGCATCCTGACGGAGTTATGCCTTTCATCAACGCGGCTGCCATAAGGTCTACAGGAATCAGCGGCAGCATAGGGATCGGCGAATACATGGCAGAGCTTCTGTCGCAGCGGATAACTCTTGAAAAAAATCCCATGTTCAATCCGGTAAGGAAAAAAATCAGGCGTTTTGAACCATCATCCCGGCAGGAGAGGGAGGCTCTTTTAAAAGAAAATCCACATTATGGCGAAATTATCTGCAGATGCCAGACTGTTTCGAAGGCCGAAATTATCGAAGCGGTCCATAACCCTCTGGGTGTGGTTTCGCTTGACGGAATAAAGCGGAGGACTAAAACACAAATGGGCAGGTGCAGCGGCGGTTTCTGCACACCCAGAATTGTCAGGATAATATGCGAAGAGACAGGGCTTGATCCGCTTAAAATAACGAAAAGAGGCAGGGGAACAGAAATACTGAAACGTGAGACAAAAGACTCATCGGCTCATTTTAAGCAGCCGGCAGGAGACAGCGGGGCGGGGAAATGAAAGAATATATCTATGATGTTGCGGTTATAGGGGCAGGCCCGGCAGGGCTTGCCGCGGGTATCGGGGCAAGGGAAGGCGGCGCGGAAAGGGTTGTAATAATTGAGAGGGATTTCATGACAGGCGGGATCCTGCCCCAGTGCATACACAACGGGTTCGGCCTTCACAACTTAAGCAGGGACCTTACAGGGCCTGAATACGCGGAAATATACGCGGAAAAGGCCGCCGCTCTCGGAATTGAAATAAAGCTTGAGACAATGGTTCTTGAAGTTATACCGGCAGGAAAGGTAACTCCGTCCGGCCTGGCTGATTTTCATACTGTAACAGGTGTTTCAGGAAGTGAAGGGCTTATCTGTATAAAGGCAAAAGCTGTAATTCTTGCGATGGGGTGCAGGGAAAGGACAAGGGGCAACATAATGCTTCCCGGGACCCGGCCAGCCGGAATATTTACCGCAGGGCTTGCCCAGAGGTTTACAAATATAGAAGGATACCTGCCGGGTAAAAATATTGTAATACTGGGGTCCGGCGATATCGGAATGATAATGGCAAGGCGGCTTACTTTTGAAGGGGCCAGTGTTAAGGCAATCGTTGAAGTAATGTCCTTTTTAGGAGGGCTTTCCCGCAACAGGGTGCAGTGTCTTGATGACTTTAATATCCCTGTCTATCTTAACCATACTGTCACCTATATCAGGGGAAACAGCAGGGTAGAGGGTGTAGAAATCGCAGAAATTGATGATGAAAAAAAGATAATAGAAGGGACCCGAAGGTTTATTGAATGCGATACCCTGCTTCTTTCTGTCGGGTTGATTCCTGAGAACGAACTTACGGAAAAGGCAGGGATAAAAATTGACCCTAAAACAAAAGGTCCTGAAGTTGACAGTACTTTCCAGACTTCAGCTGACGGTATCTTTGCCTGCGGAAACGTTATGCATGTTTCCGACCTTGTGGATTATGTTTCTGAAGACGGCATCGCAGCGGGAAAGGCGGCTGCGCAGTGGGCAAAAACCGCAGGAAAAGTCAGCGGAAAAAGAACTCCTGAAGCAAGACAGCAGTTTTTACCTGGAAAAAATGTTTCATATGTGGTTCCTCAGGCTGTTTATGTTGAGCCGGATTATGCCGTAAAAAATGACAATACTGAAAATATTCATTTTAAGCTTTCGTTCAGAGTTACAAAGCCGATGCGGAATGTAAAAATAATGCTTACTCAGGGAGAAAGCATTATTCATGAGAGCAAAGTTAAAACGATTGTGAGACCCGGAGAGATGGAAAGAATTGAGGTAACGGATATCCTTCTTAAGCTGATAAAATCAAGACCGGAATCTGCTGAAATAAAAAATGAGCTGACTGATATAAAAGTAGAGGTATTACAGATATGAAGGTGATAACATGCATAACCTGTCCTATAGGCTGTGAGATAACGGCAGAGGAAAAAAACGGTGAATACATTTTCACAGGCGCACTTTGCAAAGCCGGTGAAAATTACGCGTTAAGGGAACTGACATCCCCCGTCCGTACTGTTATAACAAGCGTCAGGATAAAAGGATCAGTCATGCCTCTTGTTTCTGTAAGGACATCAGCACCGGTTCCCAAAACTAAAATTGCGGGAATACTTGACGAGACGCTTAAAATTGAACTTGAATCCCCTGTTAAAAGGGGGGATGTTATAATATATAATATCAGCGGGACAGGAGCCGACCTGATCGCGACAAGAACGCAGTAATTCCCCGGTTGAGAAAAATACAAGTTATACGATAAAAAAATAATTTTGGTCTTTTTATCCATTCTGTATTATATTAATATTATACTGGAGGTAATATATGAAAAAATTATTATTGCTTCTGCCAATTCTTGTTTTTTATTCATGTGCATCTGCTCCCGAAAAGGCAGTTGAGCCTGTTGCTGCACCTGTTGTACAGCCTGCACCTGTAATTACTGCAGATATGGAAAAAGGCAGAGCTACAGATGCAATGAACAAGGCAAAATCTGTCAAGGCGGAAGTAGCTGTGAAAAAAGAATTTGACAGCGCAATGTCCATATACAATGAGGCAAACACTCTTGCTGCCGCCGGTGGAGAGAAAGTGAAAACAGCTGCGGCCAAATATCTTGAATCTGAAACTTTGTTTCTTGCTGCCTATGAAAATGCAAAAGTAAAGAAAGAAGAGGCGATGAAGCAGCTTGAAAAAGCCAAGGCAGACATTAAAAATGTAGAAGATGATGCTGCTGCCATGGAAGCTGAACAGAAAACAGCAGGAGGCGGATTATGAAAAAAATAATTATTCTGGCTTCCCTTTTTCTGATTGCAGCTTCAGCAGTTTTTGCGCAATCCCTTGCGAATAATGAATTTTATAAAAAATCAATTGAATTCACAAATCTTTCAGAGAAGGCTCTTGCCGAAGGTGAATATGATTTGTCAGCAGAATATGCCATCAAGGCACAGGAAAATGCGGCCCTTTCAAAAAAATACATTGCAGAGATGGTAGCGGCATACAGGGCAAGAACAGCCCTTACTGCGGCAAAGGAAAGGATGGAACTGGCGGACAGGCTTAACATTAAGGGACGTGACAGCCAGCTTTATACTGACGCCTCAGCTTTATTTAAAAGCGCTAATGATAAATTCTCAGAAAAAGATTATGAAAAAAGCACAGCAGATTCTTTAATGGTAATTGAGCTTCTTAAAGATATTGCTCCTGCAGCAAAAAAAGATATTCTGCCTGCTTCTTATGAAGTAATCCTGAATGTGGACAAAAGGGACTGCCTGTGGAGGATTGCTGAATACGATTTCGTGTATGGAGACCCCTGGAAATGGAAAATCCTATATGAGGCAAACAAGGATACTATGCCTGAACCGGATAATCCATCTCTTATAGTACCGGGACAGATTATAAAAATCCCGTCAATAAAGGGTGAGACAAGAAGCGGAAAATATGCAAGATAATTTCTTTTGAACTGAAATTAATTAAAAAAGCCGGACTTTAAAAGTTCGGCTTTTTTTGTGTTTTTTACCTGGTACAGTATTATATTGCTGTTTTTATTTCAGGACCTTAATCAATTCCTTCATATAATCGGGAAGGTCTGAAGGAGTGCGGCTTGAGACATAGTTCCCGTCGACAACTACACTCCTGTCTACCCATTTTGCACCGGCGAATTCAAGCTCCGGCCTTATTACAGGAACGCTTGTAACTGTTCTTCCTTTAAGAGCGTCTGCCGTTACCAGAACCCAGCCTGCATGGCATATTGTCGCAACAGGTTTATTCCGTTTATTCATGCTTAAGATTATATCTGTAACTTCCTTATACCGCCTCAGTTTATCAGGAGCCCATCCCCCCGGAACAACAAGAGCGTCATAGTTTTCAGGTGATATCTTTTTAAAACTTACATCTGATTTGACAGGATAACCGTGCTTTCCCGTATAGGTCTTACCTTCTTCAGTTCCCGCAATATCAACCTGATATCCTTCTTCCCTTAACCTGATTACCGGATAGAGCAGTTCAAGATCTTCATATCCTTCTTCAACAAGCGCGATGATTTTTTTACTCATAAATAATCTCCTTTTATAAGTATTATCCTACTTCCACATATATGCCAGAAGGTAACCCATTCCTGCCCCATAGATTGTAGAAATTACCGGATTTGAAGTAATGGGACAGGCCCCTGATGCACATCCTATAAATTTATAGTATCCGTATCCGGCAAGTGCTCCAATCCCGGCCGGTAGTATATTCCTGATAAAAAACTCCGTCATTATTAGTTCCTTTGTATATATGATATATACAATATAGCATGGCTTGCCGGATTAATCAATTTTTTTATTTGTACTTTGAATCTTTTTAACAGGCTCTACATGTATTGTAGCTTCGATATTTAATTTTTCTCTTAACGCATTTTCAACTTTTGTAGCAGCTTCATGCCCTTCTTCTACGGTTATATCTCCGGGCAGGCATATATGAAAAGTCAGCTCTGTATGATGTCCATACCTGTGAAGGTGCAGATGATGCAGATGGTTGTCTGATCCTGTATTCTCCCGGACGAGTGCTTTGACCTTCCTGATTAACGTCTTGTCGGGTGATTCCCCAAGAAGAGGCGCGGCGCCTTCCCTGATAATCGAAATAGCAGATATTATAATTATTACAGAAACAATCAGGCCGAGAACCGCATCTATCCACCAAAACATACGGCTGAAAAAGATCCCTGCTACAATTAATAGAGATGCCAGGGAGTCGCTTCTGTGGTGCCAGCCGTCTGCCTTTAAGGCCGTTGACCCTGTTTTTCTGTACGCCCAGAAAGAAAACTGAGCCAGCGCTTCCTTTAAAATAACTGATACAGTCATAACAGCAAGTACAGAGATAGAAAAATCCGATCTTTCCCTGATGTAAAGCCTGTGGACTGATTCAGTTATGAAATTTATTCCTACGACACTAAGGAGTACGCCTATGACTATTGATGTAATAAGTTCAGATCTCCCATGGCCGAACGGATGTTCTTTATCTGCAGGTTTATTAGCCGACTTTGCTCCAAAAATTACAATTACGGAAGTAAGTGAATCAGATAGTGTGTGCCAGGCATCAGCAATAACTGCAATCGAGCCTGTTATGGTACCTGCCCATAATTTAATTGCAAAAAGCAGTGTGTTTATTATTACTGATGAAATTCCCTCACTGTAGGCAAGCTTGGTTCTATTGATCATTTTCATGTTCACTGAATTCTCCTCAGGCTCTTCCTGACGCAATTCTTTTTATTTTAGCAAACAGCTTAGGATAATAATAGCATTATTTTAAAATATTAAAAAATAGGGATACTGACTGATATTCCAGTAATATCAGTCAACCGCGAAAGCATATTCCTGAAATTCATCATCAGCAGGACGGATGTATTTTTCAAGTCCATTGTCATCAGTATCTGCAAAAGCTTTCAGAGTTGTAGTCTTGTAGGTATCAATATCTCTTTTGGCTTTTACATAGGTAGTCTGGTATAATGAAAGTTTTTTCCCCTGATGGATTCCCATTTTAAGCAGAGTTTGCGCTCCTTTCCTGATCAGTTTGAGTTTTTCAATCAGATCCCCTTCTGAATCAATGCTCCAGACTCCCAGAAAAACAGCGCTGCTTTCATTATTAAGATCACCCCTGAATTCGCCTCTAAGCAGTAAATTCTTGTCTTTCTCCAGATAGGGCACAAAATCAAGATGTTCTGCCAGTTTTCTGTCAGTTGCGAAAAAATCACCTGTTTCAGGATCAAGTGTGAAGATGATGTTGTTTTCCATTCCTATACCATAGCTTTTGAATAACGCGCCTCTGAATTTATCTTTATCAATATTTTCCCTGATGCAGTTATATCTCTCCTTTAATTCAAGGACTGTTTCGTAGAGCCATTTTTTTGTTTTTTCATAATCTGATCTGTAGGCCGATATTGCATCTGTAAACTGTTCTTTGGATAAAACATCCATGAGATATGCCAGGACTGTTCTGTAAATCATTCTTATGTTGTGATATGTGCTGAAAAGCATAATAAGGTCATAAAGGAATATTTCCATCTTTCTCAGGTTCCATATATATACTATGACCTTTGTCCTTTCCGAATCTCTCCTGATCTTGTAATATTCTAAAAGACTCATAAACTCGTTGAATCGTCTTTCCATAACAATATATACTTTATCAGTACCGGTCTGGCTTTTATCGAATCTTATGCTCCATGTCGTCCCTTTCCCCTTTTTACTGATAACTGATATATTTTCATGCCCGAATGTTGAATAGATCTGTCTGGTACCGGTTCCTTCCCCTGTCTTGTGTCCTTTTGTTGTTTTTCCTACAAATAGAGGAAGTCCGTCTGTTCCGGGGACAAGCTTTTCTTCATCAATTCCTGATCCGTTATCTTTGATTTTAAGTGTGATATTGTTCCTGTTTTCACTTACGGTAATTACTATAAATCCTTTCCGCTCAGTTTCTTCAATTGAGTCAAGCGAGTTTGATATAAGATTTATAAGTGCCCTGCTGATGTTTATGTAATAACCATATACAATCGGTGAATCTGAATTAAGGTTTAACCGTACCCGTGAGTAAACGGGGGATGCTTTTATAAAAGGGACAATCCTCTCGAGAAGCAGTTCCCTCAGGTTTACGTCATGCCTTGTCTGTGTGCTGTCCCTGAAAGAGTTTATCATGTTTATAAGAGATGTTGTTTCCCTGTTTATATCTTCAACTATTTTATTGCAGTTGTCGATTGAAATGGATTCTACCATGTGACTCAGAAGGCGAAGCGTCTTTCTTGCGTCATGCCTTGTTTTTCCGATTTCCTCCAGTCCCGGCTGCTGCATTTCCGGTTTAACCGCTTTCAGCTCAAGAATGTTTTTCCGGTCTGCAGCAAGGTAGTAATAGACCAGATTTCTGTATACAATCTGATCCCCGACTGTAAAACCCTTGTTCTTGAAGAATTCAATTGTGTCAGTTTGTTTTTCCCATATATACAGATAAACATTTGAATTTTCCGGTATTTTTTGCGCAAGATATTCAATAAATGCCGTACCAATTCCCATACTCCGGCCGAACGGGCTTGTAACAAGCTTATAGATGTGAAAGTTGAGCTTGATTTTATCGGAATAAACAAGCATATACCCGAGAATTTCCCCTTCAATAAGACATACAAAGCTGAAATTATAATCCTTTTCAACAGCAAGATCATTTATGTAGGGCGACGGTATTATAAATGTGTCTATGTTAAGGAGCGGGTTTTTTTTTATCATTATTTCCAGCTGAGGCGTGAGCGGTATTAAACTTTCTTCAAACATCTTATTTGTCCCCTGTGATATTCCACGATTATTAAAATAGAAGTATATTGTATATATGAAAAAAATAATACTTCTGCTGACAGTTTTATTTGCTGCCCTGAACGGGTATGCAGGGGAGGATGATAAATTGAAACCTGATGAAAGACTTTTAACGCCCTTTGAATTTTCCGTTATAAAGGAAAAGGGAACAGAATATGCGTTTTCCGGCGAATACTTTGATCACCATGAGGACGGGACATATCTGTGCAAAAACTGCGGGACACCGCTGTTTTCAAGCTCAGATAAATTTGACTCAGGCTGCGGCTGGCCTTCTTTTGATGACCAGATAGAAGGTGCGGTAAAAGAGATAAAGGATGCAGACGGGGTCAGAACAGAGATAGTATGCGCAAACTGCAATGCCCACCTGGGGCATGTTTTCAGGGGAGAAGGGTATACCAAAAATAACACAAGGCACTGTGTAAACTCAATTTCGGTTGAATTTGCTCCTGCCCAGGTGGAGAAACGGCTGGAAAAAGCAGTTTTTGCTTCAGGCTGTTTCTGGGGGACGGAATACATGTTTGAAAAACTTGACGGTGTTGCATCTGCCGTTTCCGGCTATACAGGAGGAAACAAGGATAAGCCGACTTACAGGGAAGTTTCAACCGGAGAAACAGGGCATGCGGAAGCTGTTGAGGTCTTCTTTGATCCGGATGTGATAAGTTATGAGGAGCTCGTCATTTATTTTTTCAACACACATGATCCGACTCAGATTAACAGGCAGGGGCCGGATTTCGGTTCACAGTACAGATCCGGTGTTTTCTATCTTACTGAAAACCAGAAAAAAACAGCTGAAAAGATTGTTAAACAGCTTGAGGATAAGGGATATAAAGTTGCAACTGAAATTACCAAAGCAGGCAGATTCTGGAAAGCTGAAGAATATCATCAGGATTATTACAGGAAAACAGGCGGCGAGCCGTACTGCCATGTTTTTTACGGAAAACTGTGAAAAGTCCGGCAATGAAAAAACAGTTTAATGCATGAGTTATCTGGTAAATATTTACAATAAGGACTAAACTGGCTAAAGTACTTTCAGCAGGAGATTTGGTTTGTCTGCCGGAAATGAAGATTTGCTAATAAAACTCGCACTTGAGGAAGACCTCGGAAAAGATGGAGATATAACATCGGAATCTGTATTTACAGATCAGTATGGAAAATACAGGCTTTTGGCAAAAGAAAGCGGAATACTCTGCGGAATTGATATCTTTACCAGGGTTTATAAAACTGTCGACAGTGAAACACTTGTAACAGCATGGTTCGAAGACGGAGAGGTGATTAAACCGGGCGATATAATAGCGGATATTGAGGGGAAGATTGTCTCAATTTTAAAGGCAGAGAGGACTTCGATAAATTTCATTGCAATGCTTTCCGCAATTGCAACTAAAACATCACTTTTTGTAAAGAATGCAGACGGAAAAGTTAAAATTCTCGATACAAGAAAAACAATTCCCGGCTACAGAATGCTCTCAAAATACGCCGTAAGGTGCGGAGGCGCGTTTAACCACAGGGCAGGGCTTTATGATATGGCTCTGGTCAAGGATACCCACATAGATGCTGCCGGAAGCATTGAAAAAGCAGTAGAAAAAATAAGGAACAGATTCGGCGGCAAAGTTAAAATTGAGGTCGAGGCAAGAGACCTTGACGAGGTTAAAAAAGCCCTTGAATCCGGCGCCGACAGGATAATGCTTGACAATATGTCTGATGAAATTACAGCAGAAGCAGTCAGACTGATTGCATCCGGGGCAGAGACAGAAGCCTCAGGCAACATGAGCCTTGAGAGGATTGAAACAGTTTCAAAAACAGGGGTTAATTATATTTCTTTCGGAGAACTTACCCACACAATAAAATCATTTGATTTCAGTCTTAAAAATATCAATTTCAAGTAAAAGAAGGTTAAATAATGGAAACAGCTGAATTGAAATTTAAAAATTACAAAAATGATGATTACAAAAAATATATTTCTGATTTTAAAAAAAGATATAAAAACCGCCTTATAATTCCGGCCCATCATTATGTTCCTGCCGCAATTATTGAATTCGCAGACCTTACGGGAGATTCCTATAAACTGGCAGTGGAGGCGGCAGAGACTTCTGCACAGTGGATAGTTTTCTGCGGGGTATCTTTTATGGCAGAAGGTGTCGAAATCCTGACCGGAGAGAATCAGCGGATTGTTGTCCCGGACCTTGATGCCGGATGCCCGATGGCAGACATGATTGACAGAAATGCAGGTTTAAAAGCACTTGAGCACATTAAAAATTTTTCAGGCAGTACTCCTGTCCCTGTTGTTTACATGAATTCGCATGTTGACTCAAAAAGCTTCTGCGGAGAGTTTGACGGTTCTGTATGTACAAGCTCAAATGCCCAAAAAATTATGAATTATTATCTTTCCAGGGATGAAAAGCTTTTCTTCATACCTGATTACAACCTGGGTGTAAATACAGCCCGCAAGGCAGGTCTCAAAGAAGATGAGATAGCGCTTGTCAAAAGAGATTTCAAAATTGAGCATAATTCATCG
This sequence comes from Spirochaetia bacterium, assembly GCA_963662795.1. Classification (GTDB taxonomy): domain Bacteria; phylum Spirochaetota; class Spirochaetia; order CADAEX01; family CADAEX01; genus JACKPD01. Next base: position 172,084 of record OY759746.1, on the reverse strand, counting down.
CCGGAAAAGATAAAGCTCTATCTTTGGGACGGAATGTGCCCTGTCCACCACAAATTCAGCGTCAGTGACATAAACAGTTTCAGGCAGAAATATCCTGACGGAACTATTATAGTACATCCGGAAGTCAAACCTGAGGTCGCCTCCCTTGCTGATATGCAGGGATCAACCCAGAAGATTTATGATGTTGTAAGCGCTTCCCCGGCCGGTTCAGTCTGGGGGGTGGGGACAGAACTTACATTTGTCGAAAGACTTTCTGAAACCTTTAAAGACAGGAAAATTGTTCCGCTTAATAAAAATACATGTATGAATATGAATAAAAACAATCTTGTAAATCTTTCAGAATCATTATATTCAATCGAAGAATTTGAGAATGGCAGGGGGAAACTAAAATTCCCTGTGTCTGTACCTGAAAGCTACAGGGCAAACGCCAAAAAAGCGCTTGATAAAATGATAATTATAGCAGGCATGAAATGAGATACCATTATGAATCAATTATAGTCGGGTCAGGGATTGCAGGCCTTACCTGTGCGATAAACCTTAAAAAAGCAGGAATTGATGTAGTTGTCCTTACGAAAAACAGCATACCTCAGGAAAGCAATACTTTTTACGCCCAGGGCGGGATAATATCGGCCTGCCCTGATGATACGGAAGAAAAACTTGAACACGATATTATGCTCGCAGGGTGCGACTATAACAGAATCGAAGCTGTAAAAATGTTTGTAAAGGAAGGGCCTCCCCTTGTCCCTGATTTTTTGATAAATGAAGCAGGAGTATCATTCAGCCGCAAAACATCAGGAGAAATTGACTATACAGGTGAAGCAGCACACCAGATAAGGCGCATTGCCCATTTCGAGGACCATACAGGGGACCGGATAATTACAGATCTTCTCTCTTATGCGGAAATACTTAACATCAAGCTTGTTACCGGATACACCGCCATAGACCTCATTACCAACAACCATCATTCCAAAGATACACAGGAAATGTATAAACCCAGGGAAGTTCTCGGCCTGTATGCCCTTAACAACAGCACCGGCGAGGTAGATACATTTTTTTCAGGCTCAGTAGTGCTTGCAACCGGAGGAATAGGCAATATATATCAGTATACAACCAATCCTGTATCAGCAACCGGCGACGGCATCAGCATGGCATACAGGGCAGGGGCCGACATCATCAATGCGGAATTTGTCCAGTTTCATCCAACATCCCTCTTTCACCGCGATATAAAAAGATTTCTGATCTCAGAGTCCCTGAGGGGCGAGGGCGCCCGGATAAAAGACCACAGCAGAAATGAGTTCATGAAAGACTATTCTCCCCTAAAGGATCTTGCGCCGAGGGATGTTGTCGCAAGGGCGATTTTTGACAAAATGAGCAAAACCGGCAGTGAATACATGTTTCTGGACCTGTCAAATAATTACAAAGGGAGTATTCCCATTGAAGAAAGGTTCTCCAACACATACAAGACCTGTCTTAAAGGGGGAATCGATATAACAAAAGAGCCTATCCCTGTTGTTCCGGCAGAGCACTATTTCTGCGGAGGGATCAAAGTCTATCTTGACGGCAAGTCATCTGTTACCAATCTTTATGCGATAGGGGAAGCAAGCTGTACCGGGATTCACGGAGCCAACAGGCTTGCATCAACATCACTGCTTGAAGGGCTTCTCTGGGGGAAAAAGGCGGCTGAAGCAATTGCCTCAGAACGGATAAATCCTGATGTGAAGAGGACGGCAAGGATTCCTGACTGGCAGGATCCTTCAAGAACAGAAGAAATTGATCCTGTCCTTGTAGATCAGGATATGCGGGCTTTGCAGCTGACAATGTGGAACTATGCGGGGATAATAAGAACCCATAAGGGATTAAGCAGGGCTCTTGCGGACCTTAATTATTTTACATACAGAATTCTCAAATTCTATCATCAGGCAAAGCTTAATACAAGTATTATAGAATTGAGAAATGCATCTGTCTGTTCAAGTATTATAGTAGATTCTGCTATCAGGAATTCAAAACCGATAGGGTGTCATTATATACTGAAAAAATAGGGTTTTCAGATGAAATTTTTTATAATTTCATCAATATCGTCCTGCACAATATCATGCTGTCTTTCAAATGCAAGCTCCTGGTTTGTCACAGAGAGTTTTTTAAGCATGCTGTAGATAATGATAAGCAGCACTTTTATGCCAGCTGCAGGTTTTTCCTTTATGAAAGAGTGAAAATTATCTCTTCCGATTCTGAGAAGAACAGATCTGTCTGCCGACCGTACATTTGCTGTTCTTTTCAATGTCATGAAAATACCTGCTTCCCCGATAAATTCTCCCGAACCCATTGAACAGATATAAATGTCCTTTTCTTTGCCTTTAACATCAATATTTACTGTGCCTGAAATAATAAAAAAGACATGAGGGCTTACCTCATCTTCCCTGATTATTAAATCACCTTCTTCAAAAGTTATAATTTCCCCTGCGTCTACAAGTTTTTTGACACTGAGCGGTTCGAGTGATTTAAGCAGGGTATGGGTGGATATATGCCGGATTATATTTTTTTTATCTGTCATAATTTTCCTGTTTTAATAAATATCAGATATATTAAAGAATTATTACAGTTGAGGGGGATTGTTGTCAACTGTAATGGTTCAGTTAACTGTGATAATGAAACAGGTTTATTTGACCGGGGGAGTCCAGGTGTGATAATTCAAGGCATTTTCCAGCTGCTCCTGGTACTGGAGAAGCTGGTTTTTGTTATTTTTACCTTTAGCTTGCCTAATGCTGATGCCGATGCTTATATTAATATAATTATTTGCTTTGAATACCGAAGTTTAAGCTATAGTTTAAATTTCATATGGAAATGTGCAGAGAAGGTGTTGCTGATTTATTATGACAGAAGTTGAAAAAATTCAAAAGGTTTTAAAACTCGGAACCGAACTTAATACTGTTCAGGATGTAGATATACTTCTTGAGAGAATACTGTCAGAAGCCAGAAAATTTGTAAGTGCAGATGCGGGAACTATTTACCTTAAAGAAGGGGAAAATCTTATTTTTGCCCATGCACAGAATGACACCAAGCAGGCCCTGCTGCCGCCGGGTAAAAAACTTATTTACAATTCTTTTAAGGTACCGGTAAACAGAAATTCCATTTCAGGATATGTTGCAACAACAGGGGAGACACTTTGTATTCCTGATGTTTACAACATAGACCAATCAGCTTCCTATAGTTTTGACTCTACCTTTGATAGAAAATCGGGATATACAACAAAGTCGATGCTTACTTTTCCGCTTAGTAACCTTAACGGAGAAGTTCTTGGTGTCTTGCAGATGATCAATCCCCTTGATAAAAAATGCGCCGTTACAGTTTTTACGGAGGAGGATCAGCTGTATATAACGCATTTTGCCAGCTCGGCAAGTATCGTTCTTCAGAGGGCGCAGATGACCCGCTCTATGGTACTCAGGATGATACAGATGGCTGAGCTTCGTGATCCCAAGGAAACCGGGCCGCATGTAAACAGGGTTGCCTCATATTCAGTTGAAATATATGAAAAATGGGCAAGAAACAGGGGGATAGCGGAAGACGAAATTGAAAAGACAAGGGACTCTCTGAAAATTGCGGCAATGCTTCATGATGTCGGAAAGGTTGCGATATCAGACGCGATACTGAAAAAGCCGGCACGGTTTACAGATGACGAATATACAATAATGAAAAGCCATACTTTTCTCGGCGCAAGGCTTTTTTCAAGCAAACATTCTGTGCTTGATGAAATTTCCTGTGATGTTGCGCTTATGCATCATGAAAACTGGGACGGTACCGGGTACCCCGGTTTTATTGATCTTCAAACTGGGAAAGCTCTTGAGAAAAATCTTAAAGGAGAGCCCCTTCCAAGAAAGGGTGAAGAAATAAGCCTCTTCGGCAGAATTGTATCTATAGCGGATGTATTTGACGCCCTGTCTTCAAAAAGAGTATACAAGAATTCCTGGGATGAAAATGATGTCCTTAATGAAATAGCACAGCTTTCAGGCAGTAAATTCGACCCTGAACTTGTTGAAGTATTTTTTGAAGTTCTTGATATAATTAAATCAATACAGAACAAATATCCTGATATTGAATAAATACTTCCTTTTATGTTATCCGCAAAAAATTAAAAGAATATTCCGCATTTACAATAAATGTTGATCAATAACAGAAAATAAATGCATTATTAATACCAGTTTAACAAAGAGGCCGTATATTCTCCTCAGGAGAATAAAATGAAAGAATATTCAATAATTTCCTTAATACTGTTAGCGATAATCTTTACGGTATTTGCGGTGTTGGTTCCCAAATATCCTGATATCAAACACCTGGACCTGAGAAATAAGCAAATAACTGAAGTATTGAATAATGAAACTGAAAAAGGTCTGGAATAGATTATTAGCAACTGTTTTTTTTTAAAGAAATAACCCCGAATTAAAAGGGGTTTTTTTAACTTTCCGTCTGACAACTTTAAGATATACTGCCCGCTGATTGCATGAGATACTGAAAATTAATATATAATAAATCATACTTATCGAAGTGCTATTGAAAAAAGCCGGACTTTAAGATCCGGCTTTTCGTATTGCATTACACAACTGGATGTTTCTTTCAGAAACCTCCCCTCATGCCTCCGCGTTCCGGTCTGCCGCCCATACCATGGGTGATGTAGGTTTTTCCTTCATATTCGAATTCAAAGATTCTGAATAATTTTTCACCGGTTATGCTCCAGTTCCTTCCTGGCATCTCCACCCCTTTAGCTGTTATTTTTGAACCGGTTTTAATCTTGAGCGCTTCAATGGCATCTGCCGGCAGTGTAATTGTCATCACATCTTTTCCGGTTTTAATGGCAGGAAAATCATCTTCATTTAGAACAATTTCCCCTGAAACCTCTTTTAACTCGGTAAATGATGAAAATCCGGGTCCATTTCCTATGCAGGGAGAATTACCGTAATCCATCATGTAACCGCCTCTTCCGCTGTAATTGCGGTTGTCATTATTATTCCATGAACCTTTATTCCCCGGCCACCCATCAGCCGAAACGAAACCGGCAGCAAGAACTGCAAGTAAAACAGTAAATAAAATAATTTTTTTCATTTTCTACTCCTTGAAATATTGATTTCAGGACTAATCTAAACCCGCAATGTGAAGAAATTATGGAGACTATGTATTATTTTAAAGTTGTTCTGCAGCTGAAAAATATTGTTTTTTACTGTATTGCCTGCATAATTGATGCGTAAACATTCCTTAAGTAACTGCATCTGTTTTAATTCCTGCTTGTCTGCTGAAAAAAATGTGCAATATTGTGACGTACATTATTGACGTAATATATAAAAAATGATATATTCAAAATATTATTAAAGGGAAGTGCATTGGAAAACAATATACAGGCAATTGATAAAAGATATTCAAAACTCGCCCAGGATAAATGCTGTCTTTCATGCGGGAAAGCTCTTGAAACGACAGATGTCAGGGAAGGAAATGTATGTCTTGATCTTGGAAGCGGCAGGGGAACAGATGTAATAAGAATGGCAGAATCTGCAGGTGATTCAGGTTTTGCCTACGGAATTGACATTTCTGATGGTATGCTTGAAAAAGCAAAGCAAAATGCGATTTTGCTTGGTGTTAAAAATGTTGAATTCATCAAAACAGAGCTTGAAAATATCCCTTTGGCTGATAATTCAGTTAATATTGTTATTTCCAATTGTACAATTAATCATGCCAGGGATAAATGGAAAGTATGGAGTGAAATATACAGGGTTCTTAAACCGGGCGGGTTTTTCACGGTAAGCGATATTTATTCAACTGTACCGGTGCCTGAAGAATATGCCAATGATCCGGAAGCTGTAGCAGAATGCTGGGCCGGCTCTGTTACACGGGAGAAGTATATGTCTATACTTTCAGGGACAGGATTTAAGGATATAACAGTTATCGAAGAGAGCGCACCTTATGATAAAGGGGCTATACAGGTAGCAAGTTTTACTGTAAGAGGATACAAGCATTCATGCTGCTGCAATAAATAAAGCAGTGTGTTAGAATAATGCCTGATTAATGGGGTGTAATATGAAATCATTAATTCGCAGCGGAAAAAACGCTGCAAAAGCTACAGCTCAGTGCTGTGCAAAAGTGTCGGTTATTGTGGCAGGGTGTCACGACTGACTTGCTTTCCACTATCGGGAGCTCCTTTACAGGTAACTCTCAATAGTGGTTTTTTTTGGATTACAGCAGAAGGACGGCTTGAAGGCAGCAATTCAGGTCATATTCAATGCAATATATATTTCAGGGAGCTCAGATGCATTTTTCCAGATATAACATATTTTCAAAACTCAAAGATTCAGAAGATTATTTTATAGTAAATATACTTACAGGCAATGCTGATATTCTTGACCCTGAAGAGGGGATGAGAGTAGAAAAGGGGATATTCTCCGACAGGCAGCAGTATATTGACAAGGGTTATCTTATCGGAGAAGAGACGGAAGAAAAACTTTATAAAAAAGCATACCTTGATTTTGTTGATACACTATCAGAAAGTGAGATACAGATTTTTTATGTTCCTGATTATTCATGCAATTTCAGCTGTTCCTACTGCTACCAGGGCGAATACACTACATCAGTTTCGGACGGTGCCGGGGAAAAAGAGAGGGAAGAGACTCTCAATACAATTGATGCTTTTTTCAGCTATATAGACAGGGAATTTGCCGGAAGGAAAAAATATATAACAATTTTCGGCGGTGAGCCGCTTTTGCACGGCAGGACTGCGTTTGAGCGGGTAGAGAGACTGATTACCGGAGCAGCTCAGAGAGGTCTTGATATTGCAGTTGTTACAAACGGGTATAATCTTGAAGAGTATCTTCCGGTATTTGAAAAGGGAAATATCCGCGAGATACAGGTTACTCTTGACGGGCCTGAGGAAATTCATGACAGGAGACGGCCTCTGGTTTCCGGGGGAAAGAGCTTTACGAAAATTGTCGCAGCCATTGACGCGGCCCTTGCCGCCGGGCACAGGATAAACCTCAGGGTTGTTCTTGACCGTGATAATATCGCTTATCTCCCGACGCTCGCACAGTTCGCAATTGACAGGGGTTGGACAAAAAATGAGAATTTTAAAACCCAGCTTGGAAGAAATTACGAACTCCATACCTGCCGGGGAGGAAGGGGAGAGCTATTAACCAGAACAGAGATATACAGTGAATTATATGATCTGCTGCTTAAGTATCCTGAAATTACACAGTTTCACAAACCGGCTTTTTCTGTTTCCCGCTTTCTGTTTGAAAACGGCGAACTTCCAAATCCTCTTTTCGATTCCTGCCCGGGGTGTAAAACAGAATGGGCATTTGACTATACAGGAAGGATCTACTCCTGTACCGCAACAGTCGGTAAAGAGGGTGAAGAACTGGGAACTTTTTATCCAAAAGTGTCATTGAACAGGGAAAAAGTCTCCGGGTGGGAAAACAGATCTGTTCTTTCAATACCGGAATGCAGGGACTGCTCACTTCAGCTTGCCTGCGGTGGAGGATGCGCGTCTGTCGCAAAAAACAGGACAGGAAAACTGGCCTCTCCTGACTGCAGGCCGGTAAAGGAGCTTCTTGAAATGGGAATATCAATATACAGTAAAATGGAGGATAAATAAAAACATGGCTGGGAAAATAATTGAAATCAACCAGGTAGATTATGAAAAGGAGGTGCTTTCTGCAAAAGCCGCAGTACTTGATTTTTATTCGACAGAATGCCCCCCCTGCGAGGCTCTTGCAACAAAATATGAAGCCTTAAGCCTTTTATATGGAGATGAAATAAAGTTTTTCAAGATTTTCAGGCAGGGGAACAAGGATCTTGCTCAAAAACTTGAGGTTTCCGGCTCGCCGACACTTCTCTTTTACAAAGACGGAAAAGCAACCGGTGAAAAACTTACCGGAGGTATAAGAAGGGCAGATGTCGTAAAGAATCTGGAGCTTCTTATTCCTGAAGAAAAGGCGAAGGCTATCAGGGAGAAAATAAAACCTGTTGAAACAAAATGCAGGGTGGCAATTCTTGGCGCAGGGCCTGCAGGTCTTACCGCAGGGCTTTATCTTGCGCAGGCCCATATCAATACGGTAATTATTGATCCTGCGCTGCCCGGCGGTTATATGGCAACGACACATCAGGTTTCCAATTATCCTGGATTTATTGAGGCACAGCCGGGATTTATGCTTGCCCACTACATGGGGGAGCAGACAAAGGCTGCCGGAGCTGAATTAAGAGTGGCGGTTGATGTTACTTCTGTAGACCTTGAAAAAAAAGAGATTGTAATCGACGGGGTTGAGACACTAAAAGCGGAAAAAATAATAATAGCAACAGGTTCTTCCCCCAGGCCTCTCGGAGTTGAAGGTGAAAAGGAGTACAGGGGAAACGGTATCTCATACTGCGCGACATGCGATGCCAAATATTTTGAAGGAAAAGATGTTGTAGTTATAGGCGGCGGCAATTCAGCAATCGAAGAATCGCTTTTTATTGCAAAATTCGCGAAATCCATAACAATTGTACATCAGTTTGCGGAGCTTCAGGCCAATAAGGAAGCACAGAAAAAGGCATTTGCCGAGAAGAAAATTACATTCATGTTTGAGCATGAGCCGAGAGTTTTTAAAAGACACGGAAATATGGATATGGAAGTGGAGGTTGAAGAGCTTAAAACCGGTAAACGCAAAAACCTGAGGACCAACGGCGTATTTATTTTTGCAGGCTTTCTGCCCAATATTGCAATGTTTCCCGATAAATTCAAGCTTGATAAATGGGGCTATATTGAAACAGACAGCGATATGCGGACAAGCGTGAAGGATGTATATGCCGCGGGAGACATAAGGACAAAGGCATACAGGCAGATAACAACTGCGGTCGCAGACGGTACAATCGCCGCAATTTCCATTTCGAAAGAGCTTGTATAACTTGACTTATGAATATGGATCATGCCGGTTAACGTTCTGCAGATAAACGATGAGTGCGAATTCTCATTTAATATAGATAGGTTTTAATGTTTTAAAAAATATTACTATAAATATAACTATGAAGATGGATCGTAAAGGAAGACTGTTCTATCATATTCAAAATATTGCATACTCTGAAGCTTCCTGTTATAAAGAGCACTCGTTAGCAAGTGATAGTGAAAGCACATAGTACATCCTTGGAGCCCCATCGGCGGGAGTTGATTGCCCCATTACAGCAATCTTATATACACCAGTTTCGGTTAAACTCACCAGTTCCAGGAGATCTGGATAATTGGCTTTAACCATGTATATGATACTGTTTTTAAGATATTGTCAAATATACTCCCCACCCTAACGTCAATCCGGTTGCGCAATCCGAACCGTTCCACATTTAGCTTCGCATTTATTACTGCAGTATCGGAGATATCAACTGCCACAACTGATTCTGCTCCCTGTAGTGCTGCCCAAATGGCCAGCACCCCTGTTCAAGTCCCAAGGTCTAACACCCTCGCAGAATTATCCAGGTGCAAATGTTTTGTCACCAGCACTGTATCCTCTTTTGGAGGATACACTCCCGGGAGCACCAAAAGGTCCATGTCTAAAAAAGACACAAGCTGTCCGGATTCAGGAATTGCCTTCCATTCTGCCTGCTGCCGGGTCTGGCGGCGATTGATCTCCCCCAGCTCCTTCCCAACTCAAGACCTCGAAATCCATGAATTGGCTCTCCAGTCAATCTAACTTCAAAACGTATGATATATAATATTATGCTTCACATTTCCTATAACGCTCGAGCCTCATCCTTAGGCCAGAGATTCTGGCGTTATACTTATGAGGCAACATTTACAAAAACGCCCCTTTCCGGCAATATTTTCGGTATATCTGTATGGGGGATAAAAGTTTCAGTAATAATCTCCCCTTTCAACTTCGCTGATTGCCCCTTCAATTGTTTTTATGCACCACTCCATCTCATCAATTGTAATAAGCAGGGAAGGCCTCAGTGTTATTATGTTACTTTCAATAATCTTGAATGCAAGCCCCTTTTCCATGCACTTGTACATAACAGTTTCTGCCTCATGTACTGCACGCTCCTTTGTATCTCTGTCTTTTACAAGATCAATGCCTATATGGCAGCCTACGCCTGCTATATTTCCGATCAGAGGGTGCTTTTCTTTCAGTTGATTAAATCGTTCAATGGTATAACTTCCTATCTCTGCTGCATGCTGAACAAGATTGTGTTTTTCCAGGTATTCAATTTCCGCAAGACCTGCAGCGCAGCAGAGCGGGTTTTTCTCATGCGTGTAGTGGCCGATTGATCTTCCCTGAAGCTTATCATATTCCTCTCTTGTTACTATGCCTGCAAACGGTACAACACCTCCGCCGAGTGTTTTGCCGAGGACAAGAATATCCGGCGCTGTAAAATGTTCGCACGCGAACATTTTGCCGGTCCTCCCGAACCCTTCGATTATTTCATCAAAAACAAGCAGCGTACCATAGCTGTGGGCAAGTTCTTTCACCCGCTCCCAGTAATTGCGGCTAGGGACGACCGGCGTGGCGGAAATCGGCTCGCCGATTATTGCCGCTACCCCCGGCTCTCTTTTAAATATTATTTCCATCTGCCGCAGGCATTCACTGTCAACTTCCTCTTCTGTTTTAAAGCCCCAGGGATTTCTGTAGTAGTTTGGAAACTCAACCCTGAAAGCCCCGGGAACCATGGGCCCGTAGCCTCCCTTGAAATGCTCCTCCCCTCCGATGCCTGCAGCCTGATAGCCTGCCCCGTGGAATGAATCCCAGAAAGAAATAGTCCTGAAGTTTCCTGTGATCTGCTTGGCAAGCACAACTGCCATCTCTATTGCCTCAGATCCGCCGGGGCAGAAAAGTGATTTATCAAGACCGGACGGTGTGATTTCTGAAAGCTTTTTTGCAAGCATTACCGCAGGGATATTGGAAAACCGCCTCGGAGTAAAGCAAAGCTTTTCATCAAGCTGCTTTTTTACAGCATTTATTACATCAGGATTGCTGAATCCTCCGTTATGAACACCGTTCCCGTGCATATCAATATATTTTTTACCTGTAAGGTCATAAATATAAATACCATCAGTTTTCCCAAGTATATTCATGACAGGAGTTGAAAGCGCCTGGTGGAGAAAGTATTTTTTGTCCTCTTTATGCCATTTGAGTGTTTCTCTGTCGAAATTGCGCTCCTGATATTTTGCCCTGGCAGTGCTTAAGTTAATGTCGCCCTGTTCCCGACTGATTAATTTTTCTGATTCCTTGTTCATATACATGTATTTTCCCCCGTATTACATGTAATATTTATTTACACCACTCATACAGTGATATTGCCAGAACTTTAATAGATTCAACATATTCATTTATATTTATATACTCGTCAACACTATGTCCTCTTCCCATATCGCCGGGGCCGTAAATTACAACCGGCATCCCTTCTTCCCTGTTTCCGAGATGCCTTGAATCTGTAGCTGAAGATTCAATTTCATTAATATCTTTCTTTAAAACAGTTCGTGCTGATTTTCTGATAACATTAATAATTTCAGGATTGTTATTTTCATAAGCATCATCATAGTGAGAAAATGTTAAAACAGGAGGATTTTCTGAAAGCCATGGGTCATTTTTCCCGGCTGCTGAAATACAATCCCTCAGCATTTTTTTTACATTCTTTATCCCTTCTTCGCTTATCCCTGCATCAGGGCTGAAATAAAGGACTCCTTCCATCACACATTCCCGTGCTGTAGATGTGGCATAGGTGCCGCCGTTTATCTTGCCTATCCCAAGAAAAAAAACCGGTTTTTTCCTGTTCATATTTTTTTCAAGTTCAAGAAGGCTGTTGATTATAACAGGTGTTTTTTCTATTGCACTTATACCGTTATGCAATCCGTTTTTCCACCGTGATCCTGTATGCACTTCCCGCCCTTTAATCTTTATCTGCCAGTATACCCCTCCACCTGATCTGCGTGCATAATTATAGATACCTGTAGCTTCAGGAACAATTACTGCATCAGCTTTATAACCCCTGGCAATGCAGGCAAGAGTGCCGTTTCCTGAATGCTCTTCGTTTACAACGCTTTCAATAATTATATTACCTTTAAGTTTTGTTCCGCTGTTTATCAGAGCCTGAACTGCTGCCAGCATTGCTGCAACACCGCCCTTCATATCGCTGGTTCCCCGGCCGAACATTTTATCACCGTCTATTTCTCCTCCGAAAGGATCATGCTCCCATAGACTGACCGGTTCAACTGTTACAACATCAATATGGCCATTAAGAATTACAGACCTGCCGCCTCCGCTTCCTGATAGTATTCCGGCCAGATTAGGTCTGTTTTTATAATTAAGTTTATCTTTATATTCCGATTCACTCAGCTGCTTCCATGTTGCTGAGTCTTCAAACTGAAGCGGCAGGTCGAGTTCTGGTTTCCAGCTGGACGGGTATTGAGCCATGCCGCCGAATTTGTCAAAAAGCTCCTTTACATCAGGTTCCCATTCATCAATTTTAAGGTCCAATTCTTCCATCCAATTCCTGATAAATACCTGTCCGACTTTTTCCTCTCCTGTCAGGCTTGGACATCTGACAAGATTCTGAAGTTTATTTATAAATTCAGTTTTATTATTTTCAATATAAAGTATTATTCTTTCCAGTTGTGAATCCATGTTGTCTCCCGATAATACTGCAGGTACAGCCTGTACCTGCAGAAAACTTGTGTAAACCAATTATTCTTCAATTATTTCAAGTGAGAAGCCTGTAGGAAAGTTATCAGTAAGAACTGCAACAGATCCCTTCATCTCTTCGCCGGGAGGAATAGTCTGGTCAGCTTTTTCCGGTATTGCATCTGCGCCTGATCCCTGACCGGGAATATAGATCATTGCATTATAGCGCAAAGGTTTATCAGAAATATTTTTTATTACCAGATCAAATACAACCATTTTAACTTTCGATTCAGATCTGATGTTTTTAATCTGCATTGAAATACTTTTCAGCTCTGCCTTGTCTGTAATATTGTGCTTTAGTTCCTGTGAGAAAGCCGGTACGGCTGCAAAAAAAGATATTATCACTGTACACATGATAAACATTTTAACTGATCTTCGGTTCATTAATTACCCCCTTTTTTTTAGTCCGCAATAAATGCATGACTATAAGTGCTGATTGCAGAATCATTGAAACAAATATGCCGGTATTTTTGAAAAACAATATTGAAATTATTGATCCGACGGCAAGTAAAATCTCTATGATGTTTAATCTGATCAGCCAGAAAAGTCTCGACAGCAACGCTATCGGGAAAATTATCAAAAATATTTTTGTTATGCCGGTCAGTATAGTTATCCCGTCACCTTCCATTAGAATGCCGGGATTATAAACAAACATGAACGGTATAATATAAATAAAGGGCGCCAGTATTACACTGGTGTATCCGACTTTCATCGGATTTGCCTTTGCAATCCCGGCTGCGACGAAAGCTGCAAGAGAAACCGGCGGTGTAATGGCAGACAAAATTGCGAAATAGAAAATAAACAGATGTGCCCCAAGCAGGGAAGACCCCAGCTGTACAAGGGCAGGAGCTCCAAGTGCTGCAAGAACTACATATGCACCCAGTGTTGGAAGTCCCATCCCTATTATAATAGACATCATGGCGGTAAATAGAAGTCCGATAAATAGATTCCCATTTGCAACAGTCAGGATACCGTATGAAAGTTTTTCGCCAAGTCCGGTTAACGACATTATACCGACAATTATCCCTGCTGTTGCGCAGGAAGTAGCTATAGGTATTAAAAGTTTGCCGGCCAGCGAGAATGCCATAAGTATTTCCCTGATGCCGATTTTTATAACTTTACTTGGAATGGCAATTAATATAAGTGCGGCCAGGGACAAAAGAATTGAGAATTGAACGCTGTACTGCAGGGCAAGATAAAACACAAGAATAACCAGAGGAATTATCAGCGGAATTATCTTTTTAAATGAAGACATTTTCCCGGGAAGCTGGTCCTTTGGCAGACCTTTTAGTCCTCTTTTACGCGCCTGCAGATCTACAACAAGAAACATTGACAAAAAATAGATCAATGAAGGAATTAATGCTGCAAGACATATTTTCCCATACGTGTTACCTGTGTACTCCGCTATAATAAATGCTGCTGCACCCATAATCGGCGGCATGAATTGCCCTGCGGTTGAAGCAACTGCTTCGATAGCTCCGGCTACGTGGTTTTTAAACCCCATAGAAATCATCAGCGGTATTGTTATTGACCCGGTTGTTGCCACATTCCCGCTGGCGCTGCCTGAAACCATGCCCATAAGACCGCTTGAGACAACTGCTACCTTGGCCGGTCCGCCGTGATACTGCCCTGCAATTGCTTTGGAGAATTCCATAAAAAGATTAGTTGAATTTGAGATAATCAGAAAAGCGGCAAAAAGCATGAAAAAGATTATCTGGTTAACACTGATGCTAAGCAGAAGCCCCATCATTCCTTCTGTTCCGACTACTAAATGTACGATTATATCCTTTATGGAAAATCCCCCATGTGCAAAAAAAACAGGCAGATAAGGTCCCAGAAGTGCGTATAAAACAAAGAAAAGTCCTATAACAGTCATAGGAAGTCCAACAGCTCTTCGTGTTGCCTCAAGTACAAGCAGTATACAGACAGCCCCGAAAAAAATACCTGCAATATCCAGATTAGGATTAAAATACAGTTTTTTCCAGTTTAAAGAAGCCCAGATACAGCTGGAAACAGTTAATGCAATCAACAGAATGTTAAACCAGCTTTCAATCTTTTTATTATGAAATAAATTGGATGACATTGTTATAAAAGTTAAACTGCACATTAGAAGTATATGCAGCGGTCTCTGCAGCGCTGGTTCAAAATTACCAAAAAATACTTCATAAATCGAAAGTCCGGTAACTATTATACCGATTATGATTGCAGCTTTCTGTACAGCCGGAAAATTAAACTTGATACCGCCTATATCCTCTTCCTGGTAAATATCGGTAATTTTTCTAATAGCTTTTTCATTTACAGTCGTTTCCATAAAAGTTATTCCTTAAGATTGCGATTTATTTATAGATTCCTGCTTCCTTGTAGTATTTCATGGCTCCAGGGTGAATTTTTACAGGAATCCCTGCGACAGGATCTTTGGTATTGACATTTGGAATACTTGAAGGAAGTACTGTTGTAAGCCAATCCAGGTTCTCAAACCATACCTTTACAAACTGATAAATCATCTCAGGATCTGCATTTGCACTACATGTTGTAAAAGCGGAAATAATCGGCTGCAGTTCAGGTTTTACCCCGAATTCAACCCCGAATTCTCCAAGATAATAGAACGGATTTTCCTTTACAAACATGTCGAATTTTTCCTTGACAGGAGGCAGAAACCTGATTTTTCTTGAGGCTACAATCTGTCTTAAATCTGCATGTCCAGGTGAATACTGATATATCAGGGCATCGACTGTCTTGTCGACAAACATTCTCGTAGCATCTGCTTTCATTATCCTGTAAAATTTTGAGTTGCTTTCATCAACCCCGTGGAATTTCAGCATTTCCAATACCTGATCTCCGTTAACATCTCCTTCAACATATGTTCCTATACTGGCACCTTTTAGATCAGCAACTGTTTTGAATTTTGATTCGTCATGAACAACAACGCAAACTGCATTTGACCAGATTGTAAAAAGACCGTTTATATCCTGTGGTTTTTCCCATGATCCGCCGCCCTGGGATGCAATATAAGCTCCTGCACCGCCAACAAAACCCAATACGGCTTTACCTTCAGTAATTCTTCTGATTGTTTCATTATCAAGACCCGGAGAAGAGCTGTTGGTTGCTATGTAATTTGTGTTATCTGTTATCAGTTTTGCCCATGCAGCTCCGCCTGCATACCATGTGCCCCCGATTGATGAAGACTTAATTTGTATAAACTGGGGTTTCGCAGCTGGTTTCGCAGGTGAATCTGCCGATGATTCGCCTTTTCCTCCTGAAAATACCAGAGAAATTGTTAATGCAGTAAGCATCAGTAACAGTAAAAATCTTTTGATCATATAATCCTCCCTTGAATTAGATAATGAAAAAATTGTATTTCAGCTATTTTGAGTTGTATATGGGAGGATTTCTCAAATTCCTGGATAAAACAGCTATTAGTCCTGTTTCAGATATCAACAAGGCCAATATGAATTGCGTATTTAACAAGCTCTATAACATTTCTGCAGTTAAGTTTTGTCATTATGTTTGTCCGGTGATTAATTACAGTCTTTACACTTATACAGAGTTGATCAGCAATTTCATTTACATCAA
The DNA here is from genome assembly GCA_963662795.1 of Spirochaetia bacterium. Taxonomy (GTDB): domain Bacteria; phylum Spirochaetota; class Spirochaetia; order CADAEX01; family CADAEX01; genus JACKPD01. The sequence goes on along the minus strand of OY759746.1, from coordinate 155,834 downwards.
TGCCGTCTGCAATCATCCTGAGAACTTCCTGTTCGCGGAAACTTAATGATTCATAATTTTCATTGTTAACTACTATTCCGGGATTTTTATTTATCAGTGAATTAATTACTTTGCCGCTGATATGACTGTCAACATAAATATCTCCGGCAATAATTTTTTTTATACCTGAAATCAGTTTTTCAGGCAGTGCTTCTTTTAGAATATAACCTTTGGCACCGGCATTTAGCGATTCAATTATGAATTGTGTTTTAGAATACATGCTAACAATTATAATACTCATTTCAGGTATTTTTTTTATGATTTTTTTTGTTAGTTCAATCCCTGATAATCCGTGAAGTGATATATCCATTAAAATTAATTCTGGTATATTTTTGACAGCAGACTCATAAGCTTCATCAAAACTGCCTGCTTCAATTATTGTTTCTGCAATACAGTTTTTGATAAGCATTGCCCGCAATCCTTCCCTTATTGACGGATGATCATCAACTATCAGAACGCTCTTTATCATCAGTTATTCCTTGTTTGTTAATTTTTACAGAGTATGGGATTTTTATGTAAAATTTTAATCCATTATTATTCCTGCTTTTAATATTTATTATCCCGTTCAGCAATTCAACCCGGTCCATTATTCCTTTAATACCCATGTGGTTTTTTTCAATATTGTCTTTGATCAGGTCAGGATTTTTAATTCCGATTCCATTATCTTCAGTATTCAATATTATATAAGGAAATGAATAAATAAGTTTTATAAATATATCAGAAGCACATGCATGCTTGACAGTATTATTAAGTATTTCCTGTATCATGCGAAAAATGGAGATTTCAATTTCTTCTTTTAATTTGATGTTATTAAAGCCGTAATATATAAAATTTACTTTTAAATTGTTTTTTTCTGAAAAATCAGCAAGAAAAAATTTTATAGCTGAAAAAAAATCCTTTTTCAGCTCAACCGGCCTCAGGTTGAAAGATATTTCCCTTGTAACCCTGATGGCCAAATCAATTTCATCAGTCACTTTTCTTAAGATATCTGAAATAATCGTGCTGCCACTGTCAAGCCGACAAAGGTTTTTTATGGATGCAAGCTGATGAATCAATGAATCATGCAGATCAATGGCTATTCTTTTTCTTTCATCGTCCCTGATGCTGTCAAGTGACTGTGAAAGATTCCTGATTCTTGTTTCTACCTTTTTTGCATGAACGAGTTCCGCATTTTTTAAAATAAAAAGGAAAAAAATTATAATTAATGAAAAGCTTAGTATATAAAGATAAAATAGAAATTGTTTGAATATGTTTTTATTGAATATGTTTGAAGCTTTAATAAGAGAATCTATGACAATGTTAAAATCCATGGTACTGCTTGTAATCCAGAAAACATTATCAGCAAGTTCCTCTATACTGACTGTTCCGTTAACAACCTGGACCAGCTTCATCTGGATTTCCTGCCAGTTTTTAAGAAAAACAGCCTGATTTTCATTAACAGCAATGGAATACTTTTCAATTATGGTAAAAACCTGTTCATCAAGAAGATATTCAATTTTTTTATCAAATTGAGTTACACTATAAATAAATCTTTTCCTGTCCTGTTCACTTTTCTGCGAGGTTAGATATAATATCGATTCAGCTTTTACAATTAACCAGTTTTCTCTCATGCTGTAAAGTTCTTCTGCTTTTCTGGTAGTTGTTTCAATCATTTTAAATGAGGGGATAAGAAATAAACTTGATAAAGCCAGAAGCAAAAACAATGAGGAAATTATATATATCAACCAGCTTTTATTTAATTTAAACATTAAACATATTATATCATGTATTTCCCCATGAACTATTTATAAAATATTTTCTTTATAAACATGGTTATTAGTGTTAAAATTGTTAATAAGAAGTAAACTGGAGATTAAAAAAATGAAAAAAGAAATTACAATTTCGGACTTTGCTGATGAACTCAAAAAAAGGCTTGAAAACGGCAAGACAGTTGACTGCTGCAAGGAAGAGCTTATTACACTTGCGGGAATTATCAAAAAAAAGATAGGAAATGAGAAAATTACAGTTAACTGGAAGGATTGACGGTTCCCTCCATGAGTGACTTCAGCTATGAACTGATAAAGCATATAACTGTTTTATCTGAAAGCAAAAACGGATGGACAAAAGAACTTAACCTTGTAAGCTGGAATGGAAGGGATCCCAAGTATGACATCAGAGACTGGGCTCCGGAGCACGCTAAAATGGGAAAAGGGGTTACTCTCCAGAAAGAGGAATTACTGAAATTAAAGGATGTTTTAAAAGAACTTGAGTTTTAACATGAAATTCACCGGCAGTTTTTTGTAATCTTTGATTTAAAAACAAGGCTTCACCGGACAGTGAACCATTCACATGCCGGCTGAAGCTTTTTTATGTCTGCGGGAAAGGGTTAATCGGGAAAATTCAATCCTGATAATTTAACTATATTAGTGTGCAAATTATGCAGGATGTGCTAAGATATTCCCTGAAAAAGAGCTCCATAAAGGGTTTGGAATGAATAGACTTGGTTTTATACTTTTTTCCGGCTTACTTTTCTTGTCATCTTTTACTGCACTCCATGCAGTAAATGCAAAAGGTATATTGGTATATCTTGATGGAACTGTTGAAATACATAAAAACGGTGAAATAACAGGGCCGAAAAACCTCAATCCGGGATTTGAACTTGAAGATTATGACCTGCTTGAAACAGGAACTGACGGGTACGCTGAATTTGATATAAACGCTTTCATTTCTGATGGCACATATGACCGCATATCTGTAAAAATTGAGAATAACACATCAGTATATTTTAAATCCTCCAAAAACCGGGATGAAGACTTTTTGCAATTGATCCTTTTTACCGGAGGTATGACTGTTAACACAGGCAAATTATCCTCCGGGCGGAATATGACAGTAAGGGCAGCAGGTAATGCAGTTATCAAGGTAAATGATGCTGATTTCGATGTACTGACGGCACCGGACGGTTCAATACTTGTTACATGCAATGAAGGATCTCTTGAATGCGGTATCGCTCCGGGCAGCGCATCCGGCAGTACGTTAACCGAAAAAGCTGCTTCAGGAATGGTTGTGGATATAATTCAGGGCAGGAATATAAAAATACTTGATATCAGCCCGGAAATGTTTGATCTCTATAAAACAGAGTGGAGCGCTGAAAAGCTCAGGATGTTCAGGGCCGGATCTTTTTCATTGACTAAACCGGTTATAATCAAATATGAAGAATATCTTGAAAAATATAATCTTTACTATAAGGAATTCAGGGGATTCGATAAAATATTCAGAAAATACAAAGACCTGATTATAGAGCCTGACGAGCCGTCCATGCCCTATGACAATGATTCAATTCTCCAAAAGTCAGATAATTCGGTACAAAATGAAATTGCAGATGAAAATATGGAAATGGATGCCCTTATCGCCGACAAAATTAAAGTCAGTCCTGTTGTTTATAAAATGAGAAATGTCTTTTTTACGTATGAAGAGCTTTTTTATCGTATCAAGGAAATAAAAAGATATCATGACCAGATACCTGTTAAAGGATCTTTAAGAAAAAAGTACGATATAGATGATTTTATGAAAGATTTTCAGAAAAATTATAAGGCAACGGAAAAAAAGAACTCATATGTCAGGCAATCATTCAATATATATTCAAAAATGGATTCGGCAGGAACAAATTTAAATCGAAAAAATGGGCTTGAATAAAAAAATATAATAATTTCTGCAGTTGACTCAATTAAAATATAAATGTATAATGCCAATAATCTGTGGAATGCACAGTCGTATTTTGAATATTTTTTTGTTTTTGAATTATAATTTCCGGATTATGTTTTTATGCTGACGAAAGAAGCTGTTGAATATTCCTGCCAATTATTTAATCTAAACAAAATAAATAATGCAATAAACGCGCACCACGATAATTTTTTTTATTATTTCTGTTTGATTACAGAAAAAGGATGATTTTTATGTCAAAGAAACTCTATGTTGGAAATCTAAACTATGCAACAACTGAAGATCAGCTTGCCGATCTCTTCGCAGAATACGGCAATGTACTCGATGTGTCTATCGTAATAGACAGGTATACAAACAGGTCGAAAGGCTTTGGTTTTGTTGAAATGGAAGATGGTACAGCAGCTTCTGAAGCTATCGCAGCATTGAACGGAAAACAGTTCAACAACCGCGAACTTCTTGTTAATGAAGCAAGAGAAAGAGCACCAAGAGAAAGATCTTACAGAAACTAATATTTGTTAAATATAGTTCGGAAAAGATAAAGAGCTGGTTCCCGCGAGGTTAACCGGCTCTTTTTTTGTTTCAGGTTTTACAGTTTTTTTACAATTACCCTGTATCATTGCATATTATGATTAATTATAGGCACTTCAAATATTTTTTTCGGATAAGTATTTATTGCTTTTCTGAAATACAATTATTTAAATGTTTAAGTAACTGCAATGTTTATGTAACTTTAAGGAAGAATAATGATATTAAAAAATAAATCCTGTTATCTTGGACTTGATATAGGTTCTGACACAATCCATTGTGCTCTTGTTGATGATGATGGTGCAATCATGTATATGCCTTCATCCATTATGCATTTCGGCAATCCTGTTGAAGCAATAATCGAGATGTATGAGAATGTCATCAGTTTTATTTCACCCGAATATATTAAGTCAGTATCGTTTACAGGATCTCTTGGCAGAATGATTGCCGAAACCACGTCAAATCCTTTTTATTTTGATACAATAGCTATTTCATCCGGTGCTGATCTTATTGCCCCCGATTGCGAATATCTTATTCATGTCGGATCAAAGGACCCCTATTTTTTTGAGCGGGAAAAAACCGGTCAGAAGGCAGAAGAATTTTTTGTTTCAGATCATGGTACAGGGACCAAATGCGGCGGCGGGAGCGGTATTCTGATAAACAAACAGGTACGCCGGTTTTTTGCTGATTATACTCCTGTGAAATTAGAGTCTGCCGGAACCGGCTCAGACATTGCTGAAATTGCTGATACAAAGGACAAACGGAAAAAAGCAAGTGAAAACAGGAAAAAACTCCAGGTCCAGGTTGAAAAAATGCATATTCTGGCTGCTGAAGCTGTCATCTCTTCTGACAAGAATCTTAATGTAGGGGGCAGGTGCGGCGTAATAATCCAGTCGGATATGATCCACATGCAAAACAGCGGGGAACAGATACAGGATATACTGAAAGGTATGTACCGGAGGATTGCTGCCAACTACAGAAGTGATGTAATCAGAATGAGGACCCTTGACAGGAAGAAAAAGACAGCAGCTACCGGAGGCATTTTTTTAAACAGTTTTCTGGCTGATGTTTTTGCAGCAGAACTGGGACTTGAGATAACTCTTCCTGAAAATTGTGAAAAAATAGGTGCGGCAGGAGCTGCCTTTCTTGCGCTTAAAGAGGGGAAAACATCTTCTCTTGATATTGAAAAACTGGAAGCTGCCAAAGAAGCAGAGGTTAAAAAGGTGAAATTTGCGCCGCCCCTTTCAAGCGCTCTCCATCTTGTCCATATCCATGAAGATGAAAAACCTCTTTTAACAACAGAAGGGGGGCTTACGGTTTTTAAAAAACCGGATACCGGAAGAGGTGTTGTAATCGGTGTTGACGGAGGATCAACTACAACGAAAGCGCTTATTGCGGATTCAGCTGACATGGAGATACTGGCTGAAATATGCATTGACACAGACGGCAGGCCCCTTGAAGCAGCCCAGAAGGTTTTCAGTGAAATAAAGAATGTATTTGAAGATAAACTTGATATTAAGGGGATAACATATACAGGATCATCAGGACAGTTTTACCACAGGCTTTTTACAGATTTCACCAAAAGCGGCGGAGATGTGTCAGGGTGCGGAACTGATATTGTAAAGGATGAAATTACCTGCCATGCAGAGGGGGTGCGGTTTTTCAACAGGGATGTTGATACAATTTTTGAATGCGGCGGCCAGGATGCAAAGTTTACAGTGTTCAATCCTGACGGGACAGTAAAAAAAGCGAAGATGAATCTTTCCTGCATGGCAGGAACCGGACAGTCGATGAAAAACATGCTTGATATGCTCGGTCTTGATTTTAAGACATTCAGGGACTATGCCCTTGCTGCGGAAAGGACCCCTGTTTCTGATGAAATGTGCGCTATTTTCACTGAAGCCGATATTTTAAAACTTGTTGCGCTCGGATTTCCGATAGAAGAGGTCGCTGCCGCTACCGCTTACGGATTTATGGGAGGATATTCCAATAAATTCGTAGGTAACGAAAAATTCGGCTCTCTTGCCTCTGCGCAGGGAGGCCCGTTCAAGGGGCTGGAATGTCTTGCAGCGCTTGCCCTTCATACAGGAGCTGAAATTCATGCTTTTCCCCACCGGCAGCTGTTCGGAGCAATGGGAGCCGCTCTTGTTGCTTTTAACAGGGTAAACAGCATTTTGAAGGAGGGGAAATCTCCTTTATGCAGGTTCAGGGGATTTGGCGTCGCTGATATCGGGTTTGAAAAATTAAACGCTGACTGCAGTGCTGTAATTCCTGATTCCTGCGGGACGCGGGACTGCCGGCTTCAGGTATATAAAACCGGGGATGAGATGGTTTTTTCAGGAGGACTTTGTCCCAAGGGAAATACTCAGGGCTCTTCAAAAAGATCTCCCGATTATATAGCACTTTATAAAAATGAGCTTGATAAGGAGCTGTCAAAATATTCATCTCCTGCGCGTAAAACTGATCAGGAAGCAGCAACTGGCGGTTCAGCTGCAGTCTATATCCCGAGGTCTCTCCATTTTCTTAATGAAAGGGGCGTTTTTTTCGCATCGCTTTATCATTATCTGGGGTTCAGCGTTTTTGTATCGCCTGAATCGGATGAATATATCGCCTCCCTCGGCATCGCCCATTCCCACTCAGAATCCTGTTATCCTTCAAAACTTCATTACGGACACACTGCTTATCTGAAAGAGTGTATGCGGCACGGGATAGATAAAATACTGCTTGTAAACTACCTGGGAAGCGGAGAGGAAAAAGCTCCCCAGAACCAGTCAAAAACATGCCCCTATGTTTCCGGCGCCGGATTTGCGGCAAAAGACGCGCTGAAGATTGAATCATCCGATGTGCTTCTCCCTGTTCTTGTCTTTAATGATGATATCTACAAGCTTGAGGATGACATCATTATAGATTTGAAGCGGGCATTTGCCGGAACAGAATATGCAAAATCTTTAACCGGCAGGAAAGTTGCATCAGCAGTAAAAAAAGCCTTAAAAACACAGGAAGATTTTAATGCAAGAATGCACAGGATAGGCAGCGGAATAGTTGAAAAACTAAAAAAGAAGAATGAAAAAATATTCCTCGGCATAGGCCGCGGTTATACAATATTCGACAATATGGCGAGTTCCAAAATTCACGAGCTGTTTATAATGAACGGCCTCCATTTTATCCCCTGTTTTTTTCTTGAGCAGCCTGATTATGATTTTACAGATATAGTAAGACACATGTACTGGTTTCAGGGGCGGGAAATGACCCGGTACAACCTTCTTGCGGCCCTCGACCCCAACCTGTATGGTGTACGGGAAACAAATTTCAACTGCGGCCCTGATGCCATGCTCTCCTATCATGAAGGAAGAATTTTTGACATTACAGGAAAACCCTACCTTACCCTTCAGACTGACGGTCACAACAGCAATGCACAGTTCGGAACCCGGGCAATGGCAAACTTTGAAGTAGTTAAAAACCATATACCGCAAAAAATTACATTAAAGGACCTTGAAACGGAATACAGGGAAACAGATGATCTTAAAAAAAGAATACTTGGAATACCTGATATGGGGACTGAGTCATCTGAGATGCTGGTAGCTGTCTTTAAATCCGCAGGCTACAGGGCAGAGGCAATGCCGAGTAAAACCCAGGAGTCGGAAGCCTGGGCAAGAAAATACCTTATAACAAATAACTGCCTGCCGATGCATATCCTGTTCGGAGATGTATTCGCGTGGGTTCACTCCAAGCAGAGGGAAGGTCTTGATCCGAATAATGATCTTGCTGTTTTTGTTCCCATGGCCGGCGGCCCGTGCCGCCTTGGCCAGTATCACATAATTGTAAAACAGTTTCTTGATGAATGCGGGTTTGACCGTGTTTCCATTGTAAATCCTGCTGCCTATCTTGACTGGGAAAATCTTCCCGTAAGCAGAAAGGAAAGAAGCATAATAAGGCGGAATATAGCAAAAGCCGCAATAGCCTCTGACATACTGATGAATGCGCAGCTGAGCATCAGACCTTACGAAATTGTAGAAGGGTCAACAGAGGCCTTTTTCGCGGAAATACGCAAGGAATTCCTTCAGATTGTAGGGGAGGGCTGCGATTATAAAAAGCTTACAGCATTTATGAAAACCGCTTCGGAAAGATGCCGGGAAATTGATGCGAATATAGCAAAGCGCTATCCACTTGTAAGCCTGTTTGGTGAAATATTTGTAAGAAGCCATACCGGGGCAAATGAGAATTCGATATTAAAGCTTGAATCATTCAAACTTGAGATAGTACCGAGGCTGCTTGCCGACATGTTTGAATATGTCAACAAGATGCAGAGGGCCGCTTACTGGAAGGAAAAAAGATATCTCCTGTGGTTTGGAGCTCTTGTAAAAGGGCTTTATATGATGAAGGTTGAAAAGGGACTTTCCCTTCCTTTCAGCAGTATCCTTGCTCACCGCAGGTTCAGAAGGCCGATTGATCTTTATAACGAACTCAGGCGGGAAAATATTTTTGATGTAAGGATCAAGGGAGAGGCTGGAATTTCAATAGGCATAACCCATGATTTTATAAACAGTAATTCAGAAGGATTAAGCGGGGTATATCAGCTTGAACCTTTCGGCTGCATGCAGGAATGTGTCGCATCATCCAAAATACAATCGCTGATAGATATAAAAAAAATCAGTGAAAAAAATCCGGCAAAAAGGGTTATCCCTTACCTCACCGGGGTTTTCGGCGATTCAGAGCTTTCAAACCTTGAAGCGGAAATGGCTATGTTTGCCGAAAAATGTTATATAAGGCAGCGTCTTGAAACCGCGGATAGAGGAAATTAAATATCCGCCTGATGCAGAAAGCAGTGTTGATGATCCGCCTGCTCCATAAAGTAGAAAATAAATCAAAATAATAGTTGAACAAACACGTTGCTGACTGTACAATGCTATGTTGTAGTAATACGAACATAAAAAGGAGATAGCAATGAAAAAGAGTTTTTTTAGGGTTTTTCTTCTTATTACAGCTATGGCAGTACTCTCCGGAGGAATGCTGATATCCTGTAAGAAAGAAGCGCCGAAAGATGAAAAAGCAGGAGCTGCTTATCACATCGGTGTTGTTACAGGAACTGTTTCCCAGTCGGAAGACGATTTGCGTGGAGCAGAACGATTAATCGAGGAATACGGTTCAGTAGCTGACGGCGGGATGATTCAGCATGTAACTTATCCTGACAATTTTATGCAGGAAATGGAAACAACCATTTCACAGATTGTAGGTCTTGCCGATGATCCGCTGATGAAGGCAATTGTTGTTAACCAGGCAATTCCCGGAACAACGGAAGGTTTTCGCAGAGTCAAGGAAAAGAGAGATGATATTATCCTTATCGCAGGTGAAGCGCATGAGGATCCTCTTGTAATTGAAAGCGCTGCTGACCTTGCAATAAACAGCGATTTTGTTTCCCGCGGATTTCTTATTATAGATACTGCGAAAAAACTCGGTGTTGACACTTTCGTACACATTTCATTCCCGAGACACATGAGTTATGAGACACTTGGAAGAAGAAGGGCAATTTTCGAAGCTGCATGCAAAGACCTTGGAATCAAGTTTGTCTTTGAAACAGCACCGGATCCTACAAGCGATGTAGGCGTTGCCGGCGCTCAGCAGTTTATTCTTGAGAAAGTACCGGCATGGGTTGCCAAATACGGAAAAAACACAGCTTTCTTCTGTACAAATGACGCACATACAGAACCTCTTCTCAAACAGCTTATTGAATACGGCGGGTACTTTATCGAAGCAGATCTTCCTTCTCCATTGATGGGATATCCGGGAGCTCTCGGAATTGACCTTTCAGCTGAAAAGGGTGATTTCCCTGCCATCCTTGCGAAAGTTGAATCAACAATCAAGGATAAGGGCGGAGCCGGAAGATTCGGTACATGGGCTTATTCATACGGCTATACAACAACTGCAGCTCTCGGTCAGCATGCCATGAATGTTATCAACGGCGAAGCTGAACTTCTCAAAATGTCTGATCTTATGAAAGCATATAACAAATACACACCGGGCGCGAAATGGAACGGCGGATTTTATACCGATGTTGCAACAGGTGTCAGGGCAAACAACCATGTTCTTATCTATCAGGATACATACATGATGGGTAAGGGTTATATGGGTACACCGGATGTAACAGTACCGGAAAAATATTTCAGTGTAAAATAAAAATTTAATTTTCACAAAGCGGGACGCCTTAAGTCCCGCTTTTTCTTTGTTGATGCATCAGCAGCTCAGGAAACGCCCGGTCAGCCGGAATCTGCCCTGCTGTTGGAATATCATAAGCAAAACACGGCAGCGGGGTACATAAATGAAAGATAAAAGCCCTCTTCTTGAAATGAAAAACATAAGCAAGGATTTCTTCGGGAATCCCGTACTTAAAAATGTAAGCTTCAAGCTTGAAAAAGGGGAAATACTCGGACTTGTAGGGGAAAACGGTGCAGGTAAGACCACATTAATGAAAATACTTTTCGGGATGACTGTTATACGTGATACAGGCGGATACAGCGGAGAGGTTTTTCTTGATGGTAAACCTGTTTCATACAAAACACCGTTTGAGGCGCTTGACGACGGAATAGGGATGGTACACCAGGAGTTTTCACTTCTGCCGGGATTTACAGCAACAGAAAACATACTTTTAAACAGGGAATCAACAAAAAACAACTTTATGACTGAGCTCTTTGGCGACAGGATGAAAAACCTCGACAGAAAGGACATGAGAAAAAGGGCGCTTAAAGCAATAGGAAAAGTCGGGGTTCAGCTTCACGAAGATATGCTGATAAGCGATATGCCTGTAGGGCATAAACAGTTTACGGAAATTGCGAGAGAACTTGAAAAAGATAATATTAAGCTTCTTGTCCTTGATGAGCCGACAGCGGTTCTTACGGAATCGGAAGCGGAAATACTTTTAAAATCCATGAAAAAACTTTCCAGCGATGGGATTTCAATAATATTCATATCACACCGCCTAAGGGAAATTATTAATATAACAGATAAAATACTTATCCTGCGGGACGGAAGGATTATTCAGGAAAAACCGACTTCATCAACCAATATTTCAGAAATTGCCGAGGCAATGGTCGGAAGGGAACTGGAAGTATCCAAGCGGGAGGATGCAAGAGTATTTGACAAGACTTTTCTCTCTGTAAGCAGGCTCTGGGTCAACATGCCGGGTGAAACTGTCAGGGATGTTTCTTTTAATGTAAATGAGGGTGAAATATTCGGAATAGGCGGACTCGCCGGGCAGGGGAAACTTGGTATCCCCAACGGTATTATGGGGTTGTTCCCCGGAGGGGGAGAAGTAATCCTTGACGGGAAAAAGATCAGCCTTAACAGCCCGCGTACAGCGCTGGACAGCGGTATGGCTTTTGTTTCGGAAGACAGACGTGATGTCGGGCTTCTTCTTGATGAGCCTCTTGACTGGAATATTTCTTTTACCGCCATGCAGGTCCAGAATAAATTTTTAAAGCCGATGTTTGGAAATCTTGTAAAGTGGCGGGATGAAAAGGCAATTCAGAATGCCGCAAAAGGATTTATAGATGCCCTTGAGATAAAGTGCACAGGATATTCTCAAAAAGCACAGGAACTTTCCGGTGGAAATCAGCAGAAAATATGCCTTGCCAAAGCTTTTATTGTGGAACCCCGTGTGCTTTTTGTATCAGAACCTACAAGGGGTATTGATGTGGGCGCAAAAAAGATTGTACTTGATACGCTTATAAAAAACAACAGGGAAAAAGGGACAACAATAATCATGATTTCATCAGAACTTGAAGAACTGCGCTCAGTCTGCGACAGGATAGCAATAGTAGATGAAGGTAAAATCGCCGGGATACTGCCGGCTACAAGGCCTGCTGCGGAATTCGGCCTTCTCATGCTTGGTACAGCATCTGTATCAGGGGGTGCAAAATGAAGACTCTTGACAGGATTGTTGAAAAAACCGGCTGGCCGCGTCTGATAATTGGATTTTTTCTTTTCAGCCTGTTTATTGCAGCCCCTTTCGCGCAGGTAAAAATCGGAACATCATTAAGCGATACCCTTATCCGGTTCGGGATGAACGGAATCATGGTACTTGCACTGGTCCCAATGATCCATTCAGGATGCGGCCTCAACTTCGGCCTCCCTCTTGGCATAATTGCCGGGCTTCTTGGAGCAACTATCACTATAGAGCTTGGAGGCATAGGCGCTGCGTCTTTATTTATTGCAATTCTTGCCGCAACCCCTTTCGCTCTTGTCTTCGGCTGGGGATACGGCACTCTGCTTAACCGTGTAAAGGGTAATGAAATGATGATCGCGACCTATGTCGGTTTTTCATCTGTCGCTTTCATGTGCATGATGTGGCTTCTCCTTCCCTACAGCAGCCCGACAATGGTCTGGGGGTATGAAGGAGTGGGCCTTCGGACAACAATATCGGTTGAGGGATTCTATCTGCATGCGTTAAGCAATTTTCTTGCTGTCAGAATCGGAACATTTCTCCTTCCGACCGGTATGCTTCTCTTTATGGGTTTTATCTGTTTTCTTGTCTGGGCTTTCCTCCATACAAAAACCGGAACAGCAATGACAGCTGTCGGGTCAAATCCTGTCTTCGCAAGGGCTTCCGGTGTAAATATCGACAGAATGAGAACAATATCGGTTATCCTTTCAACATGGCTCGGAGCGGTGGGAATTATTGTATATCAGCAGAGCTTCGGATTTATTCAGCTTTATATGGGGCCGTTTTACATGGCTTTTCCGGCTGTTGCCGCGATTCTGATCGGCGGTGCGTCGGTAAACAAGGCCTCGATAATGAATGTGCTGATCGGGGCATTTCTGTTCCAGGGTATCCTTACAATGACGCCCTCTGTAATGAACTCCATCATCCAGATGGACATGTCGGAGGTTATCCGCATAATTGTCTCTAACGGCATGATTCTGTATGCACTCACCAGGGTGAAGAAGGGGGCGCACTGATGCTTAAGAAAGACAAAGATACTGTTATCAAATTCCTTGAAACAAACCTTGTCCCGATCCTTTTTGTAATCATAATCGCATTTGCTCTTCCTCTTTCCGGTTTTTCAGTCAGATATTTATTCAATGAAATTATTGTACGGCTTGTCCGTAATCTTTTCCTTGTCCTGGCTCTTCTCCTTCCCATAATGGCGGGAATGGGGCTTAACTTCGGAATGGTACTTGGCGCAATGGCCGGAGAAATCGGTCTTATTTTCATAACTGACTGGAATATAACAGGTCTTCATGGAATGTTTCTGGCGATGATTCTCTCAATCCCTTTATCCGTTCTTCTCGGCTGGATGTGCGGGAAAATCCTTAACAGGGCAAAGGGGAGGGAGATGGTTACAAGTTATATACTGGGTTTTTTCATGAACGGAGTGTATCAGCTTGTTGTCCTTTACGGCATGGGAAGTGTTATTCCCATTGCCAGTGAATCAATTGTGCTGTCGCGGGGATACGGCATACGAAATGCCGTAAATCTTACAGGAATACGTCAGTCTCTGGACAAACTGCTTCCCCTTAAAATAGGAACCACGCTTATCCCTGTCGCAACTTTTACGTTAATTGCTGTCTTGTGCGTTTTTATCATCTGGTTCAGAAGAACAAAACTGGGGCAGGATATGAGGGCAATAGGGCAGGACATGGCTGTAGCAGAGGCTTCCGGAATTGATGTCGCAAGAACAAGGATAATCTCAATAATTATATCGACAGTCCTTGCAGGTTTTGGAATGGTTATCTACCTTCAGAATATCGGAACCATGAATACATACAATTCTCATGAGCAGGTAGGCATGTTTTCGATTGCCGCCCTTCTTGTCGGCGGTGCATCTGTCAACAGGGCAAAGATAGGCAACGCAATTCTTGGTGTGGTTCTTTTTCATCTTATGTTTGTAATCTCTCCAATGGCAGGTAAAAACCTTATAGGCCAGGCCCAGCTTGGAGAATATTTCAGGGTATTTGTCTCATACGGTGTAATATCAATTTCTCTTGTCCTTTATGCCATAAGAAAACAGAGGGATAAGGCAAGGGCAGGGATTGCCCTCGCTGATGCACAGGAGGTGAGAGATTGAGTAACTTTGCCATATCCGGAAATATCAGGGCAAGAAGGACTCTCGTAAGGGCCGGATTTATATTATTCATGCTGATACTTGCCGTATTTCTTTTCTTCGGGGGGAAAGCGCATACCCTGCTTATAGATAATAAAACAATAGAAAAAGGGGAAAAAATTTACCGTGAACTTAATGTAGTTGAGGTACGTATCGGCAGCAGAAATGAAGAGGAACTGCTTAAAAAAGACAGGATAAAAATTGAAGTCTCAGGACAGCGTCATGCTATTACCGTAACATTTCCCGGAGATGACGGTAATGAGAAAATTATTAAAAAATCATTCCATCTTAAGACGGGTGTGCCTGTGTATCTTATCAGCATACCTGCTTTTATCGGCGGGGATGATGACTGGATAGAGCCGTTTGAACCCTCAAACTGATACAATTGGAGATAAGTAATGAAAACAGTTTTTATTTACAGTTCTGATAAAGGTTATGTTTCTGAATGGGGTGAAAAACTTGCTAAAAGGTATGGTGAAAGTTTTACAGTTTTTGATGTGAAAAAAGGAATACCATCAGGTGAAATTGAGCAGGTTGACACTGTTATACTTGCTTCATCAATCCATGCCGGATCTGCCGGAAAGAAATTTAAAAATTTCTGCAGACTTAACGTTCAACTGCTGGACAGGGAAAATATTATTCTTGTTTTGTCCGGGCTTGAGGAAAAGGAATACGGGCAGTATTTTGAAAATACCTTTCCTATGGCACTGCTTGAGAGGGCGGCAGGAAAGCTCTGGATTGGGGGAAGGTTCGATCCTGATCAGCATAATTTTTTCATCCGGATGATAATGAAAAAAATAAAAGGACAAAGCGGCGGCATCTTTTCCGAAAAATGGGATACTGTTGATGAGGCGGTAAAACTGCTTGACGGTTTGAAATGAAAACAGTACCTTTGTTTATTAAGCAGCTGTCTGTTTTTTTGGCAGCAGGTGAACCAAAGTAAGAATTGCCGGATTAAACAGTCTGGCTGTCCTCTGTGAGAATCTGATTAACCTTTGTCAACAGGTCCTTTACTGAAAAAGGTTTCTGGATAAAATTTATCCCCTCATCAAGTATCCCCTGATGGGCTATAACATTTGCCGTGTAGCCTGACATGAAAAGTGTTTTAATGCCGGGCATTAACGCTGAAAATTTTTCCGCGAGTTTTTTTCCGTTCATTTCAGGCAGAACAACATCCGTAATCAGAAGATCAATTTTATTATTGCTTCTGCCGGAAAGAGAAACAGCTTTTTCTCCGTTTTCAGCCGTTAGGACCTTAAACCCTGCCTTTTTAAGTATCTCTGAGGCAAGTGATAATATTGTTGCCTCATCTTCAACAATTAATATTGTCTTTTGTGACAGCATTTTTATTTCCTGTTCATGAATTGTCTGTAATGCAGGAGAAATGTGTTCCGAATATCTTTTAAAGTACAGTTCCATAGTTGTTCCTGCGTCAACTTCGCTGCGGGTATTTATATATCCATTGTTCTGCTTCATAATTCCGTAAACAGTAGAAAGCCCGAGTCCGGTCCCTTCTTTTCCCCTTGTTGTGTAAAAAGGTTCAAAGATATGAGAAATTGTTTCCCTGTCCATCCCTTTCCCGTTGTCACTGACTGCAAGCATTACATATTCCCCGGGTACAAAATAAGCATTCTTTTTCCGGTATGTCTCATCAACTGCAGTATTGCGGGTTTCAATAATTATTTTACCACCTCTTTTCCCTTCCAGCGCATCCCGTGAGTTAATGCAAAGGTTTGTTATAAGCTGATTTACCTGTGAAATGTCAATCCTTGTATTCCAGAGGTTATCTGAAGGGTTCCATATAAGCTCGATATTCTCTCCAATCAGCCTTTTAAGCATTTTTATAGTGTTTTCAATAACCTCGTTAAGATTAATAATCTCGGGGTTTGCGGTCTGTCTGCGGGCAAATGCAAGAAGCTGTCCGGTAAGTTCTGCTGAACGTTTTGCCGCTTTGTATATTTCTTCAAGATAATTTTTAAGAGTGCCGGAATCGGGCGGTATATCTTCCATTGCCATTTCCGCGAAACCCATAATAACCTGCAGTATGTTGTTGAAGTCGTGCGCCACACCCCCCGCAAGACGCCCGATCGACTCCAGTTTTTGAATCTGAACAAGCTGCTCATTGAGTTTACTTTTTTCCTCAAGTTCCTTTTTTCTGACTAATGCGCTGCAGAATATGTTACCTGTCAATTTCAAAAGATCGATATTATCCTCAGTCCATTTTTTCCTTTTTTTAATTGAATCAAATCCCATAAATCCGGTGAGCTTTCCATCATAAAACAAAGGAATAACTGCAATAGATAAAATATTATGCTCTATGAATATTCCTTTTAAATTATCAGACTTATCAGGCATATCATTGATATCCTGAAAGATCACAACTGAATTATTTTTCATTTTTCCTGTCCACCATGGATAGGAATCAACAGGAAGATTTTTAAAGTTACCTATGTAGGCAGCAATACCCTCAGCACACCACTCATGTGTATTGGAGAATTCTGAAATTTCCCGGTTATAGAGAAATAGATATACCCTGTCTGTTCCGGTAACATTGCCAAGTAATTTTAATGCAGTCCGAATTTCCCTGTCCACATCGTATAAATCGCTGCTTACAAGTGCAGTTGTAAATGAGGTTATTATCATTTCAATGGAGAGCCGGTATCTAAGCCTCTCTTCTGTTTTTTTCCGTTCAGTTATGTCCTGCACAAATCCGATGACAGTATTGTTCCCGAGATTAACCGCATCCACAGAAATAAAGCAATTATCCCCCTCCTTTTTTATAAAAGGAAATTCACCGGAATAGTTTCCTTTTTCAAGAGCATCCCTGAAATGTCTTTCTACCCGATTCTTTTCCTCTATACTTATAATTTCAGACAAGCGCATTGTCAGCAGTTCATTCTTTTTATATCCAGTTATTTGAGCGGCCTTTCTGTTTACTTCGATGAATTTTCCTTCACTGTCTGTAATAAAAATACCGTATGGGGAATATTCAACATAGTCCCGGTACTTTTTTTCACTGACCTTTAGTGAGTTTTCAACAAATCTTCTTTTTTCCTGATTAAGGAATATAAATGCTACTATTACTGTTGCCGGAGGATATACAAGCAGAACTGGAGACGCGATCTCCTTCATTACAGCAAATCCCGATCCTTCAGGTATTGCAAGCATGCAAAACAGCATAATAACATGCACCAGGACTGCTATAAAAAAAAGCCCGGGAAGTGTTATGAAAAATGGTTTTTTCTTTTTTAGATAATAAAAGAGAGTCCCGATTGCGGCAGATTCTGCTATAGTAAGGATCCCTGTAGCAGTGCCTGCCCCTCCAATGTGATATCTGAATGCAGAGCTCATCACCGCTGATATAAGTGCCGGTAAAGGGCCTCCGAACAAACCCGCGATAGTCAGTATTATCGACCTGCCGTCAAAGAAGAGACCGGGGGCAAAATATACCGAAGAAATCATTCCGGTCATGGCTATTATGCCGAACAGCAGCCCTGCAAGTACTTTCTCCCTTTTCCCCGGCTCTATCCTGAAGCTCATTATTATCTGGTAAACTATAGATAAGGTGATAATAAGTGATATATTTCTTATAAGATTCAGGGCAAACATTTATCATCCATTGGGCTCATGTATTAAAAATACATAAAATCCATGCAGATGTAAATTCATGAAACGATATTATGAGACAATATATCTGAAAGAGAAGAAAATTTCTTCATTTAAATACTGTTATATGCTGCTTTTATCACCCGCTGGTTTAATAATTTATCAGACATCAAACTTGTGTTTTTTCTTCATTATCTCAAGATCAGCAGTTGCCGCGTTTATTTTAACCTGTTCAGCTGATTTACATCCTGCTATTACACAGCTTATTGCGGGATTGGATAATACCCAGGCAAGCGCATACTGAGAAAGCAGGACATTTTCAGGAAGTTCGTTTTTAATTATTTCCTCAATTTCCAGCTGAAGTTTTTTTATAAGTTCCGGTTTGTATTTCTTCGCTCTTGATTCAGCGCTGCTGAATTCATTAATGGACTGATATTTCCCGCTGAGCATACCGCTTGCAAGCGCTACCCTTCCTATTACGCCGAGGCCCGATTTTTCCGCCGCAGGCAGTATTTTGTTTTCCGCATCCCTTTCAAGTCTGTTGTATTTCAGCTGTATAACCTCAGCCCCCACTTTTAATGCGTTAAGGGTCTGGTAGTCTTCATTGTTGCTTTTTGTCCTGTTTAGTGAAATACCAAGATGGCGGATTTTCCCTTTTGCTTTTTCCTTATCCAGCATCGTCCATATTTCGTCATTATCAAAGATTTCATCCGGGCCGGAATGGAACTGATAAAGGTCTATATAATCTGTTTTAAGGAGCCTGAGTGAGGTTTCAAGCTGATTCTGAATCCGGCTGACTTCCCATGCAGGTGAGTTTTTCTGCGGTTCTTTTCTTTCATGCCCGAATTTTGTTGCAACAAGCCATTTGTCCCTTTTCCCTTCAATAGCCCTGCCGATAAGTCTTTCCGCATGGTTGTCAACTCCGTAGCATTCTGCCGTGTCAAGAAAATTAATTCCGGACTCTTCTGCCGCGGCAAAAATTGAATCTACATCTTTCTGGATATATTCCTTCCCCCAGCTTCCGCCATACTGATATGTGCCGAGAGAAATGACCGATACCTTAAGCCCTGATTTTCCAAGAATTCTGTACTTCATATTTTGCTCCTTCTGGATGAAAGATTTAATATATACATGACTGCCGGATTGTTCAATCCGTGCTATAATATCTTTATCCTGTTTATCAGTTTGACCAGGAGGGGAAATGAAAAAATTAATTAATTTACCGGGACTTGTTGTAAGTGAGGCGCTTCAGGGGATGCAGGCAGCCCACCCTGATCTTCTGAAAGTTTTTTTTGATCCGAATTATATAATCAGGGCAGACGCGCCTCTTAAAGGAAAGACAGCTCTGGTTTCAGGGGGGGGCAGCGGACACGAGCCGATGCACGGCGGATTTGTCGGGCACGGGATGCTCCACGCCGCGTGCCCGGGAGACGTTTTTACGTCGCCTGCACCGGATCAGATACTTGCTGCCGTAAAAGCGGTTGACGGCGGGGCCGGTGTCCTGAACATCGTGAAAAACTATTCAGGCGATGTGATGAATTTTGAAATGGCAGCCGAGCTTGCCTCTGATGAAGGGATAAAAACAGAAAGTGTTGTAATTAATGATGATGTTGCTGTAAAGGACAGCCTTTATACTCAAGGCAGGCGCGGAGTCGGTGCTACAGTACTTGCTGAAAAAATATGCGGGGCAGCGTCGGAAAGGGGGTACGATTTAAAAAAGACGGCCGATATCTGCCGGGCAGTAAACGAAGCCTCGCGCTCAATGGGGATGGCCCTGACCTCCTGCACAGTTCCTGCCGCCGGAAAGCCTACATTTCAGATAAGTGAAAACGAGATGGAAATAGGCATCGGCATTCACGGCGAGCCCGGCCGGGAAAGACTTCCCCTTAAAAAAGCCTCCGAAGTTACTGATATGATGATGGAGGCAATCACTTCGGACCTCCCTTATAAAAATGGAGACAGGGTAATTCTGATGCTTAACGGTATGGGGGGAACCCCTCTTATTGAATTGTATCTTCTTTACAGCGAAGTCTTTAAAATCACAAAATCAAAAGGTATTTTGATATCCCGCAAGCTTATAGGCAATTATATTACCTCGCTTGAGATGCAGGGCTTTTCAATTACGTTATTAAAAGCTGACGATGAAATGCTCGGGCTTTGGGATGATCCTGTTCTGACGCCTGCCCTCAGGTGGGGAATATGAATATGGTCACGATTGATAAGGTTAAGGACTGGTTATTGGTGCTTTCAGATATTTATTCAGAAAACAGGGAATACCTTACAGACCTTGATTCAGCGATAGGAGATGCAGATCACGGGATAAATCTGGAGAGGGGGTTTTCCGCTGTAAGGGCGGAAATTGAGAGAATGTCATCCGGCGCCGGCCCAGGTGCAGCAGGCGCGGCAGGCAGCGAAGTCCTTGCAGGCACATCAGGGCAGACCTCTGATTCTTTCTCCTACCTGTTTAAATCTGTCTCCATGACATTGATCAAAACAGTAGGGGGAGCCTCAGGAGCCTTGCTCGGAACTTTTTTCCTTGGAATATCAAAGGCTGTGAAATCAGAAAAAGAGATGGACAGCCGTGAGCTTGTTTCTGTCCTTGAAAAAGGGGTAGAAGGGATAAAAATGCGCGGCCATGCCGAAGAAGGGGATAAGACCATGCTTGATACCTGGCTTCCCGCGCTTCGGGCAATGGAAGTTGAAGCTGTATCCGGCGGAAGTCTTGCCGAAATTCTTTCTGCAGGCCTTAAAAGCGCAGAAGCAGGAATGAACGCTACGAAGGACATGAAGGCGCTTAAAGGGAGGGCAAGCTATCTTGGGGAAAGAAGCATAGGCCATCTGGATCCGGGTGCGGTATCAAGCTATCTGATGATAAAAGCTGCCTCGGAAATATTGAGATAACAGGATGTTTTCAATTGTAATTGTCTCGCACAGCAGAAAGCTTGCAGAGAGCCTTGCCTCTCTCGCCTCGGAAGTCAGCAGTGTGAAAATCCCTGTCGCGTATTCAGGCGGTGCAGGAGGCAGTTCAGATTTATCAGGTACTGATGCGACAGATATCCTCTATGCCATAGAATCAGTTTATACAACTGAAGGTGTTATTGTATTTACAGATATCGGGAGTTCTGTTTTAAGCGCAGAATTCGCCCTTGACCTGCTTGATGAAGAAAAAAAAGAACATGTCTATATTTCAAAAGCGCCCCTTGTTGAAGGGGTATTAAGCGCCGCCGTGCAGTGTGCATCCGGTTCTGATGCTGACTTTGCATTGAGCGAAGCTGAAATGAGCCTTTCCATGAAGGGTAATGAATATGTTCCATCCGCAGGTGCTTCTGCCGGTGATCCTGCTGCGGAAAAAAAGGTACTTACAGCTTCAGCGGAGAATCAGGTAAATCAAAATCAAAAAAAAATTACCCGGAATTTTATAATTATGACTATTCACGGCCTTCATGCCAGGCCGGCATCGGCATTTGTGAGGGCGGTCTGTGCATCAGGATGTGCTGCTGAAGTAACTAACACTACAACCGGAAAAGGGCCGGCAAACGGAAAAAGCCTGAATCAGCTTGCATCCCTTGAAATCCTTGCAGGACATGAGATTTCAGTCACTGCCGAAGGTAATAATCCTGAAAAACTTATAAAAGAGCTTTCAGTGTTAATTGACAATAATTTCGGCGAGGGGACGGGAACCGGCGGAGTAATTGAAAATACGGGAGTAAAACAGGCGGAATCAGGTAAAGGGGCTCCGCGCTCATTATATGAGAACCCGGGAATATCGGGAAAAGAATTTGCTTTTTCTGAAGGTATTGGAATTGGTCCTGTCTATGTTCTTCCTGAGTTTTCCATTGAAGTACCTATTGAGTATACAGATGATACAGCAGAAGCAATTGAATTTCTTGAGGGCGCTGTTTTAAAAGTAAAAAAATGCATAGCGGTAAAAATGGAAAAGCTTATCCTGAACCGGAAAAATGACGAGGCTGATATTCTTAATGCCCACCTTGCGATAATTGGAGATCCGGACCTTATGGATAAGAGCATCAACCTGATAAAAGACAATAAATATTCACCTTCCTGTGCGTTCAGTAAGTGTGCAGTTGAAATCATAAAGCGTTATAAGGAAATGGCTGACCCTTACATGAGGATGCGGGAAGCGGATGTCCGCGATGTATCGCATCAGGTTTTAAGTATTCTTGAAGCTCTGCCAAGTCATCGCGAAGAGGCGTCCGACGGTTTATCCGGCCTGTATGATGCTGTACCGGAAGGGTCAGTCATTGTTTCCTCAGATGTCACTCCTTCGGCTGTTTTAAAACTTTATAATAAAAAAGCGGCAGGGCTTATACTTTCCCGTGGAAGCACATTGTCGCATGCCGCAATTATAGCAAGAGCGCTTGGAATCCCGGGTATAGGCAATTGCGGTAAAATACATGAAATGAAAAACGGCGATATGGTTGCAGTTGACGGATACAGCGGAGAGGTTTTTATCAATCCTTTAAAAAAGATTACAGGTTCACTGCTCCTGAAAAAGGAGAAACACCGGGAAGTAACCGCACACCTGCTTGATGCCGCGGGAAAAGATGCTGTAACAAAAGACGGAATACATATCCCTGTTTATGCTAATATTTCAACAGCCGAAGAGGCTGAAATAGCATCCCTTAAAGGGGCTGACGGGATCGGCGTTATCAGAAGTGAATTCCTTTTTATCCATTCGGAAAAAGAGCCTTCGGAGACCGGGCAGTACAATTATTTTCATTCCATATTTACTGCCATGAACGGAAAACCCGTGACAGTGCGGACCTTTGATATCGGCGGAGATAAGAGAGTCCCCTTTGTCGGAATCCCTTTGGAGGAAAACCCCTATCTCGGAAGACGGGGAATAAGGCTGTATAATACAAATCCGGATATAATAAAAAGGCAGCTGAGGGCAATACTTAAAGCAGGTGCCGGTCATAATATCCGGTTAATGCTGCCTATGGTATCAAAGCAGAGCGAGGTGATAAAATTCAGATGTTTTCTCAATGATGTCCATACTGAGCTTGAAAAAGGAGATATTCCCCATTTGTGGCCAATCCCTCTCGGTATAATGATTGAGACTCCGTCCTCAGTTGTCATGGCGGAAGAAATGGCTTTGGTTTCTGATTTTTTCAGCATCGGCACCAATGATCTTACACAGTATATTATGGCGGCTGAAAGGGGCAGCGCAGATCTGGCTTCCTGGGCCGACCCTTTTGATCCTGCGGTTCTCCGTTCTATTAAAATG
The DNA here is from genome assembly GCA_963662795.1 of Spirochaetia bacterium. Lineage (GTDB taxonomy): Bacteria > Spirochaetota > Spirochaetia > CADAEX01 > CADAEX01 > JACKPD01. Next base: position 132,620 of record OY759746.1, on the reverse strand, counting down.
GCGGCTGAAGCAGGGCAGAAGAGAGGAATACCTGTTAGCCTCTGCGGGGAAATGGGAGCTGACCCTGATGCGGTTGGCCTCATTTTAGGGCTCGGCATAAGTTCAATAAGCGCGGGGCCTGACCGGATCCCGCTTATAAAGCATATAATTTCCGGTATTTCTATCAAAGATTCAGAAAAAATTGCGCTTGAAATCATTGAAAATGCCAGGGATACTTCTGATGTGCGAAGGACTGGCGGATTTGACTGATGGAGGAAATTATTGTGCAGAAAAAAAGGAATTTTAAAGCAGAAAATTTATGCTTTAAAATTCCCTGTTCCTTTTTGCAGGAGTTAATGAATTATCGGCCCAGAACAGGAAACAGGATAATGTTAAACTCTCCCTTAAATGGCTTACCCAATGCCAGTTCGCAGGTTATTACGCCGCCTTTGATAAAGGTTTTCATAATGCTGAGGGGATAAACCTTGTAATCAGGCCGGGTGCTCCTGATATTGACTCCATGTCTCTTGTTTCTTCAGGCGTTTCAGATTTCGGGATACAGTGGTTTGCGGATTTTGCGGCTGCAAAAGATAAAGGGCTTTCACTGATATCAATTGCCCAGATACTGCAGAGCAACGGGCTTGTGATGATAGCAAAAGCGGATTCAGGGATTAAAACCCCTTACGATTTTAAGGGGAAAAGGCTTGGCATCTGGCTTTTTGGCAATGAAATCGAGTTTTACAGCCTTATGAGCCAGCTTGAAATTCCACTTGACAGTATGAGCATCAGTCCTCTTAAATGGAGTATCCGCCCTTTCCTTGATAATACTTATGATGCGGTCAAGTCGATGACATACAATGAATATCTCAGCGTGCTTGAAAGCGGATACAGAAAGGAAGATATCAATATCATTGATTTTGCGGACTATGGAATGAATTTCCCCGGGGATATTATTTTTACAAAAAAATCAACACTGGATAACAATCCGGACCTCTGCAAAAGGATGGTGAGGGCTTCGCTCCGCGGATGGAAATGGGCCATGGAGAATCAGGAAGAGGCTGTTGATATTGTAATCAGACACGATAAATCCGGAACACTTAAAAAAATCATCAGATGGCCCAGATAAAAGAGATATTCCGGCTGATAAAATACAAGGAGATACCTTTAGGCTTTCACATACCTGAGCAGGCAGCTTTAACTGTGGATAATCTGAAAAAAAACGGTATTATATCAGACAAACTGGAGTAATACCAATGCTATTTGGGAAAGAGCTGTCCCGCAGGGCAAAATCCGGTGATATTGGATTTTAAGCAAAACAGTAAACTAACCTTTGCAATATATTTTTTCATGTTTGTTATATTTATTATTGTTACTTTCACATCGGCCATAAGCTGGTTTACAATCAACAGCACATTCAGCAGCCTGACAGATTCTCTTATACCGACTATCGGCAGACTTTCTGAAATTTCAACCGATATAGCCAATGCCAGGACAGAACTTTACAGGTATATCGATGAATATGAACCTTCATCGTACAGGATCAATGAAAGTTTTGAAAGTGCTATACGAAAACTTGAAAAAATGGACAGGGAATCCCTGACCCCAGAGATCAGCTACCGTGTAATGGAACTAATTGCTGATACTTCAATAACATCAGAGATGATTCTGCTGCTTGAATTTTATATCCGGAAAGACAACCGGCTGAAAGCGTCAGAGCTGTCGAGCCGGCTTATGGGAAAATGTACGACTCTGCTTGCTCAGTCAGAGCTGCTTAAAAAGGAGCTGAGTGATTATATTTTCAGAACCAATATAGAGACAAAAAATGCGCTGCAGGAAAGTGAAACTCAGCTCAGGCAGTCTGAAAAAATGAATGCCATAGGCCAGCTTGCCAGTGGAATTGCCCATGATTTCAATAACCAGCTCGCAGGTATTGTCGGGTATACGGATCTTATCAAAAACAGTGTTGATGATGAGGAGATCATCAGATATGCAGACAATGTTCTTTACAGTTCGAAAAATGCGGCAGACCTTATAAAGCAGCTCCTGTTTTTTGCGAGGAAGGGGCATCATGATGCAGTTCCTGTAGATATTAACAGTTTAATCATGGAAACCGAAACAATTATCATGCGGAGCATTGACAGGAAAATTATTCTTTCACATAATTTAAGACCTGAAAATCCATTTGTAAAAGGTGCTAAAAGTCAACTCCAGAACGCAATTCTTAATCTTGCAATCAACGCCCGTGATGCCATGCCCGACGGAGGCAGACTTGAAATGTCATCTGCTATAATGGATATTTCTGATAACGCTGGTATTGATAAAATGTTCATCCTCGAAGCCGGCAGGAAAATAATTCCCGGAACATATGTAAAAATATCGGTCTCTGATACAGGAGAAGGGATTTCTGAAAATATTAAAAACAGGATTTTTGAGCCTTTTTTTACAACCAGGGGGATGGGGCGGGGGACCGGGCTTGGTCTTTCTGCGGTATACGGTACCGTAAATGAGCATAACGGATTTATCACTTTATCAGGCGAATCTGGAAAAAGTACGGTTTTCAGCATCTTTCTCCCGAATGTTACTTCCGTAAACGAGAACCCCCTATCTCCCGGCATTACAGATATGCATTTTAAAAATTGCTATTCAATTCTTGTTGTTGATGATGAAGAAGCAGTACGTGACATGCTTAAGGTGACTCCTGAACGGGAAAATCACAGATTCAGCAGGGGTGCTGATGCCCTCTCTTTTTACAGGGAAAACCACGACTCAGTCGATATTGTAATACTTGACATGATCATGCCGGGAATGAACGGCCGTGAACTGTTTAATCTTATGAGGGAAATCAATCCTGAAATAAACGCACTCATATCAAGCGGCTACAGTCTTGATATGAGTGATATGCAGAATCTTTATGATGAAGGTATACTTGGGTTTTTGCAGAAACCGTATAATTCATCCCTGTTAATCTCCTCAATAAATAAAATTATGGAATGAAATAATTTCAGAATCAGCTTATAATGAATCAGAGAACTTAAAGGAGGATTTGTTATGGGATTTAAAATTCTGATCGCTGATAAATTCCCGGAAAATAAAATTGAGGAATTTACATCACTCGGATGTAAAGTTGTGTATGATCCGGGACTAAAAGAAGCTTCGCTTACAAAGGCTGTTGGTGATGAACTGCCTGATATCATTATTGTAAGATCAACCAAAGTGGGGAAAGAGTCAATTGAGGCCAACCCGAAGCTTAATCTTATCATCAGGGCAGGAGCCGGTTACAACACTATTGATATTGCAACCGCTTCCGAACAGAGTGTTTATGTCGCAAACTGTCCGGGGAAAAACTCAATTGCTGTCGCTGAGCTCGCATTAGGTCTGATATTAAGCCTTGACAGAAAAATACCTGATAACGTAGCAGATTTCAGGGCTGGGATATGGAATAAGGAAAAATATTCAAAAGCAGACGGGATATTCGGTAAAACGCTCGGAATAATCGGAACAGGAATGATCGGTTCCGAGGTAATAAGCAGAGCAAAGGCATTCGGGCTTAAAGTCGCTGCATGGAGCAGGTCGATGACTCCTGAAAAAGCGGAAAGTATGGATATCGAATACTGCAGGGATGTAAAGGTTCTTGCAGGGAAAGCTGATATCATAAGTGTGCACCTCGCCCTTACTAATGATACGCGCGGTTTTTTGGGGAAAGATTTTTTCAACTCGATGAAAGAAGGAGCCTGCTTTATCAATACTTCAAGGGCTGAGGTAATTGATGAGGAAGCCCTTAAAAATGTCGTATCATCAAAAAATATACGGGCAGGTCTGGATGTTTTCAGCGGGGAACCTTCATCAGGAACAGGGAATTTTAAATCAGATTTTTCAGGGATTGGAAATGTATATTGCACACATCACATAGGAGCCTCAACAAAGCAGGCACAGAATGCAATATCAGATGAAGCTGTAAAAATTGTAAAGGAATATATCGCTACCGGCTCTGTCAGGAACTGTGTCAATCTTCTTGAAAAGACATCGGCAAAATACATGCTCTGCGTTCACCATTTTAACAGGGTCGGAGTTCTTGCGGGTGTTCTTGATATAATAAGGGACAGCAATACAAATGTTGAAAGCATGCAGAATGTAATATTCAACGGTGCTGAAGGCGCCTGTGCCAATATCCAGATAGATACCGCTCTTGAGAGCAAAACAATAAAAAAGATAATCGAGTCAAACAAGGATATCCTTTCGGCTTCCCAGTATGATATTGGTTAATAAGGAAAGACAGCGGAATGAAAGAAACTCTTATTCTGCTGTCTTTCAAATAGTTTAGGACTTTTTCTGTTTTAATTTCCGGAATATTTTCCAATGAAAAAGGTGTCAGATGCTGAATAATTCCGACAGCAATAAAAAGGTTGTAATTACCGGAGGAGGGCCTTCCGGGCTTTTCTGTGCCTACTGCCTGGTTAAAAACAATATAGCAGTTAACCTCTATGAGCAGAAAGATCAGCCCGGCAGAAAATATATACTCGCCGGACAGAGCGGCCTTAATATAACAAACAGCGAAAATACTGATCTTTTTGCTTCCAGGTATGGCAAGGATGAATTTTTTTTCAGAAAACTTCTTACCCTTTTTTCACCGTCAGACCTGGTAACTTGGTACAACGCAATCGGCATAAAAACTTTTACTGGAAGCAGCGGACGGGTGTTTGCCGAAACGGAAGGAAGCGGTGAAATACTTGATAAATGGTTAAGTATTCTTTACGGAACAGGTCTTTTTAAGCTTTATACAAATCACCGTCTCGCAGATATAATGCCGGACAGAACTCTTGTTTATGAATCCCGAGGTGAGAGAATAGAAGTAAAAACTGACTGTGCCGTATTTGCGCTTGGAGGAGCAAGCTGGCCGGCGACCGGGTCAGACGGGAGGTGGGTTGATATCTTTAAAAAAGCAGGAGTAGCTGTTGTTCCCCTTAAGGCTGCAAATTGCGGATTTGAAAAAAAGTGGAGTGATGCTTTCATTGAAAAATGGGCAGACCGGCCGCTCAAAAACATCAGGGTAAATTTCAAGGACAAATCAAACCGCGGGGAGCTTCTTGTAACTCCATATGGAATTGAAGGAGGCGGTATATACTTTTCCGGAGCAGCGCTGAGGGATGAGATAATTAAGTCAGACAGGGCGGTAGTTTATATCGATCTTCTTCCTGATCTGACACTGGATAAGATAATTAAAAAATTAAAAAAAGATCAGGACCGGGATACGCTTTCAAATTATCTGAGAAAAGCAGTTAACATAACCGGAATAAAATTCGCCCTTCTTAAGGAAATAATTCCTCACAGCAGCCTTAAGGAGCTGATTCACGGTAATCCTGAAATACTTAAATCTCTTCCTCTTGAATTACAGGGTATGAGACCGCTTGAAGAGGCAATTTCAACTTCCGGGGGAGTGAGTCTTGTTTCGCTTGATGAAAACCTGATGCTTAAAAAATACCCCGGGTATTACGTTATCGGAGAGATGGCTGACTGGGAAGCCCCTACCGGAGGGTATCTGCTTCAGGGGTGCTTCTCAACCGCTTATCTGGCAGCTTCAGGTATTATCAGGAATAAACCTGACCCGGATGAGAGTGCTGAAAATATGGAAGGAAAAGGTATTATTCCCGATGTATATGATTTTATGCAAAGAGATATGAATCATACTAATGTATGACCCGTGTTTGTTCCATGTATCCGGTTTATCCGGCGGAATGCTTACTGAAACCGGATAAATTATGAATCTGTTTGAATCAGGATACTCATTTCCTTGTATATCATCAAAGATGATAGTAAAATATAATAAGATTAATGCAGGATAAGATTTATAGATATGAGTAGAACAGCAAAGTTTATGCAGGATTGTAAATGATCGGGGTGAATAACCTTTCATTCGGTTATGATAAAAAAAGACTTTTCAGAGATATGAATCTCACTATGGGAGCAGGGCTTTACGGACTGCTTGGAAAAAACGGCGCAGGGAAAAGTACTCTGCTTAAAATACTTTCCGGTCTCCTTTATCCGGATGCCGGTGAATGTAATATATCAGGTTTTATCCCGGATAAAGGAGACCCTGAATTCCTCTCCAGGCTGTTTTATCTGCCGGAAGAATTTTATTTACCCGCATTAACAGGCAGCAGCTATGCCGGTATTTATGCTCCCTTCTACCCTTTATTTGATGAAAGCAAATTCAGGTTGCTGGTTTCGGATTTTGAGCTTGATATGAGCATTAAACTGACAGCTCTGTCCTACGGCCAGAAAAAAAAGTTTCTTATAGCTTTCGGACTTGCAACCTGCTCCGGAGTAATACTTCTTGATGAACCTACAAACGGACTTGATATCCCTTCAAAAAGCCAGTTCAGAAGGCTTGTATCATCTGCTGCAACAGAAGAAAGCTGCATAATAATTTCAACACATCAGGTCAGGGATATGGAAGATCTTATTGATCCGGTTATCATAGTGGATAACGGTTCAATTATTTTTAATTACAATATGGATGAAGTGGCAAAGAAAATTGATTATTCGTTTTCTCCTTTCCCTCCATCCGGAGATAAAATTATTCATGCAGAGAAAGTTCCCGGAGGATGGGCCGTTCTTTCAGAGATTGACGGAGAACAGCGCGGAGGAACAGGGAGTGATGGCAGATTATACGGTAAGAATATTGATATAGAGGTACTATTCAATGCTGTTATTCAAAAGCATGGGTTAATTGCAAGTATACTGGAAAGGGAGGATGCAGGCAGATGAAAATGCTGAAAATCAACCCTTACAGAATCTATCTGCTTTTTAAAAGAGATTTCAGGGAAGACTTGAAATCCCTGATTATTGCTTCTGCTGCGGTATCGGTTTTTATTTTTTTTCTGATAAATGAATCAGCTTTTGAACATACTGCTCTTTATCCGTTGTTTCTGTATACAGGGGGATTTGTTTATACTTCCGCCTGTTTTCGTGAAATACATCAGCGCGACAGAAACAGCGTTTATCTGCTTTTGCCGGCTTCTGTTATTGAGAAATTCATACACCGGCTTTTAACGACTACTATTGTGTGGATACTGTTTTCGCTTGTTCTTTACTCAATCAGTTCTTTTGCCGCAGTTATTTCCGTAAATTATGCTTTTAATGCCGGACTTCCGCATTTTAATCCGTTTTCAGCGGAAATATTCAGGACTTTCCCTGTTTATATTATAAACTCAAGTCTGTTTTTCCTGGGCTCTGTGTATTTCCGGAAAATGCATTTCTTTAAAACCCTGTTGTCATTGTTTGTTTTTTCAGTGATTACCGTAATAATTGCCTCTGTTCTTGCAAGAATTATTTTCAGCAGTGATATCAGTATATTTTTCAGCTATGGATTTGGAAAGAATTTTGACTTATCGGATTATTCTTTAATTTACGTTGAATTTGAAAGAATAATATCTGTATTTGTAAAAACACTGCGCCTGTTATATTTTATATTAATTGCTCCATTATTCTGGTTTGTTTCATATCTCAGACTTAAAGAGGTGCAGGTCCGGGATGGTATATAAACAGAAGACCGGGGACTAAAAACTGGAGAGATTGATGAGAAACAGCAATAAAGTACTTTTTGCAGCATATGTTTTTTTTATAACCCTGTTATTTGTTTTTATGATAATTGTTAAAATCGGAATAAATAAAGACCATGAAATAAAATTCCGGGATAAGCCTGAGAGCCCTGCAGGCAATACAATTAAAACTGCAGATGCAGTATATCCTTATTCAAATGCGGGAGGACTATGTGGCTGACAAAACTGCATATACTGAAAGATCTGCGCTTGAAAAAAATTATATTTCAAGAGAAGAAACGTACCGGAGGATATTAAGCGATGTTGTAAAAAGGATTGAGCAGGAGCTTTCCGCCAGAAAGATTCGTGCTTCGCTAAAATACAGGGTCAAATCATTTGAGAGTTATTTTAAAAAAATGCTTCTTAAACTGAGAGAGTCCCCGGAATCTGATAAAATATATCTGACCGATCTGCTGGGGATAAGAATTGTGTGCCCTTTCCTTGAAACTTTAGGCGATGTTGAGGACGTAATCAGGGAACTTTTTCATGTTGTTGAGACTGAAAAAAAAGGGGACAAACATTCTTACAAGGAATTCGGCTATGAGGCAACCCATCTTCTCATTGCTCTGCCTGTTCCGCCGCTTGATCCTGAAGGGATACCTGTTGAATGTGCTGAAATCCAGATCCGCACAATTCTTCAGGATGCGTGGGCAGAGGTCGAACATGAGCTTGTTTACAAGGCTAAGTTCAATCCATTCGACAAGCCTTTAAAACGCAAACTTGCAGCTTTGAACGCGAACCTGACCCTGTCTGATACAATCTTTCAGGAGATCAGGGATTATCAGAGGCAGCTACAGTGGGAACTTGTCCAGAGGAGAAGGAATTTTTCTGAAACTGTTTCTAACAGAACAATGCCCGTAGGTCTTTTATACGGCAGTCCTTCAATTTTAAAAAATAAAAGCGCTGATGACGATTTCGACTTGCAGACCAGTGCATCACTGAGTCTGGACGATCTGCTTTTAAGGGGACTGCTTGCCCATAACAGCGGGCAATATCAGAAAGCAATAAAAATCTATTCAAAAATACTTGAGCATGAAGATGAGAAGGTAAAAGCCCTTGTGTATGTGCACAGGGGAATGGTTCACTTTGCTGAATCGCGTTATGAGGAAGCACTTGATGATTTTTCAAATTCCCTTGCCATAAATCCGCAAAGCAGCAGGACCCTGTATCTGCGGGGAATAACCTACCGGATGATGAAGAAATATCAGGAAGCCCGTGAAGATTTAAAAAAGGCAGTGGCGCTTGATCCGTATCAGAGTGAATTCTGGTTTGCAAAGGCACAGGTTTACTATCATTCCGGAGATTATCTTGCCGCAAGACTTGACTGCGAGGAAGCCTTGAGACTTGATCCTGAGTCAAAAGAGTATGAGAGTTTCATGCATCTCCTTCAGGAAAAAAGCAAACTCTGATTTTACAGTCCCAAAAATCTCAGCCGAATCCTCCTTAAAAGCCTGTTAATACCTAATTAATATCAGATTGTAAATAATTCTATATAGGGTATATGTTTTTAAAACACAGAGGGGGAGCAGATGCAGGACACAGCGGTAAAGAAAATCAAGGCAATATATTTTGATCAGGGAGGAGTTGTGGCCGGCGACAGGATCCCTCTTGCGGATGACGGAAAAGTCAACATGGAAAAAATCATGGCTATGACTGGTATAAGGGAGGATTATAAAATCCTTAAGGAAAAACTTCTTGAAGGAGAAAGCAGATACAAGAAGTGGGGAATGGATTCACTAATTGAAGCACCGGCATCTGAAGTCTGGCCGGGGTGGATGTTCCCTGAGGTCTCTTCAGACATACTTGTCCCGATAGCTGAAGAACTTACCCTTTTATATTTTCAGTCAAAGGGAAAACGTACAGTAAACAGAGAGATGAAGCAGGTCCCCGAGACGCTGAAAAAAAATGGATATATAGTTATGCTGTTATAAGCGGTTTTTCCTGTTCCCCTGTGACAGCTGATGAATCCCTGAACGGGAATGAACAGAATTCTGCAATTGCTTCTCCTTTCCTTCTTGCGTTCTCAATGTCCCGTGACGGGAGAATTTCAATATCCATGGATGTCTGGTCTTTAAGAAAAACCGACAGTTTCAGGAAAGATGAATCGGGATTTTTACGCTTTATGAATCTTGCAACAGATATATTCCTGATCTGATTCATTTTTACCATTTTATACTTTTTAATAAATAAAAATGATGTCTGTGTGAAGATTATGTTTTTCTTTCTGTCAAATACCCATTTTTCACCATAGGTTGCAGATATCAGGCATATTATGCTGAGTAGTGCAGGTATAAAGTCAGTACCCCTTTCGCCATTCTCAATGGGAAAAAGGAATATTGAAGCTGCAATAAAAATTGAAAGAAGGATCATGGATATTCTGAACAGGAGTGGAAAGAACAAAACAAGTGTATCGTAGTCTTTTGTTTTCATTTTCAAAAGAAGTTTCATCCATAACCCCTGTCAAAATTAATTTGATAAAAATTCAAACGTTTTTTACTATAAATAGAATGCACCAGAACATAGTATAAGCGCAGAACTTTCAGATTGTAGCAAAAGAATCTTCATTCTTCAACAGAAACAAGACTGGATTTTAATTATAGGCTATTTTAATATCCTGTGCCTCATCAAATAAAGGCTGTACAAGTTCTTTCATGTTTGCATCTTTCCACATGGAAAGCTTTGCATGGGTGTCCATATATTTCTGCGGAATCGGGTGAGTTCCAATCACAACTGGTATACCGTAAGCTGTTTCAATGAATGATTTAAAGCGGCGGATGCTGGGACAGGGAGGATATCCTACTATAAGCCCTGTTGCAAGATGTATCACTTCTGCTCCGTTTTTGATCATTTCGGCAGGTACGTACTCGATATTACCGCCAGGGCATCCCCCGCAGTTGGAATAACCGACCAATTCTACCTCTTCTTCTTTTGGATAGATGGAAAAAGCGCCGACCCGTTCGCGCAGAGACCTTAAACACTTGCCTCCGCCGCAGTTTTTATATCTGCCGCAGATAATGATACCGATTTTTTTCATTATATCTCTCCCCGTTTGAAGATGGATGTGCAGAATGTTGAAGTAAAAACTTTTTTAAGTTTATTCCCGGCATCAGATTCTGTCAACTTTTAATGAGACTGACCGGATAGTTCTTTTTTCTGCTTTAAAAATATAATCCTGAAAGCATAAAGCAGCAGGGAAAAAATATTGACTGCTTAAAAAACAGGGTTTATAATTTAACTTGTCTGATGAGTAGACAACATAAAGTGTTTAGGAGGAATTTTCTGGCAATTACAAAAACAAGACTTTCAGACCAGGTGTTTGAAGAAATTAAAAAGATGATCAGGGAAGAAAGTTTTTCTACCGGCGATAAATTCTATTCAGAGAATCAACTGACCCGGCTGCTGAGTGTGAGCCGGTCTTCGGTCCGCGAAGCAGTACGGATTCTTGAACTTTCCGGGCTGGTTGATGTTATTCATGGGAAAGGGATATTTATTGCTGACCCGAATGAAAAAAATAATCAGAATTTTGCCGACTGGCTCCGGAAGAATGAAGCCTCATTTGAGGAGCACTTTGAAATAAGGCTGATTATTGATCCCAAGACTGCAGCATATGCTGCAGCCAAAGCAGAAGACGACGATATCCTTAAATTGAAGGACATATGCAGACAATTCAATCTGCTTTCTGAAACAGGAACTACGTCTGAAATTATCCATCTTGATGAAAAGTTTCACCTCCAGCTTGCAAAGGCTGCAAAAAACCGGACCCTGTATATGATGATGAAAACAATGACTCAGTCCCTGCCTGTGGGGTGGATTTCAAGCCTTAATGTACCGGGAAGAATTAAAAAGACAATAAAGGAACATTGCGCTATTGTCGATGCCGTGATTTCACATGACAGTAAGGCGGCTGAAAAAAAAATGGAAGAGCACATTAAAAATGCCCTTAAGGATATTAGAAGCCACATCACTGAATCCGGAGGCAAACAATGATCAGAATAACAACCCTTATTGAGAATTCCATTGGGGAGCATCTTGCTTTAAGGAATGAGCATGGACTTTCAATATGCATTGAAATGCCGAGAAATAAAATACTTTTTGACGCAGGACAATCAGGAGATTTTATTTACAACGCTCATCAGCTGCAGATTGATCTTACTGATCTTGAATGTGTTGTATTAAGTCATGGGCATTATGACCATACAGGCGGACTCAGGGAATTGCTTAATGTAACAACCGGTTTTGAACTGGTGACAGGACCGGGTTTTTTCAGGGAAAAATATGCCGGGAGGAACGGAGCACATGAGTATCTAGGCAATAATTTTACAGCTGAGTTTTTAAAAAAAAGAAATATTCTTTACAGTGAATTGACTGAACCTGTAAGAGAGCTTGTACCGGGAGTGTTTGTCCTGGGATTTTTTCCACGTGTTAACACTGATGAAAAAATAAATAAAAGATTCAAGCTTCTAACCCACGAAGGCTTTGTGGATGATGATTTTGATGATGAGGTAATGATTGTAGTTGATACCCCTCCGGGGTTAATTGCAATTATGGGCTGCTCTCACCCCGGTATGCGCAACATGCTTGAAGAAGTAAAATTACGCTTAAAAAAGCCGATATATGCGGTACTCGGAGGAACCCACCTCGCCGAAGCTTCACAGGAAGCCTCTGATGCTTCTGTTGAATATCTTATAAACAACAACATTAAGGTTATTGGTGTATCCCATTGTACCGGGGAGAAAGCCGGTAAATTACTTGAAAACTCCAGTTCAGGTTATTTTTATAACTGTACAGGCAGTTCTCTGACAATTTTCTGATTAGTTATCAATCAGGTCTGTATTTATTTTGTGCAGACTATAAATATAATATCATTAAGGAGTGTATTATGAAAAAGTACTTGTTGACAGCCGGATTAATCGCATTAATCCTGACTGCCGGAGTATTGGCTTCCTGTTCTGCAGGAAAGAGTGCAGATGCTGATAAGGCAGCTGCTGTCGAGAAAATAGTCTGGAAATCATCAGGCCATGGACCAGCTTCTGATCCTTCCCAGATTTATCATGATATGGTATGCAATGCCATAACTGAAGCTTCAGGCGGACGTCTTGAGGTCAAACCTTTTGTCGGCGGATCTATTGTTCCGGCATACAAAGAATTGGATGCGATTAATGAAGATGTTTTACAGATGGGCTATACATGTCCGATGTATAACCTTGACAAATGGTCTGCTGCAGGTCTTATCAGCTCAAGACCGGGCGCTCTTGCAGGAGAGGCTCTCCGCTCATGGTTTGATTATGCAGGCGGCGCTGATCTCATGAACAAAATGATGGAAGGCTATAATGTAATGACTTTTCCCGGAGCTCTTTCACCTCTTCCCGCAGAAGTTTTTTTCCACTCTAAAAAAGAACTCAAATCAATGGCTGACATAAAGGGTCTTAAGGCAAGATGTATGGGCGACGGCGGTGAAATCCTTAAAAGACTCGGCGCTGCTACAGTTATCATGCCCGGCGGTGAACTTTATGAAGCAATGCAGAGGGGAACAATTGACGCTTTTGAATATTCAACTCTCGCATCCAACTGGACAATGCACTTCAATGAAGTAGCGGATTATGTTTATATTTCTTCATCAAGAGCCCCCAGCGATCCCCAGGTGTTTTTTGTAAACAAGGATGCTTTTAATGCGCTTCCTGCAGATCTTCAGGCAATTGTTAAAAATGTTATTTCAAACTATACAATGCTGCAGCATGAATACCTGATTGCAGAATCAATAAAAGCGGTTGAAAGCTTCAAGAAAGCCGGAAACAAGGTTCTTAAAGTTCCTGCTGATATTGAAAAAGCAATAATGGCAGAAGCAGATAAATTCTATTCAGAAAAAGCAGCATCGGAAAAGCCAATTTTCGGTGAAATATACAATTCCATGAAAGCTTATGGAATTGCATACGCGGCTATGCAGTAAACTACTCAAGGAGCCAGGCATGACTTTCATAAGAAAGGTTTTAAAATTTATAGATAATTTAAGTGAAACAGCAGGATCTGTCGGGAAATGGTTTGCCCTTCTGCTTGTCGCGGCAGGAACATTCGAGACAATTTCAAGACATGTTTTCGGTTCGCCGACAATCTGGGCATATGATACCCTTAGTATGGCGGGAGGTACTTTGTATCTCCTGGGAGCGTCTTATGATTATCTTCATAACGCTCATACACGGGTGGATCTGATATACAGCAGATTCAGTCCGCGTTACCGGGCCCTGATAGATATGATTTCTTCCCTTTTCCTGTTTTTCCCCCTTGTGACTGTCATGTTCTGGTACTCGTTAAAATGGACCATTAAAGCCTGGAAAATCAATGAGGTAATGTTCAACAGTTTCTGGTATCCGCCTGCCGGGCCGTACAGGACTGTTTTTACCCTCGGCCTGTTCCTGCTGGTGTTGCAGGGACTGGCAAAATTTATACGTGATGTTTATTTATTTGCAGGAGGTACCCCAATTGATAACGCTTAATCCTGAAATTATTGCCCTTCTTATGCTGGGCGGGGTATTCGTCCTTGTTTTAACCGGATTTCCAATTGCGTTTGTAATTGGAAGTGTCTCATTCCTTGTGGGTATGGCTGTATTCGGAGCAAACACTACATTCCATATCCTGTTTACAAGATTTTACGATCTATCTCTTAATTACCCTTACCTTGCTGTTCCTCTTTTTACTTTTATGGGTGTAATCCTTCAGCAGTCAGGGATAACAAATGAGCTTTATGAAAACCTTTATGACGCTCTCGGGCGGCTTAAAGGCGGGCTTGCCATTGTAACAATAGTTTTCGGAACAATTCTTGCCGCATGTCTGGGAGTTATCGCCGCATCTGTTACAATACTGACTCTGATGGCCCTGGGCCCGATGCTTAACCGGGGGTATGACAGGGGTATCGCTTCAGGCTCAATTGTAGCCGCGGGTACACTTGGAATTCTGATCCCCCCGAGTATCATGCTTATTGTCTACGCACCCCAGGCCGGGCTTTCAATCGGCCAGATGTTTATGGGGGCGATATTTCCCGGACTTCTCCTTTCTTCCATGTATATTCTCTATGTTGTAATACGGTGCATGATTAATCCAAAACTTGGTCCTGCAATACCGGCAGACCAGATGACGCCTATTACTCCGGCAAAAATATTAAAGCTTCTTAAATCCATGCTTCCTCCTGTCCTTCTTATTGCCGCAGTGCTTGGTACAATATTTTCAGGTATAGCTCCTCCGACAGAAGCCGCCGCAGTCGGGTGCACCGCGTCAATTCTCCTCGCAATCGCATACCGGAAATTCAGTTTTAAAATGCTTAAAACAGCAAGTCTTGAAACGATGAAGGTCAGCGCGTTTGTTGTCCTGATTGCCGCCCTGTCCTATGCCTTTGTCGGCATATTTATGAACGCGGGGGCAGGGGATGTTGTCGCAGAACTTATCCTGTCGGTTCCGGGAGGCAAATGGGCATCCTTTGCGGTAGTCATGCTTATTGTCTTTGCGCTGGGTATGTTTATTGAATGGATAGGAATCGTTTTTATCGTTGTTCCAATCTTTTCAATAATATTTGCCAAACTGGGATTTGATCCGCTCTGGGCAGGAATGATGGTGGTTATTAACCTTCAGATGGCGTTTATGACACCTCCGATGGCTATGTCCATTTTTGTTCTCAAAGGTACTGCTCCAAAAGAATACAACCTCGAAATGGGGGATATAATACGCGGGGTATTGCCTTTTGTAGCAATAGTCGGATTTGTTCTTGTTCTTCTTGTTATTTTTCCCGGAATCATAACATGGCTCCCCGAAAAAATGATCGTCAATGTAAGGTAAATAGTCAATAGGGCTGTCTTTTAAGTAAGGCAGCCTTTTTTATATATATTTCCTGTAATAATCAAATACTGCCGCTGTTTCAAAACCTGATTTGCTGTAAAGAAGAAGAGCATTTTCATTATCAGTCTGAACCTCAAGTTCAACAGTTGTTCCAGGATACAGTTCTGCGCATTTTTCAACTGTAATTGAAAGAGCTTTTTTTCCTATTCCCATACCCCGGTATTTTTTATCAATGCAGAATCCGTATATATATGCTCTGGTTTTTTCACTGTATATTCCTATCATCCCTGCTGTTTCCCCGTTATACCGGATTGCATAGAGTTTTCTGCGGCTGCTGCTGAAAAATTCCATGATAATTTCTTCTGTCTCTGCCTTTTCGCTGTTAAAAGAACTGCTGTTTATTTCTATCAGTTTTGCAGCATCCTCCGGCGCGGCTTCATCAAGTGAAATCCCGTTATCCCGCAAGGGAAGCGGTTTAATTTTTTTATTAAGCCTCATCATGTATTCTGAAAACTCGAATACCGCGCTCTCTTTTTCAGCAGTTTTTTTACCATAAGCAGAATTCCTGTCGCAGACAAAAAGTATTGAAAATATACCACGTTTTCTTAGTTCCTTTTCTGCTTCTCCCAGCAGTTTTGTAAAGATTCCATTTCTGCGGTATGCAGGGCTTACTAAAACTGTAAGTTCTGCTTCGGTTTTTCCAGGTGCAAATATTGAAGCTGCACCTGCGGGGGAACCATCCGCATAGAGTAAAAAAATATTTGCATCATCCGTTTTTTTAAAATCATCATCCGGATCAAAGGAATAATTTGTATTATCGTAATTGTTGCAGATTTCAAACAGCATCTCTATGTCTGCAGTATCATTTCCGGAAGGTGTCTGCAGTTTTTCAATTGTATAATTCAATATTTACTCTCCATATTTTTTTTTTATTATAATAAAAAAATACACTTTACTGAATTGAATTTATAGTATGCTAAAGCGATACTTAGATATACTTGTATGTGATCTTTCTTAAAAAAGGAAATAATTCATGATTCAATCAAACAAATTAAACCGGTCTAAAATCGACACTTATTTAAAGATACGTCTGGGTATTATTAATTTCGGTATACTCGGATTTTTTCTGTTTTTAAGTGAGTTCCTTAACGCGGTTTTCAACAATGCGCTTGACAGGCAGGGATTCAGTTTTGCGCAGAGAGTTGTCTTTACATTCAAGCCTGCAGTAGTAGCCCTTTATATAGTTTTTTCTGTAATTCTTTATATGATTATACTTGCATTCCTGCGTCCTCTGTTTACGTATCTTGAAAAAGGGGAAAAATATCAGCAGGCGCGGATTGCCGCGATAAGAATTCCATGGACAATCCTTATTTTTCAGGTATGCACATGGTTTTTAGGCACTTCTGCTTACTATATGATGAATCACTTTAAAGTCGAGAGCGGAATCCCCTACATCTTCGGCATTCTTCTGAAAGTATCAGTCGGAGTTATGGCAGGCATGTACACAGCCATACTTATTAATTTAAGCCTGATATCAGCAAAAAAAGAGCTGATGATACAGGAAATCCGCGAAGGCGAGTATGACGGATTTTCAAGATCCCGTGATACCCTGGTAGTCCTGTTTTCATCCTTTTATATTGCAGTATCATTTGCATATGTGGTTTATTACTATGCCAACAGGGAAATATTTGTGCTGTCAGGTGATTTTTATTTTTCTGTCTTCGGACTTGGCGTCTTATGCATTGCGACAGCCTCAGGGCTTATGGCTCTGGCACGTTATGAATATACGCTTCAGATACGCTCAATACATGAGCTTGTCAGAGATCTTTCACGGCAGTCTTCAGATCTGGATAAAAGAATAAATATACTCAACTTTAATGAGCTTGGAGAAATTGCAGAATATGTAAACGCGATTCTTGATAATTTTAACAAGCTGCTTGGCGATATCCATCAAACCAGTTTTAAAATCATTGAATCAACAAAAAGGGTAGCGGCTTCAAGTCAGCAGAATGCAGCATATTCCAATGAGCAGGCAGCTGCCGCGACCGAGGTTGTTTCCACAATGGAGGATGTTGATGTTCTCTCAAAAGAGGTTGGTTCCCAGGTAAAGCTTGTGGCTGATCAGTCTGTCTCTGTAAAGGAAAATGTCAGGGACGGCTTTTCAACAATTCAGCAGAACCTCGAAAAAATGGATCAGGTAAAATTATCCTATGACCAGACAATTGAAGGGATAAAGACTCTCGGAGAGCATATTAACAGTATCTGGGAAATTGTAAAAATAATCAACAATATCGCAGGGCAGATTAAAATCATAGCGTTTAACGCTGCACTTGAAGCCTCTTCCGCCGGCGAGGCAGGAAAGAACTTCGAGATTGTGGCCAGTGAAATACGCCGTCTTGCGGATAATACAGTAGCATCCACAGGCGAGATAAAATCCAGAATAAGCGAGATTGAAGAGGCTTCAGACAGGCTAATCCAGTCATCTGAGCATGATTCAGAAAAAATTCAGGAAGCCTGGGAAATGTCGCAGAAAATTGAAGGGCTTTTTACCAGGATTCTGGAGGCATCTGAAACTTCAGCCGAATCAACCGAAGAAATAAGGGAATCTGTAAATAAGCAAATGAACGCTTTTGAACAGATATTGATTACTCTCAGACAGATATCTGAAGGCATCAGTGAATTTGCGCAGACGATAGATGAAAATGCTGATACCGCAAACACACTTGAGGAAACAGCCGGTGTGCTTAATGGAATAGTTGAGAGTTATAAAGTAAAGAATGAGGAGACCTGTTAATGAGTCAGCTTGCACCTGTTATTGAAGTTAATGCGGAAAAATGTGTCAATTGTCATGCCTGTATCGCGGCCTGTCCTGTAAAATACTGTAACAACGCGCTTGAGGATCATGTTGAAGTCAGCGCTGACCTGTGTATCGGATGCGGTTCCTGTATAGCGGCCTGTACACACCAGGCAAGAAGCGGAATAGATGATTTCCCGCTCTGGCTTGAAGCTTCGGGAAAAAAAGAGCCAATGGTTGCTATTTCAGCGCCTGCGATAGCTGCGAATTTCCCGGGTAATTACCTGAATATCCACGGCTGGCTCAAGTCAATGGGAGTTGAGGCTTTTTTTGATGTAAGCTTTGGCGCTGAACTTACAGTCAGGTCATACCTGGAAGCAGTCAAAGAATTAAAACCTGTGACTGTTATTGCGCAGCCGTGTCCCGCGATTGTCTCATATCTTGAAATATATCAGCCGAAGCTTCTTCCCTATCTTGCCCCGGCAGATTCTCCCATGCTTCACACAGTCAAAATGATACATGAGTATTATCCGGCCTATAAAAATCACAAGGTAATGATTTTATCACCATGCTACGCGAAGAAGCGGGAGTTTGACGCGACCGGTGTAAAAGGATATAACGTAACCTATAACTCGCTTTTCAATTATCTTCAGGAAAAGAATATTAATCCTGATTCATATCCGGAAGTTGATTTTCATAATCCTGCCGCCGAGCGTGGAGTTCTTTTTTCATCGCCCGGAGGGCTTATGCGGACTGTAGCAAGGGAACTCCCGTCTCTTGCCAGGAGTACGCGCAAGATAGAAGGCCCTGGAATAATTTACGATTATCTCAAGGAACTTCCTGAAATGATTGATAAAAGGTTTGCGCCTCCCCTTATTGACTGTCTTAACTGCGAGCGGGGGTGTAACGGCGGACCTGGAACGCTGAACAGGGAAAAACCTCTTGATGAAATTGAATATTATATTGAAGAGAGAAATAAAAAAGCGGCAGGCAGGTATTTAAAAAAAGCACTTGGAAGCCTGCGGGGCTCAAGGAGGGCAATAAACCGGATTCTTTCAAGATACTGGCGCAAGGGTATATACAGCCGCTCATATATAGACAGGTCCGGCACCAATACAGTAAAAACACCTACAAATCAGGAGCTTGAAATACTTTACCATAAAATGCACAAGTTTCGGCAGGAGGATTTTCTCAACTGTGGCGCTTGCGGATACGGCAACTGTAAATCAATGGCAACCGCGATATTCAACAATCTCAATAAACCATCCAACTGTTTTCATTATGAAAGGGCAAGCAGAAAAGAGATGATAAAACTTCTTATAGAACAGCTGAAGGAATCTACAGAACACCTTACAGATGCACTACGTCAGCTTACAGGAGAGAGCGGAGATGCTTCTTTAAAAAACAACGGGGAGGACCTTGTCTCCATGAAGCAGATTGCAATGCTGACAAGGCAGATTAAGGAAAATGTTAATTCCGGTTTTGTGTTCCTTAAACAAAGTATTGAACAGATGAAGGATATTGAGAATTCAAGCACTGTTACACTTGAAGGCATAAAAACACTGGCTGAACAGATAGGCAGTATCTGGGATATAGTTTCAATTATTTCAACTATTACAGATCAGACCAAAATAATTGCCTTTAATGCGGAACTTGAAGCTGCCTCGGCAGGTGAGACAGGACGCAGCTTTGAGATTGTTGCGGGTGAAATCAGGAGACTTGCTGATAATACTGTTGATTCTACAAAGAAAATACGTTTGAAAATTGAAGAGATTCAGAAAACTGCAGACACACTTATACGCTCCTCAAGAAAGGAAGGAGAATCAATACGGTCAGGTGCGGGGCTTTCGCAAAAACTTGGTGAGATTTTCCAGGAAGTTTTAAGTTTTTCAGAAAACACTGAAAAAACGATAAAGAAGTCAACAGATATTCAGGAAGCAAGCTTCAATCAGACTCTGACTGAACTTGAAGATGTAGTGACAAAAATACACGGGTTTAATGGATAGGGGAGATACGCATGAAATTCAAAATAGGAAAAGATCTTGCCGGTAAAATCAGTTTAACAACCAATATTCCTTTTATTCTTCTTATGGCAGTTATGGGACTTGTAAGTACAAACCGCCTTGATAAGGAACTTACAAATCTTGCTGAGAGGAACAGGGAAAATACTTTAAAAATCTCTGTTCAACTGATTCAGAATGAAATAGATGGAGCTGTCAAAAATTATTTAAGAGCTGTAGCAGAAAAGAACCGCGAACTTCTTTCTTATTATAATCTGCAGGTCAGTAAAAACCGGATTACCATGGAACAGGCGCGGGCTGAAGCAAGGCGTATCATGCTTGATCCTGACTATGGAAGAATCGGCACTACCGGTTATCTTGCAGGAGTAAGTACCAGTGGAATTTTAACAATCCATCCTAAATCTGAAGGGGCAGATGCAAGCGGTCATGAATTCATGAAGAAAGCCATGGCTATGAAAAACGGTTATCTTGAATATGAATGGAAAAATCCAGGGGAAGAGAAAGCAAGGATAAAGGCAGGTTATCTTTCATATTATAAACCCTGGGACATCATGGTCTGGGCCTCATCCTATAAAGAGGAATTTGAGACCCTGCTTGACTATGAACAAATCCGCAGATCAATAGAAAATATAAAGGCAGGAAACCGCGGATTTTTAATGCTGATAGATAAATCAGGTTCAGTTGTTGCAGGCAAACAGCTGTTTCTTGATAATTACAGTAATGAGGCTGAAGGTCTGAAAAATCTTGCAGATATGACAGCTGAAGTGATTAAAAATGAAAAAGGCAGTTACTCTTATAATACCGGATATGGAGAAGTCATAGCAGATTTTACGCGAATCCCTGATTCATCATGGTATGCTGCAGTCAATGATTTCACCGCGGAATATATGAATGTTATAAAAATTTTCAGACTTATTATATTTATTTCAATTATAACCGCATCGATTATTGTTTCACTATTTATAAAAACGCTGATGTCAAGAATTCTGCTGCCGATGAAAAATATCCAGTCAGTTTCAACAATGGCAGCTTCAGGCGATTTAACAGGCAGGATAAATATTACTTCGAATGATGAAATGGGAGAACTTGCTTCTTTTTTTAATAATGTAATTGATTCTTTTTCTGCACTTGTAAAAAAAATACAAAACGCATCTGAAGTACTGATTGAATCCACACACAGCCTTGGCGCAGGTACTCAGGAGGTTTCAAGTACTGCCAATCAGCAGGCTGCATCTGTCAAGGAAATACTCAGCACCATGGAGGATTCAGATAAATTATCACAGGGCGTTGCTGTAAGAATACAGGAAGTTGTAAAAATAGCTAATAACACAAAGGAAACAGTCGAAAAAGGTTTTGACCATATTAAAAACAGTCTGGGTAAAATGAGCGAGATACGGGAAACAAATGCCAACACAATCGGCGGTATCAAAACTCTCGGCGGACAGATTGATTCAATCTGGGACATAGTCAATATTATTAATGGTATTGCCGACCAGACTAAAATAATAGCGTTTAACGCAGAGTTGGAAGCAGCTGCCGCCGGTGATGCAGGCAGAAACTTTCAGATAGTAGCAAGCGAAATACGCCGTCTCGCGGACAGTACTGTTGATTCAACAAATGAGATTAAAACCAAAATCAACGAGATTCAGCATGCATCAGACAAGCTGATTATAGCTTCTGAAGAGGGGACAATGCGCATTAAAGAGGGTTGGGATATTTCACATCATATCCGGGGCGTATTTGAAGATGTTTTAAGTTCCAGTGAAATATCAGCAGCATCTGCAAATGATATTGCGCGTGCCATAAAAATGCAGGTAGCATCATTTGAGCAGATTTTTCTTACCCTGAAACAGATATCCGAAGGGATTGACAATTTTGTCATCTCAACCAGATCTACAAGCGAGGCATCTGATCAGCTGAAAGTGATAGCAGACCAGTTTAATGAATCAGTTGCGAGATACAGTGTTTCAGAGGAGAAATGAAATGAATAACCAGGATTTAATGAATAAACTAAAAAACCCCGCCGGAAACAGCAATACAGACAGCAGCACTGATAATGTTATGTGCAAGTATGTTGTTTTTTCTCTCGGGAACGGGAGATATGCCCTGCCTGCAGCTGATGTAAAGGAAATTTCTTTTGACAATTCACTGTATTATGTGCCATTTGTTCCTCCCTATGTAAGGGGATATGCCAACAGACACGGGCAGCCGTATACAGTTTTTGATCTGAATCTGCTGTTCCATAATGAAAAACTTGAATCATCAACACTGTTGGTTCTTAATCTTTTACAGGACCAGGCATGTCTTCTTATTTCCGATGTAGATGAGATTATAAAAATTCCTTCCGGCGATGTGCATAAAATATCATCCGATGATGATTCCAGCCGTTATTTTCTTGAATCAATTTCTCTGAAAGGACAGGAAGTTTTTGTTCTTAAGGGACAGGCCCTGCTTGAGAGACTGGAGAGGGATATTGAGCGCTGAAAATATTATTAAAGTACTGACTATCCCTCATTCAAAGGTGGAATTCCAGATAAACAGGGAACAGTGTACAACAAGTGTTTACATTGCGGAAACTGAAGAGAGAAAAACTTCCTGTATGTTTCTGCAGGAGGGACTCAGGCTGAAAGAAAAAATTATACCTCTTTTTAATCTGGATCTTTTCTTTCAGAATTTTTTTCAGGCGCAGCCTTCAGGCGAGGCTCACCTTGCCCTGATCCGGGATAAAAAAACCCTGTCATCTGAAATACTGGAAATACTTGATAAGCTTGAGGATAATTTCTATCTTGAAGAGGAAGTCCGGCAGGATATGATAGCGTTCCGTGTCGCGTCAGCCACAATTATGACTGATGTGATGCTGACAGAACTCTGTCTGCAGCCAGCCGTTCTTGCCGCGCATCTGGAGAAGCAGGGAGTTCTTGCTGTATCATTTCCAGCCGGCGGCAGAATGCGTTATATGGTAGATCTTGATATCCTTTTTGAGGAAAAAATACTGAAAGCTTTGGAGGATAATAATGAGAATTCTGATTGTTGATGATTCTGCTCTTATCCGTAATATACTTAAAACAGTATTTGCTGAAACTGATGATATAGAACTTGCAGGCGAGGCCTCAAATGGGCTGCAGGGGCTTGATCTGGTGAAATCGCTCAAACCCGACCTTGTGCTTATGGATATAAACATGCCTGTGATGAACGGGCTTGAAGCTACAGGAAGAATTATGTCTGAATGCCCTGTCCCTATCTGCATTTTTTCAAATGAAGTAGACAGTGACCTTACCGTAAAAGCGCTTGGAAAAGGAGCGCTTGATGCAGTGAGAAAACCCGACATAGATAAAATGAATGAACCTGAGTTTCTCAATATGTTTCTAAACAAACTTAAAGAATTAAGCCGGGCTCACATTACAAGGCAGCGCGATGCTGCATCTGCCGGCAGGGCAGGAAGCGCCTACAGCGCTGTCGTAATCGGAGCATCTACCGGAGGGCCTGTTACGCTTAAGGAGCTTCTCGGCCGTATCCCGTCTGATTACCCTCTCGGCCTTGCGCTTGTTCAGCATATTGAAGACAGATTTGATAAAAGCTTTGCAGCCTGGCTTGACAGCCAGACCAGCCTTAAAGTCCGCCTTGCATCAGGAGGGGAGGAATTTATTCCGGGAACCCTCTGGGTAGCGCCGGGAAACAGCCACCTTATTGTTAAAGAGGGGCGTCTTGCGCTTGAGAACAGCCCTAAAGTTGTTAACCAGCGGCCTGCCGTTGACCGGCTGTTTATAACAGCAGGTGACTGGTTCGGCAAGAGTCTTATAAGCGTTCTTCTGACTGGAATGGGAACTGACGGTGCTGACGGCAGTGTTTATATAAAGGGAAAGGGCGGGCATACAATTGTTCAGGATGAGTCAACCTCAACAATATTCGGTATGCCGAAAGCTGCTATTGAAAGGGGCGGGGCAGTGAAAATACTGCCTCTTCCTGAAATCAGCAGTTATCTGGTTCAGCTTGCCGGTAAGAAATGACAGATAAAATATTTGAAGAATATATAAAATTGATTGAATCTCTCACCGGCATGATGCCTCCTGTATCACACAGAAACCACATCCGCCGGGAAATTGAGAAAGAACTTAAATCAAGATACCTGAGCGGAAAGGAGTTTCTGCTTCTTGCGGGTAACGCAGGAGATGCACAGCAGGCTTTGCTGAATGCAGCAACAATAAATGAAACATATTTTTTCAGGGAGGAGAAACAGTTTCTGCTTCTGCAGGAGGAAATATTACCGGAGCTTTTTACTAATAAACAAAAGCTGCTGATCTGGAGTGTTTCCTGTTCAACCGGCGAGGAAGCTGTATCTCTTGCTGTTCTTGCCATGAGTGAAAAGGAAAAACACGCAGCGCGTGATTTTCATATTTTTGCAACTGATATAAATACACACGTGCTTGCCTCTCTTGAATCAGGCCGGTTCTCTTCTCATTCGTTCCGCAAAGACGGGTTGGGTTTTCGTCCCCTGCTTGATAAACATCTTATGCCTTCCGGTAAAACAGGAAGTGAGTTCCTGCCTGATTCACTTCTGCCTGGTAAAATCACCTCCCGGAGGCTTAACTTCTATCAGGATTCTTTTGATTTTCTTCCGGAGCCTGCTGACCTTATTTTTTTCAGGAATACGCTGCTCTATCTTGCAATGGATAAAAGGGATGACCTTATCAGCCGGCTTGCAGATAAACTTGCATCAGGCGGATATTTTTTTCTTGCTTCAAGTGAAGTGCCGTTTGTTAAAAATGAAAATCTTATCCTTCATGAAAAGCAGGGAGTTTATTATTTTCAGAAACAGCAGCCGGCAAATCCTTCTCCGGCTGTTCCTGAAGTTGAGAAGATTCAGAGTAATAAATTACCGGAAAAATCTTCAGTCAGCCCGGAAGATATGATTATTACATGCCTTGCCGCGCCTGAGAGCTTAAGCGAAGGTATAGATGCTTTTTATACCGGGGCAGCCAGGCATATCCGCCTGTTTCTATCGAAAATAAATGAATCTGATTTTAAGGCAGCGGATGAAATACTCACTGATTTAAAAAAAGATATCGCGGGAACTGCCCTGATAGCTTTTCTTGAAGGCAGGCTGAAGTACTGGACAGGGGAAAAAAACACTGCTGAGGAGTATTTCCTGCGCGCTTTCAGCATCCGCAGTGATTTCTGGCCTGCCCGCTTTTATTATGCTCTTAATCTGACAGAAAAAAATCCTGTTAAAGCACGAGATGAGTTCAGAAACTGTCTTGATATTCTGGAAAATGAAACATCCGGAGAAAAAAATGTTTTTTCTTTTTTACTTGAGGACTTTGATCAGGCCTATTTTAAATATATGTGCCGGAAATGGATTGAAAAAATTAAACCCTTGCACCGGGTCAAAATATAAAGGGGGACAGCTGTGGCAATTAACCGTGATGCTTTTATAGGAAACTACCTTGAAGAAGCTGCAGAAAATATTCAGGCAGTAGAACGCGGAATTCTTAAACTAAAAAAAGATCCGGATAACGAAGAAGAGCTGAACGCGGTATTAA
This sequence comes from Spirochaetia bacterium, assembly GCA_963662795.1. Taxonomy (GTDB): domain Bacteria; phylum Spirochaetota; class Spirochaetia; order CADAEX01; family CADAEX01; genus JACKPD01. The sequence continues at coordinate 106,864 of OY759746.1, read as the reverse complement.
GATCACTCCATACCATTAAAGGATCTTCGCGGATGCTGAAATTCCTCGGTATGGAGCAGACTGCCCATGCAATGGAAAATCTTTTCAAAGGGATAAGAGAAAAACGCTATACTTTTTCTCCTCCTTTTATTCAGGTTGTTTTTATCGGCTGCGACCTGCTCAAGGGAGGAACTGCATTTATCAAAGATAATAGGCAGGACAGCCCGCCGCTTGAAGCCTATACTGCTGTTTCTGAAAGGATTTACGCAAACGAGCCTTATGAGCTTGAAAGCCTAAGGGAGATAATGAGCAGGAATACAGCGGCCTCTTCTCCGACTGCATCCCCATCCGGATCTGCACGAACAGATAACGCTGCTTTGAATGCTTCAACACCGCTCCCCCAGGGAGGTGAAAACCCTGAATATGAAACTATCAGGGTAAAGCTTGCAAGTATCGACGGGATAATGCAGACCATGAACCAGATAGTCATCAAGCAGTTTCAGTTCAAGAAGATCCAGGAAGATATAACCCAGTTCGCTTCCAGGTTTCAGGAACAAATGGGAAGCCTCAGAAAACTGAAAGAGGCAGCCGGATTTTACAGGGAATTCCAGGAATTCCAGAAAAGCATACAGACTGTCAAAAAAAGCTTTTCAGAGCAGATCGCGGTTATCGAGCGAAATACCTACGAGCTGCAGGAACAGCTTATGCGTCTTACAATGCTTCCTCTTGAACTGATATTCGGCTCAATACCCAGGATGGTTGAAGAAGTATCATCACTGCTTGAAAAAGATGTCAGCTGTCAGATGTCAGGAATGGATGTCCTTCTTGACAAGGCTATTCTGGAAAAACTGCATGATCCCATTATTCATATAGTCAGAAACTCTCTTGATCATGGACTTGAAACCCGGGAGGAAAGAAAAAGCACAGGAAAAAATCCCCAGGGAAATATACGCATCAGCTGCCTCTCTGAAGGCGGAAATATCATAATAAAGATAATTGATGACGGACGGGGTATTGACCACGACAAGGTTAAACGTCAGGCGATAGAAAGGGGCCTTGTATCCAAGGAAGAGCTTGATGAGCTTACTGAAAGTGATGTTTACAGTTTTCTTTTTGCTCCCGGCTTTTCAACAAAGGCGCAGGTGACAGATCTGTCAGGACGCGGTGTAGGCCTCGATATAGTCCGCCATAATATTCAGAAGGTGAAGGGCAAAATTACAATTAAAAGCACACTTGGAATAGGAACCGAGTTTATTTTATCGCTTCCTCTTTCCCTTGCAACAGTCAGCGGATTTTTTGTCCGGTCCGGAGATCATAAATTTCTTATACCGAGTAATTTTGTGGATAAAATTGTCCGTCTGGCAGTAAAGGACAAACTGACCTATTTTAACAAGGCTGCATTTAAACTGGGCGACAAGATTGTACCGCTTTATACACTTTCTTCAATAATGGGCAGCAACCCTCCATCGCGTAATGATTTTATCTATGTGGTAGTGGTTGAATCTGTTGGTGATAAAATAGGGATTATTGTTGATTCAATACTTCAGCATGTACAGCTTATCTATAAACCGCTTCCAAGGAATCTGCAGAAACTTAAACTGATTCAGGGTATTGTTTTTGATGAAACTTACAGCATTATAAATATATTATTTGTTCCTGAACTTATTAAGGCATTCAAGAGCATTAAAACAGTTGATCTGCTGCGGGGTAAATTATCCGAACAGAAACAGGCAAAAAAGGTTCTGGTTGTTGATGATTCACTTAACACAAGAGAAATTGAAAAATCAATACTGGAACTCGAAGATTTTCAGGTTATAACTGCGGTTGACGGAATTGACGGACTTGAACAGTTGAAATCCAATCATGTAGATCTGATTATTACTGATCTGGAAATGCCGAGGATGGATGGAATAACAATGATTGAAAATATCCGCAAGGATAACAGACTCCGCAACATCCCGATAGTTGTTGTTTCTTCACATTCTGAAGAAGAATACCGCAAGAAAGTTATAAATGCAGGAGCAAGCGCTTATATCATAAAATCAGAATTTGACAGAAACAGCCTGGCAGGTATTGCCAGGCGGCTGACATAGGAGGCGGCATCATGGCTAAAATACTTGTTGTTGATGATTCAGATGTTATTGCCGGCGTACTGGATCAATTTTTTACCGAGCTTCAATATGAAGTAGTCAGAGCTGTAAACGGACTTGACGGGGTGCTTGCCGCATACCGGGAAATCCCTGATATAATAATTTCAGATGTTGAGATGCCGAGGCTGCAGGGATATCAGCTCAGCAGGCTTTTGAAATCAAAGCGGGGAGTGCGCGATATTCCGATTATCATGCATACCAGCCTGTCTGAGGACCGGGACAGATTTTGGGCAATGTCTTCAGGAGTTGAAGCTTTTGTAACCAAGGATTTTGATAATCTCGAACATCTAGGCGACCTGGTGAAAGAACTTATCTCAAAAGCGCCTAAACTTGACCGGGATCTCATCAGGGAAGATGGAGAAGGGATCAATGAAATAAATGCAATGGAGCTTCTTGGAAACCTGTTTGACAGGGAGCTGTTCCGTTCTACAATTCTTAATGAGCTTGCCGGAGTTGAAAGATTTATAAGCTCGCTGCCTCAGTCATGCCTTGAGATACTGCTTCTCCTGACAAGAATATGCGAAGCTCATCTTGGTGTAATAATATTGAAATTCGGTAAAAAAGCGCTTCTTTACCAGCTTCCTTCTGTAAAAATATACCGGGGTGATCTTGATGATTTTAAGGGGATCTGTCTTGCTGATTTCAGGGAAAACAGCAAGACAGATGATGAGGTTCAGGATGTAGTTTTTGGAATTGAGGATAGAGAAGATTTTGATAAACTCCGTTCAGACCAGAGAAGACTCAGCTCCTATGCTCTTTTTCCGTTAAAAGGAAAGGGTGAAGAAATAATCGGGACACTGCATGTCGGGAATCTAAGCAATAATTATTTTTCAGAAATTATAAATGATAATGTTTCAGTATTTGCCAAAGGTGCGGGCATGGTACTTGATAATGCCATACTTTTTAACCGGGTGCATGATATTGAACAGAAAATACGGGGAGTTTTTTCAAAATTTGTACCGCCTGAAATTATCAATGAGCTGCTTGAAAAGACAGAAGGCGATACTGAAATGAAAGTAGGTGAGAAAAGATCTGTTGCAATTCTTTTTTCAGATATCAGATCTTTTACTGTTATTTCAGAGAATAATTCTGCGGAAAAAATAGTATCATTTCTTAATTCATATTTTCAGCACATGGTAAGCCTGATAAAAAACAGCGGCGGAGTTATCGATAAATTTATAGGCGATGCAATACTGGCAATTTTTGGCGCCCCTACCAGCTATGAGGATAATGCGGCAAGAGCTGTCAGGGCAGCTGCCGCCATGATAAACAAGCTTCCGGAAATTACTGTGGAAGGGATAAATCTGCCGCCCGGCGGATTTCGTATAGGGATCGGGATACATGAGGGCAGCGTAATTGTCGGCAACATCGGAAGCCAGGATAAATTTGACTATACGGTAATAGGCGATAACGTAAACCTTGCTTCAAGGCTTGAGGGTATTACAAAACATTATAAAAGGCAGATTATAATCTCCGAAGTTGTTGCGCTAAAGGTAAAGGATGAGTTTTCGCTGCGCGAGGTTGATACTGTCCGGGTTAAGGGCAAGGAAGAGCCTACGACACTTTTTTCTGTAAATACAGCGCTTGATGTACAGATGGACGGGGAAAGTGATTCCTCCTACAAAAAAGCGCTTCAGCTTTATAAAATAGGCAACTGGGTTACAGCTATAGAATACTTTAAGAAGGTTCTTGAGAGAGCCCCCGGTGATTACCTGTCAAAAATGTACGTTGACAGGTGCGAAGGATTCAAAACAAATCCGCCGCCGGAAGACTGGGGCGGGGCAGTAACACTGGATTTTAAATAGATTTTCTAATTATTCCGCAGGCTTGAACTTTTTATAGCCGTCGCTGAATCCATAGTAGTCAATCAGCTTCTGTGTTACAGAATCCTTATCCGGAGCTGCTTCTTTATAGCAGCAGCCTATGCAAAGGATTGCAGGATTGAAGTCAGGCTTAAGCCAGCGGGTTTCAACTATCAGTTCGAGTTTTGCCACGCTGAAAGTGCTGTTTTTAGGCAGTATCACTGCTATCCTGTATGTTTTTTCAAGAGGAAGAACTTTAGATGATAAAAGCATAATCCCTTCAGATGAAATATCTCCCAGCCTGCCAATCATCTGTTTTGTATCCATGTCTTCAACTTCAAGATAGAAAAAAACTTTTCTTCTGTCGGAATTTCTCTTGCTGTGCATTATTAATCTCCATGATGTAATTCTAACGGAAAAGTCTGCAAAAAGGTATATAGTCTGAGATTTTTTTATTTTTTACTTAAATAATAAGAATAATCGCCTTCATATATTTTCATACACCCGTGATCTATCTCAAAAACCCTGTTTACAAAACTGCGCAAAAAATAACGGTCGTGGCTTACAATCATAACTGTTCCTTCAAATTCCTTCAAAGCCTGGAGCAATACCTCGCGGCTTGCGATATCAAGGTGATTTGTCGGCTCATCAAGTACCAGAAAATTGACCGGCTGTGCAAGAAGGCATGCAAGCATTACCCTGGTTTTTTCCCCGCCCGAAAGAACGCTTATTTTTTTTTCTGTATCATCGCCGGAAAAGAGAAAAGCTCCCAGCAGGTTTTTTACATAGCCGATTGTCTCCTTCGGAATACGGCCTGAGACCTCATCAAATATAGTTTTATCCGGGTCAAGCAGGTCACATGAATACTGGCTGAAATAGCCGGTATCGACACTCGCGCCAATAGAGCAGCTCCCGGACGTCGCATCTGTCTGCCCGGTTATAACTTTAAGAAGAGTAGACTTTCCGGCACCGTTAACACCTGTTACAGCTATCTTGTTGCACCTGCCTACAACACCTGTAATGCTGCTGAAAACAGGGCAAGTTTCCCCGTCGGGGAGTATCCACTCCTTTGCAAGGTTATCCATGCTTACAACAATATCTCCGCTTCTCTTTACATCGCTAAATTTGAATTTCATCACCTTCTGTTCTGCAGGCAATACAATTCTCTCAATCTTTTCTATCGTTTTTACCCGGGACTGTACCTGTGCGGCATGAGAGGCACGGGCTGCAAACTTTGCGATAAACTCTTCCTCTTTTGCGAGCATTGCCTGCTGCCTGCGGTGTGCGGCAATAATCTGTTCCTTTCTTATTTCCCGTTCTTTAAGGTAAAAATCATAGTTCCCGCTGTATGTGGTAATAGTACCGTCTGCCGCCTCTATTGTTCTTGTACAAATTCTTGTCATGAAATCCCTGTCGTGGCTTGTCATTACAATTGCTCCCTTAAATGATTTAAGCCACCCTTCAAGCCACACAATTGATTCAACATCAAGATGATTTGTTGGTTCATCTATCAAAAGTACATCAGGATTTAAAAGAAGAATTTTTGCAAGAGCAATCCTCATCTTCCAGCCGCCGCTGAAACTCTCTACAGGATTGTCCCATCGTTTCTCACCTATACCAAGTCCCGAGAGTATTGTTTTTGCACCGGTTTCAAGTTCATATCCTCCGAGATGCTGATACTCGCTTTGCAGTTCTCCGTACCGGTCCATAATTTTTTCCATCTCTTCCTCTGCCAGGGGTGAGCTGGCGGAATCTGATAATATGTGTTCCATTTCAGTAAGCTCATTCCCGATTGCATGCAGCCGGCCGGCACCTGAGAGAGCTTCTTCCAGAGCGCTGTTTCCTTCCATTTCACCGGTTTCCTGTGAAAAATAACCTGTTACAATTCCTGGATTTACCGCAACACTACCTTCGTCAGGCTTTTCCTCTCCTGAGAGTATTCTGAAAATTGTTGTTTTCCCCGAACCGTTGGGGCCGACAAGACCAATTTTATCTCCGGGACGGATAATAAAACCGCTGTTTTGAAAAAGAATATGCCCGCCGAAGCTGACTTTCAGATTTGAGACATTTATCATTTGATATCCTGTTGATAATTTTTATTTAATATTATTTTGAAGACCCTGCATATTACATTAATCCGTATTTCATGTCAAATTACCTGTAAGTAAGGAATTTATATGAAATTAAGCATTGCAATACTGCTTTTAATTGTATTTCCGGCTGCCGCTGCTGTAACAGAAGAAAAGAATAAAATTGTAAGTGCAATAAGGTATTCCTATAATTTCCAGTTTGAAAAGGCTGATGAACTGATTGATCAGTATATTGCTGATAATCCTGAAGATCTGGACGGGCTTGCCGGAAGGATTGTTTATGATTTTTTAGTCATAAATCAGAATCCGGATGAAAAAAATATTGATACCATTCTTGAACATCTGGATGATTACTCGAAAAAAATTGATAATCTGCTTAAGCAGGCTGACACTGTTCAAAACAGATTCCACAGATGTTTTGCAGATTATTATTACATGAAAAGTTATGCCCTTAATAATGACTGGCTGGCTTCATTTTCACATGCTTCAAAATCACGGGAAGCGGCATTAGAACTTGAAAAAAATATTGATATTCTGCCGGATCTGTATTTTATCCTCGGGGATCAGGATTATACAACCGCCCTTGTCCCTGAAACACTTCAGCCTCTTATGAAAATATTTTCATTCAGTCCGGATCCCGATAGCGGTCTTAAATATCTCGAACTTGCAATGCAGAATGGGGTTTTAACAAGACAGGAAGCAAAAATATTCTATATCTCATCAGCCATTTATATAGAAAAAAATTACGAAAAAGCTCTTTCTGCAACGGAAGAGTTTTTAAGTAATTTCCCCGGCAATTTATCCGCCCGTTTTTATAAAATAGATATTCTCTTAAGAAAAAAAGATGTTTTACAGGCCGGAAAGCTGCTGGATGTATTTGAAAAGGAAATTGCTGCAGGCAGAGTTACCGGAAAATGGATCTCAAGATACAACCAGATGTGTGGAAATTATCATAATACAAAAGGTGAGTATGAAAAAGCAATTGAATATTATGAAAAAGCCCTTAGTTTCGAACAGATCAGCAATTATACCTATACAGAGATAACCCTTGAAACCGGAAAGCTATATGATGTCCTTGGCAACAGGAGCCGTGCCCGCAGCTGGTTCTGGAAGTGCGAAAAGAGTAAAGGCCTTTTAATACAAAGGGAAGAGGCCAAAATACTCCGGGAAAATGGCTATTCAGAACTCCGCGGGTCTTATTAAGATTAAAACCTTAAACTACCTCTGCCGCTGTAATTGTATTTCCGTCAGGATCCAGGAATTTAAGAAGCTTAATACCTTCTTCGTAAAATTCTGATTCTCCCTTCAGTTTTACACCAGCGCCGGTCAGGTGTTTTCTGAATTCATCAATATTCCCTACTCCAAGAGTCAGGAAGTTGTTTTGAGGTGCCGGTGAATCAAGTGTCCATTTGTTTAAGGCAAAATAAACTGTGTGAAGTCCTGGGACTGCAAGCTCTATCCAGCTGTCGGATGTTGAACCCTGCTGAAAACCCAGAATATCGATATAAAACCGTTGGGATCTTTCCATATCGGTTGACCATACATAGGAAATTATGTTTTTGTATTGCTGTTTCATGCATAGATAATAACTGTAAAATCGCGCAACTTCAAGAAAAATGTAAATCTTTTTAGTAAAAAAGCTTCTCCCTCAGTCTCAATTTTTTAAAATATTTAAGAGGCTGTTGAACAAAAAAAGTTATCAATACAGATAGATTATTTTTATTGGACACCTTTCATATTGCGGATATAAAATCAATGAGAATTCAGAAAGGAGTTGCTTGTGAAAGGGACAATAGAAAAATTATTTGTTTTATCAGCTGTATTTTTTATGACAATTACGGCCGGGCAGGTCGCGGCACAGGATGTAGATAAAAGCATTGCAGAAGGAAAAATGCCTGCAATTGAATACAAAATTGTGCTTAATGAGGATGCCTTTGATTTTACGGTGAGTGATTCGGGAGAACCTGTTCTAACCGCAGCTGTTGCGGAGGTATTCGCAGATCTGGGTATTCTTTTTCCCGCTGACAAAGGCCCTGTGAAAAAATATTATTATTTGTATGCACTGGACAGAAAAGGGGGATTCGGGGATAAAGGTCTTATTTTCAGGGTAAGAGAAGACAGGAAGAAACCGGCAAAAAGCAAGATTACTGTAAAATCAAGGCAGAATACTTTCGGGGCGCTTGATCTTACATCTGTAAACGGTGTTGAATATGAGTTTGATGCAGGCGCTGAAGGAAAACCTGTAAATGACAGGAAAAGCATAGCACATCTCTATAATACAGCATTTGATATTAATTATTCACCGGAAAAGGATTTTTCCGCAGCCAAAGGCGACCTTGAGCTTAAAAAAGTCTGGAACTGGTTCGAAAGCGGAGAAAATGGTCAAACAGCTGTAATGCTTAAGAAAAAATATCCTTCACTTGCTGATGCTTCATTTCCTGGAGTCGCTGATTCCTGTAGATTTGAAGGTACATTTGCTGATGCGAAAAATTCTTTTCTGAAGGATGTTGAGTTTACAATTGATTACTGGATTCTCAGGAAAGGTAACAATGAAAGGAAAATAATTGAGATTTCATTTGCAAATTCGGAAGATTTAAACGCTGAAAACAAGAAAGCCTATGACCTGTATTACCTGGATATCTATAAAAAACTTTATGATAAAGGACTTGTAAACAAAGACCAGTCATCAAAAACTGATATTTACCTCCAGTTTTTTAAATAATTATTTACTGTTATTTTTCCTCATCTTAAGGCGGGCTCAGGTGTTACCGGGGCCTGCCTTTTTTTATTGTCTCTGCAGCTTTATAGCCTGTGCTGAATGCCGCCTGTATATTGTATCCTCCGGAATCTCCGTCTACATCAAGAACTTCTCCGGCGAAAAAAAGACCGCTGTGGATCTTTGATTCCATTGTTCTGGGATCTACAAATAAGGTGTCAATTCCGCCGGCTGTAACCATGGCAGTGTCAAATCCCCCTTTGGAAGCAATTTCAGCGGGATAAGCAGTAATGTATGCAAAAAGCTGTTTAATCTCTGTGCTGTCAGCGTCTGCGCAGTTTTTATCAGCAGATGTCATTGCCATGCTGATTATATGATCAAGAAGCCTTCCCGGCAGATTAAAGCCCTGAAGAAATTTCTTAACTGATTGTTTACCTGCATTCCTGATTCTATCCCTGAACACAGCCATGTTTTCAGGAAGTTTGAAAAATGATATTTTAAGAATATCACCGGCCCTTAAATACCTTGAGTTGTCAAGTATTGCGGGACCTGATAAACCGTTATGCGTAATAAGCATATCTCCGGTGAAATCATCAGCTTTTTTCCCGCCTCTCCAGAGTGATATGCTTATGTCCTGAAATGAAATACCGCTTAATCCCGCAAGACGATGGTTTTTAATTTTTACAGGGGCAAGGGCCGGTTCAGGCTTTACAACAGGATGGCCGAGGCTTTCCGCGAGAGTATACCCGTCGCCTGAGGAACCGGTATCAGGCCAGGATTTACCCCCTGTTGCGATTATCAGGCTGCTGCATCTATAGGATGCGGAATCAGTTTCAACTGAAAAACAGTTATCAGATTTTTTTATCCGCTTTACCGCGCTTTTATACTCAATTCTGTTTCCGGCTGACCTTACGGCATTAAGCAGACAGTTTAAGATATCCCGGGAGCTGAAGCTTGCTGGAAATACTTTTCCGTCTTCCCTTGTAACAAGAGGAACATTTTTTGATTCAAAAAAAACAGAAACCTCACTATTCGAAAATGAATAGATGGAGGATTTTAAAAATCTTGATTTATTGCCAAAATGGGTTAACAGCTCTTCATTTGCCCCTGAATGGGTCAGGTTGCATTGCCCTGAACCGCTTATAAGCAGTTTTAAACCTGCTTCCGGTTTTTTTTCAAGAACTAAAGCAGAGCCGGGGAGGGCGGATGCTGCCATCAGCCCTGCGGGCCCCGCTCCGATTATTATGGTTTCAATCTCTTTCAAACTGCCGGACATTATTTTTTAAATATTGAGCCTATTATCTTGAACAGGGATTTTTTACCGGATTTTTTACCCTTTTTTTCAGCTTCTATTACTTCTGGAGGTGCGGTATATTTTTCTCCGTATTTTTCCCTGTAATACTTAAGCCTCTCATCAAGAGACCTGTTCCTTTTTTTTGTATCCTGCATTGCCTGATTTGACCTTGAGTCTTTAGCCTTTTTCTCTTTCCTTACAGCAAAAGGGGCACCTGTTTTCCCTGCAGTTTCTTTTTTGATCATTTCTTTTCTATAATCCGGTTTGCCCTGCTGTCTGGCTGCTGCCGCGGCGGCAGGCTGGACACCCGGTCTTGGGGAGCGTTTTTTTCTTACAGCATCTGACTGATACGGCTGAACCGGTTTTTTCACTGTCTGATAGGGTGTTTTATCCGGATTCTTTCGAACGGAAGAAGACCTTCCGGCCGTTTTAATTCTGCTTGTTGTGCTGGCGCGTGAACCGCCCCTGCGATCAATATTTTTGTCATGATTAAACCGGATACCTTCGCTTTTATCTTCACCGTAGAAGGTTTCATCCGCCCATTCAACAGGAATCTTCATTTTTATGTAATTTTCAATGGCAGCAAGACCATATACATATTTTTCACACGCAAGTGAAACTGCTTTGCCTGTTTTTCCAGCTCTGGCTGTTCTTCCGATCCTGTGCACGTAATTTTCATAATCTTCAGGCAGGTCATAATTTATTACCATTTCCAGGTCGTTAATATGAAGTCCTCTGGCCGCAACATCTGTAGCGACAAGGAGTTCAACTCCGCCTGCCTTAACCTTATTTATAATTGACAGTCTTTTTTTCTGCGGCAGGTCTCCCATCAGGCAGCTGCATTTATAACCGTTATATGTAAGCCTTTTTGTGAGATCCGCGGCTTTGTGCTTTGTATTTGAAAAAATAATGGCAGATGCAGGATTTTCTTTCTTGAGGATACCGAGAAGGAGCCGGAATTTATCATCAGTGCTTACATGGTATAAAACTTGTTCAATTTCCTCAACTGTGATATTTTCCGGAGCTACTTCAATTTCCTCCGGGTCATTCATGTGCTCCCATGCAAGGTGGCGGACCCTGCTGTTTAAAGTCGCGCTGAAAAGCATTGTTGTTCTCTCATTTTTTGGAGGCATCCTGTTAAGCATCCATCTGAGATCAGGAATAAAGCCCATGTCAAAAAGCCGGTCAGCCTCATCAATAACAAGTACATTAATATCGCTGAAATTTAATTTGCCTGATTTGCCGAAATCGATAAGCCTTCCCGGAGTCCCGATTATTATGTCCATTCCTTCTTTAAGATTATCTTCCTGTTTTGCGTATCCGATTCCGCCGTAAATGCTCGCTATTTTTATATCAAGATATTTGGAAAGCAGCTGAGCTTCCTCTTCTATCTGTACCGCAAGTTCCCTTGTGGGGACAACAATCAGTGTTTTTCCGATTTTCTTTGTTTTATCAGCATAAAAATTAAATATCGGTATTAAAAATGCTGCTGTTTTTCCCGTACCTGTCTGGGACTGTACCGCAACATCCTTTCCTTCAAGCGCGTGTATGAATGTGCGCTCCTGTACCGGTGTACAGTCTGTGAATCCTGCCTCTTCAACTCCCTGAAGTATTTTTTCATTCAGATCAAATTCGTTAAATTTCATTTACTCTCTTTTTTTGTTTTCTTTTCAGAAAATATGTTAATTTGATTTTATTAAATCCCTGGGGTTATAGCCTTAAGGCTATATAAAATCTTGTTTTATTATAGTCTAAACATCAAATTTATCCAAGGTAGAAAGATGACTGTAAATTGATTCGGTAAAATCATTTTTGATTGAGAAATACAGCTAATTACAATTTTATGAATTTCAAATTATTAACTCTGGAAAAAAAGAAAATTATCATTCAATCACCTGAAATATCTCGATATCTTCTCCCTCAAGCCCTTTGAGTTCAAGGTCATGTATCAGTTCTCCCTGGATAAACCCGCAGCATGCGTCAAGTGTCGCGCGGTCAATCAGCAATTTCCCGCCAGGCGCTCTGCCGCAGAATCGTGCACCTACATTGACGACATCGCCGGGAACAGTATAGATAGTTCTCTCCGGGCATCCCATCTCACCAAAGGAGAGCAACTTTTTATTATCAGCCGGGTTAACTGAGCTTTTAGTCATTATCCTGCCTTCGGAGTTTGGGAAAAAGTATAAGGTAATGATACCTCTTCAGTAACTGATACATCAGGCAGTTTTTTAGACGCCCCAAAATATCTGAAAAACACCAGATCAGTTGTTTTATTTAAAAAAAGGAGAGCGGGAATCTAAAGCGTTTTTTATTTATTCTAAATGTAAAATGATATATGATAATTATTGTAAGGGAGAATGAAAAGTATGGAAAAGAAATACGATGCAGGTCTGATAGGACTTGCTGTTATGGGCAGTAATCTTGCTCTTAACATTAATGACCATGGTTTTTCTATTGCTGTATATAACAGGACATTTGATAAAACAGAAAAATTCATAAAAAATAACGCGGCAGGGCGGGACAATATTTCAGGCGCTGATACTCTTGAAAATTTCGTATCATCCCTTGATAGGCCAAGGAAAATAATCCTGATGGTTAAGGCAGGCGGTGTTGTTGATGAATATATTTCACATCTTCTGCCGCTGCTTGATAAAGGTGACATTATAATGGACGGCGGTAATTCCCGCTTCACAGATACTGAAAGAAGAACCAAAGAATTGACTGATAAGGGAATACTTTTTATCGGAGCCGGCATATCGGGCGGTGAGGAAGGGGCGCGGACAGGCCCGTCAATCATGCCAGGAGGCAATAAAGAAGCCTGGTCTCATGTCCAAAAGCTTCTCACTTCCATAGCTGCAAAAACAGAAGAGGGTGATATCTGCTGCAGCTGGGTAGGCGGCGGTGGGGCGGGGCACTATGTTAAGATGGTGCATAACGGAATTGAGTATGGGGATATGCAGCTGATTACCGAGGCTTATGATATTATGAAAACCGGCCTCGGGCTGACTTCCGGTGAAGCGTCGGGGATTTTTAATGAATGGAATAAAGGGGAACTTGACAGCTACCTTGTCGAAATTACAGCCAGAATACTTGGGTACAGGGAAAACGGCGGATATCTGGTGGATAAGGTTCTTGACGCTGCTGAGCAGAAGGGGACCGGCAAATGGACAGCGATTGAATCATTTGAGAGCGCGGTACCGGTAACGCTGATAGCCGAGGCTGTTTATGCAAGGCAGCTGTCGGCAATGCTGGGAGAGCGTAAAAAAGCTGCCGCTGTATTCCCTTCCGGAAGTACAATAATAACAGAAAACAGGAATGATTTTATTGAGAACATCAGGCAGGCGCTGCTTTGCTCGAAAATAATCTCATATGCCCAGGGTTTCATGCTGCTGCGGGAGGCCTCGGCAGAGCGGAAATGGGACCTTAAATTCGGTGATATTGCCCTTATGTGGCGGGGCGGCTGTATAATACGAAGCGTATTCCTCGGGAAAATAAAAAAAGCATTTGAAAATAAGCCTGCCCTCGAAAACCTGATAATGGATAAATATTTCAGCGACATTATCAAAAAGGGAGAGGCGGCATGGAGGAATGTCATATCCGAATCTGTAAAGGCCGGCATCCCTGTCCCCGTATTCTCAAGCGCCCTTTCCTTTTATGACGGTTACAGGAGGGCACAGCTTCCCGCCAACCTGCTTCAGGCCCAGAGGGATTACTTCGGGGCCCATACCTTTGAAAGAACAGACAGACCAAGGGGTGAGTATTTTCATTCAGAGTGGGGGAAATAACAGGATAATTTTACATTAAAAAAACATTTTGAAGTACAGGGGAAAGAATGTATGAAAATAAGAATGAAAATAACAGTAGTCTTCGCGGCAGCTTTTATTATCTGCGGATTTCTGGTAGCCGGCGGCCTGACATTTGTCCTTGACAGTCTTTCTTCAAAGATGCTCAAAAAGCAGGCCGGAAATATCACAATGTTTCTGAAGCAGAGAATTATATACGAATCCGCTATTGCTGTTCCCAAAGAGTTTTCAGAAGAGGTTTTAAGTGATTTTGCTATTGCCATGCGTGTGGCGGAAGAGAGCCGGGGATTTGAAATAAAAAAATATTGCTTATAAATGAAAAATATATTGTTGAAGCAGGGTATCCTGAAACAGAAATAGGCAGTGATTATTCAATTCATGAGGATATAACTGAAAATTTCAGGCTTAAGACAACAGAAACGGTTATAGAATCAACAGGTAATGAATCCGGCGAAATAGAAAAGTATATTGATGTTGTAACATTCCTGACACTGCATGACAATAAACCGATGGTCCTTGAAATAAAACTTGATTTTGCCAAAAGCATAGCACTCCTTGAATCCCAGTATGCCTTTATCGAGATAAGCGCAATAATTTTATCTGTCATACTGCTTGCGATAATAACAAAAACAGCAGTCCTCCCCGTGCTCAGGGTCAATAACGCAATGCAGAAGGTTTCGTCAGGAGATCTCGAAGTTAAGCCTGTTAAATATTCAACTGATGAATTCGGGATGCTTGCTGAAAGTTTTAACGAAATGGTCAGGGGCCTAAAGGAGAAATTCAGTCTTTATAAGTATGTTTCAAAAGGGACAATTAATGCAGTTAAGTCATCAATTTTAAGCGGAACAGAACACCTTAATACCAGAAAAACAGTAACGCTGTTTTTCTGGTATCAGGGGCTTTACAACTTTTTCGGAATCCAGGGAACCCGATGTAGTTATACACAGCCTTAATATAATACTTTCAGTTCAGTCTGAATCCATAAAAAAATACGGCGGCGATATAGATAAATATGTCGGCGATGAAATTATGGCCCTGTTCAGAAATCCGGTTATGGCAATTGCCGCTGCCCTGGAAATTCAGAAAAAAATGGAAAAGATAAAAAATGAAATAAATGATCTTGGAATCGGAATATCCGTGCATACCGGAGAAGTAGTAGCGGGTGATGTAGGTTCTGAAGATCATAAGGATTATACGGTAATTGGAGATACTGTTAATACCGCGGCACGGCTCCAGGCAGCGGCACTTGCCGGTGAAGTAGTAATATCGGAAGCAGTATACAGTTCCCCGGGAATAAGGGAACTGTTCAATGTTGAATATAAGGATAACCTTGTACTCAAAGGAAAAGCACTCCCGGTGAAAACCTATAAAGTTATTTCAAAAAAGAAACAAAAGAGCGGTTAAAGAATCAAAAGGCGGTATTGTCAGTTGTTAAACATGCCGCCTTATTTTTAAAATTTAAGATATTACTGCCTGCCTCATGAACCCCTTACCGCATACCTGTCTTAAACAGACTGATAAATAACTGGACAGATTAAAGCATTGCTCATATAAATTAATTATAGTCACAAAATCGGGGTTAGTATGATTTTAAAAAACAAAAGGGTTTTAATAACAGGCGGAGCAAAGGGGATAGGATTTGCCACAGCGCTCAGGCTGGTAAGGGAAGGATGTGAAGTAGTTCTCTGGGACCTTGACGAAAAAACCCTTGATGATGCCAAATCTGAGCTTATTAAAAACGGCGGAAATGTAAGTACTTTTATCTGCGACATATCAAAGAACGGGGAAGTTCAAAAAACAGCGGCAGTTGTCAGGGAAGAAATCGGAAAAATTGACATACTTATCAATAACGCCGGTTATGTAAAAGGGGGCGCTTTTACTGATGAGGATATATCTGTCTGGGACAAAACAGTACAGGTGAACCTCAACGGCCTTTTATACTGTACACATGCATTTCTTCCTGAAATGTATAAGGAAAATTCAGGGATAATAATCAATATCAGCTCTGCATCCGGTCTGATCGGTGTTCCGGACCTTTCGGTTTATGCCGCGATAAAATGGGCAGTCTGGGGATTTACTGAATCGATGCGTCTTGAATCCCGAAAAAGAAAAAAATGGTGTCAGATGGAGTTCAATACATCCGGGATACATAGCCTCGGGAATGTTTAAAGGCGCACGCCTTAAGGGAATAGGAGCGCTTATAGCGCCGCTTGTGAAAAATCATGATGTCATAGCGAAGGCAATTGTGGAAAAAGCGATAAAAAAAGGTTCTTATTCTCCCAAGAGGCCGTGCACTGTAAATTTGATGGTAAAGCTGAGGGGAATACTTCCCGACAGGCTGTTCCAGATGCTTATACCCATACTTGGAATAAGCGGCAGTATGGATGAATGGAAAGGGAGAAACTAAAATGAGTGAGAATTATACCGTAAATTACGACCCGGCAACCGGCAGGGAAACAGGGAAAACACTTCTTAATTCATCCTCTGATGTCAGCGCCGCTTATTCCGCCGCTTTTAACGCCCAGAAAATATGGAGCTCATTTCCATTTTCAGAACGGGAAAAAGCGCTTGTCAGAATGAGGGATTATATAGTTGAAAATTCACAGCAAATATCTACGGTAATTTCCGGATCGACAGGAAAAACAAGGGTAGACGCGCTTGCCGCTGAAGTCCTTCCTGCGGCTCTTGCCGCAGATTATTATGCAAAAAATGGGAAAAGAATTTTAAGGGAAAAAAGAATAAAAGGAGGCAGCATTCTCCTTGCAAATAAAATATCATATTTAAGACGGGTTCCTATTGGTGTTGCAGGTATTATATCTCCCTGGAATTACCCTTTTTCAATTCCTGTTCATGAAATATTTATGGCAATAGTTGCAGGTAACGGTGTTATCCTTAAGGTCGCCTCACAGTGCCTCGAGACAGGAAAGGAAATTGAAAAACTTATATCTTCATCAGGGCTGCCCTCAGGCCTTGTCAGTTTAATAAATCTTCCCGGGGAGGAAGCCGGAAAGGTTTTCATAAGCAGCGGTATTGATAAGCTTTTTTTCACAGGTTCTGTGACAGCGGGGAAAAAACTTCTGCAGCTCGCTTCACAGAGAACGGACAGGATCCTTCCGGTTTCACTTGAGCTCGGCGGCAATGACGCTATGATTGTATGCAGCGATGCAAACATTAAGCGTGCTGTCAATACAGCTCTGTGGGCAGGTTTCTCCAACGCCGGGCAGTCGTGCGGCGGGGTTGAAAGGATTTTCGTTGAGGATGAAGTTTATGACACATTTACCCGACTTCTTAAGGTTGAAGCCGATAAATTAAGAATAGGGAAGGATAAAGATTTTTCAGTTGATATCGGATCTCTTACAACAGTAAAACAACTGGAGAAGATAAAAACCATAGTGGATGATGCCGTGAGGAAAGGGGCAAGTGCATCTGTGCTGGGGCAGCTTATGCCCGGCTCAGAAGATGGTCTGTTCCACAGGCTCGTTATTTTTGAAAATTCCCCGGATAACGCTTCTGGATTGAGGGAAGAGATATTCGGACCGGTACTTTTCGTAAACAGGGTGAAGTCGGCCGATGAGGCAGTTGAAAAAGCCAACGATTCACAGCTTGGCCTTACTGCCTCTGTATGGACCGGCAGCAGCAAAAAAGCGTTGAAAATAGCTGAAAAACTGCAATCCGGTGCTGTAACAATAAACGACCATTTGATGAGCCACGGAATGGCAGAGACGCCGTGGGGAGGATTTAAGAATTCAGGTATTGGAAGAACGCACGGGGAACCTGGATTACTTGAGATGACTCAGCCGCAGGTTGTTATTTACGATTTACTGTCATTCATGCGCAAAAACATCTGGCACTATCCCTATGACAGGCGGGTTTTTGAGGCGCTGCAGGGAGCGTTATATGCTCTTTATTCTAAAAAAATATTAAAAAAGCTTGCAGGAACATGGAAAGTGATTAAAATATTTCTCTCTTCATTCTGATCAGATAAATTTATTTTACAATATCATGAAATTATAATACAATTTTACTCTGTAATCACGCAGAATCAGAAGCTGTGTGAGGGCAGGTAAACCGTATTTTCATAATTGCGGTGAAATATTTTTTGGAGGTGCAAAGTATGAGTAATACTGAGCATGGCAGTATGAGCTGGAAAGACAGATTTGGGATGTACGCCAAATTGTTTATCGCTGTTCTGGCCATTGTTATTGTTTCCGAATTGATGGGAATTCACAAATTTAATGCAGGGCCTGGAAGCATTGTTCTTCTTCCCATGCTCTATGCTGTAATTATCGGGATACTGATAACCCCGAATGTTCTCGGAAAACCGTTGAAATTCCTGAGAAAAGTAATTGACAGTGAGGAAATCGAGATTGCGGGGCCTCTTGTCCTGATCGCTCTTCTGCCTCTCGGTGTTAAATACGGAACGCTTGTAGGCCCGAATATTGTGAAGATAGTACAGGCAGGACCCGCGTTTCTCCTTCAGGAGCTTGGTAATTTGTGTACCCCTTTGATTGCTCTGCCGCTTGCGATAATGCTTGGCCTTGAAAGGGAAGCGGTCGGCGCCACAGTCAGCATCTGCAGGGAACCGACCCTCGGTGTTATAGGCGGGCAGTATGGAATGAACTCCCCTGAAGGGACAGGAGTTCTTGGTACATACATGATAGGTACCGTGTTCGGAACTATTTTTTTCGGATTGCTGGGTTCATTTGCGCTTTTGACAGGACTTCATCCTTACGCGCTTGCAATGGCATCAGGAATGGGAAGCGGAAGCATGATGACAGCAGCTGCGAGCTCTCTTGCTACAGCGGCCCCGGCGGCAATGCATGATACAATTCTTGCCTATGCGGCCACAAGCAATATGCTTACAGGTGTTACAGGAATGTACTCTGTAATTTTCATCGCTCTTCCTCTTACAAATCTGTACTATAAAAAAATGTACCCGATACTCTCAAAAAACAAGGGGGGCAAATAATGTTAAAATTTGAAAACACCCTTTATCAGCTAAAAATGCTGCTGGTAGTCGCAATTTTGATTTTGATTGGACAGAAAATCGGGTTTAATGTTCCTGTGCTTAAAGCTGTTCCAGGTATGATTCTTGTAGTAATTGTATGCCTGGTATCACTTATGATAAAGGATCTTCTTCCAAACCTGAAATTTCCGGCTTTTGCATGGGCGACAATGATCGGCCTGATTTTAAGCATGCCGTTTATGCCGACTGCGAAATTTTTCCTGGAATATACAAATCAGGTCAATTTTCTTGGTACAACAACTCCGATCCTTGCTCTTGCGGGTATTTCTGTCGGAAACAAGATTCCCCAGCTTAAAAAAATGAGCTGGAAAATTCTCGTCATATCTCTGATAGTTTTTGCAAGCACATATTTCGGATCCGCGATTATCGCGCAGATTGTTCTAAAGATTCAGGGTATAATCTGATAAAAATATAAGGTCCTTTCCAAAGGGCCTTTTTTGATGGAATGGTAAAAGCATGAATATTTCAGAAATTAAAAAATCAATATGCAGTGAAATTGATAAAAAAAGAAAAAAAATTATTTCAATAGGCGATAAGATATATAAAAATCCCGAGCTTGGATATAAGGAGCGCAGGACAACTGAACTTGTGTTCAGGGAATTTTCTGAACTGGGGCTAAACCCTGAGAAGGACATTGCTGTATCAGGCTGTCAGGGGAGACTTGATTTCAGCCAAAACGGGCCTGTAATCGCAGTTATGGGAGAACTTGATGCAGTCTCATGTCCTGAGCATAAAGATGCGGACCGGGAAACCGGAGCAGTTCACGCGTGCGGACACAATATTCAGATCGCATCCATGATCGGCGCCGCAATTGGCATCATCAGCTCAGGCGCGGTATCTGAACTTTGCGGATCAGTAAATTTTATGGCAGTACCGGCTGAGGAATTTATAGAACTTGCCTTCAGGTCATCTCTTAAGGATAAAGGGGAAATCACCTGGTTCGGAGGAAAGCAGGAACTCATAAAAAAAGGCTATTTTGATAATATTGATATATCAATCATGATACATTCACTCGACTTATCTTCACTAAGTAACGGTGAGCCTGTTAAAAAAGTATTAATCGGGCCTGCAGGCAACGGTTTTATCGGCAAGGAAATAAATTTCATCGGAAAGGAGTCTCATGCGGGGTCTGCGCCCGAACAGGGGATTAATGCGCTTAATGCGGCAATGCTGGCTATTAGCGGTATTCATGCACAGCGTGAGACATTTGCTGAAAAAGACAGGATAAGGGTGCATCCGATAATTACTAAGGGCGGTGATATTGTAAATGTGGTTCCATCTGATGTGAAAATGGAGACCTATGTGAGGGGAAGGACAATTGAGGGACTTCTTGACGCGAACAAAAAAGTGGACAGGGCTCTTGCCTCCGGCGCGATGGCTGTAGGCGCTGAAGTTTCCATAAAAGATATTCCGGGATACCTGCCGCTGCTAAACAATGCCGGACTTGATGATATCTTCAGAAAAAATGTAATGGAACTATCAGGGCAGGATTCGATAATCGAAGGGGGTGATTTTACCGGGTCTTTTGATTTCGGCGATATCTCTCATATTATGCCTGCTCTTCATCCTATGATCGGGGGAATTACAGGTGGGCTTCATACAAGAAATTTTAGGCTGGCTGATCCTGAAACAGCGTATATTCTGCCGGCAAAGGCCATGGCCATGACAGTTGCTGATCTACTTTTTAACAATGCCGCAAAAGCAAAAACTATTATCAGTAATTTCAAACCTGTTATGACAAGGGAGAAGTATCTGTCTTTTCTTGAATCTGTTTCTAAAATAAAGAAATATTAATACCCTGTCATATGGATTATATTATAAAACGGCAGATTTAATTAGTTATCTGCCGTTAAAATATCAATGGTTATTTCCCTGTTTCAATCAGCCATCTGGTAAGGTCCTCTTCCCTTGATTTGCATTCATCCTCATTGCTGCCGCATTTACCCGGCCGGCATTCTCCTGCTATTTTACCGTCTGTCATGAAAATAATGCGTTCAGTTTTCGCGGCGACTTTTACATCATGGGTTACCAAAAGAATTGTTGTACCCGAGCTGTTGATATCGGCCAGGATAGACATGATTTCATTTGAGGATCCGGAATCAAGAGCACCTGTCGGCTCGTCACCATAGATTATTTCAGGGTCATTGATCAGGGCTCTGCATATTGCTGCTCGCTGAAGCTGTCCGCCTGATGCCATGGTGATATCATTATCTGCCAGCTGCGCGATACCTGTCTTTTCCATCAGCTCAGATGCTTTTCTGATAATCTCTTTTCTCCCCTTCTTACCGGAAAGAAATGCCGATGCAATGATATTGTCCCTGATCGTGAGATTCTTCAGGAGATGAATCTGCTGAAATATAAAGCCCATTTTATTGAGACGCAGGTTTGAAAGCTCATCTTCAGATAAGGTTTCAATTTTTAAGTTATTGAATATAACGCTTCCGCCGGACATTCTGTCCATACCGCTGATATTATAGAGCAGTGTAGATTTTCCGGACCCGGAAGGTCCCATCACTGATATAAATTCACCTTTTTCAATATTAAGACTAACATCTTTAAGAACATGGCTTTTATTTTTATTTCCATTGAATATTTTATTTATTTTCTTAACTTCCAGTATATTATTCACATATATCTCCTTTATTCCGCATTCATATCAGCTATGTTAAAATATTTTATTTCTAATATGCTTATTAACGTTGTAACTGAAACAGTAATCATTAAAATGAGAGGAAAAAGAAAGTAGGCATGAACCGGGTTTATTATGAAAGTTATTCGGGATGCTCCCATAAACGACCATATCGCACTTACAAGACTTTGTCCGATTGTGTTTGCCGCAATAGTTCCTGATATAATTCCTCCTCCAAGCACAGCAAGCGCCCTGACTGTATACTGGATTCTTAAATCCTTAATGGAAAATCCGAGACTCTTCATTATTGCTATCTGCGATGCATCCTTTGCGATAATCATTTTTAAAAATAATGATGTAATCAGGACTGATACAATAAGAGCCGTCATAATGGACAGAAATGTAATAAACTCAAGTCTTCTGATTGTTTCTCCCATCGTCTGGTCCAGATATAGTTTTGAATTTGTAACTCTTGCAGGATAGAATGTTTTAGAGTATTCTTTTACTTTTCCATCTATTTCAGATCTGACATTCAGATTTACTACATACCAGAGTACGGTATCCCGATTGGGGGCAAGAGCGGCTTTTGCTGTGTGCCCTCCGCTTGTTACATCCTGGTAAATTCCGCTTACCGTCATAATCATTTTTTGATCTCCTGAAAACATAATAAGAGTATCTCCGCTCTTTTTATTCATTTCTTTCGCGCTTAGAAACGAAAGGGATATTTCTCCCTGCTTTACCGGGGCTGACCCGGATATATAATTGAGGGGAAAAATTGTGAAATCCCCTGTTTCGACATTTATGCTTTGAGGAATTCCGCTGCTGTCCTCTACCATAAACCGGCTTGTAATCATCGGGGCCGCTTCTTCGATATCATTGTCTTTTTCAATATAGTCAAGCATTTCAGCAAACCGGTCTGCCATATTTTCAGACTGCCGTAAATCAATTCGGATATCACTTTGTCCGATTCCAAGATAGGTTACAAATGCCGGTGACTTTATGGTACTCAGGAAATTTACAGGCACAATGATTACAAAAGTACAGACAAAAAAAACAAAACACAGCAGCCAGTAAAGTCTAAAGCGGCTGAGAACATCCCTGATACCCAGGAAAATATTTGTATTGCAAAATATGCTCCTGCCCAGAGAAAGAAAATTCCTGTTTTTATATGAATCCCCGGTATTGGCTGCCCTGAGCGCTTCTACTGCTGAAATTTTATGAAACCTTCTAAAAGTAACCATACAGGACAGCATTATAACTGCAAAAATCAATGCAGAAGCTGAAAGGGGTATTATAAAATCCTGTACTGCTGAAGGAGCGCTGCCTAGATACAGCATGATATTACCGGTGAAGATATTTCCAGAAAGAAGGTATAGCAGATAGCCTGCCGCAGCCCCGGGTAAACCGATAAGGGCGTATTTAACAAGGTAAATATTCCTTATGTCCTTCTGCTGTATGCCGATTGCCTTCATTACTCCGATTTCCCTGTAATCTTCCTCTATGGAAGCTATAATGGTAAACCTTAAACAGAGAACCGCTATTAAAGAAAAAAGCAGACTTACAAATATTACAATAACAGCCGCAATACTGTCAGTCAGGACATTGATAATTCTGAACAGGTTATAATTGATTGACGGCCCGGAACCCGGCAGGCCGGATGCCTCATATGCGCTGCTGAAATCACTTAGCCTGCTGATATCGTTAAGCTGAAACTCAATCAGGTATTCCACCTCTCCGATGCTGTTTTTAAGATCTTCAAAGTCATCCTCATGAACAACAAAGCGTTTGGAATGGATAATAGAGGGATTCATCTGGGCATCCCTGATAAAGCCGGAGACTTTAAATTCCCTGATAAAGGACTTATGCGCAATCCTTACAATATCTCCGGTTTTCATATTCTTTTTCAGCTTGTGGTAAATCGGGACAGCAATATTTCCTCTGGAAACCGTGACAGGTTTGTTCTCAAGATCAAGCAGTAAATCGAATGCGCTGTTCTGCTTTACAAACCCGAGATCCATTACACTTTCCGCCTCAGATTCACTATTTCCTGCGAGGTAAACATCCGATCCGTCAATTGTAACCATTTCGACAGTCTGCTGCCTGCTGATATTGCTGTTCCGGGATGTCCACATATCTATTGCTTTCCGGTCAATGGAGCCAGAGTGCATCTGTACAAAGTGGGGAACATCAGCTCTGGATAGAAAGTAATTGATTGATCCCGAGAGGGCAATTATCATTCCTGATCCGCCTGCGATAAGAAAAGCCGGAAGCGCGATAAAGATAAACAGGGCCGAGGTTATGATTTTCTTTCTTTTTAAATCCTTCATCACCATTTTAAACAGCATTAACCTGCCTCCTTTACTGAGATCGTGTAATTTGATTTTCTGCTGACAGGTGCGGTATTTCCTGATAATTCCAGGCTTTGAATTGTTTTTGACCTGTAAATGATTGTTGATAAATAAATTACAATTATTCCGGATATAAAGAAAATCAGGGCAATACCCCGGCCTGCTCCTGTTCCGAAAATATGACCAAGACTTGACTCAAGCAGGCCGCCGGGCATTAAAAGGGGATTGAAAATCCTGTCTGAAAGAAACCCGGCAGCGGCAAAGGCTATGATGGATCCGAAGTAGGTTATAAATGATATCATGGCCCAGGCCCTTCCCTGTTTCTCGTTGCTTATATTCCCCCTGATCAGTACCTCGATACTGGAATTGACAAAGGGGAGGGTTGAAAAAAAGAGAAACCCGGGGATAATTATCATCCGGATATTCTCTCTTATCCCGATAAATGAGAAAAACAGGCCCATTAATGCCAGTGAGACTGAAAGTACTGTAACATATCTTTTTTTTCCGCCGCTATCCCTTCTCCCTCCTATAATCAGGCTGCTGATCACCATTCCCGACGCGCAGACTGACTGGGCTGTTCCCAGTGAGGCAGTATCTGTAAAGGAGAGAACCATTGGCCCGAGCAGGGTTTGCAGGAGGCCTATGTTGAAAAGTATCAGGGAAACAATTAATGTCAGTAGAAATATCCCCCTGCTTGCATTTAATGCTTTAAACCCCTCAAACATTTCAGAGGCGAAACTGGTTTTTATCTTACGTGCCTTGACTTTAATATCCAGTTTCTGTCTGATAAATATAATTACAGAAGCGGATATTATAAATGTCAGTATGTCGATTATCAGAATTAGCCTGATATCAAAAAAAGACATTAGAAGACCGGCAATAAATGGGGCTGCCAGAAGAGGCGCTGCGCCTGACAACTGCAGTAATCCGCTTGCTTTTTCATATAGTTCTCTCGGCAGAAAATCAGAAACCGAAGCCTTGTAGGCCGGGCTGTGAACTGCCGTGAATACAGAACTTAATACAGCGCCGGGGTAAATCATCCATAAAGCCTCTTTATTTGCGTTCATGAGCAGCAGAATAACGGCAATACCCAGACCTGATCCGATATTGCCCGCAATCATTAATAATCTCCTGTCCATTCTGTCGGCAAGCACTCCACCTGCCGGACGGAGCAGAAATGCGGGCAGAAATGTGCACAGGTAAATCATAGCAGCGCTTGATGCAAGGCCTGTCTGTCTGAATGCGTAGGCGGCAAGGGCAAATGCGGTAAGGCCGGACCCGATGCCTGAAAGAAATTCGCCGGTCCAGATTACCAGGAATCCTGAAAAAGCTTTATTTAGAGCTGTTTGCTTATTGTTTCCAGACATAATCAGTTAATCTCCATTGTTAAAACTGGTATGCCAGCTGAAGCTTCATATACAATCCGCTGCCGATATCCCTTGTGTAATCACCCGAGTAGCATTCCTCACCTGCAAAAGCATAACCGCCTGTAACCTGCAGCAGTGACAGATCAAGGGTCGAGTAGAATGCATACCATGAAATCTGAAGTTCTTTTTTACTTCTGCCGCTGATGTCATAGCTGTAGTCCTCACCCAGAAACCCTATCTTCAGCCCTGCGAAATCTCCCATTGGATGGCCTGATGGAAAAAAACGGTACTCAAGTGATGTATCGAACTTTAAATCGCGGATATCTTTTACATCGAGATCAGTTATCATAATTGAGTTGTTAAAGCGGAATCTTTCTTCCGGGGCTATTACAAGTTCCGCCATCGGCGATGTTGTGAAATCAAAAGAGAAATCAGCAATTCTGGAGCTGTACTCATAGTGGATAAAAGGAAGGGGTATTACCGGCCAGGAACTTCCATCCGGGAGTTCGAGTCCCAGTTCTGTCACGCACAGGGATGCGCCCAGTGAAAGTGAGTTTTTTTCTGTGTGTACCAGTTCATAACCGTAACCGTTTACAAATGCGAAAGTATGAAGCCCTCCGGCTGCCGGTTTATCTGAATAGCTTTTAAAGAGAGAAAAATACTGATGGCGCTCAATTTTTCTCTGCAGCAGGAATTCGATACTATGGTAACTGTCAGGGTAGCTGAAAAGCGGTTTATCCTCCAGTATGTGATAATTGTATAAAAGTATGGCCTGGAAGTTGTCAGTTTCTTCTGTTGATTGCGGATTCATCTCTCCGGATATTATTGCAAGACCCGCACCCGGTGAGCGGATTGTCTGTTTCTCAAGTGACAGCAGATTATAACCTGCAATGGGAATGATATTGATATTCTTCTTCTCTTCACTGCTGCTGTTCTGCGCAATAAGAGGTATGCCAAGGGCAAAGATTATAATAATTAATAGTCCTTTCTTCATGAAAATATTCCTTTGATTTTTCTTAAGAGAAAACATGTCTCGGGTTTTGCTTATTTATCTTTTCTTCAGTATTTTTACATACTGCTCAAACATTTTGTCAGCAAGTGTGACATCCATAACTGTTTTTTCATCGATATAAAGGAGCTTTGACAGTGCGTATGAAAATCCATAGATTGTGTCTCTGATCTGCTGCTCCGCCTCTGTTATCTCTGATAATTCCTGATCTGAAGTTCCATGAACCGTCTTATCCAGAATCATGTTGAGGTGATCGCTCATTCCGGTATCAAGGTGGTGGATAAAAAGGGCCATGATCTCAGCCGAACCCGGAAAACTGCATTCCCCTTTTTCTCTCCCCTCAGCAAAAAGGGGCGCAAAGATATCGGTATAGATTTTTTTACTGTAGTTATCCATAAGCTTTCCCATTGCAGCATTTTCAATGCTTTTTAGACCCGGAGATTTATCCCTGGAAAAAGAGGCAGATGCTGTATTCATCCGCGAATTCCGGGCTATGGTCATTATTCTCTTCAGTTTCTCCAGCATTGAAGGGCCGCTCTCGTTTACAATTGGAAGGAATGTTTCTTTCATGTAGATATACTGGTTGCAGCAGATCCTTTCGAGCACTTCCTCCTTTGACCTGAAGTGGTGGTAAAGGGCTCCTTTTGAAAGTCCGCAATGATCAGCAATATCCTGAATTGTTGTTTTTTCGTAACCCTGTTCATGGAAGAGCTCCTCTGAAATACGGAGAATATCTGCAACTGTTTCCTCTTTCTGT
The DNA here is from genome assembly GCA_963662795.1 of Spirochaetia bacterium. Classification (GTDB taxonomy): domain Bacteria; phylum Spirochaetota; class Spirochaetia; order CADAEX01; family CADAEX01; genus JACKPD01. The sequence goes on along the minus strand of OY759746.1, from coordinate 79,894 downwards.
TTCTCTCTTTTATTCATTTTATCTCCTGTTTTATAGGTACCAATAGTCACTGACTGAACAATGGTCAGTATAAATATGATTGATAGTTCTGTCAAGAAAGATTTTAAAAAAAATTAAAAACCTGATAAATTATTTTTTATTTAGTATATAATCAGAAAAAAATGGAAAATTTACAGAATAATATTCAATTTTATAGGGAAAAGCGATGAAAGTAACATTTATAGGACTGGGGATTATGGGGAGCCGCATGGCGGCAAATTTGCTGAAAAATAATGTTCCGCTTACTGTTTTTAACCGTTCAGCGGGTCCTTCCGATAAACTTGCCGGGGATGGCGCAATAAAGGCTGTCTCATGTGCTGATGCGGTAAAAAATGCTGATATTGTTTTTACAATGCTCTCTACTCCTGAAGCTGTTGCCCAGGTAGCTCTTTCAGATACCGGGTTTATTTCAGGAATGAAAGAAAATGCCATATGGACAGACTGTTCTACCGTAAATCCATCTTTTTCACTTTTATGTTCAAAAACCGCCGCAAAACATAAAGTGCGTTTTATTGACGCCCCGGTCGCAGGTTCAAAGCCCAATGCAGAAAAAGGGGAACTCGTTTTTTTTACAGGAGGAGAAGCCCATAATATTTCGGAAATTGAACCTTACCTGAAATACATGGGAAATAAAATAATTAACGCAGGAGATACAGGTAAGGGTACATCATTGAAGATGCTGGTAAATTCACTTCTTGCTCAATCCATGCTGATTTTTTCCGAAACTCTATTGCTTGGAGAAAGACTGGGTTTATCTAAAGATTTTTTACTTGATACATTACCAACCCTGCCTGTTTCCGCCCCTTTCACAAAAGCAAAAGCTGAAATGATTCGTGCAGATAAATATGAGCTGCAGTTCCCTCTCGAATGGATGCACAAAGACCTGCATCTGGCAGCCTTGACTGCATATGAAAACAATCAACCCTTGTATTCTGTAAATATTGCCAAGGAAATCTATGCTGATGCAAAAAAAAGCGGTTTCGGAAGAGAAGATTTTTCAGCTGTTTATAAGTTTCTCAGTAAAAAAAAATGAAAGATCTTAATCCCTGTGGTTTAATAAGTTTATGAAAAGCAGCAGTTCATCAGACTATCCCGGCAGCCGTGAGCTTTTATTTTTATGCATTTGTTCAGGATTTGCCACCTGTGTTTTTTCAATGGCAAGCCCGCTCATACCGCTGCATCTTGTTCATCTTCAAATACCTCCGGGACTTATAGGAATTATAATAAGCTTCAGCACAGTGGGCTCTCTTCTGCTTGCGGTACCGGGCGGATTTCTAATTAACACCTGGGGTTCAAGGCTTATGATGCAGAGGGCGGGAATACTATATACGGCTGCCTGTGTTGTAATAACAGTTTTTCCAAATGTTAAAGGTCTTGTCGCCGGCCTTTTTTTTCTTGAGATAGGAAAACTGCTTTTTTTTCTCGGCGCACAGTCACATGTTGGAAGTCTGGGAGAAGGGCGGGACCTTAACAGCGATTTCGGCTGGTACGGGACTGCGGGAGCTCTTGGGCAGATGGCCGGCCCTGCAATTGCAGGCGGATTGATTGATACTGTCGGACACCGCCTGACCTGGACTGTTATAGCGCTCTCAATGGCATTAATAATATTTGTTTTTCCCGGCAGGCTTTATTCCGGAAAAATAAACACTGCGGATAAAACCGGTGCCGGAGGTAAAAAAAAGAAGAAAGGGATCAGAGAGTTGGTATCGGTTTATGTTTTGATTGCCATACTGGCAAGTTTTGCAGTCCTGTTTGCCGATGGAGCACGCCTGACGTTTTATCCGGTTATGCTAAAGCAATTCGGATATTCAGCTACAGTTATTGGTGTTTATATGTCATTGCGGGCGCTGACGTCAGTTTCTGTGAGGTTTTATATGCCGGCAATTGTAAAAAAAGCCGGTGGAAGATTCCCCGCGCTGATTATAAGTATTTTTATCCTCTCCGCCGGTATAGGCAGTACGCCTTTCTGTAAAGGTCATTTCCTGCTGATTATTAACTCTGTTTTTATCGGGATAGGTCTCGGTCTTGCCCTGCCTCTTTCAATGGCAACAGTATCGGAAGGGGTAAAACCGGAAGACAGGGGAGTTGCGATGGGAATAAGGCTTACGGGAAACCGCCTTGCCCAGCTGATAAATCCGCTCTTTTTCGGCATCATTGCCCAGGCATTCAGTCTCGGTGCGGCATTTATCTCAGGAGGATTTTTGCTTTTCGCGGCTGTCCTTCCGATTCTCATATGGTGGAGGGGAGAAAAGACAAAAGCAGGTTTTACCGGTTCCTGAAAAAACAAGAGAATCTGTAATAAATTATAATCTGAAGGCAGTGATTCAATCGGCAAGTTTTGGGCCGCTTAAATCCCCTTTAATGTTATATCCGGCCTTTTCCCAGTAACCCCTGTAATCAGCATTTTCTGAAAGCTCAATTCCTGTAACCCATCTGACCCATTTATATCCCCATTTGTCTTCAGCTATAACCTGAAAAGGAAATCCTCTGTCAGGCGGAAGCGGTATACCGTTTATTTTCCAGGCAAGAATGATATTCCTGTCTAGAACATAATCAAGGGGAAGGGAAGAGCTGTAGCCGTCTGCTGCATGGAAGATAACTGTTCTGGTTTCAGGTTTTATTCCGGCATCATTTAAAAGGTCTTTTAAGAGCACCCCTTCCCAGAGAATGTTCACACTCCAGCCTTCCACGCAATTGAGAGTTACAACCTTTGAATAATTAATATATTTAAGTACATTCTTATATTTTAAAGATTTTTTTTCCGAAACAAGGCCATCAATTTCAAGTCTGTATTTTTTAATATTTATATCCGGTGTTCCCCTGATGGAATTGTTCCTGAAATCAGTAATAAGGGAAAGGTTCTCTCCTTCGTATTCTCTTACTTCTACATTATTCAGATGCTGAAGCTCTCCGGCAGGTGAAAAAACATAAACTGAAGTGAAAAAAACTATGGATAATAACAGCAGTGCTGATACTGCTGCTATTATATTTTTTTTATTCATATTAATAATTATACAGAGATTGATTATTCCTGCAATTAAAAAGCAGTCCCTGACCGCTAAAATATCAGTTTTTCAGTTTCCGGGTTATAAAAAGAAATCTTGTGAGACTTGATCTCTATCTCAAGACTGTCATCAACCTCTATATTGGCGAAACCTGAAAGCTTGATTACAAGTTCTATCGCGCCTCTTTTTATTGCGACAATTGTCTCGCTTCCTACCGGAAGAACTGAATAAACATTGAACGGCTGACCCGGTTTGCCTGCCGGGGATTTTGCGAGTGTGATATCCTCTGCCCTGACTGCAGCTATCACTTCTCCGCTTAAATCTGCGCTTTCAGGTATCCTGCTGAGTTCAAGAGAGATGTCATTGTTGATAAATGACAATATTTCCCCTTTCCTTTCAACCTTGCCTTTTAAAAGATTTATTACAGGGCTGCCGACAAACTTCGCCACAAAAAGGTCTCCGGGTTTTTTATATATCATCTCCGGGGTATCGCACTGCAGTATTTTACCCTTATTCATTACCACTATCCTGTCTGAAAGTGTCAAAGCCTCAACCTGGTCATGCGTAACATAAATTGTTGTCGCGCCAACTTCCCTGTGGAGGTGCTTGAGCTTGCTTCTCATGTCAATTCTAAGCATAGCATCAAGATTAGAGAGCGGCTCATCCATAAGAAATATATCTGATTTTGCGGCAATCATTCTGGCAAGGGCTACCCGCTGCTGCTGTCCGCCTGACAGCTCTGAGGGGAAGCGCTCTTCATATCCGGTAAGCTGAACTTTCTCAAGGACATCCGATACCCTGGATTTTATTTCCACGGCGGGGATTTTTTTTGATTCAAGGCCAAGCGTTATATTTTTTGTCACATTCATATGAGGCCATAGCGCATAACTTTGAAACATAAAGCCCATGTTTCTCATCTCAGGAGGTACATATATCCCTTTTTCCTTAGAATAAAGGACATTATCTTCCGTCATCAGTTCCCCGGAAGTAGGATCCTCAAGGCCCGCCATCATCCGGAGGGTGGTTGTCTTGCCGCAGCCGGAAGGACCGAGAAGAGTCAGGAATTCCCCTTTAACAACTTCGAGATCTATATTATCTACAGCGGCAACCTTTCCGTAATTTTTAGATATTCCTTTAAGACTTATTTTGCTCATTTTTTACCCCAGATTGATTGATTGTTCATTTTTTATATTCGCAAATAATTTAATAAGGATATTTGCAATAATTATTATTACCAGCAGCATCAGCGTGACGCCGTTGACATGCTGGGTCTGCTCCTGTGTCTTGTAGCTGAATATGACTGTTGTTAAGAGCCCGGTTGTCGGAGCGACAAGGAGAATTACAAGGGAAAGTTCCCTCATTGACGTAATAAATGTTAAAAGCATCCCTGAAATAAATCCGCTTTTGCATAACGGAAGAATGATAAGCCGGAAACGCTTAAACCAGGGAATTCCCTGTATGCTGGCTGTTTCCTCTAGTGATTTATCCACCTGAAGCATTGCCGCAATTCCTGATCTTGAGGAAAACGGCAGGTTTTTTACTATAACTATAAGCAGTATCAGGCTGAATGTCCCGTAGAGGGCCGGAATCGGTCCGAAAGATTTTGAAAACATCCCCAGATATATTGCGCTGAACGCTATTCCCGGAAACACATACGGGGCAAAAGCAACCCCTTCGATGATTTTGGATAACCTTGTACCCCTGTTTTTCACAACAGAATAACCTATAAGCAGCCCCAGAAGGGCATTTATCACAGATGCTGATATTCCCAGTTTTATTGAGTTAAGGGTAGCCCTGAGAATACCCCTGTTTCTGAAAATCCCGGGTTCTCCGCTTGAAATCTGGGCATCGCTCTCCCCAATCCAGAAGTGGCTTGTCAGGTTGGATGGCGAGTAATTATCCGCCTGCCGCATAAAGGTACTCCATGTGAGCATTACAATCGGCAGTACAATAATCAGTAAAATAAATATAAACAAGACGGCAAGAAGAACAGGCTTTGCCTTCCCGAGTTTCATGGGATTGGCCCTGAACCCCTTTCCCTTCATCGTAACAAAACTTTTACGCACACCGATTATTCTGTTGTTGATTGAAATAGCTGTAAAGGCAAGAACTATAAGAACAAGGGCAAGAACAAAACTGTCGCCCATGTTCCTGGAATTTATCATTGCATAAATCTGCGTAGGGAGTGTGAAAAAACGGACAGGGAGCCCAAGGAGGGCCGGAGTTCCGAATGTTCCCATGCTTCTTGTTACAGTAAGGACAAAGGAGGATCCGAGTGCAGGAAGAACCAGGGGAAATGTTATTTTCTTAAGAACATCTCTCCTTTTTAATCCTGCAATTGCGCCGGCTTCTTCAAGCTCCGAATCAATAGTCCTGAGCGCACCTGACATCAGCAGAAATGTATATGAATAGTAGTGCAGGGCAAGGCATATTACTGTCGGTACAAATCCATAGGAAAGCCAGTCAGGAACGTTTATCCCGAAAAAAATGCTTAAGACCCCTGATTTGCCGCCGATCCTTGAGTTCTGAAAAAACAGCAGCCACGCAAGCGCGATAACCCATGAAGGGATCATATAGGGAACAACAATGATTGTCTGAAAGAATTTCTTGTACGGAATATCTGTTCTTACAAAAAGCCAGGCAAGTAGAGATCCGATAATCATAGCTATAATTGTTACACTGAACCCTACATAGATACTGTTGATAAAAGGTGTAATAAAAAACGCTTTGGTTAAATCACTTGCAAAAACCCTTTGGTAATGGAACAGGGTAAATGCACCTTTAACAGCACCTCTTGCCAGGCGAAGGTCATAAGTCTGGTAGGTTAAGGTTGTATAAATCATTTTAAGGAACGGGACAACTATCAAAAATGAAAAGACTGCAATAAATATAAATGAAAGTATCAGTTCCGGTTTTGATTTAAGTTTTGCCGTGTAAAATTTTAAAGTATTCTGCATAAGTATCCCCTGCTCTTTTCCCCTGCTGCTTAAAAAGCAGGGATGCCGGAAAGGCACCCCTGCCTGTAACTGTAAAGAATTAAATTATTTTGCTACTTCCTTGATCCAGAAGTCCTGTACCTTTGGCCCGTTAAACCACATAAACTCAGGATCAACAACCCACATCTTCATTTTACCCCATTCTTCTCCTCCCTTCGGAAGGGGAACATTGGTCCGCGGGCTCATGGAGCCGACTTCATAATAGGGAGCCAGTCCCTGAAGCAGTTCAAGTGATTTACCCTCTGTATAAGGTTCATCAATAACTGTATCGAGTGTAATTGAAGGGTCGCCGAGCATGAATGCCGTAAAGAGTTTTGATGCGTTGGGATGCGGGGCCTGCCTTGCTATTGCTGTATAGGTCGGGTATATTACGCCGTCTGATGGTTCAATCGGATATACAATACCGTTGATATAGTCATTAGTCTGGTTATAGCGGTAGTAGGTAAATGAAGTGATTGAAATCGGTGGATCTTTCTGCCCTTTCTTGCCGGATGAACCTGTAACCTTTCCTCCGGATTCGAGTATTATAAGGTCGTTGTGAAGAAGCCTGTAAAGCCATTCATAGCCTGCATTCTCAACACCGGGGCTTAAAACCAGATTCTTTCCGGTCATTTTTTTGTATGCTTTTTCCATCTCTTCAGGGTGCCCTACTATTGTTGCGATTCCCATGAGGTTTGAGTAGGAACCGAGCGGGTCTTTAATAACTACTTTCCCTTTATATTTGGGTTCTGTAAGTTCCCAAAGGTTCTTGATGGGAGGCGCGGAATGGACTTCAGTATTGTACATAAATACTATTGCTTCCATTATGCGGATTAAAGCCGGTTCCTGATATTCTTTAGGTATTACTTTGGCGTACATTGACGGCACAAAATTAACAACCCGGTGGTTTGCCAGAAGATCATAAATAAAATCGCCGCTGCCTCCTGTTGTTACGATATCCGCGTTAAAAATACCTGCGTCCTGTTCTCCGACTGTCTTTTCAAATGTCTTTACAGAACCAAGATCATAAGCTGTAACCTTGATTTCAGGATATTTCTTTGTGAATGCTTCCCCTACTGCCGCCATTCTGGAAGATGCAGAATATACGACAACTTCCCCTTCCTGTTTGGCCTTGGCAATAATTTCATCCCAGTCCTGATTTTTATCATACTTGCCGAGTTTTGCCTCTTTTGCCCAGGCATCCATTGCCGCCGGATAATCTGAACCGCCGATTTTCTCTTTTGATCCGCCTGCGAAAGCAGATGAACCTAAAATGAGAAAAAACAGTGCGATTACTGAAATCTTTTTCATTTTATTCCTCCATTTTAAAATATATAAATTTTAAATATTCAATATTAAACCATGATATTATTCAAATTGTAACAAAACAATAATGATTATCACTTTTAATAAAAATTAATTTAAGACTTGTAAATAATTATAGTTGCTTTTTATCCTAATTCCAGAAAAAGTTTATTATTTTTCCTCTCCGTCCATATATACATAAGAATTTGAAAAATGGGGATTATTGCATTATATTATTATTGAGTGGATAAATTCAGGAGGATTTATGAAAGAAGTTGAAAATACAAAAAATGCTATTGAATCAAAACTGTCAGCATTTTTATCAGGAAAACCCATCTGGGTCTGGTGGATAACATACCTTGTTATTACGGCTGCGGTATTCGGAATATTCTATTTTATTTTTTATGTCCTGACAGTTAAGATATGGATAATTATGCTTCTTGTTGTGCTTATTGCCCTTATTCTGGGCACAGTAGGTTTTTTTAATCAGGCAACACCGCCGGTAAAAAAAGAATAGGCAGAAACATTACCACTTAATATTTCTGCCTGTTAATCGTGAGTAATAATATGGCTGATTATTTAATCAGTCATATTATATTTATAGGCAAATATAATAGAAACTATTTTTTAACTGGTAACAGTTAAATTATCTTCTGCATTAAAATTGGCGACCGGCATAAAGCTGCGAAAATAGATGGATCTGTTACTCTTCAAGCGGCTGTTCCGGTTAATGACCTGAAGGACAAAAAAACATTGAAAAATATATGATAATAAATTATATCAAATAGAGGAGAGTTATATGGAAGAGGAAATATGCTGTCTGGAATTCGATCCGGTGCCATGGGACGGGAAAACACATCACTGGGAAAATAAAAAATTCATCAAAGATAAAGTGTGTACTTTTTTTTATATACCGCTTAATTTCGGCTCAGTCATGAAACGTCTTGATAAAAAGGTGAGGGCTTCGGGAGGGACAATCCCTGACGGGCTTGGGTTATCTGATCATACCTCAAAATGGATTATGGATATATATCTTGCTGTTGATAAAGAAATCAGGGATGCGGAAAACGTGACTTTAAGCGGTGATTTTTTCAGCAAAGTCTATGAAGGCCCGTTCAGTGATACAGGAAAATGGTGCAGCAATTTTGAAAAACTTGCAGGGGATGCCGGTAAAAAAATCAGCAGACAGTTTATGTGGTATACGACATGCCCGAAATGCGCAAAAAAATACGGGAAAAATTATACGGTAATAATAGGTAAGGTTGTGTAAAATAATAAATTATCACTCATGCTGTTTATACCGGATTTTCCCATGAGTTGCGCTAACGTACTTTCAGTATCCCGTCTGTTATATTCATTGCAGGAGGCAAGCATATACCCTACAACCGGATTTGCTTAATCAAAGCCCTTTTTTCTCGAAAAACCTGAAGAGAAAAAAAGCACCGATTGCCATGGCAGCAATTACTATCCAGTGGCTTACTCCAGGAAGCTGCGGTATTGAGACCGGTATCAGTTCACCCGGATATCGCAGATATATTTCAATCCAGGGATAGAGAAATGCGTAAATAAGTCCCCCGATCAGCATTCCAAGAATAGGCCAGATTGCGTGAAACCTTCCTTCAGCGAAAGCCGCGATACTTGTCCCGGGGCAGTAGCCGATAACTGCCCAGCCAGTGCCGAAAAGCAGCCCGCCTGTAATCTGAAGAGCGGGGCTCAGCTGCCGCGGTGCGAAAGAGATGATTCCAAAATCCGATAGCAGGTATATACCGATAGAGCCTGTGACAATTGCGGCGAGCATGAACTTTACTATGGCCATGTCTTTCAGCTTCAACGCACCCACCTGTTTTTCAAACCGGATAACCTGGGCCTGCTGCAGGAAGAATCCGAATAAAGCGCCTGTTAAAAGACCGTAAAAAAGCGTCATGATCTTCCTCCCCTGTATAAAATCCTCGCTGTAATGATTCCGCCTGTAAAAAACATGACCATGGCAATCAGGCTGCTTACGCCAAGCTGGCTCATCCCGCTTATGCCGTGGCCGCTGGGGCATCCGCCCGCTATCCGTGCCCCAAGCATTGCCAGCGCCCCGCCTGTGAGTGAGAATATGATTCTTTTGCTCTTTTTACTTCCCATATCCTCCTCCCACATCGGAGGCAGCACTTCCCGTTTAAAGGTTTTCGATATAATTGAAGACAGAAAAGCGCCGATTCCGATTCCGATGACAAACAAAAGCTGCCAGTCAGGAAGCGCTGATGCTGTAAAGAGCCCGTCATTTGCCTGGTAAAATGCTGTTTTAGTCAAATCAAAGCCAAGTAAATCGAGTAATCTTGTTGAGAGGCGGGGAAAAGTCGTTGAAGTTCCGAAAAACTGTCCTGTAACGGCTGCGCTTGCAGTTAAAAGCACTCCAGTAAGTGCTCCGTAGAAATAGGGTTTTGCCTTTTGGGGAATTTTCATGGTTCTTCCTTTGTATTGCATATATTTAATATATAGATAGTTATATTTACGCTGTCAAGGGCTGTTGCGTTTACTGTAAAGCCTTAATCATAGAAAAAAATTGAAAAAATTAATAACGGGGAATATAATTATTTATATCGCTTTTCAATGGGGGGTATTTAAAGATGAATAGAATATTGTCAGTTATCGGTATCATTCTGCTGCTTTTTATAGTTTCCTGCGATTCCGCCGGGAGCGGATCATCTGACAGTGAAAATCCTGCTGAAGCCGCCGGAGCTCTGGCGGTTGCCGGAGCAGTAATGGGTGATTATTCTCTAAGTGCAGGTGCTCCTCCTTATTTGACCTCACCGCCTTTCTTAACCGCGGCACCGGATCAAGAAATTCCTGATGGTTATGGTAATATTGCGATTTATTCACTTTTATACAACACAATTAATTTTGACAACTTCCATGTTATATATGATGATAATCAGTATATTCTTAACGGGTTGATAGATATTGATTACAGTTATGACAGTGAATTATATACAGTTACAGTATCATTCCCGGAAATATTTCTGTTGAAGGCGGAAGCTTATCCGGAACATATAGTGTAGACATTGATGTTGTACTGAACCTTGAGATTTCAGATTCCATAGTTGTAACTGGGTCTGTAACAGGAACAGTCAACGGTGAAAGTGTTGACATTACAATTAATGAGACAATTCCAGTACCATAAATTGCTGAATCAGCTTAAGATATGCCAGGCCTATTTCTCAATTATTCTCTTTAAATAATACGTAAGTTTCACTGGCTGTCCGCCGATGTAATCAGAGAGTTCGAGCGAGAGGCTGTCGTTATCTGTAAATTCCAGCCTCTGCCCCTGTATTTTTCTGTCTGATGAGGTTTCGATGTAGTAGCCGACAAAATCCTTTTTTACCTTGTAATCAAGCGCCAGGTTCATTTTGCCGTTTGTGTATATGGTGAATGACGATCTTGTGAAAACAATCCTCATGTCCGGGTTTTTAAGGACCTGCCCGTTCGGAAGATGGGCTTCTGTTACCTGCCATTTTCCGGCAAGTTTCTTCTGAACTGCAGATGAGCAGGATAGAATACTTAATGCAAGGCATGATATAATGATTAAGACTATTATTTCAGTTTTTTTCATATTTTATTCCTTATTAAATATAAACAAATGAATCTATTTTTTCATCTCTTACCGTTAATATCAAAGTTGATAAAACTCCTGTCCTTTTTTTGGATTTGCGGCTGCCGTTGAATGCGGCAACCGAATTGTTATTATCTGGCTCAAAAATTTTTATATTCAAATGACTTATTTGTTGCAGAATATTTTTTTAGTAAAGCAGCAAATTATACCATACTGCAATTAAATATTATATCTCTTTGCTGTAATATCATGGTATATTAAACTTTAATCCTAAATAATCAATTAGGGTAGTTTTTATGGTTAAAAATTAAAAAGAAAGAGTCAGATACATAATATCGTGAAAAAATTAAAAACATCGGTGATATTAAGAATTCATGTGGGCCTGGATAAGGATTAAAAGGGAGAAATCATAAAAATGAAGCTGGATATATTAAGATCTGAAATAATTGGCAGAAACAAAAAATTCACAACACCTTATGGAGAAAGAATAATCACATATACTGATTACACCGCTTCAGGCAAACCACTGAAATTTGTTGAAAAGTATATGATGGAAATTGAGCAATACTATGCCAATACTCATACCGAGGATGACTTGACAGGTGAATTGATGACGAAGCTTCTTCATAAATCTGAAAAAATTATCAAGGAAGAACTGAATGCCGCAAATAACTGTTATGTTATTCCGGCCGGGACAGGGGCAACAGGCGCAATATTAAGTTTCAGTAAAATAATCGGGGTATACATGCCTCCCGCGACAAAAAACAGGATTATTGATTTTCTGATTAATTCAGAATTGAGCAGGAACAGCAATGATTATGTGATGAATCTTGTAAACACAGAATTTAATAAAAAGATGCCTGTAGTTTTCATCGGACCTTATGAACATCATTCAAACATTCTGATGTGGCGGGAGAGCCTTGTTGAGGTTGTTGAAATCGGACTGGATCAGAACGGTTATCTTGATCTGGCTGACCTTGAGAAAAAAGTCTCGGACAGCAGGTATGAAAACAGGTTTAAAATAGGTTCCTTTTCAGCTGCCTCCAATGTAACCGGTATCAAAACAGATGTATATGAAGTAGCCATGATACTTCATGCAAATAAAGCAATAGCCTGTTTTGATTTTGCCGCAAGCGCTCCTTATGTTGAGATTAATATGAATAAAAATAAGGAATCATATTTTGACGCTGTATTTTTCTCACCCCATAAATTTATCGGCGGTCCGGGTGCAGCCGGTATACTGGTAATAAATAGTAAATTATATGACAACAAAATACCCCCGACAGTTTCCGGAGGAGGTACTGTTGATTATGTCAGCAGCATCGGACAGGACTATCTGGATAATGTTGAAGAACGGGAAAAGGCCGGTACACCCGGAATATTGCAGGTTATAAAAGCAGGACTGGCTATCCAGTTAAAGGGCCGGATAGGGACAGAAATAATTGAAGAAAAAGAACAGTATTTTACTGAAAAAATAATTAAAAAATTCAAGGATAATCCTGCTGTAGAGATTCTCGGCCCGGCTGATCCTTCAAAAAGAGTTTCAATAATTTCTTTCATGATAAAGTATAAAGACAGATATCTGCATCATAGATTTGTAACGAAACTTATGAATGATTTATTCGGAATACAGTCAAGAGCAGGGTGTGCATGCGCCGGCCCTTATGGCCACAGCTTATTGAAAATAGGAGCTGAAAAATCACTTAAATTCCGCGAAATAATTTTAAACGGAATAAATTCCCTGAAGCCGGGCTGGGTTAGAATAAATTTTCATTATGCAATGTCTGAGTATGAAGTGGATTTTATTATCGAGGCTATTGACTTTGTAAGTAAAAACGCTTATCTGTTCTTAAAAGACTATACGGTGGATTTGAAAACTGGCGGCTGGTCAAATATAAATATAATGGAAGAACATGCAATTGTAAGAGATTTCGGAATCAACGAAAGCTACAGATATATCGGAACTGATATTTCTGTGAATGAGGAAGTTGATACAGCAGCCGAATATAAGCAGTATCTTTCAGAAGCAGAAACATTTGCTATGCATAAAAGAGATGATTTCCCTGAGTCATTCAATCAATTTAAAGATGATAAACTCGAAGCCCTGAACTGGTTTTATTTCATAAACTGCGAAAATAATACAATAGTAGAAAAGAAAGAAAAATCAAATGATTGCATCTGCTGTGCGGACCAGGGGCTGTAAAAAGTAATAAAATGGACGATGGCCCTCCGCTTTTACATTATATACTACTCGTTATTCTACTGATTTTTTCATTCTTTTTTTCAGGTTCTGAGACCGCAATTTTTTCCCTTAACCGTCTCGAAAGGAATTCCCTGAAAAAATCCAAATCGAAAAACGGGCGGAATATAATTCAGTTTTTGCTGGAAAATCACGAACAGCTGCTTATAACAATTCTTACCGGCAACATGGTTGTAAATATTTTCGCTTCAAGCGTAGGAAGCATTATAGGCGCCCATATATTTAACGGCAAATCAGATTTGTTTTCCATTATCGGAATGACAATAATCCTTTTGATGGCCGGAGAGTTGACACCGAAAAGATTAGCGGTAAATCATCCAAAAGCTTTTACGCGCCTGGCCTCTGTCCCGTTATACTACCTTCATATAATTCTGAGTCCGGTACGGGCAGGTCTGAATTATATTATCAGACGTGTTTTAGTGAAATTTTCAGAAAATATCGGTGAAAACCGCGAGGACAGGCATGCTCTGGTTCTCTCGACAGCGGAACTTGGATTTAACGAGAGTATTCTGAAACAATCGGAATACCGTTTATTTAAATCCTATCTTACTTTCAAGGACAAAACCGCACATAGTGTCATGACTCCAAGGAGCGAACTCAAGACAATTCCCTGGAATATAAGTATAGGAGAGGTCGTCGGCCTTATCGCTGCTGAACCTGATTACATTATCAATTCATCACTGATTCTTTTTAAGGAAGATAATGATCATCTATATGGATGGGTTCCCGTTTTTGATTTACTCAGCCGTAAAATTCAAAACAAAGATATGGATTTGGAAATTGGAACGCTTGCTGAAAAATTTATATCTGTACCTGAATCAAAAGACCTTAACCGGCTGATTGCTGAATTAAGAGAAGCTGATACCGATATTGTACAGCTGGTTGACGAATATGGCGGTACAGCCGGAATTATATGGTTCAGAAACATTATAGAAGACGTGTTAAAGGCTTTTTATACTCCTTATAAGGAGACCTTTAATGACACTCCTGAGTCTGTTGAGATTATCCCCGGCAACATGGCTATAGAAGAACTTGAGGAATTCCTCGGTATGGAAATAATTACAGATGCTGATACCGCAGCCGGATTATTTATGGAAAAACATGGCGACATACCGGAAATAAATGATGTGATTACCTGCAGTCATATAAACCTTAAAGTAATCAGGATGGATGGAAATAAAATTGAATTGCTGAGCGTTGAAGAGAGGGATAAGCAGTGATTATCCTTATCGAAGTTCTCTGCCTGCTGTTTGCCTCATTTTTCGCCGGTATGGAAACCGGACTTCTTTCCGCAGACAGAATTAAAATATTCGGCAAAAAGGAAGGAGGCAGCAGCTGGGCAAAATCAGCAGACTTCCTGCTGAAAAAACCTGAACGGCTTCTGGGAACCACCCTGATCGGAACCAATATTGCTGTAGTAACAAGCTCGATCATTCTTAATAATTATCTGCGGAATAATTACTCAGGCACAGCTGCAGTAATCGGAAGTTCTCTGTTGATTATAATATATCTCCTTTTTTCTGAAATAATACCTAAAACTTTCTTCAGGAGATATGCTGATTCAGTAACTGTCCGGTTGTCTCTGGTGCTCAGGTTTTTCTTTTATATCTTTCTGCCGATTTCCTTTCTCGTAAACAGCATGGCAGGGTTTATAATGCTGCTGCTGCGGCAAAAAAATATTGTGGAAAGAATGCCCCGCTCAAGGGATGATTTCCGCATGCTCATGCACCTTAGCAGCAAGGAATCAGGTTCCGTTTATGATGATTACAGGGCAATTGACGATATACTTGATTTTAGCGAGACTCTGGCATCAGAAGCCATGATTCCGCTTCACAAGTACCCGGTTTTTCATATTAATACAAATCCTCTGGAAGTAATACGTGTAGCAGGCCAGATGAACCAGCGGTATTTTCCCTGTTTTTCCAAAAGGACTGACGACATAATCGGTTATATAGATGTGCAGGATTTTTGCTGTAAAGACAATTATTTAATAAAACATATTATGCGTCCTCCTGAGTTTTATCCTGAAGTGAAACCTCTTCCTGATCTGCTTGGTGTAATGGTTGAGAGAGGCCTTGAAATTGTATTTCTTACTGATGAATATGGGGGCATCTCGGGTATTATAACTCATCAGCAGATTGCATCGGAAATAATCGGTTCCATCCCCGGCAATTATCTCACAATCAAGGATGATGTAATAAAACTTGACAACCGTGTATTTGTAGCAGCCGGGAATACGGATCTTGAATATCTTTCGCATGTAACTGAAATTAAAATTAAAAAAGGAAATAACGAAACTCTCGGGGGATATCTGTGCGAAAGATTAGGGATAATTCCTGAGATTGGCAAGGTTTTCATGGAAGGAAATATCAAGTATACTGTTCTGGATGGAGACAGGCTTGCAATAAGCCGGGTAAGGATAGAGATTTTAAATGAAGATGATGAATAATATAGCCGGAAGGAGTAATGTATGGGATGTATTGTTATAGCAGAGAAAATATTTGAAGCCCATCCTTCGTTCAGAAGAGGAATTGTAATTGCGCGCAGTATGAAAAATAAAACTGCGGATGAAGATCTTTACTCTGTTTTAAAGGAAACTTTAATCAGGCGGTTTGAAAATCCTGTTGATCTTGAAAATGACAGGAGAATAACGGATTGGAAAGATGTTCATAAATCTTTTTCATCAAATCCAAATAAATTCCCTCCGGCGCATATAGCCCTTCTTAAAAGGATCCAGAAACAGCAGACAGAGATACCTTTTATCAACAGTGTTGTTGCAGTGATGAATACTGTATCGATAGAGCATGTTCTTCCTGTCGGAGGTGACGATATAACCGCGCCGGAATCAACCTATATGCTCACATATTCAGACGGAAATGAAACTTTTATTCCTCTCGGCACACCGGATAAAACGGAGACACCGGAGAAAGGTGAAATTATTTACCTTATAGATGAAACAAAGGATGTCATGTGCAGAAGATGGAACTGGAGAAACGGCGATAAAACAAAAATAACTGAAAATACCGGGAATATTATCATGAATATTGACGCGGTAGGCGAGGGGAGTGAAGAAAGGGCGGAAAAAGCCAGGGATGAGGTTGCACTGATGCTTGAAAAATACTGCGGAGCAAAAATCATAAAAACAATGCTTTCTCCTGTATACAGCCGCCATGATTTTTAGGCTGCGGTAATTGCACTACAGCAGCTCAAAATGCCTCAGTTAAAAGTATCTAGTATCTTACCCTATTTTTTCCATCCACCGTTTACAAGCCTCCAGATAGAGAGAGGATTGCTTTCTTTAAGTTCATCCGGCAGAAGTGATTCCGGGAAATTCTGAAAAGCGGCAGGCCGGGAGAATCTTTTTATCGCGTCTGTTCCTACTGCAGTGAATCTTGAATCGGTTGATGCTGGATAGGGGCCGCCGTGCTGCATGGAAGGGCAGACTTCCACACCAGTAGGGACACCGTTGACAATAAGCCTCCCTGCTTTTTCAGCTATAATGTCAACAAGATTTTTATTTCTGATCAGCTCTTCTTCGTCTCCTGTCAGCGTAATTGTCAGCTGTCCCTGAAGGCTCACTACAACGGAGTAAAGTTCGTCAATATCACGGCATCTTATAATCAAAGAGTAAGGACCGAACACTTCATGGGCAAGTTCGGTATTGCTGATAAAAGTTTCGGCATGCGCGGACGCAACAAGCGGTTTACCCCTCTCTTCTGATTCATCGGCGTGAGCCCGGCATTCAGTCTTAACCCCTTTCTGCATAAGTGAGTGGCTCAGTTTTTTATAGTAGTTGTCCGCGATTCCCTGGTTCAGCATTTTCTGCGGTATGCTTTTTTGCATCTCTTTGTCCAGGGCCTTTATAAAACGTTCAAGAGGCTCCCCTTCAACAGCAATTATGAGGCCCGGGTTTGTACAGAACTGACCTGCTCCCAGTGAAATTGATGAAGCAAGTTCTTGTGCGCTTTTTTCTGCGTCACGGGATAACGTTTCCGGCAGGAGTATTACTGGGTTGATGCTGCTCATTTCGGCAAAAAAGGGTATGGGGTCGGGTCTGCTGTTTGCAAGATCAAACAACGCCCTGCCGCCTGCAAGCGACCCGGTAAAACCTGCCCCCTTTAGCAGCGGGTGTGTTATCAGAGTCTGTCCTGCCTTGATGCCCTCCTGCCCTTTGAAATCGATATGTTGATATACCCCATCCGGCATGCCGCATTTTTCCGCGGCCCGTTTTATTGCTTCTGCGGCGAGAGCTGATGTTTCCGGGTGGGCAGGATGCGCTTTTACAATAACTGAGCATCCTGCCGCGAGGGCGGATATCGTATCTCCTCCTGCCGCTGAAAAAGCTATCGGAAAGTTAGCGGCTCCGAATATCGCTATCGGACCGAGAGGAATCAGCATTTTCCTGAGGTCAACTTTAGGCACCGGTTTTCTTTCAGGGATAGCTGTATCAATCCTGGCTTCTACCCAGGATCCATCTTCAAGCAGGCCGGCAAACATCCTGATCTGATCAGTAGTTCGTTTGATTTCACCTGAGAGTCTGCCTTCAGGGAGATTGCTCTCCCTCATGGCGGATTGAATAAGTTCATCATTTACCGCCTCAAGTTCAGCAGCAATTGTCCGCAGAAAAACGGCTCTTTTTTTACCTGATATTTTTTTATACTTTAAAAAAGCTTTATGTGAATTATTTAAAATATCATCAATAACTGAATTATCAATAGGTTGATTTTCCATTTTACCTGCCTCTTTATATTAAATATATTTCTTAATTGTAAAAAAAGTTATATAAATAAAGTATAGCAAATATATTAATTTTTATAAATGAAATATTTCAGGAGATGTCATGAACGATAAAACAGAAAAAATTCTAAAATTACTTGATGATATAAATAAAATACCGCGCAAGTCTGAAAACATGGAGCCTATACATAATTATTTTAAGAAATGGGCTGAAGAAAACAATTTTTCATATATGGCTGATGAAGCTTTAAACCTGAATATATCTGTACCGGCTGCTGAAGGATTTGAAAATTCTCCCATAGTAATACTGCAGGGTCACATGGATATGGTCTGCGAGAAAATTCCGGAATCTGATCATGATTTCGCAAAAGATCCTGTTGTTTCTGTAAGGGAAGGGGACTGGCTCATGGCAAAAGAAACGAGTCTCGGTGCAGACAACGGAATAGCCCTTGCCATGGCAATGGTGATTGCTGCTGACCCTGAAATAAAGCATCCTCCGCTTGAACTTCTCTTTACAACTGATGAGGAGATAGGGATGGGGGGAGCAGACAGGCTCAAACCCGATTTTATAAAAGGAAAGATCCTTCTCAACCTGGACTCAGAAGAGGCAGGAGTATTTACCGCAGGATGCGCAGGCTCTACCAGAACACATCTCGATTTTTCCCTGCAAAAAGAAGCTGTCCCTTCAGGATCATCAGCATGTCTGCTTAAAATCGGCGGATTCAAAGGGGGGCATTCGGCAGGAGATGCGGCAAAATCAAGAGCAAATGCCTGTTTTGAGCTTGTCCGCGGACTTTCAGGTCTTTCCAGAGAGGTCCCGTTCACTCTTGCTTCCATTGACGGCGGATCTGCCATGAACGCCATACCGCGTTCGGCTGAAGCTGTGATTGTCTTTGACACAAAAGCTTCCGAAAAGGTTAAAGGATGGTGGAAGGATTTTACAGGTATTGTAATTTCCGAGAACAGTGTTGTGGAGGAAAACGCATTTTTAAGCTGCGAAGACAGAGTGTTACCTGCCGAGACATTTACTCCTGCTGCGACCCGGCAGATTATAAATTCTCTCAGAATTATGCCCAACGGCATCAAGAATATGAACGCTGCCCTGCCTGATCAGGTTGAAACATCACTTAATTTCGCGATGATAAAAATGACAGCAGATGGTGTAAGGATTACATCAATGCAGAGAAGTTCTGTCAGGTCACGGCTGATTGAACTGACTGGGAGGATTGAGGACATCGCAGTGCTTACAGGAGCTGAATATAAACTGGATGTCTTTACCGAGCCATGGCAGCCTGACTGGAACAGCCCTCTGTTAAAAAGAAGCACGGAACTCTGGAAAAAGATCTACGGTGAAGCTGCAAAAGTAGAAATAACGCACGGCGGACTTGAATGCGGCATCATAGGAAACCTTTGCAAGGGGATGGATACCCTTTCCATGGGCCCTGATATTGAAAACCCCCACTCACCTGATGAACGGCTTAAGGTTTCGTCTGTCGGAAAAGTTTTTGCATTTTTAAGGGAACTGCTTGTAAGTTACAGATAGGTATCAGGACGTCTTCTGCCGGGAAACGAAAGATACGCAAGGCCGGCTAATATTATTAGAACTCCCATAAAGGAATTAAAGGTAAGCTTTTCTCCGATCAGGAATATACCAAGAAGCGAGGCAGCGGCCGGCTCTGCAAGGGCAAGTGTTACAGCAGATGATGCATTAATCTCTTTAAGCCCGCCGGTGTAGAGAATATAGGCAAGTGCGGTTCCAAAAAAACCGAGCCATCCTGCAACAGCTGCGCCTCTTGCGCTTAAAATCCAGACCGGAGGATAGATAAACAAAACCGGCAGAGCAAGAAAAGCGCTGAAAAGAAAAACAGCTGCCGTAACCATAAATGGATGATATTGAGTTATTATTTTCTTAACCAGAACCGAGAACATGCTGTAGGAAAGGCCTGAACACAGGGCAAAGAATATCCCTTTCGGGTTAACAGTAATTCCCCCTCCCCTGATCAGAATAAAGCATCCCAGTATCGCAAGAAATGATGCCGGGTACCATCTTTTTTCAGGTTTTTCCCTGATAAGGAGAGCGGCAAGAATTCCTGCGAATACAGTTGAGCTTCCAAGCATTGTAATTGTGCCTACAGCGATTCCTGTCATTTTTACTCCGGAGAAAAAAAAGAGCTGGTATGCAGTCAAAGCAATGGCAGAAAAATAAATCTCTTTTTTTTTGAGAAGCGCAGGGATAATCTTTTTTTTGAGAATTATCATAAAGAGCAGCATAAAGAAAGAGGCAGTTAGAAGCCTTACAGCTCCAACCGAAGCAGGTTCCGCGTTTCCCGGGAGCAGCGCCTGCGATGTTCCGGTTGTCCCCCAGAGGAATGCGCCGGCAAGGACAGATAATGTTCCTTTCAGTTTGTTTTTAATGGTTTTATCCTCATTATTATTGTATCCGGAACAGAATCTGACAGCAAATGAACTTTACCCGGGGATATCGCCGACTCCGTTTAATATATAGTTCGGACTATAAGCGAATTTTAGCATATTTTCTCTTGTTGTAACCCCGCTTAAGACAAGTACTGTGGTTATTTCAGATTCAATTCCTGCTATTATGTCTGTTTCCATTCTGTCCCCGACAATGATTGTATCTTCCCTCTGTGCGTTTAAAATTTTTAAAGCTGTTCTCATCATCAGTGGATTGGGCTTGCCTATAAAATAGGCCTTGCATCCGGTTGTAAGTTCAATCGGCGCTATCAGTGAACCTGTCGCGGGAATTATACCTTTCTCGGAAGGGTCGGACAGGTCCGGGTTTGTCCCGATAAGCTTGGCGCCTTCCGCCACCAGTTTTGCCGCTTTTCTTAAGTTTGAGAAATTATAGTTGTCTGTCTCACTTACAACAACATAGTCGGGATTTGAATCATTAACAGAAAAGCCTTCGTTATATAAAGCATTCAATATACCGGCATCTCCAATTACATAGGCGCTGCCGTTTTCTTTCTGGGTTTTCAAAAACGCTGCAGTCGCAAGTGCGCTTGTGTAAAAATGTTCCTCTCTGATATCAAGACCCATCCTGAGCATTTTTTCCCTGAGTTCACGGGGTGTTTTTGAACTGCTGTTGGTCAGAAAAAGAAATTTTTTATCTTCTTTCTGAAGCCATTTGACAAATTCATGAACTCCCGGGAGTATCTGGTTGCCATGGTAAATCACCCCATCCATATCGCAGATGAAAGCCTTCTTGTTCCTTATTCCTTCCATATTGCACCTGTTTTTATTACTTTACTGTATTTTATCATGTAAATAACATAAATATAAATTATTAATTTTTAATCAATGTTGTGTTAAATATTATAAATGAAGAATACATGAATCCTGTTTCCTGCTCCTGGGTTTATACCGGTTAACCGGGGTTATTTTTCTTTCCGGAAAGGCCTGCGCTGGATGCGGTTATCAAGGGGATAATAACCTTCATTGACAAACCGGACATCCTCGATCGTGTAGAATGCCTTCGGATTGTAGTCTTTAATAATTTTAACAAAACCTGGAAGACATGCGCGTCTTATTACACTGTAAAAAACCGAAACTTCTCCGGAATTTCCTTCTGCATCGATTACTGTTACCCCATACCCTTCATTGCGCAGTTTTTTTACAAGATCATGGGCCTCTTTTCCTGTAATGATCCTTACAACGCACATTCCCATGGCAAGGCGCTCTTCAAGGGTTATCCCTATATAGGTTCCCATGGCAAAACCTGCGCCGTAGGCGACGTAAGTTAAAGGATTTCCCAGGTTTTTCATTATTTTCGTAAGAGCGACAAGCCAGATCATCACCTCGCAGAAACCGAGCAGCGGTGCAATATATTTATGACCGCGGGAAACCAAAACAATTCTCATGGTTCCGATTGTAACATCTGCAATTCTCGCAAAAAAAATCAGGATTGGAAGAATTACCCACGAGAAAAAAGGTTCACCTAGTATGTTCATTAATTTCTATTATGTAGACGTGATATGAAAGAGTCAATCTTTAAACTGAACTGTCAGAAAGCTTTTATATATCTTTGATAATTTAATTTTTTTTGGATTGGATCTTTAACTTTAGCTTTTAAAATATTCAGGTAAATAATAGAATGTATCAAAATATAAATCATAGGCAGATTAAATTATGAGTATTCAGCAGCCGGATAATCCTCTTCACGGAGTAACCCTTGAGATGATGGTAAAAAGCCTGGTTGATTATTTCGGATGGGAAGAACTTGGAATAATTATTGATATTAATTGTTTTAATTGTGATCCTTCCGTTAAATCAAGTCTCAAATTCCTGAGGCGTACCCCATGGGCAAGGGATAAAGTTGAAAATCTCTATCTCGGCATGCTGCAGGAGCAGGAAGAGGAACGTGAAAAGGGAAAAGAATAATTCATGCAGAACGCCGCCCCGCTTAAAATAGCTTTAGTTTCAATACATATTCAAAAATCATCCCGTGCTGTTCCTCTCGGAGCTGCAATGATCGCCTCCTCTGTTAAGACTGCAATTCCTGATATCGCACAGCCTTTCCTTATAGACCTTTATCTTGATCAGACTGTGGATGAATCTGTCGATATGATTTTAAAAACTGATCCGGACTGTGTAGGATTCTCTGTTTATCTCTGGAACCGGATGCAGATACTGCTTATTGCCCGGGCCCTTAAAAAAATAAAGTCAGAACTTGTTGTATTTGCCGGAGGACCTGAACCTACCGCTTCTTCGTCTGATTTTAAAACCGACGGATGCGGTAATTTTGATTTTATCCTGGGAGGAGAAGGTGAAAATATTTCAGTAGAGGCAGTCAGGATACTTGCCGGAGGTGCTTTACCCGGCGATAACCGGGCCCTTCTGCCGGTCAGCCCTGATGAACTCCCTTCCCCGTATCTCGACGGTACCCTTGATGTGCGCCTCTATCCGGGATTGCTGTGGGAATTGTCGAGGGGCTGCCCGTTCAAGTGTGATTTCTGTTTTGAATCGCGCGGTTATAATACGGTAAGGATGTTTCCCCGTGAAAAAATACAGCGGGAACTTGAGTTGTTTGCATCTTCAGGGGTAAAAGAGATTTTCATACTTGATCCTACATTCAACCACAATAAAAGACGGGCCAAAGATCTGCTGGTAATGATGCAGAATACTGCCCCTGAGATTCATTACAATATAGAGGTAAGAAGTGAATACCTTGACAGGGAAATGGCAGAGCTTTTCTCATGTTTAAAATGCTCCCTTCAGATAGGAATGCAGAGCGCCCATAAGGCTGTTCTTGCAAACATTAACCGTACAATAAATAAAAAAGATTTTGAAAAAAAAGTGCTTTATCTTCACGAAGCAGGTGTCACCTACGGATTTGATCTTATCTACGGGCTTCCGGGAGATACTCTTTCAGGGTTTCTTGAAAGTCTCGATTTCGCTCTTGGAATGGTGCCCAACCATATTGATATTTTCCCTCTTGCCGTGCTTCCCGGCACGAGGCTTTTTGAGACTGCTGACGCATTGGGGCTGGAATATCAGAAAAAAGATCCGTATCTTGTCCTCTCTTCTCCTGCTTTTCCTGAATCTGATTTGCGTCAGGCTGAAAAAACAGCTTCAGCGTTTGATCTATTCTATAATAAGGGGTGTGCTGTTCCCTGGCTCTCTTTACTGCTTGAAAATACCGGATTAAATCCGTCACTTTTTTTTGCAGAACTTGCGATCTGGATATCTGAAACCGGGCGCAGCCGTCTGAGTACCAAAGGATCTGAACCATTTTCAGGAGAAATACAAGACTGTTGTGACCTTACTATCGAAAACATAATACGCCTGCAGCAGGATTACATAGGGTATCTGTTTGAAAAAGAAAATATCCAGCCCTTAACTGGTATTATGAAAGATATTATCCAGTATTTCGGGCTTTATGCGCTGATGGAGGAGTCGGATGCAGATTCAGCTGAAGGCTGGTTTCTTTACTCTCCTTCAGAACTTGAAAGAAATCTTCATAATGGTATTCGTGATCTTGGTGAATTGGCGTTTTTTGTCCCCGTATTAAATTCCACCGTTTTGTTTAAAAAAGAATACAGTCAGATAACAATTACTGAATAAAGCAGAGGCTGGTTTCACCGGGAATTGTGTATTATAATTCAAGTATATTAAAAAATTCTTATTATCCTTTAATACCGGAGTATCATATACATTTATGGACGGAAAAAAAAACCTGCAGGATTATGATAATAAAATAAAAAATCCGGAATCTGAACTTGATAAGCACAGACTTTCAAATATTGAACTGCTTGAAAGTGAAGCTCTTTTCCGGGGCCTGTTTGATAACATGCCCAGCGGATGTTCAATCTATAAAGTAATAAATGACGGCAGTAAAGGATCGGATTATATAATCCGGAATTTCAATAAAATGAGCCTGAAAATAGAAAATAAAACATTATCAGAAGTTGTGGGGAAAAGTCTTTCTGATTTGAGGCCTAATATTGATGAATACGGTCTTATATCTGCAATGAGAAAAGTTTGGGAAACAGGAACTCCGGGTTATTTTCCCGTTAAAATATACATTGATGAAAATTTCAGCAATTATTATGAAAATTTTATATTCCGTATTTCTTCCGGTGATGTAGTAACAATATATAATGATGTAACTGAGCAGAAGATTGCAGAAGAGGAGCTTCGTAAAAGCGAGGAAAAATTCAGAATACTTGCGACTAATACACCTGACCATGTAATTTATAATGACAGGGACCTGCGCTACCTTTGGGTCATCAATCCGCAGCTGGGGCTTACTCAAGAAGACATGATAGGCAGAACAGATTTCGATTTTCTGAAAAGGGAAGATGCCGAAACCCTGACCACACTTAAAAAAAAGGTTATTGAAACAGGAAAAAGCGAGTTTATAAAAGTTCCCCTGGTCTCTTCCTCAGGCGGTATAGAATACTTTGAAGGATCTTTCATCCCGGTAAAAAATTCCGCCGGAGGCGTAGACGGTCTGATCGGATATTTCAGAAATGTAACAGGCAGGATATCCGGCGAGGCTGCCCTTATTCAGTCGGATATCAGGCACAGGACTCTAATAAATACAATACCTGACCTGATCTGGCTTAAGGATATAAACGGTGTTTATTTAAGCTGCAACCTTGCTTTTGAAAGGTTTTTCGGTGCCAAAGAGTCAGAAATTATCGGAAAAACAGATTATGATTTCATGGACAAAGAGACATCAGATTTTTTCAGGAATAACGACCGCAGGGCAGCGGAAGCAGGCGTCTCCAGCGTCAATGAGGAATGGCTTACCTTTAAGGGAAACGGTTACTACGGGTTATTTGAAACAATCAAGACACCCATGCTGGATGCTGAAGGCATGATAACTGGAATACTGGGAATTGCGAGGGATATAACTGACAGGAAAAAAACTGAGATATTTCTTAAGGAAAGTGAACAGCGGTATACTCAGGCACAGAGTTTGGGGCATGTGGGCAACTGGGAATACGATATTCAAAATGAAAAATTCTGGGGTTCAGATGAAGCACGGAGAATATACGGATTTAATAAGGATAGCGATAAATTTACTGTTGATGAAGTTGAAAACTGCATAATTGAAAGGGAAAGGGTTCATCAGGCACTTATTGATTTGATAAAGTACAATAAACCGTACGATATTGAATTTGAAATTCACCCCTGTGAAGGATCTGACAGCAGGATTGTCAAATCAATAGCCGAAATTGTAAAAGATGACTCAGGCAGACCTTTAAAGATTGCAGGTGTTGTACAGGATATAACCCGCCAAAGGAAAGATGAAGAGGCAAAAAGAAGTCTGGAAAAACAGCTTATGCATTCTCAAAAACTTGAATCCATAGGTATCCTTGCCGGCGGTATAGCCCATGATTTCAACAATATACTAACATCAATAATAGGATTTACAGAACTTGCACTTGAAGAGGCTGGCAAAGGGTCAAATCTGGAAAATTATCTGAAGGAGGTCCTGACCGCAGGAAACAGGGCAAAAGAAGTTGTAAGCCAGATACTGACTTTCGCCCGACGGGCCGGGGATGAGATTGTTCCTGTCAGGGTAGATAAAATTGCAGGGGAAGTGCTGAAGCTGATACGTGCAACTATTCCGTCGACTATAGAGATTCAGCAGAATATTGACAGTGATTCGCACGTTATGGGAAATCCTGCAAGAATCCATCAGATTTTCATGAATTTATGCACAAATTCATTTCAGGCAATCGGAGAAAATACCGGCACCATAAAAGTCGGAATAAAGGACGTTTATTTCGATCAGATCACCGGATTTAAAAAGAAAAGCCTTGATTCAGGAAAATACATTGAAATTGCAATTTACGATACAGGTAAAGGTATTGACCCGGAGATAAGCGATTTTATTTTTGATCCCTACTTTACGACGAAAACATCCACAACTGGAACAGGCTTGGGGCTGGCCGTAGTTCATGGAATAGTTGAAAGCATTGGAGGTGTTATAACTGTTGATAGTGAGCCGGGTAACGGAACACTTTTTACCATATACCTGCCTGTATCCGGCGATACGCAGAATAACGATCACATTGCGTACGATAATATTCCTGCCGGAAAAGGGGAACGGATTCTGTTTGTTGATGATGAATTATCTATTGTAAAAATGTCGGATAAAATTTTATCATCGCTTGGTTATCTGGTAACTTCATCAGCAAGCAGTATCGAGGCTCTTGAAATATTTAAAGATTCACCCGTCAGCTTTGATCTTGTAATAACAGATACGACAATGCCCGGCCTTTCAGGAGATATCCTGTCGTCTGAAATCCATAAAATAAGACCTGATATACCCATTATTCTATGCACAGGCTACAGCAGTCTGATTTCGGATGAAATGATTGAAAAAACAGGAATAAATTATGTTTTATATAAACCGGTTGGAAAAGATAAATTAGCTGAAATAATCCGGAAAGTATTTGATAACAATACTTCCGGTAATATTTAATCCAGATACCCGATCTTTTTACGGAAGTGTTATTTCCTGGCCTTCCCGGCAGGCGAAATACCTGACGCCCGCATTATTTTTAGCAATAATCTCCCTGGATTCAGATTCAATTCTTTTTATTTCCTCATCTGAATGATCAGGGTCTCATGATGAAAAATAGTATATGTGAAAATAAATAACCTATTGCTTTTTAAGAATCTGAAATATGGCTGATTATGCTGCCGTTAACTATCAGAATGAAAAAAAGACTGCCCTGAAGATCAGGACAGTCTCTGTTAATTCTATTAACTTCCGGCCGGCTTAAAGAAGTCCGCCGAGATTCTTGTAGAATCCCATTCTTCTTTTTGCGTCAGCTTCAGCTTCAGCGAATAATTTTTCCGCGTCTTCCGGAGCTGTTTTAAAGAGAGATGTATATCTTCTCTCGCTTCTGATAAAGTCCTGGAAGCTTTCTTTTGGTTCCTTTGTTTCCCAGATAAACCTGCTTCCCGGTTCGAGTGAAGGATTATATCTGTAAAGAGGCCAGTAGCCGCAATCAACAGCCCGTTTTTCCTCGGTTTGTGTTTTTGACATGTCAATACCGTGCGCTATACATGGAGCGTATGCAATAATTATTGACGGACCGTTATACGCTTCAGCTTCTGCGAAGGCTTTTATTACCTGGGACCTGTTGGCTCCCATGGAAACAGACGCGACATATACATACCCGTAGCTCATACACATAAATCCAAGGTTCTTTTTTGCAAGCCTCATGCCCGCGTTAGCGAAGTTTGCGACAGCACCGATCGGTGTTGATTTGGAAGCCTGTCCGCCTGTATTTGAATAAACTTCAGTATCAAGAACAAGGATATTTACGTTTTTACCTGAAGCTACAACATGGTCGAGACCGCCGTATCCGATGTCATAAGCCCATCCGTCGCCGCCGAATATCCAGACGCTCTTGTCTACAAAGTAATCTTTTAATTCAATAATTTTCCTGAGGTCTTCTTTAGCCTCTCCGCTTGCGGCTTTGTAGGCAGGGTCAAGAAGGGAAGTGATCTTATTCTGAATTGCCAGCGCTTCAGCGTCTTTTTTGTCCCAGTTTGCAAGAGCGCTTTCAAGAGCGGCTTTCAGTTCCTGTGTTGTCCCTGCTTTAAGCAGGTTTTCAACCTTTATTTTGAGAAGGCTTCTGTTATTGTCAACCGCAAGCCTCATTCCAAACCCGTATTCCGCGTTATCCTCGAAGAGAGAGTTTGCCCATGAAGGTCCTCTGCCGTTGTCAGCTTTACAGTACGGGATTGTCGGGAAAGTACCGCCGTATATTGATGAACAGCCTGTAGCATTGGCGATAATCATGTTTTCGCCGAAAAGCTGTGTAGCCATTTTTACATAAGGTGTTTCACCGCATCCTGCGCATGCGCCTGAGAATTCAAACAGAGGCTGTTTGAAACCGATTCCCTTGACATTGGATTCTGAAGTACCGTCCATAACATTGTTGGGGAGTTTGTCGAAGAAATTTGCGCATTCTGTCATTCCTGCTTCTCTTTCTTTTTCAAGAGTGCTGAACTCAAGAGCTTTCATCTGTTTTTTACCCGGGCAGACATCGACGCAGACACCGCATCCTGTACAGTCTTCAATATATACCTGAATCCTGTATTCAAGACTTTTTTCATTTTTGGTATTTGATGCCATTGTTTCGAAACCGGCAGGTTTGTTTTTAATATCTTCGGGAGCAATCTGTTTTGCCCTTATAACTGCGTGAGGACATGCCATAACGCACTGGTTACACTGAATACAGTTTTCCATGAGCCATTTCGGTACTCTTGGAGCAATTCCCCTTTTTTCAAGTTTTGTAGTCGCTGTCGGGATTATTCCGTCAAATGACATTTTTGAAACCGGTATCCCATCGCCTTTCAGGTACATGATCGGCTCAATAATATTTTTTGCGAAAACTGAAGCATCATCCCTGATAAGTTTTGGAGGAGTGTAGGATTCTGTAATTGAAGAGGGCACCTTTACTTCCTTGAGCGCTTCGGATGTCTTGTCAACGCAGTCCCAGTTCATTTTTACAATATCTTCGCCTTTTTTGCTGAATGATTTCTTGATTGAATTCTTGATAAGCTTTATTGCTTCATCTTCGGGAAGAATTCCGGAGATTTTGAAAAATGCAGCCTGCATGACTGTATTGATCCTTCCTCCTCCGAGGCCTGACTCTTCAGCAATCTTTAATGCATTGATATTGAAGAATTTAACTTTTTTATTGATCAGCTGCTCCTGGTCCTGTCTTGAAAGATGATTGAAAACAACAGAGCTGTCATATTCAGAATTCAGAAGGAATGTCCCGCCCGCTTTTATTGCGCCGAGCATGTCGTATCTTCCGATATATGCGGGATTGTGGCATGCCACAAAGTTGGCGTTATCAATAAGGAAAGGCATATTAACCGAGCTCTTGCCGAATCTGAGGTGAGAGGTAGTAATACCGCCTGATTTTTTTGAGTCATATACAAAGTAAGCCTGGGCAGTCATATCAGTATTTTCACCGATAATCTTGATTGAGTTTTTATTTGCGCCGACTGTTCCGTCTGAACCCAGTCCCCAGAAAATGCAGTTGATTACATCTTTGGGAGATACATCGATGTTTTCTGTTACAGGAATTGAGCGGTTTGTAACATCATCATTGATACCGACTGTGAAGTTATGGAATGCCTTGCCGTCAATATGATCAAAAACAGCCTTAACCATTGAAGGTGTGAATTCTTTGCTTGAAAGTCCATATCTGCCGCCGATTACTTTTATGTCTTTTCCGTAAAGGGCTGTTGAAACATCTGTAAATAGAGGTTCTCCGATCGCACCCGGTTCCTTTGTCCTGTCAAGAACTGCAATCTTTTTGCACGAAGCAGGGATTGCATCAAGGAATGCTTTAACTGAGAAAGGCCTGAAAAGTCTTATTTTAAGAAGTCCGACCTTTTCTCCCTTTGCCATGAGATGTTTTACTGTAAGTTCAATTGTGTCGCATGCTGAACCCATTGCAATAATAACTTTCTCGGCATCTTTGGCCCCTACATAATCAAAGAGGTGATAAGCCCTGCCGGTAACCTTTGCGACCTTGTCCATATAGCTCTGAACAATTTCAGGAAGCGCGTCATAATATTTGTTAACTGTTTCTCTTCCCTGGAAGTAGACATCAGGGTTCTGTGCTCCAACTTTAAGGACCGGATTCTCAGGTTTAAGTCCTCTTGCCCTGAATTTTTCGATATATTCAGGTTCAACAAGGCCCTTTATTGCATCATATGAAAATTCTTCTACTTTCTGGATTTCATGTGAAGTCCTGAACCCGTCGAAGAAATTCAGAAACGGGATCTGACCTTTTAAAGTTGAAAGATGTGAAACTACGCCAAGATCCATTGTTTCCTGGATTGAAGATGCTGCCATAAGGGCAAAACCGGTGTTTCTAACAGACATAACATCGGAATGATCTCCAAAGATTGAAAGGGACTGGGCTGCAAGAGATCTTGCAGATACATGAAAAACTGTCGGGAGCATTTCTCCGGCAATTTTATGCATATTCGGGATCATTAAAAGAAGTCCCTGTGATGCAGTAAAGGTCGTGGTCAGGGCTCCGCCTGACAGTGCTCCATGAACTGCACCGGCTGCGCCGGCCTCTGACTGCATTTCGATAACATCTACAGTTTTTCCGAATACATTTTTTCTGCCTATAGATGACCATGAATCCGCGTATTCGCCCATTGTGGAAGAGGGAGTAATCGGATAGATTGCCGCTACTTCGCTAAATGCATACGCAACATGTGCCGCAGCTGCATTACCGTCGATAGTAACCATTTTTTTTTCTGCCATTATTTTATCCTCATTTTTTCTTAATGAATATTTTCGCGATTATTATAGTTTGAATAGGTTTTAATGACAATAGTTTTCAGGTGTCGTTAAAGCAATCACAATAAAAAATTTAAGAAAATGCATTAAAATCATGCAAAATCACATAATGAGTCCAATTGAATATCCTCTGAAATGCATAATCCGCAAAAAATGCTTAAAAAACAGTTTGAAAGAAAAGTAAGTATCAGTTTTTTCAAGAAAAATGCTTAAAAGTTATTAAAAATAAATTGTACACTATAAAATCTTGATTTTAACAATATTTCATGATAACACTGAATTCAGTAGTTACAATGACATAAAGGAGGATTTGTAAATCTATGAAAAAAATTATTATCATGATTCTGCTTGCTGCCGTACTTCTGTCCGGTATTCTTGCAGGCTGCCAGAAAAAAGAAGCAGCAGTGGAAAAGGTAAATTTGATTCTTGCAACAGGCGGAACATCAGGAACATATTATCCATTCGGCGGAGCAATGGCCCAGATCTGGAATTCAAATATTGAAGGGATGAATGTCACAGCTCAGTCAACAGGCGCTTCAAAGGAAAATATAAGGCTTGTCGGAAAAGCTGAAGCAGAACTCGCGATAGTCCAGAATGATGTTATGGATTATGCAATGAAAGGAATAGAGCTTTTTGATGGAGAGAAAGTTGATACTTTCTCAACAGTTGCAACTCTTTATCCTGAAATTGTACAGATCGTAGTTGCAAAAGACAGCAAGATAAATTCAATTGCTGACATGAAAGGTAAGAGTATTTCTGTCGGCGATGCAGGAAGCGGTGTTGAGGCCAATGCAAAACAGATTCTTGAAGCCTATGGCCTTACATTTGATGATCTGCAGACAAAAAGACTTTCATTCAAGGAATCAGGCGCAGCTCTTAAAGACAAGCAGATTGAAGGGTTTTTCGTAACAGCCGGTATTCCCAATGCGGCGATACAGGAAATTGCTACAATAGGCGGTGTAAAGCTGATTTCTCTTGATGCAGCTGCAAAAAAGAAGCTTATGGATAATTACAAATTCTATACCGAGTTCACAATAAGCAAAGATACCTATAACGGTATGGAAATGGATGCTGATACTGTTGCCGTAAAAGCAACACTTATTGTAAATAACGATATTTCTGAAAAAGTAGTTTATAATCTTACAAAAACACTTTTTGACAAGCAGCCGGATCTTGCCCAGGCCCATGCAAAAGGGAACAACCTGATTCTGAAAGATGCGGTAATGGGAGCTTCTGTTCCTTTTCATCCGGGTGCTGCCAAATACTATAAAGAAATGGGTGTTATTAAATAAATAACCTGTGAAGAATGAATCGCTGCCGGGGAGCAGACTGCTCCCCGTTTTTTTTACCGCCGTATTAATCATATCTCTTTTTATTCCGGCGACAGACAGGTTTGTTATCGAAAAGGTCAGGGATGGCAGGATTGTGTACAGCACGGCATTCAAGCCGGGTATGGAATTTGCCATCTCATATATTCATTCAGTTAATAAAAGTAAAATTACTGATATTTTTAAAATCAGGAAAGACGGACTCATTATCCTTGATTCAAGCCGGTTCAGCTCATTCGGGGCAGGGGTGGCAAGTTTTCCTGAAGAGGAATCATCAGATTTTTCAGTCGAGAAAGATTATATCGATTATCATGATATAAACAGGATTGTTGATGATCTTGTTGTCTTTGTGGGGACTATAGCTGATCATACAATTATTTTGAAGTCAGGCAGCATCCCCTTAAGTGATCTTGCCAAACCTCAGACAAATCTGAGATTTCAGGTAAAAAAATTATCAGCAGCTGAAATTGCGATGTACTATGTGATGGATTACTTAAGAAAAGGAGCTCTTAATGGAAGAAGTTAAGCAGACTGAGGCAAAAGAGGGGCGCACAGAAATTGATGTAAGCGATATCCTCGTAAAAGTAGACAAGGAATCAGGGTACAGGCGTCTTACCGGCTATCTGCATATGATGGTAGCTTTTATTTGCGTTTCTTTCTCTGTTTTTCAGCTCTGGACCGCTTCATTCGGTCTGCTGCCGGCCCAGATACAGCGTTCCATGCATCTGGCTTTCGTCCTTCTGCTTGTTTTCCTTCTTTATCCTTTCCTGAAATCATCCAGACAGACTTCAATACCCTGGTATGATGTTGTTCTTTCCCTCACCGCATCGCTTTCGGCTCTTTATATAACAATTAATTATGAAGGTCTGATCGACAGGTCAGGAGCTTTTAACAACATGGATATTTTTGTCGCCGCTGTCGGGATAGTGCTTGTCCTTGAAGCGTGCCGCCGCGTTGTAGGCTGGCCTATAGTAATAATTGCGGCTACCTTTATAACCTATGCTTTTGCAGGCCCGTATATGCCCGGTTTTCTTAATCACCGCGGTTATTCATTCAGGCGTGTTGTCGGACATCTTTTTTATACTACTGAAGGGATTATAGGGGTGCCGCTCGGAGTAAGCGCCACATTTATTTTCCTCTTTATCCTTTTCGGCGCCTTTCTTGACAAAACAGGGATTGCAAAATTTTTTATCGACCTTGCCAATGCGATAGCGGGTTTTGCCGCAGGAGGCCCTGCCAAGGTCGCGATAATAACTTCAGCAATGCTTGGAACAATTTCAGGAAGCTCTGTTTCCAACACTGTTGGTTCAGGCAGTTTTACAATTCCTATGATGAAAAAGCTGGGCTATAAACCTGAATTCGCGGCAGCGGTTGAAGCATCAGCCTCGACCGGTGGTCAGCTTATGCCGCCGATTATGGGTGCTGCTGCTTTTCTGATGTCGGAAACGCTCGGTATTCCATATATCGAAGTAGCGAAAGCCGCAATTATACCGGCGCTTTTATATTTTACCGGAATTTTTATCATGGTACATCTTGAAGCAAAAAAACTGGGTCTCGGCGGGATGAGTAAAGATGAAATACCGCGCATTTTCAAAGTCATGAAAGAAAGGGGCCATTTAATTATCCCCCTTATTGTTATTGTATATTTCCTGGTTCAGGGAGCTACCCCTGTAAGGGCGGCTCTTAACGGAATCATCACTTCTGTTATTGCGAGCATGATGAGGAAATGCACAAGAATGAGTTTCAGGGACTTTATCGATGCACTTGAAAACGCCGGACGCAACATCCTGGGAGTAGCTGCAGCATGCGCAACTGCAGGAATAATTATCGGGATAGTTACCCTGACCGGTCTCGGTCTTAAAATGGCTTCCGGTCTTGTCGCGCTTGCAGGCGGCAACATGTTCTTTACCCTGTTTTTTACAATGATATCTTCCCTGATTCTCGGTATGGGTATCCCGACTACAGCCAACTATCTCATTACATCAACCATAACAGCTCCAGCAGTTGTACAGCTTGGTGTTCCAATGCTTGCTGCGCACATGTTTACATTTTATTTCGGAATAATTGCAGATATCACCCCTCCGGTTGCTCTTGCCGCCTATGCAGGCTCTGCAATTGCAAAAAGTAACCCTTTTAAAACAGGAGTTCAGGCGACAAAACTCGCGATTGCAGCTTTTATCATACCCTATATTTTCGCTTTTTCACCTTCGCTTCTTTTGATCAATACAACTCCGCTTCAGATTGCACAGATTGTTATAACTTCCCTTATCGGAATGGTCAGCCTTAGCGCTGCCATGGAAGGGTATTTCTATACATTTACAAACAGATTTGAAAGGCTGCTCTTTTTTGCAGGCGGGCTGATGCTTATTTTTCCTGAAGGGATAACTGACCTTGCAGGTTTTTGCCTGATCGTGGTTGCCTGTTCCATTCAGTTCTATAAAATACGGAAAACTGTAAAAAGAAAGATTTAAACAGCCTGAACAGTGTTAACTGGTTTTTTGCTGAGCTCAAACAAGAAATGCAAAAGGAGTTCAGCATTATTTTTCCGCAAGTAATAATCTTAAGTATTCAGGCTTCACAAAAAAAGAAAGCAGTTTTCCTGAAATATCATTCAGGGAATTTGATAATTCTGATTCCTTTTTATTCATGTTAAAAGAACTGATAACCTGATTGAAATTACCTGCAAAAGTTTTATATGAAAAATAATCTGCTGCTTTTGCTGTATCGTAAGTCTGTATTCTCTCCATCGTATTAAGAATTTCACTTATAACTTTTGAGTTTAATTGCTTGATATCATCCCTGAAACTAAAGTCATTTTTTGTTCGCAAAAGTATTTCTGCCTGTTTACTTACCGGAAGAAAGGAAAAGTCTGTGTATTCCATGGTGAAGAGGGATGAAATATTACTTTCAATTAATTTTACCAAAGAGCTGTCAATGACATTTGAATATGTTTTTATCAGTGCCAGCCATCGGGTGAGAATTTCTTCCCTTTCCCCGATGCTCAGCGGAACATTTACTGATC
Source organism: Spirochaetia bacterium (assembly GCA_963662795.1). Classification (GTDB taxonomy): domain Bacteria; phylum Spirochaetota; class Spirochaetia; order CADAEX01; family CADAEX01; genus JACKPD01. The sequence goes on along the minus strand of OY759746.1, from coordinate 44,802 downwards.
TGTAAAAACAGGACGCTGTATTATCAAAGATATCTTTAAACCCTTCGATGATATCAAGATAGCGGGCCGCAAACGGTTTGCTCCATCTGAGTGCATCAATGAAAAGATACCCGAAACCTTCAAGCACAGATGATGATATTATAAAATCAGACGCTGCTATAACATTATCAAATGATGCCGCTTCTCCGTAGACTGTGCTGCCGCAGCCCCATATTCCAGGAGCTGACCCGCTTTCAAAACAGCTTTTTACAATATCAGAATATTTTTTTTCCTGATCAGAAACACCCGGCAAAGTGACAATAAGGTTAAACCCATCTCCTGTAATATGGGCAAGAAGAGCCGCCTCGAGTATATTTTTTCTCCTGATTGTCCTTACCGGATAGAGGGCAAAAGGTTTATCGGGCCTGAATCCGGGAAAGAATTTTCCGTACGCGCCTGAAAGTATTTTTTTTGCTTTATCTCTGATTTCTGCCTCTTCTGCTGATTCATCCTGAAAGGGTTTATGAACCATGTTGTCCGGCACGGGGTCGTACAGAAGGCTTACACAGCATTGTGGAATTCCCGCCCTGATCAGATATCCTGTGTCCCTTGCGTTTATTGCCGCATAACGGATATTTTTTTTTACCGGGTATAATGATTTTACATACCCTGTAAGATAATTTAAGTTACTGAGTCTCCCGCATTCCGGAAAATCGTGTATATGAAGAATTGCCTTCTGGCTGCTGTTTTCAGAGAGGTACTGCGTTAAAAGCGAGGTAAACAAAGGGTTTTTCCCAAGATGATAGTTGTGTATCCACCAGATGTATGAGCTGTATTTTTTAAACAGCTTTAATATTTCATCTGCTGCCCCGGTATTTTCATGCTGACTGCCGCTCTGACTCTCCGCGGAGAGGTAATCTATTGCATGGCAGACTTCATATCCTATCCTTGCATTATTCCCCTCAGGTTTTATGATTTTTGAGGAAATGAGATTTTCAAGGTTCTCTTCTCTTCCTGAAATAAAGCAGATTTCCTCGATCAGGAAAGAATCTTTCTGCATTGAATTATCAAGTCCGTACTCGAGAAGCGCATTGACTGCAAGAGCTGCGACAGTTGCCACTCCGCCTGGAAGAAAATGATAATGAAACAGTGCAATTTTGATTTTTTCCATAAATATATGATAGTTTAAATTCGGGAAAAAAGTTAGTCAAACTATTTGCATTACTATAAACACTGTAATAAAGTTGGATTATGGATTATTCAATATTAAAAGATTATTTAGGTTTTATTTACGGCAGGGACAGGGAAAAAGAGGTTTCAGACCTTATTATTGGAGAACTTGAAAAAGCGTCTCAGGGAATTAATAAACCTTCCGGCCCAGGTAAAGAGAAAAAACTTCCGGTAGATGAGACAGATTCGGTTCTTATTACATACGGTGACCAGTTCAGCACTAAAGGACAGGCCCCCCTAAAACAGCTTGAAAAATTCATCACAGGCAATATCGGAGATGCGGTTTCCGCCGTTCATATCCTCCCGTTTTCACCTTATTCTTCAGATGACGGGTTTTCTGTTATTGACTACAGGGCTGTCAATCCAGGGTGGGGCAGCTGGGATGATGTTATTGAAATCGGAAAGACATACAAGCTGATGGCAGATCTGGTTATTAATCACTGTTCCGCTAAAAGCATGTGGTTTAAAAAATATCTTGAATGGGACTCTTTTTACAAAGATTTTTTTATTACAGTAACACCGGGCACAGATGTCTCAATGGTATTCAGGCCGAGAGCTCTCCCCCTTCTTACCCCTTTTTCCACAGCAGACGGTGAAAAACTTGTATGGACTACATTCAGCGCTGACCAGGTGGACCTGAACTACGCAAATCCTGGGGTCTTAAAAGAGATGCTTTCAATATTTTTTATGTATATCCGTTATGGAGTGCAGATAATCCGTCTCGACGCAATAGCGTTTCTCTGGAAGGAAGAGGGGCACTCCTGCCTGCATCACGAAAAGACCCATGCTGTTGTTAAGGTTTTCAGGGAAGCGGTGAAACTGTTTGCCCCCTGGGTAGTAATAATAACTGAAACCAATGTGCCCCACAGGGAAAACCTTTCATATTTCGGCAGCGGTCATGATGAAGCTCACATGGTTTATCAGTTCGCGCTTCCTCCTTTGACATTTGACGCTTTTTTGCGGGAAGATGCATCTCATCTCAGAAAATGGGCGGCTGAATCACTCTCCAAACCGTCTTCTGATGTTACGTTTTTTAATTTTCTTGCCTCTCACGATGGTATCGGTGTTTTGCCTGCAAATGGAATACTTGAACCGGAAGAGATTGAGAATATGCTCTCTGAGGTGACTGAAAGAGGCGGTTTTGTATCATACAAGGCTGTAAAAGACGGTAAAATCCCATATGAGCTTAATATCAATTACCGTTCTGCTATTGCCGGAGAGAAAGGTGTAGCTGATAACACGTCTGCCGGCCCGGATAAGCGCAAACTGAGCACAACTGAAGCAATTGATAAATATATTGCATCCCAGGCGATAATGCTTGCCATGGAAGGGGTTCCCGGAATCTATATACACAGCATTATCGGGTCGCTCAATTACAGGAAAGGCGTTGAAATCACAGGAATGAACCGGACAATAAACAGGGAAAAGCTTGATCTTGAAAGCATTGAAAAAGAGCTTGAAGATGAAAACTCCGACCGCCGGATTATCCTTGACAGGTACAGGCAGCTTCTGCTGGCAAGGAAAAGCGAGAAAGCATTTCATCCGAGAGGCACCCAGAAGGTCCTTTCCGGAGACGGATCTCTTTTTGCATTTTTACGGATTCCTCCAGGATCAGATCCCGGGGAGGGGGCGGTCCTCTGTATTTTTAATATCAGCGGAAAAGTGCTTAAAAGTTTTCCGGGATGGGAAATATTTGATGAAAACAGCCCCGGCAGGTTTACAGATATAATTACGGGAAAAAAATCCGCGGCATTGCTGCTCTCCGGCATCTCCCCAATGATTACGCTGCATCCATGGGAGTTTGTCTGGCTTAAAATGTAAAACTGATTATATCCTGTATCCTTTTTGTTCCGGTTATCGCCATTACAAGTCTGTCGATCCCGAGTGCGACGCCTGAACATTCAGGGAATCTGCCGTCAAATATCTCTGTATAGCTTTCCTCAACATGATGAGGGACCAATGCTTTTGTTTTCTGCAGGCTCTGCTCCCTGAAAAACCGGTCAACCAGTTTTTTATCAGTCTCCTCGGTATAACAGTTGGCTGTTTCAATACCGTCAAGATAAAGTTCCCACCGCTGGAACCACGGCCCTTTCCGGCTCCTCTTTGCGAGGCATGGTATCTGCTCAGGGTAATCCGTGATCAGCACAGGCCTGTCTTTCGGTATTTCAGGTTCAACTTCGCAAAGAAACAGCGAGTTAAAGGCATCTGCCCAGGTATATCCTTCTTTTCTGCCGTATCCCGTTTTTTCAACAGCGTCAATTAATTCCGCAGTACTGCCGTGTTTTTCTATATCAATAGATGTATATTGTAAAAAAAGCTCTTTCATTGAAATATTCATTATCGGGGGGGCAATTCCCGGACAATCGAATTTTTGTGAAAGATGTTTCAGAAGAGCTTCGGTTATCATGACAGAACCGCTGTAGTCAGCTCCTGTTGTGTACCATTCAAGCATTGTAAATTCAGGATTGTGATGGAAGCCGGTCTGCTCGGAATTCCTGAAGGATTTTGAAATCTGGAAAATGGAACCCGACCCCTGCGCAAGAAGCTTTTTCATCCATATTTCAGGAGAAGGGGTGAGATAATAATCCTTATCCTCACCATAGGGGTTTGTCATTTTTGAAGCGAATACCTCAAGATGGGATTCCGGTATCAGATGAGGGGATAAAAGAGGGGTTTCAACCTGTAGATAATTGTTTTCAATAAAAAAATTTTCCGTTTCACGAATTATCTCTGATCTTTTTTTTAAAAGAGACATATCTTTCATAGTGAAAACCATGATACATTTTTTTAGCTCATAATGCTATTCTTTAACAGGCAAATATTTTGTATGATTTATTGAACCGGCAATATTTATCAAATAATTAAACTGGATTGATACATAACCGTAATCAGTTTGAATATTTGAATTTTAAAATATTTAATTACCGGTTCAATAATGCAGGAAAAAAAATGAATTTAATAAGTAAAATAATATCAGAAAATCTTTCTATCCCAGAAAAAAATGTAAAAGCAGTCCTTTTACTTCTTGATGAAAAAGCGACTGTACCGTTTATGGCAAGGTACAGAAAAGAAGTTACCGGAAATCTAAACGAAGAGCAGATCGCCGCGATAAGGGATAAAGCACAGTATTTTACCGATCTTGTAAAAAGAAAAGCTTTTATAATAAAAACACTTACAGATAAAAATCTTATTACTGATGAGCTTGAAAAAAAGATAAACAATTCCTTTTCCGCGGAAGAAATTGAGGATATTTATCTTCCCTACAAAGAAGGGAAGAAGACCAGGGCAAAGACTGCGGAAGAACGGGGGCTTAAGCCCCTTGCAACGGGTATTCTTGAAGGGCATGTAAGAGATCCGGAGCAGGAAGCAGTAAAATACATAGACAGCGAAAAAGGCCTTTCGTCCGCGGATGATGTTCTTGAAGGATGCACAGACATTATTGCCGCCCTTGTTAACGGGAATAGTGAAATAAGAAGAATGCTCCGTATCCTCTTTCAAAAAGAGACCTTTATCGAAAGCAGGGTTATAGAGAAAAAGCGCGCAGATGCGCAGAAGTACAGGGATTATTTTGACTATCGTGAAAGGGCGGATAAAGCGCCTCCTCACCGGATACTGGCTGTTATGAGGGGACATGAAGAGAAAATGCTTTCGGTTAAAATACGCCCTGATGCGGAAACAGCCTGCATGATGATCAGGAAAATATTTGACGGGGATATGAAACTGACCGGAAAGCTTTCTGTAAAGGCTTCAGGCCTGGTAGACAGGGCCGTAAATGAAAGCTGGTCCCGCCTTCTGCTTCCCTCAATTGAAAACTGGCATACAGGGGCCCTTAAGGAAAAAGCGGATGAATATTCAATTGCCGTATTTGCGTCCGGGCTGAGGGAACTTCTTCTTGAGCCTCCTTACGGAAACAAGCCTGTAATAGCAGTTGATCCTGGAATAAGGACAGGGAGTAAGGTTGTTCTTATTGACAGTACCGGTAAGCTGATTGGCCAGACTGTATTGTATGCCAATAATACTGCAGATGAGGATGAAAAAAACAAAAAGGGATTGGATATTATAAAGGGTTATATCGATAAGTATAAAGTGGAGGCGGCCGCAGTAGGCAACGGTACAGGCTCAAGGGAAATATCAAAGTATCTTAATAAAGTACTGTCCGGTAAAATAAAGATTATTACGGTAAACGAAAGCGGTGCTTCAGTCTATTCAGCATCGGAGGCAGCCAGGGAAGAGTTCCCTGACCTTGATATTACGTTCAGGGGGGCTGTTTCAATAGGCAGAAGGCTGCAGGACCCCCTCTCGGAACTTATCAAGATTGATCCGCAGTCTATCGGGGTTGGGCAGTATCAACATGATGTTGACAGGAAGAAGCTGAAAACAGCACTCGATGATGTAGTAGTGAGCTGTGTCAACTCAGTAGGTGTGGATGTCAACAGCGCAGGAATCGAGCTTTTGGGTTATGTTTCAGGACTTGGAAAAACACTTGCTGCATCAATTGTAAGACACAGGGAAAAATCGGGTTTATTCTACCAGAGGAGTAACCTGCTTGAAGTAAAAGGGCTTGGCAAAACAGCCTATCAGCAGGCTGCCGGATTCCTGAGGATAATGAATGGTGAAAACCCGCTTGACCGCAGCGCGGTGCATCCTGAAAATTATCATATTGCTGAAAGGATAGCTGATGACCTTAATCTTGATCTTGACCGGCTGATGGGAATGAGCGGAATTACCGCCAAAATTGATCCGGGAAAGTACACAGATGAAAGTGCCGGGCTTTTTACTGTAAATGACATTATAGCTGAACTTGAAAAACCGGGGAGGGATCCAAGAAGCGAATTCACCCTCTTTACTTATTCTGATGGAATTGAAAAGATTGAGGACATCTCCCCCGGGATGGTACTTAACGGCACAGTTACCAATGTTACAGCTTTCGGCGCATTTGTTGATATCGGGGTGCATCAGGACGGGCTTGTTCATAAAAGCATGATATCAAAAAACTTTGTTGAGAATCCGGCAGATTTTATCAAGGTGAATCAGAAGGTGAGTGTAAAGGTAATTGAAACAGACCTTGAAAGAAAAAGAATATCGCTTTCAATAAAAGATGTCTGACCCGGTATCAGGGCGATGCCGGCAAAGACGGCATCAGATACGGCTTTAAAGATGAATAGTACAGGTTAAGGAGAATTAATGCAGATCGGCGATGTAATCAGCGGGTTTACTCTTGAATCAATAGATAATTTGACAGAATTCAAGTCTGAAGGCAGGCTTTTCCGGCATGTAAAAACCGGATGTGAGCTTTATCATATAAGCAATAATGATGAGGAAAATCTTTTTTCATTTATTTTTAAAACTATACCGTTCGAAAGTAAAGGAACGGCACACATTGTTGAACATTCTGTTCTTGCCGGGTCTGAAAAATTCCCGTTGAAAGATCCTTTTGTGCAGCTTTTAAAAAGCAGCATGTACACTTTTCTGAATGCAATGACATACCCTGACAAGACTGTATACCCCGCGTCGAGCATAGTCGAGGCGGATTATTTCAATCTGATGTCTGTCTACGGTGACGCTGTTTTTTTCCCTCTCCTGAGGGAAGCTACTTTTCTGCAGGAAGGTATAAGGGTGCAGAAGAATGAGGACGGCAGCTGTACATATGGCGGCGTGGTGTATAACGAGATGAAGGGGAATTACAGCGAGCATAATTCTGTCCTCGCGGAATGGTCAACCAGGTCCTTGTTCCCTGATACAGCCTACAGATTTGATTCCGGAGGCACGCCTGAAGAAATCAGAAAATTGAGCTATAGGGAATTCAGGGATTTTCATGCAAAATATTATCACCCGTCCAATGCCAGGATATTTCTTTATGGAAATATTGATACAGAAAAGCAGCTTGATTTTATCGATAATAAATTCCTGTCACGTTTCAGTCATTCATCAGAAATCGGGGAGATTGAAATACAGGAAAGACTTGATCAGCCTGTTTACCTGGAAAAGACTGCGCACTCGGAAGAGGGAAGCGGAGTTACAAGTATAACAATCAACTGGCTGTGCGGAAACTCAACAGATCCTCTTGATGCGCTCAAGACAGAAATCCTCTGCGAACTTCTTATAGGGAGCTCAGGAGCCCCCCTTTATCTGGCAATTATTGATTCTGGAATAGGAGAAGACCTTTCGCCTGTCAGCGGCGCTGATACTGATATCAGGCAGATAACCTTTTCAGTAGGCGTGAGAGGGACAAAAGCTGAAAAAAGGGGCGAATTCGAAAAACTTGTTTTCAAATGCCTTAAGGATATTACAGACAAGGGTTTTGATCCTGATCTTGTTGAAGGGACTTTGAGACAGTTCGAATTCGCAAACAGGGAAATAAGGGGGGGGAGACCCTTCGGATTAAAGCTGATGAATATGTGCTGCCAGGGATGGCTGCACGGCCTTGCCCCGGAGGTAACCCTGAAGTTTAATCAGCTGATGGATGAAGTCCGCGCTGAACTTTTCAGGGATGAAAGATTTTTTGAAAAACTGATAAGGGAAAAACTTCTTGAGAACATCCACAGGTCAATAGTAACTGTTATGCCGGATAACGATAATAATTCAGGGGATACAGATGATATAATCCCTGACAGGGATATGGCGGAAAGGGCAGAGCGGGAAACCGCTGTATTTGGTGAATATCAGGGAGAAAGTGACAGGGAAGAAGATATTGCAAGGATTCCTGTTCTTGAAAAAAAAGATATTCCTGAAAAAGTTGAAATTATCCCTTTTGTCGAGAAAAAGGAAACAGGCTGCGGATGCTTTCTTCATTCTTTTTATACCGCAGGTATTACCTATACAGATCTTTTTTATGATATTGCCCCTCTTGGTGAAAACCTTAAAATATACCTTCCTCTTTTTTCGAAGTTCATCAGAGAAACCGGATTGCCCGGAATACCTTATTATGATACCGCTAAAATGATGAATCTTAAGGCAGGTGGATTTTATGTGTCGCCTGAAACAGGGAAAAGTGTAAACGGCAATGTGCTTGAGATTCTCTCTGTCCATTTTAAATCCCTTTCTTCCCGCTATGGAGAAGCGGCAGACTTTATTTTTGACATCCTTGCTAATGCTGATTTCAGCGATCTTTCAAGGCTTAAAGATATAATAAGGGAGATGGTAAATGATCTTAAAGCTTCAATTGTAAGAAGAGGTAATTATACTGCAACACTTTATGCCTCGAAAGATTATTCATCATCCCTCTCTCTTCAGGAAAAGTGGAGCGGTATAAGCCAGCTGTTTTTCCTTCAGTCAATCAATACAGATGATAAAAAAAATCTTGAGACTGTATCTGCAAATCTTCTGGAAATTAAAGGATTTATTGCCGGATCTCCTCATTCAGTCTCAGGTATTACATCTGATGAAAGTGATATTGACAGATGCTATCAGATTCTGAAGAGTCATCTGCCGGCAGGTTCTGATAGGGCTGCTCCTTTTTATAAAACCCCTCAGGCAGGCGCGTCAGGCCGGGGAAGCTCCGCTGCTGAGCCAGCAAACAGCCTTATCCTTGTTCCGTCCATGGTCAGCTACAACGGTGCGGTTTTTCCTTCTTCAAGGGTGGGGAGTGATGAATATGTTTATGAGAAAATATTATCACGGATTATTGAAACAGGATATCTGTGGGACAGAATCAGAATGGACGGCGGGGCATACGGCGTCGGGGTAGTCGCAAACGGCATGGAAGGCCTTTTTTCTTTCTCATCCTACCGGGATCCGAATATTGAGGAGACCCAGAATATATTTTATGAATCCTTAAAATCAGTTTCAGAAAAATCTGTATCAGAAGAGATGCTGCTTAAAGCAGTAATAAGCGGCACAGGAAGGGAAATAAGGCCTCTTGCTCCGGGGGAAAAAGGGGTGATAAATATCAGGCGAAAAATCTACGGCCTTGATGATGATCTCAGGCAGAAGAGCCGTAATGTTATGCTTGATACAGGGATAAAAAATATTGCCGCTTCTGCCGATATGCTCAGAAATCAATTTATGAAAAACAGCAGATGCGTTCTGACAGGACGGGAATCATATAAAAAATATAAAAAATATTTTAGTGAGAACAATTTCAGAAAAATTACACTTGATATCTGATTGCCGGACAAAAGCAGGGATAAGGTCTGTCTTGACTATTTTGATCTAATAACAGAAAATGCTTAACACAGTAAACGCAGTTCCAAAAACAACAAACAACAATTAGCGTAAATATATAACACAAGAGGGAAAAATGGCAAACGAAGAAAATAAAGTAATATATTCAATGGTACGGGTAAGCAAAACCCATGGCACTAAAAAGATACTTGAGGATATTTATCTGTCATATTTTTACGGCGCAAAAATCGGCGTGCTCGGACTTAACGGATCAGGAAAAAGCTCACTGCTTAAAATCCTCGCAGGTGTTGACACCCAGTTTAACGGCGAAACAGTCCTGTCCCCTGGCTATACAATCGGCTACCTTGAACAGGAGCCCCAACTCGATCCTGAAAAGACAGTCAGGGAAGTTGTGGAAGAGGGGGTAGCCTCCGTCGTAGCCATGCTCAAGGAATACGATGAGATAAATGAAAAATTTTCCCAGCCCATGGAAGAGGATGAGATGAACTCACTCCTTGATAAACAGGGGAAAATACAGGAAAAGCTGGATAACCTTAACGCATGGGACCTTGACTCAAGGCTTGATATGGCAATGGAAGCATTAAGATGCCCGCCCGAAGATATGAAAACAGGGGTACTTTCCGGCGGAGAAAAAAGAAGGGTGGCGCTTTGCAGACTGCTGCTTCAGAAACCGGACATTCTCCTCCTTGATGAGCCGACAAACCATCTTGACGCTGAAACAGTCGCCTGGCTTGAGCACCATCTCCAGAGGTATGAAGGAACGATTATCGCGGTCACTCATGACAGGTACTTTCTTGACAATGTAGCAGGCTGGATACTTGAGCTTGACAGGGGCAAGGGTATTCCCTGGAAAGGGAATTACTCATCCTGGCTTGAGCAGAAGGAACAGAGGCTGAGGGAAGAGGAAAAACAGGAAACTGAAAAACAGAAGACGCTCCAGAGAGAGCTTGAATGGATACGCCTTAGTCCAAAAGGAAGACATACCAAGTCAAAGGCAAGGATAAACGCCTATGAAAACCTCCTCAGCCAGGAAAATGAAGCCAGGACAAAGGATCTTCAGATATATATCCCGGCTGGGCCAAGGCTCGGAAATCTTGTAATTGAAACTGAGGGAATTACAAAAAGCTACGGTGACAGGGTTCTTGTAGAGGATATGACTTTCTCGCTGCCGCCGGGCGGCATAATAGGGATTGTCGGTCCTAACGGCGCAGGTAAAACAACACTTTTTAAGATGATAACAGGCCAGGAAAAACCGGATAAGGGGACAATAAGAATAGGAGAGACTGTAAAGCTTGCCTATGTTGACCAGACAAGGGAACTTCTTAAGGATGACAAAACAGTATATGACATGATTTCAGGCGGCAGCGACATTGTAAAATTAGGTACCCGTGAAATCAATTCAAGGGCTTATGTCGCGAAATTCAACTTTACGGGCGCTGATCAGCAGAAAAAAATCGGGGTGCTTTCCGGCGGAGAAAGAAACAGGATAAATATATCAATGATGCTTAAAGAGGGGGCGAATGTAATTCTTCTTGATGAGCCGACAAACGATCTTGATGTCAATACAATGAGGGCGCTTGAGGAAGGACTAATCAATTTTGCAGGATGCGCTGTTGTAATAAGCCATGACAGATGGTTCCTGGACAGGATAGCCACCCATATTCTCGCATTTGAGGGAGACAGCAAAGTATTCTGGTTTGAAGGCAACTATTCGGAATATGAGGCAAACAGGAAAGAGAGGCTCGGTATAAGCGATGATCAGCCTCACAGGATAAAATACAGGCATCTTACAAGGGAATAAGCTGCCCTGCATTAAAAAGTTTTATAATCAATACCCTGTTTTTGCTGACTGCTTAAACGGGGCTATTATTTTTTAAATACCCTGAAAAGCTTTGTGAAGGATTTTTTAATTACAGATTTGAAATCCTCTTTCTTTATTTCAAGAAGGTAGATGAGAAAAAGTTCTTCTATTGTCTGCCGGGGGCCCGGAGAACCCTGAAGCTTTCTTTTTACAGCATTTTCATTCCTGATGTGAAAGAAAGAATATATTGCCCTTGCGTCGCCCCGCAGGAAAATACCCTGTTTTTCCTTATACAATTTTTCTTTTTTAAGAATTTCAACAGCTTTTACCCTGTCAATTGCGGAAATATCGAAAGATTCCATAATGCGTCTCAGGTGGGTTATCTCTTCAAAACTGAGGCCGAATACAAATTCTTCAAGCGCCTGTTCCATACAGCTCTTATTTGCCGGTGAAGCAAGAAAGTCACCCCAGATATCAGGAAGGTTGATTGAGATTCTGAGCACCTCCATTGTTCCCTGCAAGGTTCCCAGAACCGGAACCGCATCGCACCTTTCTTTCCAGAGTGCCATCAGCGGGGGGGAGAAAGAATCAAGATTCCTGTCCATCCTGTATTCCCACAGGAAAGAGAGCTCATCTGCCGCAGCTTTAATTATGCTGCCTGAAGCAATCTCATTTTCAATAATAGCTTCATAAGCTTTCTCTGCCATGAGGGAAAAAACCAGTTTGTTGCAGCAAAACTGTATCTCCCTGGCCAGCAGTGTATTTGTCTCAATTGTTATCAGAATTTTGGTAATAAATGAGAAAAAATTAATCTTTGTCAGAATGAAACATCTTCCCATTGTAGCTCTTGTCGGAAGAAGAAGGGGATTTGCTGTTCCTGTCAGGGAAAGGGTTTCAGCCATTGTATTGATATCACGTTTTGACATTCCATGCCTTTCCCCTGAACGTAATGAGGGTGTTCTCGACACAAGTTCAGCCAAAATGGTTAGATCTTTTTTCTGCCTTATGAAATTTGAGTAAATATCTTTCCCTTTTTCTTTAAAGATGTCAGCTGATTTATCAACCAGCATGGCCTCTTCCTGTGTAAAAGCTGTAATTTTATGCATTCTGTTAACTGGCAGCAGTCTAATGGAGTTTGAGCATTATTTCAATTACCTGCTGTCTGCATCTGCTTTGAAAGTATTTTCTCAATGCGAAGCGGAATTTGTCCTTCGGGGGCAAGGCAGGTTGTGAGATTGTTTTCCTCTTCACCAATGAGTGCAGTCCCGAGCGGAGAGAGAATTGATACCCTGCTTCCTTCCTGGTCAGTATCAGCAGGAAAAACAACAGTAACCTGCATTGTTTCACCTGTATCAAGGTTTTTGAAAACGACAGTTGAATTTATACTTACAGCGTCATGTTTATGGCTGCCGTGAAGGTCATCTCCTATTACTTTTGCGTTTTTAAGCTCTTCTGCCAGTTTTAAAAGATGTTTTGATTTGAGGCGGTTGGAATCTTTATATACCTGAACGAGTTTGACAAGTTTTTTATAATCGCTGTTGAATAATACAATTTTTTTGGCCATATACTAACCCTCCAGATAATATATCTAATATATGAATAAGTATCCCGGTATACAACGCTAAAAAAACAGGTAATAAATATACATGTTTAGTACCTGTTTCTTAAAAAATTGATGAGATTTATCCCTTTCCTGTTTATTCCAAGCTTTTTTCTTATTGTATTTCTGTGTCTTTCCACTGTAAGAGGCGCAATTCCCAACAGGGCTGCAATATCCTTTGTAGCCTCGCCGTTTTTTACAAGTGAACATATTTCAAGCTCTCTTGGAGTTAAAATATCAGCGAAATGCTTCATGCTGCTGCCCGGTTCTGTTACCAGTGATTCAATCTGTATCTTAAGCTGATTTAAAATGGCGCTTTGTCTGTGATTAAGTACAGTCCCTTCAAGTTCACATATCAGCGGTTGTACAAATGTACCTGTGGACTGTTTCACTGTTGCAATAAAATCTTCCCTGTCTTTTCTTATCTGGTAAAGGATTTCCCTGAGCGCTGTATTTTTTTCCTCAAGTTCCTGTGCCTGTTCTTCAAGTTTTCTTAAGTAAGTGTTTCTGGATATTGCGTTTGCAAGCAGCGAAGATGCGGATTCAACCAGTTTCCTTTCTCTTTCAACAAATGTATCTTCAGATGAATACCATAATTTAAGAACAAGTTTTATACCGTCATTATATATTTTTTCGGAATGAATAAGTGCTGCATTTGTTTCCGGGACATTGCTGCCGAAATGCTTCTCCCCCGCTGTAATATTTACAGATGCTTTTTCCGGGTGAGTCATTGCGTTCTTCAGGAAGCCGGCCGCCGATGAAATTATGGCAAGAGTATCTGTTTCGCCGCTTGTGAGTAACTTTGCCATACTGTAAAGGCAGTCGAGTTCTTTTTCTCTTTCGGTCAGGTCATTCTGCAGATTCATAATTCCGGAATTATACCATATTTAATATAAAACTGCTTATATGAAAATATTTTACTTCCCTGATTCCCTGAAAATTCCGGAATTGACAACCCGGTGATAGTAATCAATAATTTAATAATTAGCCTGATTAAAAAATGCCCGGAATTACTTTTTATCCATTTGGTCCATATGACCGGCGAAGGTGATGCCAAGGAGAAGATATGCAATGAATAAATTTACCGTTGCTTTTATTTTCTGTCTGTTTTTACCCCTGGTCCTGGCTTTGCCTGCGTATGGTCAGGAATCCTTATCCGGTGTATGGGTATGCGAGGAAGAGTGGGACGGTGTACTTGTCAGGGATTTTTTTACTTTCAACAGCGATGGAACCGGAGAATGGAAACTGGAAGATGGAAAGGATTTTGATACATTTACATACGTGACAGAAGAAAATACAATCACCATGAAGTGGAAGAGTTCCGGTGAAACAACAGTTTATAATTTTACTTTTAACGGCGGCGGTACACTCACACTTGGAATAGATTTCGGGTTCGGAGAAGGATATCAGAAATTTACATATAAAAAGGTAAAAAAATAAATTCCAGTCTATCCTGTATTTATTATTTCAATTTTGCATTAAAATCCCGATTGACAGCCGGTATATATACGACGCGCACTGGAGGCAGATATGAACAACAATGATATATTAAGAAGAATCAGATACGCTCTTAACTTAAGGGATTCGGCGGTAACTGCAATATTCAAACTTGCAGGAGGCGATATTTCAGAATCTTTGGTTCCTGACATTGTTAAAAAAGAAGATGAAGAAGGCTTTATTGAATGCAGCGACAGGGAACTTGAAATGTTTCTTGACGGCCTTATTATCGACAGGCGCGGCAAAAAAGAAAATGCAGCAGCAGACTCCAATCTGATAAAGAAAGCAGATGTTACTAATAATATGATTCTTAAAAAGCTCAGGATTGCCCTTGATTTCAAAGAGGCTGATATGCTTGAAATGTTCAGACTTGGCGAATTTGAAATTACCAAATCCGAACTTTCCGCCCTTTTCAGAAATAAAAACCATAAAAACTATAAGGAATGCGGCGATCAGCTGCTTAAAAAATTCCTTAACGGTATTACAGCTCATTTCAGACAGAACCTGAAATAAGAATTATTTAATTCAGGAAATATTGGATAACCCCTGGAGAAATACAAAATTGCATGCCGCAGTTTTCTGTCCCAAATCAGCAAAGATTAATCGGGATTATTCTCCTTAAAACTGTAGTAGCCGGTTTCAGTGAATATTATGTGATCGAGCAGGGGAAGGCCGAGTACGTCTCCTGCCTCTGTGAGGCGTTTTGTTACTTCCAGGTCTTCTCCGCTCGGCTCGAGGTTCCCGCTGGGGTGGTTGTGGCAGACGATTATTGCGGCAGCCCTGTCTGAAATAGGATCAGCGAAGACCTCGCGGGGGTGCACAAGCGACCGGTTGATCAGCCCTACTGTTACAGTCCTTATTGCTATAATCTCGTGAGCTCCATTCAGGGAAGCAGATAGAAAGAGTTCCTGCTTTCTGTCTGCAAAATGCCGTATGTACGGGTAAATATCGGAAGGCGCTTTTATCCTTTTTGTTTCAGGGCATAAAATACGCCTTGAAAATTCAATACCGGCTGCCATTGATGCAATCTTTGCTTTTCCAAGGCCGGGTATTTCCAGCAGAAGTGTATCATCAATACGGTAATTTATATTATCCAGCTGTTTGAGGACTTCATCTGACAATTTGCAGACTCCTTTCCCCTTTATCCCTTTACCAAGAATAATGGATAAAAGTTCCCTGTCTGAAAGGTTTCTGACACCCTGTGTGAACAGCTTTTCCCTTGGCCTGCATTCGGCAGGCAGTTCCCTTATTTCAATATCCCTGTAAGCCATAATTATACTGTTAACTGCATTGCCGCCGGTTTTGATTCAAAAGCAGGACCCTTTTGTGACATTGACACTAATAACTCTATATGATAGCTTGGCATGGCCTCTTTATCCTGCCGTGTGCAAGGATCAAATGACCATAAGGAGGAAACATGAGGAAATACGAAGCTACATTTATCTTCAGAAGTGAAGAAGATAAATTGGCACAGGCCAAAGAATTTATCAAATCTATCCTGGAAAGCAAGTCAGCGACAGTGCTTAAAGAAGAAGACCAGGGAGAAAGAATTCTTGCGTATGATATAAAAAAGCAGTCCAAGGGACACTATTTTTATTATGAGCTTGAATTTGACCCTGCTAAAGTCGATGAAACAGAAAAAGAAATCAAACTAAATTCAAATGTACTTAAATTCCTGTTTGTCAGAGCTGAATAATTATTATTCTATTTAGAGGTAAATTATTATGACAGATATAAACAGGGTTTTTCTTGTCGGCAGGCTGACAAGAGACGCGGAGCTTAGATTCACAACAGCCGGTACCCCGGTGGGTAAATTTTCTCTCGCAGTAAACAGAAGTAAAAAAAGCGGCGATAAATGGGATGAAGAGGTAAACTTCTTTGATATCGTTCTGTGGGGAAAAACAGCCGAAGCCTTAAGCAAGTACCTTATCAAGGGAAAGCAGGTGGCAATTGACGGTGAATTAAGGCAAAGCAGATGGGAACAGGATGGACAGGCAAGAAGCAGAGTGGAAATACATGCTGCCAATATCCAGCTGTTGGGCGGAACCGGTACGGGTTCAGGATCCGGTCAGGGATCAGGCAGTAATTATAACGCTGCCTCCGGAGGCAGTCATCAGGGCGGGGTAAAACCGCAGCAGCAGTCCAAAGGCGGTTCTGTTCCTTTTGAACAATATGGAAATGAACCTTTTAATGATGCCGGACAGTTTGACGATGACGGTATTCCGTTTTAAAAAAAGATAAGGAGGGATAGAATGTCAGATTATAAAGATAAAGATAATGATAATTATGATAAAAAAGATTCAGATTCAAACTATGACGATGATCAAAAAATGGGAGGAGGGAAAGGCAGAAGACCTTCTTTTAAAAGAAAAGTCTGCAAATTCTGTACACAGAAACTTCCATTGGATTATAAAAACCATGATGTTTTAAGGCGTTTCATAACTGAAAGGGGAAAAATACTTCCCAGAAGAATTACAGGTACATGCGCAAAACATCAAAGATCACTTACAACTGCAATAAAGAGAGCAAGAGTACTTGCATATCTGCCGTTTGTAAAAAAATAAATATTTACAGGCAGAGGTTTAGGGGATGGAACTGGGTAAATTTCCGGATATGGTAAAAAAGATACAGAAAGAGGTAATTATTTACTCAATGATATCTGTATTTTTTCATCAATCAGGTTATCTATTCCTTTTTTTCCTTGTCCCGCTTCAGTCTGTAAGAAATAAAAAAGGTTTTCCGGCTCTTTTACAGGCATGTGTTATCGTAATTTCAGTGATATTCTTTGCATCAATTGCAAGGTCTTCTGGAATTCCACTTGCCGGAACACGGATTATAATTATTTTATCCGAAATATTTATGCCGCTGGTGCTGCTTACTGGATTGTTATACATAAATTATGACTGGCCTGAAAATCCCAGGATGCTTAAAAAGATTCTGATAGTAACTGCAGGAGCTTTTATTGCAGCTATTCCAGCGCTGCTGATTTTTAATTCGGGAGCATTTGTTAATTTTTATAAAAATCAGATTGCTCTTGCTTTGGAATTACTGAACAGGACTTTCGGCGAACTTCAAAGTGTTGAGGTTTCAGAAATAACTGAGCTTTTGAAAAGTATAGATGTTGAAACTGTGTATACTGCAGTGAAAAAAACAGTAATGCGCAGCTATCTTTTTTCTTACTTTATTATGCTTTCGGGAAGCTGGTGGTTCGGAAGTTCGGGATATAAGGAAGGCAGATGGCGCAGCTCATTCACACCCGCGTCTTTTTATCTGCCGGAATTAATGGTCTGGCCCCTGATTGCCGCGTTATTGATTGTGGTGATCAGTTTTAAGATAAGCACAGGTTTTATAGGTGATTTGGGATGGAATGTGCTTTTAATAATGGTAACAATGTATGGGTTTCGGGGTCTTGGAATAATTCAGGGTATGATGACCTCTTTTAATCTTCCGGCAAGCTTAAGAGTGCTTATAATTTTTTCAATCATGCTGTTCTTGATGCAGCCTGGTCTTAATTATATTATACTTATAGGTTTACCGGGGCTTGGAGTGTCAGAAATATGGATAAACTATAACAGGAAATGAGGGAGTAAAAATATGGCAATGAAAATTATTCTCAATCAGGATATGGTAAATCTTGGTGAAGAAGGCGATGTAAAATCAGTTGCTGACGGTTACGGCAGGAATTATCTTATACCAAAAGGGCTGGCTGTTCCGTTTACAAAGAAATATATCAATATATTTGAACAGAAAAAAGATTTGATTGCAAAGAAAAAAGAGGAAAAAAAGCAGCAGGCTCTCGGTTTAAAAGAGAAGATTGAATCGATAGAAGGTCTTACTGTTCTGATGCCTGCCGGAGAATCGGGCAAGCTTTTCGGATCTGTAAACAATTCCGTAATTGCTGATGCTCTTGCGAAAGAAGGTATTTCTGTTGAAAGGAAAAAAATCGAAGTTCCTGAGCATACACTTAAAATGACAGGAAACTACAATATCAAGATCAAGCTTTATAATAATCAGACAGCAGTTTTAAAGCTGGTTATTGCTGCATCTGAAACTAAAGCTGAATAAAGCAAGTAAGTCTAATGGCCAATGCCCCGCTTAAGGACAGGATTCCGCCTCACAATATAGATGCGGAAAAAGCTACACTCGGGGCAATTTTAATAAATCCGGACGCAATGGATACAGTTCTTCTGTATCTGCGGCCGGATGATTTTTATAAAAACAGCCACAAAATAATTTTCAAGGCAATTATTGCGCTCTCTGAAAATAACGAGAATATAGATATTCTGACTGTGGTACAGCAGCTCAGGAACGACGGAAAACTTGAAGAAGCCGGCGGCGCACCCTATATCTCATCACTTTCTTCCGAAGTACCCAGCAGCGCGAATGTCGAGTATTATTCAAAAATTGTACAGGGAAACAGCATAAGGCGCGGTCTTATCAAAATCTCCGGAGAAATAATCTCCGGGGCTTTTGACGATACTACCGGAACTGCATATGTTCTTGAAGAAGCAGAAAAAAAGATTTTTGAGATTACTGAAAAGCAGTCAACAGGCGGCTATAAATCTATCAAGGAACTGCTTCCCGACGCCATTAACGCAATTCAGAAACTCATGGAATCTGATGATGTCTGCACCGGTATTCCGTCCGGATTCCATGATCTTGACAAGCTTACAAACGGGTTTCAGAGATCAGAGTTTATCGTCCTCGGCGCGCGGCCTTCAATAGGTAAAACAGCGCTTGCCCTTTCCATGGCAAATAACATTGCCATCAGGCATAAAATACCGACCGGATTTTTCTCACTTGAAATGTCGGAGCAGGCTATCATGCAGAGGCTTATTTCAAGCGAAGCAAGAATAAGAAGCGATGCCATCAGGTCTGGATTTTTATCAGAGCTTCAGATAAGCCAGATTCACCAGGCTGCAGGTGAAGTATATGAAGCACCCCTATATATAAGTTCGACATCAGATTTGAAAATACTTGATCTGCGCGCGCAGGCAAGGAAAATGATAAGACAGAACGGAGTAAAGATAATTTTTGTCGATTATCTTACGCTTGTCCAGGCGGAAAACAGGACAATACCGCGGCATGAACAGATTGCCGAGATTTCAAGGTCGCTTAAAGCGCTTGCAAGAGAGCTTGATATTCCGGTTGTTGTCCTTTCCCAGGTAAAACGCGAGACAGAAGGCAAGAAACCGACCCTTGCGGACTTGAGGGAATCAGGATCAATAGAGCAGGATGCAGACCTTGTAATGTTTCTGCACAGGGAGCGCAGCGGCGGTGAAGATTCCAGGACAGACGGGACAGGGGCGATTGAAACAGAACTAATCATAGCCAAGCAGCGAAACGGCCCGATCGGTGATTTGAAAATAGTTTTTATACCGAAATATACAAGGTTTGAATCAAAAAGCGAAGACGATGTATAAACAAATATACCAGTAATCCGGTTATAATCTAAACAGGAGATAAAAATGGGATTAAATGAAATGTATAATTTCGACTACCTTAAAAACGAGGCAGAAGAACTTGTAAAGGAAATTCTTGAAAGGGAAATGAAGATTGATAAAAAAATCTGCGGTTGCCAGGACTGTGTTCTTGATATTGTTGGATTTGCACTCAATAATATCAAGCCGCTGTATAAAACATCACTTAAAGGAACACTGTATGCATCAGCTTCAGTTCCTGAAAAATATATTGAAGCTGTTGAAGAAGCAGTAAAGTTTGCAATAGAAAAAGTTAAAAATAATCCTTCGCATTGACCGTTTTGATTTAAAATTGACCACTGCCGGACCTTTTGGTAATGGGTCTGGCAGGAAGTTGTTTCCGGCTGGAAATCAGCTTTTATTATATTCCCTGTATATTTTTATGATGGAAATATAGGGAGGAGTAAGGAAACTTTTAAACGGTTCTTCGCCTATAGAAGTTTTTACCTTTTCTTTTGACATATTATAGAAATTCATATCAACAGAAAGCATTCCCACTTCATCTTTTTTTAAACCGTGAATACAGAAAGTCAATTTATCATTTTCATATTTTTCAAAATAAATTATTATTTCATCTTCTGTTTTGATATCATTTTCAATTTTTGACAGAATATAATATTTAACGCATTCTACAGTAATATCATCAAGACCGGCATCAAGTATTTTTATTTTTTCCGCAAGTTCCTGAAAGCCTATAACAAATCTGTCAGGATTTTTTGAAAGAAGCGGTGACTGACCTCTTAAAAAAGCATCCCGCTGAAGCTCAGGTATAAAAAATATTCTCATCCGGGGATCAGGATAGGTAAACATTACAGGAAATTCAGGTTTAAGTGTAATCCCGCATTTATCACAGATTGTGCTCATAAATCTGCCGTGAATAATTTCTTCTGCAGATTCCGGATTAATTTCAGTTTCATCGTTATATTCAAAATCCATTATATTGCCGCAATGGCAGGGAATTTTAACTTTCATATTCTGCCTCTCATCTGTTAACTAAAAAAAGTATATCATTAAAAAGTGAAAAGAAAAGAAGGAAAAAGATAAAGACAAAGCCTACAATCTGATAACGGTAAATAAATTTAGGTTTGAAATTCTTCCTCAGTATTATTTCAAAGGCTGAGAATAAAATCTGTCCGCCGTCAAGTGCCGGTATGGGGAGAAGGTTCATGAAAAACAGGGCTATGCTTATCAATGAGAGGAATTGAAAAAAATTGATAAATCCCTGTTCTATTCCTTCGCTGAAAGCCTGGGAAGCCGCTTCTCCAACCATGTAGGTTATTCTTATGGGACCTGATACCGCCTTGTTCAGATTTACCCCTCCGAAAAGACTTTTAAGCCCCTTTATTGATGCAAACAGGGTTGTGAAAGATTCAGTTACCCCTTTCCGGAATGCCTGTGGAACAGAATAATCAGGAGTTGAGTATTTATGAATATCAAAGATAAATCCGGGATCTGTTTCACCCTTGATGTCATACTGCAGAACCATTGTAACTGTATTTAAGTTATTGTTTCTAATATAGGTAAGGTCAATTTTATCAGGTTTTGTATTTAATTTATCATACAGATCCATCTGATTATTTATCTGAACACCGGAAACAGCAACTATCGTGTCTCCTTCCTTAAGTCCGGATATTTCTGCCGGTGAGCTGGGTATTATCTTTGCAATTACCGGATCAATCCATGGATAAATCCCGATCTTCCCCCCGCCTGTGTTTTTGTTGAGTTCAGGTGTGATTACAGCTGAAACTGTCTGACCATCCCTCATTGCCGTAATTTTCAGCTTTTCTTCAGGATTGAGTGCAATTGCTTCCCTAATTTCATGATAATTAAGGATCGGCCTGTCATCTATTGATATGATTCTGTCCCCCGTCATTAACCCTGCTTTATTTGCCGGGAAAAGTTCTCCGGAGGATGATGAGTACTCGGAAGCGAGAATTATCCTGCTTTCAGGGCTATAGTAACTGAATCCGTTAAACCATATTATGGATAGAACAACAATAGAAAAAACAAGATTCATGAATGGGCCGGCAAAAAATACAACAATCCTTTTCCATGGAGACACGGAATAAAGTGATCCTTCCTCCGACTCAATGGTATCGCTGTTGTTTTCAATTGCCTGTTTAAGAACCTCTTCCCCTTTAAGCTGGCAATAACCGCCAAGGGGCAGGAGAGATATACAGTATTCTGTTTCACCATACTTGAAAGAGTATATTTTCTTTCCCCAGCCGAGTGAAAAAGTCTTTACTGTTATGCCGAATGTTTTGGCCGCAAGAAAGTGTCCCGCTTCATGAAAAAAAACTACAATTCCAAGACCTGTAAGTCCAATTAAAATATTTATTATCATCAGTTGTTAATGTAATCTCCTGTGTATTTTACTGCTGTTTTTCTCGCCCGGGTATCAACATCGATTATATCTTCAATGCAGCTGATACTGCCTGTTATGTCGGTCTGAAGCGTTTTTTCAACTATCTCCGGAATTGCTTTGAAGGCAATTTTTCTCTGCATGAAATAATCTACAGCAACTTCATTTGCAGCGTTATATGTTATATTGTGGGAAGGGCCTGCTTCAGCTGCATTGTAGGCAAGGGCAAGCATTCTGTATTTTTTAAAATCAGGGGCGGTAAAACTCAATGTAACTCCGTCAAGATCAAGTCTTCCGAAAAGCGAAGGGCCGATTTCCGGCCAGGATAGCGCGTTTTGAATAGGGACTCTCATGTCGGGGTTGCTTATCTGCGCAAAAAGAGAGCCTTCAGCTGTTCTGATCAGGGAATGCACCATACTCTGCGGATGTATAAGCACCTTGATTTTTGAGAGGGGGAAATTGAAAAGCTGATGTGCTTCAATTACTTCAAGCCCCTTGTTGGCCATTGAGGCTGAATCTATAGTCAATTTTTTACCCATTGACCAATTGGGGTGTTTAAGTGCATCTTCAAGGTTTACTTTTTTCATTTCTTCGATGGTAAGGTCCCTGAATGCGCCGCCTGATGCTGTAATAATTAATTCTTCAACATCATCCAGGCTGCTGTTCTGAAGCAGATGAAATATTGCCGAATGCTCGGAGTCGACAGGAATTATTTTCTTTCCGCAGGCAGCTGCAAGCTGTATAATAATACTTCCTGCCATTACAACAGTTTCCTTATTCGCAAGGGCAAGATTTTTACCGCTTTTAAGTGAAACTACAGAAGGGATAAGGCCGTCTGAACCTGCCAGCCCGTTAACAACAATGTCGGCCTGTGTATCATTTATCATGTCAAGCAGGCCTGCTTTCGAATGGTATTTTATTGAAGGGTTATCCGGTTTTTTCCCTGTTAGTGCAAGATTTTTTATACTGAATCTATCTGCTATCTCATTAAGTTTTTTTTCATTATTATGGGCTGATATTGCTGATATTTCGTATTTATCAGGCTGAGAAGCTATAACATCTATAGTATTTCTGCCTATAGAACCTGTGCTGCCGAGTATTATAATTTTTTTTTTCATTTTACCCCTGTAGACTTATATACCTGATAATATAATAAAAAACCGGGGCGCTGAATATAAGAGAATCGATATTATCGAGAATTCCGCCGCGTCCGGGCAGTACATCTCCTGAATCTTTAAGCCTTGCGGACCTTTTCATTGCCGATTCGTTCAGATCACCCACTATTGATACAATTCCTATCAGTGCGCCTGTAAGGAGCGAATAAAAATAGTTATTGGAAAAAAACGGAGGGAAAATAAAATAAAAGATTGTTGTAGATAAAATTGAAGATGTAAATCCTCCGATGAAACCGATAAGGCTTTTCTTCGGGCTTATTGGAATTACTTTGCGGCTGTTTCCCCCCCAGAGCATCCCGGTAATATACGCGCAGATATCGTTGATAAAAACTACAAGCATGAAAACAAGCAGCGCATAGGAAGGGTAGTGCAGGGTAGTAAACCTGATTGTATAAGAAAAGAAAAGGCCGGGGTAAAACATCAGAATAAGCATTGATGATGTTTTTTTATTTATTTCCGAATATGAGTTTTCATCGCGGCTGAAAATCTGATATGTAAAAATCATAAAAATGATTATTCCAGCGAAATAGTAAACAGTGTTGAATGGTATTATGGAGGCAGATTCAAGGTAAACCAGAAGAGGTATTGAATATGCAATTAGAGTAACAAAAGTAAAATCAGTTTTATTGTATTTACCGTAAAAAAGTTTCCATGTTTCATAGGTACCGCTAATGGAAAATGCTGCAGCTACTATGCTGATCGCAAGATAATTGAAATACGGCAGTAAAAAGATCAGGGAAAAAAGGAGAGGGAGAACTGTAAATATCAACAGGACTCTTAATTTAAGATTGCTCATTCTTGTTTCTCCTTCGATAATGCGCCGAATTTTCTGTCTCTTTTTATATAGCTTTCAATTGCATCAGCCAGATCTTTTTCTTTCCATTCGGGCCAGTACTTGTCGCTGAAATAAAATTCGCTATAGGCTGTTTCCCAGAGGAGAAAATTGCTCAGCCGTTTTTCCCCTGCTGTTCTTATAACCAGGTCCGGGTCCGGTATATCGGGCTGGTCAAGATATTTTCTAATGGTATCCGTATCAAGCGGTGCTTTTTGTGTATCATCATCTTCAATCCATCTGTTTACAGCTCTTATGAGTTCATCCCTTCCTCCGTAATTGATTGCCAGGTTTACTGTAAGACCTTTAAAGGATGCGGTATCTGCAGTTACGGATGATATTTCTTTTTTTACTTCTGCGGGGAGTCTTTCAAGATCGCCTGAATGGATAACTCTTATCTGATTTTCCTTGTAAAAATCATATTCCCTTCTCAAATGAGATTTAAGAAGCTGCATAAGAAAAGAAACCTCTGTTTCTGTTCTTTTCCAGTTTTCGGTTGAAAATACATAAAGTGAAAGAAATTTTATACCTGCATTCGAGGCAGCAAGTGTTATTTTTTTTGCAGTCTCCAGACCTTCCCTGTGACCGAAGCTTCTCGGTTTTCCCAGTTTCTGTGCCCATCGGCCGTTGCCGTCCATTATAATTGCTATATGAACAGGCCCTTTTTGTTCCGACATCAGATTTCCATAATTTCTTTTTCTTTTAATTCAAGAGCCTTATTGATTTCAAGTATATATTTGTCTGTCATTTTCTGAATATCTTCAGTGCCCTGTTTTTCCTGATCTTCAGTTATTTCGCTGTTTTTAAGCTTCTTTTTGAGTTCGTCATTTGCATCCCGTCTGATGTTTCTCATTGCAACACGATAGTTTTCAGCTATGTTTTTAGCTGATTTTACAAGTTCTTTTCTTCTTTGTTCTGTGAGGGGCGGTATATTTATTCTTATGATTTTACCGTCATTATTGGGATTAAGGGAAAGTTCGGATTTTTGTATCGCTTTTTCAATTTCACTTATAATTGATCTGTCCCATGGCTGGATAACTACAAGCCTTGCCTCAGGCACCGAAATTGTCGCTACCTGATTAAGAGGAGTACTTTGTCCGAAATAATCAACATTCAGTTTGTCAAAAATGGATGCTGAAGCCCGTCCTGTCCTGATTCCCGAGAACTCTTCCCCGAGAGAAGAGATGCTTTTTTTCATTTTATCTTCGGATTTTGATTTTATGCT
Organism: Spirochaetia bacterium; assembly: GCA_963662795.1. Classification (GTDB taxonomy): domain Bacteria; phylum Spirochaetota; class Spirochaetia; order CADAEX01; family CADAEX01; genus JACKPD01. Next base: position 19,497 of record OY759746.1, on the reverse strand, counting down.
GTTCATAAAAACCCCTTGATATTATAAATTAACTACTGTATCAGATATAGTGACAGCCGCCCGCGGGGGCGGCTGTCTTTTCCTGTTATGCGTTATCGCCTAATTTATAGTAAACATATTCAACAATTTCAATATTTCCACCTGCTGCTTTTGATATTTCAGAGGCAACCTGTGAAACCTTCTTTTTGTCATCCTTGACAAAAGGCTGGTTTAAAAAACAGATTTCAGATAGATGCTTGTTTATTTTCCCCTTGACAATACCCTGGAGAATATTCTCCGGTTTACCCAGATTTTCTGTCTGTTTTTTGAATATTTCTTCCTGTTCTTTAAGATACTCAGCAGGAACCTGTTTTTCAGACAATGCCAGAGGATTAAATGCGGCTATGTGAAGAGCGCAATCGAAAGCAAATGCCTTGACTTCATCTTTTTTTAAAACTGCCGGATTATCTGATGAAAGTTTTATAATTACACCAATGGTTCCAACACCATGCACATAATCAATTGCATATTCATTGTCCGCTATGCTGAGAGTCTTGAATCTTTTCAGAGACATGTTCTCTTTGATTGTACTAATGACTTCTGTAACCATCCCGGTAAGTTTATCATTTATTTCAGTTGCGCCGGATTTCAGGATTTCCGCGGCAAGGTTTTCTCCAAGCTTTACAAAATTCTCATTTCGCGCGACAAAATCTGTTTCACAGGAAAGTTCAAGTATGGCTGCTTTCCCGGGTTCAATTCTTGTAAATATTTTCCCTTCTTTAGTTGCTCTGCTGCTTCTTTTTGCCGCAGCTGCAAGTCCTTTTTCCTTTAGTATTTTAACAGCCTTATCATAATTGCCTTCCGCATTTACAAGGGCTGTTTTGCAGTCCATCATACCCGCTCCGGTCTGATCTCTGAGTTTTTTTACATCTGCCGGTTTGATTTCCACATTTATCTCCTAATCTTTATAAAATTTATCAGTATCTATTTCCGGATCTGCTTCAGGAGCCGCCGGATCCTCTTTTGTTTTATCCTCAGGAACATAGTCTGAATAATCTTCTGCCGCAAACTTTTTAGCTTCTTTGTCTTCTGCGCTTCCGATAGCTGCAGCAAGAGGTATCTTTTCAACCGCCGGTGCATCTGCGTTTTCTGCTGTATCAGCTGTTTCTTCCGAAGTTTCTTCTTCATCTTCCTGCAGATTTTCTATTACCTGAAGACCAATTTCATTGTCCGCTTCAACTACCGCGTTTGCAATGATCTGGGTAAAGAGTGTTATCGCCCTTATGGCATCATCATTTCCCGGAATCGGATAGGTAATCCCTTCGGGGTTAGAGTTTGTATCTACAATCGCAATGATAGGAATACCGCACCTGCGCGCTTCCGCTACTGCGATTGCCTCTTTTTTGGTATCAATAATAAAAATAACACCTGGAAGATCTTTCATATCCTTGATTCCGCCAAGGTTCTTCTCAAGACCTGTTTTTTCCTTCATGAGAAGGGAAATTTCTTTTTTGGTGAGGCTTTCAAAAGTACCGTCAATTTCCATTTTTTCGATTTTTTTGAGTCTCATTATTGATTTTTTGATTGTAGTGAAGTTGGTCAGCATTCCGCCGAGCCATCTGTTGTTAACATAAAACATTCCGCATCTTTTTGCTTCTTTTTCAACTGCAAGCTGGGCCTGTTTTTTTGTTCCTATAAAAAGGACTGATTTGCCGTCGTGAACTGTGGAGCGTACAAAATCGTATGCTTCCTTGATGGCGGTGATTGTTTTTTGAAGATCGATGATATGAATACCGTTTCTTTCCGCAAAAATAAATTTCTTCATTCTCGGATCCCATCTTTTGGTCTGATGGCCGAAATGTACTCCAGATTCGAGCAGGTTTTTCATTGTAACTACTGCCACTCTATTTCCTCCTGAAAATTCCGGTATAATTAAATACCGGTCCGTCTCTTGATCTCGTGCAGGCATGTTGATTTTCGGGACTGACAGAAAAACTGCCTTGTTTAGTCCGGAAATCTGCCTGACGGAAGATTATATGCAGGATAGCCTGCAGATAGGAGAATACTAAAAAACAGGCGGATAGGCAACCCCATAATATTGCTGCAGGAACCTTCTATCCTTTCCACAAGGCATTCCCCCATCTCCTGTATCCTGTAGGCTCCTGCTGCACCATTCCATTCTCCCGTGGAAAGATACCAGTATATATCTTTGTCTGTAAGCGCAGCAAACCAGACGGATGCTGAATCAGTTCCTGTCCTCATTTTCCTCTTTTCTGCGTCAAATAATGCTATCCCGGTAATTACCTGGTGTTTTTTGCCTGAAAGCGCTCTAAGAAAAGCTTCCGCTTCATTAATGTCTGCCGGTTTGCCGAGCATTTTACCGTCAATCAGTACCATTGTGTCTGCAGCAAGATACCAGCGGTGATTCAGCAGTCCGCCGGAATAGATGCTTTCTGCTTTTTTAACAGCAAGTTCTTTGACTGCATCTGTTGGACTTATTTCTGCCGCTGTCTCATCAATATCTGCAGGCATAACAATAAACGGAATTCCGAGCCTTTCAAGAATCATCTTTCTTCGGGGTGATGCTGATGCCAGTACAATAGTGTTGTTTTTGTCTTTATTATTCATATGTGAAAATGCGCCTTGTTATAATGGGTCATCATGTTCAGATTTTTTTTACCGCAAACCAGGTAATTATTCCCCCTGCCAGCGTTCCCGGATTGATTTTGAAATAAATCGATATCACCGAAAGGTCAAATCCGACAGGCCCTGCCGAAAGATCAATATCAAACCCCGCAAGCTGCATAAACCTCTGAAGTATCTCCCATATAAGAGTGCCGGCCGCACTGCCGGATATTATTGAATATATATAGAGCTTCGTTTTTTTTCTCATTTCACCGTGATTATACCGGTATGCTGTTTTTATTTCCATATTGCGGGTGCAGGTAAAGAGATTTATTGACATATTTTCATTAAGGTTATAACTTTGCTGTATCGGACGATTAGCTCAGCTGGATAGAGCGTCTCCCTCCGGAGGAGAAGGCCGTGGGTTCGAATCCCGCATCGTTCATAAATAAAACATTATGTGGCAAAGGGTTGTTATAAGCTATACGGCATATGACGGGAAATCTGATAGCAAACTGATAGCTAGAGGTTTTAAAATGTATCCAGAGCCATACCGTAGAAAGGGAATAAATAACCTATATTTTAATTATGGGGTTATTAAATGGGATACACAGATTATTTAATATCAATGCCGGGATATATTAGTGGAATTTAAGTATAGTTCAACTCCCGAAGAAGCAGATAAAAAAGCTATAGAGAATGATTTTAAAGCGATAAGTGAAGATATGCATACAGCTTTTAAAGCATATTCACAAAATTAATGTCAAGAAATAAAATACAAAAAAATTGACCAAACAGTGAAAAATCAGATAAATCAACAAAAACAACCAATGAAACAACAGAGTGTGCATGACATATCAGGGACCACTTCCGCTGGCAGCAGAATTTGATAAATATGAAGTGGTTTTGCCGGGTGCTGCAGACCGTATATTGAAAATGGCTGAAATCCAAAGTTCTCATCGTCAGGAAATTGAGAAAATGGTAATAGCTGGAGAAATGAAGAATTCTTCACATGGTCAAACATGGGCTGGTGTAATAGTTATTACTGCAATTATTTGTGGAACATTCTTAATGTTTTCAGGTAAGGATATTATAGGTTTTACAACTATATTCACATCGATTGCAGGAATTATTGGAACTTTTATTTATGGAACGAGAAGTAAACGCAAAGAACGTGAGAAAAAATATTTTAATAATAAATAATTAATTTTTTCTGAATCATCTTTCCCATTTCCCCAGTTATATAACCAGGGGGATCTATGACTTTACAAGAAATAATCTAGGATAAACTCATTGATTACGCGGAAAAGTATGGTCTTGAGGCCGGCTTTGATCTATTGGAAATGGAGATCGAGGCTGAATTGAGTGAGATTTATACTGAATACTTGCTGCAGAAATATCAGGAGATTGAGTGATTTTTACTTTCCTGAAGGTATTTAACAGCCTTTTCCCGGTCCCTAAAAAGCTTTACATTATAACCATTTTTACTGGAAACAGCTTCAATAAAATCATGAGAATGATCATCGGGGGCTACTAGAACTGCAACTATAGCTTCCTTATCAATAAAAGCTGATTTTTTCATATCAATTTCAAAAAAATCGATGTTATTATTAATATTATCAGTATTAATAGCTTTTGCTAAATCGGTAAGATACTTTTTTATTCCATTCTTTCTGCCAAATTTGTGAGCCTTTATCGTATTATCAAATATTATTTCACGATTAACTTTTCCAGTATAAAATAAAGTTAAATAATCATCATCGGCTGATTTTAAAAACTGGCATCCCATTTTTGTCTCCTTATTAATACTTTTTAAAAGTTATAGGCACTCTGAATTATTTTCAGAAAATGGAGGTAATTCTTCCAGTTGATCATTGAATACAATATCCAATATAAATGAACTGTTGTCTTTTTTAATTTTTGAAATTTCTTTCTCTGTGTAACTGATTCCGCAATTTAGACATACGACAGTATTAATTATATTTTCAGCATTCTTTTCAAATTCATTGCTATCGCACATAGGACAGTTATAATCACTATTCTTTATTTTAATACCGGGTGCGGGAGAAAAAATATTAATTTCATCTGATATGTTACCTGAATCATTCTGCTCTTCTAATGCAGCAGTTTTTATATATTCTTCTGCTGCCACAATATTGCGGAAAAATATCACATTGAATCCGATTTTTCTTGATATTTTTTCCACAAAGTCATGTGAGTGGTCATCTGGAGCGACAACCATTGCAACAATTTCTTTTTTGAATATCTCCGGCAGGTTTTGAATATCTTTATAGGCAAATTCATATTTATTAATGAAGGTGTCCATATTTTTTGCTTCAGTCAAATCGACAAGATACTTATTGATTCTGTATTTCATAGCGATTTTATGAGCTTCAATATTATATGCGACCCCAAGGTTTTTATTAATAATACCTGTTTGTTTCATAATAATGTATGTTGAATCCTCAGAGACTCTTATACTGCATGACGTTTCCATCGGGTATGTACCTTTCCTCTCATGTGCAACTACATTATTAAATTACTATATTGTTATAAACTCATTTAATAGCGGATAACTTGAAATTATTATAATGCACTATGGGTATTATAACAAGAACAAATATTATAAAAAGCCTAAAGCCGGCTTTGATATGCTGCTCATGGAGCTGGAGGCCGAGGCGTGAAAGGCGCTGGTGGAGATGAATTTTTCTGGTAATTATTCTTTCTGTTAAAAATGTATATAGATTAAATAAAAAAAATTAAAAACCTAATTCTGACCAGCAGTATCTTGTTTATATGGTATAAATAGCTTAAAAATTGCGCCACCGAGAGATGATTTACCAATAGATATTGTACCGTTGTGATCAGTGACACAAGCCTGTACAGACAACATCCCAAGGCCTGAACCATCATTTTTTGATGTATAAAAGGGTTCGAATATTTTTTCTTTATTTATATCCTGTATTCCGTGTCCATTATCACTTACTTCAATACAAAAACCAGTTTTTTGAGCAACTAGAGAAATTTCAATTATTCCCTTATTCTCTGTAGCATCAGCTGCATTGAGAATTAAATTTGTTACTGAACGTGAAATGAGTTGAGGTTTTACCAATGCTTCGATCTCATCCAATTGCTTAATAGTAATCCTGCAATCTCTTGTTTTTTTTATGGAATGAGTAATATTAACTATATCGTTAATAATTTTACCAATATTAAAAAGTTGAAAATGTGAGGAATATTTCTGCTTACCAGTTAATGATAATGTTTTAGTAAGAGTTAGTAATTTATTTGAAGCTTCTAATGAATCAGAGATCAATTTTTTTTCTTTTGTGGAAACATTATCATTATCAGTTAAAATATTAAGAGTAAAAAGAATAACAGTCATTAAATTATTGATATCATGAGCTATTGAAGAAGCCATAAGTCCGGCTATTGCTTCTCTTTCTTTTGCAATAATTATTTTTTTATAATTTAATAATTGATTTTCATTAATTTTAATTTTTTTTAAATATTTATAAGAAATTATAAACATGATTAGTGTTAAAATAGATAAAAAAATCAGGCCTTTAACTTGTTCAGCTATTTTCATTTCATAAATAGAGTCAGAGCAATTAGCGGCTATTATATCAGAAACAATAATATAGGCACTGCTGAAGAAAAAAAAGAGAATAGCTAAAAATAATGAATCCTTTAAAGGTTTAAGAAATGTTTTATCTTCTGTTCCCCAAAATCGATAAATAAGTTGATTTAAGATGCTATTATTTTTCATGTTTTGTTGTTACTTCTTTAATAATTACGAATGGTATTTTATTTTGTAGTGGTTTTTTGAGTTAATACGAATTTTAAAAAATATGAATAAAAACAATAAAAATTGAATTTATATATAACATAAATAAATTATATACCCTTTATGTAATATTGGAATAGAAAAAAATAATTAAAATATTTTATTTAAATGATTATTTTTGAATATTTTTTTCTGTGCAGCGCCTGAAAAACTCGTAATCCGGATAAAACTTCATCTTACACCCGCCCCGCGGATATGAAAAGCGATTATCAGGGAAAAGGTATGGGGAGGGTAATTACTCAACCTGTACACTCGGGAAATAAATATTTTTAGATCCACAATTTAAACATATTTTTCTATGAACACATAGTAGAGATCCACAAAGAGAACATCTCCACTTCTTTGATGCTTGTTCAATAAATGAACGAATACCATATTCATCAATCATTCTGAAATTTTGCATGATACTTTCACCATATTTTACAATATAGCGCTTATCCAAATTTTTAATTCTTCCGCAGGGGAATTTACGGCACTCATTACATAATAATTTTTCATTACCATGTTTTTCTTTACATGATTTTATACTGCAGACAACACAATGATTTGGTTTATAACCGACAGCATTGCAACCTACACACTTATTCTTTTCTCGCTGAAAACCCAGGCATAAATCACAAATCACGCCACAAGGTGCAATACTATCATTATTCATAATTGTAACTCCCTGGAATTTCGCTGATTTTGAAAACTTGTAAAATAAAATTATTCTATACCCTCAAGGGGGATATGGGAAGTAGAGTTTTAATTGATGAGTGGGGGAGATTAACTTTCTTAATAAATGGAAAACAGTAAAATCGTTATTATTAGAAAAAAAATTAGCACTATCATTTCCTTAGAAAAGTGATAAGGTATGATCTATAAGCGAGATGTCTCCTGCTAATCCATTTACATCCGTTCAGGGGATCTGGAAAGAATATTTCCCTGAGTTAAGGTAACTACTCTTCCTGTACACGTTATTAGATTTTATTGCTGTCTGAATAAGCGGTTGTTTTATAATACACCGCATAGAATTTATGAAAAGCTTGTATCAGTCGTTAATATTTTCAATGTTAAGTATTTTGACGGCATATTCTATTGCTGATGTTGTTGCAAGAAATTCATTAATTCCCGGTAAACAGGGACAATATTTGCAATATTTCTGATAACAAATAACTCTCCGGGCATTGTATTTGTAATTAAATTCGGAACAATACGGGAATCTGAACATCCGATAAAGAGCGTATGAGACTTCTGGCAGTTCTGAATAGATTTGAATATTTCCTTATATCCCATAAAATCAGAATTTGTGAATTTTTTAACCCCTTCAAAAAGTTTCTCCAAAAATATCTCCTTAACAGGCTAATGTAAAATATTATTATTTTTCACGCAATTTTCCGGATGATTTCCTTAAACCAATTACGTTGTACTCATTTTTATTATTAAGCTTTAAACTTTGAAAATCAATAGAAGAAAAAAAAGCGGCAGACTGACAGCCTGCCGCTTAGTTATAAAAATATTTTAAAAAAGGAGGTAATAGCTTTATTAAGCTATCTGTTGGTTCATATATACAACAAATAAATCACCGGGGAAGTTACAGTATAAACGAAATGTTATAATTAAGAGGTAAACACCCGAAAAACCGATTGCCGAAAATCCATTCGCAGTATCTTATACTATCAAATGAAAAGAATCAGGGCAGAGAACAGGGTAGCCATGAAAATGAAAATCCTGAATACTTTTTCATTTATCTTTTTTACAATAAGTATTCCAGTTATTATGCCTGCCGCAACAAGCGGGAGAAGCAGAATATCTGCAAGAAGTGAATAAAAATGGATGTTTTTCCATACAAAGAGATAAAGAGGGAGTTTTAAAAGGTTAACAAAAAAGAAAAACCATGCGGTAGTGCCTATAAATGCATTTTTATTGATGTCTGAAAGGAGGAAATAGGTTGATATAATCGGCCCGCCGGATCCTCCGAGCATGGAGGAAAAACCAGTAGCCGTACTGAACAATGGCCCTGTTTTTTTATAGCTTTTTCCTGTTATTTTTTTATTGGATATTTTATAGTCAATAAATATAATCAAGAGGCTGATAATTATGAGGGCCCCGATTATTTTCTTGAAAGTGTCCGGTGATATTTTTTCGCCTATTAACATAGCGAATATTATGCCGGCAGCCGCAAACGGCAAAAGGCGTATAAGTTCTTTTTTTTCAGCATGTTTACGGTAATAGGTAACAGAGAATATATCAGCTGTAATTAAAAGTGGTATCATGTATCCAAGGGCATTAACCGCACCGAAGCTTTCAACAACAAGAGGGACTACTGGCAGAACCGCAGTTCTAAGCCCCGCTCTCTCGAAACCGACAAGGAGAGCGAATACTGCGATGGATGTTACTTGAAAATGATTCATATTCAAAAAAACAATTTCAGCATTCATTTTCACATCCTTGAAACCGGTTTTATATATTTCTGATCTTAGTTCACCCGGTACATTTATCAAAGCTGTTTTTTATGAAAATCGCATTTTTTTAAAGCAATTAGCTGAAATTGATAATTAATCCAGTGGTAATTTTTTGATTTTCCTTAAGGTATAGTTTTAGAGCAGAGAACGTTAAAGATGTAATAAAAACATAAAACAGGTTTGTTAAAGCCTCATGAAGTATTGCACTGGCCTAACGGCAGTTGTAAATGCAGTAAGGCCGGGCAGTATTATTCTTTCTTTTTTCCTAATGTTGAAATTTTAAACGGTGTATATAGAGGACAAACAGCTATAGAGCTTGTCAATATAAATACTGCTGCAAAAATACCCAGCAATACTGCCGCAATTCCTGTAAGCTTTCCTGTAATTATAAGTACTGCTATAACCAGTGCAAGTATTATCCTTAAAATCCTGTCAATTTTACCCATATTTTTTGTCATAGTAAAAATCTCCCTATACTATATAATAATCATTAAAGAAGGGTTAAACAAATAATTTCAAACAGGATAATGCCCTGTGAATGATTAATGCTTGTATTTGACTCATTAGGAGGTCAGGGCTATTTGACGTCGAGCAATTTTCTCATTTCAAAATAGCATAATTTACTTCCACCCGGTAATGTGTCAATTTTATAATTTATGAGTTCAAAGCTGAAATGTCTGTAAAAATTAAAAGAACTTAATGACGCATCCAGTATTGCTTCTGAATATCCGTTTCCCGATACTATTTTTTCAAGCTCAATTAACATTGTTTTTCCGAATCCGAGGGACTGCTCAACAGGCAGGACGAAAAATCTCTTTATTTCGTTCTTAACAACAGAACCTGTCGAAACAATTTTCCCGTTTTTTATAAGAATTATTGTTTTTCCTGCCGGAATGTCTTTTCTCATGTTTTCGAAGGAATGATGCCCGTGAAAAAAATCAACAGCCTCACGGGGATAATAGAGCGGATATACATCCTCAATTGTACTATGTACAACATCGAATACTTCTTTGAAATATTTTTCACGATATGCTGCTATCCTGATATCCATGACAAATCCTTTATATTGATTATTAAATCCGGCTTATGCAAAAGTCTTCCGGCCTTCAAGCGCAATATCATAATTGCTGAACTTTTAAAGAATCACCGCCAGCCTGTCGAGTGTCGCGATATTTTTTGCCGCAATTGCAGGATCGACTGATATATAGTCTGCAGTGGTATGAAGCTCAGGCAGAATCCTGCCTTCCGTATTTCTTCCGTCTAATTCAATTGTCTCCTGATTTCATATTCCAGGATATGTTACCAATAAAACAATTGCAGCGATGATAGGTTATAGAAATTATAAATGACTGAATATCCGGGTTTTCTGATTTATAACCATTTTTTAGCTTTAAAATAGATCACCATGGAAAGGCCTGATGCGAGCATGGCAATGAGCACTCCCGGGTAACCGTACCTCCAATGCAGTTCCGGCATATTGGCGAAATTCATACCGTATATTCCGGCTATAAATGTAAGCGGCATGAATATCGTGGCAATAAGGGTAAGCACTTTCATGACATTATTCATCCTGTTGCTCATGCTTGAAAGGTAAATATCCAGCAGTCCTGAAAGCATGTCCCTTGAGTTTTCAATTGTGTCAATAACCTGTATTGTATGATCATAGAGGTCCCTTAAGTAGATGCGTGTTGATTTATGGATAAGCTTTGATTCTCCCCGTTCAAGTACGCCGGTAGCTTCACGGAGCGGCCAGACAGATCTCCTTAGCTGTATCATTTCCCTTTTAAGGCTGTGAATTACATGAACTGTTTCCCTTGAGGGGTTTTCAAGCAGTTCCTCTTCCTCAATTTCCTCGATTTCCTCTCCGATTTTTTCCAGTATTACAAAATAATTATCAACTATTGTGTCCATCAGTGAGTATGCCAGATAGTCGGCGCCTTTTTTCCTGATCCTGCCGCTGTTGTTTCTGAGACGTTTTCTGATGGGATCAAATGTATCTCCTTCCTTCTCCTGGAATGAAATTACAAAATCAGTACCAATTATAAGGCTTACCTGTTCTGCTGTTATCTCATTCCCATTACCCTCGTAATAGAGCATTTTCAGAACAATGAAAATGTAATCTTCAAGATCTTCCATTTTCGGGCGGTGTGTTGTATTGACAATATCCTCAAGGACAAGTGAGTGTATGCCGAAGTGAGCCCCTATTGCTTCAATGATTTCGGTTTGATGAACACCGTCTATGTTTATCCATGTGATGCCGGGCTTGTCCCTGTATGAAAACGATTCTTCAATACTCTTTAATTCTTTTTCTTCTACATTGTTTTCATCGTAAGCGATAACTGTGATCTTGCAGTTGCCAGGTCTTTTTTCTCCTACATGGATGAGTGTTCCCGGCGGCAGCCCGACCTTTTCCTGAAAATTTGTAGTAAAAAGCGGCATGTTTATTACCTCATTTTTAATTATTTATTCATGATACTACTGATTCAGGGCTCAGGCAATTGTAAAGAAATATTACTGTCCGAAAATAAGGAGTGATACAAGAAAAACAATACATCCTGCAGGAAATGTAATTGATGCAACCATCTGCATCATTGATTCGCCTGTTATGATAAAGAATACAGCTGATACCGGAAAGAGTATCCATCCGATAAGGTGAAAATCACGAGCCTTTATAATTCCTCCAGTTTTAAAAGCCGGTTATGACCAACATTGAAAGCGAAAAAAACACCCGGGTAGAATTAATTCACATAAATCCCGGGTATTAATGAAAGAAAAGGTTTTATATAATTACACCAAATAATCTGAAGGTGCTTTACGTTGTGTAAATGTCTACGAATTCAGGTCCCGGATTTACCCACAGCCAGTATTTTCTGAAGTTCATGAAGCCTCCGGTAAATGTTATGACAATATTAAGTGTCTGGTAAATCACCGCAGCCGGAACTGTCACACTGACCGGCAGTTTAAATAAATAAGCTATCCCGAGAAATAACGGGAATATAAAATCAGCTTTAGGTTCATTTTCCCTTAGCAGGTAAGCTATATGCAGTTTTCCGATAAATGTTCCGCAGTAGGCGGTCATTACGAACATTATTGCCGCTCCCGGCAGGAAGCGGGCCGCGAAAAAGGCTGTTGATACTGTCAGCAGGAAAAATATCAGGAACCCTTTTATTACCGAGTTGCCTGATCTGTCAAGACTTCTTTTTAATGTATAAAGTGAGCCGAAAGTAATCACCATAAGCATCATGTCAAATATCGAAATCTGGGCAAAGACATCTTTCAGCAGAAAATTTCTTGAAGTCTCAATAAACCCGAGAGACAGGACAATGACAATCACTATTACAGCCTCAAATGCTCCAATTTTTTCAAAAAACATAACACGGTATTTGTGTTGTTCAAAATAATTGCCTGAGAGTGTAATATAGCTTATTACCAGATAAAGGGAGATAAACGCCGGTTCAGTAATTCCATAAACCAAAAGCGTCATAGAGACCAGCAATCCGTTTGTAAAAATATCAAGAAAGTGATCAAGAAACTCCCCAAGCACAGAGCTTGTTTTTGTTCTCCTGGCCTGTTTACCATCCAGGCTGTCGCCGGTTACATAGGCCATTATAAGCAGCGGGACAAGCAGCCAGAATTTAAATACGCCTGCCGTATAAAGAACTGTAAACACGAGCGCCAGTAAAACGCAGAAATTCGACAGCAGCGTGATAATGTTGGCCGGCAGCCACCATGGAACAAATTTCAACAGAGGTTCAACTGCAAACTTTGTATACCAGGGTGTAAGCACGGAAAGGTCAGTTACAGTATATTTATGTTCCATACTCCTCCAGAATCATGTATTAATAATATAATTCAATAATATACTCCGGGTAAATATTTTTTAATACTGTCGGAGTCTGTTTTTTGTATAATAAATAATCTTAAATTTCCATGATGTATATTATATATTTCTGATTATTTCAAAAATAAAGCCTGTTTTCAGAGTAAATACAGGCTTTATCATGAAAATAGTATTTATTGCATACTTAAAACTCTCTCGGCTGTCTCGGAGGTCTCTGTCCATGGTCCTGCTGGGGCCGTGCCTCGTCGATTCTCAGTTTCCTTCCTTTGAAATCTGTTCCATTAAGTTCATTTTTTGCCTTTTCCGCATCTGCAGCGTTTGCCATTTCAACAAAGCCGAATCCTTTTCCCTCAATAATCTTGACAAATTTAACTTCACCGTAGGCTGCAAAAAGTTCTTTCAATTCCCCGAATTCAACAGAATAATTAAGATTACCTACATACAGTTTTGCGTTTTCCATCTCTCCTCCAAAAATACATTTCTTTCTATATTTTTGATAACTATCGATCATTTTACAAAAAGAAATTTATAAATGATTAAACACTGAAATTATATAATGGCATTGCAGATTCCGGCAAGCTTTAAAAATTTTGTGATGCAGATTAGTTGAAATATTCATTTTTGTGCAATAACGCCTTTCCAGAGGCAAATAAAAGAGAAAAATTGTGCGGTTTATGATATTTTTAAATAATGAAACCTTTATTCAGATACGTGGTTGTTTTTGTTATTCCCGCCCTGTTGTTCTCCTGCAGAGGCGGCAGCACTTCAACGGCAATAAAACAGCAATATCCTGAAGGTAGTATCCTTGAAAATCTGTATGCCGACAATTTTACAATAACTGATTACAGCAATTACCGTAATGTTGTTGTGAGGGACGGAGGAGGATCGGAGTATTCCTATTACCTGTACCGCGATGTAAAACCGGATATCATATTCAAGGATGAAAAACTTCCAAAGCGGCAGCACCGGATATTTATAAAAATACCTGTTGAAAGGGTAGTTTCACTCTCCTCAGAGAATATTGTATTTCTTGATGCTCTTGGTGAACTTGATAAACTGAAAGGGATTGATCTCCAGAAAAACACATCGTTGAGTGAAGTAAAGGAACTTGTACGGTCAGGAAAGATTATCCAGACCGGAGAAGGGAGGGATATTGATACAGAAATACTTTACGCGATTACCCCTGATGCGGTTTTCTCCCCATGGACCGGAGGGGATTATGACGGTACGGCTCTTCTCGGTGAACAGGGATTTCCTGTAATTGTTACTGCCGGCTGGCTGGAAAGTCATCCGCTCGGAAGGGCGGAATGGATTGTTTTTGTTTCTCTTTTCCTTGACAGGGAAGAAAAGGGGAGAGAACTGTTCCGCCTTACATCTGAGCGGTACAAGGCACTGAAGGAAACTGCGGAAGACGCTTCCAAAGGTCCTGATAAAAAACCTGTTGTTTTATCAAATATGATCTACGGCGACAGCTGGGGTTTGCCGGGTGGACGAAGTTATGCCGGGATTCTTTTTTCCGATGCGGGAGCATTATACCCCTGGAATGATGACGATAACACCGGAAGCATTTTCCTTGATTTTGAAACAGTTTTCTCTCTTGCAGGAGATGCCCGAATCTGGCTTGTCAATTCCTCCGGAATATTAACAAAAGATGATATTTTAAAAAAAGACAGCCGCTATGCTCTTTTCAGAGCTTTCAAAGAAGGGAAGATTTACAACAATAATCTGCTTGAGACAGAAGGGGGCAATCCATACTGGGATGAGGGAACTGCTTACCCTGACAGAATACTTTCTGATCTGATAAAAATATTTCATCCCCAGGTTTCAGGGACGGAGGATTTGAATTATTTTACAGAGGTTAAGTGATTTTTTATTGCCAATATGATCAGGGTTTCAGTAGAGGTGCTTTTCGTCAATCAGGGATGCAGCCGGTTCTCGAACTGCCTTTTTTCAATATTGAATGTAATATCTCCGCGTGAAAAAACCTTGCCAATTGTACCGCCGGTCGCAAGATTGTCCGGCAGTCCGTCATAAACTGTTCCTTTTGAATCAATAATCCACATTAAATCTGAATATTTCAGGGCAAAATCAATATCGTGTGTCGTTATGACAAGGGTTTTCCCCCCTTTGTCCCTGATACCGGTAAGGAGCCACGACAGCTCCATTCTGGAGGGAAGATCAAGGAATGCCGCAGGTTCATCGAAAAAAATGAGGGGAGTATCCTGTGCCAGTGCTCTTGAGATCATCACTTTCTGTTTTTCACCGTCGCTCAAAGTTCTGAATATACGGTTTGAAAGGGGCGCAGATCCTGTTATCTCAAGGGAATTATTTACTGCTTCTCTATCCCCGGCGGAAAGTTTTCCTTTCCAGTCTGTATGAGGCGCCCTGCCGAGAGATACTATTTCAGAAACGCTCATCATCCCCGGCTCAGGCGGTTTTGTAAGAACAAGGGCCCTTCTGCATGCAAGTTCACCCGCGCTCATTTTGCTTATATCATCAGTTTTTCCTTCGCCGGCATAAAGAACAGTACCGGAAAGAGGTTTTATCATTCCCGAGATTGTTTTAAGCAGTGTAGTCTTTCCGCAGCCGTTCGGGCCTATCAGGCAGATTATATTTCCTTCAGAAACCGAAGTGGTGAAGGATTTTGTTACTTCTTTAGGTATTTTGCCTGATTTATAGCCTGTCGCAAGGTTTCTGATTTCAAGCAGCGGGGATTTGTTATCTTTCATAATACCCCTTCAGCAGGACTTTTATAACGACAGGCGTTCCAATAATGGCGGTCACTGAATTGAGAGGCAGCATCATGCCGCTGCCTGGAAGAGAGGAAATCGTATCTGCTGCAAGTGCAAGGGCAGCGCCTGTAAATATTACGCCGGGGATAAGGATGCTGTGCCTGTCTGTTTTAAGGGCCATCCTGCAGAAGTGTGGTGCGGCTATTCCGATAAATGACACCGGTCCGCAAAGAGCCGTAACAGCTCCCGTCATGACAGAAGTCAGCAGGATGACAAAGTATCGAAAGTATTTTGTATCAGAGCCCATGCTGAGTGCGTAATCTTCCCCAAGCAGGTAGAGGTCACATTGTTTTGAAAGGAGAAATGCTGCGAAAAATGATGCAGCGAGCAGGGGAACAAAGATGTACAGATCCTTGCCTGCGATATTTCTGAAACTGCCGGCAGACCAGTTGATGTATGACCTCACAGCCTGGTTTGAAGAAAATCTGATCAGTATTCCTGTAAGTGAATGGAGAAAATATCCTGCCAGCAGCCCTGCCAGTAGGGTGATTGTCATGCTTTCATATTTTTTTACAAGAGAAATCAGAAGAGCTGTGACCGTAAGTGAGCCTGTAATCGATGCCGCAAGAACTGATACTCCCCCGGTCCGGAGAACCGGAACTGCAAGAATAGCAACAGCCGCGCCAAGGCCGGCACCTGATGCAATCCCTAATACATCAGGTCCTGCGAGCGGATTCCTGAAAAAGGTCTGAAGAAGCAGGCCGCAGAGGGCAAGTGCGGCCCCGCCGAAAGCTGCGGCGAGCGCCCGCGGAAAACGTATCTGAAGTACTATATTCTGAATTCTGATTTGCTTGTTTTCTTCTGCGGGTTTACCTGTGTCACCCCCGATATTCCCGATGCCGGCGGTGTTTCCGCTCCGGAGCATAATCAATGCAATGTCCCGGAAAGGGATTTTTACGAAACCGTTTGAGATGTTAATCATAAAAAGGAGGAACACAAGTAATCCTGTAAGGGTCAGGCCCGTTTTCCTGCGGTTTAGAGTCATGATAATAATTAGACACGCGGCAGGGGCTTTCAGTCAATAAGAATAATGATTATAAGTTGAATAAATTATTAATCCGGTATAATATTAATATGCTGAATTCATGGAAGCGAGGTGAAAATCCTCTACAGACCCGCTGCTGTGATTGGCGACAGACCCCCTTGAGGCTTTATGCCTGCCACTGGATTAAATGATCCGGGAAGGGAAGGGGCGAGGAGGCATGATGTATTTCGTGCCGCAGCCATAAGTCAGAATACTTGAAACAGCAACCATATTATTCAAACTTCGCGGATCGGGTTGGAATAAGCTGATATGTCTGTTGTAAAGTGCGGGTGCGGTTTTGCGGACCTGAGTTTTTTGATTGAATACGGGCATGCTTATCTCTGACTTCTTTTTCAAGGCGGAAAAGGAGTTTTTCTTGAAAAAAAATCTTATTATTGCACTAATTTTTACGTTTTCTTTTTATTCAGCTATGGCAGAGGAATCTGAAGGCAGCGGCCTTAAGGAAGCGCCCCGGGCAGACATTACTGTTTCTGTTTCTGCGGCAAGGACTGAAAAGGCAGACCTCGAGGTGCCGTCCGCTGTAACAGTGATAACTGCACAGCAGCTTGAAAACAGGACAATACCTGAGGCAATCTCGCTTTTTGCAGGGATCGATTTCCGCTCATTCAACGGGTCATCTTCATCATCTCAGCCTTCATCCAGAGGCTTTACCGAAAACGGGCAGGGAAGGGTCCTTATCCTTTATGATGGAGTAAGGCTGAATAACCCTGATATGTCTGCCTTTAACTGGCTCACTATTCCCGGAGGAAAGATTGAAAGGATTGAAGTCGTTAAGGGGGGGGCAAGCTCCCTTTACGGGGATTTCGCGGTCGCCTCTGTAATAAATATCATACCTGAAAAAGGAGAAAACGGTTTTTCCCTTGATTCCGCGCTTAAGGGGGGAAGCAGCGAATTTTCGGAAAAATCAATCAGCTCCTCGATAGGGGGAGATGCTTTATCTCTTCGTGTATCTGCGCTTGACAGCAGGACCGGAGGGTACAGAGAAAGGACAGGGACAGAAGTCGTAAGCTTCAGTGCTGATCTTGAAGCGAAGGCTGACGATAGGTTAAAAGGGCTGCTTCATCTTTCCTCGGGGAGTGAAAAGCATGAAATGCCTGGAGGGCTTACGGAAGAGCAGTATAAAGACGACCCGTACGAGGCAGTCAATCTTTATGATGAGGCGGAAACAGATTCTTCACTTATACGTCTCTCCGGCAGCTATGATATTACAGATAATACTGCCGTCTCTCTTGCGGCCGGAATCAGTTCACGAGATACCGCGACAGACATGGCCTCGTGGTTCAGTTATACAGATACGAAACTTGATTCAGTATCTGTTAATCCTTCTGTTCTTTTGGATTTTCCGGGAATTATGTACGGCATGTCGATTAATACCGGCGCTGATTTATATTTTGACACAATTGATGTAAAACGTTATTCAGATTTAAACCGCACAGCAGAAACTTTTTCAGGAGACGGTGAAAAAAACAGCTTCGGTATATATTCAAGGGGTGAGGTTTTTTTATCGGATAAGGTGATTTTCACCTTATCCGGCAGATATGACAGTGCAGTCTACAGATTTGATTTCGGCCCTGATAAAGACTCTTCAAATTATTATTCATTCGTATGGGGGAGCGGGCTTAATTATTTATCCGGCAAGTCGGGTAAGGTTTATGTAAAATATGAAAAAATATTCAGATATCCGCTGCTTGACGAGCAGATTGTATATTCCGGCTACGGATCTGACGGTTTTACAAAAAATCTGGATCCTGAAAAAGGGGATTCCTTTGATGCCGGTTTTCAGACTGGTGCCGGAGAATATCTTTCAATTGGTTTCAATGGGTTTTACCTGCTTATGGACGATGAGATAGCGTATAACTTGATAACGGATCAGAATGAAAATCTTCAAAAAACCATCCATCTGGGAGTTGAATCTTTTGCAGCGGTAAAACTGTTTGATAACTTTACAATTACCGGAACCTATAATTATACAATAGCGAAATTCGCCGGCGGTGATGATAAAGACAATGATATTCCGATAGTTCCAGGGCACAGATTTTCAATTCTACCGGAAGTACGAATCTCTGGAATGGCAAGAATTTACAGCGAAATAATTTATTCAGGAAGCTATTACAGGGGCGGCGATACTGCCAATGATCTTGATAAAATTGACGGGTATCTTCTCTTTAACGCAGGTGCCGGGATAACTAAAAAAACAGGCATGGCAGATATTGCCGTTTACGGTAAAATAAAGAATGCCGCAGACAAAAAATATGCCCAGCTGGTTTATTATACTGATTACTACCCCGGAAACGGAAGGGAGATTGAATTTGGTATATCCTGTTCATACTGAAGGGAAATGGATCCTCCTCTCTCTGCTGTTTCATTTCTCACTGTTTGCAGTTATATCCCTTGCGGTTCAGGAAGAGGTGCCTGTATCATCTGTCCGGGCGGAGGAGAGTATTACCCTGAAAGTTGATCTTTCAGGACAAAAAGTAAAAAAAGCTTCACTGAATAAACTGTCCCCGGCTGAGGTGTCAGAAAAAACTGTCACAGCCGTACAGGCGATGAGTGAAGCTGCGGTTAAGGATAAACCTGATATTACTGAAACCTTTGAAAAGGAGGTATTTTCAGATGAAGTTACGGGTGATACTGTACTGACCGGATCAGGTGAAACCGCATTTTCCGGGCGCACAGGAAGAGCCGCCGGAGAGTCCGGTTTTATCAGGGCGAAAATTCTCATACCCTTAAACCCCACATATCCCCGTTATGCAGTGAAGAGAGGGCTTGAAGGTGAGGTACTCCTTGATGCTGATATTGACCCGGCAGGTACTCCATTGAATGTGGATATATACAGGTCAAGCGGGCATACGGTTCTTGACAAGGCTGCTCTTGATTCTGTTATAGCGGCAAGGTTTATTCCTGCCAGCTATAGGGGAAAGGAG